>OY821663.2:0-2338062 GCA_963555975.3 Dehalococcoidia bacterium
CACTATTGGCAGGAGCTGGTAGCCACAATGGACTACCAGGGCCTCTGGCGGGACGCCATCGTCCGGTCTTTCCTGGTGCTCCACCTGATGATGTACCGGCGCACGGGGGCGATTGTCGCCGCGCCCACCACCAGCCTGCCGGAGACCATCGGGGGCACGCGCAACTGGGACTATCGCTTTGCGTGGCTGCGCGACTCCGCTTTCACCGTGGACATCCTCTACCGCCTGGGCGACTACTACGGCGCCGACCGCTACATCCATTGGCTGCTGGAGCAGTGCAGGCTTGCGGAAGGCAACACGGCGATTGTGTACGGCATCAGCCATGGGTCGTCCCTCAAGGAGCAGACGCTGGACCACCTTGCGGGCTACGAGGACTCGCGCCCCGTGCGCATCGGCAACGGGGCGGCGCGCCACCTTCAGCTTGACGTGTTCGGCGAGGTCATCATCTCCATTCACTCGCTGCTGCTGCTGGAAGGCCACGTGCCGCCGCAGGCGTGGGAGCTGGTGCAGTCGCTGGCGGAGACCGTCATGGCAAACTGGCAGCGCAGGGATCGAGGCATCTGGGAGGTGCGCGGCGAACAGAAGCACTTCGTGTACTCCAAGGTGATGTGCTGGGTGGCGCTGGATCGCGCCGCCTATATCGCCGCAAGCCTGGGGGACGAACGGCGCGCGCGCCGCTGGACGAACACGGCTCGCCGCATCTCGCGCGAGATCCTGGACTCCGGCTGGAGCCACGACAAGCAGGCGTTCCGCCAGCGATACGACGCGGAGGCGCTGGACGCCTCCAACCTTGTCATCCCGTTCCTTGGCCTGCTGCGGCGGGACGACCCTCGCCTTCGTCTGAACCTGGACGCCGTGGAGCGGGAGCTGACCGACGGCCCCCTGGTCTGGCGATACCTGCCGGAGGAGACGGACGACGGCCTCTCCGGCCAGCCGGAGGGCGCGTTCTCCCTGCTGAGCTTCTGGCTCATCGGCAACCTGGTCTACACGGGCCAGACCGACCGCGGCTTCGACTACTTCCACGAGATCATCACGCGGCGAGCCAACCACCTGGGTCTGCTGGCGGAGATGTTCGACCCGATCTCCAACCGGCAGCTTGGCAACTTCCCGCAGGGGTACTCGCACGTGGGGCTGATTCACACGGCGTTGAACCTCTCGCGCTACATCGCCGACACGAGCATCCGGCGCGCGCGCCGGCCGTCCGCGCGGTGAGAGGGGGGCAGGCGGGGGCCTCAACCGTCATTGCGGCCCATTCGGCTGCGCTCAGAGCCTGCCCCGTACCACGATACGGGGGCAGGCTCAGCCGCAATCCAGCGGGCGGGTCGCTGCGGTTCGCGGCTGCCCGAGGTTTCTCGACTCCGCTAACGCTCCGCCCGAAATCACTATGGCCTTGCCAAGGTCAAGTGAGGGGATGAAAGTAGGCGGCCGACACCTTGCGCGATTGTGGCTGGCCTGCGAGACTGGTCAACTGGTCTTGCATGCCGCCCGGCACGCCTACTTTCATAGCAATGACAAATGTAGGCGGCTACGCCCGGCCATCCTTCGACAAGCTCAGCGTGAGCGGGCGGACGGCGGACTTTCGTCCGCCCTCAATCCCCCTCTCGCAGGCCCAACTCCTCCTCCATTTGCGCCTCCACCTTGCCCAGAAACACCTCAGTCAGGATGCCCGTGTCTCGTACCTCGTCTGGCGTGCCGTTGAACACCACGCGGCCGGCGTCCAGCACGTAGGCCCTGTCCACAATGTCCAGCACGCCGCGTATGTTGTGCTCCACGACCATGATGGTGGTGCCCAGCGTCTCGGCGATGGCCTCCACCATGCGGAACACTTCCTTCACGATGACCGGCGCCAGCCCAAGCGTCGGCTCGTCGAGCAGGAGCGCTTCCGGCGCGGCCATCAGGCCGCGGCCCAGCGCGAGCATCTGCTGCTGCCCGCCGGACATACGGCTGGCCGGGTCGCGCCGCCTCTCGCGCAAGATTGGGAAAAGCTCCATGACGGACTCCTTGCGCCTCTCCCTCTCCGCCCTGTCCTTCACGAACAGGCAGCCCATCTCCAGGTTCTCCTCGATGGTGAGATGGGTGAAGAGGCGCCGGCCCTGAGGCACGAACGACAGTCCCTCCTTTACGATTTCGTGGGTGGCCGCGGGCAGCCTGTCGCCTCGCCAGTACACCCGGCCATTCACCACGGGCGCAAGCCCCATAATCGCCTTGAGCACGGTGGACTTGCCCGCGCCGTTGGGGCCCATCACCGCCACCACCTCGCCCTTGCGCACGCCAAGCGACGCGTCCTCCAGCGCGGTCACCGCGCCGTACCGCACGGACACGTTCTCCAGCGACAGCAGCGGCGAATCGACCCCGCCGCTTTCGTTATCCGAATACTCTCTCATAACCCCAATGGCGAACGCCAAAACCTCTTTCCCCTTTGACGGGGAAGATTGAGATGGGGGTGAATCGGCAGAGCGGACGCTTTGCCCCCATCCTAACCTTCCCCCGCAGACGGGGGAAGGGATTTTGGGTTGCGCGAGGGCCTCCTATCGGGATCTGTGTTGGCATCATGTCGTTCGCCTTGTCCTGCGCCGCGGGCGTTCACACGCCCAGGTACGCCTCTATGACCTCCGGCCGGGACAGCACTTCGTCCGCCTCTCCCTCCACCAGCAGCTTGCCGCTGTCCAGCACAATCAGGTGGTCGGCCAGCTCGCGCACCAGGTCCATGTTGTGCGAGATGAAGATGATGGCGCGGCCCTCCTCGCGCATACGCTTGAGCAGCGTCTTGACCCGCTCCAGCATCTGCGGAAAGAGGCCCGCAAACGGCTCGTCGAACAGGTAGGTGTGAACGTCCATCGCAAAGGCGCGGCCCATCTCCAGCAGCTTCCTCTGGCCGTAGGACAGCTCCTCCGCCAGGGAGTCGCGCTTCTCCCACATTCCCACCGCCTCCAGGATTTCACGCGCCCGCTCGCGGTGACGCGCTCCGGCGCGCTCCAGCATCGCCCGAAACAGCCTGCGTTCCGTCAGCGTCACCATCACGTTGTCCCATACGCTTATCTGGTCGAACAGCCTCACGTCCTGGAACGTGCGCGTGATGCCGAGGCCGGGTATCTCGTGAGCGCGTATCTCCTTCAGGCCCACGCCGTCGACCACGATTGCGCCGCCGTCCAGAGGCAGCATCCCGCTCAGCAGGTTGATGAGCGTGGACTTGCCGGAGCCGTTCGGCCCGATGATCCCCGTCATGCCCTGCCGCGGGATGTAGATTGACAGGTCGTCCACGGCGGTCACGCCGCCGAAACGCTTGGTCACCCCCCGCGTCTCCAGCGCGTACTCCTCTCGCGGGATGCTCGTCATCTCGCTCACAGTTTGAACCTCCCAAGCAGGCCCTGCGGCCTGAACAGCATCAGAAGCACCAGCAGCACGCCCAGCGTCACCTGCCTGGTCTGGCCCACGTGCTCCGGCGGCAGGAACGGCAGGAAGCGCAGCCCCTCCTCAAGCAGGACGAACGCCAGCGCGCCCAGCAGCGAACCCCAGATGCTCGCCAGCCCGCCAAGTATCACTATGCACACAAGCAAGACCGACTCCAGCAGCACGAACGAGTTGGGATCCACGAACGTCGTCCAGCTGCCGAACAGCGCGCCGGCGAGCGCAGCCATCATGGCCGAGATGACCCACACCGCCAGCTTGTAGTGCGTGACGCGGTAGCCGAACACCTCCGCCGCCCGCTCGTCCTCGCGGATGGTGGTCAGCACACGCCCGAAGGAGGAGGTCACGATGAGCCACGATGCCAGCGTCACCACGGCCAGGCACGCAAGCGACAGCGCGAGGAACTCGCCCTCCTCGTCGAACACCCACGGGCCTATCTGCGGCTTCGCCACCTCGTGGATGCCGAACGCGCCGCGGGTCACGCCGCGGAGGTTCAGGAAGGAGTTGTAGGCGATGATCGCAAAGCCGAACGAGACCAGCACGAATATGTCGTCGCGGAAGCGGTTGAACACCACGCCCACCGCAAGCGCCGCCAGTCCCGCAAGGCCCACTCCCACCGGCAGCGCCTGGAAGAAGCTCCAGCCGTAGGTGGGCACCGCCCCCGTGCGAAGCAGGTCGTAGTCCGCGGTGGAGGTGAGAACTGCCACCGAGTACGCGCCAATCCCGAAGAAGCCCACGTGGCCCACCGAAAGCAGCCCCGTGTAGCCCACCACAAGGTTGAGGCTTACCGCCAGGATGGCCCAGATGGCGAACACCGTGCCAAGGCCAATCGCGAATCCCATGCCCTGCCACACGGCGAACGCCACCGCCCACGTGAGAATGATCAGGTTGGCCCAAAGCTCCAGGTTGCCGCGCACGCCCCCCCGCAGGCGCCGCCGGGCCGCCGCAGCTATCGAACGTCCTCCCGCTTCTGCGTTCACAGAGCTACCTCCGCGGCAGCAGGCCCCTGGGCCAGAACGAAAGGAACAGTATGAGCAGCCCAAAGGATATGACGTCCCGCCACTCTCCGGCCAGATCCCATATCCCGAACTGCTCCACCATGCCCAACGCAAGCCCGCCTATCGCCGCGCCGTACAGGTTGCCGACGCCGCCAACCACGGACGCGATCCACCCCTTGAGCAGAAGCAGCAGTCCCATCCTCGGCTGAATCGCCGTGTCGTGGCCGCTCAGCACGCCCGCCGTGGCCGCGAATACCGCGCCGATGAAGAACACGATGGAGATCACCACGGTCGTGTTGATTCCCACGACTTTCGAGACCTCCTCGTCGTCTCCGATGGCGCGTATCGACCTCCCAAGCCAAGTGCGGTTCAGCAGGAACAGCAGCGCCAGGAAGCCGACCAGCGCCACGCCAAGGGTGAAGAAGTTGAACCCCTTGATGGAGCCGCCCCATATCTCCCACGGCTCGCTGCCGAACGTGGCGGGCAGCGGGCGCGGCGCGCTGTCGAACACCAGCACTATGGCGGCCGAGATGGCAAGCAGTATGCCCAGCGTGGCTACCAGCATGACCAGAGGCGACCGGGCGCGCTCCCTCATGTAGGCGTACAGGCCGCGGTAGAGCGCAAGCCCGACGGCGCCGGCCAGCAGGCACGACACAACCCAGCTGAGGTACAGCCGCGAACCGGGCGCGCCCACCAGGTACAGGACAGCGAACGCGCCAACCGCTATTCCCACTGCCGCGGCAACCGCCAGCAGCGGCCGTCGCCACGCGCCTGCGGCCAGCCGCGCCAGCGCCCTGTACACCAGCCAGGCGGCCGCCGCTCCCGCCACGAACCCGACCGCGGGGCTGAGCAGCACGTTGAGATGCTCCGCAAAGTGCAGGACGGCCAGCACGTAGACGCCCGCGGCCGCGGCCAGCGCGCCTCCCGCGGCGAGCAGCGTCTCCCTGCTGTGGCTGCGCCGCAGTCGATGGTACAACGCCTCGTAGAGCGCCCAGGCGACCACGCCCGCCACCACGGCCGCGAACAGCAGATTGACGGTGGTGTCCACCGGATGGAACCCGGACGCGGCGTCTCTGGAGCGCAGGTAGAAGACGCCGTACGCGCCTATGGCAGCCGCGCCGCCGTAGTAGAGGTCGAAGAACCAGACGGTGCCGTAGACAATGGTGAAGCCCATTGCCATGAGGGCGTACACCGCTCCCACCGACAGGCCGTTGAAGCCGAACTGCAACGCCTGGCTCGGCGACTCCGTGATCTTCCAGCCGACGTACAGGACGACAGCCGCTACCAGCGCCGCCGCCAGCAGCCTGCCCCGGCGATCGCCGGACAGCAGAGTGCGGCCGCTTCCCAGGCGCAACTCACTCTCCGTCTGCGCGGATTCCGACTCCCAAGCCTGTTGTGCGGCGGAAGCTACTCGACACTGGGCGCGCCTCCCAGGAGCTCGAAGCCCTGGTTGTCGTCGTTCCTCTGACCCACGGGCAGCACCTGCACGACCACGTTGGACAGGCCCTCAACCTCGCCCTTGTCGTCAAAGGTGAAGTCGTCGCCGATTGCGCCGCTGTACGTCAGGTCGTACAGGCAGTCACGGAAGCCGTTCGCGTCCTGGTCGTCCTCGGTCTGCTTCAGGCACTCCGCGGCGATGTACACGCCGTCGTAGGCGGAGCCCAGGAACCAGGGCAGCGTGATGAAGCCGTAGCGCGAGCGGAAGGTGGAGAGGAACTCCTTGCCCCGCTCGGTGTCCAGGTCCGGGCTGGGGATGATAGCCTTCACGCCGTCCGCGGCGGCCCCGGCGATCTCCAGCGCCTGCGTGCCCGCAACCACGCTCTCGCCGTAGATGGGGCCGTTGTAGCCCAGCTCACGCAACTGCTTGACGATGGTGCCGCCGGTGAACTCCGACTGCGCCGCAACGTGGATTGCGTCCGGGTTGGACTCCGTGAGCTTGGTGAGCTGGCTGCGGAAGTCGGTCACGTCAGAGGCGTACGACTCCGCTGCGCTGACCGTGCCGCCCAGCGCCTCGAACCGCTCCACGGACGTTCGGCGCACGCCCTCCGCGTAGTCGGTCAGTTCGTTGATGGTGGCTATGGTGCGGTGTCCGTCCGACCAGATGGTGTTGCCGGTGTCTATGCCAAGGTTGTTGTCGTTGATGGCGGTGCGGAAGATGTAGTCGCCCGCCTCTGCGATGTCCGGGTTGGTTGCGGATGCGGACAGCATGACCACGCCGTCGCCCTCCGCGAGCGGGGCCGCGCCCAGCATTGCGCCGCTGCAAGACGTGCCAAGTATGATCCTGACTCCGTCCACGTCCGTCAGTTTGTTGTATGCGGTGATGGCGTCCGCCGCGCCGCACTTGGAGTCCTCGATGATGAGCTGGAGCGGGCGTCCGTTCACGCCGCCGGCTGCGTTGATCTCGTCCGCGGCCATCTGCCTGGCCTGCACCATGACCGTCCCGTAAGACTCACCCGGCCCTGTGACCGACTCCATGACTCCTACCCTGTAGGGTTCCGCCTCTGCGGGTTCTCCGTCTCCGTCCCCGTTGGTGTCGCACGCGGCAAAGGAGATCGCCAGTGCAAGAATCAGCCCAAGGGCTGCGGCCATTCGTACGTGAGCGCGCTTCATCAGACTCACCTCCAGTCCGTGTCAGGCCCATACACCTGCTTTTGCCCTATTCTAGGTCAATTCACGCTACAATGCAACGTAACGCAGTCTCAAAATGGTGACATCGGAAGCCTGCGATCGCCGCCTGCAATTTGAGACCACTGAGCAGCCGCAAATCCCTTCCTCTGTCCCGAGACCCTTGAGCAATCTCCGACCGCCGCAAGCGCCTGTGTCATTCTGAGCGCAGCGAAGAATCCAAGACGATAGTGCATTGCCGAGCTTGCGAGCGCAGCGACACGTTCGGTTCCGAGTGCGGGAGGTGGAGCCGGCAGATGTCTTGGATTCTTCGACTCCGCTCTGCTCCGCTCAGAATGACAGGTGAAGGACGCTTCCTAGTAGACGAAGCTGGTGTTTCCCAATAGCCTCTGCAAGGAAGGAGAGGTTTTGGAGGCCGCCAGCCGTGTGGCGCAAATGTCTCTGCGCTTGAGGCGGCGCGGGGCAATGCGGATGCCGGCCTCAGAAGCCGGGCCAACCCGGAATAGCGGCCGCCTGCCTCACCCAGTCGCCGAATTGCTCCTCGTTTATGCGGCCGTCCTCGTAGACGTGGTAGTAGCGAGCGTCCTTGTCCCTGGAGTCGACGGGGGGCATGGGAGTCAGTGACTTGCCGTAGAGAAAGCACACCTTGATGTATCGGTCGAAGCAGTGATAGCTGAGGAACCAGCCCTGGCCCTCGACGCCGTACCACGGCGAGTTCCACCGCACGGCCTTGCGCACGCCCGGCACGGAACGGACGATGAGGTCGTCCAGGCTGCGGCCGACGTCGCTCTTCCAGCCCGGCATCGCCGCGATGTATGCCTGCACCGGGGCGTCTCCGTCCGCCTTGGCTATCCGGGGGTTGCCGCCCGAAAGGAGCACGGGCTGCCCGGCCTCCGCGCCCTGTGCGGCCGGCTGGGCAGCCGTTCGTTTCGGCTTCCTGGGCGAATCGGCGTTCATTGCGTATTCTCCCTTTGGTGTTGAGCCGGATGGACTGCGGGAGGCGGGGTGTTGCCGCCCGTCAGCCTGACACTCCCGACGCCTCGTGCAGAGCGTCCGCCAGCGAGAGTATCGTGTCCGCCATTGCCAGCTTGGCGCGCCACTCCGGCGGGATGGCCTCCGCGCCGTAGTATGCGCCCGCAATCTGGCCGTAGATTGCGCCTGTGGTGTCTGCGTCATCGCCCAGGTTGACGGCAAGGAGCGCGCCCTCGCGGAAGCTCAGCGACTTGTTGAACGCCCACAGCGCCGCCTCCAGTGACCTCACCACGTAACCCGCGCCCACGATCTCCGGCGGCTCCCGCCGCGCGAACGATCCGGCCGCAACCTCCGCAATCGTCCGGTCTAGCGCTTCGCGCTCCCACAGGCCGTCGACGGGGCAGTATCCGGGCGCAAGCAGCGTTGGCTTGTCCACGCCGTTGAGGGCGGCGGCCAGCAACCCGCCGAAGTAGCGGCACGCGTCCACGGCCTGGGGCGCGCCGTGCGTGGTGCGGGAACTCTCCGCGGCGCGCTCGATGGCGAGGGCGGCGTCCGCGGCGTAGAACATGGCCGCGGGCGCCAACCGCATCAGCGAGCCATTGCCGGCGCTGCCGCGGTCGGTTGAACCCGCGAACGGTTCGCCGTTTGCCCTGAACCGCGCCAGCGCGGCGGCGACCGTGTTGCCTATGTCAAAGCAATCGCCCGTGGAGGACATGTAGCCCTCCAGTTGCCAGCGCACGTAGCGTTGCATCTGGTCTGCGGCGTCAAAGCCCCGGCGCTCCAGCAGGCTAGCCGCCAGGCACAGCGCCATTGACGTGTCGTCCGTCCACTGGCCGGGCCGCAGGCCGAACGGGCCGCCGCCCACCATGTCGTCTATGGGCGTGAACGTCCCAGGCGCCTCGAACTCCAGCGTGGTGCCGAGGGCGTCGCACGTTGCCAGGCCGAGCAGGCAGCCGCGGAAGCGGTCTATGGTTGTGATGCTGCTCATTCCTCACTCAGACCAGTTCAGGATGAACTGGCGTTGCGCCTCCGTCTCCGGCGATCGCGGCCGCCTGTGGCGCTTCTCCATGCCCTGCCACCACTCGGCTATCTGCGCCAGCGATTCCGCGCCCGTAAGGCCCTGGCGGCGCAGCCAGCAACCGACAACGGTGCCCGTCCGCCCGACTCCGCCCATGCAGTGGACGTAGACCGTCTCGCCGTTCGCCATTGCGCCGTCAATTGCGTCAAGTATCTCCACCATGCGGGCGTGGCTGGGCGTGGACACGTCTACGATGGGGTGACGCTCCCACTGGAACGACACGCCGAGCCTGTCAGCCTCCGCCTGAGCGGCCTCGCAGTACGGCCTCAGCTCGCCGTCCTCCGTCAGGTCGATGAAGCGATTGACGCCCGCAGCAAGCAGGCTGCTGAGCTTGCCATCGCCTCTGGAGCGGTATCTGTCGCCGGGGTACTCGCCGGCCACGAAATGCCCCGTCACAACCCAGTAGCTGTTGGGTATGGGCCTGTCGATGTGTGATGGTGTAGTCATGGGTTGCGCTCTCAATGCTCGCGGCGAATGTTTACACTCATTCTCTACACCCCAACCCACGCAAGTCAAGCGCGATCCACGCAGAGGTTCGCCCCCATCTCAATCTTCCCCCGCAGACGGGGGAAGAGGCTTTGGCGGCCGCTAGTCAGCCCGCTTGTCCTGAGCCTGTCGAAGGGCGGGCGGATAGCCGACGCTCGCTCGGTATCTCCTGCTCTGGTTCGACAAGCTCACCCCCCGCATCAAGTACGGGGCAGGCTATGAACGGGACGCCGGCTCAATTTGCCGAGTCAAGAACTATCCGCAATTGTGATATACTTGCCTCCGCAGCTTGAACGCGGCTAGGATGAGGCGGCGCGGCAGGGTGTTCACCGGAGGGTTTGCGCCTACACAATGACGGATGACAGAACAAGGGTAGTCAACGAGAGCGTCCGCTTTGAGCCGCAGGAGGCTCCGCCGCCGCTGGTTGCGCTGGGAGCGGGCGCGCAGGCGGCGGCTCTCATTGTCGCTCCGGTGGTGCTCACCGTTGTCATTGTTGTGCGCATCGCGGGCGCATCGGCCGACTACATGGTGTGGGGCGTATTCGCGGCGATGGTGGTCTGCGGCCTCACCACGGCGTTGCAGGCGGCGCGCGTCGGCCGTTTCGGGTCCGGGCACATTCTCATCATGGGCACGTCCGGCGCGTTCATCGCGGTGAGCGTGGCCGCGCTGCAACTTGCGGGGCCGGCCAAGCTGGCAACCCTGGTGGTCATCTCCTCACTGTTCCAGTTCCTGCTGGCGGCCCGGCTGTCGCTGCTGAGGCGCATCTTCACGCCCACGGTGGCGGGCGTGGTGATAATGCTGATCACCGCAACCGTCACGCCCGTCATATTCGCCTCGCTGACGGAGGTGCCGGAGGGCGTGGACGATGTCGCCGCGCCTCTGGCCGCCCTGACCACGCTGCTGGTGATTGGCGGGCTGATCCTTCGCGGGCCGCCGTCTTTGCGGTTGTGGTCGCCGATTCTGGGTGTTGGGGCCGGCTGCGCGGTCGGCGCGCCGTTCGGGATGTACGACACGAGCGTTGTGCGGGATGCGGCGTGGTTCGGCGTGCCGATTGGAGATTGGCCCGGCTTCGACCTGAAGCCCGATGCGGCGTTCCTGGCGCTCCTGCCCGCGTTCGTGGTGGTGACGATGGTGGGCGCAATCGAGACGATAGGCGACGCCGTGGCGATCCAGAGGGTATCGCGGCGCAGGCCGCAGGCCACCGACTTCAAGGTGGTGCAGGGCGCGCTCAACGCGGACGGCACGGGCAACCTGCTCTCCGGGCTTTTGGGCACGCTGCCGAACACCACCTACTCGACCAGCATCTCGCTGGCGGAGGTCACCGGCATCGGCGCGAGGCGCGTGGGCATAATCATAGGCGCAACCATCTTCCTGCTGGCGTTCTTCCCCAAGGTCGCCGCGCTGCTCATAGCCATACCCTCGCCCGTGGCGGCCGCGTATCTCACCGTCCTGCTGAGCCTGCTGTTTGTGCAGGGAATGAGAATCATCATCCAGGACGGCGTAGACCACCGCAAGGCGATGGTCGCAGGCGTGAGCTTCTGGATGGGCGTGGGATTCCAGAACGGATGGATATTCCAGGACATGCTGGGCGATGGCTTCGTGTCGATACTACTGGGCAACGGTATGACCTCCGGCGCGATTGTGGCGGTGGCGATGATGCTGTTCCTGGAACTGACGGGGCCAAGGCGGAAACGGTTGCGTGTCCCGCTGGACGAGGAGACGCTTCCGCGAGTGAGCGAGTTTTTGCGGGAATTCGCCGTGCGCTCCGGCTGGAGCGGGCCTGCGGCGGAGCGGCTGGTGCTTGTGGGCGAGGAGACACTGCGGAGCATGTCGTCTGAGGACGGGGAGACGCCCGCCGGCCGTCGGCTCGTTGCCACGGCGCGCAAGGTGGGCCGCGAGGCGGAGGTGGAGTTCGTATCCGCATCGGGAGGCGACAACCTGGAGGACAGGCTGGCCTACCTTGGCGAGGCGCCGGACCTCACCGACGAGCGGGAGATCTCCTTCCGGCTGCTGCGCCACCTCTCCACGTCCGTGAGCCACCAGAAGTACCACGACGTGGAGGTGGTGTCTGTGCGTGTGGCGTCTACGCAAGGCGGAGAGGCCGCGGAGGGGGATTAGGGCGCGGCGGGCCTGTCAAATGGCGTCCCGCTCAACCGCTGCGGGGCCAGGCGGGCATCACTCCTGCACAAGCCCTGCGCTGCTCCACACGGCTTGCAGGTCGGGCAAGCGGCGGTTGGCGAACTCCGTAAAGCCGAGAACCATCGGATGACTTGCGAATCTGCTTGACTTTATTTCATCCCAGATCACCAGGTGCAAGTGCCCAAGGTCGCAGATCGATTCTATGTGTCCATCGCTGATGTTGGTGTCGGCGGTCACCAGGAACACGTTAGCCGCGTGCAGCTCGACAAGTTCGCCGACCACTTCCCGCCATCGCTCGCGCAGCGTGCGCTTGAGGGAAGCTATAGCGCAGACCATGCGGTTTCTTTCGAAGGCGGCGTCGCTCGGCATCATGAAGTCCACGCGCGTCTTGCGCCGCTGCTTTTCGAACGGGAAACCGGCCAGAGTCAGCGCTCTCTCGAACTGCAACTCAAAGTCTCTTCCCCCGCGAGTCTTGCGACTCTGACTTACGGAGAGGAAGGCTTGCCTCAATTCAAGGTACAGGCTACTCATCAACGATTCTGCGCCCGCTTGGAATCCATGCTGACTAGCAACCCTCTCGGCTTCGGCAACGAGGTTCGCACGCATACTCAGGAGCTCAGAGGGAATGCCCTTGGAGTAGGCTCTATCCTCGTACCTCTCAAGAACGGTAAGCGTATGCCGGAAAGCTGCGTTAAGCAGGTTGTTGAACTCGCCCCGTGCAGCATCACGGGATAATCGCAGAGCGTCGTAACCCAATTCGCCGAATGTTTCGTTGACTATCTCGTATGACGATGGCAAATGACCTGCTCTAACGCGAGTCATCATCTCCTTGATCGCCTTGTTCAGATCCGCGCTAGGCGTCGTCATTTGCAGGCCTTATGAAGTCCAAAATGTACTCGAACGTCGTGCCCATGGTAATGTAATTGCTGGGCCAGCCGAAGATGCCGACCCTGTTGACTATATTGGTGCGGTCCCAGATGATGGTGTTGCGGAACTCATAGCCAACCGAGCGCAGGGCCTCTATCACTGCAACGTGAATCGTGATGCGCTCGTTCTCCCACCACATATCCGGCACGTTGATTACGCAGTGACCGCCGGGGCGCAATGCAGGTTTGAGTCCTCGAAAGATTTCGGCCATTGCTTCAGTGTAGGCGTCGAGATCGAGGATGCCGAGATCCCTGTCGTCCTGGGAGTACTGCTCAACCTTCATGTACTGCTCGTTCTTGCGCTCGCGGCGGCTCTTGTTCTTCCTGGGGCGGTTCAGGAGGTTGGCGTAGGGCGGCGAGGTGAAGATGAGCTTGACCGAGCCGGGCACGAGAAGAGGCCCCAGCTTTCGAGCGTCCTCTACTATCGCAGTCTGCTGGACATCGGCCTGCGCGGCGAAGCCCAGCCTGCTATTGCTGAGGTTCACGTAGTCCTGCGACAGGTCGGCGCCGATTGCGTTCCTGAGCAAGTCCCGAGCCGCTACCAGGGTCGTGCCGCTCCCAACGAACGGATCCAGGACAAGCTCTCCCCTGTGGGTGAATAGCTTGATCACGTGCTCCGCCAGGGACACGGGAAACGTTGCCGGATGTACGGACTTGTCCCGTATGTCCTTGCCGTTGTACGTGAACTGCCATACCCCAAGCTGGCTCCTGAGCCACTCCTTGGCTGTCATGCAGTTGAGGTGGTTGCGCGGGCAATCGCAGGTTCGCTCGAATCCTGTGACAAGCGGGCGTACTTCCGGTACGGGCTGTATCGCTTCCACGTCCAGGGTCATCCGGCACACCTCCAGAATGCGCTGGTACGTCTCTACTTTACCACAAGCCGCAGATTCGCGCAAATGAGCGCATTCTTGCCTGTCGAGTAGCCAAAAGCACTGGGTCCAAGCCAGCGCCGCCCCCTACTCAAACGTAGCTGTGTCCTCGCCGAGCCACTTGATGAGGAGCGCGTTCAGCGTGCCGTCGGCCTTCATCGAGGCCAGCGCCTCGTCCAGCTTGCCCTTCAGGTCGCCGCCCTTGCGCACGCCCATGCCCAAGCCCCTGTCCAGCGACACCGTAGGCCCCGCGATCTCCAGCCGGCCCTCGAACTCCCCCACCTTCTCCACGCCGTAGCCGTGGTCGACCAGCGCCGCGTCCACCTCGCCGCTCAGTACAACCTCCGCAAGGTCATACTCGCCTGCAAACTCGGTGAACGGCGTACCCTGCGCGGTGAAGTAGTCGGAGTATATGGTGTTGGCGGTTGCGCCAATCTCGCCCTGGAGGGCGGCGTCTCCCTCACCCGCTCGCACCAGGTAGATCGACGGCGTAGGCGGGTAGTACGCTTCCGTGAAGTCGATGGTCTCTTCCCGCTTGGCGGTAATGCTCATTCCCGCGAGGATTATGTCGAACTCCTCCGCCACAACGTCCGGGATCATGTCCTCCCAGTCGTTCAGAACCCACTCGCACTCCAGGTTTGCGCGCTCGCACAGCTCATCCCCCATCTCGCGCTCCATGCCGTCGATCTCACCGGCGTCGTTGACGAAGTTGAAGGGGTGGTAGTTGCCGTCAGTTGCGATGACGACGCGCTCAGGCTGCTCGCACGATGCCAGGAACGCCGCTAGCGCAACCGCCAGGAGAACGGCGGCCGCAAAGCGGATGTATGGGAGTTTCAATCTCATGGTCACGTCACGTTCGAAGTTTCGGCGCGGCTTGTTAGCCGTACCTGACCGCGAGTATACATTAAGGCGGGGTGACTTTCAATGGCGCGGCGCGCCACATAGTCCGCTCACCCTGAGCCTGTCGAAGGGCGGGCGGAGGGCCGACGTTCGTGGTGTCCCCGCTCCGGTTCGACAGGCTCACCCCCGTATCAAGTACGGGGCAGGCTATGAGCGGGAACGAGGGGCGGCTTAGCCTGAGGGGGATACTGTATCCGCTCGTCCCCGTATCAAGTACGGGGCAGGCTCTGAGCCTGTCGAAGGGCGGGCGGAGGGCCGACGTTCGTGGTGTCCCCGCTCCGGTTCGACAGGCTCACCCCCGTATCAAGTACGGGCAGGCTATGAGCGGAAAATGCAGGCTCACCACGGGCGGACGGAGTGGGCGCGGCACCCCACGGCCATCGGATTTGTCACGCCCGCAGCCCAATGGTATAATGGTGACCTACCAGTAGTGTTGGGAGTGGCACAATGACATCAGGAAGGGAACGCTTGGAAGGCCCGCCGACCCTCACGGCAGATTTCGGCTCCACCGAGACGCTGAACCTGCCGGACGAGCTTATCCTGATGCTCCTCAACGAGGAGAACGGGTACTTCCACCAAGTGCCGGGCTGGAACCTGCATTGCGTGGTCATCGGCTCCGTGCTCGCGGAGCTTTCGCTCCTGAACCGCATTGACACGGATCTGGAGTCGCTGTTCCTGATAGACGCCGCGGAGACGGGCAACCCCACGCTGGATCCCGCGCTGGAAGCCATCGCATCCGAGCCGGAGCAGCGCAGCGCTCAGTACTGGATCGAGCGGCTCGCGCCCTTCGCGGACTCGGTCATCGAGCTCACGCTCAACCGGCTGGTGCGGCTGAACATCCTCCAGCACCACGACGGCGACTTCTGGACGCTCTCCACCGCCACGCTGCGCGAGTCAGGAGGCACAGTCGCCGCGCACATCTCGGCGGCCGACTTCGTCAAGAACCGCATCGCCTCCGTGATCTTCAACGATGAGATTCCCACGCCCAAGGACGTCATTCTCATCTGCCTGATCAACACCTGCGACCTCTTCCGGTTCATCCTGCCTCTGGAGCCAAGGGACGAGGAGCGAATCCAGTTCATCTGCAACCTGGATGTCATCGGGAGGTCGCTTGCCAGGGCGGTCTCCAACAGCCTGGTGCCTCCGCTGCTGAGGACCAGCGGCCTGACCAAGACCATCCCGACCGTCTCCCTGCGGAAGCTGGCCTTCAACCCGCATCTGAGAAGCGGCAACGTACCCGCCTTGTTCGCGGAGCTTGTGAAGGAGTACGGCCCCGTATTCAAGATCAGGCCGCCGTTCAAGAAGCCCATGGTGTTCATCGGCGGCCCGGAGGCCAACCGATGGGCGCACAGGCAAGGGCGAATGTACCTGCGTTCCAAGGGCTACTTCACCGAGTTCGAGCAGGTGTACGGCGCTTCCGGCGTCCTGCCTGCCTTGGACGGCGCAGACCACTTCCGGCTGCGGAAGTCCCTTCAGCCTGCGTACTCGCGGGAGCGGCTGGAGACCCAGCTGGACAGGATCTACGAGTCCGCCCGCGAAGTGACCGGCGGGTGGAACATTGGCGACGCCCTGCCGGCGTCCAGGACTTCTCGATATCTGATCAACGCGCAGTTGTCGCCGCTCTTCATGGGGGTTGAGTCGCAAGACCTCATAGACGACCTGTTGAAGTTCAAGGAGCGGGCGCTCAGCGTGTACATCATACAATTGCTGCCGAAGTTCCTGCTCAACACGCCGGGCATGAAGCGCCGGGCCAAGGCCGTGGACGTGCTGATGGAGCGCATAGAGTCCGTCCACACGCCCGCCCAGCGCGCCGACCAGGCGCGAGACCTGGCCGACGACTACCTGAGCCTGAACGCAAGCGATCCGCAGTTCCTGCCGGAGGCCAACTTCCGCTTCGCCTTCTCGGCGGCCCTGATCGCCAGCGCCTATCTGGGCGACATGATGAGCTTCTGCTGGTATTCTCTGGCCGCGCATCCCGAACACCACGCGGCCATCCGCCGCGAGGCCGACGCCCTCTTCGCAAACGGCAACCCGTCGCCGGATGACTTCAACCCCGCCTCCATCGACGTCACTCACCGCTTTATGATGGAGTGCATGAGGCTCTATCCGATAGTGCCCATGTCCATGCGAGACGTGGTGAACGCCTGCGTGGTTGAGGGCTACGCACTGCCGATAGGCACTCGCTTGCACGTGGCGCAGACGGCCACCCACTACATGGAGGACGTGTTCCCGGAGCCGAACAAGTTTGACATAGACCGCTACCTGCCGCCGCGCAACGAGCACCACGGCGCCAGCTACGCGCCGTACGGACTGGGCACGCACAGCTGCCTGGGTTCCAGATGGATGGAGTTGCAGTTGACGGTCAACGTGCTGATGCTCGCGCGTCACTTCACGTTCGACGTCTCACCCGCCAAGTACAGGGACAAGGACAAGCTGAAGATCAGCGCGCTGCCGTCGCTCAAGCCGCACAAGTCCGTGAAGCTGGTTGTCACCGAGAAGCGCGGCTTGTAGGCTGGTCACTTGTCCTGAGCGGGAAGAGGCCGCGCCGGCAGACCGTGGCGGCGGTTCGCGAACCGCCCGCGGGGTGGGGAGGGGCAACCGTCGGCCTCGCGAATGCGGGGGCATCGCCGGGGCGCTGGATTGCGGCTGAAGTTTACCCACGTATCGGGGTACGGGGAAGGCTCTGAGCGGAGCCGAAGGGCCGCAATGACGGATTGGGCAGGCACGGCGGCTGCCCCGTAGGGGCGGGCCTTGTGCCCGCCTTGGGGGTGGCTGTAGGGGCCGCCGCCCCCCTACAGCGGCAGGTGGACGGCGCGGCCGGTGCGCGCGCTGCGCGCCACGGCCTCCGTGAACTCCATGTACGCCACGCCGTCCTCGAACGTGGTGAGCCGGACAGGCTCCAGCCCCCGGATGGCGTTCACGAACTCCTCCTCCACGCGCCACGACTGCTGCTTCTCCGCGGGCACGTCGATCTCCGCGAGCGCGTCATCACCCCGGCGGCCGCCGGACAGGCGCATTGCGCCTGTCTCCAAGCGCAGCGTGCCCTCCGTGCCGAACATCCACATCTCGCCGGAGGGCGCAAGGCCGGTGACTGCGCTGAACGCCATGTGCGCCTGCGCTCCCCCTGCCAGCCGGAACAGCACGTCCACGTGATCCGGTATCGTGACCGGCCGCAGCAGGCCGTCGGCGCCTGCGCGCTGGGGCACTGTCACGCCGGTCATGGCGATGACCTGCGTGGCCGGGCCGACCCACCGCATCATCGCCTCGTACCACACGCCCAGGAACAGCACGTTGTAGCCGCTCACCGCGCGGTCGTGCCGCCACTGAAGCGGCCCGCCAAACTCCGGGAAGCCGCCGCCGGTAGCCCGCATCTCGACGGCGGTGAGCGCGCCCAGGTAGCCGGACGACACAAGCTCGCGTATGGTCGTATCGACCTTCAGCGTGAAAGGCGATGGCACCACCTGCGCCACCAGGCTGGGATGGCGGCGCGAGGCGTCCAGCATGGCCTTGGCCTCGGCTGCGTCCATTGCCATGCGCGCCTCCGTGAGCACGTGCTTGCCGGCGTCCAGCGCGGCGAGCGTGATGGGGCAGTGCATGTACGGCCAAGTGCCGATGCAGACCGCGTCCACGTCCGGCGAGTTGACCAGCTGCCGCCAGTCGTCGTACACGCGGGGGATTTCGAACTCGTCGGCGACGCGCTGCCCGGACTCGCGGCTGCGGTTCGCCACGCCAACGACCTCGACGCCGTCCAGCGCCTGGAAGCCGGGTATGTGCCGCGAGCGGCTGTTGGCGCCCGCGCCGACAATGCCCACGCGGATAGTGTTGCTGCTGGTCATGCCCCCATCCTAACCTTCCCCCGTCTGCGGGGGAAGGAATTTCCTGCGCTCACCACGAAAGCCCCGATGAAGCGGGACTTCTAGCTGCTGGGATCCTTTACCTTCCGCAGGTAGGGAGTCACGGTCTCCCAGCCGTCCGGGAACAGCTCCTGCGCCGCCTCGTTGTTGATGGACGGCAGGATGATCACGTCCTCGCCCTTCTCCCAGTTGGCGGGCGTGGCAACCCGGTGGTTGGCCGTGATCTGGCAGGAGTCGAGCACGCGCAGCAACTCGTCGAAGTTGCGGCCGGAGCTCATGGGATACGTGAGGTTCATCTTGATGCGCTTGTCCGGGCCTACGAGGAATACGGAGCGAACGGTGGCGTTGTCCGCGGCCGTCCTGCCTTCGGACGTGTCGCCGCTCTCCGCGGGCAGCATGTCGTACAGCTTGGCGACGCTCAGGTTCTCGTCTGCGATGATGGGGAAGTTTAGCTCGGTGCCCGCGAGCTGCTCGATGTCGGCGGCCCAACGCTTGTGGTCATCCACCTTGTCCACGCTCAGGCCGATGACCTTGCAGGAACGCTTCTGGAACTCACTGTTGATCTTCGCCACCTCGCTGAGTTCGGTGGCGCAGACGGGGGTGAAGTCCTTGGGGTGCGAGAAGAGCATGGCCCAGCCCTCGCCCATCCACTCGTGGAAGTTGACCGTGCCCTCGCTGGTTTCTGCTGTGAAGTCCGGCGCCACGTCATTGATTCGTAGAGACATCTCTTCCTCCTCCTTAGCGCGAATCGATTTTGGGAAGCGCATTCGCTCCCGGCAGGGCGTTGACCGACCGAGCGGCGGCTTGCCGCTCACCCGCCGCGAACGCGCCTCAATTCTACACCATATCGCCCGTGCGCGCCAACGGTTGCGGCCGGGCCGGTAGTGTAACGTGGAGTGTGTAAAAGGGAGAAAGGGCGTATCCTTCTGGGTGAAGCAAACCCACTGAGAGGAGGACACGCCCGTGGCACAGGTCAAAGACCTGACAGAACTGACAATAGAGGATAGGTGGTCCGCAGTCAAGGAAGAAGAGGATTGGTGGGACGAGATCAAACCTCGGACGTTAGCCGTGGTCAAGACTCTAATGGAAGAAGCGATGGAAGCTGAGTTGATAGAGCAACTCCACGCGGCCAAGTACCGGCGAACGGAAGTCAGGCGGGGCTACCGAAACGGGTACCGGTACCGGGGTCTGCTCACCGAGTTTGGCCCGATAGAGCGAATACGGATCCCTCGAGATAGGGACGGGCAGTATCGTCCGCGGGTGCTGCCCAGATACCAGCGTCGGCAGTCTCAGGTCAATCAGATGGTACGCAAGATGTTCTTGGCCGGGGTGAGCGCCCGGAGAGTGCGAGAGGTAGTCCAGCCATTGCTGGGTGAGGGGGTTAGCGCCCAGACTGTGTCCCGCATATGCCGTAGCCTGGACGCAGAGGTGCAGCGCTTCCACAGCAGGCAGCTCGACGACCGATACAGATACCTGCTCCTGGACGGGATCGTGCTCAAGGTCAAGGGCGCGGTCGAACTGAAGCGCCGGGTGGTTCTGTGCGCCTACGGCGTCACCCACGGCGGCGTCCGTGAGCTCATCGACTTCCGCCAGGCCTCATCGGAGAGTGAGGCCATGTGGACTGCCTTCCTGGACAGCCTCTACCAACGGGGACTCAAGGGAGACAGGCTCCAAATGGTCAGCACTGACGGGTGCGCCGGTCTGCACCGCGCCCTCGACATGGTCTACCCCTTCGTACCCAGGCAGCGCTGCTGGGCCCACAAGATGCGCAACGTGGCTGCCAAGCTGCCACGCAGGCATCAAGAAGCCTGCTTGGCCCAGGCCAAGACCATTTACCAGGCCCACACTCGCCGCGAGGCCGTTCTGCGCTTCCGCCAGTGGGCTGCTCGCTGGCGGAGCGCCTCACCCAACGCTGTCCGGTGCATTGAGGACGACCTGGAAGAACTCCTGCCCTTCCTGGAATGCCCTCAACCCCTCTGGAAGAAGGTGCGCACCACCAACGCCATCGAAAGGACCTTCAGAGAAGTGCGCCGGAGGACGCGACCCATGAGTTGCTTCCAGAACTCAGACAGCGTAGAAAGGATTATCTTCGGAGTCATCAGCCATCTCAACACCAACTGGAAGGTGAAGCCCCTCTCTCAATCTACACACAATACTTGACACTACCGGCCGGGCCGTGTTCTCTCCGCTCTGGTTCGACAGGCTCACCCCCGTATCAAGTTCGGGGCAGGCTATGAGCGGGATTGGGGGCCGCTCAGCACGAACGGGAAACTGTGTCCGCCCGCCCTGAGCGTGTCGAAGGGCAAGCGTACCGGGAGGCTCAAAAACAAGTTTTCGCTGCATTTGCAGGACGGCGCCTCGGAGGTGTCGGACGGGGCGCCTGTGCCCAGGCAGGGGCTTGCCGCCATTGTAGCAAGGGTCAAGGAACGACATAAGGACATCTCCCCTGAAGAATGGGCGAATGTGCCGTCAGACCTTGCCAGGAACCATAAGCACTACCTGTACGGCCATCCCAAAGTGAAAGACTGATGGCGTTGTTGTTCGCGGATACCGGTTACTGGATTGCGGTGCTGTTCCCCGGCGACCAAGATGCACGACAGAGCCTCAGCATTGGCTGTTGCCTATGGCGAGGCAAGAGTAGTCACAACCCAGATGGTGTCGGCTGAAGTCCTTAACCACTTTTCGAGAATGGGCGCCGGCACAAAGCTGAACGCTGCGAAGCTGCTTGACGACCTTGAGAGCGACCCCAACGTCCAGGTAATCCCCCAAACGGAAGCGCAATTCAGGGAAGCCGCTGAGCGGTAAGCCCCTCCCGCAGCGACCAGAGGTGGAGCCTCCCGGACTGCGCCAGCTTCCTGGCGATGGAGACGCTGGGAATCACGGAAGCCCTGGCATACGACCGGGACCTTGAGCAGGCGGGGTTCGTGGCCCTGCTGCGGCAGGGCTAGGGCGGCCGCCCCTGCCCGCCCTATCAGTCCCTTCGACAAACTCAGGTCGAGCGGAAACAGTATCCCGTTCGCGCTGGGCTTGTCGAAACATGAACGGGAGGCGCGCAGGCAATTGACACCCCCATCTCCGTTCCATAGAATTGCCTTAGCCGCACGACCCGCGCACGGCAACGAATGTCGCACCGGAGATTGGCAACGGCGGCGAATTGCGCTCACATCACGGAGGCGCCCATGACTCAAACACAGGCTCAGACCAGGACACAGCCCAGGCCGCTGGACGGCTGCCGCATCGTCGACTTCACGTGGGTGCGCGCCGGCCCGTGGGCCACGCGATGGCTCGGCGCGCTGGGCGCGCAGGTCATCAAGATCGAGTGGCCGCTGCGGGAGTTCGGCCGCGCCGGAGGCGCCGCCGGCGCGCCGCCCGGCATCACGCCCACCCTCAACACCGGCGGCAACTTCAACGACACCAACGCCAACAAGATGAGCCTCTCCCTCAACGTCCGCAGCCCGCGCGGCATGGAAATCATCCGCAGGCTTATCTCAGTTTCCGACGCCGTGGTGGAGAACTACAGCGCGTCGGTGCTGGAGAACTGGGGCCTTGGCTACGAGGAGCTCAAGAAGCTGCGAGAGGACATCGTATACGTGTCCATGTCCGGCTTCGGCCACTCCGGCCGCCACAAGCACTACACCACGTTCGGCCCGTCCGCGCAGGCGCTGTCCGGCATGACCTTCGCATCCGGGCTGCCCGGCAAGCCTCCTGCCGGCTGGGGCTGGTCGTACCTGGACGATAGCGGCGGCATGTACATCGCCTTCTACACCCTGGCCGCGCTGTTCCACAGGCAGACCACCGGCCGCGGCCAGCACGTGGACATGGGCCAGATGATCATGGGCGCGACCCTCAACGGCTCGGCGCTGCTGGATGTCACGATCAACGGCCGCTCCTCGACGCGCGAGGGCTACCCGCCGGGCAACCGCGCGCACTGGCCCGGCGCGCCGCTGGCGAGCGGCTACCGTGGCCGCACGGTCGCGCCCCACAACAGCTATCGCACGCTGGGCGGCGGCTACAACGACTGGTGCACCATCGCCTGCTTCTCGGACGAGGAATGGCGCAACCTGGTGTGCCTCATGGGCAGCCCGGACTGGGCGACCGACCCATCGCTCGCCACGCTGCAAGGCAGGCTGGAGAACCAGGAGGCGATGGACGAGCGAATCGAGGCGTGGACGCTCACGCTGGAGAAGTACGACCTGATGCACAAGTGCCAGGCGGCCGGCGTGCGCGCCATGCCCGTGCAGAGCAACGAAGACCGCGCGGAGCACGACCCGCAACTTCGAGAGCGGGGCCTGCTTCGCGAGGTCGAGCACCCGGAGCTGGGGACGTGGCGAATGCAGAACGCCCCATTCGTGCTGTCGGAGTCGCCCGCGGTGAACCATCGCCACGCGCCGCTCATCGGCCAGGACAACGAGGAGATCATCACCGGCATCCTTGGCATGAGCCGGGAGGAGTTGGTGTCCGGCTACAGCGACGGCACGTTCTGGCCCGATTCGCTGGACCTGTATCCCTACCAGAAGGAGCTGCTGCAATGACTACTCAGAACAGCGCAGGCGGGCCGTTCAGCGGCGTACGCGTGCTGGAGGTTGCCGACGAAAAGGGGCAGTGGTGCGGCAAGCTGCTGGCCGACCTTGGCGCGGACGTGATCAAGATAGAGCCGCCGGGCGGCGAATCGACGCGCACGGTTGGCCCCTTCTACCAGGACAGCTTCGGGCCGGAGCGCAGCCTGAGCTTCTGGCACTACAACACGTCCAAGCGCGGCGTCACGCTCGACCTGGCGTCTGAGGACGGGCGCGGGCTGTTCCGCAAGCTGGCCGCGGGCGCGGACGTGGTTGTCGAGACCCTTGCGCCGGGCTGCATGGCGTCGCTTGGCTTGGGCTACGACGACCTGAAGGCGCTGAACCCGCGCATCATCGTGTGCTCCATCACGCCGTTCGGCCAGACGGGGCCGTGGCGCGACTACCTGACCAGCGACCTGCTTCACCTGTCGGTCGGCGGCCAGATGGGTTCGTGCGGCTACGACGACGTGCCGGACGCGCCTCCCATTGCGCCCGGCGGCGGTCAGGCGTGGCACATGGGCGGGCACTACGCCTGCATGGCGATAACCGCCGCGCTGATTCACCGCGGCAACACCGGCGCGGGCCAGTACGTCGATGTCTCCGTCCACGAGTCTTGCGCGCTGACCACTGAGGGCGCGATGGCGTCCTGGATCTACAACGGCAAGACCATGATTCGCCAGACCGGACGGCACGCGGGAGTCGCTCCCACCGCGCCAACGCAGACGCTGTGCAAGGACGGCAAGTACGTCAACATCCAGCTTCTGGCCTTCCGGCTGTCGCCGGCCCAGGTGCGCCAACTGGGCGAATGGATGGATCGGTACGGCATGGCGGGCGACCTGCTGGACGACAAGTACCAGGACACGGCGGTGATCCAGGAGCAGGCCGACCACATCAGCGAAGCCGTGCGCAGCTTCATCAACAACATGACGCGGGACGAGGTGTACGAGGGCGCGCAGGAGATGGGATTCTCGTGGGGCGCAGTCCGCGCGCACGATGAGCTGCCGGACGACGGCCAGCTCAACGACCGCGGCTTCTGGGTGCAGGTTGAGCACCCCGACCTTGGGGAGACGTTCACGTACCCCGGCCCGGCCGCCATCTGGAGCGACTCGCCGTGGGGCATCTCCCGCCGCGCGCCGCGCATCGGCGAGCACAACGAGGAGATACTGTGCGGCGAGCTTGGCCTCAGCCGGGCGGAGCTTTCGGTGCTGGCAGAGAGCGGGGTGGTTTAGGGGGCTGCGGAGCGGAGGCAATACGCCGTTCCGCCCGCCCTTCGACAGGCTCAGGACGAGCGGACACAGTATCCCGTTCGTGCTGAGCCGGTCGAAGCACGGGCGGCAGGGGCACGCCGCCCACTTTATCGTCACTCCCGCGCACGCGGGCATCCAGCGCTCCGTGGCGCTGGATGCTGGGCAATGCGCCGCCCGTCTCCCCTCCGAGTGCTAGACCCCTGCTTTCGCAGGGGTGACGGTTGAAGTTGGCGGCCCGCACGCGCCATATCTCCCTATTCCCGCGCAGGCTGGAATCCACTCAGCCGACTGTAGCCTTGGGGCACAGTAGAGGCAAGGGCACCGCGCCCAACCGTCATTGCGGCGGAAGCCGCAATCCAGAGGGCCGCCCGTCGGGACTGTGACGCACATCGCTGGCGGCCGAGTGGACGCCCGCCTGCGCGGGCGTGGGGATTAGGAGTAGGCGGCTCGCCCGGCCCCTAGCCACCCAGCAGCTTGCGCGCCGCGGCACCCGGGTCCGGCGCCGTCACCAGCGCCTCGCCCACGAGCACGGCGTGCACGCCCGCGCGGCCGAGCCTGACCACGCCGTCACGGCTGTGAATGCCACTCTCGCTGACCAGTATCCGGCCTTGCGGAGCGCGCGACGCCAGCCGTTCCGTCAGCGATATGTCGGTGGTGAAGGTGTGCAGGTCGCGGTTGTTGATTCCGATGATCTCCGCGCCCGCCTCAATCGCCGCGTCCATCTCCTCCTCCGTGTGAACCTCAGTGAGCGCCTGCACCCACAGGCTGCGGCAGACGGCCAGCATCTCCGCGAGCTGCGCGGGCGCGAGGATGGCCGCAATCAGCAGGACAGCGTCCGCGCCGTGCGCCCTAGCCTCGTAGATCTGGTACGGGTCGAACAGGAAGTCCTTGCGCAGGACGGGAAGCGCCCACGGGCCGGTCGCCGCCTTCACCGCCTGCATGTGCTCCAGCCCGCCCTGGAAGTGGTCTCGTTCGGTGAGGACGGACACGGCGGCCGCGCCGTTCTCGGCGTAGGCGGTGGCGAGCGCAACGGGATCGTAGTCCTCGCGCAGCAGGCCGCGCGACGGCGACGCCTTCTTGCACTCGGCGATGAGGCGCGGGCCGCCGCCCAGGAGCGCGCCGGACAGGTTCAACGGCAGCGGCAGGTCTCGGATGCGAGCCTCCAGCGCGGGCAGGGGAGCCTGCGCCTGATGACGCTCCAGCTCCAGCCGCTTGACCTCCACGATGCGGTCGAGAATCGTAGGCATGGCGTATCGTTTACTCCAGGCTCCGGCTGAGTTCGACCCAGGCGCGGAGCTTGTCCAGCGCGCTGCCGCTGTCGATGGCCTCGGCGGCGAGGGTGGCGCCGCTCGCCAGGTCGGGCGCGGCGTCTCCGGCTACCAGCGCGGCCGCCGCGTTCAGCAACGCCACGTCCCTGTGCGCGCCACGCTCTCCGGACAGTACGCGCTCCATCGCGGCCGCATTCTCCTGCGCGGAGCCGCCTCGAATGGCGTCCGGCGATGCGCGGGACAGGCCGGCATCCTCCGGCGTTATCGTGTAGGCGTGGATCTCGCCGTCCTTAAGCTCCCAGACCTGCGTCGGCGCGGCGATGGAGACCTCGTCCATGCCGTCCTCGCCGTGCACCACCAGAGCGTGTTTCGATCCGAGAAGTTGCAGTACCTGCGCCATCTTCTCGCCAAGCGCGCCGTCCGCCACGCCGAGTACCTGCCGCTGCGCGCCCGCTGGGTTGGTGAGCGGGCCAAGGATGTTGAACACGGTGCGAATGCCAATCTCCCTGCGGGGCGGGCCTGCGAACCGCATGGCGGGATGGAACGTGGGAGCGAACATGAAGCCGATGCCGACCTCTCTAAGACACCGCTCGACACCTTCAGGGCCCAGGTCTATCTTGACGCCTGCGGCCTCCAGCACGTCCGCGCTGCCGGACGCGCTGGTGATGGCGCGGTTGCCGTGCTTGGCGACGCGCAGGCCCGCGCCGACAGCCACCAGCGCGGCGATGGTGGATACGTTGATTGAGTGGGCGCCGTCGCCGCCGGTGCCGCAGGTGTCAACCACGTCGCCGTACAGCCGAACGCGCAGGGCCTTGTCCAGCATGACGCGCGCCATGCCCGCGATCTCCTCGGCGGTCTCGCCCTTGATGCGCAGCGCGGTGACGAACGCGCCGAACTGCGCGGGGGTGGCCTCGCCGGTCATGATCGCCTCCATGACGGCTGCGGCGTCATCAGCGGGCAGGTCTTTGCCTGCGACCAGGTCGGCTATGGCTTGCTGCACCATGTCGTTCTTGCTCCTGGGTTGGGTGTTGCGCGGCGCGGCGGGTGTCCACCGCCACAGTCAGGTGGTCAGGGACGTCTCCAGGTCGAGCTGCGGCTGCGCGGCCGGAAGCAGCGCCTCGAACGCACGCTTGGCGGCGGCGTCACAGTAGTCGGCGTTCGTCTCGTAGCCCACGAACGCCCGCCCCGTCCTGGCCGCCGCAACGGCCGTCGAGCCGCTGCCCATGAACGGGTCAAGCGTCACCTCTCCCGCGTAGGTATACAACTGTATGCACCTCTGCGGCAGCTCAATCGGGAACGGCGCAGGGTGTCCTACGCGCCGCGCGGACTCCGCCGGGAAGCTCCACACGCTGCGCGTCAACTCCAGGAACTCCTCCGATTCCATCGTGGCCTCCCGCCCATCTACCTTGGGCCGGCTGAACGTGTCCTTGGAGAACACCAGGATGTACTCGTGGACGTCGCGGAGCGTGGGGTTGGCAGCCGACATCCAGCTGCCCCACGCGGTCGAGGGGCTTGCGCTCGCGGCCTTGTCCCAGATGATCTCGCCGCGCATCAGGAAGCCAAGGTCGAGCATATCCTCGATGATGAAGGCGTGGAGCGGAAGGTAAGGCCGCCGGCCCAGGTTGGCTATGTTGATGCACGCCCTGCCGCCGGGCACCAGCACGCGGTACACCTCCGCCATGACGCGCTTGAGGAAGGCGCGGTACTGGTCGAGCGTCAGGTCTTCGTCGTACTCCTTGCCCACGTTGTAGGGCGGCGAGGTGACCATGAGGTGAACGCTGCGGTCGGGCAGTTCCTTCATGTTCTCGCTGGTGTGCTGGAATACCCGGTTCACGGCACTTTCGGGCAGTGGGTTCTCCTCGTAGGGCACGCGGGACTCGGTTGGCAGGCCCTCGTAAAGGCGGCCGGCGTAGAACTTCGCCGAGTCGTGGCCGATGCGGCCGCTTGTGCCGAATGAGCTGGTCTGCGTCCCCTTGCGCCTGCGAGTGCGTTCCATGCGCGGCCTACATCCTCAGGAAGTTGCGCAGCAGGTCCTTGCCCACCGTGGTCAGGATGGACTCCGGGTGAAACTGGACGCCCTCCACGGTGTGTTCCCTGTGGCGCACGCCCATGATGAGGCCGTTGTCCGTCCAGGCGGTGACCTCCAGCGTGTCCGGCAGGTCGTCGCGGTAGATGGCGAGCGAGTGGTAGCGGATGGCCTCGAAGGGGTTGGGCAGCCCGGCGAAGAGGCCGCGGCCGTCGTGGTGGATGAGCGAGGTCTTGCCGTGCATGATCTCGCCGGCGCGGTCGACGGTGCCGCCGTAGCTGTAGCCGATGCACTGGTGGCCCAGGCACACGCCCAGGATGGGCAGGCGGCCCTGGAAGTGGCGAATCAGCTCGTTGGAGACGCCCGCCTCCCGCGGCGTGCACGGCCCCGGCGAAATGACGATCTTCTCCGGCGCCATAAGCTCCACGTCCTCCAGCGTGGCCTGATCGTTGCGCACGACCTCGACGTCTGCGCCGAGCTCGCACAGGTACTGGTAGAGGTTGTAGGTAAAGCTGTCGTAATTGTCGATGAGCAGTATCATGGCGGGTTGCGCCTCCACCGCTATTGTACCCGCGGAGGGGGGAGAGGTAAAGCGTCGGGGGATCCCGTACGCGGAGTGAAGTGGGAACATCTACCACCGGCAAAGAAATGAGCCGACTATCCGATCTCTCGGAAGAGCCCAGGGGCTCTTGTCGCCAGCTCCGGGTAACGCTTTCATTCTTGCCTTTTCGTTCCACGCTGTCAAGGACTTTGGAGAACCCGCGCCCCCGCGCCCGCGCCCCCGCCCTGCCGCCCAATCTGCTAGACTTACCGCATGCGCTCCACCGCCAGGTTGTACGCCGGACTCGCTGCGGGCCTGCTCGCCGCGCTACTGGCCGCCGCCTGCACGCAGGCGCAACCCACGCCCAGCCCGATGCCCGCGCCGACTGCTACGCCTTCGCCCGCGCCAACGCCCACGAGCGCGCCTACCCCAACGCCCACGCGCGCGCCCACAGCCACGCCCACGCCTCGACCGACCGCAACGGCCATCGCAACGCTGCCGCCCACGCCTGCGCGGGAGGCGAACGCCAACCTTGCGCCGTTCACGCCTCAGTCCTGGACGTACCCGCTCGTTGCGGCTGCCACGCCCGGCTCGCGGCGGGTCGAGAGGCTCTCCCTGGACGCAGACACCTACATAAGCTGGGCCGTCGGCAACGAGGGGCCGGATAGCGTGGACTACCCATTCTTCGTGGACGTATACGTGGACGGCGTGCTGGCGGAGCGGTGGCCCGCGCCCGGCCTGGCCGCGGGCGAGGTCATCCGGCTTGGAGACTGGGAGGGACTCTATCGCAGGATGAGGCTGGAGCCGGGCAGCCACGTGCTGAGGCTGGTCGTCGACCCCACCAACCTTGCGCCTGAGACGAACGAGGACGACAATGCGTACGAGATCGAGTTCGTCTGGCAGCCGCCGAGCGAGCCTGAGGCCACACCCGCGCCGCCGAATCACCTGCCGGATCTGGCGCCCGCGGCGCCGGAGGGCTGGGCGGACGCGCTCATCGCAACGTCCTACCGCGGCGCCACGGAGGACGGGCCTCTCTCCGTCAGCGTGCCCACGTACGTCAGCTACGGCTTCACCAACCGCGGCCTCGTCAGCTACGCGCAGGAGTCGTGGGCGTACCTGTACGTGGACGACGTGCTGGTGTCCGCGCAGGTGGGTGTTGGCCTGCTTGCGGAGGAGACGGCCCGCAGCGTGGAGTGGGACGGCCTGCTGGAGTCGATGAGCCTGACGCCGGGGGAACACACGCTGCGCCTGGAGGTGGACGCAACCAACCTGATAGACGAGTCGGACGAGACGAACAACACCATCGAAAAGCGGTTCACGTGGGGCCAGGGCGCCGTGCCGTCGATGCAGCCGCGCCCGCCGGACACGCCGCGCAGCGAGCCGGAGCCTCTGACGCTGCCCAACCTGACGCCGGGCTGGCGCCTGGACTGGGACGGCCCCGTCATGGTCTCGCACGAGTTGGGCACGTTCCGCAATGCGCCGCTGAGCGTTGACTTGACGCCTTACGTGGACGTGGTAGTCCACAACGAAAGCGTCGTAACCGCCGATTCGCCCTTCACAGTCGATCTCTACCTGGACGGCGCGCTGGTTCACTCCTTCGACTTTGAGGACGCCATGCAGGGCAACGCGCTGTGGTGGTCGGCGGACTGGGACGGCCTCGGCGGTGAGAGCGGCCTCACCGAAGGCGAGCACACGCTGCGCATCGTCATCGACCCGCACGACGCGGTGCAAGAGGCGAACGAGGACGACAACATCTACGAGGCCACGTTCACCTGGGGCCGCGGCGAACCGGCCGCGCCCGCGCTCACCACGTACACGCAGACTGAGCTGCGCGGGATGCTGTCCGGCCTGCAAGCGTTGATCGAGAACCGCGAACCCGCGCTTCTGCCCGGCGTCCACGACCACACGCGGGAGATTCTTCAGGTCGCGGAGGCGGGCTACTACCTGCTCACCGGCAGGAGCATCCGTGACGAGCGCGTGGATGTCTACCTGCTCAACAACCGCGAATACCTGGACTGGATCAACGACCACTTCACCGAGAGACTGGCGCTCACCCACGGCGATGAACGGGCGGCCCTTCTGGTGGAGCGGGACGACATTATGGACACGTCCGGCGGGCTGAAAGTGCCGCGCTTCGGCAAGATTGCGGTTGTGGTAGACGCGGAGCGCAGCGTGGCGGCCGTGCTCGGCTCGCTGGTGCACGAGCTGGGACACATGCGTCAATCCCTGCTCAACCCCTCGCAGGACCGGGGAAGCGGACATTCGGTGGGGCACAGCGGGATGAAAGAGGCGCAGGCGCAGCAGTTCGAGCGGGCCTTCTGGCTGGAGATGGAGCGGTTCACCGGATTGGAGATGCTCTCCTACCCCGAACACCCGGGGCTGAGCGACCTGATACGCTTCGCGTTCGACACGTGGTTCGCGGAGCCGGAACTCACCGTCCACTCGCTGGGCTACCTGATCCAGTGGCTGTCCGTGCTGGGCGACCCCAACCTGGCACACCTGCGGGACGAGCTGACCACGCAGGGGAGGCTTGGGCGTGACTCCTCGCTTGCGCTGTACGACTACCTAGTGTCGCTGCCCGGCGATGAGGTGCAGGCGTACGTGCAGGCGCGGCAGCGGTCGATACCGCAGCACGCGCAGGCCATCAAGGAGATAGCGGCCGGCCGGCTGATTGCCGGGCTGCACCCGGACCGCGAGGGTTCGCCCAGCCTGCGCGAGATGGGGCTGCTTGCGCCGTAGCATATTTGACCGCCGCGCCGCGGTGCGGTAGAATGTGCGGTACTCCCTCACTGCCGAGTGGTGTAGCGGTAGCACGCCTGACTCTGGATCAGGTAACCCTGGTTCGAATCCAGGCTCGGCAGCCAAGCAGGGCAAGAAACAGAACTTCCAAGCCGCTCATTCGGCTACGGTTCCAGCCCGTTGGATTTGTTGGTGTCTAGGGTGGACATCCGATTGGTCGGTTCTGGCACTCAAGAAGAGTTGTCGAGATTTGGCCCTTCCCCGTAATGACTCCGTGGAGGTCAAAAGATGCCTGAAGGAATACAGGCTGGTGAGAAGAACCTGGACAAGGTGTTCTGCAACGATTACCTCTTCAAGATACCTGTGTTCCAGAGACCATACTCATGGACCACTGAGGAAGTCAGCGAGCTACTGGATGACCTCTTGTTCGCGATGGAGCAGGACGACAAAGAACCCTACTTCCTGGGTTGCATTGTCCTCATCAAAGGGGATGAACCAGAGAGTTACGTTGTGGACGGACAGCAAAGGCTCACAACACTTTCAATGTTGCTCTGCTTGCTGAGGGAACTCGCTGACGAGCATGGGGTAAAGAACCTCATCGACGGGCGCATAAGACAACGCTCTGACCCATTGACCGGAGCGCAGGAAGTGGTTCGGGTTGAGCTAAGGCGCCAAGACAGGGACTTCTTTCACAGCTTTGTTCAATCCGAGGGTGGCGTTGAGAGTTTGCTTGAGTCGACTCCCGAAACAAAGACAGATGCTCAAACACGCATACTGGAAAACGTCAATTTCCTCAATGGGAAGCTAACTAAGCTAAGCACTCAGGAACGCATGAATCTGGCTTCCTTCATTATCGCTCGGTGCTACCTTGTGGTTGTCTCTACCCCGAACGAAACCTCTGCTTTTCGGATCTTCTCCATTCTCAATAACAGAGGACTCGACCTCTCGGCCACCGACATCTTGAAGGCTGAAATTATTGGCGGCCTAGAAGAAGATGAGCAAGAGTCATACGGAGAGAAGTGGGAAGATATTGAGCAGGAACTGGGAAGGGAAAAATTTAACGATCTCTTCACCCATATACGAATGATATACGGCAAGGCCAAACTACGGCGAAACCTCCCCGATGAGTTCAGAGAACAGGTTCTCCGCAAACATACAGGTAGTGATTTCATCGACCACGTACTAGACCAATATGACGACGTGTACAAGCGCGTTCGCGGCCTTGACGAACAAGGACAAGAGGCAGGGAGATACCTGCAATTCCTCCGTCTGCTGGACAATGCTGACTGGATCCCGCCTGTAATGGCGTTCTTCCATCGCAACCCTCACTCTCCCGCGCTGTTGGGAAAGTTCACAAGAGACTTGGAGCGGCTCGCATTTGGTCTATTCCTACGACGGTCAAACATCAACGATCGGATCAGCCGATACGCGGAAGTCCTAGAGGACATCGAGAAGGATGAAGACGTATGTAGAGACGGAGGGCCACTACAACTATCCATAGGCGAGAAGAAAGAGGTTCGTGATGTCTTGGACGGGCCGATATACACGGTGCCGAGAGTGCCTAGACCGCTCCTGCTCCGCCTGGATAGTCTCTTGGCCGATGCCGTGGCGACTTACGACCACCCGATAATCTCAGTCGAGCACGTATTGCCTCAGTCCCCCAAAGGTACCTCAAATTGGCTTCACTGGTTCCCCTCTGAAGAAGAGAGAACGTATTGGACGCACCGTTTGGCCAACTTGGTGCTTCTGTCATCTCGCAAGAACGCGCAGGCATCGAATTACGAATTCGACCACAAGAAGACAAATTACTTCCAGAGAGGTGGGGTGGTAACCTTCGCCCTAACCAGTCAAGTCCTGGGGGAAGTCGAATGGACGCCACAGGTGTTGAGAGAGCGCCAAAGTGATCTTCTCAGAAAGCTCGCAATTGAGTGGAGGCTGGAGTAGTCACGGACTCAGTCCCCTTGTGTGAGTAAATTGCACACTCCAGCCCGTTCGTACGGCGATTGTCTAAGCAGAGCGGAGACGGCGCCACAACAGCCCACTGCCACAAACTCACGCGCAAGGGGCGCTTTGAGAGACAAGCCCGGTATGGTACTCTAAGGCATACCAAGACCAAGAGGGCGAATCATCGTCTCCTGGGAGGGGAACATGGGTCAGAAACTGCAACAGGGCGACAGGTTTCCATCCATCACGCTAAGGCTGACCAGCGGCGAGACGGTCACGCTGCCGGACGACATGCCCGGCCGCTACGCCGCCCTGCTCTTCTACCGCGGCCACTGGTGAGGCTACTGCAAGCGGCAGTTGGCCGCATGGGAGGAGCGCAAGGCGGAGTTGGAGGAGCTGGGCGCCACCGTCTACGCCATCAGCGTGGACACCCTTGAGCAGTCGCAGGAGGTGGCCGGCCGCGGCCTGACATTCCCTGTCGCCTATGGAGCGACCCGCGAGGACGCCGACCTCATCGACGCCTGGTGGGACGACAACCGCGGCGGCTACATTCAGCCAGCGGAGTTTCTGTTGGGGCGCGGTGGTGTGGTTCTCGGCTCCATGTACGCGTCCGGCCCGGTCGGCCGCATGGAAGCCGAGCAAGCCATTCAACTGATAAATTCGCGAGAGCAGCGCAGGCGTGAGCGGGAGTCGAACGCCCCCGCTTGACCGAACCGCTTAGGGATTCCCCCGCTCGTGCTGAGCGTGTCGAAGCACGGACGGGGAGGACGACGCCCGCCCTCAACCGTCATTGCGGCGAAAGCCGCAATCCAGCGGGACGTGGCGGTGGGGGCAACCGTCGCCCTCGCGAAAGCGGGGGTCTAGCCCCCTCCCCACCGGGTGATAGATTCCTGCTGGAGTCTACCCTGAGCGCAGCCGAAGGGCAGGAACGACAAGCGGGGTTGGCTCCCCACTCGTACTTCGACAGGCTCAGCACGAACGGGCTATTAGGCGGACGCTCCAGCGTACCAACGCCCCCCTAATCGCCGCTGCGGAGGATCTCGTCTATCTCCGCCATGTCCTCCGGCGTCAGTTCCCAGTCGGCGGCCTTGACGTTGGCGGTCACCTGCTCCTCCTTCGTCGCGCCCGCAATCACGGAGCTGACGGCTGAGTTGCCCAGCAGCCACGCAATCGCCAACTCGACCATCGGGTGGCCGCGCTCCTCGGCAAACGTCTCCAGCTTGCCGAGCATGGCGTAGTTCTTCTCCGTCAGAGTGTTGGCCTGGGCGCGCTGATTGCCGGTCAGCCGCGCGCCCTCCGGCAGAGCCTCGCCCTGGCGGTACTTGCCGGTGAGGAAGCCGCTCGCTAGCGGGTAGAACGGCAGTATGCCGATGTTGTGCTCGTGGCAGAAGGGCACAAGCTCCAGTTCGATGGTGCGGTTGAGCATGTTGTACTCCGGCTGCACGGTGACGAACTGGTTCAGGCTGTTGGTGCGTGCCGTCCAGTTGGCGTCGCTTACCTGCCAGGCGGCGAAGTTGGAGCAGCCTATGTAGCGCACCTTGCCCTGCGTCACCAGGTCGTCCAGGGCGCGCATGGTCTCCTCGATCGGCGTGTTGGCGTCCGGCCGGTGGATCTGGTAGAGGTCGATGTAGTCGGTCTGGAGGCAGCGCAGGCTGGCCTCCACCTGGTTCATGATGTGGTGGCGGGACGCGCCGCGCTTGTTTGGGCCATCGCCCACCGGGTTGGCGGCCTTGGTGGCGATGATGACGTCGTGGCGGTTGCCCTTGAGAGCCATGCCGATGCGCTCCTCGGACAGGCCGTTGCCGTAGCTGTCCGCCGTATCGATGAAGTTGATGCCCTCGTCAACGGCGTGACGGCATACCCTGACGGAACTCTCCTCGTCCATCCTGAATCCGAAGTTGTTGGTGCCCAGCCCTACGGTTGAGACGTGAAGGCCGGACGAACCCATGCGTCTGTACTGCATGTATGCTGTTGCCCTCCTGCGAAATGCGAGATTTCACCATTATACAACAAGCCGCTGGTGTGCAATAGGATGCGGCGCCGTCCCGCCGCCCTCAACCGTCATTGCGGGGGAAGCCGCAATCCAGGGGGCAGGGTGTGTAGACTAGCGGAGGCTTTAGATTCTTCGACTCCGCTACGCTGCGCTCAGAATGACAGCTGTTGGCTCCCGCCCGTCCTGAGCCTGTCGAACACGGACGGGCCGCCAGTCACTCCCCCACGCCCGCTCGTCCTGAGCTTGTCGAAGGGCGGGCGGACGGACGACCACCGCGCTCCACCGTCATTGCGGCGGAAGCCGCAATCCAGGGGGCAGGGTGTGTAGACTAGCGGAGGCTTTAGATTCTTCGACTCCGCTACGCTGCGCTCAGAATGACAGCTGTTGGCTCCCGCCTGTCCTTCGACAGGCTCAGGACGAGCGGACACAGTATCCCCGTCCTAGCTTCGACAAGCTCAGGGCGAACGGACGATGCCCTCCCGCCTCACCGCCGCCAGGCCAGGCCGTCCGTTGCGCGGAGGAAGCGAGCGTGAAGCTCCGGCCCCGCCGCTATCACGCTGCCCGTGGCGAGCGCGGCCGGACTCTCGTACTTGTCCGTGAGGACGCCGCCCGCCTCCGGCACGATGACCAGCGCGGATGCCACGTCCCACGGCGAAAGGTTGTGGTGGAAGTACACGTCCGTCCTGCCGCAGGCCGCGTATGCCAGCCCCAGCGCTGCCGACCCCATTATGCGAGCGCTCTGTATGTCGGGCCACAGGCTCAGAATCATCTCGATTGCGGTGGCCGCCAGCTCGTCCACGCTGCCCAGGTCGTAGCCGAGCAGCGCCTCGTCAAGCTCCGTCTTGCCGGAGACCGCAATCGGTTCGTCGTTGAGGAACGCGCCCCCGCCGCGCACGGCGCGGAACATCTCGCTTCGCACCGGATCGTAGGTCAGGCCCAGTTTGACGTTGCGGCCCTCCGCCATTGCGAGGACGGTGCAGAAGAATGGAATGCCGCGGACGTAGTTGCGGGTGCCGTCCAGCGGGTCGATGATCCAGGTGAAGCCGGAGGCGGAGTCCGCGCCTCCCGACTCCTCGCCCAGGATGCCGTCGTCCGGGAACTCCGAGCGCAGACGCTCGATGACGCGGGCCTCCACCAGCTTGTCCACGTCGCTAACCAGGTCGGCGCGGCCCTTGCCCTTGTAGGAGACCTCTTTGTCGGTGTGAAGCCGCGCCAGCAGCGTGTCGCCGGCCTCGCGGGACACGTCCAGCGCCACGTCCAGCGCGGTGCGGCCGCTGCGTGAGAGCCGAGCGGCGGCCGATGCGCCGTCGGTCACAGCGCTGCGCCCGCCAGCCCGAGCCGGTCCTGCACCTCCGCCAGCGTCTCGCGGGCGATGGCCTGGGCGCGGCGCGCGCCCTCTCGCAGCGCCTCCTCCACGTGGCCGGGCCGGGCCGCAAACTCGCTGCGCCGCTCGCGAAACTCCGCCAGGCTCTCGTTGACGCCTGCGGCCAGCAGCCGCTTGTCCTCCACGCATCCAAGCTGCGCGGAAGTGCAGCCCTGGTACACATCGTCCAGCCTGTCCGGGTTGAACAGCTTGTGCAGGGCGTAGACGTTGCACACCCACGGGCGGCCGGGGTCGGCGCGGCGCAGTCGCTCCGGGTCGGTGAAGGCGGCCGCGATGCGGGCGGATGTCTCCTCAGGCGTCGCCGCAAGCTCCACGTGGTTGTCCAGGCTCTTGCTCATCTTGTGCTGGCCGTCCAGCCCGACCACCAGCGGCACCTCCGTGAGCCTGGCCTGCGGCTCCGGGAAGGTTGGGCCGTACAGGTGGTTGAATCGCCGAGCGATCTCCCGCGCCAGTTCCAGGTGGGGCAACTGGTCTTCGCCAACGGGGACGGTGTCCGCCTTGTACAGGATGATGTCCGCCGTCATCAGCACCGGATAGCCTACCAGCCCGTAGCTGACCGACTCCTCAGTCTCCTGCAACTGCCGCACCTTGTCCTTGAAGGTGGGCACACGCATGAGCCAGCCGAGAGGCGTGACCATGCTGAGCAGCGTGTGGAGAACCATCACCTCCGGCACCTGCGACTGGGCGAAGACGAGGCTGCGCTCCGGGTCGATGCCGGCGGCCAGCCAGTCGAGCACCATCTCCCGCACGTTGGGGCGAATCTCCCGCGTGTCCTCGCCCTGCATGTCGGTGAGGGCGTGGATGTCCACGGCGCAGTAGATGCACTCGAACTCGTCCTGGAGCGCGACCCAGTTCTGGAGCGCGCCCACGTAGTTGCCCACATGCAGCCGCCCCGACGGCCGCATTCCCGAAAACACCCTGCTCGCGCCGGTCGTCATGGCAGCGAACACCTGTCGAAACGTGTACTCATCACGGATTGCGCCTCCTGCGTAGAGTATAGCGCGATTGCGCTGCCAATGCCACAGTCCTCGGGCCGCTCATGGTGGGTTAGTTGGAGCATGGGGGGGCTTTACTCCCATGACCGTCGTTCGTCTGCCCGCCCTTCGACAGGCTCAGGGTGAGCGGGAGAAGAAGCCGCTCCCTTCAACCGTCATTGCGGCCCATTCGGCTGCGCTCAGAGCCTGCCCCGTACCCCGATACGGGGGTGAACTTCAGCCGCAATCCAGGGGTGCGGTGTGGCGGCGGCCTCTAACTGTGAGCCAACTCGGCAGGCGGTTTGGTGGATGCCCGCTTTCGCGGGCATAGGAAAGTAGGGGGCGTTCGCCCTTCGACAGGCTCAGGACGAGCGGGTACGGAAAGCCTCGCCCCCGCAACCCTCACTGCGGCTGCGTCTGGGGCACGCTCACCTGCGGGAAGAACGCGGCCAGCACCTTGGACGCTATCCCGTCCGCGTCCAGGTTCAACTGCCGGCGCTGGTCGGCTGCCGTGCCGTGCTCGATGAAGGAGTCCGGCATCCCGATCCGGTGCACGGACGTGTACTCCAGCCCAGCCTCGGCCAGCGCCTCCAGCACGGCAGAGCCGAACCCGCCGGCCAGCACGTTCTCCTCCACCGTGACCACCCGCCGCGTTCTGCGCGCCTCGCGGAGAAGCAGCTCCACGTCCAGCGGCTTCACGAATATGGGGTTGACCACGCCGCAGGAGATGCCGCTTTCCTCGAGCTGCTCCGCGGCTTGCAGGGCCGCGCTCGCCGCCTTGCCCAGGGCGAATATCACCACGTCGCCGCCATCTCGAACAACGCGGCCCTTGCCTATGGGTAGCTCCTGCAACTCCTCGTCCAGCGGCGTGCCGACTGCGGCGCCTCTTGCGATGCGTATGGCGAACGGCCCTTGGTGCCTGTAGGCGGTGTACACAAGCTGTTGCAGCTCGTTCTCGTCCATAGGCGCGGCGAGCACCGCGTTGGGCAGGCAGCGCAGGTACGAGATGTCGAACGCGCCGTGGTGCGTCTTGCCGTCCTCGCCCACTATGCCGGCCCGGTCTGCGATGATGGTCACAGGCAGGTTCTGGAGGCAGATGTCGTGCACCACCTGGTCGAACGCCCTCTGGAGGAAGGTGGAGTAGATGGAGACGAACGGGTGCAGGCCGCTGGAGGCCATGCCCGCGGCCATGCTCACCGCGTGCTGCTCCGCAATGCCCACGTCGAACACCCTGTCCGGGAAGTCCTGCTTCACCTCTGCCAGGCCGGTGCCCTCCAGCATGGCGGCGCTGATGCCCACCACGGCCTCGTCGTCGCGCATGAGGCGGGTCAGCGTCTGCGAGAACACCTTGGAGTAGGTGGGCGCGCCCGACCCTGCTCCCAGGGGCGAGCTTGGCTGGTGGAACTTGACCGGGTCTTCCTCGGCGGGCTCGTAGCCGTGGCCCTTGTGGGTGACCACGTGAACCAGCGGCACGGAGCCGGTAGGAGTCATTGCCTGCCTTAGCACCTCTTCCATCTGCTTGATGTCGTGGCCGTCCACAGGGCCAAGGTACTGGAAGCCAAGCTCTGTCCAGAACATGGTGGGCACGATGAGGCCCGCAAGCCCGGTGTTGAGCCGCCTAACCAGCCGGTACAGGAGCTCGCCGGCCGGCATCTGCTGCGACATGGCCCTGGCGCGGCCAATCATGGACTGGATCTCCGGGTGCGTGATGACGCTCTTGCGCCAGTTGGTGAGGAAGCCGATGTTCTCCGAAATGGACATGCCGTTGTCGTTCAGGACGACGATGAACCGCTCCGGGTTGAGGTGGACGATGTTGTTGACCGCCTCGAAGCTGGAGCCGGAGGTCATTGCGCCGTCGCCCACCACTCCGATGGTCCACGAGTTGAGCCGCCGCGCGGCGGCCCCCTGCGCAATGCCCAGGGCGATGGACAGGCCGGTGCCTGCGTGGCCGGCGGCAAGCGTGTCGTGCGGGCTTTCGCTGGGTTCGCCGAAGCCGGAGAGTCCGCCTTGCAATCGAATGTTGGGGAACTCGTCGCGCCGTCCGGTGACCAGCTTGTGGGTGTAGGTCTGGTTGGTGGTGTCCCAGACGATGCTGTCCGTGGGGCTGTTGAATACGCGGTGCAGCGCGAGGGTAAGCTCCACCACGCCAAGGTTGGAGGCGAGGTGGCCGCCGCGCTCCGTGATTACGGATATGATGGTGTCGCGGGCCTCCTGCGCCACTTGCGACACATCCTCGTAGGAGAGCGACTTGAGATCTGAGGGTTGGTTGATTCGGTCGAGTATTCGGGGGGCCATGATGACATCCGTGTTATAAACTCGGCGGGGACGTCGGAGACGCAACGCTTCACGCGCCCCACCTGTTGTCATGGTATGTCATGCGTAGCTAGCTGTCAAACGCGCGGCGGGGGCGGGAGGGGCGGCGGGTGCCAAACAGGCGCACGGCGCTACTCTATAAGCAGGGTATCGATGGACGTGCCGAGCGCGCGGGCGATGCGGGAAAGAGCCGAGGCGGAACCGGGCTTGCGCCCGCGCTCGATCTCTGAAATGTAGCCGGCGGCAACTCCCGACTCGTCGGACAACTCCCTCAAGGTGACTCCCCGGTAGTTGCGATACGCCCGGATGGGAGCCTCCCCGCGCATGATCCGGATAGCGACCTCGTGCGGAATGCGAACGCCGTCGTCCGCGGGGCGGGCGGCAAGGGCGTACTCAAGTTGGCTGTTGCGCTCCAGGATGGCGTCGTACTCCTCCCTGGTCAGGGTGATGGTCTCTTCGCTAGTCATAAGCCTCGCTCCTGTGCCTCAGCCGCAGGAGGATGGCAAATGACGCTACTCACGCAAGGCCGTTCCACTCACGCCCGTTAGATAGATCGACTGCGGCGCGGTGGATAGCCTCTGCGCGAGCATCGAGGAACTTTTCGTAGTCTTCCCTGATACTCTCAGCCCTCTTGTCTGCATCACTCTCCTCAGAGTATCCCCCTACGTTGAGCTGGTCAAAGGGAATAGTGTGGGAATTGAGGCGGCTCTGGATTTGCCAACTATCCAGATTTGCTCTATCGACACGTTCGCGCAGGTACGCCACGGGTTCCTTTGCCGAGATGTCCCGGTTGGTATTCCAGGTCAAGAGTGAGCAGTTCAACGCTAGGTTGATCTTCCAGTCCGCTATACTAGCCTCCCTGAGCAGAGCGGCCGGGAACAGATGGTGGTATTCGCGCTTGGTCAGGGCCTCATGGCTGGCCGGCGTGTCGTCAGCAAAGTCCCTTCCACCGCCTCTAAGGGAAACCGCCAGAATTCCTCGCGCCAGGGTGTTGCGCAGTTTCGGCCAGGGAGCTCCTTTTAGAGTTTCGACTTCTACTATCGGGTACTCAGATTCGTCAAGGATCGGAGCCGACGCGCCCATATCTCCGGAAACGAGCTGGGCTACCAAGCCGCGATGGTCTTGAAGAGCCGCCGTAGCTGCGCCGCGTTCGTATCGGTCGGTGAAGAAGGAACGCCACAGGTATTGGCGAAGCACTGTCCGCGCTTGACCGTGCGCGTCAAGCGACTGAGGCATCAGGCTCCAAACGGAAGCCAGCACCGGTATGACAGCAATTGTAGGCAATCGCTCCCGGTCAAAAATGCGCTCCTCAGCCAGGAAAGCGATAGCTCCAGCTATTCCCCTCTCAATCGCCGACCAGTCATCCAGCAGCCGTTGCATATCCAGGCGCATGAACGAAGCTTCCGTCGGGGGATGATTCTCGCGCAGCGCGGCAACACGCAACACTAATTCGGATACCGGAATATAACGCTCTGTGGCTGGAATGGCGGCCCGCAAAGACCCCTCCAAGTCGTGAAGAGATTCTCCGGTTGCACCCTCAAATTGCGCGACTAATATGTCAAATTCATCAAGCTGGACCGCGGTAGTATTCATCTTGACGAAAACGTCTATGGCTACATCGGGGTCTGTTCCCACAGGTAGAACCAGGTACGGAAGATTCGCCTCTCTTACGGCCCGCTGAAGCTGTCCAATCTGGCGCTCAATGTTCCGGCTCTTTGCGTCATAATTGGTCGCTTCATCACACCAATGTCCGATTTCATCTGATCCTGTCTCAGGGTTCAGTAGACTCGCAGGGACGAGTCCTCGTTCAAGCTGCGCGCCTGGTTGATCAGCCCAAAGAGGATATCGTTGTCCATTTCTGTCCCACCGACTAATGCCCACCACAAGTGGGGTATCGTCAGACTCTGGACTCAGCAAAGCAAAGTAGGTCCTGTCTTCATAGAGGTTGTTGAGGGCGCGCCATAGTGCCGTAAGCCGCTGTTGACCGTCCAGCAGATGCTCATTGATGCTCTCTGTTCTCGGAGGAGCTCCGCCCATAGGGCGGCTAACGAAGGGTTCTTGATCGCCTATGGCAAGTACCAAGGCTGCTCCTACTGGTCTACCTCGGATTACGGAGTCAAGGAGGGTCACGACCTGGGAATGGCCCCAGCTCTCATAGCGCTGAAATCGGGGCAGCGCCAACTGCCCTGTCCGCAATCGTGTGAACCAGTCGGGAAGGGTTCTATTCCTGGCATCCATGCCCATTTCAGGCTCTCTTTACCATTCTTCCGGCCAACGGCGGATGTGATTGTGTGTGCATAGGGCAAGCTAGCTACACGAACTCTGGATCAATGCAATACTACCCCTGCGTGTGTGCTCAGTCAAGGAACTCCCGTGACTTGCATTCAAGCCGATTGACACGCCAGGCCTCCCGTGATACTCTCCGCTCGGATACAGGCCGATCCCGAACTGTCCCCTTCATGGGGCGCATGCTCGTGCGCAAGAGCTAGGGGTCGGTCTTTATTTTGCGCGTATCCCCCTTCCCCCAACACCCTGCCGCGGTGGTAGAATAGTCCTTGGCTCATTCACAATCCCTGCCGGCAAAGGACGCCATGTTTCAAGACAGCATCGTAGTCAAGGGCGCACGGGAACACAACCTCAAGAACATTGACGTTGCAATCCCCCGCAACCGGCTGGTCGTCATAACAGGCGTCTCCGGCTCCGGCAAGAGCTCGCTGGCCTTCGACACCATATACGCGGAGGGGCAGCGCCGCTACGTCGAGTCGCTGTCCGCCTACGCGCGCCAGTTCCTCGGCCTCATGGAGAAGCCGGACGTGGAGTACATCGAGGGACTCTCCCCGGCCATTTCCATCGACCAGAAGGGCGTCTCGCACAACCCGCGCTCAACCGTGGGCACCGTCACCGAGATATACGACTACCTGCGCCTCCTGTACGCCCGCGCCGGCCGTCCCCACTGCCACCAGTGCGGCAGGCCCGTGGAGCGACAGACCGTGCAGCAGATAGTGGACGCCATAATGAGCCTGCCGCGGGACAGCCGCATCATGGTCATGGCGCCGCTTGTGGTGCGCCGCAAGGGAGAGCACAAGGACATACTGGAGGATGCCCGCTCCGCCGGGTTCGTGAGGGCGCGCGTCAACGGCGAGATACGCGACCTGTCCGAGAGCATCGTACTGGACAGGCAGAAGTGGCACACCATCGAGGTTGTGGTCGACCGTCTGGTGGTGGGCGATGACGCGGACTTCAACCGCTTCACCGACTCCGTGGAGCAGGCCGTCAACCTTGGCGGCGGCGTTGTGCAGGTGTCGGTGGTGGACGGCGAGGAGCTGCTGTTCTCGGAGCGGTTCGCCTGCGTCCACTGCGGCGTGAGCCTCGGCGAGATAGAGCCGCGCACCTTCTCGTTCAACAGCCCGCACGGGGCCTGCGCCACCTGCACCGGCCTCGGCTACCGGCTGGAGATTGACCCTGACCTGGTCATCCCCAACAAGGACACGGCCCTGGCGTCGGGCGCGGTGGTGCCCTGGTCTCGTTCCGGCACGTCCAGCCCCTGGTTCTACAGCCTGCTGGAGTCGCTGTCGGCGGCCTACGGATTCTCGGTGAAGGACAGGGTGCGGGATCTGAAGCAGGAGCACGTTGACCTGATACTCTACGGCAACCGCGGCAAGGTGGTGAAGATGCGGCACCGCACTCACCGGGGCCGCGTGTACACGTGGGACACGCGGTTCGAGGGCGTGATCCCCAACCTGGAGCGGCGATACCGCGAGACGTCATCCGACTACATGCGCCAGGAGATCGAGCGGTACATGGCCGCGCGCCCCTGCGCCGACTGCGGCGGCCGCCGACTCAAGCCTCAGTCGCTGGCGGTCACCGTGGCCGACCGCGACATCATACGCGTCACGTCCGCCACCATCGGCCAGTCCATCGAGTGGGTCGAGTGGCTGGACGGCGAGGAATCGCCGCTGAACCGGCGCCAAAGCGCCATCGCCCGGCAGATACTCAAGGAGATACACGCCCGCCTGCGCTTCCTCAAGGACGTTGGGCTGGACTACCTGACGCTGGACCGCACGGCCTCAACGCTGAGCGGCGGCGAGGCGCAGCGCATCAGGCTTGCCACGCAGATAGGCTCCGGCCTCATGGGCGTGCTCTACGTGTGCGACGAGCCCAGCGTGGGGCTGCACCCCGTGGACGACCACCTGCTCATCGACACGTTGAAGCGGCTGCGCGACCTGGGCAACACCGTCATCATCGTGGAGCACGACGAGGCTATAATGCGCTCCGCCGACCACATCATCGACTTGGGCCCCGGCGCGGGCGAGCACGGCGGCCACGTGGTCGCCACCGGCACCGTCGAGGAAGTGTCGCAGCACGAGGTATCGGTCACGGGCCGCTACCTGAGCGGCCGGCTCAAGATTCCGCTGCCGGAGTCGCGGCGCGCGGGTAACGGCGGCGAGCTGCTGGTGAAGGGCGCGAGAGAGAACAACCTGAAGAACGTGGACGTGACGCTGCCAACGGGGATGCTGGTGTGCATAACGGGCGTGTCCGGCTCCGGCAAGAGCAGCCTTGTCTACGAGGTTATGTACAAGCGCATGGCGCAGTTGCTCTACGGCGCAAGGGAGCGGCCGGGCGCGTGCGACGGGGTCTACGGCCTGGACAACATTGACAAGGTGGTGAACATAGACCAGTCGCCCATAGGCCGGACGCCGCGCAGCAATCCCGCCACCTACACGGGCACGTTCACGCCGATACGAGAGATATTCGCCGCCGTGCCGGAGTCCCGTGTGCGCGGCTACGGCCCGGGCCGCTTCTCGTTCAACGTGAAGGGCGGCCGGTGCGAGGCGTGCGCGGGCGCAGGCTACATCCAGATTGAGATGCAGTTCCTGCCCAACGTTACCATGCCCTGCGAGGTGTGCCACGGCAAGCGGTACAACCGCGAGGCGCTTGAGATTACGCTGAAGGACAGCAACATCTCCGAGGTGCTGGACATGACCGTCTCGGAGGCGCTGGACTTCTTCTGGAACTTCCCCCGCGTGCGCTCCAAGCTGGAGACGCTGAAGGACGTTGGCCTCGGCTATATCCGCCTGGGCCAGCCGGCGACCACGCTGAGCGGCGGCGAGGCGCAACGCGTGAAGCTGGCGACTGAGCTGTCCCGCCGCGCCACGGGCAAGACGCTCTACATCCTGGACGAGCCGACCACCGGCCTCTCGTTCCAGGACTGCGCCGCGCTGCTGGGCGTGCTGCACCGGCTGGTGGACGCGGGCAACACCGTCGTCCTCATTGAGCACCACCTTGACCTGATCAAGAACGCGGACTGGATCGTCGACCTGGGGCCGGGCGCGGGCGAGAGCGGCGGGCAGGTGATCGCGGCGGGCACGCCGGAGGAGGTTGCGGAGTGGGAGGGGTCGCACACGGGCCGCTACCTGCGTGACGTGCTGGCGCGGGAGAACGGGGCCAAGTCCAACGGCCGGGTGAAGGCCGGCGGCCGCGCAAAGCGCAAGGCGAGCGCAGGCGTCAAGGTGGAGGCGGGGGGGTAGGACAGGCCGTGCGCCCTGAGCGTGTGGCAGGGTGGGCGGGCAACAATGCCCGTTCGCGCTGAGCCTGTCGAAGCATGAGCAGGCGCCCTCCACAGTTGTCATTCTGAGTGCAGCGAAGCGGAGTCGAAGAATCTAGAGCCTGCGCCTGCGAACACGCCCGCCTCAGTGCAGGCACGCGTGTTCGGGGGGGCGTGGTATGGCAGAGGCAAGTCTCAGGTTTCTCGACTTCGCTATCGCGTAGTCTACCCTGATCGCAGCCGAGCGTCAGCAAGGTGTAGTCGAGGGATCCAAGGCGTGTGAGAGACACCGTGCTACCCGATTGCAGCGCGAGTGGCTTGGACGGCGAGGCTTGTACGCTGGCGGAGGCTTTGGATTCTTCGACTCCGCTGCGCTCCGCTCAGAATGACAACGGTTGGCGTCCGCTCATGCTTCGACACGCTCAGCACGCACGGACACGCCCCGCCCTACCCCTCCCCCTCCCGCGCGGCGTCCGTGCGCCCCGGGAGCTCCGGCTTGTTGATGAACAGAATCAGCACCGCGCCCACAAGGTTGAGGACGGCGATGACGCTGAAGATCATCTGGTAGCTGCCCTGCACGTCGTGGGCAAAGCCGGCTGCTATGGGGCCGAAGAACGAGCCGATGACCATGACGGGCTGCGAGAGGCCCATGATTGTGGCAAAGTTCCGCGGGCCGAAGAAGTCGGCTCGCATTGCGATGAGGAGCGGCGCTCTGGCGCCGTAGCCCATCCCGTAGATCACCGCATAGACCAGGGCCTGAGTCATCGTATGCGCCGTGGAGAGCACCACCACGCCCAGGGACAGAAACAGGAAGCTCGCCAAGAGTACCGGCTTGTAGCCGAAGCGGTCTCCCAGGTAGCCGCCGAACACGCGCCCGACCATTGCCACGACCGTCATGAACGACAGCACGAAGGCCGCGGCATCGAATGACATGCCGTGGTCGACCAGCAGAGGCACCTGGTGAATGGACACAGTCCCCACGATGAACAGCGAGAACCCGTGAGCGGAAGCGATGATCCAGAACGCGGGCGTCTTCAGCGCCTGCTTGGGCGTGAAGTCGGGCGTTTCCTGCGCGCGGGATGATGCCCCGTCCTCCGAATCGCCGGCCTCTTCCGCCTCATCGCCGTCGGGCAGGTGGCCGTAGGGCTGGGGCCGGTGTCGCATCATCGCAGTCAGCGGGAAGCCCAGCGCCAGGATGAGCACGCCCGTGAGCGCGGCGGTCGGGCGCCACCCGTATATGGAAATGCATATTGCCATCAAGAATAGCAGCGCGCCCCCAATGTTGACGCCCGAGGAGCATATGCCCGTAGCAAGCCCCCTCCGGCGCGAGAACCAGTTGTTCACGGCGGTGATCACCGGCAGGAACCCTGACAGGCTCGCGCCCAGCGCCACTATAGGAAATACCATGTAGAAGGCCAGAAGCGAGTTGACCATGCTGAACAGGATGAAGCTCACGCCAAGCAGGCCGAACCCGACGTACATGATGCCACGGGGGCCAAAGCGGTCGATCAGGTACCCCTCGATGGGGCCGAGCAGGCTGCTCTCGAGCCGTGTGAAGGAGAAGGCCAGCGAGAGAGCGCCCCGGCTGGTGCCCAGCGTGGCTGCCAGCGGCACGAAGAAGAGCGGGAAGCCGTATGCGTACAGCCCGCCCTGCATCACCAGCACGATGGTGCCTGCGCCCAGGAGCCACCAGCCGTAGAATATGCCGCGTCGTTTGCTCGCTACTGCCATCGTGCTGCGGTTCTCGCTCCGCGCGTGGTGTGGGTCGGCCTACGGCCCGCCCGTGCGTGTGGCTCGACAGGCTCACCGCGAACGGACGGGGCAGCCCGGCCTGTCGCATTCTACCTTGCAGCGCGCGGGACAACAAGGCGCGCGGGTGGGGTGGCGCATATCGCGCCCGTTCGTGGTGAGCGTGCCGAAGCATGGACGGGCGCGGGACGTTGCTGCGCTGCGGTGCTCAAAGGATACGCCGGTTGACATTGGCGCGGGCAAAAGATACTATTGCGCCGTTCAGTATCTTTTTCGCGGCAATAGGATACAGGAGTATCCAAATGAGCATGGAGCGGTTGCAGGACAGTCCCGGCGGGCAGCTTGTGCCTACCATCGAAGGGCAGCGCGCGTTCGTGCCCGCCTCATTGCCGCGCGAAATCCAACCCAGCATACGCCTGATGCGGTCGCTGGAGGAGGCCGCAAGCGCCGTAGCCAGCCTGGCGGGAGTCGGCGAGACCATACCGAACCCGCACCTGCTGATTGGGCCGTTCATGCGGCGCGAGGCCGTCCTATCCTCGCGCATCGAGGGGACGCAGGCGTCGCTCTCCGACCTGTTCCGGTACGAGGCATCGCGCGGGCGCAGGCCAAGCGGGGACGTTAAGGAGGTCGCCAACTACGTGCAAGCCCTGGAGCGTGGACTGGAACTGTTGGATGAGTTGCCAATCTCAGTCCGATTGGTCAATCAACTGCATGAAGCGCTGATGAGCGGAGTTCGCGGCGGCGAAGCGCGGCCCGGCGAACTGCGTGACGGGCAGGTGTGGATCGGCCCGCCAGGTTCGCCGATACGGGAGGCCCGCTACGTGCCGCCTCCGGCAGGACTGCTGCGTGACCTGTTGCTGGACTGGGAGCGATTCGTGAACGAGTCCGATTCGCTTCCGGCCCTGTTCCGGTGCGCCATGATGCACTACCAGTTTGAGGCCATCCACCCCTACCGGGACGGCAATGGCCGCATCGGCCGGCTCCTGATAACGCTGTTCCTTTGCGCACGGGGTGTCCTGCCAAAGCCGCTCCTCTACCTGAGCGCTTACTTTGAGCGCGACCGGAACGCCTACTACGACCAGCTCTTCCGCGTGAGCGCTACGGGCGACTGGGAGACCTGGATTGTCTACTTCCTCAGAGGCGTTGCCGAGCAGTCGCGGGACGCTCAGGCGCGCGTAAGATGGCTGCGTGACCTGCAAGAGCGGATGCGCCGGGAACTATTCGAACTGCGCGAGTCAGCGAACGCGCTGCGGCTGCTGGACGAGGTGTTCGCCAAGCCGATTGTGTCGGCTGGCGAAGCGGCGCGGCTGCTGGGCGTTACCCCGGCCGGCGCCCGCCGCATTCTGGAGCGACTGGTGATGGCCGGCGTTCTACAGGAACTAAGCGGCAGGTGGTCAAGGCTCTACGGCATATCGGAGGTGATCGACCTGATCAGCGCGCCGTCGGCGCCGGAGTAGCGGCCATACGCTCATCCCCTGCTTTCGCAGGGGCAGGCTCTGAGCCTGTCGATGGGCAAGCGGAGTCGGTGCACCGCACGCCTCCAGGCCGGAGTATGGGAAAGGTATCGGCAGGGTGTGCGCGGGCTGTTTCGCTGAAATGAGTAGCATGGCGAGAGTATCGGCAGCGTATGCGCGGGCTGTATCGCTGGATTGAGTAGCATGGCGAGAGCATCGGCAGGGTATGCGCGGGCTCTTTCGCTGAAATGAGTAGCATGGCGAGAGTATCGGCAGGGTATGCGCGGGCTCTTTCGCTGAAAGGAGTAGCATGGCGGGCGTATCGACCCGGTATGCGTCGTCCCACTAGTCGAAAGCAGGGCCATTGAAGTTGATCGGCAGGTTGGTACGCCATCCATGAGTTCAGCGTGAACGGGACTAAGCGGCAGTGTGTTCCCCCCCGCGCAATGGCAAGCGCGCCTTGGCTGTTGTATAATACCCCTAGCAGCGGGATGCTTCCCGTCAGGAGGAGCGGCAAATGGATCAGGGAACGTGGCGTGTCAAAGCCGGACTCGCACAGATGCTCAAGGGCGGCGTGATCATGGACGTGGTCAACGCCGAGCAGGCCAAGATAGCAGAGGACGCGGGCGCCTGCGCCGTCATGGCGCTTGAGCGCGTGCCCGCCGACATCCGGGCCGCAGGCGGCGTGGCCCGCATGGCAGACCCCTCGCGCATCACCGACATCATGGGCGCGGTCACCATACCCGTCATGGCAAAGTGCAGGATCGGCCACTTCGTGGAGGCGCAGGTGCTCGAGGCGCTTGGCGCCGACTACATCGACGAGTCCGAGGTGCTCACGCCCGCGGACGAAAGCAACCACATCTGGAAGCACGACTTCAAGGTGCCGTTCGTGTGCGGCTGCCGCGACCTGGGCGAGGCGCTCCGGCGCATCGGCGAAGGCGCGGCCATGATACGCACCAAGGGTGAGGCAGGCACCGGCAACATCGTCGAGGCCGTGCGCCACATGCGCTCCGTCATGGGCGAGATTCGGAAGATTGTCGGCATGTCGCAGGACGAACTGATGGCTGAGGCCAAGGCGCTCGGCGCGCCGTTCGAGCTGGTGCGCGAGGTACACGACACCGCGCGCCTGCCTGTGGTCAACTTCGCCGCCGGCGGCGTCGCCACGCCCGCGGACGCCGCCCTGATGATGCAGCTTGGCGCGGAGGGCGTGTTCGTCGGCTCCGGCATATACAAGTCGGACAACCCTGAGGCGCGCGCCAGGGCCATCGTCGCCGCCACAACCCACTACAACGACCCGGACGTCATCGCCAAGGCGTCCGAGGACCTGGGCGAACCCATGCCGGGCATGGACGTTCGCACCATGAAGCAGGAGGAGATCCTGGCCGTAAGAGGCTGGTAGAGTGGCCAAGAAGGTGGGAGTCCTGGCCCTTCAGGGAGACTTTGCCGAGCACGCGAAGGCCCTCCGGTGCGCGGGCGCGGAGCCAAGCGAGGTGCGCCTGCCCAGAGACCTTGCGGGCGTCGATGCGCTCGTAATCCCCGGCGGAGAGAGCACCACGATAGCGCGCCTCATGGACGTGTTCGACCTGTCCGGCGAGATTGCGGAGCGCGTACGTGATGGGATGCCCGCGTGGGGCACCTGCGCTGGACTTATCGTCCTCGCCGCAAGCCTCGCCGACGACCGGCCCAGGCCCCTCGGCCTCATGGACGTGCGCGTGCAGCGCAACGGCTACGGCCGCCAGGTGGACAGCTTCGAGGCCGACCTCCACGTGCCCGTTCTCGGCGATGACACATTCCGGGCCGTGTTCATCCGCGCCCCCGTCATCGAGAGCGTGGGGCCGGATGTCGAGTCGCTCGCCTGGCTGGACGATGGCAGCGTGGTAGCCGTTCGGCAGCGCAACGTGCTCGCAACCTCGTTCCACCCGGAGCTTACGCGCGACCACCGGTTCCACTCCTACTTCCTGAGCATGGCGAATGGGGGTTGACGTGACCATACGAAGGCTGCGAACCACCGACCTGCTGTGGTATCTCATAGAGGGGCCGCGCCTTGGCCCCAGCCTTGCCCAGACGTGGGATCACGTGGGCAAGGGCGTGGACAGCCCCCCAAGCCTGCGCGCGGAGGCCGGCGGCCTGGCCCTGCACCGGGAGAACGAGCAGGGCAGCGTGCTGACGGAGGGGCTGCACCTGCGCGCCCTTGCCTCCGTTCGGACGCGCTCCGGCCCCAAGGCGTGGGAGGTGCACCTGCTCAACCTGCCGCCAGAGGTCGAGCGCGAGGGCGTAGAGCTGCTTCAGAGGCTGTGCGCGCTGGCCGCCGAGCAGGGCGGCGAGCGCGTGTTCCTGCGGCTGCCCGCCCTGAGCCGCGCGGTCGACCTGGCAAGGGATGCCGGTTTCGCGCGCTGCACTCAGGAGACGCTATATCGCCGCGAGGCTGAGCCGCTCGCCAACTCCGCCGACGATGGCGCGATTCGCCCGCTCAACCAATCGGACGTCTACCAAGTGTTCCTCCTGTACGACCGATGCGTGCCGACACGGGTGAAGTGGGAGTACGCCATGACCTTCGACGAGTGGAGCCATGCCCTGGAGTCGCCCGGCAAGCGCGTCCGGCAGGGCGTGTACGAGTCGCAGGGCGGCGTTCGCGGCTGGGCGCGCGTTGGCTCCGGCAGGCAGTACGCCAACAGCCTGGAGGTTATGGCGCATCCCGCGGAGGACGCAAACGCCTGGGACGCGCTGGTTGCTTGGGCGCTCCGGCAGGGAAGGCCGTCTGCACCGTTCCTGTCGCAGGCGCCAAGCCACCAGCCGGAGCAGGCGCGGGCGCTGGAGCGCATGGGCTTTCTGCCGGTGCGCCAGTATCAGCTCATGGTGATGCCGCTGGCCGTGAGGGTCAAGGAACGTGCGCTGGCTCCCGCGGGAGCGTAGGCGCAAGCAAGGGGTGACGCGATAGAGGAACGGATCGACAAGTACGTGTTCGACGACCTGGAGGCCCTGGTCGGCGCGCTGCCGACCTACGTGCAGGAGCCGCTGAGGGAGCTGGGCAGCATGGAAGAGCTTCTGGAGGTGGTGCTCGACCTGGGCCGCCCGCCGGAGGCCCGCTTCCCGGAGCGCGAGGTATTTCTGGCGCATCGCGAGGTCACGGAGGCGGACGTACAGCACGTGGTGGAGCGCATCGGCGCGTTCGGCGATGACAACCGCGCCGGCATAGAGCGGACGCTGCATCGCATCTCAGCGATTCGCAACCGCCGCGCCAAGATAGTGGGCCTCACGTGCAGGGTGGGCCGCGCCGTGTTCGGCACCATACGCGTCATAGAAGACCTGGTGCGGAGCGGCAAGAGCATCCTGCTGCTGGGCCGGCCCGGCATGGGCAAGACCACCATGCTACGGGAAGTGGCGCGCGTCCTGGCCGACGACGTCCGCAAGCGCGTGGTCATCGTGGACACGTCCAACGAGATAGCGGGAGACGGCGACATACCGCATCCGGCCATCGGGCGCGCCCGCCGTATGCAGGTGGTCACGCCCGCGCTACAGCACGCCGTCATGATCGAGGCGGTGGAGAACCACATGCCGCAGGTCATCATAATCGACGAGATGGGCACTGAGCAGGAGGCCGCCGCCGCCCGCACCATCGCAGAGCGCGGCGTGCAGCTCATCGCCACCGCCCACGGCAACACGCTCAGCAACCTGGCGCTCAACCCCACGCTGTCCGACCTGATAGGCGGCATACAGACGGTCACGCTCGGAGACGAGGAAGCCCGCAGACGCCGCACCCAGAAGAGCGTACTGGAGCGCAAGTCTCCCCCCACGTTCGACGTTGTGGTGGAGATACAGTCGTGGAACCGCGTGGCCGTCCACGATGACGTTGCGCAGGTTGTGGACGCCATGCTGCGGGGTATGCCGGTCTCGCCCGAGATACGCGCCGCGGACGAGCGCGGCGAGATCGCCGTCTCCAGGGACGGGCCGGTCTCCACGCTCCTCGCGGGCAACGGAGCGGCGGACTCGCAGGGCGAGCAGGTGGGGCTGCCCGCGGAGGGAGACCGCATAAGGATACTGCCGTTCGGAGTAAACCGCGGGCGGCTGGTGCAGACCGTGCAGGCGGGCCGGATGCCCGTTGAGCTTGTGGACAGGCTGGACAGGGCGGAGATACTGCTGACCACCAAGCAGTTCTTCCGCAAGATGCCGCGGACGCTCCGCAACGCCGAGGACGCCGGCAAGTCGATATTCGTGCTCAGGAACAACACGCCCCCGCAGATACGCGAGTTCCTCATGGGCCTGTCACGCGAGAGGGGATGGGAGGATCCGGTGGTTCACGCCGTGCGAGAGGCGGAGGATGCGGCGCGCCAGGTGCAGGACGGCGAGGGCGCTGTGACGCTCACGCCACAGATGGCCTACATCCGCAGGCTCCAGCACCAGATCGCCCAGGAGAGCAGCCTGGTCTCGACGAGCGTGGGCAGGGAGCCGAACCGCCGCGTGACCATTTCCCGGCGGTAGGTGCGCGCTCATGCCGGAAGGACTATTCATCACGTTCGAGGGCGGGGACGGCAGCGGCAAGTCCACGCAGGCGGAGACGCTCGCGGAGAGCCTGAAGCAGCGCAGGGTGTCCGTGACGACGGTGCGAGAGCCGGGCGGGACGCAGTTGGGACAGCTTCTGAGGCAGGTGCTCAAGTTCTCCACCGCGCCCAGGACGCACGAGGCGGAGCTTCTGCTGTTCAACGCCTCGCGGTCGCAGCTTGTGTCGGAAGTGATAAGCCCCGCGCTGGAGCGCGGAGACGTGGTGATCTCGGACCGCTTCTTCGACTCCACCGTGGCCTACCAGGGATACGGCCGCGGCCTGTCCCTGAAGGAGGTTGAGGCGGTCAACGCCGTGGGCGCGGGCGGCCTCAAGCCCAATCTGACCATCCTGCTGGACTTCCCGCCGGAGGAGCGGATGAAGCGGGATACCTGGCGCTCCGGTGACCGCATGGAGCAGAAGGCCGTCCGTGACTTCACGGACGCAGCCAGCCAGGGCCAGCTCTTCCCCGATGCGCCCGACGAGAATGACGCAGGCGAACCCGGCCAGTGGTCTCGGCAAGGGACGCTGTTCGAGGGAGGCCATGAGGACAGCGAGGCGATGAACTTTCACCGCCGCGTGCGCCGGGGATACCTGGAGCTGGCCCGCAAGGAGCCGGAGCGATGGCTGGTCATCGACGCGCGGCTTCCACGTGAGGAGATAGCCCAACTCATTCGGCAGCGCGTGGACTCGCTGCTGTCCGCAGTGCGCGGTGAGGCGGGCCGCACGTGAAGCCCACGCACCGCGTGCGCCTCGTCCACTGGAAGGCCGCGGAGGCGCCGGAGCGCGTCGAGCGACTGCACAGCGCCGGCTACGAGGTGACGTACTTCCCCCTGGACACGCTCGACGACATGAAGGTGCTGGCCGCGGATCCGGGCGACGCCGTGGTCATCGACCTGGGCCGGTTGCCGTCTCACGGCCGCGAGCTTGGCGTGTACCTGCGCAGCCGCAAGTCGTCGCGCGGCACGCCGTTGCTGTTCGTGGGCGGCGCGACGGACAAGGCGCAGCGTGTCAGGGATACACTGCCTGACGCGGCGTTCGCCGCGTGGAGCGAGGTAGGCGAGGCGCTGCGGAACGCCATCGCCGACGCGCCGGCCGCGCCCTGTGTGCCACGCTCCGGCTTCGAGGCGTACGCCAAAACTCCCCTCGTCAGCAAGCTCGGAATACGCGCAGGCTACTCCGTGCTCCTGGTAGACGCGCCCGCGGGATTCGAGGAGACGCTCGGCCCGCTGCCGGATGGCGTGTCGCTGCACAGGGAGCAATCCGCTCCATGCCGGCTGGCGATCTGGTTCGTCATGTCCAAGTTCGATTTCACGGAGCGGCTGTGCGACGTGCTGCGCGGAGTGGCGGAGAAGGGCAGCCTCTGGATAGCCTGGCCCAAGAAGGCGTCCGGCGTTCCGTCAGATCTCACGCAGGTCGTGGTGCGGAACACGGGGCTGGATATGGGCCTGGTGGACTACAAGGTCTGCTCGATAGACGGAACGTGGTCGGGCCTGCTGTTCACAAGGCGAAACCGCGGTCGGGCGGGCGCGGCAACACAGCCATGATCATCGACTCGCACACGCACGTATTCCCGCCGGAACTGATCCGGCGCCGCGAGTCGCTGCTGGAGCGTGACGGAACGCTGGCCGCGATGTTCTCCGACCCGCGCGCCCGCATGGCTGACGCGGAGGAGCTGGTTGCCACCATGGACGGCGCGGCCGTAGACCTGTCGGTGGCGGTTGGCATCGGCTGGAACGACATCGGCCTGGCGCGTGAGGCCAACGACTATCTGATTGACGCGGTTAGCCGCTTCCCCCTACGGCTCAGGGGCTTCTGCGCCGTCAACCCGCTGTGGGGCGACACCGCCGCTGCCGAGATTGAACGCTGCGCCGCCGCGGGGCTGTCCGGCATAGGCGAGCTGCACCCGGACACGCAGGGCTTTGACCTGGGCGACAAGACGGTGATGGCGCCCGTGGTAGAGGCGGCTGCGGCGGCGGGTATGCCCATCCTGACTCACACGTCGGAGCCGGTTGGGCACACCTACCCGGGTAAGGGGAATGTGACGCCCGCCACGCTCTGCCGCTTCATCGAGGCATTCCCGGAGGCAACCGTCATCTGCGCGCACTGGGGCGGCGGCCTGCCCTTCTACGCGCTCATGCCGGAGGTGCGGGAGTCGCTTGCGCGCGTGTACTTCGACTCAGCCGCGTCGCCCTTCCTGTACCGGGAGGAGGTGTTCGCCGCGGTGGTAGGGCTGGTCGGAGAGGACAGAATCATGTTCGGGACGGACTACCCGCTCATCAGCCAGAAGCGGCTCATGCGGCAGGTGGTGGACTCGCCCATCTCGGACGATGCCAAGGAGAGCATCCTGTACCGCAACGCCGCCCGATTGCTGGGACTGCCCGCCTGAAACGGCTCAGCTCATTCGCAGCGACCGAAGCGAGCCGCGAATCAGTCGGCAATCAAGCCTTCCTGCGGGTGTGTCCAGGGCACGGAGGGGAGATTAGCGTACCGCCGGGGGCGCGGCAATGGCATACCTGCAATCGGCACGTCGATGACAACCGGCGCCTGGAGCTCCAGGGCGCGGGGTAGCAGCTCGGCCAGCTCCAAGGGGTCGTTGGCTCGCATCCCGATCGCGCCGAAGGACTCGGTAAACTTCACCAGGTCCGGGTTGAGCAGGTCGGTTTCGTATGTACCGCCAAAGAGTTCGTCCAGGTCGCGGGCCACGTTGCCGTAGGCGTCGTCTCTGAATACCACGGTGACTACGTTTATCCCGTACCTGACGGCCGTTGCAAGCTCAGGCGCGTTGAACATGAAACCGCCGTCTCCGATTATGCACACCACAGGGCAGTCCGGCCTGGCCGCTTTCGCGCCCATCGCCGTCGGGAAGGCAAAGCCGAGATTGAAGGAGTAGCCGGAGTCGATGTATGTCCCCGGCTGAGTCACCCGGTAGTGGGTGCGGGCGTAGTATCCGAACTGCGTGACATCCCAGACAGTGAGTGTTTCCTCCGGTATGCCGGCCTTGATTGCCTCCAGAATGGCGAACTGGGGTTCCTTCAGCCTTATGTCGTAGTAGGAGATGAGGCGCCGGGCGGCGATGACCGCATCCGCGGGCGATGGGCGCTCGTCCGCTCCGGCCTCGATCAGATATGGGAGCAGCGCTTCTATGGTCGCTTTGGCGTCGCCGTGCAGTGGGATGGTGTTGGACTGCACGCCCGTAAGCTCGGCGTCGTCTATGTTGACGTTTATCAACGGGGACGCCTCGCCGGCCGGGTTCCCCAGCGAGAACCGGGTGCCAATGCCAATGACTGCATCGGCGGACTGCATCACTTCGTAGAGCTGGTTCATCTCGTGCCTCTCAGCCATAGGGCCGAGGCACGACCCATAGCACAAGGGGTGGTCATCGGGAACGACCCCCTTGCCGCCTGCGGACGTAATCACAGGTATGTTTGTGGCTTCGACCAGTTCGACCAGAGCCTGCTCCGCGCCCGATTGCCTTACGCCGCCACCGGCGAATATCACGGGCAGGCTGGCCTGAGCGATGATGCCGGCGGCCCTTCTGAGGTCATCCGGGCTGGGCACTATTCGAGAGACCGGAGCCGGGTCGCGCAGCTGGATCTCCTCGCGCTCCACGGCCACCTCCGGCGGAATGTCCAGCATGACGGGGCGTGGTCGGCCGGTGCGCATCTGCCGGAACGCCTCGGTAACTGCGCCGGGCACGTCTCGCGCTCTGAGTGCCTGGCGCCGCCACTTGGTCACGGAGCGTACGATGTCCATCTGATCCATGACCTCGTGAATGCCCCCGTGATTCTTCCCGATTTGGCCGCGCGGTATCTGGCCGGCTATGAGCAGCACCGGCGAAGAGCGAGAGTAGGCGGTGGCCAGGCCTGAGGCGGCGTTGTATACGCCTGCGCCGGGTACCACCAGGGCTACCCCGGGTTTCCCGGACGCGCGGGCATAGCCGTCGGCCATGTGAGTAGCGCCCGATTCGTGGCGGGTTGTGATCATCCGTATGCCCGGCTCGTCACGTATAGCGACAACGATTCCCGACATGTGTATGCCGGGAATCCCGAACACTACGTCAACCCCTTCACGAACCAGGGACTTTACCAAGGCTTCCCCGCCGCTCAATCTTGGCATGGTTCATTCACTCCGTAGGGGCCCGTTCGGCTGCCGGTCAGGTTGTGCTATGATTGTTGCCGTTCCAATCGGCCGATAGCCGTAGAAGCACACCGACCATTATATGGATGGGCCTCGGTTTACGCCAGCCCGCCGCGAGTCTGAGAGCGCCCGTCCAAGACTAAAGTATGGAACGCATCCGAGCCTTCATAGCCGTGGAGCTGCCCACGCCGACTCGCGATCGCCTCGCGGGCGTGGTGCGTCAGCTGTCCGCGCAGGTGGATGGCGGCGTGCGCTGGAGCAGGCCGGAGAGCCTGCACCTCACGCTGCGGTTCCTGGGCGACGTGGATGTCGAATCCGTCCCTGCCCTTTCGGACGCGGTGTCGCGGTGCGCGGCCGCGGCGTGCCCGTTCGAGGTTGCGCTTGGCGGCATCGGCGGCTTCCAACGCCTGCGGGCGATGCGGGTGATCTGGATGTCGCTCGCAGGCGAGCTTGCGCCTCTGACGGAGCTGTACCGCTCACTGGAGGATGAGTTGGAGCGCGCGGGATTCCCTAGAGAGCGGCGGCAGTTCCGGCCGCACGTGACGCTTGGCCGCGTGCGCGAGGGTGCGCCGGAGCCGCAGCGGCGGGCGGTGGCGGCTGCGCTGGCCGCAGTGGAGCTTGACGCAGGCGAGACGCTGGCGGTGGAGCGCGTGTCGCTCATACGCAGCGTGCTGTCGCCCGGCGGCTCGGAGTACACGCGGCTGCACACCGCGCGGCTCAACCGCTACTGAGCAGCTCCTCCGCGGCGTCCACGAAAGCCTGCACGCGGTTGAGGTTCTCTTCCACTCCAGCCCGTTCCAGCCAGCCCTCGTAGAAGTTAATGTGCAGATAGTGCGCCGCGCTGAAGCCATCGCGCAAGCTTACACTATTGGTCTCCATCTCCAGCCTGTCCATGACCGCAAAGAGCATACTGTGGTTGCCGTGCGCCCATCCACGCTCCGAGGCAATTGCTTTCAGCATCTGAGCCGCCGCGCCCCACCCCTTTTCGGACGCCTGATTCAAGTCACTCTTCTCAAGCTCCTCGAACGCCTGCTCCAGAAAGACCCTGCTTTGCTGCCGGTATGTAGTGTTCTGACGCATGGCCCAATCTATGGAAGTCAGCCCCTTGAGACTCAGCTATGGCAACAGGGAGCGCACACTGAACCAACCTCATGCGGGGAGACCCTTGGGAGTTCAGCGGCCATTCAGTAGTCCCTCCGTGTCTGCCACGAACTCACGGACGCGGTCGAGGTACACTTGCACGGAGTTCCCGTACAACCAACCTTCCCCGTAGTACGTGCGCAACATGAAGGCTGCGTTGAATCCGTCTTGCAGCTTCCCGTTTCGCGCCTCGACAGCTAGTTTTCCCATAACTGCTACGAGCGGACGTACGTCGTCGTGTTCCCAGCCGCGCTCCTCGGCGACTGCCCTCAGCATTTCCATAGCTGCGTCCCACCCCATCTTCGAGGCTTGATGGAGGTCGCCCGCCTCAAGCTTGGCGTATGCCTGCTCCAGCAAGGCCCTGCTCTGCTCCTGGTGCGTTTTGGCGCTCTGCATGACTCATTCTCTCCGGGGGTGGCCTGTGCCACGGCGACATATTAGCACAGCGAACGAGCATAGGTCACCACGCACACTGCGCGGCTCAACCGCTACTAAGCAGCGACTCTGCGGCCTCCACGAACGACTGCAACCTATCGAGGCACGACGCAACCCAGTCTCGGCCGATGACATCGTCGTGGAAGTTTGCGTACAGCATTAGGGCCGCGTTGAAGCCGTGCCGCAGGACATCGTTCCGCGTCTCGGCAAACAGCCCGCTCGCGACTCCAAGCAGCAGTCGATAATCGTCATGTTCCCAGCCGCGTTCTATTGCCACGGCCTTCAGGATGTGCGCCGCCGCGTCCCATCCCTTCCCGGACGCCTCCCGCGCGTCCCCCGCCTCAAGCTCCGCGAACGCCTGCTCCAGGAAGGCCCTGCTGTGCTCCTGGTGCGTTGTGGTGTTCTGCATGGCTCACTCTCCCGGCTGAGGCTGCCCGGTTACGCTCGAATTGTACCACGAGACGCGGCTCCCAGTCACCTTGCACCGGCGTTGAAGCGCATTCGCCCTCTCTGGTTCGACAGGTTTACCATGAGCGGGCGGGCAGCCCCCGCCCCCGCTATCCCGCGTGGTGGAAGTAGGCGGCGGCTTACGCTACCAGCGAGAATCGTGGGGTTGACAGTCCTGTCTGTTTGGGGTTAGCATAATCACGACTCTCAGGTGCGTCTTGAGAGAAAGAAGGTATGGCGGAGGGTTGCGGGCCCTCCGCTTTATGTCTTATAGAGGCCCTCGATTCGTGAAGAGGAGGCTTTGTAATGGGCATCTTTGGCAGAGGACGACCTAGTCGTAGGCCCCCTCCAAATAAACCCGGGCTGTATCGGTTTGTGAACAAAAAGACTGGCGTAATCGACTACATCGGCGAAGCCAAGAACTTGGCGCGCCGCAGAGATCAGCACCATCGCTCTGACAAACCCGTTTCGCCCGATACACATCATTTCGAGTGGAAACCCGCGGATGGAAGAAGCACGTCCAATACTCGGCGCGTCCATGAGAAACGGAAGATTGATCAGGCCCGTCCGCCACTGAATCAAAGACGCGGAGGCGGCGGTCGCAAGTAGTCAATCTGTAGAGTCATAGGGTGCCGTGGTGGAAGTAGGCGGCGGCCACCAACTGGTGGAGGAGGCGGCAGTCTCGTCCCGTTTGCTCCAGCAGCGCCGCCCGGTCCTCGCTGTCCGGCCAGTGGTGGTGGACCAGCCCGCTCAGGCGGCCGGCCAGCCGCCGGGCGGCGGCCACCGTCTCATCGTCAAGTCCTGAGCCAATTGCCTCCAGCTCCTGCGACACCCTGTCCACCGAGTGGCAAATCGAGTCGGGCAGCAGCGGGTCGGTAGCCAGCAGGTCGAGCGCCAGCTCAGGCAGCACCTCGATGCCGTGTATGCGGTTGTATGCGTCCAGCGCGTTGTACAGGCGCAGCAGTCCCGTCCAGTCCGTCTCGGACGGCTCGTCGCCCTCGTTGTCCAGGGCAATCTGCGTCAGCAGCAGCGACGTCCTCACCTGCGCCCGCTCTATGAAGCGCCCAAGCTGCGCGAAGCTCCAGGCCAGGTCTCGGTACATCGTCGCGTCGGTCGTGCCCATGAAGGTGTCAATCTCCGCCTCCGTCTCCGCGTAGAACCCTTCCGGCGACGTCCGCCATATCTCGCTGATGGCCCGTCCCTGCATTCGCAGGTATGCCAGGTTGAGCCGCAGCCACATCTCGCCGGTGATATAGTGCCGCATCTGCCGGGCGTTCTCGCGGCCCATGACGAAGCAGCTGCGCACGGAGTCCGGGTTGGACGGCTCGAAGGTGAGGTCGTCGGCGAGCGTGAACGAGTCGGCAAGGATGAAGTCGTCGCTGCCGACCGGCACGAGGCCGCCGCCGGGCGGCTCCCGATCCAGGCTGCGGTAGATGCGGCTCCAGCCGACGTATATCTCGGCGATGGGCCTGTCCACCAGCGCCTCCGTTTGCAGGCGCAACAGGCGGCACAGGTGGCCTGCCCGTTCCAGGTATCGCCCCATCCAGTAGAGGCCCTCTGCGCTTCTTGCCAGCACGTTCGCTACTCCTCCAGCACCCAGACGTCCTTGCCGCCGCCGCCCTGGCTCGAGTTCACCACCAGGCTGCCCCGTCTCAGGGCAACGCGGCAGAACGCGCCCGCAATGACGCGGTTCACGCGGCCTTGAAGCACGAACGGCCGCAGGTCGACGTGCCGCGGCTCAAAGCTGCCATCGGCTAGGCAGGGCGAGCGCGAGAGCGCGAGCACCGGCTGCGAGATGAAGTCGGCGGGGTTGGCGCGCAGCTGCACGGCGTAGTCGTCTCGCTCCTGCTGCGTGGCGTGCGGCCCGACGATCATGCCGTAGCCGCCCGACTCGCCCACTCGCTTCACCACCAGGTCTTGCATGTTGTCCAGCGTGTACTCCAGGTCGTGCGGGCGGCGGCACAGGTACGTTGGGACGTTGGCGAGCAGAGGCTCCTCGCCCAGGTAGTAGCGCATCATGTCCGGCACGTAGGCGTACACGCTCTTGTCGTCGGCGACGCCCGTGCCGGGCGCGTTGGCGAGCGTGACGTTGCCGCGCAGGTAAACGTCCAGCAGGCCGGGCACGCCGAGCATCGAGTCCTGGCGAAAGGCCAGAGGATCCAGGAAGTCGTCGTCCACGCGGCGGTAGATGACGTCCACGCGCCTGAGGCCTTGGGACGTTCGCATGTACACGTAGCCGCCTTCGGTCAGCAGGTCGCGGCCCTCCACAAGCTCCGCGCCCAGCTCGTGCGCCAGGAACATGTGCTCGTAGAATGCGGAGTTGTAGACGCCGGGCGTGAGCAGGGCCACGGCGGGATCCGACACGCCCTCCGGCGCGAGCTCCCGCAGTATGGACAGCAGCGTTTCGCCGTACCGCTCCACTCCGTGGACGCGGGAGCTGCGGAACAGCCGCCGCATTGTGGCCTTGACCGCCTTGCGGTTAGCTATCATGTAGGACATGCCGGAGGGCACGCGCAGGTTGTCCTCCAGGATGTGGAAGCCGTCGTTGGTGCGAACCACGTCAGAGCCGCAGATGACGGCCCATGCGCCCAGCGGCGGCGAAAAGCCCTTCATCTGCGTGCGGTACTGCGGGCACTCGAAGACCACGTCCGCGGGTATCACGCCGTCGCGGACGATTCGCCCGTCGTTGTAGATGTCGTCCAGGAACAGGTTGAGGGTCTTGAGGCGTTGCGCCAGCCCCTGCTCCACCACTCGCCAGTCCTCCGCGGAGACTATGCGGGGCAGCAGGTCCACGGGGATGATGCGCTCCTCCTCCTGCTCGTCGCCGTAGACCTTGAAGGAGATGCCCTCCTGCGAGAACGAGCGGGTGACGCGCTCCTGCATGGTGAACACGTCCTCCGCGGCAAGCTCCAGGAGCAGCCCGTGCAACCCGCGGCAGTGCTCCCGAGGGGTGCCGTCCGGCAGGAACATCTCGTCGTAGAAGACATCGTCCAGGTTGTAGCTGTCGAAGTCCAAGTCGGCCGTCCTTCCCGGCAGGCGGCGGCCGGAACGGCAATCGCGCCTGCTATCGTCCCTGAGACGATGATAGAGAGTCGGAGGCGGTTTGTCCAGCGCTGCGGGCATACTTCAGGGGGCGCGAGCGGGCGGGGAGAGTCATTGCCGCCGCTCGCGCCGCCAATTGGAATGTGGTAAAGTGAGAGTCTAACGCGGCTCGGGGTTCGCATTGGTGGAGAGGGAAGCGGCCTGATGAGAAGATTGGCGGCGCTTTTGCGGTTCGGCCCCTTGGCCACGCTGGCATTGGCCAGTCTTGCTATCTTCGCGGGCTGCACGGGGGCACAGCCGGACGCTGAACAGCCGCCGAGTGGAGGCTTCGGAAACGGGTTTGAATACTATGGCCCAACCACGCTAGAGGAGCGGATAGCGGGGGCAGACGCCATCATCCGGGCCCGGTTGCTCTCGGTGGTTGCCGTGTCGGAGCGAGTGACAGGACGGACTGGCTACTTCGCCGCCTTGGACTACAAGTTTCAAGTGTTGGAGTACCTGAGCGGGAGCGGGGCCAGTGATGTTGTTGGTGTGGTTCATGACACGTCTAGAGAGTTTCAATCTGCGGCGGGAGCCGTTTCGGCGGCCAACGCCCTCAAAGATAATCGAGACACGCAGTGGGATGACCGCGAGGCGGTAGTGTTTCTCATCGGCGACCATCCGGAATTGGCAAGCCTCAGTCAGGCGAACCGCTATCGGTTGGGAAGCATCTTTGCAGGCGGAGACTATTACACTGTAGCTAGTCTTACCGGTAAGAGGTGGCTGCCGGCTGCATCAGCCGGAGAAGCGCCGGGGGCTGGTGGGGCATCCGGCAGCGGCGAGCAGAGCTTTTTGCTGGACAAGCCTCTGCCTGCTTCCGGAGGTGCCTCAGGAGAGTCTGGTCAGTCCGAGCCGGCTCCTACAATCACTCTGGCCGACATGAAGGCCAAGATTGCGGCGATTGACCAAGAGGTCACAGCGGGCGGAGGCACCGAGGCGTACAAGGACTGTCTCTATCTCAAGCACAAGTGGGAGCGGGAAGTCCTTTATCGGAAAGAGAAGCTGGGCGGCAGCTATCACTACATTCGCTACGATGAGTCCATAGGCTCTGGGCTGGCCGCAGGGATTCTGTCCTACACGTCAGAGTATGCGCCTGTCGCATTGCGCGAGGAAACGCGACCTGCCCCACACGACAACTCATGGGGGGAGAATCGGCTCGCGGGCAGGGACGCGGGCCTGTTCCACGCCCGATGGCCTGGTGAGTCGGTAACTGCGCGTCCCCTGCCCGCGGGAGTGTATCGGTTCTACTGGTTCTACCTGCCGCCGGATGGCATCATCTGCAACGCGATACCTGAGGACGAGATGAAGCGGAAAGAGGTGTTCGTCACCGTCACCGCGCCCGCGGGCACGCTGCACGAGCTGTTCTTCGACCCGGTGACGGTGGGCAGCGCCGTTGCTGCGGACGCCGCCAACGGTACGCTCAAGCCAACCGCGTTCACGGGCGCGGGCGGCGCGTCGGCCACAATCGGGCGGATAGCGTATGAGTCCGGCCAGGTGAAGATCAAGGTCACGCCGGTCACTGCGCTTGCGTCTCAGGTGGTGGATGTGATAGAGCTGGACGGCGCCGGGTCGCTGTCGTTGAGCGTTGCTAACGCCACGGTTGACGCCGCGAACAACACGCTCAGCTGGACGGTGTCGTCGCAGCCGTGGCATAACGGGGACACGCTGATGGTGCGCATCCATGATGGCGCGGCGGCCGCGCCCGCGCCTGCGCCAGCAGGATGAGGACAATGATGACAACGGGCCTCAAGAGATACCTTGCCTGGGTTCTCACCGCGTTGTGCCTGGTCGTTCTTGCCGTCCTAACGGCGTCTTGCGAGAAGGCTCAGCCGCCCGCGACACCGGAGGTACCCGTTTATCCGACGGCAAGCTCGGAGATTCACATCTCCCCGAATCCGCCGACCGCAACCCCGGAAACACCGGTCTATCCCACGGCAACCCCGGAGTTTCACGCCTCCTCTGATACGCCCACTGCAACTCCGGTGATATATGAGTATCCGAATGTGACCTGGTTTGTACCCGCCTCGCTGGAGGAGCAGATATACTACGCATTGAGAAGCGACTCGCTGATCATTGTGCGTGCGTCGCTACAGTCTGTGACGGCGGGGGCGGAACCGGACAAGGGCGCGTCGGCGCCCTACCGCGCCGTGCACAAGCTGCGGTTCACCGTCCACGAGTACTTGGAGGGAAGCGGCCCGAACGAGATTCTGGTGGTGGTGCGTGGCGACAGGACGCATACGACGGAGGCGGCTGCTCTCGCCGAGGCTGAATCTAACAAGTCAACTCGCAACGCCTCTTGGGACAATCGCCAGGCGGTGCTCTTTGTTGGCCTGGCGACTCCGTCGGCCAGTGAGTCGGACGCGTCCTCCCCCAGGAAGGCTTCGTTCGCAACGCTTGGGAACCCTGAGGAGTCGGCATGGGACTACACGGTGGACACCCTGAGCCGTGCCTGGCTGCCAGCCCTGACTGCCGGCGGGGCAACAGGCCGGGCCTCCAACCCAGACTTTGTCACCGACGGGGCGGTGTCTCCGCCTCCGACGATATCGCTGTCCAACCTCAAGGCGAAGATAGCGGGGTTGACGGCGGAATTGAAAGCGGGGGAGGGAATAGCTGGGTTCCATGAGTGCATCAGTGGCAGGATCCTGCGAGAGCGGATTGATCGCGCAGATCCGCTGGGGCCGTTGCCGGAGAGCAAATCCCTCGCCTCAGGATTAAAGGCCGGTGCCGAGATTTTCAGCATGGAGAACAACCATGGTGACCCAACCTATAGCCGTTTGTGGCTGAAAGGCCCGGACGCGGAGCTTTTTGAAGCGGTGACCATAGACGACGACAAAGTTCCCTCCAACGGATACAACCTGGGATTCTCGACGGCGCGACCTCTCCCCGCGGGCTCCTACAGCGTCCACGACCTGCTCCAACACTACAGTGATATGCCGTGCAACTTCAAACCGGACAACATCTACGGGGACTGGACGGTCACCGTCACAGCGCCCACGGGCACGCTGCACGAGCTGTTCTTCGACCCGGTGACGGTCGGCAGCGCCGTTGCCGCGGACGCAACCAACGGCACGCTCAAGCCAACAGCGTTCACGGGCGCGGGCGGCGCGTCGGCCACAATCGGGCGGATAGCGTATGAGTCGGGCCAGGTGAAGATCAAGGTCACGCCGGTCACTGCGCTGGCGTCGCAGGTGTTGGACGTGATAGAACTGGACGGCGCCGGGTCGCTGTCTTTGAGCGTTGCCAACGCCACGGTTGACGCCGCGAACAACACGCTTAGCTGGGCGGTGTCGTCGCAGCCTTGGGAGGATGGGGATACGCTGATGGTGCGGATCCATGATGGCGCGGCGTCCGCACCCACGCCTGCCGCGCAGGGGTAAGCCACTCGCCCAGCGGCGGCCGGAACGGCAATCGCGCCTGCCAACGTCCCTGTGACGATGATAGAGAGTCGGCGGCGGTTTGTCCGGTGCTGCCATCCTCATTGAGAAAAGCGCAACGCGGAAGCCCGCGTCGTGCCGTTTGCCCGTTCCCAGAGAACATATATTCTTGTACAATTCCCACGCGGCGCATAGACCCAACCGCGCCCGCGTGGAAGCTGCGCAAGGAGACCGCTTGCGAGTTGCCTGTTTCCTGGTCACGCGCCTGCGCGCCAAGGTGGAACTGCAACGCAGTCCCCGCCTCCGCAACGCGCCCGCCGTCATCGTGGGCCGCGAGCGCGGCCGCGCAGTCGTGCTCGACGCTCTGCCCGGCGCGTCCGGCGCCTCAGCCGGCATGACGCTCGAGGAGGCGCTGTCGCTCCGGCCCGGCGCCGCAGTGGTCGAGGCGGACGAGCCGGCCTACCGCCGCGTGTTCCGGCAGGCGCTCTCGTCGTTGCAGGGCGTGAGCGACCGCGTTGAGGCGGGCGAGCTGGGGACGGCCTACGTGCGGCTGGACGGCCTCTCGGAGATGTACGGCGGCGAGGCAAGGCTGGCCGTAGCCCTGCTGAACGCCGCCCCGGAGTACCTGCTTCCCCGCGTGGGCCTGGGCGACGGCAAGTTCCCCGCATACGTTGCGGCTCGCACCGCCGCCGCTCTTGGCGCAGTCCGCGTGCCCGCGGATGCGGCCTCCTTCCTCGCGCCTCATCCCGTTGGCCTGCTGCCCGTAGCGCGCAGCCTGACTGCGGCCATGCGCCGCTTCGGCATCCGCACGCTGGGCGACGCGGCCGCCTGGCGAGTGGAGCCGCTGGCAGACCGGTTCGGCGCGGAGGGCAGGCTGGCGTGGGAGCTTGCGCGCGGCGTCGACCGCCGGCCGCTCATCCCACTGAAGAACGATGAAGCCGTCACCGAGCGGCTGTCGCTGCCATTCGCCTCGGTGTCGCTGGAGCTTGTGGCGGCCGGGGCAGAGCGGCTGATGCGCCGCGCCTTTGCCCGGCCGGACGTGCGCGGTCGTTTCGCCGGCTGGGCGGCGCTGCAATGCACCCTGGCAAAGGGCGCGCCGTGGGAGAAGGCGGTCCACTTCAAGCGCGGCGTAGGGCAATGGGAAGAGGCGGCCGCTATCGTGCGCAGGCAGCTTGCGGGCGATCCCCCGCCCGCCCCGGTGGAGGAGATGACGCTCACGCTGGGCGCGCTCTCCGGCGGGTCGGCGGTGCAGATGGGGCTGCTGCCGGAGGTGCGGAAGGATCGGAGCGAACGGCTGGTGGAAGTCGAAAGACAGCTTCAGGCCCGGGCCAACGGGCGGCGCGCCCTGTACCGCGTAGAGGAGGTTGCGGCCTGGCATCCGGCGCCGGAGATGCGCGCACTGCGCGTACCCATCGACCCGCTGGCCGGCGACGAGATGCAGCCCCTCGCCGCGCCCGTGGCCGCCGCCGTGCGTGAGGGAAGCGGTCATCGCCCGGAAGCCGTACGCGTGGGCCGCGAGTGGCGCAGCGTGGCGAGCATTGAGGAGCGTTGGAGCTTCGACCTGTGGTGGACGCCGGAACCCACCAGCCGCGCCTACTACCTGGTCACACGCGAGGACGGCGCGCAGGAGACCATCTTCCGAGACCTGCGCGACGGCTGCTGGTACCGGCACCGCCCCGGCGGGAAGGAACGGCCATGACCGCCGGATACGTGGAACTGCACGCCAAGAGCTTCTACTCGTTCGGGCTGGGAGCGTCTCACGTCCATGAGTTGCTGGCGCAGGCGCGGGAGCACGGCTGCACAGCTCTGGCCCTGACCGATACGAACCTGTGCGGCGCGCTGGAGTTCGCACGGCTTGCCAACAGCCTCGGCGTGCGGCCCATCACCGGCGGAGAACTGACGCTGTCGGACGGTTCCCGCGTTGTCCTGCTGGCCGCCACGCGGGAGGGGTACGCCAACCTGTGCCGCCTGTTCACCCTTGCCAACGCCTCCAACCGCCGGGAGCCGCGCCTGGCCCCTGCGCTCCTCGCACACCACGCCGCCGGCCTCGTGCTGCTCACGGGCGGGCGCGATGGGCCGCTGTCACGCCTGGCGCAGGACGGCCACCGCGCGGACGCCCAGCGGCTGCTGCGCGAGTGGCGGGAGGCGTTCGGCTCCGATGGCGTCTACGTGGAGCTGCAACGCAACCTGTTGCAGGGCGACGCTGCCCGCAACCGCGACCTGATCGCGCTGGCCCGCGACGCAGGCGTAGAGGTCGCAGCCACCAACGACGTCCACTACCACGCGCCGGAGCGATACCGCCTTCAGCACGTCCTGGTCGCCGCCCGTCTCAACCTCACGCTGGATCAGGCGCTCCCATACATCCGGCCCAACCACCACCTGCACCTCAAGCCGCTGGAGGCCATGGCGCGGCTGTTCCGGCACGTGCCGGAAGCCATCGCCAACACACTCGCCATCGCGGAGCGGTGCGAGTTCAACCTGGCAACCGACCTGGGCTACCGCCTGCCCCAGCCGGGCGTGCCCGCGGGATACACCACGCAGAGCTACCTGGAGCGTCTGTGCCGCGAGGCCGCAGTTCGCCGCTACGGCGGGATCCCGCCGAACGTGGATGCGCGCCTGGCCGAGGAGTTCCGCCTGATAGAGCGCCACGGGCTTGCGGGATTCCTCCTGCTGTACCGCGAGATATGCCTGCTGGCGCAGCGCATCATGGAGGAGCGCGGACTGGCGCAACCTGAAACGCCCCTGGAGGAGCGGCCGCCGGGCCGCGGGCGCGGCTCTTCGGTGGCGCTTCTGGTGGGCTACCTCATAGGCATAAGCCACGTTGACCCGCTGCGGTGGAACCTGACGCTGGAGCGTTTCATCTCGGACGACATGCACGCGCTGCCGGACATAGACCTGGACTTCCCGCGCGGACTCCGCGACGAGCTGATCCGGCGCGTACATCGGCAGTTCGGGCCGGAGTTTGCGGTGCTGACGGGAGCCGTCTCGACGTACTCGGTGAAGGGGATATTGCAGGACGCGGGCAAGGCGTTGGGGTTGCCGCGCGATGACCTGCGGACGCTTTCGAGGCAACTCCACTCGCACGACGCGGCCGACCTGCGCGGCGAGATGCTGTCGCTGCCCGCCTTCCGCGGCCGCGTGGACGCGCCGGGCTGGCGGTCGCTGCTGGAGCTGGCGCCGCAGCTCATGGGCGCGCCGCGGAGCCTGGGCCAGCACGTGGGAGGCATGGTGCTCAGCGACTCCCCCATCTCCGCCATGACGCCCGTCCGCGCCGGGGCTATGGAGGGCCGCTACATAATGGACTGGGACAAGGACTCGGTGGCGGACGCCGGTTTCGCCAAGATAGACCTGCTGTCGCTGCCCGTGCTCGACCAGATCGAGGAGGCGTTGGATCTGGTCGAAGCCGCGGGAGGTCGAAGGCCGGACGTGAGCCGCATAGACCCGGAGGACCCCGCCGTCTACGACATGATCAACGAGGGGCGCAGCAAGGGCGTGTTCCTTCTGCAATCTCCGGCGCAGCTAAAGATGGCGCAGCGGCTCCGCTCCCGCAACCTGCTGGATCTGGCGTACCAGGTGGCGCTCATACGGCCCGGCGTAGGCGTGCAGGGCAGTTCCGTGTCCCAGTTCGTGGAGCGGTATCGCCACGGCGCGGCGTGGGACTACGACCACCCGCTGGAGGCGCGCGCGCTGGAGCGCGGCTACGGCGTCATCATCTGGCAGGAGCAGGTGGTGCAGCTCATCACGGACGTGGGCGGCTTCACGCCCGCAGAGGCAGACGAGGCGAGGCGCGCCTTTGCCCGCCCCAACAGCGGCCACCTCATCGCCATGCACCTGGCGCGCTTCCTGGAGGGCGCGGCCAGGCGCGGCGTGCCGGAGGAGGCGGCGCGCAGGATATTCGGCAAGGTCAACGGCCACTACATGTTCCCGGAGTCCCATTCCCACGCCTTCGCGGTCACCGCGTACCAGGCGGCATGGCTCAAGCGATACCACCCACTGGAGTTCTTCGTGGCGCTGGTGAACAACCAGCCTATGGGCTTCTACCCCGTGGAGACGCTGAAGGAGGACGCCCTGCGGTTCGGCGTGCCGTTTCTGAACCCGTGCGTCAACCGCAGCGAGGCGAGATGCGTGCCGTTCGACGGCTCCGTGCTGCTCGGCCTGCGGTTCGTGAAGGACGTTGGCGAGAGCGGAGCCGCGGCCATAGTCGAGGAGCGGGAGCGCGGCGGCCCATACGCCGGCCCGGCCGACCTGGCGCGGCGCGTCGGGCTGAAACCGCAGGCTATGGAGTCGCTGGTGTACGCCGGGGCGTTCGACTTGCTCGAGCCGAACCGCAGGCGTGCGCTGTGGGACGCGGGGCTTGCCCCTGCCTCGCGCCGCGGCGGACAGCCCGCGCTCGCCCTGCCGGGCGGCGAGGGCGCGCCCGGCTTGGACGACTTCACGGCATTCGAGCGCATGATGGGCGAGTACCGCGTGATGGGCGTGTACCCCAGGGGGCACGTGATGGAGTTCGTGCGGCCATCTCTGGACGCGGACGTGCTGCCCACGTCGGCGGTGGAGACGCTGCCGGACGGCTGCGAAGTGCGAGTGGCGGGCTGGCCCGTGGCCCGGCAGCATCCGCGGGGCCGGAGCGGGACGGTGTTCGTTACCATAGAGGACGAGGAGGGAGACGTGCAGCTAATCCTCTGGCAGAAGGTGTTTGCGCGGCATCGGAGGGAGCTTGGCAGCCGCGTCATCCTGGCGCGTGGCACGGTGTCGCGGTACGACGGCACGACGAACGTGATTGCCTCGCACGTGCAGGCCGTGCCCACGCGCGTGCCGCTGCCCGCCGCCCACGACTGGCGGTGAACGCCCCATCGCCCCCGCGCCCATCGCTGAGTTTGTAGTAGAATGGGGTGGATACTCGGACAAAGGAGAGCGGGATGCCAAGAGCAACTCTTTCGCTGGACGGCGAAGCGGGACAGTCGGCGGTCAACGGCCAATGGAGGTTCGCCAGGGGCTACGTGCCGGGCGAACCGAACGAGGGTCTGGTGGAGCAGTCGCAGGGCAGCCCGGCAAGGCTGCCGGACTACGACGACTCCGCGTGGGAGGTGTGCGCCGACCTGACCCAACGCGTGTCGGAGGGGTTCACCTTCGTGTGGTATCGCATCAACGTCACGCTGCCGGAGACGGTGAACGGCCATCCGGTGAGCGGGGTGCGGGTGCAGTTCGAGACGTGCATCGACGACTACGGCGAGATCTGGGTTGACGGCGAATGCAACCGTGAGCGAGGCGCCGTTCAGGGCTTCAACGTGCCGCAGCGCGTGCTGGTCACCGACAACGCCGTTCCCGGCCGGCAGCACACCATCGCGCTGCTGGGTGTGAACGGGCCGCTGGGCGCGCCCGGAGGCGGTGTCTTCGTGCGCCACGCCACGCTGGCATTCGAGTGGGCCGCGCGATAGGGGGCGCGCCCGCCGGGTGACAACCGCCGGGCCGCGCCTGTCGTCCCTCCGCCCGCCCTTCGACAGGCTCAGGAAGAGCGGATAAGGTATGCCGTTCGCGCTGAGCTTGTCGAAGCATTGACGGGAGGGCCGACACGCGCGCCTCATCTCCCCCTATTCCCGCGCAGACGGAAATCCACTCGACCTGGTTTCGGCTTGCTGCACGGTGACGCGCGCCTCAGCCTCGTCCCGCTGGACTCCCGCTTTCGCGGGAGTAGGGAGGCGGCCGCCGCCCCCCCCGTCTTCACAATTCCTTGAGGCTTTTGTGCTAGAGTATCTGCGGGTGTATCCATGAACGATTGGGAATCCGGCGAGAAGAAGACGCGGGGCGCGCTGGCGCCTGTGGGCCTTGGCTTAGCCGCCGGTCTTTTGGGCGGCGTTGTGCCTTTGCGATTGCCTGGGCGGTCCTCGGCGCGCCGGGCGGCCCGCTTGAACCACAGGAGGACGCGACGGATGACTCGGCGCGGGTCGAGGAGCTGACGCGCCGGGTGGCGGAGCTTCAATCGCTTCTGGATACGGCCTTGGACAGCCTCGACCAGGCAGCCCAGCCGCTCGCCGAAACCCGGCAGGTTGACGAACTGCGCGCCGACCTGGAGGCGGCGCTGGAGCGCGAGCGCGAGGCGCTGGCCGGGCTGGCGCTCGCTGAGGCGGATCTTTCGGTGGCGGAGCAGGAGCTGGCGATGGCGTCGGAGGAGCAGGCCGGGCTGCGCGAGGAGCTGCACGCGCACCGCAACCGCACCGCCGCGGAGACCGCCACGCTGGAGTCGTTGCAGGATGCTTACGACTCGCTGGACCGTCATCGCCTGCTGTTGCTGGAGCTGCGCCGTGAAGCACCCGCCGACAAGGCATCGTCGCTGGCATACTGGAGCAACGTGCGCAGCGTCGCAGCCCAGGCCAACCCCGCGCTCGTGTCACCGGCGGACAAGGTGCTCATCAGGATCGACAACTACTACGACTGGAAGGCCGGCGAGACAGCCTCGCATGATACGGTTGACGAGTACCTGGACTGGAAGGACGCCTACACCACTTCAGGCGCCGTGGGCTACGACGAGGCCCGTCTCAGCTTCAACCGGCAGGCGCTGCTTTCGGTGGTGAACCGGCTAGATTCGCTCCTCTCGCTGCTGGACGCGCCGTAGCGCGTGAGACAACGGGACGATTTGGGCGTATAATCGGGGCATCCGCCGCGCTTCCGGAGGCCGTGGATGGCGTTCGAGGGCAACTGGCAGCTTACGATAGACTCGCCGATGGGCGCGCGCCCCGCGTCGCTCTCCGTTCGAGAGGCCGCAGGCGACCTTGAAGGGTCGCTCACGACCGGCATGGGCGCGGCCGCCGTGACCGGCCGCGCAGACGGCGGCTCCGTGCAGTTCAACGCATCGCTCAGCCTGCCAATGGGCGAGATGCCCCTGGCCTTCACCGGGACAGTCGACGGCGACCGCGCTTCCGGCCGGGTACAGTTCGGCGCGATGGGCAGCGGTAGCTGGAGCGCGTCGCGTGCGGAGGACGACGGTGGCAGAGAGCCGGTGGCAGTGGGTGCCCGCACGGAGGCGGCCGCCGTGCATTCGTCGGTATCGGCGGGCGGGCCCGGCGGCGGTTCGCCGGGTGGCCATCCCGGCGCAATGCAGCGGCCGCAGGGCCTCAGCCTCAAGTCGTTCACCTCTCGCGATGCGCTCAAGCGCACCTTCGACTCCCTATCAGTGCCGGGCTACCGAAACCTGTGGATCGGCTTCCTGCTCCAGATGGGCGCAATGCAAATGCTCATGCTGACCGGCGGCTACTACGTGTACGAGTTGACGGGGAGGGAGTCGCTGCTTGGCATTGTGGTGGCCTCAACCGCCGTGCCCGCGGTCACGCTTGCGCTGTTCGGCGGCGTGCTGGCGGACCGGATGGACAAGAAGCGTGTCATACAGGCGGGTCAGGTGGTATCGGTGGGGGCGGCGCTGTTCGTGGGCGTGTCCATCACCACCGGCACGGTGACGTGGCTGCACCTGATGGCGGCGGCGGTGTTGCAGGGCTGCGTGATGCCGCTGATGATGCCGGCCAGGCAGGCGATCACGCCGCAGCTTGTGGGAATGGAGCGGGTGCCAAACGCCGTCGCGCTCAACGCAATGGTGATGAGCCTGACCACGATGGCCGCGCCCGCGCTGGCCGGACGGCTTATCACCGCAGTCGGCATCGAGACGGTCTACTACGTCATCGCGGGCATGTACGTGCTGGCGGTGTTCTTCACCGGGCGGCTGCCCAAGGTGGAAGTCCCGGCCAGGCCGCGCCGCGCCTCCGTCCTGGGCGACATCCGCGACGGCTTCCGCTACGTGTTCGACAACCGCGTTGTCCTGGTGCTGCTGGTTCTGTCCTTCTCGACGATGATATTCGCCATGCCGATACGATTCATCCTGCCTATATTCGCCAAGGACGTGTTCGCGGTGGAGGCCGACGGGCTGGGCGCGCTGATGAGCGCGATGGGCCTTGGCTCGCTGGGCGGAACGCTGGTGATTGCCTTCATCGGCAAGGTGTCGCGGCGCGGGTTCGCGCTGGCGGCCAGCGGCATCCTGTCGGGGCTGGCGCTGGTGAGCTTCGCCGCCACGTCCCACTTCGTGCCGGTGTTTGCCGCGGGTGTGGGCATTCTGGTGGTGATTGGCGTGATCCAGGCGGCGCGGATGACGCTGACCAGCAGCCTGATGATGGAGTACACCAGCCAGGAGTACCGCGGCCGAGTGATGAGCATATTCGGGCTGAACATGGGGCTTATGCCCGCGGGCGTGCTGCCCGTGACGCTCGCAGCCGAGAGGCTGGGCGCGCCGCTCGCGCTGGGCGTCATGGCGGGCATCCTCATCTTCGTGGCCTTCGTGATCCTGCTCGCCAGCCCGCGCCTGCGGCAGTTGGAGTAGGGAATTTTCAAGCCGTTCGTGCTGAGCTTGTCGAGGCATGGACGGGGGGGGAGGTGCCTCCCTATTCCCTCACAGGCGGGAATCCGCTGATCGCTCCCCTGGATTGCGGCTTTCGCCGCAATGACGGTTGAGGGCGGCTGCCATACGCGCGCCCATCCTTCGACAGGCTTGGTGCGGGCGGATACAGTAGCCCCGATCATCCTGAGCTTGCCGAAACATGGACGGACGCAAGGCGGCCACCTCCCACTGTCATTGCTATGAAAGTAGGCGTGCCGGGCGGCTTGCAAGACCAGTTGACCAGTCTCGCAGGCCAGCCACAATCGCGCAAGGTGTCGGCCGCCTACTTTCATCCCCTCACGTGACCTTGGCAAGGCCATAGTGATTTCGAGCCCATTCGGCTGCGCTCAGGGCAGGCTATGCGGTAGCGGAGTCGAGAAACCTCGGGCATGTCGCCGTCGTGCGCCCTCCGCCTCCCCGTAGACGCGCGTCTCCTTGGGGGCGGTGGTGTACGCCGACGGGATGCCTTAGATTCTTCGACTCCGCTGCGCTCCGCTCAGAATGACAACTGTGAGTGTCCCCCGCTCATGCTGAGCCGGTCGAAGCATGAGCGGGGTCGGATGCCACGCGTGCCCATCGCTACCCCATGCCCGCGAAAGCGGGCATCCACTCAACCGGGTTCCGGCTTGCTTCACAGTTGCGCACGATTGCCAGTCTCGTCCCGGTGGACGCCCGCCTGCGCGGGCGTGGGGAGATGGGAGTCCGTCAGTAGCCGCGTTCGCGGTCGTACACGTTGAGCAGCTCGCGGCCGTCCAGAAAGCGGCGCAGGTTCTCCAGGAACAGCTCGGTTGCGCGCTCCTCGTACGCATACGAGTTGGCGGCGTTGTGGGCGGTCATCAGAATGTCCGGCTCGTTCCATAGCGGGCTGTCCGGCGGCAACGGCTCCTGCGCGAATACGTCCAGCGCCGCGCCCACAAGCCGGCCGGAGCGCACCGCCTGTACCAGCGCGTCCTCGTCCACGTGGCCGCCGCGTCCAACGTTGATGAGGCAGGCGCCGTGCTTCATCATGGCTATCTCCGCGGCGCCAATCAGTCCCGCCGTCTCGCGAGTCCGCGGCAGGCTGAGCACCAGGAAGTCGCTCTCGCGCAGCACGAGAGGCAGGTCGCGCGGCGGCAGGAGCAGGTCGGCGTCGCCGGCGCGCTCCTGCGCCGCCGTCACGGAGCGGCGTATGCCGAGCACGCGCATGTCCATCGCCCTGCACACGCGCGCCACGCGGCCGCCTATGCTGCCCATGCCGACGATCCCGACCGTGCGGCCCGCAAGCTCGCCGCCGAGGAACTTCCAGTACTCGCGGCGATCCTGGGCGCGAACTGCGCCGGGGAACCGCTTGACCAGCGCGATCATCGCGCCCACCACCCACTCGGACAGCGGGCCGGCCTGTACGCCACGGGCGGTTGTGACCGGAATGTTCTCCCAACCGCGGCCATCCCCGATTGCCACGTCTGCGCCTGCGCTGAGCAGCTGCACCCAGGAGAGGCCGGGAGCCAGGCTCAGCGCATCGGGCGGCAGCCTTGACGTGAAGGCCACTTGCGCGCCCGGAAAGAGCGGCAGAAGCTGCTCCGGAAATGGGAACGGAGGCCACACGGGCGGCCTCGGTATGTCGAGGTACGGGTCGTTGAGGAGACGAACGCGCGGGTCGGCTGCTGCGATGCGCTCCATAAGCGGAGGCGGCAAGGCCCAACCGACCAGTACGTTCACGCTGTCCATGACACTGCCATTGTACGGCCTGAGCGATGATGCGTCACGCATTGGGGCGCGGGGAAACGCCCGCCGCCGTTCCCTCCTGTAGGGGCGACCCCTTGTGGTCGCCCTGGCCCCCGACCGTCCTTGGGCGGTTCGCGGACCATCCCTACGACCGCCTTCCGCCGCCGCGCGCATCCTGGGCGGGCACAAGGCCCGCCCCTACGGCACGTCACGCTCCGCCGCATCCGTTCGTGCTGAGCGCGTCGAAGCAGAGCGGGGAGACCACATACGTCTGCCGCCTCCCTTCCTGCAGGAGCGACCCTTGTGGTCGCCCTGGCCCCCGACCGTCCTTGGGCGGTTCGCGGATCATCCCTACGACCGCCTTCTGCCGCCGCGCGCATCCTGGGCGGGCACAAGGCCCGCCCCTACGGCACGTCACGCGCCGCCGCCTATGCCCGCGCAGGCGCACATTCACCCAGCCGACTGCCGCTGTGGCACACCGTTGAGGCCGACGCCGCTCCACCCCTGGATTCCTGCTTTCGCAGGAATGACGGTTGTGGCGGTCTGCCATCCGCCCGCCCTTCGACAAGCTCAGGGCGAACGGGAAAAACTGTCCGTTCCTGCTGAGCTTGTTGAAGCATGAGCGAGACAAACAGGCAGCCCCTCTCACAAGTGAGAGGGGCTGCCTCATCCTGCATCTGCAAGCTCCCGGTTGGGAGCGGTTGGCGCGTGGTCTAGACCACTCCGCTTTCGGCCAGGACTGCGAGCTCTGCGCGGCTGAGGCCCAGCTCGCCGCACAGCAACTCCTCGTTGTGCTCGCCGATCATGGGCGCGCGCCGGGTGATTCGCCACGGCGAGCCGTTGAATATGCCCGCCGGCCCCGGGTGCAGGAAGCTCTTGCCCACCTGAGGCTGCTCCACCTCGGCCCAGAAGCCGCGGTCGTCCAGGTGCGGGTCTTCCATCACCTCGTCCGGGGAGCGAACGGCGCCCAGGTTGAAGCCGCGCTTCTGCCCGCCGTGGTAGATCTGGTCGCGGGTGGCGCTGGAGAGCAGCATCATGAACAGCTCGTTGTCCGTTATGACCTCCGGGTTTCGCTCCTTCTCGTCGATGAGGTCTACGGGCAGGCCCAGCTCCTCGTACCAGCCCCGCAGCACCTTGAGCTGTTCGCCGGTGATGCGGGTGACGATCTGCGCGCCCACGTTGACGAACTTGCCATCGCCGCACATGTGCTGCGACTTCTGGTTGGGCTGAGCGGCGGCGTGGCGGCCGGTCTGCCGCTGCACCACCTGCTTGCTGTAGATCCAGGTGTTGACGTGCATCTCCGTAGTGAGGGCGCACGACTCGTGGACGGAGGTGTCGATGTACTGGCCGCGGCCGGTGCGCGTGCGGTGCATGAGCGCGGCCATGATGGCGATGCAGGCGAAGTGGCTGCCGGTGTGCCACGCCTGGCCTCCGCCCGGCGCAATCGGCGGCGCGTCCGGCAGATCCTCGTCCGAGTAGCCGCAGCAGGCCATCTGGCCGCCGGACGCCAGGAGCAGCAGGTCGTTGCTCAGGTAGTCCTTCCACGGCCCCGTCTGGCCGAACGGCGTCAGCGAGCACATGACCAGGCCGGGGTTGCTCTCCTTCAGGTCGTCGTAGCCCAGGCCGAGCGAGGCCATGTAGCCGGGCTTGAACGTCTCCAGTATCACGTCCGCGCCCTCCGCCAGCTTGCGGAACAGCCTGCGGCCGTCCTCGGTCTCCAGATCCAGCGTGACGCCGCGCTTGGAGGTGTTGTAGTGCCAGAAGTAGAGGCTGCGCTCGCGGTTCGGCACGTCCTCGTAGAACGGCCCGATGGTGCGAGTGGACTCGCCTCCGGGCGGCTCGATCTTGATGACGTCCGCGCCGAGGTCGCCCATGATCTTGCCGGCCCACTGCCCCTTCTCGTCCGTAAGCTCCAGCACGCGCAGGCCGCCGAACGGCCCGGTGTCGTTGGGCGTGCGGACGGGCGCGGGCGCGGGGTTGGGCCCCTTGGCGTTGCCCTCCCACACCTCGGCAGTGCCGTCGTCGATCATCTCCTGAAGGTACGGGTACGGAGACCGATCGAAGTCCTTGGGCCAGAAGGTGCCGTCCTCGAAGCCCTGAACCAGCTCCTCGTGGCTGATGCCCAGCAGCCCCTCGAACACCGCCTTGTTGTGCTGGCCGACCAGCGGCCCCGTCAGGTGGTTGTACGCGGGCGTCTCCGACATCTTGAACGGCGCATTCTGCAACGGCCACGTGCCGATTACCGGATGCGTCATGTCCTGGAACATCTCGCGGGCCTGAAGCTGCGGGTCGTTCTCGAACCTGTCCTGGTTGCTCTGCACGGGCATGGAGGGTACGCAGGCCCTCTGGCACCGCTCCATGATCTCGTACTTGTCCAGCGTCTTAGTCCACGCCTCGATGCCGGCGTCCAGCTCTTCCTGGTGCTCCAGCCGACCCGCCAGCGTGTCGAACTTGGGGTTCGTGGCCCACTCGGGCGAGCCCATCACCTCAACCAGGCTGCGCCACTCGCGGTCGGTCACGCAGACGATGGTGCACCAGTCGTTGTAGCCGCCGGGGCTGGTGCGATAGGCGTTGTGGGGCGCGACGGTGCGCTCGCGGTAGGCGTTCATCAGCGGCGTGCCGGGCCAGTGCGCGCGGTTGCCGGGCGGGTAGCCGTCCCGGATGCTGGAGCGGTTGTTGGCCTGGATGTCCAGGAACACAGCGCCGTTGAGGGGCACGCCGGTTATCCACTGCGACTGGTCTACGTGCTGGCCCTCGCCCGTGACGTTGCGGTGGTAGAGCGCGCTGAGCGCGTAGATGGCGCCGAAGTAGCCGCCGGTGTCGTCCATGTACGACCAGCCCCAGCCCGCGGGCTGCGCGCCGGGCAGGCCGGACGTGTAGGTGAGGCCGGAGAGCGCCTGCGCGATAGGCCCCATCGTTTGGTAGTCGCGGTCGCGGCCGGTGTGGCCGAAGCCGGACATGGACAGGTAGATGATGTCAGGCCGCAGCTTCTTCATCTCCTCGAAGCCGAGACCCCACCGGTCGAGAACGCCGGACGCGAAGTTCTCGATTACGATGTCTGAGACGGAGACGAGCCGCCGCACCAGGTCTTGTCCGCGCGGCGTGCGGGTGTTCAGCGTGACGCTGAGCTTGTTGGCGTTGGTGTCGCTGAAGTGGCCGGAGGTGTTCAGCGTCGGCTCGAATCCGGGCACGGGCTGCCCGCCGATGCCGCGAGTGTTGGGGCTTTGCGGCCACTCCACCTTGATGACCTCCGCGCCAAGCGCGCCCAGCCACCGGTTGCACCACGGGCCCGCTCGGACCCACGTGAAGTCCAGGACGCGGATGCCGTCCAGCGCCCGGGGAGCTGTCGCCCCTGTGGTTTGGGTATCCAACATTCCATCACCTCCTGCTGGGTTAACTTGAGTCCGCTTATCGGTTAGCGGCGTTGTTTCGCCGACTTGCTCCATGCGACCTGCCGGCTGCTGAGGAGGCGGTGGAGCCGGCAGGGCAATCGCTTTCCTGCGCTCTAGCGATAGTCCGTCAACTCCACTATCTTGGCCTCCGGCCCCTCCGGCAGCAGCTCCAGGATTCCCACCTGGCCCAGCCGGCGCACCTGCCTTGGCAGCGTGGGGCTGCCGGGATTGACCAGCAGCACGCCCTGGTGCTTCTCAACGACGGCGTAGTGCGTGTGGCCGAACACCACAATGTCGATTGGCGCGCCGAACACGCCCTCAAGCGCCCTGGGCAGGCTGTCCTCCGCGGCGAACTGGCGCGGAACGGTGCCCGGCATGACCTCGCCGCCCATGCCGGGGATGATGAGGTCGTGCACCATTGCGAAGGTGTAGCCCTCCAGCTCGAACACGCGCTTCTCCTCGACGCGCGGGTCATCGCCGAAGTGGGCGGTGGAGCCAAGCTCAACCGCGGTCACGGGCGCGATGCGCTCCAGCCAGTCCAGGCATGATGGTATGTAGATGTCGCCGGCGTGGAAGATGTGCTCCACGCCCTCGAATGCCATCGCCACCTCCGGAGGCGGCTCCTTGCCGGTTCCCGGGGTGTGCGTGTCCGATATGAGTCCTATTCGCATTTGTAAAGCGTCCCCTTGGCAGCGGTTCGGCTTGCGCCTGCTGCGCGGCCTCCCCGCAACGAGAGATAAGCTATTGTAACGGCGCAGGCTTCCGCCGTCAATTGGCCGAGTTGCCTCATAATAAATGTTACCGAGTGGGGTATCGTTGCTTCAAAAATCGTGTTACCGGGAGGAAGCATGAGAAGGAGCAGCGTGAAGGAGTACATAGAGAAGATGCAGGAGAGGTATCGAGTGGCGGGGCGAGCCGAACGAGGCAGTCTGCTGGACGAGATAGAGGCCGTTACCGGCTACCACAGGAAGTCGGCCACGCGGCTGATGGCTCGCCGCGTGGATGTGAGGATCAAGCGCAAGGGGCGAGGGCGGCCGAGTGTGTACGGGCCTGAGGCGGTGTCGGCGCTGCGCCAGGTGTGGGAGATGAGCGACCGGCTGTGCGGGAAGCGCCTGGCTCCCTTCATAGGGGAGCTGGCAGCCCGCCTACAGGCGTGGGAGGCGTTGGTAGTCTCTCAAGACATCGTGGAGCAGCTGAACGGCATGAGCGCATCCACCATAGACCGGTTGATGAAGCCTTACAGGGTCAGGGGCTTGCGGCGACCCTGGACCAGCGGCAAGTCTTCCGGCAGCCAGCTCAAGGCGGCCATCCCCATCCGCACCTTCGGCGAGTGGGGCGACCCGCCGCCCGGGTTCCTGGAGGTCGACCTGGCAGCCCATTGCGGCGAGAGCACGGAGGGGTTCTACCTGAACACTCTGACCTGCGTGGACATCGCCACAGGCTGGGTGCACTGCCGCGCGGTGTGGGGCAAGGGCCAGGATCGTGTAACCGCCGCCATGCACGAGATGGCTCGCGCCCTGCCATTCGCCGTAAGAGACATCCACGCCGACAATGGCGGCGAGTTCATCAACCACAAGCTCTTCTCCTACTGCCAGGAACGGGGCATCCAGTTGAGTCGCTCCCGACCCTACAAGAAGAACGACAACGCCCACGTGGAGCAGAAGAACTGGGCGGCCGTGAGACGGCACGTGGGCTACGACCGCTACTCCAGCCGGGTCGCCTTGGAGCGACTCCAGGAGGTCCACCGGCTGGCCGGCCTCCTCCACAACTTCTTCCTTCCTACCATGAAGCTCCAGCGCAAGACCCGTCACGGCGCCCGCGTGCACAAGGTGTTCGACACTCCCAGGACGCCCTACCAGAGGCTTCTGGAACTCGACGCGCTCTCAGATGAGCAGAGGGACAGCCTCCAGCGACTATACCGGTCGCTCAACCCCGTGTCGCTTCGCAACCAGCTGAACAATGCCCTGGAGGAGTTGTGGGCCGCGGCGGACCCACACCCCGACAACCACCACCCTCCCGGTAACATCAATTATGAGGCAACGACCACCGCCCGGTAACACCTTGATTTGACGCAACACGTTGGCGCGCGAACTGGAGAGAGATGTACAAATGGAAGTCCGCGCCCAAGGGCCAAGTGATGGCCTGATTGCATGGAGCGCAAAGTCTCCTCTGTTCAGAACGCTGCCACCGTGCCGGAACGCCATTGAGCCAATACGCCGGAGGGTGCGAACCTTGGGCGGATGGCCGGAAGGGAAATCCCTTCGTCAAGGATTTGGTTGGCGTGTTGGCCTACCAGAGGGTTGAGGACTCCTATCCTTGGTGAACTCTCTAGGTGACTCCGATTCTTGACGCTCAGAAGCAGGGGGAATGTAATCTTCCAGCCTGATGTGCGGTGCAACACCGGACTGGAGCCCAGGCTCTATTGGCCTCTCATCTTTCTCCATGAATCTCCTTTCTCTGTGCCCATTGGAGTCCCTCAGTGCGAGTGATGTATGCGACCTCGATGATGCCTCCAACCCCGCGATCCATAACGGCAAATCCTTGGAATGAAATCGTCGTCCTAACCAGAAAGATAGCCAAGTCTATGCAGTCCTGTAGTGCCAGGGATTCGGTCGGTATAGGCTGGCCAGATGACTTGAGAATATCCACTAGCGCATCCAGTGTATCCTTTGGTAGAGCCAGGCGGTCTTCTATGAGAGGCAGCAGTCTTGCATCAAAGCCATTTATCAACACTGCCGCAGTGCTGGTCTGGCCGCCCCATAGTATCCGAAATTCATTGGCGAAGCGTCTCATTGGCGTAGGGCTGTGGGGGATTGTGAATTCATAAACGTCGCCATACGCCATTCCCTCGTCGTACCCACCAACCACAAATGTCATGCCGCTACTTGGATGTTGCTCCGGCATTCCGGCCTCCAGCCACCGCTTCAGAAAGAAGCCACTCAGTCGCAAGGCGTATTCATTAATGGCAAGCCTGGTATCTCCTATCTCTACTTCAAACTCCGGAATAAGACTATGGGCCGTTCTTCCGGCGATTGAAGCAAGGCCAAAGGTAACTGCGCCAACGTGGTGATGATTCCTGCCAAAGGTCAAGACCTTGGTGGCGTTGTCGAAGTGTACCGTTATTGGACTACCATCAGGCCGCGTTTGGCTAAATGTAAGACGTGTGTCGGCTGCCAAAACGACACCCTCCGGACCCTTGATCAGTACAACCAGAGACATCTCCGAGCCTCTCATGCAAGATATTCCCTATACTACCACAGTTGCAATGGATCCCGTACCTCTTGCGGATGCCGGCGGCTGACGCGGCGCAACTCCCCCCCGCCGCTAGAACCAGGGCCAGGGCACGTTGCGCCGGTAGGGATCCTGCGGCGGGAAGCGGCCCGTTCTGAGCAGCCGCGCAACTCGGTCTCGCAGCGCGTTCACCTCCGCAGCCGTCAGCAGCCGCTGGAGCTGCTGCGCCACGCCATCGTCGGCGCGCAGGCATTGCAGGAACGCCGCCAGCTGCTCCACCAGCGGCGCCGAAATCGGTTGCTCCTCGAAGTCCCATATCACCGTGCGCAGCTTCGGGTCGGCGTGAAAGGTCAGGCCGTGGTCAATCGACCAGATCAAGCCTGCGGAGTCTCGGAAGCAGTGGCTTGCCTTCCTGTCCGCGTTGTTGGTCAAGCAGTCGAATAGGGCTATGCGCTCTAGTTCGTCCGGCGCCTCGTCCCGGATTGTGAAGTAGCTGGAGTACGGATCGACGTCGATGAACTCCTGCACCGACCCGACGCCGTAAGGGCCGCTCCGAATGACCGTGCGAGGGATGAAGTCCCAGGAAAGGGCTTGCGACACCAGGTAGGCCGCGTACTCGCGCTTGTAGAGCGTGCCAATGGGGAAGTCCCATAGCGGTTGCTCGCCGTCGCGCGGCTTATATATGGCGTTGAGCCTTTGGCGGCCCTGCGACAGGCTGACCAGGAAGGTGTAGTTGGAGCCTTCCGGCACCAGCCGCGGCGTGGACATCTCGCCTTCCAGCAGCGCCCTCTGAAGCTGGTCGGCTGTGAGCTTGGGGCCTCTGTTCGATGCCATGACTAACCCGCCGGAAGTGAGACGCGGGCGCGCGAGGGATGCGCCGCGCAGCGTCACATAGGCTGGTGGCCGTCTGTGCGGACGCAGAGGTGTCCGGTTGCGTCTATGGGGCCGCTGCACAACGGGCACAGCGGCCGGCCCGCCGCGCAGACCGCCTGCGCCTCGTCCGCGAGCTCCTCCATCTGCGAGCGCGAGGCCCAGAAGCCCAGCTGCGGCTCCTCGTCCTCGTCGTCGTCCCTGTCGAACGCCTCGATGATGAACAGGTCGCTGATCGGTTCGTGGCCCAGGCTCAGGTTGCCCACCTCGAACTCGTGGGCGGCGGGAACGGACGGCGAAGGCCCTTGCCCCGGCTGCTCGCCTTCCTTGGGTTCGTACTGCTCGGCCCTTGCGAGCATCTGCCGGATGGCGAGCGAAAGCTGGAATAGCTGGCCCTTCTCCAGCCAGAGGCAGGCGCTTCCCCCGGGGCCCTCGAGTAGAAGCCGGAATCGCCGCTGACCCGGCTCGCCCAGCGCGTCCGCCTTCACGGCGTCCACGAGGCCGAGGTCGTTCCTAGCGTCTGCCATAATTTCGCCTGTGACGCCTCCCGCGCCCTGCGATGCGCCGCAGCGCCCATGCCTGTCGCCGGCGGCCTAGTCGACCTCCTCGATTCGATAGCGAAGGTTGCCGCGAGGCGTGACCACCTCCACTACGTCGCCCACCGCGTGCTCCATGAGCGCCCTGCCTACGGGCGAGGCAACCGACATCTTGTAGTCCATTGGGCTGGCCTCCGATGCGTTGACCAGCGTGTACGTCATCTCTTCTTTAGACGAAGGATCCACGAGCCTGACCCTGCTGCCCAGCTTGACCCGCCGCTCGCCGAGCGATGCCGCGCCCTGATCGTCCATGTCCACGATGCGGGCGCGGCGGAGGTTGTCCTCGAGCTCGCGGATTCGCGCCTCCATCATGCCCTGCTTCTCGCGTGCCGCGTCCAGGGGCGCGTTCTCCCGAAAGTCCTTGTCGGCGGCGGCCCGGCTTATCTCCTGCGCCACGACCACGCGCTCGTCGCGGAGGGACGCCAGTTCAGCCTCCAGGCCACGGTAGCCCTCGGCGGTGATGTCCATAGGCTCCGGCGCCTTCTCCGCAGACCTGGCCTTGTGCGCCACCCTTCTCACGCGCACGTGCTTGGCGAGAGACGTGGTGGTGAGGCTGTGCTTGTAGCAGTAGTTGAGAAAGTCCTTGACGATCTTTGCCCTGGCCGTGGTGTCCTGCGCGCCGACAGACTCCGACATGTGCTCGCCGTAGGACGCCGCCTCCTGGGGCGTCAGCCCCGCCACGCTGCGGTCTCGCCCGATCCATCGGACGAACCTGTTGAGTTCCTGAGAAGACGGCTGGGGCGCCGCGGGACGCTTGGCTGCCTTGGCTGCCAGGTAATGCTGGTACTGCTCCAGCGCATCCGAGAGAGCTACCGATTGCGTCTGCATTGCGTTGGACACTGGCCTCCTGGCTGGTGGATTTGCTACATTGTAGAGGCCGCCCCCATGAGTGTCAACGCAACGTCTGCTATAATCCATAGTGCCGGGCCCCGCGGTGCAGGCATTGTCCCGCCTGCTGAGCGCCGGAAAGCCCGTTCCGGCGGCGCACAAATTCGACCAGTGGAGGATGCCCATGCCGTACGGTGTGACTGTCAAGGAGGATGCCGGCAGCGTCCGCGTGGAGGTGCAGTGCGCCCACCAGAGCGGGCTGTTCTACGCCGTCCCAGGCGAGGCCAGCTGGGTCTGCCAACCGGAGTATCTGCACGCCCACGCCATCGCGGGCTTCTTCCGCGAGCTTCTGGAGATGGGCGACCCTGCCGTCAGGCAACTGATGCAGCGATGGGGCCTCTACTACCGGCCGCGCCCGCTGGAGTCCCAGGACGAGCAGGCTGAGGGTGAGTAGGCGGCGGGTCGGCCGCCCGCCTGTCATTCTGAGCGCAGCGGAGCGAAGCCGAAGAATCCAAAGCTTCCAGCCGGCGTAAATGAGCCGGCTCCAGCGATGCGCGCCGCCCGTCTCCCCTCCGGGTGCTAGATTCCTGCTTTCGCAGGAATGACGGAGGGTGGTGGCGGCCCGCCCTTCGGCTGCGCTCAGGATAAACTCGCAGGGGGCCAGCGCCCGGCGGGGGCGGGGGATGGATTGCGGCTTTCGCCGCAATGACGGTTGAGGTGGTCGGCTATCCACCCGCCCTTCGACAGGCTCAGGGTGAGCGGGCACATACATTGTCATTCTGAGCGCAGCGCAGCGGAGTCGAAGAATCCAGGGCGGTTGCAGGCTGAGGCTATTCGCCGTCGTCGGCGTGAGGTTCTATAGCGCAGGGCGTGGCACAACGGCGAGAGACCGAGGTTTCTCGGCTCCGCTCGAAATGACAGTGGGGTTGTGGAGCCGCAGCGATTCACTTCGTGGGCGACGGTATTCGGGCGGTTCACGAACCGCCCATACTACGGTGCCCCAATCCGTTCGTGCTAAACCTGTCGAAGCATGGACGGGGAGACCACCCTCACCCCGCCTGCGGCGTGGGAGTGGGAGACGCAGGGCCGGGCTCCATCGGTTCGTGGGGGTTGTCCGGCTCCTTGCCCCTGTCGTCTGACGGCAGCGAATCCGGTTGCCGCGTCTCGGCGTCCGCCACGATCGGCTCTCTCGGCAGCGCGGCTCGCTCCTGTGACGCATCGGCGCTGAACAACTCCTCAAGCTCCTTGCCTTCAACCGTCTCATTCTCGATCAGGTAGTCGGCAATCTGCACCAGCTTGGGCTGGTTGTCGGTCAGGAGCTGTGTTGCGGTGGAGTAGGCGGCATCTATCAGGTTGTGCACTTCCTCGTCGATGATTCTGGCGATTTCGTCGCTGTAGTCCCGCTGCTCGGAGATCTCGCGGCCCAGGAACACCAACTCCTCCCTCTTGCCGAACGTGCGAGGCCCCAGGCGTACGCTCATGCCGAGGCGCGTCACCATCGTGCGCGCCAGGTTGGTGGCCTGCTCCAGGTCGTTGCTTGCGCCCGTGGTGACCAGGTTGAAGGTGAGCTCCTCGGCCACGCGCCCGCCCAGGAATGTTGCCAGCCTGTCCGTGAACTGGTCCTTGGTCATAAGGTAGCGTTCCTCGGTTGGCAACATGCGCGTGTAGCCGCCCATGCTGCCGCGTGCGATGATGGATATCTTGTGCACCGGGTCTGCGTGGGGCAGCAGGTTGGCGACCAAGGCGTGGCCCGCCTCGTGGTAGGCGGTGACCTCCTTCTCCCTGACGCTGATAACGCGGCTCTTGCGCTCCGGGCCCGCAATGACCCGGTCGATGGCCTCGGCGAACTCATCGCTGCCCAGTTCCTTCTTGCCGCGGCGGGCGGTGAGAATCGCCGCCTCGTTGATCAGGTTTTCCAGGTCTGCGCCGCTGAATCCGGGTGTCTGCTGCGCGACGGTGTTCAGGCTGACCTCCGCGGCAATGGGCTTGCCGCGTGCGTGAACCTGAAGGATGGCGTAGCGGCCGTTGATGTCCGGCGAGTCCAGCACAACGCGCCTGTCGAACCGGCCCGGCCTGAGCAGCGCGGGGTCGAGGATGTCCGGGCGGTTGGTGGCAGCGAGCACGATGACATTCACGCCCGTGTCGAAGCCGTCCATCTCCACAAGGATCTGGTTGAGCGTCTGCTCCCGCTCGTCGTGGCCTCCGCCTAGGCCCGCGCCTCTGTGCCGGCCTACGGCGTCAATTTCGTCGATGAAGATGATGCAGGGCGAGTTGCGCTTCGCCTGGTCGAACAGGTCGCGCACGCGGGACGCGCCCACGCCCACGAACATCTCGACGAACTCGCTGCCGCTTATGCTGAAGAACGGCACGCCCGCCTCGCCGGCAACCGCCTTGCCCAGCAGCGTCTTGCCCGTGCCCGGCGGCCCCACAAGCAGCACGCCCTTGGGTATCTTTGCGCCAAGCGCCACGAACCGCTCCGGGAAGCGCAGGAACTCCACCACCTCGTGCAGCTCCTGTTTGGCCTCCTCGATTCCCGCCACGTCCGCGAACGTGATGGTAGGCTTGTTGCCCACGAACATGCGCGCGCGGCTTCGCCCAAAGCTCATGGTTTGATTGCTGCTGCCCTGGGCCTGGCGCATCATAAAGAGGATGATGGCCCCGAAGAAGATGATGGGCAGGAAGTTGATGAACAGGCCGAATATGCTGCCCAGCCCGCTGGAGCCTTCCACCTTGACTTCCAGCGTGGTGACGTCCACGCCCGCGTTGGTCAGGATTTCGACGATGCTGGCGTCGCTCTCCTTGCGGGAGCGGTAGGTGTCGCCGCTGTTGTCTATGACCTTGAGTGTGTCCTCGTTGACCTCTATGGTGCGGACCTGGAGACCCTTTGCCATCTGGATCACCTGGCTTAGCGAGATCTCGCGCGAGCCGGACGGCGCCTGGAAGAAGGTGAAGAATATGGCTATCACCGCCACTATTATGAGGAGGTATACGAAGCTGTTTCTGAGCCACTGGCTGTTCATTGGTCACCTGTTGTCGGCGCGCGAGTCGCGCGGTCTCGTTTCATCTTACCGCAAAGTGAAGCGGAAAGCAAAGCCTGTTGCGGCAAGGTGACTCCCGCCTGCCTTCCGCGGGCCGTCCACGCCTACAGTTCTGTAAGGAATTCGCTGATGACGGATGCCAGCTCCTCCGGCTTCTCGTATCCGATGTCGTGGCCGGCGTCCTGCACCCAGACCGCCCGCGCGTTCGGCATGGCCGCCTGCGCCGCCTCCACGCCTGCGCGGCGTCGCTCCTGCATCTCCGGGTTGGCGATGGGCTGCCGGCCGGCCGCGGCCACCAGGAGCGTGGGACAGCGAACGTGCGGCATCAGGGTGTGCGCCGGCTCCGACCACATTGCCCAAAGCATCTGCTGCTGGTTGGATAGCTCCAGCCGCTCGTGGACGCTGCCGTCGGGGTCAACCCTGACCATGCTCATCACCATCGCCTCCAGCTTGTCGCTCCAGCAGTGGGCGAACTGCTGCCGCAGCGCGCCCAGGTATCGCTCGCGCGGGCCGTAGATGTCGCGCGGGCTGAGCCGATCTCGAAACTCCTCCCAGGTCAGCTCCGGCGAACGCCGCCCGCCGAACCCGCCGTCGACCATGATGAGCGCCTGCGTGCGATCCGGGTGGTGGACGGCAAGGGCGAGGGCGACGCTTGCGCCCCACGAGTGACCCATCACCGCGGCCCGCTCGATGCCGAGCGCGTCGAGCGCGCCGACTGCGTCGCCCGCCAGCGTGCGCCAGTCGTAGCCGGTCGATGGCTGGTCGGTCTTGCCGTGCGCGCGCTGGTCGAGCGCGATGACGCGCAGGTCGTCGTGCAGGCGCGGAATGACCAGGTCGTACCATCGGCAGGACGAGGCCGCGCCGTGCAACGCGAGCAACGGCCGGCCGTTGCCGCCCCAGTCCAGGTAGTGCATGTTGAGGTCGCCAGAGCGCAGCCAGCGGCTCTGCGGTTCCGGCCTTGCGGGTTTGCTGCTCATGGCGCTGGGTGCATGATACCACACGCGGGCATGGCCGCGCGGGGGGGGCGGCCTGCGGTCATGCCTCGACGGGCTCAGCGCGAACGTGGGATACCGTGTCCGCTCATGGTGAGCCTGTCGAACCGGAGCGGGCGGCCGCAGGCGGCAGGCCTTGGAGGTAGGGAGTGAGTGGTGCCGAAGGGGAGATTTGAACTCCCACGTCCGCAAGGGACACTGCGCCCTGAACGCAGCGCGTCTGCCGTTCCGCCACTTCGGCATCTCGATGGCCGATAGCCTGCTCCCTGCCGGAGCCGGCCCGGCCGTACTGCGGCCCATCGGCTCGCGCCGACACCGCGCCTCCATAGTACAACCTCACGGGCAGGAAGCGCAAGGTGTGGACTTTCAGCGAACGGCTGTGCTTGACATCAATTCAGGCTTCCGACTATCCTAACGACCAGTCACCCAAACATTGCGGAGAGGGTTATGGAGCGGAAATGGGCAGTGAAGGATGCCAAGGCGCGTCACAACCCGGGACCGCGAATCTCAGCCTGATGCTGACGCGTCTGAACTATTGCGCCGCCTTCGATCTTGTGAACCATTTTGATGGGATCACGAGTCTCTATCTCTCCAGTCTTCACGCCCGAAGCCGTGAACCACTCTAGCTTCCTTCCCGCAAGTATGCCGAAGCCTGATTGGTACTCGAGTAGAGTTCCCGGCTCAGAAACGTCGATAACTGTTGCGAGCGTCGTCCTGTCCTCAACGACATAGAGTCGCGTAGGTGTCAAGAAGTAGGTATACCGCCCAACCTCCGCGATTTCCCGCGGACAGAGTCCAATGTCGAAAACCGCAAGGGGCTCTCCCTTGCGAGACAGCAGCACAATCTTGCCTGAGTACGATGCCACAAAGGCACAACCGTCGGAGGCTGCAAAGCTAGCGGCGTAGACCCAGTCCTGAGGTACACCTCCACCTAAGGTGACCTGGAACTTTAGTGGGCCAAAGTCAACAACACGGTCAGGGGCCGTTCTAGCAAAATGCGTGATGTCGGATACTCCGAAGTCCAATGTATCCGGATTCACGCCTGTCAGCACTTGAAACGCCCAGTTGAGCTTCTTCATCTTCTCCCCGGCTTCAAGATCGCTAGGGTTGCGGTCTGGATGGCGGGCCATGGCTAAGGCCCTGTACTGGTGTTTGATCTCTTCTTGCGTAATCGGAGGGTAAAGTTCCAATAGGCGAAGTGCTTCCCATACCTCATGACCTACACGGGAACTTTCGGCTTCTCCTTTGACGCGCTCCCATCCAGAATTGAGGGGCATTGCAACACCCCAATCAGCTATTCCTGACAAAGTGCAGCACCACGCTTCATCTGCAAGCGTAAAGAGAAAGCGATTGCCCTCTGGTGCTACGGCCACTGTTCGTACCTGGGACTTGAACTCCCCCCAGTAGTTTGTGTTGATGGTTCTGAAATGGTCCACAACGCGTGGGTCCTCTCGTAAATCTCGCTCCATGACGAGATTTAGAGTTAGGTCGTAAATGTGGAGCTTTCCGTCCGTGTCCATTATCGCGATATTGCCTCCGCCAGAAGATCCTCGGCTCCATCGGTACGCGTCATGGTGGAGATGTTTCTCGCCGACAAGCTGCCCCAGATGATCCAAGCGCCTGAGCACGCACTTGACATCAGATTCGCCAGCGCTAGCCCCCCATCGGTCAAGCATCCATGTGCCCCTTCCATCTATAGCTACGACCACAAAGGCCTGACTAGGGCGCTCGTGGTCTCGTAGCCTCCGCTCTCCAGTGACAGTCCATCCAGCACCGTTCAGAATTGTGAACCAAGGCTGTGAATTGCGTTTGGGCGCGTCGATCGGTTGGTAGCTGTGTGATTCCCCGGCCTTGTCCATCTCCGTGAGGATGCGATTGAACCGTCGTCTATCTACGTCTTCGATAGCTTCAGGCACTAAATCGAACATCTTTAGGCTTTGCTCCGCAGCAGCAGCAAGTTGACCAGCTTTCATGCGTTGGACAATCAGCTTTCGGTACGCCTCCACAACGGTTTTTCCAACTCTGCCCCTCCGTTGGTTTGGAGTAAGTCCAAATGCAAGCTCAACTACCTCCTCGTATTGACCGTACAAACCTGCCATAATCACCGGTCCAATCTTGGGATGGTTGTACTCCTTGTAGAAGTCGCCGCGACCACGCGTCTCCCAAATATTAGGAGAAGGAGGCAGAGGGATGTACTCTGTCTTCGACCAGTCAAGCTCCAGTGGTGGCTCCCGCCGCCCCCCGCTCTCTCGCGACCCAGGTGGCATTGGCTCCAAATCAGCGTAATCGGGAGCCCCTTCTTCATTGTCACCGATGTATCGCTTGTAAAGATCGCTTGTCATTCATCCCATCCCCAAATTCTTGCTTCGCTAGTTCCTTGCGTCGGATGCCGACTGCACTCATTTGCTGCCAATAGTATCACATAATGTATGTCGTCAGCGAAGTCAGCACCACAAAACGAGAGAATCTGGGCCAAGGCGATCCGACATGCAGGGCAAAGGCGCTATACGTTGGGCATGGTGCTTGACATCCCGCCAAGCCTCTTGCTGACCTTGCCAATGTTCTGTTTAATATGAAGCAAGCCATGAAAGAGAAGCCGCCAAAGTATCGGAATCTCAAGGAATGGCTCCTCGCGCCGGAGGCGCGGACGGAGGAGCTAGTGCCGCCCCGCAGGCAGGTTCGCCACCGGCCGCCCTTGGACTTCGATGAGCCGACCGACTGCACCAACTCAACTCCAACTCAACTCCAACTCAACTCCAACTTAGCCCCCCCCTTACCCCTCCTCCCTCCCTGCGAATGTCAGCGCCGCGCCTAATGCCAGCAGCGCAGTCGCTGGGACGTTGGGCGCGGCCAGGCCGCCGATCGCGCCCAGCAGCATGAGCGCCGAGGCCAGCCGAGGCTGCGGATTCGCCAGCACTGCCCCCAGCAGTCCGACTGCGTAAGCGCAGAGGGCCGCGATCCCGAAAGCCGTGATCGCCCCCGCGTCGCCGGGGCCGGGCGCAACGCCCGGATCGCCTCTCGCCAGCGAGTTGGCGACTCCGGCGACGCCCGCAACCGCCCCAATCGCGCCCACCACCATCCCCGCCGCTCGCAGATTCAGGATTTCCATTCGCGCTCCGTTCCGGTTGGCTGCCTCAGGATCATGGAAGCCCGCCGCCGCGGTCAGACGTGCTGGTCGACGAGGACCGGATTGCCGTCCGGGTCCACCACCACAAAGCTGCCTGGCCCGGTCGTCGTCTCGTCCGCTTCCATCGCCAGGTTCACGCCCTGCGCCTTGAGGCTGCGTTGCAGCTCCCGCACGTCCGTGAACTCGCCGACGGGCTGCGCAAAGTCGTCCCAGCCTGGGTTGAAGGTGAGGATGTTCCTCTCGAACATGCCGTGGAACAGGCCGATGGTGTGACGGCGGTTCCTGAGGATGAGCCAGTTCTCCGCGGCGTCGCCGCCGACGACCTCGAAGCCCAGCTTCTCGTAGAAGGCGCGCGAGGCGTCCAGGTCCGCCACCGACAGGCTGACGGAGAATGCGCCGAGATTCATGATGCCCCCTTTCGCTTGCCGGTGACCGGTTCGCTGCCATGTCCAGCCATTATGTCGGAAATCGAGGGCGTATGCCAGACGGGAGTGTTGGGGGTGGCGCCGTCCCAGTGGCGATGCGGGGTCTATCCCCGCGGGTGCGGCGAAACCGTGCGGGCGTAGCCTGTGCGCTTCTGGCGATGGGGTCTATCCCCGCGGGTGCGGGGAAACCGCGAGCGGACTCGGCGGCGACCAGTAGTACTCTGGTCTATCCCCGCGGGTGCGGGGAAACCATGGATACACCGCCATGATGAGGTAGTCAAGGAGGGCTATCCCCGCGGGTGCGGGGAAACCGCGGTCGCCTACGTGGAGAACGACAAAAACAAGGGGCTATCCCCGCGGGTGCGGGGAAACCCTTTGTGTCCGCCTTGCGCCTCAGCGACTCCGAGGGCTATCCCCGCGGGTGCGGGGAAACCTGCCCGGCCTCCTGCGGGCAATCGGGAGCGTGGGGGCTATCCCCGCGGGTGCGGGGAAACCACGTCGAGCAATAGCGGGTAGAGGCATGAGTGAGGGCTATCCCCGCGGGTGCGGGGAAACCCCGATACCCCGCTCCCTGACCGCCTACGCTGCGGGGCTATCCCCGCGGGTGCGGGGAAACCTTGGTCTTAGAGCTAGGGGCACTCCGGTGAAAGGGGCTATCCCCGCGGGTGCGGGGAAACCGTGTATAGTCATGAGCCGTATGTGTTGGTCACCGGGCTATCCCCGCGGGTGCGGGGAAACCACGCGCCAGCACTCGCGGAACACCTGCACCAAGGGTCTATCCCCGCGGGTGCGGGGAAACCAACGACGCCACGCCGTCAAACGTCTCATTGGCGGGTCTATCCCCGCGGGTGCGGGGAAACCCTGTAGCCTATTGGCTCAATCACACTGCCGGACGGTCTATCCCCGCGGGTGCGGGGAAACCCGCCTGCGGAAGCTGGAGGCTGAGGAAGCGGGGGGTCTATCCCCGCGGGTGCGGGGAAACCCACTCCACCTTGCCACACAGAGCGGCCATACAGGGTCTATCCCCGCGGGTGCGGGGAAACCCCTGCGAGTCGGCGGCGACAACGCGGGAGCGTAGGTCTATCCCCGCGGGTGCGGGGAAACCGCTTCTCGCTCAGCTATGAGGCGCTCAGCTCCGGGTCTATCCCCGCGGGTGCGGGGAAACCGCTGTGGCGGCCGCGGTCAGCGTTCCTCGTACCGGTCTATCCCCGCGGGTGCGGGGAAACCTCCCCTCTCTCTGCGCCTAATCTCGCGCCCGGCGGTCTATCCCCGCGGGTGCGGGGAAACCGGGGAGAACGCGCCGCGGCGCAGGCCAGCCGTCGGTCTATCCCCGCGGGTGCGGGGAAACCTCCTCCAGCATCTTTGTCTCGCGGGGCGACAGCGGTCTATCCCCGCGGGTGCGGGGAACCCCCGGGTGTTCAATGAGACAACGGACAAGGACGGGGTCTATCCCCGCGGGTGCGGGGAAACCGATGTCATGTCTCAACTCCACGTGCGGCCAGTGGGTCTATCCCCGCGGGTGCGGGGTAACCACCATCGCCTGAAACTGCGACTCGCGGATGTAGGGTCTATCCCCGCGGGTGCGGGGAAACCTGAAGTCCGGGTTCTCCACTATGCCGATGAGCGGGTCTATCCCCGCGGGTGCGGGGAAACCGTGGCAACCGCCCAATGACACGTGCGCCCCGCGGGTCTATCCCCGCGGGTGCGGGGAAACCGCCCCGCGGGCGGCGCGCCCCGCCTGCACTATCGGTCTATCCCCGCGGGTGCGGGGAAACCATCGCGTACCTCCCGTTAGGCCGCTAGGGCCACGGTCTATCCCCGCGGGTGCGGGGAAACCCGCACCACGGCACGCCCCGCGAACGCCAGTAGGGGTCTATCCCCGCGGGTGCGGGGAAACCTACAGCCGATTGACCGCGCCGCCGGTCGGAACGGTCTATCCCCGCGGGTGCGGGGAAACCCTTCGGTGCGATCGCTCATGTCCCTTACCTCCGGGTCTATCCCCGCGGGTGCGGGGAAACCGCCTGCTCCAAGGCTTCACGATACGCGGCGTAGGGTCTATCCCCGCGGGTGCGGGGAAACCTCCGTGTCCACGGCGTTGATTCGGTACAAGTCAGGTCTATCCCCGCGGGTGCGGGGAAACCTCCGTGTCCACGGCGTTGATTCGGTACAAGTCAGGTCTATCCCCGCGGGTGCGGGGAAACCTCCGGCGCGGCTACGGCCTGTTGCGTTGCGCCGGGTCTATCCCCGCGGGTGCGGGGAAACCTCAGCGAGGCCAGCATTTCATCGGATACACGGGGGTCTATCCCCGCGGGTGCGGGGAAACCCTGTGGAACAGCGGCGGCCAGCCGGGCCGTGGGGGTCTATCCCCGCGGGTGCGGGGAAACCCTCGCCTGATGTCCTCCAGTAGATCGCGCTCAGGGTCTATCCCCGCGGGTGCGGGGAAACCGCTCGATACGCGATGTTATAGGACAGCATGGACGGTCTATCCCCGCGGGTGCGGGGAAACCCACGCCTGATGCCTACTACGCCAAGCCACAGGAGGTCTATCCCCGCGGGTGCGGGGAAACCGTCAACGTCTTACATCGCGGATGATACACAGAGGGTCTATCCCCGCGGGTGCGGGGAAACCCCTCTGTAGTCGCAGAATGTGCAATGAGACCCCGGTCTATCCCCGCGGGTGCGGGGAAACCGCACGCAGTCGCTTTTCATCGGATGCATTGCAGGGTCTATCCCCGCGGGTGCGGGGAAACCTAAACCTGAACAGCCTCACCATCAGCGCTCACCGGTCTATCCCCGCGGGTGCGGGGAAACCGCTTCCCTCACCGAGCAGATGACCCATCCACGGGGTCTATCCCCGCGGGTGCGGGGAAACCTCCTTCAACTGTTGAACGAAGTCAGCAGGCAGAGGTCTATCCCCGCGGGTGCGGGGAAACCGCTAAAGAAACAGATAGAGTCGAAGCAGGAGCGGGTCTATCCCCGCGGGTGCGGGGAAACCTACGTGTTCATGTTGGCCGCGGTAAGAACCTCGGGTCTATCCCCGCGGGTGCGGGGAAACCGCAATAATCTGGAGGTTGTTCTCACCCAGCCAGGGTCTATCCCCGCGGGTGCGGGGAAACCTAGCTGTAGAGCCGCTGTCTGAAATCGCCCGGCGGTCTATCCCCGCGGGTGCGGGGAAACCTCCCCCTCGCGCACGCTGTCCGAGGTATAGACAGGTCTATCCCCGCGGGTGCGGGGAAACCTTTCGAAGGTCACGCAGATATAAAGGGCGCAGGGGTCTATCCCCGCGGGTGCGGGGAAACCACCAGCCCCTTGTCACGTATGAGCGTCAGGTGGGGTCTATCCCCGCGGGTGCGGGGAAACCCTCTTCCATCATGGCTACTCTCTCCTTCTGCGGGGTCTATCCCCGCGGGTGCGGGGAAACCGCGATAGACGTTCAGTACAGCGGCCTAGATCACGGTCTATCCCCGCGGGTGCGGGGAAACCCCGGTCAACGTTCGGCCGGTTGCCCGCGCTCGGGGTCTATCCCCGCGGGTGCGGGGAAACCACTGCTCAATGCCGGGCGTGTCGCCGTCTGTGGGGTCTATCCCCGCGGGTGCGGGGAAACCAACGCGATATGGCGGTTCAAGTATTTCGTGCCGGGTCTATCCCCGCGGGTGCGGGGAAACCTGTGCGGTGTGCGGTTGTTTCCCGAATACTGCCGGTCTATCCCCGCGGGTGCGGGGAAACCTACTTGGGCGTTTCCCCTCTTGCCTTGGCATCGGGTCTATCCCCGCGGGTGCGGGGAAACCCAAGCCGACAACGTCAACCGCTTCAACGCCATGGGTCTATCCCCGCGGGTGCGGGGAAACCGACTCCGGCCTGGAGGTTGTGATGGCAGTTAGGGGTCTATCCCCGCGGGTGCGGGGAAACCACGGTTAACCCTCAAACGGGACGTGCGAGTGAGGGTCTATCCCCGCGGGTGCGGGGAAACCTTCGTGCTCCGTAGCCAACGCGGGCCGCTGTAGGGTCTATCCCCGCGGGTGCGGGGAAACCGGCGTACAGCGCGAGCGCTCCGAACCCGTGCCGGGTCTATCCCCGCGGGTGCGGGGAAACCACCCTGGGGCGATGATGGACGAGGCCGCGGACAGGTCTATCCCCGCGGGTGCGGGGAAACCGTCTCCGTGTCGCTCAATTCAGCCGCGGCAACGGGTCTATCCCCGCGGGTGCGGGGAAACCCCGGCCGCGGCCCTCGGCAAAGTCCAGCGTCGCGGTCTATCCCCGCGGGTGCGGGGAAACCGCGGAGCCTCTGGGAGAGACAGCTGGTGGGGGAGGTCTATCCCCGCGGGTGCGGGGAAACCACATCGCCGCCGCGCCTGCGAAACGGGCGCAGCGGTCTATCCCCGCGGGTGCGGGGAAACCTGATTGCGGTGATGATGGCGGCGGTACTGGCGAGGTCTATCCCCGCGGGTGCGGGGAAACCGCCATCATCGGCCACGTCGTCTACGAGCGCACCGGTCTATCCCCGCGGGTGCGGGGAAACCTCCGGCGGCGGCGGCGGCTCAACAACACGGGGTCTATCCCCGCGGGTGCGGGGAAACCTTCCGCCTGAGCCACGCTCCGCATCAACCGCGCGGTCTATCCCCGCGGGTGCGGGGAAACCGCTCCGGCGGCCGGCAACCCTAGCCCGCCAGCCGGCAACCCTAGCCCGCCAGCCGGTCTATCCCCGCGTGTGCGGGGAAACCACCCTCCAATGGGGGATCGAGGACAATGCACCGGGTCTATCCCCGCGTGTGCGGGGGAACCTGCTGGCCCTGCCGATATGGACGCGTCGGCAGCGGTCTATCCCCGCGGGTGCGGGGAAACCTTGATGTGTGAGCTGAGGTCACGTGGTGCAGTCGGTCTATCCCCGCGTGTGCGGGGGAACCAGCAGCCAATCCTCGCCGCGGCCGTCTGCGAAGGGTCTATCCCCGCGTGTGCGGGGGAACCGCCGCGCCTATCCCGCTGAATCACAGCGGCGCGGGTCTATCCCCGCGTGTGCGGGGGAACCCCACCAGGGACAGCAAGGTCGAGGCTATCAGGGGGGCTATCCCCGCGGGTGCGGGGAAACCCTAATGCTAATGGCTTTGTGTACAAGGTTGAAAGGGCTATCCCCGCGGGTGCGGGGAAACCACCACGAAATGGACGTCACCATAGGAGCGGCGGGGGCTATCCCCGCGGGTGCGGGGAAACCCAGTGATTCTCGATCCATCACTCACGCTCCTGCGGGCTATCCCCGCGGGTGCGGGGAAACCGTTCTGTGGATACCCGTTGTTGTTGAGAGCCAAGGGCTATCCCCGCGGGTGCGGGGAAACCGAGGCCATGACGCGCGTGGTGCGCGATGCAGGCGGGCTATCCCCGCGGGTGCGGGGAAACCGGCGCAAGCTCTGTCCATCGCTGAACCTCCGACGGGCTATCCCCGCGGGTGCGGGGAAACCGCGGGAGACGCTTACGGCAGGCACTCGCTGTACGGGCTATCCCCGCGGGTGCGGGGAAACCCTGAACACCCTGACCGATGCGGGCATGACGGACGGGCTATCCCCGCGGGTGCGGGGAAACCACCTACAACCTATCGCTCGCCCTACAGCGCTTGGGGCTATCCCCGCGGGTGCGGGGAAACCAGACACCGCTCAGTCCTGCGATGTGCCAGTGGGGGGCTATCCCCGCGGGTGCGGGGAAACCGGCGTAGCGTCCAAGTCATAGGTCTGATAATCAGGGCTATCCCCGCGGGTGCGGGGAAACCTTGCACGGACGGGGGCGAATGTGTCCCCTTCGAGGGCTATCCCCGCGGGTGCGGGGAAACCTTCGTCACCAGCGTCACGAACGGCCTCAACTGAGGGCTATCCCCGCGGGTGCGGGGAAACCGAAAGCGCTCCCCTTGACCGACAGGGGGCTAATGGGGCTATCCCCGCGGGTGCGGGGAAACCCGCGCGACGGTCAAGCGCCGCTACCCGACACAGGGGCTATCCCCGCGGGTGCGGGGAAACCTCTGCCAGACCGAGGGGTGCGACCATTCGGTGAGGGCTATCCCCGCGGGTGCGGGGAAACCTGGTATCCCAACCTCAACTCGTACTACGCGCGCGGGCTATCCCCGCGGGTGCGGGGAAACCATCTGATAACGAGCGCGCCGCGAGTGAGGCGAGGGGCTATCCCCGCGGGTGCGGGGAAACCTCAAGCAGCCAGCGCGCCAGCGAAGCCTGCGGGGGGCTATCCCCGCGGGTGCGGGGAAACCTGCAACTGCGTCGAAGCACTCACTGAGGGCGAGGGGCTATCCCCGCGGGTGCGGGGAAACCCTGGCGATCTCCCTCGGCATGGACGTCGGAAGCGGGCTATCCCCGCGGGTGCGGGGAAACCCGCGAGGGAGACGGTCGCGGAGGCGGCGTATGCGGGGCTATCCCCGCGGGTGCGGGGAAACCCAGGTCAAGTTCTCACCGGCGGGCTGGCTGAAAGGGCTATCCCCGCGGGTGCGGGGAAACCCCTTCGCCAACATCGGCAGCGCGGGCCGGCAGGGGGCTATCCCCGCGGGTGCGGGGAAACCCGGGAGAGACGGTGTACCGCGGAGTGGATCGCGGGGCTATCCCCGCGGGTGCGGGGAAACCGCCAGCTTGTCTTGCACCTGCCCGACGGTGCGGGGGCTATCCCCGCGGGTGCGGGGAAACCCTCCTCTCGGCAACACCCCGCTGGTGATGACGGGGGCTATCCCCGCGGGTGCGGGGAAACCCCCGAGTCGCCATCTCTCGCCTCCGGTTCAGTGGGGCTATCCCCGCGGGTGCGGGGAAACCGCCTCACGAGCGCCACCCGGCGACCGGCCCCCGGGGCTATCCCCGCGGGTGCGGGGAAACCTGGGTAGGCCCCGGCATCTGCGCCGGCGTGATGGGGCTATCCCCGCGGGTGCGGGGAAACCTATATCCGTCCTGTCCGCCATTCCCGTCTGCTGGGGCTATCCCCGCGGGTGCGGGGAAACCATCATCCAAGAACTGGGCGTAGCGTCCGCGGCGGGGCTATCCCCGCGGGTGCGGGGAAACCAGGTTGTTCCCACGGATAATCGAAGTCTCGCAGGGGCTATCCCCGCGGGTGCGGGGAAACCCCCGCCTAGTGTAGTCATGCGCGCCCTCCGTTCGGGCTATCCCCGCGGGTGCGGGGAAACCCCCAGGACGGACCGAGACCCGAACAACGCTGTCGGGCTATCCCCGCGGGTGCGGGGAAACCCAGCTCATGCCGCGCCTCGTCGATTGCCCTCGCGGGCTATCCCCGCGGGTGCGGGGAAACCCGCGCGCGGAGCTTGAAAAGGACGGCGCGCTGAGGGCTATCCCCGCGGGTGCGGGGAAACCGAGAGCGGGCTGTGGCCCGCGAACAGCGTGGGGGGGCTATCCCCGCGGGTGCGGGGAAACCCATAGCAGACCCACTCGGGGAAGTGCCGCAATAGGGCTATCCCCGCGGGTGCGGGGAAACCCCCGTCACTGGACGAACGCCTTGGATGGCGAGGGGGCTATCCCCGCGGGTGCGGGGAAACCGTAGCGGACGGTGGACATGGACACGTAGGACACGGGCTATCCCCGCGGGTGCGGGGAAACCCGGGGCAGCGCCCACTTCGTCCGCGCCCGCGTGGGGCTATCCCCGCGGGTGCGGGGAAACCTCGGAGAATCACCGCTCCGAGTACCAGGTGTGGGGGCTATCCCCGCGGGTGCGGGGAAACCACCGCAAGTGGTTGGGCATGTGGTGAGTGGCAAGGGCTATCCCCGCGGGTGCGGGGAAACCCCTTCGCAACTCTATCGCTTGGACTGCGCGTATAGCCTGTGCCTTTCACTCGCCCTTCGCGATTGCCAACCCGCGCCTCAGCCGTGCCGTCGCAAGGGGCCAACTCCTAGTCGTACTTCACCAGGTACACGCCGTCGGCGTCCACAATCTCTTTGGGAGCTTCGCCAAGGGCACGGACCTGCTGGTCGCCGACGCCGGACGCGTCCCTCCACGTCATCACTATGGAGCCCTGCCCAAGCTCGTAGTACCACCGCATCAGCACGTCCCACACTCTCTCCCGTATGCCGCTGGTCATGTTGGGCGAGGTGTACACGCCCGGCGCTATCTCCAGCATGGCCGATGCCAGGAATCCCCTGTAGCGAGCTTGCACGTTTACGGTGACTATCACGGTCATGGCCTACTCCGTTTCCAATGCCGACTCGGCGCCCGGCTCCAGTGGCGCTACGTCCTGGAACAGCGCCCTGATGCGTTCGATCATCCTGGGGATGACGCTCTCCGTCCTGAGCATATCGCCCGTGGTCCTTCTGGTGTGCCGCTCGATGTCCAGCTTGGGGTTGTCCATCACGGCCTTTGCCGACTTCAGCGCCGCGGGCAGAAGAATCGTGTCCCGGAACAGGTCTGCGACGTCAAGGGCGAATGCGTCGCCGCTGTGCTCGTGTATGAAGCCGAGCTGCGGTATCGCCCCCATCGCGGTTACGGCGATTACGGCCGCGGAGGTGACCGCAACCGAGGCGTGGTTGATCGTCTGGTTGGGAATGTCGGCCGTCAACGGATCGCTCCTGTCGTAGCGGCGGCCATGCCACGCCACGCCGTATCGCTGTGCCAGGTTCTGGTACGTGCGCTTCATGCGAGCGCCCTCGATGCCCCTGAGCGCGTCCAGGCTCTGATGTGGCAGCACCTCGCCCAGTCGCATGGCGTACATCTTGCGGGCGATGGTGATGCGGCTGCCCTCGGCGTCGCCCCAGGCGCGCATCTGCCTGCGGGCTATGTCCGATGTGTCCGGCATGATCGGGGGAGCCGTGTAGCATCGCACGCCGTCCTCGCCCACGGCGACCAGCGCCGTCCCGTGACGCGCCATCAGGCGCAGGGCGTCGTGGCTCACCGTGGAACCTGGCCCCAGCAGTATCATGGAAAGGGATTGAAAGGGTATGCCATACTCGCCCGCGTCCAGCGGGCTATCGCTTGTGGGCGCGCTCTCCCGCAGGAAACGGAGCGTGCCGTCTCTCACGGTGAGCGCGCCCCTGGACAGCCACAGCAGACCATGCCGGTCTGCGTGAGGTATGCGTGCCGTTTCCAGTCCCAGCCTGCCTCTCAGCATTTCTCCCCCGTTATCATTGCAATATTCAGTTGTTAAGGTGCTCGAATCTGCGCCTGCCGGGCTAGCCTGCCCTGCCAGCGGGGCGCAGCAGCAACATTCCGTAGCCGTAGGCCCGATGGCGGCCGACGCCGCCGGCCAGCAGCCTTGCGAACGCATCCGAGTCTGTGATGGTGAGCTCGCCGCGCATGACGGCGTCCGGCCCCTCTGAGTAACGATCCGGCCGCGCCTTGCGATAGGCCCTGACGCGCTGGAACGACACCAGCTTGGTGCGCTCCACGTCCAGGCACGCGCCGCCCCTGCTCTCCATTTGCCGCGACAGCCACTCCGCGTACACCTGCTCGCGGCCTCTGTCCATTTCACCCTTTGGATACTTCAGCGCCTCCCACAGGTAGGCGTCGCACTCCTTCTCCGGCCGCTCGTCGGCATTGCGAGAACGGCGCGCCACCGGCCGCACACGCACCTCGAAGCCCAGGCGTTTGCCCGCCTGCCACGTCTCCGGCATCGGCTTGCTGTGAAGCTCGTCGAGCGGGAGGATGCGGCACTGGAGCGGGTCGGCGCAGGCGGCGGCCATGTCCCGCATGGCGTCCGCGTCGCTGCGAACGTATCCGTACAGGCAGCCGTCGGAGCCGTCCCGCGGCAGTATCAGGCGAAAGGGCTTGGGCGCAAGGCCGCTGTTGTCCGGGTGTTCCCCCGTGGGCGGGCTGCCGAAGCACTCCGTCAGCAGGCAGTGTATGGCGTGGTCGGGGTCGCGGAGGCGCCTCTCGCCCATCCATCGCCGAAACTCGCGTGCGTCGACGCGGGCGCGCACCATGTGCAGCGTTCCCGTTGCAGTTGTGGACTCGGTTGCCGTAGTCATGGCTCCTCCCTGTCCGGCGCCGCCTGGGATTGCCCCGCGGCGTCGAGCGCCTTCTCCCTGATTGACCCCTTCTCGATAGACCCCTCGCACACCCAGCGGCCTCCGCCGTGCAGGCCCGATACCCAGTTGCGCTCATCGGTAACCATGTAGGATGGGCGAGTGATTCTCACGCCCCACGAGTCCTCCACGTCTTCGCCTTCCGGCCACAGGAGGCTGACGGTTGCCGGCGTCTCCGGCGTAATCTCCAGAGGCGCTTCCAGCAGCGCGCCCAGCGAGGTCTCCGAATCTTCCACAAAGCCCTTGAACAGCGGCGCGGACGGCAGGCAAGGCTTGCGCCCGATGAACAGCGGCCGCGCCGGCTCCCGGAGCGCGGTTGCCACCTCGTCCAGCGTGGGGTCGCCATCATCCGGCTCCAGCCGCAGGGCGACGGTCACGAGCATGTCCGCCCAGTAGTCGCGGTAGCGCAGGTGCGGCGAGTTGTAGGTGGCGGGGCCTCCGGCGCGCCCCTCCGGGCGGCCGCGAGTGGTCCAGCCCTGGTCGGCTGCGCCGAGCTGCGCCGTCTGGAAGTCCGTCATTCGCACGCCGCCGGCCGGCTCGCGGTCGATGCGGGCCGCGAACACGAGGCGATCCTGCAACGCCTGGTGCTTGTCGGCCTCCGTGCGGCGCCAGCCCAGAGCGTTGGCGATCAGGCCCGTCAGCATGGACGCCGAGGGGAACCGGCGTATGACGCCGTAGTTGTCGATGGCCTCGCCGCCGAACGCCATAAGCGGCGCTTCCAGTCTGAGTATTAGGTGACGCATGGCCTACGCCTCACCGGCGCGGACGGCCGCCGCGGCCCAGGACGCCAGGTCGTCGCAGCTCAGACGCTCCGCGCCGGGCAGCTCGCAATCCTCCACCGACATCACCCTGCGGGCCTCGCCGTTGCCGTATGCGCCGTCCAGCTTGCCGAGATGCTCGGCGAGGCGGCGCGCGGCGTCCTCCACCTGCGCCCTGGCCGGGCTGCGGAAGGCGTTGGCAAGGCTGCGAGGCTGGCGCGTTCCCGCCTCCACCAGCATCAGGTCGGCGTAGCCGTACGGCGCGGTGGAGCCGAGCTTTGCGCCGGGCGAGACGGTGGCGATGAGGTGCAGCAGGTGGTCTACCACCTGCGCGGCCAGCTTCCTGTCTGCGCCCTGCCAGTCCTTGCCGTCGCAGCCCTCCAGGTTGGAGATCAGCCCCGGCACGTCCACCACCACGTAGCCGTAGAACAGCCCCGCGGTGAGCTCCATGTCCCCGATGTGGGCGGCGCCTGCGTCCTCGTCCTCGCTCTGAAGGTCGTCCACGACCGAGAAGTAGTCGCTTTCGCTCTCCTCGCGATGCACGGTGAAGGCGTGTGCCACGTGGACGGCGGCGTCGATGTTGGCGCCGGGGTCGGACGTGACCATTCTCCCGAATAGCGCGCCTTCCAGGCCGCCGGGCAGTCGGGCCGACTCTCGGAATGCGCGGAAGTTCGCGCCTTCTCCCTGGCGCTGCGAAAAGAGGGCTTCGGCCGCAGACTTGGCTGCGTCCGCGTCGTTCGGGTGCGCGTCGCAAATCTCGCACGCCTTCTCCCGCAGATACTCGACCTCCGGGTAACCTAGGAGGAGTGGCTGGCGTCCGCTCTCCGAAGTTCCGCTTGCGCCGTACACGCCGGCATTGAAAGCGGCTTCCACTGCGGCTAGCACGTCTTCGTCGTAGCCGCCCGCATCGCGCAATGGCTGAATCACCTTGCGCTCAATGACGTTCCGCGAGCGCACCGCCGCCTCTGCGCCGTCTATGCCGTGGATGGCGTACTCGTCCTGTGCCATGCGCCAGTGACGCTTGAGGCACTGCGAGGATATGCGGGTGCGCGTTGCGCCGCCGAACGGCATACGCTTGGCCAGCCCGCTGTCGTCGCGGTTCAACAGGGCTGCCGGGTACGAGTGCAGGGTGTGGATCTGTAGGAATCTGGGGGTTGTCATGGTTGAGTCTCCTCTCGATCTTCTATACTCACGGTTCAGTCTTCCGAGTCCTGGGCACCGCGACGGTCCGCTCGGTAGTACTCGCGGGCAATCCGGTGACGAGCTTGCTGCGCCGCCTCGTCGTCGTAGCCTTCGCTCAGGATGAACTGCGACATCTCCCGCCAATTGAATGACACGTCGGCAGAGGCAAGCATCCGAAACATGCGGGCCAGCAGCGTTCGCAGCATGTCTCCTTGCGCGGTCATTAGCCTATTGAGGCGTGATTCGCTGTAGAAGGCCCTCTCCCTGTGCGATTCGCCTCCCAGAAACAGCGCCCGTCCAACGGGCATATAGCCATCGTGGGCTGTGCGGGTATTTCCGTCTCCGCTGTTCCTCGGCGTCATCAAAGCTATGCCGTGCAGAATGAGCGCCCACTTTCTCTCCAGTGTGAGGTTGCCCAGCAGACCCTGGCTTGCCATAAGCCGCCAGAAGACGGCGGCTTCCGGGTCCTCCGGATCCATGCGGCGCAACTCAGCAAGGTCACCCCTGCGAAAGTTGGTGAGCTGGGCAATCTGACCGGCAAAAGACACGGCTATGTCCCCCCAGCTTCCGGTTTCGGGCTGCCGCGGCGGCCAATGGGGCGTGTCAATGGGTGGTGCATCAGTCGTCATAATTGTCTCCTCTCTCAGGGAACAGGAACGGCAGGCCGCCATTCCCTCGTATCCTCCCCTCGAACAGCCCTTCGGCGGCGGCTCTGGCCTTGTGCCGGAGGATAGATTGACAGGGCAGAGAGTCAATGGCGTCGTTCAGAATCCGGCGGGCGTGGTCTACCACGCCATCTTCCTCTTGCTTGTTTAGAAGCCACCGGTTGCGAATCCTCTCGCGCTCTTCGGGGTCTTCTTGCTCGAACTCGACTTGAAGGTCATTGAAGAAGCCGGAATCTATGGTCTCGTCCAGGCGGTTCAGCCAGGGGCGAGCCAGCTTCCGATGCTCCGGGCTTGAAGCATTCCTGTCGCCTCCGGCAAGAAACACCTGGATAGCGTGGCTGAGGATGCGCTGCACTATTCCTATCTGCTCAATGCGCTTGGTAGCTATCTGTCCGATGTCGTCCGTGCCGCCGCCTCTGAGCATTGCCGACTTCGATCTCTTCCTGACTGGAATCATGCGCTCATAATATCCTTCGGTCTTGCCCTGCCCTCGCACCATCCCCCTTGCCACAAGCGTTAGAGGCCTGTCCGAGCGAATCTCTGAGTCGGTAGGCGCCAGCAAGGTCGGCCGTTGCCAATTGGGCGAAAACAGGTATTCGACTGTCCTGTCATACCTGAAGCCGCCATTGGCAAGGGTCAAAGACTTCGCCTCTTTGGTGTCTATGGGCGTCCAGGGATCCCTCGTTACGCCCTTGCCGGCTTTGGATTCTATCCGAGCGGCCTTGGAAGAAGCCCTTACTGCGCTTAACTCGCCCGCGTCGTCCAAGCGCAGACGGATGCGCCGGCAGACCTCCAGGTACAGGGGATGCAGAGCATTCAGGAGCAACGCCTCCGCAGGCGAGCCGTCCCAAGGCAGGGTCCAGAGCAAGCAATGACCGTTGCCCTCCTTGTGAAGTTCCAACAGGACCTCAATATCGCGCCGGGCATGGGCGCCCGGGCGCGTGTCCGGGGTTATGCTGAAGGCGGGCCGGCTGCTCATCCCGCCGTTCATTCTGGATATGCCGTAGTTGCCGGCGCCGCTGAATCCTTCCATCGTCTGGAGTGTAATCAGGGCGAATATCCAGTCGTCAACTGCGGATTGAGTCGCCACGCCAGATTTGAGGTCGTGGTTCTTGGAGGTTACCAGCATGTCCAACTCGTCCGGGGTTGCGACTGCGTTCTTGTAGTCCGCCTCTCGTTCCTTGGAGCGGGCCGGCGGCTGCATGAAGGCCGGCTTGGTGATGTCGTCCACGACCAACTGCCAGGGCTCATCGTCTGGGAAGTCGGGGGTTAGGCCGCGGATGATTCGCCTCCATTCGTCGGCGTCCTCCGGCGGCTTGCTGAGGCCAGCCCGTTGCATTGCCATCGCTCCAAGTTGCACGAGTACTGCGTGAAGTGGGTGGACTTGATGCTGCCTTAGACGCCCGTAGGCTTCCACACGGTTCGCCATAAGAGCCGCGTATATCTCAGGCAATGACGCCGGGACGTCGGATCGGCCCGAACTATCGTAGTGGACGATTGGGTCTGTTAGAATGTTGTGCATGGGTCATCTCCAAGTCTTGATGCAGCCCGCTTGCAATAGCACGCATGGGCTATTATAGGTGAGTCATGGACACCGTGTCAACCGTTATCCTCCTTCATCATTTCAATGGCAGAGCGCAGGATTGCAATTTCCATGTGAAGTTGATCGTGACGTGGCTTAAGCCCCTTCATCTCTTCCTCTTTCCGGCTAAGCTCTTTCCTGAGGCCTTGCATATCCCGTTTCTCCATGTTACCCTCCTCGTATGTTATGTCAGACCGCCAAGCGACCTACCCATTACCACCGTAGCATGTCCCAGCAGATGGGTCAAGCAGTCTCGAAGTCCAATTTTGATCAATTTCCCCCAATAAGGGGATAGACCTGGGTAGGCCGCCTGGCGGTGTGCCAAGATTCCCCCGCACACGCGGGGACAGAGACCGGCGCGGGGCTGCGGCGTTCACAACCGCCGCAGCCCCAGCCGGTCGTAGGTGAACCGCCGGTCGGCGATGGCGAACGTGAAGCCGCCGCCGGCCATCGGCTGCGGCGCGACGGGCTGCGGCGCCTCGGCTTCCACGCCGCGCAGCCACCGCGACGATACCGCCAGCCGATCTATCGTCGCCGACGCGCCGAACGGGCTGGCGGCCGGCGGCTCAAACACCACGTCCACGCGGTCATCGCCAAGGCGCGTGCGTATCCCCTCCTCAATGTCCGGGAACAGCACGTCGCGGTTGTCCTCGAAGAACGACTTGTCCCGCCTGATGACGGCGTGCGCCGCCGTAAGGCCGTCCGCCAGTTGCCCGCCTTCGACCTGGTTTGCGTGAACGCGCCAATCGTCCCCAAGCTCCCGCACAATCGCCTCCAGCGCGTCCGGGTGCGTTGCGTTCTCCACCAGCTCCCGGTTCATCTGCGGGATGCGCCACTCGCCGCGCTCCGCAATCAGGCGCCGGGTGGCCTCCAGCGCTCGCAGGTCCTCGTACACGTACCCGTGCGGCCCAAGCCCGTTCGCGTTCTCGGTCTGCTTGAGCAGCGGCGAAAGGTTCTGTCCTTCCGGCGTAAGCACAATGCAGCGTGGAGTCGCGTACCCTTCCGGGCGATCATCCCGCCGATGGCGATGCAGGCGGCCGATGCGCTGCAACAGCACGTCCACCGGGCACAGGTCGGTGATGAGCAGGTCTGCGTCGATGTCCAAGGACTGCTCAAGCGTTTGCGTCCCGACCACGACGCGCCCGCCGGCGGGCCGCTCCCTGTCTAGCAACTCCTCCAGCCGTCCATCCAGCCACCGCCGGTCTACGGCCGCGAAGCGGCCGTGGTGCAGCGTGCGCGCGCCGTCTAGGTGGAACAGCAGCTCCGCGTCGCCCGCGCCTGCGGCCGCCTCCAACGCCTGCTGCGTTCGTATCGCATGACCGACGGTGTTCCGCACCACGAGTACCTTGGCGCCCTTGCGGGCCGCGTCCAGCGCCAGGGAGGCCGCCGCGTCGAAGTCGTGCATGAGCGGCTGCGAGGTTATGCCGACGGTCTTATCCTGCCCGTTGTCGTCCACGCGAGTCATGCCCTCGCCGCCCGCCGCGGTTGTGCTGACGGCCGGGTACGGCGCACATATCGCCTCGTCGAGCGAGGGGGCGATTGAGGCCGTCGACGTGCGGGCCGCGGCCAGCCAACTATGCCTCGCCGCCGACCCCAGCGTCGCCGACATCAGCAGGGCGTAGCCGCCCGCGCCCAGGTGGGCGTCCAGCAGCGCCTTCAGGATGCGCCCCATGTACGCGTCCGAGGCGTGAACCTCGTCCACCACCAGCAGGTTGCGGGCCAGGCAGGCGGCCCGCATGTGTGCGTTCTTGACCCTGAGCGCGCCCAGCATCGCCTGATCCACCGTGCCCACCGCAATCTGCGCCGACAGGAACCGCTTGGGGTTCTCGGACGCCCACGGTATGTCGGTGTGGTCATGGCCCGATGCTGCGTCGTCGTATTGGGGCAGGCCGATGGCGGCCGCGTCCTCGCCAGGGTCGTAGCCGGGCACGGCCAGCACGACGGGCGGCCGGTGCGCCTCCGGGAACAGAGCGGCGGCGAATCGCTTGACGCGGCCGTGGATCTGGACGGCCGCGGCGCGGGTGGGCAGCGCGAAGTAGAGGCCGTCAACCAGGCCAGCCTCGTACATCCCGGCGAACCGCCACAGGGCCGCCTCCGTCTTGCCGGAGCCGGTCTCCGACTCGATGATGACCAGCGGCTCAGCGAGCGGCGCGTCCACGGCGGCGCGCTGGATGGCGTTCGGCTGCGGCGAGCCGTGTATGTCGAACAGCGCGCCGAATGCGGGAACGCCGCGGAAGCTTGCTCGCTGCGCGTCCAGGTCCAGGCCAACCGCCGCGATTGCAGTCCTGGCGTTCGCCCTGGCCGTTTCGATGTAGTCGTCCTGTGGCGTGTCCACGTATGGGAACCACGCCTCATTGGAGCCGATCCAGTCGGCCCAGTTGCACAGGCCCAGGAACACGTGCTGGAAGGCGGGCGCGGACGGCAGGGGAGGCGCGCCCTCCGCGAAGGCGGCGGGGAACCAGCCGCGCGCCAGCCGCCCGATGCGCTCCACACATTCACGCGGATCCAGCCGGCTGTAGTGTTGCCACAAGCTGGGGTCAGGCTGGCGGCCTCCCTCAAGCTGCAAGGGTGCGCCGTGATGAGAGAGCGTGGCGACGAACAGCGCGCAGACGGTCTCGCCGCCGCGGTCGTCCCAGGACCGGATTGCCTCATCCCACCAGCCAAGAGCGTCGAAGAACCAACCGGCCGTTCGCCAGTCCTCGCCGGCAAGCACGGGAGCAAGCTCGTTGTAGTGGCCGGCGCGATGCGGCCTGCGTCGGCCTTCCGGGAGGTCGGCGTCTAGCCACACCTGCGTCTGGAAGCCCACGTTCACCTTGCCGATGTCGTGCAAGGCGGCGAGAATGGACAGCCGCGCAACGCTCGCCGCGTCCAGGTCATCCAGGCCGCCGGAGCGCGCCAGCCGTAGTCTTATCGTCGGCTGGGCCAGCAACGCCTCGAAGCAGGCGCCCACGTCCGCAAGGTGGTGCTCCAGCAGGTGTATCGACCTGTCTCCGCGGTTGAACTTGGCCCAGAAGCGCCGCGTGTACGCCGGCGTGCGTGTCTCGTTCATCGTTGCGCCCCCTTGCCGCCAAGCGCGTGCCTTCACTTGCGGCGGCTCTGCTTGCGATTATTGCAGTTGTGGGCGAAACTGCTCAAGAAAGGCGCGCCTTCACCGACACCCGATTTGCAAGCCGTGATGAACCTGACCTTCAATGCCATAGACGTTGAGACGGCCAATGCGGATCTGTCCAGCATCTGCCAGATCGGCATTGTCCGCATTGTGGAAGGCGAGATTGCGGAAAGCCTGTCGATGCTGGTGAACCCGGAAGCGGCGTTCAACGATTTCAACGTAAGGCTGCACGGAATCAGCGAGGAGACGGTCAAGGGGAGCAAGACCATTCCGCAGCTCCACAACCGGCTGAGGAGAGCGCTGGAAGGCCCTGCGCTGGTTAGCCATACGCAGTTTGACCGGGTGGCGCTCAGCAGGGCGTTCGCGAGGTACGGACTCGACCCCATTCGAGCGACGTGGCTGGACAGCGCGGCGATAGCCCGAGCCGCCTGGCCGGAACGGTATAGGCGAACCTGGAGGCTGGATGTCATTGCCGGAGACCTCGGCGTCGTCTTCCGCCATCACGACGCAGTCGAGGACGCCAGGGCGGCAGGCGAAATTGTGGTGCGCGCCTGCCGCCATACCGGAGTTGACATAGACGGCTGGGTGGCGCGCAGGTGATGCGGAACATGACTCACGCTTGTTCGCTTGCCAGGCTTGCCGATGATAAGCCGAAACACCTTCATCGTGTACTCATTGGAGGTTTGCAGTACGTCAGCTGCCTCAATCTTTGCCGTCCGCGAGGCTGAGTCCAATCTCTGCCCCATGCGATTGAACCGGCCTCGCCCCCATATCCACCAGCTTCACGTTCGCGGGGCTGTCCAGCGTGAGCAGAGGCTTGCCCGATTCGGCGAGCTTGCGGGCGAACGCCTCAGTCTTGCTGCCGCGTGCGGCGTGGGCGATGAAGACTCGCTGGGCGAGATCGGCCACCATCTCGTTGCGCCGGGCGGCGTGCTCGGCCCTGGGCCGGCGCACCGCGGCCGGGAAGGGCGACATGACCAGCAGGCGGCCGTCGTTGAGGGCGGGGCGCCAGTCGCGGGGGACGCGCATACCGTCGATGCCACGGGCTGGGCAGACGACGATGGGCTGCTCGCCCCGCAGCAGCAGGCGCAGGCATTCGCGCTCCATCGGCGTCTGGAAGCCGCCGATGACGGCAACGCCGGCCTCGCGCATGGCCCTGGCAAGGTCATAGGTCTTGAGGATGAGGTCGCCGGGGCAGCGATTGGAGCAGAACAGGGCGGTGAGCGGCTCATCGAGCAGGCGCAGGTTGCCCCGGTGGGAGGTGTGCGGGGGAAGCGATTCCGTAGACTGGCCATTCACTGCGAAGCCCGTTGCTCCATGCGACGAGTTGCTGCTGTGTGCTGCGCTGATCGCCTTGCTCACTCCCGCGCTCACGCCTCTGCGCCCAGATCGTCCAAGATGACGATGGGCAAGCCGTCAACGCGGCGAAAGTCAGTGTCGTTGGTGTTGAAGGCGGTTCAGCCGGTGCGGGGTTCTGGCAGCATCAACGGCCCCATGATTCCTTCTCTTCCTTCAAGTAGGCTGCCACGTCTGCTGCCGTCTTGAAAGCGAGGCCACCAGGCGCCTCAGCCAGAATGTCCACTACGGAGCGCCGTTCAGTGGACGGGGAGCGCGTCACCACCACGTCGACCGACTGCCCGGCCTCCAGCTCCGGGCTGGCGAACTCCACCCTGCCGCCGGGTTGTACCGTTGTCCGTATGCGCAGAGTCTTTGCATGGATCAGTTCTCCTTGGCGTTGGCGTGGTAATGGTGTCTCGCCATCCGATTATTCTGAGAGTGAATCAATGACAATTCGGCTCTCATATTGAATACTCCCGTCACTCAACCGTTCAACGCCATCCAGATACTCTAGCTGGCAATTCTTGGATTTGAGGAACGTTGAGAAGGCCCGGAGGTAGACCATCTCAGCCGGTTGCGAGCTCAGTCTAGCTAACTCTGCGCCAGAAGCAGTGAGCCTAATGGCAGGAATTTCCAGCGGTCCATTAGGCGTATCGTTGCTCGTAACCAACAGAGCGTCGTTCTGGTGATTCAAAACTATGCAGTTGTCCTCTTCCCATTGGCGGGTAGATACGAGGTTGGGCTGGTAATATATCAAGTTGCAGTCTTGGAGATGAAGCAGATTATTGAAAGCTAGGGCACTTAGGCCTTTCACCGAATCGTGGTAGAAGACAATGCTTCCCCCCATGACTAACTGGCAAATGCCCATAAACATCTCAGCATCCCTCTTCGTCAAGTTCTTGAGGCTGTCCAGGGTACGCAGTGAAGTCCTTCCGGGACTCTCGACCTCACCGGCTAGAACTCTTGCCCAGAGCTTCTGCATATCCTCGGAGGACACGTCCTGAACACAGTCGAAGAAACGCGCTGTCCAGTCCGGATCCGGCTCATGATCTGCAACTTCCCTTTCACCTAGCTCATCGGCAGCATGCCCTACCACAGACCTCACATTCATGAGGCGCTTATGTTCTTGGAACTGAATTCTCTGGACGATGTCTTCACGAGTGAATTCTGCAGTCCCATGAATCTCGGCATTTGGTGCAACTAAGTATTCCCGTGCTTCTTGCCGGGCTTTCGCAATTGTCACTGAGGTCTCGGCCTCTGTTTCTGCCTCAATACGCTTCGCTTCAGCATTGATGCGGGCGGAAGCCAATCTTGCATTGGCTTCTCTAGTTGCTCTCCAAGGCGCTAACATAGGCCCGGCGATTGCTCCCACGCCACTGGCAACATAGTCCAGCAGTTGCTCAATTGCTGGTATCTTCAGTGAAAATTCAGGCATTATCAGTATCCTCGGTTGATCACTCATCCCTTCATCATTGGTAATGTCTTTGTTCATTGCCGAGCCGGACACCAACATCTCTACAACCGCGAAAGCCAATTGGCGGCGGCTTGCACACCGGCCCATGCCAGCATAAAGCCGATCCCGACCATGAAGAGCACACCTGCGCCTACGTCTACCGTGTACAGGAGAATCCTGTTTGCCAATTCCGCGTCCTTCGCTTGTTCAAGCACCGGTTGGTGTATGAATGTGTTCCATAGTGGCTGGGTTATAGGCCAGAGAACGTAGTTGATCGGGATACTAAGCACGACTGCGAGTATGGCTCCCATGATTGTCTACTCCTTTTCCTTTCGCTTTCCACCGCATGGGTCTCGTGGTCAATAGTAGAAGTGGTAAACGCGCCAGTTGCCGCGTTCAGGGCCGCCGCCCGGATGATAATCGCATCCGTGTTGCTTTGCTATACTGGTTTCTTGTTGCTGAGCAGCGGTCTTCGAGCGATGCCTGCCTACGATTCGCCAGTTACGCAACCCCGGATGCTCCCTCTGCCATTCGTTCTTGCGTTCATTAGGTCTGGTAGTAATCCCCACCCGACAATCCATTGCTCACCCCTCTCGCCCCATGCGGTACTTGATGTCATAGTTGATTATAAAGTCCAGCTCCTCTTCCGTAAAGCCGTAGTGCTCCGCAAGCACGCGGTCGATGTTGTCCACGATGGGCTTGGAAGGCTTCTGGTCGAACTCGTCGTAAACCACCTTGCCGGTAGCCTGGTAGCGGGTTTCCTTGCGCCGCGCGTGACGCTTGAAGCTCTCCATGAGCTCATCAGTCAACAGGGCCAACCGCTGCTTTGTGGACTCATCCATTCGAGCGAGGCCGAGCGGAAAGCTCTCAATCTCTCTGAGATTCAAGTGGCGGCAGTCCGAGAGAAGCAGGAACCACCAGTAGAACAGCGAACTGTTCAGGGCTGCGACCGCGACGGCGGCATCTTCACCCTTTGGAAAGCTCAGAGTCTTTACCTGCGTTGAAATCTGCTCCCCATCGCGTTCGTTCCAGAAGTACGGGGCAAAGTCCATCGCTCGAACCCAATACTGAGGCGCATTGTGAAAGTAGACCTTCCCGTCTCCCAATGGCGAGAGGCTGTTGCGAATCGGATGTTGCTTCGCAATCCGCTCCAGTATCGTCGAGGCGGGCTGCGGGCCAATCTTGGGCACGGTGCCATTTGGCACACCGGGCGCTTTAGGCAGTGCATCAAGCGTAATCCCCTGAAACAACTGCGGTCTTGACTCCGTGTACCATCTGTTATAGGCCGTAGAATAGGCTACTCTGGCGCCGCTGGCCGACCTTGCCGACAGAATGATAGTCGCGCGGATATGCTCCAGTCCGTCAAAGAGCTTGGCCGGACGGTCGTCAAAGTGTGCAAGCCAGAGGCCGCCGCTCTGTGTGAGGCATAGCCTTTGGACTGGCTCCATTCGGTCAGTGCAGGAGAATGAGAGTTGAACGATCATCCCGAATCTCCCACCGCGCCGCAGGCACGCGTAGGATTGCTCGATAACTAACGCATACAAGTTCCCGCAGCCCACCGTCTCGAATCCCTTGACCTCGTACTCCTTCCGTACCTTGCTGTACTCAACATACGGTGGGTTGCCAATCACCACGTCAAAGCCGCCGCGGGACATGATGCCGTAGAACTCGGCGAACCAGTGGAAGGGCCGGTGGCCGGCGCGCCAGGCGTCGTAGGCGGCGGCGCTGCCGGGATCGATGCCGTACTCCGCGGCCAGCAGCCGGTCAAGCTCGCCCGCCAGGGAGCGCAGGCGGTCGCGTAGCTCCCGCTTGTCGTGCGCCGTCACCTCGCCGCCCAGCATGGTCTGCTGCCATCGAAACTGGATGGCGGAACGGGCCGCTTCCTCCGCCCGCTCCTCGATGCGCGCCAGGGCCGCGCGGTCTTCGTCGAACATCGCCCGGCGCTGGCCGTTGGGCATGATGGTCATGGCCTGCCGCACGGCGTCCAGCGACGTGAAGCCGACAAGGGTGTTGCCGGCGCGGACGTTGAAGTCTATGTCCGGCAGCGGCTCAATCTGCTCGTAGCTTTCAAGCTGTGCCACCAGCTTCAGGAAGAGGCGCAGCTTGCATATCTCCACGGCCGCCTCCTCAATGTCCACGCCGTAGAGGTTGTTGAGCACGATGGACTTGAGTATGAAGTACCGCTCGCTGGGGTGCTTTTGGGCCTGCTCCAGCACTTCGCGAAAATCGCTGAGCGCGTTGGGGCTGCTTGGCCGCTCGGTGCGCTCCAGATCGTCCACAAAGCCGCGCATCCCCTCCATGCAGGCGGTGTACAGCGGCTCCAGGATGTTGAGCGCGGCGAAGAGGAATGCGCCGGAGCCGCAGGTGGGATCGAGCACCGACACGTCCCGCATGGCGTGCCAGAAGGCGCGCAGGAGCTCCGGCCCCTCGCTCTGAGCGATGACGTCTTTGGCGAATTGCTCTACATCGAGATTCAGGGTGACGAGGTCGTTGATCTCCTGCACTTCGCCAGCTTGGAGTTTGCCCTTCACATCCTCGTAACGCTGACGACGGGCGACGACTTCGCGCCAGGTCTCGGTTGGCAGGGCGTAGTCGTCGGGCGCAGGGGCGTTCCAGCCGCCGCGCTTGGACACATCGTCTATGCCGGCCGCGATGTCGGCGGGCAGCTCGAAGGGCGCGTCGAGGCGGGTTGGGTTCAGGGCGTCGCGCGCGTTCCACGCGACACCGTGGCTCACGGCGGGGTAGATGTATCGGTCGGGGTCTTCACGCAACAGTCGCCAGACGCCGCCGTCCGGCCCGAAAGCTACGGGACACTCCTTCCTGGCAGCGTCGAATAGGAATGGAATCACCGTGTTGCGCCCAATGTAGCCGGTGATGTCCTCCTTGGTGTAGTAAGCGCCCATCTGCTTCTGGTTGACGTACTTCTCGAAGATGTAGCCGAGCACGTCGGGGTTGATCTCGTTGTCCTCGCGGTGGGGCCGCTCGTCCAGGTGCCAGCGGTAGCCGTCGAAGAAGTCGAAGACCCGCTCAAAGGCTGCGTCAGGGATGGCGATGGCGGGGTTGTCCTTCTCCAGTTCGTGCTGGTCGAACAGGCCGCCGTTGAGGAACGGCACCCTGCCGAGAAGCGCTGCGAGATCGGGCGCGCGCTGCGCCTCCGGCTGGCCCAGCCCCTCGTGGAACAGCCGCAGGAGGAACAGGCGGTAGAACTGCTGGAAGCGGCCGCGTCCTTCGACAGGCTCAGGATGAGCGGATGGGGGAGTCGTAGGGGCGGTTCGCGAACCGCCCAAGGGCGGGCGGATGGCCGGCCGTTGCGACAGCCTAGATTGCAACCTCTGTCGCAAGCTCTCGGTAGCGGCAGAAGGCGTTGGCGAGCCGCATCTGCCGGGGCGTACGGCACTCCGGGCTGAACAGCTCCGGCGACGCCACTAGCACACACACGCACCTCGCCCTGGACGTGGCAACGTTCAGCCGGTTCAGGCTGTACAGGAACTCCATCCCGTGCGGCGCGTCGGCCGGCGTAGACGTTGCCATCGTGTAGATCACCACGGGCGCCTCCTGCCCCTGGAACTTGTCCACGGTGCCCACCCTTGCGCCGCTGGGCAGCCGCTCCTGCACCTTGAACACCTGCGCGTTGTACGGAGCAATGATGAGGATGTCTTCCAGCGTGATGCGCCTCTCCCGCCCATCCTTGTCAACCCAGCGGGCCCCGCCCTTGACGAGGCCATTGACGAGTGAGGCCACGGCTTCAACCTCCTCGTCCGAGGAGCTCTGGTTGCCGCGGTGCTCAACCGGCGCAAGCCGCAGCCCAGTGCCGGACAGAGGCCCCTTCGCAATCAAGCGCTGGCGGTCAAGCCGGGCGCGGGAGGCGAGCCGCTCCTCGTAGAACACCTCCGAGGTGAATGCGCAGATGTCGGGGTGCAGCCGCCAGGTCTCCTCCAAGAACAAGCCCTGCTCCGCCTCTATGGTCTGCCGCTCGCCGAGCAGATGGGACAGGGCCGACACGCCCGTGCCGTCCGGGTGCGTGCCCTGCGTGGGCTGATCCAACTGCTGAGGGTCACCCAGAAGCACGAGGTTGGGCGCTGCGTGGGAGATTGCCAGCACGTTCGCCAACGACATCTGCGCGGCCTCGTCGACGAACAGCACGTCCACGCTGCCCTCTGCCTCTTCTCTGGCCCACAGCCACGCGGTGCCTGCGGCGATTCGACAGCCCCCGGCCAGCGCGGCAAACACGGATGCGTTGTCGGTCGTCAGTAACACCCGCGAGTCCTGCCGTTCGTCGTCGGCGTTGCCGGAGATCTTGCGCACGGCCTTGACAGCCACGCCTCGCTCATCGGCGGCGGACAGCGCTTCTTGCAGCAGATTGTCGATGACCTTGTGGCTGTTTGCGGTGATGCCGACCCTTGCACCCTTGCTCACCAGTTCGCATATCATCCTGGCGCCGGTGTATGTCTTGCCGGCGCCGGGAGGCCCTTGCACCGGCAGCACGCCGAAACGGGCTGACCTAGCGATGCGCACCGCGGCGTCCAGCGCCGACTCGCTCTGCCGCCGCACGGGCTTTCCGCCAAGGCGAGGCGGCCGGCGCAGCAGCAAGTCCTGGGCAGCCCGGTACGGCCCGCCGTCCTCCATGCCGTGAATCGCAACGCGCTCGCCGATTCTCACCAGGGCATCCTTAAGTAGCTGTGACGGCACCATGTCGTGGGCGAACACAGCCTCCGGGTGTTCATTGGCGGAAGCCATGCGCTTCTTGACATCAATGGTGTACTCCTCCGCGTTCATGTGCACGAGGTCGCCAAGCTCAGATCCTTCGCCGGGCACGTGCAGCTTCTCGCCGCCCCTGAGCGATGTCTCCTGCCTCTGGAAGCGGTAGCGGTGAATGGGCGCCCTTGCCGTTCCCCCCACCGTCTCCACAAACTCCAGCTGCGCCAGCGCAGTCTTCTCGTCCAACAGGTCTTCGACTGCGGCGTCCCTCAGTCGGAAGAACTCCCACCACGCGGCCTTCTCCTCACGCCTGTGCCACTCGAGGATGTTGGCCATCACCCACCGCGCCTGCTGCTCATCGCTGCGTTCGTCAGGCGAGGCAGGCACGTCGCCTGCGATGCGGGCCGCAAGCTCTCCGATAGCTTCCTGCCGTTCGGTGAGCTGCTGCGAGGCCGCGCCGTCCCCGATTGGCGGCCTTCCGATGGAGGCGCCGCTTGCCGCCAGCTTGCGGCGGATATCCTCCAGCCAGCCGCGGAGGCGGAAGGTGGAAGCGCAGTCGTCGTGGTTGTAGCCTTCCACGGCCGCCATTGCGCCGGCATTCATCGCCCTGCCGCCGCCCGATTCCAGCGCGGCCGAGACGGCGTAGAGAGCGCGGTTCGCCTCACTGAGGGACACCTTGCGCTCAAAGTTGAAGAACGGCTCCATCTTCTTGATGGAGTAGCTCTCCACGCCGGCGCGCACGCTCTCCCTGGTTACCCTGAGAAGGTCGACGAAGAGGCCGGCGCGCAGCATCCGGTCGACCTCTTCCTCGCGGGTGGCGTGGCGACCCATCAGGCGCTTCATGGCGCCGGGCTCATACGGAGCGTAGTGGTAGACGTGCATCTTCGGGTGGCTGGCCCACCGCTCCATCAGCCAATCGACAAACCTCTCAAAGCAACGCTTCTCCTCCTCGTAATCCAGCGCCCAGTGACCGGTATAGCGCTGTCCGCCCGGCTTGTCGACTGTGACGAAGCCAAACAGAAACTCCAGCCCGCCGGGGCCAACGAACGGGTCGCCCTCGATGTCGAAGAACACGTCTCCCGCCGAAGGCTCCGGCAGCCTGGCCAGACCCATCCCCGGCTCCGGGGCAAGAGGCTCGTAAACCGGCTTGCCGGCGGTGCGGCTCTCCACCTGCACCCGCGCCTGCTCACGGATCTTCTCGTATGTGGCTGCGGCGCCTCGGTCGGGCTTCCACGGCCAGGGCAGGGCAACGGATGCGAGCTTTGCGACGGTGTCGACGTCCCTGGCCTTGAGTTCGCCCGCGTGAAGGACGGACAAGCCCGCCACAAGCGACAGGTGGTCGTCTGAGCGGCGGCGGGTGTCGCACTGCCGGCTCCACTGGCAGATGTCGCAATGCGCCGTGGGATCGGGATAGGTCTGGACTTCCTGGTAGGAGTCCACGGCGGACTCTAGCCGTGCCTTGACCAGCCGGTAGTATGCGGCGTAGTCGGTGGTGCGGTACGGCTGCGGCTCGAACTCCGTCCACGGAGCCACAACGTACATCCACTCTGGCAGCGCTCCTTGCACCCCTGCGACCAGTTCCGAGTACAGCGAGAGCTGGAGGATAGTGCCGCTCCTGGTCTCCCGGGACAGCTTGGTGTCGACTGCCTCGTATGACCAATCGCCGAGCGCGCTTGGCTTTGGAATGCGCAGCAGCGCATCTATGCGGCCGGCCCAGCGACCGCCGGTGAGCGCGGCCTGAACTATGACATCTGCCCCGTCCCGCATGGCTTCCACCGTGGCGGACACAGCCGCCTCGTTTACGCCGACACCCTCGATTGTGGTCAGTCGGCGGCCCATGCCCTCCAGGTGTTGCAGGTAACTCCTTTCGTGAGCCAGCCCCCGTTCTCGCATCAAGGCGACGGTTGGGTCATAGTCAGAGGTCGCCTCTCTGATACCTGCGGCCACCTCTCGGTTGAGCGTGGTGAGATGGCCGCAGGCCAGGTGATTCACAAGGTCCCCCGCACTGAGCCGGACGTGGCTATCGACATACTCCATCGGATGTTCGCTCTCCTGCACACAATCTGTTGACATCGCGCTGCCCGCCGCTTGGCATTGCGGAGCCAGGCAGTAGGCGGATGCCTGTCAAGGCAGTCTCCAACCTGTGCAAGTTGCCGCCTCTGGCCGCAGACACGCCTTGCCGCCACAACTTGAACCGCAGCGCGAGATTCATAGACTTGCTGAAGCCTGGTGGGCGATAGTGGACTCGAACCACTGGCCTCTTGCGTGTAAAGCAAGCGCTCTAACCGGCTGAGCTAATCGCCCATCGAAAGCCACGACTGCTCGCGGCGGCCGCCGGGCACGTTGGGAACCGGACTCCGCGGCAATCGGCGCACGGTGTGCCAGTATAGCGTCATAGCGTCCGCGCGGGCAAGCCATCCTAACCGCCGTGCAGCAGCTCCGCGCTCGAAAGCTCGGATATGGCCGCGTCGAACCGCTCCAGCGAGCCGCGCAGGTACGCCGTCGCCCATTATAGCTCGAAAGAGCGTCGTGGCCCACCCTCTCTTGCGGGCCGGCTGCCTCCCCAGATCGCCTGCCCTACTCCTTTATGCAGAAGAGGTTGTTGAGTTCTTCCTTGGTCTCGCACGAATTCACCCTGCCCCGCATCTGGCCGAAATGGGTAGAGGCCCTCCGGCGAGACCTAGAATCCGCCTCGCCTAGATACTCGTCCACGTATCTCGACTGCCCGGTGGAGTCCGTGGTCGGCTTCAGAACCGCTGTCATTGAGTGCGTGAGCAGGTGATTGAGCATGGCTTTTGGGTCTTGGGCGCCTTGATAGTTCCTAAAGGCATCGATAGCCATCGATTCGATGTGATACCCGCTGAGCTTCCAGTCTTCTTGCGCGATGAAGCAGTCCGCCATCGCCTTGGCAAGCTTGATTACAGGGACTACCCTTCCGTTTCTTGCTTGGTTGACCCGGGCAAGCTTATTGGCGAAGTCATCGGGCCGCGCCACCTTGCTCCATCCCCTGATTCCCTCCTGGGCGATACGAACACCACCTTTCTTTGTCCGTATGGCAGGCAACAACTGTATTTCGGTCTTGTCTGAGTACTTGACCGTCACCGCCAACTTGCCCGCGTGCACGGGGTTGTTTGGGAGCCGCTGCTTGATGGTGTCTCGCACATACTTCTTGACCTTCGCGGGAGGCTTGTTGACCAAGGAGGACTCGTTGACAATCAGGAGAACGTCCACGTCGCTGAGGCCGGTCACGTACGTGCCCTTCTTGACGGAGCCGCCGAACACAGTCTGTACGACTTCGCCCTTCTGCCTGAGAAACCCGCACAGCGCTTCGAGATGTCTCGTGAGGGACTTGGTATTCCTACGCTTGTACCTCGCGAGCAGGTTCTCGCAGTGCTCATTGAATCTGTCATCCGGCATGCTTGGATACTCCGTTCTCCTCGATGACCTCCGCCTACAGGATAGTGGACTCACCCCACAGGGTCGTCTGTACTCGCTGAGCACGATCTACGTGCTCAATCCTTTGGCAACATCAGTCCCCCAGTGCCTTCAAGAGAGCCTCTCTTGCATCCGTGTAGTAGATGACGCCCAGCTTGGTCGCCATGTCGTCCGACAGGTCGTTCAACTGCTTCCTTGCGGAGATGGGGACCAGCAACTGGATTGCTCCCTTCTCAACCGCAAGCTCGGCGACGCTGACTGCATTGTACACAGGGTCCAGTGTGCCTCCGAGGTTCAGCCCCCCGACAATTGCTAGGCCCCCCCTTAGGCTCTTCCCAAGGAGGGCGCTACACAAAGCCAATAGAGCCGGGAGACCGAGAAAAGCCCCGGCCCTCGAATTGTCGAAGGCCCGGAGCTGGACGGTGAACTCATGGGCACGAGGGTCCTTGTCCCCGACCAGGTCTTTGGCATGCGTGACCAAGTTCCCCTGAGCGTACCTGACGCTCTCTCGAAAAGGCCCCGGAGCAGGGACATTGATGATCTTCACGCCCGAACCCGGTCCAACGTTCACTTCAAGACGATAGAGACCTACATTGTCGTCCAACCCACCGGGACTGATAGCCCAGACTTGTCCAGGGGGAAGCGGGTCTGCCCCAATCGCATCGTCACTTTGGAGTTCGGGGGTTGCGACGAACCGTTCGATCCCATCCTCGCCCATGGTGTAGCTGAAATGAGTGCTCCTGAATTCGGCACTGCCGATCCTCTTCTGCTGCTCTTTCACTCGGCGGCGGCACTCAAGTGCCAATCGGACTGCCCACTCAACATCCTCGTCGGGTATCCGGGCTTCCCTTTCGGGGTAGAGGAGTTTCAGCAGGCCGTCCAATGTCCTGTTCACGGCGGTGGTGTCTCGTCCGCTAAGGGCACCGCCCAAATGAACGCGCCCCTGAATGGAGGATAGTCTGTTCTCCGACCTCAACTGCGACCAGCAGTCCGATAGAAAATCGTTCACTAGGCCGAAGTGGTCAGTGAAGAATGATCGGTCTAGCTTCGGGATGTCCCAGCCTGGCAGGTAGGCATGGATGCGGTCCATGAAGGCCGTGTCGTGCCGCATCTCAGGCGGCAGGGGCTCTAGGAGATGCCCGATTCGTTGCTGGTGCTCGACATCGACATCAAAATTACCTACAAACACCAAGCTCCCGTTTGCCCGGATGCTCTCTCGGCCCCTGCTGAACTCACCAGACTCCATGTACCCCTTCATTATGTTGACGCCATCCTTCTGGTCGAAGGAAACGCCCGAGATCTCGTCGAAGCAGACGACATCGTATTGGGCAACCAAGCCACGCTGCCCAGTGGCGTTGTTCACAAACATGCGCGCAACCGTTGCCTTACCGCCGGATATCAGGTGCGACGCTGGGGATATCTGCTGAAACAAGTGGGACTTGCCTGTACCGCGAGGGCCGAGCTCAACCATGTTGTAGTTGCGGTCTACGAATGGAACCATCCTCAGCAATAAGATGTCCTGAGCTCGTTGGCTAAGCGAAGCAGGTTCAAAGCCAACGCTTCGCAACAGCAGGTGCTTCCATTGCTCCGTTGTAAATGCCCTACGCCCAGCGGCGAGGTCGTCCAGCATTCCACGCTTGGAGAGTTGGATCGGACGTAGGGCCTCAATTCCGAAGGGTCTGCCTGCCTTCTCTTCCGCCACGGTTGCGTCATAGGTGAGCTCCATCTCGGCGTAGAACCCACCAGTCAGCATGCGCTCATGCGAAGAAACAAGCTCGGCAGAGATACGAACGTCGTTCAGCCTCAGGCTCGGCAAGGTGGCCATGTAGGAATCGGAACGTGCGTCTAAACGAGCGGTGAGGATGTCTATGAGTTTGACGGAACCCAATTCACGCGCACGTGACTTGAAGAGTTCCTCTTCTCCAGCACGCACGGTCCGGTACTGCATCTGTGATTCAACAATGTTGAGGCCCTCTTGTATCTCCGTTTCGTCCGTGCTTGCGCAGTACCTGCCTAGCAGGAATTCGGCCACGTATTCGGGAACAGGGTATCTGCCCTTGAAGGACCGAGCGAGGTCCTTGCGCACCACGTAGCCCTCGAAGGCTTGCGCCGCGAGCTGGTCAAGTTCATCCATGACGATGGTGACCAACTTATGGACCTCCAACGATAGTGCTCGTCTGAGCTAGAACGGTATTGTCCGAGCCAACCACCACGACTAACGCCGCCTCACCTTCCCGGTCAGCGTCTTCGACCAAGAGAGACACCTCACCTTCAGCACCTATATCCTTCCCACCGGCCGTCAACGTGGTAGATGGGTCGCCTCCCTTGGTACGGATGTCTACATGCGCGCCAGTTGCTGAACCCTCAATCGTGATGTTGCATCGAAGCCGGCGCCACCGCACATCACTAAGGGACACTGTGGCACGGGATGCTCGTCCAGTGGCAGTCAGAATCGGCACCACACACTCTTGTGGACTAAGTCCACCGTGCTCGTATTCCTTGCCGGCTTCGTAACAGTGGATGCCCGGGGCAACGGCAATGCGGACCGCGCGGTTCCAGTGCCAGGATAGAACCAATTGGTCAGTCTGAGAGCCTTCCTTCAGCCGTGCGCAGCGGCCCTTCCGTATCTCCGTGAGGTGCTCGGGCAATTCTGCCTTGGGCAGACCGCCAGGCATCAGTAGCCACCCGTGGTCAGTGACCACAACAACCTTTTGCCATCCATGCTCCAAGAGACCAACTATCCTCTCGGTAAGGCTTCGCAGCTCGGCGGCCGCGTGGTGGGAGACTCTCCACCCATGTTCGTGGCCGTAGGAGTCAATGTTGCCAAATTCGGACCAGGCACGGCCTGCTGGGTCACCAAGCTCCTCCGCGCCTAGAATCTCGAATCCCCCTTCGCCCACGACCCTGCGAAGCACCTGGGCGTTCACCTTCGATCCACTCGAACTGACTACCGTGTCAAAGCCTTCTCCAGCTTCCAGCGCCGAGGCAGCGGGCGAGATTGCAGGCTTGGCCGTAGCGGTCACTGAGGGCAGGGCTGCTAGGTGTTCGCTGATTTCCTTCTCGATCCCCTTCTTCTTCAGCATCGTTCCGAGGCGTTGAGCAAGATCGAACCGCAGGCCGTCGACGAAGAGAAGGCATGTCCCATCCGCAACCGCCGGTGGAGACGTTACCTGGTAGCCGCCTGGCTCCGAAGCGGCTACAACATCTTGAAAGTCCGCAGCGATTCTCTCAATCCACGGGCGATACACGATCTGGACGGCTGATCGGACAGCATTGACATCATCCGGCTTCTCGACAGAGGCAAGCGCATCGAGGACCGCCAGGTCCGCCACCCATCCGGCATCGGCATAGCTATGCACCACGTCAGAAACCGACGTCCCCCATGCCGTGCGTTCAGTGACCTGCGCCATTGTCGCGAGATGCTCGATAGCTTGAGCGAGGGGAGCATACCCCAATGAGGCCCATACCCAACTGCGCCGCTTGCCGTGGCTCTGCTCCAGCTCGAGTATCTTGCGACGAGCGGCGTCGACGTCCAGGTCCGTTAGTCTGAGCAGGGCTTGGCGAAGATCCGTCTCTGCAGTCTCGTTGTTCTGGGGCCACGATTCGGAGTAATCGAAGAGCGGCAGGTCCATCTGGGGCTTTGCTTCGCGGAGCCGCGTTGGGATGGTACTGTACGTCGCGGGGGCCTCGGCGAATCGCTGCCAGACAATGCCCCAGTTTCCTTGTTGCTGACCTAGCTTCTCGGCGGCTGTAACGGGACTGTCCTTGTCTGGGTGGAAGTCGTAGTAGCTCTCGCAGAGCGCAACGAACGCCGCCCACTCTTGGTCCGAGCACTCATCTCGGTATCCTTTGGGGTCATTAAGCCAGCGCAGCACGTTCCTTACGTTGTCGGGGTGGAGCAGCCCATCCAGATAGAAGGCCCGTAGCGGAGCGGCTCTATGAATAGATTCAATAGGCTCTTCCGCCAACTTCAGTAGGGAACGCTGGAGCGCTTCTTTGGTTCCCTGGTCGCCCTCTACCCGTATGCCGAGTCCGCCGTCCTTGCTCTGTAGGAAAGCGCCAACAGTCCAGTCCCGGCCGTTTTTTTGACTCCACAGCACTCCCCTATATTGCAACTCGGCCAAGGGCTGCAACTCGACGGGGCACGTTTCCAACGCCCTCAGGTCCTGCCGGGAGTAGCCTGGTAGGTAGAGCACCGGCACCTTCTCTCGTGGGAGACTTGGATGGGGAATTGTGCGGGCGATGATGCACCTAAGCCAGTAGGCCGGGCCAGTGTGCTCGTCTGGGGAGTACTTCCCGAGAACGAAAAGAGGGAGCCGGTCTTTGAGTAGAGGAAGCATACCCTCCCACTGTCGGGCCTCGTCCGTCCAAAGGACAGCGGCAGGCGGTACTTGGTCTTGCCTGTTATGCGAACTTGCAGCCTCGATGGCGTCGGCCAGAGCATCGCAGAAGGTTCTGGACACGGAGACAGTGGTCATTTTGTCTTCGCCTCCCTCGCAGCGCGCTTCTGTGCCAAAGTGAAGTTCACGTCGTTCACCCGCTCGGAGCCATCGGGATCTCGACCACGATCCTTCTTCCAGTTCACGTTCACTCGGCTGCGGAGAACGCCCGCTGTAACGAATGGCCGGATGTTTAGCCGCACACCGTCATTGAGGTCAGGATTCCAGCCCATTGGTTGCTCTCGTAGAGGCTTCCATCGGACATAAATGTCATGGGGTGGTTCTCCGTCACGTATGGCTTCGAGCTTCCTCTGCAGTTCCAAGGCTGCGACCAATCGAGCGCTAGCCCCCGGTGTCCCAGATTCTTCGGCGGCTCGTTGGGTGCGAATCCACTCGCCTAGGTACGTGTAGATGAGCTTGTTCAGGTTCGCCGCGTCTAGCTTGTGGTAGTTCACCAGAGCTGAGAAGCCATTCCTGTGGCCATCCCAGACGTGCCAGATGAAAGGGCGCTGATAGAACATCTTGCAGTGTTGCTCGAAGAAGCCATCACGGAGCCAAGCATCGAACCCATCTGTCCCGAATCCGACTTCGCTTAGCAATCGCGCTTGTAGCGGAGCCGACCAAACTTCTCCATAGGCCTCTGCCAACACGAGGCGCAGCCGCTCAGAGGCAGGCTCTTGCCCAGCGACCGAAACGAGAGGGAGAATTCCGTCTGGCAAGGCGAGACGAGAGAGACAATCCTCCTCCTTTTGAGGCCATTGGTACCCCATGAGCCTTGCCACGGCAACCTGAAGGGAGTCGGTGCTCTCGGCAGGGTTTCCCCCAAATAGCCACTGAGTGGGGTCGGGTGAAATTGGTTCAGGCAAGCCTTCTGGGTACTGTTGATCCGCCACTGCTTTCCAGTGGTTCAAGTCGAACGGAACTCCGTCGAACACTGATCGAGCTATGGCAAGCTTCTGGTCCAGGCTTCTGGCCACTTCCCTAAACTTGTCGGATTGAAGAAACGCCCATAGCGCAGGCAGCATGCTTTCGTCCTTAGGTATGACGACAAACACTCCGTGCGTGAACACTTGACCACCATAGAGGGTCGCCCTTAGACTTCTCATTGCCGCAACCCCGACGCCTCTTCTACCCCACGCACTGTGTCCCTTGATCCATTGAGTGGTCACTTCCGACTGTAGTCGTTCCTTGACGAAGGTTAGTAGCTCTCCTTCTCCATCTTCCCAGAACAGGACGTTTTCCCTGCCACCCCACGGAACTCGCGTCAAAGATGCCCCTTGCTGCAATGCCCATCCCCCTGTAATGCAAGGCAGCTCCCAGAAGTACCGGCCAAACCTAGGGTAGTCCCCTGTATGTAGTCCTTCGTATGTCGCGGCGAACTCGCTCAGGGGTGTACCATCCAAATCAAGGCTACCCACTACAATCCGGGATTCGGGGTGCTTCAGTTGGGCTGCTTGTGATCTGAAGTGGAGCAATGATGTAGTCAGGGCCGCGGCTTTCTCAGAAGGCGTCGTCTGAGAAGAAGCATCGGCCCCTCCTATGGTAGAGTCGCCGACCATCCGTCTATTGGCGAAGATCACAAGCCCGACGAAGGCCCCTGCGGCTGCACTGCTTTCGAAAGCTCGTTCGCCCAACTTGGCCAATATAAGCAAAGTCTGCTCGGCCAGCATCTTTTCACGGAACTTTCGATATGAGCGCAAGAACAGCCAGTTTTGAGGTGTGACCGCGACATACGCTCCACCTGGCGAACAGAACGAGCGGCATCGTTGCACAAAGGCTGTGGCCAAGTCTGCCTTGGCTTCGCCATGACGTAGCCCAATGAAGTCCCTGAGCACCTCCCCTTGTTTGCCACGTGCAAGATACGGTACGTTAGTCGCAACCAGCGTATATTGGCGTGCCAGTAGTTCTGCTGCACGTGCAACTCCCAGGGCGGCAGTACCAAAGACTGCTGCGGCTGGATCGTCAACCCTCTCTTTTGCTAGCGCTCCTTCCAAGAGAGGCGCTACTTCCGCAAAGTCGGGCGTGAACATGCGCTCCCGGAGTGGAACGTTCATCGGATCGACAAGGCTGCCGAGGTCCGGCCCGTTCACAAAAAGACCGTGCAGCCTCTCCAAGGTCTGCCGCATGTTGGCATCGTCGCCAGCCAGCTTTGTCCACGCTTCAAGCTGTCCACGAACCGCTATTCCTGAGCATGCCACATTTGGCAGAGGCAGATTGCGGAAACCTCCTACTTTCCATGCCGTGAGGGCCAAGGCGAAGGCCGCTATCTGTACGCATCGGGGATCTATTTCCAATCCGAACAGATTGTCACGAAGCACAGCGTCAGCCGCCTCATCTTCGCGCAGTTCCTCCTCCTCCATCCGCATACGGCGGAGCATCTCGAACGCAACTACCAGGAAATGACCCGAGCCACAGCACGGGTCCATCACGGCAACGTCCGCCGCTCTCTTTGGCCATCCTGGGAAAACCCCGGCCGCCGGCCTTCCGTCCTCTTGGTATCGGAGATACTTAAAGCCCTTGACCAATGGGCTATCAGGATGCCGTGCAGCCCACCAAGCGCCAAGTGAGTTCTCCAGTAGGAACCGTACCATGTAGTCTTCAGTGAAGAGTTGTGAGTAGGCGGCCAGATCGAGCTTTTCTATCTTCCGGCCGCTGCTGCTGACCTCCTTCTTTTTCTTCGACTGCCAGAACTGATACACCCAGCCAAGACCGTCGTCTGAGGTGAAGACTGGGTCGGGAATAGTATTCAGGACGGCCTCGAGTGCTGCCCGGCCCTCTGGAGCGAACTTCACCTGGATGCTCGGATCGTCCGGCGAGAAGATGCCCGGCAACATGTCCCCGGCATAGCGCGCCGCGGTGGTCCACTTGTCCGGGTCGCCTTCCTCTCCGGCCAACTCCCCGCAGTCCTCCAGCGTCACGGACACGCCGGTCGGGTGCATGAGCAGATCGTTCTCCGCTAAGAACTGGGCGAACAGCATCCGATGCCACTGCACATACGCCAACTCTTCCACAAGCAAGGAGACTCCAGTGGTCAGGCTGCCGGAACCAAGCTGGCGAGCCTTAGCCCGCAGCGCGTTGCGAAGTGCTCGTTGCTCACCAGTGAGAGATGCGAACGCCCTGGTGTTGTTGACCCCCAGAACGTCTAAGGCAGCGCGTGCGCCCTCCTCGGCCTTCTCACGTGCCTCAATGACCGCCCTCTCTAGGGAAGACCTCAATGTGGAATCGAGCGATGGCATCTTTTTCTGCTTACCTCTATGGAATGATCACCGGGTGCTCGTCAACCTCGGACAACAGCTGGTCCCTCAATCGTTGGATGTACGCTTCTACGTCTTCGCGGCTATTCAGGGTTGCCGGAGTTGGCCGGACCGTGACCGCCTTGGGTGCCAGGAGACGGGCTGCCTCCTCTCTCGCCCGGTCTACTCGCGGCTTCAGAGCCAAGAGCCGGTCATCCCAGTCTTGTAGGCCGGTTTCTTCGAGACAGTCCATTAGCTCCTGGTCGGTGCCAAGGTGAAGATTGGGAATCGACCCTAGCCCATTGGACTCTAGAATTCGGGCGGCATCCGCAGGTTTCAATTTCAACCAGACGTCCGACTTCTCCAGTTGGGTGACCTCTCGGTCACGCTCCTCGCGTAGGCGTCCGTGCGCTTCGGAAACAGCCTTTCGTAGGGCGGCCGTCACCTTACCAAGAAGCGGCGGGATGGGATTGGGATCAGTCAGCAAAGTGCGTTGGAACTGGACCGCTTCCAACTGAGGACTCAGTTCCGCTTGAACGGACAGATTACGAGCGTGGTGCTGAAGCCTTTCCAGGCGGTGCCATTCCGGCAGGCGTTCTTGTGCAGACTCGCCAGCCGCCGACCAATTCCTGTGGTGGTCGATGAGGGCGTCCGAATTATCGGCCACTCCAACAATCTGACGGTTCCCAGCCAATTCCCGAAGCTCCCTCACTATCGTAGTGTCGGGCCGTGCGGGAAGGGGTGCCTCCCCACCAGCAGCCTGAGCTTCGCCCTCGAGGCACTCCAAGATCAGCGCCACAGCCTCAGCTTCCTCTCCGCTCTTTGCTGGAAGGCCCATCGCTGACGCGACCTTGCGAACCTCTATCCGCTGGGAAGCAGACACGACGACCCCCTCGCTGAAAAAATCGGCAACTCCTATTTGTTGCTGGTTCAGGTCTCTGGCCGTAATCGGCTGGCCGTTGCGAGCGGCCCGCAAGAACCCGGCCGCAAGCAGTACCAAGAGAGCACCGTCAACGGCGTCGCGCGACCACCCATATGGTGGGTCCGAAAAGTGACGGCGTACCTCGGAACCTTTCTTCCCCGTAGTCCCGACAAAGCTCCTTATCTCTTGGCAGACGGGATGATTCTCCACTTCGGCAGAGTACCCGAGGGCTGAAAGGGCGTCGGCAGCGCCCTGCAACGCCCTAGTCACCACCCTGTTCCAGCCGCTCTGGTCCGCATCCGAAAACTTGGGGAACAGTCTGGACAGGGCCGCTTCGACGGCCTGTTCAATGGCCTCGGGGAAAGACGCTGCAACGATTTCGTTACCGCCTCCCTGATAGACCCGTGCGTTTCTGATGATGTTGTCCACGAGGTCGCTGACGTGCTTTCCTTCAACGTCTATGCGGGACTGCATTGCCCCTCTTGCTTCGATTCCTGCGCTGGTCTGCGGGGCGGCGCGTGTGCTCACAGTCTCCTCAGCTGCACGGAGTCTCCCGATGGTCTGTCGCAGCTCGTCAGCTTCAAGTCTCGGCAGGAATACGAACACGGTAGGGTTGTCGACCCCCGCCTGCCTAGCCTCCTCACGCACGGACCCGAGCGCCACTGACCATTCATCCTGTACCCATACCGGAACGCTGCCTCCGTCCGGCGCCGGCCTTTCGGAGCCAAGGTGCGTCTCGTGCTTGCGAGGAGTCTTAGTCGCCCCCTGTAGGAAAGCCAGGCCCTTCAGGGCTGAGGCCAGGGCTTCCCTCACGGCTGTATTGCGCTCGGTTGCCATGCGCACGTCATCGCCGAGAATCCGCGAAAGGCGGCCCCGATAGTCTTGATCCCACTCCATGCTCTCCGGAGTCTGCAGCCGGTACTCGCCATTAAGTAGGATCAGATTCCCCTTATCCACGAGGTCCTGGAGAACGATGGGCACACTTTGTCGCAGAGGTGCGCTTCCCTCAGTCAGGTCATCGACCACCAGATCGGCTAGGGTATCCGAGGTAGCTCGAACTCCCGTTGCCAATGGGCCTTCGTCTCGGGGGAGCTTGCCTATCATGAATATCAGCGCGCATAGGCGGGACTTGAGCCTCCCATCCTCAGTGCCGTCATTCAGCTCCCGAATCTCAGTCGCTACATCGCGCGGCAGAATTGCGCTCTGAAGCATCTCGGTCTCTATCTGCCAGTAGAATTCATCGGACGGTGTCACTATGCCGAGAGGCCTATCCGCTACCTTACGCACTGCTTCATGGACGATCTTTAGCTGGGTCCTCAACTGCCCGGCTGTTCCTGCGCTATCAACTGACCTAAGCATCCGTTCCCACAGACGCCGCCGTACGGGGAGAATTGGGTAGTCAGCCACACGGTCCTGAATATCGATGGGCTGGGGACCGATTCTCGTGCCTGCCAGGTGGCGGTCGATCTCGCCACTGGCCGAATCGAGGACGCTCTTCACGGAAGTTTCCTTGTCGGGGGTCTTTCGCAAAACCACCTCCCGAACCACCTTCTCGACATCGACGTCAGAGAGTGTCACCCGTATCGAGAATCGGCCCTGGAGCTTCGAGAGTTCCGTATTGGCTTGGAGTGCCGACTGCCCGGTGCCAACGAACAGGAGATGGCTCCCGAACTGTGTTGCGCACGCCTCGACAACGTTCTGTACGTGGAGCGTTCTCTGTGGGTCGTTTCCTATGAACTGCTGGAGCTCATCGAAGACCAGGAGGGTAAGAGGCGGCTTGTCTGGCGCAGTGGACTGGAGAAAGAGTACGTCTGAAATCGCACTGTGCAGCTCCGAATCGGATATGTCCGCGACATTCGGGTACTGTTCCCGAAGTAGAGTGCGGACATCAGGTGGACTGGAAGCCAAGCCGGGGATCACTTCTAGCAGGGATTCAGCCAGCACCGGCGAGACATACAGATTTCGGAGTTCGCTGTTGAGGGCCTTGCCGCGTGATTCAACTGCGGCAGCTACAGCGTCGTACCAGCCGTTCTGCTTGAGCCACAGAACCAACCGGGCCGCAGGATATTGCTCAGGTAGGTTGGCACTCTTGAAGAGCACTGCGAGCAATGCCAATCTGACAACACCGGCACCCGACCCTAGGGTTCCCGCCGCGGACCATAGGCCTCCTTCTTGCCGACCCAGTCGCGACAACTCGACAAGGTTGGCCTCGATGTCAGATGGCAATGTAACCAGAGAACGAGCCTTAGCGCCATCAGGGAATTCCACATCACGCCAAAGGTACTCAAGGACTCTTACGAGGTGGCTCTTGCCGCTGCCGTAGAAGCCGCTTACCCAGACGGCCTGTTGCTGAGGCTGAGAGATGTTTGCTAGGAACGCAGAGAGTATTCTGTCCAAGCCTTGTCGGTACTCACCCTCACAGACGAAAGACTCAAGCTCAAACCTGAGAACACCCCATTCGTTGGGCGACTGCGGCTGGATGACCTTCGTTACGCCATCGTTGGGGATGGGGGTCGTAATAGGGTCTCTGGAGAGAACCTCACGGATCTTGTTGATATTCGGCATCAGTTGCCCCCCTCAATCGGCACAGCGTGGTAGTTCCAGCCATCCCGGGCATTGAGCAGTCGCCAGTTGGAGCCATCCCGTTGCCCAGGGAAGAACGCAAGTAGACGGCCGAGTATCTCGGAATCGACCTTCGCAACGAGTTCAGCGACTCGTATGAGACCAAACAGCGATGCCAAGCCAAGGAGGGCCACCACAGTATCCTTGGCAAGATTCTCATCAACGCCCGGGTGTTTCAATTCTTGCCGCACCCGTTCCGCCACGTAGTCTGAGAAATCAACGAGCGCCAGTTCCAGGTCTTCCGGATGCTCAAAGTAGGCATCCTTATACTCGTGGTTAGCCATCCACTCTGCGAACCAGTCGGTCATGTCTACCTGGTGCCACGTATGTCCGGCATCAGTCGTAGCAGTCTCAAACTCGCCGATCCGTAGCCGCAGTCGGCGCTCTTGGCCAGGGTCGTAACTAGCAAACCAGACCTTCTGCGCACCAGCAAGCCTATGGTCCCAGGGAAGTCTCACATACCGCTCGTATCGGCTCAGGAGCCCCTCAATTTCGCTCATGGTGCTGGGTCTCCTTGATCACGCATAAGATGCCGAAAGCTAACCTCCACTACATCTCCGGCTGCTCTGTACTCGATCCAGCCCTGACGGGAGGCTATGACTGCCAGGGATTTGAGCTCGTGAATAGGTGCGTCGAGCATGTTGGCCCATAGCGTGGTGAAGAGGGCCTGACCGCGCTTGCCACAGAGGTCACCCAATAGGAGTGCGTAAGCGAGTGATGTTGGACGAGCACGGGCTCTGGCTCTCTTCTTTGTTTGCTGCCCCGACAGTAGCCCTGCCTGCTCCCAAGAAGACGAAACATTCCTCCCGAGGCGCTCTCGTGAGGTGGCGACGAACTTTCCAGGGAACTGGTGCTCGGCCTCCTCCGCAAAATCATGGGGCGTCACCGTTGCGCCCATGGGAAGGCGAAGGACGAACGGCGTCATCGCCCGGAGGATAGGGTCCCGTGCGGTCGAACATAACAGGGCGATCATCGACTGAGCGCCTCCATCGGCATCCCACAAGTCTTTGAGAGCTCTGAAGACCAGCATGTTGGGGTCCAGCCCATACAGCTCGCGAAGCCGCTCGAAGGTGATGCGACGCGAAGAGGCCGTTGGCTTGCCCAAGAGGTTCTGCTCAACGATGGCAGCCCTGTACGCATTCTCTGTGGCAGGCACGGGGCGGCTGGCTAGGAGAACCCGTAACTCCTCCAACTTCAGCGTGCTACTCAGATGAGTGCCCGTTGGTTCGATCCTTAGCCCGAAGGTTGAAGCTGATCGAGGCACTCGCGAAATAGTGGTCGTCATGGCCCTAAGTGTATCCCCTCACTAGATTTGGTGCTACAATAGCAGGAGAGCTAAACGTATAGTCTCCTGCTAAGGAGGTGTCTGATGTCGTTACGGCATGTGCTGAGCTTCGGAGGGGGAGTGAACAGTGTCGCCCTCATGGTCGTCCTGCTGCGAGAAGGACTGCCCTTTGATGAGGCGGTCTTCGCCGATACGGGGGGTGAGGTTCCTGAAACTTACCAGTACCTTGAGATTGCTAGGCAGTACCTGGCCGATCACGGAGTACCGCTCAACGTGGTGTCTAAGCGGGGACGCTCCCTTTACGAAACATCTTGGGACCGGAGGGTCTTCCCCTCAGCTATTTGGCGATGGTCCACCAGAGACTTCAAGATCACACCGATTCAGCGGCATTACAGATCGCTGGATGTCCACATCAACCAATATCTAGCTATCGCGTGGGATGAGATCCATAGAATGAAGGACAGCCGGGTTGACTACGTGACCAATCTGTATCCGCTGATTGACCGGAGGCTCACGCGGGCGGACTGCTTAGACATCATCCAGGATGCTGGGCTGCCCACCCCGCAGCGAAGCTCGTGTTTCTTTTGCCCTTTCAATTCGGTTGACCGGTGGCGCTGGCTCTACGAGACCCACCCAGACCTCTTCGATAAAGCCATAGCACTGGAAGAAAACTCAAAGCACTTCCCCTCTCAACGGCTCACAGACCAAGCCTTTCGCGAGAGAACTGACATCTCCCTCCGGTCCCTCGCGGACATATTCGCCAGTGGAGGTGCGTTGCCAGCCCTGCCAGCCGTCGAGCAGCAACCATGCGGGGCAGAGTGTGGGACATGAGTGAAGGGCTGCTCGTCCAGTGGCAGACCCGTTGAGCAAATGGTGAGCCAGGTTACCACTCAGCGTTCTTGCCTGGCTTGACAATTTGGTTGACAACCCATAATTTAGATATGGGTTGCTTGTAGCAGTGTCAAATCGTCATTGTGCCGACCAAATGACAAGTGGTCACGTTACCCATAGTAACACCCTGGGTATCTCGATAGAAGGTCAAAGATGCCGTCCGTCAAACACGATACGTTCTTCCGCAACCACCCGGTGTTCACCGGGGAGGAGTTGGCAGCGCATCTCGCAGCCGCAGGCCGGGTCGGGTCAAGGACCCAAGAGTCTCTCCTCGCCTACCACACGAAGGCCGGCCGCCTCGTCCGGGTGCGGCGCGGATTGTATGCCGTCATCCCACCGGAATCCGACCGCGACACCTACCCCGTTGACCCATACCTCGTCACCTCCAAGCTAACCCCTGATGCCGTCCTGTCCCACCACACGGCCCTTGGGTTCCATGGGCGAACCTACTCGGTCTGGCAACATCTTTTCTACCTAGCGGAGCGGCCTCTGGGGCCCGTAACGTTCCGCTCCCACGTCTTCCGGGGGGCGAGATTCCCCGAGGCTCTCGTCCGCTCCGGCAATCAGCATTTTGATGTGCTGACGGCGGAGAGGGCGGGTATGTCACTGAGGGTCGCGAGCCTTGAACGTACTCTGGTGGACGTTCTGGACCGTCCGGACCTCGCGGGGGGCTGGGAGGAGGTGTGGCGGTCGCTGGAATCGGTGGAGTTCTTCGACCTGGACAAAGTAGTGGAGTACGCGCTTCTGCTTGAGAACGCGACGACAGCTGCGAAGGTGGGTTTCTTCCTTGACCAGCACCGGGAGAACCTGATGGTCGAGGACCGACATCTCAAGGCGCTCAGCAACCGACGCCCGCGGAAGCCCCACTATCTGGACCGCTCCAAGAGAGAGGTCGGGAGCCTGGTGTCCGAGTGGAACCTGATCGTCCCGGCAGAGGTGCTGGAGCGGTCGTGGGCGGCGGTCCCGTGAGAATCTCCCCTGAGCGGCTGATGGTGGAGGCGGAAGCGACTGGATTCCGCGCAGACGTGCTGGAGAAAGCCGCCCAGCTGCTGGGACTGCTCGACTCCATCCAGAGCCACCCGTTCCTGCGGGGGAAGTTCGCCCTCAAGGGCGGGACGGCATTGAATCTCTTCGTGTTCGACGTGCCGAGGCTGTCGGTGGACATAGATCTGAACTATGTCGGCGCTGTGAGCAGGGATGCCATGCTGGATGAGCGTCCCAGGCTTGAGGAGGCGTTGCAAGCTGTGTTCAGCCGGGAAGACCTCGGTGTCAGGCGGGCTCCGCCCGACGAGCACGCGGGAGGGAAGTGGTCGCTCCGCTACCCCGCCGCTATCGGGCAGAGCGGTCGGATCGATGTGGATGTCAACTACATGTACCGCGTTCCCCTGTGGCCTATTGCCACGATGGAGTCTCGCCCCCTGGGAAGCTGGCAGGCCACGGGCGTCCCTGTGGTGGACATCCATGAGCTCGCTGCGGGGAAGCTGGTGGCTTTACTGGACCGGCGCAAGGCTAGGGACCTGTTCGATAGCAGCCTAGTTCTCTCCATGACTGGCCTCGACAATGAGATGCTCAGAACTGCCTTCGTCGTCTATGGCGCAATGGAACGAAGGGACTGGCGGACGGTTTCGGCTGAAGACGTGGCCTTCGATTCAAATGAGCTCTCCGGTCAGCTCATACCCGCTCTCCGAACTGTCGGTGCCCAGAGTCTTGATGCAGCCGTCTATGGAGATAGGCTCGTAGAGCAATGCCGCGCGGGGCTCGGTGCGCTGTTACCGTTTACAGAAGCCGAGCGAGCGTTTCTGGACCTGCTGCTGGACGAAGGCCGCATCGATTCGAGATTCCTGACCCACGACACCGTTCTGCAAGATCGCATCCAGGCTCACCCGTTGCTGGAGTGGAAGGCCCAGAATGTGCGGCGTCACAGGGGATTGCCCTAGGTAGAGACAACGCGCCCTCTACGCCGCCGAATTTGCCACCGGCGAGGTTCGCTGCTACGCCGTCGACCAGATTCAAAGCATTGACGTTAGTGGGGTGTCGTTCACTCCAAGGTTTGCGGTGAACCCCTGATATGTCAGTTTCGGACGGCGGCTAGTGTGATAGCTTGAGTACGGTACTTGGATGGACAACAAAAAGGCCCCACATATGGCCGTCGGAGGGGAGTCTGCCTCAAAAGGCAAGAGGGGCCGCATACATCGACGCGGACAGGGGCCGCCTAGCCACAAACGCAAAAAGGCCCCATACATGGTCGTGCAGGGGAGGCCGCCGCAACTTGTGCGACGACCTCCCCGTTTCTCGCCCGTCCCTAGAACAGCCTCGGCGCCTCGGGCTGGGCCTGCTCCGCTTCCTCGGCGGCGGGAGCCTGGGCCGCCGACCCCTGCTGACGCTTGGAGCGTCGCTTGGCAGGGGGAGCGGGTTTCACGTGGGCCGGGTGCTTAGGAGCCTCCTCCCACCTGGCCCTGGCCCTCTCCACCACTGCCGGAATCTCCTGCGCCAGCCCGGACAGGTCCGTCTCGTCGAAGGACTCGATGTGGGGGTCCGACGGTCCCCTTCACCCCGATGGTGGCCCGGTCTCCCTTGATGACCACTACCACCTTCAGGTCGTCCTGAGCGTCGGTCTCGGCGGCGTTTACCTTGTCTTCCGCCTCAGCCTTATCTCCGGCGTCGGCAGCGTCCTGTTCAGCGTCCCCGTTTGCGTCCTTGGCGTCGTTCTCTGTGGAACCCGCGTCCTCCGCAACGGCGGCAGCCGGTTCCTCGGCTGTGTCCCCGAAGAGGACGTCGTGGACGCTCTGGGCGTCCGAGCGGATCGTCTCCGTTCCGTTCTCATCTGGCATGGTCTTCTCCTTCCTTATATATGTAGGTGTGCTCCAGTGGGCTGCGGGCCGATCGCTAGGCCGCCAGCCGAGACTGCCTCTTGATCTCGCCCAGTGTGGTCGGCTCCCAGTAGAGGTCGCGCTCCACGGCGAGGACCTGACCGAAAACCGTCACCTCCGCCAGCTCGTCGAGGCTGAAGTACCCAAGCTCCTCTTCGAACCCCTGCACTAGGCCGAAGCACAGCCCGGTCTCCGCCTCCCACTCGGTGATGAACCAGGTCCACCCGTTGTGCGGCGAGAAAAGCTTCACGTGGGCGAGAACGGCGTCGTGGTCGGGGTCGTTTTCGTTGGCGTAGAGGGCGGGGATCTTCTTCCCGAGCTCCTTCGTCATCAGCTTGTGCCTGTGCAGGTCGCTGTGGTTGTCCTGCCACATCGTTGTGGTCGTGGTGGTTGTCTTTTCGTTAGACATGGTTTCTCCTCTCTTGTTCGTTCCAAGACTTCGTTCGCGTGCGCCGATCACTCGACGTAGGTCCCCACCGTCCGATCCACAGCCTCCGGGGTGACGTAGGTGGGCGTGACCGTCCCCTGGTCCATGTCCAGGTAGAGGGCCATGAAGGGGCAGGTGCCCGCCACCATGCGGCGGACCACCTGTAGCACCAGCGACGCCATCATCTGGTTGATGGTCGGGTCCTGGTCGGTGAGGTCGAGGGCCGCGGCGCAGTCCACGTCGGGCGGCCTGGTCGACACCGCCGTCAGCAGGTCGGGGCGCTGGAGCGTGGGAGCGGGGGCCAGGTAGCAGGTCTCGCCGTCGAAGGCGGGTTCCTCCCAGTCCACCCGGCCGGAGACGTTGCCGACCAGCACCTGGCCCCAGTTGGTGTCGTTGCCGGCGTCGATGAGCCAGCGGGCGGGGTGCCCCGGCAGACACTCGGCCATGGCCTTCCTAGCGAGGGCGTTGTCGGCGCAGCCGATAATCAAGCTCTCACCGTAGTCGATGAGGCCGGGGTAGCCGTGCCTGTTGGTGCGGGAGTCGTAGTCGTACTCCCGGAAGGGGTAGACGGAGTAGCCCACGGGCCGGTTGTAGGCTTTGACCAGCCGGTCGGCGAGGACCTGGCTCTTGAAGCCGCCCACGTCCCCCGCGTGGAAGTTCTGGCGGAGCAGGTTGTGGGGCTCCACGCGGTCGTGGTCGACCAGGACGATTCTGGCCTCCCGTCCCTGGAAGAGGCGGCAGAGACCCTCGGCGACGAAGCCGCCGGTCCCGCCGCAGCCGACCACCGTTATCCAGGGGTTGTCCTGCAGGAACTCGTTGTCAAGGCGGTAAGGCATTCGATCACCTCCTTTTCTGTGAGATTCGCGTCGTCGCCCGTCAGCCGGACGCCCGGCGGCGGGCCGTCGAAGACCTGCGGCCAGTCCGCCGGTGCGAAGTGGCCGTAGACGCCCACCCGCAGACTCAGCTCGGGCAGGTCGGTGTCGAGGCGTCCCACGACGCCGTATATGCGGAACCCCTGCTCGTCCTTGTCGTCGGTCTTCGAGAAGAAGGCTCGTGAGGTCCCGTGGGAGTGGAACTCGGCGACCACCCCTGCGGGCGGCGCGTATTCGAGGGACGTGGCCGTCCCTGTCTGCGGCGGCACCACCAGCCGGTAGGAGAGCCCGTCCCAGCGGACTGCGAAGAACCGCTCTGTGTCCGGGTCGTCCAGGAACCAGTCCAGCCCCTGCTCGAAGAGCCCGGGCGGAATAGGGCCGTGGGCAAGCTCCACCTTCTCGGTGACGGGAGTCAGCCCCCGCACCGTGCAGGGAGCGACCAGCACCCGGGCCGTCAGGTTTGCGCTCTCGGACTGGACGTAGAGACCGCCCGCTCCGAGAACGTAGTCGAACCCTATTCCCTGTAGGCCAACGAGGCCGGTGGGGTGGTTCACGAGGTGGCCCACCGGCCTCGGCGCGCTACCATCGGTAGCCACGTCTGCCCTCCGAGGCCGCCATCGCGTCACCCACGGTGCACTGGGGAACAAGGTCCTCATCCGGGTAATCAGTCTTTCCATCGAGCTCCTCCCATAGCGATTGCAGGTTGTCGGGGTGCCTCTTCGACCGCTCCCTGGTGTCCCCGGTGAGCGAGAAGAAGGACTGGAAGAAGGACTCCGGGATGCGTCCCACCTCCTCGGGGAACTTGTGGCTTCCGGACAGACCCTTCCGTCCCGGAAGACGTTGAAGGCCGGGGTGCGGTAGAGGCGCTGCTCGGGGTCCCTTGGTCGTTCCAATGCGGCGTAGACCCAGGGGGAGCGGGCCGGGGAGCAGACGAAGACAAGCCCCGGCATGGGTATCCTCAGCCGTGCGGGGGGCTTGAACGCCTCCCGTTGCAGGGCCACCGGCCACACCTGGGGCGGCCTCCACAGGGCCACGGTCTGCCCCGTCTCCCCCTGCCCCCACCAAAGGGCCTCCTGGGGCAGGAGCCCCGAGGAGAACCCCAGGTGCCGGGTGAAGGCGTTGGCGATCTCGTCCGCCGAGACGGTCTTCACCCAGTTGGTCTCGCCCTCGAAGCCCCTGAGCAGGATGGTCTCCCTGTAGACCTCCATCTGAAGCTGGAGGTCGTCCCTGGGCACGTCCGTTGCGCCCGGCAGGGACCACTCGGTCTTCTCAACATCAGTCGTCATGGTCGTCGTCCTCCTTTCCGTGTTCTTGTTCGGGAAGCCGGGGCAGGATGGCGTCCAGCATCTCAGCGAAGCGGGCCGGAAGGTCCTCCTCCAGCCAGTCGGCGAGCTTGAACACCGAGTCCATGAGGGCGCTGGCTTTGCGCCACTCCTCCGTGCCCTCGGCGATGATCTCCTCCTCCCAGGGGTCGGAGAAGCCGTCGAACGCCCCCTCCTCGTAGTTGTGGTCGAGGAAGAAGTTGCCGGTCTCGGCCAGCATCCACGACGCGGCCTGGGCCGCCGCCTCGAACCCGGTCTCCTTCACTGCTTGCGTCAGGTCTTCGACCGGGATGCCGCCCTGGGGAAGTCTTTCGAGGGTCTGTTGCGGGATGCGCTCGACGGCCGATTCCAGCCAGGCCGTCCGCAGCCCGTCGGGGCCGTCGTAGTAGGCATCGGGGGGCCTTATCAGCAGGGCCAGGGACGACAGCCCCCTCGCGGTAGCTGTGCCACATCTCGTGGAGGCCGTCGTAGCCGAAGCCCATCAGGTCGAAGGGGATGCCCTGCCTGAGCCAGCACCACGGGGGGGCGTCCCCGTCGTCGGCCCACAGGTCGATGAACACCCCGTAGAGGGGGAAGTGCCGCTCCCCGAAGAGATTGGCGAACCGCTCCACCCTCCGGCGCACGTCGGGGACCGAGAGCACCGTCTCCGCCTCGTCGGGGAAGAGACGGCGCACCAGCCCCACGAACCATGCGTAGTCGTCGGCGTGGGCTGCCAGTGTGACCAGCTCCCGCAGCGACGGCGGACGCCGCAGGAGAACTCTTGGCAGCCCGCTCAGGAGCGCCGGGGCCGCAGATGCCATCGCAGCGCTTCCAGGAGGCGTCCGGTGGACGAGGCGTAGTCCTGCGCCTGGGCGCAGGCAAGCTCGACCTCCGGCTGTCGTGCGGCCGCGGCGTCCAGGTCAAGGGAGCCGTCGGGCCGTGTGAGCTCCGCCGTGAGCTCGATGATGCGCAGGTGCACCGGCGGGGTCGCCGCCAGCAGACCCGTCAAGGTGCGGGTGTCCATGGGGCGCCTCCCCTAGCTCCGGCCGGAGGCGTGGGCGCCCTTGGTGCCCACCCTGCGCTGGAACTCGTAGATGGTGTCGTCTCCCCTCTTGGTCTCCTTCACCGAGGCGTTGGCGATCTCCCCGTAGAAGTCGCTGAGGGTCTGCTTCACCTGGTCGACGCTCATCTCTGGGTCGGGGTCGGGGAACTCTCTGTCGTCGTACACGAATACTCTTGCCATGATCTTGGTCTCCTTCCTGAGTGTGATTCCCTGCGTTGCCGCGTGCGGCGTCCCATTCAGGACACCGTTCGAATGGAAGGGGCCGCCGCTTCCGGTGCGACGGCCCCTCCGGTGCGTCTGCGGCCTAGCGTCCCGCGCCGACCGTCTCTTCCTCCAGCTCCCGCTCCACTGCCCACTCGAAGAGGGACAGGGACAGGGACGGGGCCTGGGCCTTGCGGCCCTTCGGCTTGACCGGCTCCTCAGCCATGAACTCGGCCCAGGAGAAGAGCGACTGCTGAGGCCCGTCGTCCTCGCCGTCGTCGAAGCGGCCGTTGCCGTTCACCGGGGCGGGCGCGTGGCCGTTCCCGTTTGCGGGCGTGTGCCCGTCGACCGGCGCCAGCTCGACCGCCGGACCGAACAGGTCGTGGCCGTTGGAGTGGTGGCCGTTGCCGTTGACCGCTATGGTCTCCTGCTCCACTTCGGCGGCCTTCCAGCCGTCGTCCACCAGCAGCTCCTCGCCGGCGGCCTCGGCATCCCGCGCCTGGGCGAACACCTCCTCCACCGTCTCGGCCTCGTCCTGCTCGTCGCCGCTGACGACCCTGCGGGCCAGGGCCATCATCAGGTCGTCGCCCTCGTCCCCGTAGGCGGCAAGCCCGTCCTCCGGCAGCTCCCCCTCGACGGTCAGGGAGCTTTGCAGCTTCTTCGCCACCAGCTTCAGGGCGTCGGCCTGCAGGGTGTTCTTGTAGGACATGAACACCACCTTGACCGGGCGGGTCTGCCCGATGCGCCAGGACCGCCGCGACGCCTGCCGCATGACGTAGACCGAGTAGTCAGTTTCCGCCCAGCAGATCGTCGGGAAGTCGATGAGGTCGAGGCCCGTCTGCACCAGCCGTGGGTGGCATATCAGCACGTCCAGCCCCTTCTTCACCCGGTCGGCCACCCACGCCTCCCGCTTGTCGGGGGCCACGGCGTCGGCCTTCATAACCGCTGCCCGGAAGCCGTGCCGGGTCAGGATGTCCTCCATCCGCCCGGTGATGTCCCGCGTCCCCGTGTGGGTGACGTATACCAGCACCCGCCGCCCGGCCATGCGCTCGGCGGCCACCAGGTCGACGAGGGCCTTCTCCTTGGGGTAGAGCCGCTCCTCCGAGAGGGGCGGCACCGAGACGATGACGTCTCCCGACCTGGGGTCGAACACCGTCTCGCCCCTGGTGCAGCCGTCCGGGTAGGCCAGCAGCGTCTGCAGGTAGGTCGCCAAGAGCCGCTTGGAGCCGGACTTCAGCGCCTTCGCCAGCTCCGCCTTCAGCTTCTCGAACACCCTGTTGTATGCGCTGCGCTGGGAGTAGCCGGTCGCGTCCTCCTCCGTGTCCATCGAGGAGAGGAGTATCTGCTCCTCGTAGTCGGGCAGCCCCGAGGCCACGTCGGAGAGGCGCAGGAAGACGGTGTTGGCGATGATGTGGAAGGGAGCGGCGGGGACCAGCCCCGGCCTCTCCCTGGTCACCTTGCGGTAGCCGCGGCGGCGGCTGTTGCGCCCGTCCTCCAAAGCGTCGTCGTCATCCTTGCCGATGGAGACCTCCTCGAAGCCGTACCGCTTGATCCACCGCCCCTCGTCGGAGCGCCCGAACTCGGTGCGAATCTCCGGCGAGAACCTGTAGAGCAGATGGAAGATGGTGGAGGCGTAGCCGCCGAGGGGGGTCCCGGTCAGGCTGAGGGACTTGCCGCACACGTCGGCGAGGACGCCCGCGGCGATGCCCTGGGCCGAGCCTCTCGCCTTGAACTCGTGAATCTCGTCCCCGATCAGCAGGTCGAAGAAGCCCCTCATCCGGTGCTTCACGTAGTCGCTGAGCGGGTAGCGGGCAGGGCCGGACTTGTCCGCCTGCCAGAGGGGGGAGCCGCAGGCGACGCAGACGTGCTTCCTGCGGTTCAGCACGGCGTCCGTGAGGGGCACGCCGTCCTTGTCCGTTATCTGCGCGGTGCAGTCGGGGCAGCAGGGGACCCGGAAGGGCTCCCCCGTCTCCTTCTTCCTGAGCAGCCTGCCGCTGGACGTCGCCCACCGGTAGTTGGCGGCGGGCATCCAGCGGTAGGAGAGCTTGGCCCGCTCCCGGCTCATCACCGCGAAGAGGGGGCCGGGGCCGGCCGAGAGGCGCAGCCGCTCCAGGTCGGTGATGGAGGTGACGATGACGGCCCGGGCCAGGGGCACCGTCTCCTCAACCTCCCGCTTCCACTTCCGCACCAGGTGCGGCGGGCAGATGACCAGGACCCGCCGGAAGCCGGCCATGTGCGCGGCGGCGGCTCCGATGAAGGTTTTCCCTGTGCCCATTTCACCCACCACCGTCGTCCCCCGGTGGGCCTTCAACGAGAGGGCCGCGCCCCTGATGGCGTCGGCCTGCGCCCCCAGGGGCTTGCGGAGCAGGCGGGGGAGGATGCCGCCGTTATCCGAGGGGCGGTAGAGGGGCGGGTAGGACTCCACCACCCTCCGGGCGATGGCCTCCTTGAACGTGTCTATGAAGTCTCCGAGGTTCATGTCGTGTCTCCTTCCTTAGGGTGTGTTGCGGCCAAACGGAGCGAGGCGCAGGGGCGTCGCTGGATGTGGGTTTAATGGCGAGTCGACCGCAAATGTGGGAGCCGTGCACGGGGGAGGTGGGTGCTCCCCCGGGTCACATCGCAGGTCTAGTGGACTTGTGGGTTGATCGTTGCGATAACGAAGCGTCTTCGCAGCTTTGGGTTCGCAGTGATCGTGCGGAAGATGCCTTCGAGGCACTCCCGGCAGGTGACTTCGGTGACGTCGGTGGTCGACTTGTAGTTGTCGGTGTCGAAGTCGATGCCGCACTCGGTCGGGCCGTAGCCCGCTTTGTAGTGGTAGCGCTGGTCAGCCATGGTGTTCACCTCCTTGCAGACGTGGTGAAGCGGTGCTCGTCACCGCCGGAGCGGGTCGGCGCAGTCGTCCTGCCCTGGCGCCTTCGTGATGCTGGCCATGGTTCAACTCCTTCCTTCGTTCGGCGTCTCGCCGAGGTCCTCGTAGTAGATGCGCAGGCCGTACTCAGCTGCGTAGTGGGAGCAGAGCTCCTCGAGTTGCGACGCGAGGTCGTCGACGCCTTCCGTGGTATCGTCGTCCTCGTGGTCGGCGTGTGCGGACAGGAGCCATTGCTTGATGAGCATGGCTAGTACCCGCTGTCGCGGAGCGCAAGGTCGTCATTCCGGTTGGCTTCGGCGATCTGCCGATCGACTTCCGGCGGCAGCACAGCGTCGTCGTCCCAGGGTTCGTCGTCGGCGCTCGCTTCGTGGTGCTTGATGGCGTCCTCGATGAGTGCCTCAACGAGGGCGGTGGCGTCCTTCCGGACGGCTGCCACGAATGCACGTGGCGAGGTGGCGCCGTTGGCGTCGGCCAGCTCCTGGAGCTTGGCCCACACGGCGTCGGCTACTTCGCGATCCCATTTCGTTGGTCTTGGCATGGTTCAACTCCTTCCGTTGATGCGGTTGATGATTCGGCGAGTACGGCGGCCCCGCAGGAGCCGCTCCACTAGGTCGGGGTTCGCAGCTCCCAGCAGGACGTGGCCGTCGTGTGAGGCAGCGCCCGGAGGCGGGCCTCGAAGCGGGTCTATGCGGCTTTCGGGGACTCCCTGCGGGCATTCTCTGCGGCCCTGTGGTCCTCGTAGCAGTGCCCGCTGAGGTGGTATGCCTTGACCGGCGAGGAGACGGCCCTGCCGTACTCGTCCAGGTCCACCGATGCGGTCTGCATGGCGGGCTCGCCGGGGAGGATGGGCTGCCCGCACCGCGAGCAGGGTTCCACGACCATGAACTTCTGCATCTCTTCACCTTCCTTTCCTAACGTGGGTGTGTTGCGTCCGAAACGAGGCGAGGCCCCGCCGTCCCTGTAGGAGAACGAAACTGGGCCTCGTGGTAGTGAGTCCAGCAGGCCGTCTATGCGGCGATGTCCTCGATCCCGCCGCCGTCCAGGTCCAGGGCGACCACCGTGGTCACGAGTCGCTCCAGGTGGACCTCCTTCTGCGGGGAGTCCTCCACCAAGGTCATCTCCTTCGAGGTGCGCCCCTTGACCAGGATGCGCCTGTCGCCGGCTTCCAGGACGAGGTTGTTGAGGAAGCCCGCCGCCACCAGCATGGCTATGTGGCCCAGTCTGAGGGGCATTAGCGGGCGGGTGCGGGCGTCCCCGGCGGGCCAGAGGGTGTCGGTGATGTCCGTGTTCGTCCACAGCCCCGAGCGCCTGGCCTCCGTCGCCGCAGCCACCGGATCGACGGTGCGGGTGGTGAACAGGATGTCGCCCCGTGGGGTCGTGGCGGGGGTGTACTCCCCGTAGGAATAGGGGTCGCGCCGGGAACGCAGGGGCTCAGGCTCGCCGTAGGCCCACTCCATCACCATGCTCTCGGCGGCGGCGTCCGGTACGGGGTCCTCCTTGCGGTAGCCCATCAACACTACCTGGTCGAAGTCCTCCCGCTCGGGGGCCGGGAACGCCCAGCATCGCAGTTGCTCGTAGTGGGTGGACAGGTAGCGGGCCGAGTAGGAGAGGCGCTGCCTCGGCACGATGAAGACCAGCAGGCCCTCCTCGGCCAGGTAGCGCGTGCAATGGGTCAGAAAGGCGTGTTCGACCCGCTTGTCCTCCGAGTCCCAGTCATACGGTGGGTTTAGGAGCAGCAGGCCGAAGGCCCCGTTCGCAATCGATGTGGCGAACAGGTCAACCGCCAGGGTGCGGTGAAGCCGCCTCTCGGCTTCCTGCGCCCGGTCCCGGTGCAGCTCGACGCCGTAGGTCTCGATGGTGATCGAGTTGGGCCGGTCGAGGTTGTCGGCCAGCCTCTGGAGGGCGTCTCCGGCCCCGCAGCAGGGGTCGAGGATGCGCAGGGTCTCCCGCTCCCTGTAGTAGTAGCCGGAGGGGGTGTGTATCAGGTCGGCGATCAGGTCCACCACCCGCTCCGGGGTCGGGTAGTAGCCGCCCTTCGCCAGCGCAGCTAGTCTCATGTCGTCTCTCCTTTCTTGCTTACTTCTCTGTCGTCCCGCGCCGCACCCAGACGGACTGGGCCTTGCGCTCCCGCGTCTGGAAGTCCCACTCGTAGGTGCGGCCGTCGAACGTGTCCCTCAGGGCGCCGCCCACGATGGTCGCCAGGTGCTTGGTGGTGCCGACGATGCAGTCGCCGTACCGGTGGTGCGCCTCGGTGAACGTGGGCCGCTCTCCCGACGGCAGTCGGACCTTCCGGAAGCCGTAGGCTTCGAGGACGCGGTCCTGGACTCGCCGGGCGCTGAGCTGCCCTCTGCGGCGAGGCGCTTTGCGGTTGCGCTCCCGTGTGGCGTAGGCGTTGCCGCTGGCGGCGTAGCCGTTGCGCTTCATCTGCTCGGCCATCGTCAGGTAGACCGAGCGGTAGTCCTCGCCGGTGCAGATGGTGATGGCGCGGACCACGCAATCGCCGGTCTTGCCCCGGTATCCCGCCGCCGCCCTGCCGCCGTCGTCGTAGCGGTAGCCGATCATGGCGTCGCCCCTCCCGCCGCGGTCTCCACCCTGGGCAGCGTCAGTCGTCCCGACGCAACGGCGTTGGACAGGTCATCGCGGAGCCTCTTGGCCTTTGGGGAACACCTGTAGGCTGAGACCCCTACGGACTGGAGGGGGACTATCTCCTCCTCCTCGATGCCCCGCTCCCAGAGCCACCCGGCCCAGGAGTCGTGGAGGGGCAGCGGGCTGCGCTTGTCCAGGAACCGGTGATGGAGCGCCGGGGCATCCTCTGGCGACTGCGCCAGCAGCAGGAACGAGTCCTTCTCGAAGCCGAACTCGGCCTGTTTCGTGTAGACGAGGGCGTGCCATCCGCCGGTGGCGGGCAGGCGGGCGATCTTCGTCGTCCACGTCCCCAGGGTCTCGTAGGGAATGACGCACCGCTGGTAGCCGCCGGACAGGGCCATGCCGTCAGCGCCCCGGATGATGTGGGCGGTGTCCGGGGGCTGTTTGAGCAGCGAGGCCCAGATCGCCTTGAGAGCCGTCTGGGAGCCGACCATCGAGACGAACCAGAGGCCCTCGGTGCGGTCGTCCCGGGCGAAGGCGTCCACGGTGGCCGAGAAGCCGCCCGCCGAGATGGTGAACAGGTCCTCGGGGTCTATGGTGTGTGTTGCGAGCATGGTGCACCTCCTTGTTGTGCTTGTGCTGAGGAGATGCGCGGGGACGATGCCCCTGCGTGAGAGCCTGACGGCGTGGACCGTCAGGACATGAGGTTTCGCTCCTTGAGGCTGACGAAGCGCTTGCCTCCGATGACCACGTGGTCGAGCAGCTCGATGTCCAGCAGCTTGCCCGCCTTCACGAGGTCCCTGGTGATGGCCGCGTCCTCGGGGCTGGGCGTCGGGTCATTGGAGGGGTGGTTGTGGCAGACGATGATGCTGGGAACGGCCTCCACGACGGCGGGCCTGAACACCTCGGCGGGCCGGATCATCGATGAGTTGACGTTGCCCTGGTACACGACCCGCTGGCCTACGACCACGTTCTTTGTGTTCATGAGCAGCACCCTGAGCTGCTCCTGGGCCAGCGGGGCCATCTCCGGCCCCAGCAGGGAGTACACGTCGGCGGGGCAGCCGATGGAGGGCAGGTCGGCCCCGGAGCGCTCCGGCTGTACCTCCACGGCGTAGCGCATGGCGATCTCGCCCAGCAGGTTGAAGTTGCTGCGAAGGGCGTCCAGCAGGGCCTGCCCCTCGGTCTGGAAGAGGGGAAGCTGGGAGCTTGTCGATAGGGTGTCGGCGTGTGTCGCCGTGGCTGTAGTCATCTTCGGCCTCCTTGCTTAGTGGTTACAACAGAAGCGGGGCCGCCCCCTGTAGATTGGAAGCGGCCCCGTGGGTGATGCGCCCGTCTAGGCGGGCGTCGCAATGCGGTTGCGGCGTCTCGATGAAGCCCTCAGCCCCTGCCTGCCGAGTCCAACGCCTCCTGCATCAGCGCGTACGTCCTAGGCGCTGAGCCTCTCGGCGGAAGGGCCTCGCCAATCTCGGAGCGCAGCATCTCCGACAGGCGGTCCCACACCTTCACCAGCGCGGCCCACCTGGGACACCGCTTCGCCAGGACCAGAAGTCCGTCCTCGCGGGTATCGGGCACCGCCTCCAAGAGAAGCAGGCAACGCCGCAGGTCGGCGGGGTCGATAGGCCACCACGCATCGCGTCCAGTGGGGTGCAAACCGAGGGTCGTAAGGGCTATGGCATTGGAGGAGATGCCGCGCTCTCCAACGGCCAGCCACATGATCATGCTCGTTATCACGTCGGCCTCCTTGGTTATCTGTTGGAACAGGAGCGGGGCCGCCCCCTGGATGGAAGCGGCCCCGCAGTTCATGAGCCCGGTCGATTCGGGCGTCGCTTTGCTGATGCGGCCTGGCTAGAAGGGTGAGTCCTCGTCGCCGTAGTCGCTCGCCCCGTTCCCGTTGCCGTTGGAGTCGAGGAAGACGACCTCCTGCGTGTGGACCTCCGTGCGGTGGCGGCGCTGGCCGTCGTCACCCTCCCAGGTGTTCTGCACGAGGCGTCCGGCGACGTAGACCCGCTGGCCCTTCTGGACGTAGGTGTTCACGGCTTCCGCCGTCTTGCCCCACACGATGACCGTGTGCCAGTCGGTGGCGTCCTCGGCGTCCCTGCGGTAGCGGTCCGTCGCCAGCCGCAGGTTCGTGACGGCGGTGCCGTTCGGCGTGTACCTCATCTCCGGGTCCGTCCCGACCCGTCCCAACAGCTCTACCTTGTTTATCGTCCGTGCCATTTCGATTTCCTCCTTGTGGATGGTGTGGCGCGGCGTTCCCGCGCCCGTCTGAAATGAGCGGGACAGCTTCCTTGTAGTGGGAAGACGGCCCGTCCTGCGCTCCCGCAGGGGAGCGTCTAGCTGACCCGCACGTACTCCGACTCGCTCTCCGTCACGACTTCGGCCCTTGTCTCAGGGTCGAGCGCCTCGTTGAGCTTCTTGTGGTTGACGGAGTACCGTGTCGATTGCACCAGGCTGACCGTTCTTCCGTTCACGGTCGCCTTCGTGTCCCCCTGCCTGCGCATCCACGCCTTCAGGGTGTCCAGGGCCACACGCTTGGCCTTCTCAGGCTCCCGGATGGACTCCTGGGCCTCGGCGTAGGCCGCCACAGCGTCCCTGGCCTCCTGGTCCGTCACCTCCCTTTCTTCGCTCTCCGGTTCGTCGTCGGCTTCCACCGCACCCGGCAGGCAGATATCCAGGAAGGGGCAGCTCCGGCACTGCCAGCTATCGGCGGAGATGTCCCGCTCCGGCAGCGTGTCGGGGTCGGGCCCGTGGAGGGTGTGGTGCGCTCCCAGTTCGCCGAGCCAGGCGCAGGCGTCCTCCAAGGCCCGCTCGATCCGAGCGGCCGGTATCCGCTCCCAGTCCCAGGTGCGGTCGCCGGTGTCCATCGAGACGACCACCGCGTCGCGGGGCCAACCGCCGAACTTCCCGTAGGTGTAGAAGGCGGCCTGGGCCACCGCCGCCGGGTGGCTGCGCTCCGCGCCCAGGGTCCGCCACCGGCGGAACGCCTCCGGCCCCCTGGTCTTTATCTCGACCACCATCGGTGTCCCGTAGGCGGGATCGTCCGGCTCTCCCTCGAACAGGAAGAGCTCTGGCGGGGCCTCCTCTTCGGGGAGCGGCATCCGCACCGTGCCGTCCGGGTGGCCGGTGACCAGCAGGTTCGGGCCGACCCGGACCGCCACCTGATTCGGGTCCTGGGGGTCGGCGGGATCGACCTGCCAGCCCGCCCGCTCCATCGCCCGCACCACCACAGGTTCCAGGGCGTTGCCCGCTTCCATCGCAGTCAGCGAGTCGTCGCTGGGGGGATTCGTCGGCTGATACCCGGTAGCCGAGTACCAGAGGGCGCGGCGGCAGCCCAGGGCCGCCGATGCCCGCACCACAAGCTCGCCGTCCTCGTTTATCCGTGCAGCAGGGCGGGAGAAGACCTCCGCCCTGTCAGTGGTCTCAGTCGTCATGTCGTCACCTCCTGAGTCCAGTAGATGAATGAAGGGGCCGCCCCTGAAGGAGACGGCCCCTCTTCGATGCCGTTATCCGGTGCGCCGCTCATGCGGCCGCCTTCACGTCGGCTTCCTGTTCCTCCTCGGCCTGAGACGCCTCCCTCTCCTCCCTGGCCTTCAGGTGCGCCTTGAGGATGTGCGCGATGCCGTCGCCGAGTCCCAAGACGGGAACGCTCCTTCCGTCGCCCAAGGTGTTCCAGAAGGGCTGCATCTCGGCTATCCCCTGGCACTGGTCGACGATCTCCTCGATTGGCGTTCCCCGTCGCAGGTGGAGGGAGATGAGTCGGCAGGCCAGCTCGGTGACGCCGTGCTGGAACGACCCGCCCTTTCCGAGCCAGCCGAAGACCTCGAAGGGCTCGCCGTCCTCGTCCGTCGAGACGGTGACGTAGAGGTTCCCAAACTCCGTTTGCAGCTTCGTCGTCGTGCTGGGCAGGCTGCGGGGTCTGGCCCGTGTGGTCGTGGTCATGGCCTTCTCCCGTTCCCGCCGTGATTCCTCTCGCACTCGACGGCCTCCAGCTTTCCGTAGTCCCTCCGGTTCCTCCCGTCGCCGGCGAAGGCTTCCGCCTCCTCCCTGGTGTCGAAGTGCCCGAAGGGGTCGGCGCCGTAGCCGCCCCAGTAGGCGATGACGTGGTAATGCCGGGGGGAGGCGGCCCGCAGGTGGGGCAGCGCGGGGCTGTAGCGGTCGAAGTAGCCCGCCACCTTGAAGGCAAGCTCCCTCTCCCGGTCGTCGCCCAGGCCCAGGAGGGTCCTCACGATGGGCTCCTCGCAGTCCTCCTCGGCGAAGGTCTGCGTGAACATGGCATCCCGCAGCTCGGCGGGAAGGGAGTCCCACCGCTCCCGGCTGAGCTTCAGCCCGCCGTGCGAGGGCGTCGAGACCCGCCAGACGCCCTCGGCCAGCTCCTCGATGTTCCGCGTCCAACCCCAGGGCGTGTAGGTAACGTTCGTGGTCATTTCAGACCTCCTTGATTTGTCCTGTAGTGAGAGAGCGGGGCAGCCCCCCGAAGGAGACGGCCCCGCCCGATTCCGAACCCGGTTGACCCTGCGAGCTAGGCGGCCTTGGCCTGCTCCTGCTTCATCTGCCGGAGCTTGTTGGCAGCGGCCTCCACCAGCGGACCCAGCTCTGCGGCCGTTAGGTCGTCGATGCTCTTGCCCGCCCGGTCGACTACGGCGCTCCGCACCTGGTCCTCGTTGAGACCCTGCTCGGCGGCGATCTCGAAGAGACGCTTCCGTAGCTTCTCGGCCTGGGCGTCGGTACGGCCCTTGGCCTCCGTCTGTGCTTGGGCGGGCTTGTCGTTGGCCTTGGCCTGGGACTGGCCGGTCTTGCCGTTGTCTTTGGCCTGCGCGGGCGCCCGCTCCGGCTTGGGAGCGCTGGCCTGGTTGTTGACGGCGGGCTGGTCTCCGTAGAAACCATTCCCGAACTGGCAGCCAAAGCTGCGGAGGGCCCGCTTCATGCCGTCGGTCACGGCGCCCTTCATGGCCGTGTCGTGGCCGTCGAAGTTTTCCTCCGTCACCGGGTGGACGCCTATGTCTGTGCGGGGCAGCGCGCCCGCAACGGTGACCCGCACCGGGGCGCTGTATCCGACCTCGGTCTTGACCTCGCCGGTCCGGGCATCGACCGTCTCGATCTTGCGCAGGGTCACGTCACCGACCACTTCGTAGCCCCACGCTCCGTAGCCGAATATGGCGTTGGCCTGGGCGATTACGGCGTGGCCTTCGAGGTAGTCGAAGGTCCTGCCGCCGCGCCCCTTGCGCTGGGAGACCAGCGAGGGGTCGAGAGGCTGGCCGAGCTTCTCGATGACCGCGGGCGGGAGCCCGTCCCAGAGCAGGTCGTGCTCTCCGGGGATGGTGGTGTCGGGCCTGTGGCCGTTGCCGTTCCGGGCCGCCACCGCGGCGGCCTCGTGAGTACCGTTGTTGGTTCCGTTCCTGTTGACCATGTTGGTTCTCCTTATGTGGTGTTCTTCCGGTCTCGGTGCGGCTGCCCCTATGGGGAGCCGTGCGCGGGCGGAGCCCGTCGAGCAATGGGCATGGCACCTCCTGTGGCGGTGAGAGTGGGAATGGGGATCGAGCGGGAGGGGCGTCCCGCAAGCAAGCGCGGGCCGGGTAAGGCCCGATAGAGGAAAGGTGTGGGGGTGGAGGAAGCTAGCGGGCGGAGCGGGCCGCCCGTACAAGCAAGCGGAGGAAGAGGGAGCGCCCCTGGGGGTGGCAAGCAAGCTCGGCCACGTCGCCGACACCCTGGGGAAGGGCGACGGCGGCGGAGCGTCTGCCAAGCAAGCCCGCAAGCCGCTCAGTGGCCTCAAGGCCCGCCTCGTCGTTGTCGAAAGCAAGGAAGACCCTGGGGCAGCCCCGCAGAGCCGAGGCCACCCGCTCGACCCCCTGGGTGCCCAGGGCGGCGCAGGCTTGGACGCCCCAGCCCGCAAGGACAAGCCAGTCGAAGACGCCCTCGGCCACCACCGCAAGAGGCGGAGCGGGGCCGAGGCGTCCAAGCCCAAGCACCGGCTTGGGGCCGGGAAGGGCCTGGAAGCGGGGAGTCCGGTCGGCATCGACCGCCCGGCCCACAAGCCAGCGGACAAGCCCGCCGGAGAACTCCGGGACGACCACCATGCCGGAGAATCGCTCCGAACCCCGCTCGGTGAAGAGGCCGGAGTCCCGGATGCGCCCCTCGGAGAAGCCAGCGGAGTCAAGGGCGTGTCCTAGCCCGCCGCCCTGAGCGAAGCCAAGGCCAAGCCGCACGGCAGCGTCAGGACCAAGGCCCCGCGAGGCAAGGTACGCAAGCCCGGCGGGACTGCGCCGGAGCTCACCGGCGTAGAACCGAGCCGCCGCCGTCAGCAAGCCCGGATCCCTGGGGGGAAGCGGTGCTGCCGGCCGACGCGGAGTCGGAGCGGGACGGGAGACGGCAGGGTAAGCGCCCCCGTCAAGCCGCTCGATGGCCTCGGGCAGGCTGAGGTTCTCGGTACGCTGGATGTAGTCCAGGACGTCGCCTCCCAACCCGCAGCCGAAGCAGTAAAACCTTTGGGAATCCTCGTACACTGTGAGGGACCCCTCGGCCTCGTCATGGAAGGGACAGACGCCCTGGCGGACTCTGCCCCGTCCCATGAGCCTGACCCCCGACGCCTCCACCGCGTCGCCCAGGGGGTGACGCGCCTTCAGCGCCGGGATGTCCAAGTTGGCGGTGACCATCACGCACCCCCGTTCAGGGGACGCAGGCCCCGGAGGCTGCGCCCCGAGACGGCCTTGCCGGGCCGCCAGCGCATCCCCAGGACCGCAGCGACCTCCAGCGTTCCGCCGTTTCCCTGCGGCACCAGGGCGGCGGCCCGTCCCTCGCCCTGGCTGTAGAGCACGGCGTCCCGGTCGCCGAAGCGCCGCTTCACCAGTCCCTTCCACTCGGAGAAGGCCCACCGGACCTCCCTCGGCGTGGCCTGAGCCACGTTCAAGTCTCCCAGCACCGCCAGCGCGGTGTCGACGTCCCCCGCCTGCCTCAGCCGCCGGGCCTCGTGGATCGAGCGCGTCGCGGTCTGTTCCGCCATGTCCGGCTCGTCCCTGAACCCCATCGCCGCGAAGAGCTGGTCGACCAGCTCCTCCAGGCTGCGCCGGGGCCTGTCCGCCGCGTCCATCGTCCGATTGCCTGCTGTCAATGTCGCCGTCGTCATTACGCACCTCCTCAGTGCTTCAGCTTGTGTGTTGCCTTAATTCCATGCGCCCGCTTCCGGGCAAAGAAAGAGGGGCCGTCCCGGGTGGAGACGACCCCTTGCCAGTGGGTTGAGTTGTGCGGGTGCGAAACCCGCTCGGTCAGCGCCTGAACCTCCTTACAGGACGCCGGGGCATGAACCGCCGAAGCAGCAGCCAGCCGATGCCCAGCCCGAACAGGTTCAGGAAGAAGAGCTCCAGGTCGAACGTCAGCAGCGGCGCCGCAACGATTAGTGCGATGACCCCTGCCACCACGACCTTCTTGCGCTTCCACCAGGGCTTCTTCGCCTCGGGGTTGACCGCCGCAACGACCGGCTCGAAGGCCGTCCAGATGGGCAGCCCGATGAGCGCCTCGAGCTCGGTTATCACCACGCCGGCCGAGCAGCCCGCGGCGTGGCACCTGACGTCAATGCCGTTGCCGTCGGGCCGCTGCCGGAACGCCAGCCCGTCCGACTTGCCGCCGTGACAGACCGCCGTCGTCGTCCAGAACCAGCCCTTGTTGAAACTCACCCGGTGCGGCAACAGGTCTGCGATCCGTCCCGCGCTGGGTCCCGTGTACCGTTCCGCCATGTCCGTTCCTCCTTCCGTTGTCCGTGATTCGTCCATGCCGTATTCGACCTCCTTTCAGTGCTCGATGCCTCTGACGCCGTGAAAAAGACGCAGCTCGGCCCAGGGTCACATCACGGGGAAGCGAACCGGGGAGCCGCGGTGAGATGGGTGACACCGACCGGCCTGCAGGTCATCCACAGAACGGCCCGGTGAGAGCGACGCAGCCCAACGACGTCATCGCAGGACGGCGTGCGTGATGAAGCTGCGACCCAACCGCGTGACGGTTGCACCGCAGGCATGTGGAATGGCCGGGGTGCTGGGCGCACTCCGACCAGGGATCTCCGTACTCGCTACGGAGCGTCCCGACTTCCGAACCGGCATCGGGGGAGCAACGGCTCGACCTCTCGACCGGCTCACGCAGCGGGAAGGCGCTTGTCCCACCGGGGAGACCATCGGGAGAGCGAGGCTCAATCCCTCCGGTCTGACCCCTGGGCGGCTGTTCGGAGAGCGAAGGCTCGATCCTATGCAGCCGGTCCCGGATTCGGGAACGGGAACCCTCCAGGTTTCTCGGCACGAAACGCTGGAAAAGCCAGAAACTGGGTCAATTATCACCCGAACAATCGAGCGAATGGAAGGCTTCGAACAGGGGAATCGGCCCCCTGAGACCAAATCACTCGCCCCGACGTCGCGCCCATGTCACAGCGATGTAGCAACAGCCTGAAAACCGGCCCCGGAGCCGGCTCCGGGGCCTACTTCCGCCACAGGCCGAAGGTCAGGATGCGCCGCACCCAGCGCAGCAGCCTCCGTCTCTTGAGCGACGTCCGGGTGTCGGACAGCGCCTTCCGCCGCCAGCTGGTCTGACCCCTTCGCCCGAAACCCCGCAGCGCCTGGGTCTCCGGGGGCAGCGTCAGCCCGTGTTCCTCCAGCATCGCCAGCTCCAGCACCAGCAGCCGCTCGTGGGTCGTGAGCCACGACAGGGTTCTCCCCTGGTGCGGATGCCCGTCCCGCAGACGGCGCCACTCCTTGACCAGGGGCCATGCCTTGCCGTAGACCTCCTCGTCGTCCACGGCGGGCTGCTCGGTGACGACTTCCGGGTCCGACCGTCGCGGTCTCCACTGCTTCCCTGGTCGAGGCTCCTCCGCAGGAGGGGCGGGCCTGGTCTCCGACCGGCCCGCCCCTTCGTCGTCGCCATCGTCCTGCGCCTGCGCCCCACCCTCCGCGCCGTCTTCGACGTCATCGCCTTCCCCAGCCCCCTCGATATCCACCGTACGATGGGCCGCCGCCCCACCTTCCAACTCCGCCACCCGCTCCTCCAGCACACCGACCGTCTCCCGCAGATGCTCGACCTCGGCGTCGTCCGCCCTCCTCAGCAGCAGCTCCAGCGCGTCGCCCATGCGTCCCGTGATCTCACGCGTTTCCTCCGCCTGATGCAGGGTCTTGTAGTTGACCCCCAGAAGCTCCGCCGCCTCCATCTTGCCCTCCTGCCGAATCAGGTCCCGCAGGAACCCGCCCAACCTGAGCCGCCGGGCCTTCTCCGCATCCACGCCCTCGTTGCCGTTCACGCCACGCTCCTTCATGCCCGAACCTCCTCTCACTCCTGTCCTGTAAGGGGGCTGTCCTGTAGGGGCGTTTCCCCTCGATTCGGCCTCCCCCGCTTGATTGCTCGCTCCGATGTAGCACCAGCGCCCACTTCCGTTTTCGGAACTTCCCCGGAACCAGCCCCTTCACCAAAGTGCTCGCAGGATTGGCTCCACTTCCCCTCTTTTCCGCCCGTTTCAGGTTGGCCACGACCCCGCATTTCCGTTTTCGGAACTGACGCCAATCCCTGTACACGGGTATGACACCACAACAGGCCCTCTCCCTCCCATGCCCTAAAAGGGAGGACGCGCGAGTCCTCCCACAAAAAGGCATGGTGTCGCACCCCGCGCCTTCCCAGACTCCGAAGCAGGCAAATCGACCCACCTGCGAGGAGGCATCGACTTGGGAGCGCAAACGACCGTCCGACGGACCCTTGGCAGAGCCGGGAGGCTCATCCCCCTGGCCGCCGCGCTGCTGCTGGCGGCGCTGGTTTCCATCACCCCAGGCAGCACGGCCCTGGCCCAGACCCCGCCCTCGGGCGACATCACCCTGGTCAACGCCGACCGTGACTTCATCGAGCGCAAGGGCGGCGGCCAGTTCGTCGCCCGCCCCCTCTTCGACCGCAAGATCGTCAACCTCTTCTACGCCGTGCGCGACGCCGACACCGGCGACTGGATAAGCGCCATGTACCGGGTCCGGGGCGGCGAGAAGGAGCGTTCGGACGGCTGGGAATATTCCTGGGAGTATCCCGACCTGGACGAGCACCCCGACTTGGACAAGGACCGCTCCTACCTGCTGGTGATGCTGGCCGAGGACGCGAACGGCAATCGGGGCGACTTCTACGGCGTCATCCCCGTCCACCAGCCGGGGAACATCTTCAAGAAGATTCTGTCCGCCCTCAGCCCGGCGCGCTGGGCCAAGGCCTTCGCCGGCTGGATGATCGAGGGCACCCACGGCACCCTCTGCGGCGTGGTCGAGCGGGCGTCCGGCGAGGACGCCGACAACTGCGGGGGAGGGTAGCGGGCGATGGCCGACATCATCACCGGCACCCCTCCCGGCCTCACCTACGGACACGACCTGGTGCAACAGGCGTGGATGGTCGTCTGGGCCGTCGCCTCCGCCGCCCTCGTCGTGATACTCGGTTGGATGGGGCTCACCCTCATCATCTCCGACCACGTGGGCCGAGCCCAGGCCGGATGGCGGGAGCTGATTCCCCGGCTCGTGCTCGGCCTGGTCGCCGCCGCGTCGTCCCTGTGGTGGTGCGCCCTGGTCATCGACGTGGCCGACGCCGTATCGGGCTTCGTCGCAGTCTCCCTCGGCGTCACCGCCGGAGACATGCTGCGCTCCACCCTCCACACGCTGATGACCGCCGTGGAGGCGGGGAGCGTGGGCATGGCGCTGCTCCTGGCCGCGCTCTACCTCGTCTACGGCTTCTTCGTCCTCTACGTGATCGTCCAGATGATCCTGCGACTGGCCCTCATCGACATCCTGCTGGCCCTGGCCCCCATGGCGCTGGGGCTGTGGATCCTTCCCCACACGGCGGGCTGGGGACGCCACTGGCTGCGCCTATTCATGACCACCGTGTTCCAGCAGGCCATCCAGCTCATCGCCCTGGCCCTCGGCTTCGGGTTTCTAAACGAGGTGGCGGCCATCGCCGCCTTCGAGCCGGTGCAGGACCTCGTGTGGAAGCTGCTCATGTCCCTGGGGTTCGTCTACATGGCGACCCGGGTGCCCTCACTGCTGGGCAACGCCGGCACCTTCGACGCCTGGCTGAGCACCTTGTACTTCGGCATGAACCTGCCCGCCTCGATGGTGCGGTCCGCCCGGACCATCGGCCTGATCGCAGGTGGGGCGGCCGGAGGGCCGGGGGGCATGGCCGTGGGAGCGATGGCGGCCAGCGCGGGCCTGTCGGCTGCGGCGGGCGGACTCGGCTCGGCGGCCTCGATGGCCACGCCATCGGGCGGCGGCGATGCGGGCGGCCAGTCCCCCAGGAGCGCAGGGGAGTAACGACGACAACCCATCAGCGCGGGCCGCTCCCCGCGCCAACCGAGAACACGAAGGAGGTGGGAGCGATGTGCCACTAGGCGAGCGGAATCGACGAGACCGATAGGAAAGAGGCCGGGCGGGAAACGCCCGGCAAGGAAAGACAGAGAGGAGACGGAAACATGGAAGACCTGACTCAGACCATCAGCAACCTGGTGGGCATCCTCTTGGGAGTGGTGGGCGCCATCGGCGTCGGCTTCTTTATCTATGGAGCCTACCTTTACCTCACGGCATCGGGAGCGCCCCACCAGATGGAGCGGGGCAAGAGCGCCATGATGACCGCCCTGGCGGGCGTCGTCCTGGCACTGGTCGCCTACGGCGTCGTCGAGCTGGTGATGAACGCGGTCGTCGGCTCCCCGGTGGACCCCACCGTGCCCGACCCGGCCACGCCCACCCCGGACAGCGGTTAGGCGAACGAAGGAAGGAGAAAAGAGCATGAGAGAACACGAGGTTCCGACCCACGTGCAGGCCGAGGACAGGGTCCTGCTGGGTTTCACCTTCCCCCAGGTGGTGGCGATGACGGCGGTGTGCGCCCTGTCCTACGGCGCATACCGCTACGCCCCGGTGGGGCCGTCCGAGGTGAGGATCGGGATTGCCGTCCTCTTCGGCCTCATCGGGCTCGCCGCCGTCGTCGGGAAGATAGGCGGCCGGCGGCTGCCCCTGGTGGCCGCCGACCTGCTGAAGTATCGGCTGGGGGCCAGGCTCTACGTGGGGCCGCCGTCCCAGCTGGTGCGGAGCGAGCCGCCCGCGCCGGCGCAGCCGGTCAAGTCCGGGCCCGGCCCCCTGCGCCTGATGGCGAAGAAGGCGGGCAGGACCCTGCGGAGCCTCCGTCCCAAGCGCAAGAGCCGGGAGAAGACGGGCGGGCGGATGCCCTTCCGTCCCCATCGTTGGTTCGGCAAGCCCAGGAAGGCGGAGGCGGACAAGGACGGCATCAACGGGAAGCCAAAGGACAAGCGCCGGAAGAGGCCCAGGGGCTTCCTCCCGGTCATGACCGCCGTCGCTCTGGCGGCGGCGGTCGCCACCGTTCCCCAGTCGGCCCTGGCCGACGACCACGAGCCGTGGCGGGACGAGATCGAGTTCGAGATCACCGAGCCGGTGGATGGGAGGCGGATATTCGTCGAGGGCCTGACCGTCTCCGGCGAGCGGGCCGCCGTCACCCTGAGAGCGGCCGCCAACATCGACCTGCGCGTCCGCGCCTTCGGCGGGACGCAGGGCACGTCGCTGCGCTTCTGGGGCTCGTCCAGCCTGGAGGAGGGGGAGCGCGTCGACTACTCGCTCCCCCTGCACGGACCCTTGCCGTCCTTCACCTTCTCGTGGACCGACGCGCTGGGGCAGGCCAGAGCAGTCACGGTCGAGCACGACCGGATACCGTACCCGCTGCCCGAGGCCGAGGGCGAGCTCTGCGACCTGCGCATGACCTCCCTTGGCTGGACCCCGGGGGCGGTCAGAGGCGTAGTCGAGTCCGAGTGCGTCCCCCGCGTCGAGGAGACGGTCGACCTTCAGACGGTGAGCGGACACGAGAGCGTCACCGAGACGGCGCTGATGGACGCCCAGGTGACCGGCATCACGGGAACGGTCTCGGCGGCCACCGGAGCGTCGCAGGCCGACGTCCCCTTCGTCGCGGACGGCGAGACCGTCTTCACCCTGCCCGTCGGGGATGGGCAGGCGCTCCACGACGTGAGCGTGGACGTGAGCATCGAAGCCAGCTTGAGCATCCCCATGCCCCCGTTGACCGTGCTTACCCACCACCCGGAGCGGACCGAATACCGCACCGAGACGGTGAGCCTGTACCGACCGGGGGCGAGCGACTCCGACAGCGACAGCGACTCCATCACCGTGACCCACGACGACGGCACGACCACGGTGCACACCGTCTCCGCCTCCGCCTACGCCTACATGCCGGGCACGACGATCGACAGGGACGTGACCATTGAGATCGTCCACCCCGAGCACGTCAAGGCGGAGGTGGTGGACCGGCAGCCCATCGGCGGGACGAGGGTCGAGGCTTTCGCCCTGGCTTCGTACGTGGGCTCCGACGACCCATTCACGGCCCTGGTCCTGCCGGACCCTGAACCCGTTGACCCACCCGGCGAGCATGAGCCCGCGGGCGGAACCCTGAACGACTGGTTCCAGTGGCTGGGATGGGAGTGGCCCTGGTGAGGCGGGCACTCACAGCAATTCTTCTCGTCGGGGCTGCGCTGGCCACTACCGGCGCGGCCCCGGCCGAGGAGCAGGCCATGCTCGCAGCCTTCGACCGGGTGCTCACCGCCATGGCCTACGCCGCCGCCGGGCTCGCCGTCTTCGCCATCGTCTGGGCGGGCTTCGTCCTGATGGCCGAGGGCGCCGACGACCGGGGCGGCGGCAGGGCCAAGAGCGCCGTGGTGATGGCCGTCGTCGGCCTGGTGCTGGTGCTCCTGGCCAAGGGCGTCGCCGCGCTCCTGAGGAGCGGCCTCGTCCCGTTCCCCACCCCCTAGCGCAAAGGAGAGAACGAGTTGAAGAACCTGATGAGACCAATCAAGACCCGCGAAGCGGAGGGGCGTCCCCAAGAGGCCGCCGCTCCGCAGAATCAAGTACAGACCGAGACCCGGGAACCGGCCCCCAAGCCGCCTCCCGAGCCGCCCCTGTTCTTCATGGTCTCGCACCTCGAAGACGACGGACCAGTTCGGCTGGACGGGGTGAGGTTGGGCGTGTGCGAGGTGATGGGGCTGGAGCTGGACGAGCCGAAGCTGGGGGCCTTCGCCGGGGCGCTCAACGCCTGCGACTTTCCCCTGCAGCTCCTCATCCGGCAGCACCCGCCGGACCTGGGCAGGCTCAGGCAGACCCTCGACGAGGCCCAGCCGGGCAACCTCCCCCCGCAGACGAGGGCGGCAGCCAAATCGCTGGGGCGTCTGCTCACTGAGCTGGAGGCGAGGGACGGCATCCTGGACCGGCGCTTCTACGCCGTATGCGAGCGTCCCCGGTTCGACGAGCTGCGGGGGTTGCTGGCGCGGGCAGGGCTGTCCGTTCACCCCTTCAGCGGCAGGCGGCTGCGGATGTTCTTCGTATCCGCAGCCCTGGGCGGCACGCCGGGAGACTTCGACGAGGAGACGCCGGTGGAGGTGGAGATCAACCGCCGCCACGTGCGCGTCGGAGACCGCCTGGTGCGCTCCCTCCACCTGGGCAGGTGGCCTCGCTCCCTGGCCCCCGGCTTCCTCCAGGGCCTCATGGCGGCGGGAGCGCCCATGGACCTGTCCATCCACCTGGGGCCGATACCGGCGGAGCAGGCGGCCCGCACCCTGGAGTGGCAGAAGGTGCGCTTCGAGTCGGCCCAGAGCCTCTCCTTCAAGCGTGGCCGCACCATGTCCCCGGAGGCGGAGATCGCCCTGGAGGACGTGACTAGGCTCAGGGACGAGGTGCAGCGCGGGCGGGAGAGACTCTTTCATTCCTCGCTCTCAGTCACGCTTCATGCCAAGAACGAGGACTCGCTGAAGGAGATGACCCAGCGGGCGAAAGGGCACTTCGCAGCCACCCTGGGCAAGCTCGAGGACATGGCCTTCCGACAGCGCGAGGGGTTGCTTTCGACCCTGCCCCTGGGACTGAACGCCGTCGCCGAGTGGCGGACGCTGGACACGTCGAGCCTCGCCCGTCTCTTTCCCTTCTCGCCCCCCGACCTGGACACCAGCAGGGGCACCCTCTATGGCATCGACATGCGGGCCTGCTCCCCGGTGGTCTACGACCCCTGGGACGGGACGCACCTGAACGCCAACACCGCTGTCCTCGCAAGGTCGGGGAGCGGCAAGAGCTTCGCAACCAAGCTGGGAGTTCTCAGGGGCCTGTGCCGGGGCGTCACCGCCTGCGTCATCGACCCGGAAGGGGAGTACGCGGACATGGCAAGAGCGGCGGGCGGCAGGGTGCTTTCGCCGGGAGTGCCGGGCCAGGGCATGAACCCCTTCGTCATCGACACGGGGGACCCCGAGGAGCTTCTCCAGCGCATCGGCAGCCTGAGACGCCTCATCGAGGTGATGGTGGGAGAGCGGCTCTCCGCCGAGCGGCGGGCCGCCCTCGACCACGCCCTGGCGGGCTACTACGCCCAGGCAGGGGAGCGCACCGGCTTTCGAGACTTCTACGCCTATTTGGAGAGGGAGGCCGACGATCTGGCAAAGCTGCTGCGGCCCTTCGCCACCGGCAGCCTGCGCAACCTCCTCTCCGACGAGGGGGACGACCTGCTGGGCAACGAGGCGCTGGTGACGGTCTTCGACCTGCGCCTCCTCGAACCGGAGCTTCGGCCCGCCGCAGCGATGGTCTGCACAGAGACGGTGTGGGCCGCCGCCGCCCAGGACCCCAAGCCTCGCCTGCTGGTGGTGGACGAGGTGTGGAGCATCATGCAGCTCCCGGAAGGCGCGGCCTTCATGGTCAGCATGGCGAAGCGGGCGAGAAAACACCGCCTGGGGTTGCAGTTCATCACCCAGGACGTGCAGGACCTCCTCTCGGAGGACTCTTCGAGGACCATCACCGGCCACTCCGGTCGCGCGCTCCTCCAGAACGCCGCCTTCAAGCTGCTGTTGCAGCAAGACGCGGCGGCCATAGGCACCGTGGGCGACGCCTTCGACCTGCCCGAAGACCTCCAGCGATGGCTGCTGTCGTGCCCGCGCGGGGACGGGCTGCTGCTGTCGAAGGGACACCGTTTCCCCGTCCGCATCGAGGCCACCCCGGAGGAGACGGACGTGATCGAGTGGAGGCCGGGAAAGCACTAGACCACGCCCGCCCAATCGACTATCCGAACCTGTCGCGAAAGGAGTAACCCCGATTGAAGCTGAATCCGAGGAAGTGGCTGAAAGACGAAGACGACAAGACGCACGTGCTGCTGGCGGTGACGCCGCCCGGGACGGGGGAGCGCACGTTGCTGGGAGTCGAGAACATACTCGGCTCCATAGCCGTCCCCGGACCCTTCTCCCTGGAGCTTGCCGGGGACGCGGACGGCGTGACGCTGATGGCCCGCTGCCTGGACGACCAGGTGGTGCGCGGCCAGATCGCCGCCCGCTACCCCCAGGCGCAGATACAGAGGGTGTCCGCCGAGGACGACCCGCTGCGCCTGGGCGAGGACGAGCAGGCGTGGAGCATGACGCTCAGGGCCGACGGCCCCGAGTACGTGCCGCTCCGGGTGTTCCGGGACGACGACCTGCTCGACCCCGGCTCCGACCCCCTCATCGCCCTCATGGGCGCACTCTCAGACCTCAACGTGGGGGAGCGCGTCGTGGCGCGGCTGATGCTGCGCTCCCTGGGACCCGACTGGTCGCAGGCGCACATGGAGAAGGCCCACAAGAAGCCCGTGCCGGAGCGGTACGAGCCCTCCTACACCTACCAGACCCGGCCCCTGCAGACCGACGGCGTGACCATGGCCGTCCTGGGCGTGGCCGCCCTGCTCGCCCTGCGGGGCTACCTGTGGGTCCAGTCGGGGGAGACCTGGAAGGCGGCGCTCATGGGCGTCGCCGCGGCCCTGGCCGCCGGGGGCTGGCTGTGGCACCGCTTCAGAAAGGCCAGGAAGCGCGTGTACGACCCCCTGCTCATCAGGGAGAAGGTCTCTCGCATCGCCTTCGACGGCGAGATTCAGGTCACCGCCGTCCTGCCGGTGACGGAGGAACTGGGAGACGGACGGAGGCGCGCCAGGGAGATGCTGGAGCCGGTGGCTGCGGCCTACCGCCACTACGACCATCCCGCCGGGGCTCACTTCCAGGTGAGCAGGGTGCGGCCTGTCACGCCCGACTCCGCGATGCTGCACCCGTCGGGCCCCGGACTCTTCGGCAGGCGCAGCGTCCTGGGCGTCCGCGAGGCGGCGGCCCTGTGGCACCCGCCCGGGGGCAGGGACGAGACGCCCCTGGTGGAGCGGTCCGGCGCACGGGTGCTGATGCCCTCGGCCAAGGGCGTCTGCGGGGGAGCCCCCGTGGGACAGACCACGGCGGGCAAGTCCCGGAAGATACACTTCCCCGACGACCTGCTGAGATGCCACCACCTCTACGTGGCGAGGACCCGCATGGGCGAGAGCACCCTTACGCACAACATCGTCAAGCACAAGCTCAAGGAGAAGGCCGAGGGTAGGGACGGCGACGCCATCATCGTCGTCGATCCCCACGCCGATCTTGTGGACAGCCTGCTCCGGCAGGTGCCGGAGTCGCTTGATAGGCGAGGTGCGCCTCATCGACCTGGCCGACGACCGGGGAGCCCCCGGCGTCAACCTCCTGGACACCCGCATCTTCTCCGACCGGGACCGCACCGCCGATTCCGTCGTGCGCATCGCCAGGGGACTGTGGGACCAGTGGGGGCCGAGGATGCAGTCCATCCTGGAGCAGACCGTCAAGACCCTCCATGAGGCGAACGAACACCCCGACACCGCCGACGACGAGCAGCTGACCATCCTGGACGCCCTGACGCTCCTGGCCGACGACAAGTTCAAGAACGGCGTGCTGACCAGGGTCAGCGACCCCTACCTTCTCCAGTGGTGGAGGAGAGACTTCAAGGGCTGGCGGGGCGAGACGAAGGCCGACGCCCTAGCCCCGGTGCAGACCCGCCTCTCCTACTACGCATCGTCGAAGAAGGCCCGGCCCATCCTGGGACAGCCCCGCTCCACCATCGACATGAGACGGGTCGTCCAGGAGGGCGGCATCCTGCTGGTCTCCACCGCCCAGGGCAAGGCGGGCAAGGACGTGGCCGCCCTGGTGGGCGCTTCCCTCCTCAACCTCGTTGACGCCGTGATACGGGAGCAGGGCAGCCTGCCCATCGAGCAGCGGCGTGGCGCGCTGGTGGTGGTGGACGAGATGCAGTCCATGCCCGGCGTGGATTACGAGTCGATGCTTTCCGAGCTTGGGAATTTCGGGGCCAGCTTCGTGCTCGCCACCCAGAGCCTCGCAAAGCTGGACGACCCCTCCCGCACCATGCGCGACACCCTGCTTGCCAACGTGGGCTGCCTCGCCGTCTTCCAGGTGGCGGGCAACGACGCCCGCCAGCTCGTGTGGGAGCTGGGCAAGGAGAGGGTGACCGAGGATGATGTCACGTCCCTGCCCGTCCACCAGTGCCACGTCCGCGCCACCGTCGGCACCGAGCGGATGCCGGCCTTCTCCATGATGGTGAGCAAGCCCGAGGACGGAGACCCCGCGATGGCCGATCGCATAAGGGCGAAGGCGGCCTCCTACGTCACCACCGAGGAGGAGATGGCCGCGCAGCAGGCCGAGGCCCGCAGACGGGTCGAGGAGTTCCGCAAGGCGGTCCAAGAGGCCAGGGAGGGCGAGGAGCCCCCCAAGAACGAGCAGAAGGACGCACCCAAGGACCTGGAGCGCGATGGGAAGCGCAGCAAGCACTTCCAGCCACCGAAGGGCAAGTCCGCCCAGGAGCCGGACGCGGAGGACGGGGAGGCTGAGGAATGAGGCCCGTAGAGGCCGACGCCCTGCGGCTGCTCTCCCACATGCCCCTCCTCGACCGGCTGGAGGCGGTCGCCGTCTCCGGCTGGTCCAGGGGTGGGGTATACAAGGCCGTGGAGAGCGTGGAACGCGAGGGGCTGGCGGCCTCCGTCACCCACGCCGCGGAGCTGACACCGGCCACGCGACGCTACTGCCTCACGGAGGCGGGGTTGCGACGGCTGGCTGGCATCGAGGGGGCCAGCGTTGACGGCCTGCTTCGCACCCGGCCCGTCTCGGACCAGTGGCGGCGCGTTCTCATGGAGCGGCTGGACGCCGTTGCGGTGGTCTACCGTCTTGCATCAGCCATATCCACCCTCGCCCATCCCATCCGCTTCCGCTGGTACAGGGCAATGCCCATGGACGCGGCTATCGCCCTCCCCGACGGGCGGGTGATCGCCGTCGTCCGGCAGGGAACGGCCACCGACCGCACCGGCTTCTCCAAGCGGCTCTGGCGGCTCAGGGAGGGGACACAGCCCGCCGCAGCGCTCCTGCTCACGCCCGACGAGACCCGGCTGCGCCATGCCCGCAGGCTGCTGGCGGGAGCGCCCTTCATCGCATACCTGGCCCTGGAGGGGGACACAGCCTCGGCGGGTGCGGGAGCCGCAGTCTGGCGCACGCCCTCCGGGGCCGCACTGCTTGACCTGCGCACGGTCCTGGACCACACAGGGCCGCGGAGAGCGTGGCCCGAGGAAGACTCTCCGGCGCGGGCATCCCTCCCCGCAGACCTCGACGTGGAGGGCGGGCAGGACTGGATGCTGCCCACGATGCTCACCCCCGTCGAGAAGCGAGCCCTCGACCTGCTCGCCGACTGGCCCTGGCTCACACCCGCCCACCTGGGCGCGATCATGGGACTGAGGCGGTCGAGGCTGTCGGAGGTCGTGGGTCGGCTGACCACCCTGGACCTGGCCATCGAAGCGACCGCCGGTGGACGCCGCCGCCTCGCCGTCAGCGACCGGGGGCTGGCCATGCTGGCCCGCAGGGACCGCGCCTCGGTGGGCGGGGCCAGGAAGCGGTGGAGCGCCGCTCCAACGAAGGCCGGCTCTCCCCTTGGCTGGCGCAACGTCTCCGGCAGGCGAGCAGGACAGCTCCTCAGGAACGTCCAGCACACCGCCGCCGTCCACGGCTTCATCGCGGCCCTTTCGAGGCAGGCACGCTCCCGCTCTCGCGAGATCGTCCAGCTCGACCCGCCAAGAAAAGCATCCCGCTACTTCCGGCACGCCGACCGCCTCCGCTCCATCCACCCCGACGCCTTCGGCGTTCTGCGCAGGGGCGATGCGACCTGGGCCTTCTTCCTGGAGTGGGAGCGCCGGGCCGTCCGCCCCGTCACCATGGCGGCCCGCCTCGCCCCCTACCTGCGCTACTACTCGTCCCAGCGACCCACCGACGACCACGGGGCGAGGCCCGACGTGCTGGTCGTCTTCGACGACGACATCGCCCAGACCCACTTCCTGCGCATCGCCCGGGAGGAGATGGCGCGGGCCGGGGTCGAGGTCCCGCTGCTGGTCTCCCACCGGGGGCTGGTGGAGCGGGAGGGGCCGCTGGGACGCGCCTGGCGCAGGCCGGGCGCCACCGAACCGGGCTACGCCTTCACGGGCCGCTGACACCCGAACACAGATCGGAGAGAGACCGCCATGAGAATCTATTACATCGACGAGTCCGAGGGACCCACCTTCTACGTCCGAACCGCCCTGGGCGTGGACGCGGAGCGGTGGAACGAACTGCACGCCCGCGTCCGGGATTGGCGGGTCGAGGTGGAAGACCGCTACGCCGTCCCCGTGGACCGGGAGCTCCACGCCTGCGACCTGCTGGCCGGACGGGGCAAGCTGGCCCGCGTGGGCAACGAGGACCGCAGGCTCTCACCGGAGCACGGTGCCGAAATCTTCATGGAGGGGCTGCGCGTCGTCGAGGACGCCGCCGGCACCATGGGCGGCGTGGAGATCGTCAACGTCTGCCTGCATAAGCCCGACGTGATAGGCCACGAGCGCCTCAGTCTGGACTGGCTGCTCAACCGCATCAACACCTCCGTCGCCGGGGACGACCGCCACGCCTTCCTCATCTTCGACGAGGGCAGGGAGCAGATGGTGGCCCGCCTCTACGGAAGGCTCAGGAGCCTCAACCCCATCCCCAGCAGGTACGAGAGGTGGGAGGACGGAGGGCGGACGAAGGACATGCCGATAGAGAGAGTCATCGGCGGCCCCGCCTTCCGAAGCTCCCACTCAGACCACCTGCTGCAGATGGCCGACCTCATCGCCCACGCCCTGCTCAAGCAGGAGGAAGAGCCGTCCCCCAGGGTGAAGCGACTGGGCACCGAACGGGCCTTCAGGATCCTCGACCGCGCCCTCAACCGCAGGGCGTCAAGACGTGACCCCCAGGGCGTCGTCAGACGGTGATGGGGCACGCGTTCTAATGTTCGCCTCAAGGGAAAATAACATATGGACTCCGAGCGGTCATTGACCTACACTCATTCCTAGCCTCAACCCTTCTGGTTCACCGAATGGACCCCGGGAGAAACAATGATAGTGGACAAGGACGATTGGGAACAGATCGAACGAGACACACTTACCACTACCAACGCGCAGCGTGTTTATCAACTTCTCACCAATCTCGCGGCACGGAGAGACCGTGTACAGACGCGTTGGATATGGGAGCTGTTGCAGAATGCACGCGACGCTTCTCCCAACGGCGCAATGAGCCTCACTTGCTCAGTCAGGCACAATCAAGGGCAAGTCCTGCTAGAGCACAATGGTCGACCATTCGAAATGAAAGAAATAGCTCGCGTCATTTACCACGGATCAACCAAGGCCGAGGACAAGTCGAAGTTAGGGCAATACGGAAGTGGGTTACTCACGACGCATCTGCTTTCCGACGAAATCTATGTCTCAGGGAAGCTCGTTGACGGTCGGGGGTTCAATTTTCCTGTGCGAAGGGTACCCACTTCAATCCAGTCCATAGATGACGATATGCGAGAGTCCGCAAAGAGATTCAATGCTTCTCTGACGTCTGTCCAGACGGTGAATTTGCCACATGGTTTTACGACTAGATTTCGGTATTCCGTTGAAGGTGAGGCGGCGGCTAGGGTCGTGAGTCAAGGCATCTCCAGGCTGGAGATGATGGCTCCTCTCATCCTTGCTTTCAATGAAGAGTTCAGTGAAATCTCTGTCGAGTCTCTAGGCGAATTCGCGAGTTTCAACGTCACTGAACGGAAGCAGTTACAGGATAATGATGTGCAGGAAGTCACGGTCCGGCGAACAAGCCCCGACAATTGGACCAGCAGCAAGTATCTCCTGATCAAGAGAGAAGCCACCTCCATTGCTGTGCAGGCAGCTACGGTAGGAGACTCTACATGTTGCCTACAAGTTGCGGATATTCCAAGGTTGTTTCTGGGACTTCCATTGATTGGAACGGAGAACTTCAGTTTTCCCGCCGTCATAAACAGCTTTCAGTTTACACCTTCAGATGAAGACCGGGACGGAGTAAACCTCTGGCTGAACGAGAGCGACGAGGCCAATCTCCTCAATCAGGCGGCCGTGGAGGAAGCCTGCACACTTCTTCTCCGGCTCATTCGGTTTGCGGGTGAGTCGGCGTGGGATGACATATCGACGTTAGCGGATGTGCCACCTATCCCCGATAGGGAATGGCTAGTCCCCGACAAGCTTCGAGGGCATCTCACTGAGAATCTACTAGTCCCTCTACTTGGTACCCCTGCCGTCCTCTGCGAGTATGGCGAGGGTGTGTTGGCTCCCTCGGAGTCGGTCCTTCCCCTCGCCGAAGAGGATGCCAAAGTTGAAGCCCTCTGGGACCTGCTGAGTGAGCTGGAAGCGTTTCGTTCAAGACTACCAAGACGGAGAGAGGTAGTTGGCTGGAATAAGGCGGTCAAGAGCTGGGCCAGACTGAGTCATTGCGACGCCACTGAATTCGACGGAGTGATTGATGGAGCCGGATTCGCTCGCTACATCGAGCGAGTGGCGAGAAGCTCAGAGGATGAGACGTATGGCAATATCAAGAACCTCCAGGATGCGCTAGTAGAAGGCATAGATGCCACCGAATGGCTGGATAATGTCCTTGCGTTCCTGAAGGATAGTGAACATTCCGACGAGGTCAATAGTCGCTACTTGATCTTGGACCAGTCGGGATCTCTCGACAAGCTAGGGAATCTCTATCGCGATGAGGACATTGATGAAGAGCTGAAGGACATAGCTGACGCAGTTGGCTTAGAACTAAGGGAGGAACTTCGTGACAAACGCCTTACTTCCTTTGGTAGTGAAGACGGGAAGGGGGTCAAGGGGAATCAGGATGTAGTCAAAGAAGTCATTGAGGGGCTTAGAGAAATCGCCGCTCGTGGTGATCTCGATGATGCCTTTGCTATGGGCAGTACTCGAGCTTTCACTTGGATCACCAAGAATGAGGAATGGGACCGCCTACGTGGTTTCCCGGCCTTCTGCCAAGAGGAGGAAGACAGCGACAGGCATGTTGTGTGGCTGGCCCCGGACGGACAGAATGACGAAGAAGTCCCTCTTGCGCCAGCAACACTCTGGGACAAAGACCTTCAGGAGTTCTTGGAGCTCTTCCCGCCAGCGCGAATTCTATCAACAGCATTCTATGACGAGGTCCCTCATGCTGAGGTTTGGCAGAAGTTGAGCGAGCACCAAATCGTTAGAGCTTCGATAATGGTCTCCCGTGAGGTTCGACATCCTAGGTTTTTGCCCGACGAACCTTTGCCAGCATTAGCTGAGGGCGCAAGGCATGAAGCACGTGAGGCCGTCAAATTAACCGACATCGTACATTTCAGAGGCGACGACAACAGCGTCATCAGGCGGGCGCGCGGGAGCCAGCGACGTGCTCGCCTTTTCTGGAGATTCTTAACTGAATGGTTAGTTGTCCATGACGCTCAAGGATTGCAGACGGAGGAAGCACTCTGTACGTGTGATGCCAAGCACAACCATTTCCAGAGTCAATGGCTACCGACTGTAGTAGAGAACAACTGGGTGCCCCTTGGAAATGATAGGTACACAACAGCGACTGCTGAGTCGCTTGGTCGCCTGTTCCGGGACAGCGGTACACTTTCTATTCCCGACAACGCCGCCGTTGACAGATTGCTCCAAGCAATTGGAGTTTCACGTCTTGACTTAGTGAGAGAGTCCATGGCTGTGGACGCTCAGGCACGCGTCAGTGTGGACAACAAACTCATGGCAATACTGAATGCGGCAGAAAATGTGCTCGACCGATTGGATGTAGTCCCTAAGTTCTTGACGCAATTGGGCAAGGATGAGGCTGTCACGGACTACCTTGCAGACCGCATCAAACAGACGCAGAGAGTACATCGCAATCAGCAATTCGGGAATCTCGTAGAGTGTCTCGTCAAGGAAAACCTCGAAAACGAGGGGTACTTGGTTGAGAAAACTAGAGTGGGCGCCGACTTGGTGATCAAGTTGGCAGCCGATGCGTCAGAGGATTTATCGGAGAACGATGCGGCGGAGTTGAAAATATCGAAAGACGATAAGAGTTGGTGTGTAGAGGTAAAGGCCACGCGAACCGATGACGCGCGAATGACACCGAGCCAGGCGAGAAATGCGGTCAAACAAGGAGATCGTTTCCTGCTCTGTATCGTTCCTGTGGACTCCGAAGATGAACCGGATCTAGACGACGTCAAGGCAAATATGCGGTTCGTTGGGGACATCGGTGAACGTGTATCGGAATTGTGTAATGAACTCGAAAAGTTCGAGCAGGAGCGAGACCAGATAAGCGGTGAATACGCCGACGGTGTGCATTTGATCGTCACGGGCGGTAACACACGAATAAGCATCGCTAGGTCGATCTGGGAAAGCGATGGAGTTCCTCTGACAGAGTTGTCCTCCGAGCTACTGCAATAGCGGATTTCAGGGTAGTGAACCGTAGGTGAGGTCATGACCCGGGCGCATCGTCAGGATGAAGTGGAGAGATTCAGTTATCCTTCGGTTTGTCCTCCGCTCCTACTGTCCCCGTCGACGAAACATCCGGGCGGTCGTCGACCGGCTGCAGGTCCCTCGGTCCTATGGCGAACTTTCTGCCGTCCACCTCGACAGAGGCCAAGGAGAATCTCAGCAGCGTGCCTACCTTGCCTTCCTCATCGAGCCAGGGACGTTCGGGCGGCAAGCGGACCATCCCGCCCTCCCAGAGCCCTCGGGCCGTCGCCCTGAGGTCCGGTTCAGGCTCCGCCCCGGATTCGGCCCTCAGTTCCAGGCCGTCGACCTCTCTCTCGGCTGTCTTGATGGTCCCCTCTTTCGCCCGGACCCGCCGCACCCGGCCCGGTTCCAGCAGTCTGGCGACCTGGGCTTCCTCGACCACGACCTCCATGAGCGAAGGGGCCTCGCCTTCGGTCAGCCAGACCCAGCAGCGGCCCACCCACTCGACGCCGACCCGGCCGTCCTCGCCGAACCGCGTCTGTGCAACCGGGGCGCGTTCAGCCACGACCTCCAGAATCGACTCCCCGGAATCCGCCTCTTCTTTGTCATTGCAGGACACGCCAACGGCACCGACCCAACTCGGAATCTCATCGGGGCTGCCAAGCGGCTCCAGTTTGTCCAGTCCTGTGCCGAACCGTTTGCCGTCCACCTCTACCACTCCCGCGGTGAACCGCAGCAGCGTGCCGATCTTGCCCCGGTCGGCCCCGTAGCGTCCGCCGTCTATGCGGACCTTCGCTCCTTCCCGCAACCCCATGGCCGCCGCCCTGGCGTCGGGTTCAGTCTCCGCCCTGAACCCCCTGAACTCCATCCACACCTCAAGGCCGCCGACCTCTCCCTCAGCCGTCTCTAGGGTCCGCTCAATAGCGCGGACGCGCCGCACCTGTCCCGGCTCCAGCAGCTTGACGATCTCGCCGTCCCTGACCACCACGTCCATGAGCGAGGGGGCGTCGCCCTCGGTCAGCCACGCCCAGCAGCGGCCCACCCACTCGACCTCTACCCGGCCGTCCTCTCCGAGCCTCGTCTCCCCAACCACGGCGCGGTCCGCCACGACCTCTATGGCCATCGCACCAGCCTCTTCGGTGTCCATTTCCCCGGCGGCCGTGTCCTCCGGGGATGCTTCCCGGAGCACACTGGCAAGAGCCTCCAGTACCCGCGGCTCCCGAATGCCAGCGTCGTCGACCGGCCTCGGCGGCTGACCCGGCGGTATGCCTTCCCGTCGCCGCTTGAGGTCCTTCGCGTAACAGTTCGGCTGGCACCAGCCCAAAACGCCGGTAGTCCGCAGGTATCCCCGCACGTAGATCCTGCCGCACTCCCGGCAGACCTTCTTCCTGTATCTGGGCATTCCACGAACCTCCCATGGTCTCCGTACCGACCCCTCTTGGATGGAAGGGCTGTTGGTGTAGCGACCGGTGCCTTCGCGTCGTCCTCGAGATTGCGTCAATTGTCCACCGAACGAGCCTGAAGGAGCAACCGGGTCAGGTCGATGACGATAGCTGACGCCCACGAGGGCGAAGTCGGGGGAAAAGACAGGAGGGCCGGGCGGGTTCATCCCCTCCCGGCCCTCCTTCCTCGTGGACAACCGTTACGCTTTTGGACCACGCTCTCAGCACGTCAGCCCCTGTAACCAGGGTGGTGGGGGCGGGACCTTCAGCATCTCGCCTCTACCCGCCCATCCCGTCGTCGCCGTACATGATCAGGTCGTAGCCGCCCGGAACCTCGCGGGCCAGCTTCAGGATGGCCCAGATGTAGGCCCCCGAAGGCGGCCCTCCCCTGCGCCACTTTCTCAGGCCGGTCTGAGTCACCCCGATTCGCTCGCCGAACTCGCCCCACGGCAGCCCGGACAGCTCCTTCAACCGCTCCAGCCGCTCCCCGAAGTCATCGGGAAAGGGCGGGGGCCGGTGGTCCAGCGTCCGCTTCCGTACTTCAGTCGTCATAGTCGCTCCTCCTCTGCTTGAAGATCGTCTCTACGTCCGTCCGATAGTCCGGACAGCATCGAGTCCACTCCCTCGGCCAGGTCCCGGTCGCCATGCATCAGAATCCCGTCCCGCAAACCCATCGCTCCGGCGATGGTGTAGAGGGCGAAGAGATGGGTGTGGTTGGGGCCACGGCCCCGCTCTTCCACTTCCTGATGCGGTCCGGGTTGACTCCCAGGAGACGGGCCAGGCCCCTGGTGAACAGGCCGCTCTTCTCCTGGAACAGGGTCAGACGCTCCGGGAAGTCCGGCGGGAACACCCACATCACGGGCAGCCCATGCGCTTTGCGTTGCTCTGCCATGTCCCTAGCGTCCCTTGCCATTCGTAGAACGCGTGGAACCCGCCGACAGCGGGGGCTGCAACACCCAGCCGGAGGGCGGAAGGACATGCACCCCGAACAGCGTGTAGTGGCCGCCGGGGATGCTTGAAGCCAGCTTCACTAGGGCGCAGGTGCCCTTCCAGCCGGGGTTCGCGCCGTCCCGCCAGCGCTCAAGCTGGCGCAGGTCCACGCCCAGGCACGCGGCCAGCCCCTCCCAGGTCAGGCCGGTGGCCTCCTTGAAGGCTCTCAGACGGGCGCCGAAGTCCTCCGGCGGCGACGAGTCGCAGAAGAGCAGACGGCGCGGGGGCATGGTGCTGGGCCTCACTGGACGTCCTCCAGGATGAAGAGGTCGTCGAAGTCGGTGACGCCCAGGACCTCCATGAGCTTCTTGCGGAAGGCCGCCGAGGGGCGACGGGTCCCGGAGATGAGCTGGGAGAGGTAGCCCGACGAGGTGTCGACCAGCCGAGCCAGCTCGTTCTGGGTCATGTTGCGCCGGTTGAGCAGCTCCCACACGGCGTGGGAGTTGAGTTTCACCCGAGACGACGGCTGCCTACGCTTCACGCCCCGCCCTCCTTCCGGGTCTCACTCCCGTCGCCGGTCGGCTGACCGCTGGCCGGGGCGGATCCGTTGGGGTACAGGTGGGGGTTGGCCAGGTAGTGGCGCGCGATGATGCGGGCCAGTATCCGCAGGCCCTCGATGCGCCTGCGCTCCTGGTTCTTGGTCAGCTTTCGACTGCCCTTTTTACTCACTCGCTGCGTCTCTCTCGCGGATTCCGGCGCTGCCAGAAGGCTGTGGCCTTGGGGAGCGTCGATGATGTATACTGTGCCAGGAGTTAGAAGATTAGTTCTGTCCGCATAAGTGTAGCAATATACAGATGACGAAGGCAATGACCAGCGGGCAGTATCCAGCCTTCCTAACTAAGTGCATTGACAATTGCTCGCTGTGATGTAACAATCTTTGTGCTGCAAGTTAGCTGAATCGCTGCCGATGTAGCGTTCGCTGGACTGTTCGCAGCTATCGAACCAAGGGAGACACGATATGGACGAGGTTGACGACGACCGGGGACCGGACGAGCGGCGGGAGATCGAGGGAGACGACGCGATAGGCCCCCTGCTCAGACGGCTGAGGGGAGACCTCAGCCTGCGGGACGTCACCAAGCGTGTCGGCGTCTCCAGCTCCTACCTCTCCGAGATAGAGCGGGGAAGCCGCAAGCCCGGCGTCAACATCATTCGCAAGCTGGCCGACCTCTACAACGTGGACGCCGCGGAGCTGATGAAGCGGGCCGGGCGCGAGGAACACATCGACCCCTACAGCGAGGAGGCGATGGAGGTGGAGCGGGCCTACCAGTTCGTCCTGGCCGACCCCGTGTTCCGCGTAGGCACCCGGCCCGACGGCCCAATCACCCTGAAGACCAAGCGGTTCATAGTCGAGATGTACGAGCGCTATACCGGAAAGAGGCTGCTGGAATGAACGGGACGAGAGAGGACTTCTGCCGCACCCTGCTGGACGAGCACCCCCACGAGGCCCTGGACCCGGAAACCCTGGCCGCCCGCTTCGTGGCCTACTTCGACGTGCCCGCCCGCCCCACGATGGAAGAGCTGAAGACCCTCCTGAAGCAGGCCGGGTTCGGCGAAGTGTCGGGCAACGGGCATATGGACGTGAAGGGCATCCACTTCAGCGCCCCGGGGGGCGGCTACGACATCCACTACCGGGAGGACCTGTGGGAGGGGACCCAGGACTACTCGGTCATCCATGAGACCTACGAGATCATCTATGAGACCCTCTGCGACATGGAATCGGGCTCTCCGCCCGACCGTAGGGTGTGCCGGCAGGCCGAGAGGTTCGCGGCGGCGGTCCTGATGCAGCCGAGGGCTTTCGCGCCGCTGGCCGTGGAGTGGGGGCTGGACGTGCTGAGGTTGCAGCAGGCGTTCCGCTGCTCCTACGCCGCCGTCGCCATCCGTTTGGCCGAGGTGCTGCGCCAGCCGCCCCTCATGGTGATCCTGTACGCGAGGGAGGAAGGGAGAGACCGCAGAGAACGGACTGACCCGGCCGACCTGCAGGTCAAGGTCGCCCGGCGGACGCGGGGGTTCGGAACGCCGGCCGGCTTCCCCGTCTGCGGAGAGCGAGGCGGCGTTCCCCGCGGGGGCAGATCCATACCTTCCGGCTCCCTGGCGGAACAGGCCACCCGCTACGGAACGGCGCGCTACGCCCAGGAAGGCGGCTATGCCGCCCTCGCCCGGCCCGTCATCAGGGATGGCAGGCTGACGAGGGTGGTCGTCGTCGCCGTGCCCGACAACTACTCCGGCGTCCTCGGACCCCAGATGGTCGCATCGGACATGCCGGGCGCAGGCGTAGGCAAGTGCCCGCAGTAGCCGGAGTCGGCCCCTGGTAGGGCTTGAAGGCCGGTGTCGTGTTAGTGTATAGTAGGACATATCACTACAATAGAAGGCAAAAAGAGAGAGTATGACCAGTCCCAGGCGATCCAAGACCATCACCTTCTCCCTTCCCTCGGAGATGGAGGCGCAGGTGCGGAGCGTGATGAAGGAGGACGACCTCTCCGTGAGCGAGCTCCTCAGGCAGGCCATCCGCCTGTTCATGGAGGAGCGGGAGTGGCGCAGACGGGAGCGGCTGGAATGGCTGCGCTCCCGCACGACCGACCGAGAGTAGATGAGGAGGAAAGAGTGATGAATGACAAACTCGATCTGATACCGGCGGCCCTCTACGCCAGGGTCTCCAGCGACCGCCAAGACGTGGACCTTTCGGTGGCCGCCCAGCTGCGGGCGCTCAGAGAATTCGCCGAGAAGAACGGCTACCTAGTCGTGCGCGAATACATCGACGAGGCCGAGAGCGGCCGCGTCGCCGACCGGCCCCAGTTCCAGAGGATGCTGGACGAGGCCGAAAAGCCGGAGGCCCCTTTCAAGGAGATATTGGTCTGGAAGTTCTCCAGGTTCACCCGGAAACGCGAGCACGCCGTCGCCTTCAAGTCGAAGCTCAGGCGCAAGGGCATCAGGGTGGTGTCCATCACCGAGCAGGCCGAGGACAACGCCACCGGCCGGCTGCTTGAGGCCATCATCGAGAGCTTGGACGAATACTACTCGGAGAATCTGGCAATGGAAGTGACGCGGGGGATGCGGGAGGCTGCATCTCGCGGCTTCTGGGTCACCAGCTACGCCCCCTACGGCTACAGGAGGGCCTACGTCCAGGACGGGCCGAAGAAGCGCCCCAGGCTGGAGCTCGACCCGCCCTCAGACTCGGTGGTCCGGCGCATCTTCGACATGGCCCTCCAGGGCAGGAGCATCCTCGACATCACCAAGACCCTCAACGTCGAGGGCATCCCCACCGTCAACGGCAAGAAGTGGCTCAAGACCACCATCCACACCATGCTGGACAACGAGGCGTACACCGGAGCGGTTGTCTGGGGAACCAACGCCAAGGACGGACAGCCGCCCGTCAGGGTAGGGAATGCCCACCCCGCCATCATCAGCATGCGGGAGTACCAGCGGGTGAAGAAGCTGCTCGGCTCGCGCGCCCCGAAGAAGGTCAACCCCAGGCGGGCCTCCAGCCCCTACCTGCTGAGCGGCATCCTCAAGTGCGAGACCTGCGGCAAGGCCATGACCGCAGCCGAGGCCAAGAGCGGCAAGTACACCTACTACGTCTGCCACTCCCTGCTGAAGCGGGGCAGCGGGACCTGCAAGACTCCCAGGCTGAACGCCAAGAACTTCGAGAACATCATCGTCGGAGAGATCAGGGAGAACATCCTCACCGAGTCCAACATCAGGGACCTGGTGAAGCTGCTGGACGAGGAAATGGACGGGGTGGCCCACGAGCAGCGGCAGAAGCTGGAGCACATCGAGGAGGAGCTTGAGGACGTGAAGAAGCGGCTGGGCCGCATCTGGAACGCCATAGAGACCACCGACATCGAGATGGCCGACGCCTCGGACCGCATCAAGGAGCACCGGGAGCGCAAGGAGAAGCTGGAGATCGTCGCCGAGGAGGCCAGGGCGCTGCTGGGTGAGAGACGGCAGTTCCTGGACTCGGCCGATGTCATCGCCACCTTCGCCGAGGAGATTAGCGACTTCCTCAAGACCAGCGAGTTGACCCAGACCCGGGCCTTTGTCCACTCCTTCGTCAAGGAGGTCGAGGTCAGGCCCGGCAAGGCCGCCATCGTCTACTCCATACCCACGCCGGAGGATGGTCCGATGGGGGGTGCGAACGCCGCCGAGGTAGCCCTCAACGGCGGAGTTCGCAGTTCAGTACGTCATGGTGGGCGATAGTGGACTCGAACCACTGGCCTCTTGCGTGTAAAGCAAGCGCTCTAACCGGCTGAGCTAATCGCCCATCGAAAGCCACGACTGCTCGCGGCGGCCGCCGGGCACGTTGGGAACCGGACTCCGCGGCAATCGGAGCACGGTGTGCCAGTATAGCGTCATAGCGTCCGCGCGGGCAAGCCATCCTAACCGCCGGGCAGCAGCTCCGCGCTCGCAAGCTCGGATATGGCCGCGTCGAACCGCTCCAGCGAGCCGCGCAGGTACGCCGTCGCCCGCTCGCCCTCAAAGTCGCAGAAGCCGCCCGTAACGATCCAGAAGACCAACACTTCCAGCATCGAGAGGCGGTAGTCGTGCAGGCACTCCTCGAACGAGTAGCCCGTTGCGCCGCTTTCGAGCAAGGCGCTGTGGTAGGCGCGCAGCATGTCCATCTCCACCGCCCGCCGCTGCTCAGGCGCAAACACTTCGCTCAGGAAGGTTGCCACGTCATAGGCGCCGCGGCCATGCGCGCAAAACTCCCAGTCGAACACAATGGGCGTAATCGACCCCGCCTCATCACGGAAGAAGCAGTTGTCCAGCCGGTAGTCGCCGTGGATGAGCGTGCGAGGGCTGCGAGCGAGCATAGCCTTGATGCGGGGCACGTGCGGCTCCAGCCGATCCCCAAGCCGCCGGATGCCGTCCGGCATGAGGTCGCCGGTCTTGGCCTGGAGCAGACTCCAGGCCTCCGAGTACAAGTCCTGGTAGGCCGCGGCCTCGTCGTCCTTACGCGGTATCCAGTCCAGCGAATCCAGGCGCGGGTTGTCGAGCCAGTGGGCGTGGAAACGCGCCATCTGGACGATGCACTCCAGAGCCTCCTCACGCGTGCAGCCCGCCACGCTATCGCCCTGGCGCGCGCCGGTCAGGTACTCCAGCAGCAGCACGGTGCGCCCGGTCGCCTCGTCCGCGGCGCAGAGGTATCCGCGAGGCGTGTCCAAGCCGCCGCTTCCCGCAATCTCGCCGTAGAAGCGCACCTCCCGGCGACATTGCCCCAGGCGGTCACCCAGCATCTGAAGATCACTGTTGTCGGAAGGCAGCTTCAGGATGACGCTTGCCGGCGCGCCCTCCGCCTCGCCCTCGTAGTCGAGGTCCAGCCGCGCCACCTGGCTCATGAACCCCTTCCCCTCGCTGATGAGCCGCGCGGTGAAGCCGGACACGCAGCCGCTTCCGAGCGCGCCGGCGGCCCGCAGCGAATCCGTGAGCCAAGCCGGCGTCACGTCACTGACGTTGCCCGGGACGCTCAGGTCGCTCATGCCCCGTCCTTGCGCGCGAACAACACGCAGTGCTCCATGTCCTTGTAGTCCGTGAACAACATTGCGCCGCCAATAGTGTTGTCGGACGCGGGCAGGACGTGGAGGCCGCGGCCGGCCAGCAGCTCTACGATCTCGTCGACGGCGTACAGTTGGAAGGACCTGGGCGCGCCGTATTCGTTGTCCAGCACCGTGGCTACGCCGTCGCCGGACTTGAACATGAGCTGCAGGACTCCGCCCGGCCTGAGCACACGCGCGAACTCCGGCAGCGTCACGCCCAGGACGGCCTCCGGCGGGATGTGCTGGATGACGGCGTTGCAGATCAGGAAGTCGAAAGAGGCGTCCGGCCAGTCTAGCGGGACGCTGAGGTCTGCCACGGACACGCGCTCCGCGAGCTCCGGGTGCAGTCGCTTTGCCTCCTGGATGTTCTCCTCAATCGCGTCTATGCCGTAGACATCGTAGCCGAGTTGCCAGTATGAGAACACGTCGTGGGCGCCTGCGCCGCAGCCCGCGTCCAGGCCGCGGGCCGGGGCCGCCACCAGTTCGCGCAGCCTCTCGCTGAGAACGCCGTAATGTTGCAGTAGGGGGTGAGAAGTGTTGGTCAACGTGGTCTGCGTGGGAGACTGAGCCTTTTCCGAATAGCTCCTGGCGTGACGCCTGTAGAAGTCCGGGGAGATGTCCTGTTGCTGTGTCACTTCGCGTTGCCTTCCTTTCTCGATCGGGCTTTGTTTCAGCCGCCGAAGAGGTCGATGAACTGCCCCGTCATCAGGTAGGGCGCGCGTGCGGCGAGGTAGAGGGCGGTGTCGGCGATCTGCTGCGGCGTGATCCAGGTTGGGTCGCCGTTGGGGTCGGACGCGCGGGCCATGTCGGTGTCCACCCAGTCGGGGTTGATGCCGTTGACGCGGATGCCGTGCTCACGCAGCGAGTGGGCGAGCGAGGCGGTGTAGCCGACCACGCCGAACTTGGAGGCGACGTACGCGCCGTAGTCGCCCTCCGGCAGGCGGCCGGAGGAGGAGCCAATGTTGATGATGACGCCTCGCTGCCTCTCTATCATGTGTGGGAGCACGGCGCGGGTGGTCAGGAACATGCCGCGCAGGTTGGTGTTCATCACGTAGTCCCACTGCTCAACAGTCGTGGCCCAGACGGGCACGTCGTAGTCGATGACGCCGGCGTTGTTGACGAGCAGGTCGATGCGGCCCCACTCGGCCAGGACCTTCTCGACGACGCGGGGCGCGTCGGCCTCGGCGGTGACGTCGAGCGCGTGAGCCTGCGCCTGGCCGCCTGCGGCGCGTATCTCGCCGACGACGCCCGCGAGGCGTTCGGCGTTGCGGCCGGTTACGGCGATGCGCGCGCCCTCCGCGGCGAACGCCAGCGCAACCGCCCGCCCGATGCCGCGGCCGGCGCCGGTTATGAGCGCAATTCTGTCTTCAAGCAGCATGAGTTACTCCTCCTTACGGTTGAGGCAGTAGAGCCTCTACCTTATCCACCAACTGCGCCGTTTGCTCCAGCGCGACGGCTACTTCCGGTTCCCTCATTCTACCCTCGTAGAAGTTGGTGTGTAGGTATTGGGCGGCCCAGAATAGCCTTGCAATGTCCAGGTTGCCTGCGTCCGAGCTCAACTGTGCGGCGGCATCCACTAGAAGTCTGTGGGCAGAGTGGCGCCAGCCGCGCGCTTCCGCGGCGGCCTTGACGATCTGCGAGGCCGCGCCCCAGCCCTTCTCGGACGCTTGCCTCAGGTCGCCTGCACGTAGCTCGCGCTGCGCTTGCTCCAAGAACTTCCTGCTCTGCTCTCGATACGTCAGTCGTCTGACCATGTCCATGTATAGGTATGGGATGGTGCGCCAAGCCGCCTATACCAGCGCCTCTACCTTGTCGACCAGCCGCGCCACGTCCTCCAAGGCGGCGGCCACAATGGCCTTGTACATGTAGTTTTCCTCGGCATTCTCGTGCAGCGCGAGGGCGGCCGCAAATAGTCGCGAAATCTCCAAGTCACCTTGCTCCTGAACCAGGTCCGATACGGTTCCAAGGATCAGTTGGAATCTGTCATGCTCCCACCCACGCGCCTCGGCAGCTGCCTTCACAATCTGCCCGGCCGCGCCCCAGCCCTTCTCGGACGCCCGCCGCAGGTCGCCGGCACGAAGCTCGCGATGCGCCTGCTCGAGGAACGCCCTGCTTTGTTCTCGATACGTCAGTCGTGTTACCATGACTATGCCTAAAGCAGCGCCTCCAGCTTCTCCACCAGACGCGCCACCTTTTCCAGCCCTGCGATTACAGCCGCCTCATCCATTTCACCCTCGTAGAAGTTGGAGTGCAAGGCTTGGGCAACGTAGAACAGATCGCGAATCTCGGTATCTTCGAAATACTGGGTAAGGTTCGTGACGGCTCGCAGCAGCAGCCTGTGCTCGTCGTGCTCCCAGCCGCGCGCCTCAGCGGCGGCCTTGACGATCTGCGCGGCAGCGCCCCAGCCCTTCTCGGATGCCTGCAGCAGGTCGCCGGCGCGAAGCTTGCGTTGCGCCTGCTCCAGGAACGCCTTGCTTTGCTCTTGGTATGTCAGTCGTGTGACCATGTCCATGTCCAGGTATGGGTTGGAGCGCCAAGCCGCCTACACCAGCGCATCCACTATGTCCACCAGCCGCGCCACGTCCTCCAACAGCTTGGTCACTGTTGCCGCTCTCATCTCGCCTTCGTAGAAGTTCTCGTGAAGGGAGCGAGATGAACCAAATAGTCTCCAAATCTCAATGTCGCTTTGCTCCTGGCTAAGGCGGTCGACAGCCCGAAGCAGCAGCCTGTGCTGATCGTGCTCCCAGCCGCGCGACTCCGCGGCGGCCTTGACGATCTGCGCGGCCGCGCCCCAGCCCTTCTCGGACGCCTGGCGCAGGTCGCCGGCGCGAAGCTCGCGCTGCGCCTGCTCCAGGAACGCCCTGCTTTGCTGTCGGCACGTTAGCTTTGTGACCATGACTATGCCCGAACGGAGGGGGTTGGTGGCAACGGCGGGATTCGAACCTGCGACCTAGCGCTTATGAAGCGCCCGCTCTGCCGCTGAGCTACGTTGCCACGCGGGGGAACGCCTGGCCGAGGCATCGGCCAATGCGAGTATAGTGTACCAGCTTGGCGGGTGAAATTGAAGGGGCGCGGCCGGTCAGCCGCGCAGCGTTGCGCCAACCTCCCGCTCCAGCGCGGCCACGATGCCCTCCATCGCTCGGCTCACCTCGTCGCCGACGAGCGTGCGGTCGGCCGCCTGGAACAGCACTCGGTAGGCCAGCGACCGCTTGCCCGCCTCCACGCCCGCGCCCTCGTACACGTCGAACAGCGTTGCGTGTGCGACCAGCCCGTCCCGCTCAATGATGGCCTGCACCTGCGCGGCGGGCACGCCCGCGCTCACCACCACGGCCAGGTCGCGCAGCGCGCCGGGATAGCGAGCGATGGGCCGGTAGCGAACCGGCTCCGTGGACACCGCGCCTGCGAGCGCGTCCACGTCCAGCTCGAACATCGCCACGCCCTCGCCCTCTAGGTCGAACTGCTCCAGCAACCGCGGGTGAACCTCGCCGATGACGCCCACCGCCGCATCGCCGGAGACTACCGCGGCGCAGCGGCCGGGCAGGAAGATCGAGTCCTCGATTTGTAGGAACTCGCACGGCAGGCGCAGGCGGGCCAACAGCATTTCGACAACACCCTTGGCGTCGAAGAAGTCCATGCGTTGGCCTTCGCCCAGCCAGGTCTCAGGCGTGGCGGGCCCTGACAGCGCGCCCACCAGCATCTCGCGCTCCAGCGGCAGGTCCGCCTCGCGCGGCAGGTAGACGCGGCCCATCTCGAACAGCCGGACGCCGTCCCGCGCCTGCTGCCGGTTGGCGGCCAGCGTGCCGAGGACGCCGCTGCGCAGTGTTGTCCGCAGGTACTCGAGCTCGCCGCTCATGGGGTTTGCCACGCGCAGGGGAGGCGCGCTGCCCGCGGGCTGCGTCCTTTCCAGCGAGGCCGCGCTTGTGAGTGAGTAGGAGATGGTCTCCTGCATCCCGCACTCGACCATGAGGTCACGCACGCGCTCTCGCGTCTCGCGCTCCGGCTGCGGGCTGCGGTGCGGGACAGGCGACGAGATCATGGTAGTGGGCAGCTCGTCGTAGCCGGTGATGCGAGCAATCTCCTCTACCAGGTCGTCCTCCTGGGCGATGTCGCTGCGCCAGTAGGGGACGACCACCCGCATCGCGCCGTCGCCCTCCACCGTAACGCCGAATCCGAGCGACGACAACACTGCCGCCACGCGTGAGGCGTCCATCTCCACGCCCAGCACCTTGCGCAGGCGGGCGAGTGTGAAGCGCAGCGCGGGCCTGGGCGATGGCTGCGGGTAGGCGTCCGCGATACCACGACACGCCGCGCCGCCAGCCACTTCCAGAATGAGCTGCGTGGCCCGGCGCAAGGCCGCCTCCGCAAGCTCCGGCTGCAACCCCTTCTCGAAGCGTGAGGATGACTCACTGCGCAGCCTGAGCGCCTGCGAGGTGCGCCTAGTGTTGACGGAGTTGAAGTTAGCCGATTCCAGCAGCACGCTTGTGGTGTCGTCCGTCATCTCGGTGTTGAGGCCGCCCATAATGCCGGCGAGCGCAACGGAGCGTTGCCCGTCGGCTATGACCAGCATGGGCGGGCGCAATGTGTGTTGCGCCTCGTCGAGCGTAATGAATGGCTCCTGCTCGCCCGCCGGCCGCACGACTATCCGCGACTCGGCAATGGTGTCATAGTCGAAGGCGTGAAGCGGCTGGCCGAACTCCAGCATCACGTAGTTGGTCACATCCACCACGTTGTTGATGGGGCGTTGCCCGGCGCGAGTCAGCCTGTCCTGCATCCAGCGCGGGGATGGGCCTACCTTGACGCCGCGCACCACGCTTGCGGTGTAGCGCGGGCACAGCGAGGCGTCCGCGATCTCCACACTCACCACGCCATCGACAGGCTCGCCGCCCTCCGCGTACGAGAGGTCCGGCTCGCGGAGCGCGGCGCCGGTGAGGGCGGCGACCTCGCGCGCCACGCCGAGGACCGAGAGGCAGTCGGGCCGGTTGGGCGTGACCTCCAGGTCGAACACCACGTCGCCGAGGTAGTCGCTGAGCGGCGCGCCGAGGGGCGCGTTGTCCGGCAGCACGAGGATGCCGGCGTGGTCGTCGCCCAGGTCAAGCTCGCGCTCTGAGCAGACCATGCCGGCCGACTCGACGCCGCGGATGGTGGCGGCGCGCAGCGTCTCGACGTTGCCGGTGCGCGGGTCTACCAGGCGCGCGCCCACTCGCGCGAACGCGACGAGTTGCCCGGCCGCAACGTTGGGCGCGCCACACACGACGGTGACCTGCTCGCCGTGGAGGCTGACGGTGGCAAGCTTGAGGCGGTCCGCGTTGGGATGGGGGTCGATGGCTGCGACCTGCGCCACGAACACGTTGTCCCACGCGCCGCCTATGACGTCTATGCCGCCGACCTCCGTGCCGGACATGGTGAGCCGGTGCGCCAGCTCCTCCGGCGGCAGGTCAACGTCAACGAACTCTCTGAGCCAGGACAGGGGTACTTTCATGGTGTGTCGTCCAGATTCAATGTTGCAGTGTTGGTAGTCATTGTTGTCATTGCGTGTCGAGTAGACCCGGCATTAGCACGCGCATTGGGTGGAGCGTTCTGGTGAACGGATTGAGCACCAGTCCAAAGTTCTCCAACGTGATCACGCCAAGCAACGCCTGGTCGCCCGGCTCTCCCAGAACGACTGGCGTGTAATCTTCCCCTTCCTCAAGCCTCAGCCAGCATCTCGACATGCGGCGTACCACCCGCGAGCCGTCGGCCAGGCGGAGCACATGATCACGCGTCGGCTCCAGCTCAATTGCCTTCCACACACGCTCAGGCAGCAGCGAGTACATCGCCCCGCTGTCCACCAGCAGCTCCAGCGTCTCTTGCTTGCCGGTCGGCCCCGTCGCCGTTGCGTCCACGTATGTTATGCCCATCGCCGCGTTGCTCCTAGAACTGCCGCAGGAATCGCAGGTCGTTGCCGTAGAACAGCCGTATGTCGTCTATGCCGTACTTGAGCATTGCGATGCGCTCCACGCCCATGCCGAACGCGAAGCCGGTGTAGCGGGATGAGTCGTAGCCGACTCCCTCCAGCACCGTGGGGTTGACCATGCCCGCGCCCAGTATCTCGATCCAGCCCGTCCCCTTGCACACGCTGCACCCGCCCTTGCACATGAAGCAGTCGATTGCCATCTCCGCGCCGGGCTCCACGAACGGGAAGAAGTCCACGCGGAAGCGCACCTTGCGATCGCTGCCGAACACCAGGCGGGCGAACTCGTAGAGCGTGCCCTTCATGTCGGCAAAGGTGATGCCGTCGTCCACGGCCAGGCCCTCCACCTGGTAGAAGTGCCACTCGTGTGTGGCGTCCGTGGCCTCGTAGCGGTAGCACTTGCCTGGCACCACCACGCGCACGGGCGGCTCGGCGTTCTGCATAGTGCGTATCTGCATGGGCGAGGTGTGCGTGCGCAGCAGCATTGGCCTCTCCCCCTGCTCGTCCACGCGGTCTATCCAGAGCGTGTCCCACATGTCCCGCGCGGGGTGGTCCTTGGGGATGTTGAGCATCTCGAAGTTGTAGCGGTCCCACTCGACTTCCGGCCCTTCGACGACCTGGAAGCCCATAGAGGCGAAGGCGTCGCATATCTCGCGCACCATCTGCGTGGTGGGATGGAGGCGGCCGATGGGCGGCTGCCTGCCGGGGAGCGTCACGTCGATGCGCCCCTCCTCTGCGATGGCCTGCAAGCGTCCGAGCCTGACGGCCTCCTCGGCGGCTGCGAGCCGCTCCTCCAGCACGGCCTTGACGCGGTTGCCGGCCGCGCCGGCAGCGCGCCGCTCGTCCGGGGCGAGCGATGCGATGCCGCGCAGCGCCTGCGTGAGCCTGCCGCGGCGGCCCAGGTACGCCACGCGCCACTGCTCCAGCGCCTCGGACGAGGCGGCCTGCTCCAACTCGCGCAGGGCGGTGGCCTGGAGCGCTTCTAGGTCGGTTGGCGTTGGGTTGGTTGTCATGGCGCGGCTGATGGGCGTATCGGAGCGGTTCACATTATAGGTACGCCATCGGCGGGCGGTCAAGGCGATGGGGGGCGGAGGGGTGGCGCGGCCGTCCATGCTTCGACTGGCTCGGCACGAACGGGGCCACACACCACTACCGTCATTGCGGCGGAAGCCGCAATCCATCCGCCGCGGCCGCCGGGCACTAGACCCCTGCTTTCGCAGGGGAGACGGCTGCTGGTTCCGCTCGCCCTGAGCCTGTCGAAGGGCGGGCAGAGGGACGACGGCCGCCGCATCAACCGTCATTGCGGCGGAAGCCGCAATCCATCCCCCGCGGCCGCCGGGCACTAGACCCCTGCTTTCGCAGGGGAGACGGCTGCTGGTTCCGCTCGCCCTGAGCCTGTCGAAGGGCGGGCGGAGGGACGACGGCCGCCGCATCAACCGTCATTGCGGCGGAAGCCGCAATCCATCCCCCGCGGCCGCCGGGCACTAGACCCCTGCTTTCGCAGGGGAGACGGCTGCTGGTTCCGCTCGCCCCGAGCCTGTCGAAGGGCGGGCGGAGAGACGACGGCCGCCGCCGCGCATCCTGTAGAGGCGGGCCTTGGAGCCTGCCCTGGCGCGCCGCGGGTGAGGCACATAGCCTCACCGCCGCGAGAACCGCCAACCGCCCCCGCGCATCCTCTTGCACTACGCGCGCCATGTGGTATAATCCCAGTCGCTGAGCCGAGACCACTTCGATTTGCTTGGCATTAACAACTCAAGAGCTTGGCGTGGGCGCCCGCAAGGGCCAAACAGAGGAAGCCGGTGAGAGGCCGGCGCTGTCCCGCAACTGTATGCCGGAGAACATGGGAATCCGGCGAGCCAGGTCCACTACCCCCGCCGGTGTCGCACGGCCTTCGAGGAAAGGCGCAGGCATAAGTTGACGCTTCTGCATACCTGCCCGCCTTGAGCGGGTTTTTTGTTGCCGTCAACCCTGCTCCTCCTCTCCGGCCCGCGCGTTGCTCTTGAATTGCAGACCGAGAGGAGGCAGCGCATGAGCTACGCGGCAGGAGCATCTTATCGGGAGCGAGGGCAATGGGCCGGCATACCCGTCGGGACGCTGGGGCGGGAGCTTGTCCTGCCTGCAGGCTTCATCCTGGCAATCCTGGCCTCCAACTACGCCCTGGCTGGGCTGCCTAACGTCAAGCTCTTCGATCTGCTGGTGTTCACGGCCGGGTTCACGCTGGGCTTTCGGCGCGGCGCGCTGGTGGCCGCGGGCGCGTGGCTGGCCTACGGGACGTTCAACCCCTGGGGCGCGGCCGGCCCCCTGCTGCTCGCCACATTGATGGCGTCCGAGTGCCTGTACGCGCTCGCGGGCGCCGGCCTTCGCTTGCTTGTTTCGCCGGAGCGGCTGTCCGTTCTGCCGGGGCGATGGAGCCTGGCGCTCGCCGCCGCAGCCCTCGTCGCCACTCCGGCCTACGACGCCCTGACCAACGTCTACACGGGCATCGTCTGGGCACAGATGACCGGCGGGTTGGAGTACAAGCGATGGATCCTGACCGCGCTCTTCAACCCGGGCGCGCTGCTATTCGGGGCGTATCACGTCGGCAGCAACGTCGTCTTCTTCGGCTTGCTCGGAGCCGCCGCGATAAAGGGCGCGGAGAGAGCCAAGAAGGCGCTGGGCGAGGAGACGTAGGTCGATGAAACTGCGCTGGACATCCACATTTCTTCTGTCAGCGGTCGTCCTGGCCTCCGCTGTCGTAGCGGGGTGCGGAGCGGTCGACGTAGAGGTCGGTGAGGAAACGCCGATGGCGACGCCACTGCCGACCATCCAGGTCAGCCTGCTGATCCACGTCAGCGAGGACGACGCGCGCTGGTTCCGTGACTTCGAGGTGGTGAAGGGCACGAACGCCTACGAGCTTACGGAGCAGGCGACGGAGGGCGACCTGGAGTCGACCTACTACGCGTCCTTCTTCTCCCACTTCCTGGAGTCGCTTGTGGGCGTGCCCAACGAAGGATCCAACTACTGGCTCATATTCCAGTGGAACGGCCCCGCGGAGCAGTGGGAGCCCCTCCCGGTGGGCGCAGACCTGTTCTCGCTGAAGGACGGCCACGTGCTGGCGTGGTCATACACGGACACGAGCCTGGAGCCGCAGCCCGTGCCCTCAGTCAATCCATAGGACAGTGGCATGGCGTCCTCCGGCAAGCGCATCCCCATGTGCGCCGCCGCCCAAACAGCAGCGGCGGAGCGCCTGTTTGCTGTAGTCCGCTCTGAGGTTCGGCGTGAAATCCGCAGTTTGGATAGGGCGCATCCGGGCGATTCTCGACTCGCGCGGGGCGAAAGGACTGGTTGCGCTCTCGATTGCGTGGTATTCTCAGTCAGCGACACACAAACCGGCTGTCCGGCCTGCGAATTGGAGAGATCATGGAAGGGAAACACATTGTCGCCTTCGGGGGCGCCAGGCCCGTAAGCGCTGGAATGCACCCGCTCTACAGTTACGTCCTGTCATTGACCGGCAAGGACAGGCCGAAGGTATCCTGCATACCCACTGCCACAGGTGACGCTCCGGCGGGTCTCGTGCGATTCTACAGCGTCTTCCCGTCCTCAACGTGTGAGCCGTCCCATCTCGCGCTGTTCGGACGAACCATTCGTGACATTCGAGAGTACCTCCTCGGCCAGGATGTCATCTTCGTACCAGGCGGCAATACGGCAAACCTGCTGGCGATCTGGCGCGTCCACGGAGTTGACCTTGCCCTGAAAGAGGCTTGGGAGGCCGGCGTCGTGCTGTGCGGGGGCAGCGCGGGTTCACTCTGCTGGTTTGAGTGCGGGACTACCGACTCATTCGACTTGAACGAGCTCAGGCCGCTGCACGATGGGCTGGGCTTTCTCCCGGGCTCCCACTGCCCGCACTACGATGGCGAGGCGCAGCGCCGGCCGCTCTACCACGGCCTCATTTCAGCCGGGTTCCCTGCGGGATATGCAATCGACGATGACGCTGCGATCCACTTCACCGGCACTGAGCTATCCGAGGTAGTGAGCGCGAGAGCCGGAGCAACGGCGTACCGCGTCGAGCTGTCCGGCGGGCTGGTGGTGGAGACCCCGCTCGACGCGCGGCCGCTTGTCTAGCCGGCTCCTGGCGGCCGGGCATCGTATCGTCAAACCTCGGCAATGCCCCGCTGGGGTTGCCTTGCCCAAGGCTCATCCCGCATAATCGGCTCAGGAACCGCTTGCGCGCCGAACATCGCTCGCACATGGAGGTCTTGCCGATGCCTACTCTCGATGAACTGCTTGCCCAGGTTGACGCCGCGCGCGACGACATCGTCAAGCTCGAACAGGACCTCGTCCGCATCCCGTCCGTGAACACCGGCTTCATGCCCACCGGCAACGAGACCGCCGTCTGCGACTACATCCGCGACTGGCTGGCCGCGGAAGGCGTGAACAGCGAGACGCTGGAGTCAGCGCCGGGCAGGGGCAACATCATCGCCAGCCTGAAGGGCCGCTCCGGCAAACCCGGCCTCATGTTCATGGCCCACCTGGACGTTGTGCCTGTGGAGGACGAGGCTAAGTGGACATACCCGCCGTTCAGCGCAACCATCGCCAACGGCAGGATCTACGGCCGCGGGGCCTCCGACTGCAAGGCGCTCCTCACCGCACAACTCATGGCGAGCCGCATCCTGATTCGCAACTCCGTTGAGTTGAAGGACAACCTGCTGCTATCGTTCTCCGCGGACGAGGAGAGCGGCGGCCGCTATGGCGTGGGCTGGCTTGCCGAGAACCATCCCGAAAAGATCACGGCGCCATACGCCGTCAACGAGGGCGGAGGCCAGCCCGCCGACGCCGCGGGCAACCTGGCGTACATCATCAACCTGGGCGAGAAGGGCCGCGTTCAGATCGAGATCGAGGTCAAGGGCGCAAGCGCGCACGCCTCCGTCCCGTGGACGGGCACCAACGCCCTGTACCGGGCGGCGCAGGTGCTGGAACGAATCGAGAACTACGAGCCGGAGCGCGACACGTCCGCCGACATCTTCCGCCACCTCTCGAAGTTCGCCATCGAGGCAGCGCCATCGCCGGAGAACATCGACTCCATCGTGGACGAGCTTGAGGCCAGAGACCCCGCTATGGCAACGACCCTGCGAGCCTTGTCTCGCATGACACTGGCCGCCACCATGATCCGGGGCGGCATCAAGTCCAACAGCGTGCCTGAGTCGGTCAACATCACCTGCGACAGCCGCATCCTCCCGCACCAGGACGACGAGTACGTTCGCGGCGAGCTGACCCGTCTCCTCGACGGCATTCCGGGCGTGAGCTTCGACCTGGACTACACGGCGATTTCGAACTCATCCTCGCCCGACACGGAGTTCATGCGGCACATCCAGAACGTGACGGAGTACGTCCTGGGCGGGCGTTCGGTCGAGTGGATTCCCGGCCTCTGCGTGGGAGTCACAGACTCCCGCTTCACGAGGCCCCTGGGCGTGGTCACCTACGGCTTTGACGGCACTCACCCCGACGACAACCCGATGGAGAGCCACATCCACGCCACCAATGAGTCCGTCAGCATACGCACCCTGGTCACGAGCGCCAAGGTCATGCTGGCGCTGGCCTACGAGATGCTGGCCGTGAAGTGACGCGCGATTGGGGGGATCAGTCCGAACGTGAAGCAGTGTTGTCTAGTGTTGGCGGTCACGCTGGCACTCCTCCTCATGACGGGCGCGTGTGAGGCGTCTCCCGCGCCTGCGCCGGAAAGCACTGCCGCGCCGAGTTCGACGCCTGACCCCGGTCAGTTTGCCGACCGAGACGTGCTGGTCGCCCTCTACAGCGCTACCGGCGGCACTGGCTGGGCGAACAACACGAACTGGCTCAGCAGCCGCCCCATCGGAGAGTGGCACGGCGTAATCACGGACAGCACAGGCAGGACTACCGAACTGGTTCTCTCAGACAACGAGTTGAGCGGGGAAATACCGAGTGAGTTGGGTAGCCTGTCCAGCCTGGAAACGCTGGACCTCTCCTGGAACCAGTTGAGCGGGGAGATACCGAGCGAACTGGGGGGCCTGTCCAGCTTGGAAAGGCTGAGTTTCTCCCACAACCGGTTGAGCGGGGAGATTCCGAGCGAGTTGGGCGGCCTGTCCAACCTGCAAGAACTGTACTTTCACAGCAACGGGTTGAGCGGCGAGATTCCGCGCGAGTTGGGTAGCCTGTCCAACCTGGAACACCTGAGCCTCTCAGACAACCGGTTGGGCGGAGAGATACCGCGCGAACTGGGCAGCCTGTCCAACCTGTGGCTGCTGAACCTCTCAGGCAACGAGTTGAACGGGGAGATTCCGCGAGAGTTGGGCAGCCTATCCAACCTGGAGAACCTGAGCCTCGGCGGAAACCGGTTGAGCGGCTGCATACCGGAAGGCTTGTCGAGTGTACCTCATCACGACTATGGCTCCCTCGGCCTGCCGTCCTGCAATGCACAGCCCAGCCCGACGCCAGAGCCAACCGCCACGCCGAAGCCGACGCTTGGCCCCGGCCGGCCTTCCGACCGCGACGTGCTGGTTGCCCTCTACAATGCTACCAACGGAGCAGGCTGGATGAACAACACCAACTGGCTCAGCGACCGCCCCATCGGAGAGTGGCACGGCGTCATCACGAACGGCGCGGGGCGGGTTATCGATCTGGCTCTTCAGGAAAACCGGTTGAGCGGGGAGATTCCGCAGGAGCTGGGTAACCTGGCCAACCTGATAGACCTGAACCTCACAGACAACCGGCTGAGGGGAGAAATTCCGCGTGAGTTAGGCAACCTGTTCAACCTGGAAGTGCTGAGCTTCGGCAGCAACGAGCTGAGTGGGGAGATACCGCAGGAGTTGGGAGGCTTGTCCAACCTGCTGGCGTTGAGCCTCGGCAACAACCGGCTGAGCGGGGAGATACCGCCAGAGTTGGGCGGCCTCCCCAACCTGCAAATTCTGTATCTCCACAGCAACCGGCTTAGCGGCGAGATACCGCGCGAGCTGGGTAGACTGTCCAGCCTGAGGTGGTTGAGCTTCGCCGGCAACCGGTTGAGCGGCGAGATACCGCGGGAGTTGGGCAGCCTGGTCAAGCTGGAGTGGCTGAATCTCACAGACAATGAGTTGAGCGGGGAGATTCCGAGCGAACTGGGCAGCCTGGTCAACATGGGAGACATGGCCCTCTCAGGCAACGAGCTGAGCGGGGAGATTCCGCGCGAGCTCGGCAGCTTGCCCAACCTGTGGCGGCTGGACCTATCAGGCAACGAGTTAAGCGGGGAGATTCCGCGCGAGCTCGGCAACTTGCCCAACCTGGAACATCTGCTTCTCTCCGGCAATGAGTTGAGCGGCTGCATACCGGAAGACCTGCGAAGTGTACCCGAAAACGATCACGATTCTCTCGGCCTGCCTTTCTGTAGCGAACAGACCAGCCAGACGCCTGACCCCGGTCAGTCTGCCGACCGAGACGTGCTGGTCGCCCTCTACAGCGCTACCGGCGGCACTGGCTGGGCGAACAACACGAACTGGCTCAGCAGCCGCCCCATCGGAGAGTGGCACGGCGTCATCACGGACAGCACAGGCAGGACTACCGAACTGGTTCTCTCAGACAACGAGTTGAGCGGGGAAATACCGAGTGCGTTGGGCAGCCTGTCCAGCCTGGAAACGCTGGACCTCTCCTGGAACCAGTTGAGCGGGGAGATACCGAGCGAACTGGGCGGCCTGTCCAGCTTGGAAAGGCTGAGTTTCTCCCACAACCGGTTGAGCGGGGAGATTCCGAGCGAGTTGGGCAGCCCTTCCAACCTGCTAGGGCTGGATCTCTCTTACAACGAGTTGAGCGGGGAGATTCCACGCGAACTGGGCAGCCTGCCCATCCTGCAGGGGCTTGATCTCTCAGACAACGAGTTGGGCGGTGAGATTCCGCGCGAGTTGGGTAGCCTTTCCAATCTGGAGGGGCTGTACCTCCCATACAACGAGTTGAGCGGGGAGATACCACGCGAGTTGGGCAGCCTGATCAACCTGATAGGGCTGGATCTCTCAGACAACGAGCTGAGTGGGGAGATTCCGCGTGAGTTTGGCAGCCTGGCCAGCTTGCAATATATGTCCCTTTACGACAACCGATTGAGCGGGGAGATTCCGCGCGAGTTTGACAGCCTGTCCAACCTGGAAACGCTGTACCTTTACGGCAATGAGTTGAGCGGCGAGATATCGCGCGAGTTGGGCAGCTTGGCCAACCTGCAATCCCTGGACCTCAGCGACAATGAGCTGAGCGGGGAGATACCGCGTGAGTTGAGCAGCCTGTCTAACCAGGGATGGCTGAGCCTCGCCGGCAACGAGTTAAGCGGGGAGATACCGCGTGGGTTGGGCAGCCTTTCCAACCTGGAATGGCTGAGCCTCGCCGGCAACGAGTTAAGCGGGGAGATACCGCGTGAGTTGGGCGACCTTTCCAACCTGGTAGGGCTGGACATATCGGTCAACGAGTTGAGCGGAGAGATACCGGGCGAATTGGGTAACCTGACCGACCTGCTGTTTCTGAACCTCGGCAGGAACAGGATCAGCGGGGAGATACCGGGCGAGTTGGGCAACCTGTACAACCTGCGATTGCTGGTTCTCTCCAACAATGAGTTGAGCGGAGAGATTCCGGGCGAGTTGGGCAGCCTGCGCAACCTGGAATACCTGCATCTCTCCGGCAATGCGTTGAGCGGCTGCATACCGGAAGGCTTGCGGAGCGTGTCCGAAAACGACTATGACTCTCTCGGCCTGCCGTTCTGCGGCTAACGGCCCGCGCCCGGCGCCGTTTGCGAGAGTTGCCGGCGGCTCGCTCCGACTCCCGCAAGGCGGAGGACAGTCGATGCCAAGCTGCTATACTCATGCAGGCAATCGGCGCACGATAGCGGTGGAATCCGCTGAGATTGCTTAAGTGACTCAGAGCTGCGCCACGCAAGCCCTTGCGCAAATGCCAGCGAAGTGCTTGAATTGGCTAACGCAGGCTGGGTAGAGGGTGAGAGGAATGAGAGCTGCAACACTTTGGGTCTGGATTGCGCTGGCGACGCTGGCGCTCCTCGTGACAGCGGCGTGCCAGTCGTCTTCCACGCCTGCTCCGGAAAGCACTATCGCGCCGTCGTCAACTCCAAGCCCAACCGTCGCGCCTACGCCAACCAGCCCGCGTCCCACCTCCACTATCGCGCCCAGTCCAACGCCTTCGCCCGTCCCAACGCCGACGCCGACGAACACCCCCACGCCATCGCCCACCGCAACACGTATCCCTACGCCCACGGCCGTGCCCACGCCAACCTCAACGCCCACGCCTACCGCCGCGCCCACTGCGACACCAACGCAGACGCCCACTCCAACGCCCGTGCCCACCAGCGCTCCATCCCCGACGCCGGTTCCCACGGCCACGCCCACGCCTACACCCACGCCTACGCCAATGCCCGTTGAGCTTGTCGTCTCAGCCGTATCGCCCACGGAGATGGACGTCAGCTGGTCGCTGGGCGTCACCGACGCGACCGGCCTCTCCCTGTACCGGGACGGAGAGCTGCTGGCCGAGCTATCGGCGGCAGACGGGTCTATGCAGGACACGGAGCTCAGCCCGAACACCCGATACGCCTACAGGCTTGTCGCAAGCAGGCCGAACGCCGCGGATGCCGCTGACGCGATGACGGTCGCCACGCTGGCGCACAAGCCCAGGATCTCAATGCAGATGGCTACGCACTGGACGGGGTTCCAGCAGCCCATAATCGACGAGTTGAACCCGCCCTACACGGAGTACCGCGTGCGCCTCACCAGGTTCGGGGAGACCGCTCCCCTGTCAGACGTGGCGGACTCCGACTGGAGCACAAGCAAGTGCCGAAGGCTGGAGGGCCTCGAACCGAAAGGTTCGTATACCATCGCCGTAACCGCAAGGAACCTGGACGGCATAGAGACGGCTCCAGCCGATTTCCTTGCCGAGGAGCTTGGCAGGGACTCTTACTTTCCCTACACGTTTACCTTTACGAGGCAGCACGCCGCCAGCGATGACCCCTGGGTCAGGGACAGGGTTCGCGATCTGGTACGCATATACGGGCTTACGGAGGCCGCCGAGGAGTGGATGAACACCGCCATTCTCATCAAGCGGATAGAGGGCGAGCCGGGATACGCCGGGCATCTGTTTGGCAGAGCCGGCATCGGACACAGCTATCCCGGAGCGCTCATGCACGAGGTAATGCACTCGTTCTGGCAGTTCTGGGACGGGTTCACTGAGTCTTGCGACACGATGAACTTCTACACCTTCAGGCGTGATGTGGCGCAGTTCCCAATCGACGTCCGGGCCTGGTATCGCTCCGACTTCAGTGAACCCTTCCCGTTCGGCTCCGAGTCCTGGCGCCTGTACGCCGACATGATGGCGGGTATGCTGGAGCGGGCAGCCCCGGAAGGCGAAGACGTTTGGGAGATTCTGGAGCGTCAGGAGTACGCAAAGCTATGGGACGGGTTCTATCACGTCATGGAGACCAACATTCCGCTACAGGCTCCGCAGAAGTTGGGGTTGTTCCCTCCAACTGTGCAGAAGTACTTCATCGGGTTCATCGAGCCGGGCGAAGACACCACCTGGGACCAGCAGACTTTCTGGTACTCGCGGCTGGCTGAGGAAGACCAGATCCTGGCGCACCCCTACCTCTCCCACGAAATCACGCACTTCAGAGTTGACTCGATTGCAGATCCAGGACACCCGAGAACACGGCTGCCCGAGCCCTTGCGTACCCACCTCAGGGAGGCGGACAGGCAGATGGTCGTCGACTTCATCAACAGGCTGGAGGAAATCGAGCCTTGGGACTGGGACAAGTGGTTCCTGTACCGCCATACGAGATGGCACATCTTCCGCGCGCACGTGTACGGTGCGGAGCTTGGCCCAGAGGTGGGCATTGAGCTGGAGGAGGAGAACCTCCAGGCCGTGCTCACGGCGATGGATGCGCTGTACGCTCTCCACTGCTCCACCAGGGAGATACGGAACTGCGGGTTCGACCCCGGCTCAATCAGCCGGACAAGCCCGGACGACGTGCGTGAGACCATCAACGGCCTTGACGCCCTCACCGACAAGCAGCGCAGAGTCCTGCTCCAATTCGTCATGCTGGAGCGGGGGTAGCTGCGGTTGTGCGTAAGCGGCCGCGATTGTATACTATCGCGGAGCGCAATGCGAGGGCGACAGCGGGCGCACAGCCGATTGTATCTGTCGCCATGCCCAGGTGGAGACAGCCATGAACGTCGAGACCGAAACACCTACGCATGAGACGGAGAGCGGCGGCGACCGCGGCCTGCACTACCCGAACCTGACCATAGAGGGACTTCGCGGTATCAAGGAACTGCACATCCCGCGCCTTGGCCGTGTGAACCTGATCACGGGCAAAAACAACACCGGCAAGTCGACGGTGTTGGAGGCGTTGCGGTTGCACGCGCACAATGGCTCGCCCAATATCATCAACGAAATTCTCTCGGTTCACGAAGGACACCGCAGGGATATGGAGAGGAGAGAAACCTCCACAGAGCGCGATGTCCTAATTCCCGTTTCCGCTCTCTTTCACGGCCACCCTGCTCGCCTGGAGGATTGCAGGCCGATCACCATTGCCACAAGTAGCAGCAATGGTTCCCTGGTATTGGGGATTCGAGTGGGTTGGTTCACGGCGGAAAAGGGAGAATACGGAGTTAGCAGCACGGTCGAACGAGAAATGGAGCACCTCCCTGCTTTCGGAGACGAGTTAGCTTTGGTTATCAACGCAGAGGATTGGAGTCAGAAAGTCGCACTTGAACTGTTTCGCCGAGATGGTAAAGTCGGGACTTGGCCAATCATGGGGCTGATAAGGCGCTGCTTGTTCATCAGCCCACACAGCCTGGACAGGACTGATACTATGGCCGGGCTCTGGGATGACGTTGCCCTGACTGAGGACGAGGACCGGGTTGTCGAAGCGCTTCGCATCATCGAACCGGGAATCTCAGCTGTTTCGATGGTAGGAGGCGATGGGTACTCGAGAATGAAAATGGTCCTTGCGCGTGTCAAGGGGATGCCGCGGCCTGTGCCGTTGCGTTCCTTAGGGGACGGGGTCAATCGGCTGTTTTCGATTGCACTCTCTTTGGTCAACGCAAAGGGAGGCGTCCTTCTGATAGATGAGTTTGAGAACGGATTGCATTACAGCGTGCAAGCGGACGTATGGCGAATGATATTCGCGCTTGCGAGTAGCCTGGACGTGCAGGTCTTCGCCACCACTCACAGCGAGGACGCGATCAGGGGGTTCCTGGTTGCTGCCGCGGAATCGCCATCGCAAGCCGGCGTGCTGAAGCTGGTGAGGCGGCGAGATGAGTCCATTTCCGCCGTCTTCGAGGGGGATGACCTGGACATCATAGCCGGCGGAAGAATAGAGGTGCGCTGAGGTGCCCGGGCGCAAGGAGTTGTGGGTGGAAGGCAACGATGACTCCCACGCACTGCGTGCAATCCTCGAGGCTCGCGGAATTCTACCTCAACTCAAGATCGAGAGCCTTCAGGGATACCAAAACCTAAGGAGAGAATTGGGCGTCAAGCTTAGAACCAGCAATGAAGAGGGAGACGTTGTTGGCGTAGTCATTGACGCGAATGCAAGTCTTCCTGGCCGCTGGCAATCTATTAGTTCTCTCTTTATTCAGACCGGATACCCAATCGCCCCGGCTGCCCCGGAGCTAGAGGGCACAATTCTTCAGGCACCTCCAGAAACTTATCTGCCTAGAGTTGGCGTCTGGATTATGCCGGACAACCTGACTCCAGGGACACTAGAAGACTTCCTACTGTCGATGATTCCTGATGACGACAAACTGCTTACCCACGCGACTGATTGCCTGGACTCCCTTGACGCTCCACCGTTCCGAGTCGCTGACAGGCGCAAGGCCTTGATGCACACTTGGCTCGCGTGGCAGAGTGAGCCGGGCGAGCCATACGGCACAGCAATCAGAGCCGGCTACCTCAACGCCAGCGTCCCGCAGGTGGACGGGCTGGCCGCCTGGCTGGAGCGGCTGTTCCTCAGCTAGCGGTATCACCCCCCATTGACCCCACCGCCTCCTGCGCCGTAAGATGGGTGGCGGCAGAGCCCCAACGCATCCCATCCCGCTGCCGGCCCTCCACATGACGCAGCCAAACGCATCATCGCACACGCCCGCGCTCAAGCGCACGCCCCTGCACGAGCGGCACGTATCCGCGGGCGCGCGAATGGTCGATTTCGCCGGGTGGGACATGCCCATCCAGTACGAGGGCATCCTGGCCGAGGCACGCGCCGTCCGCGCCAACGCCGGCATATTCGACGTGTCTCACATGGGGCGCGTGGAGGTCACCGGCAAGGATGCCGCATCGTTCCTCCATCGCATCGTCACCGGAGACGTGGCCGGTATGTCCATCGGCCGCGCACGCTACACCTTCGTCTGCAACGAGGCCGGCGGCATCATCGACGACACAATCGTCTACAGGCTGGGCGACGAGCGATTCCTGCTGGTGCCCAACGCCGCCAACTCCGTCGAGGTTCTCGCCTGGCTCGCGCGCTGGCGCGAGGCGTGGGGCTGCGCCGTCGAGATGAACGTCGTCACGGAGGAGACCGCGCTAATCGCGCTGCAAGGGCCGAGCGCGCAGGCGATGCTTCAACCCGGATGCGCGGCTGACCTTTCGAGTGTGCGCCCGTTCAGGTGCGTGGAGACGCAGGTGTTCGGCGCGCCGGCGCTGGTGGGCCGAACGGGCTACACGGGCGAGGACGGTTTTGAGATGGCTCTGCCCGGCGCGCAGGCGGCGGACGTATGGAGGCGGCTGGCGGCTGCGGGCGCGTCGCCGTGCGGGCTGGGCGCGCGAGACGTGCTGCGGCTGGAGGCCGGGCTGCTGCTGCACGGCTCGGACATGGACTCGGCGGTGACGCCTCTGGAGGCCGGGCTAGAGCGGTTCGTGTCGTGGGACACGGGCGACTTCATCGGACTGGAGGCGCTGAGGCAGGCGCGGAGCGGTGGCCTGAGCCGGAAGCTCGTCGGGTTCCGGCTGCTTGCGCGCGGTGTGCCTCGCCACGGCAACGACGTGCTGCAAGGCGATGCGGTGGTCGGCGGCGTGACCAGCGGCACCCAGTCGCCAACCCTTGACACGGGTATTGGATTGGGCTACGTTGAACTGGGAGCATCCGGCCCCGGAACCCGGCTTGCGGTGGACATTCGGGGCAGGCGCGTTGAGGCGGAGGTGGTCGAGCTACCCTTCTACTCCAGGAGGAGATGACATGCATCCCGAGGACAGGCGATACTCGCGCGAGCACGAGTGGGCAAGGGACGAGGGCGACGGCACCGTGCTTGTGGGCATCACCGACTACGCGCAGGAGAAGCTGGGGGACATCGTGTTCCTGGAGCTGCCGCCCGTCGGCAGCAGCTTCGAACGCGACCAGAAGCTTGGCGAGGTGGAGTCGGTGAAGTCGGTCTCGGACATCTTCTCGCCCGTGTCCGGCGAGGTGGTCGAGGCGAACGAGGTGGTGGTGGACAGCCCGGAGATCGTGAACGAGGACCCGCACGGCAACGGCTGGCTGGTGAGGCTCCGGCCCGCCCAGCCGTCCGAGTTGGACGACCTGCTTTCGGCCGCCGACTACGAGTCTATGCTGGAGAGCATGGAATAGCGCAGCATGAGCCAGGGCAGCCCTTTCTCCCCATACGTGCCCAACACGCAGGACGACCGCCGCGCCATGCTGGCGGCCATCGGCGTTGAGTCGGTGGACGACCTGTTCGCGGACATACCCGAGGGCTACGGCAAAGCGACCCTCGACCTGCCCGCGCCGCTCTCTGAGCTGGAGTTGCGGCGCGAGCTACAGGCGCTCTCCGAGCTGAACCTCGTCCCCGGCAGAGCGCCCTGCTTCCTTGGCGGCGGCGCATACGACCACTTCGTGCCCGCGGTGGTGAGCCACGTCATCAGCAGGGGCGAGCTTGCCACCGCCTACACGCCCTACCAGCCGGAGGTCAGCCAGGGCACACTCCAGGCCATATTCGAGTTTCAGTCGCTGGTATGCCAGCTCATGGGCATGGAGGTTGCCAACTCCGGCATGTACGACGGCGCATCGGCGCTCGCAGAGGCGGCGTTGATGGCCTGCCGCGTCACGGGCAGGGAGCGCATCGCCTATCTCCCCACCGTCTCGCCCGCGTACCTGTCCGTCATGCGCACGTACACCGAGCCGCAGGGGATTGCGATGGAACCGCTTGCGCCGGGCGAGCCGCTGCCGGAAGGCGCGGCCTGCATAGTGGCGCAAAGCCCCAACTTCTTCGGAAACGTCGATGACCTGGAGAGGCTGGCGGATGCTGCGCACGAGGGCGGCTCCCTGCTGGTGGCCTCGGTGGATCCGGTGTCGCTGGGCATGTTCAAGTCGCCGGGCGAGCAAGGCGCGGACATAGCGGTTGCGGAGGGGCAGCCGCTGGGCGTTGGCCTGAGCTTTGGAGGCCCCTACGTGGGCCTGTTCACGTGCAAGGCGCAGTACCTGCGGCAGATGCCCGGCCGAATCGCAGGCCGGACGGTGGACACGCAGGGGCGGGAGGGCTACGTGCTCACGCTCCAGACGCGGGAGCAGCACATCCGCCGCGAGCGCGCCACGTCCAACATCTGCACCAGCGAGGCGCTGGTGGGCACGGCCGTTGTCACCTACCTGGCCTGCATGGGCAGGCAGGGACTGCGCCGCATCGCGGAGCTAACCTACCACAAGGCGCACTACGCCGCATCGCTAATCGAGTCGATTCCCGGCTACGGGCTGCCGCTGAGCGGCACGTTCTTCCAGGAATTCGTCGTGTCGTGTCCCGTGCCGCCCGCGGAGGTGAACCGCCGTCTGCTGGAGCGCGGCATCATCGGCGGGCTGGACGTGAGCGAGCACGTGCCCAACGGGCTGCTGCTGTGCGTCACGGAGATGAACACGCGCGAGGAGATCGAGGCATTGGCCGCGGCGCTGGGGGAGATTGGATGAATCCGCCAAGCGGCGGTTCGATGCGCCTAACGACGCTTGACCACCGCGGCAACCCACAGGATAGAATGGCAAAAAGAGGCCGACGGGCCCAAGCCGTTCCGCAGACTTGGCGGCAACCCGATTGCACAGGCTGTGAAGAATGAGCATAGAGATGCAGCGTGGTGAACTCCCCGTCACTGACCGGCTGATAGCGGGCGACTGCGTAGCCGTATTGGACGGCTTTCCGGAGAACTCCGTGGATCTGACGGTCACCTCTCCTCCGTACGACAAGCTGCGTGACTACAACGGCTATGAATTCGACGCCGCGGCGATAGCGAGAGCGCTGCTAAGGGTAACAAAGCCGGGCGGAGTGGTGGTATGGATAGTGGGTGAGCACATCAACGCAGGCCGCTCCATGAGCAGCTTTGAGCAGGCGTTGACGTTCAAGGAAGTAGGTTTCACAGTCCACGACGTCATGATCTACCAGAAGAAGAACACCCCGTTCACCCGCTCCAACGCCTACACTAATGCCTGGGAGTTCATGCTGGTTCTGTCCAAGGGCGGCCCGCCAAAGACGTTCAATCCGTTGAAACTCCCCACAGCGCGCAGCGGCGAGGAGCTGCTTACCCATAACAAGCTGCCGGACGGCGTCAACAAGAAGCGCCGGGGTATGCTGAAGCCTGAGAAGACCCGCACCAACGTCTGGCCCTACGCCGTAGGGCGCGGCGGAACCACCAACGACAAGATCGCCTTCCAGCATCCCGCCGTCTTTCCCGAAAAGCTTGCGGAAGACCACATTCTGTCCTGGAGCAACCCGGGCGACGTGGTGCTTGACCCCATGTGCGGCTCCGGCACAACGTGCAAGATGGCGCTGCTGAACGGCCGCCGGTACATCGGCATAGACATATCCGAAGAGTACATCAACATCAGCGCGGAACGCCTCCAAAGCGCAAGCGTACAACTCCCGATTGAGGCTGAGGTCTAATGCCATACCAGCTAAAGGACTGCGTCTTGATTGCCACCGGATTGGGCTGGCCGGAGGACAGCGGCGCAAGCGCGATTGAGTACCTGGCGAATCGCCCCGTCCATCAGAAGGAAAGAGAATGAGTACAATGACCTTCCCCGTGCGAGACCGCCGCCTGCTCATGGACCGCAGCGTCCCCGGCCGCATCGGCGCGTCGCTGCCGGATCTGGACGTGCCGGAGCAGCCGCTCCCCGCCGCGTCCATGCTTCGCGACGACCTGCCCCTGCCGGAGGTCAGCCAGGGCGAGGTTGTGCGCTACTTCACCGCGCTCAGCCAGATGAACTTCTCCGTTGACACCAACTACTATCCGCTGGGCAGTTGCACCATGAAGTACAACCCCAAGATCAACGACGAGGCGGCGCAGCTTCCCGGCTTCTCGCGCATCCACCCGCTTCAGCCGGAGTCCACGGTGCAGGGCGCGCTGAAGCTGGCCCACGCGCTCCAGGGCTTCCTTTCTGAGATTACCGGCATGGACGCAACCGGCTTGGCTACGATGGCCGGCGCACAGGGCGAGCTGGCCGGTATGCTTATGATTCGCGCCTACCACCTCTCCCGCGGCGATACCGAACGCCGCACCGTGCTGGTGCCGGACAGCGCGCACGGCACCAACCCCGCTTCCGCGGCCATGTGCGGCTACCGGGTGATGAGCATTCCCTCGGATGCACAGGGCAACATGGACGTTGAGGCCCTGCGGAACGCCTGCGGCCCGGACACGGCGGGGCTGATGCTTACGCTACCCAACACGCTCGGCCTCTTCGACTCCAACATCATTGAGATATGCCGCGCCGTCCACGAGGCGGGCGGGCTGGTCTACGGCGACGGCGCGAACATGAACGCGCTGCTGGGCCGCGCCAAGCTGGGCGAACTGGGATTCGACGTGATGCACATCAACCTGCACAAGACGTTCAGCACGCCCCACGGCGGCGGCGGCCCCGGCTCCGGGCCGGTGTCCTGCAACGCCAAGCTGGCGCCGTTCCTGGCCGCGCCCGTGGTGGAGCGCGTCAACGCGCCGGACGGCGGCGGGGCCTATCACCTGGCTGCGCCGGAGCAGACCATCGGCAAGGCGGGCGCGTTCCACGGCAACTTCGGCATGGTCGTGCGGGCGTACACCTACGTCCGAGGCCTCGGCGCGGAGGGACTGCGCGAGATCAGCGAGAACGCCGTCATCAACGCCAACTACGTGCTCGACGCCCTGAGGGGTTACTACCACTTGCCGTACGACCGCACCTGTATGCACGAGGTCGTGTTCTCCGCCAGGACGCAGAAGGCGCAGGGCGCGAGCGCGCTTGACGTGGCAAAGCGCCTCATCGACTACGGCATACACCCGCCGACCATGTACTTCCCGCTCATCGTCGACGAGGCGTTGATGGTGGAGCCGACCGAGACGGAGAGCAAGGAGACGCTGGACAGTTTCATTGCGGTGATGAAGGAGATCGCGCGGCAGGCGGAGGAGGAGCCGCAAACGCTGAAGGATGCGCCTCACCACACGCCCAACTCGCGCCTTGACGAGGCAAGGGCCGCCCGCAGGCCGGACCTGCGCTGGAGGCCGCCGGAGTCGTAGGGCCGCCTACGCCTCGAACTTGTAGCCGGATCCCCACACGGTCTTGATGTAGCGCGGCTTGTCCGGCGAACCCTCCACCTTCTCCCGCAGCCGCCTCACGTGGACCGTGACCGTGCTGCAATCGACCGGCGTGCTGTAGTCCCAGACCTTGTCCATCAGCTCCTCGCGGGAGAATACCTGGCCAGGGTGCGAAGCCAGGAAGAACAGCAGCCCGAACTCCGTGGCGGTGAGATGCCGGTCTGCGCCGTCCCGCGTCACCATGCGGGTGCGCGCGCAGATGCTGAGGCCGTCGAACTGGAGCGTCTCGGCGCTGTTTCGTCTTTCCGTTGCGCGGGACGTGCCGGGGAGTGCGCTTGCGACCATGTCGTCCTCCATCTCCGGTTGGGCCTCAGGGGGCGGAGGCCCAACCGGGGTGCCGTCGTCCTATCGCTTGGCGATATGATACATATACGCAAAGCGGGGCAGTTTGGATTAAGGGGGGAGGGGGGGCAAGAGGCCGGGGTTCCATCGGAGTCCGTTCGTGGAGAGCTTGTCGAACCACAGCTGGGCCTTCGACAAGCTCAGGCCGAACGGAAATACCGTGTCCGTTCGGCCTGAGCCTGTCGAAGCATGAACGGGACGAATACGCCGCCCACGCCGCCACTTCCACGCAGGCGGGTATCCATCCCCAGTGCCGCCGGGTGCTAGATTCCTGCTTTCGCAGGAACGACGGTTGAGGGGTGCGACCTCGCCCTTCGACAAGCTGAGTCTGAATGGCGCAGTACGGTTCTATCCTAACAATGGGAAGGGCCAAGGAATGACAGCCATTGAGCGTAGATTCCTGAGTCTCATGCCTTCAGCTTTCATCATAACGCTCCTACCCTCTCCATAGCTACTCCAACGGCCTGCCGTTAGCAGGTACCGGGTTGCCGTTTCCGTCAAGCTCCACCAGGAGTCGCGGGTCAGAGCCATCGGGCGCAATGGTATAGAGCACGAATCCCGACCTTTCAGATATCAGTGCCGCGATCCTGGAGCCATCAGGCGACGGGGCGGCAGCATGAACGGGCCATTCTCCCAAGGATCGAATGCCTGAGCCGTCTGAGTTGGCCACGAACGGGAAATAGGCTTTCTGTTCACCGCGGCCGGACCCTCCTACGTAGCCGCCCCTTTGGATTGCGATGAATAGTATCTTGGAACCGTCCCGAAACCATTGGACATTGCCCTGGTAGAAGCGACTGCTGTCCGGCTCCAAGCCGGAGTCGGCCACCTCAAAAGCGTCGCCACCACCGAGCCGGACAGTATAGAGCTTCGGGCGGCCGTATTCCTCCTTCAAGAAGGCTATGCGGTTGCTGTCGGGAGACCACGCTGGCGGACTTGCAACCCTCCCATCCCCCAGTTTCTGCAATGCTGAACCGTATACTCCAATTACGTATATGTAGAAGCTATTATTTTCGTCTCCCCTAAAGGCAATGTACCCCCCGTCCGATGACCACGCTGGAGGCCCAAAGATAGAGTTCCACTCTCTGGGGACAGGCGTTATAGTGCGCAAGCCGGATCCGTCCGCCTCCATCACGCTGATTGCCCCAGACCCAAAGGCGATGCTGCTGCCATCGGGCGACCAGACGTGATGTCTCCATTCCACATCAGTGAGCTTGCGCTTGTCGGTACCGTCGGGATTGGCCGTGAACGTGTCCCAGCCTTCATCATTGTCACCGAAGAGCTCCCCTTTGGGCTGCGTGTAGGCAAAGTAGGCGATCCTGGTGCCGTCGGGAGATACGCTTGGAGCGTAGGCCATGTCCAAGTCCGATCCGCTACCGCCGCCGTCAATTAACTGAAGCTCTGAACCGGCCGAGTCGACCACGTACACGCCGCCCTTGTAGCTGAATGCTATGCGTTCTCCGTCCGGGAACCACTGCGGCGTCCTCGGCTCCCCGGACTGCTCTCTTGCCCTCAGCCGGTCGTCGTAAACGCTCGGATCCTCAGGGCGAAGTCCGACCAGCAGAAACAAGAAACCCACCATGACGAAGAACGCCACTCCGGAGACAACTAGCGCTGCCCATATCACTGTCTTCAACATCTCCCAGCCTTCAAATCACTAATTCCGCAGTCCTCTTGCTTCACGTCCACGTCACGGTTGAACGTAGGTTGCTGGCTGCAACTCTACAGAAGCCTGAAGATCCTCCAGGATACGTAAACAATCAAGCTCAGCGGATGGTACCCCCTCAAGACCGATACGACCATCAGCGCGATGAAGAGAATGCCAAAGAGTGCCAATACCTTTGCCACTGTCTTCATGGTTTCACCTCAAGCACAGCCTGCCGCTTCTCAAGGCACTGCTTGCCCGCGCATCATTATACCACATACGGTTCCGTTCGCGCCCAATCGCCCGCGCGTCGCCCAGCGTGCCTCACCCGAACGGGGCTTCCGGGCGATGGGGGTTCACCAAGTTGACAACCCACAGGCTATAATGCTAAATTGCGGGCAGCCTGTTGCAGAGGGAGAGGTCTTCTGTTCCCAGCGCGCGAATCGCCTTCTCCATGGCGGACGATCTATAGCCTGCACCACCCGGGTATCGTGTCCTGCTTCCGGATTGGGGTTCATGTCGGACCAGAGGGCTGCCTCAAGCCTGTGGAGCAATGAGAGGGTCTAGCGTCGGAGAGAGAAGGAGCGCCCGGTTCATAGAGCAGTGCGCCGAGATGCTGCGGGACCGGCGGTTGATACTGGTCAGCAACAGGGGGCCGGTAGAGTACCACGTGACCCCGGAGGGCGGCCTCCAGGCGCGGCGCGGCAGCGGCGGCGTAGTCACGGCCCTCAGCACGCTCACAAACTACGTCGACCTGACCTGGGTTGCCAGCGCAATGGGCGAAGGCGACCGCCGCGCTGCCCAGCAGGCCGAGGGCGGCCGCATCAAGTCGCCCATTCCCGGCCAGAGCCTCTACCTGCGATACGTTGTGACGCCCCGCCGCGTCTACCACAAGTTCTACAACATCTTCTGCAACCCGCTCCTGTGGTTCCTACAGCACTACATGTGGAGCTCTCCGTACACGCCCAACGTCGACAGCTCCGTCTACGACGCCTGGGAAATGGGGTACATCCCCGTCAACCGCTCGTTTGCAGACGCAGTGGTCGATGAGGCGCAGCACAGCCCATCGCCGCCCTACGTGATGCTCCACGACTACCACCTATACCTCGCGCCTGGCATGGTTCGGGAGGCGCTGCCGGACGCCCTGATTCAGCACTTTCTGCACATACCCTGGCCGGACCCCAGCTACTGGCAGATGCTCCCCGCCTTCATGCGAACCGCAATCTGCGAAAGCCTTTGCGCCAGCGACATTGTGGGCTTTCAGACGCCGCGAGACGTGCGCAGCTTCCTCCAGAGCTGCGAAATGTTCGTTCATGGAGCCGAGGTTGACCACACCCGGCGCACCATCACCCTGAACGGCAGGGAGACCGCGGCGCGCTGCTACCCCATCTCCATTGACGTGGGCGAGCTGCGGGACATCGCCTCATCGCCTCGCGCCCTGGAGTACGAGCGCAGGATAAGCCAGATTCTCGGCGAGAAGACCATCGTCAGGGTTGATCGCGTGGAGCCGAGCAAGAACATCGTCAGGGGGTTCAGGGCCTACCGCCTGCTGCTGGAGCGCAACCCCGACCTGCACGGCAAGGTGAAATTCCTGGCGTTCCTGGTGCCGTCCCGCACTCACATACGGCAGTACCAGCGCTACCTCCAGGAGGTGGACGCGCTGGTCTCCGAGATCAACGACGCCTACGGCAACGAGAATTGGCAGCCCATAACCGTGTTCTACGAGAACAACTACACGCAGGCGATGGCCGCCATGAAGCTGTACGACGTGCTGCTGGTCAACTCCATCATCGACGGCATGAACCTGGTAGCCAAGGAAGGCCCGGTGGTCAACACCCGCGGCGGCGTGGTGGTGCTGTCGGAGACCGCCGGCGCCTACGCCCAGCTTCACGAGGGAGCGATGGCCGTTGCGCCCGCGGACGTGGAGGGCACGGCGCAGGCGCTCTACCGCGCCATCACCGCATCGGTTGAGGAGCGGGAGAGGCGCGCCAACCTGCTGGTGCAGAAGGTGGAGGAGGAGGACGTAATCAACTGGATGCAGTGCCAGATGGAGGACATGAGGGCGCTGGTCAGCTAGCCCGCGCAGCGGCTCTATGTCCCTTCCCCCGTCTGCGGGGGAAGGTTAGAGCCTGCCCCTGCGAAAGCAGGGGATGGAGGCCGCAAGAGCGAGCCTCCGCGTACGTCTCACCCCCATCTCAATCTTCCCCCTCAAGGGGGAAGAAATCTTGGTGGCTGCCGGGCATGATGTGCAAAGCTCTCCGCGGTCACTGCGCCCCGCCGCTCACACTGACCGCGCCAGCCACTCCAGAAGCTCCTCGACCTCTGCGACTCCCGCAAGCAGCAAATCCGCCTCGCGCGTCACGGCCTCCGGCGTGTCGTCGCCCAGCACGCCGATGGACAGGCCGTCGCAGGCCCCCTCCGCCGACAGCGCGCGCAGCGCACGAAAGGCGTCCACGTCCGTAGTGTCGTCGCCCAGGCACACCAGCCCGCGCAGGCCGTACTCCTCCGCAAGCTCCCGCAGAGACGTGCCCTTGTCCACCCGCACGGGTGGGCGAAGTTCTACCACCAGCTTGCCCTCGGTGACAACCATGCCGCCGGCCTCCGGCGAGCGCGCGAGCGCGTCCAGCACGTCCGCCCTGGCCTGCTCCGGGTTCGGGCTGAGCCGATAGTGGAAGCTGGCGGAAACGCCCTTGTCCTCCACCAGCAGGCCGGGCAGCAGGCCGGGTGTCTCCAGCGTGCGGCGCAACTCCTCCGCTACGGCGTGAACGGCATCCGAGTGCCGCGCCGCCTCCGGCCGCGCCTCCAGCCGGCCCTCGCGCCACGTCTCCAGGCCGTGGTTGCCGCGGTACACCGCGCCGTCGACGTCCACCATGTCACGGGCCGTGCGCGCGGCGCGGCCGGTGAGTACCGCAACCAGCGACAGCCGCGGCACGAGCGACGACAGCGCGCGGCGGCAGCGCGGCGATACGACCGTCTCCTCCGGCGTACTCGTTATGGGCGCGATGGTGCCGTCCACGTCCGTGATGAGGCCGCACGGCGAGCGGGACAGCGCCTCTCGGATGCTGTCCAGATGTTGTAGCGCGTTGGGCTTCTCGATGGGGGGCCTCCCGTGAAGCAATTGGGCGGCGCGAGTAGGTTCGGCGTCAGGCGGCGCTCGCTGGCGTGGCGGGCCGGCGTGCCAGGAAGAGGAATAACGTGCCAACCAGCAGCGCGAAGATGAAGCTGGTGAAGGCTATCTGGTAGCTGTCGGTCGTGTCGTAGATCCAGCCGGCGTATATCGGGCCGACCACGGTGGCCGGAACGTGGCAAAGCTGCATCCAGCCGCGGATGGCGGCGAAGTTCCTTCGCCCGAAGTACTCGCCGACGATAGCCATGAACACCGGTATCGCGCCCCCGTAAGCTATGCCGTAGACCACCACGAACACCCACACAAGGAACACGTTGGTAGCGTTTGCCAGGATGTAGATGCCAAGCGCCTGCAGCAGGGTTGTGCCAATCAGCACGAACCGCTTGTCCACGTAGTCGCCCAGCACGCCGAATCCCAAGCGTCCCACAAGGCTGATGGTGACCATCGCGCCCAGGGCCGCGCTTGCCTGCACGAGCGGGATGGCGCGGACGTTGGTGAGGTAGTTGACCTCGTGGATGACCACGGACGTCATAGCCACCGCCCGCGCGGTGGTGCCAAGCACCAGCATCCAGAAGGCAAGCGAGATCAGGGCCTGCCGCACGCTGAAGTCGGAATCGTCCGCGATGGGCGCGGCGACTGCGGCGGCCGGCGCATCGGAGGTCGCAACTCGCTCGTTGCCGCCATCCTGCGCGGGCGCGCCGCGGGCCGCCGTAGCGATTGGCTGGCCGTCGCGCTCCGGCTCGTCGCCGTCGGGCAAGTAGCCGTACTGCTCCGGCTTGTGGCGCAGCATCATGGAGAGCGGGAGCACGATAACGAATATGCCCACGCCTGCCATGAGAGCCGCGGTTCGCCAGCCGAAGTCGTTTACCACCCAGCCGAGCGCGAACACCGTGAGGCCGCTGCCGCCCGCGCCCAGGGAGAACACGGCGAACGCCCGCGACCGCTTGCGAATGAACCAGGCGTTGACCGCGGCCTGGCTGGCGTGACCAAAGCCGGTGTTGTACCCGATGGACATCCAGCCGGCGTACAGCAGCACGAATACCGCGAAGGCGCTGAGGTGAATGGGGCCGATGGTCACGGGCGAGACCAGGCTCATCATGAAGAAGCCGGTACCGGCAATTACCGCGCCGATGACCGCCATCCTGCGCGGGCCGAACTTGTCCACGGCCCAGCCGATGATGGGGGCTTCCAGGCCGCCCTCCAGCCGCGAGAGCGAGATGACGGCTGCGCCGGCGGCCGCCGTCCAACCGAACTCGTCCAGCAGCACCTTGAAGAAGATGGGGAAGCCGTAGAACCAGACGCCCGCGCCGTAAACGTTGATTGCGGCCGCGGCGGCCACCACGTACCAGCCGTAGAACAGCCCCTTGCGCCGCCCGGCGGCCGTTGGGGCCGCCGTCTGGACCTCCAGCGTATCAGCCATCGCTCAGCGCCCTTCGCAGCTTCGTCGTTACGGCTTCCGGCCCGCCGCGGTCAGGTTAGTCGAAGTCCTCTTCCTCGTCGTCCTCGTCGGGCTGGTGTTGCGCGGTTGAGCCGGAGGATACGCGAGGCAGCAGAGCGCCGGCGTGTTCGCGCCTGGGCCTGCGCGGTGGCAGGCCGCCGATGTCCTCGGCCATCCGAGCGGCCTCGTCCGCGCTCACCCTGGAAGCATCCAGCACCAGCCCTTGCAGGCCGACCTCCTGCAACACTGAAAGCTCCCCGCGGCTCAGCGGCCTGGCGCGCATCAGCAGCAGCGGCCTCGGCACAAGATCCCGCACTGCCCGAACCCGCATCAGCGCCTTGACGGACAAGGGCGAGGCGTCTTCCAGCCCGGCAATCACCACGGCGTCCACGGGGAAGTCCTCCAGCGAGTGCCCCAGCTCCTCCGGGAACTCGATTGGCACGACGATGAGCCGTCCTACTTCCTCGTCGGCCAGGAGCTCTACGGAGACATCCAGGTCGGAGAAGACCACGAAGTCGCCGCCGTTCTCCTTGAGGCTGTCGAGCGACACGCTCGCGGCGGAACCGGGCCAGAGGCCCCACGGCCTTTCGCCGGCCGCTTTCTGCGCGGCCTTCAACTGCGCCTTGGTTGCCCTGGCGGCCGAGATGACGCAGGCGTCCGCGTACTTGGCCTTCGCTGCGTCCTTGGCCGAGGATAGGGCGAGCATGAGCATGGCCGGGGCGCGCTCTGCGGCGCGGGAGGCGGCGAAACCCATTGGAGCGGGCGCGACAGTGCCCACCTTCTCAAGGCGGTCGATGAGCTTGCTCACGGGAGTCTCCTGTGGAGGCTGAAAGCCCCGGGGTGTGCGCGTCCCTCCGTCGAGGCCCGCGCGAGAAGGCGGGACAAGTTCCGGTGGAGACGTGTCAGGCTGCGCTCTGCGCTAGTCGGACGAGGGAAGCCTGCGCGCATCCTGCAACGCCATTTCCTCGTCGCAACACTTGACCGGTCCCTCACCGGCCTTGGTGCACAGGACCACGGTGCCGCAGGGCTGGCACTGATACCTCTTGCCCAGTTCGTTTGCCATTGTGATACCTCCTGCGCCGGCCTCGCGGCGGGCCGGTTGTGGGAGAGATTTGGATTGAGTCGTCTACTTCTGAGGCATGGGTTCGCCGCAGCAGGACATTGTGCCCTCTCCGGCGGTGGTGACGATGATTTCGACCCCGCAGGCCTTGCAGGCGTACCTCTTTCCAGACTCGTTAGCCAACTTCAGCCCCCTGAGTGTAGGATTGCGACATTATAGCTTGACGCGCATGGTCGGTCAACCGCAGCGGGCGGGCGCCCTTCGACAGGCTCAGAGCCTGCCCCTGCGAAAGCAGGGGGTAAGGGCCACAGTATCCCGTTCGTGCTGAGCTTGTCAAAGCATGGGCGGGGCCGCCACGGTCACCGTCCAGTTCACCCGCCTGCGACAGTTGACGTACAACGCGGCGCGCCGTAGACTACCGAACGCCCGCCTTTCGGACTCGACGCGGGCGCGAATCAGGAGGTAGACCAATGCGAGCGCTAATGGCGGCAATCTCCATCATCGCGGTCGTCATGGCGGCCGTTGCCTGCCAAGGCGACGCCGGCCCTGGCGGGCAATCAGGCCCCGCAGGGCCGGCCGGTGAGGCAGGCCCCGCAGGCCCGGCAGGTCAGCCAGGCCCCGCAGGAGTTGCCGGCCAACCAGGCCCCGCCGGGCCGCAGGGGCCCGCGGGCGAACCGGGACCGGCAGGCCCGCCCGGCCCTCCGGGCGATCTCGCAGAACCGGAGATGGGACTGGACATTTTCGACTCCTTCTTCGGGCTGATTGAAGACCTGCCTCCGGCCGCGCCCCCCAAGTGGCAGCCGGAAGAATACACCAAGTTCGTCGTCGGGCAGGCCATCGAGATGTACCAGGCGGAGGGACTGGACAGCGCCGCGGCTCGCTACAACACCAGGCGCAGCATAGACGGCCAGTGGTACGTCTACATCCTGGACGAGGACGACACATTTCTTGCCCACGGCGCCAATCCCGCGTTGGTGGGCCAGCCCGTATCCGTGGCCGTTGGGCCGAACGACTTCCCCGCGGGCGAGGCCGTGGCCGCATCCGCCGACGAGGCCGGCGCGTGGTACAGCTACATGTTCACCAACCCGGCGACGAACGGCATCGAGTACAAGCACTCCTGGATCGTGAAGGTGGACGGCCTGACGTTCGGCTCCGGCTGGCACGAGCGCGGCCCCGCCAAGCACGACGCCCCCGCCTACACCCAGGCGTTCGTGACGCGGGCCATCGACCTGTACCACGCGGTGGGGCTTGACCGCACGGCGGAGTACTACAACACGGACGAGAGCATGGACGGCCCTTGGTACGTCTACATCCTGGATGAGGACGACACGTTTCTGGCCCATGCCCCCAACCCCGCGTTGGTGGGCCAACCCGATTCCGCAGCCGTGGGGCCCAACAACTTCCCCACGGGCGAGGCGGTGGCCGCCTCCGGCGACGAGGACGGCGAGTGGTACAGCTACATGTTCACCAACCCGGCAACGAACGGCATCGAGTACAAGCACTCCTGGATCGTGAAGGTGGACGGCCTGACGTTCGGCTCCGGCTGGTACGAGGACGGGCCCAGCAAGTCCGACAACCCGGCGTACACCCGGGCTTTCGTTCAGCGTGCCATCGACCTGTACGACGCGGTGGGGTTCGAGGACACCGTAGCCTACTACAACACGCCTGAGAGCATAGACGGGCAGTGGTACATGTTCATCGGCGACGAGAATGACGTGATGGCGGCCCATGCGCTGGTTCCGTCACTGGTGGGGCTGGAAGCGTCTGAGATTACGGCGCCGAACAACTATCCGTCCGGAGCGGCGCTGGCGGAAGTGGCGGACGAGGACGGGGCGTGGTTCAGCTACTCCTTTGCCAGCCCTTCCACGGGGCTTGTGAACTTCAAGCATTCGTGGGTGGTCAGGCACGACGGCCGGGTCTTCGGCTCCGGCTGGTACGAGGACGGGCCCAGCAAGTCCGACAACCCGGCGTACACCCAGGCGTTCGTACAACGGGCAATAGACCTGTACGAAGCGATGGGGCGGGACGCCACGGTGGAGTACTACAAGACCGCGGAGAGCGTGGACGGCCAGTGGTACGTCTTCATCGTAGACGAGGACGGCTACACCATATCCCACTACAACCCCTCGTTCATCGGCAGGGATCCGGCCCTCCGCGTCGACTCCCAGGGGTACTTCTACGGCGACGAGCTCCTGGGCGCGCCTGAGTCCGGCCGCTGGGTCAACTACGTGCTGCTGAACCCTGGTACCGGGGACGAGCGGAAGAAGCACACGTGGGCGGTCAGCCACGACGGCCTGATCTTCGGATCGGGCTGGTACGAGTAGCCGAGGGGCGGCCGCCGTGCCCGTCCATGCTTCCACCAGGCTCAGCACGAACGGATGCGGTGCACGGCGGCCATCTCCTCCGTCATTGCGGCGGAAGCCTCAAACCAGCGGGCGGCGCGCTGCGGCGCCCGCTGGCCCGAGGTTTCTAGACTCCGCTATCGCGGAGTCTGCCTTGAGCGCAGCCGAATGGGCTCGAAATGACAACTGTAGGTGGTTACGCCCACCCACGCTTCCACCAGTTCAGCACGAACGGGTAACCGGATCCGCTCGCCCTGAGCTTGTCGCAGCGGCCCTCAGTCCACGCGTCGCAGGCTCGGCAGCAGCGCGCCCACGAGTATAGCGCCGAACGCGCACAGCCCGCCGTACAGCGCCAGCGCAAACGGCCCGCCCATCGCCGCAATCGCAAAGCCGCCCGCGCCGCTGCCCAGCGTGCTGAAGCCGCGATCCAGCGTCATCAGGCTGAACACCCGGCCCCGCAGTTCGTTGGGCGTTACCTCCATCAGCACCGCTGTCCTCACCGTCATCATTGCCGTCTGGCCCACGCCCACGATGATGATCATCACCGCAGGCAGGATGGGCACGGCCATGCCGAGAATCGCCACCAGCGGCAGCATGGACGACAGCCCAAGGCCGCAGAGCGCCAGCCCGTACAGCGCAAGCCCGCCGATGATGACCAGGCCGCGGTGCCGCAGCCTGGAGCCGAACGTCGCCAGCGCCAGCGCACCGGCCAGCGACCCGATGCCGGATATGCCCAGCAACATGCCCACGCCCTCCGCGCCCAGGTCCATCACCTGCAACGCCAGCCACGGCACGAACACCTGGAGGTACGGCATCCCGAACAGCGACTGCACCGCGAACAGGATCAGCAGTCCCAGTATGACCGGGTTGCCGCCGGCGAACCTGAACCCGTTCTTCAGCCCCTCCAGCCAGTTGTCGCGCGTCTGCTCCACGCGGCCCTCCATCGGCACCTTCATCAGGTACGTGGCCGCCACTGCCACCACGTAGGCCAGCGCCGTCACCAGGTACACGCCGCCGAAGCTCCGCGCGTCCTCGGTCTCGAATCCGAACGCGAACGCCCAGAAGGCGATGAAGAACCCGGCCACGGACGCGCTCAGGATCCGCACTATCTGCATACTGCCCGTGTTCAGCGCAATGCCGTTGAGCAGCAGGTTGGGCGGAACCAGGCTGGGCAGGAGCGCCTGCCGCGCCGGCCCATCGAACGCCATGAGCAGGCTGCGCATGATGGCGGTCACGTAGATGTGCCAGAGCTCCACGTTGCCCGTGATGATGATTGCGGCGAAGGTGACGTTGACGGCCATGCTCAGGCTCTTGGCAAAGAGCATCACCACGCGCCGGTCGAACCTGTCGGAGACCAGGCCGCCGAACGGCCCAAGGAACATCATGGGCACGCCGCGCACCAGCGCGATGAGTCCCAGCTGCACCGACGAGCCCGTGATAGCCACCACCAGCACCGGCCTTGCCACCAGGTCCATCCACATGGCAAGCGAGTTGCTCACCTGGCCGATGAACATCAGCAGGTAGTTGGGATAGGCCAGCGCGTGGAACGTGGGAGGGAGCCAGCGCGGGGGATCCTTCCATTCACGCTCAGGGGCGGCCTCGGCAATCGCCGAGAGCCTTTCGTAACGTCTCTGGAGGTTCGGGTCCATCTACTGCCGCCTCCGGTCGCCTTGCCTGTGGCGGGCTATTCTATCCGTCTCAGTGGCGGATAGGCGGTGAACATGACCATCGCCGTTATCACGAGGCCCGCCCCGTAGATTATCTGGGCTATCTGCACGCCCATCGCCTCCGCCAGCACACCGGCGCCGAATCCGCCGCCCATCGTCAGGGCCCTGTCAAGCGCAAGCACGCCCAGCACGCGGCCGCGCATCGTCTCATGCGCCTTCTCGACGAGGATCGCGTTGATCAGCGGGAAGAATCCCGACTGCCCGATGCCAAGGAAGAACACCACCGCCAGCGCCAGCGGCACCGACTGCGCGTACGTTGAGGACGAGAACGCAATGAGCAGCCAGCCGAAGATGAACAGCAACGCCAGCATTATCAGGCCGCGATGCCTGGATGGATTCGTCCACGCCAGAATCAACGCGCCCAAGGTGCTGCCAACGGCCGCCACGGACAGCAAGGCGCCCAGGAGCTTCGCTCCCTTCACCGGTTTGGGATTGTCACTGTCGTCGTTCGCTTCCCCCTCGGCAGGGACAACTTCAGTGCCGGTGTTGTCACCGGCGGCGGCTGCCCCATCCGCGGGATCGACGGCGCCGGGGTCGTCCGCCAGGAACCGCACAATGCTGTTCACCCCCGTGCCCTCCGGGTCAACGGTCAGGACGTTGGCCGCAATGAGCGGCGCGAACACTTGCATGAACGCCATGCCGAACATGAACCAGCCCAGCGAGATTATGAGGATCCCGCGAATGTCGGACACCCTCCAGGCGTATCGGAATCCCTCCATGAAGTCGCCGCCCATGCCTCCTCACGCCCTGGTAGCCGGAGCGCTGGTGGTCGGCCGGCCGCAGCATCCAGGTGAAGAAGATCGCCAGCAGGTATATGGCGGTCATCAATGCGTAGGTGAAGCCGAAACCGGTGGCAGCAACCAGTATGCCGGCCACGGCGGCCCCGCCGATTCGCATGGCGGTCATGCTTCCTGTGCTCAGCGCCATTGCGTTGGTGACAAGGTTCTGAGGTACGATTGTGGGTATCATGGCGCGGCGCGCCGGCTGGTCGAACGCCATAGTCATGCCGCGCAGCGCGTTGTAGGCGAAGATATGCCACATCTCTACCAGTCCGACGAGTATGAGCGCCGTGAACCCCACGCTCAGGAAGAACACGACTACCTTGGTGACTACAAGGACTGTGCGCCGGTTGAAGTTGTCGGCAATCACCCCCGCAATCATCCCGAAGATGACTGCCGGAAGGGTGCGCGTAAGCAGAATGAGGCCAATCTCCAGGCCGCCGCCGCCCAGGTGGATGATCATAAGCGGCTTGGCTATCTGGTCAATCCAGAGCGCGAAGGCGTGGGTGAGCTGACCCAGCCACAGAAACGTAAAGTCGCGGTACTTCAGGGAAGCGAACGTGGTGGCCATGACGCCACCGCGGGCGACTGCCGTATCGGCGCTCTGGCGGCCTTCGCCGCTGCCGTCGCCTCCGCTCAACCCCATGTCGCCGCCTCTGTATCTTCGCTGCACTGCCGCTTACCTGCCCTCTGTTCGCTCGATTCCGGCCTAGTCCAGCTTTGTGATGCGCGGCATGAAGACGGCCGCATAGGCGCAGAAGGCTATCAGCAGGACGGCCATGCCGCCAACCGCCCACTCCACGCCGATCATGTCGGTCAATATGCCCGCAAAGACGACTCCGAAGCTGGTGAGTCCGAACTCCATCATCATCAGGCTCATCACGCGGCCGCGGTACTCGTCCTGCACGTAGTACTGGAGGAGCGTGTTGCCCAGCGTCATCCGCGCCGTCTGGCCTATGCCCACGAAGAAGATGAACCCGAACGCCATCGGCAGCGCGAAGTCCGGCAGCCAGCCGGGGGAGAAGAACATCCCCGCAAGCGCCGCGCCGAGCAGCAGGCTGCCCAGTATCAGCATGAGGCCGCGCTTCTTGTTGGGCAGCGAGGCCAACACTATCGAGCCGATCATCGCGCCTACGCCGGACACCATGAGCAGGAAGCCGTAGCCACGCTCGTCTATCCCCAGCACGTCCTCGGTGAACGCCGGCAGCAGCATCATGTAGGGCATGGACAGCAGCGTCACCACGAATATGACGGCCAGCACCATGAGGATAGTCCTCTCGCCTCTGACGTACTTCAGCCCGTCAACCACGTCCCGCATTGCTCCGCGCCCGCGCAGCGAACCCACGCCGACCTTGGGCATCAGCGCAATGAAGACCACTGCCAACAGGTACATGGCCGTCATCACGTAGTAGACTGCGTCATACCCCATGAAGAAGATGATGAACCCCACGGGCACGGGGGCCAGCAGCCTCATGGCGTTCATGCCGAAGGTGTTGAGGGCAACGGCGTTCATCAGCTCTTCCTGCCCCACAATGTCCGCGATCATGGCCTGGCGGGACGGCATCATCAGGCCCATGACAGTGCCCTGCAGCAGCGCGGCCGCAACCAGGAGGAGCCAGGAGCCGGATCGCTCCTCGCTCATCAGGCCGGTCGTCAGCATGACTGCGACCATCAGCGAAACGGCGGCGGAGGCGGCTTGCCCCGCCAGCAGCACGTACTTCTTCTCCACCCGGTCGGCGATTACGCCGCCGAACAGCGAGAAGAACAGCATGGGCGCGGCGTTGCCCAGGGCCATGATGCTGAGGGCAAAGCCGGAACCGGTGAGCTCGTAGACCAGCAGGGCGCGCGCCACCATCTGCATGTTCATGGCGGCCATCTGGCCGATTACCGCCCCGTAGAACAGGCGGAACGCGGGATACTTGAATGAGGTAAACGTCCTCAGGTTTCGCAGCGAGACCTGTCCGCCGCCGCCCATGCCACCGCCCCCCATCCGGCCGTAGCCCGTCGTCGTCTGCGGCGGCGCGCCGGCGCCATTGCCGGAGTCGGCGGGGGCCGCGGGCGCCTCGGTGGCCGCGGGTGTGCGAGACGCGGCTGCCATCGCCTCGCGGGCGCGGCCCGTTTCCAGCGCGTCCTGGACGTGGCCGTTGCCGTCGGCGCCGGTCGGCGTAGCTCTAGGGTCTCGGATTGGCGGCTGCATCAAGCGTTCCTTGCAATGTCACTCTCGTTGTGTAGTCCGTGCTTCCGGCGGGCGGGAGCGCGGCCACGCCGGGTCGGATGCGGGCGCTGCTACCGTTGAAGCGCGCCCTCCGGGATGAGCGCGTGCTCGTGGGCGGCCCTGCGCACCGCCCGGCGTACGGGTTCCATTACCCTGCACACCTCCTCCAGTTCGTCCTGGGTCAGCGGCGAAAGCCTCTCCTCCCAGCGGGAGCGGCGAGCGGCCAGCAGGCGGCCGGAAAGCTCGCGGCCGTCCTCCGTGAGCGCGCACAGCACCGAGCGGCGATCGTCCGGGTCCGCCCATCGGCTCACCAGTCGCTTCTCGACCAGCCGGTCCACCAGGCCAGTGGCCCTGGACATGGATACGTCCAGCGTGGAGGCAAGCTCGCTCATTCGCAGCGAACCTTCCTGGAGCAGCAGGAACACCACCCGCATGTGCGGCATGCTGAGATCCAGAGTGAACCACTCCGGGGAGACGGAGTAGGGCCCGGAGTGGGTCACCTCGTCAAGGACGTCAATCACCCGTGCCATCAGTTCCTGCCTTGACTCCGACGCTTCGCCCGTTGTCATTTCACCCCACCACAAGATTTCAGAGGATTGCGATATTTCGCGAGCGTTGGGATATTTCACCCAGCGTGAACATTTTACCCCTCGCCTGCGACTTGTCAACACGTTGGCGGGGCGATTTCGCGGATTGTAAGGATTGATGTGGGGGGGGTGTTGCCCTGTTCGTGCCGTAGCGGCTGTTCGTGAACCGCCCTGGTTCAGGAGGGGTCACCGTCACTGTGAGCGGCCGCCTTCCCTGTCATTGCTATGAAAGTAGGCGTGCCAAGTGGCTAGAAGGACGAGATAACCAGTCTCGCAGGCAGGCCAAAATCGCCCTGGTGTCGGCCGCCTACTTTCATCCCCTCACGTGACCTTGGCAAGGCCATAGTGATTTCGAGCCCATTCGGCTGCGCTCAGGGTAGACTCCGCGATAGCGGAGTCGAGAAACCTCGGGCAGCCGCACACTACAGAGACCCGCCCGCAGAGGCCGCCTGTAGGAACTGGATTGCGGCTGAGTTTACGCCCGTATCGTGGTACGGGGCAGGCTCAGCCGCAATCCATCCCCCCGCACCCCACCGGGTGCTAGGCCCCTGCTTCCGCAGGGGCGACGGTTGTTGTCCCCCCCCCGCTCGCCTTCGACAGACTCAGAGCTTGCCCCTGCGAAGGCAGGGGCGAATGGGCAACTCGCGTTGCCCTTCATGGTAAGATGGTTGGACTAAACTCATTCACACTGGCAGGGAGGCGCAATGAAGGCTGTATACATTGCGGAACACGGAGACATCGACAAGCTGATCTACGGCGACAGGCCGGATCCCACCGCCGGCCCCGGCGAGGCGGTGATTCGAGTCCGCGCCAGCGCGCTCAACCACCTTGACCTCGGCGTGCGGTCAGGCCGCGGGCGCGGCCCCGGCTCGCTGCCCCGCATCCTGGGCTGCGACATGGCGGGCGAGGTGGCGGAACTCGGCGAGGGAGTCGCCGGCCTGGCAGTCGGCGACCGCGTGCTGGTGGACAACCGCGTCAAGTGCGACGCCTGCGCTCAATGCCTTCACGGCCTCGACCAGTATTGCGAGCGGCAGTTGCGGATCGGAGTTGACCTGGACGGCGGCCACGCCGAACTGTGCTGCGTCCCCGCCGTCAACGTCCACCGCTTCAGCGACTCCATGACGTTTGAGGAGGCGGCCGCCATCCCGCTCGCCTTCCACACCGCCTGGCACTGCCTGATGGTGCGCGCGCAGCTCCAGCCGTGGGAGACGATACTGGTGCAGGCGGGCGGCAGCGGCGTGGGCAGCGCAGCCATCCAGATCGCCAAGCGCATCGGTGCGCGGGTCATCACCACCGCAGGCTCGGACGAGAAGCTGGCGGTTGCCCGCGAGCAGGGCGCAGACCACGGCATCAACTACCGCGAAACGCCGGACTTCAGCCGCGCCGTGCTGGAGCTGACCGGCGGCGTTGGCGCGGACGCCGCGCTGGACGTGGTGGGCGCGGCCGTGTGGCGGGAGAACCTGCTGAGCCTGCGGCCGGGCGGCCGCCTGGTCATCACCGGCACAACGTCGGGGTCGCAGGCGGACATGGATCTGTCGCTGTTGCAGGGCCGGCCGCTGACGCTGATGGGCAGCGGTGGGCGCACGCGCCGGTCGTTTGCGGAGATGATGAGCGTGATAAACCGCGGCGAGCTTCGCGGCGTGGTCGGGCGCGTCTTCAAGCTTCAGGACGTGGCTGAGGCCCACCGGGTGATGGAGAGCCGCGACTTCTACGGCAAGCTGGTGGTGCGCAGCCAGGACGGGGGCGGCTAGAGCCGGATCGCTACGCTGACGATGAGCAGCAACGCCAGAAGCAGCGAGGCGGACACGCCAACGGGCGCGGGCACGAATGCGCCTCGCGGATGCCTGCGCGCGAAGGGCAGAACTCGGCTTCGGGCGGGCGTTGCCGCCGCGGACTGCCGACCTTCCTTGACGATTTCGCGTATGCTAGCCATCGATCCTGCCTCTGTGCTTTGCGGTAGTGCAACCTCAGACTAACGATAGCAGTTAGTGCGGACTATGTCAATGCGTTGGGCGCGCAAAACGCGGGAAATTAGCATGGCGTATACGCGTTCGCCTGTGCTATATTGCAACCCGTACAGCCAGAACCGCGGGCGGCGAGGGTCGGCTTCCGCCCGCGGGTTGATTGGGAGACGACGAGATGACGCAGGACTCGCAGCCGGTGGCCCGCACCTCGCACACGGAGATAACGCTTGACCAGCTTGGCAACATGCAGCCCGGCCTGGCCCGCCTGATGGCCGAGATCAGCGACCGCTACTGGATCCTCTACTACGCCGCCAAGGCCGGCAACTGGAAGCTGGCCGCGCTCCAGTCGTCCGAAGTGGAGAAGGCGCTGCGAATCGGCAACGTCACCAGGCCGCGCTACACCCTGCACGTGGAGGCGTTCATCAAAGGGCCGCTCACCGCCATCAACAGCGCAATCGAAGCGCGGGACTGGGACGCTTTCGAGCGCAGCTACCACTCCGGCGTCAACGCGGCCAACGCCTACCACCGCCAGTACGACCACGAGGAGATCGTGTGGCAGCTGCCGGACGAACCGCCCAAGCACCTGAAGCTCTCGCCGGAGTAGAAATTCCCTTCCCTCGTCTGCGTGGGAAGGTTAGAGCTTGCCCCTGCGAAAGTAGGGGATGGGGGCAATGGTGTGGACTCCCCACGCACAACTCACCCCCATCTCAATCTTCCCCCTTGAGGAGACCTTTGCACAACGCCAGTATTGTCCACAGAGGAATTGCTCCAAATGTCATTCTGAACGAAGCGGAGCGAAGTGAAGAATCCAAAGCAAATGCTGGCAAAGCTACGCTGTATCCAATAGACTGCCTTGGATTCTTCGCTGCGCTCAGAACGACATCGGAATGTTGGTGAGCAGTAGTTATGCAAGAATCTCCTCAAGGGGAAGAGGAATTGCGCGAGCGCGGAGGCGGCGCATGACCGATAGCCGAACGAACAACTTGCGGTCGCCGAACCGCATCGTCCTGGGCGACAACCTGGACGTTCTGCGCACCGTCGAGGACGGCGCGGCCTCGCTGGTCTACATCGACCCGCCGTTCAACACCGGCCGCACCCAGCGACGAGAGCGGCTTCGCACCGAGCGCGACGAGGCGGCGGGAGACCGCACGGGGTTCCAGGGACGCAGGTATCGCACGACAAGGCTGGGCGTCCACTCCTTCCCGGACGCGTTCGATGACTTCCTGGACTTCATCAAGCCGCGGCTGGAGGAGGCCCGGCGCATCCTCTCGCCCACCGGCTCGCTGTTCCTGCACCTGGACTACCGGGAGGTTCACTACTGCAAGGTGCTGCTGGACGGCGTGTTCGGCGTGGACTGCTTCATCAACGAGATAATCTGGGCATACGACTACGGCGGCCGCCCGAAAGACCGATGGCCGGCCAAGCACGACTCGCTGCTGTGGTACGTGAAAGACCCGGCTTGCTACACCTTCAACTACGACGCAATCGACCGAATCCCGTACATGGCGCCGGGGTTGGTGGGCGAGGAGAAGGCGGCGCGGGGCAAGACGCCCACGGACGTGTGGTGGCAGACCATCGTTCCCACGGCCGGGCGGGAGCGCACGGGCTACCCCACGCAGAAGCCGCTGGCGATACTGGAGCGCATCGTGAAGGTTCACTCCAACCCGGCTGAGCTGGTGGTGGACTTCTTCGCGGGCTCCGGCACCACGGGCGAGGCGGCGGCCCGCCACGGCAGGAGATACCTGCTCGTTGACAGCTGCGAGGTCGCCGCGCAGGTGATGGCGCGCAGGCTGGCGTTCAGCAACCCGGAGTGCGTGGGGTTCACGCCTGAGTGCGTGGACGCTCCAGTAACCGTTCGTCCTGAGCTTGTCGATGGGTCTGCGCGTCCGCGCGGCGCGCCGAGGTTGAGGTGACTCAAATGACCAGCCCAACAGCCGAACTCTGGCGGCAGATGGTAGACGCAGAACACGCGCAATCTGAGCGGGTGCGCGAGCGCGGCGGCGCTCCGTCTGACTCCTGGGTGCCGTACGCGGGGCGGTTCCGGCCATCGCTCGACGCCGCCGACCCGCTTGTCGAGCGGCTGCTCCGCGAGATCGAGCCGCACCACGACGTGCTGGACGTGGGCGCGGGCGGCGGCCGCATCGCCCTGCCCGTGTCGCTGCACTGCCGGAGCGTGGTCGCCGTCGAGCCGTCGGCAAGCATGGGCGCGGTGCTGCGTGAGGAGGCCGAGCGACTTGGGCGGAACAACGTCTCGCTCGTCGCGTCCACGTGGGAGGACGCGGAGGTGGAGCTGGCGGACGTGGCGATGTGCGTGCAGGTGCTCTACACCGTGCGGGGTGTGCAGGAGTTCATACGCAAGCTGGAAGCGCACGCGCGAGAGCGGGTGATTGTGGTGCTCGGCGAGTGCCCGCCGTACACGCAGTCGAACCCTCTGTGGCCGCTGGTGCACGGCGAGCCGCGGCTGGAGTTGCCGTCTCACCGAGAGCTGATGCGGTTGCTGTGGGAGATGGGCGTCAATCCCGACCTGGAGATGCTGCCGCCGCAGGAGCCGCGCGGTTTCGAGAGCCGGGAGCGCGCGCTGGAGCAGACGCGGCCGCGGCTGTTCGTGGAGCCGGGCGGCGAGGGCGAGCGGCGGCTGGCGCGTGCGCTTGACGAGCTGCTGGAGGAATCCGGCGACGGCCGGTTCAGGATACGCGGCGCGCCGGTGTTCCGGCCTGCGCTGGTGAGCTGGCGGCCGCGGGGGTAGGGGCGGCGAGCTGCGCCGCCGCGGCCTGAACGCCGGAGGCTGCATAATGGATCACGCTCCGCGGCGATGGGTATTGAACGGCCTGCGGCCTATGCTGCTGCCGGCAATCGGCCTCAACTTGCTGTTGGAGTTGGCGCTCCGCGTCATTGAGCGGCTGTTGGATTGGACCTGCTTCTGGCCCCGTTTCTGGCCTAGATTAGGCAGTGAAGATGCCGAGGCATACGTGGCGCTGCTTCCGGTCATGCCCGTGGCAAACCTGGTTGTGGCGAGCGAGGGATGCGTGGAGACAGCTTGGCTCCTGCCTGTGGCGTTTCTTGGGATAGCCCTGACGATAGGCGCGGCGTTTGCGCCAACCGGGCGCTTCAGGCTGCGGGCCATTTGCCCCATCCTTGCCTTGACCGTTGGCTTGGGCTTCATGCGGACGGTGGTCGTCATCGCGTTCAGCGATGCCACCTGGCCGCTCACCTATTACCTGCGCGTCGACTTCCCCACTGCCATCGACACTTTCTTGTACTGGTCAGAGCCTGTCGGTATCCTCATCATCGACTTGGGCTTCCTGCTGTGGGCGATAGCCCTGGGCAGGCGCATCGCGCGCGGCCCGCGACGGGAGTCAGGGGCACATGAATGAAGCGGCGCAGCGCCGCCAGGATTCACACATCCGCACTTTGAGCGGGTCATCTAGCCCTGAGGCTACTCACACCGCCTCTCCTCTGGCCCATCGCGCAAGCGCCTTTTCCGGCGAGACTATCTCGCTGACGGACGTGTAGTAGTAGTCCTGCCAGCCGTGCTCCGGCAGGCCGGTGAACAGCATGAGGTTCAGAGGGTACTGCTCGCTGTCCGTGACGCGGCGGAAGTCGTCCCTGAACAGGAACGTAGGCTTGCCCAGCGCAACCGCCATTCCCAGTTCCACCATCACGCCCTCGTCCGGCGGAACTCCGTTGACGACTGCGAATATGGCGTCCGACTCCGCCACATCCCGAAAGTCCGCCTGGCCGACGCGGTACGCCCATCCGGCCTCCTGGAAGTTCACCTGGTTGTTGCGCGCGAACGGCTCCCACACCTCCAGCCCAAGCGACTCCAGCGCAGCCACAATCGGCGGCAGAAGTTCCGCCTTCTGCTGGAGGGAGAAGCCGTAGGGGTTGGCAAGGTAGATGGTCTTCGCCATTCGCCGTCACACAGCCCGCGGTTCCGGCGTCAGGACGCCGAGACCTCTCGCAGCAGTCCGGTGGCGCAGTCGTACACGAAGCCGCGCACCTGATCCTTGACCGGTATGAACGGGCTGGCCTGTATCCGGGCGATGGACTGCCGCACGTCCTGCTCCAGGCCCGCGAACGCCTCCATAGAGAAGGAGGGGCGCAGGCCGGTGTCGGCCTCTATCGCGTCCTTCAGGTCGTCGTCGCGGAACTTCATCATGCCGCAGTCCGTGTGGTGCACCAGGACGATCTCGCGGGTGCCCAGCAGCCGCTGGGAGATGACCAAGGAGCGGATCACGTCGTCCGTGACCACGCCTCCGGCGTTGCGAATCACGTGGGCGTCGCCCTCCTCAAGCCCCAGCAGCTTGTGTGTGTCCAGTCGCGCGTCCATGCAGGCCACCACGGCCAGGCCCAGCGCGGGCGGCGAGGTCAGGCCGGCCTTGTCGAACTCTTCGGCGTAGCGGGCGTTGCCCTTAAGGACGCCGTCCGTAGCGGTCAACGCGTTCCTCCTGGGGAGCGGGGTCATCGGGCGGATTCTAGCCGAATCCGCCGCCAAAGTACACCTCGAACTGGCCGCAGCGGACTGGAAAAACCCCTTGACTACTCCGCGGGACGAACGTATAATGGCCTTCACGTCCCAGCAAGAGGAACGCAGAACTGGACACCTGAGCGTATACAAGACACTCAACTGGAAGCTGACTCCGCGGCGGCTGGAAGCATCCAGGCGCCGCTTTCTGTGCACATTAACAACTGAATAGAGGTTTACGGGCCTGAATGTGGGACAAGTTACTACAGGCCCACGGTGGATGCCTAGGCGCCAAGGGCCGATGAAGGGCGTGGCAAGACTGCGAAAAGCCTCGGTGAGCTGTCTAGCAAGCGTAGCCGGGGATTCCCGAATGGGGTAACCCATCCCAATGAACTTGGGATAGCCTCGTCTGAACCCTTAGGGCGGGGCGGGTAAGCGAGAGAACTGAAACATCTCAGTACCTCGAGGAAAACAAATCAACCGAGATTCCCTTAGTAGTGGCGAACGAACGGGGAATAGCCTAAACCTCTGGAGCTTAGTGGACTGGAGTCCTATGCTTCAGGGGGGTTGTAAGGCGCATCCGGGGAAGCTCCAGCAACCCCTGGGAGTTACAAACCTCTTCTTTAGCCGAAGGTCCCTGGAAAGGGCAGCCATAGGGGGTGAAAGCCCCGTAGGCGAAAAGGAAGAGGCTCCCGATGCGTTCTTGAGTACCACGGGACACGAGGAATCCCGTGGGAATCCGGGGGGACCACCCTCCAAGGCTAAATACCCTTGGCGACCGATAGCGTACCAGTACCGTGAGGGAAAGGTGAAAAGAACCCCGGGAGGGGAGTGAAATAGATCTGAAACCGTGGGCCTACATACGGTCGGAGTCCCTCCGCTGGGAGGGATGACGGCGTGCTTATTGAAGAATGAGCCGACGAGTTAATCTCTGCGGCAAGGTTAACTCCGTTAACGGAGGGAGCCGAAGCGAAAGCGAGTCTGAACAGGGCGACGGAGTCGCGGGGATTAGACCCGAAACCGGGTGAGCTACCCATGGCCAGGGTGAAGCTCGGATAGCATCCGAGTGAAGGCCCGAACCCGTGGTCGTTGCAAAGACCTGGGATGAGCTGTGGGTAGAGGTGAAATGCCAAACGAACCCGGATATAGCTGGTTCTCCCCGAAATGCATTGAGGTGCAGCCTCAAGGATGAATGCTGGAGGTAGGGCTCTGGATGGGCTAGGGGGCGTGAGCTTACCAAACCCAACCAAACCGCCAATGCCAGTATATCTTACCTTGGGAGTGAGACAGTGGGGGATAAGCTTCATTGTCGAAAGGGAAACAGCCCAGACCACCGGCTAAGGCCCCCAAGTGCGGGCTAAGTGGTAAAGGAAGTGGGATCGCCCAGACAGCCAGGAGGTTGGCTTAGAAGCAGCCACCCTTCAAAGAGTGCGTAATAGCTCACTGGTCGAGGGGTCCTGCGCCGAAAATCCAACGGGGCTCAAGCCCGCCGCCGAAGCCGTGGCTCCGAGAGGCGCAAGCCAATCGGGGGGTAGGGGAGCGTTCCCCGGGCGCTGAAGGCAGACTGCGAGGTCTGCTGGAGCGCGGGGAAGTGAGAATGTCGGCATGAGTAGCGCAAACCAGGGTGAGAATCCCTGGCACCGAAAGCCTAAGGTTTCCTACGCAACGTTGTTCGGCGTAGGGTTAGTCGGGCCTAAGCCGTAGCCGAAAGGCGAAGGCGATGGACAACGGGTCAACATTCCCGTACCGCCCTTATCTCGCTCTAAAGCAAAGGGGGGACGCGGAAAGGTAGGCGGAGCGTGCCCAATGGACATGGTGCGTCCGCCCCCGTAGGCCATGCCGGGACAGGCAAATCCGTTCCGGCGTTACGAGCTGAGAGGGGCGGAAACTTCGAGGTTTGCTCGGGGAATTCCGTTGAACCTATACCGCCAAGAAAAGCCTCGTTGCTATGGGATAGAGGCGCCCGTACCGCAAACCGACACAGGTAGGCAGGGGTAAAAGCCCCAAGGTGTTCGAGAGAACCCTCGTTAAGGAACTCGGCAATCTAACCCCGTAACTTAGGAAGAAGGGGTGCCCTGGAGGTGAACGGACTTGCTCCCGGAGCCTTTCGGGGTTGCAGATAATAGGGCCAAGCGACTGTTTAACAAAAACACAGGTCTCTGCTAAGGGGAAACCCTATGTATAGGGGCTGACGCCTGCCCAGTGCCGGAAGGTTAAGGGGAGGGGTGAATCCCGGCTTAGGCCGGGAGGAAGCTCTGAACTGAAGCCCCGGTGAACGGCGGCCGTAACTATAACGGTCCTAAGGTACCGAAATCCCTTGTCGGGTAAATTCCGACCCGCAGGAAAGGCGTAACGACTTGGTCGCTGTCTCAACGAGGGACTCGGCGAAATTGCAAGGCCCGTGAAGATGCGGGTAACCCGCGACAGGACAAAAAGACCCCGTGGAGCTTTACTGCATCCTGACATTGGACTGGGGTCAGAGTTGTGTAGGATAGGTGGGAGGCTAGGAAGTCTCAACGCCAGTTGAGATGGAGCCGACGTTGAAATACCACTCTTCTCTGTCTTTGGCTCTAACCCCGGATAGGCCGGGGGACCGTGTCTGGTGGGCAGTTTGACTGGGGCGGTCGCCTCCCAAAAGGTAACGGAGGCGCCCAAAGGTCCCCTCAAGGTGGATGGAAATCACCTGCAGAGTGTATTGGCATAAGGGGGCTTGACTGCGAGACCCACAAGTCGAGCAGGGACGAAAGTCGGGCAAAGTGATCCTACGGTCCCGTGTGGAAGGGCCGTGGCTTATCGGACAAAAGCTACCCCGGGGATAACAGACTAATCTCGCCCAAGAGTTCACATCGACGGCGAGGTTTGGCACCTCGATGTCGGCTCGTCGCATCCTGGGGCTGAAGAAGGTCCCAAGGGTCCGGCTGTTCGCCGGTTAAAGCGGCACGCGAGCTGGGTTCAGAACGTCGTGAGACAGTTCGGTCTCTATCCGTCGCGGGCGCAGGAGATTTGAGGGAGGCTCTCCCTAGTACGAGAGGACCGGGAGGGACAGACCTCTGGTGTGCCGGTTGTCCCGCCAGGGGCACCGCCGGGTAGCCACGTCTGGAGCGGATAAGCGCTGAAAGCATATAAGCGCGAAGCCCTGCCCAAGACCAGATCTCCCATCCGCCGAAAGGCGGAGTAAGGCCACAGGTAGACTACCTGTTTGATAGGCCGCAGGTGTAAGTCTCGCAAGGGATTGAGCCTAGCGGTACTAATCGGCCGAGGACTTGACCCACATTCAGGCTCGTAGACCTCTATCACCAGTTGTTCGCCTCACCGCAACGCGGGGTGGAGCAGTGGCAGCTCGTCGGGCTCATAACCCGAAGGTCGTTGGTTCAAATCCAACCCCCGCTACCAGGCTCTCCATCGCGTCCCGCCGCCGGCGGGACGCTGCCGTCTACAATCGCAAGGGCATTCCATGAGCAGTTCCTCCAGCGGCAGCCAACTTGTGCAGTGCAGCCGGTGCCAGCGCAGCTTCACGCAGACCAACTGGCGGCTCCACGGCCACAATCCCGAGCAGATCATCTGCCGCGCCAGCGCTTGCCGGCGCAGGGCGGTCGGCTATCGCCACACCAGCGGTACTCCTCAGTATCTTTGCGGCGCCCACCTGCTGGAGGCGCAGCAAAGAGGCAGCGATGTGACCTTTGTGGACGGACGGGCCTGTCGTGTGTGCAGGGGGCGAGGACGCGTCCAATCGCAGGAGACTCGTGCATATTCTCAGGGCGGCCGGTGGAGAACCTGCATGGAGTGCGAGGGAACGGGGTACGCCTCGACGTTGCCGTCCGCGGCGTCTTCTCCGCAAACAGTAACGCCTGCGACGCCAGTGGCGCCTGCGCCGCGCCCTCCTGAGCAGCCGAGGCGGGAGACACCGTTAGAGAGAAGAGGCAGAGAAGCAAGGGAGCGACAGGAAAGAGAGCGCGTTACTCGAATGGAGCGGTTGGAGGCTGCCCGCAATCGCCAGTTGGAGAGAGCGCAGGCAGCCAGAGCGGGCACGCGACCCAGTCCAGTGGCGGCTGCATCAGGATCTCGCGGCGGGGAGTTACCGCCGAACGTTCCCCGCAGCAGGCCCGCCAAAGACGGACCCGGATGGGGGTCGTGGATAATGCTGATAGCCATCGGCCTTCTAGGATTGGTCTTTGTTGCCCCTTGCCTGGCTTCCACAGGTGAAGACGACTCAAGTCAGAACCCAGTGCCAGTGAGGTCGGTTCCAGCATCAACGTCTCATCCGACGCCAACTCCCGGCCCCACGCCCACGCCTCGCCCAACGCCTACTCCCGGCCCAACGCCCACGCCTGGCCCTACGCCCACGCCCACGTCCACGCCTTTGCCTACAGCCACGCCGACGCCCACAGCCACGCCAACACCTAGACCCACGCCGACGCCAACGCCTACTCCCACGCCTCCACCTCCGCCAGACCTGCGTCACTACGACTACAAGCTCTACATGCTTGAACTGATCAACGCGGAGAGGGAGAGGGCAGGCGTTGCGCCCGTGATGATGGGCGACAACTTTGCGGCGCAGTTGCACGCGGAGAACGCCTTGGCCGGGTGCTTCAGCAGCCATTGGGGGCTGGACGGACTCAAGCCATACATGCGCTACTCCCTGGCGGGCGGCTACCACAGCAACGGAGAGAACGGCAGCGGCCGTGACTACTGCATCAAGGCATACGAAAACTATCGCGGTCTGGATGACATAGCGTTCGAGATTCGGGACGCAATGGAGGGACTGATGGACAGTCCGGGTCACCGCCGCAATATCCTGGACAAGTGGCACAAGAAGGTGAACATCGGGCTGGCCTGGGACAGGTACAACTTGTTCCTTTATCAGCACTTCGAAGGCGGCTACGTGGAGTTTGACGTGCTGCCGAACATAGCTGACGGTCAACTTTCGTTCTCAGGACGCGCAATCAATGAACTCAGTTTCTCCGACAAGGAGGAACTTGGATTGCAGCTGTACTATGACCCGCCGCCTCATGAGCTTACGCGTGGGCAGGTCTCACGCACGTACTGCTACGACCTGGGACGCCAGATTGCCGCGTTCAGGTATGCACTGACAGGCGGCTACTATTGGACGACGGACAGCTTCACCTCCATGCACACGCCCTGCCCCGACCCGTATGACGTTTCCCCTGCCGCCGCGCCGCCGCGCTCGCCGGAAGAGGCGTCCGCATTCTGGAGGCAGGCGTATCAGGCCAGTCAATTCAAGGTAGCGCAGCCCATCGTAATCCCTTGGGTGACAGCGTCCACCTGGAGGGCAAGCGGCTATGACTTTTCGGTTGTTGCCGACATCAGCGGCCTGCTTTCGGAGTACGGCCCGGGGGTGTACACCGTAATGCTGTGGGGTGAGATTGGCGGCGAGGACGTTTCGGTTGCCGAGTACTCCATCTTCTACGAGGTAGAGCCGCCGGACACGTACAATCCTGAGCAATGGGAGTAGATCATCCCATAAAGGGCCCTACCCCAACTGCTTTGCCGCCCGCTCGCGGGCCTCGCGGCGCTCTCTGGCGCGGCGGCTGCGCTCCATAGCCTGCTTTGCCACGCGGTCAAACCTCTGTGAGGGCGTTTCCTTGACTTGCGGTTGCTTTGTTTTGCTTGCCATCTCTGCGCTCTCAATGCGGGTTGGGTTGTCCTGTTAGCGTAACGATTATAGCACAATCCGTCAAAAGTGAAGGAGCCCCCCCCTCCCGCCACGCACCCCTCCCCGCGCACGCCGACGGTGTGCTACTATGCCTCGCAAGCAGCCTTCCGGCGCGGCGTCTCCAAATGTCAACGGTTTTACGCATCGCAGCCAGCCCGATTGTCCTGGCGGCCAGGCTCATCGTGTTCGTGGTCACGCTCGTCGCGCGAGTGGTGGTGTTCATCGCCACCGTCGCAGTCCCGCGCATCGTGCGCGCCGCCGCGTACGTGGTGAGCAGGCCGGTCGTGCTCATCGCGGGGCTGTTCATGTTCCTGGCGAGAGTCCCGGCGGCGCGGCTGCTCCGCTCCCTCGCGTTCGTGTTGGGCTGGCTGGCGGCCCTGCTTGGCGGCTACCTGCTGTTCCTCGCCGACATCGTCATCTACGTGATGGCGCGCGTTCAGGGCGGAGGCCGCAACGTGCGACCCACTCGGCGCAGGCCGTTCGCCGCGGGCCAGAAGGAAGCGCTGTTCCGGCAGCAGGACGGCCGCTGCATGTACTGCGGCGCGGCGCGGGACATCCGCGAGTTCCAGATCGACCACATGACGCCGGTTGTGCGAGGCGGCCCGCACCGGATGGACAACTTCCAGCTGCTCTGCGGGCCGTGCAACAACCGCAAGCGGGACCACACGGACGACGAATTCCGGCGACGGTTCCGCGAGCTGCTGGGCGCGACCGGCGGCGGCCGCGGCGGCCCGGAGCCGCCCCGCCAGCAGATACCGCTCGACCGCTTCGAGGAGGCGGCCCGCGGGAGCGAGGTTCCGCAGTCGTTGCAGGACTTTCGCGGGAGGAAGTTCAGCCCGCCGCTTCGCAAGGTTGCAATCGGCTGCCTGGCGCTCGGCCTGCTGTCGCTGGCGGGCTGGGCGGGCCTGACGTGGATGGACAGCGGCCTGCCAAGCCTGGAGGCGGCGCGTGAGGACTGGACGACGCTCGGCGCGGGCGTTGCGGGCTACGCGGCGGCATCGCTGCTGCTGATGTGGAGGGCGTACGCTATCGGCAGGGCAGAGCGCGAGAGGTGAGGCGCGGGCGCGCCGTCTCGGGGGCGGCGCGCGTGTCGTTCGATGAGTTGCCCGACCTGGATTCGAACCAGGGACTTCAGCTCCAAAGGCTGACGTGCTACCGCTACACTATCGGGCACCGGAGCGCGTGGCACACGCTCTACACCCTATTGTAGTACGAGGGCGCACCGCGGCGGAAGGGGCGCCCTTCGACAGGCGCAGGGCGAACGGGCAGAGGATCCGTTCATGCTTCGACAAGCTTAGGGTGAGCGGACAGATCAGTGGGTTTGCTTCACCCGGTAGGACCCCTTCTCTCCTTTTGCACACTCTACGTTACGCTGCCTTATGGCCCCCTCAAATTGACAGCCCGCGGCTGCGCTGGTACAATCGCGGCAAGCGGAGATGGCTCAGCCTACACGTTCAAGCGAGGTCTCACATGACAACTGCCAAAGAAGTCACAATGGACGAAATCAAGGAGGCCCTGAGGGATGTCTACGACCCGGAGATCCCGGTCAACGTCTACGACCTTGGCCTGATCTACGACATCAAGCTGAACGGCGGCGAGGTGTACGTGCAGATGACGCTCACGGCCCCCGGCTGCGGCATGGGCCCGTACATCGCGCAGAACGCGGAGTGGCGCATCGCGGAGATCGAGGGCGTGGAGGACGTGGAGGTAGACATGGTCTTCGACCCGCCGTGGAACCCGGACATGATCACCGAGGACGGCAAGAAGCTGCTGGGAATTGACTGACGCCCTCTGTTCGCCTCAACGCCTGAAGGCCATGCCCTGCCCAACAGGGCGCGCCGGGAGGAACACAACGCCATGACTCGCCAGATGTCACCTCAAGAGCAGGCGCGCCTGGAGGCTATGAAGCGGAGTTGGCAGCAGCGCCGCGAGATCTCCGGCAGGCTGTCCCGCATCCGCAACAAGGTGGGCGTGTACAGCGGCAAGGGCGGCGTGGGCAAGACCACGGTGGCCGTCAACCTCGCCGTCACCCTCGCGCAGAAGGGCTACTCAGTCGGCCTCATGGACACCGACATCGACTGCCCCAACGCCAGCCGCGTCCTCGCCGTCACCGACAGGCCCACCATGCAGGACGACATGCTCATCCCGCCGCAGCGGTTCGGCGTCAAGATTCTCTCAATGGCCTTCTTCCAGGAGAACGAGGAGGAGGCGATCATCTGGCGCGGCCCAATGATTCACAACGCCATCAACCGCTTCCTCCAGACCACCGACTGGGGCGACCTGGACTACCTGCTGGTTGACCTGCCGCCCGGCACGTCCGACGCTCCCCTCACGGTGATGCAGGCCCTGAGCCTGGACGGATTCGTGGTCGTCACCTCGCCGCAGGCGCTCGCCAAGCTGGACGCCAAGCGTTCCATCAACATGATTCGCAAGCTGAACGTCAGGGCGCTGGGCGTGGTGGAGAACTTCAGCGGCGACGTGTTCGGCAGCGGCGCGGGCGAGGAGCTTGCGGAGGAGATGGGCCTGCCGTTCATGGGCCGCATGGACCTGAGAGCCGACTACCGGGACACGTCTCAGCCGACCGTGCTGGCCAGCCCCCTTGTGGCCGCGGAGTACGAGAGCGTGGCCCTTGCGCTGGAGCCTGCGCTGGCCGCGGAGCAGCCCGGCTAGGCTCCGCCTTCCTCTCCGCCGCCTTCGGCAGGCGCGGGCAGTTCGCCCTTGGCCCGCCGCCGTCTCCGGCGAATCCGCCTCACCCGGTGCGCCACGTAGCTTTGTAGCTGCGCCGCCTCCTGCGCCAGCGCAACCCTGAAGTGCGAGCTGTACTCGCCCATCTTGCGGTACTTGCGGTATCGGTCTCGTAGCAGCCGCCTGGGCGAGCGGCCGGACAGGCCGTCAAGCTCGTTCTCGATTGTCGTTCGCAGCAGCACTGCCAGTTCGTCCGGGTTGTGCCTGCTTTCATCTGACGCATCGCCAACGACGTCGTCGATGATGCCGAGCTCGCGGCAGTCCTGTGCGGTCAGCGTGAGGGGCGCCGGAACGCGCCTGCCGCGCGGCGAATCCCGGTACAAGAGCGCCGCGCCAACCTCCGGCGAGGTCACCGTGTAGGTGGCGCTGTCCAGCATCAGCAGCCGGTCTGCCACCGCCAGCGCCAGCGCGCCCTCGCTTCCGGCCCCGCCGACCACGACTGCGACGGTGGGCACGGGAAGCTGCGCCATCCGTGACGTGGCGGACGCGATTGCGCTGCCAAGGCCGCGCTGCTCCGACTCCGCGCCGTAGTACGGGCCGGGCGTGTCGATGAGCGTCACGAGGGGCAGCTTGAGCTTGGCGGCAAGCCGCATCAGCCTTTCGGCCTTGCGGAAGCCCTCCGGGTAGGCTCGGCCCTCGTGCCGCTCGCCGGCGGATACGTCGTGGCCGCGCTCCTGCGCGATAACCGCCACGGGGCGGCCGCCCAGGCTGCCCAGGCCCGCGACCACGCTCGGGTCGTCGCCCTGGAGCCGGTCGCCGTGCAGCTCCACGAACACCGGCATGGCGCGGCGTATGAGGTCGAGGGACGTGGGACGCTGCCCGCGCCGGGCCACGCGCACGGTCTCCCACGAGGACGGCCACAGTTCCTCGATGCGGTCGCCGTCGGGAGCCGCGGGCGCGGCCGCCGCCTCCTCGCCGCACTCGGCTGCGTCCTGCCGCGGCGACGTGAGGCTAAGGAGCATGACGAGAAGCCCGCGCAGCCGCTCCCTGTCGACCACCCTGTCGATCATGCCGTGGAACAGGTGCGCCTCCGTGGTGTTCACCCACGGCGGCGGGGCGTTACGCGCTCCGGCCGGCCGCTGCCCGGACGGGGCCACCCCAAGGATCGCGCCCGGCTCCGCCAGCACTACGTCCGCCATGTTCGCGAAGCCGGAGAATGCCTGGCCGGTGGCGGGGTTGGCGAGCACGGAGATGAAGGGCAGCCCCTGCTCGTGCAGGTCGTTGACGGCAACGGTGGTCTTGGCAAGCTGCATCAGCGACAGCACGCCGTCCTGCGTTGTGGCGCCGCCGCTGGTGACGACAGCCACCACCGGCAGCTTGCGGCGCGCGGCCATCTCGAACGCCAGCGCAACCTTCTCGCCGATGACCGCGCCGAGCGTGCCCCCGAGGAAGCGGTAGTCGAGCGCGATGAGCATGACGGGCGCGCCGCCGATGGAGGCGCGGCCGGTGATGGCCGCCTCCGTCAGTCCTGTCCTGCGCCGGTCTCGCCTGCGCTGCAACTGCGAGGACGCCGGCAGGCCAAGCGAGACTATGGAACGCTGGCTCTCGCGGAACGTGTCCGGGTCTGCCAGCAGCGCGATGCGCTCCCTGGCGGAGATGGGGTAGTGGAACCGGCACGCCGGGCATACGCGGTTCTCCAGGTAGAGGGGCGCGTCCACAAGCGAGGCGTTGCAGGCGGCGCACTCCTCCAGAGGCCACTCTTCATCGACGGGCGGGCTGGGCGGCCGCCCAAGAAAGCCGCTCAGCCTGTCGGCAAGACTGCGTACCAACGCTACACCCCGCCGGGCCTTCTGCCACGGCTAATCACCACGTCGCGCGACTTGCCCGGCTCGCCCGGGCCCACCACACCCTCCTCCTCCAGCAGGTCCATCAGCCGGGCCGCGCGGGGGTAACCGATTCGCAGCCGCCGTTGCAGCAGCGACGTGGATAGGCGGTTGTGCTGCGTGGCTATCTCCAGCGCCTTGTCCAGCAGGTCGTCGCCGGAATCGCCGTTCGAGAAACCGCCGCCCGTCGGTTCCTCCGGGCTTTCCAGCGAGATGTCCGGCGGCCGCGGGCCGTCAAGGTTTCGCCAGTGGCTCACCAGGTCGCCTATCTCATCGTCCGAGAGGAACGCGCCCTGCACGCGGATGGGCTTGGGCGCGTCCGATGGGTGGAAGAGCATGTCGCCGCGGCCCAGCAGCTTCTCCGCGCCCGCGCTGTCCAGGATGGTGCGGGAGTCCACTTGGGACGCCACCGCAAAGGCGATGCGGCCGGGGAAGTTGGCCTTTATCAGGCCGGTCACCACGTCCACGGACGGACGCTGCGTTGCGACCACCAGGTGGATGCCCGTTGCCCGCCCAAGCTGCGCCAGCCGGACGATGGAGTTCTCGATGTCCTTGGAGGCGGTCATCATCAGGTCTGCCAGCTCGTCAATGGTCACTACGATGAACGGCATCCTTTCGTGAGGCGGCCGGTCCTGGTTGTAGCTTGCGATGTTGCGGGAACCCGCCTCCTCCAGCAGCTTGTAGCGGGAGTTCATCTCCGTGAGCATACCCCGCAACGCCTGCACCGCCATGTCCACCTCCGTGATGACGGGGGTCATCAGGTGCGGTATGCCGTTGTAGGGCGTAAGCTCCACGCGCTTGGGGTCGATCATAAGCAGCCGCGCCTCCCACGGCGAGGTCTGCATGATGATGGAGGTGAGGACGGTATTGACGCAGACGCTCTTGCCGCTGCCCGTGGAGCCTGCGATGAGCAGGTGCGGCATACGGGCCAGGTCTGCCACGGCCGTCTCGCCGCCGCTCTTGACTCCCAAGCCCAGCGCGAGCTTGGAGCGTTCCAGCATGGCGCGGTAGGCGTCTGTCTCCATGACGTCTCGCAGGTTGACCACGGCGGGCTTGGGATTGGGCACCTCTATGCCGACCAGCGACGCGCCGGGGATGGGCGCCTCGATGCGCAGGCTGGGCGCGGCGAGAGCCAGCGCCAGATCCTTCTCGCGGGCCAGGATGTTGTCCACCTTCACGCGCGTGGAGCCATCCTCGCCGCGGCCTCCGCCGTCCGCGCCATCGCCGGAGCGGCCCTTCGACTGCCGGTTGCGCCTGACCCAGCCGGGCGACAGCCCGAACATGGTCACGGTTGGGCCGGGCTTGACCTCCGACACGCTGACCTCTATGCCGTAGTCGGCGAGCGTGTTCTCGATCAGCTCGGACGTGGCCTCCTTGTCGATGCCCGGCTCGTGGCTGCCCGGCGGGGCCTCCGCGAGCATGGTGACGGGCGGCAGCTTCCACCGAGCCAACTCCTGCGGCGACACGTATGGTATGGCCGGCCTCTGCGCCTCCGCGGCCTGGGCTGCCGCCGCGGCCGCGAACGAGTCCCGCGCGACGGCCGGTGCTGGCGTTGGCGGACGCGGCGCGGCTGCGGGAGGCGCCGGGCGCGGCGCTTCCTCGGCGGGCGTGTCTTCGGGCGCGGCCTCGCTGTTGCCGTTGCGTGCCGGGTGCGGCTGCTGTTCCTGCATCGCCTGCTGCCTGCGCGCGGCCGCGGCTGCACTGCGCTCGGACGGGCGCGGGACTGGCGCGTCCTGCACCGTGATTGCGCCTGCGGACTGCTTCTCCCGCCGCAGGACGCGTGCGGACTTGCTTATCACACTGCCGACTGCGCGCGCGCCGCGCGCCGCCACCGGCAGGCCGCGCCTGGCCCCGCGCGCCGCGGCGGCGGCCGCGCGCCCGGACGCTCGCAGCGAGCTGAGCGCGCCGCTCGGCGTGGCGATGACGATTGCCAGCACGACCAGCGCAGCCAGCCGCGCCGCGCCAAGCACGTCCGAAGCGCCCTTGATGGCCTGTCCCGTCCTGCCTCCCAGCGACACCTCGTTGAGCACGCCTTCGTAGCCGATCAGGTAGCCCATGCCGCCCCAGACAACCACCGCGGCCAGCAGGCCGGCAGCCCACAGGTTCCAGAATCGCCGGGCCAGCAGCTCGCGCCGCTTCCAGGCCATGCCTGCCAGCGCCACAGCCCACACCAGCGGCGGTATGAACCCGAACGCAAACGTGCGGACGAGGCCGTCACGCGCTGAGATGAAGGCGTCGATGATTTGAGCGTGGTACACGCCCCCAAGCGCGCCGCCAACCAGCGCGCACACGACTATCGCCGTGACTCTCTTGTTGTGCCATACGCTCGATGCTAGCCGTTTCATGCGTCCCTCTCAGACCTCTTTCACTACCGGCACGATCATGGGTCGTCGTCCGGTGCGATCGCGGAGGAAGCCGGCGGCGGCTTCCTTGACTCGTTCGGCGGCGAGCGCCCGATCCGGCGGCTGCGCGCCGTTGCCGCTGAGCGCCTCCATCACCACCTGCGCGGTCTCGTGAGCTATCTCGCTCTGCTCCGCCAGGTCGATGAAGCCGCTGGAAACCATCTCAGGCAGGCCGAGCAATCGGCCTGTTGCGGCGTCCCGCGTTACCATCATCACCACAATGCCGTCCTGCGAAAGGAGCCTGCGATCCCTGAGCACGCCGTTGGTCACGTCCCAGGTGCGCCGCCCGTCCACGAAGACGGGGCCGGCCGTCACCCTGCCCGCAAGCTGCGCCGAGTCCGGCCCAATCTCCAGCACGTCTCCGTCCTCCATCACGAACACGTTGCCGGGGGCGACGCCCAGCGCGCCGGCCAGGGCCGCGTGCGCCTTCAGGTGCCGGTACTCACCGTGGACGGGCACGAAGTACCGGGGCCGCACCAGGTTGAGCATGAGCTTCAATTCCTCCTGGCTTGCGTGTCCGTGGACGTGAACGAGCGCGATGCGGTCGTGGAGGACGTGCGCGCCCTTTCGCAGCAGGTTGTCGATGGTCTTGCTGACCACGGTCTCGTTGCCGGGTATGGGAGTGGCGGAGATGACGACGGTGTCGCCGGGGATGATGCTGACATCGCGGTGTTCGCCGCTTGCGATGCGAACCAGGGCGGAGGTCGGCTCGCCCTGGCTGCCGGTGGTCATAATGACCACCTCATCCGGCGGCAGGTTTCTAACCTCCCGCAGGGTTGCCATGAGCTCCGGCGGCGCGGACAGGTAGCCCATCTTCAGCGTCATGTTGACGTTGTCGACGAGGCTGCGCCCGACGAACGCGACCCGCCGCCCGTGCCTGCGCGCCGCGTCCAGCACAAGCTGCACGCGCGATATGAGCGATGCGAACGATGCCACCAGCACGCGGCCGTGCGCGGTGGCAATGGCCCGGTCGAGTGCTTCACCCACCACGCGCTCGGACGGCGTGTAGCCGGGCACCTCCGCGTAGGTGGAGTCGGAGAGGAGCAGCAGTACGCCCTCCGCGGTGAGAGCGGCCAGGTTGCTCAGGTCGGTTGGGCGGCCGTCCACGGGGGTGTGGTCTACCTTGAAGTCGCCGGTGTGAATGACCAGCCCTAGCGGCGTGCGAATCGCCAGCCCCATCGCGTCCGGTATGCTGTGGCACACGCGGAACCACTCGACCTGGAAGCAGCCGAAATCGACCGGTTCGCCGGGGTCTATGGCGATGGGCCGGGAATCGCGCGTCTCCCTGTGCTCCTTCAGCTTGACCTCAATGAGGCCAGCGGCCAGGCGCGGGGCGTAGACGGGCGCTTCCAGTTCGCGCAGCACGTAGGGGAGTGCGCCGGTGTGATCCTCGTGGCCGTGGGTGATTACGATTGCGCGGACGCGTTCGCGGTTCTGCCTAAGGTAGGTAATGTCCGGTACGATGAGGTCCACGCCGGGCGTGTCCTCGGCGGGGAAGAGCACCCCGGCGTCGATGACGATGATGTCCTCGCCGCATTCGAGGGCCATCATGTTCTTGCCGATCTCGCCGAGACCGCCCAGGGGTATGACCTTCAGTTGTTGAGCCATGTTTATCCTCAGAACATGCCGAGCTGTTCCGCCTGCGGCGCAGCCGCGGGCTGAGGCGCTGCCTTCAGCAGTTCCGGCAGCCTCTGCATGTCCTCTTCTATGACCTTGCGGAACCCGTGCTGGCGCAGGGCCGCCGCAGGATGGTACGTGGGGTAGACGATTGTTCCGTTGACGTTGCGCGGCCTGCCCCTGGCCTTGCCGATGGCCTCGCCGGGCAGGAAGCTGCCGAGCGAGTAACGGCCCAGCGTGACGATGACCTTGGGCGATATGGCCTCCAGCTGCCTGTCCAGGTATTTGCGGCAGGCGGCGAGTTCGCCGGGGAGCGGGTCGCGGTTGTTGAGCGGCCGGCACTTCACGGTGTTGGTGATGAACACATCCTCGCGGCTGAGGCCGGCGTGGGCCAGCAGCTCCTCCAGCAGGTGGCCGGCCGCGCCCACGAACGGCCTGCCCTGCTGGTCCTCGTTGAAGCCGGGCGCCTCGCCAATCAGGACAATCTCCGCGTCCGCAGGCCCTTCGCCCGGCACGGCTCTTGTCCTGTTGCGGGAGAGCGCGCAGTCGGTGCACTCGGAGACTTCCCGACCAATCTGTTCCAGGTTTTCCATAAGTTGCGCGGCTGAAGGCATGGGCTGATTCTCAGAACGCATGATAGCACGGGCCGGGCGCGCGGGTCAATTTGGATTGTTGACCAGCCCAGCGCATTATCCTACACTGCATCGGGGCAAGTCGTTGCGGCAATAGGCAAGAGCTAAGGGGAGAGATAGCGTGAGTAGCCAGGGAAATGCTCAGGTAGCCGTGTACCTACCAAAACAGTAACCCCTCCCATGAGGGAGGGGTTCGTCCTAGTGAAACCGCATTGAGTGGTAAGGCCACTGCTTCAATTACCTCAATCTACCGCGCTCAACCAGCTATGTCAACAGGGCATTGGGGCCTGGAATGGCAACAAGGGCCTGGCGGTGCATGGCCTCTTTGCACAACCCGCATGGCGGCCACCAAACCCTCTTCCCCCTCAAGGAGATTCTTGCATAACTCCTGCTCACCAACATTCCGATGTCGTTCTGAGCCCTACGGCTACGCTCAGGGTAAACTGCGCGAAGAATCCAAGGCAGTCTATTGGATACAGCGTAGCTTTGCCAGCATTTGCTTTGGATTCTTCACTTCGCTCCGCTTCGTTCAGAATGACATTTGGAGCGCTTCCTCTGTGGACAATACTGGCGTTGTGCAAAGGTCTCCTCAAGGGGGAAGATTGAGATGGGGGTGAGTTGTGCGTGGGGAGTCCACACCATTGCCCCCATCCCCTACTTTCGCAGGGGCAGGCTCTAACCTTCCCCCGCAGACAGGGGAAGGGATTTCGGATTCTCCACGCACGGGACGGCTCATTGAACACCCTCAAGACCATCGCCGTTGGGCTGACGCTTTCCGCAGGCTCGTTGCTGGCGCTGCTGGCCGTGCTGGAGCTAGTCCTTCGCTTCACCATCGACTCGCCCTCTGAGCTGTACGCAGACCTCACCTACGACCGAGCGCTGGACGCCGATTTCTACCGCCGCAGCTTCCTGGAACTGTACCCGCGCAACCTGGACTGGCGCCGCGATGTCTACGACCCCTACCTGGGCTGGGATCAGCCGTACAACTCGCAGACGCGCGGCGGCAGGGCCGTCGGCGCAACGGTCTACGAGCCGGAGCCGCGCGAGGGTGTCATGCGCGTGCTCGCCATCGGAGACTCGTTCGTGTTCGGATCGCACGTGGACTCGGACGAGACGTATCCGGCGCAACTGGAGACGCTGCTGGACAACGGCGAGGTGATCAACATGGGCGTGGTGGGTTACGGCATAGACCAGGCAGCGCTCAAGTACCTGGCCTACGGGCAGCAGTACAACCCGGACGTTGTGCTGCTGGGCACGTTTCCGCACAACTACATCAGGACGGGCCTGCCGTTCTACGGCTACGCCAAGCCGCTATTCGAGTACGACGAGCGAACGGGCGAGATGCGGCTCACCAACACGGACATTCCGCCGCCGCAGGAGGTGTACGACGCGCTCGACCGCGAGCTCGACCCGCCCATGCTCTACTCCGCGGCGTTCCTAAGGAATCGGCTGACGCTGGTCTACTGGAGGCTGTTCGGCGCGGGCATCAAGGCGGAGTATCACCGTGACGTGGATCGCATCGTGGAGCACGTGCTGCTCATGCTGCTGGAATCCACGGAAGCGACTGGCGCGAAGCTCATCATCGTGCAGGTGCCGCACGGAACGGGCTTCCGCGATGAGGCGGCGTGGCAACGCGCCTCGGAGGATCCATCGCGTACGCATCTCATCGCGCTGTACGAGAAGCTGGGCATCGAGTACGTTGACCTGTTGGCGGAGTTTCGCAATCGCAACACGTTCGAGAAGGTGTTTGACGACCTGTACATCCGCGTATCGGTGGGCCTGACGGGCCACCTGACGCCGGAGGGGAACCTTGAGGTGGCGCGCATCGTGAAGGAGCGGCTGGACGCGCTGGGCTGGCAGGCAATGGAACGGGAGTAGTGAGGCGGGTGTCGCCGTCCGCCTGCCCTTCGACAGGCTCAGGGCGAGCGGACACAGTTATCCCGTTAGTGCTGAGCATGTGGAAGCATGGAAGGGGCAGGACACAGTTGTCATCCTGAGCGGAGCGCAGCGGAGTCGAAGGATCTCGGACACTCCGCACACTGCCACACCCCCCCCAATCGACTCGCGCCGCACTTGGGCTGGGGTGGCATGACAGCCGCAGGCCCGAGGTTTCTCGACTCCGCTGCGCTCCGCTCGATACGACAACTGTGGAGCTGCCCGCGCCTGCCACTCCCTATACCCGCGGAGGCGGGTATCCACTCAACCGACGGCCGCCTTGGTACACCGTCCAGGTCGACCACTCCGTCCCTCTGGATTGCGGGTGAGCCTGCCCCCGTATCGTGGTACGGGGCAGGCTCTGAGCGCAGCCGAATGGGCCGCAATGACGGTTGAGGGCCGTCGCCCGTTAGACTACAGCGCACTTCCGTAGGCGGTCGGGTGGATGCCCGCTTTCGCGGGCATGGGGAGGCGCCGTCCGCCCTTCGACAGGCTCAGGGTGCGCGGAGGAAGCCTCCTCCCCTACCACCACCGTCATTGCGGCGAAAGCCGCAATCCAGTCCTCCCCCCCCCAATCGACTCGCGCCGCACTTGGGCTGGGGTGGCATGACAGCCGCAGGCCCGAGGTTTCTCGACTCCGCTACGCTCCGCTCGAAACGACAGTTGAGGCCGCGCGCCATCGCTCCGGCGCAAGTTGCACACGCGCGGAAATTGGCGTATCGTATGCCTCAGATTCTCCACGGCTAACGGGAGGCGTCATGCGAATTCAGGAACAGTACATCGTTCCAGGATTGGGAGTCATAATCCTGCTTTCGGCTCTTGGCTCGGTGGCAAGCGGCGCCTCAATCCTCTACTTCGCGGCCCTGGGAGTGCTGGGACTGGCGGCAATCGGCACGTACATGCTGCCCCACGGCGCCCAAGTAGAGGTACGGGTAGCCATCACCGTCCTTGGCCTGCTCCTGCTGTTCCTCTATTTCAGCCAGCTAGCCTTCTGGCTGGCACTGCTGGCCCTTGGCGCGATGGGGGCGTTGCAGCTTCGACACGGCGACACGCTGCGGATGCCGCCTCAGCACACCGTGGCGTGGGCGAAGGGAATGCTGGGCCAGCGGGTCGCCGCGGACGCCGCGGACGCCGCGGACGCCGCGGACGCCGCCGCAACGCCGGCCGCCGAGCCCGACTCCGGCTCAGGCGGCGAGGCCGCCCCGGCCGCCACCGCAGCCCCGTCCTCCAGGACAGAGCCGCTGCCTGGATTGAGTATGCTTCAGGGGAGGCTGAGGGTCAACGTTGGCGGAATCGGGGCATCGCTGATCGGCGCGTTTATCGTCCTGTTGGCCTTCACCATGCCCTGGATAGTCATATCCTTGAGCGCATCATTCGCCGGCGAGACCATATCGGAATCGGAGAGCTTTACCCTTGTGGAGTCTGCCCGTGAGTTGAGGTCGGAAGAGGGCGACTGGATTCCGGCCTTGCTGGCGGTTGTCATGGGGGCGCTGGCGATTGCGAGCGCGGCGTCGGTCGTGTTTCCGCGGGTGGTCGGCGTAATCTTGAGCATAGCCGGAATGGCCGCCACGATGGTGGCGACCGTATACCTCTGGAACACATTCTTCAACCTGTCGGAACCGCTCAGAGAGCCGGGCGTCACCGTGCTGGTGCTGCCCATCGCGCCCTTTTTCGTCGGGCCTTCCTTCTTCGCGATGCTGGTGTTGCAGCTGATCCCGCCGCTGAACCGCACGAAACCCAAGGCCGCGCCGCCGCCCGCGGAGGGGTAGGAGGGCCGCTCTCTCCCTATTCCCGCGGAGGCGGGAATCTACCCAGCCGAGTTCTGCGTTGCTGCGCGGTTGAGGTCTCCAGCCACCCCACCCATCTGGATTGCGGCTTTCGCCGCAATGACGGTTGGGGGCGACCGCCCTTGAGGACTGTCGCTCACGTCCACAGGTGGCAGAGTGGATGCCCGCCTCCGCGGGCATGGGGGGCTGTGTCCGTTCGTGCTGAGCTGGTCAAAGCAAGAACGGGGTTGCGCCGCCTACAGTTGTCGTTCTGAGCGGAGCGTAGCGGAGTCGAAGAACCCAAGACGGCCGCAGGCTGTGGCGTACGCAATTGGCGATGCGATGCTCGGTGGGGCAACACCCCCCGGATTGCGGCTTAGCCTGCCCTGAGCGCAGCCGAAGGGCCGCAATGACGGTTGTGGGCGGCAGGCTACTGTGTCCGCTCACCCTGAGCCTGTCGAAGGGCGGGCGGATAAACGGAGGCTGTGGTCTTCCCGCTCTGGTTCGACAGGCTCACCATGAGCGGGGGCCATTCACCCCATCCGTCATTGCGGCGGAAGCCGCAATCCAGAGGGCCGCCTCCTGGACTGCCGCACACGTCCAAATGCGGCTGAGTGGACGCCCGCCTGCGCGGGCGTAGTGGGTGGTTTTCGGCCGCTGCCCGCAACCACAACCGTCACCCTCGCGAAAGCGGTGGTCTAGCCCTCTCCCCACCGGGGGCTAGATTCCTGCTTCCGCAGGAATGACGGTGGGGCCCGCGCCCGCCATTCGCCGCTTGCCCGTAAGCGGACAGTCGTTCTATCCTGCCGCCAACTTTGGCGTAGGGGGTGGATGAATCATGGCGCTTACCATTACGGACGCGGCAAGGCTCTCGAACGACGTGCTCCTGACGGGAGTGATCGAGACCATTGTGAAGGAAAGCCCGGTGCTTCAGGCGTTGCCCTTCATCGAGATAGTGGGCAACGGCCTGACGTACAACCAGGAGAACAGGGCGCCCAGCGCTGCGTTCTACGACGTGGGGGACACGTGGACGGAATCTGCGCCCACGTTCTCGCAGAAGACGGCCACGCTCAAGATCCTTGGCGGCGACGCGGACGTGGACAACTTCCTTCGCTCCACGCGCTCCAACATCCAGGATTTGGAGGCGGCGGTTGTGCAGCTGAAGGCCAAGGCGGTGCAGCAGAAGTTCGACGACACCTTCATCAACGGCGACTCGGACACGGACTTCAAAGCGTTCGACGGCATCGACAAGCAGGCCACGGCCGGCCAGACGGCGGCGATGGGCACGAACGGGGCCACACTGACGCTGGAGAAGCTGGACGAGCTCATCGACAAGGTGCGGCCGGGCAAGCCCGACGCGCTGCTGATGAGCCGCCGCAGCCGGCGCAAGCTCACGTCCCTCTCCCGCGGCGTCGGCAGCGGCCTGCTGGAGACGGACCGCAACGAGTTCGGCCAGATGGCGCAGTACTACGACGGCATCCCCGTGGGCGTGAGCGACTGGATCTCGGATGCCGTGACGGTGGGCACCAGCTCCGACTGCTCCACCATCTACGCCCTCCAGTACGGCGAGGGCGGCGTGTCCGGCCTCACCGGGCCGGGCGGCTTGCAGGTTGAGCGCGTGGGTTCGCTGGAGGTCAAGGACGCAACCCGCAACCGGGTCAAGTGGTATGTGTCCATCGCCGTGTTCAACTCGCTCAAGCTGGGCAAGCTCACGGGCGTGAGGGACTAGAGGCTGGAGCGTCCGGCGCATCGCGTGAGGGAGAGCAGGGAGGAGCAGACGTGAACATTTCAGACATGAGGGCCAGGGTTCGCAAAGACCTCCACGACGAGGACTCCGCCGCCTATCGCTGGACGGATGCCGAGCTGGACCGCCACCTGCTCCACGCGGTGCGGCAGCTCAGCCTCTCGATCCCGCGGGATGCCACGGCCTCGCTCACCACCGCAGGTGCAACCGGCCGGGATGTGTCCCTGGCCTCCCTCACCGACCTGGTGAACGTGGAAGCGGTGGAGTACCCCGTTGGCCTGTTTCCTCCCGCGTACACGCCCTTCAGCCTGTGGGCCGGCTCCCTGACGCTGCTGGGCGAACCCGCGCCCGCGCCGGGCGACAGCGTGCGCGTCTACTACGGGCGGCTGCACAGCCTGGACACGACCGACTCGACGATACCGGCGCCGCTTGAGGATCTCGTCGCCGTGGGCGCAAGCGGCTACGCGGCTCTAGAATGGTCAAGCTACGCCATCAACCGCGTGAACGTGGGAGGCGTGGAGGTCTGGAGGCAGTACCGCGCGTGGGGGCAGGATCGGCTGGACTCGTTCCGGAGGGGGCTGTCGGTACACGGCAGCCGCAACCGCGTGCGTTCGACTCGCCTGTACGCGCCGGCGCGGCCCGCGTTCGGGCGAACGCCGGGCGCGGGATCGTAGGCGGCCGTGCGAACGCTCACGTCTACGCTGCTGGAGGCGCAGCGCAGCGGCAGCGCCGTCCCCTACGTGCGCGTAGCGGTGTCCGACACCGTGGCTGGCGTGGCGCGCCCCGTCTTCCGGCGGCTGTACAGTGGCGCGGAGGCCAATTTCTACCACGCGGCCGCCTGCGCCGGTGACGGCTCGCTGGTGCGCGCCCGCGTCGGCCCGTCCGACGGCCGCCTGTACGTGCAGCGCGTGAGCAGCCCCGGCCCGTCCAGCGACTTTGCGTCCTGGACAAGGCTCAACGCCGTCTCCAAGACCGCGAGCATCGCCATGACGGCCCGCGGCGCCGCGCTCAACGTCTTCTACGTGCGGCCAAACGGCACGGACATACGCAGGCTGGAGAGCTCCGACAACGGCGCAACGTGGAGCTCGCCCAAGACTGTGGCGAACGTCAGCGCGGGCGCCGTTGCGTGGCTGGCCGCGGGCGTGGACACAGGCGGCGCGCTGGGCCTCTTCTACGCCACCACCGGCAACGCGGTCTATTTTACCATGCAGTCCGGGCAGACGTGGGCCAGCGCGCAGTCGTGGGGCGAGAGCGTTGGGTCGATTACGGGGATGGCCTGCGCCTACCATCGCGACTGGAACCTGGCGATTGCCGGCACGGAGCAACTCAGCGGCGATGCGAAGCTATGGACGTGCGCCCGCGGGAACGGCGGCTCGGTGGCGTTGGGGCAGTGGTCGCCGCTGCGCGAGATGAACACCGCAAGAGCCGGCTCCGGCGTATCGTTGCACCATCCGTTCATGGCGCGGCCGGACGTCATGCGCCTGACGTTCGTGGAGCGGTACACCGGCACTTCCAACTACCAGCGTTCAGAGCACACGCACGGGCTGGCGCGCTCCTCCTACGTGGACAACCTGTGGCGAGAGCCGGCGCCTCTGGAGGTTGCGTCCACCTACGGCGTGGCCGTCGCAGCGTCCGCGTCGCACCTGTGGCTGTGCACGCCCGACGGCGTATGGCGCGGCGACCGCCGCGGGACGTCGGTTGACGTGACGGACGACGTGCTTGGCCTGACCGCCCGCGAGGAGGCGATGGGAGGCGCGGCGATCATCCGGCTGCGCAACGACCACGGGCGATACGCCGCGATTGGCGAGGGCGCGCTTGCTCCCATCCGGCCGGGGTCGACGGTCAGCGTGTCGCCGGGATACGAGACCACGGCCGGCCGGGAGATTTCGAACGGGCCTGCGTTCTCGATAGAGGGAATCGAGCGCGTGTCCGGCGGCGGCCGCGCCGAGCTGGTCATACACGCCCGCACTGCGTGGCACGCGCTGGAGTCGTGGCGGGCGCGGCGTCAGTACACGTGGGACGCGGGCGATGAGACACTGGCTAACCTGGTGCGGTTCGTGCTGGCGCAGGCTGGGCTGGCGGTGTCGCTGACGGGCGCGGGCGCGGAGGCCAAGTCGCTGCGGCCGTCCATCACCATCCACCCGGGGGAGACGGCGGCCAGCGCTGTTCGTCGCCTGCTGGAGAAGGCGCCGGTGGCGCTGCGCTTCCGCGGCCAGGAGGGCCGGCTGCTGGAGCTGAAGTCGAACGAGGCGGTGAGCTACGTCTACGGCGGCGGACACGCCATCCTGCGAGGCCGTTACCGGTCCGGGGCCAAGGAGTACAACAGGGTTCAGGTCTTCGGCAATGAGCGCCTGGGGGAGGCGTTTGACTGGGAAGAGGTTGGGGAGGTGTTTGAGCGCCTCCTCCAGGTGCACGACCTGAACCTTGACACGACTCAGAAGGCCCTGGATCGGGCGGCCTCGGAGATGCGCCGGCAGTCGGTGGCCGCGCCGGAGGGCGAGATGGTGACACCTGTGAACTGCGGCCTGGAGCCGTATGACGTGATCGCGGTGAACGACGCCGCGGCAGGGCTGTCGGCGGCCAGGCGGCGAGCGATGGGGGTGGAGCTCAGGTACTCGCGCATCGGCGAGCCGGAGTACGTCCACGTGCTGAGGCTGGGGGGAGTGTGACCGTGATGGAGGTGCGAAAGGGAAGCCTGCGCAGCTTCGACACCAAGACGTATACGGCAACCGTGCAGATGGCCGGCAGCCTGGCGACGTGGCTGGAAGGCGTGCCTGTTTCGCGCAGCATCCCGAGCGCGGAGATGACGGCGGGCCGCGCCTGCGCGGTCATCCTGTTCGACGAGGCGAACCCGCGGGACGCTGTGGTTGCGGCGGTGTGGGGGTAGGGGGGGCTGAAGTATCACCTGCAAGTGTTCGCAATTCGACACTGCACTTTGATTGGCAAGACGTATCTCGCCCAGTGGATGGCCGACCATTACAGAATGGTCTCCACCGGAGCTGTTTCCATTTCGAGTTGATGTATTGTAGTCGTGCACAAATGTGTGGTATATTCTCGTCACGGAGGTGAGTCATGCCTAGAGATACTAACGGCGAGACACGGCTGGCCGACACGGTGCAGGCTGCCATCCACAGCAGAGAAGATAGTAAGTGACGAAGCGAAAGATGCCCCACCGGATCAACTGAAGCGGAAGTCCGGACCGATGGGAGCGAAGAATCGTGCCAGGACGCTCAGCGCCGAGCGACTCGGGAGAATTGCTCAACAAGGTGCCAATGCACGTTGGGACTAGACCGGCAAGATGGAATTTCTGGACGAAGAAACGAAGACGCGTGTGGAGCGGCGCGGGATCACAGTAGAGATGATCCAAAGTTGCTTGGAGAACTACACGGATTCCTACCGTCATCGCAATGATACAACCTATGTCGTTGCGCTCGATGAGACAAGGAGGCTCAAGGTAGCTATACGTGGTGATCGCATAGCGAATGCCTTCATTCACCGATAGAGAGAGGCGCCATGGACATCATAGACGTCGAAGTCAGCGAAGCAGCCGACTCACTGTACATCCGGTTCAGCAACGAGCCTATCAGCCATAGCATGGAGCTAAGTCCTGACATCATCCTTGACCTGTCTGCAGACAACACGGTCATTGGTGTGGATATGCAGCACGTATCGGCATGGAAGGATGAGACGCGGATAGGCGGAGTCACTCGCCTCCTCCCAACGGAATCGCGGGTGCGTCTCCAACTCGTTCCCTCCTAACCCGCTACGCCCTCAGACCGCACAAGACGCCTGACACAGATTGGCATTCAACAGGACGTTGGAGGGCCTGAGCCATGCCATGACCCTCTACCTCTTCTGGCACAGCTTGACTCACCCCACAAGATTTCTGGCGGCGATATGGGAGCTGGCTTGGCCGGGTACAAGTGTGGCAGGGACCGACTCACCGAGGCAAATCGTGTCACTGCCCCGACAAGGCCTGCGGGCGTGTTGACATTGCCAGCGCGAGTTGCTAATCTCCGTTCAGTCCCAATCGCCTGCTCCGGGGGTGTAATCGCATGACCACGGCAGGAATCGTAGAGGCGGCCCGCGCATCGGGTCGCACCCTTCTCAACGAGGTTGAGTCCAAGCAGTTGCTTGCGGAAGCCGGCGTCCCGGTCGTGCCCACTCGCCTGGCGCGCTCCCGCGCGGAGGCAGTGCGTATCGCCCAGGAGATCGGGCTGCCCGCCGCGCTCAAGGTGGTGTCGCCGGACATCACGCACAAGAGCGACGTTGGCGGCGTGAAGATTGGCCTGGAGACTTCGGCGCAGGTGCGCGCCGCCTACGACTCCATCATGTCCTCCACGCGTGCGGCTGCGCCCACCGCCACCATCGAGGGGGTGTCCGTGCAGAGCATGGCTGCGCCCGGCGTGGAAGTGATCGTGGGGGCAACGCGTGACCCGCAGTTCGGGCACGTGGTGATGTTTGGCCTGGGCGGCGTGCTCGTCGAGATGCTGCGGGACGTTTCGATGCGGCTGGTGCCCCTGGAGCCGAGAGACGCCCGCGCCATGATTCGCGAGATCAAGGGGCTGCCGCTCCTGCAAGGGTATCGCCAGTATGCGCCGTGCGACCTGGACAGCCTGGAAGGGGTTATCCTCAGCCTGTCTCGCTTCCTGGAGGCGCGGCCGGAGGTGCGGGAGTTGGACCTCAACCCCGTCCTGTGCTACCCCGACGGGCTGCTGGCGGTGGACGCGCGGGTGGTGCTTGAGGAGCCGGGTCCTTAGTCGCAGCCCTTTGCCGGAGGGAAAATGGGACTGGAGCTAGACTACATCTTCCATCCCCGCACCATAGCGGTGGCGGGCGCGTCCGAGTCCCCGGACAAGTTCGGGCACACCTACTTCAGGAATGTCCTGGAGCACTTTGCGGGCCGCGTCTACCCAATCAATGCCAGGGCCACGGAGATACTGGGCGAAAAGACCTACGCGTCCGTTCGAGACGTGCCCGGCCCCGTCGACTACGTGGTGTCCGCCGTGCCCAACAACGCCGCGCTCGACCTCGTCGAGGACTGCGTGAGCAAGGGCGTGAAGACGCTCCACTTCTTCACCGCCCGCTTCAGCGAGACCGGCTCCGAGGAGGGCGCGCGCATGGAGCGGGACATGCTCGCCAAGGCTAAGGCCGCGGGTATGCGCATCCTCGGCCCCAACTGCATGGGGCTGTACTACCCCAAGGAGGGCATCGCGTGGGGCCGCGAATTCCCGTGGGAGCACGGCAGCGTGGGCATCATTTCGCAGAGCGGCGGCAACGCTGGAGAGATCATATCGGTGGGCGCAGTGCGCGGCCTCCGCTACAGCAAGGTGATAAGCTACGGCAACGCGCTCGACCTCAACGAGGCCGACCTGCTGGAGTACCTGGCCGACGACCCGGAGACCTCGCTCATCGGCGGATACATCGAGGGCGTGAAGGACGGCAGGCGGTTCGCCAGCGCGCTCGGCTACGCATCGCGGCGCAAGCCGGTTGTGCTGCTGAAAGGCGGCAGGACTCGCGCCGGCACCAACATGGCGTCGTCGCACACCGGCTCGCTTGCGGGCGCGAACGAGGTGTGGGAGGCGATGTGCCGGCAGATGGGCGTGGTCAACGCGTTCAGCATGGAAGACCTGCTGGATTCGATGGTAGCGTTCGCTCGAATGCCCGCGTCCACTGGCGTGAACCTGCTGGTGGGCGGCGGCACCGGCGGCAAGGGCGTAATGTCCGCGGACGAGTGCGAGGAGGCGGGGCTGCACCTGCTGCCCATCCCCGGCTCCGTGCGCGAGGAGCTTGTGGACAAGGATCCGTTCTTCGGCGCATGGGTCACGAACCCGGTGGACGGCTCGATCATGGGCGGCAGCAAGCTGACGCCCCACGAGGTGATCGGCCTCATTGCCCGCGACCCCGGCTATCACGCGGTGATAAACGGCGTTGGGCCTACCGTGCCAGCGAACGGCCGCCGCTCCCGGCGTCCCACGCGGCAGACTCGGATGCTGGACGGCACGGCCGCCATCGCCAACGAGCTGGGCAAGCCGGTTGCGCTGGTGATCTCCGACCACATCCCGGACAACGACAAGCTGCTGAAGGCGTCGGTGGAGCTGCACAGGCAGTGCGTGAAGGACGGCTTCGCCGTCTTCCCGACGATCAGCCGGGCCGCGCGCGCCATCCGCAGCTTGGTAGACTACTACCGCTGGCGCGAGGCGGCGGGGTAGTCTAGCCCGCCCACCTTTCGACAAGCTCAGAGCGAACGGAAGCAGGAGTCTACCTGACCGCCTTTCCCATCTGGAACACCTTTCAAGGCCAACGCCGCCGTCCCCTGCGCCCTCTTGCGCGGGAGTGGGGGAGATGAAGGCGGGCGGCCCTCAGCCGTCATCTCGAGCCCATTCGGCTGCGCTCAGGACAGGCTCAGCCGCAATCCAGAGGGCCGCCGGTTTAAGGAGTGTGCTAGAATATGGCATAGTAGGATCGGTGGAGGTGAGATAAAGCTATGGCGACATTGAACAAGGCCGACGTGCCCGCCTTGGGGCGCGCCATCTACGAGGAACGGATACTCCCCATCCTGGGGCCGGAGGACAAGGGGCGTGTGGTGGTAATCGATGTCCACACCGGCGACTTCGAAATTGCTGGCAACCACTTGGAGGCCGCGTTGCGCTTGAAGGAGCGTCGTCCCAACTCATTCACGTGGGGAGAACGGGTCGGCTATCCGGCCGTCCATAGGCTGGGAAGCTTGGGCTACCTGGAGGCTGCCCTTCCGTCCGGCCATGATTAGCGGGAGAGTGGCAGCAAATGCGTACGGATTACTGGAACCATGGGTCACCGTATCGATCAATCACGCCAGCGGCGGGTTTCGCCAGTATGACGTCATCGTTGACACCGGCTTTACCGGTTGGCTGATGCTGCCGGAATATGCCGTCGCCGAGTTGGGGCTGACCAGTGAGGGAATCCAGCAATTCATTCTGGCCACCGGCGCGGTTGGGCAGGCGGATTACTACTTTGCGCACATGACGTGGCACGGGCAACCGCGCCGAATAGAGGTTATGTCGTCCATCAACCAGGCACTGCTGGGCATGGAGCTACTCCGCGACAACTGGATTACCGTGAGAGCATGGGATGGCGGCGAGGTAATCATTGAGGAAGCCACGCCAGCGCTGTAGGGGCGCGGGACACCCATCCTCCCCATTCCCGTGGAAGCGGGAATTCATTCCCCGCTCCTCGCCTTCCTCAACCCTTGACGGGGAAACCGCAGCCTACCCCCGGACTCCCGCGTGCGCGGGAGCAGGGAGTAGAGGGCGCGGTAGCCCGCCTGCCCATCGTCACGCTCGGAGCTTGCCCCTGCGAAAGCGGGGGGCGGGCGGTAGCGAGCCGCCGCCGCCTCCCCCCACTTCCCCCTCCGGCGGCCTGTTGCCTTTCGACTCCGCTATGCTATGCTAGTGGGCGATACGCCATGAGCAGGGAAGAAGTCGGATACTGGGTTGCGTTCAATCGCATACCTACAATAGGCCGGGCCAGGTTCGCCCTTCTGGAGGGCTACTTCGGCTCTATGGAGCGCGCCTGGCGCGCCTCCGCGGACGAGTTGGTCGCGTCCGGCCTCGACCAGCGCTCCGTTCGCTCGGTTGTCACGCGCCGCGGGGCCATCTCGCCGGACGCGGAGGAGGAGCGGCTGTCGCGCCTGGGCATCGATGCCTTCACCATCCGCGACCCCGGCTACCCGCGCCTGCTCAGCGAGGTTTACGAATACCCGCCTGTGCTCTACGTGAAGGGCGCGCTGGAGCCGGACGACGAGCGCGCCGTGACCATCGTGGGCACCCGCAAGACCACCGCCTACGGCCGGGAAGTGGCGCATCGCATCTCGTGGGATCTGGCGAAGAACGGTGTCACAATCGTGAGCGGGCTGGCCCGCGGCATCGACGGCACGGCGCACCGCGCCGCGCTGGACGCCGGAGGCCGCACCGTCGCAGTTTTGGCAAACGGCCTGGACACCGTCTACCCGCCGGAGCACTCCAACATGGCGCGCGAGATAACTCGCAGCGGCGCGCTGGTCAGCGAGCACCCGCCCGGCGTCAAGCCGGAGGCCAAGAACTTCCCGCGGCGCAACCGCCTGCTCAGCGGCCTCACGCCCGGAACGCTCGTCGTGGAGGCCGGCGAGGGCAGCGGCGCCCTCTGGACGGTGCGCCACGCCGTAGACCAGAACCGGGAGGTGATGGCCGTGCCCGGCAGCATACTCTCGCCGGCCAGCCGCGAGTCCAACAAGCTGATACGGGACGGCGCAAGGATGGTGCTCGGCTATGCAGACGTGCTGGAGGAGTTGAACTTCTCGGCCTTGGGCCAGCAGATGGAGCTTCGCCCGGCGCTGCCGCAGGACAGCCGCGAGACGCAGCTGCTCACGTGGATCACCTACGAGCCGGTTCACATCGACGAGATACAGCGCGCATCCGGCCTGCCCGTGGCCTCCGTCAGCAGCTCTCTTGCCATGATGGAGATTCGAGGACTGGTGAAGCAGGTCGGCGGCATGAATTACGTTCGGACCCGGGAGGCCCCGGCCCTGTACGAGGCAACCCCTGCGTGAGGAGATATGGCTAAGAATCTGGTAATCGTCGAGTCACCCGCAAAGGCCCGCACCGTCGGCCGCTACCTCGGCGGCGACTATGTCGTCCTGGCGTCCCTGGGCCACGTTCGAGACCTGCCACAGCGCGAGCTGGGCGTGGACGTGGACGCCAACTTCGCGCCTCAGTACCAGGTGATGAAGGACAAGGAGAAGGTTGTTAGCGAGGTTCGCAGCAAGGCCAGAGGCGTCTCCAACGTCTACCTTGCCACCGACCCCGACCGCGAGGGCGAGGCGATAGCCTGGCACCTGGCAGAGGCGGCCAAGCTGGGCGGCAAGACCGTGAAGCGCGTGGTGTTCCACGAGATAACGCAGCAGGCGATAATGGAGGCGTTCGAGCATCCGCGGGACATAGACGAGAACCTGGTGAACGCCCAGCAGGCGCGGCGCATTCTGGACAGGCTGGTGGGCTACAAGCTAAGCCCAGTGTTGTGGCAGAAGGTCGTCCACTACTACGCCCGCACCAAGTCGCTTTCGGCGGGCAGGGTGCAGTCGGTGGCGCTGCGGCTGGTGGCCGACCGAGACAAGGAGATCGCGGCGTTCGTGCCCCGCGAGTACTGGACGATAGAGGCGGAACTGCGCGGCGGCGAGAAGCCGGGCGTGTTCAAGGCCGGCTTTCACTCCGTGGCGGGCGACAAGAAGCGGCTGGACATCCCCGCGGAGGCGGAGGCGGTGGGCCTGGTCGCAGACCTGCGGGGCGCAACCTACCGCGTGGCGCAGGTAAGGAAGCGGCAGGTGAAGCAGCGGCCGTCCGCGCCGTTCACCACAAGCTCGCTTCAGCAGGAGGCGTGGCGCAAGCTGCGGTTCTCGGCGCGCAGGACTATGTCGCTGGCCCAGCAGCTCTACGAGGGGCTGCCCGTGGGCGACGAGGGTTCGGTCGGCCTAATCACGTACATGCGCACCGACTCCACGAACGTCGCGGCGTCGGCGCTCCAGGAGACGCTGGCCTACGTTCGCAAGCGATTCGGCGACGACTACGCGCCGAAATCTCCCAGGACGTACGCCAAGCGGAGCAAGGGCGCGCAGGAAGCGCACGAGGCCATCCGGCCAACCTCCGTGCTGCGCGATCCGCAGTCGCTGGCCCGCCACCTGTCACGCGACCAGATGCGGCTCTACGACCTGATATGGAAGCGCATGACGGCCAGCCAGATGGCCGACGCAGTGCTCGACTCAACCTCGGTTGAGATAGAGGCCAGCGCCGAGTCCGGCCGCGCCTACGCGTTCCGGGCAAGCGGCAGCGTGCTCAGGTTCGCCGGGTTCCGAGCGCTCTACATGGAGGACAGAGACGACGCCGCGGATGACGGCGAGCAGGCCACTCTGCCAAGCCTGAACCAGGGCGACGCGCTGGAGTGCCTGGGCCTCAAGCCGGAGCAGCACTTCACGCAGCCCCCGCCAAGGTACACCGAGGCATCGCTCGTCAAGACGCTGGAGGAGCTTGGCATAGGCAGGCCGAGCACGTACGCGCCCACAATCTCCACCATCCAGGACAGGGAGTACGTGTCCAAGGCCAACGGCAGCTTCAAGGCAACCCCGCTGGGTGTCACGGTGTGCGAGCTGCTGCGAAACAGCTTCCCGGACATCATGGACTCCGGCTTCACCGCGCAGATGGAGAGCGAGCTTGACGAAATCGCCCGCGGAGAGCGGGAGTGGACGCCCGTGCTGGGCGAGTTCTACGGCGGGTTCAGCCGCTCCGTAGAGGAGGCGCTGAAGATCGAGCGGATGGCGGTGGCCGATGAGGTGACCGACCAGTCCTGCGAGAAGTGCGACAAGCCAATGGCGATCAAGATGGGCCGCTTCGGGCGGTTCCTGTCGTGCACGGGCTACCCGGACTGCAAGAACAGCAAGCCGTACAGCGAGGAATCCTCCGGCGCCGACGGCGCGGCGGCCGCGGAGCAGGTGACGGACGAGTCTTGCGAGTTGTGCGAAAGGCCAATGGTGGTGAAGACCGGGCGATTCGGGCAATTCCTTTCGTGCACGGGCTACCCGGAGTGCCGCGGCAGAAAGCCGTACCAGGTGACCACGGGCGTCAACTGCCCGCGGTGCGGCGGCGAACTGGCCCAGCGGCGGAGCCGCAAGCGCGGCAGGGTGTTCTACGGGTGCTCCAACTACCCGGAGTGCGACTTCCTGGTTGGGCAGCGTCCCATTCCTGAGCCATGCCCTGAGTGCAGCGGGTTGCTCGTGGCGTCCGGCCGCAACGGCGCGCGATGCACCGCCTGCGAATACCGCGGCGCCGCGCCGGGGGCGGAGGCTGACGCCGACTCCCCGCGCGATCTGGAGGAGGTGGCGGTGTGAGCGCGGGCGCGGCACAGGCCAGGGAACACCTGGAGGGCTACCGGAACCATCTGCTAGGGGAGCGCAACCTCTCCGAGTTCACCGTGCGCAACTACCTGGACGACCTTGCGCCGCTCATAGAGCTGCTGGAGCAGCAGGAAGTCCAGTCGCTGGCGCAGGTGGATCGAACGTTCCTGCGCCGCTACATATCGTGGCTCATGTCGGGTAGGCGAATCCGCGAGAGCCGCAACCGCTCCAGGCAGGGCCACGAGCGGGCCAGCGTGACCCGCCACCTGGCCGCGCTCCGCTCCTTCTTCCGCTACCTCATGGCGCGCGGCGTTGTGCCGCCGGACCCGCTGTGGAAGCGGGGCAGCCGGCAGTCCCGCTCGCTTATACCCAAGACTGAGCGGCTGCTGCCAAGGGTGATTGATCGTTCGGAGGTCGAGCGGCTGCTCGATGCGCCGGAAGAGTCGGAGGCGATGGGCAAGCCCAGGCCGCAGGAAATCCTGATGCGAGACCGCGCCATCCTGGAGTTGCTCTACGCAACCGGCCTGCGGGTGAGCGAGCTATCGGGCCTCGACCTCGGTGACGTAGACCTGCGGCGCCGCGTGGTCAGGACGGTGGGCAAGGGCTCCAAGGAGCGGGAAGCGGTGATGGGCCGGCCTGCGCAGGAGGCCGTGGAGCGGTACATCAAGGAGGGGCGGCCCAGGCTGGAGGCCCCTCGAAGGACGGACGCGCTGTTCCTGAACAAGAGCGGCGGCAGGCTCACCAAGCGTTCCGTGCAGGAGATGGTGAAGCGCTACGGCCTGACGTCGATTGACGCAAGGGTGCACCCGCACATGCTGCGCCACAGCTTTGCGACTCACATGCTGGACGGGGGCGCAGACCTGCGAATCGTGCAGGAGCTTCTGGGCCACTCCTCGCCGGCAACCACGCAGATATACACGCACGTTAGCCTGGCGAACTCGCGGAGAGTGTATTTGCAAGCGCATCCGCGTGCGCGCCAGGACGCGGACGCCGACGCGAGCGCAGACGGGGATTAGCGGCGCCGGGCGATTGGCCGTAGGGGCGGTTCGTGAACCGCCCTCGTTACCCGTTCGTGCTGAGCCTGTCTAAGCATTCTTGAGGGAAGCCGCCGCGCGCCCACCTCCACCGCATACCCGCGAAGGCGGGCATCCACTCAGCCAACTGCCGGGGTAGCGCGCGGTAGGGGGCGGTGCTTCCTTCGCCGTCATTGCGGCTGAGGTCTACCCTGAGCGGAGCCGAAGGGCCGCAATGACGGTTTGAGGGCGGCCGCAAGGCAGGACTGCCGCGCACGTCGCAGGCGGCAGGGTGGATGACTTCCGCCTTGGTACACCGTCGAAGCCAGTGCCACCCCGCCCCCTGGATTGCGGCTGAGCCTGCCCTGAGCGCAGCCGAATGGGCCGCAATGACGGTGGTGGGTCACTTGCTCCGTTCGCCCTGAGTCTGTCGAAGGGCGGGCGGATGACTGGCCGCGGTCTACTCGTTCATGCTTCGACAGGCCCAGCGCGAACGGGCTTACAGGGCGCGGGCGTAAGGGGTCACGCGAACTCGTACACGCGCATTGGCACCGACTTGACGGGCGTGCCCTCCGGCGGGTTGTTCACCAGCAGGCGAGCCCGCTCCGTTGCCTCGCGGCTGAACGATCGCTCCCCGCAATCCTGGCAGACCGTTGACGGCATGCCGGCTACCAGCACGTAACGGCCGCTGGCGCTGAACACCTTGTCGACCAACTCATCTCGCAATCGGTTGCCGTGACACACCAAGCATTGAGACATGCCTATCTCCGCCTTTCGTACTCCTCCCACTCCGCGGGATCCGGTTCGTACAACGTGACTATTCTGACCATAGTGGACGGCGAATCGGTCACTTGAATGTGAAGGGCCCTCCCAAGCGCCGTGAACCCCAACAGCAACCGGGTTGGGCCGTATTTGTCGTCCGGGTACTCCTCAATTGCGATGGCCCGCGCTCCCGCTTCCCGTATCTCCGTATCGCTGATGTTCCGCTCCGCAGCTCTCTCTGTGGCGTGTTCCGTTAAGTCGAACCGTCCAGCAGCCAACGCCTCTTGAAGGGTCTCCAGTAAGCTCATCATCCCTCCCGCCCCATGCGGCGCCTGTACATTGTACTACGGCTGCGCCGAATCCGCACCACCGCCAATGCCGCTTGGCTCCGGCGTGGGCCGTAGGTGCAGCGCCTTTTGCGTGGCTGAGCTCCACGCCTGTCCAGGCCGGCGGTGTGAGGGCCCTGCGCGCGCGGTGACTACTTCTCCTGTCGGAGCCTCCAGCCCGTGCCTGAATCGGCCTATTTTCATAGCAATCCACCCAGCCGCGTTCCGGGCTGCTGCACAGTTGAGGCGGCGACCACCATCTTCTGTCATTTCGAGCCCATTCGGCTGCGCTCAGGGTAGACTACGCGCAGCGGAGTCGAGAAACCTCGGGCAACTGCACACCGCAACACATGCCCACAGCGGCGGCCACCCCGCCCCCCCCTGGATTGCGGCTGAGCCCGCCCTGAGCGCAGCCGAATGGGCCGCAATGACGGTTGAACGCGGCCTTCCGAGAGGACTGCCGCGCACGTCGCAGGCGGTCGAGTGGACGCCCTCCTAAGCGGGCGTGAGGTAGTGGTCAGTCGGCTTGCCCGCCTTATTGCAGGCTCAGGTGAGCGGCCGGAGAACCAGCCACCAGCCCCCCGCCTCACGCGGGGCGGCCGCGGCTGCCAGTCTCAGGCAGCAGCCTGCCTCCAAACAGCAACGTCAGCGCCATCGGCGAGACCGCGCACAACCCCACGAACAGCGATCCGGTCATCTCTTGCAGAATGCCCACCACCAGCGGCCCCATCGTCGCGCCAATCGGGAACAGCGTACGCACCAGCCCAAGGGCCACCGCAACCTCCCGCGGGGGCAGCCTCATGTCCAGCGGTATCGTCGCCAGGATGGGCGGAACCACCATCGCGCACATGCCCGCCACGAACAGCAGCAGGAACGCCGGCGCGAAAGAGTCCATCATCAGAAGGCCGGCGTAGGCGACCGGCAGCACCAGGCCGGGTATCCAGATGAACGGCTTCCTGCGCCCGATCTTCTCCGAAAGCGCGCCCCCGAACACCGAACCCGCGATGCCGCCAATCGGAAAGGCCGCCATCAGCACGCCTGCGTCTGCCAATGAGATGTCCATCTTCTCAAGCGAGTAGGTCGGGTAGAAGGTCATGAAGGAGGCGAATGCCAGGGCCGCGCCCATCTGGCATCCCGCTACCAGCCACAACACCTTGTGCCGCCTCAGCGCTCCCGCGGGGCTGCCCACCTGCGGCGCAGGCCCGCCCTCGGCCTGCGTGCGCCGTCGCTCCCGCCCGGCCAGCAGCCACACCGCGCAGAGGACTACAAGCGCCGCAGCCATCAACAGGTGGACTTCCCGCCAGCCGCCCAGCAGCGACACCAGCGCGGGCGTCACCATTGTGCCCGCCATCTGCCCCACCGAGCGAATGCCGAAATCAAAGCCGTTTACCACGGCATACAGCCTGGCCCTGAACCACTGCTGAATGAAGATGACTTGCATCTGTATCCGGCAGACCGCCATCACCACAAAGGAGAACCGCGCAGCCAGCAGCACCTCAACGGTGGGCGCAACGGCGTGGAGCAAGGCGGCGGCGCCCATGCCCAGCGCGGCCAGGAGTGTGACAAGCCTGGGATTGAATCGGGTGAGCCAGATGCTGGCCGGAAGGGCCATCAGGCCAAAGCCCATGAATCCTGCCGAACCCATCAGCCCGGCCTGAAGGGGCGTCATGCCCAGGTCTTCCCGCCAGATGGGTATGAGCACGCCAATGGACATGAACACGAACGTGTTCGCCAGGTCCATGCCCCACAGGTTGCCCATCACCACCCAGGCGTACCAGGGCTGACTCTCAGAGGCGGCGGCCGCGGCAACTGCGGGGCGGGCTGCGTCTTCCGGTTGGTCGGTTGCTCTCAAGTTAGCTCGAAGGGGGCGGCTATCCGGCGAGGCGGCCGCAACCCTTTGACGCGGCAGGGAGGCTCGCGCGGCTTCTCTCGCGTCGATTGGCCTCATCATACATCGCCCGCCTGCGTTTAGCTAGTGGCGCGCTGGACGCTCCGCCCGCCATGCGTTAGGCTGTGCGCGGGAGGTAGACACGTGACGAACGATGCGGCGGCCGTGGAGTTGGACGTGCAGGTGAGGCACGGCGTGATGCACTGCTCGCTGCACGGCAAGGGCGAGCCTGTCGTGCTGCTGCACGGCGCGCTTGGCACCGGCGAGGCCCACTTTCGCCGCCAGATCGACGAGCTTGCGCGGCGATACCGCGTCATCCTGCCGGACTTCCTGGGCTACGGCAGGTCCGGGCGGAGACACGTCTTCGACGCCGCCTTCCACTCGCGCGACGCAGAGGACGTGGTTGCGCTGCTGGACCACCTGGGGGAGGACTCCGTCCACCTGTGCGGGTTCAGCGACGGGGCCGTCGTGGCGATGATAGTAGCGACGCGCTACGGCGAACGGCTGCGCTCGCTGACGCTCATCGGCGGGCAGCCCGTGTTCGATGAGCAGGGCATGTCCATGACTCGCGAGTGGGTTCCGCCGGAGAGTCTGGCGCCGGGGTTTCGGGACGCGCTGGCCCGCTACCACGGCGATCCGTACTGGTCTGAGCTGGTCACGGAATACGTGGACGCGCTGGAGAAGCTCTACGCGGCCGGCGGCAACCCCGTAGGCGACTCGCTGGGGGACATCGCCTGTCCCACGCTGATCGTGCAGGGCGCCGACGACCCGTGGGTGGACGCCTCGCACGCGCGGACGCTGCACGCTGTGATACCGGGCTCCCGCCTGGAGGTGTTCGAGGGCGCGGGTCACGAGGTGCAGCGAGACCGCCCGGAGGACTTCAACCGCACACTGCTGGATTTTCTGGAGTCCGTGGGCGGCTAACCGGCCCGTTCGCCCCCCTGCTTTCGCAGGGGCAGGCTCTGAGCTTGTCCAAGGATGGGCGGGGGAGCGGCAGGCTAGACTGCCTCAGAACCCCAACCCTTCCATCAGGCAGCCGCTGTCGTACTCGCCCGTGAACCAGACGGGCACGCACCACGGCTCGAACGATGCAATCTTGCCGCCTGATACGCTCACGTTGTAGCTGCCGTCCGAGTTCCGCGTCACGCTGACAGTCACCCCGCCGCCTATCGACCTGGACTCCCCGTGCCCTATGACGGAGTAGTCGTCCTGGCCGTAGCCGACATCTCGCTCGTGGTTGGGGTTGGCAGTGTTGTACAGGGCCGGGCCGACGCGCGCGTTGACGCCCGTGCCGGTGGTCTGGTCGTACCGGCTCACCAGCACACCCTCGTACCGCAGCGGCCGCTTCTGGCCGGGGCTTGCGGCGTCGTATATCGCGTCCCAGGTCTCTTGGTAGGCGGCGTTGCGTTCGTCCAGAACCTCCAGCGTGGTGAACGCGCCGGGCCTGCCGGAGTGAATGACCAGGAACTGGTCACCGCTCTCCCGCGGCCTTGACAGTGTGTACGTGCCCTGGTCTGAGAGGTGAAGCGCCACGTCATTCGGCGCAATCCAGCCTGCGGCGTACCGGTTGATCGCCAGCGTGGAAGGCAAGTCCTGATGCCAGCCGCTGGGCCTGGCCGGGGTGAGCTGCGACATGAAGTCGTGGCGGTTGCTGTAGAAGTTGGGTCTCTGGTACCCGCCCGAGTCCGGCCTCCAGGGAAGCTCGGTGTAGGAGTGGGGCCACAGCATCCAGGCGTGGCCTATCTCGTGAACGAGCACGGGCATGACGGCGTGCTGCACACTGCCAAGCCCCAGCTCAGTGTAGCCGTTCCACGCCGAACCGCCGGTGAATACACCCACGTCGTACATGATGATGCGGTTCAGCGCGCCGGGCATACCCCCTTGGCAGCCCGGCCTGTCCGGTTCGTCCGGGCGGCAGCCCACGATGCCGATCAGGCCCAGCCACTGGTCCTCCACCTCCTGCGGCGTTCCCCGGCCGCTCGCCTGGAAGTCGTGGCCCGCCACGAAGGTCATCCGCAGCTTGCCCTCGGAGATCTTGCGGAAGTAGGCGGCGACGTGAGTGTTGAGCAGGTTGACCGCCTGCGCCATGCTCATGCCGATTCGGACGCCGTTGTCGTTGTCCCACTCCGGCGCGCCCACCGGAACCCTTGCGATGTCCACGGAAATCACCAGGTCGCCCAAGCTGTAGTAGCTGGGGTCTACGGGCTGATCCACATGCGTGCGTTCAGGGTGGTCGGTCATAAAGGTGCAGCCTTCGAAACCCATGAGGCCGTAGCGGACGTAGCTGCCGTTGCCGAAGTATCGAATCAGCGACAGCGAGTCCTGGCCGCCCAAGTCGGGCAGTCCCGCGGCCGTCCACGGCGAGTTGGAGTTGGCGGGCGGGTCGCAGTTGTAGGGGTTGGACGGCCTCCACCAGGGCTTCGGGTCGGCCAGCCACTCGTCGTCGTTCCAATGGTCGTAGCGCTTTGGCTGAGTGGCTATAGCCCAGGCGGTGGCCGTGGCAGGGTCGGAGTTCTCGTCCGGCAGGCTGGCGTCAAAGGTGGCCTGGATTGCGTCCCGAGCGTCCTGAGTCCCCTGAAGACTGTTCACAAAGGCGGCGGTGGCCGTGGCGGATTCAGCGTAGCGGTTGCCGGCCGCGGCAATCGCCGTCGCCTCGGCTCCGGCGTTCGCGGTGGCTATGTATATCTCGGTGGCGTTGAAGGTAGGCGTGACGTTGTACTCCAGAATCTCAGCTATTGCCGTTGCCACGGCGTTGGGGTCAGCGTTGGCCTGCGCGCTGGCGTTGGCGATGATCGCTTCCCTGTCGCCGTCTGGATTGAGGACAATCTCCTGAAAGGCTATCTGAACGGCGGCCGAAAGGGCGGCGGCCTGTGCGTTGATTACGGCTGCGGCGGTCGCGGTGGCCGCGGCCTCAGACCTGTCAGCAGGAGATGGCGTAGGCACGGGTTCAGGGTCAGGAGTTGCGCCGGGAGCGGGCGTGGGCACGGGAGCGGGACCGACGCCCGCCTGGGCGAGTGCAGTTGCGACGGCCTGAGCGATGACGGTGGCGTTGAGTTCGGGCGTGGGCACAGGCGTTGTGACAGGCCTGGTTGCCGGCGCCGTGGGAACAGGCGAAGGCGTGGGAATCGGCGAAGGCTCGTCTCCGCTACAGGCCGCAGCGAGGAGGGCGAAAGCCGCGGCGAGCACAGCCACCGAACCGGCTCGGCGCGCCGAGCCGCTCAACTGCCTGACTGCATTCACTGCTTAACCCTCTTCCCGCCTATTCGAATGCGTCGGCTAGTCAACACTGTTTCGCTCGCCGCGCAATGACTTCCGAATACACAATCGCCCATCAATGTTTACACTATGATAACATGGCGCCAATTAGTCAAGCCTGCGGCTTTGGCGTGCGCCGACCAGTCCCGTTCCTCATGGTGGCGAGACATCCGCCGCTGCGCTATGATGGTGTCGCCGTTCCGGCAGCCGCCGCTGAGGCCGATGGGGCTCGCCTCTCGCCCCGCGATGGCTGCTGCGGAAGGGGCAGACAGGCCGGACTCGGCCGCTCGCAAGGTCTCGGAAATGAAGCGTTGGAGGTGAACCATGAAGGCTATTTCGCTCAACAAGCTGGAGGCCTGGGCGCTCATCGTGGGCCCCGTGATGGCGCTGGCGTTTTTCCTGCTGGAGCCGGGCGCCATGCTGATCGACAGCGCAGAGTCAAGCGACAAGGCCGGCAAGGTTACAGCCTTTGCGTCCAACGCGGGCCTCGCCCACTTCGCCGGGCTGATGATTCCCCTGGGCCTGCTCGTGACGGTCTACGGCATGGCCGGCGTCTGGCGCGCGATTGCCGGAGACGGATCCACGGCGGCCGCCGTGACGCGGTTCGGCGTGATGAGCGTCATCCTGGGCGGATTCGGATGGATCGTCGCCGACGGCGTGAACCACATCATTGCCGGGGTCGACGCCGGATCTGAGCAGGCGATTCAGGCGGCAATTTCGGTGTACGAAGCGGGCGCCGGAATCACGCTCATTTCGAGCATGGCCGTCTCGCTGGGGCTGTTGACGTACAGCCTGGGCCTGTCCACGAGAGACCCAATGGGCTTCCACAAGGCATTCGCCCTGGTCATCACCGGAGTCTCGGTCATCTCTGTGACGGCGCTGGTCATCGGCCTATCCGCGACCAACGAGGACCTGGTTACGCTGGGCAGGATGTGCTACTTCCCGTGGGTCATCTGGAGCGCCAGTGTTGGAGCGCGATTCCTCAAGGAGGACGGGTGAGCGCAAGTATGGGGCCATCCTCGCTGCGCTATGCGGCTGCCACGAGTTCGCGCAGGCCACGGACACCTTGACAACACTTGTGGGGCGGCTCGCGCCAACAATACAACACTAGGCTGCGCGACGGGCCCCTCACCCGCTCATAGCCTGCCCCGTACTTGATACGGGGGTGAGCTTGTCGAACCACGAGCGGGCAGTATGCTCACGCATCCTCCCGCTCCCCGCCATCCTCCACGTTCATCAGCAACGCGGGCAGGATGGCAACCAGCGAGAGGATGCCGGAGATCATGAACAGGTTCTGGAACACGGTTACGCCGGCCTCTATCAGCATGGCCTCCGTCTCCTCGAAGTTGGCCCCAACGCTCACGTCCGCCGTCAGGCTGTAGAACCGCTCGATGCCCCACGCGGACAGCGCCGCTAGCCCAAGCGCCATGCCCACCATTCGGGACGCAGTGACGAGCGAGGCCGTCGCTCCCCAGTAGTCGCTGGGCGCGGCGCTCAACGCGCTGACGCCGATGGGCGGAATGACAAGGCCGAACCCAAGCCCGGCCGTCACCAGCGGCAGCGTGAGCCGGACCTCGCCGACGTCCGCGTCCCAGCCGCTCATGAACAGCAGGCCGGTTCCCATCAGCGCAAGACCGACGATGCACACCTCGCGCACGCCCGTCCAGCGCAGGATGTAGCCGCCCAGCAGCGCGCCAGCCGGAATGGCGGCGGTCAGGCGTACCAGGCTGAGCGCGGACTCCAGCGGCCCCCTCTGCATGACTGTGCCGGCCATGAGCGGCACGCACACCAGGGCCATGATCAGGGCCACGCCAACCAGGAACTGCGTAATGTTGGAGGTCAGGAACGCCCTGGACGTGTACAGGAACGACGCCAGCAGCGGCTGCATGGCCCTGCGCTCCACAATCACCAGTATGCCCACCATTACGACTCCCGCGCCAAGCGTAAGGTACGGGTACACCGACTCCGCGGTGAAGATGCTCCTCTGCGCCAGTCCCAGCGACAGCACGGTCAGCGCGCCGCCAAGGGCTAGCGCGCCGGCCCAGTCCATGCGGGCCGCCGGATTCGGGCGGTTGGGCAGGATGGCCATAAGACCAATAAGGATCAGGCTCTGAGGCACGTCGAACCAGAATATCCATCGCCAGCCGATCCACTCGATGATCGTCCCGCCGTAGAGCGGCCCCACCACCGAGCCGGCCTCGGCGGAGGCGGCGACCAGCCCAATCGCAAGGCCGCGCTTCTCCGCCGATACGACCGCCACGGCCATCGCCAGCCCGATGGGCACTGTCGCGCCTCCGCCCACGGCCTGTACCACCCTGGCGGGCACGATCCACGTGAAGTCCGGCGCCATCGCCACGAGCGCGGAACCAACGGCGAAGATTATCAGCGACACCTGAAACATCTTGACGCGGCCGTACACGTCCGAGAGTCTCCCCACCAGCGGCATCGCCACCGTGTAGCTGATTAGGTAGCCGGTGATTATCCAGGATGCCTTGTCCAGGTCGGTAAGGGGAATCTCCAGGTCGACCATGACCAGCGGCAAGGCTGCCACGACGACCGTCTGGTCTAGGGCAGTCGAGAACACGCCCAGGCACAGGATTACCAGGATTGCCGTCTGGGAAGACCCCCAGCGAACGAGGGTTGACCGTACGCCGCTCACTGGCCGCTGGCTGCCTCAGGCAGTTGGATGTCCACGGGTTCGTTGATGTTCTCGATGGTCAGAAGGCGCGTGGTTTCGGGCGCGTCTTCGTCGTAGATCTGGCCGGCCAACCGCATCTGCCTGAGCACGTAGTCCGTCTCGTCTATCCATAGCGTGAGGGTTATCGGGCGGCCCGGGTCTGCGGTGGTGATTAGCGGCAACAGAACGCCGGAGTCGATGACGCCTTCAACCCGGACGGCCTGCGCGCCCTGCACTTCCTCTCGGCCGGTTACGGTTACGTCGGCAATCGTGTCCGGCAGGCCGGCGAACACCGTGCCAATGCCCGCGAAGTTGAAGGGCACCTGGTCGGGAGGCAGCGGAGACCACGGCGCGTCCGCCGAGAGCTTCAGGAACGCCGCATCGCCTACCTGCACAATCTCGATTGCCACAAAGCCGAATCCGGGGGCCACAACGTTCACCAGCATCCGCAGGCTGTCGGGCGCTTCAACCTCGGCTTCCATGCTCTTGAAGGTGGTTCCGAAGAACTTTGCGCCCGTCTCCGTTTCGTCGGACATGCCGAACTTGGCCGTCGAGAGAGCCGCGAACGACCGCGCAACGCGAGCGATGTAGTCCTCCGGGCTTGGCGTGGGAGTCGGCACGGCGGTCGGCGTCGGCTCGGCGGTTGGGGTGGGCGTTGGCTCCGCCTGGCATCCGGCGACCGCCAGCAACGACACGAGAATCAGCGCGATGAGCGGCAGCCGGGCTGCGAGTGTGAAACTGAGTTTGCGGGACACTAAGTGGCGATTGGTGGTCATTGGGTTGTGTATCCGGCGGCGGCGCTTGCGGAAGTGGATTGGCTGCGGCGCGGGTCTATCGTACTACGGGCGCGGCGGCTGTGCAAGCGGGCAGGCGCGCGAGGGCAGCGCGCAGCCTGCCCAGTACCCCGAAACAAGGGCGGGAGTCCACAAAGACCGCCGCCTCAACCGTCATTGCGGCGGAAGCCGCAATCCAGGGACCCACATTCGTCGCCCTCGCGAAAGCGGGGGACTGGCGCCCTTCCCTCTGCCCTCCGGGTGATAGGTTCCTGTATCCGCAGGAATGACGGTTGGGGTTGGCGGCCTTCCGTCACACCCAGGCCCGTTCTTGCTCCGACTTGCTCAGCACGAACCGGGCCTAAAACACCCCGCTCCCTCGCAGCCTGCCCAGTACCCCGAAACAAGGGCGGGAGTCCACAAAGACCGCCGCCTCAACCGTCATTGCGGCGGAAGCCGCAATCCAGTGCCCCACATTCGTCGCCCTCGCGAAAGCGGGGGACTGGCACCCTTCCCCCCGGCCCTCCGGGTGATAGATTCCTGCTTCCCCAGGAATGACGGTTGGGGTTGGCGGCCTTCCGCCACACCCAGGCCAGTTCTTGCTCCGACTTGCTCAGCACAAAGGGGGACACTGTGCCCGCTCATCCGCTGCTTTCGCAGGGGCAGTCGAAGGGCGAGCGGACGGACGCGTACAGGCGGCGCATTGAAATGGCGCGCCTGAGATGGTAGAGTCTGCGATTGGAGCAAGGCGGTTGCTCCGGATACACATTACGCGGAGGGTGAATCGATGATTCGAGTCGTTATGCCACTAGCGCTTTTGCTGGCAGCGTGCCTGCTGCTGCCTGCCTGCGCCGCAGAGGACAAGGTGATCAGAGTCGGCGCGGCCGTCAGCGAATCGGGCAGGTACGCCGCGGAGGGCAACCACACGCGGCAGGGCTACCTGCTGTGGGAGGAGTGGGTGAACGAGCGCGGCGGCATTGACGTGGACGGCAAGATGCACCAGGTCGAGTTGATCATGTACGACGACCAGAGCGACCCGGACAAGACTCGCGAGCTGGTCGAGAAGCTCATCGAGGAGGATGAGGTCGACTTCATGTTGGGGCCGTACAGCTCAACACTGACCCAGCCGGCAATCGAGGCGGCCGACGCCCGCGGCGTCATCCTGGTCGAGGGCACCGGAGCGTCGGAGACGCTATTCGAGCAGTCGTTCCAGAACCTGTTCGCCGTGCTGACTCCCGCCGGCAGCTACACCGAGTCCGCCCTGCGTATGCTCGCAGACCTGGGCGCCAAGTCGGTGGTCATCGCCTACGCGGACACCCTCTTCCCCAAGAGCGTGGCGGAGGGCGCTGAGGCGTGGGCCAGGCAGTACGGCATGGAGGCGCTGGCGGTTGAGGCATACCCCCAGGACGTGACAGACGTGAGCGGCATCGTGTCCAGGTTCAAGGCGCTGGAGCCGGATGTGTTCATCGGAGGCGGATACTTCAACGACACCGTCCTGTTCGTGCGGGCGGCCAAAGAGCTGGACTTCAACCCAAAGGCAACCGTGATGACGGTAGGCCCGACGAATCCCGAACTGATCAACGAGGTTGGAGCGGATGCGAACTACCTGATCGGCCCCACACAGTGGGAGTCCTCCATGAGCTACAGAGGCGACTACTTCGGCTCTGCGACCGACTATGCGGAACTCTACCGCGAGAAGTGGGACGCTCCGCCCGTCTACCAGTCGGCCAGCGCGACGGCGGCGGCCCTGGCGCTGCAACTGGCTATCGAGGCGGCGGGTTCGCTGGACATGGCGGCCGTGAGAACCGCCCTGCGCAACCTGGACGCGGACACCTTCTACGGCCCGATCAGCTTCGACTCCACCGGCAAGAACACGGGCAAGCCGATGGGCGCAATCCAGATACAGGACGGCAAGACGTTTGTGGTGGCCCCCGCCGATGCCGCAGCCGCCGACGTGGTGTTCCCCGCGCCAAGCTGGAGCGACCGCTAAGGGAGGTCGCTCTCTACGACCACAAGGACGCCCCCATCTCAATCTTCCCCCGCAGACGGGGGAAGAGGTTATGGCGGCCGTGGGCCGTGGCCTTCCCGCTCAGGTTCGGCAGGCTCACACCCCATCAAGTACGGCGCGCGGCCACCGTCCCCAACCGTCATTCCTGCGGAAGCAGGAATCTATCACCCGGAGGGGGTGGGAGGGGTGCCAGGCCCCCGCTTTCGCGAGGGCGACGGGTGAGGGGCGCTGGATTGCGGCTTTCGCCGCAATGACGGTTGAGGTGGCGGTCGTTGTGGACTCCCGCCCTTGTATCGGGGTACGGTGCAGGCTGCGCGGGCGTGGGGTGTAATAGGCCCGTTCGTGCTGAGCTTGTCGAAGCATGAACGGGCCTGCGTGTGGCGGAAGGCCGCCAATCCCAACCGTCATTCCTGCGGAAGCAGGAATCTATCACCCGGAGGAGGGAGGGGGTGCCAGTCCCCCGCTTTCGCGAGGGCGACGGATGTGGGGCGCTGGATTGAGGCTTTCGCCGCAATGACGGCTGGGAAGGGCGGTCGTTCGCTGCGTCCACAATGATGCCCCCATCTCAATCTTCCCCCGCAGACGGGGGAAGAGGTATTGGCGGCCGGCGGCCGTGGCCTTCCCGCTCGCCCTTCGACAAGCTCAGAGCTTGCCCCTGCGAAAGCAGGGGGCGACAGGTGAGGGGCCCTGGATTGCGGCTTCCTCCGCAATGACGGTTGAGGGCGAATGTCGGCCATCTGGCCCGCGAAGGTGGTTCGACAGGCTCACCATGAGCGGGCTGACACCAGCAGTCTCACTTCCAACAGGCAGCAGCCGCACCCGCAAAATCGCAGCACTTGACACGTGGGTCTATCCGTGATAGATTCGCTGGAATCTGGGAAGGCGCTTTCTGCTTTCTGAAGGAGGGCATAGGGCCCGCTAGCTCAACTGGTAGAGCAGCTGACTCTTAATCAGCGGGTTACAGGTTCGAGTCCTGTGCGGGTCACGAAATTCGTAGGGGGAAGTGTCGGAACCGGTAGACGAGCATGACTTAGGATCATGTGCCGCAAGGCGTAGGAGTTCGAGTCTCCTCTTCCCCAGAAGCAGGTGAGACTAAAGAACCCTTCGCAGAAAGCCCTGCCCGGCACGCTTGGTTGGCGCCGAAGGCATCGGCTAGTCCAAGTCTTATCAAGGAGGAGGAGAAAGTGGCCAAGCTTCTTGAGGTCAAAGACCTCGCAACCTACTTCTTCACGCCGGAAGGCGTGGTCAAGGCGGTGGACGGCATCACCTATGACCTGGAAGAGGGTGAGATCCTGGGCTTGGTGGGAGAGAGCGGCTGCGGAAAGAGCGTTAGCGCGCTCTCGCTCATGCGCCTCATCCAGAACCCGGGCCGGAACGTGGCCGGCGAGGTGGTGTTCAACGGCCAGGACCTGCTCAGCCTGGATGACGACGACATGCGCCACATCCGTGGCAAGGACATGTCCATGATCTTCCAGGAGCCCATGACGTCCCTCAACCCCGTGCTCACCATCGGCAGGCAGCTTACGGAGGCGCTCCAGCTGCACCTTGGCATGGACAAGGAGGCGGCGGAGACGCGAGCCGGCGAGCTTCTGCTCATGGTCGGCATACCGGAGGGCGACAGGCGGCTCAGGGACTACCCGCACCAGTTCAGCGGCGGTATGCGCCAGCGCGTGATGATTGCAATGGCGCTCAGCTGCAACCCCAAGATGCTCATTGCCGACGAGCCCACCACCGCGCTGGACGTGACCATTCAGGCGCAGATCCTGGAGCTGGTACAGCGCCTGGGCCGAGAGTTGGGCACGGCGGTGCTTATCATCACCCACAACCTGGGTGTGGTGGCGCGCTACGCCGACCGCGTGAACGTGATGTACGCCGGCAAGATCATCGAGCGCGGCACCTCCCGCGAGATCTACGGCAACCCGCGGCACCCCTACACCATCGGCCTGCTGGCGTCGGTGCCCCGCCTGGACGAGCCCCGCAAGGAGCAGCTCGACCCCATCGAGGGCCTGCCGCCCGACCTGATCGCCCTGCCGGCAGGGTGCGCCTTCCGCGCCAGGTGCAGGTTCGCAATCGACAAGTGCGCCACGGAGATCCCTCCGTTGGTGGAAGTATCCGAAGGGCATACGGCAGCCTGCTGGGTCTCAGACCAGTTGGGCGCCGGTGCAATTGGGAGGTAGCGTGCAAGACGACAATATCCTGCTCAACGTAGAGAACCTGGTGAAGTACTTCCCCGTGAGAAGGGGAATCGTCATCCAGCGTCATGTGGCCGACGTAAAGGCCGTGGACGACATCAGCTTCTTCATCCGCAAGGGTGAGACGCTGGGAATGGTGGGCGAGAGCGGTTGCGGAAAGACCACCGCAGCCCGCACCATCCTCCAGTTGTACCGCCCCACGTCCGGCGTGGTGGAGTTCGAGGGGACGGATCTCGCCGTCACCAAGGGCAAGGAGCTCCGCCTCATGCGCCGGAAGATGCAGATGATCTTCCAGGACCCGTACGGCTCGCTCAACCCCCGCATGAACTGCGGCAACATCATCGGCGAGCCGCTCATCGTCCACAAGATCACCAGCGGCCGCGGCGAGTACCGCGACCGCGTGGCGGAGCTGCTCACCACAGTCGGTCTCAGCCCGTACATGGCAAGCCGGTTCCCGCACGAGTTCTCCGGCGGTCAGCGCCAGCGCATCGGCGTGGCGCGGGCGCTTGCGGTGCGGCCCAGCTTCATCGCCTGCGACGAGCCGGTGTCGGCGCTGGACGTGTCCATTCAGGCGCAGCTGGTCAACCTGCTGGAGGAGCTCCAGGCCCAGTTCGACCTCACGTACCTGTTCGTGGCCCACGACCTCTCGGTGGTGCGCCACATCAGCGACCGAATCGTGGTGATGTACCTTGGCAAGATCGCCGAGATCGCCGGCCGCGATGAGCTGTACGAGAACCCGTTGCACCCCTACACCAAGGCGCTCATTTCCGCCGTGCCAATCCCCGACCCGCTCGTGGAGGCGCAGCGTGAGCGCATAGTGCTGACGGGCGACGTGCCCAGCCCGCTCCGGCCCCCGCCGGGCTGCGTCTTCCATCCGCGGTGCCCCATCGCCGCAGACGAATGCACGGGCGTTCACTCGCCAGGGCTGTCCAGCGAGCGCGGCGTGCCGGACCTGCGAGAGGTCTCGCCGGACCACTGGGTGTCCTGCATCCGGGTGTAGACAACCGGCGCTAAAGCCAAAGCAACGGAATCGCGGAGGAGCGCACCTGCCCCTCCGCGATTCTGCTTTTGCGGGGGGCGCAAGCCCGCTCATGCTGAGCCTCCCCCCGCACCCGCTCATAGCCTGCCCCGTACTTGATACGGGGGTGAGCCTGTCGAACCAGAGCAGGGAGGAACAACGGCCGCCGATCATCCGCCCGCCCTTCGACAGGCTCAGGGTGAGCGGGCATTTTGTGTTGTCATTCTGAGCGTAGCGTAGCGGAGTCGAAGAATCTAGAGCATCCGCCTGCCTAAACGCCCCACCCGCGGTCGACTCGCGCCGCTACTGGACGTACCGTGGCTCGACAGGCAGGCCCAATGTTTCTCAACTCCGCTGCGCTCCGCTCGAAATGAGATTTGTATGCGGCCACCATTCCCGTTCGTGCTGAGCTAGTCGAAGCATGAACGGAGCGGATGACACGCGCCCATTTACTCCTACTCCCGCGAAAGCGGGAGTCCAGAGGGACGAGGTTGGGGAGCGGCCGCCACCGTGCCGCAAGCCAGAACCCGGTCGAGTGGATGCCCGCTTTCGCGGGCATAGGGGGTGGTCGTCTCCTCACCCGTTCACCCTACGACAGGCTCAGGGTGAGCGGGCATTTTGTGTTGTCATTCTGAGCGTAGCGGAGCGGAGTCGAAGAATCTAGAGCATCCGCCTGCCTCAACACCCCACCCGCGGTCGACTCGCGCCGCCACAGGACGTAGCATGGCTCAACAGGCAGGCCCGAGGTTTCTCGACTCCGCTGCGCTCCGCTCGAAATGACATTTGTATGCGGCCACCATTCCCGTTCGTGCTGAGCATGCCGAAGCATGGACGGGGTAGCCACGTCGCGCCTGCTCCCTATTCCCGCGCACGCGGGAATCTACCCAGCCGGCTGCCACCTTGGCACACAGCATAGGCCAGTGCCACGCTTCCCTCCTGGATTGCGGCTGAGCCTGCCCTGAGCGCAGCCGAATGGGCCGCAATGACGGTTCAGGGCGTGGAGTTAGTCTCATAAGTCTGACGCGCGGGTTGACATTGAAATCCTCGAGTCGAATATCGTTGTGCTCGCGGGTATGCCTTATGTATTGCGTTCGGCTTATCCCTGCATTGCTGCGATATTAGTCCCCACCATTTCGCGCGATACCGCGCGCGGGGACTTCTGAGACAGGCTCCGTGGACCGCCCCTACGAATACCGCCCCCCTACTCCCTGCGCCACTCCGCGATGTTCCACAGCTCGCTGTCCCAGCCGTTGATGCGTACGCCCTGCAGCCCGTTGACGTGCGCGGAGACGCTCCCGCGGTTCACCAGCGGGATCTGGTAGTAGCCTTGCAGGTGCAGGTCGTTCAGCCGCTTGATCAGCGCGGCCCGCTCCGGCCCGGCGGCGCGGGCAAGCTCCTCGTACGCCTCGTCGTACTCCTGGTCGCACGCGCGGGGGACGTTGTCCCCTGCCCAGTTGTTGTCCCTGGTGGGCACGTGCTTGCAGAGCAGCCCCGCAAGGTGGCCCTGCGGATCTATGTCCGGGCCGGACGCAAACATCTGCACGTCCGCAAAGAACCTGCGAAGCGACGCCTCCTTGTCCTCCACCGGATCCCCGCCAAAGAAGACGCTTGCGTCGTGGTCGATAAGCTCCGTTTCGATCCCGATGCTGCTCCACCAGTCCCGTACCAGCGCCTGCGTCTCCTGGCGCACCGCGTTCGTAGAGGTCTGGTAGGTGATGCGCAGCGGCGTTCCGTTGTACTCTCGCACGCCGTCGCCGTCCGTGTCCAGCACGCCGTTGTCGTCCAGCAGCTTGTTCGCGCCCTGAATGTCCTGATTCAGGCAGCCGTCGTTCGCCGAGGAGACGTAGGCGGGCGGCCCCGTCACTAGGTTACAGGTCGGTTCGCCGCCGGCCCCGTACAGATCCCGTGCGATGAGGCCGCGGTCGATTGCCATTGACATGGCCTGCGGGATTGGCGTGAAGGTGAGGAACGGGTGAGGGTTCTGGCCGTCCAGATACTCGGAGCGGTCATCGCCCAGCGCCTGGTCCGGGTTGGTCTGGTTGACCGTTATGCGCTCGACTACGCTGGAGAAGGCGACGACCACCGTCCCGTTTCCGGCAGCCTCCATCTCCGCCAGCGCGCCGGGGTCGATCTGGAGGTTCCAGGCGTAGTCGGCCTCGCCTTTCTCCAGGACGGCCCGCGCCGCGGAGACGGCATCGCCGCCGCCCCGTATCACCACGCGGTCGAAGTAGGGTTCAGGCCCGCGGTAGAAGGGGTTTCGTTCGTAGTGGGCATCCTCGTTGGGCGTGAAGGCGGTGATGCGATAGGGGCCGGTGCCCAGCGGCGCGGTGTTCTGCGCGTCGCAGGTGACGGCCGCCTTGCCGATGCAGTCGGCGAACTGAGCGCGGCTGATGATAGGCGAGCCGGCGGTGACGAAGGCATTGTAGGGATACGGGTTCGGGGCCTCGAACGTGATTCGCACGGTCAGGTCGTCAACGGCCTCCACCGCGGAGATGCCGTCAAATGAGCTTTCGCCGGTGCAGCCGGTGTCCTCGTGGGAGCAGTACCGCCAGGTGTACACCACGTCATCCGCCGACACCGCGCTGCCATCCGACCAGAACAGGCCCTCTCTGAGCGTCCAGGTGATGGACATCAGGTCGGCGGAGACGCCGCCGTTCTCGATGGTGGGTATATCCGCCGCAAGCGCCGCCACGAGCGAGCCGTCCGGGCTGTACTTCGCCAAAGGCTCCAGCGTCACCGCGCCCGCGTCTCGGTCCTTGTATCCGGACGACAGATACGGGCCGGGAAGCGATGGCGCCTGCCAGTATAGAAGCGTGAGCACCTTCGGCTCAGGCGTAGGCGTTGGGACTGGCGTCGGTGAGGGCGCAGGCGTGGCCGTGGGCGCCGAGGTCGGCGTGGGCGTTGGCTCGGCGGTGCAGGCAACTATGGCGAACAGAGCGGTGAGCATCAACGCGAGTCTTAGAGGTGTGTGCATGGCGGGTTTGCGGGCTGCCTTTCTGCGGGATGGCGTGTAGCGTCATTGTATGCCAAGGCGTGCTCGCCCGCAAGGAAGACCGGAGTGGCGAATCTCCATGTCCCTTCCACCGTCTGTGGGGGAAGGTTAGGATGGGGGGAAATCGGGTCGGCCGCCCGCGTAGTCCGCGCACGCTGAGCTTGTCGAATGGCGAGCGGATGGACGGAGGCCACGGTCTCAACCGTCAGTGCGGCGGAAGCCGCAATCCACCCCCGCGCCCTGCCGGGCGCTAGACTTCTGCTTTCGCAGGGGTGACGACTACTGTTTCCGCTCACTCCAGTATCGTGGCGGGGCAAGGTCTGAGCTTGTCGAAGGGCGTGGTCTGCCCCCGGCCTGTGACAGAGCGCTCCGATTTGTGTTACAACTACACTGGGAGGCGCCCCCCAGCTGAAGCCTGCAAGACGGGGGATTGGCGATGAACGTGAACGACATCCTTGGTGGTGGACTCGGCCTGCGCGATGCGCTGGATCTGCTGGGGCCGCTTACCGTCTACGTCCTGGTGATCGCCGGCTACGGCGTGGTAGTCTTCAAGTACTACCGCTTCGTTGCGTCCCGGGACATGTTCGCGCTGGACTTGTCGCGGTACGAGGGCGTGCGGTTCGGAAAGGCCAGGGCTTTCCTCAGAGTCGTCTTCTACGTCTTGAAGTACCTGATCCTGTTTCCGGTGTTCGCCTTCTTCTGGTTCGCCGTGCTGACGCTCATACTCGCCTTCCTCTCCAAGACGCAGTCCTTCTCGGAGACGCTGCTGATAGCCGTGGCAACGGTCAGCGCGATCAGGGTGACGGCCTACTACAGCGAAGAGCTGTCCCGGGATCTGGCGAAGATACTGCCCTTCGCGGTTATCGGCGTGTTCCTCATAGATGCGTCCGTATTCTCATTGAGGCAGTCGTTCGACACGCTGAGCGAGTCTCGCAACCACGTTGACCACATGCTCTACTACCTTGCGTTCCTCATAGCCCTGGAGTTCGTGCTGCGAATCGCCTATGGTGTCGTTGGGCTGTTCATTCGCCGACGGGCGCGCCTGCGCGCCGCCGCGGATGCGGGCGCTGCCGTCGATGATGCGCCCGCGAGCGACAGTTCCACGTCCGGCGAAGGTTCACCCGGCGCGCGTGCCTAGCCTCCCTAGCCGTCATTCCCGCGCACGTGGGAATCTAGCACCCGGGGCGAGAGGGTGCACGAATCGTTGCCGTCCGCCTCCCCACCGGGTGATAGATTCCTGCTTCCGCAGGAATGACGGCTACGGTAGGCGGGGCGGCGGCATCGTAGTGTCGGCACGCGAACCGCCCGTCCGGATCTTTGCCCGTACACCCTTCGACGAGCTCAGGGAGAACTGGCCGAGGCCGGCGTGGACGCGCCGCGGTTTGACAAGCCCCCGATGCGCTGGTAGTATGCAAGCAGCTAAGGAACCCATCGGAACCCGTCAGACTGACGATTGCAACTCTCTCCAGGAGTCGTGATGGCGCTCCAAAGTTCCTCAGATGAAGGCTTTCACTGGCACTGCCGAACGGTAATCGACGGCAGCCGCCGCCACTCGCACAGGTGCTTGTCGTGCTACGTCGCGTGGCCGTCCAGCGTGTTGCGACGCTACAGCTACGCCCTCCCCTGCGACCCGTAGCGTCCCTCCGTCGATAGGGTACATCCCGTTCGCATACCCTGCCTGGACGGCGCTAGAATGATCCAGCGCGTGCGCCAATCCCGCACGCAATGTTCGCCCTACACCCGGACGCTACAGGACCAAGACCGCATACCAGGTCTAACCCGCGCAGGACTTTCTTCCTCTTACGCCGTTCAGGGCCGCTGGAACCGCGCGCGGCCGCGCATCTCGCATTGTATGGCGAGAACCTTGAGAGCCAAGTGAGGTGAACATGAAGATCGTGCTCAACGCCAAGATTCACAGAGCATGGGTCACCGGAACCAACACCGAGTATGTTGGCAGCGTCGTCATCGACAAGGCGCTGATGGACAGAGTGGGCATGTGGGAGTACGAGAGGGTGATGATCTGCAACGTCACGAACGGCGCCCGGTGGGAGACCTATGCGATAGCGGGCGAACCGGAATCGGGCACCATTTCGGTGCAGGGAGCAGGCGCCCGCCTGTGCGAGAAGGGCGACTGCCTGGTCATCCTCTCCTTTGACGTCAGCGACGTGCCGGTTGAGCCGAAGATGATACTGGTGGACAGGGACAACAAGTTCCTCGAATACCTGGAAGGGATCCCCGCGAATGAACTCGTACTCTGAGGATGTCACGGAGTCCTACTACGACTCCGAAGACGCCATGTACCGCACCTTCTGGGACACGGAGGGCAGCCTGCACTGGGGCCTCTTCGACGACAGCACAGGCCAGGACTTCCTGAAGGCGTGCGCCAACCTCAACGAGTACATGGCGAACAAGGCTGGGCTGCGGGCGGAGTCCAGGCTGCTGGACGTGGGCTGCGGCAACGGCAACACCGCCATGTGGCTGAGCAGCAGCCGCGAGTGCAGCGTGGTCGGCATAGACCTTAGCGGCGTGCGCATCAACAACGCCATCAGCGCGCTGGAGACGGCGCCTGCGCCGCTCAGAGACCGCGTCAGGTTCGAGAAGGCGTCTGCGACGGCCCTGCCGTTCGAGGACGGCTCGTTCAGCCACGCGTGGAGCCAGGCCACCATCTACCACATCCCGGACAAGGAGGCCACCCTGCGCGAGGTGTACCGGGTGCTGGCCGACGGCGGTACGTTCGTCTTCGACGACCTGGTCAAGCCGAGGCCGGACATCAGCGAGACGGCGCGCAAGTACGTCTACGACCGCCTCTACTTCGACACCGACTTCAGCTTCGAGTCGTACCGTGACGCTCTGGAGCAGGTGGGCTTTCAAGTGCTGGAGGCGCGGGACCTGTCGGAGCACTTGCGCGCCAGCTACCTGCACCTGGCAAGCGTTACGCGGGAGCTGGTTGACCGCGGCCAGAAGTACGCTGATCTGACCTACGCCTACGAGCAGATGGCAAAGGCCCAGGAGAACAACGAGCTTGGCTGGGCGTTCTACCTGTGCCGCAAGTAGTCGATAGCTTTCCCAAGGAGGCCGCCATGTCAAGCCAGAACAGGGTGCAGTGGGTCTACGCATCCAGGGACAACCGCGAGCTGGCCGAGCGGTACGACCAGTGGTCGCAGGAGTACGAGAGCGACATTGTCAACGACTTCGAGTACCTGGCTCCGCAGAAGGCCGCGGAGGCGTTCGCCCGGTACGTCGCCAGGGACGCACACATACTGGACGCCGGCGCAGGCACTGGACTGGTAGGCGTCATCCTGGCGGAGATGGGCTACGGCCGGATGGTGGCAATGGATCTGTCCGAGGGGATGCTGGAGGAGGCGCGCAAGAAGCAGGTCTACGAGGCGTTTCACCGGATGGTGATGGGCGAAACGCTGGACTACGAAACGGCCTCATTCGACGCGGTCATATCGGTTGGGGTGCTAACGGTGGGCCACGCGCCCGCAAGCTCACTGGACGAGTTGGTGCGCGTGACGAGGCCCGGCGGCCACATCGTGTTCTCGCTCAGGCCCGACCTGTACGAGACCGGCGGCTTCCGCGAGAAGCAGGACGAGCTGGCAGCGCAGCGCAAGTGGCAGTTGGTGGAGAGAGGCGAGGAGTTCCAGCCGATGCCCAAGGGCGAGCCGGAGGTGTGGCACCAGGTCTGGGTGTACCGCGTGACGGGGTGACCGGCAACTTAACCGCTCGTCCTGAGCTTGTCGAAGGGCAGGCGGATGGAAGACGGTCGTGGTCTCCCCGCTCTGGTTCGACAGGCTCACCCCCGTATCAAGTACGGGGCAGGCTATGAGCGGGAATTGGAGCAGGCTCAGAGCGAACGGGCAAAGGTAGCCCGCTCTTCCTGAGCCTGTCGAAGGGCGGGGAACAACCCCCCACGCCCGCGCAGGCGGGCGTCCACTCGACCACCTTTTGACGCGTACCACAGTCTTGATCGAATGGGGTGTCGCGCGGGTAGATTCCCGCCTGCGCGGGAATAGGGGAGTGGGGGCGAGCGCGTGTCGCTCGCTCGTTCATGCTTTGACTGGCTCAGCACGAACGGGGACATCGCCCCCAGCCTCAGGAATACATCGTAGCGGCTGCCGCCTCAGGCTTCAGCCGCTCCAGGTACTCCTTGCGGAACTTAGCCACCTTCGGCTGAATGATCACCTGGCAGTAGGGCTGAAACGTGTTGTTCCGAAAGTACTGCTGGTGGTAGTCCTCTGCCACGAAGAAGGCCGTGGCAGGCGCAATCTCCGTCACAAGCGGGTGACTCCACAGGCGCGCCCGCTCAATCTCCGTCATCACCTCTTCCGCCGTTGCCTGCTGCTCCGGCGTGTGAACGAATATCGCCGAACGGTACTGCGGGCCCACGTCCGGCCCCTGCCGGTTCAGCGTGGTCGGGTCGTGGATGGCGAAGAACACCTCCAGCAGCTCCCGGTACGATACGACGCCCGGATCGAACGTGAGGCGCACCGCCTCCGCGTGGCCCGTGCGACCGCCGCACACCTGCTCGTAGGTGGGGTTGGGCACGTGCCCGCCAATGTAGCCCGATTCCACGCCGTGTACGCCGTTCAGCTGCTCGTAGACCGCCTCCAGGCACCAGAAGCACCCGCCCGCAAGCGTAGCAATCTCCGTAGTCCGTTCGCTCATGTCCACTGCCCTCCTGCGTGCGAGTCGCGGCCGCTTCCGGCCCTGAATCCGCCGACCTGTGCTAACATTATGGGCGAACGCGCGTGAATTGGCAAACGCGCCGGCAGCCTGCCCTGCGCATCGCCGACAACGGCGCGGCAGGCCGACTGCCCGGAAAGGAGCGCAGCTTGGAGCGGCCCGAACTACTGGACGAGGCGGTGTGGCGGGACGTGCTCGCGGGCGCGGCCCCGGAGCTTTCGGACGACCCGGCGGCCTGTGACCAGCTGGCGTTTCGGCTGGCGGGTCAATACCTGCCTGCGCTGTTCTCCGCGCGGCGGCCGGAGGATCGGCAGCGCGCGTGGGACGCGCTCTGGCGATACATGACGGCCGCGCCCACGCCGTCCAAGCCGTTCGTCATGTCCGGCGAGACCGCGGACGGGCTGCTCGCGGCGATACAGGCGGAGCTTGCGCGCCTTGGCGTGGCGGCGACGTAGCCGCGATCCGCTCCTGCTGAGCGTGTCGAAGCATGAACGGGAGAACAACAACCGTCGCCCCTGCGGAAGCACGGCCTAGCACCCGGCGGGTTGAGGGGGATGGATTGCGGCTGAAGTCCATCCTGAGCGGAGCCGAAGGGCCGCAATGACGGTTCAGCGCTGCCGTCGCTGTCCATCCGCCTGCCCTTCGACAGGCTCAGGGCGAACGGGCTACCTTTGCCCCCCTCACCGCAGGCCGTCAGGCAGCTCCACTGTCATGCGGCCTGCGTCCACGTCCACCTCAAGCGCCACGTCTCCGATGGCCGGCACCAGCACCTCCGCGGAGCCGCCGCGCACCACGTACACGTCGTTGCTGCCTGTGCTCAGGATGTCCACCACCGTGCCCAGAAGCTCGCCGGACGTTGTCCACACCTCCATGTCCAGAATCTGGAAGTGGTAGTAGCTGCCGTCCGGCAGAGGCGGCGTTTCGTCGGCGGGGACTTGCAACTCCACGCCCGCAAGCCGCTCCGCGTCCTCGCGGGTGTCAATGCCGCGCAACTTGAGCAGCGCCATGCCGCGATGCCGTCTCCGATTCTCGACGCGAATGACGCGGCCAGCCGCCATGACGCGGTCACCGCGGGCGAACCTGCGCGGGTTGTCGGTGTGGGGCTGCACTCGCACCTCGCCCTCGTAGCCCCACGGGCCGACGATCACGCCGACAGTGACCATTTCGGGCGCGCCGTTGCCCGGGGTTTCACGCGCGCCGGTCTCGGCTTTGGGGCGGGCGTCGGCCCGCTTGCCGGAGGAGTCCATGGACGGAGTGGAGGCGCAGGCTAGACTATCTCGAGGCTGGCCCGCGTGTCCTCCTTGACTGCGCGAACCCGGAGCAGCACCCGCATGGCCTCGGCAACCCTGCCCTGCCTGCCAATGATCTTGCCCTTGTCCTCCTCCGCAACCTCCAGCTTGAGGAGAACCTGGCCTTCGTCATTCGATTCCTCGACGACCTTCACGTCGTCGGGATTGGAGGCAAGCGACTTGGCGATGTACTCAATCAGTTCCTTCATTGCGCCTTCAGCCTCTCCAGGACTCCCGACCTTCTGAGCATACCTTGCACCGGCTCGGATGGCTGCGCCCCGGACCGTAGCCACTTGGTCACCTTCTCCTCGTCCAGTGTAACGGTAGGAGGATCGGTGAGGGGATTGTAGTGGCCCACCTGGTCGACGTCCCTGCCGTCGCGCGGCGACTTGGAGTCCGCGACGACTATCCGATAGCTCGGCTTCTTCTTGGCGCCAATTCTGCGTAGCCTGATTCTAAGCATTTCACCTGCTTTGCGCGGCGGGTATACGGGCATGGCCTGCGCTTCTTGATATTCTATTCGTGTGTAGTCTCAATTGTCAACATCAACGCTGTGGGGCGATGGGGCGGCGCGCGCCGCCCTTCCGATGCGGCCCGCGTTCGGGTATCATCATGTTGTTCGCGGATAGCGCGGGATGAGGCGTCATGCAATCGAAGACCATACTGGACTACGTTGGCAACACTCCGCTTGTGGAGCTGACGCGCATGAGTCCCAAGCCGGGTGTGCGAATCTTCGCCAAGCTGGAGGGCCACAACCCAACCGGCAGCATAAAAGACCGCGTGGCGCTCTACCTGGTGCGGGAGGCGGAGCAGCGCGGCGAGCTTGCCCCCGGCAGCACGCTCATAGAGGCCAGCACGGGCAACACGGCGCTGGCGTTGGCTCTCATCGCCAAGCAGCGCGGATACGGCCTGAAAGTGGTGATGCTTCGCCGCGCCACGCCGGGCATTGCGGATCTGCTTGCCGCGTTCGGCGCGGAGGTTGTATGGTGCGAGCCGATGGCCGGCATGAAGGGCGCAATCGAGCTTGCGGAACGCCTCAGCCGCGAGGAAGGGCTGTTCAACACGCGCCAGTTCCAGAGCGCGGCGAACCTGCAAGCCCACTACGACACCACGGGGCCGGAGATCCTGGACGCGCTGCCGACGGTGGACGCGTTCGTGGCGGGAATCGGCACGGGCGGCACCCTCATGGGTGTTGGGCGCAGGCTTCGGGAACGCAACCCCGCCGCTCGCATAGTCGGCGTGGAGCCCAAGATGGGGGAGCAGCTGCAAGGGTTGCGAAGCCTTCAGGAGGGTTACCTGCCGCCGCTTCTCGACCTGAACCTGCTCAGCGGCAGGTTCCTGGTGGACACGGAGGAGGCGTTTCGCTGCGCTCGGTCGCTGCTGGAGGCGGAGGGCATCTTCGCGGGGGTGTCGTCCGGCGCGGTGCTGAGCGCGGCGCAGAGGGTGGCGCAGCGCATGGACGAAGGCAACGTCGTGGTCATCTTTGCGGACGGCGGCTGGAAGTACCTGACGGCCGGCCCCTGGCGCGAGGCGATGGAGGCCCGCAAGCTGGACCCGGACGAGACCGCGTGGTGGTAGGGGGCCAGTCCGCTTTCCCCCTGCCTTCGCAGGGGCAAGCTCTGAGCTTGTAGAAGGGCGGCGGAACTCCAAGCTGAGCTAATGCGCTAGTCGCTCAGCGTCCCGGATGTAATCCGAGGTCTCCCGGACCAGTCGGCCAATCTCCTCCGTGACGTAGTAGTCGTGGTAGAAGCACTCGCCGTGGAGTATGGTCTGGCGGTCCGTGTAGCGAACCTTCAGATCCCAGATCGCCTGGTCGCTCATGGAGAGGGCGCGCAGTCTGCGACCCGCGACAGTCGACGACTCCGGTGTCTGGCCTGTGCGGACGAGAACGAGGGCCTCCGTGGCGCGGAGAGTGGCGCACCACGCCTTCTCGGCAGCGTCACGCACGTCGCCAGCGGCCATTTGCTGCGCCGCCGCGTCTCTCATGCGGTGGGCATCTGCGAATATGCTGGCGGGATTGGCTTCAACTGTGGTCATCGGTTTGCTCCGTGAGGCATTATACCACGATTCTGGGCGGCATAGCGAGACCTGGGCCACGCCGTTCGTACTTCGACATGCTCAGCACGAACGGCGTTAGGGCCCTCAGCCGCCGCCGTCCTGCTTCAGCAGGAAGAACTCCAGGCTGTCCGCCAGCGCCATCCAGCTGGCCTCGATGATGTTGCCGGACGATCCAACAGTCTGCCACTGGCTGCGGCCATCCGTAGACTCGATGAGCACGCGCACCACGGCCCGCGTGTCCTGCCCGCGGTCTACCACGCGCACCTTGTAGTCCAGCAGCCGCACCGCGTCCAGCGAGGGGTAGAACTCCAGCAGCGCCTTTCGCAGGGCGTTGTCCAGCGCGTTCACCGGGCCGTTGCCCTCGGAGGCCGTGTACATCACCTGCGACCCCACCTGCACCTTCACCACCGCCTCCGACGTCATGTCCTCGCCGCCGTCCTGCACGCTGCCGTCGCGATCCTCGACCAGAACCATCAGCTTGAGCAGGTCGAACGGCGCTTCGTATCCCTCCAGGCTGCGCCTCACCATCAGTTCGAACGAGGCTTCCGCGCCCTCGTACTGGAATCCCCGGCTCTCCATCTCCTTCAGCCGCTCCAGCAGCGAACCCACCTGCTCGCGGCTCACGCGATCGGCCAGTCCCAGCTCCCGGAGGCGCAGCTGGATATTGCCGCGCCCGGACAGCTCCGAGATGACCACGCGGTTGGCGTTGCCGACGCTCTCCGGCTCTACGTGCTGATAGCTCTCGGCCAGCTTGGCGACGGCGGCCGCGTGCAGGCCCCCCTTGTGGCTGAACGCGCTTGCGCCAACGTAGGGCTGCTGTCCGTTGGGCGGGATATTGACAATCTCACTGACGAAGTTGGCGGCCTCTGCCAGGCCGGCAAGTTGCTTGTCCGTCACGCAGTCCACGCCCAGCTTCACCTTGAGGTTGGCGATGATGGACAGCAGGTTGGCATTTCCGCACCGCTCGCCGTAGCCGTTGATGGTGCCTTGCACTTGCGTCACGCCCGCGGAGAGGGCTGCCAGCGAGTTGGCGACTGCCACGTCTGCGTCGTTGTGGCAGTGGATGCCCAGCTGCGTTGGAAGCTCGCGGCGCACGAGCGCCACGATCTCGGTCAGCTCCGCGGTGAGGAGGCCGCCGTTGGTGTCGCACAGCACCAGGCAGTCGGCGCCGGCCTCGGCGGCGGCGCGGAGGGTCTGGAGCGAGTAGTCGGCGTTCAGCTTGAACCCGTCGAAGAAATGCTCGGCGTCGTAGAAGACTGTGCGGCCGTGGCGCTTGAAGTAGGCGACGGTATCGGCGATCATCGCCAGGTTCTCCTCCGGCGTGGTCTCCAGCACGCGGTGGACGTGGAGGTCGGAGCTCTTGCCCACCAGCGTGACCACGGGCGTTTCGGCGGCGATGAGAGCGCGCACGTTGCCGTCGTCCTCCACGCGGACGCCGGCGCGGCGCGTGCTGCCGAAGGCGGCGACCTGCGCGTTGGCAAGCGACAGTCCTTTCGCTCGGCGGAAGTACTCGGCGTCCTTGGGGTTGGAGCCGGGCCAGCCGCCCTCAACGTAGTGGACGCCCAGTTCGTCCAGCCTGCGCGTGATCCTGATCTTGTCCTCCGCGGAGAGGGATATGCCCTCCTGCTGAGCGCCGTCTCTCAACGTGGTGTCGTATAGCTGAATCTCCATGCTTTCCCCCATAACGAAAAAGCCCCGTCCCCGTAAGGGACGGGACACTTTGGCCCGCGGTACCACCCTTGTTCTCCGACAAGCGGAGCGCTCGGTTGACAAGGCGCTGACACGCCCGCGCTGGAAGCTAACGGTAGCGACTCCGGCCCGGTCTACAGGCCCCGCAGAGCGGAGCGTTCGGCGGGCGGCTCAGGAGGGATATTCGGAAGGGCCCGTCATGCCTGCTTGCACCGTACCAGGCTCGCTGAACGAGGGTTGGCCTGCCTACTCGTCTCCGTCTTTGCCGTTGCCGTGAACGATAGCACAAGCCGCCGCCTGCGTCAAGTCGCGGGGGCGCAGGAGAGCCGGCGGGCTTGACGGCTGCGTTCGCATGCGTATACCGTCTGCGTAGCGCCACAGACCACGGCTTGGAGGTGAGCCTTATGGACGCGTACTGCTTCAGGTGCCGAGCCAAGCGAGAGATCAGCTCGCCTCAACAGGTGACGCTGAAGAACGGTCGACCTGCCACTCAGGGCGCGTGCCCGCAGTGCGGCGCCAAGGTGTTCCGCATCGCCAAGGGGTAGGCCGGGAGGCCGCCTGGGCGGACGAATGGCGGCCACCGACTTCTTATGCCCGCGAAAGCGGGCATCCACTCTGCCACCCTTGGACGTGCGCGGCGTTTCTGGCAGGGCGGTGAGTCGCTCTAGTGGATTGCTATGAAAATTAGCCGATTCAGGCACGAGATTGTGTCGCTGCGGCAAAGGTGCGGAGGAGACGCGGCAGACATTTTCATCCGCTAATCTGGCGCTGGCAAGCGCCAGGGGAATTCCCTCCTGTGCGGGAATTAGGGGTTGCATACTCGTTCATGCTTCGACACGCTCAGCACGAACGGGCTTTAGATCCGCTCACCCCTATGCCTTCGCAGGGGCAAGCGCTAAGCGTGTAGACACGGCGGCTGGCCGTCAAGCGTCATGGTGGGCGGTAGTGGACTCGAACCACTGACCTCTGCCATGTCAAGGCAGCACTCTAACCGGCTGAGCTAACCGCCCACATTCCAACTGATGGCGCCGTCCCGCATCGAGGGCGGGCGCAGGCGCCGCTAGAACTCCAGGTCGCCGGGCACCGACTCCAGCACGTGCGAGATGGCCTCCGACTCCAGCGTGAGTTGCGGCGGAATGACCTCGCCGTCCTCGTCCTCGGCCAGAATCACGCCCAGGCGGTCCCGCCCCTCGGGCGAGGAGGTGAGGTTGGCGGGGATGAGCCTGCCGATGATCACGTTCTCCTTCAGCCCGGTCAGGTGGTCGACCGCGCCGTTCATGCTGCTCTCCGTGAGCACCCGCGACGTCTCCTGGAAGGAGGCCGCCGCCAGGAAGCTGTCGGTGCTCAGCGATGCCCGCGTGATGCCCAGCAGCGCCGGCGACGCCGTGGCGGGCTCGCCGCCCTCGGCCAGCGCCTTCGCGTTCGCGTCCTCGTACGTCATGCGGTCAACCATCTCGTCCGGAAGCATACCCGTGTCGCCCGGGTGGTCAACCCGCACCTTCTTGAGCATCTGGCGAACGATGACCTCGATGTGCTTGTCGTTGATGGTGATGCCCTGCGAGCGGTACACACGCTGCACCTCGTCCAGCAGGTACTGCTGCACCGCCTCCCGGCCCAGGATGCGCAGGATGTCCTGCGGGTTGAGCGGGCCTGCGGTTATGGGGTCACCCGCGCGCACCTCGGCGCCGTCGTCCACCAGGAGATGGGCGGCCGCCGGGATGGCGTACTCTCGCTCCTCGCTCTCCTCCCAGACGAGGGTGATGGCGTCCTCGCCGACCTCGGCGCGCCCCGAAACGCGCGCCGTGACAGGCAGCGTCTGGGGGACGCTTTCATCGCCGGCTTCCTCCGGCTCCTCAGGCTCGGCAAGGGTTGCGCCCACCTCTACCGGTTCGCCGCTGTCGACCAGCGGTCGGTATCCGGTGGGCAGGGGGTACTCCTCGCGGAACTCCTCCGTGCTGTTCACCCTGATGCGCCTCTCGTCGCCCTCGCCGATGCGCTGCACGACTCCGTCTATGTCTACGAGGTAGGCCTGGCCCTTGGGCGACCTGGCCTCGAACAGCTCCTCAACCCTGGGCAGGCCGCTGGTGATGTCTACCCCGGCGATGCCGCCCGTGTGGAAGGTGCGCATGGTCAACTGCGTGCCCGGCTCGCCGATGCTCTGCGCGGCCATGACGCCCACGGCCTCGCCGATGATGGCGAGCTTGCCCGTTGCAGGGTTGCGGCCGTAGCAGAGGCCGCACATGCCGCTGCGGGACTCGCAGTTGAGCGGCGACCGCACGAATACCTCGCCGATGCCAAGCTCCACGATGCGCGCCGCAGCCTCCTCGTCGATCTCCGCGTCACGGTCTACGATAATCTCGCCAGTGGCGGGGTCTGCCACCGGCGCGGCCGCGGTGCGGCCCACCATGCGCGTGGCGAACGGGGCCTCCAGCGGCTTGTCCGTGTGCGCCTCTATGGTGATGCCCAGGCCGGTGCCGCAGTCGTACTCCAGGATGATGACCTCCTGCGATACGTCTATCAGGCGGCGCGTCAGGTAGCCGCTGTCTGCGGTGCGGAGCGCCGTATCGGCCAGTCCCTTGCGGGCGCCGTGCGTGGAGATGAAGTACTCCAGCACGGTCAGGCCCTCTCGGAAGCTGGACTTGATGGGCCGCTCGATGATTCGCCCGCGGGGGTTGCTCATCAGGCCGCGCATACCGGCCATCTGCTTGATCTGGGCCACGTTGCCCTTTGCGCCGGAGATTGCCATGAGGTATACGCCTCCGTAGGTGGGCAGGCGCTCCTCGATAACCCTGGTCATCTGGTCGCTGGTGTCCGTCCAGATCTGCACGGCGGTGTTGTAGCGTTCGTCGTCGGTGATGAGGCCGCGCTGGAACTGCTCCTCCAGCCCCTCGATCTTGGCGGTTGCGGAGTCCATGAGGTCGGCCTTCTGCGCGGGCACCTCTATGTCGTTGATGGCTATGGTGGTGCCGGACTTGCCTGCGAAGTGGAAGCCCAGCCGCTTGATCTTGTCCAGCACGTCCGCGGTCACGTCGTTGCCCTGGGTGCGATAGCACTCCGCGGCCAGATCCTTGAGCAGGTTCTTGTCCATAATCTGGTTGCGGTAGGCCATGCCCTCCGGCAGCACCTCGTTGAAGATGATGCGGCCGACGGTGGTGCGGAGCCAATCCTCGCCGGAGCCGTTGCCGTTCTGCCTGACCAGGATGGGGGCGCGCAGGTCGATGACGTCGTGCTCGTAGGCGAGCCGCGCCTCGTTAAAGTCGTTGTAGCGCGAGCCTTCGCCCCTTGCGCCTGCGATCTCGCTGGTGAGGTGGTAGCAGCCGAACACGATGTCCAGCGTGGGCGCCACGATGGGTTCGCCGGAGCTGGGCGAGAGCATGTTCTGGGTGCTGAGCATCAACTGCTTGGCCTCCATCACCGCCTCGCGGGACAGGGGGACGTGGACGGCCATCTGGTCGCCGTCGTAGTCCGCGTTGAAGGCGGTGCAGACCAGGGGATGTATCTTGATTGCGCTGCCTTCCACCAGCACCGGGTCGAAGGCCTGAATGCCCAGCCTGTGCAGCGTGGGCGCGCGGTTGAGCAGCACGGGCCTGCGGGTGATGACCTCCTCCAGTATGTCCCACACCTCCGGCCGGACTCGCTCCACCATGCGCTTGGCGCTCTTGATGTTGTGGACGTGGCCGTCCAGGATGAGGCGGTTCATCACGAAGGGCTTGAACAGCTCCAGCGCCATGCGCTTGGGCAGGCCGCACTGGTTGAGCTTAAGCTCCGGGCCTGCGACGATGACGGAGCGGCCGCTGTAGTCGACGCGCTTGCCCAGGAGGTTCTGGCGGAAGCGGCCCTGCTTGCCCCTGAGCAGATCCGCCAGGGACTTGAGCTTGTGATTGTGGCTGCCGGAGACGGCCTTGCCGACGCGGCCGTTGTCGATGAGGGCGTCAACCGCCTCCTGGAGCATCCGCTTCTCGTTGCGGACGATGATCTCGGGCGCGCCCAACTCCAGCAATCGGCGGAGCCGGTTGTTGCGGTTGATGACGCGGCGGTAGAGGTCGTTGAGGTCGCTGGTGGCGAAGCGGCCGCCGTCCAGCTGCACCATGGGGCGCAGGTCTGGCGGCAGCACGGGCAGCACGGCGAGGATCATCCACTGCGGATCGTTGTCGCTCTTGATGATGGACTCCACGACGCGCAGGCGCTTGATGGCGCGCTTGCGGCGCTGGCCGGAGGTGTTGAGTATCTCCTCCTGGAGATCCAGCTTCACGGTCTCCAGATCCATCTGCTTGAGGATGGAAAGTATGCCCTCCGCGCCCATCTCCGCGCTGAACACTTCCTGGTACTTGTCGCGCAGGTCGCGGAACTGGGCCTCCGTGAGCAGCTGCTTGGTGCGCAGGCTCTCCAGCTCGTCGATGCGGGCCTGGAGCTCCTCCTCGCTTAGCTTCGGGCCCGAGTCCGAAGCGGCTATGCTCGCGGAGTCGGCGTCGTGGGAGTCCTCGGAGTAGTCGCCGGACTCCGAGGAATCGGCCTTCGCCTTTGCGGCCTCCGCGTGCAAGTCCAGGTCGTCCTTCAGCGACTGTAGGACGGCCGAGCGCTTGTCCTCGTCAATCTGCGTGATGATGTACTTGGCGAAGTAGAGCACGCGCTCCAGGTTGCGGGGCGAAAGGTCGAGCAGCAGGCCCAGTCGGCTGGGGATGCCCTTGGAGAACCAGACGTGGGCCACGGGAGCGGAAAGCTCTATGTGAGCCATGCGCTCGCGCCGCACCTTGGAGCGGGCAACCTCGACGCCGCACCTGTCGCAGATGACGCCCTTGTAGCGTATCTTCTTGTACTTTCCGCAGAAGCACTCCCAGTCCTTGGTAGGGCCGAAGATGCGCTCGCAGAACAGGCCGTCCTTCTCCGGCCTGAGCGTGCGGTAGTTGATGGTCTCCGGCTTGGTGACCTCGCCGTAAGACCAGCTCCTCACCTGCTCCGGGGAAGCTATGGAGATGCGGATTGCGTTAAATTCCATACTCTGGGGCATTCTCCAACTCCTCTGTTTCGTTGGTGACGTCGGCCTCGACCGAGGGGATTTCGTCGATCTCCTCCTCATCGTCATCGTCGTCATCAGTCAGGAAGGACACGTCCAGCTCCACCCGGTCTTCCGACTCCCCGTCCGTGTCCATCATCCACTCCATCGCGTCGAACTCGCTCAGGCTCTCGCCGTCCACGGTGAGCTCGTCGGAAGGCTCTGCCAGCATGGGCTGCTCGTCGTCCTCGTGCAGCAGCTCTACGGACAGGCCAAGGCTTTGGAGTTCCTTGACCAGCACGTGGAACGATTCCGGCACACCCGGCTGCACCACGTCCTCGCCCTTGACTATGGCCTCGTACGTCTTGACGCGGCCAAGCACGTCGTCCGACTTGACGGTGAGCATCTCCTGAAGGTTGTAGGCTGCGCTGTAGGACTCCAGCGCCCAGACCTCCATTTCGCCGAACCGCTGCCCGCCGAACTGCGCCTTGCCGCCCAGAGGCTGCTGCGTTATCAGCGAGTACGGGCCGGTGGAACGGGCGTGAATCTTGTCCTCCACCAGGTGTATCAGCTTCATCATGTAGATGTAGCCCACGGTGACGGGCTGGAAGAACGGCTCGCCGGTCTGCCCGTCGTACAGGACGCTCTTGCCCAGGGTGGGCGCAGACCTGCCGGATTCCTTGCTGAGGCGAAGCGCCTCCTGCGTCATCTCCTCCTCGGACATGCCGGAGGTGTCCAGGCCGGCCTCTTCCGCAAGCCAGATGCGAAGGCACGCCTGCCTGGCCTCGCCGGGGTTGTCGTCGTTCAGGACGACGTCCGGGTCGAAGCCCCTTTCGGACAGCCACTCGTTGACCTTGTCCATGTCGGCTTCGGCCTCGCCGTTGGAGGCGTGCGGGTCAATGGCGCCTGCCTGCCGGATCATCCACGCCTTGGCAAGGCCGTCCTCTATGGAGCCGTCCTTCGCGCCGTCGAACACGGGGGTTGCCACCCTCATGCCGAGGCTGTGGGCGGCCATGCCCAGGTGCGTCTCCAGAAGCTGGCCCAGGTTCATGCGGGAGGGCACGCCGATGGGGTTGAGGATGATGTCAACGGGCGTGCCGTCCGCCAGGTATGGCATGTCTGCCACGGGCAGCACGCGGGAGATGACGCCCTTGTTGCCGTGGCGGCCGGCCATCTTGTCGCCCTCGGATATCTTGCGGGTCTGCGCTATCCAGACGCGCACCATGCTGTTCACGCCGGGGGGCAGTTCGTCCCGGTTGTCCCTGGAGAGGAACTTGACCTCAATGACCTTGCCGCGCTCTCCGTGGGGCACCCTGAGCGAGGTGTCCTTCACGTCGCGGGCCTTCTCGCCGAAGATGGCGCGCAGGAGCTTCTCCTCCGCGGTTAGCTCCGTCTCGCCCTTGGGCGTGATCTTGCCGACCAGGATGTCGCCGGGGCCGACCTCTGCGCCGGGGCGGATGACGCCCTCGTCGTCCAGGTTGCGCAGGCCGTCCTCGCCCACGTTGGAGATGTCGCGGGTTATCTCCTCAGGGCCGAGCTTGGTGTCTCTGGCCTCTACCTCGTACTTCTCGATGTGTATGGACGTGAACTTGTCCCGCCGCAGCAGCTCCTCGCTGACGATGATGGCGTCCTCGAAGTTGTAGCCCTCCCAGCTCATGAAGGCCACCAGCACGTTCTGGCCTAGGGCCAGTTCGCCGTGGTCGGTGGAGGAACTGTCGGCAAGCGGCTGGCCTGCCTGCACCCGCTGCCCCTTGGTGACTATGGCGCGCTGGGTTATGCAGGTGCCCTGGTTGCTGCGCAGGAACTTGATTAGCGGATACGACTCGACGCCGCCCACCGCGTCCGTCACCTCAATGTGGTCGCCGGACACCCTGGACACCAGGCCGGGGTTCCGCGCGAGCACCACCTGCCCGCTGTCCTTGGCAACCCTGCCCTCCATGCCGGTTGCCACCAGCGGGGCCTCCGTGACGAGGAGCGGCACCGCCTGCCTCTGCATGTTGGAGCCCATGAGCGCGCGTATGGCGTCGTCGTGCTCCAGGAAGGGTATCAGCGCGGCGGACACGCTCACGATCTGTATCGGCGAGATGTCCATGTACTCCACGTTGGTGGGAGGCTCCATTGTGAAGACCTCGCCCATGCGGGCTTCCACCCTGTCCGTGGTGAACTGGTTCTTGCCGTCCAGCGGCGAGTTGGCCTGTGCAATGCGGAAGCGCTCCTCCTCGTCTGCGGCCAGGTAGTGTATGTCCAGCGGGTCGGACGAGGCGAACGGCTTGACCTTGACCGTGCGCGGCTCCAGCGCGGCGAGCCGCTTGGCAAGCGGCGCCGATACAACCTGGCCCCTGCGCGCCATCACCTTGCCCTCGTCGTTCTCAACCGGCTCGGTGATGGTGCGGCCCCGGAGGTCGGGGTAGTTGCTGAGCACCTCGGAAACCACCCGGCGGTACGGGGTTTCGATGAAGCCGAACTCGTTGGTGCGGGCGTAGGTCGCCAGCGAGCCAAGCAGGCCGATGTTGGGGCCTTCCGGCGTCTCGATGGGGCAGATGCGGCCGTAGTGGGAGTGGTGCACGTCGCGCACGTCGAAGCCGGCCCGCTCGCGGGAGAGGCCGCCGGGGCCGAGCGCGGAGAGGCGGCGCTTGTGCGTGAGCTCGGCAAGCGGGTTGGTCTGATCCATGAACTGCGAAAGCTGCGAGCCGCCGAAGAACTCCCGCACGGCGGCCACCACGGGGCGCACGTTGATTAGCGTGCCCGGCGTCACCTGCGTAGGATCCGGCTGCGTGGTCATGCGCTCGCGGATGACGCGCTCCATGCGCAGCAAGCCCACGCGTATGCCGTTCTGGAGCAGCTCGCCCACGGCGCGGATGCGCCTGTTGCCCAGGTGGTCGATGTCGTCGGGCGGCTCCTGCCCGTTGTTGACCAGTATCATCTTGCGGACCACCGCCACCAGGTCTTCGCGGGTGATGGTCTGCTGCTCCGAACCGACGTCTATGCCCAGCCTGCGGTTGAGCTTGTACCTTCCCACCCTGCCAAGGCCGTAGCGGCGGGGGTTGAAGAACAGGTTCTCCATGAGGTTGCGGGCGTTCTCCACGTTGGGAGGCTCGCCGGGCCTGAGGCGGCGGTAGAACTCCAGCAGGGCTTCGTCCTGGCTCAGGACGTGGGTGTCCCGCTCCAGAGTGGAGCGGATGTACTGGTGAGTGGGATCGTTGTCCACGTCCTGGAACATGGTGAGAAGCTCGCTCTCGCTGACCAGGCCAAGGGCGCGCAGCAGCGTTGTGAGGGGCGCCTTGCGCTTGCGGTCCACCTTCACGGAGAGCACGTCGCGGTTGCTGGTTTCGAACTCCAGCCACGCCCCGCGGTAGGGGATGAGCTTGCCGGCGCACAGGTCGCGGTCGCTGGCGACGTCGCGCTCCGCGGTCAGGTACACGCCAGGGGAGCGCACGAGCTGGCTGACCACCACTCGCTCCGCGCCGTTGATGATGAATGTGCCCTGCGAGGTCATCATGGGAATGTCTCCCATGAAGAGGTTCTGCTCCTTGATCTCGCCGGTCTCCTTGATGAGGAGGCTCGCCTTGACGTACAGGGGCGCGGAGTAGGTGAACTCCTTCTCCCGGCACTCCTCCTCGGTGTACTTGGGCGGGTTGAAGACGTGGTCGGTGAAGTTCAGCTCAAACCGGCCGCCGGTGAAGTCCTGTATCGGCGAGATCTCTTCGAACAGCACCTTGAGGCAGTCGCCCTTGAACCACTCGAAGGACGCTGTCTGGAGCTGGATGAGGTTGGGTACGTCCAGCACCGTGGGAATCCTGGCGTAGGACTTCTGGTCGATGGTGGCCGTGACGCTGCCTGGAGATGCGAGGGCTATAGATGCCATTGTGAATCACGCTCCTGGTGGGTGAACTTGGTCCGGCTTGCTTTGGGCGCGGGTAATCCGCAACTAGACAGTCGCACGGAAAGGGGTGGAGATTGCAGGGTAAAGCATAAAGTGACAATAAGCTACCTTACCACGCGCGCAAGGGGAAGTCAACCGCTATTTCGGGCAATTTGGGGCGAGTTTTGGGTCAAATGCGGGAGGGGATTCTTGGGCGTCCTCCGCGGGTCAAAAGGCATACGTGATTCTGGCGCCCGGCCCATCGTAGATGAGGATCATGTCCTGCAAGATGTCTCTGCCAATGAGGACAGCGTAGTTCTGGTTCTGCAACTGTGCGCCGATCACAAACCTCTCCTCCATGTCCGGCAGCGGGCTGCCTGGAAAGCGCAGCGCGCAGACATATACGTTTGCATTCGCGGAACTGGACGGCGTGGCAACCCGCACGGTCCGCACCGGATTAAGTCCAAGCTCTTGCAGGATGCTTTCGTCTGCGCATGTTGCAGAAGCCCCCGTGTCGAAAAGGGCGAATCCTTCCGTAGAGCCGGGTATCTCTTCGCCCTGTTCGCGCAACGCCGAGGCGAGACTCTCAGGCACTGCGACTTGCACGGGCAAGCGCGGCCCTACTCTAGCCAGATGCTGGGGGCTGTGTCTGCCCGGCGTGTCGGAATCCTGCCCGTGCGTGAAGTTTCTATGGAACGTGGGCATCCATTGCCTCCCCCAAGATCAGGAGCGGAATGGACTCCACAGCCTCTTCTTCCGCAATGCGCTTGATCAGAAAGGACACGTTGCCAAAGCGGGAAACTCCCTCACGGTAGGCTCTCTCCTGGGCGTCCCACACCCCAATCAGCGCATCGCCGTAGATCAGGGCAAACTTCCCCTCGTGGTGCCTCAACAACTCCTCTTTGTTCCTCGCGAAGAAGTCAAGCTCAAGTTCCAGTACCATGCTGCCCCTCCCGGATTAGTCCTGCACATCTACCCCTCGCAATTGGCCCGCGCCACTCGCCTTCATTCTCCAAGAGCCGCAACCGGCTGTCAAGTTGCGGCATGGCCGGTGCAAATGCCGCCAATGGCACTCATCAAGGCAACTGGCCGAGAGCGTCACCCGCCGCCGCGCTCTCGCCTGTCCCGCTCCTCCAGCGCCTCGCGCAGCGCCTCCACCTCTCGGCGCAGGCTTCGCTGCCTCTGCGAGACGTGGTAGAGGTACGCGAAGAAGCCGATCCACGTAACGGTGTAGGCGGCGAACAGGTAGGGCAGGTTGGCCTCCGGGCCGCTGTTCTCCGCCGACTCCGCCGCGGTCTGGTCGGCGCCGTCCGTCTGGGCGAGCGCGACCGTAGTCGCCAGCGCGATAAGCGCCGCGGCCGCCAGCGCCGCCGCCAGGGTTCTCATCGTCAAGCTCGTTGCCTTCATGCGCCCTCCATTGCACGATACCCCGCCAGGTTCGATTCCGCGACAACTCGCGCCCGGTCAGCCTCCTCCTCGCTGCGGCGCAGCGCCAGCCGCTCCATCAGCAGGTGCGCGAACAGGAATGTGAACGCCACAGTGGCGACCATCAGCACCGCTCGCATCGACGGCTCCAGGCTGCCCTCCGCCGCGGGGCCGACGACCAGCGGCGGATGGACGGTTCGCCACCACACCACGGAGAGATAGATGATGGGCACGTCCACAAAGCCGATGATGCCCAGCACCGCCGCGTAGCGCGCGCCCTGGCTGCCCGCGGGGGCGTAGGCGCGCAGCATGAGGTAGGCCGCGTAGATGAGCCACAGAATCAGCGACGTGGTGAGCTTGGGATCCCACGTCCACCACACGCCCCAGGCCGGCTTGGCCCAGGTGACGCCGGTTATCAGCATTAGTGTTGTGAACACCATGCCAACCTCCGCGGAGGCGTAGGCCAGCCTGTCGTAAGACCGGCTGCGCTTCCACAGGTAGCCCACGCTGCCCACGAGCACGAAGAAGAAGGCGAGGAAGCCCACCCACGCCAGCGAGACATGGAAGTAGAAGATTCGCTGGGAGATGCCGAGATTCCGCTCAGTGGGCACCCAGATGAACACCAGGTAAAGCGTCAGCAGCATGAGCGCCGCGCTGGTGACAAGCAGCGCCTTTCCGGCCATTCTGTCCATTGCCATAATTCGCATCACTCCTGTATGACGTGCTCGAACGCGAAAGCGGAGAATACCAGGGCCAGCAGGTCGAACACGGCGATAAGCTGGACCCACTTGGCTATCTCGCCCCAGGGCCTGCCCTCCAGCGCGCCGCCCGTCGCAGCCACTGCGGCTATGACGACGGGCACCACTATTGGCAGGAACAACATTGGCAGCATGATCTCGCGGGAGCGCGTGTTCACCGCGATTGCCGAGAACAGCGTGCCCACCGCCACGAATCCCACCGTTGCCAACACTACCACCAGCAGCAGGAGCGGCCGGAACGGGGAGACGTCAAACAGGACGGCGAAGAACGGCAGCAGCGCCGCCTCGGCCGCCAGCATGAACGCCAGGCCGCCCAGCATCTTGCCTGCGAAGATGGCGTCCCTTCCGGCGGGCGTCAGCAGCAGCCCCTCGACGCTGCCGCGCTCCTTCTCCAGCGCAAACGTGCGCGTAAGCCCAAGCGCGCCGGCGAACGTGAACGATACCCACAACACACCCGGCGCAACCACCGGCGTGAGGCTGGTGTCCTTGTTCACCGCAAAGTTGAGTATCACGAGCGTGAGGATTGCGAAGGCCAACACTGCGGTCACCACCTCTTTGGAGCGCGCCTCCGTGAGGATGTCCTTCCACATGATGGCGGCAACCGCGCTCCAGAACCCGGTCACGGCGCAACCCTCGCGTGGCGGGCGTAGGTGTCGCGAAGCGTGGCCTCGTCCACCATTGCGCGCTCCGCCTGAAACGCGATGCGCCCGCCGGCCAGGATTGCGACGCGGTCGCAGAGGGCCAGGCCGCGCTCCAGGCTGTGCGTTGCCATGAGCACGCTGCGCCGGCCGCGCTCGCCCGCGGACGCCAGCGCGCCCAGCGTCTCCAGCGCCTCTTGATCCAGGCCGGTCTCCGGCTCGTCAAGCAGCAGGATGGGCGGGTCGTGCAGGATGGCGCGGGCCAGCGAGGCGCGCTTCTGTAGGCCGTGCGAGAGTGTGCCGACCCTGCGCGAGAGGTGAGGGCGCAGGCCGACCGTGTCCGCCGCCTGCTCTATGCGCTCGTCTAGCTGCTTCAGCCCGAACATCCTGCCGTGGAACCGGAGGTTCTCGCGGCAGGTGAGGTCGGCGTATAGGAGGGGTTGGTGCGTCACGACTCCTATGTTCCTCCTGACAGCCGCGGGTTGCTTCCTTAGGTCGTAGCCGGCGATAGCCGCTTCGCCGCTGTCCGGGCGTGCGATGGTTGCCAGAACCTTGATGAGGGTGGTCTTGCCGGAGCCGTTGGGGCCGAAGAGCGTGAGGAAACCGCCCCAGGGCAAGCTGAGATCCAGCCCGTCGAGCGCCAGGTGAGGCCCGTACGCCTTGCTCAGGCCGCTTGCGTGGATGGCAAGGGCTTCGCGGCCTCCCGACTCTTCCATGCTACGCCTCGATATGCCCTACATGACGGCTCGCCTGGCAGCCTGCTTTCGGCGGGCATGATACACTAATTGTGAATTTGCGCGCAAGCGCGGTGGTGAGTGGAGGCCGCACCGGAGTGACGGGTTGCCGAGCACCTCGTCGACGGCAAGCGCGAGGCGCGTGGAGGCCGCACCTCTGGTAGGGGCAGTTTCATTGCGCTTGCCCTTGCCACCCGTGGGCGGCTCACAAACCACCCCTGCGATGCGCCGGATTGAGCGCCCTCTCCCGCAGGCGCGCTTGCTTGATTCAGTCACGGTGTGATATGCTTTGAGCGTATGTCAAAGACTTGCCTGGGGATTCCCACCTATTGGACACTGAAACTCTCCAGGCAAAGGGGGCAGATATGGCAATGAGGTACGCAGGTCTTGCATTGGTGGTGGGTGTGTTGCTCTCCTTCGTGATCCCGCTCTTCGTACCGGGGTACACTTTCATCAACCCGGTTGACCAGACAGACTTCCGCGCAGCGCGTGACGCCCTGGCAGAGATGCCGGTCCTGGCGCAGTGGATGACGTTCTTCACGCTCATCTCCCTGGCGCTGATGATCCTTGGCTTCGTGGGCCTCATGCCTCTGGCAATCCGGCAGCGCGGCCTGGGTGGCACACTCCTGCGGTTCGGCATCATTGCCACAATCATCGAGTGGAGCATCCTCTTCCTCTCGCAGGGCATCAAGCACTTCGAGATACACCTGCTCCAGCGCAGCAACCAGGAAGCCGCAGGATCGGAGATGGCGGCCGAGTTCGAGGCGGCAGCGCTGGCTTTGCACATGGACGTGACAGGCGTTACCCTGGCGTTCGTGGCGCTGGCCCCTATCGCCTCCAGCATGTTCGGCCTTGGACTGGCGCAGCGATTCGCCTCGATGGATCTGCTCAAGGCTGCGTGCTACGTCCTTCCGGCAGGCGGACTCATTGGTCTGCTCAACTTCCTGTTCGCGATGAACGCTCCGGACGTGGGCATCCAGTCCCTGCTCCTGGTGAACACGCTTGTCCTGTACATTCAGGGCGTGTGCCTGATCATCGTGGGGTTTGGCATGTACAAGGAACGGAGCGAGCTGGCGGAAGAAACTGCCTGAGGCCGGGCGGCCTCCTTCCACCGTCATCCTCGCCCCGTATCGGGGTACGGGGCAGGCTCCCGCGGGGGGCTGGCACCAGGGGAGTGGCGGTGGGCGATGTGCCCGCGACTCGCCTTCCCACCCGGTGATGGATTCCTGCTTCCGCAGGAATGACGGTTGGGGCGCGGCGGCGGCCCGCCCTTCGACAGGCTTAGAGCCGGCCCTTGCGAAGGCAGAGGGCGAGCGGACACAGTATCTCCGCTCGTGCTGAGCTTGTCGAAGCATGAACGGGGGGACTGCGTTCGCTCGCCGCAACGCGGCTAGCTTCGCGTGATTACCCCGCAACCGACCCGGCCGCCCGCTCCGGCCTCCGCGCCGTAGGTATCGGCCTTCTCGTGAACGATGATCGCGGAGCCGTCCCCGTCCAGTATGGAGTTGGACTTTCCCTCCTCCAGGGTTACGGCGCCGCTGAAGAAGTCGGCGCGTGCGGTTCCATCCTCGTGCGCGTAGATGTTTGGCAAGTCTCCGGCGTGATGCCCGTTCTGGTTGAAGTAGCCGTGCTCTATGCCCTCTGGGGCGAAGTGGTCGCCTGCGGCGGAGAAGTCAGGCTTGCAGCTACCCGTCTCGTGGATGTGGAATCCGTGACCGCCCGGCGTCAGCCCGCTCAGATCTGCCGACACAAGTACGCCCTGGCTGCCCTGGGTGAGAGTCACCGTGCCCATAGCCTCACCTTGGGGACTTTCGATCTCTGCGCTTGCGGTAGCCCCTATGTCGGCAAGGCCGGGTTCATCGGTCTCGCACGCAACCGCGACCGTTGCCAGTAACGCCACTGTCATGGCGAAACATACACTGGCCTTGAAGTTCAATGTGAGACCTCCCTCCAGACCGCGCGCTCACTCACTGAAACGCCCTTGTGCAAACCGGGCGACCGCCGGGATTGTATCGTGAATCTCGCGGGGAAATCAATCCTGCCGGAGCCGGGGGAGCCGCCGGACTTCGCCCGCTGTGCTTCGACATGCTCACCCTGTATCAAGTACGGGGCAAGCTATGAGCGGGGTTGATCCTCGGCCTCCGCATACGCATCGCCCGCCTATGCGTCTTTAGACAAGACCAGCCCGCGCCCCAACAGGACCATGTAGACCAGGCCGGACAGTGACATCGCCGCGAACACGGGCGCAACCGCCAGCTCCAGCTCGTTCGAGTGCCACGCGGCGACGAACATCGCCAGCGACGCCACGGCCAACGCAGCCACAACGAGGTTGAGCGCGGGCGGCAGGCGCACCGGCTCCGGGTGGAAGGCGAGGCCCAACGCCATTACCGCCAGCCCCGCCAAGCCGGCCACGTTCGCGGTGAACAGCAGCCCCCACTCCAGCCGCTGCATCTCCAGCGCCGATTGCAGAAGCTCCTGCGACCGCTCGGCGTCGCTTTCCAGCGCGGACACGCCCAGGCCGACGATCATGTAGTCGAGGCCGCGCATGACCATCATCACCACCACGGCTACGCACATCGCCAGCAGGCCCAGCCGCGGCACCGGGGCCGCATACCGCCGCACGGTCAGCAGTCCGTTGAGCATGAGCGCCGCGCCGAGGATGATCACGATGGGCACGGTGTAGGCCAACGCCTGGTTGCGCGCCATTGCCAGCGTGAGGTCGGTGAGGTTGGTGGACGGCACGGTGTCCACCATGCCGCGGCCGGGCGAGAGCACGTAGCTGACGGCAATCGCCGCCGTGCCAATCAGCAGGCACCAGCCTCCAAGCTGCTTGTCGGTCAGACTCATGGCCTATCTTTCAGCGCGTGCCCGCGAGGCGTCGTACTCGCAGGGTGGTGGGCGGTAGTGGACTTGAACCACTGACCTCTTGCGTGTGAAGCAAGCGCTCTAACCAGCTGAGCTAACCGCCCGTCTTTCGTATCCGCCCGGCGCGGGCGCCGGGCTGCGGCGTGCATTCCGCCGCCGCTGCCCCTGAGTATACATGGCGTTGAACGCGGCGGGCAAGCGCGCGGGTATGACCGTTCGCCCTAAGCTAGCCGAAGGGCAGACGGGCCGGCTACCCACTCCCCACGCCCGCGAAAGCGGGCGTCCACTCGGCTACAGTTGGGCGTACGCGACAGCCCTGCCCATTATCGCATCGCTCGCATGGATTGCTGCCTGCGCGGGAATAGGGGGGGGCGCGCGGGCGATGTCCGATGTTTCATCCGCCTGCCCTTCGACAGGCTCACCATGAGCGGATTTGGACACGCGCGCTTGTCATTCGGCGTCCGCGCGTATAGTATGGAAGACGATAATCTAGACTCTCAGGTGGAGACATGGGCTTTCGAGTTGCGATTGTGGGCGCTACCGGACTGGTGGGCGGCGAGTTCCTGCGCGTGCTGGAGCAGAGGGACTTCCCGATAGACTCGCTGAGGCTGTTCGCCTCTGACCGCTCGGCGGGCAAGCGGCTGACCTTCAAGGGGCAGGAGCTTGAGGTGGAGGAAACCACCGAGGACTCGTTCGAGGGCGTGGACATCGCCCTGTTCTCCGCAGGCGGCGACATCAGCCGCCGCTTCTCACCGGCGGCCGCTCGCGCGGGCGCAGTCGTCATCGACAACAGCTCCGCCTTCCGGATGGATCCGCAGGTGCCGCTTGTCGTGCCGGAGGTCAACCCGGACGACGTCCGCGAGCACCGCGGCATCATCGCCAACCCCAACTGCTCCACAATCCAGATGGTGGTTGCGCTCAACCCCATTCACGTCGTGAACCCCATACAGCGCATCGTCGTCTCCACCTACCAGGCAGTCTCAGGCACGGGCAGCGCCGCCGTGGACGAACTGCGCGAGCAGGTCGCCCACGCAGTCGAGGGCGGAGACGGCGAAGTAGCCCCGCGGGCATATCCGCACCCCATCGCCTTCAACGCCCTGCCATTCGTCGAGAGTTTCCTGGACAACGACTACACCACCGAGGAGTGGAAGATGGTGCAGGAGACTCGCAAGATCATGCACGAGCAGGACATGCCCATCTGCGCCACCTGCGTGCGCGTGCCCGTGTACGTTGGGCACGGCGAATCGGTGAACGTGGAGCTTGCGCGCCCCATGTCCGCGGATGCGGCCCGCGAGATCCTGGCGGGCGCGCCCGGCGTCGCCGTCCAGGACGATCCGGCCTCGCAGCGCTACCCGCTGCCGCTGCACGCGGAGGGCGCCGACGAGGTGTTCGTGGGCCGAATCCGGGAGGACGTGTCCCACCCCAGCGGCCTTGCCATGTGGGTTGTGGCAGACAACCTGCGCAAGGGCGCCGCTCTCAACGCCGTTCAGATAGCCGAAGTGGTGGTCAAGGAAGAGGTCTTATCCCCATCCGCCAGGAGGTAGGTATCATGGTCGACATTGGCAGGCTCATTACGGCAATGGTGACGCCCTTCGACGCGGGGGGCGAGGTGGACTACGCGCAGGCCAGGCGGCTGGCCTCAGCCCTGCTGGAGTCCGGCAGCGACGGCCTGGTGGTGTCCGGCACCACCGGGGAATCGCCGACCCTCACGACCGAGGAGAAGCTGCGCCTCTTTCGCGAGGTCAAGTCGGAGCTCGGCGACGGCGGCGCGGTGGTGGCCGGCACCGGCAACTACAGCACCGCCGAGAGCATCGAACTGACCCGCGAGGCCGAAGCGGCAGGCGCGGACGCTGCGCTGCTGGTGGTGCCCTACTACAATAAGCCCACCCAGGAAGGGCTGTACCGCCACTTCCGGGCCATCGCGGAGAGCACGGGCCTGCCGTGCGTCCTCTACAACGTGCCCAGCCGCACCATAACAAGCCTGTCGTGGGAGACCGCGCTGCGCCTCGCGGAGGTCGACAACATCGTTGGCGTGAAGGAGGCGAGCGGCGACTTCGACCAGATCGCGCGCATCATCTCCGGCGCGCCGGACGGCTTCCGCGTCTGGAGCGGCAACGACAGCGACACGTTCGGCATCATGGCGATGGGCGGCTACGGCGTGGTGAGCGTGGCATCGCACCTGGTGGGCCGGCAGATCAAGTGCATGATGGACGCAACCGTGGACGGCAGGACGGCGGAGGCCGCCGCCGAGCACCTGCGTCTCACGCCAATCTTCAAGGGGCTGTTCGTCTTGTCCAACCCCATACCGGTGAAGTTCGGCCTGAACGAGGCGGGCTTCGACGTGGGCGAACCCAGGCTGCCCCTCACGCCGCCGGACGAGCGGACAGCGCAGCAGCTCCGCGCCATGATGGAGGCGTACACGGTAGACCTGCCCGTAGCCGCCGGAGCGTAGCCCTATGTCCCTTCCCCCGTCTGCGGGGGAAGGCTAGGATGGGGGCACGTACAGACTCATTCACCCCCATCTCAATCTTCCCCCTCAAGGGGGAAGAGGTAAGAGGGTTGGCTGAGAAGCCTCCATCACGCAGGTAGGTTGATCACCAATCGCCCGTCCGATGCGGGCGCGCAGGGCAGCCCGATACCAGTGATTCCACGAATGGCTACACTCGACACGCAGCGGCCCCCGGACTCCGTGATGGTCAGGGTGCACGAGATCACCCTGAAGGGCAAGAACCGCCCGCTATTCTTCCGGCGGCTGGAACGCAACCTGCGGCTGGCGCTGCGCGGCACGGCCGCGGAGCGCGTGGTGCGCAGGCATCTCGGCGTGGAGGTATCGCCCGTCACGGACTCCTCCTGGCCGGAGATCGCCGAACGCATCGGGCGCGTTTTCGGCGTGGTCAAGTTCTACCGATGCCGCAAGGTTCCGCGCTCGCCGGAGGCCATCGAGACCGCTTTGGAGACCGAGATTGCGGGACTCAACTTCGCAACATTTCGCATCACGGCCAAGCGCTCCGACAAGTCGTATCCCCTCACCTCGCTGGAGTTGAACCGCAGGCTTGGCAGCTTCGTTGAGCGGCTGACCGGCGCCCGCGTGAGCCTGCTGGAGCCGGACGTCAACATATTCGTTGAGATCACGCCGCGGGAGGCGCTGTTGTACCTGCGCGAGTTGCCGGGCCCGGGCGGATTGCCCGTCGGCTCAGCCGGCCGCGTCACCGCGCTGCTGTCCGGAGGCATCGACTCCCCCGTTGCAGCCTGGCGTATGATGAAGCGCGGCTGCCTGGTGACGTTCGTCCACTTCCACAGCTTCCCTCTGGTGGACGGCTCGTCAAGGGAGAAGGCGCAGGAGATCGCGGAGATTCTGGGGCGATACCAGCACCGCTCTACGCTGTTCCTTGTGCCGTTCGCGGACGTGCAGCGCGAGATCATCCTGTCGGTGCCGCCCGCGTACCGCGTGTTGGTGTACCGGCGCTTTATGACACGCATCGCGGAGGCGATAGCGCGAGAACGCGGCGCGGGCGCGCTCGTCACCGGCGAGAGCCTGGGACAGGTTGGGTCGCAAACGCTGGAGAACCTTGCCGTTGTGCGGGACGTGACGACCATGCCAATCCTCAGCCCGCTCATCGGCATGGACAAGCAGGAGATCATCGAGCAGGCGCGGCGCATCGACACCTTCCCCGTCTCGATCCTGCCGGACGAGGACTGCTGCTCGCTGTTCACGCCGCGCCATCCGGCCACGCGCGCAAGAATAGCGGACGTCGAGAGGCTGGAGTCTGCGCTGGACGTGCCGGTGCTTGTCGCGAGGGCGGTGGAGCAGGCGGAGGAGCGGCGCGTCACCGCTTCCGGCATCTCGCCGCAGCCGTTAGCAGCGGGCATCGGAGGCGGCGCGCGGCGGCGACAATCCGGTCGCAATGGTGCATAATGGTACGTGAGGCTGTCTGCTTGCAGGCAGTCGAGCGCACGGGAGAGCGAAGAGATGACGACCAAGGCGCCGGAGCTACGCAAGATTGTCCTGCCCGTAGAGGGCATGACGTGCGCCGCCTGCGTTTCGCACGTAGAGGGCGCGCTCAAGGATGTCGCGGGGGTGGTCTCGGCCAGCGTCAACCTGGCCTCAGAGCAGGCCACGGTCGAGTTCAACGGCGGCAGCGCCTCCATCGCAGACCTGGTTGGCGCAGTGGACGACTCCGGCTACCGAACCGGCCTTGCCAGCGTCACGCTCAACGTGGGCGGCATGACCTGCGCGGCCTGCGTGGTGCACGTTGAGCGCGCGCTGCGAGACGTGGAGGGCGTGCTTTCGGCGAGCGTCAATCTGGCATCCGAGCAGGCTTCGGTAGAGTACCTGCCGGGCCTGGCCGCGCTGCCGGACATGCGCGATGCCGTCAGCGACGCAGGCTACTCGATTGAGGGCGTCGCCGGAGACGAGTCCGCAAGCGACGCGGAACGGCTGGCCCGCACGCGCGAGATCGCCGGGCTGCGCCGCCGGACGCTGGTTGCGGCCGCGTTGGGCGTGGTTATATTCCTGGGCAGCTTCCGCGAGTGGTTCCCGTGGATGCCCTCCTTCCTCCAGAACTGGTACACGCTGTGGGCGTTGGCAACGCCGGTGCAGCTTTGGGCAGGCTGGCAGTTCTATCGCGGCGCGTGGGCGGGACTGAAGCACAAGACCGCCAACATGAACACGCTCATAGCCGTTGGGACGGGCGTGGCGTACGCGTTCAGCGCGGCGGCTACGATGTTCCCGGACGCGCTCAGCGTGGACAAGGCCGAGGCCAAGGTCTACTTTGACACGGCCGCCATCATCATTGCGCTGGTGCTGCTGGGCCGCTACCTGGAGGCCAGGGCGAAGGGGCGCACGTCCGAGGCCATTCGGAAGCTGATGGGCCTGCAACCGAAACACGCGGCAATCCTGCGCGATGGCGTAGAGGTCAACGTGCCTGTTGAGGACGTCGTCCCCGGAGACCTGGTGCTGGTGCGGCCGGGCGAGAGGATCCCGGTCGATGGCGTGGTGGCGCAGGGCGCATCGTCGGTCGATGAGTCGCTGCTGACAGGCGAGAGCGTCCCCGTCGAGAAGGCCGTCGATTCGGCGGTGTACGGGGCAACGCTGAACGGTGCGGGCAGCTTCCAGCTCCGCGCGACCCGCGTGGGCGCGGACACTGCCCTGGCCGGCGTCATACGGCTGGTGCAGGAGGCGCAAGGCTCCAAAGCGCCCATCCAGCGGCTTGCAGACGTGGTGTCGGGCTGGTTCGTGCAGGTGGTGATCGGCATCGCGCTAGCCACCTTCCTCGTCTGGCTGGCGGTCGGGCCGTCGCCCGCGTACATATTCGCGCTACTCAACATGGTTGCGGTGCTGGTCATCGCCTGCCCCTGCGCGCTGGGCCTCGCCACGCCCACCGCCATCATGGCCGGCACGGGCAAGGGCGCGGAGCGCGGCATACTCATTCGCGGCGCGGAGGCGCTGGAGACGGCGCACCGCGTGGACACGGTGGCGCTGGACAAGACCGGAACGCTCACGCTGGGCCTGCCGAAGGTGACGGAGGTGACGGCTTCCGGCGTGTCCGAGGAGCGGCTGTTGAGGCTGGCGGCATCGGCGGAGCGCGGCTCGGAGCACCCGCTGCGCGACGCTATCCTCGCCGCCGCCGATGATCGCGGCTTCGCGCTCGTCGAGGCGCACGACTTTCGCGCCATCCCCGGCCGCGGCATTCAAGCCGCGGTGGACGGCGAGCAGGTCGCGCTGGGCAACGCGGCCTTTATGGCTGAGCTTGGCTGCGACCTGAACGGGCTGGACGCTGAGCAGGCGCGCCTGTCCGCGATGGGCAGGACGCCCGTGTACGTTGCGCTCGGCGGGCGAGCCGTGGGCGTCATCGCCGTTGCGGACTCGCCGAGGCCGGAGGCGGCCGAGGTTGTGCGCTCGCTGCGCCGCATGGGCCTGGACGTGGTCATGCTGACGGGCGACAACCGCCGCACTGCGGAGGCCATCGCCGCGCAGGTGGGCGTCGAGCGGGTGGTGGCAGACGTGCTGCCGGGCGGTAAGTCGGACGCCGTCCGCGAGCTGCAAGAGGCCGGCGCAACGGTGGCAATGGTGGGCGACGGCATCAACGACGCCCCCGCGCTGGCGCAGGCGGACGTGGGCATAGCCATAGGCGCGGGCGCAGACGTGGCGATGGAGGCGGCGGACGTGACGCTGGTTCGGGACAACCTGCACGGCATAGCGGACGCGCTGGACCTGAGTCGTGCCACCATGCGGGTCATTCGCCAGAACCTGTTCTGGGCGTTCTTCTACAACGCGGCGTTGATACCTATTGCGGCGGGAGTGCTGTACCCCTTCTTTGGCGGCGGCGTGCCCGCGGCGTTGCAACCGCTTCTGGGCGAGCATGGCTTCCTGAACCCCATGATGGCCGCCGCGGCAATGGCCGTCAGCTCCTTCAGCGTGGTCAGCAACTCGCTCAGGCTGCAACGCTACCGAGGCATTGGAACTCGAAGACCGGAGGTCGCGCAATGAGGATTCCCCTGCTGAGCCGAGGCCGCGGCGAAACGGCCACCGACCCGGTGTGCCACATGGACGTGGACGTGAAGTCGCCCCGCGGCGGCACTCACGACCACGATGGGCAGACCTACTACTTCTGCGCGCCGGGCTGCCGCGTAGCGTTCTCGCGGGAGCCGGAGGCGTACCTGTCCGGCGAAAAGCGCGTAGAAATGTAGGCGGGGGCCGGCCGCCTACTCCCCGAACGGTCGCGTCTCCTCCGCGCCTTTGCCGCAGCTATACAATCTCGTGCCTGAATCGGCATATTTTCATAGCAATCCATGAGAGCGACTCGCCGCCCTGCCAGAACCGCCGCGCACGTCCAAAGGCGGCAGAGTGGATGCCCGCTTTCGCGGGCATAGGGAGGTCGTCTCCCTGTTCATGCTTCGACGGGCTCAGCACGAAAGGGATGAAGTGTCTGCTCACTTCCGCAAATGCGAGGCGGGCCCTGAGCCATTCGAAGGGCGGGTGGTGGCGCGAGGGCGGTTCACGAACCGCCCCTGCGGCCCCTCGCCGCCATGCTCGCGGGACGGGCGGCCTTGCGGCGGAACGCCGCCCCAATGTAACATTCGCAGCATGACGCCATTCCAAGCAACCGGCTTGCGCACGGGCCATCGCCGTGCAGCAGCGCCTCCGCGCCGCGCTCAGTTGCGCCCGCCGCACCGGCTGCCAGGCGCGTCCGCTCAGGGGCCGCCTTGCTAAGCTGGAGAGTGGCCGGCTTCGCGCTCATGCTCGCCCTGCCCGTGGTGGCGCTCCGGCTCGCAGCGCCGGGCGCGCCCGCCAGCGCCAACGGCCAGACCGTAGCCATCCTGGACACGACCGAGGGGCCTTATCGGGTGGAGGTACGGGTTGCTCCGCCGACGCCCCGCGTGGGCAACCTTCACGTGTCGGTCGTGCTCGAAACACTTGACGACGCGCAGCCCGTCGTCGACGCCGCCATCCGGGTGCGCGCCATTGGCCCGTCGCCGGACTCGCTGCTGGTGGGGCCGTTCATCGCCCTGCCCACCACGGAACCGCTCAACTGGTACGAACTCACGCTGGCCTTGCCGCAGGACGGCGAATGGCGCTTCACGCTGGAGATCCTGCGAGGCGAGGATACGACAGTGGTGGAGTTCCCCGTGCTGGTCAGCTCCGGCGGCGTGAACTGGGGCGTTGTGGCGGTGGTCCTGGCCGCGCTGCCCCTGCTGGTGTCCGCGGCGTGGTACGTCCGACAGGCGACCGGCGGCCGGCCTGCGCGGCGCGCGGCCGGGCGGCGCCGCTGAGCGAGCAGGTGACGAATGTGAGAACGTGGACTCGGCTGCTCCCGATGGCGCTTCTGCCGGCTGTGCCCGCCGCGCTGGCGGCATCGCCCGTCTACGCCCACGGCTTCGGCGAGCGGTACTCGCTGCCCGTGCCGTTGGAGTACTACCTGGCCGGGGCCGGCGCGGCCGTAGCCCTCTCCTTTGCCCTCATAGGGTTGTTCGTAGGGGGAACGCCGACCGCGGGGCGGCGATGGCGATTCAACCTGCTTGCCGTGCGCGGCTTGGGCGCGTTCCTGCAATCGAGGCTGCTCACACTCCCGATAAAGGCGGCCGCGGTTGCGCTGCTCGCGCTGGTGGTGGCCGCCGGCTTCCTTGGCGCCCAGGACACCGGCGTCAACATCGCGCCCACCCTCGTCTGGGTAGTGTGGTGGGTCGGCCTCGGCTACCTGGTTGCGCTGGTTGGCAACCTGTGGCCGCTGGTCAACCCGTGGAGCATCGCGTTCGGCTGGGCGGAGGGACTGCTGGCGCGCGTCAGGCCGGGCTGGGAGCCGGACCTGGGCTTCGAGTACCCGCGCGCGCTGGGCGTGTGGCCCGCGTTCGCGCTCTTCCTGGGCTTTGCGTGGCTGGAGAACGCGTACCCCGGGGCGTCTGAGCCGGAGACGCTGGCGCTGGCGGTCGTCTTCTACTCCGCGGTCACGTGGGGCGGAATGCTCATGTTCGGGCGTCACACCTGGCTGCGGTACGGCGAGGCGTTCTCGGTGGTGTTCGGCGTGATGGCGAGGTTCGCGCCCACGGAGGTCGTCACCAGGAGCGGCCTGTGCGATGGCTGCGAATCCGACTGCGAACCCGGCGGCGATGGCTGCGTGAACTGCTACGCGTGCTGGTCGCGCGCCCCGCGCGATGAACGCCAGCTCAACCTGCGGCCGTTCGCGGTGGGCCTGGCAGGCCGCGAACGCGTGTCCACGGACGTGATGGCGCTTGTGCTGCTGGTGCTGGCCGCCGTGACGTTCGACGGCCTGGGCTCGACGCCGCTGTGGGCGGAGGCGCGCGACGCGCTGTTCAGCACAGCCAGCGCAGCGTTCGGCGTGAACGCAGTGATCGCCATAGACACGATGGGGCTGCTGCTGATCCCCGCGCTGTTCATGGCAACGTACCTGCTGTTCTCGTGGGTCATGGCTACGGCATCCGGCGGAGATGCAGAGCCAATGGCAATGGCGCGGGCGTTTGTCTACTCGCTCGTGCCCATTGCGCTGGCGTACAACATCGCCCACTTCTTCCCGCTGCTGCTGGTGAACGGCCAGGCGATCATCTCGCTGGCATCCGACCCGTTCGGATACGGCTGGGACCTGCTGGGCACGGCGGGCTACGTGATCAACCCGAACGTGGTGAGCGCGCAGGTCACGTGGCTGGTGAGCGTGGGCGTGATTGTGCTGGGGCACATCATCGCGGTGTACGTGGCGCACGTGATTGCGCTGCGCACGATGAGCGACCGGCGGGCGGCGTTGCGCAGCCAGTACCCGATGATGGGCTTGATGATCGGCTACACCGTGGTCAGCCTGTGGATCATCGCCCAGCCCATTGTGGAGTAGGGGGTGAGGGGCCGCCGCCCCGTCCATGCTTCGACTGGCTCAGCACGAACGGGGCAGATTGCCCATGCCGCCAACTACGCCTACCCGCCTCTCAACAGCCTCAGTGCTTGTTCCTGGGAAAGCAGTAGGCGAACGGGTTTCTCCGTCTTTCCTGCGAAAGCAGGAATCTATCACCCGGCGGGGAGGCGGGCGGGGAAGCCTCCACGCCCCCCGGGGCTGGATTCCCGGCGTGCGCGGGCATGGACGATTGGGCCAGCGCGCCTTGACCGCGCAGCCCTCGCACGGGTACAATCACGGCAACACCAAGCGAGGTAGCGCAATGCCCATCTACGAATACGCCTGCACCACCTGCCACAACCGCTTCGAGCGGATGCGCTCCATGGACGCGTTCGACGAGCCTTCGCCCTGCCCGGACTGCGGCACGCCATCGCCCAGGGCGCTTTCGATGTTCGCGGCGTTCGTGAGGAGCCCAGGCGGCGAGCTCCTTCCCGTCGGCGTCACCAGCGGCGGCGATTGCGTCGGTGACCATGATGCCTGCGGCTGCGCGGCCGATGTCCCCTTCTGCTAGCCACGCTCCGATTCACCCAGGCTCGCAGATTCCTCCCGGCGCGCCAGCCACGCTATCGCGCCCCAGGCCGCGGTGCCTATCGCAAGCGCCTCCAGTATCACCGCCGCGGCCACCAGCAGCGCCGCCTGCATGAAGAACCCCTCCGTGAACAGCCGCGTCAGGTAGTTGTACCGGGGGTCGAACGTCCACGTTCCGCTCTCGAAGATGATGACGTGGAAGCCGTAGAATAGCCGGTCGAAGCCCACGAGCGAGGCCAGCCCGCCCACGGCCAGCAGCGCCACCGCCGACCCGCACCCCAGCGCGAGCCGCCTCGCAAGCGCACGCGCGCCACGCCAACGGCCGCGCCGGATCACCACCGCCGCATAGCCAAGCAGGTACGCGACGGAGAGCGCCTGCGCCGCGTGCACGACCCGCACCACGCGCTTCACGTCCCGCATGTGCAGAATCTCGCGCTCGTTGAACAGGGGGCGAGTTTCGCCGGCCAGTGTCACGCGCACGTCCAGAAGCTCATCGGGGGAGTTGAAGTAGTCGCGGATCTCGGTTGCCGCGTCCATGAGCTGGTCGATGGTCAGGCCGGTGGCGGCCGGCACGTCGTACTGCTCGAAGCCGTAGCGATAGAGCGCGAGGCTGTCGAACGCCAGGCGGACGTTGGTGGTGAGCAGGAACACCGGCACGGCGAGCAGGAAGGCGATCGTCGCCGCCTGCGCCAGCCCGCCAAGGATGGCGCCGCGCAGCTCGTGTCGCGGTGGGGGAGTCACGTCAACGCAAGCACGTCGATGGAGACGACGGCGTCACGGTGCTCCGTCCTGGCGAGTGAATTCACAAAGCGAATGTCTGCGGTTATCAAGGTGGCCTCGGTGTGAATTGCGAGCGCCAGGTACATGCAGTCGTAGACGGGGTGGTTCAGAGCCAGGGCTAGGCGAACAGCGTCGGGAGCAAGTTCAATATCCTTTGCCCAGCTAATGGCCAAGTCTGGGATGGAAGCGGCCAACGACGCGGCACGGCTGCTCTCCATATTGCCTTCGCGCACCTTGTTCCGTAGCGCGTTGCCGACTTCAGCGGCCATTAGCTGCGGCGCGAAAAACTCGTGCTCGGAATCCAGCAACCGCGCGACTGCTTCAGATCGCTCCTCGTCCACTAGCCACTTGACGGCTATACTGGCATCTACAACCAACCGCATTACACACGCCGATGCCCGAAGTCGCGATCCTGTCGAATAAGGATTTCGCTGGGAGTTTGTGGCGTGCCGGCGGTCTCAGCCCTAAGCCTACGGGACAACTCCCGGAAAGCCTTTCGCTTAGCTTCCATGTCCTCCCCGGCGGCCTCCACCAGAATGTGCCGGGCCTCGTCTTCAAGCGAGCGGCCGTTGCCGACGGCGCGGGTCTCCAGCCGCCTCAATACGTCCTCGTCCAGGTTCTGAACGTTTATGGATGCCATTGCGCCCCTCCGAAATCTTGCTTGCTACATGATAGCACGCGAGGGCTGCGCACGGCGATAGGCGGCGGCGTCACGCGCGCCCGTGATCGCTATCGCGATCCTGTCGGATGATGACCTCGCTGGGCAACTGCGAAGTGTCAGGGGCGCCGCGCCGCAGTTCACGAATCAAGGCCAAGAAGCGCTTGCGCTTAGCCTCCATGTCCTCCCCGGCTGCCTCTACCAGAATGTGGCGGGCCTCGTCTTCCAGCGAGCGGCCGTTGCCGGCAGCGCGGGTCTCCAGCCGCCTCAATACGTCATCGTCCAGATGCACGCTAATGCTGCCCATTTCGCTCCCCTTGGTCGATTGCGGTCAGCATGATAGCACGTGACGGCTGCGCACGGCGATAGGAGGCCGTTGCGTCACCGCCGCGCAGGGCTTACTCGCAGTCAGAGTTTTCAAACGACGCCATGACATCGCGCGCCGCGTCCACTGCCTCTCGCACAGAGGCGAGCAACTCCTGCGCCAGATCGACAAGCGCTCGCAGTGGTGCCGACACGACGTCTACGGCCGTATCTCGCACGTCGCCTACTATGTCCCCCGCCCTGTCCAGGATACCACCCAGGCCGGTTCTTGCTTCTTCACTCACCTCGCTTGATACTTCGGACTGCAAGAAACTCTGGGCCTTCGCCAACCAGCCCTCAAGCTCCGCAATTAGGCCCGATCCGGCTTCCGCCAATCTCTGAGCCGGCCCGAGAACAGGGCATATCTGATCCCAAGCAATGTCTGCGTCATTAGTCAACGTAAGCGCGGCGACTGCAATGCCAATCCCCAGCAAGGCTCCCAGCCCCAGCCAAATGAACTTGCCCATGTACGCCCTCCTCCTCTGTCATCCGGCGTCCTCTGCCCGATGGATTCTTATGGCTAGCTCACACGAATAGGATCGCCCCCCCTACTCCAGATCCCCCCAGGTGGGGCCGCTCTTGAGGTCCACCTTCAGCGGCACCGCAAGCTCCAGCGCGGCCGGCATCAGCTCAGAGACCAACGACGTCACCGCCTCTATCTCGTCCATCGCCACCTCGAATATCAGCTCATCGTGCACCTGTAGGATCATGCGGGAGCGCAGCCGCTCCGCCTCCATGCGCCGGTCTATGCTCACCATCGCCAGTTTGATCACGTCCGCGGCCGTGCCCTGTATCGGCATGTTCACCGCCATGCGCTCCGCCGCCTGCCTTATGTGGAAGTTCGGCGAGTTCACCTCCGGGATGTAGCGGCGCCGGCCGCTCAGCGTCTCCAGGTAGCCCAGCCTGCGCGCCTCCGCCCTCGTAGCGTCCAGGTAGTCGCGGATGCCGGGGTAGCGCGAGAAGTAGCTCTCGATGAACCGCGCGCCCTCGTCCGGCGCAAGGTCGGTCTGCTGCGAGATGCCGAACGCGCTCAGCCCGTAGATGACGCCGAAGTTCATCACCTTGGCGATGCGCCTCATGTCCGGCGTCACCCCGTCCAACGCCACGCCGTACACCTGCGACGCCGTAGCCGAGTGGATGTCCTCATCACGCAGGAAGGCTTCCACCAGCCCGCGGTCGCCCGACAGGTGCGCCAGCACCCGCAACTCGATCTGCGAGTAGTCGGCGGCGAGCAGCGTCCAGTCGGGCGCGCCCTCCGCCACGAAGGCGCGGCGCACCTCACGGCCAAGCTCCGTGCGCACGGGTATGTTCTGGAGGTTCGGATCGTTGCTTGACACGCGGCCCGTTGCGGAGCCGGTCTGGTTGTAGCTGGTGTGCACGCGCCCCGTCCACGGGTTCACAAGCTGCGGCAGCGAGTCCACGTAGGTTGACTTGAGCTTGGAGAGCTCGCGGTACTCCAGGATGCCGTCCAGCACCTGGGGCGCCCGCGGGTCGGCGTCCATCGCCTGGCCCTCGCGGAGCATCGCGCGCAGGCCATCCAGCACCGACGCGTCGGTGGAGTAGCCGGTCTTGGTGCGCTTCGACTTGGGCAGGCGCAGCTCGTTGAACAGCACGTCCGCAAGTTGCTGCGTGGAGTTGAGGGCGAAGCGATGGCCCACGGCGTTCAGCACGTCCTCCTCCACCTGGTACAGCCGCTCGCCGAGCGCGCCGGCCATGCGGCGAAGCCGCTCGACGTCCAGCGATACGCCGTTGCGCTGCATCCGCACGAGCACGGGCGCAAGCGGCATCTCCACCTCGGCGAACACGGATGCCAGCCTGCCCTCCTGCGCCAGAGGCGGGCCGAACAGGTCTCGCAGCCGCTGCGTCATGTCGGCGTCCGCGGCCGCGTAGTCCGCCGCGTCCTGCACGGGAACCTGCGCCATCGTCCTCTGCTTGCGCCCCGTGCCGATGAGCGCGTCGATGTTGGTCATCTCCACGTTCAGCTTGTTGAACGCCAGGTTCTTGAGGCCAAGCGCCTTCTCGCCCAGCAGGTGAGCGGCGACCATCGTGTCGAAGTCCATGCCGCGGACGTTGACGCCGTAGTTGGCGAGCACGGTCATGTCGTAGTTGGCGTTGTGCGCCGCCTTGCCGACCGAACCGTCCTCCAGCAGCGGCTTGAGGACGGTCAACGCCTCCTCGATGGATAGCTGCGCTCCCTCGTCGTGGCCCACCGGCACGTAGTAGGCGATGCCGCTCTCGCAGGAGAACGACAGCCCGACAAGCCGCGACGCCATCGGGTCTCGGCCCGTGGTCTCCGTGTCGAACGCAAAGCTGCCGGCGGCGCGCATCTCGGAGGCCATCGCCTCCAGCGCCTCCGCGTCGGTAACGACTCGGTAGTCGCCCTGCGGCTCCTCGCTCGCGGGTATGAGCGCGCCTTGCGCGGACTGCGCCGCCCCGGTCGAGGCCGCGCCCGCATCGGCGGGGTTGGGCACGCGCGCAACCACGCTCGAGAACTCCAGCTCGCGCAGCAGATCGACCACGCGCTCCCGGTCGTATCGCCAGAAGCGGCTGGCCTCCGTGTCCAGCGTGACGGGCACGCTATCGACGATGGTGGTGAGCACAAGCCCCTCCCGCGCGTCGGCCTCGTGCTCGGCCAGCAGGCCGCGGATGCGCGGGGGCGTCACGCTGTCCAGGTTGGCGTACAGCCCGTCGATGCTGCCGTGGTCGAGGATCAGCTTGACGGCGGTCTTGACGCCCACGCCGGGCACGCCGCGGATGTTGTCGGACGTATCGCCTTGGAGCGCCTTGACGTGCGGCTGGCGGTCCGGCTCCAGGCCGCCGTAGCGCTCGCGGACGGCGGGCAGGTCGTAGACGATGCGGTCTTGCACGCTGCGGTTGAGCGCCACGCGCACGGTGGGCGAGACGAGCTGGAGCGTGTCGGTGTCGCCGGTGAGGATGATGGTGTCCATGCCAAGCTCCGTGGCCTGGCGGCAGAGCGTGCCGAGCACGTCGTCGGCCTCGAACTCCTCCATCTCGAAGATGGGCACGTCGAACGCCTCTATGAGCCGCCTGACCCACGGGAACTGGTTGCGTAGCTCGTCCGGCATGGCGGGGCGCTGCGCCTTGTACTCGGCGAATCGGACGTGGCGGAAGGTGGGCGCGGACATGTCGAACGCGATGGCGCAGTGGGTCGGCCGCCACTCCTGGATGGCGCGGATGAAGGTGTTGGCGAACGCGAACACGCCGCGCACGTCCTCGTTGGTGGTGCGCAGCGTGAGCGGCGCCTGGATGGCGTGCCACGCCCGGTGTACCATCGCGTGGCCATCCATGAGCATGAGCAGGGGCTTCTCCTGCAAGAGCGGCATCGGTTCCGTGCTTCGGTTCGTCATAATCTCGCCTCCTGTGGGCTGATTATACTCCGGGGCATCGCCGCGCAGAAGGCGCGGGCCGCCGGCTCACGCCGCGCTGAACGCAACCACTCCGGCCAGCACGACCGCTATGCCCGCCACCTGCGGCCGCGCCAGCCGCTCCCGGAACAGCGGCCACGCGATTGCCACGGTGACCGCGGGATAGGCGGCCGCGATGGGGATGATGAGCGATACGGGGTTCCTGTCTATGCCGAGGTTGAACACGATGAAGCCAACCGAGTCGAGGAGAGCGGTGGCAACCACGAACATACCGGCCCCGTTGCGGAACGGCGACCAGGGCCGCCTTGTCGCCGCCAGAAACACGCCCAGCATCACGGCGGAGAATATGCGCACGGAGACCACCGCCAGGTACGGATCGGCCAGCTCCACCATCGGCTTCCACAGCGTTATCGCAATGCCCATCACGATCATCGCCGTGACGCCGTGGGCCACGCCCGAAAGCGTCGCCGCGCTCCGGCCGCGCGTGGACACGAGGGCGATGCCCGCCAGTATGACGAGTATCAGCAGCCATTGGGCGAGTCCAATGATCTCGTTGAGGAACACCGCCGATAGCAGCGCGACCACCACCACGTAGCCCGCCGATACCGGACTGACTATCGAGACCAGCCCTCGCGCCAGCCCGCGGTAGAACACGATGTAGCCGACGGAGAAGAGCGCGGCTGCCGACAACGAGAGCAGGGCGTAGTCTACGGATAAGGCCGCGCTCCACTGCGAGTCTCCAAGCAGTCCGCCGGCCAGCGCGGGGAGAACGCCGATGACCTGAATGGCCCACGCCACAGTGGGACTGCCGATTCGCACGGACGCAGACCGACCGAATACGTCCGCCACGCCCCAGGTCAAGGCGCAGACAAGCCCCCACAGGAGCGGTTCTGTATTCCACATAGGTTGACCGATGCGTCCTCTTGCGCGGCAAGTGACCGACCCGGCGGCCGCGCGCGTTGTCGCTGGCCGCCATCAGCCGAGCGCGGGCACAGCTTAGCACACCTGCGGCCGCTTGTCCGCCCGCCCTTCGACAGGCTCAGGGTGAGCGGATACAGTATCCCGTTCGTGCTGAGCTTGTCGAAGCATGAACGGGGCGGGCGACACGCGCCTACCACCTCCCCTATTCCCGCACACGGAGATTCTTGCATAACTACTGCTCACCAACATTCCGATGTCGTTCTGAGCGCAGCGAAGAATCCAAGGCAGTCTATTGGATACAGCGTAGCTTTGCCGGCATTTGCTTTGGATTCTTCACTTCGCTCCGCTTCGTTCAGAATGACATTTGGAGCGCTTCCTCTGTGGACAATACAGGCGTTACGCAAAGGTCTCCGTACGCGGGAATCCACCCAACCGACTGCCGCTGTGGCACACCGTCGAGGCCGGCGCCGCCCCGCCCCCGCTTGGATTGCGGCTTCCGCCGCAATGACGGTTGAGGGCGGCCGCCCGCGAGGACTGTGGCGCACTTCGCAGGCGGTCGAGTGGACGCCCGCTTTCGCGGGCGTGGGGGAGTGTGGCACAACATCAACCGTCTCCCCTGCGGAAGCAGGGGTCTAGCACCCGGCGGGGGCGGAGGATGGATTGCGGCTTCCGCCGCAATGACGGTTGAAGGCGGCCGCCCGCAAGGATTGTGGCACACTTTGCAGGCGGCCGAATGGATGCCCGCGGAAGCGGGCGTGGGGGAGTGTGGCGGGGCGTGCAGGTGGCCGCTATCCATACGCCCGCCTTTCGGCAGGCTCAGGGGGAGCGGACACAGTAGCAGCTGTCATTCTGAGCGCAGCGAAGCGGAGTCGAAGAATCTAGGGCCTCCGCTGTCGCACCACGCCCCGCCCCTAAGGAGACGCGCGTTTACGAGGGTGGAGGGTGGCACGACAACGACATGCCCGAGGTTACTCGACTTCGCTTCACTCTGCTCGGAACGACAGATGAAAGGTGGTCGAGTGGACGCCCGCCGTAGTTTACCCTGAGCGTAGCCGAATGGGCGGTCGTGGTTACTTGGCCTGGCACATCCTGAACAGGGCTATTGACACTCACGCTACGTCAGGCTGTACCGTGAAGGTCGAGGTGACGAAATGGGCTACACAGTAAAGCAGGTGGCAAAGCTGGCAGGCGTGACCGTCAGGACGCTGCACCACTACGACGCGATCGGGCTGCTCAGGCCGGCCGCCGTCAGCCCGGCCGGCTACCGCCTGTACAGCGACGCCGACCTGGAGCGGCTGCAACAAGTGCTGTTCTTCCGAGAGCTGGGCTTCAGCCTGCGCGAAATCGGCCGGGCGCTGAGCAGCCCGGACTTCGACCGGAGGGAGGCGCTCACCATGCACCGCAGGCTTCTTGTCGAGAAGCGGAGACGCGTTCATGCGCTGATCCGGTCGGTAGACAGGTCAATTGCCGCGATGGACGGAGGTGAAGACATGAGCAGCAGCGCAATGTTCGAGGGGTTCGACGAGTCGAAGCTCCGCGAGTACCGGGAGGAGGCCCGCCGCCGCTGGGGCGACACGCCTGCGTGGGCGGAATCGGAGCGCAGGACGGCCGGCTACACGCAGCAGGACTGGCAGTACATCCAGGCGGAGAGCGACGAGATCAACCGCGGCCTCGCCGCTCTCATGGAGCGAGACCCCGCCGAACCGGAGGCGCAGGCGCTTGTCGGCCGCTGGCACGCGCTCATCAACGACCGCTTTTACGAGTGCTCGCCGCAGGCCTTCCGCGGCCTCGGCGACCTGTACGTGGAGGACTCACGCTTCGCCGCGCACTACGACCCTTGGCGGCCGGGACTCGCCGCGTTCCTGCGCCGCGCCATGCACGCCTACGCCGACGGGCTGGAGCAGAACAGCGCGCGCTGAACCCCCGCCTAAAGCTGCACGACGAAGGTCTGCACCATGTTGGGCAGCGCGTTTATCTCCGCACGCACCGCGTCCGGCAGCGGATCGTCCAGGCCGATGATCATGGTGGCGGGCCCTCTCGGCTCCAGCCGGCCCACCTCCATGAATCCGATGTTGATGTCGTGCTTGCCCGTGATGGTGCCCACCGCGCCTATCATGCCCGGCCTGTCCTGGTGGCTGGCAATGAGCATGTAGCCGCCGTTGGGCACAATGTCTATCCAGTAGTCGTTGATGCGCACGATGTGCGTCTCGCCGCGCACCTGCGCCGCCGTAATGGCTATCCGCCCCTGCGTGGTCTCCATCTCCACCGTGACCAGGCTGCCGTGCTGCTCCGCCGACGAGCTCTTCTGCTCGGTGACGCGCAGGCCGCGCTGGGATGCGTGCAGGTTGGCGTTGATCAGGTTCACGCGCTCGTCGCTGATGGGGCTGAGAATCCCCACCAGGCAGGCGGCACGCAGAAGGTTCGTGTCGTGGGCCGCTATCTCGCCATCGTAGCGCAGGTTCACCGAACGCAGCTGCCCCACAACGAGCTGCGACGCCAGCTTGCCCGCGTAGGATCCGGCGTCCACGTACGGCGCCAGCACGCCCAGCGTCTCCGGCGGGACGAACGGCGCGTTCACGGTGTACATTGCGGAGCGCCCCTCCAGCACGGCAATCACCTGCTCAGCCACCTCCCGCGCAACCTCCGCCTGCGCCTCCTGCGTGGACGCTCCAAGGTGCGGCGTGACGATGATGCGCCCCTCGCCGAGCAGCGGGCTGCCATGCGGCGGCTCCTCGGAGAAGACGTCAAGGGCGGCGCCCGCGACGCGTCCGTCCTCGATGGCCTTGAGCAGGGCGGCCTCGTCGACAAGCTCGCCGCGCGCCACGTTCAGGATGCGCACCGTCGGCTTCATCAGGGCGATGGCCTTCTCGCCGATGAGGCCGCGGGTGGACTCGGTGAGCGGCGTGTGGAGGCAGATGAAGTCCGCCTCCGAGAATATGCGCTCGAGGTCGGCCAACTCCACGCCGAGCATGGTGGCGTGATCCGGCGAGACGAACGGGTCGTAGCCCAGGACTCGCATGTGCAAGCCGCGCGCACGGTGCGCCACCTCCGTGCCCACCTTGCCCAGGCCGATGACGCCCAGAACGCGGTTGCGCACCTCAACGCCCGTGAACGCGCTGCGCGTCCACTCGCCGCGGCGCAGCGACTCGTGCGCCTGCGGGATGTTGCGCGCCAGCGCAAGCATCATGGCGATGGTGTGCTCAGCGGCTGCCACGGTGTTGCCGGTTGGCGCGTTGACCACGGGTATGCCGCGCAGCGTGGCCGCCTCCACGTCTATGTTGTCCACGCCCACGCCCGCGCGCCCGATGACCTGGAGATGCCCACCCGCCTCGATGACCTCAGCCGTCACGCGGGTCTCGCTGCGCACCACCAGCGCATCGTACTCGCCGATAACGGACAGCAGGTCCTCCTGGGGCATCCGGAGCTTGACATCCACGTCGCCCTGGGTGCGAAGAAGCTCCAGCCCCTCCGTGGCGAGAGGGTCGGATACGAGGATCCTCGGCATCAGCCGCCCCTCGCCGGCGAGGTCACGGGCTGGAAGCCGACCTTGGGCAGCGTGGCGGCCAGCCCGTCCAACACCTCTGTAATGTCGTCGTCCGTGATGTAGCCCAGGTGCCCCACGCGGAATATCTTGCCGTCCAGCGCGCCCTGGCCGCCGGCCAGCACCACGTCATGGTCGGCCTGCATCCGGCGCGTCAGGTCGCCGAGGGTCACGCCATCCGGCACGTGAACGGCGGTAACGGTGTTGGAGGCGCAACTCTCGTCGGCGAATAGCGAGAGGCCGAGATCCTTCACGCCCTCGCGCGTGCGGTGGGCAACGCGGGCGTGCCGCTCGAAGATGGCGTCCATGCCCTCGTCCAGCATCCGCTCCAGCGCCGCGTCCAGGCCGTAGAACACGGAGACGGCGGGAGTCCACGGTGTCTGCCCTCGATTGAGATAGCTCTTGGCCCTCCCGAAGTCCCAATAGAAGCGGGGCATACGGGCTTCCTCGAATGCCTTCCACGCCGCAGGGCTGACGCTGACGAACGCCAGGCCGGGCGGCACCATGTACCCCTTCTGCGAGCCGCTCATCACCACGTCGCAGCCCCACTCGTCTGTGTAGAACGGCAGCGAGGACAGGCTGCTGATGGCGTCCACGATGAGCAGCTTGCCGGCGTCCTTGACCACGGCGCTGATGGCGGCCATGTCGTTGGTGACGCCGGTGGAGGTCTCGTTGTGCGTCACCAGCACGGCCTTGATTTCGGGGTTCTCCGCGAGCGCGCTGCGGACGGCCTCCGGGTCGGCGGGCGTGCCCCACGTGGCGGTGAGGCGCGTGACGGATGCGCCGAACGCCTCCGCGATCTGCGCCAGCCGGTCGCCGAACACGCCGATGGTCACGCAGAGAACCTGGTCGCCGGGCGAGAGTACGTTGACCACGGCGGCCTCCATTGCGCCGGTGCCGGAGCCTGTGAGGATGAGTACGTCGTGCTCGGTCTTGAAGACCTGCTTCAGGTTGTCCGTGCAGCGGGCCAGCATGTCCTGGAACTCCGGGCCGCGATGGTTGATCATGTCGCGGTTCATGGCTTCCAGCACGTAGTCGGGACAGGGTGTGGGTCCGGGTATGCGTAGGTTCACTTCAACCTCCCATCGTTCTTGCCGTGCCCGTTCTCCCGATTGCGGGGAGCGGGCCGAAACGCATTGTGAAGTTTACCACAATTCCCGCCCTTGCCAAAAGAGGAGCGCGGGCGAGATTTGCGGCCGTTTGGGCCGCGCGGGGGCGACCTATGCGTAACCTCAATGCCCCTTCCCCTGCGTAACTTGAACATCGACACGCGCCGATATCATTCTGAGCGCAGCGAAGAGTCCAGGACTATCGTGCGCTGCCGGCCTTACGAGCGCGGGGACTGAACCGGTTGTGGGGACGGGAGGCAGAGCCGGAAGAAGCCTTGGATTCTTCGACTCCGCTGCGCTCCGCTCAGAATGACAGGCGAAGGGCGCTTCCCCGTGAACGGAGCTGAAGTCGCGCATAGGCCCGCTACGCCTCCTCCAGCCAGTCCTCGTTGAGGGAGTAGAGCTTGCCGTCTATTCGCACGTCGTACTGGCGCAGCTCGAAGTACTGGATGTGCTCGGAGCGGGCGGTGTGTTCGTCGCGCTTGCCGCCGCGTGGATCCCACGCGCGCTCCACGGCGCCCGTGCGGCCTATCAGCCCGTAGCCGTCCGGGTTGCTGAGGGGAAAGCTGCCCTCCCTGATTCGGACGGCCTGCCCTCTTGCGAATCTGAACTCAGCCACGGCCGAGTCTCCTGCGAGCGTAACATTCCCGCCAAGCCGTACTCGCGGGCAGTACAGGGCGGGTCATTGCCCTGCCGGGCCCACGAACCGCGCGAACCGCCGCCTGCCCACGCGCACCAGGCTGCCCTCGCGCAGCAGCGCCGTCTGAGACGTGAGCCGTTCGCCGTCCACCTCAACCGCGCCCTGCTGGAGCAGCCGCTTGGCCTCGCTAGCGCTTGCCGCCAGCCCCTCGCCGACGATGATTGGCACGATGGGCAGCACGATGGCGGCCGGGTCGCTGCCTGCGGGCGCCTCGCCGCGTTCCTCGCGCAGCCTGTCCACCCACGCGGCCAGCGGGATGGGCTGCGCCTCCTCCGGCGCCTCGCCGCGCTGGTACGTGCCCTCGAAGCGGCTCTCCGCGCGGCGCGCCGCCTCCGGGTCGTGGAGTTGCGCCACCAGGTCGCGGGCCAGCCGCTTCTTCAGCTCCATCGGGTTCACGCCGTCCGATTCCAGCGTGGCGCGCATTTCGGCGATCTCCTCGTCCGGCGCGTCCGTGAGCAGCTCGAAGTAGTCGAATATGAGGCCGTCCGGTATGGACATGACCTTGCCGTAGACGTCGTTGGGAGCCTCGAACACGCCGATGTAGTTGTCCAGGCTCTTGCTCATCTTCTGCACGCCGTCCGTGCCCACCAGCAGGGGCATGATGAAGCACTGCTGCTGCCGCTGGCCCATCATGGCCTGGAGGTCGCGGCCCACCAGCAGGTTGAACCGCTGGTCTGAGCCGCCGAACTCCACGTCCGACTCGATAGCCACGGAGTCGTAGGCCTGGAGCAGCGGGTAGAGCAGCTCCGTTATGGCGATGGGCTGCTGCGCGCGGAACCGCTTGGCGAAGTCGTCGCGCGCCAGGAACTGCGCCACGGTGAACCGCCGCGTCAGGTCAATCACGTTCGCGAGCGAGAAGTTGCCGAACCACTCGCTCTGCCACACCGTTTGAGTGCGGTCTCGGTCTACCAGCTTGAAGAGTTGCTGCATGTACGTCTCCGCGTTTGCTCGCACCTCCTCCGCGGTGAGCATCTGGCGCGTGGCAGACTGGCCGCTGGGGTCGCCTATCTGCGCTGTCCAGTCTCCCACGATGAGGATGACCTGGTGCCCAAGCTCCTGAAGCTGGCGCAGCTTTCGCAGGCCAACGGCGTGGCCCAGGTGGAGGTCCGGCCGGCTCGGATCGAAGCCCATCTTGAGCCGCAGGGGTTTGCCCTCGCCCAGCAGGCGCACGAACTCCTCCTCAACGATGATGTCTGACACGCCGCGCTTGGTTATGCCGTGCAGCGTCCTGGGATCCATTGCATTGCCGCTCATGTTTGCACCACCTCAACGAACGTCCGAAACGGACGGCAGCCTGCCCAGTATCTGCCTGGACTGCTCTACGTCCTTCCGCATTTGCGCCACCAACGCCTCAGCCGACTCGAACCGCACCTCGTCCCGCAGCCGCTCCACGAACTGCACCGAGAGTTCGCAGCCGTACAGGTCGCCGCCAAAGTCCAGCACGTGAACCTCCACCAGCCGCTCCCCGTTGCCGAACGTGGGCCGCACGCCAACGTTGACGGCCGCCGGCAGCGAATCGCCGCCCACGATTGCCCGTGCGGCGTAGACGCCGTCGGCGGGCAGGATCTGGCCTGCCGGCAGGCTCAGGTTTGCGGTGGGAAAGCCCAGCTCCCGGCCGCGGGCCTGCCCCCTGGCAACGCGGCCGCGCAGCGAGAACTGCCTGCCAAGCAGGCGTGCGGCCCTGCCCACGTCTCCGCGTGCAACGGCGTCGCGAACCGCGGTGCTGCTCACTTCCTCGCCGTGCGCGGCCGCCGGCTCCACCACCGTCGTCGAGAAGCCGCGGTCACGGCCCATCTGCGCCAGCGTCTCCGGCGTGCCTCCCCGCCGGTTGCCCATCGCAAAGCTGCTTCCCATGACCAGCCCGGCCATGTTCAGCCGCTCCCGCAGCACGTCCACGAACTCCAGCGCCGTCAGGCGGGACAACGCCTCATCGAACGTCAGTGGAATCACCATGTCCACGCCTTCCCGCCTCAGCAGCTCCAGCCTGTCCTCGACGGGCGTGATGTACGGTACGCACTCGCCCGGCCTGATGACGGTCCGAGGGTGGTTGGTGAAGGTAAGCACCCCGCTGAGGGCGCGACGCGCAGTTGCCTCCTCGCGCAGGCGCTCCAGGAGGTATCGGTGGCCCAAATGCACCCCGTCGAACACGCCGATGGTCAGCAGGGCGCTATCGCTGGGCGGGCGTAGGGGCAGTTCGCGGAGGAGTTGCATCTAATCGTTGGCGGGTTCGGTTGCTCGAAGCAGGCCGGATGAGCACGGGGATACTAGCACAGGGCTATGTGAGCGTCAAGCTGAGCCCGCGACGCTGCGCTCAGGTCAAGGCCAGCGCGCCGACGCCCGCAGTCACGAACGTCGCGGCCAGTCCCTTCGCCGCAAGCGCAAACCTGGAGTTTCGCTCCATGAGGACGCGCGGGGCCAGGTAGGCGATGAGTCCGGCGTACGCCAGCACCATCACCGGGCGAATAGCCATGATCGCGGATGCCAGCGATACGGGGCCAAGCTCAAACGCCCACAGCGCGCAGAATATCGCCAGCGCCAGGAACGCGCCGGCCGCCAGCGCGAGGGAGAACGTTCGGGGGCTCTGCGCCGCCCCCCGCACCTGGCCCCAGGCGCGGGAGGCGTGCACCACGACTGCGAACGCGGGCGCGGCAGCCAGAGATGCCACGGCGTACGCGTGCCAGAAGCTCATGTAGCCCAGCGCATACTTGGAGACGATGCTGTGCACGGCTATGCCGAACGCGGCTGCAAGCAGCATGAAGAAGGGCAAGCCCACCTTGAACCTGCCGCGTGCCGGGTTCTGGTGCATGGACGCAAGGAACGCCCCCGCAACCACAAGGCAGATGGCAGCCCACTGCAAGACGCTGAGAACCTCGCCCAGGAACACCACGGCCATGATCGCAATGAAGATGGGGTTGGAGTCCAGAACCGGCGCCGCGCGGGTGACCTCCTCTCGCCGCACCGCGCTGCACACGAGGATGCTCACGGCCACGGTGAGCAGCCCCACGCACACCATCGCCAGCGCTGGCACAAGCGGCAGCGAGTCCGGCAGCGGCCGGAGCGCAAGAATGCCGACCGCCAGCGCCGCGTGCACCATCGCGCCCCAGAAGGCGAAGGCGAGCACGCTGGTCAGTTCGCGCTGCAAGGCGTACCTCTGAACGAGGCTGTTCCCGGTGAGGCACGTGGCAGTCACGAAGGACAGTATCACCCAGTCCACCGGTTCACCTCTTGCGGCGCGTGCGAGGGTTGCGGCCTGCAACCCCTATCTCCCTTCCCCCGCAGATGGGGGAAGGTTCGAGCTTGCCCCGCACTTGATGCGGGGTTGAGGGCGAGCAGGCCGGTTGTCCGCGCAGGCTTCACCCCCATCTCAATCTTCCCCCTCAAGGGGGAAGAGGTTTTGGAGGCTGCCAGGCGCGTTGCGCATGGGTCTGCAATGGCCTGCGTGAACACGCGGGGTCTACCTGTCGAGCGGCGGCGCCGCGGGATTGGCGCGGCAACCGACGGCTCGGAACCAGAAGTCGCTGGGCGCTGCTGCGGCCGCGGCCAGCCCGTCCCACTCGTTGGGCGCGGGCAGCGGCGCGCGGGTTACGTGCGGGGGCGCGCCCGCCTTGATCGATCTGTCGAGGACGTCCACCAGGGCCTCGACGGCTGCGTGATGCGAAATAGTCTTGACTGCTGCTCGGTACTGCATCTCTTCGGTCTTCCTTCTTGTATCGAATAGTCCGACTTCCGGCTTATGGCCCTGCGGCCGGCCGCCGGCGGCCCAGTGTGCGGCCCTGTCTGCAAGGGTCTATCGGCAACCTGGCCGGTTCCTGCTAGCTTGACACCGCCTCTCCTTTGTGCCAGAATCTCCCTGAACATGGAAGGGTTGCACATGATACGACGTTCATGTCCGCCCAACCCACAATCGCTATACTGGAATCATGTTGCTTGAGATGCAATGCAACGTCTCCTATACATGAACCGCACTTCCAGTATTAGTATACATACATTTCACGGCCTGTCAAGAGGTCGCGGAGGGGGAATTTCCAGTGGCTGAGTGGTCATTCATTACAAACCACGGACTGACCCTGGCTGCCATAGCCAAGAGCCCTCGCACGACGGCCAGGGAGATAGGAGACGCCGCCGGCATCACGGAGCGGGCGGCGCACAAGATCATCAAGGACCTGGAAGACGCGGGCTACGTGACCAAGACCAAGGTGGGCCGCAACAACCGCTACCGCATTCACCCGGACGTGCCGCTGAAGGACGAGGTGACGGACGCGGCGGTGGGCGAGTTGCTCGTGATGATGGGCTGGCGCTGGCGCAGGCGCCGCGGCTCGCAGGCCAACGCATCGGGCAGCGCCGGGGCGACTCAGGGGTAGGCGGCCTAACCCGCGGCCGACTCGCGGTCAGCGTGCCACATTTGGGAGTGAGCAGGCTGGAGGCCGGCCGTGTGCAAGGCGCGCAAGGCAATCCACATCCCTCCGTCATTGCGGCGAAAGCCGCAATCCAGAGGTTTCTCAGGAGACACGGTAGCGCCCCTTGTGCTGAGCTTGCTGAAGCGTGAGCGGGGGCAAAGCCGCTGTTTTGTGATTGCCGCCAAGAGTTTCTGTAGGAGGACACCATGACCCATCCGACGATAGACGACGTGTTCAACAAGCTGGATGAGTGGAGGCATTATGCAGGCTTCCCACTTGAGGCCCGCGCACATCCGTATTTTGGCCTGTTTCTGGTCGAGGTTTTTGCGGAGCACCTAGAGGTCCCCGTCAAGCCTACCATAATTCCGGAGATCCCTTACTTGATGAACGACTCCAACAGCCAGTCTCCCAAGGTTGATTTCTTGGCCCTATCGTCTGATTGCAAATGCGCTTACCTCATAGAGGTAAAGACGGACATGAACTACTTGGACCAGAATCAAGGAGATAAACTCGCTACTGCCGCTGCGAATGGCATCAATCACATTATGGGGAACATAAGGCGCGCGGCTAACCCTACCAAGAAGAGCAGTCGCATGAAATACCAATGTCTGTTGAACGCCTTGGACAATTTGGAGGTGCAGACTTCCACCGAGACCAAGGTAATCTACATCTTGCCTAGAATGCCCGTCAGCAAGAAAGAAACCAACGACGTCGCCCATGTCAGGAAGTTCGCCAAGATACTCTACTTCAAGGAAGTTGCCCGTGTAGTCAAGCGACACGGTGCCCTTGGCGAGAGATTCGCACAATCACTCTGTGAGTGGGCAACGGTGGACGCTGGCAACGCTGGACGTTAGGAGCGCGCGCCCCTAGCTCGCCCGCCCCAGGGCGGTTCGCGAACCGCCCTTACGGCTGAGACTCCCCCCCCCCTTCGGCAGGCTCGTCACGAGCAGACGGGCATCAGCCCGTTCGTGCTGAGCTTGCCGAAGCGTGAATGGGGAGACCGCGACAGTCGGCCATCCGCCCGCCCTTCGACAGGCTCAGGACGAGCGGGATGATGGCGGCCGCCCCCTCAACCGTCATTGCGGCTCATTCGGCTGCGCTCAGGGCAGGCTCAGCCGCAATCCAGGCCCCCGCCCGCCTTTCGCCAACTCAGCCCCTCGGTGAGGGGTGAACCCGTCGGCAGGCTCAGGGCGAACGGAACGGGGCCAGCCCCGCTCGCCACGCGCTACTCCGCAACCTCTGCCAGGTCTATCACGGTTACCTCCGGCCCCGCGGAGGTCACGTCCAGTATCGCCACGTGGCCGATCTTCATCAGCTGGTTGCGCAGCGTAGGGCTGCCGGGGTTCACCAGCAGCGCGTCGCCGTACTGCTCCACCATCGGCACGCAGGTGTGGCCGAATATCACCACGTCCGTGAGTTGCCCAAAGAACTCCTCCGGCACGATGGGCCTCGACGGGTTGGCCTCGTGGACGGGCGCAAGCGAGCCGGGGTAGATCCAGCCGCCGTATCCTGGCACCATCAGGTCGTGGATCACGCCGATGGACACGCCTTCCACCTCCAGCACCTGCTTCTCCTCCACGCGCGGGTCGCCGTGGCATTGCCGGTCCCTGTCCACGCTGCCCGCCACCTTGATCGGGGCGATCTGCTCCAGCCGGTCGAGCGTGGGCTTGGTGTAGATGTTGCCTGCGTGGAGGATCAGCTCCACGTCCTCGAAGACCTTGGCTACGGCGGCGGGGACTTCCGTTGCCCCGCCCGGGATGTGGGTGTCCGAGATGAGACCTATGCGCATGGTAGCCTCCTAGCCTGCGGTTGAAGTGCGAAACGCCGCCCCCATAGTAACACGACTTGGGCGATTGCGCTTTGCCTGCCCTGGGCGGCTGCGCTCCCGTTCGTGCTGAGCTTGTCGAAGCATGGACGTGGCGGGCGACACGCGCCTACCACCACCCCACGCCCGCGAAGCCTGCCCCGTACCACGATACGGGGGCGGGCATCCACTTGACCACAGTTGGGCGTGTGCTACAATGCAGGCTGGCCGCGCACTACCGCGGGCGGTTTACGAACCGCCCATACGGCCGAGATTCCCGCGGTGGGGCCGCCAAGCCATCTTCATGTAGCGGTCGCCGCCGCGCAGCTCCTCAAGCATCTGCGACAGCCGCTTGAGGCGCGTCTCCTCGCGCTTGCCGCTCATGATCCAGCCGACGTAGTCGTTCTGCTGGTACGGCGGCCGGCTGCGATAGGCTTCCTCCAGCCCATGCTCGACGATGGCGCTCCACACAAACTCCGGCATCTCGTGGCGCGGCCGCCTCGCTCGTTCCATTCGCTGCTCCCGTGCTCGATTTGACTCGCCGCTCTGGCCCGGCGATTATCGCGCCCGCGGCGCGGCGTATCAAGGAGGGGCGGCTCCACTCCGTTCCTATTGAGCGTGTAGAAGCATGGACGGGGCGTGCCGCCGCCAGGCTAACACGGAGATAGAGGGCCTGGCGTCGCTGCCAATCGCGTACGGGTCAAGGGATGCCCTGCGCCTGCTCTACCAGCTCAGCTCCCTCCATACGGGAAAGCCTGCGGTCGAATGTGTGGAGAGGCGTGGCGCCCGCCCGCTCGGCAGCCGAGAGGATCATGAGGTCTGAGAAGCCAACGCCTCCGCGGCGATAGCGATACGCGGCCGCCGCCACGTCATCCCAGTTCTCGACAACCAGACTGTCCGAAGCCGTCAGATCCATCAATGCCCCGGCAACCTGTACCCGCGCAAACCGGTAGACTCTCTCCAGCGCCCACGCGATTTCTATGACTGCCTCCCGGCAGATGAAGCCCGGGTTGCCCGGCGTCAAGCCGTCCATCAGCTTGCGGGCCGCCGCCGCCTGTTCAGGATCGTCGCCCACGATGTAGCGCAGGACTACGTTTGCGTCGACTGCTTCCATCTCTCGACGGTTCCTTCAGCGGTGGCGTTGTCCATCTCTTCCAGGCTCACGGGAGGGCCGTCGTACTTCAAGCTGCGGAAGAGGCGGCCGGTTGGCCTTACCGGCATTATCAGCGCCCCCTCCTCCACTATGACGTAGCGAACCTTGTCTCCTGCCTTGACCGCCAGCGAGTCCCTGACGGCCTTGGGCAGCGTGGTCTGGCCCTTGACGGTTACGCTTGATTCCAGCATGGCGTCACTCCTTTACGGCGCACTGCGGCTGCCCTTACAATAAAGGTTAAAGTAAGGTCAACGGCAACAGGACAGGCAGTGCCGAAAAGTGGCGGCCGTTCTCGCATCCGCCGCGAATGACCGGAGGCAACGCACATGGCGACTCTGCCAATCGTGTACAGCATACGGGGATGCCCGGCGTGCGCGCGGCTGCTGGAGCAGTGGGACGCGGAGGGCATCGCCTACGAGGAGCGGCGCGCAGACCTGAGCCAGCAGGCAATGGACGAGGCGCGCAAGCTGGGCGACGCCGTGCCCATCGTCGTGTACCCGGATGGGCGAGTGGAGAGGAGATTCGGGGGACGGAGGGGCTGCTACATTGGGTGAGGGCGGATGGCGCATCCGACGCTTAGCATCCGCGCGTGCCAGGGTTGACCTCGCTATGTGAGGGAAATGGCGCGGGCGACAGGCTGTTGGCAATCTGAAACAGTATCTCCTCGGTCATCGGCTCTGTGGTGTTGGCTACCAGCAAATGGTGGATACCATCCTTGTTCCACTGTAGGGCGAGAGCCGCGCCCCCAATCCCGCTCTGGAGAGCGTACCCTCGCTCGAACAGTAGCCAACTGTACACCTTGCGGTCGTAGTCCCACCCCTCAGTCACGCGGTAGTACTCTTCCTTGTCGTACACCGCGGCGAAAACCTGGCCGGACAGTTGCGTAAGCCACCCCGTCGTGCCGTCCACGTCAACGGCAGTTCTGGGCGCGCCTAGGTCAATGTCCAGTTCGCCGTAGGCCAAGCCCAGCATCACTCCCGACCCTTCGATTCTGGGGTCCTGGCAGTTCTTCCAGTGAAAGACCAAGTAGGGGAGCATTAGATCGCGCTTCTCCCAAAGCACGTTCCAATACTCCCCTCCGCTGTAGCCCATCCAGGCTGGCAAGTATTCCGGGAACCGGTAGGCGTCCTTGAAGCGAGCGACTGTTGGGGAATCGCTCTCCACGCAACGCCACAGCGCTGTCACGGCGAGCACGAAGGCCACGGCACAGCCCAAGAGAATGAGGTACACCGTCCGCGCCCGGGCGTACCTCGGGACGTTGCCGGACGGACGATGTGATGGCAGGGAGGACATTTTCGTTCACCAACGCGCTCAACTTCCCGCCCGCCCTTCGACAAGCTCAGAGCTTGCCCCTGCGAAAGCAGGGGGTGAGCGGGCACTATTTTCCCGCTAGTGGTGAGCCTGTCGAACCAGAGCTGGGCCTCCACAATGCCTGCCATACCTCCGCATTCAGCCCGCTCATGGTGAGCCTGTCGAACCAGAGCGGGGATACCACGACCGCCGCCCGTTCGAATGCCCGCTCAGCCTCTGCGGGGCAGACCCTTCGACAAGCTCAGGGTGAGCGGTTTATTGACGGTGCGGCGGACGCATCCGCCCGCCGCACCGTGATTCGCGAGTCCCGTCTAGTCTGCGCTGGCGCCCCAGACGACGGAGTAGTTGTTGTCCGGGAAGAACGCGCCGGAGACGCCCGCCTCCGCCGGCCTGCGGATCTGCCGCGCGCCCGCCCGCCCCTGGATCTGGAGCACCGAGTCCATGTGCAGCCAGAAGCGCGTGCGGCCCGCCCCGGCGTTGCCGCCGCTGGGCGACGCAGGGTTCGGCCCCTCGATCGAGATGTCCGTCTGGTAGAAGTCCAGCGCCTCGCCCGGCTGCACGCCCGCGAACCGCAGCCCCTCCAGGTGGAACTGGTGGAACAGCGTGAACCCGTCGTACATGTTCTCGAACGACAGGTCGCTGGGCGTGAGGCCGGAGCCCTCGTACAGCTTGCGGCCGGTGCTGTCGGCGGCCTCCTGCCACTCCTCCAGCGTGGGCACCACGCTGCGCTGCTTCGGAGCCGTCCTCGTGTGGTTAAGGATGTAGACCGGCTTCTGCTTCATGTCGCGGGCGCGCTCCTCGGTGGTGAGGAGGAATGCGCCGGAGACGCAGATGGGCAGGTCGTTGTCGAACAGGTTGGCGGGCTTGGCAATCCACCGCGCCGCCAGGTAGTCCTCGACCGACAGAGGCTCAGGCCGGTGCTGCGCCCAGAAACCCTCCGGGTAGAGCAGGCCGTTGCGCTTCTCGTTGACGACGAACGGCGCCATCATGTCGTGGTTCTTGCCGTACTTGCGGCAGTACGACTCGAATATCATGGCCGTGTTGTAGCAGGCGACCGTGCCCCAAAGGCCGGTCCACTTGCCGGCGCCGCCAATCTCGTTGCCAGCGGCCGCGCCCTGCCCCACGTAGTACCGCCCGCCGAAGTTGTGCCAGCCCTTCAGCACCAGGCACACGTCCGTCAGTCCCTCGCCCACGGCCTGCGCCCCCACAACCAGCGCGTTGGACATGCAGCCGGGGCCGTACATGGTGAAGTCCACGTTGGTCAGCTCCGGCGTGTTCTTGAGTATCCACTCCGAACTGAGCCGGGCGATGCCGTCGAGCGGGTTGTCTGTGGACTGGTACGTGTTGAGGAAGTCCTGCGGGATGGGCTTGTCGGTGGGCCACGGCGAGCCGGTGGACGTGTCTTGCGCCATCACCAGGCCATCCACCTGGTCAGGGCTGACACCTGCGTCCTCCATCGCCCTGCGCAGCGCGAGGATGCTCCACGCGCCCAGGCTGGTGTCCGTGGTCTCGTCCCAGCGCCGCGCCGTGGGCGATACCCCAATGCCGACTGCCACCACCTTCCCCTTGTGTTCCCACACGCCCAGTCCCTCGGCGGCCCTGTACATAGATGGCGGTGCGTTCTCGGTTGGCATAGCTAACCCCCTTTCGTCTTGTGATAGTTTACCACTTCTCTATCTGCCCAGCGCAAGGTGTCGGTGAGTTCGTCCCAAGCCTCTTGCACATCCTGCCAATATCCATCCAGCCTGTCTATCGCGCTCAGAATCTGGTCACGCAGTTCATTTGCTTGGTTCACGTCCAAGATCGACCTGCAATAGTAGATTGGCACGCCATCCACAACGACCCTGTAGCATCTTTTCACGATGTTCAACCATTGGTCAAAGTTTGAGATGATGGATTCTTCCAGGGAGTTATAGGCGCCGAGTTCTGATTCGTAATGGCTTGTGGCTTGAGATACTCTATCCTCTACCGACTTCAACTCAGGATAGAGATCCTCTTCTACGGCAGCCACTACTCCTAGAACGTTGGTTTCCGGTATCCAGCATCCGTCACTGCTGTCGTTATTATCTCCCTTAGTCAGGAACAAGTAAAGGCCAAATTCTCCAGAAGGTCTCCGCACTCCCGCCAATTGGCTCTTTTCGACGACTCGATGGAGTATCATCCCCTTAGGTGGAAATCTACAGTCCTCGTCATCCGGGGGCACGAAGATTATCGCGTGCCCTTTCTGAATGTCCTCCACCGGCACGTCAGTTCTCACTATCGCCTTGTCCGTGCATGATATGCGGGGCAGCATGGAGCCGCTACAGGTCAACGGCCTGGTCCACAGCACATCGCCATACTTCTCGATTTCGTCCTTGAGCTCGTCTATCTTGGCCTGGAGGTTCTGGGCTTCCGTCTTGAGAGAATCAATGTCGCTTCTCTTCTCAGCAATTTCACTTCTAAGTGCCGCGAGTTCTCTGTTGATAGATTGCTGGTCGCCCTGCGTGGCGACCAAGTTATTGTACTTGGTCTCTGCGGCGGAAAGCTCCGCCTTGACTTGCGCAAGATCTTCTTGAATGGATGCGGATTGTGTGGTGGCAGTTTCCAGTTCCTTGTTCAGCTTGTTAACGCTGGCAGCCAAGCCGTCCACTTCACTATCGGAGTCTTCTAGCCTGCTCCTCAAGTCCTCAGTAGCTTCCTTCTCCGCCGCCAACTGCTGCTGGATGTTATCCAGTTCCCCTTCAACCTTGCCTAAAGCCTGCCGAGTCGAGTCCAGATCTGATTGTACCACAGCGTTCTGGATGGCAAGTGACTCTCTGGCCTCGTTAGCGGCGCTTACGCTTTCTCGTTCCTCAGTCAGCCGCGACTCCAGTTGAGAGACTTTGGCCTCCAGATTGGCCTGCTCCTGCATCATCTGAGTCTGCTCCTGGATCATCTGGGCCTGCTCTGCAAGCAGTTGGGCTTGTTCTGCAAGCAGATGAGACTGTTCTACTTCAAGGGCATCTGAAAGACTCCTGTACTCGCCAACCTGCCCAAACAAGACTAGCGTCATGACTCCCAGCGCGCCAACGCACACTGTTAGTACAGCGATTGCTATGTTTGCCTTACTCATCTCGTTTCGCCGGTCGCACCAGATTAATGGGAGGGAGCAGGAGGATGGAGGAACCACTTGGCTACGCCACCAAGGTTCTCTTGCCGAGGTTAGCTCAAAGTCAAGCCGGCTCGCATAGATTCTACCGCGCAACCGCGCCCAAGTCGATAGGCAAGCGTTGGGTGATTGTGTATGGTACCTGGCCGACAACTACCGCAAGGCGTGGGAGCAAAACGCCCCACACCTGGCCGTAAAGTTCGCTACATAAGGTTAGCCGGCCACTTCTTGCTCTTGCAGGCTGCGGGCATTGTGCTCTTTGCCGGCGCGGTTGCCGTTAACCTCTAGAGACTCTTTTTCGAGATGTCCGGCTTGAGGGGATTGGGCTTTGCAGGCCGAGATGGAGAGGAGGCGGCCTGCCCCGGCGCAGGTTGACCTTGCGGCTGTCGGCTATCACCAACGCCTGTCGCCGCCTTCACCGGTTCCTCCTGCGTCGCTGAAATGCGGAGATTCCGCGGCTCAATCGCCCTATGCTTTGGGATGGAGTGTCCATTGTCCTTGCTCATCTCCCGCCCTACCTCAGGGCCATTATACCGCAATCCCCAGTGTGGGAGAATGCCTGAATTGGCGCAAAACGCAGTGATCGGCTCCAGGCCAACCCGCCCACTTCTCGCTCCTGCTGTCCCGCAGGCCGAGGTGTGCTAGGATGCGCCTGCGTACAGCGGCCCGCGGCGCGCAATCTGGCGCTGCACGGCTCACCAAAGGCACAATGGGATGTGAAGCAGGCAGGACTTTGGGAGGGAACATCGTGAAGCTGACTTTCGCCATAGTCTACGAACGGACTCCCAACAATTACGGCGCCTACGCGCCCGAACTGCCGGGCTGTGTAAGCGTTGGCGAGACCAGGGAGGAAGTCCAGGAAATGATGCGGGAAGCCGTCGCCTTTCACATAGAAGCGATGGTCGAGCACGGAGAGCGCATCCCCGAATCCCGCATGACCCCGCAGGAAGCTGCGGCTTACCACGAAAAAGCCCTCGGCGATTGTGACGCGGCAACCAATGGCCTGTTCCCCGACACAGGAAACCAGCTTCCTGCGACAGTTGGGATGATCGAGGTAGAGGTCGCACCTTACTCTGAGGTAGGACGACTCAACTAGCCTTTCGCAGCCCACGCGTCCCCTGCTTTCGCAGGGGCAGGCTCTGAGCTTGTCGAACGTCGGGCGGATGGCCTGCCGGTCAAATGCTTGCCTCTGCCCATTGTACTACTGCTGCTGCAACCCTGAGGGCATGGGAGTATTCCTCCTCGGTGACGGGTTCGGCCATGCCGGGATAGCGGGTTGTAGTCGCGTATTCGGTCAGGCTGCCGGCCTGTCGAACCGCTTCCGGTACAGCCTCGCCGGAGAGTTCGATGATGGAGACCAGCCGATTCAAGTCGTGCACGTACGGAAACTCGATGCCACGCACGATGAGCGCTGCCTTAATCGCCTTTTCGGCCGCCTGCTGCGCCTCAAAGCAAAGGTCTTCCAGGTACACGCCAGGGACGCGGTTCATTGCCAGCGCGAGACTGCTCCTTGCACGGTTCAGCCATTCCTGCGGGCTGTCCGGCGGGAAGCGTTCAGGCGGCCTCATAGACCACAATGCCTTCTCGGAGAGCCGGCTTGATTACCAGCGCGTGGCTGTCTCTGTAGCGTTCTACGTCCTCAGGAGTAACCACCACAATGTCAACCGCCGCCCTCACGCCGTACAAGTTCCGGCGAATCCGCGCGGCAAGCTCACGCCGATTGACACCTGCCTTCACAACCAGCAAGTCCAGGTCACTCTCTCGCCCCGTCTCTCCGCGGGCCGCCGACCCGAAGAGGATGACCCTTTCCGGCCGCGCAACCTCGACTATGCGCCGTACGACTTCATCCAGGACGCTCTCTCTATTTGTGGCCGCAGAGCTCACGCTGCCCCTCTCTCGGCCGCGTCCGCACTGTCTCCGGCTGTGCCATGCGCACCACGGCTGCATCCGGCGCCAGACAGGAGTCTGCAAACGTGCCGGCGGCGTTGGTTTCGACGGCGGTCATCGGCCTGCTCCGTGGGCATTGTACCACGAAGCGGGGCGGCTGCTCCACGCCCCTGCGTTGCGCGGCGTATGAACATCGGTGTTACCGGCGGGCGCGGTGCGCTGCTCTCGCCTGGGCGGTGGACGAACCGGCCCCTACGCCGCCGCAGCCGCTCCACGCCTCAGGATACCCACCCCCGTATCGGAGCACGGGCAGCCTGCGAGGGAACAGCGAGAGGCTACGCCCCCGTTCACGCTTCGACAGGCTCAGCGCCAACGGGGTTGCGCCCCCCCTCACCCGTCCGAGGCCAGCGCGCCAGCCTTCGCCCAGTCCGAACGCTCCACGTCCGTGAACACGACTATCGTGTCCTCCGCCGTGGTCTTCGCGATGTTCACCACCGCGTCCGTGATTGCGCGGGCAAGCTCCGCCTTCTGCTCGTGGGTCCTGCCGGGCCACATCTCAACCCTGACTATCGGCATAACTGCACCTCCGTTTGTGTTCGTTTTGCGCCGCGCGGCGAGGCCGCGGGTGCGCCTTCTACCGTCCGTATCTCAGTCGCTCCGCCAGGTACTCCGGCAGGCCCGCCTGCCGCATCTTGCGCTGCGTTGCGGCGAAGTCGTACGCCACGCGCCGAAACTCCACAGTCGCCTCGTCCGAGTCATAGATCGCGTAGCACGCGCGCGGGTCGCCGTCGCGGGGCTGGCCCGCGCCGCCGGGGTTGATCACCAGCCGTCCGCCCGAAAGCGAAATCACCTGCCCGGCCACTGCTCTCTCGCCGACCACGCCGCCGTCCGTCATCCGAAACACCATCGGCAGGTGCGTATGCCCCACCATGCAGCTTGGCGTGCTCACTTGCTCCAGGCAGGCCCGCGCCTGTGCCGCGGTCGTCACGTACTCCCACGCGGGATTCCTTGGGCTGCCGTGAACGAGCGTGAACGGGCCGCGCTCCACGAGCGCCGGCAGAGACGCCAGCATGTCCCGATGCTCCGGCGTCAGCCGATCCGCCGTCCAGCGGCAGGCCGCCGCGGCGTAGGGGTTGAACTCCGCCAGGCTCAGCTTGCCGACCGCGGCCAGGTCGTGGTTGCCGGCCACCATCACGTGATTCATCGCCAGCAGCGTGTCCAGGCACGCCGTCGGATCAGGCCCGTAGCCGACCACGTCGCCCAGGCACCACGCCTCGTCTATCGCCGCCGCGCCTCCGGCGTCGTCCAGCGCTGCGCTCAGCGCCTCCAGGTTGCTGTGTATGTCGGAAAGCACGGCCACTCTCACTGCGCTAAAAGCCTCCGCTTGCGCCCAATATAGCACACTTCACTTGTTGGGCGGGTAGCGTGACGATATAATGCGGGCTGCGATGATGCGAGACGTTGGCGAGTTCGGCCTGATTGAGTCGATACGGGAGCTGGTCTGCCAGCAGGACAGCCAACCCGGCGATGACGACTTCCCGCTGCTGCTCGGCATCGGCGATGACGCCGCCGCGTGGCGCACGCCGGAGGCCATCGAGCTTGCCACCACCGACACGCTAGTCGACGGCGTCCACTTCCGCCATGACCTCACCTCTTGGGAGGATCTGGGCTGGAAGAGCATGGCCGTCAACCTCAGCGACGTGGCGGCGATGGGCGGCTGGCCGCTCTACGCACTCGTGACTCTTGGCCTCACGCCGCAAACCCGCGTCCAGGACGTGCGAGACCTGTACCGCGGTATGCTGTCCGCCTGCCGAGCCTACGGCTGCCGCATCGCAGGCGGCGACGTAGTGCGCTCTCCCGTCGATTTCGTGACCGTGGCGATGACGGGCTCGGCGCGGGGTCGGACGCTCACCCGCAGCGCCGCCAAGCCCGGCGACCGCGTCGCCGTGACCGGCCCGCTCGGCAGCGCGGCCGGCGGCCTCCAGGCGCTTCTCCGCGGCACGCTGCCCGCCAACGAGCACGGCAGACGGCTCCGGGCCGCGCTCAACCGGCCAGTCCCGCGGCTGGACGCGTGCGACACACTCATCGGCTGCGGCGTGGAGGCGGCGATGGACGTGAGCGACGGCCTCGTCGACGACCTCGCCAAGCTGTGCGAGGCGAGCGGCGTGGGCGCGGTGGTGCAGGCCGGCCGCGTGCCCACGGAGGCCTGCCTGCGCGACACATTCCCGGAAGGCTGGTTGCACCTGGCGCTGAACGGCGGCGAGGACTACCAACTGTTGTTCACGGGTTCCGACGCCGTTGTCGGGGCGGCGGTTGCAACGCTTGAGCAGGCCGCAGAGGTGGGACGCATCGTAGCCGACCACCCCGGCCGCGTCCGCGTAGTAGACGATGGAGGAGCCGAAATCGCGCTGCACCGCAGCGGCTGGGACCACTTCGCCTAGATGTCAACACTTAACCTTTACTGTGAAACGCCGGAGGACACGCAGAGCGTCGGCGCGTCTATCGGCGCCTGCGCGCGGCCGGGTGACGTGGTGCTGCTGTGCGGCGAGCTGGGCGCGGGCAAGACCTGCCTCACGCAGGGAATCGCCAGGGGCCTGGGCGTCGATAGCTACGTGCGCAGCCCCACATTCGTGCTGGTCACCATTCACCAGGGACGGCTTCCCCTGTACCACATCGACATCTACCGGCTCGATCAGGTAGCGGAAGTGCTTGACCTTGGCCTGGAGGAGTACCTGGCAGGTGACGGCGTCTCCGTGATCGAGTGGGCGGACAAGGCGCCGGAAGCGTTTCCGGATGACTGCCTGCGCGTGACGCTGGACGTGCAGCCGAACGACAGCCGCCGGCTGAGCCTTGAACCCAACGGCGACCGCTACTTGACGTTGATCAATGAGTTGAACGAGCACATGGCGGAGGAGGCCGCCCGCGAGGAAGGACTGTAGCTGTGGAACTCGCAATCGACACTTCCACCAGGTACGCGGGCGTGTGCGTCTCGCAGGACGGCCGCGAACTGGTGTCGCGTTTGTGGTACTCACGCCAGAACCACACCGTCGAGCTGATGCCCACAATCGTGGAGCTTGTCGCGGAGGCCGGCGCTACAGTCCGCGACCTGGATTGCGTCATCGCGGCCATCGGCCCCGGCGGGTTCAGCGCGCTGCGAGTGGGACTGAGCGCAGCAAAGGGGCTTTGCGCTGCTCTCGGCATTCCACTGGTGGCGCTCAACACCTTGGACGTAGAGGCCGAGCCGCACCGCAATAGCGGTATGCCCGTCTGCGCGCTGCTCGACATCGGCCGCGGCGAGGCGGCGGCCGCGCTCTATGAGAACCGCAACGGCGACTGGCGCAAGGTTGGAGCGGAGCGCATCGCCGCGCCGGAGGCGCTGTGCGAGGGAGTGCAGCAGCCGACGCTGTTCTGCGGCGAGGGCGTGGCCGCGTTCGGCGAGGCTATCACGGAGCGGCTGGGCGAGCTTGCAGTGTTGCCGGCGCAGTCGCCGCCCACGCGCGCGCCCGCTACGCTGGCCCTCATGGGCAGCGAGAAACGCCGGCGCGGGCAGCACGACGATCTGCGCCCCATCGAGCCGCTGTACCTGCGCCGCCCGTCAATCTCCACGCCGCGGAGGCCCGCGTGAGTAGACAGGCGCAAGCGGGGGGATTTCCGCCCAGACCAACATTGTCGGAGAACGCGCCGCCAACACTTGCAACGTGAATGCGGCCAACACTACTTGGGAGGTACATATGAGCACGGAAAGGACGCTGGTACTGGTCAAGCCCGACGGCGTGCAGCGCGGCCTTAGCGGGGCCATCATATCAAGGCTGGAGGCGCGCGGGCTTCGGATTGTGGGCATGAAGATGCTCCAGGTGTCCAGGGACATGGCGATGCAACACTACGGCGCACACGAGGGCAAGCCCTTCTTCGCCGGGCTGGTGTCGTTCATCACGTCCGGCCCTGTAGTGGCGATGGCGCTGGAGGGCCCAAGCGCAATCGAGATGGTGCGGGCCACGATGGGCGTCACCAACCCGTTGCAGGCTTCGCCCGGCACCATCCGCGGCGATTTTGGAGTGGACATCGGGCGGAACCTGGTTCACGGCTCGGACTCGCCGGAGAGCGCGGCGCAGGAGCTAGCGTTGTTCTTCGCAGAGGGCGAGATCCTGAGCTATAGGCGGGACGTGGACGGCTGGATCACTGAATCCTGAAGAGCACCGGCGCCTGCGACCACAACTGCTCCAGGTGGTAGAACTCGCGCTCCTCCGGCGCGAACACGTGGACTACCAGGTCGCCGTAGTCCAGCAGCACCCAGCCGCCTTCCGCCGTGCCCTCGCGGTGGTGCAGGTTCATGCCGGCCTGCTCCAGCGCAAGGTCGATGTCCTCCAGGAGGCCCTGCATCTGTCGGCGGCTGTCGGCGGAGAGAATGACGAAGTAGTCGGTGAAGCCGATGGGGCCGCGCATGTCGAGCATCACGATGTCGGTGGCCTGCTTATCCGAGGCCACCTCAACCGCCAGGCGTGCTGCGTCCACGGATGAGATGCGGGTCGTGTCCTCTGCCATGCGCTTCCAGTGTACCCTCTGTGCGCTCCGCGGTCAACGAGTGGGGGGCTATGAGATGGTGTCAGGGCGAGTGGGCCAACATCAACCCGTTCGTGCTGGGCCTGTCGAATCATGGAAGGGGGGAAACCGCCGCCTACAGTTGTCATTTCGAGCCCCTTCAGTTACGTTTAGGGAAAAGTCCAGCCGTAGACCAGCAGCGGGGGGATGGATTGCGGCTTCCGCCGCAATGACGGTTGAGGGCGGCCGCCATCCCCCACTGTCATTGCTATGAAAGTAGGCTTGCCAAGTGGCTAGAAGGACGAGATAACCAGTCTCGCAGGCAGCCAAAATCGCCCTGGTGTCTGCCGCCTATTTTCATCCCCTTGCGTGACCTTGGCAAGGCCATAGTGATTTCGAGCCCCGTCAGCTACGTTCAGGGAAAAGTCCAGCCGTAGACCAGCAGCGGGGGGATGGATTGCGGCTTCCGCCGCAATGACGGTTGAGGGCGGCCGCCTACAGTTGTCATTGCTATGAAAGTAGGCGTGCCGGGCGGCTTGCAAGACCAGTTGACCAGTCTCGCAGGCCAGCCACAATCGCGCAAGGTGTCGGCCGCCTACTTTCATCCCCTCACGTGACCTTGGCAAGGCCATAGTGATTTCGAGCGGAGCGATAGCGGAGTCGAGAAACCTCGGGCAACCGCACACCACAACACCCACCCGCAGCGACCGCCTTACCGTCGCTGAGGCCCTACGGCTACGCTCAGGGTAGACTTCAGCCGTAGACCAGCAGCGCGGGGGGTGGATTGCGGCTGAGCCTGCCCCCGTATCGGAGTACGGGGCAGGCTCTGAGCGCGGCCGAAGGGGCCGCAATGACGGAGAAGCTGGCGCAGTCGCGCACCATTCCCGTTGGTGCTGAGCCTGTCGGGGCATGGACGGTGCGGCTGCCGTTTCCCTCGTAGGGGCGTCCCTTGTGGGCGCCCAAGATGCCGCCGCACATCTGCCGCATATCTGCTGCACGACCGTCCGCGCACCACGAGGGCGGGCACAAGGCCCGCCCCTACGGCTCCCAATCCCGCTCATGCTGAGCCTGTCGAAGCATGGAAGGGAGGGAAACCGCCGCCTACAGTTGTCATTTCGAGCCCCTTCAGCTACGTTTAGGGAAAAGTCCAGCCGTAGACCAGCAGCGGGGGGATGGATTGCGGCTTCCGCCGCAATGACGGTTGAGGGCGGCCGCCGTCCCCCACTGTCATTGCTATGAAAGTAGGCGTGCCAAGTGGCTAGAAGGACCAGATAACCAGTCTCGCAGGCAGGCCAAAATCGCCCTGGTGTCGGCCGCCTACTTTCATCCCCTCACGTGACCTTGGCAAGGCCATAGTGATTTCGAGCGGAGTGATAGCTGAGCCTGCCCTGAGCGCAGCCGAATGGGCCGCAATGACGGTGGAGGCGGCGCGGTCCCCACAGCGCGCCCCCCTTCGCCTCTGTCCTAATGCGGCTGCCTGTGCTACGATAGCCCCGACATGGACACCGCTCGCATCCGCAACTTCTGCATCATCGCTCACATAGACCACGGCAAGTCCACGCTCGCCGACCGCCTGCTGGAACTGACCGGCACCGTCAGCCCGCGCGACATGACCGAGCAGTTCATGGACCAGATGGAGCTGGAGCGAGAGCGAGGCATCACCATCAAGGGCAAGGCCGTGCGAATGACCTACCGCGGCCACGACGGCGACTACCAGCTCAACCTCATCGACACGCCCGGCCACGTGGACTTCGGCTACGAAGTCTCCCGCGCGCTCGCCGCGTGCGAGGGCGCAATCCTGGTCGTGGATGCCACGCAGGGCATACAGGCGCAAACGCTCGCCAACGTCTACCTGGCCCTGGAACACGACATTGCCATCATCCCGGTCGTGAACAAGATCGACCTGCCGGTGGCGCAGCCCCGCCGCGTGGCAACCGAGATGCAGCAGGCGTTCGGCTTCACGGACGACGAGATACTTCATGTGTCGGCGAAGGACGGCGCAGGCGTCGACCGACTGCTGGAAGCGGTCGTCGAGCGCGTGCCGCCGCCCGCCGCAGCGTCCGACAGCCTGCGCGCCCTCGTGTTCGACTCCGCCTACGACCCGTACAAGGGCGTGGTGGCCTACGTCCGGTTGTTCGACGGCGAGATTGCCAAGGGCAACCAACTGCTGATGATGTCCACCGGCTCCCGCGGCGACATTCTGGAGGTGGGCAGTTTCACACCGCGGCTCACGCAGGCCGCGCAGCTAAGCGCGGGGCAGGTTGGCTACGTGGCAACCGGCCTCAAGAACGTGCGCGAGTGCCGCGTCGGCGACACCATCACGCTCGCGCAAAAGCCAGCTTCGCAGCCGTTGCCGGGCTACCAGCCGCTCAAGCCGATGGTGTTCGCCGGCCTCTACCCGGCGGACGGAGACGACTACCTGGCGCTCCGCACCTCGCTCGAGAAGCTCCAGCTAAACGACGCCGCGCTCAGCTACGAGCCTGAGAACAGCGCTGCGCTCGGATTCGGCTTCCGGTGCGGCTTCCTGGGCCTGCTTCACATGGAGATTGTGCAGGAGCGGCTGGAGCGCGAATACGGCCTCAACCTGCTTATCACCGCGCCCAGCGTGGCCTACCAGGCGCTCCTGGTAGACGGCGAGGAGGTCACCGTGGACAGCCCCGCCAAGCTGCCGCCCGTGCAGCAGCTCGCCGAGATGCGAGAGCCGATTCTTGACCTGAGCATCGTCACGCCGGCGCGCTACATCGGAGCGGTCATGGAGCTGGTCACCGTGCGGCGGGGCGAGTACCGTCGAATGGAGTATCTCCAAGCCGTGGCGTCGTCGGGAGACGGCGACCAGTCGATGGACGCACGCGTACTGCTGGAGTACCGCGCCCCGCTCTCGGAAATCCTGATGGACTTCTACGACCAACTCAAGTCGCGCACGCAGGGGTTTGCGTCGATGGACTACTCGTTCCAGGGCTACCAGCCCGCGCCGCTGGTCAAGCTGGATTTGTTGGTCAACAACCAGCCGGTCGACGCGCTTTCGCTGATCGTCCACCGGGACAAGGCGCAGCAACAGGGCAGGGCGCTGGTCGAGAAGCTGCGGACGCTGATACCGCGGCAGCTGTTCGAGGTGCCGATACAGGCGGCGATTGGGAGCCGGGTCATCGCGCGGGAGACGGTGCGCGCGCTTCGCAAGAACGTGCTCGCCAAGTGTTATGGCGGCGATGTGACGCGGAAGCGGAAGCTGCTGGAGAAACAGGCGGAGGGCAAGAGGCGGATGAAGCGCGTGGGCAACGTGGAGATACCGCAGGAGGCGTTCCTGGCGCTCCTCAAACTGGACAGGTGAGGGGGGGCTTCCGTCCCGTTCGTCCTGAGCAAGTCGAAGGGCGGCCGGATGGCAGGCGGCTGTGGCTTTCCCGCTCTGGTTCGACAGGCTCACCCCCGTATCAAGTACGGGGCAGGCTATGAGCGGGTTGATTATGTCCGCTCACCCTGAGCTTGTCGAAGGGCGGGCGGATGGGCGACTGTTGTGGTCTCCCCGCTCTGGTTCGACAGGCTCACCCCCGTATCAAGTACGGGGCAGGCTATGAGCGGGAAGGAGAAGCGGGCTCACCACGAGCGTGGCCCCTGTGCCCGCTCACCCTTGTATCTTGGGGGTGGCGGCGCCATAAGATAGCAGGGACGTGACAGGCCGGTTCACCCTGGGTCCGTAGAGACCGAAGCTCAGCTTGACCGTCACGTCCCGCTAGCTCAGAACCCGAACAGTTGCCTGGACCATCGAGTCCGTATCGTGCAAGGCTGGGTCGAGCCGGCAACCATGCTATCACTACCGGAAAGGAGATGGAAGTGGCTAAGGTGTTCGTGGGAATCGACGTGTCGTCAGACCGGTTGGACGTGTTCGTGCGCCCCAACGGCGAGGTCTGGCATAGCGACAATGAAGCGAAGGGCATAGAGGCTTTGGTGAAGCGCGTGGGCAAGCTTGAGCCTAGCCTGGTGGTGGTCGAAGCCACGGGCGGCATGGAGATGCCCCTGGCCTCCGAGCTGGCTGCCTCCGGCTTGCCCGTGGTCGTGGTCAACCCCCGAAAGGTCAGGGACTTCGCACGGGCGCTGGGCAGGCTCGCCAAGACCGACGTCATCGACGCCCAGGTGCTCGCCCACTTCGGCGAAGCCGCCAAGCCGGAGGCGCGGCCTCTGCCGGACGACGCCACGCGGGAGCTGCGCAGCCTGGTAGACCGCCGGCGCGAGCTGAAGGAGATGCTCACCCAGGAGCAGAACCGACTCCGCACCGCCAACACGCGGGTGCGCGCTGATCTGGAGGAGCACGTGCGATGGCTCCAGGAACGCGTGAACGCCCTGGATGAGGAGTTGGCAGGCCTGGTCAAGTCCAGCCCCGTCTGGCAGGCCCAGGACATGCTGCTGCAGAGCGCTCCCGGCGTGGGGCCCGTGTTGTCGAGGACGCTGATGGCTGAGTTGCCCGAACTGGGAACGCTGAACAGAGGACAGATAGCCGCCCTGGTCGGCGTGGCCCCGTTCAACAGGGACAGCGGCAAGCTCAGGGGCAAGCGCACCGCTTGGGGAGGCAGAGGGCAGGTGCGGGCCACCCTCTACATGGCAGCTCTCTCAGCCACCCGGTCCAACCCCGTCATCCAGCCGTTCTACGCCCGCCTCTGCGAGGCGGGCAAGCCCAAGAAAGTGGCGCTCATGGCCTGTATGCGCAAGCTGCTCGTCATGCTCAACTCAATGGTCAAGAACGGCAGGCGCTGGGATCCCGGATCCGCCAACCGCACGGCTTGACATCCAACACAGTTGCTGGGCTTGTCGAAGGGCGGGCGAATGGCAGGCGGCCGTGGTCTTCCCGCTCTGGTTCGACAGGCTCACCCCCGTATCAAGTACGGGGCAAGCTATGAGCGGGAAGAGGAAGCTGGCTCACCACGAGCGGCGGTTAGCGCCCCCCTACACCCCCGTCACCACCTCCATGTCGTAGCCGGCAAGCACCGCGTCCTCGCGGCAACCCTCAACGAAATGCACCACCTTGGACAGCATCTCGTTGGCGTGAGCCGCGTCGTTGCTGACGCAGGCGATGCCCAGCGTCGCCGCCTGCCAGCTGTCGTTCCGGTCCACCTCCGCGATTGCCACGTTGAACCGGCTGCGCACCCGGTCGACTATGGAGCGCACCGCCTTGCGCTTGTCCTTCAGCGAGCGGCTGCCGGGCAGCTCAAGCTCAATTCTGCATACGCCAACGTTCATGCTCATCCGGCCCTCATTCAATGCGACGCGCGTGAAGTATACCATCCGCCACTGCGAGCAGGGCGTAGTCATCGCCGCATCGTGTAGAATGAACCTGAGACGGCCGAAGCCCAAGGAGGCCCCATGCCCACCCTCTACGTGGTCGCCACGCCCATCGGCAACCTGGAGGACATCACCCTGCGGGCGATCCGCATCCTGCGAGAGGTTGACCTGATCGCAGCCGAGGACACGCGCACCACGCGCAGGCTCCTATCCCGCTACGACGTCCACACGCCGCTCACTAGCTACAACGAGCACAACAGCGCCCGCAAGCTGCCCGCCATCCTGTCCGCGCTGGCCGGCGAAGACGTGGCGCTGGTATCGGACGCGGGCACGCCCGGCATAAGCGATCCGGGCCTGGAGCTGGTGCGGGCCGCCGCCGATGCAGGCGCGAACGTGCTCTCGATACCCGGCCCGTCCGCGGTGGTGACTGCGCTGGCCGTGTCAGGTTTGCCGGCAGACCGATTCCTGTTCCTCGGCTTCCTGCCGCGCAGGCGCGGTGAAAGGCGCAGGCTGCTCGCCACGGTATCGAGCCTGCCGTACACGCTGGTCGCGTTCGAGACGCCGCACCGGCTGCGCGATACGCTCGCGGATATGCTCGACACGCTGGGCGACCGGCGCATCGCCGCGCTCCGCGAGGCAACCAAGCTGCACGAGGAGACCTACCGCGGCCGAATCTCCGACTGCCTGGCCCACTTTGCGGAGCCGCGCGGCGAGTTTACGCTGGTCGTGGAGGCCGGCAAGCCGGACGACTCGCCTGCCTCAACGGCCGACGCTGCGGCCGCCTTACGCTCCATGCTGCTCGACGGCGTATCGGCCCGCGAGGCACGAGAGCGCGTGGCGGCGGATACCGGCCTATCGCGCCGGGAGGTGTACCGCCTGTGGCTGAGCCTGCGGCGCGAGGCGTGAGGGGGGGCTGGGGCTATTGCGCGGGACGAGCCATCCTGCGCACGTGGTCGCGGAGCGCGCCATTGATGTCCGTCTGGTATCCGCGGCCATCTGAGGCGTGAGCCTTGAACCAGGCGATGATGTCCGCGTCCAGCCGCAGGGTTATCTGCTGCTTCACGGGCCGATAGAAGACGCCGCGCCTGGCATCGGACCAGTCTAGAATCTCCGGCGCGTCGGTGGTGTCGATCTGATCGTCGGACATGGCCTCCAGCGTCCGCATCTGCGCCTGAACGTCCGGCGGCAGCTCAGTCATATCCTTCTTCATAGGCCTCCCTCTCACGTCTCGTGGCCTTGCGGGCGGAGATGATGCGCCCAATCTCCTGGCTCGTACGCGTGTCGAACTCAGGCCAAGTGCGGACTACCATGACGACTCGATTACCCACCATGCCGATAGTTCGCTACCGTCTCTCATAAGGATATGGGTCTCCGCGCGTGGCAGACAAGGGGTCGTCAATCACAAACGCGGCAACCTCAAGGCTGACGCCGTGCGCTTGAAGGTTCGCATCGTTCTTTGCCCTATCCCAAGTCCAACGCAAGCGCAATCGCACTTCCTTATACTACGCCATGGTAGTTACAGGACGGGTTCTGCGTCAATGTCTCGCATTAGCCCGCTCGCTCCGATTCCGCTCATGCCTCGGCAATCTCAGCGCGAGCGGGGGAACCGCGGGCGAGACGCGCGCGTTTCACGGCTGCGGGACGTGCAGATAGCCGGAGGTTGTGGACTCTTCGACTCCACTGCGCTGCGCTCAGAGTGACGGTGGCAACCTCCGCAAGTGTACACGCGGCCTTGCGAATGGTATCATTGACGCAGGCCACACGCCGACCGGAGGACTCCGTGAACCTGGACTTTCTCAACAAGATTCGCAGGAACCACGCGATTGAGCATGCCACGATCACTCTGGCCCACGCCGACATGGGCGAGGGCGGCATACTCGGCGGCAACTCCATGCAATGGGGCTTCCTGGTGTACGGAGACGTGCCCACGGAAGCGCTGACAGATGCCGCGGAGGAGGCGCTCAGGCGGCTGCAATCGGGCGAGTCGGAGCTGGCGGTATCGCCGTACTGCGGCACCAACCTGGTGGTGGCCGCGGCTCTGGCCGCCGTGGGGTGCGCCATCGCAGTGGGCAAGCGGCGGCGGTGGAGCGCCATCCCGCGGATGATGTCGGTGTCGCTCATGGCGATACTGGCCGCCAAGTACGTTGGCCCGCAGGTTCAGAGATACGTCACCACCAGCGGCGAGGTTGACGGGGTGAGCATCCGAGACGTTTCGCGCCTGGGCTATGGCGGGCTGACGGTACACCGGGTGCGGACCACGCAGGACGGCTAAGCGCGTGCGAGCCGCCGCTGCACGGCTGCGCCAATGCCGGATTGCCGGAAGTGGATGACGGATAGCCAGTGCCCCAGTAGCTCAGGGGATAGAGCGGCTGCCTTCTAAGCAGCGGGTCGCGGGTTCGAATCCTGCCTGGGGTACCACAACCATCATGCTGCGCGCTGGGAGGGAAGTGCGTAAGCCCGGCCTCGGGCGAGAGTCAAGGAGAGGTGAAGCGCAAGCAACCCTCCCGTTTCAGGCTCGGCTACGGGCGCCAGGCACGATTTGACACAGGAGGGCGGCATGAAGAGAGCATTCGCGATACTGGTGGCATCGCTGACAGTGGCAGTTTTCGTTGCGTGCGGCGGCGGTCAAAGCGGTGAGGCGCCCGCAACGCCGACCGCCGCGCCAACCGCGACCCAGGCGGCGCCACCGACTCCCACGCCTGAACATACGCCTGAACCCACGGCGACCGCCACGCCTGAGCCAACCGCGACGCCTACGGCGACTCCCACACCTGAGCCAACCGCGACGCCCGCGCCGACTCCCGCGCCCGAACCAACCGCGACGCCTACGTCGGCTCCCGCGCCTGATGCAACGCAGGAGCCTACGCCAACTTCCGTGCCTGATGCGACGACTGAACCATCGCCGGAGGACGCGGCGGTTGAGTTTGCATTGGAGTGGGCGGCCGACAATCCCGACGAGATTGCGGAGTTCGTAATAGAGGCTGTCATGGCATCCCCGGAGATAGAGGAGAACGTGCCGGCGCTGGTCAGGGTGGGCCTGCCAAACATCGTTCGAGGTATCGTACAGGACGAGCTGGGCAATGCGCTCTCGGTGTCCTTGGTCGAGGTGGCATACCACGGCGATGAGGGCTACAGCGTCACTCTCCTGGTGGCGGGCACGGTGGCTATCGGCGTTGGGCCAATCGAAGCTGCGGACTTGAGCGTTCCGTTCATCGTGTCGATTGACCCGGATGCGGAACAGGCGCTGGACTGGGAGGCCGACCTGCCCGCGGCTGAGGTCTCGCTGCGATAGCGGGCTGCGGATCCAGCGATAGCGTCCCTGTGCGCCTCGCGCGCGCAGTGGGACAGCCCTTGTCATTCCTCGCGGAGTTGTGGCACAATATCCGCACTGGAACAGGCCCGGAGCGGGCGCGTGGCCGCGTGCAGCCTCGATAGCGGTTGCGTACGCAGCGGCGCAACGCTTCGGCGGGTTCCTTTCGTCGGCATTGCAGGAGTGTAGCTCAGTTGGCTAGAGCAGCGGTCTCCAAAACCGCAGGTCGGGGGTTCGAGTCCTCCCACTCCTGCCAAAGGCTCAAGCTGGACGCAGCGCCGAGGTGGTGGAATTGGTAGACACGCGGTCTTGAGGGGGCCGTGGGTGCAAACCCGTAGGAGTTCAAATCTCCTCCTCGGCACCAGAACGTGGTAGAATAAAGCGAGGCGACGTAGCCAAGTGGTTAAGGCGGAGCTCTGCAAAAGCTCTATTCGGCGGTTCGAATCCGCCCGTCGCCTCCAATCATCCCATCGCCGAGCAGACAGCGAACGGCGCAGGCCCTGCTTCAACCGGTTGACCCTTCACCGTGCCCAGGTGGCGAAAGGGTAGACGCGGCGGACTTAAAATCCGCTCCCCAGGTTTGGGGGTGTGGGTTCGATTCCCTCCCTGGGCACCATACAGCAATGCCCGCAGCACCGCCAAAGGCCAGATCATCCGCCATCCTCCGCAGCCATTCGCTCACGCTGGTTGTGGCCGCCCTCGCTGCGCCTCATCGCCGCGTGACCTTCGCAGCCGCAGCCCGGCGCGCCGTGCGCATGATGGGCAAGGCCGCGCCCGCCCACGTGGACGTTGCAGCCTTCTCCCGCTCCGTGAGAAGACTGCACGACATGGGGCTGCTGGACCTGGAGATGAGTAGGGGACGCGTCGGCGCCATTGCGGCCCGCAACGGCCATCGACTCTCGACGCGGCGATGGACGCCCGCACGCGGCGGCGCAGGACGGCGGCCCGTCAGCCGCATCGATCCCGCGCGGTGGGCCGCGCTCACCGACGAGGAGAAGGAGGAGCGGCTCGGCGAGTACGCCACGGCTGCGTACCGCGTGATGGTCTCCAACGCAACGCTGTTCCTTTCGATGGGGCTGAGCGACACTGAGGCGGCAAGGGCGGTTGGCCGCACCGTCCCGCATTCCGTGGCCGCTGCGCTGGGCGTGACGGCGGCGCGGGACAGGCGGTCGCTGCTGGAGGTCAGCAGGGCGGTGCCCGGCCAGTCGGACGAGGCGCAAGACGCCGTCATGTTCGCATCGGCCGACTATCCGCCGGCATGGGCGTTCCGCGTTCCTAGGCCCGGCAGGCAGCAGTTGGAGGCGGCGCTGGCTGTGGCGGAAGTCGTGAGGCTGGCGCGTGACAGAGGACTGGACGACTTGGCCGGACTTAAGCGCTTTCGCGCACGCGCATAGCGATTCATGCACGTGCAAGTGATTGCGTCATCGGCCGCCAAGACGAAAGCAAGTATGGAACCTAACGCAACCGACTGGATAGCCGAGGAGTGGTTGTGCAGGTACGTGGCGCACTCCACGCCCGCCGGCGGCTCGGCGCAGCCGGTGGTGACGCCGCTTTCGCACGTGGTGGAGTCGCTGGAGGAGGCGCACCGCCGCGCGGGAGAGGCGATGCGGGCCGCGGAGGATGCGTTCGGCGAGCGGCTGATGTGGATCGAGGTGGAGACGCTGGACAGGGCGGGACAGTGGAACGCCGTTCGCCGCTACTACCCGCACAGCTTCCGGCAGGTGTAGCACGCGCCTATTCGGAGTCCGTTCGTGGTGAGCCTGTCGAACCACAAACGGGCCTTCGACAAGCTCAGGCCGAACGGCGAGGCAGTGTACCATCCCAACAGCGAGAACACCGCGCGGGAGTAGCACGCGCCCTTGTCCTGCGGCCTGCCCGCGGTTAGACTATGCTCAAACCCACGTGACGAAAGGAGTCCCCATGCCCACGTTCCGCGAGAAGCTGGACGCCGCCGCAGCCAAGAACGAGTCCCTGGTATGCGTGGGACTTGACCCGGATCCCGCGCTCATGCCCATCGAGGACGTGGCGGAGTTCAACGCGGCAATCGTGGAGGCCACCGCCGACCTGGTGTGCTGCTACAAGCCTAACATCGCCTTCTACGAGGCGTTGGGCATCCCCGGCCTGGAGGCCCTGAGGCGCACGCTGGAGCGCATCCCGCGCGACATCCCGGTCATCTGCGACGCCAAGCGCGGCGACATCGGCTCCACGGCGGCGGCCTACGCCAGGGCCTTGTTCGAGTGGTGGGGCTTCGACGCGGCCACCGTCAACCCCTACCTGGGCCACGACTCCGTCGAGCCGTTCCTGGCCTACGCCGACCGCGGCGTCCTCGTGCTGTGCCACACGTCCGGCCCCGGCTCGGTCGACTTCCAGGATCTGATTGTCGAGCGGGACGGGTCGCAACGTCCGTTATTCGAAGAGGTGGCGCTCAAGACCCGCGAGTGGAACGAGCGCGGCAACGCCGGGCTGGTGCTGGGCGCGACGTACCCGCAGCAGATGGAGACGGCGCGCGGCCCGTGCCCGGACATGGTGATTCTGGCGCCGGGCATCGGCGCGCAGGGCGGCGACCTGGAGGCCACGGTCAGGAGCGGCGTCGACGCGGAGGGCGGCGGGCTGATCGTAAACTCGTCGCGGGGCGTCATATACGCCTCTCGGAGCCGTGACGACTTCGCAGATGCGGCGCGGCGGGCTGCGGACGCACTGCGGCGCGCCATCAACGCCGCGAGGGGGTGAGCGCCGCGTGGTGACGGAATGGAAGGTGGGCGACGTGGTGACGCTGCGCAAGGTACACCCGTGCGGCGGCTACCGGTGGGCCGTGTACCGGGTGGGCGCGGACATCGGCATACGGTGCGCCACCTGCGGCAGGCGCGTGATGCTGGAGCGCCGCGCGCTGGAGAAGCGGTTGTCCGCCCGCCCTTCGACAGGCTCAGGGTGAGCGGGGGAATAGCCCGCCCTCCTTCCATGCTTCGGCTGGATTGCGGCTTCCGCCGCAATGACGGTTGGGGGGCGGCAGTCGTTCGTTCGCCCTGAGCGTGTGGAAGCATGGACGAGCAGCCAACCTCAATCGTCTTTCCTGCGAAAGCAGGAATCCAGCACCCGGCGGGGATGCGGGCGGTTCGCCTACGCGGCTCACCACGCCGCATCTCCTGGATTGCGGCTTCCGCCGCAATGACGGTTGGGGGGCGGCAGTCGTTCGTTCGTGCTGAGCGTGTGGAAGCATGGACGGGCAGCCAACCTCAATCGTCTTTCCTGCGAAAGCAGGAATCCAGCACCCGGCGGGGATGCGGGCGGTTCGACTTCGCGGCTCACCACCCGAATCGCGCTGGATTGCGGCTGGAGTCTATCCTGAGCGGAGCCGAAGGGCCGCAATGACGGTTGGGGGGCGGCAGTCGTCCGTCCGCCCGCCATTCGGCAGGATCGGAGCCTGCCCCTGCGAAAGCAGGGGGTGAGCGGGCCATTTGCAGTTGTCATTCTGAGCGGAGCGGAGCGGAGTCGAAGAATCCAAAGCCTTCTCCAGCATACATGCCCCGCTCTCCAATCTACTCGCGCCGCCGGCACATGACTCGCCCCGATGCACATACGCCTTGGATTCTTCGCTGCGCTCAGGATGACAACAGTGGCGGCGCGGCGCGCCTGAGCGGCGGCGCGCTACCGCCTGCGCGAGGCGGCGCGTGACGCAGCCCGCCCGTTCGACCGCGAGGCCGGTGACCGCTCCGAGTCCTGGTCTTTGCCGGAGGCCATCACCTTGCGAAGCTCCATCACCTCATCGCGAATCAGCGCGGCCTTCTCGAACTCCAGCGCCCGGGACGCCAGCTTCATCTGCGACTCCAGCTCCTTGATCACCCGCAGCAGGTCCTCCCTGGGCATGTCCTGGCGCACGTTGTACGTGGGCCTGCGCTCCGCCACCGCCTTCACGCGGTCGGTGATGTCCCGCACCGCCTTGCGAATGCCCTGGGGCGTGATGTCGTGCTCGCGGTTGTAGGCTTCCTGAATCTCGCGCCGGCGGTACGTTTCGTCGATCGCCTTGCGCATCGAGTCCGTGATCACGTCGGCGTACATGATGACGTGGCCGTCTTGGTGGCGCGCCGCCCGCCCAATAGTCTGGATGAGCGACGACCCGGAGCGCAGGTAGCCCTCCTTGTCCGCATCCAGGATGGCGACAAGGCTCACCTCCGGCAGGTCAAGCCCCTCCCGCAGCAGGTTGATGCCCACCACCACGTCATACACGCCAAGGCGCAGGTCGCGCAGAATCTCGCTCCGCTCCAGCGTGTCGATCTCCGAGTGCAGGTAGTGCGTCTTGACGTTCATTTCTTGCAGGTAGTCGGCCAGCTCCTCCGCCATGCGCTTGGTGAGCGTGGTCACCAGGCAGCGTTCGCCGCGTTCGACTCGAGCGCGTATCTGGTGCAGCAGGTCGTCTATCTGGCCGGTTGTGGGCTTGACCTCTATCGTGGGGTCGAGCAGCCCCGTGGGGCGAATCACCTGCTCCACCACCTGCATGGAGTGGTTGTACTCGTAGGCGCTGGGCGTCGCCGAGACGTATATCACCTGGTTGAGGTGCTGCTCGATCTCCTGGAAGTTCAGCGGCCGGTTGTCCAGCGCGGACGGCAGGCGAAAGCCGTAGTCCACCAGCGTCCTCTTGCGGGATATGTCGCCGTGGTACATCCCGTGAAGCTGCGGGATGGTCATGTGGCTTTCGTCGACGAACAGCAGGAAGTCGTCCGGGAAGTAGTCGAGCAGGCACCAGGGCGTGCTGCCCTTGGGCCTGCGGCCCAGCGGCGCCGAGTAGTTCTCAACGCCGGAGCAGTACCCGGCCTCCCGCAGCATCTCCAGGTCGTAGCGCGTGCGGTTCTCCAGCCGCTGCGCCTCCAGCAGCATCTCTCTCTCCCGGAACCAGGCCACGCGCTCCTCAAGCTCCGCCTCGATGTCGCGGATGGCAAGCTCCAGCTTCTCCCGAGACGTGACGAAGTGCTTGGCGGGGTAGATGGCAATCGAGTCACGCTCGCCGAACACCTCGCCCGTTAGCGGGTCTATCTCCACGATGCGGTCAACCTCGTCGCCCCAGAACTGCACCTGCACCGCCACCTCCTCGTAGGCCGGCAGCAGGTCGAGCGTGTCGCCTCGCACGCGGAACTTGCCGCGCGACAGGTCGGCGTCGTTGCGCTCGTACTGCTGGTCGACCAGGCGGCGGATGAGCGCGGTGCGGTTGCTCTTTTCGCCCTTGTTCAGGAAGACGACAAAGCTCTGGTACTCCTCCGGCGCGCCCAGGCCGTAGATGCAGGACACGGACGCCACGATGAGCACGTCCCGCCGCGTGAGCAGCGCGCGCGTGGCGGAGTGGCGCAGCTTGTCGATCTCGTCGTTGATGTCCGCGTCCTTCTCCACGTAGGTGTCCGTCTGTGGCACGTAGGCTTCCGGCTGGTAGTAGTCGTAGTAGGACACGAAATACTCCACGGCGTTGCCGGGGAAGTACTCCTTGAACTCCGTGGCAAGCTGCGCCGCCAGCGTCTTGTTGTGGGCGATGACCAGCGTGGGACGCTGCACGCGCTCCACCACGTTTGCCATAGTGAAGGTCTTGCCGCTGCCGGTCACGCCCAGCAGCGTTTGATGGCGCTGCCCCTTGACCACGCCCTCCGCAAGCCGGTCTACGGCCCGCGGCTGGTCACCCGTGGGGCTGTACGATGATACGATCTTGAAGTCCGGCATGACGCCTCACTCTACTACGATGCGAACGAGACTTTCCACTATTCTACCAGAACGCGGCGGGCCGCTCCCACCCCGTCAGTCCGACGCAGAGGCCACCCATACCATGTCAGCGCTACCCTCGTCGAACGGGCCGCAATCGAAGTCGCCGTACAGCTCCTCCACGCGGAATCCGGCCAATTCCAGCAGGTGCCGCGCCTCGAAACGGTGGACGTACCGGATCTGGAACTCGCGGTAGAGCCGCCTGACCACCTCACCGCCTGCGTCCAGCTCCTCAATGATGGTGCGGGCGTTGTTGATCTGGTTGTGGTTGTCGAATCGGTTCTGGTGCCAGATGACCAGCCGCCTGTCCGAGTCCGGATGCGGCACGTCCTCGACGTGGAAGGGCGTTGAGCCATCGTCGGTGAGCATGTCCAGAGCCGGCACGAACACGTCGAATACCAGCCGGCCGCCCCGCGCCAGGTGGCCGCGTATGCAGCGCAGGCAGTCCAGTTGCTCCTCGACGCTGAGCAGCGACAGGAAGCCGCGGAAAGGGATGATCACGAGTGCGAACCGCCTGCCAAGCGCAAAATCCCTCATGTCGGCCTCAACCCATGCGATGCTTCCGGCGGGCTCGCCGGCCGTCTTGCGCCTAGCCTCGCGCAGCATCGCCGTGGAGCTTTCCAGCCCTACTACCTCAATGCCTGTCTGAGCGATGGGAATGGAGACGCGACCGGTGCCGCTCCCAAGCTCCAGGACGGGGCCGCCGAATCGCCGCGCCTGCTCAACGTAGAAGCGAACGTCGTCACGCCTGCGCGCGAACACCCAGTCGTAGATCTCGGCCCACGAGTCGTAGTGGTTCACCACGGCAATGCGAGTCAGGCGGCGTGCTGTTCGGCGGCCGCGAGCGGGCCTCAGCCCTTGTACTTCTCCAGAACCTCGTCCGGGAAGTCTGCGTTGGTGTACACCTTCTGGACGTCGTCCAGTTCCTCCAGGATGTCCAGCAGGCGCAGGGTCTGGTCGGCCACGCGTGCGTCCAGCATGACGGTGTTGCGGGGCACCATGGACAGCTCCGCGGACGTGACGTTCACGCCCTGCTCCTGCATGGCGCTGCGAAGCGTCTCCAGGTTCTCGTGGACGGTGTAGAGTTCGAGGAATGAGCCGTCCAGCTTGAAGTCCTCCGCGCCGGCGTCGATGGCCGCCAAGGCGATCTCCTCGCCCATGTCGGCGTCCACCTCCGCGGTGACCACGCCGCGCGACTCGAAGTTCCACGACACGCAGCCGGCCTCGCCGAGGCTGCCGCCTGCGCGCGTAAACGACGACCGCACGTCCGAGACGGTGCGCTTGCGGTTGTCGGTGAGGGCCTGGAGCATGATGGCGACGCCGCCGGGGCCGTAGCCCTCGTACAGCGCCTCTTCCAGGTCGCCGCCGCCCTCGCCTCCACCGGCGCCGCGCTTGATGGCGCGGTCTACGTTGTCCTGCGGCATGTTGTTCTCGCGCGCCTTCTGGACGGCAAGGCGCAACCGGAAGTTGGAGTCCGGGTCGCCGCCGCCCTGGCGGGCTGCCACGGTGATCTCGCGGGCCAGCTTGGTAAACAGCTGGCCGCGGCGGGCGTCGGTGACGCCCTTCTGATGCTTGATGGTGGACCACTTGGAGTGACCGGACATCTTGGCATACCTCGGTTGAGCTTCAGGCTTGGCCTACGTGGATTCTACCATCGAGAGGCCGCAAGGTCAAAACCGCGAGTTCCGCGTAGGGGTGCGGTTCGCGAACCGCACTTCTCCCGACCCGTCTGTGCTGAGCTTGTCGCAGCGCGAACGGGGGAGACCGCGATTGTCGTCCATCCGCTCGCCCTTCGACAGGCTCAGGGTGAGCGGAAATAGCCTGCCACCCACGACTCCCTATTCCCGCGCAGGCAGACCTTTGCGTAATCCCATGTCCCTTCCCCCGTCTGCGGGGGAAGGTTAGGATGGGGGCGTTAAGGCAGACCGCCTAGGCACGATTCACCCCCATCTCAATCTTCCCCCTCAAGGGGGAAGAGGTATTGGTGGCCACCAGGCGAGTTGCGCAATGATCTGCGCAGGCGGGAATTCCCATGCCGCTTGCCAGCGCCAGATAAGCTAATGAAAATGTCGGGCCGCGTCTCCTCCGCGCTTTTGCCGCGCGACACAATCGCGTGCCTGAGTCGGCCTATTTGCGTAGCAATCACTCAACTGCCTGCCGCCCAGGTACACTGTCGAGGCCGACGCCACACACCTGGATTCCGGCTGAAGTCTACCCTGAGCGCAGCCGAATGGGCCGGAATGACGGTGGAGGCTGGCGCTTGGGCGGTTCACGAACCGCCCCTACGGTGCGCGCCGCGGCCCCACGCCGGGTGGCGGAAGCTGGGGTTTGCGGCTGTGTGCCATGAGCGTTGCGAAGGGGCGGGCGGCGGGGCCGCGCTTGCCGCTGCGGTGGCCGTCTCCGGTGTCTCCGCGTGTCGCTGCCGGCGTACCGGGCGGCCTGAGTCGAGGCCGTTCAGGTGGCGCGCCAGGTCCGCCAGGGCAGCCAGGTTGTGCACCGGCAGCAGGTCGTCGACGTAGGGCGCGGCGGCCCGCATCCCCTGCGTCAGCGGCTCGTAGTCTTTGGCTCCGGCAAGCGGGTTCAGCCATATCACTCGCCGGCAGCTCCGTTGCAGCCGCTCCATCTCCCCGGCCAGCGTCTCCGGCTCGCCGCGATCCCAGCCGTCCGACACGATGAGCACGATGGAACCCCAGCCCAGCGTGCGTCGCGCCCACCGAAAATTGAACTCCCGCAGGGCCTCGCCTATGCGCGTGCCGCCCGACCAGTCCGGCACGGCCCTTGACACGTCGCTCACGGCCTCGTCGATGTCGCGGCGGCCCAGCTGCTTGGTGATGCGGGTGAGCCTCGTAGCGAACAGGAACGCCTCCACCCGGCTGTCCAGGCCGCCGTAGAGGCTGTGGATGAAGTGAAGCAGCATACGGGTGTACCGCTCCATCGAGCCGCTCACGTCACAGACGACCACCAGACGGCGCGCCTTCAGCTTGCGGCGGCGTGTCTTCAGGTACAGCGGCTCGCCTCCGAACTGCGCGTTGTCCCGCAGCGTCCTCCGCACGTCCAGCCGCGGCCCTCGGCCGCGCTCCTGCCTGCGCGTGAGCCGCAACCCCGGCGTCCACTCCAGCGAGGCCATCAGCCTGCGCGCCTCGCGCGCCTCCTCCGGCGTGAACTCGGCAAAGTCCTTCGTGCGAAGCACCTCGCGCGCGCTGAACGTGCGCGTCAGGTCGATGCGGTCGTGCTGCCCGTCTCCGTCCTGCGAGTCGGAGCCGTCTGATGCGCGCGGCGGCGGCCCGGCCTCCACTCTGCGGTAGCGCCGCTGCTCGCCCATCGAGCGCAGGTCGAGCGTGGACGTGCTGTCCTTGCGCTGCCGCCAGAACACCTCGAACGCCTCGTCGAAGACGGGCAGGTCTTCCCTGCGATGCACCAGCAGCGTGCGCAGCGCCGACCACACGTCGACGCGGCGCGTCATGCCCACGTCCTCCAGCACGCGCACGGCGTCCACCATGCGCCCCTCGTGGACGTTCAGGCCCAGGCGCCGGAGCAGGTGGCCGAACAGCAGCAGGTTGTGGAGGACGTGGCCGTTGCTAGCCACGCCTGCCACCGCGCCGCGCGCCGCGCTGCAACGCCCGGTTGAGCAGGGCGCGCGTCTGCTCACCACGCACCAGTTGCACGTCCTCGCGGTACTTCAGCATGACGCCCAGTGTGTCGTCGATGACGGACGGGCTTAGCTCCGTCTCGTTCAGGCTGACCAGCGCGGCCGTCCAGTCGAGCGTCTCGGCGACTCCCGGCGCCTTGTAAAGCTCCGTGCTGCGAAGCTCCTGCACGAACGCCGTGACCTGCTCCGCAAGCCGCTGGCCTGCGCCGGGCACCTTGCTGCGCACTATCTGCATCTCCTTGTCCAGGTCGGGGTAGTCGATCCAGTAGTAGAGGCAGCGGCGTTTGAGCGCGTCGTGTATCTCGCGGGTGCGGTTGGACGTGATGACCACGACCGGCGGCTCGGCAGCCGTGTACGTGCCGACCTCCGGTATGGTGATCTGGAAGTCGGACAGCATCTCCAGCAGGTAGCCCTCGAACTCCTCGTCGGCGCGGTCTAGCTCGTCTATGAGCAGCACGGTTGGGCCGCCGCTCTCCAGCGCCTGCAAGAGTGGGCGCTTGATGAGGAACTCCTCGCTGAACAGCTCCCGCTCCGCGTCCTTGCGGTCTACGCCGCCCGCGGCCTCCAGCAGCCGTATGTGCAGCAGCTGGCGCGAGTAGTTCCACTCGTAGACCGCCTGGCTCACGTCCAGCCCCTCGTAGCACTGGAGGCGAATCAGCCGGGCACCCAGCGCGGACGAAAGCGCCTTTGCGACTTCCGTCTTGCCGACGCCAGCCTCGCCCTCCAGGAACAGCGGCCGCCGCAGCTGCAACGCCAGGTAGACCGACATGGCGAGGCCGCGGTCGGCGACGTACAGCTCATTGCGGAGCGCGGCCTGAAGCGCGTCTACCGATGCGGGCATGGAAGCGGCGGTGGCTTGCTCCAACCTCTGCGTCCTCCTGGCTGCTGCGGTGTTGCGTGGCGGGATACGCCGCCCTCTGCGTGCTTTAGGGCTGCTCGTTTGCCAAGCGCCGAATCGTCTTTCCCCGCACACAAAGTCCCTTCCCCCGTCTGCGGGGGAAGGTTAGAGCCTGCCCCTGCGAAAGCAGGGGATGGGGGCCAACGCTCGATTCACCCCCATCTCAATCTTCCCCCTCGAGGGGGAAGAGGTATAGGGTTATGCGACTCTATCCCGTCCGGCCGGCCGCAACGCCCAGCGCGCGGCGCAGGTACACCGCGGCCATAGCCCTGCGGTACTCGTCGGAGGCGAAGATGTCGCTCATGGCGTCGCCCGTGAAGTCGCCCGCGAGCGCGGCCGCAGCCGCGTCCAGCGCACCGTCGCTCAGGTCCGACCCAACGAGCGCCGCCTCGACTGAGGACGCGCGCGTCGGCGTGGTCTCGACGCCGCCTATCACCACGCTCGCCGAGGAGCAGCGGCCGCCCTGCGCCGCGACGATGGCGGCGACTCCCACCACCGCGTAGCGCGAGGCGGGATGCGGGTACTTCACGTAGGCGGAGCCTGCGCCGGGCGCGAGCGTTGGGACGGATACGCCGGTCAGTATCTCGTTGTCCTGGAGGGCGTTTGCCAGCAGGCCGGTCGGGAAGTCCGAGGCGGCTATGCTGCGGTCGCCGCCGGGGCCGCTGACGTTGTAGCTCGCGCCAAGGGCGGTGAGGGCTGTCGGCGGGTCGGAGGCGGGGTCGCCGTGCGACACGTTGCCGCCGATGGTGCCGCGGTTTCGCACCGCCGGGTCGCCCACGACGCCCGCCGCCTCTGCGAGGAGCGGCGCGTGGGCGTTCACCAGGTCGTTCGAGGCGATGGCGGCGAATGTGGTCAGCGCGCCGATTTTCAGCGAGCCGCCGTCCAGCGTGACGCCCCTCAGCGCCGCGATGTGTCCGATGTCCACCAGCGCGGAGGGCGCGGCCAAGCGCAGCTTCATGGCCGGAATCAGGCTGTGGCCGCCGGCCAGGAGCTTGGCGCCCTCGTTTGCGCCGAGAAGCTGCACCGCCTCGGCCACCGAGCCGGCGCGATGGTATGTCGTGTTGGCTGGATACATGGCTACCCTCCGTTCTTCGCGCCCTGGATAGCCCGCCACACCTTTTCGGGCGTCAGCGGCATGTCGATTGCGTTGATTCCCAGCGGCCGCAGCGCGTCCATGACGGCGTTGTAGACCGTGGGCGTGGATGCGATGGTGCCCGCCTCGCCGACGCCCTTCACGCCAAGCGGATGGTGCGGCGAAGGCGTAGTGCTGGACTGCACCACGATGTCCGGCAGGCTGTCTGCGCGGGGCAGGGCATAGTCCAGCATGGTGCCGGTGAGGGGCTGGCCTTCCTCGTCGTAGACCACGCCCTCCAGGAGCGCCGGCCCCACGCCCTGCGCGACTCCGCCGTGCACCTGGCCCTCCACAATCATGGGGTTGATCTGCACGCCGCAGTCATCCACGGCGTAGTACTTTTGCAGGTCGATGCGGCCTGTGGCCGTGTCAACCTCTACGACCGCCAGGTGCGCCCCGAACGGGTAGGTGAAGTTCGGCGGGTCGTAGAATGCGCTGGCCTCCAGGCCGGGCTCCATGCCCTCCGGCATGTCCCACGCCACGTTCGCCATCAGCGCGATGTCCTGTATGGTCTTGTGCTGGTCGGGCGAGCCGCGCACGAAGAACCGGCCGTCCGCGTACTCGATGTCTTCCGTTGCGGCCTCCAGCAGGTGCGCGGCCAGCGCGCGGGACTTGTCCTTGATCTTGCGCGTTGCCAGCGTGACCGCCGCGCCGGATACCGCAGTGGTGCGGCTGCCGTACGTGCCCCAGCCCATCGGCGTGAGGTCGGTGTCGCCGTGGATTATCTCCACGTCGTCCACGTCCACGCCAACCTCCTCCGCCACAATCTGCGCGAACGTGGTCTCCTCACCCTGTCCGTGCGGCGAGGAGCCGACCATCACGTTCACCTTGCCGGTGGGGTGGAAGCGCACGATGGCGCTCTCCCACAGCCCGCCCTGGAACCCGACTGCGCCCGCCACCTGCGACGGCCCCAGGCCGCATATCTCGACGTAGGTGGACACGCCTATGCCCACGCAGCGCCCCTCGCTGCGCGCCCGCGCCTGCTCCTCGCGGAGCGATGCGTAACCCGCGGCGTCCAGCACGGCGTCCAGCGTGGCCTCGTAGTCGCCGCTGTCGTAGGTGAGGCCGGTGACGACGTCGTGGCCGTTCTCGAACTTGGGTATCAGGTTCCTGCGGCGCAACTCGACCGGATCCACGTCCAGCCTGGCCGCAAGCAGGTCAACCAGCCGCTCGATTAGCGTGGTGGCCTCCGGGCGGCCCGCGCCGCGGTAGGCGTCAACGGGCGTGCCGTTGTTGAACACGCCGTAGATGACGCCGCTGATGTTGGGTATGTCGTATGCGCCGGAGTACATGAGGCCGTGCAGGATGGTTGGTATGCCCGGCCCTGCGGTCGAGAGGTATGCGCCCAGGCCCGCGTAGACGGTGGTGCGGAGGCCGGTTATCCTGCCGTCCGCGCCGGCCGCCATCTCCACCTCTTCGATGTGGTCGCGGCCCTGCGTGGTGGCAAGGTAGTTCTCGCTGCGCGTCTCCGTCCACTTCACCGGAACGCCCAGCCGCATGGAGCAGAACGCTGCGATGGCCTCGTCCGGGTAGTACGGGATCTTGCTGCCGAACCCGCCGCCGACCTCCGGCGCGATGACTCGTATCCTGTGCTCCGGCACGCCCGTCACCACCGACGAGAGGAACCGGGCGATGTGCGGGTTCTGTGACGTGCTCCACAGCGTCAGCTCGCCCGTTGCGCCAACCCACTGCGCGATTGCCGAGCGCGGCTCCATCGGGTTTGCGATGAGCCGGGGCAGCGTGATGACGTCGCTCACGGTGACCTCCGCCTCCGCGAACGCTGCGTCGGCGTCACCGCCGGCCACGGCCCACGTGAAGGCCAGGTTGTTGGGCGCGTCGTCGTGGAGCTGCGGCGCGCCGTCCTCCGCGGCCGCCTTGGGGTTGAGCACGGCGTCAAGCGGCTCGTACTCGACTACGATGTGCTCCAGCGCGTCCTCGGCCTGGTAGCGCGTCTCCGCCACCACCACCGCAACCGCGTCGCCCACGTAGCGCACCCTGTCCTTTGCGATGGCGGGATGCGCCGGCGTCTTGAGATCCGAGTTGGGAATCAGCCACGCGCAGGGGATGGGGTTGAGCGCGCCCTCAGTGTCCGCGCCCGTGTACACCGCGAGCACGCCGGGCTGAGCGGCGGCTGCGCTCGTATCGACCGACTTGATGTTTGCGTGGGCGTACATGCTGCGAAGGATGGCCGCGTGAACCATGCCGGGCAGCTTGATGTCGTCCGTGTAGGAGGCCCGGCCCGTGATGAGCCTGGGATCCTCCCGCCTGCGAATGCCGGAACTGAACACTCGTGTAGTCATGGCCTAACCGCCTCTCATCGACTCGGCGGCCTCTTCAACCGCCTTGACGATATTCTGGTAGCCGGTGCACCGGCAGATGTTGCCCTCCAGGCCGTGGCGGATCTCCTCTCGCGTAGGCGATGGGTTGGTCCGCAGCAGTTCGTCCACGGCGATGATCATGCCGGGCGTGCAGTACCCGCACTGGAGGGCGTGGCTGTTCCAGAACGCCTCCTGGAGCGGGTGAAGGTCTGCGCCGTCGGCAAACCCCTCGATGGTGCGGACGGAGCTGCCGGAGGCCTGGACGGTCAGCACGGTGCAGGCCTTGGCAATCGCCCCGTCCAGCTGGACAGTGCAGGCGCCGCACTGGCTGGTGTCGCACCCGACCTTGGTGCCGGTCAGCCCTGCGTTCTCTCGGATGAAGTGAACGAGCAGCTGGCGCGGCTCAACCTCTCCGCCGTAGGACTTCCCGTTGATGGTAATCTCCACTGGAACCTTCAAGATCATCACCCCCTTGTGGCGCTACCCTGGCTCAGCGCAGATTTGGCCCTGTGGCGGCAAGTGTAGCAAACGCCGCCCGCGTTGACAATGCGGCGAAACGCACAGCGCGGAGACTTTTGCATGACTCGCGTTTGTCCACAGGGAAGCGCCTCTCGCCTGTCGTTCTGAGCGGAGCGAAGAATGACATTGGCGGCCGCCAGGCTAGTCGTGCAAACGCCCCCGGAGCCCGCGCTTCAAGCGGCTTTCAGGCAATGCGGCGCGCCCGTGCAAAGCGCGCCCGCGCCGTGCTATATTGGCTGCATGAAGCTGCGCGAGACGTACAGGGTGGAGGCGAGCCTCGAACGCGTCTGGGACGCGCTCCTGGATCCCGAGGTCGTGCGCGACTGCGTCCCCGGCATCCGCGCGTTCGACGTCGTCTCGCCCGACAGCTACCGGGTGGAGATTGGCGTGAAGGTCGGCCTGTTCTCCGGCGCGCTCACCGGCACGCTGAACGTCACCGACCGGGCGCATCACTCCTCCTACCGCATGATGGTGAACGGCGCGGGCCCAATGACCAACCTTAGCGGCGAGGCGCTGGTCTCGCTGGCCGCGGAGGGCGAGGCCGCCACAATCGTCACCCTGGACGGCGAGGTGAGCGTGACGGGCTCGCTCGCGCGGGTGGGGCAGAGGTTTATGAGCAGTGCCGCCAAGTCGCAGTTCGACCACTTCTTCGGGAAGCTGCGCGAGAAGCTGGAGTAGCCACCGAGCGTCACGCCCGCGCTTGCGCTTGCGGGCGGCGTGCTGCACAATTGCGCGCATAGCGAGGCGGCGGGGGCGTCGCAGGCTTCTCAAACAACGATTCCGGGAGCGAGGCATAGCTTGGCTAAGACCGCATCCAGGACGGCTATCCCCCCGCGCATCAAGCGGAACACGGCGTACCTGGCCTCCTCCCAGGCGTTCAACGGCGCGGGCGCGCAGATGGTTCCCACGCTCGGCCCGGTGCTGGTGGTGCAGATGATCGGCAATGCCACGCTGGCCGGAATCGGCTCCAGCATCACCGGCCTGAGCCGCCTCATCATCGCCTACCCCATAGGCCGCTTCACCGACGCATACGGCAGGCGGGCGGGCGTTATCGTTGGGCTGCTGCTGGTTGGCTCCGGCGCGGCGGTTACGGGCATCGCGGCGGTGGCGCAGTCGTTCCCGGTGTTCGTCGTGGGCATACTGGTCTTGGGACTGGGCACTGGAGCCGTCCAGCAGTTGCGCGTGGCGGCGGCGGACATGTACCCGCCCAATCGCCGGGCGGAGGGCCTGGGCATGGTGCTCACCGGGTCGCTGGTGGGCGCGCTCGCCAGCCCGTTCCTCATCAGGATCGCGGAGGTGCTTGCCGGGGACTTTGGGCTGGAGCCTATCGCGCTTTCGTGGTTCTTCATTCCCATTGTCGTTGTCGTGAGCATGGCGCTTGTCATGCGCGTGCGGCCGGATCCCAAGGAGATCGCGTCCAGGCTGGGAGACTACTACCCGGACTACACGCCTCCGTCTGCGCCGCAGCAGGCGGCGGGCAAGGTCGGCATTCTCCATTTCGTGCGACACTACCCGAAGCTGACAGCCTTCATCTCCATGTTCTCAGCGCAGGGCAACATGAACATGATGATGGTGATGACCGCCCTTGCGCTGAGCCGCCACGACTACACCCTCACGGCGATTTCCGTGTCCGTGGCGATACACGTGATGGGGATGTTCGGGTTCTCGCTGCCGCTGGGCCGGCTTGCCGACAGGATAGGCCGAAGGAACGTGATGCTGCTTGGGTTGGTCATGGCCTCGCTGGGCTCCTGGCTCATCGTGGCAACGCCCGTGTACGCGGTGATAACGGCAGGCACGTTCTTCGTGGGGCTGGGATGGTCGTGCGTCAACATTGCCGCGACTGCGCTCTACGCCGACACCACAGGCCCCGGCGAGCGCGGCCGCGTCATCGGCGCAAACGACACGTTCACGGCCGCGGCCGCCATCGCCATGCCCATCGTGGGGGGCGTGGTGGTCGAGTACCTGGGCTGGCAGACGCTCGGCATCCTGGGCATGGCGTTGATGGCGCCGCCGCTGGTACTGCTTCTGCGACTGCAAGAGCCGATTCCCGGCGTGTTCGAGACGGGAAGCGCCGGCGAGGCTGCGCCAACGGAGAGCCGCTCGCGCTGACGGCTACAAAGCCTCTTCCCCCTTGAGGGGGAAGATTGAGATGGGGGTGAACCGTGCGGGAGTACCTTCCCTGAGTTTCCCCCATCCTAACCTTCCCCCGCAGACGGGGAAAGGGACGTAAGATTTCCCAATGGCTCCTGTGAAGCAGGTAGCACCAATGCACGCGCACCCTAGCCGCTTGTGTCCGCGGACGCGCTGGCCCGCGCGAGGATAGCGGCCCAGGCCAGGCTGGCCGCTGCCATCGTCGGGTTGATGTACTGCCAGGCGTCGCCGATGCCCAGGAAGTACGCGTTCGCGAGCAACGCCGCGCCCGCCGCGCCCGAAAGCGCGGCTACGACTCGCGCCGCCGCGCTCCCGCATTGCCACAGCGCCACGGCCGCGACGCTCGCGCAGCCGACGAACAGCGCGTTGAGGGTTCGCCAGATATCCCCGTCGATCTCGCCGAATAGGCCGGTGTACGCGTTCAGGAGCACCAGCATGCACATGAAGGCCAGCCACGCGCTGAGCGCCAACCTCGCACGGCCGGAGCACAGCCACACCCACCACGCGCCGGCGATGCCGGGCAGCAACGGGGTGGCGCTCAACAGCGTCCACAGCCATTCGAGGCCCGGTGTTTCTTCCGGCTCCAACAGGTGGATACCTTGCGCCCAGACTGCGGTGACCAGTACCAGCGCGGCGACGGCTGCCAGCGCGGCGGCGGGCGTCAGGTCTCTTGGCGTGATGGCCGTCGGCATGTGTGTGCTCGCTTCCGTGCGTTCGTGGCGCGCTCACGAGTGAGTCACGCGGCTGCTCAGGCACGATGCGGGCAGTCTACCACACCGCGGCGGATTAGTCTTGCGGGCGGTGTCCCGTGCCCGCCTACCTCATGCGTCACCCTCGCGAAAGCGGGGGGCTAGACCCCACCGCCCCGCCGGATGCTAGGTTCCTGCTTTCGCAGACCTTTGCGTAACGCCTGTATTGTCCACAGAGGAAGCGCTTCAAATGTCATTCTGAACGAAGCGGAGCGAAGTGAAGAATCCGAAGCAAGTGCTGGCAAAGCTACGCTGTATCCAATAGACTGCCTTGGATTCTTCGCTGCGCTCAGAACGACATCGGAATGTTGGTGAGCAGGAGTTATGCAAAGGTCTCCTTTCGCAGGAACGACGGTGGGGGCAGCTGCCGCCCCACCGTCATTGCGGCCCATTCGGCTGCGCTCAGGGCAGGCTCATCCGCAATCCAGCCCCCCTGCCCCGCCGGGTGCTAGGCCCCCGCGTTCGCGAGGGCGACGGTTGAGGCGGGCGGCCGGACAGCCGCCGCGCGCCCTTCGACAGGCTCAGGCGTGCGGGTTGCGCCGGCGGGCTTGCCAGCACGATTGCGGAGTGGTACAACATCTGAGGAAAAATCGCCGAGTGGTAGCCGCGACGGCGCCCGGCGCGCAATCGCATAGAGAGAAGCAAGTGTCAACGTCAGGCCAACAGCAGCCACGCTACGAAGCGCACGAGAGCCCGCCTCTGCTGGCCTCGCTGGGGTACAGCGCGCAGTTCAGCCTGATTGCGTCGGCGACGCTGCTGGTCACGCCCGTGGTGGTCGCCAAGGCGTCCGGGCGAGACGACTCGTACCTGGTGTGGGTAGTCTTCGCATCGCTGCTGATCGCGGGGCTGTTCACGGTGCTACAGGTGCGCGGCGCAGGGCCGATTGGGGCCGGATCCATGCTGCCCATGTTCACGGCAGCCTTTTCCATACCCTTCTGCATAGACGCCGTTTCGCAGGGCGGGCCTGCAACCCTGGCCGCGCTGGTGATGGTATGCGGAGTGGGCCAGTTGGCGATCTCCAGGTGGCTGTTCATACTGCGCCGCGTGGTCACGCCCGTGGTGGGCGGCACGGTGCTGATGATTCTCTCGATCACCCTGGCCTCTGTGGTGCCGCGGCTGCTGCCGGACGCCTCCCACAGCGACGCCCTGGGCGCGCACGTGGCCGCGCTGTCCACGCTTGGCGTCATCTCCGCGCTCATTCTGCGAGGCTCCGCCGTGGTGCGGCTGTGGGGGCCAATCATTGGCATTGTGGGCGGCTCCGCGGTCGCGGCCGTGTTCGGCCTGTACGAGGTCGAGCAGGTACTCGATGCTCCGTGGATCGGCCTGCCGGGCGCGTGGCCCGGGCTGGACTGGCCGCCGGTGGTCGCCGGAATCGACGCGACGTTCTGGACGCTGCTGCCCGCCTTCCTGTTCCTCAGCGTGATCATATCCATACAGGTCAACGGCGAATCTATTGCCCAGCAGCGCGCCGCGAGGCGTGACGTGCGGGCCGTTAGCTTTCGAGAGGTGCAGGGCTCGCTGTCCGGCACGGGCGCAACCAACCTGCTAGCGGGGGTTGCGGGCACTGTGCCGTTCATCGTGAACCCCGGCGCGGTGGCCTACACGCTGACGACGGGCGTCGCCTCCAAGAGGGTCGGATACCTCATCGGCGCAATGCTGATTGCCGTGGCATTCCTGCCCAAGGTGTCCGGGCTGCTCAGCTCGATTCCCGGCTCGGTCATGGCGGGCTACCTTATAGTGCTGAGCGGCTACCTGTTCGTGGACGGCGCGAGGACCGTGATCCAGAGCGAGCAGAACCGGCAGCGCATTACGGTGGCGGGCGTGTGCTTCTGGATAGGCGCGGCGTTCCAGTTCGACCTGTTCTCGTTCCCGGAGATTGTGCCGGTGTGGGGGACGCTGCTCCAGAGCGGGATCACTACCGGCGGGGTGGCCGCGATAGTGATGATCCTGTACCTGGAGTTCACCAGCCCAAGGCGAATGAGATTCCACTCGCGCCTGGACATCGACTCGCTGCCTGAGTTGAACGCGTTCCTGGAGAAGTTCGCCGGCCGCCGCGGATGGAACACGTCCATGCGGGAACGACTTGGCGCGGTAGCGGAGGAGACGCTTCTGACTCTTGCGCCGCTGGACTTCGAGGCGCTGGCCGCGGAGGACGACCAGGAGAGCGAAGGCGAGGAGGCGAAGCCGGACCGCCAGCTGGTTGTGCTGGCCTCCAGCGAGGGGCAGGCCGCCACGCTGGAGTTCATCGGCGGCTCCGGCGAAGAGGAGAACATGGAGGACAGGCTGCGCCAGCTCCAGCAGTTCGACTCGGAGACGATGGTGGAGCATGAGCTGTCCCTGCGGCTGCTGCGCGCCTACGCCTCGTCGGTGCGGCATCAGCAGTACCACGACACGGACATCATCACCGTGCGTATCACGCCGTAGGCGGCCGCGTGTGGCCCGCTCACCCTGAGCATGTCGAAGGGTGGGCGGATGGACGCGCGGCCGTTGCCTCCCCGCTCCGGTTCGACAGGCTCACCCCCGTATCAAGTACGGGGCAGACTATGAGCGGGAGCGGGGGTTAGGCTCAGCACGAGCGGGGCGTTTATGCCCGCTCGCCCTGAGCTAGTCGAAGGGTGGGCGGATGGACGCGCGGCCCACTCGTTGAGCCGCGGCGTGGAATTCTGGTATATTGCAGCTATCACCAACCGGGAGGACGACAATGGCAAAGTACCTGTTCCAGGCAGGCTACACGGCCGCGGGCATTGCGGGTCTCCAGAGCGAGGGAGGCACAGGCCGTCGAGAGATGTTCCGGCAGATGTTCGCCGACATGGGCGGGACGCTGGAGGCGTTCTACTACGGCTTCGGCGAAACCGACCTGCACATGATAGTCGACCTGCCGGACGACGCCTCCGCGGTGGCCGCGTCGATGAAGGTATCGTCCGCGGGCGCGATCGGCCTCAGGACCACGGTGCTGATCACGCCGGAGACGGTGGACGAGGCCACCAAGCGCACGGTCAACTACCGCGCGCCGGGCGGGTAGGCGGCTGCGGCAAACCTTTCACCCGCTCATCGCTAGCCTGCCAAACCAAGGGTGAGTGGTTGGAAGTGTCGGCTTGCGCGCCGCGGCGATAACCGTGGCTATGGTACAATAGAGGCGATTCAGATCCGGGAGTGGAAGCGCAGTGGATACAACAAGCGGAAAGCGAACGATCACGGCGTCCGAGTTCAAGGCCAAGTGCCTTCAGCTTATGGACGACGTCGCAGACAGCGGAATCGAAATCGTCATCACCAAGCACGGCAAGCCGGTCTCACGGCTGGTTCCTTACCGGGAGCCAAGCCGGGCCTTTTACGGCGCCGACAAGGGCAGGATCCAGATACTCGGAGACATCGTATCTCCGATGCCAGCGCAGTGGTTCGAAGACCCGGACAATGATGACAAGGGCCTGTTTTGACCCTCCTGGACACTCACGCATCATCGTGGAGGGACACACGCTTGTCACGGCCGACGAGCGCATCCTGAACTGGCGCGGAGACGTGAACAGGCTGGACGCCAGGGAGTAGCGGCGCTCAGCCGCGTGGATTGCACGCGCCGCGCAAGTTGCGCTCCTACGGTGTAGGCGCAGCCATCGCTCCGAAACCTGGCGCGAACGCGGTTACACGGCACAGCCATACAAGAGAACCGGGAAACTGAGCCATGTCATCCGCAAACGGCGCTTCGGACGCAACGCTCCTGAACTGGACGAGGTGGCGGCTGGCCGTGCTCGTCGCGGCCGGGATAGTGGGGGCGCTCCTCATACTGTACGTTGCGCGGGGCGCGTTGCTGCCCATCATCATGAGCATCGTTGTGGCTGAGCTGCTGTTCCCTATAGTGTCCTCCATCGAGGGCGCTCTCCCGTTCCGTGAGCGTCATCCGCGGGCGGCCCGGCTCCTCGCCATCGCGGCGATATACGCCGCGTTCGTTGCGCTTGCGGCGGCGTTTCTGCTGCTCACCGTCCAGCCCATCTACGGAGAGGCCAAGGAGTTCTTCCGCACCGCGCCGGATATCTATGAGGACGCCAAGTCCACCGTCGAAGGGTGGCTGGAGGATCTCGACAGGCAGTTGCCGGAGGACGTGCAGGCGCAGCTGGAGGAGTGGCTGCGCTCCGCGAGCGGGGCCATCGGCGATGCTGCGCTGGCAATCCTGACGCGCACGCTGAGCGCGGTCACGGGGACGGTGTCGCTGGTGGTTGGCCTGGCGATAGTGCCGTTCCTGCTGTTCTACATGCTGAAGGACAAGGAGGAACTGCTGGACGGCATGTACTCGATGCTGCCGGAGGGTTCTGCAAGGCACACGCGCAACGTGCTGAACATCTTTCACGGCGTCATCGGCTCTTACGTGCGCGCCCAGCTTATCAGCGCAACCATAATCGGAGTGTTCGTGGCGATTGGGCTGGTGGCGCTGGGCGTGCCCTTTGCGCTGACGCTGGGGCTGCTGGCCGGCGTTCTGGGCCTGATACCGATAGTGGGCGCTTACCTTGGGGCGATTCCAGGACTGCTGGTCGTGCTGGCAACCGACCCGGCCAAGCTGCCGTGGGTCGTGCTCGTGTACGTGGTGGTTCAGTTGGTGGAGACCTACGTGGTCTCGCCGCGCATTCAGGGGATGGCGCTCAGGCTTCACCCCATCTTCATCATGGCTACACTGGTAATCGCAAGCGAGATTGCAGGGTTGTGGGGCGTATTCGTGGGCGTGCCGCTGGCGGCGGTTGGGAGAGACTTATTCGCCTACTTCTACGGCGAGTGGAGCGACCGCGCCGGGCCTGAAACGGTTGCGGAGGAGTCGGGGGCTGCGGAGCCCGGCGCGGAGGAGGGAGAATCGCCCCCATCCTGACCTTCCCCCGCAGACGGGGGAAGGGACATAAGGTTACGCAATGGTCTCCTTGAGGGGGAAGATTGAGATGGGGGTGAATCGGGCCGACTGGTCGGCCAGAACGCCCCCTATCCCTTGCTTTCGCACGGGCAGACTCTAACCTTCCCGCGCAGACGGGGGAAGGGACATGTGGAAACCCAGCGGCCACGGCGCCGCTTGAGTCGCGCTCAGTATACGCCGGGGAAGATGCGGTACTTCACCCGCGCGCGGTACTCATTCCACTTCTCGGAGCCGTACTTCTCCTCGCAGAGCCGGTCATCGTCGCGCTGGCGATTCGTGAACATGGAGACGACGAACACGAAGTACGTCCACGCCCACGGATTCGTCAGGTGGCCGAACACCAGGGCAATCGACAGCGAGAGGAACCCTTCGCCCATGTAGTTGAAGTGGCGGGCAGCGCCCCAGAAGCCGCTGTACAGAATCTTGCGGTCGCCCGCCTCGATGTACTTCGGCTCTATGATGCCGAGGAACTTGCGGTCCGGCCATCGCTTGAAGGTGTACTTCTGGAGGTTGGCGCCGCGCGATATGCACCAGCCTACCAGGAACAGCGTCACCGAGCCGCCCAGCCACGCGTACGTCAGCGCGGGCGAGAAGCCGGGATCCGGGTGGGCCGCCATGCCCCACAACGGAATGATGAACATCCACCCGTACACCACCAGGCCGCCCCAGAACAGCATGAAGCCGAGCCTCTCGTGTATCAGGTCGTAGGTGTAGAGCTGCACCCGCTCGAAGATGAAGTAGTCCGTTATGTAGAAGGTGAAGAACGCCGCGTACAGGAACACGCCGGGGTTGGCGTCATCGCCGAAACGCTCGTAGTGGTACGCGGCGCCGGACAGGGCGTTGAGCGACAGCATCGCGCCGCCCACCACGTAGAAGTACATCTTCACGTCGAAGCGTTCGCCGAGGAACGACAGCTCCCGCACTCGCCCGGTCCACAGCGCAGCGAGGGGGTTGGCCTCTTCGCCGCGCGGCTGGCTGAACACCGCCACCAGCGCAAAGATGAGCGTCACGACGGTGCCGCCGGCCACGGCGTAGAGCGACGACCGGTAGAACCAGTCGCGCGGCATCCCGGTGATCTCGGTTGCCCAGACCGCAACCGCAATCAGGAAGACCAGGAGTCCGTTGAGGCGGTAGTTGCGAGGCTGGCCGGTCTGCTCGTCGATGACGTAGCCCGGCACCCGCCGCGCGGGCAGTATGACCTGCGCCACGAACACGACGGCGAAGACCGCGAGCGGGGTCAGGAACCCCGCGACGACTTCCATCCCCTCAAGCTCCAGCAGGTGGCTTATTCCAAGGAACTCGATCATGACGGGCTGCTCAACCTCAAGTCTTGGCGGCCATTATGGTAACGGGCGGGCGGAATGTCAAACCGTGCCCTGTCCCGCGCCGCTGGATTGCGGCTTGCGCCGCAATGATGGCGGCGGCTTGCGCCGGCTGTGGCCCCCCCGCCGCCTGTTGCGAGGCGCGGGCCGGCATTAGCCCGCTCACCCTGAGCCTGTCGAAGGGCGGGCGGATGGGCAGCGGCCGTCTCCCTATGCCCGCGGAGGCGGGCATCCACTCGACCGGGTTCCGACTGGCTACACGGTGACGAGTGTTGCCCAGTCTCGTCCCTTTGGACGCCCACTTTCGCGGGCATAGGGGGATGGGCGGTGCGTGGCGTCCGGCCCCGTCCATGTTTCAACAAGCTCAGCACGAACTGGGCCACTCACCACCGTCATTGCGGCCCATTCGGCTGCGCTGAGGGCAGGCTCAGCCGCAAACCATCCCCCGCGCGCCCGCCGGGTGCTAGACCCCTGCTTTCGCAGGGGAGACGGTAGTTGCTGCACCCGCTTGTCCTGAGCCTGTCGAAGGGCGGGCGAGTGACCGGCGCGCGTGCTCGTCCGTCCATGCTTCGACAAGCTCAGCACGAACGGGGCCACTCACCACCGTCATTGCGGCCCATTCGGCTGCGCTGAGGGCCTGCCCCGTACCACGATACGGGGGCAGGCTCAGCCGCAATCCATCCCCCGCGCCCGCCGGGTGCTAGACCCCTGCTGAAGTCTACCCTGAGCAGAGCCGAAGGGCAGGGGAGACGGTAGTTGTTGCCCCCGCTTGTCCTGAGCCTGTCGAAGGGCGGGCGAGCGGCCGGCGCGCGTGCTCATCCGCTCATGGTTCGACAGGCTCACCACGAACGGGGCCGCTACGCCTTCCTGAACCCCCAGCCGTACATCACGCTGCCGTAGTGGTTGAACCATTGCCGCGCCTCGTCGTCGGAGAAGGGGTAGTCCGCGCCAATCTGCCTGGCCGTGACCAGCCCGCTCGCAAAGCACGTCTCCTGGCTGTTGACGAGCGTATGCGCGCCGCAGTGCCAGGTTCGCTGCCTGCCCTGGATGAACCGGAACAGCTGAGTCAGCCAGACCACGTGCCGCACTTCGTGGACTACGTGCTGGAAGCGGCGCTCGGCGATCACCTTCCCGGGGTCTATCGGGCTGACGGCGTTGTAAGTCACCAGGCACGGCTTGTCGGACACAGCGGCCCAGGGCTGCTGGTTGTGCATGACGTAGGTGACCTCGTAGTTGTCCGGCCTTGTCCCGTACTGCCGGACGAAGGTGCTCCGCGTGATCAGCGGCTGGGTGTCGTCATCGGGCAGGACCGATGCGTCCCAGTGCACCACCGCGCGGTTGTGCGCCTCGGCGTCGTAGCGCACCGACGACAGGACATACCGCTCGAGCGTGGTGGGCTCGTCCATCGCCCCAAGCGCCTGGTTGGCGTTGCAGGCGAAGACGACATGATCGAACGACTCCCGCGCGCCGCTTGCGTCCTCCACCACAACGCCATCGGCGTGGCGATGCACCTTTCGCACGGGTCGGCCCAGGTAAACCTTGTCCTGGAAATCGGCGGACAGATTGTCGTAGATGCGCCGCGTGCCTCCGTCCCAGGTCATCATGGGCGTGGATGCCTCCACGTCGAAGAAATCCAGGTATCTTGCGAACAGCGACGCGGGCAAGTCGAACACACCGGATGCCAGCACGAAGTTGATGAACATGGGCTTCAGTATCTTGAATCGAAAGTCGTCGGACAGCTCGGCCGCGTCCAGGACGGCCTTCATGGAGACGTAGTTGAACGGGTTGAGGGCGTTCAGAAGGCGAGACCGTGCGCGGGTCAGGAAGCCGAACCTCCGCAACAGGCGCAGCAGCCGCTGGAATCGCGCAATCTCGCTTTGCAGTTCCGCGCGCATCGGGGAGTCGAAGTCGTGGGCGTAGACGCCGTCACCGTGCCGGACGGCATAGCTGAACCGCGTGGGGACGAGCGCAATGCCGAACTGCCGCATGAGGATGAGCAAGTGGTGGTACACGGACGGTATCAGGGCGGTAACGGAGATGTCGAACGGGACGGAGCCGCCATCCTCCTGCGGCATATCCACGGTGACGGCGTTGCCGCCCAGCCGGTCTTGCGCCTCGAAGATGCGGAAGTCGAAGCGGCCGCCGCTGTGGTGGAGCGCCCAGGCGGCGCCCAGGCCGGCAGCGCCGCCGCCCACAATCGCGATTCTCTGCGGATTCGTCATGGCTGCTGAGGTGTCCTGAGTCACCGGCGCCGCTTCCTGCTTGATAAGGCAGCCGCGTACGCGAGGCCGCGCGGGCCGCGGCGTCATTATGCGGCTCAGCGTGGCGCCGCGCAAGGCGGGTGGGGGGCGGGGGAGGGATGGCTGTCCGTTCGTGCTGAGCTTGTCGAAGCATGGACGGGCAAAACAAGAACCGTCGCCCCTGCGGAAGCAGGGGCCTAGCACACGGCGGGGCGAGGCAGGGGATGGATTGCGGCTTCCGCCGCAATGACGGCTGAGGTGGAGGCCTCCGTCTATCCGTTCGTGCTGAGCTTGTCGAAGCATGAACGGGACGAACGACACGCGCCTACACCTTCCCCACGCCCGCGAAAGCGGGCGTCCACAGAGACAAGACTCGCTCTCGCCCTCAACCGTGCAGCAACGCAGAACTCGGCTGGGTGGATTCCCGCCTCCGCGGGAAAAGGGGATAAAGGGCGCCGCGCGGATGCTTGTAGCCGCCACCGGGAATCGCCCCGCCAAAACGCGGGATTTATTTGTGAGAATTGTCGCTAACTCTCTAGACACACGGGCCTTACTATGCTATCATCGGCGCGATATTTATGTCTGCGCCGAATCCGATTCGGTAGACAGCGAGGTGTTTCGATGCTCAAAGCGAAGCGATTGGCATTGCCCGCGATGGGGCTACTTCTCCTGTTGGTTGGCCTGATTGGCAGTGCCACGGCAGCCGACAACCAAAGCTCGGTAAGTCCCCAGGCCAACACACCCACGGCGGTGATGCTGAGCCCGGACGAGTCGTGGGAGTGCATACTCAACCAGCACGACCTCACCGCAAGCCTGTCCTCAGGCGCGGCAGCCTTGTCCAACGGACGCGTCGAATTCTCCCTCAACCGATTCCCCGCTGCGGTGGGCGACATCGTAGAGGTATCCGGCAGCACCACCCCAACCAAGATGACCAACTCCTTTGCCGTTGTGAACACCAACACGGACGGCAAGGCCACGCTGACCACGGTCTCCACCCGCCCCGGTGACATGGACGTAACCGTCCTGGGCGCCGGCATCCAGGAGAGGAGCGACAGGGTGGACTTCGGCGTGGTGCACTGGGTTGACGGATGCCCCACGTTCCCGGGTGACGCAGAGAACCGCTTCGGCACTCCTCACCCGATGAGCGTCAGCATAGCCAACGTCTCGGATGGCGCGCCCGTCCGGGGCACGACCGTTCGCTGGACAGTCGTAGACGACGACCCGGACGCCGGGTTCTCCGGCGTTGCGGCCACGAGCAACGTTACCACCTCCACAACCGACGCTACCGGCGTGGCTTCCGCAACGCTGGAGCAGATAGACGCCGTACTCGGCGACAACAGCGTACTCATAGAGGTGCTGTCGCCGGACGGCAAGACCATGTTCTCGCACACCATGCGCAAGCAGTGGAAGTCCGCAATCCTTGACCTGGCGGTCTCCGGTTCCGCTCAGATAGGGTTGCTGGCGAACGCATCGTTCACCCTGTCGGTCACCAACACCGGCAACTTCGACGCCACCGGCACCCAGCTGACGGCAACCCTGCCCGCGGGCATGGCCTTCGTGTCCGCCACGGAAGGCGGGACGGAGAGCAGCTCAGTCGTAACGTGGGACCTTGGCACCATCGCCATCGGCGGCACCAAGGCCGTGGAGCTGGTCGTTCAGGGCACGCGGGTCGGCGAGCAGATGATCACGTACAACGCCGTGTCGGCCGAGGGGCTGAGTGACGAAGACACGACCGCAACCGAGGTCATTCGAGGCGGTCTGGAAGTGACCAAGACGGGCCCGGCGCAGGTTGAGATTGGCAGCGAAGCCACCTACTCCATCGTGGTCAAGGGCACCGGCACCGGCGCAAGCACGGGCATCCAGGTGGTGGACACCATACCGGCGGGCATGAGCTTCGTCTCGTCCACCCCGGACGGCGCAGTGACAGGCGACCAGTTGGTGGTCAACTTGGGGACGCGCAACCCGTTCGAGGAATCGACGGTCACGGTTGTCCTGAGGGCTGACCAGAAGGGCGACTGGACCAACGCGGTGACTGTGACCTCCACGGAGGGCGCCACTGCCAGCAGCGAGGTTGTGACCAAGGTGGTACAGCCGGAGTTGACAATCACCAAGACCGGCCCGGTGACGGCTCTGCTGAACGAGAGCTTTGCCTACACCATCACGGTCACCAACAGCGGCGACGGCATCGCCAACAACACGAGCGTGGTCGATACCCTGCCCAGCGGCCTGACCTACGTCAGCAGCGACCCGGCCGGCACGCACGACGAGGCGGCCGGCACGGTGACCTGGAGCGTGGGCAACCTGAACCCGGCAGGCTCGTCGTCCATCACCCTCAGGGTCATGGGCTCTGCCGCAGGCGCGATGGAGAACGTGGCTACGGCCTCCGCCGACAGGGTGCCGGTCCAGACGCAGGTGAGCGCGACCACCACCATACTGGTGCCCGCAATCACGATCGAGAAGACCGGCCGCACGGCGATCTTCGTGGGCAACCAGGTGACCTACACGCTGACCGCCACCAACTCCGGCGAGGCGCCGCTGACAGGCGTGACCGTCACCGACACCTTCGACTCCAGCATGTCCTACGTGGCATCCAGCCCTGAGGGCACGCAGGCAACGGACGGCAGCAGCAGCATATCCTGGGCGATCGGCGACCTGGCGGTTGGCGAGGCCTCCTCGGTGACGCTCACGCTGCAGGCCGATCAGGAAGGCGCCGTGACCAATACCGCCATGGCAACCGCCACGGAGAACGTGAGCAGCGAGTCATCGCTGGACGTCACCATCCTGGCCGCGCCTGGCGCCAACCTCACCATCACAGACTCCTTTGACCCGGTCAGGGAAGGCGAGCAGACCGAGTTCACAGTTACCGTGAGCAACCAGGGCCGCTCCGCCATGACCAACGTGACGGTTGTTGTCCCGGTGTCGGCGGACTTCACCATCAACTCCACGTCCGACGACACGAAGGCGGTGATCGACACGGCTACGGCAACGGTGACCTACAGCCACGGCGATGCGCTTGCCACGGGCGAGAGCTTCAGCTTCACCATCACGGTGACGGCCAACGACCTGCCGGACGGCGAAATCCGACAGGACACGGTCACCACGGCAACGCTGACCTACGACGAGTTCTCGCAGGCGGTCAGCACCGACGAGGGCACTACGGTCATCGAGCAGTAGGCTCCGGCGGGCCAATCGGACCAATCGAGCAGCCGACAGGCACAACGCCTGTCGGCTGCTCTCTTTTGGACGGCTGCGCCACAGTGCGGGCGGCACCTCCCCGCTGGGCGGCTGCGCCACGGTGCGTGCGGCACCTCCCCGCTCACCCCCTGCTTCCGCAGGGGCAGGCTCTGAGCCTGTCGAAGGGCGGGCGGGCGGTTAACGCCGTTCGTGCTGAGCGCGCCGGAGCATGAGTGGACGAAACAACAACCGTCACCCCTGCGAAAGCAGGGGTCTAGGACCTAGCAGGGGAGGGGATGGATTGCGGCTTCCGCCGCAATGACGGTTAGGGGCGGCAGCCGGCCAACCCGCTTGGGCGGTTCGCGAACTGCCCCTACGGTGGCCATGCCCCGTTCCCGCTCACCCCCTGCTTCCGCAGGGGCAGGCTCTGAGCCTGTCGAATGGCGGGCGGGCGCGATCTCTCCCTGTTCCCGCGCAAGGAGACCTTTGCGTAACCACATGTCCCTTCCCCCGTCTGCGGGGGAAGGTTAGGATGGGGGCGTTCGGGCCGACCGCCTACGCACGGTTCACCCCCATCTCAATCTTCCCCCTCAAGGGGGAAGAGGTTTTGGTGGCCGCCAGGCGAGTTGCGCAAAGGTCTCCGCAGGCGGGAACCCACTCGGCCGGGTTCTGGCTTGCTCCACAGTGGCGCGGGCTTCCCAATCTCGTTCCTGTAGACTCCCGCTTTCGCGGGAGTAGGGTGGTGGTTGGCGGCGGCGCGCGGCGGGCAGCGTAGGCGCGAACCCAATCCGCTCACCCTGAGCCTGTCGAAGGGCGGGCGGGCGCGATCTCTCCCTGTTCCCGCGCAGGCGGGAACCCATTCGGCCGGGTTCTGGCTTGCTCCACAGTGGAGCGGGCTTCCCAATCTCGTTCCTGTAGACTCCCGCTTTCGCGGGAGTAGGGTGGTGGTTGGCAGCGGCGCGCGGCGGGCAGCGTAGGAGCGAACCTTATCCGCTCACCCTGAGCCTGTCGAAGGGCGGGCGGAGGGCCTGCGGTTGCGGACGTAAGGGCGGTTCGTGAACCGCCCTGGGGGGAGGCCGGAGCGACCACAAGGGGCGCCGCTACAAAGGGAACGCGCCGCGTACGGTTGCCGCGTGGTATACTCTCCACGCCACGGCCGCGCTTGCCGCGTCGTGGAGGCCGCCGCCGGGCGGCGGCGCGGGAGGAAGCGCAATGGTCAGCAAGGGCAAGGTGATGGTCGCAATGAGCGGGGGAGTCGACTCCTCCGTGGCCGCCTGCCTGCTGAAGTCGCAGGGCTACGACGTGGTCGGCGTGACGATGAAGCTGTGGAGCAACGACGGGGCAGACGCCGCGGGACGCTCGCGCGGCTGCTGCACGCTGGAGGACGTGGAAGACGCCCGCCGCGTCTGCCAGATCATCGGCGCGCCCCACTACGTGATGAGCTTCCAGGACGAGTTCCGCGCTCACGTCATCGACTACTTCGTCGCGGAGTACCGCCGCGGCCGCACGCCCCATCCCTGCCTGGCCTGCAACGACAAGATCAAGTTCGACTTCCTGATGGGCCGCGCCAACGCCCTGGATGTGGAGTACGTGGCAACCGGCCACTACGCCCGGCTCGACCACTCCGGCGGCCGCGCCCGGCTGCTCAAGGGCGTGGACGCGTCCAAGGACCAGTCGTACGTCCTGTTCGGCCTGCGGCCCGGCCAGACGCGCCACCTGATGCTGCCGGTGGGCGGCTACCGGAAGTCGCAGATCAGGGACATCGCACGAGACTACGGCCTGCCCGTGGCCGACAAGCCGGACAGCCAGGAGATTTGCTTCATTCCCGACAACGACTACCGCGCGTTCCTGGCGGAGCGGTCTACGCCAACGCCGGGCGATATTGTGGACGGCGAGGGCAACGTGCTCGGCGCGCACGAGGGCATCGAGCGGTTCACTGTCGGGCAGCGCCGCGGGCTGGGCGTACACTCATCGGAGCCGCTGTTCGTGCTGTCGCTGGACTCGGCGCGGAACCGGGTGGTTGTCGGCCCGGCGCGCGGGCTGCTTCGGGACACCCTGGTCGCTGAGAGCGTGAACTACGTGTCGGGTGAGGCGCCGGACAGCCCCACGGAAGTCGAGGCGAAGATACGCTACAAGGCGGAGGCTGCGCCGGCCACGCTGCTGCCCCGCGGGGAGTGCGCGGAGCTGCGCTTCCGAGAGCCTCAGCGCGCCATCACGCCCGGGCAGGCGGTGGTCTTCTACCGCGGCGATGAGGCGCTTGGCGGCGGCTACATCGCGGGGTAGGGGGGTGATTCGACCTTTCGCCGCTTGTGGTGAAGCGCGGCACAACTACAGTTCCGGTTGCGAACAATGCGACGTGAAAGCAGCCTGGCGAGACAGTTGGCGCACGGCAGGGCGGGCTTTGCGGTGCTCCTGATACCTGCGCTTCTAGCGCTGTTGGCCGCCCTGCTGGCGTGCAGCCCAACCCCAACAGCGCCCACGCCTTCGGATACCCCGACGCCGCAGGGTGATGCGCCCGCGCCGCAAGCGACCGAGGACTCGATGCACATGTACTGGCAGCCGCCATTTAGCCACGGCGACACGCTGATAGAACAGAAAATTGCTGAGGCCGACGCCATAGTCAGGGCGACCATGACCTCCTATACTTCGGAGGTGACCGTTGACAGCGATGGGAAACACAGCGTAGCGCTGAAATTCAACATGAACGTGAGCGAGTACCTCATGGGCACAGGCCCGTCGAGCATCGTGGCGGTGTGGGTTGACGGCTGGCTTTGGGACTCCAGTGCCGAGGCCAACGATTGGAAGCCTACAGTTCTTGCAGAGCGGGACACCCAGTGGGATGACCGGGAGGCAGTCATTTTCCTGTACGATAGTGGTGGCGGATTTGGTACGACGCTTGACGGCCAGCTTAAGCTTGCAGACCACTTCCTCTTGGCCTTAGGTGGGGCGTACTCATACGATGACCGCTACAGCTTGGGCAGCGCGGTGTCTAAGACTTGGCTCCCGGCCGTGAATGCGAGTGCCGCGGGGGATAGCTCCGGCGTAGACGACAGGGCGTACCTGCTGGAAGTTCCGAGTAGCTCCGCAGGCGACTCTGGCGCGAGCTCGACCACTCCGAACATCACCTTGAGCAACCTCAAGAAACGAATCACCCAGGTTACAGCCGAGTTGAACGGCGGTGACGGGTCTGAGGCGTTTAAGGAGTGCATCAGAGAGAAGTATCAGCTCGAACGGGAGATTCAATACTACCAGCAATCGGACAGCGTCACTTCGTACACCAATGACCTTGAGTACAGCGCGCTTGTGTCCGGCCGACCGGCTGGTACGGTGCTGCACCAAGGGCAAAACTACGGCAAGTACCCCAACTGGAAAGCGAAGACGTGGTTTGAGGGCAGCAATGCAGCGCTGTTCTCCGTAGCCCAGGGCACTGCGACTCCTTACGACCTGGACGGGGACGGGCAGCTCACCGCCATTGTCGATAGGATAAAATTTACCGAGACTTTCACGACCACACGGCCGCTTCCGGACGGAAGGTACAAAGTGAACCGGAAGGAAGTGTGGTCTATATTCCTGCCCTGCAACCACGTGCTCAGCCACGACTGGAGGGTCACCGTCACCGCGCCCACCGGCACACTGCACGAGCTGTTCTTTGACCCGGTTACTGTGGGCAGCGCCATTGCTGCGGACGCCACCAACGGCACGCTGAAGCCAACTGCGTTCACGGGCGCGGGCGGCGCTTCGGCCACTATCGGCCGGATAGCGTATGAGTCCGGCCAGGTGAAGATCAAGGTCACGCCGGTTACCGCGCTGGCGTCGCAGGTGGTGGAGGTGATAGAGCTGGACGGCGCCGGGTCGCTGTCGTTGAGCGTTGCCAATGCCACGGTTGACGCCGCGAACAACACGCTCAGCTGGACGGTGTCGTCGCAGCCTTGGCACAACGGAGACAAGCTGATGGTGCGCATCCACAACGGCTCTGCGCCCGCGCCAACGGCGGTTCCATCTGGATTGCGGCTTCCACCGCAATGACGGTTGAGTGCGGGACGTTCTCCGTTCGTGCTGAGCCTGTTGAAGCATGAACGGGCAACCCCGCGCATTGACCGCGGGTTGCGCATGGCTTAGCATACGCAGTGTACCGCCACGGCTCCGGCCGTAGATTAGGAGGTGTCGCGCATGAAAGCTCTGGTAATCGGAGGAACCGGCCCGTCCGGCCCGTACATCGTCAACGGCCTGCTGGAGCGCGGCTACGAGGCTATCGTGCTGCACGGCGGCCACCACGAGAACGAGCTCGTCGACCACGTAGAGCACATCCACGCCGACCCACACTTCGCGGAGACTCTGGAGGCCGCCCTGGACGGCCTCAGCTTCGAGGTCGTCATCGCAACCTACGGGCGAATTCGCCTGATCGCGGAGGCGCTCAAGGGCAAGACGCAGCGCCTCATCACGGTAAGCGGCGGAATGTTGTACGCGCCTCGAACCGACCCGCGATGGGGCCCGCTGGGCGCGCCCGCGGCCATCCCGGAGGACAGCCCGCTCACAATCGACCCGAACGGCCCAAGGCTGCCGTACATGATCTGGTTCACGGAGCAGACCGTTTTGCAGGCGCACGCCGAGGGGCACTACAACGCAACCATCTTCCGCTACCCCGGCATCTACGGCCCCGGCGCGCCCGCCAACCCGGAGTGGAGCATGGTGCGCAGGGCGCTGGACGGCCGCAGGCAGCTCATCGTGTCCGCGGGCAGGGGCGCGGGCAGGCGCGCGTTCGGGGAGAACGCGGGTCATGCGGTGCTGCTGGGCGTGGACAAGCCCAGCGAGTCGGCGGGCCAGGTCTACAACGTGGGCGAGGAGACGCAGTACTCGCAGAGCCAGGTTGCGCGGTTCATCGGCGGGCTGATGGGCCACGAGTGGGAGCTGGTCGAGATGCCGCCGTCTCTGGCGGCGAGGGTGTACCGCGGCGGCAGCGCGCAGGCCGGCCCCGGCACGGAGATGGACATCACCAAGATTCGCACGGAGCTTGGCTACCGCGACGTGGTGGGCGTGCCGGAGGCGCTCACCCGCTCGACGGAGTGGCTGATGGCGAACAGGCCGGATCCCGGCGGCGAGATCGAGCAGCAGCTTGGCGACCCATTCGCCTACGACGCGGAGGACGCGCTGATCCGCGCGTACCGCGAGGGCATTGCGCAGGCGGATGGCGTGGAGTTTCCGGAGGTCAACTCCGGCCACATGTACCGCCACCCGCAGCGGCCCGGCGAGGCGTGGGCGCCGCCGCAGCGGCGGTAAGGGAAGCGGGCAGCTGTCGGCCATCCGCCTGCCCTTCTACATGCTCAGGGCGAGCGGATTCCCTGCCGTAGGGGCGGTCGCGAACCGCCCCTACGAACACGCCGCCGCCAATCCCCCGCCCGCTGCGTCCCGTAACATATCCGCAACGTAGAGGGGTTGCGCAGGGCAGCCTCAAGTGGTATGCTTCACGTATGTACATTGATTGCAAAAATCAACGAATAGGAAGCCCCCCCCCCCCCCCCCCCGCCATACCCGCAGGCTGCGCTCCCTTGAAGGAGAGTGGCGGCCGTGGCGCACGGGCCTGGTTGGGTCGCCGGGGAGACATCGGCAATGACAGGACCGCGTAGACGGTCGCAAGGCGAGCAGGACGAGAGCGCAGGCGGCGTGCGCCCTGACCTGGGCAGGTACGTGTCGTCGCTGGCGAACGCAGTGTACAAGGGCATAGGCGCGGAGGTTGCGCGCTACGACCTTTCGCCGCTGGACATCCAGCTGCTGATGATCTGCATGGAAATGAACGAGTGCGCGGCCACTCAACTCGCGCAACTCTTGCCGGTGGACGCTTCCCGCATCAGCCGCCTGGTGACGGGCCTTGCCGACCGCGGGCTGCTGCGCCGCAGGCGGCTGCGGCGCGACCGTCGGATAGTGATGCTGCGGCTCTCGCCGCGGGGCCAGGAGCTTACGGTTCAGGTGACGGAGCACATGCAGTCGTACTACGCACGGCTGACGCAGGGGTTGAACGAGCGCGAGATGCGGGCGTTTGCGACAACCGCGATGAAGATCTCGGCGAACTACGCGGCGATGGTGGAGGCTGAAGAGCCTTCGGACTAGGGCTTGCCCGCCACGGCCTCGCCAAATGCTACGCCGCAGACCGCGCCCGGATGGTCCTTCCACCTGTCGTATGCGTCGGCTATTGCGTCGCACAGCTCCCGCGTGGTGGCCCCGTACTTTATCGCCGCTTCCACAATCTCCGGCGCCAGGAACCACATATTTGCGAAGCCGTAGATGAAGCCGACGTCCGCGGGCGTGCTGTGGATGTCGAACGATGAGGTTATCCTGGGGTTGGTGAATCCCGCCGTTTGCAGGTGGTTCTTCAACTGCTTGCCCATCTGCGGATGGCCGTCGTCGGCCGACAGGAGGTCTTCGAACATGTCCCAGGCCTTCCGGATGACGCCGAAATCGGGCTCCGTGAAGCTGGACTCGCAGATCATCTCGCGGCAGCTGATGATACCGCCGGACTTCAGGACGCGCTTCACCTCTGCCAGGGCGGCCTGTGTGTCCGGGACGTGCATGAGGACGTTGTGGCAGTGAGCAACGTCGAAAAAGCCGTCTTCGAAGGGCATGTCAGTGATGTCCGCCACCTGGAAGTGGGCGTTGCTCCGGCCGTTGAAGCGGGCGACCTCCTTCGCCAACTCTATCTGCGACTCCTCCATGTCAATGCCGTGCAGTTCGCCGGGTTCCACGGCCTTGGCCAGCCCCACGGATATGGTTCCCGGCCCGCAACCGAAGTCCAGTATGCGAAGGCCGGGCCTCAGATATGGCAACAGATGGAAGGCGCTGGCCTGCGCCGTGTACCGCCGTAGAGCCTCCAGCATCTCCTGGCTGAAGCCCATTGTGTAGTCGGGCGTGGCGGACTGCTCGAAAGTCATGTCACTCCTTCCTCCGCGCGGTGTCGCTTGGGCATTGTATACGAAACGAGTGTGATGGGCAAACGGAGGTGCGCGTACCCTTGCGTAGGGACGGGCCTTGGAGCCCGCCTTGGACTGTCGCGGGTTGGGACATGGACGGGGGCCGTCTAATCTCAGGCCGGAGACAACGAAGCCGGATTCGTTGCGACATCCGGGGCGCCGGCCAGGATCGCACTGTCCCACGTAGCCAGCGGGACGCCCAGCGTGCGGGCGAGGACGACAAATTCCGCGTCGTACGCAGTGAGGCCGCACTCCAGGGCAGTGTCGATTACCTGGGCATCCGTGACGCTGATAATGCGGCGGCCCAGGACTTCAGAGGCATATTCGCTCATCGCATTGGCCTCCTCAGCCGTCGCCCTGCCTCCACGCACGAGTCCGAGCAGTACGTTGCGCAACTCGCTAATCAGGATGCCCGGAGCGGCCCATTCACGATCGCGGTTGTACTGCCGATCGGCATCCGTGCCTACCGCTCCACCCACAACAAGGCGCACCATTACGTTGGTGTCAACGACGATCATGGCCTCCCCTCGTCTCGCAAGGCACGGATTTCCTCGTCGCTGAGCACGATGTTGCCCAAGCTCTCCCTCCGCCGCTGGATGCGCTTCAGCAAGCTGTCGGCTTCCACCGGCTCGCTCCGAACCGACACCGTCAGCCGCGCAAGTATCTCTCCGTTCAGGCTGCGGTGGTTCCGGCTCGCAGCCGCCTGGAGCTCTCTGTGGATGTCTTCGGGAATGCCTCTCAATGCAAGGTCAGGCACGGTCGCCTCTTTTTCAAGTGTGATGCCACGATGATACCACATGCGGCAATGCGGTGGGTACAGCGTCCATCCGCCCGCCCTTCGACAGGCTCAGAGCCTGCCCCTGCGGAAGCAGGGGGGTGAGCGGATACGGTATCCCGTTCGTGCTGAGCTTGTCGAAGCATGGACCGGGAGACCGCGAACGTCGGCCAACCACCGTTGTCATTCTGAGCGGAGCGCAGCGGAGTCGAAGAATCTTGAGCATTCGTGGATGTGCCCCACCCACCCGCAGGCTGCACGCGCCGCCGTTGGGCGGGGCGTGGACGGCCTCGGCGATGGTGGCACCCCCCCCATCGGGCGGTTCACGGAGCCTGTCTCAAAACTCGCCGTAGCGCAGATGCAGGTTGGTGGTATAAGCTGTGGTGAAGGACAATCGCCGGGGGTGAAAGTGAGATGCCACAGCGAGAGATGAGCAGAGAGCAAGCCTGGATGCTGCCTCCCAGCCTCGACGACATGCTGGCTGCGGAGCATCCGGCGCGGTTCGCGGCCGCGTTCGTGGACGGGCTGAGTCGACGGGAGTGGCGGGAGATGGGCGTAGAGGTGGACGGCGGCTGGATGGGAGCGCCATCGTACCATCCCCGCGCCCTGCTTGGGGTATGGATTTACGGCTTCATGACGGGCGTGCGGTCGAGTCGCAAGCTGGAGGCGGCGTGCCGTGAACAGATACCCTTCCTGTGGCTGAGCGGTCGCCAATGCCCGGACCACAACACGCTGTGGCGGTTCTACAAGGGGAACAGGCTGGAGATGAGGAAGCTGCTCAAGCGCACGGTGAAGACGGCGGTGAACCTGAACCTGGTGGAGTTGGCGGTGCAGGCGGTGGACGGCTCCAAGGTGTGGGCGAACGCCAGAGGGGACAGGACGCTCGACAAGGCGGGACTGAGGCGGCTGCTGGAGCGGGTGGACAAGGCGATCGAGGATCTGGAGGCTCAGAACGAAGAGGGCGAGGGCGCAGGCGCGGCCCGTATGCCCAGGGAGTTGTCGGAGCAGAAGGAGTTGAGAGAGCGGGTGCGCAGGGCCATGCGAGAAGTCGAAGACGATGAGGCCCGGCAGGTGAACCTGACCGATGAGGACGCTCGGCTGATGAAGGGACGGGGGCGGATCATCGGCCCTGCGTACAACGTCCAAGTGGTGGTGTCGCCGACGGAGAGCGAAGGGGGCGCCCGTGGCATGATGATAACGGCGGCGGAGGTGACGGACGACCCCAACGACGCCTTGCAGTTGGCGCCGATGGTGGAGGCTGCGGAGGAGGCCACAGGCGTACAGGCAGAGGTGACGCTGGCGGACGCGGGGTATCATTCGGGCAGCAACCTTGCGGAGAGTGAAGCGAGAGGCTGGCGCGTGGTCATGCCGGAGTCCCAGCAGAGGGCGCTGAGCCATTCCTACCACAAAGACAGGTTCATCTACGACGCGGAGAGCGACAGCTACCTTTGCCCCCAGGGGGAGCGACTGCGGTTCACACGGATGAAGGTCACGAGGGGAACGCCGATGAGGCTGTACCGCGCCGGCGGGAGAGTGTGCCGCGCCTGTCCCGCCTTTGGGGTGTGCACCACGGACGGGCGTCACGGGCGCGCCCTGGAGGTGGGGCCTTACGAAGAGGCGTTGCGCCGTCACAGAGAGTTGATGCTCACCGATGGGGCGCGTGAGAGGTACAGGCGAAGGATGGGACTGGTGGAGCCTGCCTTCGGGATCATCAAAGAGCGAATGGCTGCGCGTAGGTTCCTGCTGCGCGGCCTTCGCAACGTCGCAGCCGAGTGGTCGCTGCTGGCGGTCGCCTTCAACCTGCGCACGCTCTGGAGGGCATGGGCCGACCGGATAACGCGCCCGCGAAGGCCCAGCCGCGCCGTTCCATCGAACCAACCAGTCCTACAGCCCGCCACTTAGCCGTACGCGCCCTTCTCCCACCACTCTCAACCACATCCAGCCAAACCTGTGAGACAGGCTCCACGAACCGCCCCTACGGGCTGCAACCGTCGGTTGTCCGCCCGCCCTTCGACAGGCTCAGGGTGAGCGGAGGCGGTACGTCGCCAACCACCTCCGTCATTGCGGCGGAAGCCGCAATCCAGCCCCCTCCGGGCGCTAGGCCCCCGCTTTCGCGAGGGCGACGGTGGAGCCCCGCCCCTACGGGCCCATGACTGCCGTCCATCCGCCCGCCCTTCGACAGGCTCAGGGTGAGCGGGGGAGGAGGCCGGCCGTCTGCGCGCCAAGGCGGTTCACGGAGTTAGTCTCATAAGTCTGACGCGCGGGTTGACATTGAAATCCTCGAGTCGAATATCGTTGTGCTCGCGGGTATGCCTTATGTATTGCGTTCGGCTTATCCCTGCATTGCTGCGATATTAGTGCCCACCATTTCGCGCGATACCGCGCGCGGGGACTTATGAGACAGGCTCCACGAACCGCCCCTACGGCTAACGGGCGCGTTGTTTCCGCTCATGGTGAGCCTGTCGAACCAGAGCGGAGAAACCACAACCGCCGTCCATCCGCCCGCCCTTCGACAGGCTCAGAGCCTGCCCCTGCGGAAGCAGGGGGTGAGCGGGAGCGGTACGCCGCCAACCACCGCCGTCATTGCGGCGGAAGCCGCAATTCAGCCCCCCCCCTCGCCCCACCGGGTGCTAGGCCCCCGCGTACGCGAGGGCGACGATTGCCCCATCCCGCGTGCGCGGGAATAGGGGAGGGGCATGCCTGCGGGTGCGGAAGTTTGCGGAAAGTACGGTCAAGTTGGTCAATAATGGCGCTTGACAACTAATTAGAGTCGTGGTATTTGTATGGCGGGCACTTGAACGCGGCAATGATTGACGCATCGACATCAGGGAGGAATAGCTATGCGGTTTCTCGCGGTTGAGACGCTACGGAGCCTTCATCCTCTGGATCTGCTGCGCCGTTTCATGTCGTCCGACCCGGACGTGCGGCTTGCGTTGCACGCGCTGCTCGCCATCGCCGTACTGGTCAGCTCGCTGGGCGTGACGCTGCCCGCGGCCACCGCCGAGGCCGGCGCAGGCGATTCGCCGCCCCGATCCGTCTCCTCCGTATCCGTCTCGCGCAGCGACGGCTCGCTCACCGCAAGCTGGCGCGCGGTCGACGGCGCCACCAAGTACCACGTCACCTACAGCACGGACTACGGCAGCAGTTGGTATGCCCCCGTCTCCGATCACCGGAACGTCACAAGCAGCAGCCTCACCTTCAGCGTCGACAACAGCCTGACCTACACGATCGGCGTGCGCGCCGGCAACGCCCAGGGCTGGAGCGGCTGGGTCAACTCGTCGCCCGCGGGGCCGTACGTCACGCCGCCCACGAAGATTCCACTGCCCACGCCTACGCCGGAACCGACTCCCGAACCTACGCCTACGCCCGAACCTACACCTACGCCTACTCCTGAACCCACGCCTACGCCTACGCCCGAACCTACGGCGGAGCCGACCCAGGAGCGCGCCGAGGCGCAGGGAGGGCAGGCCCAGAGCAGCCCATCCTTTGGCAACGAGACCATCGCCGATCAGTCCTGGCACAAGGACGATGTCATCTCCACGCTGACCCTGCCCCAGGCCACGGGCGGCAGCGGGACGCTCACCTACGCGCTTGCGCCGTCCCTGCCCACGGGCCTCAGCTTTGACGCCAGCGCGCGCACGATTACCGGCACTCCCACCGTCACCAGCGCGCAGGCCACTTATCGCTACACCGCCACGGACGGCACGGACACAGTCATGCTGTCGTTTATGGCGGAGGTTCTGGAAACGGCCGGGGTAGGCTGCTCCAGCTTGAAGTCGAGCCTCTCGGTCAGCGCGTCGACCAACCCGTCGCACGCACTTTACGCGCTCCAGTTGTCGATAAACTCCGCCAACGGCAGCGCAGACCAGGCGAAAGTCGAATGGAAGAAGAAGAGCGACAGCACCTGGTCTGAGAAATCAGTCAGCGCCAACACGTCAAAGGAGGCCATCGAGAGCCTTGACTCGAGCACCACCTACGAGGTGATGTTCGCCATCAGGTTCAACTCAAACCACCTCGACTTTGGGCATTGCGGCTGGAAGTACTCCGACCCCGCCGAAGCCACGACTGCATCTCCGGCGGTGCCGAACAAGCCGAACGCGCCCACGGTGACCCAGAACGCCACCACGCCCAAGACCCAGCTGGACGTAACCTGGACGGCCACCTACGGCGCACCCAAGGTCAGCGGCTACTTCGTGGAATACAAGAAGAAGAGCGAGACGAACTGGATACAGTGGGGCAACGAATACAGCAGCAGCAACACCCTGGAAACGACCATCACCGGGTTGACCGAGGGCACCACCTATCAGGCGCGGGTGCAGGCAAAGAACTCCCAGGGCACCAGCTCGTGGTCGGACCCCGGCGAGGCCAAGACGCAGGAGAAGAACGTCGACCCGGAGTTCTCCGCCGACACGGCCACCCGCAGCATCGCCGAGAACTCGGCGGCGGATGCCAACGTCGGCGCGGCGGTCACCGCCACCGACACCGAGAGCGACACGCTGACCTACTCGCTGAGCGGCACGGACGCATCCTCGTTCACCATAGACAGCGCCACCGGCCAGATAAAGGTGGGGTCGAGCACAACGCTGGACTTCGAATCGTCGACGACCTCCTACTCCGTCACCGTGGGCGTCAGCGACCTCAAGGACAGCAGCGACACGGCGGACACGGTGGTCGACGACACTATCACGATCACCATCAGCGTGACGGACGTGAACGAGCCTCCCGCGAAGATGAACCCCGACGCGAAGCAGCAGGCCTCCAGCCCCAAGTACCAGATCGCGGTGACGTGGCAGGCTCCAACAATGACGGGCAAGCCGGCCATCACCCACTTTGACCTGCGCTACAAGAAGAAGAGCGACAGCACGTGGACGCAAAAGGACGACATAGGCAAGACTCTGAAGTACTACGCAATCACCGGCCTGACCTACAAGACCGACTACGAAGTACAGATGCGGGCGGTCAACGACGAGGGCGACGGGCCCTGGTCGGACACCGACGAGGTGAAGACCCACGACCAGACCGAGCCGGAGTTCTCATCGGACAACATCACGCTGTCCATCGCGGAAAACGCGGCGGTCGGCGATGACGTCGGCAAGGTAGCCGCCACGGATGACGACAACGACGCGCTGTACTATTCGATGACCGGCACGGGCGCAAGCGACTTCAGCCTGGGCCAGTACAACGGGACGATCGACGTGGCCGCCGCGCTGGACTACGAGACCACGACTTCCTACACCCTGACCCTGAGCGTCAAGGACAAGAAGGCCAGCGACGACACCGCCGACGACGTGGTGGACGACACCATCACCGTCACCATCAACGTGACGGACGTGAACGAGCCGCCGGACAAGCCGGCCGCGCCGACGGTCGCCCCCAACGCCACCACGCCATCGACCAAGCTGGACGTGTCCTGGACTGCGCCGCCGATGACGGGCAAGCCGGCCATCACCGACTACGACGTGCAGTACAGGCAGACCGGCGATTCTTCTTGGACAGACGCATCCTTCACCGGCACGGGCACGTCCACCACGCTTACGGGCCTCACCACGGGCAAGACCTACGAGGTGCAGGTGCGCGCCACCAACGACGAGGGCACAAGCGCCTGGTCGGACTCCGGCACCGCCATTACGGACGCCGCCGCGGTGAGCCGCGAGGTGGCGGAGAACTCCGCCTTCGGTACGAACGTAGGCGCGGCGGTCACGGCCAAGTCCACCAACACCACCTACGACTACACGCACGCGCTGAGCGGAACGGACGCCTCCAAGTTCGAGATCGGCTCAACCACGGGCCAGATAACGGTCAAGAGCGGCACAAGCTTGGACTACGAGACCAAGACCTCGTACACCGTGACTGTCACGGTGACGGCGGCGGCGAAGTCGCAGGGCGGCGCGAACGCGCAGTCCCTGGATCCCAACGCGCCGGGCAGCTACATCATCCCGGTGACCATCAACGTTGGCAACGTGAACGAGCCGCCGGCGTTCAGCGACGCCACCGCCACTCGCAGCATCGCCGAGAATTCGGCTGCCGGCACAAGCATCGGCTCGGCGGTGACGGCCACCGACCCGGACGGCGTCGCCAAGTTCAACACGCTCACCTACTCGCTGACGGGGACGGACGCCTCCAAGTTCAACATCGGCTCCGGCACCGGGCAGATAACGGTCAAGACGGGCAACATCCCGGACTACGAGGCCAAGACCTCCTACAGCGTGACGGTGAACGTCACGGACGGCAAGGCGGCCGACGGCACTGCGGACACGACGGCCGACGACACAATCGCGGTGACGATCAACGTGACGGACGTGAACGAGCCGCCCGCCAAGCCGTCCGCGCCGCGGGTGTCGCAGCACTCGTCCACGCCCAAGACGGAGTTGGACGTCAACTGGGATGCGCCGGACATGACGGGCAAGCCCGCCATAAGCGACTACGACGTGCAGTACAAGAAGTCGTCCGATTCCACCTGGACTTCGCACAGCTTCACCGGCACAGGCACATCGACCAAGCTGACGGGCCTGGACGAGGGCACAAGCTACGACGTGCAGGTGCGGGCAATCAACGACGAGGGCACGAGCGGCTGGTCGGACAGCGGCTCAGCCAGCACGCAGGACGCGAACGTCCACGCGGAATTTCCGGCGGCCACGGCCACCCGGAGCGTGGCGGAGAACACGGCCGCCAGCGCCAACCTGGGCGCGGCCTTCACCGCCACGGACACGGAGGGCCACACCCTCACCTACAGCCTCACAGGCACGGACTCGGCCAGCTTCTCGCTGGACACGTCCACGGGGCAGCTCAAGACCAAGGCAGCGCTGGACTACGAGGCCAAGAGCAGCTACAAGGTGACGGTGGGCGTGAGCGACGGCAAGGACAGCGACGACAACGCGGACACGGTGGTGGACGACACGATTGAGGTCACGATCAACGTGACGGACGTGAGCGAGCCGCCCGCCGCTCCGGCAGCGCCGACAGTCAGCGCCAACAGCGCCGCGCCGTCAGCCAAGCTTGACGTGAGCTGGACTGCGCCGAGCATGACGGGCAAGCCCGCAATCAGCGACTATGACGTGCAGTACCGGCTCTCGGGCGATTCCGGCTGGACAAGCCACAGTTTCACCGGCACCGGCGCTTCCACCACAATCACGGGGCTGACCTCCGGCAAGAGCTACGAAGTGCAGGTGCGGGCCACCAACGACGAGGGAACAAGCGGCTGGTCGGCCGCCGGCAGCGCCATCACGGACGCGAACGCGGTGACGCGGAGCGTGGCGGAGAACTCGGCCGCCGGCACGAACGTCGGCGCGGCAGTGACGGCCACGTCCAACCCCAACAGCTACACCCTGACGCACGCGCTGAGCGGAACGGACGCGGGCAGCTTCACCATCGAGTCGTCCAGCGGCCAGATCAAGGTCAAGACCGGCACGGAGCTGGACTACGAGACCAAGACGAGCTACAGCGTCACCGTGACGGTGACGGCCGCCTCGGCGGGCGTGAACGCGCAGAGCTTCACGCTTGCGCCCAACGCGCCGGGCAGCTACGTGATACCCGTGACCATCAACGTGACGGACGTGAACGAGACGGCGAAGTTCAACGGCATTGGGCTGTTGGGCGCCACGCGAGAGGTGGACGAGAACACAGCGGCGGGCGGCAACGTCGGCGCTGCGGTGACGGCCACCGACCCGGACGGCGACACGCTCACCTACTCGCTGACCGGCACGGACGCCGACAAGTTCGACATAAGCTCGTCCACGGGCCAGATCACCGTCGGAACCGGCACGAACCTGGACTACGAGGCCAAGACGAACTACCTGGTCACGGTGCAGGTGAGCGACGGCAAGGACGCTCAGGGCAACGCCGACACGTCGATTGACGCCTCTGCGCTCGTCAACATCAACGTTCAGGACGTGAACGAGCCGCCTGCCGCGCCGACCATCACGGTTGCGACAAGCTCCACGACGCCGACGACGAAGATAGACGTGAGCTGGAGTGCGCCGTCCATGAGCGGCAAGCCCGCCATCACCGACTACGACGTGCAGTACCGGCTGAGCGGGGCCAGCGACTGGACGGAGCACAGCTTCACCGGCACCGGCACGTCCACCACGCTCGGCAGCCTCACCGAGGGCAAGAGCTACGAGGTACAGGTGCGGGCGGTGAACGCCGAGGGCGACGGCGCGTGGTCGGCCAGCGGCACAGCCATCACGGACGCGAACGCGGTGACGCGCTCCATCGCGGAGAACTCCGCCGCGGGCGCGAACGTAGGCGCGGCGGTTACGGCATCCAACACCAGCTACACCTACAGCCACAGCCTGAGCGGCACGGACGCGGGCAAGTTCGAGATCGGCTCAAGCACCGGGCAGATCACCGTCAAGAGCGGCACGTCGCTGGACTATGAGGCCAAGAGCAGCTACAGCGTCATCGTGACGGTGACGGCTGCGGCGCAGACGCAGGGCGCGGGCGCGCAGTCGCTCGACCCGAACGCGCCGGGCAGCTACACCGTTCCCGTGACGATCAACGTAACGGACGTGAACGAGCCGCCGGCGTTCAGCGAGGCCACGGCTACCCGGAGCGTGGCGGAGAACACCGCCGCCGACACGAACATCGGCGCGGTGGTGACCGCGACCGACCCCGACGGCGTCGCCAAGTGGAACACGCTGGCCTACTCGCTGAGCGGCACGGACGCGGCCAGCTTCGACATCGACGCCGCCACGGGGCAGATCAAGACCAAGGCCGCGCTGGACTACGAGGCCAAGACCTCCTACAGCGTCACGGTGCAGGTGACCGACGGCAAGGCCGCGGACGGCACGTCCGACACCGCGATTGACGACACCATCGCCGTCACCATCAACGTCACGGACGTGAACGAGCCGCCGGCGCAGCTGGACGGGCCCACCGTGGCGCAGAACGCCGACACACCGACCAGCGAGTTGGACGTGACGTGGGCAGCGCCGGACATGACCGGCAAGCCCGCCATCACCGACTACGACGTGCAGTACAAGAAGACGGCCGATGCCGCGTGGAGCAGCCACAGCTTCACCGGCACGGGCTTGACCGCCACCATAACGGGGCTGGACAAGAACACGCGGTACGAGGTACAGGTGCTGGCCCGGAACGACGAGGGAGACAGCCCCTGGTCGACGAGCGGCAGCGCGAGGACGCAGAACCGGGACACCGCGGAGATGAACGTGCCGGAGAACACGCCCGCGGGCACCGCGGTGAGCGGCTCGCTGCCGCCCGTGGACTCCGAGGGTCAGAAGGTGACGTACTCGATGGTGAGCGACGAGATAGTGGGCGGAAGCAACGGCAACGGCGGGCAGGCCGGCGCGCAGGCGCAGGCGTACGGCATGGCCGGCGCGTTGGGTAGCTACGGCATGGCGGGCGCGTCGTGGGCCTTCGCCATGGCCGCTGCGCAGCAGGGCAGCCAGGGCAGCAATGGCAACAACGGGAACAACGGCGGCAACTTCACCGTAGACCCCGTGACGGGGGAGGTACTCGTGAACGAGGGGGCGAACCTCAACCACGAATCGACGCAGACGCACGTCATCACCATCACGGCGAGCCACACCGATGACGAGCACAACAACAACCACACGATCGTGAACGCCGTCTTCACCGTCACGGTGACGGTGGGAGACGTGAACGAGCCTCCCGCGCAGCTCGACGCGCCGTCGGTCGTCCGCAACGCCGCCGACCCCGCGCATGCGCTGGACGTGAGCTGGGTTGCGCCGGACATGACCGGCAAGCCCGCCGTCACCGGCTACTCCGTGCAGTACAGGGTTGAGGGCGCGACGGACTGGATCGACCACGCAGTCACCGGCACGGACACCACGACCACCATCACCGGCCTGACCGGCAGGACCACGTACGAGGTACAGGTACTCGCCACGAACGACGAGGGAGACAGCCCCTGGTCGGACAGCGGCAGCGCGCTGACCCGCGACACCAACCTGAATCCGGCGTTCCCGTCGAGCGAGAGCGGGAGCCGCAGCCTGGCTGAGAACGCCGTCACAGGCGAGGCCGTCGGCGCGCCGGTGTCCGCGGTGGACGGAGACGGCGACCCGCTGACCTACACGCTCAGCGGCAAGGACGCCTCCGATTTTACGATAGACGCATCCACCGGTCAGATCAGGGTGGGGTACAACGTGGACATAGACTACGAGTGGAAGCGTTCGTACAGCGTAGTCGTCAGCGTCACCGACGGCGAGGACTACCGTGGCATAGCGGACAGCGTCATAGACGACACCATCGCCGTGACCATCGGCATAACGGACGAGGACGAGCCTCCGGCAGCGCCGTACGTGCGGCTCGACCCGGGCAGCGACGCCCAGACCAGCCTGTTGGCGTACTGGAAGGCGCCCGACACATCGGACAAGCCGACCATCAGCGGCTACGAGCTGCGGTATCGCGAGTCCGGCAGCGGAAGCTGGACGAGCATGGCGCTGTCCAAGAGCACGCTCAGCGTCACGCTCACCGGCCTCACCAAAGAGACCGGCTACGACGTGCAGGTGAAGGCAGCGAACGACGAGGGCGAAAGCGGCTGGTCGAACACCGCCACCCGCAGCACCGCCGGCGATCCCGTAGTCGAGCCGGAACCCCCGGCCGAGGCCGAGAGCGTCACGCCCAAGGAGCCCAAGCCCGCGCAGCAGAGCAACACGCCGCCGACGCTGCCCCAGGTGTACCCGCTCACGGTGGCGGAGAACTCGCCTGCGGGCGCCAACGTGGGCAGGAGCATCACAGCGACCGACCGGGATGGCGACACCCTCGCCTACAGCCTCACCGGCGCCGCGGAGTTCGAGATCGAGGCCAAGAGTGGGCAGGTGAAGGTGGCGCAGGGCGCGAACCTCGACTATGAGAAGAAGACCAGATACACGGTGACCGTCAGCGTCACGGACGGAGTAAACGCCAAGGGGCAGCCGGACACGACGGCCGACGACACCGCGCAGGTCACCATCTTGGTAACGGATGTCGACGAGCCTCCCGCCAGGCCGGATGCGCCGACGGTGAAGGCGGATCCCGCCTCGCCGGTGACGGGGCTGGTGCTTGAGTGGAGCGCGCCGTCCAACAGCGGCCCGTCCATCACCGGGTACGCGTTGCGGTACAGAGTCGATGGCGCCGGGACGTGGACGCAGCTGCCGGGCAACGGCGTCGCTACGAGCAAGGCGATAGGCGGGCTGAACAGCGGCACGGCGTACGAGGTTCAGGTGCGTGCGGTGAACGACGAGGGCGATAGCGCGTGGTCGGACAGCGGCAAGGGTTCTACCATACAGGCCAACGCGAGCCCCGGCTTCGACGGTGAGGCTGCCACGCGTGAGATAGCGGAGAACGCGCTGCCCGGGTGGGTCGTAGGCGCTCCGGTGACCGCCGTTGACCCGGACGGCGACGCGCTGACGTACACTATGGCGGGGCCTTCGGAGTTCGTGATCGATGCAGGCACGGGCCAGATCAGCGTGGCGGCTGGCGCGAGCCTGGACTACGAGACGGTTCGCAGCTACAGCGCGACGGTGAGCGTGAGCGACGGCATGGACTTCGAATGGAACGCGGACAGCGCGGTTGACGCAACCATCCAGGTGACGATAGCGGTGACGGACGTGGATGAGGGAGCGCTGAGCATCACCAATCCGGGGGACAAGGAGTACCAGCAGGGCGAGACGATAGAGTCGTTCGTGATAGCGGTTCAGGGCGGGCCGGCTGCGGTATCGCTGAGCGGGCTGCCTGCGTGGCTGGCGTACTCGAACGGCGTGGTTGGCGGGACTGTGGCGCGGGACGCGGAGGTGGCGGACTACGAGGTGACGATCACGGCGTCATCGGCTGCGCGAGGCGAGGTGACGGCGACGTTCAACATCGCGGTGGTAGCAGCGGATGCGACGCACGACTGGGTAGGCGCTGGCGCGCCTACGCGAGGCGCGTTCTATGCGACTGACTGGTTCCAGGCGCTGGCGGTGCTGCTGTTGCTGCTGCTGATAGCTGCGGACTACAAGCGGAGGCGTTCGCGGCGTGCGAGGGCGGAGCGGGAGCTGGGCGGCTAGGAATAGGTGATCCGGCGGGTGATGTTCTCCCCATCCCCGCCTCACACGGACAATCGCCCGCCGGGTCACATGACCAGGCGGGCGATTCGATTTGGGGGGCCGCTGGCCCGTTCGTGCTGAGCGCGTCTAAGCATGGACGTGCGGCGCCAACCCCCTCCGTCATTGCGGCGGAGGCCGCAATCCAGTCCCCTGCGGCTGCGATGGCCGCGACGGTGTGCGGTGGGCGCGCGTAGGTTGGGTGGATTCCCGCGTGCGCGGGAATGGGGATGGGGGCGGCCGCGCCTCGCTCCCGCTCATAGCCTGCCCCGTACTTGATACGGGGGTGAGCCTGTCGAACCGGAGCGGGGAGACCACGGATGTCGTCCATCCGCCCGCCCTTCGACAGGCTCAGGGTGAGCGGGGGAAGCGGCCTCCCTCCTTCCCTGCTTCGGCTGGATTGCGGCTTTCGCCGCAATGACGGTTGAGGTGGTGGCGTGACCGCGGCGGTGTACGAGTGCGGAAGGCGGCATGGGGATTCCCGCGAATGCGGGAATGGGGGAGTGGGGCGCCAGCCGTGGAGGACTATAGCCTCGTGAAGATGGCGATGAAGCCGCCTATCATGGTTGCCCAGACACCTCCGACGAGCAGCAACATGGTGTTGCGGAAGTTGTCCTGTCGCCGGGCAAGATCATTCAGTCGCTCATTCATCTCCGAGCGCAGGGAACTCACATCCGTGCGGAGGTCGCCGAGGCGTTCGTTGACCTGCTCGTAGGCGCCTTCAAGGCGGCTGAGGCGTTCTTCGGTTGTGGGAGTCTGGGTAGTCATGGCTGCACTCCGCTGGATTGTACCACGGCTGCGCCAAGTCCGCAACGTGGATGTCAATGGGCAGGCCGCCCCGCCCCCCAATCGGGCGGTTCGCCGCCAACCCCCTCCGTCATTGCGGCGGAAGCCGCAATCCAGCCCCGCCGTGCCCCGCCGGGTGCTAGGCCCCCGCTTTCGCGAGGGCGACGGTTGCCCCACCTCCACATTGACCGTCATTGCGGCGGAAGCCGCAATCCAGTCCCCTGCGGCTGCGGTGGCCGCGACGGTGTGTGAGGGCGGCCGCGCCTCGCTCCCGCTCATGGTGAGCTTGTCGAACCAGAGCGGGGAGACCACGTATGTCGTCCATCCGCCCGCCCTTCGACAGGCTCAGGGTGAGCGGGGTCTAACCCTACGGGATGCGACTGTCGTCCATCCGCCCGCCCTTCGACAGGCTCAGGGTGAGCGGGTACGGTACGCCGCCAACCCCCTCCGTCATTGCGGCGGAAGCCGCAATCCAGTCCCCTCCTTCTAGATTGCGGCTTTCGCCGCAATGACGGTTGATGAGTCTTTCTCCGTCATTCCAGCGGGAGCAGGAATCCAGCGCACGGAGAGGGATGGGGGCGCTTTTGCAACTTCAGAAAATTGCAAAAAATTGCGGTGCAAATGCTCAATAATAGCTATTGACAACTAATTGGGGCTGTGGTATTTGTATGTCTGGCGAGTGCCAACGGCAACGTTTGACGCATGGATGCTTGGGAGAGGTAACTGTGCAACTGCTAAAGATCGAGAGGCTCCAAAGCCTGAGTCCCCTGAATCTTCTCCGCCGTTCCATCTCATCCGACCCGGACGTGAAGGTGGGGCTGCACTCGCTGCTCGCCGTTGCGGTGCTGGTCAGCTCGCTGGGCGTGGCCGTGCCCGCGGCCACCGCCGAGGCGGGCGAGGGCAACCGGCCTCCATCCTCCGTCTCATCCGTCAGCGTGTCGCGCAGCGACGGCTCGCTCACCGCAAGCTGGCGCGCGGTCGACGGCGCCACCAAGTACCACGTCACCTACAGCACGGACTACGGCAGCAGCTGGCACGCCCCCGTCTCCGATCACCGGAACGTTACAAGCAGCAGCCTCACCTTCAGCGTCGACAACAGCCTGACCTACACGATCGGCGTGCGCGCCGGCAATGCCCAGGGCTGGAGCGGCTGGGTCAACTCATCGCCCGCGGGGCCGTATGTCACGCCGCCCACCAAGATCCCACTGCCCACGCCTACGCCGGAGCCGACTCCCGAACCTACGCCTGAACCTACGCCCGAACCTACGCCTACGCCTGAACCTACGCCTACGCCCACGCCTGAACCTACGCCTACGCCCACGCCTGAACCTACGCCCACGCCTGAACCGACGCCTACGCCTGAGCCGACCCCGACGCCGACGCCTGAGCCGGCACAGCAGCAGGCCGGCGCGCAGGCGCAGGGCCTGGCCAGCGCGCAGGGCGACGCCGGGGCGCAGGCCGGCCTCTCCTGGGTCACCGCGCCGCCAACCCTGCTGGAGTGGACGCAGGGCGTTGCCGTCAACGTGACGCTGCCCGCGGCCACCGGCGACCCCAACATCACCTACAGGCTGACGCAGGGCGGCGGCAGCAAGGGGCCGCAATTGCCCCAGGGGATCACCTGGAACGCCAGCACCCGCACCCTCAGCGGCACGCCCACGAAGTGGTTCAGCACCCGGGTCGCCACTTACGACGCCCACGCCTCCAACAAAAGCACCCCAGCCGTGAGGATCCACATCAGGGTGTCCGACACGTCGGGCAACCACGCGCCCTACGCCAGCATCAAGAGCAGCGGGTCCCAACTGCTCGGGCAGCTCTGGAGCCGCTATGGCGACTGCTACAGCGGCTCCGTCACGTTCGCCCCCAGCAGCGGCCACACCAAGCACTTCTACGACCCGGAAGACGACACGCTGACCTACACGGCGGGTTCATCCAAGATCGTCGGCACCACCATAAATAGCAATGGCTACGCCGTGGCGACCCTCAGGCATCCGCCCGTGAGCTGGTACTCCTTCCACTACACGGCGACGGACCCCGACGGGCTCTACGACTCGATTTCCCTGCAGGTGAAGCATTTCGACTGCAAGCACACGTTGAGCGTCCAGGAGAACAAGCCCAAGGACTCCGTGGTCGGTAGTGTGGGCGGGCCGAACAAGGCCGACGGCAGCAGCTTCTCCCTCGGCGGGGACGCCGCCACCTACTTCGACATCGACTCCAGCACCGGCCAGGTCACGGTCAAGGACGGGACGACGCTGGACTATGAGACCACGACCTCGTACAGCGGGACATTCCGGTACACCGTCGAGAACACGTCGGTGGGCGGCAACATCCAGATCAACGTGAACGACGTGCGCGCCCCCAACGTGGACCGGCCGACGCTGGCGCAGAACTCGACCAACCCGACGACGGCGCTGGACGTGTCCTGGACCGCCCCGACCCCGATGACCGGCACCACGCTGAACGACTACGACGTGCGGTACCGCGAGTGGACCACCAGCACGTGGACGGAGATGCCGGACACCACCAACAGCACCGCCACCAGCACGACCATTACCGGCCTGACCGCCGGCAAGGAGTACGAGGTTCAGGTGCGCTCTCAGATCGCCGACGAGGGGCCGGGGCACTGGTCGGGTTCGTCGGTCATCCTCTACCTGTCGGAGAACACGGCGGTCAACGGCAACGTGGGCGGGAAGTTCAACGTCAACGCCACCGACTACTATCCGCTGCAATTCACCCTGGGCGGGACGGACGGCTCCAAGTTCAAGCTCAGCACGGACACCGGCTACAAGACGGCCCAGTCCGCGCAGATACAGGTGAAGACGGGCAACGTCCCGGACTTCGAGAGCAAGTCTTCCTACAGCCTCACCCTGCGCGCCGTGGAGAACAACCTCCAGAGGAACATCCTCGACGTTACCTACAGCGCCCTAGTCGTCGTGACGGACGTGAGCGAGCCGCCGGGCAAGCCGACGGTGACGGTGGCGGCGAACTCGACGACGCCGACGACCAAGCTGGACGTGTCGTGGACGGCTCCGACGATGACGGGCAAGCCCGCCATAAGCGACTACGACGTGCAGTACCGCCAGACCGGCGTCTCCACGTGGAGCAGCCACAGCTTCACCGGAACGGGGACATCGACCACCTTGACGGGCCTGACCGCGGGCAAGAAGTATGACGTGCAGGTGCGGGCGGTGAACGACGAGGGCAACGGCGCGTGGTCGGACACGGGCAACGCCATCACCACCTCGACCGCCGTCACGCGCAGCATCGCCGAGAACTCCGCGGCCGCAACCAACATCGGCGCGGCAGTGACGATGACGCCGGGCAGCTACACCATCGCCCACTCGCTGGACGGAACGGACGCATCGAAGTTCGATATCGGCTCGACCACGGGCCAGATCACGGTGAAGACGGGGAACATCCCGGACTACGAGTCCACCACGTCCTACAGCGTTGAGGTGAAGATAGCGGTCTCCGGCACGGGCAACTCCAACAGCGAGCCGAACGGCACCGGCACGTTCACCATCCCCGTCACCATCAACGTGACGGACGAGAACGAGCCGCCGGTCAAGCTGAGCGCGCCAACGGTTGCCGCCAACAGCACGACACCATCGACCAAGCTGGACGTGAGCTGGACTGCGCCGACCACCACGCAGATGAGCGGCAAGCCCGCCGTCAGCGACTACGACGTGCAGTACAGGCTGAACGGCGGCTCCACCTGGACGGACGCATCGTTCACCGGAACCGGCACGTCCACCACGCTCACGGGCCTCACCAAGGGCAAGAGCTACGAGGTGCAGGTGCGGGCGGTGAACGCTGAGGGCAACGGCGCATGGTCGGACAGCGGCAGCGCCATCACGGACGCCGCCGCGGTGAGCCGCAGTGTTGCGGAGAACTCCGCCTCCGGTACGAACGTAGGCGCGGCGGTCACGGCGGTCAGCACGAACACCACCTACGACTACACGCACGCGCTGAGCGGAACGGACGCGAGCAAGTTCGAGATTGGCAGCAGCACGGGCCAGATAACCGTCAAGAGCGGCACCAGCCTGGACTACGAGACCAAGACCAGCTACACCGTGACTGTCACGGTGACGGCGGCGGCGAAGTCGCAGGGCGGCGCGAACGCGCAGTCGGTCGACCCCAACGCGCCCGGCGACTACAAGATACCCGTGACCATCAACGTGACGGACGTGAACGAGCCGCCGGCGTTCGCCGATGACAGCGTCACGCACAGCATAGCGGAGAACTCGGCTGCCGACACGAGCATCGGCTCGGCGGTCACGGCCACCGACCCGGACGGCGTCGCCAAGTTCAACACGCTCACCTACTCGCTGACGGGCACGGACGCGAGCGACTTCACCATCGACTCGGCCACAGGCCAGATCAAGACCAAGTCGGCCCTGGACTACGAGGACGACACCAGCTACAGCGTGACGGTGAACGTCACGGACGGCAAGAACGCCAGCGGCACGGCGGACACGACGGTCGATGACACAATCGCGGTTACGATCAACGTGACGGACGTGAACGAGCCGCCGCCCGCGCCATCCGCGCCGACGGTGTCGCAGAACTCGACCACGCCCGCGACCAAGCTGGACGTGTCGTGGACCGCCCCGTCGACAACGGGCAAGCCCGACATTGACGACTACGACGTGCAGTACCGCAAGGTTGGAGAGTCCACCTGGACGGAGTGGAACGCCAGCGACACCAGCACGACCACAAGCGTCACCCTGACCGGCCTGGACAAGGGCAAGAGCTACGAGGTTCAGGTTCGGGCCGGCAACGACGAGGGAGACGGGGCGTGGTCGACCAGCGGCAGCTCCATCACCGAGGGCGGCAGCGTGAGCCGCAGCGTGGACGAGAACTCGGCGGCGGGGACGAACGTGGGCGCGCCGGTCACGGCCTCCGGGACAACCTACACCTACACCCACGCGCTGAGCGGAACGGACGCCGGCAAGTTCGAGATCAGCAGCAGCAGCGGGCAGATAACGGTCAAGAGCGGCGCCAGCCTGGACTACGAGGCCAAGAGCAGCTACAGCGTCATCGTGACGGTGACGGCTGCGGCAAAGACTCAGGGCGCGGGCGCGCAGTCGCTCGACCCCAACGCGCCGGGCGACTACGTGGTGCCCGTGACGATCAACGTGACGGACGTGGCGGAGCCTCCGGTCAAGATGGATGCGCCGACAGTGGGGCAGAACACGGCGACGCCCAAGACCAAGCTGGACGTAAGCTGGACGGCGTTGACCACCACGCAGATGGCCGGCAAGCCCGCCGTCAACGACTACGACGTGCGCTACTGCGATTTGACCACCAACGCCAACGGCTGCGACGACGACAACACAACGAACAACATACCGGACTGGACTGACCACAGCTTCAGTGGAACGGGCACCAGCACGACGCTGACGGGGCTGCTGGAGGGGACGAAGTACGAGGTGCAGGTGCGGGCCAACAACGACGAGGGGAAGGGCGCCTGGTCGTCCAGCGGCACCGCCAACACGCAGGACAAGAACGTCCACGCAGAGTTCCCGGCGCAGACGGCGACCCGCAGCATCGCCGAGAACTCGGCGGCGGGCAGCAACGTGGGCGCGCCCGTTACCGCCAACGACACCGAGAACCACACGCTGTACTACACGCTGAACGGCACGGACAAGGACAGTTTTGACATCGGCCTGAACACCGGCCAGATAACGGTCAAGACGGGCTACGTGCCCGACTACGAGGCCAAGACCTCCTACAGCTTGACCGTGGAGGTCAGCGACCGCAAGGACAAGGACGACAACGCGGACACCGCTATCGACGACACCATCGCGGTGACGATCAACGTGACGGACGTAGCGGAGCCACCCGCCGCGCCGTCGATCACGGTTGCGACAAGCTCCACGACGCCTACGACGAAGATCGACGTAAGCTGGAGTGCGCCGTCCATGACGGGCAAGCCCGCCATCACGGACTACGACGTGCAGTACCGGCTGTCCGGAGCCAGCGACTGGACGGAGCACAGCTTCACCGGCACCGGCACGAGTACCACGCTCGGCAGCCTGACCGAGGGCAAGAGCTACGAGGTACAGGTGCGTGCGGTGAACGCCGAGGGCAACGGAGCGTGGTCGGCTTCCGGCACAGCCATCACGGACGCGAACGCGGTGACGCGCTCCATCGCGGAGAACTCCGCCGCCGGCGCGAACGTCGGCGCGGCGGTGACCGCGTCCAACACCACCTACACCTACAGCCACGCGCTGAGCGGCACGGACGCGAGCAAGTTCGAGATCGGCAGCAGCACGGGCCAGATCACCGTCAAGAGCGGCACGTCCCTGGACTACGAGTCGAAGAGCAGCTACAGCGTCATCGTGACGGTGACGGCTGCGGCGCAGAGCCAGGGCGCGGGCGCGCAGTCGCTCGACCCGAACGCGCCTGGCAGCTACACCGTCCCCGTGACGATCAACGTAACGGACGTGAACGAGCCGCCGTCGTTCGCAAAGGACGAGGACGCGCGCAGCGTAGCGGAGAACACCGCCGCCGGCACGAACATCGGCGCGGTGGTGACCGCGACCGACCCCGACGGCGTCGCCAAGTGGAACACGCTGTCCTACTCGCTGGCTGGCACGGACGCAGCGAGCTTCGCCATCGACTCGGCAACCGGGCAGATCAAGACCAAGGCCGCGCTGGACTACGAGGCCAAGAAGGTCTACAGCGTCACGGTGCAGGTGACCGACGGCAAGGCCGCGGACGGCACGGCCGACACCGCCATCGACGACACCATTGCAGTCACCATCAACATAGATGACGTAAATGAGCCGCCGGCGCAGCTGGACGGGCCCACCGTGGCGCAGAACGCCGCCACGCCGACCAGCGAGTTGGACGTGACGTGGGCGGCGCCGGACATGACCGGGAAGCCTCCCATCACCGACTACGACGTGCAGTACAAGAAGACCAGTGACGCCGCGTGGAGCAGCCACGCCTTCACCGGCACGGGCACGTCCACCACCATAACGGGTCTCACCAAGAACACGCGGTACGAGGTACAGGTGCTGGCCCGGAACGACGAGGGCGAGAGCGCGTGGTCGACGAGCGGGAGCGCCAGGACGCAGAACCGCGACACCGCGGAGATGAACGTGCCGGAGAACACGCCCGCCGGCACTGCGGTTAGCGGCTCGCTGCCTCAGGTGGACAACGAGGGGCATCCGGTGACGTACGCCATGACAAGCGACGAGATCGTGGGCAACGGCGGGCAGGCCGGCGCGCAGGCTCAGGGCTACGCCATGGCGCAGTCTGGCAACCAGGGCAACAACGGCAACGATGACAACAACCAGCAGGCCAGCCCGTTCAGCGTGAATCCCGTGACGGGCCAGGTGATGGTGAACGAGGGCGCGAACCTCAACCACGAATCGACGCAGACCCACGTCATCACCATCACGGCGAGCCACGTTGATGACGAGCACAACAACAACCACACGATCGTCAACGCCGTCTTCACCGTCACGGTGACGGTGGGAGACGTGAACGAGCCGCCCGCGCAGCTCGACGCGCCGTCGGTCGTGCGCAACGCCGCCGACCCCGCGCACGCGCTGGACGTGAGCTGGACGGCGCCGGACATGACCGGCAAGCCCGCCGTCACCGGCTACTCCGTGCAGTACCGCGTGGAGGGCGAATCCACCTGGACCGCCCACGCCGTCACCGGCACGGACACGACCACCACCATCACCGGCCTCACCGGCAGGACCACGTACGAGGTTCAGGTACTCGCAACGAACGACGAGGGAGACAGCCCTTGGTCGGACAGCGGCAGCGCGCTCACGCGCGACACCAACCTCAACCCCGCGTTCCCGCCGAGTGAGAGCGGGAGCCGCAGCCTGGCGGAGAACGCCGTCACCGGCGAGGCCGTCGGCTCGCCGGTGTCCGCCGTAGACGGAGACGGCGACCCGTTGACCTACACGCTCAGCGGCAAGGACGCCTCCGATTTTACGATAGACGCATCCACCGGTCAGATCAGGGTGGGGTACAACGTGGACATCGACTACGAGTGGAAGCGTTCGTACAGCGTGACCGTCAGCGTCACCGACGGCGAGGACTACCGCGGGATCGCCGACAGCGTGATAGACGACACGATCGCCGTGACCATCCAGATAACGGACGAAGTCGAGCCGCCCGCAGCGCCGTACGTTCGGCTCGACCCGGGCAGCGACGCGCAGACCAGCCTGTTGGCGTACTGGAAGGCGCCCGACACATCGGACAAGCCGACCATCAGCGGCTACGAGCTGCGGTATCGCGAGTCCGGCAGCGGCGTCTGGACCAGCATGGCGCTGTCCAAGAGCACGCTGAGCGTCACGCTGACCGGCCTGACCAAGGAGACTAGCTACGACGTGCAGGTCAAGGCAGCGAACGACGAGGGCGAAAGCGGCTGGTCGAACACCGCCACCCGCAGCACCGCCGGAGACCCGGTAGTCGAGCCGGACCCCCCGGCCGAGGCCGAGAGCGTCACGCCCAAGGATCCCAAGCCCGCGCAGCAGGCCAACACGCCGCCCACGCTGCCCGTGGTGTACCCGCTCACGGTAGCGGAGAACTCGCCTGCGGGCGCCAACGTGGGCCGCAAGATCACCGCCACAGACAGGGACGGCGACACGCTGGCCTACAGCCTGAACGGCGCCGCGGAGTTCGAGATCGAGGCCAAGACGGGGCAGGTCAAGGTTGCGCAGGGCGCGAACCTCGACTATGAGAAGAAGACCAGATACACGGTGACCGTAAGCGTCACCGACGGAGTGAACGCCAAGGGGCAGCCGGACACGACTGCCGACGACACCGCGCAGGTGACCATCCTCGTGACCGACGTGGACGAGCCGCCCGCCAGGCCGGATGCGCCGACGGTGAAGGCGGATCCCGCCTCGCCCGTCACCGGGCTCATGATTGAGTGGAGCGCGCCGTCCAACACAGGCCCCGCAATCACCGGGTACGCGCTGAGGTACAGGGTGGATGGCGCCGGGACGTGGACGCAGCTGCCCGGCGACGGTGTCGCCACGAGCAAGACGATAGGCGGGCTGAGCAGCGGCACGGCGTACGAGGCTCAGGTGCGTGCGGTGAACGACGAGGGTGCGGGCGCGTGGTCAGACTCCGGCAGGGGCGCAACCGATGAGGCGAATCAGCGGCCCGGCTTCGACGGTGAGGCCGCGACAAGAGAGATAGCGGAGAACGCGCTGCCCGGGTGGCACGTGGACGCTCCTGTGACCGCCGCCGACCCCGACGGCGACGTGTTGACGTACGCGATGACGGGCGCATCCGAGTTCGTGATCGACGCTGCCACGGGCCAGATCAGCGTGGCGGAGGGCGCGAGCCTGGACTACGAGAGTGTTCGCAGCTACAGCGCGACGGTGAGCGTGAGCGACGGCATGGACGCCGAATGGAACGCGGACGCCGCCACGGACGCGACCATCCAGGTGACGATAGCCGTGACGGACGTAGACGAGGGCGTGTTGAGCATCACCAATCCCGGGGACAAGGAGTACCGGCAGGGCGAGACGATAGAGTCGTTCGTGATAGCGGTTCAGGGCGGGCCTGCGGCGGTGTCGCTGAGCGGGCTGCCGGCGTGGCTGGCGTACACGAACGGCGTGGTAGGCGGCACGGTGGCGCGGGATGCGGAGGTGGGCGGCTACGAGGTGACGATCACGGCGTCATCGGCTGCGCGAGGCGAGGTGACGGCGACGTTCAACATCGCGGTGGTAGCGGCGGATGCGACGCACGACTGGGTTGGCGCTGGTTCGCCCACGCGAGGCGCGTTCTATGCGACGGACTGGTTCCAGGCGCTGGCGGTGCTGCTGTTGCTGCTGCTGATAGCAGCGGACTACAAGCGGAGGCGGTCTCGGCGGGCCAGGGCGGAGCGGGAGCTGGGCGGCTAGTAGACACAGGTGATCCGGCGGGTGATGTTCTCCCCATCCCCGCCCCACAGACAATCGCCCGCCGGGTCTTCGGACCTGGCGGGCGATTCGATTTGGGGGGCCGCCGTTCCCCGCTCATAGCCTGCCCCGTACTTGATACGGGGGTGAGCTTGTCGAAGCATGGACGGGGAGACCACGGATGTCGTTCGTCCGCCCGCCCTTCGACAGGCTCAGGGTGAGCGGACACGGTACGCCGCCGCCCCCCACCGTCATTGCGGCGGAAGCCGCAATCCAGCCGCCCCACAACCCCGCCGGGTGCTAGGTTCCTGCTTTCGCAGGAACGACGTAGATCTGGGCGGTTCACAAACCAGCCCCTACGGGATGCAACCGTCGTCCATCCGCCCGCCCTTCGACAGGCTCAGGACGAGCGGGGAGACGCGCGCCCGCACCACACCTGTCACCCCCGCGAAGGCGGGGGTCTAGCACCCCGGGGCGCGGTAGTGGGCGATTCGCCTACGTCCCCCCCCCGCCGGCACTGGATTGCGGCTTTCGCCGCAATGACGGTTGATGTGGCGTCGGCCTCAACAGTGTACCAGGGCGGCAGTTGGATTGGTGGATTGCTATGAAAACAGGCCGTCTCAGGCACGAAATCGCGGCTCTGCGGCAAGTGTGAGGAGGAGACGCGGCCGACATTTTCATTGGCTTATCCGGCGCTGGCAAGCGGCATGGGAATTCCCGCGTGCGCGGGAATGGGGAGTTGGAGGCCGCAACCGTCGGCCGTACGCCCGCCCTTCGGCAGGCTCAGAGCCTGCTCCTGCGAAAGCAGGGAACGAGCGGGCCTCCCCCACTACCGCGGCACTATGTGCACGCCCGTGGCCTTGAACGACGCGCTCACCTCCGCGCCCACCGTCAGCCCCAGCTCCAGCGCAGACCGCGCCGTGACCAGCGCCACCAGCGGGAAGCCGCAGTCGACAACCACGCGCGCCAGCGGCCCCATCGACGCCGTAGCCGTGATTACGCCCGCGAACGCGTTGCGCGCGCTCGTCGGGGCCTGCGTGCGTGCCAGCACCACCTCCTCCGGCCTCACGCACGCGAACACCGGCACGCCCGGCTCCAGCTCCGACACGCCTTCCACCAGGCGGTCGCCCACGCGCACGTTGACGATGCCCGCCTCGCCGGACTCGATGACCCCCTCCAGCAGGTTCTCCACGCCCACAAACCGCGCCACGTGGACGCTGCTCGGCAGGTTGAACACCTCGCTGGGGTTGCCCACCTGTAGCATTGCGCCGCCGATGAGCACGCCGATGCGGTCCGCGAGGCGTTGCCCCTGCGCCATGTCGTGCGTTGCCATGACCACGGTGGTGCGCAGCTCGGCGATGACGCGGCCGATGAGCTCCTCGACCCGCGCCGTGGAGACCGGGTCGAGGTTGGCTGTCGGCTCGTCGAGCAGGAGCAACCGAGGCTCCGTGACCATCGTGCGGGCCAGCGCCACGCGCTGGATCTCGCCGCCGGATAGAGTCAGCGCGCTGCGGCTCTCATACCCGGCCAGGTCAACGGTCTCCAGCGCGCGGCGCACGCGCTCGCGCATCGCCCTGCGGTCGTGCCCGCGGACGCGCAGGCCGTAGGACACGTTGTCGAACACGCTGCCGCTGAAGGCGACCGGCTTCTGGAACACCATGCCGATTCGCCGCCGCATCGCCAGCCGCGCGTCCTCCGAGGTCGGCGACTCCTTGCCGTCCCAAGTGATGGAGCCGGCGTTCGGCTGCTCCAGCAAATCGAGCAGGCGGAGCAGCGTCGTTTTGCCGGAGCCGCTCGGCCCGATGATCGCCGTGACGCTGCCGTCTGGCATGTCCAGGTCAACGCCGCGGAGGGCGTCGTGGCCGTCGTACCGCTTCGAGAGGCCGCGAATCGTAATCATCGCTGCTGCCTCTGCTGGAACCGGCCAACCAGGATGTTGACCGACAGCGCGAGCGTGACGAGGATGATTCCCAGTGCCATCGCCAGCTCGAAGTTGCCGATGGAGGTCTCCAGCGACATGGCGGTGGTGAGCGTGCGGGTGTAGCCGCGGATGTTGCCGCCGACCATGATGGCCAGGCCGATCTCGGAGAGCGCGCGCCCGAACCCCATGAGCGCCGCGGTGGTCACGCCGTACCTCGCCTCCCTGACGATGGTGAAGATGGCCTGCGTCCTGCCCGCGCCCAGCGAGACGGCGGTGTCCCGTATCTCCGGCGCCACGCCGCGCAGGGCTGAGATGGTCAGCCCGGCCATGATGGGCGATATGAGCAGCACGTGCCCCACGACGATTGCCGCGGGCGAGAATAGCAGGCCGAGGCCGCCCAGCGGCCCGTCACGCGAGAGGGTGACGAACACCAGCAGCCCAACGAACACGGTCGGCATACTGAACAGCGTCTGGATGACGTTGACCAGCAGCGACTTGCCACGGAAATCGTGGAAGTGGATGAGGCTTCCCGCGGGGATGAATATCGCCGAGGCGATGACGGTGGATACGGTGGCTATCGCCAGCGTCCTGCCGGTGATGCTGAGCACGTCCCGGTCAAGGGACACGATGAGTCCCAGCGCGGATAGCAGGCTGTCGATTATCAGCTCCAAGGCGGTTCACTCCTGCGGGCACGCCGCGGGCTGCGCGGCGTCTCCTGCTGCCCGATCGCGGGCAGGGACGAGCAGCGGCGCGCCGTACTCGCACACGCCGAGCATCGCGATGATGTCCTGGACGTGGTCGGAGGTCAGGAAGTCGATGAGCGCGGCGGCTGCGTCGTTATTGACGGCTGGGTGCCGCTCCGGGCTGACGGCGATGGCGGAGTACAGGTTCACCAGCGCGTCCCCCTCCTCGACCAGCGGCGCAAGGGCGGACTTCTGGCGGGATGCCTCATACGTGCTGCTGACGGCCAGCGTGTATGCGGACTTCTCGTAGGCTATCATCAGCGCTGCGCCCATGCCTGCGCCTGCGTCCACGTACCACGGGCCGGACTGCCTGACCGCCGCGTAGTCCAGCCCTGCGCGATCCCACAGCAGCATCTCCCGCGAGTGGGTGCCGGAGCCGTCGCCCCTCGACACGAATCGGACGCGCCCCGGCTCTGCGCGGCCGCGCTCCATGATGCGAAGCAGGGCTGCCTGCGGCTCCATGCCGCGAATCTGCGCCGGGTCGCTCTCCGGCCCCACGATGACGAAGCGGTTGTAGGCGATCGGGTGGCGCGCGACGCCGTGGCCGTCCGCCACAAAGGCCAGCTCGCGCGCCTCGTCGTGGAGCGTGAGCACGTCCACGTCGCCGCGGCGGCCGGCCTCGATGGCCTGGCCGGTGCCGCCGGTGAGCACGAGCAGGTCGATGCCGTGCTCACGCTCGAACATCGGCTCCAGCACGTCCCACAGGCCGATGTGGTAGACGCTGGTGGTGGTCGCGAGCTTGAGGCGGCCGCCATCCGCGTCGCCCGCGGGCGCGCAAGCGGCGAGGATGAGGAGCACTGCGGCTGCCAGGAGGGCGGCGGCGCGCGGGTGGGGGGTGGGGTGGGTTGTCATGGGGCCTGCTATGCCAGCTTCAGGCGTTCGCCCCTGGGTTCGGGGATAGGGTCGCCGAACTCGCGTGCTGTGTCCAGCCACAGTTCTATTGCCTGCCCGATGTGCTCCAGCGCCGCCTGCTGCGTGTCTCCGTGCGCAGCGCATCCGGGTAGCTCTGGCGCCTCGGCCACAAAGACGCCGTCCTCGTTGCTCCAGTAGATGATGATCTCGTACTTGTGCATCAGTTTGCCCGTTCGAGCTAGTATCTCGGATTTACGTGTCGCACCCTTTAGCAATTGGTCAGGCCCGGTATGACCTTGATGCCTTGAGCGCACGACATTAGCCATCCGAGGGCCGGTGGCTGCTGAAGTGATGGAAGTAGCTGAGTCCGCCGCGGCCCATCTGTAACCTTGGCTGCCTCGCCAGAATAAGCCATAGGTTCGGCCTCTGCATCGACGCCTCCACCGCGGTATAGTCAATTCGTTAGGATGGCATTCAATCTGGTACCGCAATTGGACCTCACCATGAGCTTGCGTTGGCCTCTGAATGCCACTGATCTATTTCGTAGCAGTCTGATTTCATTAGGATGCATACTACCACTGTACATTACGAGAGGATGCCACTCCGTCACCGGGCTCTCCCCCAAAATGTTCATCGCTACGTTCAAGCCTCTCTGGACCTGTTCGATGGCCTCGGACATATGGGCGCGTCTTCCCCCCTTCAATTCCACAGCTGCTAGAGCTACACCATGCCGTCGACGGAAAACGATCCTATCGCACAACTTCCACTTTAACTTTTGGGACTTTTGGTACTTCGAGCCATTGATGATTGCCAGTGACTCGCGCGGTAGTGTGTCTACGCGCAGTTCACAGTTCCGCTCTCGACAGTGTTGGTCGAGGCAGCTCGCATAAACTCGGCGTATTTGTTCAATGATGCCGTCCATAGCTATTTGGGTTTAACTCCTTGCAGCCAAACGGATTCCTCATATAGGTCCTCAGAGACCTTAGCGAATTCCTCTTCATCAATGCCAAAGCCAGACACAATGGGCAGTTCCCTGACAAAACTGCCGTTCAATTCCTCCTTTAGCACAAAGTGATATGCCGCAACGTTGTCCGACTTCAGGCAGTCCGTTGCTGCGTAGCCTTCCCATGTGCGCTTCTGTCTGCTGACATAGCTGAGCTTTAGCAGGTTGTTGAGTTGACCAATAAAATAATCGCTGTGGGTGGTAACGATAACCTTTACGCCTGCATTTACAAGTCGTGCTATGCCTCTTGCCATCTGCCTCTGAATGGCGGGATGCAGGTGGGATTCTGGTTCCTCTATGACTATCAGGTCTCCCGGACTTACTAGATGCTTCAAGAAGAGAATAACTGGCGCAAGTTCCGAAACCATTGAGGATGTCTTGTGAAGCGGGAAGGTACCTGCGTTGGGCTGGCCGCCAATTGGTGCGTATAGGATCTCTGGGTATGTGACTTCTCCACTGCGCTCTATGTCAATACTACCTCCAACCACCTCGCGCTCTAGAAATCGCACTACGTTCTCAATATCGGTTCCGTCTGCTCTCAGAAACAGGCTTCTTGAGTGTTCCATAGTAAGTATGTGGCCCATAAAGTCTGTAATGATGCCGGACAGTGTGGGTATCTCCAAGGGTTGGATGCCAGCGAGCGATGATTGACGAACCAAGATGCTAGAAATAACCTTATGGCCTTGAGCAATACCTGAGCGCGCTGCGGGAAGGTAGTAGCAACTCCCAGGAAACTCTTGGTAGAGCCAAGCCGATACAGACTCTGAAAGCGTCTCTATGAATTCCATTTGCTGATAGGACAAGGGTAAGTTCCGCCTTCTCCTACTGGCTGCTGAAGATACATCAGCTCTCAATCGACTAACCAATCTGCCAGGAGCCTCGAAGGTCATCTGTGTCAGATCCCACTGGTCACTTGACAATACGCGCACCGCGCCTTGGTGTTCTTCTAGATTGAGTCTCAAGAGTGGCTCATTTCGTTCAAGGTCGATTTGGAGTGGAGATGCACCCACCCTACGGCTCCTTAAGTCACCAATTTCTCCAAGGCACCTGAGCAACTCTCTGCTGAACAAACGCTCTATGGATTGTAGTGAATGCACTACCCCGCGCTCAAGCATTTCCCTTATTTCCGTTGGGAGAGCCGGGAAAGAGGTAGTAAAGGGTATACGAGGATCAACATCAGCGTCCTGTAACCAGCCATTTAAGGCATCGGAAATACCCTGAGGCGTTAGGGAGCCGTCTTCAGGATCCAACAAAAGTCCCCGTCTGAAGTACCGTCCCGGACCAAAATACTCGTGACGTAGAAGCCCGCCGTAACGAGAAACGGGAAACGGCGCAAGTGACTGGAGTAGGGAGTAGACCAGCATTGCCATATAGGACTTCCCTGCATTGCTAGGTCCTACGAAAATGGTCAAGGGTTTCAGAGCTACGGCTCCCTCAACTATTGGTCCAAAGTTTCTTACTGAAACCCTAATCACTTCTCACCTCGCACCATCGGTAGCTGATTCGAGTACTTGACTGACACATCCATGGTAGCACCAGTTCTCCAAAAGCACAACTAGAGAGGTGCAAGCAAGGTCAATTGGTAAACTATTGGCCTTACTTCTGTAATGGCGGAGTCACCCACTTGCCCGCATCGCTTCGCCATCTTCGCTCGTGCCTCTCCTCGCGCATCATTCTACCACACGCCCCCTCGCGCGGTCGGGCAGTGGTCGGCGAATGGTGTTTCTGGCGGAGAGGGTGGGATTCGAACCCACGAGAGGATTGCTCCCCTACGCGATTTCCAGTCGCGCCTGTTCGGCCACTCCAGCACCTCTCCGAAAGCGAGCGTACGACGACTCGCCATGCGCTGCTGGCGGAGAGGGTGGGATTTGAACCCACGTTCCGGTGCAACCGGAAACCGCTTTTCGAGAGCGGCGCCATAAGCCTCTCGGCCACCTCTCCGCGAATGTATAGCATACCACATCGCGGCGTCCCGCCAACGCCTCGCCGCGCCCAATTTGACAGCGCGAAACGCGCCATGCTACTATTGCCCGCAGGATGAGTCCTAGCTCAGGTCTTGAGTGAGAGGGTGGCCTTCGCTTTGCGCGCAGCAATGGTGAGGCCGCCCTTTGCGTTGGGCGGCAAACGTGGATAGCCGGCAAGCCGTCATTCTTGCGGCGGGGCGAGGCAGCAGGATGCGCTCTGGCGCGCCCAAGGTCCTGCGACCCATCTGCGGCCGCCCGATGGTTGGCCTGGTGGCCGATGCGCTCCGCGGCGCGGGCCTCTGCGAACCGATTGTGGTGGTTGCGCCCGGCGACCGTGATGTCGTCGGGGCGGTGGGCGATGGCGCAACGCCGGTCGAACAGGCGGAGCCGCTAGGCACCGCCCACGCGCTCGCGCAGGCCGCCGCCCTGCTGGCCGAGCACCGCGGCCGCGTGCTCGTCATCAACGGCGATGCGCCGCTGGTCAAGCCGTCCACCATCGCGTATCTGATCCGCCGCCACGAGGCGACGGGCGCCTGCCTCACCATCCTCACCTGCGATCCGCCGCCCTCGAACGACATGGGGCGCGTGGTCAGAGACGAAAGCGGCGCAATCGCCGCCATTGTGGAGCAGGCCGACCTGGACGCTCAATCGGCGTGCGTCACGGAGGCGAACGCAGGCGTGTACTGCGTCGAATCGCCGTGGGTGTGGGGCGCGCTCGACGAGCTATCGCCTGCCGCCAACGGCGAAGTCTACCTCACCGGACTGGTCGCCGAGGCGGTGCGCCAGGGCCGCGTTGTCGAATCGCTGGCGGTCGAGGACGCCGCGGAGGCGCTCGGCGTGAACGACGGCGTGCAGCTCGACCGCGCGAGAGAGGCAATGCGCCAGCGCATCAACGACGGCTGGCGGCTGCGCGGCGTGAGCGTGATGGAGCCCGCCTACATAGACGTGACGGTGGAGCTGGGCGAGGACAGCGTGGTCTACCCCAACTCGTTCCTGCAAGGGCGGACGCGCGTGGGCAAAGGTTCTGTCGTCGGCCCAGGCTCTATGGTGACGGACTCCGATATCGCGGACGGCTGCCGCGTTCTGCACTCCGTAGTTGAGGGTGCTGTGCTGGAGGACGGCGTCGACGTTGGCCCCTTCAGCCACGTTCGCCCGGACTCCCACGTGGAGACGGGCGTACACGTGGGCAACTTTGTCGAGATCAAGAACAGCCGCCTTGGGCGCGGCAGCAAGATGGGGCACTTCAGCTACCTGGGCGACTCGTGGGTTGGCGCGGGCGTGAACATTGGCGCGGGCGCCGTGACGTGCAACTTCGACGGCGTCGACAAGCACCGCACGATAGTGGAGGACGGCGCGTTCATCGGTAGCGACTCGATGCTGATTGCGCCGGTTCGCATCGGCGCGGGCGCGAGCACGGGCGCGGGGTCGGTGGTGACGCGTGACGTGCCTCCCGGCGCGCGTGTGGCAGGCGTTCCCGCCAGACAGATTACCGGCGGCAGGCCCCGCAAGGAGGGGCAATCGTGAAGGCGCGGACGGAATCGGACGGCGGGCGCGCAACGGCGCGAACCGCTGAGCGAGGCCGTGACCGCGCGCGCAGGGAGGTGGTGCGCTTTGGATGGTGATGGCTGGTTAGCAGCCACAGCTCTGACCTCATCCCTTGCGCTCTATGGCCTGCTCGCAGCCGTGGACGGGCGCATGTCCGCGAGCGGGGAGCCGGGCGCGGCAGAGCATAGCAGAGCGCGGCGCAGGCCGCTGCTCGCCGCTGTCGGTGTGCGAGCCGTGGCGCAGGTTGCGGCGATTGCCGTGGCCGCTGCGGCTTTCGTTGCGCTCGCAGTGACGCAGAATCTCGATTGGCGAGTCGCCGCGCTGTCCGGCGCGGGTCTTGCGGCCTTGGTCGCGTTAGGGCGGGGCATCGCTTACGCTATCGCACACGCCCTCGGCGCGCGATGGGGCGGCCGCGGAGACGCCGCGGACGCGCTGGCGAACGGGCTGACCGGCCTGGCGGCGGACGGCGGCGATGATGAGGAGCTTGACCCCCACGAGCGCAGGATGATTCGCTCCATCCTCCAGCTCGACCAGACCACGGCGCGGGAGATCATGGCGCCGCGGATGGACTTTGTAGCGGCCGACGTCTCGTCGACTCCGGCGGAGGTGGCGGATCTGATGCGGGAGAGCGGGCACAGCCGCATCCCGCTCTACAGGGACTCGCTGGACGACATTGTGGGGATCGCGCACTCCAGGGACATGCTGCGCAACTTCGGCGCAGTCGAAGGTGAAACCAGGCTGATGGATCTTGCTCGTCCTGCGCTGTTCGTGCCGGAGTCCAAGCGCCTGGACGAGCTGCTGCGCGAGTTCCAGGAGAACCACATTCAGATTGCGATTGTCGTGGACGAGTACGGAGGCACGGCCGGGCTAGTCACCATCGAGGACCTGCTGGAGGAGATCGTGGGCGAGATTGAGGACGAGTTCGACGTGGACGAGCCGCTGCACGAGATGCTGGACGAACGCAGGGCGGTGATGGACGCGCGGATGCCGCTGGACGAGGTGAACCGCGTTCTCTCGGTCAACCTGGAGGGCGACGGGTTCGACACGCTCGGCGGCCTGCTGTACCAGCGCCTTGGGAAGATGCCCAGCCCGGGCGACGAGCTGCGGGTGGACGGCCTGGACATTCGGGTCATCTCCACGCTGGGACGGCGGATCAAGAAGGTGGAAGTTTCGCTGGAGGCTCCGCCGTAGGGGGGCGGTTCGTGAACCGCCCAGGGCAGGGACGTGGGCGGATGGACGCCCACAAGGGACGCATGCCCTGAGTTTGTCGAAGGGCGAGCGGATGGCGGCCGCCGCTGGCCCCGCTTGATGCTTCGACAAGCTCAGCACGACCTAACCCCACGCCCGCGGAGGCGGGCATCCACTCGACCACCTACGGAGGCGCGCGGCAGTCCTCACGGACAGCGAATCGCTCTGATGGGAATTCCCGCCGCCGTATCTAGGTACGGGGCAGGCTGCGCGGGAATAGGGGACGGGCGCGAGAGCCGCAATGCCCGCCCATGCTTCGACAGGCTCAGCACGAACGGGGCGGGAGGGCTCTACGGCCGTAGTGGCGGTTCGTGAACCGCCCAAGGCAGAGACTGAGGCGGGGAGAGGCCGGCAACGCAACCACAAGAAGAGAGCGGGGATTCCCCGCTCTCTTCTTTCGTGTCTATGTGTGGCGTAGCTGCCGGATGCCCGGAGCCTCTAGCTCATCTTGCCGTCCATCATGGCGTCGCCGTTGCACTTCTCAGAGACGGTCATGATGGGGGTGGTTGCCAGCCGACCGGACACGCCGAAGGCTTCCAGCGTCCAGAGGCCGTCGCCGGGGTAGCGCACGAAGACGCTTGTGGCGTTCGGGGGCCTGGATGCGAGGTAGAAGTTCAGCTCCGTGGCGCCTGCGTCGTTGACCTCGCCGGAGAACCAGATCAGGGACTCGTCCGGGTTCTTGACCAGGGAGAGGATGACAACCTCGCCCGGACCGAAGCCGGAAACCCACACGTTGAACTCATGGCCCGCGAACTCGCTCAGTTCCTTCCGGTGGGGGTTGCTTTCCGTGGTGGCGTTGGAGGCGCAGATGTTGCTGGTAACGATCGTTGCGCCGTCAGTCCTGGTGAGAGACTCCTGGGGCTGGACCGCCGCCTGGCGGTCGGCCAGGGCCGTGCCGGATCCCAGAGCTGCCACCAGCAGCAACGTCACTATGAGAACGCCTTTGACCGACATAATCTTCTTCACGCTGACAAGCCTCCCGTTGCTCGAGATTGGCGCTCCGAGGCGCCTGCGCTATCCCTGTGGAAAGGCGCGCGGTTTTCGTTGGAGTGCCACAAATCCGCCTTATGATAGTCAAGTCGTGCTTGTGTGTCAACCCTTATGGGCGGCAATTTTGAGATTCTTTGGTGCCGATGGCCTGTGCCGCTGCCTCGACTGCGCCGCGCCATGCCTGAATCCGGCTGCCGCGAGGGTTGCCCGCGAGTCGCAGGGCGGGTTGCGCGTGCCTTCGCCCGGTCGCCGCCTGCGCAGAGCGATTTACTTGCGGGGATACTCTGCTATAATCCCGCATGGCGCAGACGGCTATCGCCCGCGCACCGAGGAAGGCAGACCCGCTCGTGGTGAGCCTGTCGAACCACCTTGGCGGGCCTGCTGAACATGCGCCATGCTCACGCCCTTAGACAAGCTCAGAGCTTACCCCTGCGAAAGCAGGGGGCGAACGGACGAAGAATGGAACACGATGTCATAGAGAAGGTGACCCACCTGGTGTTTCAACTCGCCGTGATTCTGGCGGGGGCCAAGGTGGGCGGCGAGATTTGCCAGCGCTTCCTGAAGACCCCGCCGGTTCTTGGCGAGCTGCTTGTGGGCATCATCATTGGCCCGTTTGCGCTGGGCCAGATCCCCATCCCTGGCCTGGGGCCGCTGTTCGAGGCGCCCCACGGCAACGGCGGCGCCGTGCCCGTGTCAACCGAGCTGTACTCCGTGTCGCAGATCGCGGCGGTGGTGCTGCTCTTCGTCGCCGGCCTGGAAACCGACCTCAAGCAGTTCCTTCGCTTCGCAGGCCCGGCCTCGGCCGTTGCGATGGGCGGCGTGGTGTTCCCATTCCTGTTCGGCGTGGGGGCTACGCTGCTGTTCGCGCCCGGCAACCTTGAAGGCGAGTCGCTGCTTCACGCGGCGCTGTTCGTGGGCGCGGTGATGACTGCGACGTCGGTGGGCATCACCGCAAGGGTGCTCAACGATATCGGCAGGTTGGACTCGCCGGAGGGCGTGACGATCCTCGCCGGCGCGGTTGTGGACGATGTCCTGGGCATTCTGGTGCTCACAATTGTGGTTGGCCTTGCGGAGCCGGACCAGCAGGCAACGGTTGGCAGCGTGGCCTTGGTGGGAGTCAAGGCCGTCGGGTTCTGGCTCGCGCTGATGGCGGGCGGCATACTGTGCGCCAAGTACATTTCGACTGCGTTGCGGTCGTTCAAGGTGTCCGGCTCGGCAATTGCGCTGGCGCTGGCGCTGGCATTCCTGGCGGCGGGCCTGGCGGAGAGCTTTGGCCTGGCGATGATAATTGGCGCATACACCATTGGGCTTGCGCTGTCCGGCACGCCGCTGGCGCGACAGCTGGAGGAGCCAATCATGTCGGTGTATCATGCGCTGGTGCCCATCTTCTTCGTGGTGATGGGTATGCTGGTGGACGTTACGGCAATGGCGGGCGTTCTGCTGTTCGGCGGCGTGGTGTCGGTTCTTGCGATCATCGGCAAGGTGGCGGGCTCCGGGGTGCCGGCGTTGCTCGTTGGGTTCAACAGGGTCGGCTCGTGGCGAATAGGCATTGGGATGCTGCCGCGCGGGGAGGTGGCGTTGATCATCGCGGGCATTGGGCTATCGCGGGGGATAATCGGCTCGGACGTGTTCGGCGTGGCGATTCTGATGACGGTTGTGACCACCTTCATAGCGCCGCTCATCCTGGTGCCGTCGTTTGCGAGTGGCGGCGAGGGCAAGCGATGACGCACGGCGCAGGTTGCCCGCGGGAACGCTCGGCTGGTATAGTAGCGCCTGCCAACCCCCGCGGATGAGGCGGCGACGCCGCGTGGCCGCGGGCGGATGGTCGCAGCAGACAAGCCCCTGTAGCTCAGAGGATAGAGCGCTGGCCTCCGAAGCCAGGTGCGTGGGTTCGAGTCCCGCCAGGGGCACCACGGTTGATGCGGCGAATTGCGGGCTGCTGCGTCTCCGTTCGTGCTGAGCCAGTCGAAGCATGAACGGAGACAGCAACCCGTTCGAGTTGAGAGCTTGTGGAAGCATCAACGGAAGCTGACGCCGTCGGCCATCACAACCGTCACCCTCGCGAAAGCGGGGGTCTAGCACCCGGGGCATGGGGGTGGAGGATGCGCTGCCGCCCGCCTCCCCGCTGGGTGATAGATTCCTGCTTTCGCAGGAATTGTACATGCCATCTAATTCGCTGACGGATTTGGGAGATTTTGGATGGCTTGGAAGGGGGTTATGCCGTTGAGGCCCTGGTGCGGCCGCACCGTGTTGTAGTACAGGAGGTATTCCACCAGTTCGTTCTTCAGCTCATCGACCGACTCGAACGTGGTCTCGTCCAGCATGTCTTCGTTGAGCGTGCGCCAGAACCGCTCCACCTTGCCGTTGGTCTGGGGCCTGTATGGGCGTGTGTAGCGGTGGGTGATGCCCAGTTCCTGGAGCATCCTCTCGAAGGGGTGGCGGTCCTTCTTGCCGTGTGAGGCTACCTCCGGGCCGTTGTCGGTGAGGATGGCTTCGAAGCGCAGCCCGTACTCCACGTTCAGCAGGTTGAGGATCTTGAGGGAGGCGAACATCACGCTGAGGCTCTTGACGTCGTCCACCACCTCGGCCCAGGCCAGGCGCGTACAGGCGTCCACGATGCACACCAGGTAGTAGCGCTGCTTGGCGCCTACGATGATGTCCTTGCTCAGGTGGTGGCAGTCCAGGTGGCCCAACTCTCCGGCTCTGGTCTTGATGATCCGCCTCCGGGACCGACGAATGGGCTTGGTCAGCCGGTTGAGTCCGTGACGCCTGCTGATGGCGTAGATGGTGGAGGGCGCAGGCGTGCGGGACTTCAGCGTCTCCTTGAGTATCGCATATATCTCGTAGCGGCTGCTACCCTGCCTCCTGAGCTCCAGCGCCTTCTGCTCGATGAACGGCAACGTGCGCCGGCTCTTCCACTTGGGGCCGCGCCGCCTGGGTGTCAGCGACTCATTGCTCCCGTCCTGGCGGAAGCGGTTGTAGTACTTGGCGAAGGTCTGCCGGTTGGTGCCGTGCGCCTCGTAGAATTCGTAGGCGTACCGGAAGCGGGGATGCTTCTTGGCCTTCACCAGTTCGTACTCCCGGATCAGGAACCGCCACGTCCGGTAGTAGCTCCGATCAAGGGTCTTATCATCGCTGTTGTCTCTCATCATCGCCTCCAGATATGTCGCTAACTTCCATACTATTCCGTCAGCGAATTATCTGACATCTACAGGAATGACGGTTCTGAGTTAGCGGTGCGATGCCCACTCAATTCCAGCCCGTACCAGTTTTGGGGGGTAGACTACGGCGGGAGTCCAGCGGGGCGAGGGTGGGAAGCGCGGGCGGTTGTGTTGCAAGCCGGAACTCGGTCGAGTGGATGCCCGCCTTGGCGGGCATGGGGTGGAGCTGGGCGCGCGCGGTGGGCCGCCGTTCATGCTTCGACAGGCTCAGCACGAACGGAAGCTGACGCCGTCGGCCATCGCATCCGTCACCCTCGCGAAAGCGGGGGTCTAGCACCCGGGGCATGGGGTTGGGGATGCGCCCCCGCCCGCCTCCCCGCCGGGTGATAGATTCCTGCTTTCGCAGGAAAGACGGTTCTGGGTTGGCGGAGCGGCTCCCGATCAAGGCCCGCCCGTATCTGATACGGGTGAGCCAGTCGAATCAGGCCTGGGCAACCACAACTGCGGCGTACGCCCGCCCTTCCACAGGCTCAGGGCGAACGGGCTTGAGGCGCCCCTCCCCATGTCCTCCCCCTGGATTGCGGCTTTCGCCGCAATGACGGCTAATGTGGCCGCCGCCGTCTATCCTCCCGCTCAACTCCCCGCCGGGCGCTAGATCCTGCTTTCGCAGGAAAGACGGTCGCCGCCGCCTACGCGGACAGCGCGACGCTGGACAGCAGCCGCTTGGCCGAGATGATGTGCTTGTTCAGCCCCATGCTCTTGGCGTCCATGCCCATCGCCAGACCGACCACCTGCGGCAGGTGCAGGATGGGCAGGTTGATGGTGGCCTTGCGCTGTGAGGCCGCCTTGGGCTGGAAGCCGTCCAGGTTCAGGTGGCAGAGCGGGCAGGGCGTGACCATCGCGTCCGCGCCCAGGCCCTTGGCCTCCAGCGTGTGGTTGGCTACCATCGCCACGGAGTTGCGCTCGTTGATGGTGAGTATGGGGAAGCCGCAGCAGCGCGTCTTGCCGCTGTACTCGACGGACTCCGCGCCCAGCGCCTCTATGACCCGCTCCAGCGAGTCCTCGCGCTCCGGGTGCTCGTCGAAGCCGAGCGCGCCCGTGGGCCGGATGATGTAGCAGCCGTAAAACGGCGCCATCCGCAGGCCGTGCAGGGGCGTGGTGATGAAAGTCTTGAGCGTGTCCAGCCCCAGATCCTCCACCAGGATCCACAGCAGGTGCTTGACCACCACCTCGCCCTTGTACTCCAGGCCTTCTTCGGCAAGAACCTCGTTGATCTCCGCCATGTACGCCGGGTCGTCGGCCATGCGCTTGTGCGCCTGGCTCATGGTGCCCTGGCAGGTGCTGCATATCGTCATTATGGGCAGGCCCATCTCCTCCGCCATAGCGAAGGTGCGGGCATTGAGCGCGTCGCCGAGGCGCTGGTTCTTCTCCTGGAGCACGCCTGCGCCGGTGCAGGCCGCGCCCTCCATGACCTCGATCTCCAGGCCCAGGCGTTCACAGACCTTCACGGCCGCGGGGTACAGCTCCGGGCAGCCTCCGCGCGAGACGCAACCGGGGAAGAATGCGTACTTCATCACTTGCCCTCCACTTTGTCGAACAGGCGGCGAACCTTGTCCTTTCCGGGTATGGCCTTGTGCAGTATGGGCGGCGTCTTGCCTCGCAGGAAGGCCCGCAGGCCGACCAGCGAAAGCCCCATCATCGCGGTGATGTCGAACGGGCTGTAGGTCCGCAGGGGCAGCTTCAACTCGTCCAGGCGGCCGCTGTGCTTCACCAGGTCGGTGAACGCCTCCGTGTGGCGAGCGCCGTTGTTGTTGTCGAACCCTGCCTCGATGGCCTTGTCACGCAGCGCCATGATGCGATCCATGGGCGCCACGCCCTTGGGGCACACCTCAACGCACTCCATGCAGCGCGTGCAATCCCAGATGCCGCCGGGTTGGCTGTACATCTGGAGCCGGTTCCGGTCGGCGTCGTCCCGTGGGTCTCCGACGAAGCGGTACGCCTTGGCGAGCGCGGCCGGCCCCAGGAACCGCTGGTCGACCTCGATGGCGGTGCAGTCGGAGACGCACGCGCCGCACATGATGCAGCTCATTACTCCGGCCAGGTGGAGCATGGTGTCGTTGGGAGCGATGTACTCGCCCTCCGGCTCCTCGCCCTCCGGCTGAAGGTAGGGCTTGACGGCGCGCACGCGGTCCCAGAACGGCTTCATGTCCGTTACCAGATCCTTGACCACGGGCAGGTTGCCCATAGGCTCCACAGTGACCTGGTTCCGTGCGTTTGCCACGTCTCTAACCTTGGTCTTGCACACCAGCTTGGCGTGGCCGTTGACGCGCATGGAGCAGGAACCGCAAATCGAGGCGCGGCAGGAGCAGCGGAGGGCCAGGCTGCCGTCCACCTCCTCACGCACCTTGATCAGCGCGTCCAGCACGGTGTAGTAGTCCTCCACCTCCAGGTTGTACTCCTGGAAGCGGGACTCCGGGCTTTCGGCCTCTGGGTCGAACCGCCTGACGTTCAGGGTTACATCCATCCGATTCCTCCTGGAAGGGCAGCATGTTGCGCGGCGCTTCCCGCGCCTGCGTCAGCGAGTCCCATCGCTAGTAAGACCTCGCTTGCGGCTGCCACTCCGAAATGGTGACGGGGCCGTACTCCAGCCGCGGCCCGTCCTGCGTGCTATACGCGAGCGTGTGCTTGAGCCAGTTGTCGTCGTCGCGCTGCGGGTAGTCGCGCCTTGCGTGCGCGCCGCGGCTCTCGCGGCGTTGCAGGCTGCTAGCCGCCATGACCTCGGCCAGCTCCAGCATGTTGCCAAGCTCCAGCGCCGAAATCAGGTCGGTGTTGAACACGCGGCCCCTGTCCTGCACCGACAAGCCCTCGTACCGCTCCTTCAGGCCGTGGATCGCGTCCAGGCCCGCGCTCAGCCCGGCGGCATCGCGGAAGATGCCTGCGCGCTCCTGCATCGTCTCGCCCAGCTCCCGGCGCAGCGCGGCCGACCGGATGCCGCGGTCGCTGCGGCTGAGCATGGCGTCGATGCGATCGGCGTGGTCGCGTGCGATGGCGGGCGTAAGATTGACGAAATGTTCCTGCTCGGCATCCTGCGCGGCCGTCCTGCCGGCGCGCCGCCCGAACACCACCGTCTCCAGCAAAGAGTTGCCGCCCAGCCGGTTCGCTCCGTGAACCGACACGCAGGCGCACTCGCCGGCCGCGTACAGGCCGGGAATGGTGGAGCGGCCGTCCACGTCCGTCTTGACGCCGCCCATCTGGTAGTGCATACCGGGCCGGATTGGGACGGTTTCTTCGAGCAGGTCTACGCCGGCCATGTCCCGGGCCAGCTCGTAGATCTGGCTGAGTTTGGTGCGGATGAGGTCGCGGCCCAGGTGGCGCAGGTCGAGCATCACGCAGCCGTTCTCGCCTCTGCCGGAGTCGATCTCCACCTGCTCCGCGCGGGATACCACGTCGCGGGAGGCAAGCTCCAGCCGCTCCGGCGCGTAGCCTGACATGAACCGCTCGCCGAGCGCGTTCAGCAGGTGGCCGCCCTCGCCGCGCGCGCCCTCTGTGATGAGGACGCCGCTGGGGAACAGCGTAGTGGGGTGGAACTGGGTGAACTCCATGTCCATGAGCGCAGCGCCGGCGCGGTAGGCCAGCGCCATGCCGTCGCCGGTGCAGATGAGGCCGTTGGTGGACGGCTCGTAGACGCGGCCCAGCCCGCCGGTTGCAAGGATGACGGCCTTGGCCTCAAACGTGTGAAGCCTGCCGCTGTGCATGTCCAGCGCAACGAGGCCCCTGCAACGGCCGTCCTCTACGATGAGGCTTACGGCGAACCACTCGTCGTATGTGGCGATGCCGTCCCTGATGGACTGCTCCCAGATGACGTGCAGGATGACGTGGCCGGTAATGTCTGCCACGAAGCAGGTGCGCGGAAAGCCTGCGCCGCCGAACGGCCGCTGGGCCAGCCGGCCGTCCTCGCGGCGGTTGAAGATGACGCCCATGCGCTCAAGCTCCAGGATGTCGGCGGGCGCCTCGCGGCAGAGGATGGATGCGGCGTCCTGGTCAGCCAGGTAGTCGCTGCCCTTCACCGTGTCGAACGCGTGGGCAGCCCATGAGTCGTCCTCGCCGAGGGCCGCGTTGATGCCGCCCTGCGCGGCTACGGAGTGGCTGCGAGTGGGATACACCTTGGAGACCACGGCCACGTCTGCGCCGCAGCGGGCCGCCTCCAGCGCCGCCCTCATGCCTGCCAAGCCGCCACCCAAGACCACGGCGTCGTGCCGGATGATCTCCTCTTCCACCGCGAAGGGCATGGGGCAGGTCTCCTTGGAAGTGGTCTTAGAGCCGTGTCAACTATAGCAGATAGTGATGGATTTTACAATTGGTCGGCGTACAGGTGAAGCGCCATCAGCAGGGCCGCAACCGACTTGCCGTCCTGTATCTCGCCGGAGCGTATCAGTTCCGGTATGCGATCGAGCGGGACGGGTTCGACCTCGACGCTTTCGTCCACGTCCTGGGCCAGCGAGCTGGGGCGCAGGTCGGTGGCGATGAAGGCGTGCATGAACTCCGTGCAGAAGCCGGGGGCGACCCAGAAGCCGGTCATGCGAACCAGCCGACCCGCCGTGCAGTTTACCTCCTCTTGCAGCTCGCGGATTGCGCCGTCCTCCGGCGACTCGCCCTCCTCGAGGCCGCCCGCGGGCGCCTCCAGCAGCGACAACTCCGGCGCCTTGCGGTACTGCCTGACCAGCAGGGCGCGGCCCTGGTCGTCGATTGGAACCATGACGACCGACGCGATGTGCTCAACTATCTCGCGCGTGGCTGTGACGCCGTTGGACATTCGCACGGTGTCCACGCGAACCGACAGTATCCTGCCGTCGTAGACGCGCCTGCTTTCGAGTGTCCGCTCTTCCTGCATAGCAGCTTGCCTCAGGGACGCGGAGCCGTGGCGTGGGATGGGGCGCGCATTTCGGGATTGAGCCTCTCGGTGAGCACGCGGTAGAAGTGATTGGGCGGATTGGCGCGGAGGAAACGCGCGACGTACGGGCTTCGCGCCACCTCTACCACGTCGCCGGGTGCGATGTCCATGTCGGCGCGGCCGTCCACGCTGATCGCGGCCATGTAGTCGGAGCGTATGGCGACCTGCACCACTGACTCCGGCGCAAGCACTATGGCGGAGTGGAGGCCCAGGTGGGTCGCAACGGGGTTCAGCAGCATGTCCCTGGATTCCGGATGGAGCACGGGGCCGCCGGCGGAGATGGAGTAGCCGGTGCTTCCGGTGGCCGTTGCCAGGATTACGGCGTCCGCGCGGTAGGTGGTGAGCAGGGCGTCGTCTATCTTGACCTCCAGGTGAACGAGGCGGGAGATGGCGGTGCGGCCGACCACCACGTCGTTCAACGCCTGGTGCGCCGGGCCGCGGCCGGAAGCCTCGGATACCACCGTCGCCTGTAGCATGGAGCGTTCCTCAACCCACACCTTGCCGTCCAGGTAGTCGCGCACGCGGTTGACAGCCTCGTCTGCGCGCAGCTCGGTCATGAAGCCGACCCTGCCGAGGTTGACGCCGAGGATGGGGATCTCACGCGGCGCGGCGAACTGGGTTGCCCAGAGGATGGTGCCGTCGCCGCCGACGGTGATGAGGAGCGACGTGGAGGACGGCGGATCGTCGGTTTCGCCGGTGCGCGTGGGGATTATCCAGGCCGACTCACCCAGGCCAAGCTCCTGCGAAAGCTGCTCCACAAGCGGCATAGAGCCGGGAGACCTTGGGTTGTAGACTATACCAACGCTGCCGTTGCCGCGCATTGCGTCAACTCCCTTAAGGGCGCAGGTGGGGGCAATCGAATTGAGCCATAGGCAAACGCAGTCTAGCATCACGCCTGAGACGTGTCAACGCGTGGGGGAGGGCCCTTCGACAAGCTCAGGGCGAGCGGAGGCAGTATCCCCGTTCGTGCTGAGCCTGTCGGAGCATGGACGGGGAGACCTGCGCCGCGCAGATTGGCCGACACCGACGGAAGTGAAGCGATTGACACGGGAGCCAACCGTGCTTCATTATCTCGGTAAGGATAGACAATGAGAGGTTGAGCATGGCGCGCACGAACAAGACCATCACGTTCTCGCTGCCGCCCGAAATGGCGGACAGAGTGGACGAGGCGACGGAACGCTTGGGACGCTCCAGAAGCGCGTTCCTTCGAGAGGCAGTGCTCCGCTACGTTGAGGAGTGCGAGTGGAGACAGCTGCTTCAGTATGGCGAGGAGAGGGCCGGGCAGAAGGGTATAGGCCCGGACGATGTCGGCTGCCTTGTCGATGAGTACCGGGCCGAGGTCGGCTCTTCCAGCGCATGAGAGTGGTTCTCGACACCAACGTCATCGTCTCAGGTCTGAACTTTCCGGGCAATGAGCGCCTGGTCCTTGAGCTGGCGTTGAGGGGGCGGTTCGAGTTGTTCCTCTCTAACTTCATCCTTGGTGAAGTGGAGGGGGTTCTTCAGCGCAAATTCGGTTGGGACGAGGCTCGAACGCGACAGGCCGTTAGGACACTGCGAGTGGCCGCAACCTTGACGGTAGAGTCTCAGCTGCCGGGGCGACTCGAGGGAGGTCGCGCCGATGATCACATCCTGGCGTGCGCGGCGGCCGCCTCCGCCGACTACCTGGTCACCGGCGACCGGCGGCATTTGTTGCCGCTTGTGCAGTACGAGGGCACGAGTATCCTGAGCGCGCCGCGCTTCCTGTCTGCGCTTGACGCGTGACGCGGCCTCGCCTGTCGTGACCCCCCACCGTCATTGCGGCGAAAGCCGCAATCCAGGGGTGGCGGAGTGGTGGTTGCTCGCCCCGCCCACGGCTGGCCAGCCGAACCATCCCTAGTCCAAGTCCTGCGTCTTCGACAGGTTATGGTCTGTCCAGAACAAGGCCCCTGCAATGGGAAACAGCAACATTCCTATTGACGCAATCGAGATTACCGAAACTACCGTCAGCAGCATGGCGATTGCCCATATGATTCTGTGGTCTGCGTCTGTGAGCACGACCAGAATCGGAATGACCGTTAGCAGTACGGGCAAGAACAACGCCAGTTGAGCAACGATGCTGCCGCCATTTCCCTCCGCGTGCCTGATGTCGGACAGTAGGAGGACGCTGACCACCCAGGCCAAGGCATGAGCAAGCACCGCCGAAGTGAGCGGGTATGCGAGTAGCGCTTTCATGGGGCCACGCAGCTATCTTACCACGCTGCTTCATTCACCGGAGCGCGCCGCTCGCGCCGCCGACAGACTCAGGGGAGCGGGCAATTCATCCCGCTCATGGTGAGCCTGTCGAACCAGAGCGGGGCGACCACAGTAGTCGGCCATCCGCCCGCCCTTCGACAAGCTCAGGACGAGCGGGCGGGCAACCGCCCGCGCTACCCCTGCTCTGACGGGACGGGCCGCCGCCACTCGTTGCGGCCCTGCTCCAGCAGGTCATTGCCGTGGACATCGTTGACCACGATGGCCGGGAAGTCCTCAACCTCCAGCCGGCGTATGGCCTCCGTGCCCAGGTCTTCGTAGGCCACGATCTCCACGCTCTTGATGGTGCCGGACAGCAGCGCGCCGGAGCCGCCGATTGCCCCGAAGTACACCGCCCCGTGCTCCACGAAAACGTCCCGCACGTCTTTGCTCCGGCCGCCCTTGCCGATGGCGGCCTTCATGCCCAGCGACAGCATCCGCGGCGTGAACGGGTCCATGCGGTAGGCCGTGGTGGGCCCGGCTGAGCCGATGATGTCGCCCGGCCGCGGCGGCGTTGGGCCGACGTAGTAGATGACCTGGCCTTGCAGGTCGATGGGCGGCTGCTCGCCGCGCTCAACGGCCTCAATGATGCGGCGGTGCGCCGCGTCGCGGGCGGTGTAGATGACGCCGGTGATTAGCACCTCGTCGCCGGTCTGGAGATCGGCCAGCGCCTCGTCGGTGAGGGGAGTGTTCAGGTTCTTTGCCATCACAGGTCCGCCGTCTTGAGCCGTGCGCTGTGGCACTGGAGGTTGACGCCTACGGGCAGCGACGTGATGTGCGTTGGGTGTGTCTCTACGTTCACGGCGAGCGCGGTTGAGCGGCCGCCCCACGCCTGCGGGCCGATGCCGCTGGCGTTGACGCGCTCCAGCAGCTCCTCCTCAAGCTCGGCGACCTCCGGGTCGGGGTTGTGCTCGCCGACCTTGCGAAGCAGCGACTTCTTTGCCATGTGCATGACGTGCTCGGCGGTGCCGCCCACGCCAACGCCCACGATGAGGGGCGGGCAGGGGTTGCCGCCGGACTCCTCGATTGTGCGCAGCGTGAAGTCGATGATGCCCTTCTTGCCGTCGCCGGGGCGCATGATGGACAGCCGGCTCATGTTCTCACAGCCGCCGCCCTTGGGGAGAATCGTCACCTTCAGGCCCTCGCCCGGCACGATGTCGGTGTGGACGATTGGCGGCGTGTTGTCGCCGGTGTTGGTGCGCGCGGAGAACGGCCGGTTGACCATCGAGTTGCGCAGGAAGCCCTCCTTGTAGCCGCGGCGCACGCCGTCGGCAAGCGCCTCATGCAGGTCGCCTCCCACAAGGTGGACGTCCTGGCCCAGCTCCAGGAACAGCACCGTCGTGCCGGTGTCCTGGCACAGGGCGATCTGCTTCTCCTCCGCAATCTCGGAGTTGCGCAGGATCATGTCCAGCACCTTCTGCGCCCGCGGCGCTTCCTCGTCGCGGCGCGCCTTCTTCAGCGCGTCCAGCACGTCCTCCGGCAGGAAGTAGTTGGCCTCCTGCGCCAGCCGCGCCACCGTGTCAGCAATGTCGGTTACGTTTATCTCTCTCATGCCGCCTCCGAAAGTGGCAATCGCCCGCGGCCTCGCGGGCCGATGGGCTGCCGCCTGCGCTACGCCTGCTCCGCAGCAGGCGGCCTGTTCGCCATGACCTCTACCAGCTCCTTGACCGCCGCGGCCGAACTGTCCAGCGCGGCCTTCTCGTCGTCCGAAAGGTCAACCTGGATGATCTCCTCGATGCCGCCCTCGCCGAGGCGCACGGGCACGCCGATGAACAGCCCGTCTATGCCGTACTCGCCCTGGAGGTAGGCCGCGCAGGGCAGGATGCGCTTCTTGTCCAGGATGATGGAGTCAACCATCTGCGCCACGGCCGCGGAGGGCGCGTAGAAGGCGCTGCCGGTCTTGAGCAGCCCGACGATCTCCGCGCCGCCGTCCCGCGTGCGCTGCACAATGCGGTCGACGGCATCCTGCGCGAGCAGCCGCCCGATGGGTATTCCGCCGACGTTGGTGGACGCCACCAGAGGCACCATCGTGTCGCCGTGGCCGCCCAGCACGTACGCCTGCACGTCCTCGACCGACACGCCAAGCTCCTGCGCGAGGAACGTGCGGAAGCGTGCGGTGTCCAGGATGCCGGCCATGCCGACTATCCGCTCACGCGGCAGCCCGGTCACGTTCAGCGTCTGCTGGGCCATCGCGTCAAGCGGGTTGGATACCACGATGATGATGGTGTCCGGGGAGTGGCGGGCTATCTGCTCGGCCACGCCGCCCACAATGTCCATGTTGGTGAACAGCAGGTCGTCGCGGCTCATGCCCGGCCTGCGGGCTATGCCCGCGGTGATTACGGCTACGTCCGACCCGGCCGTCTCCTCGTAGGAGTTGCTGCCTGCAATCATGCTGTCCGTGCCCAGCACCGGCCCGGACTCCAGCAGGTCGAGCGCCTTGCCCTGCGGCATACCCTCTACGATGTCCACCAGCACCACGTCCGCGTACCCCCGCTCGAACAGACGCTGGGCGGTAGTTGCGCCCACGTTGCCCGCTCCCACAACCGTTATCTTCTTGCGCATAAGGTCTTGCTCCTTCGTATCTTGTGGCTCGCGGCGTCGAATCGGGACGCCCGCCGAACGGAGCTTGTCCCGCTATCGCCGCGGCCGTTTCTCCCGTCTGCTGCTACGCCCCGGAGTACTGCGCCCAGCGCGCCTCCAGGTCTGCCTCCTGCACGGTGGACATGACGTACTCGCCGAACTCCCTGCCGGTGGCGCCGGTGCTGCGACCGGTCATGACCACCTTGCGCTCGTACTGGCCGCACACGTCCAGCGCCTTGTGGAGGCGCGAACCCAGGTCCGAGAAGCCGATGTGCTCCAGCATCATGGCGCCTGCGCGCATGACGGAGCTGGGGTCTGCGTAGATGTCTCGGCCCTCTCGCACCATGCGCGGCGCGGAGCCGTGAATGGCCTCGAACATGCCGTACTGCTTGCCGATGTTGGCGCTGCCGGCGGTGCCCACGCCGCCCTGTATCTGGCCCGCCTCGTCCGAGAGGATGTCGCCGTAGAGGTTGGGCAGCGCGATCACCTGGAACTCGTGGCGGCGCTCCAGGTCGAGCAGCTTGGCGGTCATGATGTCGATGTACCAGCCGTCCCACGAAATGTCCGGGTAGCCTTCTGAAACCTCTCGCGCGATTTCCAGGAACTTGCCGTCCGTGGTCTTGACCACGTTGGCCTTGGTGACGATTGTGACCTTGGTCTTGCCGGTGCGCCTGGCGTGCTCGAACGCAAGCTGGATGATGCGCCGCGATCCCTGTGAGGTGATGACGCGGAAGTCCATTGCCAGGTCCGGCGTGACGTTGATGCCCTGGCTGCCCACCGCGTACATATCCTCCGTGTTCTCGCGGAAGATGATCCAGTCGATCTTCTCCTTGGGGATGCGCACGGGCCGCACGTTGGCAAAGAGGTCTAGCGCCTTTCGCATTGCCACGTTCGCGCTCTCGATGTTGGGCCAGCCATCGCCCTGCTCAGGCGTGTGCGTGGGGCCTTTCAGGGTGACGTGGCACTTGCGGATCTCCTCAAGGACATCGTCCGGAATGGCCTGGAGCTTGGCGGCGCGGTTCTCGATGGTCAGCCCGTCAATTGTGCGGAACTCCACCTTGCCGCTGTCCACCTGCTCCTTGAGCAGGTAGGAGAGGACGTTCTGGGCCTCCGCGGTAATTGTTGGGCCTATGCCGTCGCCGCCCAGCACGCCGATGACGATGGGGCGTATTGCCCCGTAGTCCGTCCAGTCGCCCTCCGCTTTGAGGTTCTCCACCCGCTCCAACTGGCCCTCCAGGACCTTGCCGAAGTGCTCCTTGGCCGCTTCTACCGCCTGCTTGTCCACCATGTGACGCCTCCTTGTCTGGACTCGGTCCATACGCCCGGCGTTCCAACCGGGGTCTGCGGCCGGCGCATCAGCCGGCCCGATCCCTGCCCGGGCCTAGCCAATGAGAGCGAGTACATCGTTCTTCTTGACCCAACTGCCCGGGGACACCTTGAACTCCTTGACCGTCCCGTCTATGGGAGACGGGAGGGCGTTCTCCATCTTCATGGCCTCTATCATCAGCACGGGGGAGCCTTTCTTCACCTGCTGCCCCACCTCGACGACGTACCGGAGGAGTATGCCGGGCATGGGCGCGGTGATGGCCGTTCCGTCCACCGCCGGCGCGGCCGCCGGGGCGGGAACCGGAGCTGCGGGCTGCGGCGCGGGCACTGCTGCCGCGGGCGCGGGCTGCGGCGCAGGGGCCGCCGCGGGCGCCGGCTGAGGCTGCGCCACGGGAGCGACTGCGTACTGCACGCCGCCCATGCTGCCGATGCCGTCGCCGGGCGCAGGCTCCACCTGCACCTGGTACACCTCGCTGCCCACGTAGACGTTGAACGAGCGGGCCGCGCCGGACGCGGGCGCCCTGGGCGCGCCTGCCGGGGCGGCCGCCTCCTGCGACCCCTTCTCGACGAGGAGGCCGGCGCGCGCCTTGGCGACCAGCTCCTCCTCCTCAGCCATGCGCTGCTTGACCTGCTCCAGCGACTTGGGCTTCACCTCGTCCGGGATCGGCTCTTCGCCGTGCTTCCACTTGAGGAAGCGCAGGCCGGTGACGGGGTAGAGGGCGTAGGTGAGCACGTCACCGAGGTCTTTCGCGAGGCTGCCCGCGGACTCCTTGGCCTTCTCCATCTCCGGCTCCAGGTAGTCGGCGGCGCGGCCGGTTACCGGCTCCTGCCCGCGCTCGTAGCCTTGGAGCACGGCTTGCGTAACCTCCGGGTCTATGGGCATTGGGCTGCGGCCGTAGAGTCCGTAGACGTAGTCCTTGATCTGCGCTGATACCAGCTGGTAGCGGCCGAACAGCACGTTCTGCACGGCCTGTATGCCGACTATCTGGCTGGTGGGCGTGACGAGCGGCGGTGTGCCCAGCTCCTTCCGTAGGCGTGGCAGCTCCTCGTAGACCTCCTCCAGCCGGTCGAGCGCGTCCGCCTCTCTGAGCTGCGAGATGAGGTTGCTCGCCATTCCGCCGGGGATCTGGTGGCTGAGCACGGCGGTATCGACGATGGATGCGCGGCTGGTGTCGATGTGGTCTCGGAGGAGCGGCGCGATTGACTCGAAGTAGTCGGAGAGCTTGAGCAGCTGTTGCAGGTCTAGGCCGGTGTCTCTCGCCGTGCCCTGGAGCGTGACGACCAGCGGCTCGATGGCTGCCTGTGAGGTTCGCATGGCGTAGGGAGACAGGCAGGTGTCGGCAATGTCCAGCCCGGCCTCGGCCGCCTTGAGGATGGTCATGGACGCCATGCCGCTGGTGTAGTGGGTGTGAAGCTGCACGGGGATGGAGATGTTCTCCTTGAGCGCCTTCACCAGGTCGTAGGCGTCGTAGGGAGCCAGCAGGCCGGCCATGTCCTTGATGCAGAGCGTATCGGCGCCCATGTCCACCAGAATCTTCGCCTTGTTGACGAAGTAGTCCAGGTTGAACACGGGGCCGCCCATGTGGGTTTCCGTGACGGAGTAGCAGATGCAGGCCTGGAAGTGCTTGCCCTTGTCCTTGACGGCCTTGGCGGCGGTCTCGAAGTTGCGCTCGTCGTTGACGGCGTCGAAGACGCGGAACACGTCTATGCCTTCGTCGGCGGCGTGGTGCACGAACGCGGTCACCACGTCGTCGGCGTAGTTGCGGTATCCCACCAGGTTCTGACCGCGCAGCAGCATCTGCAAGGGAGTGTTGGGCATGAGCCGCTTGAGCACGCGGACGCGCTCCCACGGGTCTTCGCCAAGGAAGCGGGTTGCCACGTCGAACGTGGCGCCGCCCCACACCTCAGCCGACCAGAAGCCGGCGCGATCCATGTCCGCGGCGATAGGCTCCATGTCGGCGGTGCGCATTCGCGTGGCTGCGAGGCTCTGGTGTGCGTCCCGCAGGGTAGTGTCGGTTATCTTCAGGGGGTTATGGGCGTTGTTGGATGTCATCGCATACGTGCGCGCCGAATGAGACGCTCTGCTCACTACCGCCGAGGCGTCTCTGCTTAGCCTTAGCTATGGCCGCCCTCTCGCTGGTTATAGGATTCGTATGGGAGCCTCACGTGCCTCTGGGGGGACTATGCCCGCGCCCCGTGCCCACGCTACAGGGGGATGCTGCCGTGCTTCTTGGGCGGCAGCGTCTCCTGCTTGTTCTGGAGCATGGCAAGGGCGTCTATGATCCTGGGTCGCGTTTCGGCGGGGTCGATCACGTCGTCGATGTAGCCCCGGCCGGCTGCAACGTACGGGTTGGCGAAGCGGTCGTGGTACTCCTCGCTGAGCCGCTCGCGGGTCTGCTCCTGGTTCTCCGACTTGCGGATCTCCTCGCGGAAGATGACGTTGACCGCGGCCTCCGGCCCCATGACGGCAATCTCCGCGGAGGGCCAGGCCAGGTTGATGTCGCCGCGCAGATGCTTGCTGCTCATTACGATGTACGCTCCGCCGTATGCCTTTCGAATGAGCACGCTCACCTTGGGCACGGTGGCCTCTGCGTAGGCGTAGAGCAGCTTTGCGCCGTGGCGAATGATGCCGCGGTACTCCTGGTCGGAGCCGGGCAGGAAGCCGGGCACGTCAATGAGCGTGACCAGCGGTATGTTGAAGGCGTCGCAGAAGCGCACAAACCGGGCGGCCTTGGTGGACGCCTCTATGTCCAGCACGCCGGCCAGGAACGCGGGCTGCTGCGCCACGATGCCGACCGTCTTGCCATCCATTCTGCCGTAGCCGACGATCAGGTTCTGGGCGTAGCCCTCCTGCACCTCCAGGAAGTCGCCGCCGTCCACGATATGGCCGATGACCGCCCGCATGTCGTAGGACTTGGTGGAGTCCGCCGGCACGATGTCGCGCAGCTCCGGGCTTGTCCTGCCGGCAGGGTCCGGCGTTGCGACCAGGGGAGGGTCGTCGCCGTTGTTCTGCGGCAGGAAGGTCAGCAGGCGGCGCACCTGTTGCAGGCACTCGTCCTCGCTCTGCGCGGCGAAGTGGGCAACGCCGGTGCGGGTGAAGTGGGTCATCCAGCCGCCGAGTTCCTCGTGGGTGACCTCTTCGCCCGTGGCGGCCTTGATGACGTCCGGGCCTGTGATGTACATCTGGCCCACGCCGTTGACCATGAAGATGAAGTCGGTGAGCGCGGGGGAGTAAACGGCGCCGCCCGCAGTCGGCCCCATGATGACGGAGATCTGCGGGATGACGCCGGAGAACAGCGTGTTGCGAAGGATGATCTCGCCGTAGCCCGCGAGGCTGGTGACGCCTTCCTGGATGCGCGCGCCGCCGGAGTCGTTGAGTCCGACGATGGGCGCGCCGTTCTTGGCGGCGAGATCCATGACCTTGGAGATCTTCTCGCCGACCACCTCGGAGACGGAGCCGCCGAGCACGGTGAAGTCCTGCGAGAACACGAAGGTAAGGCGGCCGTTGACCTTGCCGTAGCCGGTGACGACGGCGTCGCCCAGGTAGTGCCTCTCCGCGAGGCCAAGGTCGATGGAGCGGTGAGTGACGAACGGGTCAAGCTCGCGGAAGGTGCCGTCGTCCAGGAGGGCGGTGATTCGCTCGCGTGCGGTAAGCTTGCCCTTGGCGTGCTGCTGATCGATGCGGGTCTGGCCTCCGCCAAGGGCGGACTGCTCCCGCAGCCTGCGTAGCTCTTCCAACCTTTCGGAAGCCGCTCTTGTAGTAGCCATCTTCTGTATTCCGAATCCTTTCCCGTGATTTCGGCAGGATTGCGACACACCAGACCTTGCGCGCCCTATCCTATCAGATTATCCGTTGGCTTGCAATGGCAGTCTCAGTAATTTGGGGGGGGAGGGGGGGCTGGCCCGCGGACGGGGGCGCTGGATTGCGGCTTTCGCCTCAATTGCGGTTGAGGGTTGCAGCGACGTTGCGGGGCTGAGGCCGATCGGCACATTAGGTGCAAAGGCAAACCACATCCCACCGTCATTGCGGCCCTTCGGCTGCGCTCAGGGTAGACTTCAGCCGCAATCCAGTGGGCCTCTGCTGTGTGCCAGGGAGGCTGCTGGCTGGGTGGATACCCGCCTGCGCGGGCATGGGGGAGTGCGCCGCCCTCTCGCCAACCCTTCCCCACGCGGCAGGTGTGCTAGAATGACCGGGACGTTGGCACAGATTCGGAGAAGGTCGGACGGCCGGCAGCCGGGCCGCGGACGATAGAACCAGGGAGGACGCTCATGGTTGACAGCAAGGCATCCGTAGAACGGAGCGTAATCGAAAAGGTGCGCTCCCGTGTATCGCTGAACGTCAACGGAGGGGACTCGCTTGGCGAGGCGGGGTGCGTCAGCGCCATTCGGAGCTGCACGCTGGCGCGCTGGCTAGCGTCGCATGGGGAGGCCATGCCCATGCCGGCGCTCAGTGCGAAGGAAGCGCGCGACCTTGCGCTGCTGGTGGAGGAGATGGCCGCGGACAAGGCCGCCGACCCGGACGCGGACACCCTCCACTTGGAGGCGGCAATCGACGATCTAATGTACGACCACTACGGACTGACGGAGGAGGAGGATACCCTCATCGAGCGCAGCCTTGGCCTGATCTTCCAGACGGACGAGGAGGAGGACGAGGCCTTGGCCCGGATGATGGATGGCATGGGCCCTTACGACCCGGAAGACCTGGTCAGCGAGGAAATCATCCGAGCCAAGCTAAGAGCAGTGGATGGAGGTTAGGTACACTGCCGGGTTCGATCGAGACCTGGATCGACTGCGTGACACCCAACTCAGACGTCGGGTTGATGGAGCTATTGACGAAATTGAGGCCGCGTCCAGGCTGACAGAAGTATCCGGAATCCGCCGGCTGACCGGAGTTGGCCCGAGGTATCGCATAAGAATAAGAAAGTACCGTCTGATCATCCTGCTTGAAGAAAACGTAGCCTACCTGGAAAGGTTCATCCGCCGCAGCAACGATTACCGCGAGTTGAGGTAGGGAGAAATGCGCCGCAGCCTCTCATACTCCATCACATCCTCAGAGGCTGCCCGCGCCCATCGCGGCGATTCGATTCCTACCCGGCCTTCAGCGCGTCCAGTTCCACAACGATGGCGGTGGCCTGCGGCTCCGGGATCGGCTCGCCGTCTTCACGCATCCCCTCTATGTGAAACTCCATAGCCTCCCGGATCTCCGCCAGTACCTCTTCCGGCGTGCCGCCGGTAGCCACACAGCCCGGAAGATCCGGCACGTATGCAGCGTAGTTGTTGGGAGCCTTCTCGATGACAACGGTGTACTTCATGGCCGGTGTTACTCCTTCAGGCCCGACTGCTGTAGTGTACCATCTTCACGTGGCTTTTGCGATTTGAGTGGCTTAATGCCGGCGGGCGAGTGGGTCTCTGCCCGTTCGTGCTGAGCTAGTCGATGCACACGCAGGCCCCCGCTGCTAGCCCTTCGACAAGCTCAGGGCGGACGGAAGGGAAGCCCCCCTCGCCTTGAATGGCGCAGTGGCCTGTGCTATCCTACCCGCGGACGGGGTGTGGCGCAGCCCGGGAGCGCACTTGCATGGGGTGCAAGGGGCCGTCGGTTCAAATCCGACCACCCCGACCAGTCGTATTAGAGACACAGCCGGGGGCCTTCCGCTCCACGCCGGCGCAGGCCGCCCAACGCGTTCGCCCGGGGACGCCGGCGCAGTTCGCCGCCCGCGTGCAACCTACCGAGCAGGAAGCGCCGTTGCGCCAGGACAGTGGCAGGACGACCAACCCCCAGGCCAGCCGGTCGACCGTTGCGCTTGTCGCATTGGCGGTGTTCTTCACGGCCCTCGACCAGACCGTGGTCGCAACGGTGCTCCCGGACGTGATGCTCGACCTGCGCATCCCCGTCTCCGAGCTGGATCAGGCGTCCTGGATCATCACCGGCTACCTGCTGGGCTACACCGTAGTCATCCCCCTTGCGGCGCGCCTGGCGGACGCCCACGGCCACGCCGTCATGTTCCGCCTGTCGCTCGTCGTGTTCGGCGCGGCGTCCGTGGCTGTGGCGCTGTCGCCGGACCTGCCGTGGCTTGTCGCTTCCCGCGTAGTGCAGGCGGCCGGAGGCGGCGCCACTATCCCGATTGGCCTGGCGATTGCCGCGCAGGCCATGCCCGCGCATCGCCGTGCGATAGCGGTGGGAGTGGTCGGCGCGGCGGCCGAGATGGGCGTGGTGCTTGGCCCGCTGTACGGCGGCGTCATCACGGAGGCGTGGGGCTGGCGATGGCTCTTCTGGCTGGACGTGCCGCAGGCGTTGCTCATCCTGGTCGCGCTCCGCAACCTGCCGAGGACGTGGAGCCGGGGCGTCAAGGTCGACTACGCGGGCGGGCTGCTGCTGGCGATTGCGCTGACGCTGACGGTGGTTGCACTCTCCCGTCGAGACCTGTTCGACGGGTCATCGGCTGCGCCGTACGCGCTGGGCGCGGCGGCTGCTGCGGCGTTCGCTGCGCTGGCGTGGCTGGAGCGGCGGAAGGAGCAACCGCTGCTCTCGCCGACTCTGTTTCGCTCGCGGGCCGTGCTTGCGACGCTGTCTGCGAAGCTGCTGATGGGCGCGTCGCTGATCATCGCGATGGTGACGGTGCCGCTGATGGCAAACACAGTCCTGGAGCGCAGCTCGCTGGAGGGCGGGCTCATGCTCATGCGCCTCACGGGTGGCGTGCCGGTCGGCGCTCTGCTCGGCGGCTACCTGGCCTATCGAGTAGGGCATCGGGTCGTCTCCGCGCTTGGGCTGGCCGTGGCTGCCGCGGGCCTCTTCCTGATGAGCGGCTGGATGCCGGACGCCGGCGATGCGATGCTCACGCTGTACCTGCTGCAGGCCGGCCTGGGGTTCGGGCTGGTGATTGCGCCGCTGTTCGTGGCGGCGATGGACGCCGGCCCGGACGACTACCAGGCGACCGCGGCCTCGCTGGTGACGGTTGCGCGCATGATAGGCATGGCGATGGGCTTGGCGGCGCTGAGCGCGTGGGGCATGGATCGGTTCCTGCTGCTGGCGGCTGACCTGCCCCCGGCGCTCTCGCCCGACTACGGCGACCTGCTGGCGGAGGCATCCATCACGCTGTTCCAGGACTTCTTCCGTGTGTCGGCGTGGCTGTGCGTGGCGGCGCTCGCGCCGGTTGCGGTGATGGGCGGCGGCGGGCGGCGAGACGCGCGGGCGTGAGTCGCGGCCGCCGCGGGCATCATTGAGCGAACGGCTTGGTTGATGTAAGCTATGGCTGGCGAGCGCGCCGGCACGCCGCCGGACGGATAGAGCAACGCAACACAAGAGAGGCCACACGTGAGCACGACAACGTATCGAGAGCAAAGCAGGGTCTTTCTGGCGCAGGCGTGGGAGGAGTTTGAGCGCGGCGACCTGCGGCAGGCGTCGGAGAAGGGCTGGGGCGCGGCGTCGCAGATCGTGAAGGCTGCGGCGGACGCGCGCGGCTGGGAGCACAACAACCACAACCTGCTGTTTCGGGTGGTTCGCGGGCTGGTACAAGAGACGGGCGACCCGGAGATCCTGCGCATGTTCGCGGTGGCCGGGGAACTGCATAGCAACTTCTATGATGAGCTCTATGCCGCCGTAGACGTTGAAATGCGGCTGCGGGAAGTGATGTTGCTCGTAGAGAAGGTTGACGCGTTGCTGCCCGGCGGGCCGAACGGAGACGGGAGGGCTTAACCGCCATGCCCGGCGGGCGCATACGGTGATTCAACACACGAGAGGCCATAATGAGCACGACAACGTATCGAGAGCAAAGCAGGGTGTTTCTGGCGCAGGCGTCGGAGGAGCTGGAGCGCGGCGACCTGCGGCAGGCGTCCGAGAAGGGCTGGGGCGCGGCGTCGCAGATCGTGAAGGCTGCGGCGGACGCGCGCGGCTGGGAGCACAACAACCACAACCTGCTGTTTCGGGTGGTTCGCGGGCTGGTACAAGAGACGGATGACCCGGACATCATGAACTTGTTTGCGGCGGCGGGCGAGCTGCATGGCAACTTCTATGACGGCCTCTTCGATGGAGTAGACGTTGAAATGCGACTGCGAAGCGCGGCACTGCTCATAGCGAAGGTGGACGCGCTGCTGCCGGGCGGGCAGGACGGAGACGGGAGGGCGTAGCCGCCATGCCCGGCGGGCGCATACGGTGACTCAACACACGAGAGGCCACAATGAGCACGACAACGTACCGAGAGCAAAGCAGGGTGTTTCTGGCGCAGGCGTCGGAGGAGCTAGAGCGCGGCGACCTGCGGCAGGCGTCGGAGAAGGGCTGGGGCGCGGCGTCGCAGATCGTGAAGGCTGCGGCGGACGCGCGCGGCTGGGAGCACGATTACCCAGGCGCGCTCCATCGCGCGATACATGGCATTGTCAAGGAGACCGGCAACACGCTTATCAGGCAGTTGTTTGCAGTCGCGGGAGAGCTGTACTACAACTCACTGGATCACTTCTTGGAACCGGAGGACGTTGCTACCTACCTCAGCGATGTGGAGTTGCTGGTGGATGAGGTGGATGCGCTTCTGCCAGGTGGCGCGACCGGGGTTAGAGGACGCTGGCCTTCTCCCACTGAGGTACAACCGTAGATGCCGCGAGAGCAAGGCAGACCGTGACTACAACTAGGTATCGAGAGCAATGCAGGGTGTTTCTGGCGCAGGCGTCGGAGGAGCTAGAGCGCGGCGACCTGCGGCAGGCATCGGAGAAGGGCTGGGGCGCGGCGTCTCAGATCGTGAAGTCGGCGGCGGACGAGCGCGGCTGGGAGCACGGCCGCCACGCCACACTTTACGACGTTGTCCGCAGGCTGGTTGATGAATCTGGCGATCTCGAGATTAGACGTTTGTTTGCGGCGTCCGGAGAACTGCACAGTAACTTCTATGAAGGTCATTTGGTTCAAGATGCGGTCTCTAGCTACTTGAATGATGTGGCACTACTAGTAGAGAAGGTGGACGCGCTTCTGCCAGGCGGGAGATAATCGCGTCACTAAACTTGCAGGAGGCGTGTGCGATGCTCTGTACCCATTGCGGCAGCGAAAACGCGCAGACATCGTCGTTCTGCGTCAAGTGCGGTCGGCAACTTGAAGGTCAGCCTACCGACGATGGTGGTCACGCATCGGAGATGCGCTCTGCACGAGGCCAACTTCTTGGATTTGATGATGCTCTAGGCACCGGTACGATCTCAGGAGAAGATGGGGCGAGATATACATTCTCCAGAAACGAGTGGCGCTCGCAGGAGCAACCGACTCCAGGTATGCACGTGGACTTTGTGCCAGTGGATCGAGAAGCTCGAGATGTGTACATCCTCTACTCCCCTAGGAACTCCGGTCAAGCTTCAGGTGCGGTTCCTTCAGTGTATGCCAAGTCTAAGCTCGCTTCAGGCCTCTTTGCCATCTTGCTGGGTTGGCTCGGAATTCACAAGTTCTACCTGGGATACACTTGGTCTGGCATAATCCTACTGATAGCAGGAACTCTCGGGTGGATAGTAGCATTCCCTGCCATAGCTGCGGCAGTGGTGGGAATAATCGAGGGCATCCTCTATCTCACCAAGTCGGACGAAGAATTCGACCGCACCTACGTTAGAGGCAAACGGGAGTGGTTCTAGCCCCCTAGCCCTCCTCCGGCGTGGGGTGCAGGTGGCAGGCGGCGTGGTGGCCCGGCCGCACCTCGATGAGCGGCGGGTCTACCACCTCGCACGTGCCGGCTATGGCAAGCGGGCAGCGCGGGTGGAAGCGGCAGCCGGTCGGCGGCTCCGTGGGGCTGGGCGGCTCGCCGGGAATCACGGGGCGATGCCGCAGCCGGTTGGCGGGGTCAGGCTCAGGTATGGCGCGGATAAGCGCCTCCGTGTAGGGGTGCAGAGGCTCGTCGATGACGCGCTCCGCGGGGCCAATCTCAACCACGCGCCCGGCGTACATCACCGCAATCCTGTCCGAGAAGTGGCGCGCCGTCGCAATGTCGTGGGTGACGTAGAGGAAGCCGATGTCGTAGGCGCGCTGAAGCTCCAGCATCAGGTAGAGTATCTCGGCGCGGCTGGAGGCGTCGATCATCGACACTGGTTCGTCGGCCAGGATGAAGTCCGGCTTGAGTATCAGCGCCCGCGCAATGCCCACGCGCTGCCTGAGGCCGCCCGACAGCATGTGCGGGAAGCGCGCGGCCATCTCCTCCGGCGGCGACATTCGCACGTCTCGCAGCGCGTCGTGAATCATCTCCGTGCGCTCGCGCGGAGCGCCCACGCCGTGGATGGCGAGCGGCTCCTCCAGTATCTGCGCCACGCTCATAAAGCCGTCCAGGCTGGAGTACGGGTCCTGGAACACGCCCTGCGCCCTGCGCCTGAACGCGCCCAGCCGTGAGTCCGGCAGGTGCGTCACGTCCTCGCCGCGAAAGACGACGCGGCCGCCCGTCGGCCGCACAAGCCTTAGCGCGGCCCTGCCCAGCGTGGTCTTGCCGCTGCCCGACTCGCCGACGACCGCCAGCGTCTCGCCCGCGTGCACCGCCAGCGAAACGCCATCCAGCGCCTTCACCGCCACCGACCCGATCAACCCCTTGCGCGCCTGGTAGTAGACGCGCAGGTCTTCCACGCGCATCAGTTCCGCGGTCATGGACGCTCCTCCGTCAACAGCCAGCACCGCGCCTCGTGGCCGTCACGCACGGCTGCCACGGGCGGCTCGGCGCGGTCGCACGGCTCGAATGCGAGCGGGCAGCGAGGATGGAAGCGGCAGCCCGCGGGCGGCTCGCTCAGGTCGGGGGGCGCGCCCGGTATGAACTGCGGCGGCTCGCTCGAGGCCAGCCGTGGTATGCTGCCGAGCAGTCGCTGCGTGTACGGGTGGCTCGGCTGCGTGAGGGCGTCGTCTGCGCTGCCAAGCTCCACCATCTGGCCCGCGTACACCACCGCGATGCGGTCGCAGATGTCGCTTGCCAGGGCGATGTCGTGGGTGATGAAGATGAAGGAGATGCCCAGCTCGCTCTTGAGGTCTTTCAGGAGGTTCATCATCTGCGCCTGGATGCTTACGTCCAGCGCGGAAGTCGGCTCGTCGAGGACGACCAGCGCGGGGTCAAGTGCCAGCGACATGGCGATCATCACGCGCTGCTTCATGCCGCCGCTCAGCTCGTGCGGGTAGCGGTCTGCGACCTCCCGCGGCAGCCGCACGAGGTCGAACAGGCGCAGCGTCCTCTCCCGCGCCTGCGCCTTCCTCGCGCCGTCCTCCAGCATGAGCGGCTCCGCCACCTGCCGGCCCACGCGCAGCACGGGGTTGAGCGAGCTCTGCGCGCCCTGGAAAACCATCGACATCTTGCGCCACCTGACCTGCCTGCGAAACTCGTCGTTGCTCAGGGCCATTACGTCCTGCCCGTCCAGCGTCACGCTGCCGCCGTAGCCGGTGGCGTTGGACGGCAGCAGGCGCATGAGAGCGAGCGAGAGGCTGGTCTTGCCGCTGCCGGACTCGCCGACGACGCCCAGCGCCTGGCCGCGCTCCAGCCGGAACGAGACGCCATCGACCGCGCGCACGGGGCTGCCGCGCGTGGCGTAGTGCAGCGTCAGGTCGGACACCTCCAGCAGGCTCACTGGCGCACCGTCCGCAGCCGAGGATCCACCACTCGCTCCATGCCCAGCGCGATCAGCACGAACGTCAACGCCGTCAGCACAATCAGCAGGCCGGGCGGGAACACCCACCACCAGTAGCCCACGTACACCGCGCCCGTCCTGAATCCCTGGTCGAGGATCTGGCCCCACGTGGGAATCGATGGGTCTCCCAGGCCGAGGAAGCTCAGGCCGGCCTCCGCGAGTATGGCCGCAGGTGTGAAGAATATCATCTGCGCGAAGACGAATGGGGCCATCTGCGGGAAGATGTGCCGCAGCATTATGCGCCAGCGAGACGCGCCCAGCGCCGCGCTGGCCTCCACAAGCTGGCCCGACCTGACCTGCAAGACCATAGAGCGTATCACGATGGTCATGCCGGGCCAGCCGAACAGGATGAGAATGGCTATGACAATCCACAACTTCTGGCCCAGGATGAAGGCCAGGAACAGCAGAATGGGCAGCAGCGGGATGTTCGATAGCACGTCCGAGAACCGCTGGATGCCGATGTCGGTCTTGCCGCCGGTGTAGCCGCTGATGATGCCCAGGGTGGTGCCTATCACCGTGGCCATGATGGCCGTCAACAGCCCTATGGTGAGCGCCACGGGGAAGCCGAACACCAGCCCGCGCGCCAGGTCGCGGCCCAGCGAGTCGGTGCCCATAAGCCCGAACTGCGACCCTCCCACCACGAACCGCACCCGCCCGATGGAGTCGGCCTCGTCCCGGAAGCGCGCCGTCACAAGCACGCGGTACTCGCCCTGGAGCGGCCGGAAGCCGCTCTCGCTTGCTGCGTCCGGCGTGCCGAACACCGCCTCGTCCACGCGGCCGATGAGGCTGCCGCCCTGCGCGCCCGCGCCGAACTCCTCGCGCAGGAACGCCGCCGCCTCGCCGGCCACGGACGGCTCGCCCGTGAGATGCACGCGGAATGGCGTCGACTCGTAGCGGCTGTACGGCGGCGACTCGCCGGCCCTTGGCGCAGGCACGGCCAGCCGGTAGAGACTCACCGTCCGGCCGTCCGGCCGCGCCACCTCGAGCGACACGCTTGGCGGCCGCTCTTGGTAGGTCACGTCCTCCAGCGAGAAGGACGTGAACGTGGGCGCCTCATCGTACGGGAAGTCCAAGTCCAGCGCGTACACCCGCTCGACGAACCTCGTGGACTCGCGCGTCTCGGTCGGTTCCGTGGCTTCCAGGACTGAGTGCGTGACGGGGCGGGTGGACTGGAACAGGCCGGTCCAGGCGGGCGGCACGTTCTTCGGGTTGTCGGCCCACGCCGCGGGGTTGTTCCACAATCGGTCGCCGAAGTCCACGGGGTTGGCGGTGAGCGCGTAGATCGAGATCAGAACCATGACGGCGAGGAACGCCACGCCCACCTTGCCCGTGGTGGACGTGAGCAGCTCGCTCAGCGTGGCGCGCAGCCGCTCTCTCACGAGTACCTCACCCGCGGGTCTACGACTATGTACAGCACCTCCAGCGTGAACCTGGCGGTGACGTAGATGAGCGTGAACATGAAGGTGAGCGCCACAACCACGCTCTCGTCAACCGAGAGTATGGCGTCGTAGTAGAGGCGGCCCATGCCGGGCCAGTTGAACACGGTCTCCGTGAGTATCGCCCCGCCCACGGAGGAGGCCAGCCCCAGTATCAGGCCGGTCAGGATGGGCGGCGCGGCCACGCGCAGGATGTGGCTCCGCATCACCGCGCTCTCCGGCAGCCCCTTGGCCCGCGCCACAGTCACAAAGTCCTCCTGCGCCGTGTTCATCACCATCGTCCGCACCACGTACGTCCACGAACCGACCGAGATCAGCGTGAGCGTGATGACGGGCAGCGCGGCGTGCCACAGCAGGTCGAGCAGGCGCGGAAGCCCGCCCTCCGGCGGCGGCGCGCTGTACATGCCGCCGGGCGGGAACACCCGCACGCCGAACGTGGACAGGATGACGTATGTGAGCAGTATCAGCAGTATGCCGGCCCACCATGCGGGCAGGGCGTTGGACGTGGCGGCGAACAGCGAGGCAACCCTGTCCGACCGGCTGCCCACGCGCGTCGCCAGCTTCACGCCGAAGAACAGGCCAAGGCAGGCGGTGATGAACGATGCGGTTGTCACCAGCATCATCGTGCGCGGGAGCCGCTCGCGGAGGAGCGCCGTGATGCTGCTGCTGCCCTCGGCGGTCTTGAGCGTGCGCGCCTCGCCCAGGTCGAGGCGGATGACGCGGCCGATCATCTGCGGCAGGCGCGAGTACCAGGGCCGGTCGAGGCCGTATGACGCTTCAAGCTCCTGCCGATGATCGCGGAGCGCGGCCTCCAGCCGGTCGGCGTCTCGGATGGTCTGCGCGAGTCCCTGGCGCAGGCCGCGCACCTCCTCGTTGACGATGGCGGTGAGCATCCGGTCGGAGAAGCCGGTTGCGCCCAGCGTGACCACCACCATGACCAGCACGGCGAACAACACGCCAACCAGCGTTGCGCCTCTGATGGCTAGGGTCTTGGCAATGGACATGAGGACACCGCCGGCGCCCGGCCGCTCTGGGGTAGGCTCGCCTGGGCTATGCAGGCCCCCGCCGCGATCTGACAATCAGCAGCGCCAGCCCGAGTGCCAGGCCCAGCGCGGAGGCCGCGGCAATTGCGGCTATCAGAATCGTCGTCGAGCCGCCGCCATCGTCCGAGCCGTCATCGGTAGGCGCGGCCGTGGGCGTGGCCTCCGCCTGCGTGGTAGGCTGCGGCGTTGCGGTCGGCTGCGCGTCCTCGCCGAACTCCACGTCCACGCGCTGCTCCAGCAGAGTAGACAGCTCGTCCGAGTAGGCGGCCAGGTGCAGGTGGTAGAGGTCGCCGGGCAGGGCGTCGGCCACGCCTGCGCTCACGTCCACGCGGAACCGCCCGCCCGCCTCGGCCTGCGCCGGGCCGGAAGCGACGATCTCGCCGGTGGCCGGATCCTGGAACACGTACTGCACGGACAGTTCGCCGGGGCCTTCCACGGTGACCGTTGCGCTCATGCCGCTGCCCTCGACCAGCGTTGCGCCCTCCACGCCTGCGATGCGCAGCTCCGGCGGCTTGCCGTAGTAGAGGTCGCCCGGCTTGAATGGGTAGCCGGAATCGCGGAACGCCTGTATCTGCGCGAACTGCGCGCTGCTGTCGAACTTCTCCAGCGAGTACGGGCCGTTGCTGATGACCATGTGGCCCTTGTCCGAGAACCACTGTATGGCCGCGGCGTACCTCTCGTCTGCCTCCTCCGCGCTGACCAGCGACGCGCCGCCTACGGTGAACACGTTGTCCGGCAGGCGGCTGTCCTCGGCGAAATCCCGGAGCGTGTTGCGGGTGAGCCTGGCGAACCTGTCGAGTACGAGGCTGATGGGGTCTACGTTGAAGCGTGCCGCGGCGGTGTCGCTGTAGGCGACGATGCGCTGCTCGAACACCATGTCGTCCATGGCGGCCAGAACCTCCCACGGCATGGACACGCCGGATATGCTTGCGTACTGGGCGATGTAGTCGTCCACGAAGTGCCAGTAGTCCACGTACACCTCCAGCCGGTTGTCCTCCGTGATGCGGAAGCCGCGGAAGGTGTCGGTGAGCGGCTTGCTGGTGGTGGAGATTGACACCTCTATGTTGGCCTTCTCCTCGTTGTAGACCAGGTCGAACGTCTGGGCGATGGGGTAGATCACGTCCGCCATTGTGATCGGCCTGCCGTGGTGCCAGCTCGACTGGAAGTACTTCGAGTAGTCGAACGTGACCTTGCTCGTGGCGCGAGCGCCTGCGGGCACGCTGCTCCACTCGCCCGCGCCCGCGTCCCACTCGAATGCGTCCGCGGGCACTTCCAGATTGGCGCCGGGGCCTGCCGTCTCGACCTCGTAGTCGGCGCGGAAGGGTATGGGCACGCCGGTGAAGGGGTGGGTAGCCATAGGCGTATCGCGAACGTTGTTCCAGATGTCGTTGCTGTACACGTCACCAAAGCCGCCGATGGGGTTCCACGTGGTGCGGTTTGTCCAGACCCACAGGTTGCCCACGTTGAGCTCTTCCGTGCTGCCGGGGACGTGCGCCTCCCGGAGCGTCCAGAAGCTGCGCGGCCCGGAGATGACGTCCTCCGTGATGCCCGCAATGCTGGAGAGGGCCGGCAGGTTGTTGACGGCGGTGACAACCCAAATGCGTACCGACTCCTCCAGGCAGGCTTCGGTTGCCTCCACGTAGAGCCGGTTGCGCTCCTCCAGCCCGTCGAAGTCGCCGGTGAAGATGCGCTGGCCCAGGTCGTCCAGGTTCGGCGACTCGTACTGCCAGAAGCCTACCTCCTGCCAGCCGGGCATGTTGCCCAGCCAGGGCGAGCACATCTGGTTGATGTTGCCGAAGTCGTAGCGCTGCGGGGAGCCGCGGCCCCAGCCCTCGGTGTACATGTGCCACTGGAACAGCTGAGGGTCTGTGCCGTAGACGGTGAAGATCGCCGGGCCGAACTGCATGGGCACCAGCGTGACCGAGAAGCCCAGCGTCTCCAGGTTGGCGCGCAGGTCGTTGCCGATGTCCCACCGCTCGTCCTCGGTACGGACGATGAACTTCAGGTCGATTCTTCGATCGTTGTAGTGCCAGAAGCCGTCCTGCATGACTGCGCCGGCCTCAGTCATGGCCTGCTCGATCATGCTTGCGGCCAGTTCAGGGTCGTAGCCGATGCGTGACTCCTTGGTCAGGTCGTAGACCGTCAGGTAGTCGAAGTCGCTTGGGCTGACGTGCGTGAGCATGGGCAGGGCGAATCCCTTGTATATCTCCTGCGCGATGAACGGCCTGTTGACCACGTACTGAATTGCCTGCCTGACCTCCAGGATCGAGAGGGGGTTCAGCTCGCCCTCCCGCGCTGGCGCGGGGTTCAGCACCACGGACGTGGTGGAGGCGGGCGCCTGGTACACGGTCACGTCCGGGTTGCCCTGGAGCGCCTCCGCGGCCGGTGTCTTGAGGCTGAAGATGTACATGTCCATTGCGCCGGCCTCTAGCTCCCGCGAGGCTATGCCGACGTCGAACGCGCTGAAGTTGATGGTGTCGGTGGCCGGCCCCGGCTCCGAGTGCGGCGGCGCGTAGTCCTGGTTCGACTGCGCGGACAGCGCGACGAACATGGCCGGCGCAAGGGCCAGCAGAAGCAGCTTCCTGGCTATGTTCTTGTTCATTCTCAATGTCTCGTAGATCTGCGCTGCGGGGGCAGCCCGTGCGCGCCTAGTATGACTCCCTGCTGCGTCCCAGCCTTGCGCCGATGAACAGCCCGAACAGCAGCGCGCCGGTTGCCATAGGCAGGGCCACGGCTGCCAGCACCCACACCGGCACGCCCTCGGATGCGTCATCATCGTCTCCGTCTCCGGTGGTCTCCAGTTCCTGGATGGCAGTGCGAATCTCCGGCAGTTGGTCAAGGCCTTGCAGCGCGGTCCGTATGGCGGATAGCTGCTCCGCGGTTTCGCCGTTCAGGTCGCCGCCGTCGGCTTCAAGCTGGGTGATGATGGTATCGACTGCGCTCTGGATGTTGTCGAAGCCGAAGTCCATGAAGAAGGAGCCTGTGGCGATGTTGCCGGATGCGTCTATGGCGCGGAAGTCGTGCGCGCCCTCGCCGGAGATGGGGATGAAGAGCCGCGCCGTGAACCTGCCGTCGTCGTCGCTTCTGACGGTGCTCACCACTGCGCCGCTGATCTCCAGGAACACGTCCTGGTCGGGCTGGAAGTTGGAGCCCTGGATGGTGATGTCCTTGCCGCCGGGGCCGGATGGCGGCGACAGGAAGATGGACGGCAGGGGCATGAGTTCCCTGCGTGCGAATGCGATCTTCTGGTTCTGCGCGCCGAACTCGCCGAGGCGGGCGTCCGGCCAGGCCATGTACACCTCGTCCTCCGTGGCGACGATGGTGAAGTAGTCGCCGATGAAGGCGCCGCCGGGGAATGCGTGGTTGGGGTTGGACGGGAAGTCGGTTACGCGCGCGTTCTCTATCCAGGTCTCGCCGCCGTCCTCTGAGCTGGTGTAGTAGATGTGGTAGCGCGCCTCAACCGGGTCGTCCCGCATATCGCCCCACATGGCGTGAAGCGTGCCGTTCGGGCCTGCGGAGATGGACGGGAAGAACTGGAGGCGAGTGGTGTCGTCGTCGTTCAGGGGCTTCTTGGGGGTCCAGGTCTTGCCGCCGTCCGTTGACGCCACGAAATAGATGTCGCCGTCGTCTGTGGCCTTGTCCGGCGGGAGGCCGGTGTAGACCACGTAGACCTCGCCCTCCGGGCCGACGGTGAGCTGCGGGAAGTTGGCGCCCCAGTAGCGGAAGAAGGTGTTGCGGGGGCTGAACGGAATCTCGTTGAAGTCGGAGGCGCGGACGGCGTTCCACGTGCGGCCGTCGTCCGTCGAGGACGCAACGTAGATCTCCGCGCGCCCTTCGAACGAGTCGTCGTCCGTGCTGTCGACCCAGTTGACGTACACGGTGCCGTCCGGCGCGACGGCGGGCTGCGATCCCTGCACCACGCGCTTGGGTGCGTCCTCGCCCTGTGTGCTCACCACGACGGGGCTGACCGCGACCGGATCGCTCCATGTGACGCCGCCGTCCTCTGAGCGCACCATCTCGATGCTGGTCTCCGTGCGCGGCACCAGCGTGAATGCCTCCACGTCGAAGAGGAAGAAGATGGGGAAGATGGTCACGAACTTGGTGTAGGTGACGTAGATGACATCCTTATCCGGGTCGCTGCTGCTGGGGCCGACGGCGAGCCACGGCTTGTCCAGGAAGGGGAGCCGCAGGTCGTAGGTGGTGCGCTCGTTATCGCCCTCCACCGGCGGCCCGATGTCCACGTGGCTCTCCGCAGAGGCTATGGACTCCTCCCACGTGTAGCCGCCGTCCCTGGACGTGGATATCGGAATGGACGAGACGGCCGCGCTGCCCACGGAGTTGCGGATGGTGAATTCCTCCACGTCTATGGAGATGGCTGCGGCGTAGGCGTTGCCCTCGCGGTCGAATGCGATGACGGGGTCGCCGGCTCCGCCCAGGTCGCCGGACGGGTACTTGACCTGGTACGGCCCCTCCCAGGTGACGCCTGCGTCTATCGAGTTGTAAGTGGTGATGCCGGGGAAGCCATAGTCGATCAGGCCCAGGATCAGGTGCTCAGGGTCTTTGGGGTTGACGGCAAGGTGAGGCTCAGTCTGGAAGGGGACGCGGCTGAAGTCGCGCGTCACCAGGATGTTGCGGCTGAACTTTGGCGAGGGGTTGCGATACGGCACCAGCGGGCCCTGGCCGCCTCCGCCGGACTGCGGAGTGATGCCGCGAATCTGCGGCGTTCGTGGCTCGAATTCCGCGCCAAGCGGGTTGCCCTTGGCCGTGGTGAGGCGCGGGTCAAGCCCCTGCGACACCAGCCACGTGGAGCCGGAGAGGTTCTTGTCGAACGCCTCGGTCAGCGGGAAGTTCAGGGGCCGCGGCCACTTGTGGGTTGGCCCGTCCTCGTGGGCGGCCAGCGCAGTGTTGGCGGTCATCGCCGTTATCAGCAGCAGCGCGAGCAGTGCGCCGCGCCTGAGGAGTCTCCTTGTCATCGTATCTCCATTCTCGTTGTCCAAGGCCCCGCATCGCGGAGGGCGAGGGCAGCGCGCGGGCGCTTCACCCGTCAGCTAAGCCGGACCACTATCGCCTCCATCTGGGTTATGGTGGAGAGCAGCGCATCCTTGAAGAACGCGTCCGCGGACTCCTGATACGCCGCGGCGCCGGAGGTGACGCGCTCCGCCAGCCATGCGACGTATTCCTCGGAGGTTGGCGCCGCGTCCGGCGAGCGTTCCGCCCAGTCGAAGAAGTTGTCGACCTTCAGGATGACGCGGTCTACGGGAGACGAGAGCGCGGGATTCGCCTGGACTGCTCGCTCCTTCATGGTGTTCCAGTAGTCGAAGGCCCCATCACGGGAGTCCGGCGGGTCTTTTCGCATTTCCACCAGCAGCAGCCGGTGGTTCTCCGCTGTGGTTGCGGCGTCCTCCAGGCCGTCGACTTGGCCTTGAAGCTGCGCAACGCGGTCGGATAGCTCCTCATTCCGAGTCTCCAGGCTTGTGACGGACTCCGTGCTGGAAGCCAGTTCGGACTCCTGCTGCTCAAGCGCGGCCTGCGCGGCGGCGGCCGCGGCCTGCGCGTCCTCCAGCCGGGTGCGCAGGTCGGCGTCCGACCGCCCGACGGTTTCGAGCGCGCTCACCAGCGAGGCCGCCTCGGCCTCGACCTCTCGCAGCTTGGCCTCCAGGTCCGTAACCTGCGACTGCAAGTCCTGCACCTGCATCTCAAGCTCGCTTTCGTCGCCGTCATCAGCGGAGCCCCCGCCAAGCAGGCTGCCTACCAGCAGGCCAACGGCCAGGGCCGCCAGCGAGGCGACAACCAGCACAACGACCCACCTGGTCTTGTCGCTGCGCTGCTCCTGGGTGTAAAGCACGTCTCGGTTTATCATTGCTCCCGCTTCCAAAGCGGAGTGGGCATTCCCCATAGTCTAATGGCTTTGGAAGCCGAGGTCTAGTGTAGCACAACAATTGAGGAATCGGCGTTTCTGGAATAAGCTGTAAGGAATACCCCGGCGCCGCTCTCGGCAGGCCAGCAGCAAGAAGGGCGAGGCGGCCGGCGTGAGAACTGGGCTGCGAACGGGCGCAGCGGGCGCAGCCACGGGAGGACGAATTGAACGAAGACGAAAGACTCGTGAAGGTGCTGGGCAGCATGTATGAGTCGGTGTTCTGCCCGGACTGCGGAACGCGGCTGAGATTCGGAGACCTGGAGTGTCCGCACTGCGGCCTCGACTCGGACGAGCCGTTTCGCCTGTGGGCGGAGGCGCTGCTGCGGAAGCTGGACGCGTGAGGCGGCGCGCTCGCCCTTCGACAAGCTGAGGGTGAGCGGGGACTGTCTTGCCGTTCGTGCCGAGCGTGTCGAAGCGCGAACTAGCGGACGCGCGCGAAGGCGTGGAACGTGGTATGATCGGGGCGCGCAGGCCCGCGTTGACATAGAGGCGGGCCGTGAATCGGAGGTCAACATGCCGGGAGACAAGATCGACATAGTGCAGTTGTGCAAGGAATGCGGCGCCGAGGTGGGCAACATCTCCGAGAAGAAGGAGAACATGATGCTGTCCACCGTGGATCACCTGTGGTGCGAGCCGTGCCAGGCGGTGATGCCGGCCACGCGTGACGTTGCGGGCCGCCTTGGCTCCATTGAACGAGAGGTCGAGTCCTACCCGCGGCTGCTGCCTCAGTAGGGGGGCGCGGAAGCCCCGCTCATGGTGAGCCTGTCGACCAGAGCGGGGAAGCCACTTATGCCGGTCACCCGCCCTTCGACAAGCTCAGGGCGAACGGGCACGGTATAGCCACTTGTGGTGAGCCTGCATCCGTTCCCGCTCATAGCCTGCCCCGTACTTGATACGGGGGTGAGCCTGTCGAACCAGAGCGGGGAAACCGCGCCGCGCTTGACCGTCGGCGCGTGAAGTGCTCTAATGAGCATGACACGAGCGACAAGCGACAGGGGAGGGCAGCCGCCATGATGCCCAACGACCCGTTCCAGCATCAACGCATGGAGTACTGGGCCGAACGCTCCACGGAGCACCATCGCCACGGCTACAGCACCGGACACCTCCGGGCTGCCGACTTCATGTGGCACCTCATGGAGACCGTGGTCAAGTACCTGACCTTCCCCATCTGGTGGCCCATCGTGCAGTGGAACAAGCGGAAGAAGCGCAAGAAGCAGGCCAACCGGCCCACCGACCCGTTCCTCACGGACATCAACAGGCCGCCGTACAGGTAGAATCAGGCCGCGCGCGAGGCTAGCCGAACGCCTCCTCCAGCGCCTTCTGAGACGCCCCGATGACCAGCCTGCCCTCCGCGCTGACAATCGGCCGCCGGATGAGCCGCGGCTCTTCGAGCATCAGCTCCAGAATCCGGTCGTCGTCAAGCTCCGAGGCGGCAAGCCCCAGCTCCCGGAACGATGGGCTGTTCCGCGCAAACGCCTCCGACACGCTTGCGCCGCTCAGCAGCGTCTTCAGCTCGTCCGCGGTGAACCGGTCCTTGAAGAAGTCGCGTTCCTCAACGTCTACGTTGTTCTCGTGGAGCCACGCTCTCACCCTGCGGCAGGTTGATCAGCGGCTCCACCAGTAGAGGGTTGCCTTTGCCATGCGCCGGCCTCCATTGTGGTGGTGCGCCTTATTATACGCGATGCGGCGAGACCGCGATAGCCCGCGCGTACCCGCTCATGGTGAACTTGTGGAACCACCTTGGCGGGCCAGAGCGTGGGGTGGTGCGCGATACGCCGCCGCCCGCCTACCACAACCGTCACCCTCGCGAAAGCGGGGGTCTAGCACCCCGAGGTGTGGGGGGCGATACGCGGCGCGCCGCCCCACACGCAACCGGGGGCTAGATTCCTGCTGAAGTCTACCCCCGTATCGTAGTACGGGGCAGGCTCAACGCGAACGTAGCCGCGAGTCCAGCAGCTCTTGCCGCGTGACCTCCAGCCGTAGCTCCGCGCCGGGGTTGAGCAGCAGGCCGCCGCCCGGCGTCGCCGGCCCGTCGCCGAGGCGCACCACGCGCGCCGACAGCCGTTCCGCCGTCACGTCCAGCAGCCCGACCGTGCCCAGCCGCGTCGATTGGTGATGCGGCAGCGTGGGGCTGCCGGAGTTCGCGTACACCACGCCGTCCACCAGCGCGAGCCGCTCGTAGTGGGTGTGGCCGCTTATCAGCACGTCCACGGGCGCATCGAACTGCACGCCGGAGGTCACGTCGTGGAGCATTCCGATGCGCCAACCCTCCACGTCAAGCGTGTGAGTTGGCTTGACGCGCGGGTCGTCCATGTCGAAGTCGTTGTTGCCCAGCGCGGCCAGGACGGGGGCGATGGCCTCCAGCCAGTTCAGCACGCCGGACGTGACGATGTCGCCCGCGTGCAGAATCAGGTCAACGCCGCGGAAGGCGTCCGCCACCTCCGGCCACGGTACGCGGATGGTGGATGGCAGGTGCGTGTCCGCAATCAGCCCTATTCGCATGGCGTGAGAGTTTGAGGGCGGCTTGCGACTGCTACGCCTGCGGCCTGTGTCCCTCCGCGACCAGCCGCTCCAGTATCTCAGCCACCTTGTCAACCTCGCTGGACGTGTTGAAGTAGTGGCAGCTGAAGCGAACGCCGTCCGGGCCGTGGACGGTGCGGCCCACGATGGCGAACCTGTCCTGAAGCGTGGCGACCAGATCCTCCGGCGGCCAGCCGTCCAGCCCAAGCGTCACCAGCCCGCACGCGGCGTCCTGGTCGGTCGTGCTCAGGAGGTTGCAGCCCTCGATGGAGGCCGCGCGCTCGCGGAGCCTGTTGCCGAGGTTCATGGCGTGCGCCTCAATCCGGTCGATGCCGATTTCGGAGACCAGCCGCAGGCTCTCGGTGAGGCCGGCCGCCAGGCCGGGGTTGTCGGACACGAGCGAGAATCGCCCGAGCGCGCCGCGCCTGAACGCCGCGCGGTCGGCCTCCAACGCGTTGGTCGAGAACATCGGCTCCAGGGCGTCGCGCTTGTCCGGGTGGACGTAGAGCGCGCCGGTGCCCGTCGGCCCCATAGGCCACTTCTGGCCGGACATCGTGTAGAAGTCGCAGCGCAGGTCGGTGACGTTCACGGCGATTTGGCCTACGCTCTGCGCGCCGTCTACCAGCACGGGAACGCCCGCCGCGTGCGCCGCCTGCGTAATCTCGCCGATGGGCAGGCGCAGGCCGCACGTGTACTGGATGTGGCTCAGCGCAACCAGCCGTGTGCGCTCCGTGATGGCGGCTTTCACCAGATCGAGCGCCTCCGCGGGCGTGGACGTGATGCCGATGGGCGCGGACTTGACGACTATCTCCATGCGCTCCGCGAGCACCTTTGCGGGCGTGGTGAGGGCGGGGTGCTCCAGGTCGCAGATGAGCAGCTCGTCGCCCGGAAGCCAGTCGATGCCGTAGACGACCACGTTGACGCCCTCGCGCGTGCTGTGCGTGAGGAGCACGTCGTCCGGCGATGCGCCGAGCAGGGCGGCGGCGGCCTCGGTGGCCTGCCTGCCCGCCTCGCGCCCCAGCGCGACGCCGGCTGCGCTTGCGGGGCCGAGCAGCGCCTCCTGCTCCAGCGTCTCGGCGATGCGGCGCAGCGCAGTCGTGGGCGTGGGGCCGGCCCAGCCCGTGTTCATGTATATCCGGTCGCGTGTGATGGGCAGAAGCTCCCTGAGTTGGTCGGTGTTCATGCCTTCCGTCCGTAATGTAGAGTGGGCCGTGCGGCCTGCGCCATTCTACCACGGCGCAAGCGGCAAGACCAACCGCGCGGGTGGGGCGCGTTTCTCTTGTCATTCTTGTAGATGCCAGATAATTCGGTGACGGAATGGTATAGAAGTCAACGACATATCTGGAGGCGATGATGAGAGACAACAGCGATGATAAGACCCTTGATCGGAGCTACTACCGGACGTGGCGGTTCCTGATCCGGGAGTACGAACTGGTGAAGGCCAAGAAGCATCCCCGCTTCCGGTACGCCTACGAATTCTACGAGGCGCACGGCACCAACCGGCAGACCTTCGCCAAGTACTACAACCGCTTCCGCCAGGACGGGAGCAATGAGTCGCTGACACCCAGGCGGCGCGGCCCCAAGTGGAAGAGCCGGCGCACGTTGCCGTTCATCGAGCAGAAGGCGCTGGAGCTCAGGAGGCAGGGTAGCAGCCGCTACGAGATATATGCGATACTCAAGGAGACGCTGAAGTCCCGCACGCCTGCGCCCTCCACCATCTACGCCATCAGCAGGCGTCACGGACTCAACCGGCTGACCAAGCCCATTCGTCGGTCCCGGAGGCGGATCATCAAGACCAGAGCCGGAGAGTTGGGCCACCTGGACTGCCACCACCTGAGCAAGGACATCATCGTAGGCGCCAAGCAGCGCTACTACCTGGTGTGCATCGTGGACGCCTGTACGCGCCTGGCCTGGGCCGAGGTGGTGGACGACGTCAAGAGCCTCAGCGTGATGTTCGCCTCCCTCAAGATCCTCAACCTGCTGAACGTGGAGTACGGGCTGCGCTTCGAAGCCATCCTCACCGACAACGGCCCGGAGGTAGCCTCACACGGCAAGAAGGACCGCCACCCCTTCGAGAGGATGCTCCAGGAACTGGGCATCACCCACCGCTACACACGCCCATACAGGCCCCAGACCAACGGCAAGGTGGAGCGGTTCTGGCGCACGCTCAACGAAGACATGCTGGACGAGACCACCTTCGAGTCGGTCGATGAGCTGAAGAACGAGCTGGTGGAGTACCTCCTGTACTACAACACGGTGCGGCCACACCAGGGACTCAACGGCATAACCCCCTTCCAAGCCATCCAAAATCTCCCAAATCCGTCAGCGAATTAGATGGCATGTACAATTCTGAGCGCAGCGAAGAATCCAGTACGGTCATGCATTGCCAGCCTAGCGAGCGCGGGGGCTGATCCGGTTCCCAGGACGGAATGTAGAGTTGGAGGAGGCTTTAGATTCTTCGACTCCGCTGCGCTCCGCTCAGAATGACAGACAAAGCGCGCTTCCCTGTGGGCAAAGCTGGAGTTTTGCAGAGATTCTCCGTCTGCGAAGGAAGATTGAGACGAGCGCTCACCAAGCGGATTGTTCGACAGGGTGATTGGCGTTACACTCGCTGCGTGCGCTGCGTACACGTTTGGCTCGGCGAGGCGATGGCTGCCGCGATGCACGCGTTCTGCCTGCTGGCGGTTGCGGCGATGGCGGCGGCCTGCGGCGGCGGCGAGCCGACTGCGCCAACCGTTGCCGCGGTGACGCCAACGCCCATCGAGAAGGCGGCGCCGGCCGCCACGCCCACGCAGACCGCGGCGCCCGCGCCCACGCGTACGCCATCACCAACCGCGACCGTCGCTCCCACGTATACGCCTACGCCGACGGCCAGCCCAACGCCAACTGCAACACCAACCCCCACGCCTGACCCGCTCGCTCGGTTCTCACCACTGGATCCGGCGGCAGGCGCAATCGGCGTGACTGAGGCGCTGATTGCAGGTCAGATCTTTCGGCTGGAGGTGGCGGCTACGCCTGAGGAGCGCGCCCACGGCCTGATGGGCCGCGCCGGCATACCGGACGATTTCGCCATGCTGTTCGTGTACCATGCGGAGGCCGTGCTCAGCTTCTGGATGAAGGGCACGCTCATACCGCTCGACATACTGTTCCTGGATTCGCGCGGCGTGGTGGTTGACGTGCAGACGATGACGCTGCAGCCCGGCGCATCGGACGGCGAGCTGAAAGCGTACGAATCGGCACGCCCGGCGCGGTACGCGCTGGAGATGAACGCAGGGCTGGCGGAGTCGCTGGGCGTTGCGCCGGGAGCCGCGATCCTCTTCGACTAGAGGCTGGCATTGTTGCGTCCATTTGTGCTAGCATACGGGCATGTCGCTTTCGCAGCTTCACCCACTGGTGCGTGACTGGTTCCTGAGCCGGTTCGCCGGGCCCACGGAGGCGCAGGCTCAGGGCTGGCCTGCCATCGCGCGCGGCCGCCACACACTCATCGCCGCGCCCACCGGCTCCGGCAAGACGCTCGCGGCCTTCCTCATGTGCATCGACGGGCTGGTGCGCCGCGGCCTCGACGGCGACCTGCCGGACACTACGCAGGTGGTCTACGTCTCGCCGCTCAAAGCCCTCTCGAACGACATCAGCAAGAACCTGGAGGCGCCGCTGGGCGAGATACAGGCGCTTGCCCAGGAACGCGGGCTGCCGCTGCCGGAGATACGGGCAGCCGTCCGCACGGGCGACACTCCTTCGTCTGAGCGGCAGAAGATGGCGAAGCGACCGCCCCATATCCTGATCACCACGCCGGAGTCGCTGTACATCCTGCTCACGTCAGAGAGCGGGCGCAGGGGCTTGAAGGGCGCGACTACGCTGATACTCGACGAGATTCACGCGGTTGCCGACGACAAGCGAGGCTCCCATCTTTCGCTCTCCGTGGAGCGGCTGTGCGCCCTGACCGACGGCCCGATCACCCGCGTCGGCCTGTCCGCAACGCAGCGGCCCATCGAGGAGATGGCGCGCTTCCTCGTCGGAAACGCGCACGTCGACGGGAACGGTACGCCGGACTGCCTCATCGTCGACACCGGACACGCCCGCACAATCGACCTGGCGATCCGGCTGCCGCAGCGCGAGCTCGGCCCCATCGCCAGCCACGAGCAGTGGGCCGAGACGCTGGACGACGTGGCGGAGCTGGCGGAGTCTCACGACACTACACTGGTGTTTGTCAACACGCGCAGGCTTGTCGAGCGGCTTTCGCACCAGCTTTCGGAGCGGCTCGGCGAGGAAGCGGTGGTGGCGCATCACGGCAGCCTGTCGCGCGCAACGCGGCTGGCCGCGGAGGACAAGCTGAAGCGGGGAGAGGTGAAGGTGTGCGTTGCCACGGCCTCGCTGGAGCTTGGCATAGACATAGGGGACGTTGACCTGGTGTGCCAGATAGGTTCGCCGCGCTCAATCGGGCTGCTGTTGCAGCGCATCGGGCGTTCCGGCCACAGCCTGGGCGGCGTGCCCAAGGGCCGCCTCTTTCCGCTGACACGCGATGAGCTTGTGGAGTGTACCGCGCTCCTCCGTGCCGTTCGCAGGGGGGAGCTGGACGCGCTGCGAATCCCGCCCTGGCCGCTGGACGTGATGGCGCAGCAGATGGTGGCGGCCTGCGCGGTGGAGGAGTGGAGCGAGGACGACCTGTTCGACCTGTGCAGGCGGGCCTACCCCTACCGTGACCTGAGCCGTGACAAGTTCGATCAGATAACGCGCGTGCTGTCCGAGGGATTCACGTCCCGCCGCGGCCGCAGCGGCGCATTCCTGCACCGCGACGGCGTCCACGGGCGGCTGAGCGGCCGCCGAGGCGCGCGCCTCGCGGCCATGACGGGCGGCGGCGCAATCCCGGACAACGCCGACTATGACGTCATCGCCGAGCCTGAGGACGTGTTTGTGGGCACCGTCAACGAGGACTTCGCCATCGAGAGCATGGCGGGAGACGTGTTCCTGCTGGGCAACAGCCCGTGGAAGATTCGGCGAATCGAGAGCGGGCGCGTGCGGGTCGAGGACGCGCACGGCCTCGCGCCCAGCATACCATTCTGGCTGGGCGAGGCGCCGGGCCGCACGTGGGAGCTTTCGCGCGAGGTGACGGAGCTGCGGGAGGCCGTGTCGCAGCGTCTTGACCGCCCGCGCTCCGCAGAGCGGTGGGTGATGGACGAGGCCGGCGTGGAGGTGGAGGTCGCACGGCAGTTGGCGGCGTACCTTGCGGAGGGCGTTCGAGTGCTGGGCATGGTGCCAACGGCGCAGCGCGTGGTTGCTGAGCGGTTCTTCGACGAGAGCGGCGGTATGCAGCTTGTCATACACGCGCCGTTCGGCTCGCGCATCAACCGCGCGTGGGGCATGGCGCTGCGAAAGAAGATCTGCCGCACGTTCGATTTCGAGCTTCAGGCGGCTGCCACGGACGACGGGCTGAACTTTTCGTTAGGGCCGTCGCAGTCGTTCCCGCTGGAGGACGTGTTCCGGTACATACGCGCCGCCACCGCGGAAGAGGTGCTGCTCCAGGCGGTGCTCCAGGCGCCGCTGTTCGGCACGAGATGGCGATGGGACGCCACCCGCGCTCTGGCCGTCATGCGCTTTTCCGGCGGCCGCAAAGTGCCCGCGCCTCTCCAGCGCATGCGCTCAGACGACCTGCTGGCAGCCGTGTTCCCGGAGCAGGTGGCGTGCCAGGACAACGCCATGCCCGGCGACATAGATGTGCCGGACCACCCGCTCGTGTTCGAGACCGTCCGCGACTGCCTGACGGAGGCGATGGACGTGGACGGCCTGAAAGCCGTCCTGGCCGCGATAGAGTCCGGCGAGATTTCTGTGTACGCGCGGGACACCGTGCAACCCTCGGTGTTCGCGCACCAGCTCCTCAACACCATGCCCTACGCCTTCCTGGACGACGCCCCGCTTGAGGAGCGGCGCGCCCGCGCGGTGCCGCTGCGCCGCGCCCTGCCGGACGACGCCCGCGACCTGACCGCGCTCGACCCGGCCGCCATACGGCTGGAGTCGGAGAACGCCTGGCCGCCCGTGCGTGATCCGGCGGAGCTTCACGATGCGCTGCTTTCGCTTGTGGCGCTGCCGCTGGGGGCGCAGTGGCCGGAGTCGAGCGCGCCGCCGGAGACGCGGGAGTCGTGGTTCCGCGCGCTCGTGGCGGACGACCTGGCATACGTGCTTCGCCGCAATGGTAGTCCCTTCGCGTGGGTGGCCGCGGAGCGTGCGCCCCTTGCGTTGGCCGCCTACCCGGACGCCGCATTGGAGCCGGCCGCAGGCGCGCCCGCCGCGGCCGCGATGGAGCAAGAGGAGGCCGTGCTTGAGATCCTGCGCGGCTGGGTCGAGTGCTCCGGGCCGTTCACCGTCGGCGAGATGGCGGGCCTGCTGGGCCTCTCGCAGTCGGACGTGGCTATCGCCGTGGCGCGGCTGGAGGGCGAGGGCGCGCTGCTCAGGGGCGCGTTCCGCCCCGGCGCAGTCGATGAGGAGCTTTGCGACCGGCGAGTGCTGGCGCGCATCCATCGCGCAACCATCGGGCGGCTGCGCCGTGAGGTCGAGCCGGTCTCGCCCGCAGTCTTCATGCGCTTCCTGCTGCGCTGGCAGCACGCGCTTCCGCAGCATCGGCTGCACGGCGAGGACGGCGTGCTGGAGGCAATCGAGCAGCTTCAGGGATTCGAGGCCGCGGCGGGCGCGTGGGAGTCGGAGATCCTGCCCGCGCGCGTGGCCGACTACAGCCCCGCGCTGCTGGACAGGCTGTGCTGGGAGGGCGAGGTCACGTGGGGTCGGCTGGGCCGCGCCAACGGAAACGGAAGCGTCGCGCACGGACGCGGCGCGCTCACGCGCGCCACGCCCATCACGCTGGCGCTGCGCGAGTCGCTGGACTGGCTGCTGGAGCCGCCGCCTGCGGAGGACTCGCAGCTCACTGGCGGCTGCACGGAGATTCTGGAGCTTCTGACCAGGCGGGGCGCGTCGTTCACCGCCGACATCATCGCGGCCACGCGCCGGATGCCCTCGGACGTAGAGGACATCCTGTGGCAGCTTGCGGCTGCGGGCCGCGTCACCTGCGACGGGCTTGAGCCGCTGCGCCGTCGCCTGCGAGGCGGCGGGCCGGCCTCGCCGACGCGGAGAGGGTCACGCACGCGGCGAACGGCGCCGCGGCGCAGCGGAGGGTACAGCCGCTGGTCGGCACTGGAGCCGCTTCGGCCGCTCGACGACCCGACTGAGGAGCGCGCGCGGCAGCTTCTCGCCCGATACGGGGTGCTGTTCCCGGAGCTGCTGGCGCGGGAGTCGATTGCGCCTCCGTGGCGAGACCTAGTGCGGCTGCTGCGGCGCATGGAGGCGCGGGGCGAGATACGCGGCGGGCGGTTCGTTTCGGGCTTCGTGGGCGAGCAGTTCGCGCTGCCGGAGGCCGTCGAGATGCTGCGCGGCGTGCGTGACACGGATCCCGCGGGCGAGACGGCGACGCTGTCGGCGGTGGACCCGCTGAACCTGGCGGGCATCCTCTCGCCGGGCGAGCGCGTCGCGGCTGCGCAAGGCAACCGCGTCACGTACCGCGACGGCGTGCCGTCGAACGGCGGAGTCGCGGCGGGAACGCACGCCTCGCCGGACGGCGCGGACGCGGGCGTTGAGGCGGTGGCGGCGCGGCCGCACTGAGCGCGTCGAAGCATGAGTTGACGCAGCGTCTGTGCTACAATGCAGTCGAGACGTGCAGCCATTGACGGAGAGTGAGGCGTGCAACAGACAACATCGTATCGGACACAGAGCAGGTCGCTTCTGGAGCAGGCGTTCCGCGAGCTTTACGCCGGAGACCTGCGCCAAGCGGCCGAAAAGGGATGGGACGCGGCGGCGCACATGGTGAAGGCCGTCGCGGCAGAGCGTGGCTGGCCGCACGATGACCGCCGCCTGCTCTACGATGTCTTGAGCAGACTGGTCAACGAATTGCAGGACGAGGAGTTGCGCGACGGGTTCAACGCGGCCACATTTCTGCTGACGCTTCACAAAGAGGACTGGCTTGACAGAGAATGGGTTGCATCTAGCCTTGGCCGTGTGCGGACCTTCGTGGACGCCGCGGAGGAGTTGATCTGCGGGCGTTGAGCGCGCAGGGCGGCGGCCAAGCGGTGAGCCTGCCGTGCCATCGTCACTAGGCGAACGGCAAGGGTAGGCGAGAGCGTGGGTAGTGCAGAATTCCGAAACATATCAAGGGCAAAGCAGGACATTCTTGGGGCAGTCGTTCCGTGAACTAGAGGCCGGCGACCTGCGCCATGCGTCGGAGAAGGGCTGGGGCGCGGCGGCGCAGATGATCAAGGCCGTTGCGGCAGAGCGAGGACTACCACACGACAGCCATCGGTTGCTCTACGGATTCGCGGGCAGGCTGGCAAACGAGACGCAGGGCCAGGCCATCGGTGATGGGTTCAGGGCGGCCAGCAACCTCCACGAAAACTTCTATGAGGGTATGCTGGACGCGGCCGCGGTGGAAAACAACCTGGAACGGGTGAGGGCGTTCGTAGAGGTGGCTGAGGGATTGCTCAACGGCCTCTGACCTTTAGCCGCGCCCCCCCGCCCATCGACACGCTCAGGACGAACGGACACGGTATCCCGTTCATGCTGAGCGCATCTGAGTCGGCTTCTCACTTTCAGGTTGCGCCCTCGCAGCATCCGCAGCCTTGCGCAATGTCCCGCACTATCCTATAGTTAAAGGTGAAGGGGGCAGCATGGAGACGCTGGTCGAGATCGGAGCACAGCTTGGTGTCGTTGCAATCACTGTGCTCATATTCGTAGCTATCGCTAGCGTCCTGTTCGAGGCCATCGCCGGCAGGTGATGACATGTGGCAACGCCTGAAGAAAGACTGAGCCGGCTGGAAGCCACGGTTGACCACCACGCAACCAAGGCCGAGGTTCAGGATATCAAGGCGGAAATCGCACGACTTGAATCCAGGCTACAGAGGTACATCCTCACTGCTTCAGCCCTCATACTAGCCGCCCTTGGGACTCTGCTTGTGGTTCTGAACAATCTGCCCTGAACTAACAGCCGCTTCCCCCGAATCACCGCACCGCACGCAACAGGTCATGTGCGGCGCAATGTCAGCGCCGCGGCAGCCTGCCGTAGCGCCACTCTCGTTGTAACCGCGCAAGACCGCTGTTAGTGGCCCCCCTCAATTGACACGCGCGCGGGCGGAGCGCTATATTCCAGCGCAAGCCTGCCCAACCCGCCGGCATCGCTTGAGCGCATCACCGCGGGCATCTCGCGTTCAGGCTGCGCAGGCGTCCGCAAAACCGGACTCAGGAGGACATCATGGCCAAGCCGCTACCCCTGGAAGGCATACGCGTACTGGACTTCACGCACATCGTGGCCGGGCCCCAGTGCACGCGCATCCTCGGAGACCTGGGCGCGCAGATCATCAAGGTCGAGCAGGGCCAGGCGATGGACGTCACCCGCTCCGCCGCGCTCGGCGGCATCGGCGGGATACCCGGCGTGAACCGCAGCGGCATGTTCGAGTACTTCAATCGCAACAAGCTCAGCATCACCATCAACGCGCTCATGCCCGCCGGACTGGACCTCATCAAGAAGCTGGTGTCCGTCTCGGACATCGTCATCGAGAACTTCAGCTCCCGCGTGCTGGAGCGGTGGGGCCTGTCCTACGAGGAGCAGTGCGAGCTGAAGCCGGACATCATCTACGTGAGCATAACCGGCTTTGGGCACATCGGGCGGCTGCGCGACTACAGCACGTGGGGGCCGACGGCGCAGGCGCTGTCCGGCCTCACCTACATGTCCGGCCTGCCGGACGAGCGGCCCGCAGGCTGGGGCTACAGCTTCCTCGACCACACGGCGGGCTACAACGCCGCCATCGCCACGCTCATGGCGATTCACCACCGCAACCGCACCGGCGAGGGCCAGTGGCTGGACGTGTCGCAGGTGGAGAGCGGCATGGTGCTCACCGGCCCAGCCGTACTGGACTACACCGCCAACGGCCGGCCGTACCGCAGGCCAGGCAACCCGATGGGCAACCGCTCCAGCCATCCCCGTGTTGCGCCGCACAACGCCTATCGCTGCGCGGGCGAAGACGAGATAGTGGCCGGCGAGCCGCGGCAGCGCTGGTGCGTCATCTCCATCGCCACGGAGGACGATTGGCAGAAGTTCTGCAAGGCCATCGGCTCGCCCGCGTGGACAGCAGACGCGAGGTTCGCCACCAACGCCGACCGCGTCGCAAACGAGGACGAGCTGGACAGGCTCATCGAAGAGTGGACGAAGGACAAAATGCCGCACGAGGTGATGCACCGCCTCCAGAGCGCGGGCGTGGCCGCCGGCGCAGTCCAGACCAACGAGGACAAGGTGGTGCGAGACCCGCAGCTGCGCTCCCGCGAGTTCATCCAGAAGGTGCCGCACAGAGAGGTGGAAGAGTCGTTCGAGACGGACAGCCTGCCCTTCAAGTTCTCGCACACGGAGCACAGGGTACGGCAGGGGTCGCCGCCGCTCGGCTCGGACACCGACTTCATCCTGACCGAGGTGCTGGGCCTGAGCGAAGGCGAGATTGCGGAGATGGCCGAGCAGGCGGTTTTCTAGTCGACGGGCGCAACAGCCGGGCGCAGCGAGGAGCGAAATGACGATAACGAGCAACCTGGAATCTCAGCCCCAGGCCCTGGAAGACCTGGTGGTCATCGACCTGACGGACGACAAGGGCATGTACATGGGCAAGATGATGGCGGACATGGGCGCGCGCGTCACCGTGGTGGAGCCGCCGTCCGGCCATCCCGCGCGGCACATCGGCCCGTTCTACCAGGACAAGCCGGACCCCAACAACAGCCTGCTGTTCTGGTACCACAACACCAACAAGGAGAGCGTCACGCTGGACATAACCACCGGCCGCGGCGCGCAGATCCTCAAGGAGATGGTGAAGAAGGCGGACGTGCTGCTGGAGTCGTTTGCGCCGGGCTACCTCGACTCGCTGGGACTCGGCTACGAGGAGCTTTCCGGCATCAACCCGCGGCTGGTGATGACCTCGCTGACGCCGTTCGGGCAGACGGGGCCGTACCGGGACATGAAGGCGTCCGACCTGGTGTCGATGGCGATGGGCGGCATCATGGCAAGCTGCGGCTACGACCACATCGAGGACGCGCCTCCCATAGCCAGTGACGGCCGGATGGGCTACGCCACGGGCTGCAACTTCGGCGTGATGGGCACGATGACCGCGGTGGTCTACCGCGACTTCACGGGCCAAGGCCAGTGGGTTGACGTGTCGATCCACGAGGCGCTCTCCTGCACGACCGAGGCCGCCATGCCCAACTGGTTCTTCGACCGGAAGGTGCCCATCCGCCAGACGGGGCGACACCACGGCCTTACGCCCACGCCTTCCACCCAGTTCACCAGCTCGGACGGCAAGCTGGTCAACGGGTTCGACATACCGCCGCGGTCGCTCGACAGGTGGAACCGCATGGTGAACTGGATGGACGAGAACGAGATGGCGGAGGGCCTGAAGGACGAGAAGTACCGCGAGCTGATAAGCCAGGGCGTGCGCAGCGGCCCGGAGATGGACTTTCTGCGTGAGCGCATAGAGGACTTCATCGCCAGCCAGCCCGCGGACTCGTCCTACCACGGCGGCCAGCAGATCAGGCTGGCGTGGGCGGTCATACGCTCGCCGGAGGAGAACCTGGAGGACGAGCACTTCCGCGACGACCGCGGCTTCTTCCCGGAGGTTGAGCACCCGGAGCTTGGCAAGTCGTTCGCCTACCCGGGCCACCCGGCGATGTTCAGCAAGACGCCGTGGCGGATGCGCCGGCGCGCGCCGCTGCTGGGCGAGGACAACGAGCGAGTGCTCAGCCAGGAGATGGGCCTCAGCCCCTCCGAGATGGTGCTGCTCCGCGAGAGCCGGGTGATCTAGCCGCCTCCCAATCCGCTCGCCCTGAGCTTGTCGAAGGATCCGATTGAGCGGATACCACAAGCCCGCTCGTGGTGAGCCTGTCGAACCACCTTGGCGGGCGTACGTGCGGGCGGCGGCGGCCCCCATGCGCCAGTGACTGGACTCCTGCTTGCGCGGAGCGTTCACGGTGGAAGTCCTGTCATTCTGAGGTCTGCCGAAGAATCCAGGACAATAGTAGGCTACGGCAGCGCGTAATCGGCGGCCGCGTGCGCTGGCAGGGTTTGGGGGATTCCCCCTCAGTCGCCCATGCGGAAGCAGAGGTCTACGCCAAGACGAGAGGCAAGCCTTCTGGAGGTCTTGGATTCTTCGACTTCGTTGCGCTCCGCTCAGAATGACAGTGTGCCAGGCGCGGCTACTCGGCGGGTTGTTCGCGCAGGTAGGCGTCGGAGCCGTCCAGCCAGTCCGTGCGAATGGGGCCGAAGGCGTCGATGTCGTCGGTCTCCTCGAGCGCCTCCGCGCTGTGCTCCACCCAGGACGGGATGACCAGCGTCTCTCCGGCGTGAACCACCATCTCCTCGCCGTCAATCACGAAACGCAGCGCGCCGCTGATGACGTGGGTGATCTGCTCGCTCTCGTGCGTGTGTGCGGGCACCTTTGCGCCCTTGGGGAAGTGCAGGCGGCCCAGCATCACCCTTTCGCCGGTGACGATTCTGCGGGTTATGCCCTCGATAAGCCTGTCCTGCTGAATGTTGCTCCACGCTGCTGGCTCCATGCGACTCCTCCTTGCGGCTGGGTGAATGGCAATGCGCGGCTGCCATTGTAGCCGCCACCGGCGCGCGTGAGAAGCGATGGGGGCGGCGCAGCACTCTGTTCGTGCTGAGCCGCCCCCGTTTCCGCTCGTAGCCTGCCCCGTACTTGATACGGGGGTGAGCCGGTCGAACCAGAGCGGGGAGACCACGATTGCCGACCATGCGCCCACCCTTCGACAGGCTCAGGGCGAGCGGGCGCAGTGTCCCGATACAGCAACGGGCTGCAAACTAGGCTGGAGCTATGCTTGAAGCGGGTGGTGGATTGACCCACTCCAGGACTTTCTTAACCAGATTTGCAACTTGTTCTGCAAGCTCGTCTATCGAGGCTGCGCGCGGACGTGTTACGTGATTCTTGGCTTGTCTCCATACCGGCCTGAGATCGGGGTGGATTTGGAGAAACACTTTCTCGAAATCCTCAATCTCGATGCCTACGACCTTCAAGGTGTCAGGATCATACCGAAACCACACTCCGTTTGCTCCAGGAAGTGAAACGGCCGGCTGCTTTGGCTCCTGGCGAACGTACAGCACATCCCACTTCTTATCGTAGGAAGGCAGGAAGTCAGGATGCTCGTCCCATATCAGTGAGCCGGGCGCCGGGGCCTCAACGCCATTTGCATCCTTGTTCATAGCGGCTTGTCTCCTTCTCGAATCGTTGGGCACAAGAACGCCGTAACGACATGCCCCACTCGTCTCCAGCGTGAGAAGCGAACCACGACCCTGATGTAGCCAAGGGAAATGTCCCTGCCGGGCATACGGTTCGTCAGACGATAGTAGAGCCTCCTATCCTTGTGGTTCGTATCTATGCGAATGCTGTACGGGTCCTCAATGGTCTTCTGAACCTCAGCCTCCAGTCCAGCCATCTCTGGATGTTGATTGACAATGTGGTCAGACCACTCACGTGCATCACACTTGACGAGCTTGCCACTTGGGTCGAGACAAGAGAATATCTCCACTGTTGCCAATATACCTTCTGCGACTCTTGCATTGCAACCCTTCGATGAACTGCACTCCTCTCGTTTGCGGGACTGCACTCATATTTTGCTACAATTGTCAATCGCAGGATGCCAGGTTGATCAAGTGATCAGCGGCCGTGGTATCCCCGTTCACGCTTGGACACGCTCAGCATGAACGGGCGCGCCCCTACCGCTCCCGCGCCTGCCGCGCTTCTGCCGACGCCGCGTTGCGGCGCGTTGCGGCCCTGGCCGCCGACCTTGGCAGGACGGGTGTCGGCGCAAACAGGTCTGCGAACTGCCGCTCCGCCTCGTGGAGCTCCTCCTCCGTGTCGATCTCCGTCCACATGCGGTTGCCGGTCAGGTGCACCGCCATCGCCAGTTCGCCGCGGCCGATGAGGTCGGACATAACCGCCTCGTAGTACTCGCCCGTGCGTCCCTCCGACACGTAGTCGTCGAGCCGAGGCACTATTGCGTCCGCAAGGCTCTCGCGCGAGAGCGTGTACATGTTCACGGTCTTTAGCGCGCGCCGGTAGTCGAACTCCGGCGACTGCTGCGACTTGAGCACCATCGCCTCGCTCATGCCGCCCTTTGCCAGTATGACAGTGCCGTTCATCGGCGGGCGGAAGCGGTCGACCACCGCCACGTTGCCGCTGCGCTTCCTTAGCATGTCCTGGAGCAGCCCGTACTCGTAGAGCAGGTCGCCCTCCAGCAGCAGCACGTCGTCGTCAAGCTCCCGGCGGGCCAGCCACAGCGAGTAGATGTTGTTCGTGCGGTCGTACACCTCGTTTTCGACGTACTTCACGTCTATGCGCCCGAAGCGTGAGCCGATGCGCTCGCGCACCTTGTCGCCCAGGTATCCGACCACTATGACGCACTCCCGGAACCCCGCCCTGTCCAGGTACTCCATCTGGTACTCCATCATTGGCCGGCGGTAGAAGGGCACCAGGCACTTGGGCATGTTGTCGGTCAGAGGGCGCAGCCTGGACCCCTGCCCGGCTGCCAGTATGACTGCCTTCATCGCTGTACACCTCCTGCCGCGCCGGCTGCGCCGTGCGCCACGGTTGGCATTTCCAGATCCATGAGGGCGTCCACAAGCTGCGCGTTCTCCTCCGCAGTGCGGGACGCCATGCGAACGTATCGGCCCTCCAGGCCGCGCTTGCGGCCGCAGTCGTTGATGATGATTCGGCTCTGCTCGAACAGGCGCGTGGTCAGCTCCGATGAAGTTTGGCCGTCCGCCACGCGGCTGAACACGAAGTTGGCGTGCGTGGGACGCGGGTCGAGGTGCGGCACGTCCAGCAGGCCGTCGTGGAGCAGTCGCGTTGCACGCCTCACCTCCGCGCAAGACTCGACGAACTCCTGCCGGTACTCCTCAATGGTCTCCAGGTAGAACTGCGCCAGCGAGTTGATGCCCCAGATGGGCAGGTGGCTGCGCAGTTCCGCGATCCTGCCCGTGTTGGCGGAGGCGGCGTAGCCCAGGCGAATGCCGGGGATGCCGTAGGTCTTGGACAGGCTCTTGAGCACGATGACGTTGGGGTAGTCGGCCAGGTGCGGCATGATGGACGGGTGCGGGTCGGCCTCAACGAAGTCGATGAACGACTCGTCTACGATGACCAGGTCGAGGCCGCGCAGAGCTTCCATGAACCGCAGCACGTCCGCCTGAGACGTGGACAGCCCGGTTGGGTTGTTGGGGTTGATGAGCAGCGCGGCGTTGGCCCCGGACTCCAGCGCGTGACGCGCAAAGTCGTCCACGTCCAGGTGGAAGTCGCCGGTGAGCTGGAAGGCGGACACGCTCTTGCCCTGCGTGGCCGCGCGGTTCACGAACTCGTCGAAAGTGGGGACGGCCACGGCCAGGCGAGTCACGAACCGGTCGGAGATTGTGCTGATGAGCTCGCTTGCGCCGTTGGCGATGACCAGCTCCTCGTGCGTCAGGCCGAGGGGCCGCGCCGCCAGCGAGGAGAGGTACCAGTTGGTAGACGGGTAAGACTTCACCAGCCGCGTCAGCCTTCGGCTCAGGGCTTCGATGAAGGATTCGGGCGGGAAGTACTGGTTGGTCATGTAGCAGAAGTCGCGGACGTCAAAACTCCAGAATCCGCCGTAGAGCGATGAGTAGTAGCGTAGGTCTCTGCTGTCCATGCGTATGGCTCTCCTGTTGTGAAGGGTAAGCGGGCAGCGCCCGGACGACAAACGGTAGGGATGGCCGGCCTGTGGTCTCAGGTAGGGGACAAAGAGGCGAGGGAAGCGCTGCACAGCGTCGCGCGGTTGCATTGCGGCGATGCCAGGCAGCGCGGTGGGGCGCCGGCCAGGGCTATGGACGCAGCAGGTCCGGGGGTTCCGGCGAGGCGCGGCCGCACTGCGGGACGATTCTGCCGCCGCGGCTGCGCGGCAGGCGCGTCAACGACGATGCGTTTCGCGATCTCAGTTCCATCGAACGGCCCCCTTTCCGGAGAGTGACACAGGCTCCGCTATCCTCAGCGGGACGTTAGCGAACTGCTGCGATACTATTGCAGCGCGCCGCGCTTGTCAAGCGTTCCGCGGCGCGCGGAGGCGAGTGGACGGAAGCGCGGCGCAGTCGAGGAATAGAGGACACTGCTTATTCCCGCACGCTCCGCCCAACAACCGACTCAATACGCCAAAGGTGGGATGTGTGCGCCGTGGGTCGCCCGAGGTTTCTCGACTCCGCTGTCGCTCCGCTCGAAATCACTATGGCCTTGCCAAGGTCACGTGAGGGGATGAAAGTATGCGCCCGACACCAGGGCGATTTTGGCCTGCCTGCGAGACTGGTTATCTCGTCCTTCTAGCCACTTGGCACGCCTACTTTCATAGCAATGACAGTGGTTGGCCCGCAACTCTCGGCCTCCCACAGACCCGCGGAATCCCCATTCACTTCTGCTTGACGCATTCTTGCGTTGGGCGTATCGTGTGTCATGCGACAGTCGTTAGTGGTCATGGCGTGTGTTTGCCATCGCGCGCGTGGGCATTCGTGCCCCCTTGCGAGGCAAACACATGACCCCGGCGACTGTCGCAAGTAGCCCACTCATGGCAGCGCAAGGGGGTTCCGCATGCGTTCGATTCCGACAGTTTCCGGCCTTCTGCTCATCCTGCTTGGCGTAGTGGCCTTCAGCTTTGGCTGCGGCCCTAGTGACGCTGAGATACAGGAGATGGTTCAAGCGGAAGTGGCTAAAGAGGTAGCGAAGATAGAGGTGCCGCCCGGTGAGACCGGGCCTCAGGGCGAAAAGGGTGAGAAGGGCGATACAGGCGATCAGGGCATACCCGGCCCGCAGGGACAACGAGGTGAACAGGGCGAGGAAGGGCCGCGTGGCTCGGAAGGCCCGCGGGGATACCCCGGCGCGCAGGGCGACGCCGGAGCGGCCGGCCCGGAAGGGCCAAGAGGGCCCGAAGGGCCTCGCGGGCCGGTAGGGCCGCAGGGCCCATCGGGGACTGGCGGCGGTGGGACAGTAACGATTCCGAAGGTGCTGGAGGTTGAAAAATTGATCGTCCGGTCTCCTGACGGTGGCGGCTACTACCTACAACTGGAAGCTGGCGACGACGAGTTCGTGGCAGCGATTAGCTGGTACGACGACAGAGGAGTTCGGACATCAAGCATTTGGGGAGGCAGCGAGAAAGGGCTGGTGCTGGTAGAAGCCAATCTTGACGGAACAGTCACTTGGTTCTGCGTTAAGGATGGCACGGCTAGGATTTGTTCTTAGGGCTGTGTTGATGGCCGCCTCGCCCGGCAATCCCGCGTCGGCGGTGCAGGGAAGACAGGCGTCTACAAGCCCGCCCGCGCCGCGTGTCAATCTGCGTCATCTCTGATACCATAGGCGCGTCGCTACAACTACGACTCGCTGAGGTGCAGCCATGACGCAGCCACTCGGCAGAATGGAACGCCCGTCATCTGAGGCGTTCAGGGGCAGGCGCAAGCTCTTGCTCGTTCCGCGCGTCTATCCGCCGCCCGCGGACGAGGCGGAGGGCGGCGCGATCGTCCGGCGATACTGGGACCAGATCGAAGCGCAGGTGGCATCGCTGGAGGCCGGCCTTGGCCCGGTGCGGCACGTCTACCACGAAAGCGTGACGGACGGCGGCGAGACGGCGTTGACCATGATGGAGAGCGTCGATGCGCGCTGCCACGCCTTCATCCAGGCCAGGTGCGCGGCAGGCGCAGCGTTCGAGGCCACTGAGGATGCGGCGACGTTGCAGGACACTCTCGACCTCCAGGGCTGCCTGATGCTGCCGTTCGCCGGCGCCAACGTTCCCGCCATGCTGCGCGAGTGGCTGGCCGACGCCACGCGCAGGCGATACGAGCACATAGCGCGCCGCATCGACGAAACGCTCGGCGAGGATGAGGTGGGCGTGCTGTTCATCAACGAGCGGCACCAGGTGCAGTTCCCGGATGGCGTGGAGGTGTTCTTCGTTGCGCCGCCCGCCCTCGACGAGTACCGCCGCTGGCTGAGCGGCTGGGCCGCGCGCCGCAGCGCTGCCTTCTCGGAAGCCGCGCACGAGGAGCAGCCGGCGGACGACGCCGAGACTGACTGAGGGGCAACCGGGTTTCGCCAATTCGCATCGCAAGGAGGTACATGGTGAAGGCTGTCAGGATTCACTTTGGGGACAACAGCGATGAGCTTGTCATGGAGGACGTGCCCGCTCCTGAGCCGGAGGCGGGCCAGCTGCTCATCAGGACGCAGGCTATCGGCCTGAACCGCGCCGACCTGTACCGCAGGCGCACCGCGCCGGAGGGCCAGCCGGAGCCGCCTCGCATTCCAGGCCTGGACGTGGCCGGGGTGATCGAGGCGGTGGGCGCGGACGTGAGCGGCTGGAGCGTCGGCGACCCGGTTACCGCGCTCGTGCGGGGCGCGTACGCCGAGTACGCAGTCGCCAACGCTGCGCTGGCCTATCGCCCGCCCGCGGGCATGTCCATGACCGACGCGGCGTCTCTGCCGTGCGTGTTTCTCACGGCGTGGTACGCCTTCAAGATGGCGGGCCTTGCGCCGGGTCAGACCGCGCTGATCCACTCGGCGGGCAGCGGCGTCGGCATGGCGGGCATCCAGTTGGCGAAGGCGCTGGGCGCGCGCGTGCTCACCAGCGCAGGCACGGACGAGCGCGTTGCGCGCGGAGTCGAGCTTGGCGCGGAGGCGGGCGTCAACTACTCGACGCAAGACGTCGAGGCGGAGCTGCTGCGACTGACCGGCGGCCGCGGCGTGGACTTTGCGCTGGACACGGTCGGCGGCGCGATCTTCGATGCGACGCTGAAGGCGCTGGCGGAAGGCGGCCACGTTGTCACGGTCGGCGGGCACACCGGCCCGCGCTCGGAGTACGAGACGCAGGAGTTGGAACGCAAGAGGCAGTGGGTGAAGGCGATGGGCGTGTTCAATGAGGCGCAGGAGGACGCGGAGCAGGTGGGATGGCAACAGATGTTGGCGTGGTTCGAAGACGGGACGCTGCGCACAATCGTGCAGGAGATCCTGCCCTGGACGGAGGCGCGACGGGCGCAGGATCTGCTGAACAGCCGGGGCGTTTTCGGGAAGATCGTCATGTCCGTTGAGTGAAGGGGCGGAAGTCCCGCCGACGATCACCCGTAGGGGCGGTTCGTGAACCGCCCGCGAGTGGCGAAGGGCGCGAGTCTCTCCGCTCACCCTGAGCATGTCGAAGGGCGGGCGGATGGACAACTGCCGCCCTCAACCGTCGTTGCGGCCCTTCGGCTACGCTCAGGGCAGGCTCAGCCGCAATCCAGGGGGCGGCGTTGCCTTCCACTGGCGCAACGGCCCGCCAAGGCGGTTCGACAGGCTCACCACGAGCGGGCCGTCTTACTCCGCTCGTCCTGAGCCTGTCAGAGGGTGGGCGCATGGCAATTGCAATCCCCCATGCCCGCGCAGGCGGGCATCCACTCAGCCAAGACATGGGTTGCCGCGCTGTCCAGGCAGACGGCGAGACTGGTCTTGTGGACTCCCGCGCAGGCGGGAGTAGGGGGAGAGAACCGCGCATCCTCAGTGGTGGTGATGGCCCACGTCCTCGCCGATGGCGCGGAGCGCGTGCAGTATCTCCTCGCGGTGCGACGGCATTCGCTCTGCCCAGCCTCTCACCAGTCCGAACGACCCCGCCAGCATCATCGAGCCGTGCGGCGCGGCAAAGTACGGCCGCAGCGCAGAGCCATCCATCATGCCACGCATCGGCCCGATTACGCTCAGGAAGCCCGGCTCATCCCGGCCGCGCACCACTATCGCGCCGTGGCCCTGCTCGCGCCAAACCGCCTCGCCGTCCGCCGTGCCGGTTGCCAGCTCGGTCAGGCGTTGCTCCAGCCGTTCGCGGGTGAGCACGTGCGTGTGGTGCTCCAGTATGCCCAGGATCTCGTCGCCGTGAAGGTGGAAGGCCAGCGTGTGCTCGTTGCCCAGGTTGGCAACCACCTTGAACTCCTGCGCGGCCACGTGCGGATCCTCCAGCGAGCCCAGGACGGCGGCGACCGCCGTGTCCGTCAGGAGCAGCGGGATGTCGCCGCCCGCCGTGTCCGCAACAGCCCTCATTCGGGTCAGGTAGTCAGGCACCTCGTCGGCGAGGTAGACGAAGGACGCCGCCTCCGAGCCTCCGGCCTCCAGGTGCGTTCGGAGATGGTCGAACCGGAATCGCCGGTCGCTGTAGCCGGGCGGCGCGTCGCCGTGGTCGAAGACGGCGACTGCCAGCGCGTCCCACTCCGGCGCAACCTCGAACGCTTCCAGCGCGCGCCGCACCATCGACACGTCAAGGTCTGCAAGGCGTATCTGCGCGCCGTCCACCGCCGCCGCCTCATCCTCAGACACAATGGTCACGCCCATGCCGCGCACGGCCTCCAGGTCGTCGTCGAACGTCACGGCGGCGGACGGCGTAGCGAACGCTGAGAGTCCCGCGGCGATGTGGTCGGCGAGCGCGCCGGTGACCGGCCCGCCGCCCATGTTCACGCCGGTGAACACCACGTTTTGGCGCGCGGCCGTGGCGTTGCTCACCCTCTGCGCGGCGATGACGGTAGGCGCGGGCATCACGAACTGCACGCAGTTCTCGACTGCGCGCCGCGAATCGAACAGGAGGATGTCCTGCGTGCCGGTGCCAACGTCTATCGCGAGAATCTTCATACTCGTATTGTAGGCGGATAAGGCGGATGCTTCAATAGCCGGGCTCCCGCCGTGCGTGACCAGATAGGCTCAGCATGAACGGCGCGTTTACCGTCCGTTCGCCCCCGTATCAAGTACGGGGCAAGCTCTGAGCTTGTCGAAGAGTGAGCGGATGGCCGACGTTCGCGGTCTCCCTGCTCTGGTTCGACTGACTCACCTTGAGCGGGATACTGTTCCCGCTCGGCCTGAGCCTGTCGAAGGGCGGGCGTAGGCCGGCGACCGTGGCCTCCCCACTCTGCTTCGACTAGCTCAGCACGAACGGCGTTGCGCCGCACCCCCTCTCCTTGACCGAGGCGAAGGTAAAGACATATCCTTGTGGGCAACGTGCGCTGCGGCGTCCATCGTCCGGCGCGCCAACGTTTCAGGGAGTCCAGTGGCATGACTTGCGAGGCCGTGCGTTGACGCGGCCGCAGCTTCCCATCCCCCTGCCGTCCGGCGTCTACTACGGCTGGGTCATAGTGGCCGTGGCGTGGCTCGCCAACATGGTTGCGGCCACCATGAACCCGGTGGTGTTCTCCATCTTCATAGACCCGATGAGGGATGAACTTGGCTTGAGCCTCAGCGGCATGGCTTGGGCCATCAGCATTCGGATGCTGACGGGCGGCGCGGCGGCCCCGCTCATGGGCCGCTTCATCGACTCATACGGAGCGCGGTGGCTGGGGTTCTTCGGCGGTCTCATCTCCGGCGGCGTCCTGCTAAGCCTGTACTACGTGGACAACATCTGGCTGATATACGCGTTGTTCGCCGTCAGCGGCATATCCGGTTTCGGCACGTTCGGCGGGCAGCTGCTGACGATTGTGCCGGTAGCCAACTGGTTCGTGGCAAAGCGGGGCAGGGCGACATCCATCGCCGCGACGGGGCTGGGCGCGGGCACGGCGATTGGCGTGCCGCTGGGACTGTTTCTCATCAACACGGCGGGCTGGCGATGGGCCTGGGTGGTGTTCGGCCTGGCGATATGGGTGGTGATCCTCCCCGGCTACGCCTTCCTGATGCGCCGACGGCCGGAAGACCTGGGCCTGCTGCCGGACGGCCGGCAACCGCAGCCGGAAGCCGCCGCGGGCCAGGCGGCCGATTCGGGAGCGGCTCCCGCGCCTGCGCCGCAGGCGGAGGAGGTCAACTGGACACTTGGGCAGGCCATGCGGACGCCGGTGCTGTGGTTCATCCTGCTGGCGTTGACGGTCTACATGTTCTCGTCGTCGGGCGTGCTGTTCCTGCGCGTCCCGTACTGGAACGACCTGGGAGTTGCGGCGGAGCATATCGCCCTGGGAGTCGCCGCCGATCCGTTTACGGTGATCTTCGCCATGCTGCTGTTCGGGTTCCTGGCGGAGCGTTACCCGGTACGATTCATGGCGGTGATAGGCGGCGTCTGGCGCGCCATCTCGATGGTGCCGCTGGCAATTGGCGGCAGCCACGCTGCGAACGTTTACATACACAACGTGACGTGGGGCATAGGCTCCGGCGCGTTCGCCGCGTCTCAGAACCTGCTCATTCCGAACTACTACGGGCGAATGGCGCAGGGAGCGATTCGAGGCATCTCGCTGCCGTTGATGATCGCGGCGGGCGCGCTGGGCGCGCCGGCCACGGCGTACCTGGTCGACGCGGGCACGAGCCCCGGCGTCATCTGGCAGATTGGCCTGTGGATGATGCTCGTATCCGGGCTTGTGTTCTTCTTCCTGAAGCCGCCCAGGCCGACGGCGTCGATGAGGGCGCAGGCGGAGGCGGCTTCCTCCGTCCGTTCAGTCTGAGCTTGTTGGAGGGTGAGGGGCGGGGGCTTCTACTGTTGTCATTCTGAGCGGAGCCGAAGAATCCAAAGCACTGCGTAATCGAATATCTCCGCCTGCCAATCGACCCGAACCGCCGGCATAAGGCGCGCCTCTATTCACATACGTCTTGGATTCTTCGCTACGCTCAGAATGACAGTGGTGTATGGCGGCGGCCTCCTCCACCGTCATTGAGGCCCATTCGGCTGCGCTCAGAGCCTGCCCCGTACTACGATACGGGGACAGGCTCAGCCGCAATCCGTCCCACGCCGCGCCCCAAGGGCGCTAGACCCCTGCTTTCTCAGGGGCGACGGTTGTCACTTCGCCCGCTCGCCCTGAGCTAGTCGAAGGGTGGGCGGACTGTCACCGGCCCGCCAAGGTGGTTCGACAGGCTCACCACGAGCGGGCCGGTGAGCCACCGCCCCTAACCCGCGCTGCTCGCCAGGTCGGCGAAGACGGCCTGCCATTCGCTCTCGCCGGCGCCGAACCCTGCGCGATACGCGATGACGCCGTCGGCGTAGACGGCAATCTTGGTCGATTGGCTGACGACCTCCAGGCTGCGCAGGACGCCGGAGTCGACGGTGGCAACCGGGAATGGCAGCGACTCGCGCTCGCGGTGGGCTTCCAGTTTGCCGATCCCTTCGGTGAGGTCCTGGCCTATGGCGTACAGCGCCACGCTGTCGGCGTACTCAGGGTAGTCCTGCTTCAGGCGCCGCAACTCGGCGCGACAGACCCCTCACCACGTGGAGAAGAAGTAGAGGAAGGCGGGCTTCCCCTCGTCCGCAAGCGCCTCCGTCGACACCGTCGAGCCGTCCGCGAGGGTCATGTCGAAGTGGGGCAGCGAGTTGCCTGCGTCGGCCCCCACGGGCGGCGCGTCGGCGGGCATCCCGTTCGAGGCGGCCGTCGCCGTGGGCGCGGCCGTGGCGGTGGCCGCCGCCGGTGAGGTCGCAGTCGGCGCGTCCGGCTCGGAGCCGCACGCCGCGCCTGCGGCGAGAAGCAAGGCCGCGCCCAGCGCAAGGATGGGCAGAGCTGGGCCACGTCGTCCGGCTGTGGTTCGGGTAGTGATGCTCAAGAGGCGTGTCCCTCCGTCACGCTACTTTCCTCTCAAGCCATGATACCATCCGGCGAGGCGAGCGCAAGCCGCCACCGGCCCGTTGCCGCCGTGACTTTCGCCAACGCTGCGCTCGCTCGCCTGCCGAATCTCCGATGCTGCCGAAATGGGGGGTTGACAACGAGCGTACGTTCGTTCTACAATGACGTTAGAACGAAAGAGCGAGGTGATGGCTATGGTTGGCAGCGCACTTCTTACACCGGAAGTTGGAATCGGGCTGGCGGACGCGTTCGCGCCCGCGGCGTCGGCGGAGCGGGTGGTGGTCAGGCTCCACGGACGCGCAGACGACGTGACGTCGGTGGCCGCGCGGCTGGGCATCGACCTGGAGTGGGGCCGAGCGGAGCGCCGCCCGGGCAACGCGTGCTCGGTGGATGGCACGCTCGCCGATTTGGCGCCGCGGCTGCTGTAGAGGCGGGCGCGGGCGTTTTCGTCCGTTCGCCCCCGTATCGGGGTACGGGGCAGGCTCTGAGCTTGTCAAAGGGTCTGCTCCGTAGGGGCTGAGCGGGCGAAAGTACGACGGGGGCAGCCTCCACCGTCATTGCGGCGGAAGCCGCAATCCATCCCACGCCGCGCCCCGCCGGGTGCTAGACCCCCGCTTTCGCGAGGGAGACGGTTACGGTGGGCTGGCGAACGGCCTTTGGACCTTCCGAGCCTGTCAAAGGCCGGGCGGATTTTGGCCCCGTTTATGCTTCTACAAGCTCAGCACGAACGGAAGGCCGCACTCCCCCAACCGTCGTTCCTGCGGAAGCAGGAACCTGGCACCAGGCGGGGAGGCGGGCGGGAGACGCATCGCCCACCACTGCGCCCCGGGGTGCTAGATTCCCGCTTTCGCGAGGGTGACGGTTGTGATAGGCCGCCCCAAGCGGTTGACCTTGAGCGTCGCGCGGCATATTATGCCATCGGCCCTGCATCGCCGCGGCGCGTTCACCGTACTTGCCGCCGGCGTTGCCCCATCCCAGCGTGACGGAGCAGAGGGATGGCTGCGTTCGTCGAGAGCATTCCCGGCGTAAGGCGCGTATTCTATGGCTGGTGGATTGTCGCTGTCGGCATCTCCATAGCCATACTGAACGGCGCGTTCTACACCTACGGCTTCGGCATTTACTTCGTTCCGCTCCTTCACGAGCTTGGCGCAAGCCGCGCGGCCCTCGGCGGCGTGGTGGGCCTGGCGAGGCTGGAGGGCGGCCTGATCGCGCCCCTAGCGGGCTGGCTCATCGACAGGTACGGCCCTCGCCCCCTGCTCTACTTCGGCATCATCACGATGGGCTTTGCCTTCTTCCTCCTCAGTTGGGTTACCTCCCTTTGGATGCTCTACGCGGTCTTCATGGTAATTGCCACGGCGTCCAGCTTCGGCGGCGGGCGGCCCATCAACGTGGCCGTTGCCAATTGGTTCGTGCGAAAGCGGGCCAGGGCGCTGGGCATACTGCTCGCGGGTATTGGCCTGGGCGGCAGCGCTGTGGTCGTCGTCGGCTGGCTCACGCAGATGTACGGCTGGAGATCGGCGGCCGTGATGGCCGGCGTGGCCTACTGGCTGATCGGCATCCCGCTTGTGTCGCTCGTCCATCACCGACCTGAGCAGCTGGGCATGCACCCAGACGGCGAGCCGCTTCCCGTGGCAACCCCAAGCCGCGACAAGTCGGGAAGCCACGAGCCTTTGGAGATAGAGCTCACGCCGAGGCAGGCGCTCAAGTCGCTCTCGTTCTGGATGCTGGCGATCGCGTTCGCAAGCTGGTCGGTGACCGTCACGGTCGCCGCCATATACCACGTCCCGTTCCTGATCGAGGAGATGGGCGCAAGTCCCGTATACGCCGCCTCCCTGGCCTCGATCACGCTGCTCATCTCGGTGCCGGGTCGGGTAATCTTTGGCTGGATCGGCGACTATCTGAACATCCGCGTCCTTCTGGCAACGCTGCTGCTTGTGCAGGGGATTGGCGTCCTGGCGATGTCGATGATACCGAGCCTTGGTTGGGCGCCGCTCTACATCGCGCTGCTTGGCCCGGCTTACGGAGGCTCCGCCGCGCTGAGGCAGGCCATCGTCGCGCACTTCTACGGGCGGCGGAACTTCGGCACCATCAGCGGCCTGCTCCAGTTCGTAGACCTGCCGGGCACCGTCACCGGCCCCATATTCGTGGGGCTGATGGTGGACACCTTCGACAGCTACCGCCTGGGGTTCCAGATTGTGGCCCTTTTCCTGGCGTTGGGAGCGGCCGCGCTGTTCATCGCACGGCGGCCGCGGCTGCCCGTGGAGCCTGTGGAGGCCGAGGCCGAACCGGCGCCGGAAGGAAGCGGCTCCTGAGCGAGTGGCAGGCACAGTCGGGCGGCCCGGCGCGGCGTTCGCAAAGTTTGGCGGTTGACAACGCCACGCAGTCAAACTAGGATTGCTCTTGCGGCGCAACCCTGCCCAATCGCACTGCGCCGCCTCGAACGGACTCCGGCCCGTAAAGAAAGGAGGCAAGCCTTGACCAGCCAGGAAGGACCACCGATTGGACCTCTGGGGACGCACGCCGCGGTGCTGGGCGGCGCGGCCGCCCCGCTCGTCGGCGACGCAGACCACCTGTTTCACAGCACAATGGCCCCCTACAACGTGACGCCGGTGCCCACGGCGGACAACCAGCCCTACTGGGACGGCGCCAAGGAGGGCAAGCTGGTGCTCCAGCGGTGCCAGGATAAGGACTGCCTGAAGTTCAACCACCCGCCCGTGGCCGTCTGCAACTACTGCGGCGACCGCAACGCAGAGTTGAAGTGGGAGGAGACCAGCGGCCGGGGCACGCTCTACAGCTACTACATCTGCTACGACACCTCCGTCTCAGGCTTCGAGGAGAAGGTGCCGTACGCCGTCATCATGGTTGAGCTTGAGGAGCAGCCCGACCTGCTGCTGATGAGCAACATCCTGAACCACGAGTACGATGCGATGGGCGGCGGCCTGGAGAATGGCATGGCACTGGAGGCCGTCTTCGACAAAGTGAACGACGACGTGAGCATCCTGCAGTTCCAGCCGCGCTCCGGCTAAAGGCGAGCGCGCTCGCACAGCCCGGCGCACGGCGCGCAGGACAGCCGAACAGCTATCGACTGAGAAGGGAGGCATCATGGCTATACAGTGGCCCAAGGGCAAGAGACCGGTTTTCGTGGGGTCGGGAAGCACACCGTGCCGCCGCTACTTCGACGGCAGCAAGTCGCACAGAGCCAACGAGGCAGCGCTCATGGCAATCGAGGACGCGGGCCTCTCGGTAGACGACATCGACGGCATCTACATCTGGGCCGACCCCAACTGGGGCCCCAACCAGCGCGGCGACATCAAGGTGTGGCTGGACGTGCCGCACATGATGTCCGTGGTCAACTGGAACAACATCAAGCACTGGATCCAGACCGACAGCCCGGCCGCCGGCTCCTGCGCCGGCCCGCAGCTTGCGGCAATGGCCCTGGGCGCGGGCGTGTGCAACTACGCGCTCGTGATACGCACGGGCCACCATCCCGCAGGCGTGCGATACCGCCAGGTGAGCGGAAGGCAGGCCAGCGGCGCAGCATCCATGACCACCGTGTACGGCCACGGCGTCGGCGGCTCCGGCCAGGCCATCACCTACCAGCGATACCTCGCCAAGTACGGCGCAAAGCGCGAGTCGATGGCCGGCTACGTGCTGAACGCCCATCGCAACGCGCAGCTCAACCCCTACGCTGTCTGGAACGGCCGCCAGATCACCTACGAAGACTACATCAACTCCCGCCTCATCGCTTACCCCATGTGCGTGTTCGACAACGACATGCCGGTGGACGGCGTGCAGGCCGTGGTGATGACCACCGAGGACCGGGCGAAGGACACGCCGCACCCCGGCGGCTACATCTCCGGCATCGCCGCCATACCCATGCACCGCAGCAGGGGAGGCGTAGCCGACTCGCTGGAGGGCCTGGAGGAGATGAACGACTGGCAGGCGAAGAACCTGTACGAGAGCGCTGGCGTTCGCCCGGAGGACGTCGACCTGAAGCACGTGTACGACGGCTTCAGCCCGATGGTCTGGATGTGGCTGGAGGCGTTCGGCTTCGCGCCGCGCGGCGAGGCGCACGCGTGGTGCCAGCCGGAGAACATCGCCCTGGAAGGCCCGCACCCGCTCAACACGGCGGGCGGCAACCTCGGCAACGGCCGCATCCACGGCATGACCAACGTGTGGGAGACGGCGAACCAGATGATGGGCACGGCAGGCCCCAGGCAACTGCCGCGGCCGGACGGCGAACTGAAGAAGCTGGACGTAGCCCTCTGCGAGACGGGCCCATTCGGCAGCGCGTCAAGCTTCATCTGCACGCGCGAGTAGCCCGAGCGCGCAACCTCAATGTCCCTTCCCCCGTCTGCGGGGGAAGGTTAGGATGGGGGCAATCCGGCTGATGCTTCACACACGACTCACCCCCATCTCAATCTCCCCCCCTAGGGGGAAGGGACATGGGGCTACCCCACTGGAGCATAGCTAGGGCCGGGAACCTGCGGACTGTTCGTCCTGCCCGGCCCTCGCACAAACCGAACGGATCGGAGATGGTGACTTGAAGATCGGGATCATATCGGACCTTCACTGCGACTTGCAGGCCCTCGAAACCGCGCTCAAGGAGCTGCGTGGCGTTGACCAAGTGATTTGCGCCGGAGACCTCAACCTCCAGTACCGCTTCTCCAACGAGATCTCGGAGCTGATGCAGAGGTATCAGATTCCGGTGGTGCGCGGCAACCACGACACGGCGATTCTATCGTCGGCCGGACTCATGCTGCGAAACTCCGGGCAGATCAAGCCGCAGAACCTGTCTCACCTGCGCCAGATGCCGCTGGTGCTGGAGTGGCCCATAGACGGCAAGCGCGTGATGATGATGCACACCAGCCCGCTCGACCCGACGGGAGGCGAGCATGGCGGCCGCGCCGGCGTGTTCCTGCCCGGCGAGGGCGACCGGCTTGCGCCGCCGCCAGTGTCGGAGGACGGCGGCGGAGGCATGGTGGCGGGCGGCGGAACGGACGACAATACCAGCGCGGCGGGCCGGCTCGCCAAGATTCCCAACCACATGCTGCCGGAGTCCAAGGCGGACGTGCTGATAGTGGGCCACACGCACCGAACGATGGTCACGCACGTGGACAACACGCTGATAGTCAACCCCGGCTCCCTGGGGCAGCCGCGAGACCCCAAGCGTTCCACGCTGCGCACCTACGCCATCCTGGACACCTCCACGTGGGAGGCCACAATCCACGGCTTCGAGCAGGCGCGGGACAACTGGGGCTAGTGTCACGCCGCGCCGTCAACTCAGGCGCGCTATCAGCTCGTCCTCGCCCGAAAAGTCGTAGTCGCGTTCCTTGTCCAGCCCGCGCGCCATGAACCACTCGTAAGTCTGCTCGACTGCCGACTCGAACGTGTACTCCGGCTCGTAGCCGATGTGGTTTCGCAGCTTGCTCATGCCGAACACGGTGCTCTCGTCCCAGCGATGGATGTACGGGGCGAGCCGCTGTATCAGGGGCCTGCGCGCATCCGCCGAAATCTCGTCCATTACCGCGGCCGGCACGAACAGCTTGTCGGCCTCCACGCCCACGGCGCGGGCGCAGGTGTCCACGTATCCCTCGTCGCTGAAGTAGTCCTTGCCGGTCACGTTGTATATCTCGCCGTAGGTGCGCGGGTTGAGCGCCATCATGCGCATCGCCCTGGCCTCGTCGTCCACGTGGCCTATCTGGCTCAGCGTAGTGCCGCGGCCGGGAATGAGTATCTTGCGGCCCAGCAGCAACCGCATGAACATTCGCTGCTCGCGGTCGATGATGCCGTTGTCCGGCCCGAACACCATCGAGAAGCGGGCTACCGACATGGGGAACCGCCGCTGCCTGAACGCCCTGGTCAGGTAGTCCTCGCAGATGAGCTTGTTGCGCCCGTAGTCCGACTGGCGAGGCGTGCTGTCCACGGCAAAGTGCTCGTCGATGGGCAGGATGTTGGTCGCCGCGTAGACCACAGTGGAGCTGGCGAAGATGTAGTGGCCCGTGCGCCCCTCGAAGATGTCGACCATGCTCTGCACGTCCTCCAGCACGTAGGCGCTGATGTCGAACACCACGTCGAAATCCTCGCCGCCCAGGACCTCCTTCAACTGCGCGTGATCCTTGCGGTCGGCGTACAGGCGGCGCACCTCGCGGGGCAGTTTGGCCTCCGTCTGACCGCGGTTGAGCGTGGTGACGCGGTGCCCGCAGCGCACCAGTTCGTGCACCAGGTGCAGCCCGTTGAAGCGTGTGCCTCCCATAACCAGCGTGTCCATGTTCGACCTCCTGCGCGTGCGACTTTGTTGCGTCCTTCCGGCGACTGCCCGGCGATGGCGGTGCGTCCGCCGCGCGGGCAGCCCCATTCTAGCACGCGCCGCGATGGTGTGGGGGCATTCGCAATTCCGCTCGCCCTGAGCTTGTCGAAGGGCGGATTGCCCACATACATCCTATTCCCGCGCAGGAAGACCTTTGCGTAACGCCTGTATTGTCCACAGAGGAAGCGCTCCAAATGTCATTCTGAACGAAGCGGAGCGAAGTGAAGAATCCAAAGCAAATGCTGGCAAAGCTACGCTGTATCCAATTGACTGCCTTGGATTCTTCGCTGCGCTCAGAACGACATCGAATGTTGGTGAGCAGGAGTTATGCAAGAATCTCCGCAGGCGGGAATCAAGCGACCACGGAGGGTGGACGGTGGACGATTAGCTAAGGGCCGCCCGTCTCCCCGCCGGGCGCTGGATTCTTCCTCTCGCAGGAAGGGCGGTGAATGAGTGGGCGGATGGATGGCGGCGGTCGGCTACGCCGCACACCCCGCGCATCCGCTACAATACACGACAGCATCACATCGGAGGCCACCGCAATGAACATCGTAGTGCCGGACGACGCCGCGGGCATTGTCGCCGCCTCCGGCCTGGAGCCGGAACTGCGCGCGCTCGGCGAGCTGCGCGTACACGAATCTGGCGCGTACACTGAGGCGCTGCTTGCGGAGCGAATCGCGGAAGCGGACGTTGCGCTGACCCTGTCGGCTGGCCCGTTCACCGCGGCCGTGCTGGAAGCCTGCCCGCGGCTCAGGCATATTGCTGTGTTCGGCATTGGCGTGGACAACGTCGACATGAACGCCTGCCGACGGCGCGGCATCGTCGTGACCAACACCCCCGCCTACTCCGCGAACGTGGTGGCAGAGAAGGCCATCGCCCTGGCGCTCGCCGCCGCGCACCGCATACCCGCGCTGGACGCCGCCGTTCGCCGCGGCGAGTGGCCCGTGCAGCCGGTCGCGCAGCTTCACGGCGCGACGCTGGGCGCGGTGGGCGCAGGCCCCATCGGGCAGAGTGTCATTGCGCTGGGCCGCGGCCTGGGCATGGACACGCTCGCCTGGACGTTCAATCCGTCCGCGGAGCGGGCTGCGGCGTACGGCACGACGTTCGTGGCGATGGACGAGCTGCTGGCCCGCGCCGACGTGGTGTCGCTTCAGTTGCCGCTGACCGACGAGACCCGCGGCCTGATCGGGGCGCGCGATCTGGCGATGATGAAGCCTACCGCGATACTGGTCAACGTGGGCAGGGGAGCGGTAGTCGATGAGGATGCCTTGGTCGCCGCGCTGCGCGAGGGGAGCATCGGCGGCGCAGGTCTGGACGTGTTCGCCACGGAGCCGCTGCCTGCCGGCCATCCGCTCACCGCGCTCGACAACGTGACGCTCTCGCCGCACAACGCCGCGAACACGCCGCAGGCCAATCGCGCGGGGTTGGCGCTTGCTATACAGAACATACGGGACTGGCTGGGCGGCTAGCCGGGTGGGGCGAAGGGGGTCTGATCCCCTCCCTCGTCTGCGGGGGAGGGTTAGGGTGGGGGCGAACCCCGCGCGACACGCACAACTATGCCCCCATCTCAATCTTCCTCCGCAGACGGGGGAAGAGGTTTGGCGATTGGACGCCCGCGACGACGCCGGCCACAACCGTCATTCCTGCGGAAGCAGGAATCTAGCACCCGGTGGGGAGAGGGGGGCTAGACCCCCGCTTTCGCGAGGGTGACGAACGTGGTAGGCGGGGCGATGGTGGCCCCGTAGGGGCGGTTCGTGAACCGCCCGGAGTGGGGATGAGCAGACCGTAGTCGCCGCCTCGTAGGGCGTTTACTGCTGCTCCGCAGGCACGAACCGGATGGAGAGCGAGTTGACGCAGTGGCGCGTGTTCTTGTCGGTCAGGTACTCGCCGAGGAACACGTGGCCCAGGTGGCCGCCGCACGCGGCGCACTCGATCTCAATGCGGAAGCCGTCCGGATCCGGCAGTCGCCGCACCGCGCCCGGCACCTCGTCGTCGAACGCGGGCCAGCCGCACATGGCGTCGAACTTGTCCGCGGAGCGGTACAGGTCGGCGTTGCAGCGGCGGCAGATGTACTTGCCGGTCTCGTAGAAGTCGTCGTACTCGCCGGAGAAGGGACGCTCCGTGCCCTTCATCTCAATGACGTACCGCTCCTCCGGGGTCAGGGTGTTGTACGTGGTTTCGGTCATCTCCAACCTCCCTTCGATGATGGGCGATTGCGCGCTCGCCGCGGCTACTCCTCGTATCGCTCCACCTGAGCGGGGCTGACCCGCAGCGATTGCAGGTCGACGCCGCGCTCGCGCAAGACCTGTCCGTGGACGGTGAGCGCGTCCTGGTCCGTCCATCGCTCCATGAGCGAGAAGTGGTCCGGGCGTTCCGTGCTCTGGTACAGCTCATACTGCTCGCAGCCCGGCTCCTCGCGGACGCTGGGGCACAGCTCTGCAAACGTGGCAAGAAGCTCCTCGCGCTTGCCCGGCGCGGCCTCCATGTTTACTATAAGCCTGACGCTCATGCGTAACCTCCTGAACTGGATGCGGTTTCCCGCGGAGTGGGGCGGCGTTCCGCTCCAAGTATCCGACATATCGAGTCTCATTTGCAATCCCGCTACAGTGCGCCATGACTAACCCCGCCGAATCCACCGCCCACGCGCCCAGCGCAAGCCCGTTGCGCTGGCTCATGCTGGCGTTGGTGTGGCTGCTGTACGTCTCGTTTGGCGTCACGGCCGGCTCCATCGCCCCGCTTGTAGACCCCATCGTTGGGGATCTTGGCATGACGTACAGCCAGATGGGGCTGGTGCTCGGCGCGTGGCAGTTGGTCTACATCGGCACCGCGTATCCGCTTGGCGCGCTCATAGACAGGCTGGGCGTGCGGCGTTCGCTGGGCATCGGCATATTTATCGTGTGGCTGTCTCTCGTGCTGCGCGGGCTGGCCGTCGACTTCCCCACGCTGTTCCTGGCGGTTGCGCTGTTCGGCGTGGGCGGCCCCATCATCTCCATCGGCGCGCCCAAGGTCGTATCGCTGTGGTTCCAGGGCAACCAGCGCGGGCTCGCCGCCGGCATCTACACCACGGGGCCTATCTCCGGCATGGCGATTGCGCTGTCCACCGCGGCCGGCGTGGTGATGCCTCTCACCGGCACGTGGCGGGGCATTTCGGTTGTGTACGGCGCGGCTATCCTGTGCATCGCGCTGCTGTGGTGGGCGTTGGCCCGCGACGCGCCGCCGGAGGACGCCGAGGCGCGCCCGGACACGGCCGCCGTGTCCGCGTTCGGCCTGCTGGGGGAGCTGCTGCGGATCCGCAACGTCCAGATCATCGTTGTGCTGGCGGTGGCGACGTTCCTGCTGAACCACGCGCTGAACAACTGGCTGCCGACGCTGCTCCAGGATAGAGGCATGACGCTGTCGCAGGCCGGGTCGTGGACGGCGGCCTCCACGCTCGTCGGGGTGATTGGCTTGCTGGCGATACCCGCAGTCGCGCGCCAGGGCCGCAGAGCGGCTGCGATGGCGGTCATGCTGCTGGTGGCCGCGGGAACCGCGCTGGGGTTGGCTACGCTTACGGACGCGCCGCTGGTAGCCGTGCTGGTGCTGTCGGGCGTCGTTCGGGCGCCGATGATGCCGGTGCTTACGCTGATACTCATGGAGACGCGGGCGTGGGCGCGGCGCGGATGGGCGCGGCCGGCGGCCTGTTCTTCGCGGCGGCGGAGATAGGCGGGTTCGGAGGGCCGTTCCTTCTGGGCGTGATACGGGACGCAACGGGCGCGCTGGAGCCGGGCGTGCTGTTCCTGGCCGGGCTGTCGGCTGTGCTCGTGCTGAGCTTGCCGCTCATACGCGAGAGGCGTTGAGGCGCGCAGCTACGCCCGCGTCTGCTGCGCGGGGGGCTTCGCCAGCACGAGCAGCACGCTAGCTATAGCCACGGCGACCGCAAACAGCAGGAAGATCAGGGTGTAGCTCCCCAGCGTATCGAACGCAACGGAGGCCACGAACGGCCCGGAGGCGTTGAACACCATCTGAATCGGCCACACCACGCCGCGGATTGCGCCCACGTTGTCCCTGCCGTAGAAGTCGGCGAAGATGACCTGCTGGAGTATGAACATCCCGCCGAACGACAGGCCGTAGTAGACGCCCCACAGCACGGCCTGCCACGCTTCATGCACGAACAGCAGGCCGACGAAGCCCAGGCTCATCATCGCCAGGATGCCCACCAGCGTGCGCCGCGCCGTGATGCGCTCCGACAGGAACCCGGTCGCAATCGAGCCGATTCCCGCGCACATGGATTGCAGGGCCACCGCTATCACGGCGTACCCTTCGGCGATGCCCTGGTCGGTCATGTACGGCAGCATGTGGAGGTTGAGCGCGGGCGCGGCCACAAACACTAGCGAGAACGCCACCGCCAGCAGGTAAAAGGAGCGATGCCTCAACGCCTGCTCCCGCGTCAGCGAGGTCTCCTCTCGGGCGGCGCGGGCCGCGCCGGTGTCGCCCGGCTCGCCGCGATTGCGCGCCGCCTCCGGGTCTTCGCCGTCCGGCAGCAGGCCCATGTCCTCCGGCCTGCGCCGCAGGAAGATGGCTATGGGTATCATCGACACAACCCACATCAGGACGCCGGCTACGGCGGTCGCCTGCCGCCAGCTGCCCTGCGACACCAGGTACTGGACGTACAGCGGCGTGACCGCGTTGCCGATGCGCTGTCCCAGCCCGCCTAGGGCCACGGCTCGGCCGCGCTTGGCAACGAACCACTTGGGCACCACCACGCCCAGCGCTAGCGCGAGCACTCCCATCGTCAACGCTCGGCCTACTATCTGGAGGAAATAGAACTGCCACACAGTCTGGATGAAGGCCATGAGCACCAGCGTGCTGCCCAGTATCGCGAAGCAGGCCGTGAGGATCCAGCGCGCGCCCAGCCGGTCGATCGTGGGGCCTGCCTTGAGCGCCACGATGCCGCCCATGAGTGTGCCGACGAGCGTGGAGCCGGAGAATATCGTGCGCGACCAGCCGAACTCCTCGGTGATGGGCTTGAGGAACACGCCAAGGATGGGGTACGACTCCGCGCTCTGCGTGAAGCCGCCAAGCCCAATGACGACTACTATCACCCACCCGTAGTAGAATCCGCGCTTTCGGGTTTCGGTTGGCGTGGGTGTTTTGTCTTCAGGCATCTTTACGCAGGGGAGTCGCTATGCGGGCAACCGGCAGGCTGGTTGGCAACGGAAGCCATGCTATTATCAACGGGAAGGAGTGTCAACCTGCCGCCGCGCAGCCATTCGGGGCCTCTTGAAGTCGGTTCGTGGTGAGCTTGTCGAACCACAGGGCCTTCGACAAGCTCAGGCCGAACGGCGAGTGCAGCCATTGACCGCCCAACCCGCCTGCGCTACGCTGTGAGCCAGCGCACCTTCTCGCTTGCCACTTGAGGGGAAGGCTGATATGGGGTGAACCGGCTTAGATGATACGGGGATTGCCCCCATCCTAACCTTCCCCCACGGACGGGGGAAGGGACTTAGAGGCTGCGCGGAAATCTGCGGACACTTGGAAGACACACAGGGTTAGGAAAAGCCTCACAATGCAGGAACCGCAAACGCAAGATGCAGCATTTCGATACGCGTGGCTTGCTGACGCCGACCTGGAGCGCATCGCCGACATCGACCGCTCTGAGGAGGTGCGCGTCGGCTACGAGATGCGGGATGGCGCGCTCGTGCGCATAGACGTACACTGGGACGTGCCGCCGTGGCGGCCTGACGGAGAGGGCGACCACACCGTCCCGGCCAAGATCGCGGGCTGCCGCGGCGACATGGATAAGGGCGCGGTAGCGATGGGCGCGTTCGAGGGAGAGCGCATGGCAGGCATTGGCGTGCTGCTGCCTGAGCTCCATGAGGGCATGGCGCAGCTGACGTTTCTGCACGTGTCCCGGCCGCATCGGCGCGCGGGCATAGCCGCGAGGTTGGTAGGGGAGCTGTTTCGAGTCGCCGCCGAGCGTGGGGCATCGACGGTGTACGTGTCGTCTGCGCCTACGGAGTCCGCTGTAGGCTTCTACTGGCGGCACGGCTTCCGGCCCACGGACGAGCCGGATCCGGAACTGCTTGCGCTGGAGCCGGAGGACATCCACATGGTCAAGCCACTGTGACGGCGGCTGCCCTATGGCGCGCGAGGCCGATTCTGTGTCATACTTCACGCATGACGCGCCGGTGCGCGCGACACGTGACGACGCTTCCGGCGGGCGCGTTCGCCGCGCGAAAGCTGACGGACTGAGCCGAGATAGATGAACGGCAGGCTAGAGCACGTATTGCAATTCAGGTCGCACTCAGCCGGCTACGGCTGGGTGGTCATGGGGTTCCTGTGGGCGGTGAACCTGCTGATTCCCCTGGCGGCCGTATCGCTGGGCGTGATGCTGCCCCCCATGACGGAGGAGCTGGGCATCACGCCGATACAGGCTGGACTGCTGGGCGCGGCATGGTTCCTCGGCTCGGCGATAGTGTCGCTGCCCGCCAGTATCTGGCTGTCGCGGTTCAGCCCCAAGTGGGTCACGTTCCTCTCGACCTTCCTGGCCGGCGTGCTGCTGCTGGCGCAGGGGTGGGCGCCCAACTTCACCGTGCTGCTGATAGCGCGGTTCATCTTCGTCATGGTGACGGTGTCGCGGGTGCAGGCGGAGGTGCTGCTGGTCCACCAGTGGTTCCGGCCGGCGCGGGTTGCCGTGGTGATGAGCCTTACAATCGGCATCATGTCCGTGGGGCAGCTTGTCGCCGTGGGACTGACACCCGTGCTGATGGACTTCATGGCCGGCTGGCGGAACGTGTACCTGGCGTTAGGCGCGGGCCTGCTGGTGGGCGCCGTGCTGTGGATGGCGGTTGGCCGCGAGCGGGTGCAGCCCAACGCCCAGGGCGCGGAGCGAGCCCGCGGCGCATCTCCCATCGGAGTGCTCAGGCGGTACAAGTTCTTGTGGGTGCTGGCGGCCGCCCCCTCCGGCGCCGCGCTGGCGTGGGGCTCCGTGATGACCTTCTGGCCCACGCTCGCGCTCGACAAGCTCGGCCTGTCGCTCACGGGCGTGGGCGCGCTTATGACGCTGTTTCCTGCGGGCGGCATCGCCGCATCTTTCCTGGCAGGGCCGCTCTCCGACATGGTGGGTCGCCGCAAGCCCTTCCTATGGATACCCGGAATGCTACTGCCTCCCATCTACATTGCCCTCTTCACGACTGAGACGCCCGCCGTGGCGGCCGTGCTGCTGCTCGTCGCCGGGTGGAACGCGATGATCTGGGTGCCCATCATCCGCACGATACCATTCGATTTGCAGCTCTCGCCGAGGGAGACGGCGGTTGCCACAGGGCTGGGCATGACCGTGCTGCCCATCGTCGGGGCGATGGGGCCGCCGCTCGTCGGCGCGATTCAGCAGGCGACGGGGTCGCTCCAGACGGGGCTGCTTGGCATTGTGGGATTCCCGCTCACGCTGCTGGTGTGCGGCCTGCTGATTCCGGAGACCAGCCCGCGCCGCAGGGAACGGCGTTCCAAGGCGGCCGTCGCGGAGCCGCTGGCGTCCTGACGGCCGCGAGCCGCCTGCGCGGCAGCGCTGCCCATCGGCTGAAGAACGCAAGTCGCCCCGCTCAATTGCGCGAGCGGGGCGATTTGGTTGCGGCAGTGTGCGGCACCCGCCTCCGATGCCTCTTCCCCCTTGAGGGGGAAGATTGAGATGGGGGTGAACCGAGCGAACGGTCGGCCTGAACGCCCCCATCCTAACCTTCCCCCGCAGACGGGGGAAGGGACAACGAGGTTGTGCGGCAGTCCGCCGCGCGCCTACGCGCCGAGGGTCTGCGACAGCAGGGCGCGGATGTCCTTGACCGTGTCCTTCTGCCACTCCGGGAAGCGGGCGTTCACGCGCTCCCTGCGGGCGTCCCGCACGGCGTCCTCGCCCTGGCCGAACAGCTCGGACTCCACGGCCTTCGTGATCTCGGCCATCTCCTCCGTGACCGACTCCGGCCTCTCGATCCAGTGGCACAGGTACTCCTGGTCGGCGTTGTAGAAGACCAGCGTGGGGATGGAGCGGAACTCGCCCCTGTTCAGGAACTCGTCGGCAATGTCCAGGTGCTCATCCCGGGCGAACACGCGCATGTCCATGCCGGACACTTCGGCGATGCGCCCGATGACGGGCATACCGCGGTACACGTCCGGGCACCAGTCCTCGCCGATCACCAGGACGCGTGCGCAGCCGTTCTCGACCGCCGACTTGAAGAAGCCGGCGTCCTCGTCCGTGACGGCCTCGGCTGCCGTCTCGTCGTACATGGAGAACCGGTCCTGGTTGACCTTGATCTGCGCCAGGTAGTCTGCGTAGGTGAGGCCCTGGGCAAACCTCTCTGCGGTTACTACGGTCGTCTTTTCGGCCATGTCTCCTCCTTTGTGCTTGTAGATCAGCCTTCAGTCTCTACGGCGCGCAGCTAGCCGATGTAGCAGCCGATGCCGCCCTCGAAGCCTTCCTCAACCCTGCCGTCCGGGAAGCGGATGATTGGGACGACGTCGCCGTACTTCCGAGCCTCCTCCATGATGTCCTGGCTGAGGTCGGCGCGGCGCTCCTCGAATACCACGCCCTCCGCGTTCCACTTGTCGAGCAGCTTGACGCAGGCGTCGCAGCCCTGGATGGTGTAGACGATTGGAACGGACGAAACCATGACGCTCCTCCGCATGGAAAGTTCGACGCCGCGGGCGGCGCGCGCCACCGAGATTATACCGTGTCCGCGGGCGATGCCGCAACCGGCCTGCGGCGGCGCGACCGTCCCCGCCTTGGGCGGTTCGCGGAGCCTGTCTCAAAAGTCTCCACGCGTGGAATCTCGCGAATTGGCGGAGACTAATACCGCAGCATTGTAATGTCTCACTGAACGCGAAACATAGACAAGTTCAGCAAGAGTAACGATATTCGATTCGAGGAATTCGATGTCAACGCGTTCGTCAGACTTATGAGACTAACTCCGCGAACCGTCCCTACGGCCGGACTCGCTCCCGTTCGTGCTGAGCGTGTCTAAGCATGAACGGGGGATCTCTCCCCAACTCCCACGCAGGCGGGAGTCCACGGGGACGAGGCTAGCCGTCGAATTCGATCGCGCAGCCTCCGAGAGTCCGGTCGAGTGTATGCCCGCCTGCGCGGGCATGGGGGGCCGCCGCGACCGTCGTCAATCTGCCCGTACTTCGACAGGCTCAGTACGAGCGGAGTTTTATCCGCCCGCCCTTCGACAGGCTCAGGACGAGCGGGTTGCGGCGGTATCTGTGGTGTTGGTGGAGACGGGGGAGAGTCGAACTCCCCGTCCAGAGAGCTTCCCGCTGGAATGTGCTACAGGCTTGTCCGGCGCTTCATTCTCGCACCCCAGGTCTCCCTGCCGGCCGGAGAGCCTGGGAAGCCAGCCGGTGGTCTTGGGTCATCGCTACCGGCGTTGCGATGGCTGCACCTCGACTTATGGCGCCCACTCCACGCCCTCGAGGAGGGGCGAGGGTGAACGTGGCAGCCGTGTTAGGCCGCCAGGGCTACTTGCTTTTCGCCAGTTACTTTTTTGCCGCCTTGTTGACGGGGCAGACGGCGCCCCGGCCTGCAATTCCGCGAAACCACCCCCTGTCGAGACCACGCGTCCCCATGTGATGCGTCCATTATAGCATATGTGACGGGGTGAGCGCGTCCGTCCGCCCGCCCTTCGACATGCTCAGGGTGAGCGGGTCTTATCATCCCGCTCATAGCCTGCCCCGTACTTGATACGGGGGTGAGCCTGTCGAACCAGCGCGGGGCCACCACGACCGTCGGCCGCCCGCCCGCCTCCCATAGTGATTTTGAGCGGAGCGCAGCGGAGTCGAAAAATCCAAAGCCTCCGCCAGTATACACACCCGCCTCTCTGGATTGCGGCTGAGCCTGCCCTGAGCGCAGCCGAATGGGCCGCAATGACGGGTGAAGCCGGCCATCCACACGCCCTTCGACACGCTCAGGACGAGCGGGCGTTATCATCCCGCTCATAGCCTGCCCCGTACTTGATACGGGGGTGAGCCTGTCGAACCAAAGCGGGGAGACCATGACCGCCGGCCCTCCGCACCGCCCTTCGACAAGCTACGGGCGAACGGAAACAAGTCGCCCGCCGTGTGCTAGAATTAAGGCATCGCTCAGCCAGAGGACACATAGTGCGTCACAGCGTTTTCAGAATAGTCATGCTTGCGGCCGTTTTCGTGCTGGGCGTGTTCACCGTGATGGGCCTGCCAGACTGGGCGTCGCCTGCGAGGCAGCTGCCCGCGCCGCCGGCAGGAATCGCCGCCGCAATCGACGAGTGGGCGCGGCTTTCCGGCGCGGACACGTCCGACGACCACAACTCCATCCTGGAGGTGTGGAACGTCCTGTCGGACGGCTTCGTCGAGAAGGCTGCGCTGGATGCCGGCGCGATGAGCCTGGCCGCGATCGCCGCCATGAACGCAGCCGCCGAAACAGGCGCGGCGCCCAGCCCGGAACACCTCTCGCTCGTAGCCATAGACGCCATGCTGGACGTGCTGGACGACCCCTACACCACCTTCATGTCTGCCGATGAGTACGCGCTGTACACGGAGAACAGCCAGGGAAAGTTCGGGGGCATTGGAGCCACCGTAGGGCTGCGGAACGAGCGCATCACCATCACCGCGCCCATACCGGACACGCCCGCGGAGCGCGCGGGCATCCGCCCGGGCGACGTCATCCTGGAGGTTGACGGCGAGAGCACGGAGGGCTGGTCAGTCATGGAATCGGTGCTCCGCATACGCGGGCCGGAGGGAACGCCGGTGCGCCTGCTGGTGCTGCACGAGGACGCGGAAGGCCCGGTCGAAATCGAGATTGTGCGCGCCGTCATACAGGTTGCCAGCGTGGAGTGGCGTATGCTCCCGGAAGGCATCGCCCACGTGGAGATTTCGTCCTTCTCCGAAAACACCGACGAGCAGCTGAGCGACATCATCGACGAGGCGAAAGAGACGGGCGCCGACGCCATGATCCTCGACCTGCGCGACAACCCCGGCGGCCTGCTCTCGACGACGGTCAACATCGCCAGCGAGTTCCTGGAAGACGGGCTGGTGCTCTACTCGATGGACGGCGACGGCCACCGCGTCGAGTACAAGGTGCAACCGGACGGCAGCGCGCCCGACCTGCCGCTGGCCGTGCTGGTCAACGGCGGAAGCGCGAGCGGCAGCGAGGTGCTGGCCGGGGCGCTGCGCGACCACGAACGGGCAGCGCTCATCGGCGAGGACACGTTCGGCAAGGGCAGCGTGAACCTGCCGCAGAACCTCACCGACGGCTCCGGCCTGTACTACACCATCGGCCGGTGGTACTCGCCCAACGGCCACCTCATCGAGGGCGATGGACTGGCCCCGGACATCCTCATCGGCCCCAGCCTCGCAGAGGGCGAGGACGCGCAGCTCGACCGCGCCGTCGAGCATCTTCTGTCGGAACTGGGAGCAGCCGCGCCCTAGCGGACGCAGGGAGGAATCGCAGCCATGCCCAAGTCGAAATCCAGGCGCGCCAGGCCCAAGGCCAAGCCGAAGAGCCAGACCGGCGCGGTCACGCTGAACCGGCGCGCCTACCACGACTACGACATCCTGGAGACGGTGGAGGCGGGCCTTGCGCTGACCGGCACCGAGATAAAGTCCATTCGCTCCGGCAAGATGAACATCCAGCACGCATTCGCCAAAGCGGAGGACGGCGAGGTGTGGCTGCTGAACTCGCACATCGCCCCCTACGACCAGGGCAACATCCACAACCACGAGCCGACGCGGCCGCGCAAGCTGTTGCTGCACGCAAAGGAGATAGGCCACCTGGCGGGCGCAACGTCCCAGAAGGGGCTGACGCTGGTGCCTCTGCGAGTGTACATCAAGGGCCACTACGCCAAGGTGCAGGTTGGCCTGGCTCGCGGTCGGCGGCTGCACGACAAGCGGCGCGCCATCATCGACCGCGACCAGGAGCGCGAGGTAGGCCGCGCCATGCGCGCCGCCGCCCGCGGGTGATGGGCCAAGCCCGCTCGTCCTGAGCGTGTCGAAGGGTCTCCCTGAGCGAGCCGCCTCAACAGTCGTTCCTGCGAAAGCAGGAACCTAGCACCTGGCGGGGCGGCTGGCCGGCGGCCAATTCCACCACCACGCCCCCGGGGGCAAGACTTTCGCCCCCGTATCAAGTGCGGGGCAAGTTTCGCGAGGGTGACGGTTGTGGCGGGCGCGGCTCCCCGTTCGTGCTGAGCTTGTCGAAGCATGGACGGACGGGCCATCGGCTCCGTTGGCTACGCCCTGATGATTCTCGTGTACTCGTCGTGACCGCCAATCCAGAACCACACGAAGTCTCCGCCATCCTGCACAGCTACCGCTCTGTAGGAAGCTCACACTCGCGCAGACCAATAGCGGCCGACGTTCCGAAACCGCAGCGACGGGTGTCTGGGGTTTGCTTCCAGCAGCTCAAAGTTCCGGCGTGCCGTTTGCTGCACCGAGGCGGGCAACTCCTGGAAGAGCCTCCAGAAGGCTGGATCCGTCCTGTGCACTCAAATGTCCTTCAGGTCCTTGAGTTCCCCCCTGGCCTTGGCTTCCAACGCCTCAGCCGCCAGTGCGTCCAGCTTGCCGGCCCGAACGTCCTCCTCAAACTCCCGCTCCCATCGTTCCCAGTCTTCATCCAAAAGCCAGCGCAGCAACTCGGCGTAGTCTTCCTGCGGGAGTTTCAGAATGGCCTGCTGAAGTTCCTCGACGGTTGCCATTGCCCCATCTCCTTGCCGGTCATTGTGACTTCCGGCCGATGTACGACCTTAGCCTACCAGCCTTCGGCCTGTCCCGCAAGAATCCGAGCGAGAAGGCGACCGAGTTGCCTTCAGAGGCATGGGGCAGGGCTGCCTCGCTCGCCTAACTGTGGTCGAGTGGACGCCCGCCTGCGCGGGTGTGGGGGAGGTGGATTGCGGGGCGGCCGCCTTCCCTCCCGCTCGTCCTGAGCCAGTCGAAGGGCGGGTGGATGGCCTCCTTCAACCGTCATTGCGGCCCATTCGGCTGCGCTCAGTGCAAGCTCAGCCGCAATCTAGGGAGGCGGGCGTGTATACTGGCAGAGGCTTTGGGTTCTTCGACTCCGCTGCGCTCCGCTCAGAACGACAACCGTTGACGCTCGCTCCTGTCCATGCTTCGACACGCTCAGCACGAACGAGACACTGTGTCCGTTCACCCTGAGCCTGTCGATGGACGGGTGGATGCCCGCGGCCCTCAACCGTCATTGCGGCGCAAGCCGCAATCCATGGGGCAGGGCTGCCTCGCTCGCCCAACTGTGGTCGAGTGGACGCCCGCTTTCGCGGGCGTGGGGTGGACTGCGGGGCGGCCGCCTTCCCTCCCGCTCGTCCTGAGCATGTCGAAGGGCGGGTGGATGGCCTCCTTCAACCGTCATTGCGGCCCATTCGGCTGCGCTCAGGGCAAGCTCAGCCGCAATCCAGGGAGGCGGGCGTGTATACTGGCAGAGGCTTTGGGTTCTTCGACTCCGCTGCGCTCCGCTCAGAACGACAACCGTTGACGCTCGCTCCTGTCCATGCTTCGACACGCTCAGCACGAACGGGGAGTGGTCGGCTCAGCACGGACGGGACGGAGTGCCCATCCGCCAAATGGCGGAAACTGCGGGCGTTTGTGGTGATTTTCACTTGCTAACAGGCTTGCCCTGTGCTATATTCCTACCGATGTTTGACGCGGAGGCAAAGGCCTGTGCTTGAGGACTACTTCCGCCAGTACGGCCTCATTGCGGTCTTCACCGTCGTTGCGGTGGTGCTGCCCGGCACCCTGCTCGTGGTGTCGTGGCTGTTCTCTTACATTCGTGTGCGCCCCAAGAAGCCCACGGAAACCAAGAAGAGCCCGTATGAGTGCGGCATGGAGCTCATCGGCGACAGATGGCCGCAGTTCAACTTTCGCTACTACATGTTCGCCATCCTCTTCGTCATCTTCGACGTGGAGACGATATTCATCTACCCGTGGGCCGTTCACTTCAACCAGCTTGGCCTGTTCGCCTTCATCGAAATGCTGGTGTTCATCCTGATCCTGGTTGTGGGCTGGGCGTACGCCTGGAGATACAAGGCTCTGGAGTGGAGGTAGCAGATGACTTCTGAATTGCAGCCCGTGCGAACCTCCGTGGCGCAGGTGGACGGCGTGACCGTGCCACTGCACACCACCACATGGGAGATTGACCGCGAAGAGGGCGCGGTCATCAACGACATGAAGGCCACGCACATCGAACCGTTCGCCCGCGACTCCATCTCGGTTGACCCGGAGTTCGAGCGCAACGTGGTGGTGACCTCCATAGACGCGCTGCTCAACTGGAGCCGCAAGTCGTCCGTGTTCCCGATGACGTTCGGGCTTGCGTGCTGCGCCTTCGAGATGATCGCCAGCGCAATGTCGCGCTTCGACATCTCGCGCTTCGGCATGGAGGCTATGCGCGCCTCGCCACGGCAGGCCGACCTGATGATTGTGGCCGGCACCGTGACGTGGAAGATGGCCCCGGCCATCCGCCGCCTGTACGACCAGATGCCGGAGCCGAAGTGGGTTATCTCGATGGGCGTTTGCGCCACAAGCGGCGGCCCCTACTATCAGGGCTACAGCGTGGTGCCGGGCGTCAATCGCATTGTGCCGGTGGACGTGTACGTGCCGGGCTGCCCGCCCAGGCCGGACGCGCTGCTCTACGGCATCATGCAGCTCCACGAGAAGATCAAGAAGTACAGCCTGTTCGGCAAAGCCGCGGGTGCCTAGATGACCTCTACCCTGAGCGCAGACGTGATTGCGGGCCGCCTGGCGGAAGCCGTCCCCGGCGCGGTGGAAGAGTCCAACGAGCGGGACGTCTGGGTCAGCGCGGACTCCGTGCCGGATGTCTGTCGCTTCCTCAAAGAGGATCCGGACCTCAAGCTGGACTACCTGGTGTCCATCTCCGCCGTGGACTACATCGAGCACTTCGAGGTGGTGTACCACCTGGTCTCGATGGGCCACAACCACGGCGCGGTGATTCGGGCCAGGTGCCAGGGCAGGGAGGAGCCGAGCGTGCCGTCCGTGACCGGCCTGTGGAAAGGCGCGGATTTCCAGGAGCGCGAGGTCTATGACCTGATGGGCGTCAGCTTCACGGGCCACGCCAACCTGAAGCGGCTGCTGCTTTGGGAGGGATTCCCCGGCCACCCTCAGCGAAAGGACTACCTGGAAGCCCCGCGGTAGCATCCACGGAGTAAGTTTCCCGGAGCAGAAGCGATACAATGACCATCCGCACCGAGCCGGTTACCCTGAACCTTGGGCCGCAGCATCCCAGCACCCACGGCGTCTTTCGAATGCGAATAACGTTCGACGGCGAGATCATCCTTGACGTGGAGCCGGTGTTCGGGTACCTGCACCGCGGCTCGGAGAAGCTGGCCGAGGAGCGCACCTACGCGCAGGTGGTCACGCTCACGGATCGGCTGGACTACGTTTCGTCCATGTCCAACAACCTGGCCTACGTGCTGGCGGTGGAGAAGCTGTCCGGCATTGCGCCGCCGGAGCGCGCCATGTACCTGCGCGTCATCGCCGCGGAGTTGCAGCGCATAGCGAGCCACCTGGTCGCCACCGGTTTCTTCCTGAACGACCTGGGCGCGCTGGCAACGCCCCTCATGTACTGCTTCCGGGAGCGGGAGAAGATTCTTGACCTTTTCGAGATGCTTTGCGGCGCCCGCATTACGCTAAGCTACATGCGGGTTGGCGGCGTGTTCCAGGACGCGCCCACGGAGTTCTGGACGGCCATTCGGGAGTTTCTGACGTTCATGCCGGAGTACATCGACGAGTACGAGCGGCTGCTGACCGGCAACGAGATCCTGCTGTCCCGCACCAAGGAGGTTGGCGTGCTGGCCGGCGATACGGCCGTCAACTGCTCGGCGAGCGGGCCGGTGCTGCGCTCCTCCGGCGTGGCCTGGGACTTGCGCAAGGTCGATCCGTACGACGTGTACGACCGCCTGGAGTTCGACGTGCCGGTGGGCACGGTGGGAGACAACTACGACCGCTACCTGCTGCGGATTGCCGAGATGAGGCAGTCACTGTATATCATCGAGCAGTGCGTGGCGCAGATACCGGAAGGCCCCGTGCGCGCCAGGATTCCCGCGCTGGTGCGGCCGCCGGAGGGCGACGCCTACGCGCACGTGGAATCGCCCAAGGGGGAGCTTGGCTTCTACCTGGTGAGCGACGGCAGCATCGCTCCGTACAGGTGCAAGATACGCTCTCCGTCGCTTATCAACCTGACCGTGCTGCGTGACATCCTCGTCGGCTGGAAGCTGGCCGACATGATCGTCACGTTCGGCAGCATAGACATAAACATGGGTGAGGTAGACCGCTAGTCATGGGTGGAAGTACGCCATTCAGGGAGGCCAACTCCTTCTTCGGCAACCTGTACGACCTGTTCGCAGAGTCGCAGATATTCGGCGTGTCTCTGATTCCGCAGTGGCTGGCGTATTTCGTGGCCGGCTTCCTGGTCATCTTCGTTGTGATCAACGCGGTGGTGATTACCACCACGCTGGGCACGTGGGTCGAGCGGCGGCTAATCGGGCGTATCCAGTCCAGGCTCGGCCCGAACCGATGGGGGCCGTTCGGGCTGCTGACGCCCGTGGCGGACGCCTTGAAACTGCTCACCAAGGAGGACACGCGGCCTGACGGAGTTGACCCGTGGGTGTTCAACCTTGCGCCGCTGGTGTTCATACTCGGCCCGCTGCTGGTGTTCGCCGTCATCCCGTTCGGCAAGAACACATACGTCGCCAACCTGAACATCGGCATCCTGTTCATCATTGCTGTGACCACAGTGCCCACAATCGCCATGTTCATGGCGGGCTGGGGTTCCGGCAACCGCTACTCGCTGTTCGGCGCGATGCGCGGCGTGGCGCAGCTTGTCAGCTACGAGGTGCCGCTGGTGCTGTCGATTGTGGGCGTGCTGCTGCTGGCCGGCTCGCTGTCGCTGGTGGACATCGTCGAAAGCCAGAGTATACCCTTCATCCTGATACAGCCGCTTGGGTTCTTCATCTTCATGCTGGCGATCTCGGCGGAGATGAACCGCTCGCCGTTCGACATCGTGGAGGCGGACTCGGAGCTTGTGGCGGGCTTCCACACCGAGTACAGCGGCATGAAGTGGGGCACGTTCCAGTTGGCGGAGTTCATCGCCCCGTTCGGCGCTGCGGCTATCATTACTACGCTGTTCCTCAAGGGCTGGGAGGGCCCGGCGCTGCCGTCCCACCTGTGGTTCTTCATCAAGGTGTGGGGAGTGTGGTTCGTGCTGCTGTGGGTGAGGGCCACGCTGCCAAGGCTGCGAGTGGACCAGATTATGGGGCTGGCGTGGAAGTTCCTGTTCCCGCTGGGGCTGATCAACATTTTCGTGACGGCCGGGCTGCTGCTGGTCTGGCCGGAGCCGACCATCGCTCAGCTTTGGGCAATGGGCGGCGTCAACTGGGTGGTCGCGCTGGTGTGCCTGGTGGTATCCTCGCATCTGATGTCGGACAAGCTGACTACCCGTGCGCCGCTGGCGCCGGCGCCGGGAACGTCGCGCAGCCGAGCGCAGGAGGCCGGATGATATGTATGGCATAGGAATCGCGAAAGGGCTGATGGTCACGCTGACCAACCTGTTCAGAAAGCCGTTCACGGTGCAGTACCCGGAGGAGGCGGTGCCGCAGGCCGCGCGCTTCCGCGGCGAGGAGTTCGTCTGGTACGAGGAGCGGTGCACGGGCTGCGCCAGCTGCGCCAAGTACTGCCCGCTGGGCATCATTCGGATCGTGACGCATCCGGGCGGTTCCAACGTGCAGGAAGGGGAGTCCTACGCCATCGACGTGTTCGACATTGATATTGGGCGGTGCATGTTCTGCGGCCTGTGCGTGGAAGCCTGCCCGTACGACGCGCTGTTCATGGGCAGCGGCTTCGAGCGCGGGCAGTACCGCCGCGACGACCTGGTAATCACGGTGGACGAGCTGCGCCAGGCCGACAAGCGGCCCAGCACCTGGTACCGGCCTCAGCTTGAGGCGCGGGACTACCACCCGCAGGGGGGGCAGCCCCTCTCCTGGGAGGAGGTTGGCCGCTAGATGTTTCCCCTGGACGTTGCCTTCTGGGGCCTGTCTGCTGTGGGGATATTCTCCGCGCTGGCCGTGGTGTCGGAGAGGGACATCTTCAGGGCGGCCCTGTTCCTCGTAATCTCCTTCCTGGCGGTTGCGGGGATGTTCGTGCTGCTCAACGCTGAGTTCCTGGCGGTGGTGCAGGTGCTGGTGTACGTCGGCGCAGTCTCCGTCATCATCATCTTCGCCATAATGCTCACCCGCAACGCGCAGGACGGCAACCCATTCAACAGCTTCCGGCTGCCGGCGTTGCTGCTTGCCGCTCTGGTGTTCACGGGAATTGCCTTCGCAGCGGTGGTCACGGACTGGAACGAGTGGGGAGGCCTCGGCTTCCAGGTTGCGCCCGGCGAGACCGCCGCGGCGAATCCGAGCAGCACGGAGCAGGGCATCCGAGACGTGTTCGGCGACACCACGCAGGTGATAGCCCGGCTTCTCCTGAGGGACTTCGTTCTGCCCATGGAGGCTGCGTCCGTCGTGCTGCTGGCGGCGGTGATAGGCGCGCTGGCCCTGGTGCGGGAGAGGGAGGGTGAGTCCTGAGCCTGGAGAACTTCCTGCTTGTGTCCGGCGTCATATTCAGCATTGGGCTGTACGGCGCGCTCTCGAAGAAGAACGTGATAGCGGTCTTCATGTCCATCGAGCTTATGTTCAACGCGGTGAACATCGCGCTGCTGGCGTTCAGCCGGTACGTGGTGCCGCACAGAATAGCGATAGACCCGGCGGGCGCGGAGGCCGAAATCGCCAACGCGCTCACGTCGGAGGCGGTCACGCTGGGCGAGACGGCGCTGAGCAGCCTGCTCACGGGCCATATCTTCGCCGTGTTCGTCATCACCATAGCCGCGGCGGAGGTAGCGCTTGGCCTGGGCATCGTGATCGCCATGTACCGGAACCGGTCGTCCGTGGACGTTACGCAGGCAAATATGATGAGTGGTTAGAACGCCATGTGGGTTGACTTCAAGAAGGCGCCGAACCTGATGATTGCGGAGATGTGGAAGGAGCTCCTGGAGGGAGAGGGCCTGCCCGCGCAGATTCTCCCGGAGGGCGACATCCTTTCGTGGGGCGAGCGCGTGCCCTACCGCATCATGGTGCCGCGGGGCAGGGAACACGTTGCAGAGGAGATACTGCGCAAGCTGTAGGCGCGCAGCCTGCGGCGCGTGGAGCGTCAAGATGGTCAAGACGATAGAGGGAGCGGCATAGCAGCATGACCGAAGCAGCAGCCTGGGCCATTCTCTTTCTGCCGCTGGCCTCATTCCTGGTCATCGCGCTTGTGGTCAGGCCATTCCTGAACCGCTACGACAGCCTGAGCGGCTACGTCACCATCCTTGCCATCGGCGGCGCGTTCGTGCTGTCGCTGGTTGCGCTGGCGGAGGTGGCGAGCGGCGACGGCCGGATCGGGTGGGCCTCCCATTCGTGGCTGGCAATCGGCGACCTGGACATATCGGTCGGCATACTCATGGACCCGCTCACGGCAATCATGCTGGTCGTGGTGAGCGGCGTCAGCCTGGCCGTGCAGATCTATTCGCAGGGCTACATGAAGGGCGATCCGGGCTACTCCCGCTACTTCGCCTTCATGTCGCTGTTCACGGCGTCGATGCTTGGCCTCGTGCTCGCAGGCAACATCATACAGGTCTACGTGTTCTGGGAGCTCGTGGGCCTGTCCTCGTACCTGCTCATAGGGTTCTGGCACGACAGGCCGGCCGCAGCCGCGGCAGCCAAGAAGGCGTTTCTGGTGACGCGTCTCGGAGACGTGGGCTTCATGCTGGGCATACTGTACCTGTTTATGAACCGGGAGGCGTTCACGAGCCAGGGCCTCAACCCGTTCGACATTGCGGACATCAACCTGGTGGCGCAGGGCGGCGAGCTGGCGGGCGCGCCGGTGGTTGCGCTGGGCGGCAGCGTGGTCACGTGGGTTGCGCTGGGCATATTCGCCGGCGCGGTGGGCAAGTCGGCGCAGTTCCCGCTGCACGTGTGGCTGCCGGACGCGATGGAAGGCCCCACGCCGGTCAGCGCGCTCATACACGCGGCCACGATGGTCGTCGCAGGCGTGTTCCTTGTGGCGCGGTTCTTCCCGCTGTTCGAGGCATCGACTACGGCGATGGCCGTGGTCGCTGCAATCGGAGCGTTCACGGCGTTCTTCGCGGCCACTATGGGCCTTGTGATGTACGACATAAAACGCGTGCTGGCCTACTCCACCGTGAGCCAGCTCGGCTACATGATGCTGGCCTTGGGCGTGGGCGCATACGAGGCCGCCATCTTCCACCTGTTCAACCACGCGTTCTTCAAGGCGCTGCTGTTCCTCGGCTCCGGCAGCGTGAACCACGCCACCGGCACGTTCGACATGCGGTACATGGGCGGCCTCCGGCGGCACATGCCGCTGACCTACGTGACGTTCCTCATCGCGGCCCTGAGCATCTGCGGCATCTTCCCGCTGGCGGGCTTCTGGAGCAAGGACGAGATACTGCTGGGCGCGTGGAACTACGGCGGCGCGCTGGGCCAGATTGTGTTCTGGATGGCGCTGGTCACGGCGTTTATGACGGCGTTCTACGTGTTCCGCGCGCTGTTTATGACGTTCCACGGCGAGTTCCAGGGCGGCGTTGCGGCGGAACGCGCCGGCCACGACGACGCGCACGACGAAGGCCACGGCGTACACCTGGCTGAGTCGCCGATGGTGATGGTTGCGCCGATGGTTGCGCTGGCCGTCCTGTCGGTGGTGTCCGGGTTCGGGGCCAACCCGCTCAACGCGGCGTGGGGCCTGGGCGTGATACCGGCGCACTGGTTCGTCGACTTCCTGGACAAGGTTGCGCTGGTTGACCTGTACGCGGCGAAGTTCAGCCTGACGATGGCCGGCCTCTCGACCGCGGTTGCGCTCGGCGGCATAGGGCTGGCGTACGCCATGTACTACCGCCGCAGCGTGGATCCGGACGACGTGGCAGCCGGGTTCGGGCCTGTGTACCCCGCGGCGGTGCGGAAGTACTACTTCGACGACCTGTACGAGGACGTTGCAACGCGCGGCGTCTTCTACCGCGGGCTGGCGCAGGCCACGGACTGGATCGACCGGAACATCGTGGACATGACGGGCACTGTCATCGCCTGGATGGGCAGGAACGTGGGTCGTGCCGTCGCCAAGCTGGAGACGGGCCAGGTGCAGGCCTACGGGTCGGGCATCTTCGCGGGCCTTGCGCTGATACTGGTGGCGTTCCTGATATGGAGCTGAGAAGAGATAGAGGGTAACTGAGTGCTTTCCGCCGTAGTCTTCTTCCCCCTGCTGGGGGCGGGCATAATCCTGGTGCTCTTGAGGGACGCCAGGCAGATACGTGTGTTCGCCCTCGCGGTGACCGTCCTGGAGCTTGCGCTTGCGCTGGCGATATTCGTGGTGTTCCGCGTGGACGATTACCGGCGAGTGGGCAACATGGAGCTGGTGGAGGTGTACCGGGACTGGATACCGGCGCTGGACATTCGCTATCACCTTGGCGTGGACGGCCTGAGCGCGCCGCTAGTGCTGTTGACCGCGTTGCTGGGTATGTGCGCCGCTTTCGCCTCGTGCAGGGTGGAGCACCGGGTGAAAGAGTACTTCATGTGGCTGCTGGTGCTCCAGACCGCGGTGACGGGCGTATTCGTCTCGCTGGACGCTGTGCTGTTCTTCATCTTCTGGGAGCTTGAGCTTCTGCCCATGTACTTCCTCATCTCGATATGGGGCAGCGGCCGGCGTGAGTACTCGGCGATGAAGTTCCTGATTTTCACGCTGCTGGGCAGCGCGTTCATGCTGGTGGGCATACTGGCGCTGTACTTCTCGGCGGGCACGTTCAACATAGTCGAGTTGCAGGGCATCGAGGGCGCGCGGATGATCATGCCCGCCGGAGCGATATTCGCGTTCCTGTTCATCGCGTTCGCCGTGAAGCTGCCGGTGTGGCCCGTCCACACGTGGCTGCCGGACGCCCACACGGATGCGCCGACCGCCGTAAGCGTGATGCTGGCGGGCGTGCTGCTGAAGATGGGCGGATACGGCATGATACGGCTGGCGGTCGGAATGTTCCCCGGCCGCGCGCAGGAGTACGCGTGGCTGCTCGCGGGCCTGGCGATTGTGAGCATACTGTACGGCGCGGTCGTCACCATTCGCCAGACCGACCTGAAACGCCTGGTTGCGTTCAGCAGCATAAGCCACATGGGGTACGTGCTGCTTGGCATATCGTCCGTGGTGGGAGCCGGCGGCGTGGTGAACGCCGTGGGGCTTACGGGCGCGGCGATGCAGATGTTCACGCACGGCACCATAACGGGCCTGCTGTTCCTGCTGGTAGGCGTGGTGTACGAGAACGCCCACACGCGCCACATACCGGACATGGGAGGCTTGGCCGCCCGGATGCCGATTGTGGCGGTGGTGTTCCTGCTGGCGGGACTCGCCTCGCTGGGGCTGCCGGGCACCAGCGGCTTCGTGTCGGAGCTTCTCGTGTTCCTTGGCACGTTCGAGGTCTGGGGCTGGATAACCGCGCTGGCGGTATTCGCAATCGTGCTCACGGCCGGATACATCCTGTGGATGCTGCAACGCGCCTTCTTCGGCCCGCGCCTGCCGCGGTTCGACGGCGTGAAGGATACGGGCGTGCTGGAGGCCGTGCCGATGGTTGCGCTGGTGGCGGCCATCATGGTGGTGGGCGTGTATCCCGCCGTGGTGTCGGACGTGTTCGCGCAGGGTTTGGAGCCTATCGTAACGTCGCTTCAGCAGGGGGCCGGCCCCTAGCGGGGTATCGACATGACGCTACACGACGTATATCTCCTGTCTCCCGAGCTGTCTCTGGCGGCTTTGGGACTGGTCGTCATTCTGCTGGACATGGCCTTCCGCAACAAGGGCCTGCTGGCGTTCGTGTCCGTAGTTGGGCTGGCGATTCCGGCGGCGTTCAGCGTTTTGCTGTGGGTGGAGCTTGGCGGCGAGCCGGACGCGCAGATGGCGGGGATATTCGGCACGCTGGCCGTGGACAAGTTCAGCCTGTTCTTCAAGTTCCTTGTGCTTGGCGTGGTGGGCCTGGTGGTGATGGCGAGCACGGGCTACGCCTCCAACGTGAAGCTGTACCCCGGCGAGTACCACGGCCTGATGCTGTTCTCGGCCGCCGGTATGATGCTGCTGGCCTCCACCACGGACCTCATCTCGATATACATCGCGCTGGAGCTGACGTCGCTGCCGCTGGCCGCGCTCGCCGCGTTCCAGCGAGACTCGCGCTCCACCGAGGCGGGAATGAAGTTCCTGCTGCTGAGCGCCATGAGCTCGGCGGTGCTCCTGTACGGCATGGCGCTGGTCTACGGCTTCACGGGCACCACGCACCTGTCGGGCATATTCGAGCAGCTGGGCGCGGCGCTAGACCCATCGATTCCGTTCGGCAGCTACGGGCTGTTCCTGGGCGTGGTGATGGTGGTGGCCGGTTTCGGCTTCAAGATTTCGGCGGTGCCCTTCCAGATGTGGGTGCCGGACGTGTACGAGGGCGCGCCCACGCCGATAACGGCGTACCTCTCAGTGGCGAGCAAGGCGGCGGGCTTTGCCGTAATCCTGCGAGTGTTCTACGTGGCATTCGGCGAGATCAGCCTGGACTGGTCGGGCCTGTTCGCCGTGCTCAGCGCGCTGTCGATGACGGTGGGCAACCTGGTCGCCATTGCGCAGCGCAACATCAAGCGACTGCTGGCGTACAGCACCATCGCCCACGCGGGCTACCTGCTGGCGGGCGTGGCTGCAATAGCCGAACGAGTACCGGCAGGGGAGTCGTCGATAGGCCCCAGCGGCGTGCTGTTCTACCTGGTGGCCTACGCCTTCACCAATCTGGCCGCGTTCTTCGCCGTAATCGCAATCGTCAACCGCACGGGCAGCGAGATGATAAGCAGCTTTGCAGGAATGGGGCGGCGTGCGCCGTTCCTGGCAATCGTGCTGGCATTCTCGATGATTTCGCTGCTTGGCATCCCGCCGACGGCAGGTTTCATGGGCAAGCTGTACGTGTTCAGCGCGGCCATCAAGGCCGACCTGGCGTGGCTCGTGGTGGTGGGAGTGCTGAACAGCGCGGTATCCGCATACTACTACCTGCGCGTGATTCGGGTGATGTTCATGTCGGATCCGGAGGACGAGGAGGGCGTGTCGGTTGCGCCCGCGGCAGCGCTTGCGCTATACCTCACCGGACTGGGCATACTGGCGCTTGGGGTGTTCCCCGGCCCGCTGATGGACGTGGTGGAGCGGGCAGCGGAGGCGCTGTTCTAGGGCGGCGGTTGCCAAACCTCTTCCCCCGTGCGGGGGCAGACCCTTCGACAGGCTCAGGGTGAGCGGGCACTGAACACCCCGCTCATAGCCTGCCCCATACTTGATGCGGGGGTGAGCCTGTCTAAGGATAAGCAGGGCGGACGACACACGCCCACCTACCTCCTATTCCCGCGGAGGCGGGAATCCACCAATCCGAGTGCAGCCTTGGTACACAGGTGAGGCACGCCGCCCCACGCCGCCACCCCTGGATTGCGGCTTCCGCCGCAATGACGGTTGAGGGCGGCCGCCGATCAGCCACTTGCCCGCTCAGCCCCTACGGGGCAGGCCCTTCGACAGGCTCAGGGTGAGCGGGCACTGAACACCCCGCTCAGGCGGGTATCCGCCAAGCCCCGTGTAGCCTTGGCGCACAGTTGGGAGCCGCCGCCACCTCTGGATTGCGGCTTCCGCCGCAATGACGGTTGAGGGCGGCCGCCGATCAGCCACTTGCCCGCTCAACCCCTACGGGGCAGGCCCTTCGACAGGCTCAGAGCTTGCCCCTGCGAAAGCAGGGGGTGAGCGGGCACTGAACACCCCGCTCAGGCGGGTATCCGCCAAGCCCCGTGTAGCCTTGGCGCACAGTTGGGAGCCGCCGCCACCTCTGGATTGCGGCTTCCGCCGCAATGACGGTTGAAGGCGGCCGCCGATCAGCCACTTGCCCGCTCAACCCCTACGGGGCAGACCCTTCGACAGGCTCAGGGTGAGCGGTTGGGCCCGCCTCCACGGCACAGTGCCCCGCCTCAGTAGTGGATGGCGCCGGGCGCGCCGCCGCCCGCGGCTATCGCGTCGCCGTTGACCGCCACGCACCGCGGAGACGCCAGCATCGCCACCACGTAGGCAATGTCCCGCGCGTCGATGATTCGTCGCACGCTGTTGCCGGCGGCCATTCGCCGCTCGGCCTCCTCCGGCGTGACGCCAAGCTGGCGCGCCTGCTCCGCGAGCGCGGGCGCCGTGCGCTCCGTTCGAGTGCGGCCGGGGTGCACCACCGTCACATTGACACCGTGAGGCCCAAGCTCGTCCGCCAGATTCTTGGTCATGGCGGAGATCGCCACGTTCCTCATGCTGCCGATGGTGTTGCCTGTCTGCCGAGCGGCCAGCCCGCTGATGTTGATGATGCGTCCCCATCCCTGCCGCGTCATGTGAGGCGCGGCCTCGCGGACGCAGCGCAGGTAGCCCAGCACCTTCACGTTCATGTCCGGCCAGAAGTGGTCCGAAACGATGTCGGCGAGAGGGACGGGAGGCGCCGCGCCGCCCGGCTGGGCCGCGCAGTTGACAAGGATGTCGAGCCGGCCGAGCTCGTCCACCGCCGCCTGCACCATCGCCCGGACGGAGTCGTCGTCTGAGGTGTCCGCTGAGATTGGCACGATGCGGCGGCCGGTGGCCTCGGCCAGCTCGCGCGCCGTCGCCTCCAGCGGTTCGATGCGCCTGGCCGCGATTGCGACGTCCACGCCCTCCTTCGCCAGCTCCATCGCCACGGCCTTGCCGATGCCGCTGCTGCCGCCCGTGACGATTGCCGTCTTGCCTTGAAGCTCCAGGTCCATGCGTCCTCCTTGTGGGTCGAGTGTGCGTGAGAATGTGGCGTGAAGTATAGCAGACGGGCAGGGGGCAATCCTGCGGCGATTCCGCTTGACCCTTGCGCGTGGCTATGCTACCATCGCTCCGTGGCTGCCGGAACTCGGCGAGAGGGAGGGCCGCAGCGAATGATCAGGAGCAACGAAACCCTGGCCAAGGAGGTACTCGACCGATGACCTACATCATAGCCGAGCCATGTGTGGACGTGAAGGACGGCGCCTGTGTGGATGTCTGCCCGGTAGACTGCATCTACGGCATGGACAACGAGAATGACCGGATGCTGTACATTTCGCCGGACGAGTGCATCGACTGCGCCGCCTGCGAGCCGGTCTGCCCGGTGAACGCGATATTCGTAGAGGAGGACACGCCGGAGGAGTGGAAGGCGTGGATCCCCATCAACTACGACTTCTTCAAGGACGAGGACGCGACACGGGCGAAGGTGGACGAGCTCAAGCCGCCCGCATAGCGACGCCGGCCCAGGACTGAGCGATGCCGCCGCGGCGGTCTCGCGACAACTTACCGTGGATTGTGCGACAGGGCGCCATCCCAGGATGGCGTCCTGTTTGCCGCTCGCGCGAGGTTCGGCTACAGCACGCGGCGGGCCTTGTGTAACTCGTTATCATGGCGCTTATTGATGTCATTCTGAGCGCAGCGAAGAATCCGGGACAATCGTGCATTGCCGACCTTGCGAGCGTATTGACTGATGCGGTTCCCGGGGTGGGGGCTTGAGCCGGCAAAGGCTTTGGATTATTCGACTCCGCTCCGCTCCGCTCAGAATGACAGGTCAAGGGCGCTTCTCCGCGGGTGAAGTCGGAGTTGCGAGTTTGCCGCTCGCGCGAGGGCGCACGCGCCAATGCAGGCGGCGGGCCTTGTGTAACTCGTCATCAAGGCGCTTACTGATGTCATTCTTGTAGATGCCAGATAATTCGGTGACGGAATGGTATAGAAGTCAACGACATATCTGGAGGCGATGATGAGAGACAACAGCGATGATAAGACCCTTGATCGGAGCTACTACCGGACGTGGCGGTTCCTGATCCGGGAGTACGAACTGGTGAAGGCCAAGAAGCATCCCCGCTTCCGGTACGCCTACGAATTCTACGAGGCGCACGGCACCAACCGGCAGACCTTCGCCAAGTACTACAACCGCTTCCGCCAGGACGGGAGCAATGAGTCGCTGACACCCAGGCGGCGCGGCCCCAAGTGGAAGAGCCGGCGCACGTTGCCGTTCATCGAGCAGAAGGCGCTGGAGCTCAGGAGGCAGGGTAGCAGCCGCTACGAGATATATGCGATACTCAAGGAGACGCTGAAGTCCCGCACGCCTGCGCCCTCCACCATCTACGCCATCAGCAGGCGTCACGGACTCAACCGGCTGACCAAGCCCATTCGTCGGTCCCGGAGGCGGATCATCAAGACCAGAGCCGGAGAGTTGGGCCACCTGGACTGCCACCACCTGAGCAAGGACATCATCGTAGGCGCCAAGCAGCGCTACTACCTGGTGTGCATCGTGGACGCCTGTACGCGCCTGGCCTGGGCCGAGGTGGTGGACGACGTCAAGAGCCTCAGCGTGATGTTCGCCTCCCTCAAGATCCTCAACCTGCTGAACGTGGAGTACGGGCTGCGCTTCGAAGCCATCCTCACCGACAACGGCCCGGAGGTAGCCTCACACGGCAAGAAGGACCGCCACCCCTTCGAGAGGATGCTCCAGGAACTGGGCATCACCCACCGCTACACACGCCCATACAGGCCCCAGACCAACGGCAAGGTGGAGCGGTTCTGGCGCACGCTCAACGAAGACATGCTGGACGAGACCACCTTCGAGTCGGTCGATGAGCTGAAGAACGAGCTGGTGGAGTACCTCCTGTACTACAACACGGTGCGGCCACACCAGGGACTCAACGGCATAACCCCCTTCCAAGCCATCCAAAATCTCCCAAATCCGTCAGCGAATTAGATGGCATGTACAATTCTGAGCGCAGTGAAGAATCCAGGACAATCGTGCACTGCCGACCTTGCGAGCGTATTGACTGATGCGGTTCCCGGGGTGGGGGCTTGAGCCGGCAAAGGCTTTGGATTCTTCGACTCCGCCACGCTCCACTCAGAATGACAGGTCAAGGGCGCTTCTCCGGGGGGGGGAAGCCGGAGTTGAAAGTTTGCCGCCCGCGCGAGGGCGTACGCGCCAATGCAGGCGGCGGGCCTTGTGTAACTCGTTATCATTGCGCTTACTGATGTCATTCTGAGCGCAGCGAAGAATCCAGGACAATCGTGCACTGCCGACCTTGCGAGCGTATTGACTGATGCGGTTCCCGGGGGTGGGGACTTGAGCCGGCAAAGGCTTTGGATTCTTCGACTCCGCTCCGCTCAGAATGACAGGTCAAGGACGCTTCTCCGGGGGTGAAGCCGGAGTTGCGCAATGGTCACCGTTGGCGGGTGCGGATCGTCGCAAATGAGCGGCAGCTTGCTGGCTACAGCACGCGGCGCAGTCCCTCCAGCAGCTCATCCTTCGAGGCGTAGCCCTCGTACTTGAAGGCGACGCGGCCCTCGCGGTCGAGGATGAACACGAACGACTCGTTCAGGTAGTCCTCAATCTTGCTCAGGCCCCACGCATCGACAAGGGGGGAGTAGCGCGCCGCGGCCAGGTCGCCCTGGATCTCGTGCGGGTTGTCGTACACCTCCACGTGCAGGAAGCCGACGCGCCCCGCGTACTCGTCCTTGACGTTGCTCACGGTCTCGACCTGCGGGCCGCAGGTGGGGCTGGTACACAGCGCGGGGCTGGCGAACACGACTACGGAGGGCAGGCCGTCGCCTGCAAGCTGCGGCACTGTGGCCTGGTACAGCTCCGGGTCCGGCGTGAACCAGGTGGTGAGGTGGCCCAGGTCGGCAACGTCCGCGGCGGTGCGGTTCACGTCCATAGGCGGCAGGGAGCCGACGGCCGGCGTGAAGCTCCGCTCCTTGACGTGCAACGGTATTCGAGCCGTGCCGAGCGGGCCCTCCGGGCCATCCGCTTCCACCAACAGCTCCCACTCGCCGGGGCGGTCGAAAGTGAGTTGCGTGACGTAGTTGCCCCGCGTGCCGTACGGCCACTCGTAGAACGCGGCGGTTGCGACTTCCTCATCGGCGACGTCTAGGCCGCCGCCCGCGGCGAGGGCGGAGCGCACGGTCACCTGTGGCACGTCGATGAGAGCGCGCGGGCTGAGCAGCAGGAACGCCACGCGGTTGTCGCCGACGCTCAGGTCGGTGGTGGCGAGAATGCCGGTGAGATTGGAGTCGTCCGGCGTGGCTGTTGGCGCGGGCGTTGCGGTCGCGGTAGGCGCGGGCGTGGGTGTAGGCGCGGCGCAGGCCGCCGCGATGACAGCCATCGCCAGCACGGCCGTGGCCGCGCAGGGGGGCAGGGCGATGCGCCGCAGGCAGGTCACTCGGTCACGCTCCCGTTCCTACGGCCCTTCCAGGTACGAGCCGAAGGTGAAAGCGTACACGCTGAACCGGTCGGAGTTGGAGAGCAGCTTAAGCTCCATGCCGTTGTACTCCGGCAGCTCCACCACGCGGTACATACGCGGCTCGTCCACCAGGAAGTAGCTTGCGCCGTCCTCGTCGTGCACGATGTCCGCGCCTGCGAGGTCTGCCGGAATCGCCTGGTCGTCCAGCGTTGCGTAGACCCGGAACGGCTCGCCGTCGTCGAAGTCGATGACAACGTTCACGGTGGTGCCGTTGAACCGCAGGCCGACGTAGTCCTCCAGGCTCTGCGTGGCGCGGGCGTGGGTGACGTTCTCCGGCTGCTTGATCCACAGGCCGTGGAGGTACAGCAGGTGATTCCGGTGGTCGCCTGGATCCTTGTACAACGTGGGTTCGCCGATTGCCGCGTCGTAGTACTCCGGGTTGCCCACGTAGGGATTGCCGCGGTTGCGGTTGTAGCCGGCGTAGAGCTCGCGGGTCTGGCCGGATTCGAGGTCGTAGCTCGCCTTGGGATCGCGGTCCGGCCTGACCACGCCGCCCACGGGAATGTCGTAGACCCTGGCGCCGGCCTCTCGTAGGAGCTTGCGAATTTCCTCCTCAGTGGACTGGTACGCGCCCTCGCCTATGTGCGAGAAGCGAACCACGCCGTCCTTGTCGATGAGGTACTTGGCGGGCCAGGCGCGGTTGCGGTACGCCCGCCAGGTGTCGAAGGCGTTGTCCTGCACAATCGGGTACTCCAGGCCGTAGTCTGCCGCCGCTGCCTCCACGTTCTCCGTCACCTTCTCGAACTCGAACTCCGGCGAGTGCACGCCCACGATGACCAGCCCGGCGTCGGCGTACTTGTCGTGCCACTCCGTCAGGAAGGGCAGCGTGCGGATGCAGTTGACGCAGGTGTACGTCCAGAAGTCGATGAGAACGACTTTGCCGCGCAGGTCGTCCAGGTTGAACGGCTCGGTGTTGATCCAGCCGGTGATGCCGACGAGCTGAGGCGCGATAGGGCCGGCGGCGACGGCGCGCGGTGTCGGCGTGGCGGACTGGTGCGCCTCAGTCGGCGTGGCAGGGGACTCGCCTGTCGGCTGCGCGGAAGTGGGCGCGGGCGAGTCGGTGGGGGAGACGCCTGCATCCGTGGCGACTGTGGGCGTCGCGACGCCGTCCGCCGGCTGCGGCGATTGTACGCCGGTGGCGGTAGGCGCGGGCCCGGCCGTTGAGTCGCCGCCGCAGGCCGCCGCGAGCATGACGGCGGCGGCGAGCAGGGCGGCGCGAGCCGCCGCTACCAGGGGCTGCCTTTTCCTGCGCCCGTAGGCGCCGGATGTTGCCATACGCCGGCTCCTGTTCGGTCTGATGTTGCGGGATGTGCCCAGCGTGCAAGTCCAGCCCTGCTATATTAGCACCGTCGGGGCTGCGGTGCCCCTCTTATGCCGCAACTGTAATGCTGAGCGAGCCTGAAGGGCGAGTGGGCGCAGTAGCCCCGTTCGTGCTGAGCTTATCGAACCACTTTGGCGGGACTGTCGACTGCCGTCCGCTCAGCCCCTGCGGGGCAGACCCTTCGACAGGCTCAGGGTGAGCGGACAGTAAAGCCCGTTCGTGCTGAGCTTATCGAACCACTTTGGCGGGACTGTCGACTGCTGTCCGCTCAGCCCCTGCGGGGCAGACCCTTCGACAGGCTCAGGGTGAGCGGACACTTGGGCGGTTCGCGAACCGCCCCTACGATGAGCACCGTCCACGCCGGGTGCTGGATTGCGGCTTTCGCCGCAATGACGGTTGAGGTTGGCAGCCCCGCTCATGTTGAGTCTGTCGAAGCACAGGCGGGGAGACGCGCGCCCGCGATGCTTCCACTCTCGCCGTCATTGCGGCGAAAGCCGCAATCCACGGGGGGGCGGCGGCCGAGTGGATGCCCGCGGAGGCGGGCATGAGGGAGTTGGGATAGGCGGCTCGCCCGCCCTTCGTCAGGCTTTGGCGCGCGGGCGCGCGGGCGGTTCACGAACCGCCCCTACGGCAGCCCAAATCCCGCTCGTCCTGAGCCTGTCGAAGCACGGGCGGGGAGACTGTGCGCCGCCCGCCGCCCAGCCGGGTGCTAGTTTCCTGCTTTCGCAGGAATGACGGAGAAGGAGGCGGCAGCGCCCGCGCGCCTACGCTGTCCTTTCGGCCTTCTCAGGGATGGCTAGCTGCGACTGCTGCGATGAAGGCAGGATTCGCGCGCCGGTCTCAGACTGGAGCAGTGGGGGGTTGCCTTCGCGTATCGTGTCAGCGTCTATGGTGCAGCGGCGCACGTCCGTCATCGACGGCAACTCGAACATCACGTCCAGCAGCGCCTGCTCGATGATGGAGCGCAGGCCGCGGGCGCCCGTCTTCATCTGGATCGCTTCCTGTGAAGCCGCCTCCAGCGCTTCGTCCGTGAACACAAGCTCCACCTTGTCCAGCTCGAACAGGCGCTGGTACTGCTTGACGATTGCGTTCTTGGGCTCCGTGAGGATGCGAACGAGGGACGCCTCGTCCAGCGACTCCAGGCTGACCACCAGGGGCAGCCGCCCCACGAACTCCGGTATGAAGCCGTATGCCAGAAGGTCCTCCGGGATGAGGTGGTGCAGCTCGTTCTCGCGGTTCTCCCGCTCGTGGGCGCCGCTGGAGCGGAAGCCAATGCTCTGGTACTCGCGCGACCTGCGGCCGGCCACTATCTTGTCCAGCCCCTCGAACGCGCCGCCGCAGATGAACAGGATGTTGTCAGTGCGAATCTGGATCAGCTCCTGGTGCGGATGCTTGCGCCCTCCCTGCGGTGGAACGCTGGCGGTGCACCCCTCGATGATCTTGAGCAGGGCTTGCTGGACGCCCTCGCCGGAAACGTCCCGCGTGATGGACGGGTTGGCGCTCTTTCGGCCCAGCTTGTCCACCTCGTCGATGTAGACGATGCCGTGCTCGGCGCGTGGAATGTCGAAGTCCGCCGCCTGTATCAGGCGCAGCAGGATGTTTTCGACGTCCTCGCCCACGTAGCCCGCCTCGGTGACGGAGGTGGCGTCCGCAATGCAGAACGGCACGTCCAGCACGCGGGCCAGGGTCTGGGCGAGCAGGGTCTTGCCGCAGCCCGTGGGGCCTGCCAGCAGGATGTTGGTCTTGTCCAGCTCCACGTCCTCGTCCGCTTCACCCTCCGACCAGATGCGCTTGTAGTGGTTGTATACGGCTACGGACAGCACCTTCTTGGCGCGCTCCTGTCCGATGACGTACTCATCCAGCTTGAGCGCAAGCGTCCTGGGGTTGAAGTTCTCCGGACGCTTGATGGGCGCCGGCCGCGCGTGGCGAGAGGCCTCGCTCGCAAGTGTCTGCTGCCATATCGTGATGCACTTGTCGCAGATGAAGGTGCGGCCGGGGCCTCTCTCCAGTCGCCTTACCTGGCTCTGGTTCTTGCCGCAGAACGTGCAGACGATGGTGGAGTATGTATCGCTGTGGTCTGGCATGACGCCCTCCGATTGACGGCAGAAGCTGGGACTATCTTGCGGCGATCTCCGCAGGCGGCTTGGCGAGCACCTCGTCCACGAGGCCGTACTCCATAGCCTGGTCGGCGTTCAGGTAGTAGTCGCGGTCTGTGTCTCGCGCAACGTCGTCGTAGGGCTGGCCGGTGTGGTTGGAGATGATGGTGCGTATCTTGTCCTGCAACCGCAGGATCTCCCGCGCGGCGATCTCAATGTCGGACGCCTGGCCCTGCGCGCCGCCCATTGGCTGGTGCATGTGGATGGTGGAGTTGGGCAGGGAGTACCGCTTGCCCTTTGCGCCCGCGCACAGCAGCACGGTGCCCATGCTGGCGGACTGGCCCACGCAGATGGTGGACACGTCCGGCTTCACAAGCTGCATGGTGTCGTAGATGGCGAGTCCGGCGGTGACGATGCCGCCCGGCGAGTTGATGTACAGGCTCACGTCCTTGTCCGGGTCCTCGCGCTCCAGGAACAGCAGCTGTGCAACGATGACGTTGGCGACCTGGTCGGTGATGGGCGTGCCCAGGATGATGATGCGCTCACGGAGCAGCAGGGAGTAGATGTCGAAGGCGCGCTCGCCGCGGGCGCCGGTCTCTATGACCATGGGCACAATGTCTTGGGGCTGGTACAGCATGTCAGGCTCCTTCCTGGGTCTCGCTTGCTTCCTCTGTCGATGATTCGCCGTCCGCAGGCTCCGACTCCGCCGCGGGCGCGTCGTGCGGCGTTTCCTCCGCGGTTGAGTCCGCCGCCTCGGCGGCCTCTCCCACTTCCGCGGCCTCCGCCGCGGGCGGCAGCTCCGGGGCCTCGCCCCTGGTGATGGCGGTCAGCCGCTCCAGCGTCTTGCGGTTGAGCAGCATGGTGCCGACGGAGTTACGAGCCTTCTCCAGCGTCTCGCGGAAGGAGTCGATGCCGGGGGCGGACTCAGTCTCCGCCAGCATGGACTCGATCTCCGCGTCTATCTCCTCATCCGTCACCTCGATGCCCTCCTTCTCGCGCAGCTCGCCGAGAACCAGCGTCCGCGTGAGGCGTTCGGAGGCGGAGGGCTTCATCTCCTCCTGAATCTCCTCAACGCTCTTGCCGACGGCGTTCAGGTAGTCCTCCATCCGTAGCTGCTGGCGCTGCATAGCCTCTTGCTGCTCGGATAGCATGTGCTCGACTTCGTGGTCGATCAGGAGCGGCGGCACCTCTATCTGCGCGCCCTCTACCAGCGTTTGCACCGCCTGATCCTGGTAGTCGCGGTCTGCGACGAGTTGCCTGCGGCGGTGCAGGTCTTCGTGGAGCTTCTCGCGCAGGGCGGTCACGGAGTCCACGTCCAGGTTGAGGCTGGCGGCGAACTCGTCGTCCAGGTCAGGAAGCTTGCGCTCCTTCACCTCTTGCACGGTTACGGTGTATTCGCAATCCTTGCCGGCCACGTCCTCATCGGGGTGGTCATCCGCGTAGGACAGCGAGAACTGCTGCTCCTCGTCGCGGTTGAAGCCCACGAGCCGTTCGGCGAAGCCGGGCATGGGAATGACCGACTCCGCGGTGACGCGGAAGTCGACGCTTTCCACGTCTACGACAGTCTCGCCATCCATCTCGCCGCGCACCTTGATCGTGACCAGGTCGTCCAGCGCGACGGGGCGTTCGACCGGCTCCCACGCGCCGGCGTCCTCTCGCATCGACTCGAGCTGTTCGTCGACATCCTCCGGCGTGACCTCCACGGCTTCCTGCTCGATGCGGTAGCTGCGGTAGTCGCCGAGGTCGATCGCGGGTCGCACGGGCACGGTGGCCTGGATTGTGAGCGGGTCGTACTCGGTGACGCGGACGCTGGGCAGCGAGATGACGTCCAACTCCTGCTCCTGGATGGCCCTGGAGGTTATCTGCGGAAGCAGCGTGTCCAGCGCGTCCTCGACCATTGCGTCACGCCCCAGCTCACGCTCCACGACAGAACGCGGGGCCTTGCCCCTGCGGAAGCCGGGGATGTTGACGCGCTGCACGGCTCTGCGGTAGACCCTGTCCAGGTGCTCGTCAAGCTCAGGCGGCTCAACCTCTATGCTGAGCACAACCTGGCTCTGGGCCTCTTCAATTCGGGATACCTTCACAGACGACTCCTGTAGCAGGCTCTCGCTTCAATTATAGCCGCAGGAACGCAAGATTGTGAAGCGGCGAACAGGCCAAAGCCGCAATTCAAGAGTCACGCCTGAAGCTTTCCCGGATGGCCGGCAGGCTGATGTTGCCCCAACAGCTTTGCGTCAAGACTGCCCCGTGAGGCGGAAACGCCGCGTGAATGGTCTTGATTCCCCGTGTGTTCAGGAACTCCACTACAGGTACGAAATCTCTGTCTGAAGAGAGGAGCACGACTATGTCGTAGCTGTCTACCCAGGCCAGCCTTATCATGTCAGTGGCGATACGGGTGTCCACGCCCTTTTCTTCAGTGCCTCTCATGTCCGCGCCGCACGCGGGGCATTGTCTAGTCTCGCGGTTGCATGCAGGGCAAAGCGGCCCATTGAACTTACGAATTCTCTCCAGCATAGTGACCTGCACACCCGGTTGCATTGCAAGGAATCTCGTGGCCCATCGATATAGCCGTTGGTCATTGGGGCTGGAGGGATCATAGGATGCGTATACGTTCATGCCTTGGTACAAGAGCGTTGCATCCGAATCTACAAGCCGTAGCGCCTCTCCTGCTACGACCCTTCCCAGTCGCTGCCAATCGATTGAGAATCTGGGATCCCTTTCGTTGATGCGCAACTGGAAGTTCCAAAAGTCCACGAACACCATTACGCGAACGTGATATGGACTTCCAGGCTGAGCCGGGATGCTGTTCATTGGGCAAAAGTACAGGGACGCTTTGCGGCGTCCCCGGGAGATAATGGATCGGGCGCCGTTTGCTCCCATATGGCTGGGCGGCGCCCGATGGGTTCTAATGAGACGATTATCCTGCCTCGCGTGGAGATTGTCAATAGCGTGAACGCACAATCTGCCGGCGAATCTCACTCCTCAACCACGCGCACGTGAAGCTCCCGCAGTTGCTGCGCCGACACAGGCGAGGGCGCGCCGAACAGCGGGTCGGCTGCGCTCTGCGTCTTGGGGAACGCCATCACCTCTCGGATGTTGTCGCCGCCGCCTACCAGCATGACCACGCGGTCGATGCCGCTGGCGAAGCCGCCGTGGGGCGGCGCGCCGTACTCCAGCGCGTCCAGCAGTTGGCCGAACTGCTCCTGCATGGCCTCCCGCGTGTGGCCCAGCAGCTCGAACACGCGCTCCTGCACCTCTCGGCGGTGGTTGCGTACGCTGCCGCCCGCAATCTCCATGCCGTTGCACACCATGTCGTACTGCTTGGCCAGGGCTGTGCCGGGGTCGGACTCCATGAGCGGCAGGTGCTCGTCCTTGGGTGATGAGAACGGGTTGTGAGGCGAGTCCCATCGGTTCTCGTCCGGCCGCCACTCCAGCAGCGGGAAGTCGACGATGAACGCGAAGGCCAGCAGGTCCGGGTCGGCGAGCTCCAGCCTGCGGCCCATCTCGGCGCGCAGCGCGCTGAGCGCGGCGTCCACCGTCTCGCGCGGGCCCGCCACGATCAGCAGCAGGTCGCCGCGCGATGCGTCCATGCGGGCGGCCATGCGCTTCACCTCGTCCGCGCTCAGGTAGCGGGCGGCGGGCGAGCGGAAGTCGTCCTGCGCCAGGTCGTCGAGCGGCTGCGCCGGGTCGCCGTCGAGGGCGATGGTGACGAGGCCGGACGCGCCCCGCTCTCTCGCGAAGTCCACCAGGGCGTCAAGCTGGCGGCGGGGGTAGGAGGCGCAGCCGGGCGCGGCCAGCCCCTTGACCACGCCGCCCTCCGCGACGGCCCGCTTGAACACCTGAAAGTCCGACTCCGCGGCCACGTCCGACAGGTCGGAGAGTTCCAGGCCGAATCGCAGGTCTGGCTTGTCGCTGCCGTACCGCTCCATAGCCTCGGCGTAGGGCAGCCGCGGGAACGGCTTGAGCAGCCGCTTGTTCGGCACAATCGACTCTGCAAGGCCGGTGAACAGCCGCTCCATGAGGTCAAGCACGTCCGATTCGTCGACGAAGCCCATCTCCAGGTCAAGCTGGGTGAACTCCGGCTGGCGGTCCGCGCGCAGGTCTTCGTCGCGGAAGCAGCGCGCGATCTGGAAGTACCGCTCAACGCCGCCGATGACCAGCAGCTGCTTCATCTGCTGCGGCGACTGGGGCAGGGCGTAGAACTGGCCGGGGTGCACGCGGCTGGGCACCAGGTAGTCGCGGGCGCCCTCCGGCGTGCTCTTGGTGAGGATGGGCGTCTCCACCTCTATGAACTCGCGCTCGGATAGGAAGTCGCGGATGTACTTGACCACGCGGTGCCGCAGGAAGAGGTTGTCGCGGATGGCGGCGCGCCGCAGGTCGAGGTAGCGATACCGGAGGCGCATCAGCTCGTCGGCTTCGGCGGCCTCCTCTTCGATGCTGAACGGCGGCGTGAGCGAGGGGTTGAGCACCTCCAGGCGGGCTGCGACGACCTCCACTTCGCCGGTGGCGATGTTGGGGTTGGCCGTGCCGGACGGCCGCTGGCCGACCGTGCCGGTCACGCGCAATACCCACTCGCTGCGGAGGCTCTGGGCGGCCTCGTGCGCTTCCGGGGCCACCTGCGGGTTGAACACCACCTGCACGATGCCGCGCCAGTCCCGCAGGTCGATGAACACGAGCCCGCCGTGATCGCGGCGGCGATGCACCCAGCCCGCGAGCGTGACCTCGCGGCCCTCGTCCTCTATGCGCAGCGCGCCGCAGCTAACGGTTTTGAGCAATGGTTGCCTCTCTTGTGCTGGCGCGAGCGGTCGGCCGGCGTTTGTATATCAGGTCGCTGACTCCCAGGGATGCCTGTATCAGCTTGTGGATTCCGCTTCCGAGAGAATCGGCCTCAACCTCTATGCTCAACTTGGTATCCTTGATTGATACGCCGTGAGCCTTGGAAATCGAGCGGGCGTATGCCATCAGCGATCGGCTCAACGTTACCCCGTTGACGTAGAGATAGCCCAGGGTGTTCCCCAAATCGTTGATCTGGATGCGACCGCTGGGCAATGCCTGGACTTCCAGCTCAATGCCTTCTCCGTCAGGCCGAACGAACGGGGTGGTAAGCAGGCACCCACCCTGGAATGAGGACACGTCAAACTCTTCCCGCAGGTTGGCGAGGTAGCTGTCGATCACTTCTTCACTAATGCTTATTGCCATGTCTACGCCCTATCGACGGCTCACAAGCTAGGCAAACGACTGCGGCGTGTACGCCCTCTGCAATTCTATGTTGCATTCCCGCAGGAAGTCCAGGAGCTCTACGTGGGGGTTCCCGATGCGAATGTCCCTTGGAACGTAAACTCTCTTGTCTTCCCACTCATCATCCCAGAAATGCTTGTGCGGCCCGGTTGTGCGAATCCCGGTTACAGGGTCTCTGTGGAAGGCGTGAACAGTGTACTTGCGAATCGGCGTATTCCTGTGCAACAAGACGAAACTCCGGTTTGTGCGCCCCACAAAGCCACGGAGCTTGAGCACCTCCTGAGACTCGGTGCAAAGGACAGTTGCCTCAAGACGGTGAGTCTCTCCGTGATGTTGCCAAGAGAGGTTAGCTCCAATCACCTTGGGTTCCTCCAGAACGCGGGTCGCCTCGGATTCGGTTACCATCTATTTCGTCATGTGCTGCGCCGACTTGAGCAAGACGTACCTCTCGAACCGGCGCAGGAATCCCGCCGATTATAGGTGAGCCGTTGGGCGGTTGCAAGGATTGCTCGATTGTCGTTTCGCATGACGGCCTGCGCGCTCGGTGATATACTTTGCGCCGCGCCGCCATTCGCACGGCCGCTCGCTCGCCCTTCGACAGGCTCAGGATGAGCGGGCGGGGCGAGGCCCGCATCGGAGACTATCGCAAATGCCCATAGGAGACAGGGATTACGTTCGCGGGGGGCATCCGCCAGCGTGCACCTGCGCGGACTGCGTGCTGAGCCGCCTGGACACGGGCTACTTCCGCAGCCCTGCGCGGCCCAGGCGGCGAAAGCGGAAGCTTCTCATTGCCGCGGCAGTCTCTACGCTGCTCGTGGCCGTGGGCGTGGGCGTCGGGCTGTCGACTGAGGCGGGCAAGGGATTCTACGACAGCACGTCGGACAGGGTTGCGGAGACCTTGGGCTTCGCCGCGGATGAGGACTCTCCCGCAGACACGAATGCTGCGCCCGTGGAGACGGACTGCCGGACGACGCCCGCGGAGCTCGACCAGGAAGGCCAGTACGTCCACCAGCCGATAGACGTCGTTACGACTAACCTGGACATCCAGGGCGATTACCTGCGGGTGTCCGGTGCCATACTCGACAGGTGCAAGGCAATCTGGTCGCTTCACAGCCCGGACACCTACGTCGTCTTCGCCGCGTACGCGCATCCCAAGCCCACGTGCCCCGCGCTCGCCGAGTGCCCCGCCGAGAACCCCGTGGGCGGAGTCCTGAAGCCGCTGCCGTTGGGGCAGTACTATACCGACATAGACGCCGGTGACGTGCTGGCAGACGACTGGACGCTACAAGCGCATTCGTTCGAGGTGGCGTTTCGGGCGGCTCATTCGTGGGGCGAGACGTTCAGGCTGGGCGTCTGGGGCTGGGACGTGGAGAACGACCGCCCAGGCCTCCTCACGGAGATTGTGGTGCGCACGGAGTGAGGGGGGGATTCCTTTCACAGGGTCGATGAGCGCGGTCGCCGCAACTTGCCGTATTGACAGTTCATGCCACTGGGGATATAGTAGCAATCACTTCCTCCCCGTTCGGAGGCATTGGCATCTGCCAGCGCCGCCGAACGGGTGTATTTTTGCGATGCGCACACTGATCCTGGTAGATGGACAGAACCTCTATCACCTGGCGCGGCAATGCTGGGGTGGCAGCAGCGGCTCCCAGTACAGTTGGCCCAGCTATGATGTCGAGAAGCTCGCTCAAGCCTTGGTAGATCGCGTTCCCGGCAGGATTCTATCGGAGATTCGGTTCTACACAGGTGTTCCTGAACCCGACGCCGGCCCTGAGGCTTTGTACTGGTACGGTTTCTGGTCGAACAAGCTCAGCTTTCTGAGAAGCCGCGGCGTTTACGTCTACCGAGGCAGGATTAACTCAGCGGGTCGCGAGAAGGGCGTGGACACCAGCTTGGCCTTGGATCTGATTCAAGCCACCTATGAACAGCGTTACGAGGTCGCCATAATCGTGAGCCAAGACCACGACTTCGGCCCAGCCGTGCAGATGGCCAGGGACTTTGGCCGCAAGCAAAACCGTTACCTCACCTATGAGTCTGCGTTTCCGTATGCACCTAACGGAATAGGTAGGCAGTCTCGCAGGGGTATACCAGGGACTACCTGGGTTCGCATTGACAAGGAAACCTACGATTCTTGCCTTGACTTGGCAGACTACCGTCCAATCTAATTCTGACGCCACGTACCCTTGGATTGCTATGAAAATAGGCCGACTCAGGCACGAGTTTGTGGCACTGCGGCAAAGGTAGGGAGGAGACGCGGCCGACATTTTCATCCGCTTATCTGGCACTGGCAAGAGGCATAAGAATTCCCGCCTGCGAGGGAATAGGGTATGGGCGAGTTGCTGCCGGTACTTGGTCGGGTATTCCTCATTTGAGCGCAAAGTGATACACTAACGCTTGCGACAGACATCCCGTGCTAGGGAAAGGGTGCGGTGTTTCCGTGCCCCTGAGTGGCCCTAGTATGGGTGTGGTGTCTGTTGCAACTGCCCGAACATGGCAGTGCAAGGGGGTTCCTCTTGATAAGAGTCCGTGTCGTTGAGCGCAGCATCCTACACTACACCAACAAGGAACGCCGGAAGCTAAAGTTGAGGCCTCTGACACCACACAAAAGTCTCATACGGGCGGCGCGTGGTCACAGCGCATGGATGTCCCGGACGGGAAAATACTCGCACAATGGCGGGGGAGGCTCAACGCCTGACCAGCGGGCGCGTGGAGCGGGCTATCAACACGGTGCAGGCGAAAACATCTGGCTTGCCCAGCCCAGCGGCAGTCGTGGGGGGGCTTTCAAGAGTCGCTTCCAGTGGCGGAATGACTGGGAACTCGGCAAGGCCGCCGTGATCTCCTGGATGAGGAGTCCTGGACATCGAGCGAACATACTCTACTCTCAATACAGCCACATCGGCATAGGGGTGGCTAGAAGCCAAAAGGGAACCTACTACCTGACGCAGAACTTCGGCCTGGGCGGCCGCCCTGTCGTGACTTTCTTGCGCTACGTCGCCCTCGCCCGATTGATTGCTTTTCTCGGCATCTTGGCCTTCGGCTTGGTCTACTGGGCGGGATCCACAATCCGGTAACTGCCTGCCACTCGTAGCGAGCCGCCTGCGGCCGTAGAAAGGAGCCTCAAATGAACACAGACCAATTCTCTTTCCTGCTCGGCCGCCTGGCCGCCACAGAGACCGCATTGCGGCTGCTCCTCCGCGAGAGTTCCCTTGACCCCAGCGTAGTCCAAGAAATCCTTGGCGATGCTGGGCGGGTCAGTCTTGGGGACTTCCTTGCCCCAGGCAGTTGGGAGACGTTGCCCTTCTACATGCAAGACGCTCAGGCTGGCTACACTGCCGGCCGGGATAAACTCCTTGAGAACGAGCCCGAGTAACGTCCCAACAGGAACGCCATACAAGAGCTGAGACCGCAACATCCCTGACTTTCAAGTGGGCGCAGCAGCCTATTCTTCACGCCCCTCGCGCCTCCCCCCCTCGCCTTGACACCCGTACGCGCCTCTTGTAACATCATTCACAAGCTGGGCGAGAGGCATCGTCCTCTCGCATACTGTGGCCGGCGGGCAGCCGTGGAGGATTCCGCATCGTGAGCTTCGTGAAGGGCCTGTTCTGCAAGGAGTGCGGCAGGGAGTACCCCGCCGAACCGCTCAACGTCTGCGACTTCTGCTTCGGGCCGCTGGAGGTCACCTACGACTACGACGCCATCGCCTCGGTGGTGTCCCGCGAGCGAATCGAGAACGGCCCGCGCTCCATGTGGCGCTACCACGACTTCCTGCCCGCGGAGGCCGAGAACGCCATCGACATCAATGCGGGCTACACGCCGCTCATAAAGGCGAACAACCTGGCGCGCTCGCTCGGTTTGGACGAGTTGTACATCAAGAACGACGCGGTCAACCCATCGTTCTCCTTCAAGGATCGCGTGGTGGCCGTGGCAAGCACCAAGGCGCGGGAGTTCGGGTTCGACACGCTGGCCTGCGCTTCCACGGGCAACCTGGCGGGCAGCGTGGCCGCGCACGCGGCGCGGGCCGGGATGCGCGCCTTCGTCTTCATTCCCGCCGACTTGGAGCGAGGCAAAATCGTGGGCGCGGCGGTTTACGGCCCCACCCTCGTCGCCGTGGACGGCAGCTACGACGACGTGAACCGGCTGTGCAGCGAGCTTTCCGACAACTACAACTGGGCGTTCGTCAACATCAACATGAGGCCGTACTACGCAGAGGGCAGCAAGAGCCTGGGGTTCGAGGTGGCGGAGCAGCTGGGCTGGCGTGCGCCGGACAACTGCATTGTGCCGGGCGCGTCCGGCTCGCTGTTCACCAAGATCTGGAAGGGGCTGAACGAGTTCTCGTCGATGGGGCTTATCGGGCAGGTGAAAACCAACATGTTCATCTGCCAGGCCGAGGGGTGCGCGCCCATCGTCGCGGCGCACGAGGCGGGCGACTTCGCCATACGCCCCGTGAAGCCGGACACAATCGCCAAGTCGCTAGCCATCGGCAACCCCGCGGACGGCTACTTTGCGCTGCGTGTGCTGGAGGCGTCCGGCGGCTCGGCGTGCGCGGTGCCTGAGGAGGAGGTGGCGGAGGGCATCAAGGACCTGGCGGAGATGGAGGGCATCTTCACGGAGCCGGCGGGCGGCGTGGTTGTGGCTACGCTGAAGCGGCTGGCGCGGTCGGGGCGAATCAAGCCGTGGGAGACCACGGTCGCCTTCATCACGGGCAACGGCTACAAGACGCAGGAGGTGGTGGAGGACGCGGCCAGGCCGGTGCTCATCAAGCCCACGTTCGCCGCGTTCGAAGAAGCGCTGAGCGTGAGGTCGTAGACGAATCGCGGAGTCGCAACCAACGATGGGAGAGGCAGCGGATGGCTAAGCGAAGGACAAAGTTCACCTTTCCAACGGACCTCATCACGGAGCCCGTGATATTCGAGCTGGGCCACAGGTTCCAGGTGGTCACGAACATCCGCAGGGCGGACGTGCGGGAGGACGTGGGCTGGGTGATCCTGGAGCTTGAGGGCGATGAAGGCGAGATCGAAAGAGGCCTTGACTGGGTCGCGTCCGTGGGCGTGCGGGTAGACCCGGTAAGCGGAGACGTGATCGAAAGCTGAAGCGGCCCTGTGGCGTCGCAGCGTGACGCATGGAGGCCCAGGAGGATTGCCGGATGAGCGTTGTCGTAAGGATACCAACCCCGTTGCGCAGGGTGACCGGCGGCCAGGACAAGGCGTCCGTGGACGGGGACAACCTGGTGCAGGTCATCGAGTCGCTGGAGGCGCAGTACCCCGGCCTGAAGGAGCGGCTGTGCGATGAGTCGGGCGACCTGCGCCACTTCGTGAACATCTACGTCAACGGAGAGGACGTGCGGTTCCTGGACGGGCTGGAGACCGCCATCAGTTCCGGCGACGAGGTGAGCATCGTGCCGGCGGTTGCGGGCGGCGCGCGGTAGAGGGGTTGCCATCCCGTTTGCCCTGAGCCAGTCGAAGGGCGCAAGTGGGCCGACTTCCCTATTCCCGCGGAAGCGGGAATTCCCATGCCGCTTGCCAGCGCCAGATAAGCGGATGAAAGTGTCGGCCGCGTCTCCTCCGCGCCTTCGCGGCAGCGACACAATCTCGTGCCTGAAACGGCCTGTTTTCATAGCAATCCACCCACCCGGCTGCCGCCCTGGTACACCGCAAATGCGGACACTCACGCCGCCGCCCTGGATTGCGGCTGAAGTCTACCCCACGTATCGTGGTACGGGGCAGGCTCTGAGCGGAGCCGAAGGGCCGCAATGACGGTTGAGGGCGGCCGGCGCCATCGGCATCAGCCGGGGACAGACCATCCGCACAGCTACCTTGAACACTCCCATGCTGTACATTCTCGGCGGCCTTCCTGGCGTGGGCAAGACGACAATCGCCGTTGGGCTGGCGCGGGCGATAGGGGCCGTCCATCTGCGCATCGACTCCATAGAGCAGGCGTTGCGCAACTCGTCCGTGACGATTACGGGGCCGGAGGGGTATGTCGTCGCCTACGCGATTGCCGAGGACAATCTGCGACTAGGCCGCGCCGTGCTCGCCGATTCCGTGAACCCGATCGAGCTGACCCGAGCCGCATGGCGGGACGTGGCACTGCGGGCGGGCGCTGGCTGCGTCGAGATCGAGGTCGTCTGCTCTGATATGGAGGAGCACCGGCGCAGAGTCGAGACGCGGGTTGCGGACATCGCCGGGCACAGGCTGCCTACGTGGCAGCAGGTGCGCGAGCGCGAGTACGAACCCTGGCAGGCCGACATCGTCATCGACACGGCGGGGCAGCCCGCTGAGGCGAGCGCTTCGGCGCTGCTGGATGCGCTGGCGGGCCGCGGCCCTTCGACAAGCGCAGGATGAGAAGACTTGAGGCCGCCAACCAACACTGTCATCCCGAGCGGAGCGGAGCGCAGTCGAGGGATCTCAGACATTCCGCTTGTTGAGGCGCCTCTGCCCCGCAATCGACTCGCGCCGCCGTGGGGTTGGGCCGGGACGATACCGCAATTTCCGAGGTTTCTCGACTCCGCTCCGCTCGATATTACACCAACGTTCCCGTTCGTGCTGAGCTTGTCGAAGCATGGACGGGGAGACCGCCCCGTCCCAACCCCGCCGGGCGCCAGTTTCCTCCTGTAATTTACCCCCCGTATCGTAGTACGGGGCAGGCTTCCCTCGCGGGCGGTTCACGAACCGCCCCTACGGGTTGCCGCGGCACTATGCCAGCCGCCCGCCCTTCGACAGGCTCAGGGTGAGCGGGTAGGGCGGTTGCCGCAGCCCCGCGCCGCCTACACCTCCCGGTACTCGCCCTCTATGGTGCCGTCCGGCGGCGGCTCCGCGTCGAAGCCGCCGGGGTCGTCCGGGCCTGCTGAGCCGGGCGGCGGGCCGCCGGCCTGGCTGTAGACGGCCTGCCCAACCTTCTGGAGCGACTCTTGCAGCTCCTGCACGCGCTGGTTAATTAGCGCCGTGTCGCCGCTCTCCAGCGCGCCTCTAACGTCTGCGATGCGGGCTTCAAGCTCCTCACGCAGGTCGGCGGGAACGGCGTCTGCGTTGTCGCGCAGCAGCTTTTCGGCGTTGTAGACCGCGCTGTCCGCGTTGTTGCGGGACTCCACTTCCTCGCGCCGCTTGCGGTCGTCTTCCGAGTACCGCGAGGCGTCCTCGACCAGCCGGTCGATCTCCTCCTTGCTGAGGCCGGAGCTGGCGGTGATGGTGATGCGCTGCTCCTTGCTTGTAGCCTTGTCCCTGGCGGAGACGTTGAGGATGCCGTTGGCGTCTATGTCGAAGGTGACGTCAATCTGCGGCACGCCCCTGGGCGCGGGCAGGATGCCGTCCAGCATGAACCGGCCGATGGACTTGTTGTCGGCGGCCATTGGGCGTTCGCCCTGAAGCACGTGCACTTCCACGCTGGTCTGGCCGTCCGCGGCGGTGGTGAACGTCTCGGTCTTGGCGGTAGGTATGGTGGTGTTGCGGTTGATGAGCGCCGTGGTGACGCCGCCCAGCGTCTCTATGCCCAGCGTCAGGGGTGTGACGTCCAGCAGCAGGATGTCGGTCACGTCTCCCTGGAGCACGCCGGCCTGTATGGCTGCGCCTGCGGCAACGACTTCGTCGGGATTGACTCCGCGGTGCGGCTCCTTGTTGAACATCTCCTTGACCTTCTCGACCACGGCGGGCATTCGCGTCATGCCGCCGACCATGACCACCTCGTCGATCTGGTCGCGCGTGAGGCCGGCGTCTGCGATGGCCTGGCGGCAGGGCGCAACCGTGCGCTCGATCAGGTCGCCGACCAGCTGCTCCAGCTTGGCGCGCGTGAGATTCATGGACAGGTGCTTGGGGCCGGAGGCGTCTGCGGTGATGAATGGCAGGTTGACCTCCGTCTGCACCACGTTGGAGAGTTCCATCTTGGCCTTCTCCGCGGCCTCCTTCAGGCGTTGCAGCGCCATGCGGTCCTGCTTCAGGTCTATGCCCTGCTCGCGGCGAAACTCCTCGCAGATCCAGTCGATGATGCGCTCGTCGAAGTCGTCGCCGCCCAGGAGCGTGTCGCCGTTGGTGGCCTTGACCTCGAACACGCCCTCGCCTATCTGGAGGATTGAGATGTCGAACGTGCCACCGCCCAGGTCGTACACGGCGATGGTCTCGTCGCCCTTCTTCTCCAGGCCGTAGGCCATGGAGGCGGCGGTCGGCTCGTTGATGATGCGCAGCACGTCCAGCCCGGCGATTCTGCCTGCGTCCTTGGTGGCCTGCCGCTGGCTGTCGTTGAAGTATGCGGGCACGGTGATGACGGCCTGCGTGATGCGCTCTCCCAGCTTGGCCTCTGCGTCCTGCTTCAGCTTCTGAAGCACCATTGCGGAGACCTCCGGCGGGGAGTAGTTCTTGCCGGACATGGCAACCTGGCAGTCGCCGTTGGATGCGCGCACCACCTTGTAGGGCAGCCGCTTCATGGCCTGCTGAATGTCCGGGTCGTCGAACCGGCGGCCCATGAGCCGCTTGATGGAGAAGATGGTGTTCTCCGGGTTGGTGATCGACTGGCGCTTGGCGATGAGGCCGGTGTACCGCTCGCCGGAGTTGGCGTTGATAGCCACCACTGAGGGGGTAACGCGTGCGCCTTCGCTGTTCTCTAGCACCTGGGACTCGCCAACCTCGATTACCGCCATGCAGGAGTTCGTGGTTCCCAGGTCAATGCCCAGTACCTTTGGCATATCGGTTTGTCTCCTTTCCGAAAGGGGATCTAGCTCTTTTTCGATACGGTTACCTGCGCGGGGCGCAGCACCCTGCCGTGCAGCCTGTAGCCTTCTCTGAACACCGACAGGACTGTTCCTTCATCTCGCTCGTCGCAAACCTCGTAGTTGACGGACTCGTGCTCCGCGGGGTCGAACGGCGCGTCCTGCGCGTCGATGCGGGTCACGCCGAACGACTCCAGCGCGGCCGTCAGGTTGCGCGCCACAAGCTCCACGCCGGCCAGCCACGCCGCGAGCGCTTCGTCTTGCGGCACGTGTTGCAGCGCGCGTTCGAAGTCGTCCAGTATGGGCAGCAGGCGCAGGACGAGGCCGGCGTTGGCCTGCCGCTGCAACTCCTCGCGCTCGTCCTCCAGCCGCCGCTTCAAGTTCAGCGAGTCCGCCCGCTCGCGCCGGAGCAGGTTGCGAAACTGCTCAACCTCGCGCTGCGCCTCTTCCAGCCGCGCTTGCGTGTCGTCGTCCGCGGCGGCCTCGGCGGCGCAGCCGGGCTCCTTCTCTTGCTCTGTGCTCATTCCTCTACGCTCCAGACAATGCTACACCCTTGGGAGGCTGTCGGGAAAGACTGCGCCAAGCTCCCGCAGGATCTCGTCGAGTTCTCGTTCCAGGAAGGCGCCGGCGGCGTCCTCTCGTGGCATCGCCTGTACGCGCTGGCGCAGGCCGATGATGCGATTCACGAGTGACAGGGCGAACTCCACGCCGGCCAGGTTCATGCCAAGGTTTCCAACCATGTAGCGAATCAGCCGCACCCTCAGCACGTCCTCCGCCGAGTAGAGGCGCAACATGCCGATGCTGCGCGTGGGCTTGACCAGCCCCAGCCGCTCGTACTTGCGGAGCGTCTGCGGATGCACGTTCAGTATGCGGGACGCTACGCTGATGACGTACACGCCGCCCAGCGGGTTCACGGCTTCCGCCGCCTGCGTCGGAGCGGCCCGGCCCTGCTCTCCGGTTCGCTGGGCACCGTTGTTTCCGTTGGCGTGCGGCCGGACGGGATCCCGTGTAGCCGTGCTGACTCGCTGTGCCGTGCGACTGTACGCGGGTTGTCTCATTCCGCTCCTTGCTCGCAGCGCCGAGCGGAAGGAAGGGGAGTGTGCCCAGGCAGTGCGGATCCTGTTTGTTTGCCCCGGCGCTAACCGGGCTTGGTTGAGACAAGTATAGGGGTTGATACGCGGCGAGTCAAGTATTATAATGTAGCAAAAGGCAAAGAGTCGCATGGGCTGCGGTGCATGGCCCGCGTGATTCCCAACGGCGAATTCCAGCATCCGGCGCTGTGCGGGATGCACGGAAACCTAGGAAAGGGGGTGGACCATGCTGGAGCTGAAGGGTTGCCCTCGATGCCGTGGGGACATCTTGTACGACAGGGACCTCTACGGGGTGTACAGGCAGTGCATCCAGTGCGGGTACCTGGAGGACGTTGACGATCCCCGTGTGCAGGCGGCCGTCCTGGCCTCGGCAAAGCCGAGCAAGCGCGCTGCCTGATCCCTCCTCAGCCGGGGGCGTTGCCAGCCTGCGCCCCCGGCCTCTTCTTCAGGGCTGCGTTCAGGTTGCCGGACACGAATCCCCCAAGGTCAAGGGCTGCGTACAGGTAGCCCAGCCCGCGCAGGTCGGACACCAGCTTCTCCCTCACGCCCGGCTCCAGGAGCAGCGCCATGTCTTCCGGCTCAACCTCTATGCGGGCGATGGTGTCGTGGTGGCGGACGCGGAACTGCCGCAGGCCAATCTCGCGCAGCAGCGACTCCGCCTGCGCGATGCGCCCCAACGCCTCGACGGTCACCGGCGTGCCGAACGGAACGCGCGACGACAGGCATGGCTGCGCGGGCTTGTCCCACGTGGTCAGTCCGCGGAGGCGGGACAGCTCCCGCACGTCGGCCTTGGTGAGGCTCGCCTCCACGAGGGGATTGCGGACGCTGCGCTCCTCGCCGGCCTTGAGGCCGGGGCGGTAGTCGCCCAGGTCGTCGAGGTTGGTGCCGCTGGACACCCACGCCAGCCCCTCGGCCTCGGCGATGGGGTGCAGGCGCGAGTAGAGTTCTACCTTGCAGAAGTAGCAGCGGCGGGCGTCGTTCACGATGTAGCGCGGGTCTTCAAGCTCCTGCGTCTGGATGACGCGGTGGCGCAGGCCGAGCGTCGCTGCAAGCTCCACGGCGTCCTCCAACTCAGAGGGCGCCATGCTGGGCGAGGACGCGGTCACCGCAAGGCTGCGCGCTCCGAGCACGTCAGCGGCGGTGGCGGCGAGGAACGTGCTGTCCACGCCGCCGGAGTATGCCACCACCGTCGAACCCATCTCCCGGAGGATGGCCTCCAGTTGCGATTGCTTCTCTTGCAGTTCTTGCCGTGCTTCTGCCATTTTCTTGACCCTCGGCGGCTGTCGTCACCGGCTGCGTGTTCAGCATAGACCTTGCGCCCGCCGCGCGCAAGTGAGGGCGGTGCGCCGTTGCCCTGGTTATTGCGCTCGTCGGCCCGCTCATGGTGCGCCTGTCGAACCAGAGCGGGGGAGCCGCGGTCGCCAGCAATCCGCCCGCCCTTCGACAGGCTCAGGGTGAGCGGACATAGTAGCCCGCTCTTGGTGAGCCAGTCGAACCAGAGCGGGGGAGCCGCGGCCGCCAGCCATCCGCCCTCCCTTCGACAGGCTCGGGGTGAGCCAAGAGAAGAGGCCGCCTACCTCAACCGTCATTGCGGCGAAAGCCGCAACTAGGGGATTGCGGTGGCGCTGGCCTCGACGGTGTGTAAGGGCGACGGTGGTCGAGTGGATTCCCGCCTCCGCGGGAATAGGGTGGTGCCGCGACTCCTTCCCGCTCATGGTGCGCCTGTCGAACCAGAGCGGGCGCGAGTGTGAACGTACGGATGACGCGGCGAAGGCAGCCACCGGGCGGCTGCGCGTCATGGCTCTCACAAGAAGCGTAGCTTCTTGCCTCTCCGACATGGAGAGGCCGACCTGTACCACTCCTTCAGGAGTGGACAGGTCGGTGAGAGCCGTGACACCGTTCTCGACTGTCTCAGCGCGCCAGTCGCGTACGCGCCTCACCGCTCGCCGCCCGGCTGCGGCGCGAACGCCAACTCCAGCGCCTCGCCGACTGACGCGGCGCCCAGCGGCGTCACGCCCGCGGGAGGCGGCTCGGATGCGAACGCGGAGCGCGGGCCAATGCACGACTCAAAGCCCATTCGCCCAAGCTCGGCAAGGCGGCGCGGCGCCTGCGACGCGCTCCGCAGCTCGCCGCCCAGCCCGATCTCGCCCAGCGCGGATGCGGTCTCCGGCAACGGCCGGTTTTGCTGGCTGGAGGCCAACGCCAACGCTATGCCGAGATCGACCGCAGGCTCTGTCGCGCGGAATCCGCCTGCCACGTTGACGATGATGTCCTGCCCGCCAAGGTTCACTCCGGCGCGCTTGACCAGCACGGCGATGATCATGAGCAGCCGTCCCATGTCCACGCCGTTGGCTACGCGGCGCGGGGCCGGAAGCGTGGACGGCGTGGCAAGCGCCTGTATCTCGACCAGCATGGGCCGCGTTCCCTCCATAACGGGCGCGACCACGGAGCCGATTGCGTTGGGTTGGCGCGAGGACAGCGCCGCCTCCGATGGGTTGGGCACTTCGACCAAGCCTGCGTCGCCCATCTCGAATACGCCCACCTCGTCCGTTGCGCCAAAGCGGTTCTTCTCGCCTCGCAGCGTCCGATACGCGCCCAGGCTGCCGCCCTCCAGGTAGAGCACCACGTCTACCATGTGCTCCAGCGTGCGGGGGCCGGCCAGGTTGCCGTCCTTGGTGACGTGGCCGGTGACCAGTATGGGCGCGCCGGCGGCCTTGGACTTGCGAAGCAGCGCCAGCCCGCACTCCCTCACCTGCGCGATGCTGCCCGCGCCGGCCGGCTGGTCGGCGAACGCCACGGACTGGATGGAGTCGATGACGGCGAGCGCGGGTGAGAGGCGGTCAATGTGGTGGAGAACGGCGGCCATGTCGGTCTCCGCGAGGACGTGCAACCCCTTGCCGGACAGGCCGAGCCTGTCCGCCCGCAGCTTGATCTGCTGAGTGGACTCCTCGCCGGAGACGTAGAGCGCGGGGCCTGCGCGCGCGGCGAGGCCGGCCGCCAGTTGGAGCAGCAGCGTGGACTTGCCGACACCCGGGTCTCCGCCGATGAGCACGAGCGAGCCGGGCACGAGGCCGCCGCCGAGCACGCGGTTGGCCTCCTCAACGTGGAACGGCAGGCGCGGGAAGTCGTCGAGGGCCACGTCCGAGAGCTCGCGCGGCTCGGAGGCCAGCGCGCCCGACTGCCACGCGCCGCCGCCTCTGGCTGTGGGCCGCGGCGCTTCCACGAGGGTGTTCCACTCGCCGCACGCGGGGCATCGGCCCTCCCATCGGAGGGCTTCCGCGCCGCAGTCGCGGCAGACGAAGAGGCTGCGGGTCTGCTCTCTGGTCATGTATAAGCGTTGGGGCGCGGCGCGCCGCGTCAAGCTGAAGACGGCTCACGCTGAGTTTGGATGTCTCGCATTGGGGGCATCTGCAAACTCGTTAGCCAACCGCCAAATCCTCTTCCCCCTTGAAGGGGAAGATTGAGATGGGGGTGAACCGCGGGTGGATGATTGACCTGATTGCCCCCATCCTAGCCTTCCCCCGCAGACGGGGGAAGGGATATAGGCTCGCGCAACCCCTCACGATGCCCGCAGGTGCGCCGGGCGCAACAGGCGAGCTTGGCGCACAGCCGCGGCGCGCCTGCGCTAGGAGGGCAGGGCTGCTACCTCGCCGACACGCGTCACGAACTTGTCGTCCGCCACGTCCACCAGCACCGTGTCGCCGGCCGCCATTCGGCCGCCCAGAAGCTCCTCGGACAGCATGTCCTCGATCTCGTCCTGTATCACGCGGCGCAGCGGCCTCGCGCCGAAGTTGGGGTCGTACCCCTTATCGGCCAGAAGCTCCTTGGCGGCCTGCGAGACCTCAAGCTCGATGTTCTTCTCCCGCAGTTGCTCCTGCACGTTCTTGAGCATAAGCTCCGCGATCTCAATGATGTGATCCTTGACCAGGGGGTGGAACACGATGCTTGCGTCTATGCGGTTGAGGAACTCCGGGCGGAAGAAGCGCTTGACCTCGTCCATCACCTTGTCCTTCATGCGCTGGTACTGCTGCTCGGAGGTGGACGCCTCGTCCGACTTCAGTGCGAAGCCGAGGGTGGTGTCCCGCTTGATCAGGTCTGAGCCGATGTTGCTGGTCATCACGATGATGGAGTTGCGGAAGTCCACGCGCCGGCCCTTGGCGTCCGTCAGGTGGCCGTCGTCGAAGATCTGGAGGAGTATGTTGAACACCTCCGGGTGCGCCTTCTCGATCTCGTCCAAGAGGATGGCGCAGTAGGACTTGCGGCGCACGGCCTCGGTCAACTGCCCGCCCTCGTCATAGCCCACGTATCCGGGTGGCGCGCCCATCAGGCGGGCCACCGTGTGACGCTCCATGAACTCGGACATGTCCAGCCGTATCATGGCGTCCTCGCTGCCGAACATGAACTCGGCCAGCGCGCGCACAAGCTCCGTCTTGCCCACGCCCGTTGGGCCCAGGAATATGAAGCTGCCGATGGGCCGCCGCGGGTCCTTGATGCCGGCCCTGGCGCGCCGGACGGCCTTGGACACCACGTTGATGGCCTCGTTCTGGCCGATGATGCGGCTGTGCAGCGCCGACTCCATGTGCAGCAGGCGCTCCATGTCCTCCATGCCCAGGCGCGTGACCGGGATGCCCGTCCACATGCTCACCACCTCGGCGATGTCCTCCTCCGTCACCAGCAGCTCGTTGACGTTGCTTTCGGTCTGCCAGTCGTCCTCCATGCTCTCCAGCTTGTCCGCCAGCTTGAGCTCCCGGTCGCGTAGCTCGGCGGCGTACTCGTACTGCTGGTTGGCGATGGCCTCGTCCTTCTCGCGGCGGACGTTGTCCAGCACCTTCATGGACTCCTTCATGGACAGGGGAGTGGAGCTTGCGCGGATCCGAACCTTGGACGAGGCCTCGTCAACCAAGTCGATGGCCTTGTCCGGCATGAACCGGTCTGCGATGAACCGCGAGGCCAGCGTGGCTGCGCTGTGCAGCGCCTCGTCCGAGATGGTCAGGCGGTGGTGCTCCTCGTAGCGGTGCTTGACGCCGCGCAGGATTGAGACGGTTTCCTCCGTGGACGGCTCGTCCACCTGCACGGGCTGGAATCGCCGCTCCAGCGCGGGGTCTCGCTCCACGTACTTGCGGTAGTCGTCGAGCGTGGTTGCGCCGATGCACTGTATCTCGCCGCGCGAGAGGGCGGGCTTGAGGATGTTGGCCGCGTCCACCGCGCCTTCCGCCGCGCCCGCGCCGACCATCGTGTGCATTTCGTCTATGAAGAGCATACAGGTGCCGGAGCCTCTGATCTCTTCCAGTATCTTCTTCAGCCGCTCCTCGAACTCGCCGCGGTACTTGGTGCCCGCGACCAGCGCGCCCATGTCCAGCGTGACCAGGCGCTTGCCGGAAAGCGTCTCCGGCACGTCGCCGCTGACGATGCGCTGGGCCAGCGCCTCTACGATGGCGGTCTTGCCCACGCCCGGCTCGCCGATGAGGACGGGATTGTTCTTGGTGCGGCGGCTCAGAATCTGGACCACGCGCTGGAGCTCGCGGCTCCTGCCGACTACGGGATCCAGCTTGTTGGAGCGGGCCGCGTTGGTCAGGTCTATGCCGTGCTGATCAAGCGTGGGTGTGCGAGTGGACGTGCGGCCGCCGGTATGGCCGGCGCTGACGCTCTGGCTCAGAATGCGGCTGGTCTCCGAGCGCACCTTGTCGAGCGATACGCCCAGGCTCTCCAGCACACCCGCGGCCACGCCCTCGCCCTCGCGCATGAGGCCGATGAGGATGTGCTCCGTGCCGATGTAGTGGTGGTTGAGGCGGCGCGCCTCGTCCACGGCCAGCTCGATCACCTTCTTGGCGCGCGGCGTCAGGCCGATGTCGCCGGGCGCGCTGCGCTCGCCCTTGCCGATGATGAACTCGACTGCGGAGCGCACCTTGCCCAGCTCTACGTTCAGGTTGGACAGGACGCGCGCCGCAACGCCGTCCGTCTCCCGCACAAGCCCCAGCAGTATGTGCTCAGTGCCGATGTAGTTGTGGTTGAAGCGCTGGGCTTCCTCCTGGGCAAGCGAAAGCACCCGTCTGGCTCTCTCTGAGAACTTCTCGAATCTGCTGGTCATTTCTCTCTCCTACGCTCTCTATCTCTCAGGCAAGTCCGCATCTTCCGGCCAGGTGATGCTTCCCTCGGCCTGCTTCAAGCTGAGCGCCAAGCGCTTCCGCTCGGGCTCTATCTTCAGGATTCTGAGGGTGAGCATGTCACCCTCTTTGACAACGTCCCTGGGGTGGTTGACGTTGCTGTAGCTTAGCTCCGAGATGTGTATCAGCCCCTCCACCGAACCCTCCAGCCGTGCGAACGCGCCGAAGTTGGTGAGCTTGGTGACGGTGGCGCTGACAAGCTGGTCAACGTAGTACCGCTCAGGCACGGACTCCCACGGCTCCGGCGCCAGCCGCTTGAGGCTCAGCGCGATACGCTTGGTGTCCATGTCCACCTTCAGGACGTACACGTCCACCTCGTCTCCCACCTTCACAACCTGCTCGGTGGAGCGCACCGACTCCCACGAAAGCTCGGAGATGTGGATCAGCCCGTCTGCGCCGCCCAGGTCTACGAACGCGCCGAAATCGCTTACGCCGCTCACGCGGCCACGCCGGACTTCGCCGGGCTGCAACTCTCGCAGTATCTGCTCCTTGCGAGACTGCCGCAGCTCCTGGATGGCCACCTTCTCGGAGAAGACGGCCCTGCGCCGGGCGCGATCCAGTTCGATGACCTTCAACTGCACGCTATCGCCGACGCGGCCGTCGTCGCCGTTGTCACCGGAGCTTCGTGGCGCCCAGGCCAGGTGAGACGTGGGCACGAACCCCTTTAGGCCGGACACGTCGACCAGCGCGCCGCCGCGGTTGAACCCCGTGATGGTGCCGGTGACCGGCTCGCCGCTGTCCAGCTTGTCGGCCACGTTGAGCCAGCTCATCTCCTCCCTGGCCCTGTCCACGGAGAGGATGGCTGCGCCGTCCCCGCGCTCCGCTTCCACTACGCTTATGAGTATCTCGTCTCCCACCCGGAGCGATGCGATCTCGTCCTCAGACATGGAGCGCATCTCCTTGGAATGAACGATGCCCTCCGACTTATTGCCGATGCCGACGAGTACGCTGTCGCGGTCTACGCTCATTATGACGCCCTGCACCAGGTCGCCCGTGCGAACGGCGCGCATCTGCTCGGCTTCGCTGAGCAGGGTTGCCATGTTCTCTACGGCCGGTGCGGGGTTTGTGGTCACTTCATTCATCTCTCAATCGCGGGGGGCAAGGCGTTTCGCCGTCCCCGTTCAATCCTTGATTATATGCCCGTATGCCCGTGGGTGTAAAGCGCCCGCTCTGCCCGCCGCCGCTTAGGTGAAAGGCACACTGCCCCGCGTTCGCGGGCGCGTGGCGTTCGGCTGTAGAGAAGAGCGGTCATCAGCTTGTGCGTACCGGCGGGTCACACTGTAAGGATTTCGCAGACCCGCCGGGGCGATATTGACCTATGCCCCTGGCGGTGACCTATTTTCCCACCCCGTTGCCAAGGCAGTATCGTCGGCGCTGGGGTGTTTCACTTCCGTGTTCGAGATGGGAACGGGTGGTTCCACCCCGCTAGGACCACCAGAGACAATGCCAATGATAGCGGCAGACGAGGGAGAATGCAATAGCTTTCACAATCGATTGGGCTGCGATGGGCGCGGCGGGGCTGGCTTGCCCCGTTCTCCCCCTGCGAAAGCAGGGGGAGGCTCTGAGCTTGTCGGAGCATGGACGGACGAATCTACAACCGTCACCCCTGCGAAAGCAGGGGTCTAGCACCCGGCAGTGCGTGGGGGGATGGACTGCGGCTTTCGCCGCAATGACGGCGAGAGTGGGGGTGGCGCGGGTGCGCGTCTGCTCGCTCATGCTTCGACAGGCGGATGCCGTCGGCCACCACCACCCGTCATTGCGGCGAAAGCCGCAATCCAAGTGAGGGCGGTGGTTTCTCACCTCCGTCATTCTCGCGAACGCGGGAATCTAGCACCCCGGGCACGGTGGGGGGATGCGCGGCCATCCGCCTCCCCGCCGGGTGCTAGGTTCCTGCTTTCGCAGGAACGACGGTTGGGTCCCGTTCGCGCTGAGCCAGTCGAAGCATGAACGGGGCCGCAGCCCCCACGCGCCCGCTCCGGCCGTTCGTCTATCTATGCAATCACCTATTCCTTTGCTATACTCTCTGCGGCCTGCAAGGGCCATACCTTCAGGAATGAGAATACACACATGCCCGCTTACGCCATCATAGGAGGCCAGTGGGGCGACGAAGGCAAGGGCAAGGTTGTCGACCTGCTCTCCGCGGACGCCCACGTGGTCGCTCGATTCAACGGCGGAAACAACGCCGGCCACACCGTCATCACGAACGCCGGCGAGTTCAAGTTCCATCTCATACCCGCCGGCATACTGAGGCCGGAGTGCGTCTGCATCATCGGCAACGGCGTTGTGGTGAACCCGGACGCATTCCTGGCGGAGGTTGCAGGCCTGACAGAGCGCAATATCTCCGTGGCGCGCCTGTTCATCAGCGACAAGACGCAGGTGATCATGCCGTACCACACCATGCTGGACGGGCTGGAGGAGGTGATTCGCGCGGAGACCGGCAAGGCAATCGGCACCACGGGCATGGGCATTGGGCCGGCCTACATGGACAAGGCGGCCCGCACCGGCATTCGAATGATGGACCTGCTGGACGAGGACGCGCTGTTCAAGAGGCTTAGCTTTGTCCTGGAGCAGAAGAACGCGGCGATTACCAGGCTGTACGGCAGAGAGCCGGTCTCGCTGGAAGACACCTACGAGCGTTGCCTGGAGTGGGGAAGAGGACTCAAGCCGTTCATTCGGCCTGTGGAGCCGATGCTGCAACAGGCATTCGAGGCGGGCCAACGCGTCATACTGGAAGGGGCGCAGGGCACGCTGCTGGATGTCGACCACGGCACGTATCCGTACGTCACGTCATCCTCGCCCACCGTTGGCGGGGCGTGCACCGGCCTTGGCATCAGCCCGTTGCACGTGCGGGCAGTGGCGGGCGTCTACAAGGCGTACACCACGCGGGTAGGCGGCGGCCCGTTCCCCACGGAGCTTGACGACGAGATCGGCGAGTTCATACGAGAGCGCGCGGGTGAGTACGGCACCACCACCGGCCGGCCGCGGCGCTGCGGCTGGTTCGATGCGGTGGCGGCGCGCTACTCGGCGTCCATCAACGGCGTGACCTCGGCCATCCTCACGCGGCTGGACGTGCTGGACGGCATATCGCCGGTGCGCGTCTGCGTGGCGTACAGGCTGCGCGGCGAGACCATTCGGGAGTTTCCGACTGACGCGGCGAGCCTGGAGGCGTGCGAGCCGGTGTACGAGGATATTCCGGGCTGGCAGCAGGCCACGGCCAGCGTCCGCAGCATGGACGACCTGCCGGCTGAGGCCGTCAGCTACCTGGAGCGGCTGCAAGAACTCATTGGCTGCCCGATTGACATGGTGTCGACCGGCCCCGGCCGTGATGAGGCGATCATCGTGAAGCCGATCTTTGGGGACGCGGGCTAGGCGCAAGCGGTTGCCGTTGCCGCTCGTGCTGAGCTTGTCTGAGCATGAGCGGATGGCCGACATGAGGCGTGACCGAGCGGGCCGGATATATCCCCGCTCACCCAGAGCCTGTCGAAGGGCGAGCGGACTAAGCGGGCGGTTCGTGAACCGCCCCTGCGATGCCACGATCGCCCCGCCTACCACGCGCCGTCAACCTCGCGTACGCGGGGGCCTATCACCCGGTGGTGCGGCGGCGGTGGCGATGCGCCTCTTCCACCCCAGCCGGGCACTGGATTGCGGCTTTCGCCGCAATGACGGTTGAGCGCGGCAGTTGCTAGTTCGCCCGCCATTCGACAAGCTCAGGACGAGCGGGGTACGCGCCGGTTGCCTCTCATCGCCGCGCGCCGTATAATGCAGCCATGATGACCTTGATAGCAGCGTCCAGTCGGCTCATAGCGTCCGTGCTGTCGCACCTCAACGGCAACGGCCCGGCGCGGGGGATTCGCGCCGCCCAGGGCATATCCGGCGTGGACATGGCTACGCTTCGGCGAATCAACCTCCGTTGAGACGACGAGGATATGGCCGTGAGCGCCATATACGACCTCTCAGGGCGGGCGCCGCAGCGTCTGTAAAGCGGCGCGCGGTCGCCGTGTCGGTTTCCGCGATTTTCGCCACTGCTTCTAGCTCATCGGAAACAGCGCGGGGAACGCCCTCGTGACCCACTCGATCCCGTAGTAGCAGGCGTAGGCTATCATTGTGGACTTAATCAGTTTGCCCACCCACACAGACGCCAGGAACTTGGGTATGGGGTACTTGAGCGTGCCGGCCGAGATGCCCACCAGGTCGAACAGCGGGTTTGGGATGGATGAGGCGATCATCAGCGCAAGAAAGCCCCTGCGCTCCATCCATCGTTCCACCCTGGGATAGATGCGGACGTTTCTGGCGAAGCCGCGCCCGGAGTAGCCCAGCAGGTAGCCGGAGAGCTCGCCCAGCGCCTCGGCGACTGAGGCCAGGATCGCCACCCACAACGGGAACAGGCTCAGTAGGCCCGCGCCTGCGCACACGGCGGCGATGCCCGGAATGGGCACCATTATGGACGCGCTGCTCAGGAAGCTGAGGACGAAGACGCCCACGTATCCGATGGAGTCGGTTTGGGGAAGGTGGTTTCGAAAGACCACCACCGCCACAATCAGCGACAGCACCACTGCGACGGATACCGCCCTGAGGAATCGCTCGTCATGCAGAGGCTTGGCTAGGGCAGGCCAGCGCCTGGTCAGCGCGCGCTCGTACCATGCCAGCCGCGTCGGTTCGCTCATAACGCCCCGTATTCTACTATAGGCGGGGGCGATTCGCGCGGTGGTGCGCGGGGGAATGTACACTCCGTTCGTGCTGAGCTTGTCGGGGCATGAGCGGGGCGAAACAACAACCGTCACCCCTGCGAAAGCAGGGGTCTAGCACCCGGCAGGGCGCGGGGATGGATTGCGGTTGAGCCTGCCCTGAACGCAGCCGAATGGGCCGCAATGACGGTTGAGGGGATGCAGGCGGCCATCCGCCCGTCCTTCGACATGCTCAGGACGAGCGGAGAGAAGCGCGCCGTTCGCTACTCGGGCGGTTCACTAACCGCCCCTACGGCGGGCTCGGTGCACCCCACGCCTTCCCGCCGGGAGCTGGATTGCGGCTTTCGCCGCAATGACGGTGGAAGGCGGCAGTCGTCACTCCGCCCGCCCTTCGACAGGCTCAGGACGATCGGCCCCCCTACGCCGCCGGCAGCGCCGTCGTTGCCGCGACCTCAAACGCGAGGCCGTCCGGCGCGGCGGTCACGCGCACCGTCTCGCCGCCCGAAAGCTCGCCGGACAGGATGCGGTTGGAGAGCGGGTTCTCCACGAATCGCTGCACCGCACGGCGCAGCGGCCGCGCGCCGTACACCGGGTCAAACCCCTCGCGGGAGAGCCACTCCTTGGCGTCGTCCGAAAGCGCAATGCGGATGCCGCGCTCGTCCAGCCTGCGCTGCACCTCCGCCAGCAGCAGGTCGACAATCTGCATGATCTGCTCGCGCGTCAGCGGATCGAATATCACGATTTCGTCGATGCGGTTGAGCAGCTCCGGGCGGAACGTGCGCTTCAGCGCGTCCTCTATCGAGGCGCGCATCCTCTCCGCGCCGCGGGTGGAGTCGCTGTCCGCGCGGAAGCCCATCATTTGCCTGCCGGCCTCGCCCGTGCCCAGGTTGCTGGTCATTATCACCAGCGTGTTTCGGAAGTCCACGGCGCGCCCGTGGCCGTCCGTCAGGCGGCCGTCCTCCAGGATCTGGAGCAGCACGTTGAACACGTCCGGGTGCGCCTTCTCGATCTCGTCGAAGAGCACCACGCGGAAGGGGTGTCGCCGCACGGCCTCCGTGAGCTGTCCCGCGTCGTCGTAGCCGACGTATCCCGGCGGCGCGCCGATGAGCCGCGACACGGTGTGCTTCTCGCCGTACTCCGACATGTCGATTCGCACCATGTCTTCCTCGCGGTCGAACAGAAACTCCGAGAGGGCGCGCGCCAGCTCCGTCTTGCCCACGCCGGTAGGCCCCAGAAAGATGAAGCTGCCGATGGGCCGCTTGGGGTCTTTCAGCCCTGCGCGGGAGCGGCGCACCGCCTCCGCAACGGCGCGGATGGCCGTGTCCTGGCCGATGACCCGCTCGTGGAGGCTGTCTTCCATGTGTAGCAGCCGCTCGGACTCACCCTCCAGCAGCCGGGTGACGGGGATGCCCGTCCACTGCGAAATCAGGCTTCCGATGTCCTCCGCGTCCACCACCATTTCGGACTTGTGGCCGCGCAGCCACTCCTCGCGCCTGTCGTTGTAGGTTGCCTCCAGGCGGCTGCGCTCAGTCTTGAGCTCCGCGGCGCGCCGGTAGTCGGCGAGCTGCGACGCGGCCTGCTCCTCGTCCGTGAGGTTGCGGATGGCGTCCTCCATCGTGCGAAGCTCGCGCGGCTGGCTTTCGGTGTCGATGCGCAGCTTGCCCGCGGCCTCGTCGATGAGGTCGACGGCCTTGTCCGGCAGGTTGCGGTCGTTGACGTAGCGGTGGCTGAGCTTGACGGCGGCTGCGAGGGCGGCATCCTCAATAGTGACCTTGTGGTGGGCCTCGTAGCGGGGCCGGAGGGCGCGCAGCATCTCGATGGCGGTGTCCACGTCCGGCTCCTCCACCATCACGGGCTGAAAGCGGCGCTCCAGGGCGGAATCCTTTTCGATGTGCTTGCGGTATTCGTCGATGGTAGTTGCGCCGATGCACTGGAGTTCGCCGCGGGCCAGGGCCGGCTTGAGCAGGTTGGATGCGTCCATCGCGCCCTCGGCCGCACCCGCGCCGACGACCATGTGTATCTCGTCTATGAACAGGACGATCTCGCGGCCGGCCTGCTTCACCTCGTCGATGACGCTCTTGAGCCGTTCCTCGAACTCGCCCCTGAACTTGCTGCCGGCCACCAGCCCGCCCAGGTCGAGCGCCAGCACGCGGCGGCCCTGGAGCGACTGCGGCACGTCGTCGGCAATGATGCGCTGCGCCAGCCCCTCGACGATGGCCGTCTTGCCCACGCCCGCCTCGCCGATGATGACGGGGTTGTTTTTGGTGCGCCGCGTGATGGTCTGCATCACGCGCTTGACCTCGGCGTCGCGCCCGATGATGGGGTCAAGCTTGCCCTCGCGCGCAAGCTGCGTCAGGTCTATGCTGAACCGCTCCAGCGAGCGGTAGCGGCTCTCCGCGCGCTGGTCGGTGACGCGGTGGCCGCCGCGTACCTCCATGAGCGCGCGGTAGACGGCCTCGCGGCTCACGCCGTGCTCGCGGAGCGCGGCGGGCGTATCGCCGTCCTGCACGTCCGTCACGGCGATGAGCAGGTGCTCCGCGCTCACGTAGTCGTCCTTGAGCCGGTCGGCCTCAGCCTTGGCGTTGCCGAGCAGGGCCGAGACCCGCGGCGTGGCGAATATCTGCGCGGTCTCGTAGGCGGCGCGGGGCGCGTTCGCAAGCGCTTCCTCCACGCGCCGCCGCAGGGCGGCTGTGTCCACGCCCAGCCTGCGCAGCGTCTCCGCCGCCACGCCGTCCTCCATCTCCAGCAGCGCCAGCAGCACGTGCTCAACGTCCCACTGCGTGTGGTTGTGCCTTCGGAGAATCTCCTGCGAAAGGGCGATAGCCTGCTGTCCCTGTTCCGTGAAGTCGTCCGGTCTGAGCGTCATTTCGTCACCTCCTATTCGAGCGGCTTTCTGGCTGGGGAAATCTCACCCGCTTCCCCCGCAGACGGGGGAAGATTGAGATGGGGGTGGATAGTGCGTGGGTGTTTGGCCTGCTGGGCCCCCATCCCCTGCTTTCGCAGGGGCAAGCTCTAACCTTCCCCCGCAGACGGGGGAAGGGACTTCAAGGGCCTGCCTAGCGCCTGCCGACCCTGGACTGAAGCGCCTTAACCTGGCTCCTGAGCCGCTCGATCTCGCCTTCCATCTCCGCCATGCGATCCATAAGGCGCATGACCACCTGCACGCCCGCCAGGTTGAGGCCCAGCTCCTCGGTGAGCGTCTTGATGCGCCTGAGCTTCTCGATGTCGCGCTGCGAGTAGAGGCGGATGTTGCCCCGCGAGCGCGCAGGCTCCAGCAATCCCTCGCGCTCGTAGTAGCGGAGCGTCTGCGTGTGCACCTGGATCATGCGGGCCGCCACGCTTATCACGTAGTAGGGTTCGTCCTCGCCCCAGGGCTGGCCTCGAAAGGTTACCATGTCGTCACTCTCCCTCGGACTGCGCGTCCATGAGCTGCCGGTACAGGTCTCGTTCCTTGTCGGACAGGCCGGTAGGAACGATGACCTGCGCCGTGGCGTAGAGGTTGCCGTAGGAGCCGGGCGAGCCGAGCCGCGGCATTCCCTTGCCGGCCAGCCGGAAGGCGCGGCCGTTCTGCGTCTCCGGCGGAATGGTGAGGATGACCGGCTCCGTCATGGTGGGCGCTCTGACCTCGCCGCCGAGCACTGCGACGAGCAGCGGCACGTCCACCCTGGCGTGCAGGTCTGCGCCGCGCCGCTCGAACCGCGGGTGCGGCGAGACGGACACGACCAGGTTGAGCTCGTCGCCGTCCAGCTCGTCGGGGCGAACGCGGATGCGGGAGCCGTTGTCCGCGCCCGGCGGTATCGTCACCTCCAGCCGCCGCTCCTCGCCGGGCGCGCCCGCGGGCACGCGCAGCACGCGCGTGGTGCCGCGATACGCCTCCTCCAGCGAGATGCTTACCGGCTGCTCCAGCCGCGTGCGCCGCCGGGACGCCGTGGCCGCGCCGCCGAAGCCGCGCCCGCCAAGCAGGTCCTCGAAGATGGACGGCCCGAAGCCGCGGCCGCCGCCTCCGCCAAAGTCCCACACGAAATTCTCGGCGCCCTGAGCCCGGCGCGCCTTCCCCATCTGGTCCGCGTGGCGCCAGTTGTCGCCGAACTCATCGTACTTGCGGCGGCTGTCGGCGTTTGAGAGCACGCCGTACGCCTCGTTGATCTCCTTGAATCGCCGCTCCGCGTCCGCGTCGCCGGGGTTCACGTCTGGGTGGTGCAGGCGCGCAAGGCGGCGGTACGCCTGCCGGATCTCCTTCTCGGAGGCGGTTCTGTTAACGCCAAGGACATCGTAGTAGTTCGCGGCCATCTCGCTGAACCCTCCCGATTGCCAGTATAATACCGTGACGGCGCATTGTCAATATCTATTGCAATCTGGCGATAAGCATACTTGACAAGATATTGTCAATGTTGCTATGATGGCAGCGTGAGGTTGAGGGGCGGGGAGAACCTGGTAGAACCGAGCAAGGAGGTGAGGAAATGGTACTGAGACGATGGGATCCCTTCAGGGAGCTGAGGAACGTGGAGCACGCTATCAACCAGGCGTGGCGAGGCTACGGGGGCGACGCGGAGTCCCCGCCCGCGGGGAGCTGGCGCGTGCCGCTGGACGTGGTGCGGGAGGAGGACGGCTTGACCGTCCACGCCTCGCTGCCGGGGATCGATGCGGAGAACATCGAGGTGTCCGTGGAGGACAGCGTGCTGACCATCGCGGCGGCCACGCTTTCGGAGGCGGAGCGCAAGCAGGACGACTACCTGCTGCGTGAGCGGCGATCCGGCTCGTTCCGGCGATCGCTGAGGCTGCCGGACTCGGTGGACACCGAGGCGATCAAGCCGGTGTACCGCAACGGCGTGCTGACCATCACGATACCGAAGGCGGAGTCCGGCAAGCCGCGCAGGCTGGCGGTGGCGTCGGAGTAGCGCGGCGAGAACGCGGCGGCTCTCACAGCCGTCGCACCGGTCGAGAGGGGGACGCCTCGCGAGGGGCGTCCCCCTGTTTTCGCGCGCCTGCCGCAGGGCCGGCCGCCGCGTTCAGCCGCGCGATCGGGCGGGCGATGGGCGTCTATTGTTACCACTCGCGCCGACTAGTGGAATGTGGTAAAGTGTGAGTCTAACGCGGCACCGGGTTCGCAATGGTGGAGAGTGGAGCGGCCTGATGAATAGGATTGCGGAGCTACTGCGGTTCAGCCCACTGGTCACGCTTGCCTTTGCGGTTGGGCTGCTGATTGCCGCCTGCCAAGACGCGCCAGTGCCTGCTTCGCCAACCCCCACGTCCTCACCGTACACCGGCTACCTAGCAGAGGCAATACCACCCTGCACGCCGATAACCGGCTCATTGGTTGACCCGTGCGAACTGAATGCTGCGCGGCTCGAAGGCGGCATCGGGCAGAGTTTTTCTGAGTTAAGTGATGAACCCTGGAGCGTCCGCGAGATGCTTGATGGTCCAGCACCGGGGTTTCGTGTACCCCATTTGATGTTGCGTGCCTCATATCTCCCCGGCACGGTTCGGTGCACCTCTGGAGATTACTACCGGCCGCCGCCGCATCTGGCCGATGAGTGGGACGCGCGGTCTTTCAAGTGCTACGTGGATGTGCGCGCCAACGCCTACATCCTTGGCTCCGGCCCACTCCATTTGACAGTTCTGTTCCTCATAGATTATGTGTATGCCTCGTACGCGGCAAGAGGCGAAGTCGAAGGGCACAGGCAGGAACTGGAGACGCTCTTCAAAGGTATTTTTCCTGGAAGAGAGCATGTAATTTTCTTAGGGCCGCCAGACGACCTCTCTTCCGAAGCGTGGCGGTTCTTGGGATACTGGGATGTCCAGCGGCAGGAAGACGGCACGGTGATTGCCGTTCATCGGGAAAGAGACATCTGGAGAAGCCTCAGGCCCCAAGAATATCAAGTCCACCGCTCCGTGCTGGAGATGGAACTGCCTGCCCTCACCCAAGCGGTGACCGCAGCCAACCAGGCCCGCGTGAGCGAGTTCGGCGGGCGTATCGGTGCTGACCCCAGCCTGCCTTTGCTGCTAACCGATGCAAACAATCTGCGCCAGTACTACGTCAGCACAGGCGCCTACGACCACCCGGAGGGCACACCCGTTCCGCCGCCCCCGGTGCCGGACGAGGACGACTCTCTGACGGACAACGGCGCGGAGTCCTCGCCCACGCCTGCCGGCGCTCGCTGAGCGGGCGGGCGCGGAAGTGAGTATACTGATTGCCATGTATCCTTGCACAACGCTTGCCGTCCTGATTGCATCCGTGCTGTTATTCGCCGCCTGCCAAGACGCGCCAGTGCCTGCTTCGCCAACCCCCACGTCCTCACCGTACACCGGCTACCTAGCAGAGGCAATACCACCCTGCACGCCGATAACCGGCTCATTGGTTGACCCGTGCGAACTGAATGCTGCGCGGCTCGAAGGCGGCATCGGGCAGAGTTTTTCTGAGTTAAGTGATGAACCCTGGAGCGTCCGCGAGATGCTTGATGGTCCAGCACCGGGGTTTCGTGTACCCCATTTGATGTTGCGTGCCTCATATCTCCCCGGCACGGTTCGGTGCACCTCTGGAGATTACTACCGGCCGCCGCCGCATCTGGCCGATGAGTGGGACGCGCGGTCTTTCAAGTGCTACGTGGATGTGCGCGCCAACGCCTACATCCTTGGCTCCGGCCCACTCCATTTGACAGTTCTGTTCCTCATAGATTATGTGTATGCCTCGTACGCGGCAAGAGGCGAAGTCGAAGGGCACAGGCAGGAACTGGAGACGCTCTTCAAAGGTATTTTTCCTGGAAGAGAGCATGTAATTTTCTTAGGGCCGCCAGACGACCTCTCTTCCGAAGCGTGGCGGTTCTTGGGATACTGGGATGTCCAGCGGCAGGAAGACGGCACGGTGATTGCCGTTCATCGGGAAAGAGACATCTGGAGAAGCCTCAGGCCCCAAGAATATCAAGTCCACCGCTCCGTGCTGGAGATGGAACTGCCTGCCCTCACCCAAGCGGTGACCGCAGCCAACCAGGCCCGCGTGAGCGAGTTCGGCGGGCGTATCGGTGCTGACCCCAGCCTGCCTTTGCTGCTAACCGATGCAAACAATCTGCGCCAGTACTACGTCAGCACAGGCGCCTACGACCACCCGGAGGGCACACCCGTTCCGCCGCCCCCGGTGCCGGACGATGACGACTCCCTGACGGACAATGGCGCGGAGTCCACGCCCACGCCTGCCGGCGCTCGCTGAAGCAGAGCCCCGCGCGCGGCCTCCGAGCGATTGACAACCGCGCCGCTGCGGCATACAGTGAGGGCCGCTCGCGCCATCCCCATATAGGCGGTTGGATGGCGGAGCCTTGCGAGGGAAGCCGGGCGGCCCTCTACTCTTTACAGGTGCGAGGTTGAGCATGACGCGAACGGCCATATTCGTGGACGCGGGGTATCTCTACGCGGCGGGAGCCATCATCCTGACAGGGGCGTCCCAGAACCGGGAGCGGCTGGATCTGGACCACTTCGCCGTCCTGGAGAAGCTGAAGGAGACGTCGGGCAGCCTGACGGGCGGCGTGCCGCTCCTGCGCATCTACTGGTACGACGGCCTGCTGCGCGGGAGGCCCTCGCCGGAGCAGGAGGCGGTCGCCAACACCGACAACGTGAAGCTGCGGCTTGGCGCGGTGGTCGGCGGGCAGCAGAAGGGCGTGGACTCGCTCATCATCATGGATCTCATCGAACTGGCGCGGAACCACGCCATAACGGAGGCCGTGCTGCTCTCCGGCGACGAAGACCTGCGCGTCGGCGTGCAGCTTGCGCAGAGTTTCGGCGTGCGCGTGCACCTGCTGGGCGTGGAGCCGACGAGGGGCAACCAGTCGTACCTGCTGCTCCAGGAAGCCGACACCACGCTTGAGTGGAACCGGGAAGACGTGGAGGGCTTCATGACCGTCAAGCCGTTCGTCGACACGTTCCTGGAGACGCTGACAGGGCCACTCACGCTTGGCCTTGGCGTGGGCGAGGACGAGGTGCTGGACAGGGTGGCGTCCGAGGTGGTCGGCTCCATCGCCGAGGAAGACCTGGCGACGATTGCCGTTGCGCTGGCCCGCGACCCGCGCTGGGTGCCGCCGGACTCCGACCGGCTGCTGCTTCTGCGCGGCTCCGAGACGCTCAGCCGCGAGCTTACGCAGACCGAGAAACGCTACATCCGCGAGAAGTTCCGGGAGTCGGTGAGCAGCAAGGCGGAGTGAGGCGGCGCGCCCGCCCGCTGAGCTTGCTCCTGCGCAACCCCATGTCCCTTCCCCCGTCTGCGGGGGAAGGTTAAAGCCTGCCCCTGCGAAAGCAGGGGATGGGGGCTCTCAGGTTGAATGTCCGCGCACGCTTCACCCCCATCTCAATCTTCCCCCTCAAGGGGGAAGAGGTTTTGGCGGCCCGCGCCGCAATTGACACCCACATACCCTTGGCCTACAATCCCTGCCGTTCCACCATCCGCACGTGAGGGCCGCGACTTGACCGGCGACGAGATCAGAGAGGCATACCTGAGCTTCTTCGAGGGAAGGGGCCACCTGCGCATTCCAAGCTCATCGCTCATACCCGCGGAAGACCCCACGCTGCTCCTCACCAACGCCGGCATGGTGCAGCTCAAGCCGTACTTCACCGGCGAAATGCAGCCGCCCGGCCGACGCCTCACCTCGTCGCAGAAGTGCTTCCGCACGACCGACGTGGCCTCGGTGGGAGACGCAACACACCTCACCTTCTTCGAGATGCTGGGCAACTTCAGCGTCGGCGACTACTTCAAGGCAGAGGCGATAACCTTCGCCTGGGAGTTCGTGACGCAGGGGCTTGGCCTGCCGCCGGAACGGCTGTGGGCCAGCGTCTTCCGCGACGACGACGAGGCGTTCGACCTATGGGCGACGCGCACGGGCGTGCCTGCGGAGCGCATCCGGCGCTTCGGCGAGGCGGACAACTTCTGGGGGCCTGCGGGCAGCGAGGGGCCGTGCGGCCCGTGCAGCGAGATCCACTACGACTTCGGCGCGGAGCGCGGCTGCCTGCGGCCCGACTGCGGCCCCAACTGCGACAACCCGATGGCCGCGGACGGCCTGCCGTGCAATCGCTTCATCGAGCTGTGGAACCTGGTGTTCATGCAGTTCTACCAGGACGCAGCCGGCGCCCGCACGCCCCTGCCCGCGCCCAACATCGACACCGGCATGGGCCTGGAACGCGCAGCCGTCATACTCCAGGGCAAGCAGTCGATATACGAAACCGACCTGTTCGCCCCCCTCGTCGAGCGCGCCGCGCAGCTTTGCGGCCGGCCCTACGGCCGCGACACCGACGACGACTACGCCCTGCGCGTGGTGGCCGAGCACGCCCGCAGCGCGGCCTTCCTCATCTGCGACGGCGTTGCGCCCGGCAACAGCGGCCGCGACTACGTGCTGCGCCGCGTGATACGCCGCGCCATCCGCTACGGCCGCAGGCTGGGCTTGGAAGACACGTTCCTCGCGCAGATCGCGGAGGTCGTCATCGAGCGGATGGGCGCCGCCTACCCCGACCTGGTGCAACGGCGGGACTTCATCCTGCGAGTGCTCACCCTGGAGGAGGAGCGGTTCGGGCAAACTTACGAGAGGGGCATTGCCGTATTGAACGGCATGATCAGGTATAGGACGCGCCACAGAGGTGCTACTCCTAAAGTAATCGACTTTGCCAAGTGGCGGAATCCCGGCGAGGAACTGGCTGTTGGTGTGTTGGAGCTATATGGGTTTGACGGCTACGACTCGGAAGCAGATTCGGATGTGCGACATGGCGAAGACAAAGCTTCCGAAATGGCATCGCATTTGGCCTCCTCGGCATTCCGCGAATTGGAAATGGGCAGAATTCTCGAAGCTGATCAAGCATTTGAGATGTTGACCAACTGGGGCGACACAATTAGCGGGCGAGAAGCCTTTTACTTGTACGACACATACGGGTTTCCCCTTGAGTTTACGCAAGAGGTATCCGCAGAACACGGTTTTGCGGTAGCCATTGAAGGCTTCGAGCGCGAGATGGAGGCGCAACGGGAGCGCGCAGGCGCGTCCGCCGAGCGGTTCGGCGGGGAGTTCGAGGCGCTGCGCGTGTACCAGGAGCTAGGCGTCGGAGAAACGCCCTTCCTGGGATACGAGACACTGCAAGCGCAGACCTCGATTGTCGGCCTTGTGGTGGATGGCGCGCCTGTGGAGCGCGTGGTCGAAGGCCAGCAGCTTGAAGCCCTGCTGCGCGAGACGCCGTTCTACGCGGAGAAGGGCGGGCAGGTGGGAGACACGGGCGAGATCACGGCGGGAGACGCCGTCATGCAGGTTGAGGACACGCAGAGCCCGGCCGCCGGGCTGACAGTCCACGCCTGCCGCGTGACCGCCGGCAGTTTCGCCCTTGGTGACGCGGTGGATGCCCGCGTGGACGCGCAGCGCCGCGCGTCCATCGCTCGCAACCACACCGCAACGCACCTGCTGCACGCCACCCTGCGCCGCGTGCTGGGCTTCCACGTCCGGCAGCACGGCTCGCTCGTCGCCCCGGACAGGCTGCGGTTCGACTTCACGCACGTCAGCCCGCTCACCCGCGAGGAGCTGACCGAGGTGCAGCGGCAGGCCAACGAGAAGATACGCGAGAACGTGGCCGTGGACTGGCACGAGACGACCTACCGCGAGGCGGTGGCGCAGGGCGCGCTGGCGTTCTTCGGCGACCGTTACGGCGACCGCGTGCGAGTTGTGGAGGTTGCCGACGGCGCGGCCTACAGCGTGGAGGTGTGCGGCGGGACACACGTGCCGCGCACAGGCGACATCGGCTTCTGCCACGTGGTTTCGGAGACGGGGATCGGCTCCGGCCTGCGCCGTATCGAGGCGGTGACGGGCAGCAGCGCCGAGGCGCTGATGCTGGAGCAGGCGGCCGCGCTCGATGGCGCAGCCAGCCTGCTGCAAGCCGCGCCGGGCGAGCTGGTGTCACGCGTCGAGGGGCTGCTTTCGGACCTGGAGCAGGCTAACCGGCGCGCGGACACGCTGGAGCGCGAGTTGCTGCGGCGGCAGGTGAGTGAGCTGCCGCGCGGCGAGATCGCGGGCGTGTCGGTGGTGTCGGGCGTGCTGTCGGTGAGCGACGCAGACCTGCTGCGGCTGGCCGGCGACTGGCTGAAGAACGAGATCGGCAGCGGCGTGGTGATCCTTGGCATGGCGCTGGACGGCCGCCCCTCGATGATGACGATGGCTACGCGCGACGTTGCGGAGCGAGGCTTCCACGCGGGCAACCTGGCGCGCGAGGCGGGCAAGGCGATGGGCGGCGGCGGAGGCGGCGGGCCGGACATGGGCCAGGCGGGCGGCCGCTTCCCGGACAAGCTACCGGACGCCATCCGCACTGCGGAAGAAGGTGTGCGCGCCTGGCGGGAGGCGCAGCCCTGAGGGTGCTTGGGCTGGACGTGGGCGAGAGCCGCATCGGCGCGGCCGTCAGCGACCCCACGGGCGCGATCGTCAGCCCGCTCGCGGCCATACGCCGCGCCAACCTCGGCGCAGACCTGGCGGCCATCTCGGCGCTTGCGGCGGAGCACGATGTCGCGGCGATAGTCGTGGGGCTGCCGGTGTCGCTGAGCGGCGGGCTTGGGCCGCAGGGCAGGGCGGTGCGCGCGTTCACGCGGGCGCTGGCCGAGAGTTCAGGCGTGCCCGTTCACTCGCATGACGAGCGGTTCTCGACGGTCGAGGCGGAGCGGCTGCTGCGAGAGGCCGGCCGCGAGCCGTCGCGCAACAAGGGCCTGCGAGACTCCGCGGCCGCGTGCGTCATACTGCGCGCGTACCTGGACGCGCGGCGCGGGTAGCGCGGAGGCGGCGCCAGCCCGTTCGTGCTGAGCTTGTCGAAGCGGGATGACCCGCGTAGGCTACTGGTCGCTTGGCGCCGCGAACCTCTCCACCTCAATCTGCCCGGCTCTGTCCCGCGCCTGCCAGAGATCGTAGGCCGCCTGCATGGCTAGCCAGGTCTCAGGCGTGGAGCCGAACGCCAGCGACAGCCGAATGGACATCTCGACGGACACGCCCGCCTTTCCGTTCACCAGATCGGAAAGTGCCTGTCGGGTCACGCCCAAACCTTGAGCCGCCCGCGTCACGCTGAGGCCCAGCGGCTCAAGGCAGTCGAACTTCACTATCTCGCCCGGATGGGGTGGATTCTGCAAGGGCATGATGCCGCCTCCTTAGTCGGTCAGGGCGTGCCACTTTGCCTTGTAGCTCCGTGGCGTCGACTGATATACTAGGCCAGATCTGATTAGGGGGCAATTGAGGACATGGCGGAGTTCCTTACCACGACGGGCGTATCACATAGGCTTGAGGGCATCATAAATAACGCTAAACAGCGCCTTTACCTGATCAGCCCGTATCTCCAAACGAACCCTCGTCTTAGAGAGATTATCGTGAGGAGGGCGCAATCAAAGTCCATCGACATCCGTGTAATCTGCCGAAACGAAGACTTGCGCCCGGACGAAAAAACTTGGCTCGCGTCCGTGCCTTCCATAAAGATCATCGGTCGCGCCAGCCTTCACGCGAAATGTTACATGAACGAAAGGGAAGCGCTGCTGACCTCCATGAATCTCTATCAGTATTCCCAAGTAAACAATGATGAGATGGGGATACTCGTGTCCAAGGAAAAAGACGGAGAATTATACGACAAGATTTGCGATTACGTGACAAGAATACTGGACCCTAGCGAGGACTTTCATGTAGCTCCCGCTAAGGTCGGGGCCACGAAAAAGAATAAGGGAGACTCAAGGGCAGAAGGAGCGCAGAAAGAGTCTCCTGCACCAGTAGCAAAGAGTCCCAAGAGGCCTGCCAAGACTCCGGAGTTGCCGGCCGCAGTGTTCTGCATCCGGTGTAACGTCGAAGTGGAGATTACTTACCCAGTTATGCCGTACTGCCGCCGCTGTTACGCCAGTTGGAGACGCTACAAGAACGAGGACTACGAAGAGAAGTACTGCCACACGTGCGGGAAGGAACACACTGCTAGCATGTCCAAGCCTCTCTGCCGTGCCTGCTATCGGAAGTACAAGAGCGTCCTGGAGCTAGTGGCCAGTTAGCGGGCGGTTTGGGTAGCCCTCCCCGCCCCGCCGGGTGCTGGATTCCTACTGAGTTTACCCTGAGCGCAGCCGAAGGGCAGGAATGACGGTTACGGTCGCCGTGCCTCCTCACCCTGCCGCCGCGTCCGGATCCGTGACCAGGGGCGGGATGCGCGTGGCCCAGCCTGCCACCAGCAGCGTCGCAGCCATGCCCACGCCCAGCATGGCGGCCAGGATCGGCGCAACCTGGCCCGCGCCGTACTGAGTCGGCACGTCGTGGGCGGCGTTGAGCGTGGCGGCAAGGGCGACGCCCGCCGCAATCGCGAACCCGAACCCTAGCAGCAGCGGCGCCGCGAACAGCAGGCCGAGATCCGCCGCCAGCAGCCTTCGCGTCGCGCCCTGGCATCGGAGAATGCTGAACTCCGCCCGCCGCCTGCGGAACAGCAGCAGCACGGCGTACAGCAGGGCAATCGTGCCAAGCCCCGCGGCGGCCGTTGCCATCACGGTCAGGTACGGGTATGCGACCAGCGTGTCGGTGGTGACGCCGGAGGACAGCGCGGGCCGCGTGGTGATGAACAGGGCTTCGGGCATGTTCCGCATACCCTGAATGACGCGGCGCATCGCGTCCCGGCTGCCGTCCGTGGTGACAAGCACGAACCCGAACTCCGCGGAGGCCGGGTGCTCCTCCACGATGAGCACGGCGTCGCGGCCCTCACCGGCAAGCCACGACGCCGCGACGGTTCCGCCTACTGGGTGTGTTCCGCTGACGGTCTCGTCAGGGTCGGGAATCACTAACGGTACCTCGATCATGACGCCGTCGCCTCTGTCGATGGTGCGGTAGCCGCTGACGAACTCCAGGCGGGCGTCCACGGTCACGGTGGCCGCATCGACGGGCTCCTCCAGGTAGATGCTGCCGGCCGCGCACGGCGCATCCAGCTCGACCGAGCCGGGCACGTCCGCGCAGGTCATGGTGTGCACCCACAGGCGCTCTCCGTCCACGCTTGCGGGAACGCGGCTGCTGTACACGACGCGCGTCACGCCTTCGTATCCGGCGGCGGCCTCCGCAACCGATTCCAGCGGCGAGGCCGAGCCGTCCAGCCGCGCCACAACGTCGAACGTGCCGATGTCCGGCGCAGGGCTGGCGAACGGTGCGTAGACTACGAACACGGTCAGGAACACGGCAACCGCGGTGGCGGACACGCCCAGCAGCGCATCGCCGCCCGAACGCGCCATGCGAGACCCGGCAACCTGCGCCCGCGACCGCGTAACCAGTATCTTCCCGGCGGCTGTGACTACCAGCCTGGTCAGTCCCAGCAGGCCCACCACGCTGAACAGCAACGCCGCGTTGATGAGCCACACGGAAGTCGCAAAGCTGTCGTCCGCGGCCCGGCCGGAGGCGAGAACGGCCGCAGCGGCGGCCGGCAGTCCCGCCAGCGACAGGTACGTGACGATTGAGACGCCGCGAGGCCGGTCTCGCCGCAGCACGCCGATGGGGTCGAGGCCGGCGCGTCGCACCATCAGGGCCACGCTTGCCAGGCCGACGGCCGTGGTTGCGAGCGGCAACGCAGCCGCGTACGCGGCGGGCAGGATCAGGTCGCGCGTCCAGTACGAGCTTCCGGCCAGCGTGAACGAACCGAACATCGACATGAAGGCGGCGTAGGCAATCGAGCCAATCAGCGCGCCCGCCAGCAGCGGGAACGCCATGTCGGCCGCTATCATCGCGGCCATCTGCCGGGGCGGCGCGCCCAGTGTTCGCAGCAGCCCGTATCGCCGTGACCGGACGTCCACGTGAACGGAGGCGCCGGCCCGCGCCAGCACCAACGACGGCAGCGCAAGAATGATGATGCCCAGGATGACGAAGCTGGAGTCGCTGAAGTGGCCTCTCACCGGCGCGATGGGGTAGAAGGACGACTCGGCGCCAGACGGCGGCGCGTCCAGGAACTCGACGATGACCAGCTCACGCGGGTGCGCCAGCGCCTCGCTGGGGAGCGGGCGGGGAGCGCGGCCGCCCAGCCAGGCGCTCAGTTCGCCCGTCCAGTCGTCCGTGAGCTGCGCGAGCGCGGCGGGCGAGGCCAGCACGCTCCCGTGCGGCTCCACCTGCGGGATGCCGGGCAGGTTGAGTCGTTGGCCCGCCTCGCCTGCGAACGCGGTGACTACCAGCGGGCCGTAGACCGTCTCCTCAACCCGCGTTGACCGCAGCGGGCCGTCCACCTCGGCGGTGCGCGGCGGCAGGCTGCGCGAGCCGTCCCGCAACATCGCCGTCTCCTGCTGCGCCTGGAACCCGAATCCGATGCCAAGCGCCAGCGAAAGCGAGGCGCACGTGATTGCGCCGACCACGATAAGCGGCGCCCACGCGGAGAGCGACCTCCACGAGCGGGGCCACAGCAGCTCCAAGAACAGCCTCACGCCGCGCCGCGCTCCTCCGCCAGCTTGCCCTCTTGCAGGCGCAGCACGCGGTCGCACGCCGCCCACACGGACGGATCGTGCGTGACGATGAGCACGCCCACGCCGAACTCGGCGGCGATGCGCCTCAGCTCGCCGACCACCAGGCGCGAGTTCTCCTCGTCCAGCGCGCCGGTAGGCTCGTCGCAGAAGACGATGCTCGGCTCCATCGCCAGCGCCCGCGCAATGGAGGCGCGTTGCAACTCCCCGCCGGACAGCGTAGACGGGTACTCGTCTGCGAGCGGTTCGAGGCCGAAGCGGCGCAGCAGGCCGCGTGCCTTCTCGCGAGCCTCGCCGTGCCGGACGCCGGACACGATGAGCGGGACGGCAACGTTGGCGGCGACGGTGAGGTCGTCCAGGAAGGCCGGGAACTGGAACACGAAACCGCAGGCGGCCCGGCGGGCCAGCGTGATGTGAGGCTCGCGGAGGCTCCAGACATCGGCGCGGCCGCCCCACGCGACTGTGCCGCCATCGGGCTGGCGCAGGCCGGCCAGGGCGTAGAGCAGCGTCGACTTCCCGGAGCCGCTCGCGCCTACCACGGCCAGAACCTCGCCACTGCGCAACTCCAGGTCAACGCCGCTCAGGACGGAGCGTTCGCCGAAGCTCTGCACCAGCCCGCGGCCCTCCAACGCCAGCTCTGACGAGTTCATCGCCGGACTCCTGCGCTATTCCGGGTTCTCCTTCATCTGCTTGAGGCGCGTTGACACCCCTTGCAGGACGTTCGTGTGGCCCCTCTGCGCGGAGACCACCTCCTGGAGCATGGTAGTGTGGAACTGGAGGATGTCCCTTTGCTCCTCCGACAGGTTGGCGAGAGTCTGGGTTGCTTCCGCGTGCCGCTCCATTACAGAGGCGAGACCTTGAATTGCCCCGGTAGTCTCGGTTGACGTGGCAATCATGCCCTGCATTATTCGGGTTTGCTGCTGCGATATAGAGGTAAGTCTGTCTATCGCCTGCGTGTGCATCTCAAGGATCTTGGACTGCTCAATCAGTATCGTGTTCTGCTGCCGCTGGGCCTCTACAAACTTGTCGAAGGTCTGATGCAGGGTCATGAAGGCGCCTTCCAGTCTCTCATTGCGGTCGTTAGGCGTATTCATTGTGTGTCCTCCGCCGGAAGCTAATGTGCGATGCTCACAGGCGGCGCCATTGCCGCACTGTTCAGTCTACAACGCGCCCGCGCCGCTGGCAACCCGCGGGCCGCCCCTGACGAAACGGCCCGGCGTCACGGCGCAAGCAACGAATATCGAACGCGCCTTGCCCATCGTTCGATTGACTTGCTATACTCCACTCAGCCGCCACGGCTAAAGGACAGTGCTGCTTCCCATGACCAAGCGCATCTATCTCCTAGGCCATCCCGTGGGCCACTCCGTCTCGCCCGCATTCCAGCAGACCGCGCTGGACCACCTCGCCATCGACGCGCGGTATGAGGCGATGGACGTTGCGCCCGCCGACCTGCCAGCCGCCATCGCCGCGCTCCGCGACTCAGGCGTGCTCGGCGCGAACGTCACGGTGCCTCACAAGCAGGCAGCGCTCCCCCTGCTCGACAGCGTGTCGGAGGAGGCGCGGCTCATTGGCGCGGTCAACACCATCCACAATCGAGAGGGCGCGCTGGAGGGCCGCAACACCGACGCCGCCGGTTTCCTCGCGTCTCTCCGCGAGCAGGCGGGGTTTGAGCCGCGAGGCAAGACCGCGCTGATCCTTGGCGCGGGCGGGTCTGCGCGGGCCGTCGCCGTGGCGCTGGCAGGCGAGGGCGCGGCGAGCGTGGTTATCGCGAACCGCACGCCGGAACGCGCCGCGGAGCTGGCCGACGCGATAGGCGCGCTGGGCGTCCCCACGCAGGCCATCGCGCTCGAAGATGCCGAGTTGCGCGAGGCGGCGCGCAGCGACCTAATCGTCAACTGCACGTCTCTGGGCATGACCGGCGGCCCCGGCCCCGGCGAGACGCCCATCGCCCCTGAGCTGATTCCGCAGGGTGCGCTCGTGTGCGACCTGGTGTACAATCCGAGGGAGACGCCTCTGTTGCGCGGCGCGGCGGCAGTCGGAGCGAGGACGCTGGGCGGGCTGCCGATGCTGGTCTACCAGGGCGCCGCCGCGTTCGAGATTTGGACGGGCATGGCCGCGCCCGCGGCGATCATGTTCACAGCCGCGGAGGAGGCGTTGGCGGCAAGGCAGGCAGCCGCGTCGTGAACGGGAGGAATTCGTGAGGAGGGCAAGGCGGTACGCCCGCCGCAACGGGCTGGAGTTCAGTTTCGACCCGACTCGCGGCAAGGGGAGCCACGGACAGGTTAGAATCGGAGGATTCAAGACTTCGGTGCAACATGGAGAAATCCCTACTGGAACACTGGCGGACATGCTAAGGCGGCTGAACGTCAGTCGAAGGGAGTTCATGTCGTGAAATACCTCTATCCATCCAACATAGTGCGCGATGAAGAGGAGCAATTGACCACGGGACGGGAAGCCTACAACGTGACGTTTCCGGACGTGCCGGAGGCAATCACCGGCGGCTGGTCCTGGGAGGAGGCTGTGGAGTTGGCCGAGGACTGCCTGGGCGTTGCGCTTGGGATGTACGTGACAGACGACAAAGACCTTCCGGTCCCCGGCTGCGCCCAGCACGGGCAGGTGCTTGTGGCCGTGCCTCTCCTGGTCGCGGCCAAGCTGACCATATACGCCGCCATGCGCGAGCAGGGCATGACCAGGGACGCGCTCGCCGCCAGGCTGGGCATAAGCGTTGAAGCGGCGCACAAGCTCATCGACCCGCGGTATCGCTCTCACGTCAGCCATCTTGAAAGCGCGCTGCGAGTCCTTGGGCGCGCCCTGATAGTCGAAGACTGTGACGCCGTTCCGCAACCTGAACGCGAGAAGGCGTTGACCGCCACGGCGAATCCATGAAAGGGAGCTGACCAATGCTGAGATTTCTCACCGCGGGCGAGTCCCACGGGAAGCGCCTGAGCGTGATTGTGGCGCTGGCGGCCAGGCGGGCCGCCGCGTCGTGAATGGGAGGGAATTCGTGAGGAGGGCAAGACGATACGCCCGCCGCAACGGGCTGGAGTTCAGCTTCGACCCGACTCACGGCAAGGGGAGTCACGGACGAATTAACATCGGCGGATTCACTGACACAGTGCAGCATGGGGAGATCAAGAGAAGGACACTGGCCAGAATGCTGAGACGACTGAACATCGACCAACGGGAGTTCTGATCATGCGCTTTGCTTACCCCTGCGACATAGAATTCGACGAAGGCGGGCCAATGGAGCTCGGTAAGGGTGAAGTAGTCAACTTCACAGAAGGCTACTCCGTGACCTTTCCGGACGTGCCGGAGGCCATAACCGGCGGGGACACCTGGGAGGAGGCTGTGGAGATGGCTGAGGACGGATTGGGCGTTGCGCTTGGGATATACGTGGATGCCGACAAAGACCTGCCGGTTCCCGGCTGCGTCCGGGACGGGCAGGTATTGGTTCCTGTGCCTCTCCTCGTCGCGGCCAAGCTGACCATATACACGGCCATGCGCGAGCAGGGCATGACCAGGGACGCGCTCGCCGCCAGGCTGGGCATAAGCGTTGAAGCAGCGCGGAAGCTCGTCGACCCGCGGTACCGCTCTCACGTCAGCCAGCTTGAGAGCGCGCTGCGAGTCGTCGGGCGCGCGCTGATAGTCGAAGACTGTGACGCCGTTCCGCAACCTGAACGCGAGAAGGCGTTGACCGCTACGGCGAATCCTTGAAAGGGAGCTGACCAATGCTGAGATTTCTCACCGCGGGCGAGTCCCACGGGAAGGGCCTGAGCGTGATTGTTGAGGGGCTACCCGCCAGCCTCCCGGTCACGGAGGACTACATCGAGCGTCACATGGCGCGGCGCCAGGTGGGCTACGGGCGCGGCGGCCGTATGCAGATCGAGAAGGATCGAGCGGAGATACTGGCGGGCGTGCGGCATGGCCTCACGCTTGGATCGCCCATATCGCTGCACATCGTCAACCGTGACTTCTCCACGGGCAAGGGGCCGGACGGCGTGCCGTGGACGGAGGAGATGAGCGTTGCGCCCTCGGACGTGCCGTTCGAGCCTATCGTCAACATCAGGCCGGGCCACGCCGACACTCCCGGGGTGGTGAAGTACATGCAGACGGACGCGCGCAACATCCTGGAGCGATCCAGCGCCCGCGAGAGCGCGGCGCGGGTGGCCGCGGGCGCGCTGGCGCAACGGTTCCTCGAAGAGTTCGGCATTGCGGTGCACGGCCATGTCCTGTGCATCGGCGGGGTGCACGCCAACAGCCCGGAGACCATCGACTGGGAGGCGCTGGAGGAGACGCCGTACCACCGCGAGAACCCCGGCGGCTCCAAGCTTGCCGCCGTCCGCTGCGCCGACCCGGACGCCGCGGAGCGCATGATCGCGGAGATTGACGCGGCGCGCGAGGCGGGGGACAGCGTGGGCGGCATCATCGAGGTCGTGGCAACGGGAATGCCAATCGGCTTGGGCAGCCACATCCAGTGGGATCGCAAGCTGACCACCAAACTCGCCGGCGCGGTTATGAGCATGAACGCGGTCAAGGGCGTGGAGTTCGGCGCGGGCTTCTCGCAGGCCGACCTGCGCGGCTCTCAGGTGCATGACGTGGTCAAGCCGCTGGGCGAGTGGGAGATGAGCGCCGATGAGCAGTGGCTGCATCCCTGGCCGCGGCGCACCAACAACTCCGGCGGCCTGGAGGGCGGCATGACCACCGGCGAGCCGGTGGTGGTGCGGGCCATCGTCAAGCCGATTGCCACCATCATCAACGGCCTGGAGACCGTAGACCTGACGACCGGGGGCTTCGTAGACAAGGCGCACTTCGAGCGCAGCGACATCACGTTCGTGCCGACCTGCGCAGTCATCGGTGAGGCGATGGTTGCGCTGGTTCTCGCCGACGCCGTGCTTGAGAAGTTCGGCGGCGACCATCTCGACGAGACTCGCCGCAACCTGCGCGCCTATCTGGCCTCCGCGGGGCCGCGAGGCCAGTAGGGGAGGAGCGCTACTTGTCACATCATCTTGCAGGCCGGGCGCAGTGGTAGGCCGCAGCCCATGACGCCTAAGGCATCGCTCCGGTATCGGCGCATCGTGGTCAAGGCCGGCACCAACGTCCTTACGGGCGAGCGCGGCGACCTTGACCTGGAGGTCATCGGCTCCCTGGTTGGGCAGCTGGCCTCCGTCCATAGCGGCGGCGCGGAGGTGACGCTGGTGACGTCGGGGGCGGTCGCCGCCGGAGGGCACGCGCTGAGCGTGAGCCGCGGCCGCAGCGACATCCCGTTCCGGCAGGCGTTGGCCGCGGTAGGCCAGGGCAGGCTGATGCACACCTACGAGCAGCTATTCGAGGCGCAGGGCGTCACCGTGGCGCAGGCGTTGCTGTCCCGCCGAGACATGCTCGACCGCGAGGGCTATCTGAACGTGCGGAACACGCTGCTGGCACTCCTGGACTACAGCGTGATACCCATAATCAACGAGAACGACGTGGTGGCGGTGGACGAGCTGGAGGAACTCGGCTTCGGGGACAACGACACGCTGTCCGCGATGGTGGCGAACCTCATAGACGCAGACCTGCTGGTCATCCTCAGCGACATCGGCGGGCTGTACACGGCAGACCCGCACGTAGACCCGGACGCGCGGCTGCTGCCACACGTGTCCGCGGTCGACGAGTCGATTGAGGCGCTTGCCGGCCCTCACCGCGGCGCGGCGAGCCGCGGCGGCATGAGCGCAAAGCTGGCCGCCATCAAAGTGGCGGCGGCGTCCGGCGTGACGGTGTGCCTGGCGGGCGGGCGTGAGCCGCACGTGGTGGAACGGCTGGCGAGCGGTGAGCGGCTCGGCACGTACTTCGCGCCCACCGCGAGCAAGATGGAAAGCCGCAAGCGGTGGATGCTCAGCGGCCTGTCGACGCGGGGGCGCATAGTGGTGGACGCGGGCGCGGCGGAGGCGCTGCGCGCTCACAAGCGGAGCCTGCTGCCCGCAGGCGTGCGTGACGTGGAGGGAGACTTCCGCCGCGGCGACATCATTCTGGTGGTTGACCAGGCGGGCGAGCGAATCGCCTGCGGTGTGACGGGATACAGCGCGGCGGACGTGAAGGCGATACGCGGCCTGCGCTCCAACAGGATCGAGGAGGCGCTGGGCTACCGCTTCAGCGAAGAGGTGCTGCACCGCAACAACATGGCGCTGCTGTAGAAACTTAGAATGTCATCGAGGCGAGAGCGACGTAAACCACACCCGGAGGACGCAACATGACCACAATCACCGATGAGATGACCGCCAAGGGACAGGCCGCCCGCGCAGCCTCTCGGGAGTTGGCCCGGCTGTCCGGCGACGTGAAGAACCGCGCGCTGCGCAATCTGGCCGACGCGCTCGAAGGCGCAGGGGACGACATCCTGGCGGCCAACGAGCGTGACCTACAGGCGGGACGCGAGGCCGGCCTGAGCGACGCCATGCTCGACCGGCTGTTGCTCAACCCGGCGCGGCTGGCCGGCATGGCCGCGGACGTGCGCGCCGTGGCAATGCTGCCGGACCCGGTGGGGGAGACGTTCGACATGCGAACGCTGCCCAACGGCCTGCAGGTCGGGCGGCGAAGGGTGCCGCTGGGCGTCATCGGCGCGGTGTACGAGAGCCGCCCCAACGTCACCATCGACATTTCCGCGCTGTGCTTCAAATCCGGCAACGCGGTTATCCTGCGCGGCGGCAGCGAGGCGTTCCACTCCAGCTCCGCGCTCGCCAGCCTGGTGCGAGACTCCATCGCAGGCGCGGGCGCGCCGCGCGACGCAGTGCAGTTCGTGTCGTCCACGGACCGTTCGCTGGTGGAGCGGATGCTTTCGATGAAGGAGCACATAGACCTGATGGTGCCCAGGGGCGGAGCGGACTTCGTGCGGTACGTGGGCGAGAAGGCGCAGATGCCAGTCATCACCGGCGGAGTGGGCGTGTGCCACACCTACGTCGACCGGGACGCAGACCTGGATCGGTCGGTTGCCATCGCCTACAACGCCAAGGTGGACAGGCCCACCGTGTGCAACGCGCTTGATACTCTGCTGGTTCACTCGGAGGCGGCGCCGCGATGCCTGCCGGCCATAGCGCAGGAGTGGGCCAGGGCAGGCGTGGAGATGCGGTGCGACCTGCGCGCGCTGAGCATACTTGGGCCGTCCGAGTCGCTGAACGTCAAGCCCGCCACGGAGGACGACTGGGGCAACGAGTTCCTGGCGCTCGTCGCGTCCGTGAAGGTTGTGGACTCGCTGGAGGAGGCGCTGGAGCACATCGAGCGGTACGGCTCCGGCCACTCGGAGGCCATCGTCACGGAGGACTACTCCCGCGCCATGCGGTTCCTGGACTACGTGGACGCGGCGGCCGTGTTCGTCAACGCCAGCACTCGGTTCACGGACGGCGGGCAGTTCGGCCTGGGCGCGGAGGTTGCAATCAGCACCAACAAGATGCACGCAAGGGGGCCGATGGGCCTCCGCGAGTTGACCTCCTACAAGTGGACCGTGCTGGGCAACGGCCACGTGAGGAGCTAGAGAAAGGAGACCCCAATGGCCTACACATTTCGACGCCTGTTCCGCACGCCCTACTCAGAGGTGTATGACGTGCTGGATGACGAGCAGAGCGTGGGGCGGCTGGACGTTCACGTGGATCAGACCCTCCTGACCGCTGACTGCAACCTCTGCGTCGGCGAGAGCCTGACCGAGGAAGAGGCGCGCGACCTCATGGACGAGGCCGAACAGGAGATCTTGGGCGGCGGCTTCATGCCGGACGAGATCAACTTCAGCGTCCACCAGGGCAAGACTATCGTCTCCGAAACGCTGTACACGGGTGACGAAGACGACGATGAGGACGACGAGGACTAAGGGGTAGGCAAGATGGCGGAATACGGATTCGAGCGGGAATGTCGCACGCCATACTCGGAGGTGTACACGATCCTGGACTACGACCAGCAGATCGGCCGGCTGGACCTCCACCTGACGCCCGCGGTCATCCACGCCACGCTGTTCGTGGATGAGAGCCTGACGCAGTCGGCTATTCGCGAGCTGATCGAGGCGATAGACGCCAGGATCATGGACGTGGTGGGCGTGTCGCGGGAGGAGCTGATCATCCACGTACACCAGGGGCGTGACGTAGGCGTGTTCAGCAACCACGAGTTCGGCGGAAACGGCGGCCGGGAGGGGGTCTGACCGGGGGAGCACAGTGCACGTTCGCCCTGTGCATGTAGTAGGGCGGGAAGATGGCGGACGGTTGTGGTGTCCCCGCTCTGGTTGGACAGGCTCACCCCCGTATCAAGTACGGGGCAGGCTATGAGCGGGATACCGTGCCCGCTCGTCCTGAGCTTGTCGAAGGGCGGGCCGCCGCCATCGTTGGTTCGGCGAAAGCCGGAGTCCGGAGTGTGGGGCAGGCCCTCTCACTCTTGCCAACCTCAGTTCCGTCCCTTACACTATTGCTCCAGGGAGGCATTTCCATGACCAACAACAATGACCGCGTAGACCGCATGGAAGAATCAATCGCGTTCCTTGTCGAATCTCAGCGATGGCTGATTGCCGCCCTCCAGAAGCACGACGTGTTGATTGAGATGGTTTCGGCCCTCCAGCGTGATCAGGCCGAGACCCAGCGGGATCAGGCCGAGACCCAGCGGGATCAGGCCGCTGCCATTGAGCGGCACGAAAGGCTTCTGGAGATGGCCTTGGCTCTCCAACGGGGTCAGGCCGCCGACATTGAGCGGCACGACAGGCTTCTAGAGATGGCCATGGGAAATCAGCGGTTGCTGGCCGAGATCCAGCAGGAGCAGAACTCCGACATCAAGCGGCACGAGGAGACGCAGAACCAGATCGTCTCCCTCCTGCAACAGCAGAACTCAATGATGCACAGAGTCGTCGACACCCAGCAGGAGCAAGCCGCCATCCTTCAGCGCCTGAGGGAAGACCCGGACAGCAGCCCGTAGGCCACAAGCCGCAACTGCGAGCGCGCGGGATGGCTGGGGCGCGGGCGGTTCACGAACCGCCGTCAGGAGTGGTCATCAGGCCAAGGCGTGACCCTTCGAAAGGCTCAGGGCGAGCGGACGGAAGCCGCCTCGCCTGCCCAGAACCACATCCGTCTTTCCTGCGAAAGCAGGAATCCAGCGCCCGGTGGGGGGGGTAGGCGGTGCCGCGCGCCACAAGAGAGGGCACGAGACCCGTCTTGCCCACAGTGCCACGTCCTGCACCTGTGCCCGCAAAGCCCATTGTGAAGCGTTGCGCATTCCGAAAGACCGCGATACACTTCCGCCTTGGGCAGGGACTACGGGCAGCCATCGCAGGGCGGCCCGGATCAGGTACACGTTACGCAGGAGGCAATGTGAGGCAGGCTTGGGTTCTGGCCGCCGTGGCGTTGCTTGCTGCCGCCGCAGCCGTGGCGTGCAGCGGAGGCGGCGCAGACCCCACGGCTACCAGCGCGCCTACGGCGACATCCGCACCCACCGCAACGCCCGCGCCCGCGTCGCCCACGCCCACAGAGCCGCCCGCGCCAGAACCCACTGAACCGCCCTCCAACGGCGGCGGCGCCGCGCCAGGCGGCTTGAGCGACGCCTACTTTGCCCTTGATCGCGTTCTGGACATAGAGATCGAAATCACGGCGGAGGACTGGGACACCCTGCGCCATCAGACCCGCACATTCGAGGACTTGATGGCGGAAATCGAGCGATACGGCCTCTCCCGCCCCTTCGCCAACATCTACACCTGGTTCTCAGGCAGTGTAACCGTGGACGGCGAGACCTACGCCAACGTCGGAGTCCGCAAGAAGGGATTCATCGGGTCGCAGAGCGACACCAAGCCGTCTCTCAAGCTGCGGTTCGACAAGTACGTTGAGGGGCAGACCCTCGGCGGCGCTGTCGAGAGGATGGCCCTGAACAACAGCATCCAGGATCCGTCCATGATCAACACCTGCCTGGCGTACCGGGTATTCGCAGCTGCGGGGTCGCCCTCGCCGCGATGCAACTTCGCCACTGTCAAGGTGAACGGCAAGAGCCTGGGGCTGTACGTTCACGTTGAGGAGATCAAGAAGCCGTTCCTGGCGCGCCACTTCGCCAGCGCCGAGGGAAACCTGTACGAGGGAACGGTGAGCGACTTCACGCCCGATTACCGGGGTACGCTGGAGAAGAAGACCAACGAAGACGCGGACGACTCGTCGGACGTCGACGCCGTGGTTGCCGCGCTCCAGGATCCATCGGACGCCGGGCTGGAAGCGCTGGCCGGGGTCGTTGATCTGGATCGGTTCCTCTCCTACTGGGCCGCGGAGGTTCTGGTGGGGCACTGGGACGGCTATGCCGGCAACCGCAACAACTACCAGTTCTATCGTGAACCGGACGGCCCGTTCGTGTTCATTCCCTGGGGGCCGGACGACACCTTCCACCTGAAAGACGACCCCAACCCCTTCGACAACATCGACAAGCCGCCTCCGTCTGTGCTGGCCCTTACCGCCATTCCCAATCGGCTGTACAACAACGCCGAGTGGCGCATGAAGTACGTTGACCGCCTGAAGGAGCTGCTCGATACCGCCTGGAACGAAGATGAACTGTTGGCAAGCGTTGACCGAATGGCGGCGATAGTCCAGGAGCATTCCTTGCCCGACGCCAGCGCGGCGGCGGCCGAAGACACCGGGCGAGTCAGGAAGTTCATTCTCAAGCGGCGGGGCGAGATTCTTGCCGACCTCACGCCGGAACCGCCGGACTGGCCGGAGCCGGCAGAGGTCGAGGACGCGGCGTCCGGCTCCATTGAGTTGAGCTTTGAGACCGCCTGGGGAAGCAACAGGAGCGCCAACCCCTTTGCGGAGGGGAAGGTCACGCGTATGCTGCTCGACGGGAGTGAAGAGTCGACGGAGGGCGTGACCGTAGTTGCCGGACGCGCCAGCCAGGAGGAGACCGGCCTTCTGCCGGACGCCGGAGACCTGGCATCCATAGCCGTCTTTGCCGTTGAGCCGGACGGCTCGCTCGCCGGCATGACCATCGTTCTGCCCGTGTCCCGGCTGGCGGGCGGCGCCAAGCTGGTCATCGGGCGGGACCAAATCGCCGGGGGTGTCTGGAGCATACCCGCCGGGGCGGCGACGCCCGACAGCTTTACGCCATTCACAGAGGGCGCGCTGGAGCTTTCGGAGGCGGGCGCTGAGACGGGCGCGGCAATCGTCGGCAGCTTCTCCGGCGCCTACGGGTGGGCTGCGCCCGATCCCGTGGACGACAAGGACACGGCTGCGTCAGACATCGGCCTGGTGATTAACGAAGTGGCGTCCAAGGGCGACCCACTGGACTGGTTCGAACTGTACAACGCGTCCGATGAGGCCATCAACCTGGCGGACTTTCTGGTGGCCGACGACCTTGCGGACGCTGCAAAGCGGGTTGCCTTCCCCGCCGGACTGGTTATTGGACCGGGAGAGTACCTGCAAGTGGAGTTGGACAAGGACGGCTGGCCCGGCTTTGCGCTGGGCGGAGACGAGGAGCTGGGCATCTGGACGGCGGACGGCGCGCCGGTGGACGAGGTTGATTGGGACGAAGGGCAGGCCGGCGAGGGCATGAGCTTTGCGCGGATACCGGACTCTACCGGCGAGTTCCAAACAGTCGACAACCCCACGCCGGGCGCGACGAACCGGGCCGGCGGCTGAGCGCGGGAATCACCGAGGGGCCGCATCTGCACACCGCCTTTGCCCGGCGCATTGTGAAGCATTGCACATTCCGATAGACCGTGATACACTTCCGCCTTGGGCAAGGACGACGGGCAGCCAATCGCATAGCTGCCCAAGACGATGTCCATGTACCGGAGGAGGCAAAGTGAGGCAGGCTTGGGTTCTGACCATCGTGGCGTTGCTTGTTGCCGCCATAGCCGTGGCGTGCGGCGGAGGCGGCGCAGACCCCACCGCTACCAGGGCGCCTACGGCCACCAGCGCGCCGACTGCTACCTCCGCGCCCGCGGAGCCTACTCCCACGCAACCGACCGCGCCTGAACCCACCGACCCGCCATCCAACGGCGGCGGCACGACTCCCAGCGGCGAAGGTGACGTGGAGCAGGGCAAGTTGATCGCCACAAACCAGGGCTGCATCGCCTGCCACAGCTGGGACGGCTCAGAGATAGTCGGCCCTACCTGGAAGGGACTGTGGGGCACGACCAGGCAGTTCGAGGATGGCGGCAGCGCCATCGTGGACGAGGCATTTGTGTATGAGTCCATCAGGACGCCGGACAAGAGGATCGAGGTCGGCTTTCCCGCTGGCACGATGCCCGTCCTCGATCTCAGCGATCAGGACATAGAGCACATCATCGCACTGTTCAAGTCGCTCCAGTAGGCTTGCAGGACTGGCAGAGCCGCTGCGGCTCGCTAACCAGAATCAATCGCCTCGCCGCTCACATCGTGGGCGGCGAGGTTTATCGTTGCGGCCATGTAGCCCGCTCCAAAGCCGTTGTCTATGTTGACAACCGCTATGCCCGGACTGCACGCGTTCAGCATCGCCAGGAGAGCCGCCAAGCCCTGAAAGTTTGCGCCGTACCCAACGCTCGTCGGCACGGCGATGACCGGGGCCGAGACCAGCCCGCCAACCAGGCTAGGCAGCGCGCCCTCCATGCCCGCCACCGCCACCACAACCCGCGCCTGCTGGAGAAGCGGCAGGCGAGCCAGCAGCCGATGCACGCCCGCAACGCCCACGTCCCACAGCCGCTCGACGCGGTTGCCCATAACCTCCGCGGTGACCGCCGCCTCCTCAGCTATCGGCAGGTCGGATGTGCCGGCCGCGACTACCAGCACGCCGGGCCGCGGCGGCCCGGCCGGCTCAGGCCCAGCGATGATGAGGCGCGCAAGATCGTTGTAGTGGGCCTCCGGCACGGCCCGCCGCACGGCCTCGAACGCTTCCGGTTCGGCTCGCGTGATCAGCACGCGGGACGACGCGCCCGCCAGCCTCGCGGCGATTTCGGCCAGCTGCTCGTGCGTCTTGCCCGGCGCGTAGACCACCTCCGGGAAGCCCGTGCGCAGCTCGCGATGGTGGTCCACCTTCGCGAACTCCAGATCCTCGAAGGGGAGGGTGCGCAGCCTTCCCAGGGCATCCTGAACGCTCAGGCTGCCCTGTTGGACCTGCCATAGCAGCTCTTCAAGTCGTTCGGTGTCGATTGCCTGCCTCCTGTGATTCCCGATAGGCGGCGAAACTGAGTGGCCGCCCGGCTCAACGCTCGACTTGCAACGCCGGAGACCTTTGCGCGGCGCGATCGCCGGCCTTCCAAGCCTCTTCCCCCTTGAGGGGGAAGATTGAGATGGGGGTGAGTCGGTCGTCGACGGTTGGCCTGGTTTCCCCCATCCTAACCTTCCCCCGCAGACGGGGGAAGGGACATTGTGGTCACGCAATGGTCTCCACCCTCCCATTGTACTACGGTTCGCGCTCGACTTGCCCGCGCCGTTTGCGCTGCGCCCGTGCGACGCATATGATTGGGCCGTGGAATCCGACAACACGCGCAGGTTCATCGTGGACGCCAACGTGGGCCGCCTGGCAAGGTGGCTCAGGATAATGGGGCACGACGCGCTGTTCGTCCCGGACGTCGAGGACGGGGAATTGGTGCGGCTGGCGCTGTCGGAGGGCCGCGCGGTCATCACGCGGGACAGGCACGTCATGCGCCGCCGCGCCATAGCCTCCGGCCGCCTGAGCGCGCTGCTCATCACCGGCGACCGGCTCGGCGAGCAGTTGCGGCAGGTGATCGACGCCTACGGGCTGGACGCCGCGGCCGTCCTCTCGCGGTGCGTGGAGTGCAACGAGCCGCTGCGCCCCATCGCGCGCGAGGCTGCGCGCAGCAGAGCGCCGGCGTACGTGTTCGAGACGCAGGAAGCGTTTGTGGAGTGCCCGCGCTGCGCGCGGCTGTACTGGCGCGGCACGCACTCGCAGAGCATGGCAAGGGAGCTTGCGATGGCGAAAGGGGAGCGGAGTTGACCCGCCGCGCCGCGTTCGTCTACCACGACAGCCTGTCGCGCCACGTGCTCCGCGAGGGCCACGTGATGATTCCGACGCGGCTGCGATACACCTATGAGCTGCTGGAGTCCTACGGGGCGTTCGATATGCCCAACGCGGCGCTGGCGGAGCCAAGGGCGGCCACGGAGAAGGAGCTTCTGACGTTCCACACGCCGGAGTACGTGGATGCCGTGCGCGGCCTGAGCCGTGGAGAAGGACGACACAACCCCGCCGCCTACGGCTTCAGCGACCACGGCGACAACCCCGTCTACGCAGGCATGTACGAGGCCGCGCTCCTGTCCACCGGCGCATCACTCACCGCCGCGGAACTCTTGGCCGACGGGCGGGCGGACGCGGCGTTCAACTGCTCCGGCGGGCTGCACCACGCCATGCGCGGGCGCGCCTCCGGCTTCTGCATCTTCGACGACCCGGTCATCGCCATCAACGCGTTGCTGGGGCGCGGGCTGCGCGTGGCGTACGTGGACATCGACGCGCACCACGGCGACGGCGTTCAGGCCGCGTTCTACGATACGGATCGCGTGCTCACCGTGTCCATGCACGAGTCGGGTTCCTACCTCTTTCCGGGCACGGGATTTGTGGAGGAGATTGGGGAGGGCAGAGGCCGCGGCTTCTCCGTGAACGTTCCGCTCTTTCCGTACACCGGCGACGAAACCTATTTGTGGGCACTGCGCGAGGCTGTCCTGCCGCTGGTGCAGGCGTTTGAGCCGGACGTGCTGGCGACTCAGCTTGGCATCGACACGTACTTTCGCGATCCCATCACGCACCTTGGCCTGACGGTGCAGGGCCACGCTGAGCTGGTGGAGGAGCTGGGCCGCTTGTGCCAGCGATGGCTGGCATTCGGCGGCGGCGGCTACGACCTGTCGGCGGTGGCGCGCGGCTGGACGCTGGACTTCGGCGTAATGCTGGAAACGGAGTGGCCGGACGAGATACCTGAGTCCTACCGCGAGCGATACGGCCTGACGGAGCTGCGTGACCCGCAAGGGCCGAGCGTGGACGCGGCGATGCGTGAGCAGGCGCGCCTGTTCGCGGGACGAACTGTTGAGGAGATCAAGCGGCTCATCTTCCCGATACACGGGCTGTGAGGGCGCGCGTACTCCATTCGTGCCGAGCTTGTCGAAGCATGGATGGGGCAATCCCAACCGTCGTTCCTGCGAAAGCAGGAATCTAGCACCCGGCGGGGCGCGGAGGGGATGGATTGCGGCTTCCGCCGCAATGACGGCGACGGTGGGTGGGGTGAGCGGACGTTCCGTTCCCGTTCGTGCTGAGCTTGTGGAGGCATGGGCAGGGCAATCCCAACCGTCGTTCCTGCGAAAGCAGGAATCTAGCACCCGGCTGGGCGCGGCGGTGGGGCGGGCGCCTAATCCGTTCGTGCTGAGCCTCTCTTGTTCCCGCTCATGGTGAGCCTGTCGAACCAGAGCGGGGAGACCACGACTGTCGTCCATCCGCCCGCCCTTCGACAGGCTCAGGGTGAGCGGACACAGTATCTCCGTTCGTGTTGAGCTTGTCCTTGCAGACGGGGGGAGGGATCGCCCCAGTCCCCATGCCCGCGGAAGCGGGCATCCACCCGGCCACATTCGGACGTGTGCCACAGTCCCGGCAGTAGCCTCCCCGCCCTTGGATTACCGCCTCCGGAGACCTTTGCGTAACGACATGTCCCTTCCCCAGTCTGCGGGTGAAAGTTAGAGCCTGCCCCTGCGAAAGCAGGGGATGGGGGCGTTCGGGCTGACCGCCTACGCACGGTTCACCCCCATCTCAATCTTCCCCCTCAAGGGGGAAGAGGTTTTGGTGGCCGCCAGGCGAGTTACGCAACGGTCTCCCTCCGCGGGAATAGGGAGAGAATGCGCCGTCCGTGCTGAGCGTCTCAAGGCGTGGACGGGGCGCCCGCGGCCGTCGTCCATCCGCTCGATTGCGGCGGCAGCCGCAATGACGGCGACAGGTGGCAGGGTGAGCGGGCAGGCGCCCGCCTAGTTGCCGTTGCCGTTTTCGTCCGCGGGGGCGGTGTCGCTGTCCGCGTCGGCGTCCAGGCCGGCGCTGTGGCCCTCCAGGTAGCGGAACAGGTCGCTTTCGGAGGAGAGCACCAGCGTGGTCTGCTCGTTGAGGAAGTTGGCGTAGGCCTCCAGGCTGCGGCGGAACGAGAAGAACTCAAGCGCCTCCGCGAGCGCGGCGGTGTCCAGAGGCACCAGCGCGCCGTCGCCTGCGTCCCTCAGCCCGCGCAACGCCTGCGTCCGCTCGAATCCCAGAACTTCTTCGAGCGCGGCGAAGTCGGCGTTGGTCATGCCCTGCATTGCGTCGATGACTCCGGCGAGCGCGCCCGCGCCCAGGATGTTGCCGGCCCTCAACTGCGCCTCCGTGCTGCCGGACAGGAGGCCGTCGTTGAGTCCGTTTACCTGGTCGAGCACGGACGGCTCCAGCGACTCCAGCGCATCGAGAGCGTCCAGCGCCGCAGGCGAGAGGGCGTCAGTGCCCAGCACGCGTGCGAAGATCTGGACTGCCTGCGCTTCACCCTCGCCGGAGAGGATGTTGGCGTCCCTGTCGGCTTCCGCCCGTATTACGCGCACCCTGCGGTTCACGTCCGCGGTGATGGTGAGGTACTGCTCCTCGCCCTCGGCTCTTAGTCGTTGCGCCTGGACGGAGCGCTCGGAGCGCATCCTGTCGAACACGCTGGCCTCTGCTGCGGCAGGGAAGTCGGCGCGCTTGATGCGTATGTCCAGCACCTCCACGCCCCACTGCTGCTCCTGGGTGTCCTCCCTCACGCTTTGCAGCGCGAGCTGCATCATGGCCTCTCGGCTTGGTACGCCGACATCGGTCTGCCGCGGCCTCACCAGTATGGTGCCGTCGTCCTGTGTGATGGGGTCGCCGCCGATGATGTCTCGCCGGTCGCGCACGCCAACTTCGTCGCGTATGGCGGAGACGGCCAGGTCTCCTATGCGGCGCGATGCGTTGGTCTCGTCCCGCAGGCTCTCCAGGAAGAGCGTGGGGTTGAGGATCCTGTATCTGACGTAGGCGTCAATCTCCAGGAACTGGCTGTCCCTGTCAGGCATGGACGCCACCGGCACGTCTATGCGAAGCAGCCTGCGATCGAAGCGCACCACGGTTTCCACCGGCGACTTGAAGTGCAGGCCTGGACTGACCACCTCGCGCTGCACCTGTCCGAAGCGGGTAATGACGACGAACTCGCGCTCGTCGACCGTGTAGGCGAAGCCGTAGCCGGCGGCCTGCGCCAGCGCGCCCACCAGCACGACAACCAGCAGCAGTATTCCTAGAATCCTCAGCATGGCTATGGCGTCTCCTGCTGGGTTAGCGGGAGGAACTGGAGCAGGCTGCCGCTGCTGTCCTCCGCGAGCACGAACTTGGTCAGGTCCGGCAGGATGGTCTCCATTGCCTCCAGGTAGAGGCGCTGCCGGGTTACGTCCGGCGCGCTCAGGTACTCGTTCAGCACGGAGCGGAAGCGGTTGACTTCGCCGGTGGCCCTTGCGATGCGCTCCGCCTTGAAGGCTTCCGCGGCCTGAACAACCTGCGCGGCGTCACCCTCCGCCCTGGGGATGCGGTCCTGCTCGTAGGCCCTTGCCTCGTTGATGCGGCTCTCCCGGTCAACGCGTGCGTTCACGACGTCGTCGAACGCGGCGCGAACCTGGTCGGGCGGGCGAGTGGTTTGGAGCGCCACGGTGTTCACCTGTATGCCGGTCTCGTAGAGATCCAGGATCTTCTGAAGCTCCGCCCTGGTCTCAGACTCAACTGCCGGCCTGTTTACCACAAGGATGTCGTCTATGCTGCGCTGCCCCACAACCTGGCGCAGGGCCGCCTCCGTTGCGTCCTTGAGGGTGCGGCCCTCCGGGTTGCCCTGCTCAATGCCGCGAAGCGCCTCGCCGGGGTCGTCCACGCGGAACAGGAAGCGTTCCAGGTCCGAGATCTGGTACTGGACGACCATCTGCACGTTGACGATGTTCAGGTCGCCGGTGATCATCAGAGCTTCCACGGCCTGATCGGTCGGCGCGCCCGTGGTGGTGGTGATGAAGCCAAGTTCCATGTTGCGGGTCACGTCCACGTCCACGATGGTGCGCGCGCCTATAGGCGCGGGGAAGTACCAGTGGAGGCCGGGGCCTGAGGTGCTCTGGAAGTCGCCGAAGAACTGGAGGGCGGCCCGCGATCTGGGGCCGACCTGGTACAGGCCGCTGGCAAGCCAGGCGATGATCAGCAGCGCAATCACGCCCACGATGATGAGCCGGACACCGCCTCCGCCGAGGCGGCCGAATATGTTGTTGAAGCCGGAGCCAATGCCCCGGAGCATCTCTTCAACCTGTACCTCGGGCCGCTGTCGCTGCCCTCCCGGTTCGAACATGACGCTGTAGCTCAGCCTTTCACGCGCCCGCCATCCGCGAGCGGGGCGCTTCACTCTCGATTCCGCCAGAGTATACCACACATTGGCAAATGTCCCAACCGCCGCCGCGCGGCGATTTGTCGCTTGTTGCTACGCGCCCCCGGCGGCGCCTGCCACGCTGGGCGAGTAGCCCGTGGCGTGCAGCTTGCTCCTGCGCTTGTCAAGCGCGCGATAGACCTTCAGATCGTCCCGGAGGAATCGAGTGATGAGGAACTTCCGTCGCACCAGCTCGCGCCCCTGCGCGCCGAGCCTGTCGGCCTTCTCCGGATCCTGCACCAAGCGCTGCGTCCACTGCGCGCACTCCTCCGGCGAGTCTACCAGGTAGCCTGTCTTGCCGTGAACCACCTGGAGCGGGATGCCTCCGGCCTTGCCGGCCACCACCGGTCGGCCCTTCCACAGAGCCTCCGTAACCGACAGCCCAAAGCCCTCCCGCAGCGACTTCTGGAGCACCACCTGCGCGCCTGTCTGAAACGCGTTCACCTCCGCGTTGCCTATGCCGTTCAGCAGGTTCGGCAGGACGTGGACGTCGGGGTCGCTTCCGGCCGCGTCCTTCACCTGGTCAAGGTAGGCCCAGCCCTCCGGGTCGTCGTCCGCGATTGCCACCAGGAACACCAGCTGGAGCGATCCCAGCCCCGGCTTGATGAGCTGGTAAGCCTTCAACACGCCCATCGGGTCCTTCCAGGCGTCCATGCGGGAGGCCTGGAGCATGATGGGCCTGTCCGGGTCTACGTTGAAGCGCGAGAGCGTCTGCCGAATCTCGTTGCGAGATAGTGGGATGTTCTTCTCGCTGAGCGGGTCTATGGCGGGCGGGATTACGCTGATGCGCGGCCCGGTGAGGTCTCGCTTGACGAACTGCTTGAGCGTGAAGATGGCCGTGCCGTAGTGGTCGAGGTAGGGGAGAAGCAGGCCCCAGGCTGCCGGCTGGGCGTAGGTGGAGTCTATGTGGCAGCGCCAGATCCAGCGCGAGCCGTCTGCCACGGAGCCCGCCTCCCTCAGGTAGTGGAGCGCTCCTGCGGGCTGCGGATCGTGAACGACAACGAAGTCGTAGTCGCCTTCCATGAGCTCGGCGGTGCGGCGGTTGTAGAGCTGCCAGGTGTCCCACATTTCGGGCGTCCACTCCATCTCCATGCCTTGCAGGCTGTTGTGCAGAGCCTTGGAGACCTGGTAAAACTCCGGCGCGCCCTCCATGATGCGCCACTCGGTGTGGATGCCCAGGTCGTTCATCAGGGGGACCATCCACGAGAGGATCTCGACCACGCCGCCGCCTCGCGCCGTGGCGTTCACGTGGAGTATGCGCGAACCGCGCAACGGCTCGACGAGCCGGTAAATCTCGTCGATAGGCTCGTCACCCACAAGAGGCCGGTAGTCCTCGAACGACTTGGGCGTCGTGGCAACCTGGGTCAGCATTGTGACTCCTTCCTGAAGGCGCTGCCGGCCTCGTGGCGAGACCGGACGCTATTTCGTTCCGGGTGCAGGGCCTTGCGCGGCGTTTTGCGAGGGAGAGGCCTGCGGCTGCGCTGCGCGCCCGTGAGCAACAATAATCCCGAGTCCCGCAGGGGGAACTCGGGTAGGCTGCTGTCCGCGTTGGGGTTGCGGGTCACAGGGCGGCGCCGTTGCGTTCAAGCATTGCGGCTGAAATGCTAAGGCCCGCACGCGTTCCTTGTCAATAGCCCTGAAAGTGTCTTGCGACCGGTCTTTGCAGCGCCACTGCGCGGCGTGATGGTGTGCTATCATGCCAGAGAGCCGAATGTTGCGGCGGGCGGCGCGAGTCGTTGCGCTCGTTCGGCTGCCGGGAGCGGACGCGGGCGCCGCAGCACTTCGGCGCAGAGGAGACCGCCGTTTGATTCCACTTTCGGACGCAGACGCCGAGCTACGCCGGACGCCATTCGTGACGATGGCGCTCGTCGTGGTGAACGCCGCGGTGTTCCTGTACGAGTTGACCCTGGGCAGCGCAGGGCTGTCCCTGTTCTACCACGAGTGGGGGCTGATTCCTGCAAACCTGACGCGGGGCGCAACAGAGTTCGGGGCGATGTGCCAGGGCGAGATTGTGGGCGGGGTCTTCTGCGAGGGGACAGTCATGTTGCTGGAGGCCCCGCACCCGCCTTGGATAACGATGTTCACGTCCATGTTCATTCACGGGGGGTTCGTGCACATCGTCGGGAACATGCTGTACCTGTGGGTGTTCGGCGACAACCTGGAGGCCCGGCTGGGCCACACGGGCTTCCTGGCGTTCTACCTGGCCTGCGGCGCGGCGGCTGCGTGGACGCAGGTTGCCGTAGACCCCGACAGCACGGCGCCGCTCATAGGCGCAAGCGGCGCAGTGGCAGGGATGCTCGGCGCGTACATCATGGTGTTCCCGTATCACCGGGTCAACACGCTGCTGGTCGCCTTCTTCATCGCGGTTATTCGGGTGCCCGTGGTGATTCTGCTGGGGTTCTGGCTGGTGTTGCAGAACATCCTGCCTGCCGTGGGTTCAATCGGCTCTACGGGCAGCGACGTAGCCTACTGGGCGCACCTGGGCGGATTCGTGGCAGGCGCCGCTGCGGCCGCGCTGTACCTGAAGGTGACAGGGCGGAGGGTGTGGCCGGACTTTCGCCGTATGCCGTGGCGATGGTCTTAGGCTGTGGCGGCAATGGCCGCTCGCACGAGCAGCAGCTGCAAGACCAGCTGAATGGCAAGCACGGCGATGAGGAAGCGGGCCTCCCCAAGCCATAGCGGGAAGCGCGCCGCCCGGTTGCCGTGCAGGGCGCTCCAGTAGGCGTTCAGCGTCATCTGCGCGCGTGCCATGAGCGTTGTGACCAGGGCCAGACGGACAATCACCAGCACGATTACGTTCCAGATGTCTACCTGGTTCCCGCCGACGATGATGATCAGCCAGAAGAGCGCCATAAGGGTCACGCCCAGCCCCGGCGGCATGAGCGATTCGATTCCCTTCCTGCCCGCAAGCTCCTGAATCACAGAGAGGTGTCGGTGCATCCGAAACAGTCCGTACACCGGCACGAAGAAGGTTGCGGCGTGCCAGAATGGGTAGTGCGTTTCCCCGGTTTCGGACTGGAGCTGCTTCCAGGTTCGGTACAGCCAGTAGAGCACGTACACGCCGGACGTTAGGCCGGAGAAGAGGATGACTCTGAGCGCGCTTATCAGGAGGGCGTGGCCTTCCGTAATCTGCGGCTGGCCGGGGACGGGCTCGCCCGATTCCGGCGGCGGTTGCACGAACTTCTCGCTTCTGCACTGTGAGCAGAAGTTGGCGTCTACGGGGTTTGTGCGGCCGCAGGCGGCGCAGACCTTCTCATCCATAGCTCTACTCTTGGCGCGGGGCGGTGCGAGTCCGGGCGGCGGCTCGGCGAGCGAGCCGGCCGCTCAGGACATCAGCCCCTTCTGCTTCAGGCTGACGAATCCGCGCTCGGCGACAATCACGTGGTCAAGCACCTCGATTCCCATGATCTCGCCGGCGTCCCTCAGGCTGCGCGTGACCTGCACGTCGTCTGTGCTCGGCGTAGGATCGCCCGATGGGTGGTTGTGCACGACTATGATTGAAGGCGCGTTGGCGCGCACGGCGGGCCGCAGCACCTCGCTGTTTCGCACCACCGCGGAGCTGACGTTGCCCTTGTACACGTCCTCCGTGGCAAGCACCTGGTTGCGGGTGCTGAGCGTCAGCACGCGCAGGTGCTCCTGCGCCAGGAACGCCATGTCCGCTTGCACGAGATGAAAGACGCTTTCCGGGCCGTTGATGGTGGGCCTCTCGACGCCGGGGAGAGTGAGGAGCCGCCGCCCCAACTCCAGGGACGCCTTGAGCTCGGCCGCCTTGGCGTCGCCGAGTCCGCGTACCTTGCGAAGGTCGGCGAATTCGGCGCGAACCAGCCCCGGCAGCCCGTTGAAGTGGGTAAGCAGGCGGTTGCTCATGCTGAGGACGCTCTCAGAGCGCAGGCCGGTGCGGAGGATGATTGCCAGAAGCTCGGCGTTGCCAAGCTGGGCTGCGCCGTAGTCGCGGAGCCGCTCCCTGGGCCGCTCGTTCGCGGGCAGGTCGCGGATCCTGGTTTCGTACCTGGGCGATTCGCCGTCGGTGGTCATTGCGCCTGCGCTTCGACTGCTACGCTCTCCGGCTCCGCGCCCTGTTCCTTGCAGCGGGAACAGACGAACGAGTCACGCCCTTCGTTCGCGACGCTCTGCGGCACGTTGCGAGTGCGGCCGCAGGATGTGCAGGCCACCGCCTCCAGCGGCTCGGCGACGGCCCGCGGCTCTGAGGCGCGGCCGCGGAACCCCTGATAGTTGGGGTTCAGGCGGCGCATCGCCTCGTACCGCTCCCTGTCTCTGCGACGACTCATGGCTGTGCGCGACCCCGCCTCCACATCGAGCGCCTGCCCGTATCGCGCCTTCACCGCGGGGATGGCGAGGGCAATTTGCGGCGTTCGCGCAATCCAGTGCGCGACACCGGCGGGCGAGACGGAGGCGGGCGGAAGTGGCGGCTACTGTACCGCCACTACTGCGCCGACCTCTTCCAGCTTGGCCTTGATCTGCTCCGCGTCGTCCTTGGAGATGCCCTCCTTCACCGTCTGGGGCGCGCCTTCCACCAGGTCCTTGGCCTCCTTCAGGCCCAGGGTGGTGACCTCTCGCACGCCCTTGATGACGTTGATCTTGTTGGGGCCGATCTCCTTGAGCACTACGTCGAACTCCGTCTTCTCCTCCGCGTCGGAGGCGGAGACGGCCTGTACGCCGGCGACGGGGGCCGCGGCAATCGCCATTGGCGCCGCTGCGCTCACGCCGAACTCGTCCTCCAGCATCTTGACGAGCTCCGCCAGCTCCAGCACGGACATGCCCTTTACGGCTTCAAGCACCTGTTCCTTGTCCATTGTCTCATCCTCCTTAGGCGACTTGTGTCTGGGTGATTCGCTCTTGCTCACGATGCCTTCCCCCGTCTGCGGGGGAAGGTTTGGATGGGGGCCCTTCATTCACCCCCATCTCGATCTTCCCCATCAAGAGGGAAGAGGCTCTGTTGTCTGCTAAAGCGCTGTGCAATGCCCTCCATTATGCGGGGCTGTCCGACTCCGAGGCGTCGGCTGCCTCCGCTTCCGGTTGCTCCTCAGTAGTGTCCTCGGCCTCTGCGGCTGGTTCCTCATCAGTGGCCTCTGTGGCTTCCGGGGTGGGTTCCTCGGCCGTAGCCTCTGCCTCGACTGCTTCCGCGGTGGCGGGTTCCTCAGCCGCGGCCTCTCCGGTGTCCGCGGCGGGTTCCTCAGACGCGGCCTCTACGGTGACAGCGGCGGCGGGTTCCTCAGCCGCAGCCGCGGCCTCTACGGTGTCCGCGGTGGCGGCCGGCGCTCGCTCGCCCAGCTCTGAGGCGCGTTGCAGCACGGTGACCAGTTCGCGCAGCGGCGCGCTGAGCACGGTGACCAGGCCGGTGATGGGCGCTTGCATCTGCCCAAGCAGCCGCGACAGAAGCTCGTTGCGCGGCGGCAGTGTTGCCAGGTTCACCACCTGTTCGCCGGTGAGCACATGCCCGTCCATCACCGCGCCGTGGATGACCAGGGGCAGGCGAGAGGTTGTGATGTAGGTGTTCAGCCCCTTGGCCGTCTCCGATGCGTCGCCGTACCCGAACGCCAGGGCGGTCGGCCCCAGCAGCACGCTATCGACGCCGTCCCTGCCCAGCTCCTCGGCGGCGCGGAGGGCCAGCGTGTTCTTGATGACGCGGTACTCGATGCCCTGCTCGCGCAGCCGCGCTCGCAAGTCCGTCATGTTGGACGCGGACATGCCCTGGTAGCCGGTTGCAATGGCGATTGTGCACCGGCTGAGCCGAGCTTTGATGTCCTCTACCTGGCTTACCTTCTCCGGTGTTGGCATTTGCGCTCCTCTAAACTAGCGGGGCTCCCCGGGCCGAACACCGGGGAGCCCCGCAGCAGTGGCTGCGCTGAGGTTGCCCTATGTCCTGCCTCGGCGGGTCCGTCTTGCGGATTATGGCGTGGGGCCGCCCGCTTTCTTCGGCGAACGTGAGTCGTCAGTTGTTCATTGCCAGCAGTCTCGGTACGTCCAGTCTTATGCTTGGGCCCATTGTGGTGGTGAGGTACGCGGTGCGGATGAACTGCCCCTTGACGGCGGAGGGGCGCGCCCTTACCACCGTGTCCACCAGGGAGTGCATGTTCTCCATGAGCGCCTCTTTTTCGAAGCTGACCTTGCCCAGGGGCGCGTGGATTATGCCGGAGCGATCCAGCCGGAACTCGATGCGGCCCTGCTTGGCCTCCTGGATTGCGCGCCCGAAGTCTTGCGCCTGCACCACGGTGCCGGCGCGCGGGTTGGGCATCAGCCCGCGGCGGCCCAGCACGCGGCCGAGCCGTCCGATCTTGCCCATCATGTCCGGCGTGGCTATGGCAACGTCGAAGCCGAGCCAGCCGCCCTCGATGCGCTGCACCACGTCGTCATCTCCCACGTGGTCGGCGCCGGCCTGCCGGGCGGTGTTGGCGGCCTCGCCGGCGGCGAACACCAGCACGCGAATCTCCTTGCCCAGGCCGTGCGGCAGCAGGGCGACGCCGCGGATGAGTTGGTCGGCGTGGCGCGGGTCGGAGCCGGTGCGCAGGTGGATCTCCAGCGTCTCGTCGAACTTCGCCCTGGCCGTCTCTTTCGCCAGGTCTACGGCCTCGTCCGGGGCGTAGTTGCGGTTTCGGTCGACGGACTTCAGCGCTTCCTGGTGGTGCTTGCCGTGCTTTGCCATATCATGCTTCCTTGCCGGGCTAGTCGGCCACCTGCACGCCCATGCTGCGCGCCGTGCCCTCGATTATCTTCATGGCCGCCTCGATGTCCGGGGCGTTCAGGTCTGCCAGCTTGGTCTGGGCTATCTCTCTCACGTCGTCGCGGGAGATGCTGCCCACGGACGGGGTTGTGGCGTCCGAGCTGCCCTTCTCTATGCCCGCAGACCTGCGTATGAGGTCGGAGGCGGGAGGCGTGCGCGTGACGAAGGTGAACGATCTGTCCTCGTAGACCGTGATGTGCACGGGGACGATGGTGCCCTCGCGCGTGGAGGTCTGCTCGTTGTACTCCTTGACGAACGCCATGATGTTGACGCCGTGCTGGCCCAGCGCGGGCCCGACCGGCGGCGCGGGCGTGGCCTTGCCTGCGGCTATCTGGAGCTTGACTACTGCGCGTACTTTCTTTGCCATGCGCGGTTTCCTACAGCTTCTCCACCTGGAGGAAGTCAAGCTCCACGGGCGTCTCCCTGCCGAAGAACGATACTAGCACGCTGAGCTTGCCCCTGTCCGTCATCACCGCGTCCACAATGCCTATGAAGTCGGTGAACGGGCCGTCCGTGATGCGCACGTTCTGGCCGGTTACAAAGCCCACCTTCACCCTGGGGGCCTCCGACTCCATCTGCTTGAGGATGCGGTCTACCTCCTTCTCCTCCAGCGGCACGGGCTTGGGCCTGCGCTCGCGCTCGTCCTCTGCGGATACGAAGCCGGTGACGCCGGGCGTGTTCCGCACCACGTGCCAGCTATCGTCGTCCATCTCCATGTGAACCAGGATGTAGCCGGGGAACACCTTGCGGCGCACGGAACGGCGGCGGCCGCCCTTGATCTCGATCTCCTCCTCCGTGGGAACCACCACGTCGAAGATCCTCTCCTGGAAGTCCATGGACTCCACGCGCTGCGTCAGGTTCTTCTTGACGCGCTCCTCCTGGCCGGAGTAGGTGTGGATGATGTACCAGCGGCCTCTCTGGTCGCGGACTGTGGTGATTTCGGCTTCCATGACTTGTGCGTCCTTCTTCTACACCAGGAACCTGAACAGCGCGCCAAAGCCCATGTCTACGGCGCCCAGCAACACCCCGACGAACACGGAGATGATGATGACCAGTATGGTCAGCCGCGTGGCCTGCTCTCTCGTAGGCCAGACGACGCGCCTGAGTTCTCCCACGGTCTCGCGGAAGAACTGCAGGCCGCCGGAGCCGCGGCGCGTCTGGTCCGCGCCGCCGGCACGGATTGAGCGTCCTGCGGGTAACCGGGCCATGACTGCTACCTGATCTCCCTGTGCGCCCGATGCGACCGGCACCGGGGGCAGTACTTGGTGAGTTCCAGGCGCTGCGGGTCGCTGCGCTGGTTCTTCACCGTGGTGTAGTTTCGCTCGCGGCAGTCGCTGCACGCCAGGGTGATGATGGGTCTGACCTCGCCTCTTCGCTTTGCCATGATGCTAGTCCAGTACCTCGGTGATGACGCCGGAGCCGACGGTGCGGCCGCCCTCGCGTATGGCGAAGCGCAACTGTTCCTCCAGCGCAACGGGGCTGATGAGCTTGATCCGCATGGTGACGTTGTCGCCGGGCATGACCATTTCCACGCCCTCCGGCAGGTAGATTTCGCCGGTTACGTCCGTGGTGCGGATGTAGAACTGAGGCTTGTATCCGTTGAAGAACGGGGTGTGCCGTCCGCCCTCGTCGCGGCCCAGCACGTAGACCTCCGCGTGAGCTTCCGTGCGGGCGCGCAGGGAGCCGACCTTGGCGAGAACCTGCCCGCGCTCGATGTCGGTGCGCTCCACGCCGCGCAGCAGGCAGCCTACGGCGTCGCCCGGCTCGCCCTCGTCCAGCGTCTTGTGGAACATTTCCACGCCGGTGACCACGATCTTCCGCGACTCTCCGAATCCAACAACCTCGACTTCGTCGCCGGTCTTGACCATGCCGCGCTCGACGCGGCCGGTAACCACCGTGCCGCGGCCCTTGATGCCGAACACGTCCTCCACAGGCATGAGGAAGGGCAGGTCCTTGGGACGCTGTGGAACGGGGATGTAGTCGTCCACGGCCTGCATGAGATTGATGATGCCCTCGGTCCACTCGGAGTCGGTGTTGCCCTCGTCCTCCAGCGCCTTGAGGGCGCTTACGCGGACGATGGGGATGTCGTCGCCGGGGAAGCCGTAGCTGCTGAGCAAGTCTCGCAGTTCAAGCTCCACCAGCTCCAGGAGCTCCGGGTCGTCCATGGCGTCCACCTTGTTGAGCGCCACGACGATGCTGGGCACCTGCACCTGGCGGGCCAGCAGGATGTGCTCGCGGGTCTGCGGCATGGGGCCGTCCGGGGCGGAGACCACCAGGATTGCGCCGTCCATCTGGGCTGCGCCGGTGATCATGTTCTTGATGTAGTCTGCGTGGCCGGGGCAGTCCACGTGTGCGTAGTGGCGATTGGGCGTCTCGTACTCCACGTGCTGGATAGCGATGGTGACGCCGCGTGCCTTCTCCTCCGGCGCGTTGTCGATGGAGTCGAAGCTGCGGAAGGCGGTGTCGCCGGAGCCCTGCTTGTTGAGCACCATCGTGATCGCGGACGTGAGCGTGGTCTTGCCGTGGTCTACGTGGCCTATAGTCCCCACGTTCAGGTGGGGCTTTGTTCGCTCGAACCTCCTCTTAGCCATACCTCTGTTTACCTCCTTGCGTTTGCCCGTTTTGCGTGGAGCCCACAACCGGAGTCGAACCGGTGACCCCGTTCTTACCAAGAACGTGCTCTACCTCTGAGCTATGTGGGCTATTCGCTTTTGGTTGTCCGTGGTTGCTCTCTATTCCGGTGGAGGGGGTAGGATTCGAACCTACGAAGCCCTTCCGGGCGCCAGATTTACAGTCTGGTGGTATTAGCCGCTCACCCACCCCTCCGCGTGGGCCGGCGCCTGTTGCGCCTGGGGCCGACCGAATGACCCGTTGTCGTTGCCTCCTGCAAGCGTGTATGTCCTGGTTGCAGCCCGAGAGGGGATTCGAACCCGCCAACCTACCGATTACAAATCGGTTGCGCTGCCATTGCGCCACTCGGGCATTGCGTACTGGCACAAGAACGCAACTTCCCCGGAGGGAAGCCGCGCTCAATGATAGCACAACCGGCCTCTCTGCGCCACTGCCTGAGCCGTGACGAACGGACTATAAGGGCAGTGTGGGCGAAAGTCAATATGCGCGGGCGTGATTTCCGCCGCGAGTTGGGGGGGGCGGGGGTGTGGGTGTTCCGTTCACCCTGCGCTTGTCGAAGGGCGAGCAGAGGGACTGCGGCCGACGGCGCGCGCCGCCGTACCCCATATGCCCGCGAAAGCGGGCATCCACTAGACCACCTTAGGACGTGCGCGGCAGTCCTGATTGGCGGCCTGCCGCCCACAACCGTCATTGCGGCGGAAGCCGCAATCCATCCCCGCCGCGCCCCGCCGGGTGCTAGATTCCTGCTTTCGCAGGAAAGACGGTTGGGAGTCGGCGGCGACGCGTTCCTGTTCCCGCTCATGGTGAGCCTGTCGCCCTCAACCGTCATTGCGGCGAAAGCCGCAATCCATCCTACCCCGCCTCTCCACCGGGTGCTAGGTTCCTGCTTCCGCAGGAACGACGGTGGGGGTGGCCGGGTGCCTCACCCGCCAAGCCGGGCCAGTATATCCGAGACCGCCGGCCTGTCTCCCTTGTCCCTGCCGACGTACTTCCACTGGATTTCGCCGTTCACGTCCACGATGAAGGTTGCGGGCGACGCCTCACTGTCGCCCTGGAGGTTGTAGACTCCGTAGGTTCGCGGGACCTGCGCCGACAGGTCGTACAGGACAGGGAAGGGAATGCCCAGCCCGGTTATGGCGTACTCAGCATCGCTGAGGTTGTCCACGCTGATCGCGAGGATCTCGGCGTTCATCTCCCGTATCCGTTCGTACACGTCTTTCAGCTCGCCGAGCTGAGCTCTGCAATACGGTCACCAGAACCCTCTGTAGAACACGACTACCACCTGCTTGTCTCCCCTGTACGAAAGCAGCGAGTGGGACGATCCGGAAGCGGAAGGCAGGCTGAAGTTGGGCGCAAGGTCGCCGACGTTCACGCCGACAGATGCGGCAGGCGTTGGCGTCTCGGTAGGCGCGGGCGTGATGGTGGGCGTGGGTGTTGGTGTTGGCGTGTCGGTCGGCGAGGCGATGGGCGTGTGTGCAGGCGCGGGCGTAGACGTGGCGGTCGCGGTTGGCGGCGGCGAGGCTGCGGCCTCAGTCGTCGGCGTGGGCGCGCGAACGGGGGTCGCTGGAGGCTGCGGAGACGGGCTTGGCGCGGCGGAGGCGGCCGGCGATGCGGCCGGCGTCGGGGTCGGCGCCTGCGTGGGTGGCTCCTCGCGCGTTGCCGCGGGAGCCGCGGTCGGAGTGGGCGGCGGCGTGGGAGTGGCGGCGCGCGTGGGCGATGGCGCGGCGGTTTGCGTCGGCGCGGTGGTTGGCGTCTCCGCGGCGCCGGAGGGGCTGCCGCAGGCGGCCGCGCACAGCGCAATCAGGCCGAACATGAGCACAGTCAACCGAGGCATAAGGCCACTATATCACGGTTGGCTCCCTCCCTACTCCCGCGCAGGGAGTCCAGGAACGAGGCGCGGCGGCGTTGGCCTCGGCTGAGCGGAAAGGTGGAAGGCGGTTGAGTAGTTTGCTATGAAATGGACCGATTCAGGCACGAGATTGTGGAGCTGCGGCAGAGGTACGGAGGATATGCGGTCGCCATTTTCGTCCGCTCTTTTGCGCTGCCAAGCGCCAGGGAAGTTCCCGCCCACTTATCGCAGTACTGGGAAAGCTGTGCGGGAGCAAGATGCGTGGCCCTATTGCAGCGTGATGATGGCGATGAGGCCGGCCGCCAAGGTTGCCCAGACGCTTCCGGTGAGCAGTATCATGTTGTTGCGCAAGGCCCTAATCTCCAAACGGAGGGATTCCTGGCCGCGTTGCATCTCTAAGCGGAGGGATTCCTGACCGCGATGCATATCCTCGCGGAGGGAGCGCACGTCCGCCCGCAGATCCTCCAGACGTTCGTTGACCTGCTCGTAGGCGCCTTCCAGGCGGCTGAGGCGTTCCTCCGTTGTGGGCGCTTGCGTAGTCATCAAGTTACTCCCTGGGCGTTAGTCCTTCGCATTGTACCACGGCGGCATCACGTCCACAACGCCGCGCCCGGCCTGCCCCTTCGACAAGCTCAGGGCGAGCGGCATACCTTGCCCATCGCAAGCGCGGCGGCTAGAATTGCCCGCGAGAGCTGGCCGCGGAGGCCGCCGGCCTCGGAAGGAGGACAACTGAATGGCGGAGTCGCAGGGAGACAGGTACGCATCGCTGTTCGCGTCCTACGCCCACGCCACTCGCTGGGAGGCGCTGCCGCAGGCCGCCGTCCACGAGGTCAAGAGGCGAGTGCTGGACAGCGTCGGCGTGGCGTTGGCCGCTTTCGACGATGACGCGCCCACGGCGGCCAGGCGGTTCGCTCTGGAGCTGCCGCAGCCCGCGGGCGCGACGCTGTGGGGCACGGACGCCCGCGTTGCGCCGGAGGCCGCCGCCTTCGCCAACGGCGTGTCGGTGCGATACCTGGACTTCAACGACACGTACCTCTCCCGCGAGCCGCTGCATCCCAGCGACGTCATCCCCGGCCTGATGGCCCTGTGCCAGTGGCGCAACCGCCCCGTGCGAGACCTCATCGCCGGCATTGCCGTGGCCTACGAGATCGGCGTGGCCCTGTGCGACTCCCTGAGCCTGCGGGCGCGCGGCTGGGATCACGTGAACTACATCGGCGTTGCGGCGGCCTGCGGCGCTGGGACGCTGCTCGGCCTTGCGCCTGCGCAGATCGAGCACGCCGTCTCGATTGCGGCGGTGCCCCACGCCTCAATGCGCCAGACCAGGGCAGGCGAGCTTTCGATGTGGAAGGGGGCCGCGGCCGCCAACTCCACGCGCAACGCGGTATTCGCCGCGCTGCTGGCGGAGCAGGGGTTCACGGGGCCGTACCGCCCGTTCCAGGGTGAGATGGGGTTCCTGAGGCAGATGCTTGGCGTGGAGAACTTCGACGACGCTCCATTCCGGCCGCTGGAGGACGGTGCGCCTCCGTCCCGCATTCTGGACACCTACATCAAGCGGTGGCCGGTGGAGTACCACGCGCAGAGCGCGGTTGACATCGCGGTCGACCTGAGGGGGCAGCTTGGCGCGGGCGACTCGGCGGACGCCGTGGCGGGCGCGGTCGAGTCCGTCCACATCGACACGTTCGGCGTGGCGTACGAGATAATCGCGATGGATCCGGAGAAGTGGGCGCCCAGGACTCGCGAGACCGCAGACCACTCGATGCCGTACATCGTGGCCGTGGCCCTGCTGGACGGCAGCGTGGACAGCGCCTCGTTCTCCGACGAGCGGCTGGCAGACCCGCGTGTGCGGTCGATACTGGACAGGACAATGCTGCGGATGGACCCGGAGCTTGACAAGGGCTACCCGGAGGGCATACCCAATCGCATAACCGTCGCCACGGCGGGCGGGCGGCAGTTCGCGGGCGAGCAGAGCTACCCCCGCGGCCACTTCCGCAACCCGATGAGCGACGACGAGGTCGAGGCCAAGCTGCTGTCCAACGTGCAGGGCCGCTGGAGCGATGCACAGGCGCGGCGCGTCCTCGACCTGGTGTGGGATCTGGAGCAACAGCCGAACCTGGACGCGCTCCTTTCGGCCATGGTGGGGCTGTCCGCCGGCTGAACACGGGTAGGGGGTTTGCCATGACCACTCCGCAATACAGCCCCGGCCTGGAAGGGGTCATCTCCAACCTCACGCGGCTTTCGTACCTGGACGTTGACCTGGAGGTGATTCTCATCCGCGGCTACGACCTGATCGACCTGGCGCGCAACCTGAAGTACGTGGACGTGGCGCACCTGGTCATGTATGGCGAGCTGCCGGATGAGGCCGCCGCTCAGTCGCTCAGCGATGCGCTCAAGTCGCAGTGCGAGCTGCCGGAAGACGCCTACCGGTTGCTGGAACTTCTGACGCGCGACACGTCGGTCATGGACGCGCTGCGCACGGGCATATCGTTCCTGGCGGGCTACGAGGAGCCGGATCTGCTGATGGACATCTCGCGGGAGGCCAACCTCGCCAAGGGCGTGAGGCTGCTGGCACGCGCGCCGGTCGTGGCAGTGAACGCGTACCGCGTCCTGAACGGCCTGCCCATCGTGCGGCCGGACCCGTCGCTGGGCTACGCCGAGAACTTCCTGTACATGATTCGCGGCGAGAGGCCGGACGGGGAGTCGCTGGAGGGATTCGACCGCATACTCACGTGCTACGTGGAGCACGAGATGGCGAACTCCACCTTTGCCGCGCGGGTGATAGGCTCCACGCTTGCGGACGTGTACGGCGCGCTGACGGGCGCGGTGGCGTCGCTGAAGGGGCCGCTGCACGGCGGCGCGAACGAGGCTGCAATCTCCATGCTGCTGGACATCCATCGCAACGGCGGCGAGGCCGCGGCGGAGGAGTACGTGCTGGAGCAGCTGCGGCAGCGGGCGCGAATCATGGGGTTCGGGCACCGCGTGTACATGCGCCGGTATGATCCCCGCGCGCTGTTCCTGCGCGACTACATCGAGTCGCTGGCCGACCGCAGGCCGGAGGGCCGCGAGCTTCACGCCATCTACCGCACGGTGGAGGAGGTCATGCTGCGGGAGCGCGGCCTGTACCCCAACGCCGACTACCCGATTGCGCTGCTGTTCTACCTGCTGGACGTGCCGGTGCCGCTGGACACGCCGATATTCCAGTGCGCCCGGATTGCGGGGCTGGTTGCCCACGTGATAGAGCAGCAGGAGGACAACCGGCTGTTCAGGCCGCGTGTGCAGTACGAGGGGCCGCGCGGGCTGCAAGCGCCGCGGGGTTGACGGCCGTTCGCCTCCTACCACAACCGTCACCCTCGCGAAAGCGGGGGTCTAGCACCCCCGGATGTGGTGGTGGGTGATGCGCCGCCCTCGCCCCACCGGGTGATAGGTTCCTGCTTTCGCAGGAACGACGGTGGTGGTAGGCGTCGTCGTCCATGCTTCGACTTCTTCAGCACGAACGGGTATACATTCACCTATGCCCGCGAAAGCGGGCATCCGCTAGACCGCCTTCGCGACGCAATGCACAGTCCTGGCTGGCGGCCTACCCCCCCCCTGATGGAGTCGCGACCCCGTATCTCGGTACCGGGGGGCGGTGGGGCAATAGGGTGGCGCTACGCCCTATTGCGTTGTGAAGACGGCGATAAGGCCGGCCACCAAGGTTGCCCAGGTGCCTCCGGTGAGCAGTATCATGTTGTTGCGCAAGGCCCTAATCTCCAAGCGGAGGGACTCCTGGCCGCGCTGCATTTCCTCTCGGAGGGATTGCTGGCCCCGCGCCAACTCATTCAGCCGCTCATTCATTTCGCCCAGCCGCTCATTCATCTCAGAGCGCAGATCCTCCAAGCGTGCGTCGACCTGCTCGTAGGCGCCTTCCAGGCGGCTGAGGCGTTCTTCTGTTGCGGGAGTCTGTGTAGTCATCGCGTTATTCCGTCGGCGTTGCTCCATCCGATTGTACCACGGCGGCATCACGCCCACAACAAGCGCTCCTGCCTCAACCGTCATTGCGGCGGAAGCCGCAATCCATCCCCCGCCTCTCCGCCGGGTGCTAGGTTCCTGCTTTCGCAGGAACGACGGTGGTATCGCGGCTTGACTATCGCAGGCGTTTGACCTATGATTCGCACAGACCCAACAAATCCGCAGCGGAGGTGAGAAATGCCCAAGCAGTCTCCGGTACCCGACGAGGTGGACAAGCCCTTCTGGGACGCGGCAAACGAAGACCGACTGGTAGTCCAGAACTGCAAGGACTGCGACACGCTACAGCACCCCCCTGTGGCGAAGTGCCCCGACCCCGCTTGCGACCCCGGCACCAACCTTGAGTGGAAGGAGATGAGCGGCCGCGGCAGGGTCTACGGCTACGGCGTCATGTACGACTGCCCGGTCACTATCCTGGCCGAGGACCAGCCCTTCAACATCGCCGTGGTTGAGCTGGAAGAAGACCCCGGCATCAAGATGCTGTCGCACCTGCCCGGCACCCCAGTCGACGACGTGCCCGTGGGAGCAGCCGTAGAGGTGGTGTTCGAGGTCACGCCCACTACCGGCCAGAAGGTGCCCGAGTGGCGAGTGGTCGGCTGACCGCGTAACCCTCGCGCGATTCCCAACTAAACACAAGGGAGGTGAGGGATGCCAACACAGAACGCGCCGGCTTCTATGTACAGGAGCACGGAGGGACTCGGCATCTGGGAGCACAAGGGCAAGGTGGCGGCCGTCGGCATAGGCCACTCGCCCACTGCCAGGCGCTGGGACGAGACAACCGACACCAGCCTTGGCGCCTGGAGCATCCTCGCGCTGCGCAAGGCAATCGAGGACGCAGGCGTACGGCCTGAGGAGGTCGACGGGCTGGTAATGGCGCAGGAGACGTCCACGGGGTCGCCGTGGCCCTCGGACAAGCCGATACCGGAGGACTTCCTCAATACCTACAAGTCCACGGACAACCCGCTCGACGGCATCGCCCGACTCAGCGCCGACTGGATCCTGATGAACATGCCGGAGCTGACCAACGTGAACTTCACGATGTACGGCCCCGGCTGCATGTCCAACGCTGTCGTTACTGCGGCGCAGGCCGTGGGAGAGGGCCTGACTGAGGTCTGCCTGGTTCTGAAGGGCTGGCACAACTTCGGCGGGCGGTACTACGTGGGCCAGGGCGCCGCAGGAGGCAACACGGTCACGGGGCCGGGCAAGTACTCCACGCTGTGGGGCACGGTGGCCTGCTACACCACGGCCATGCAGTTTGAGGCGTACTGCCGCAAGTACGGCAAGAACCACGACATGATGGCGCCCTTTGTGGTGAACGAGAAGCGCAACGGCCTGATGTTCCCGGAGGGTTTCTGGGCGCAGCACCGGCCTGAGGTCCTGACGGTCGAGGACTACCTGGCGGCGCGCTGGATCGCCAAGCCCGCCAACCTGTTCGACAACGATATCCCGATCATGGCCTCTGCCGCGTACCTCTTCACCACGCCTGAGCGGGCGAAGGACATGAAGCAGAAGCCGGTGTACATTCTCAACGTCGCGTCGGACAGGACGCGCGTCCGCAGCTTCGGCCCTACGCTTGAGGAGGCGGAGGCCGCCACGGACGAGACAGGCCGCAAGATCTACGAGGGCTCCGGTCTCTCGCCCAGCGACCTGTCGTTCGAGAACATGTACGACGGGTTCACGCTGTTCCACCAGTTCCACTTGGAGGGCATCCGCTTTGCGGGCGTGCAGCGCGGCGAGGCGCTGGACTTCTACGCCACGGACATCACCATCGAGGGGCCGAACCCGGCCTCGCCCAGCGGCGGCAACGCCGGGGCGGGCCGCACCCGATTCTGGATGCACACGGACTCGATCCAGCAGATCCAGGGCAGGGCGGGCGACCGGCAGATACGCAAGCCGGCGGAGATCGGCGTGTCCGGCGGCCCCACGCCCACGGGAGGCAACTTCACCGTGTGGAGCGCAACGCCCGGCTAGAAGCCTCGGCCTTGCGTATTCCCAAGTCCCTTCCCCCGTCTGCGGGGGAAGGTTAGAGCTTGCCCCTGCGAAAGCAGGGGATGGGGGCTCGGGAGCGTTGTTGCTTCACTCACCCCCATCTCAAATTCCCTCTCAAGGGGGAAGAGGTGATTGACGAAGCGTCCTGCCTCCGGGCGTCACGCTCGGAGGCGGGGCGCTTGCGGTTAACGCCGCAGCGCCGAGGGACGCGCCCGCCCGCTCAGTGGCGAGCCGTCCACTTTCGGCAGGAAACCAGGCAGGGGAGGGCGTCATACATCGCCCGGAGGCCAGCTCGTATCGCTGGGTTGTGGCGGGGGCCATCGTGCCCCTTCATGTTGCCATTGGCCTCAACCTGTTCTCGGCCGCGCCGCTCTTTCCGCTCATCATGGATGAGTACGGCGTATCCAGGAGCACGGTCAGCCTCCTCATGGTGCTGGTGTTCCTGGCGTTCACGCTATGCCTCATACCGGGCGGCGTCGTATCCTCGAAACTGAAGACCCGGCGAGCAGTCCTGCTGAGCGGGCTGCTCATGTCGACAGGCGCGCTGACGCCATTGACGACCGACATTGCCACACTGCTGCCCCTGCGCGTCATGTTCGGCATAGGCGGGGCCATCCTGCTGCCGTCCACTGCCTCGCTGATAGTCGAGTGGTTCAGGCCAACGGAGCGGGGAGTGATGAACGCGCTGATGCTGGCGGCGCAAGGCACGGGCGTGGCAACGGCCATGTTCCTGAGCGTGCCGCTGGCGGAGGCGCTGGAGTGGCGGATTGTGCTCATGCTCTACGGGTGCGTAGCCTTCGCGGCCATGCTGGGCTGGCTGGCCTTCGGCAGAGGAGGCCGCGCGGCGGAGTCGACCCAGCAGAGCATGTCCGCGAAGGACGTGTTCGGAGCGCTGCGTGAGCGGAACACGATCCTTCTGGCGTTCGCGCTGGTGGGGCCGTTCGCCATGTTCATCGGCTACAGCTCATGGCTGCCCACCTACTACAACGAGGTGTTCGACATGCCGTTGCAGCAGGCCACGGCGATACTCGCGCTGCTGCCGCTGATGGGCGTGGTGGTCAACATGCTGTCCGGCTTCCTCCTGGCGCGGCTTGGGCTGCACAGGCCGCTGCTGGCAGGGCCGGGTCTGGCGTTCCCGATTGGGGCGTTTGGGGCCTTCTACTTCGACAGCACGCCGATAATACTCGCGTCCATCCTGCTGATGGGGTTCAGCTTCTGGATTTTCCTGCCCACCGTGTTCACCATCGCGATGGAGCTGCCGGGCGTGGACGCGGCGCGGGTCGCGCTTGTGACGGCGGCCGTGCTCACCATCGGCAACGCCTCTACGGTGGTGTCGCCGCTGGCGGTGGGCGTGGTCACGGACGCGCTGGGCTCCTACGTGCCGAGCCTGGCCGTGCTGGCCGTGATGCCGCTGACCGCCGTTGTGTCGGCGCGGCTGCTGCCGGAGACGGGCCAGCGAGCGCGGAGGACGCTGCCCGTGACGTGACGGCGCGCTCCTTGCGCCGCTCACTCGCCAGGGCTACACTTGCACGGAGGCGGCGACGGCCGCTCGACAAAGGCCAAAACCTCTTCCCCCGTCTGCGGGGGAAGGGACATCGGGGTTATGCAAGTGCCTCCACTGGGAGGCAGAGGCCCCGACCAACATCTATGGACGGGAGGACGGCATGGCTACTGTGAACACGATACTTGGCCCGGTGGACACCGGAGACCTGGGCTTCACGCTCATGCACGAGCACGTGCGGGAGAGTTCGGCCGGGCTGGCGCACACCTTCCCTGACCTGTTCGACCACGACGCTGACGTCGAGGAGCGCGCCGCCGCGCTCAACGAGGCGGCCGCGGAGGGCGTGGGCGCCATCGTGGACGTGACCACCATGGACCTGGGCCGCAACATGAGGCTGCTCAAGGACGTTGCGGAGCGGGCCAACCTTCACATCGTCATATGCACAGGCGTCTGGCTGGACATACCGCGCGCCATCGCCAACGGCGTGACCGCCGACCAGCTTGCGGGTTCATTCGCGCGTGAGATAGAGGAGGGCATCGAGGGCACGGGGATTCGCGCAGGCGTCATCAAGGTGGCAACGGACGTGGGAAACGTGGAGGACGGCCGACTCTTGCCGTCGAACGAGCTGATCCTGCGGGCGGCGGCGCGCGCCTGCAACCGGACGGGCGCGCCCATCTCCACGCACACCTCGTCCATCGCGCAGACCGGCAGCCTCCAGATGGACGTGTTCGACGAGGAAGAGGTGGACATGGAGCGGGTGTGCATCGGCCACAGCAATGACACTGACGACATGGACTACCTGCTTAGCATCGTGGCCCGCGGCTGCTACCTTGGCATGGATCACTTCCCTGGCGGGGCGCGCGGCGGCCTGACCTGGGAGGAGCGGACGCAGGTGATCAAGCGGCTGGTCGACATGGGCCACGCGGCTCAGGTGACCATGTCCCACGATTACGGGAGCTGGAAGCCGATACTCCCGGAAAACGCGAACCGCAGAAGCGAGAACAACCCGGACGGCTACAGCTTCATCAGCCGTCGCGTGCTGCCTCGGTTGCGGGAGCTGGGCGTTGCCGAGGACGCGATCACCTCGATGATGGTCGACGCGCCGAGGCGGTTCTTCGGCGGGTAGCGCGCCGGGAAGAGCCGCGAGCAGCCAGGTCAATCGCCATGTTGGACGTATTCATCAACGTCATCATGCCGGTGTTCCTGGTAGCGGTGCTTGCCGCGGCGTTCCAACGCTGGCGGAAGGCGCCGGTGGGGCCGCTGGCGCAGGTCACGCTGTACCTGCTCACGCCCGCGCTCATCTTCACCGCGCTGGTAGACCAGGAGATACCCGCGTCCGCGTCGGTGCGAATAGTGGCGGCGATTCTGCTCGCCAACGCCTTCATCATCGCCGCCAGCCTGCTCGCCAGCCTCGCGCTGCGACACGACCGGGCGATGCGCAGCGCGTTCGTGCTCTCGACGGGCTTCCCGAATGCAGGCAACCTGTCGCTGCCCGTGCTGCTGCTGGCGTTCGGCGATGAGGGCTTGGCGGTGGGCGTGATCGTGTTCGTCACGATGGCGATACTTGGGCAGTCGCTGGGCGTGGTCATCGCTGCGGGCAGCAGCCTGAGCCTGGCGGCCTCGGTGAAGCAGGTGTTCAAGCTGCCGGCCATCTACGGCATCATCGCCGCGCTGGTGGTGAGGGCAACGGGCGTGGATCTACCGCCCGTGGTGGACACGCCCATCGAGATGCTGGCGCAGGCCTCGATTCCGATGATGCTGGTGGTGCTCGGCTTCCAGTTGGGCGGGGAGATAAGGCTGGAGAGGCCGGCGAGCCTGTCGGCGGCGGTTGTGATGCGGCTGCTGGCGTCTGCGCCGCTGGGTTACCTGTCGGCGATGCTGCTGGGGCTGGACGACCTGACGCGCGGCGTGGTTGCGGTGGTGTACGCGATGCCTGTGGCGGTGTTCACAATAATCCTGGCGACGGAGTTCAGGACGAACCCGCGGTTTGTGACCAACGCGGTGGTGATCAGCACGCTTGCGAGCGCGCTCACGCTTGCGGCCGTGATCCAGGTAGTGAAGGATCTGGTGATTGGGTGACGGGCCCCAATCCGTTCGCTCGGAGCCTGTGTAGAAGGGCAGGGGTAGTCGAAACCGTCTTTCCTGCGAAAGCAGGAATCTAGCACCCGGCGGGGCGTGGGGGGCTGGATTGCGGCTGAAGTCTACCCTGACTTAGCCGAATGGGCCGCAATGACGGTGGGGGTTGGAGGCGTACCGTGTCAGCTTGTACTGAGCCTGTCGAAGGGTGGCAGGCGATAGGCGGCGGTGGTGTCCCCGCTCTGGTTCGACAGGCTCACCATGAGCGGGAAGGGGGGCTCAGCACGAGCGGGACTGCCGTGTCCGCTCGTCCTGAGCCTGTCGAAGGGTGGGCAGGCGACAGGCGGCGGTGGTGTCCCCGCTCTGGTTCCACAAGCTCAGCACGAGCGAGAAGGGGAGGCTCAGCACGAACGGGCAAGGATCCGCGTCGTCTACGGTAAGGAACCGGCAATGATCTCCACGATGCGCTGCCGGGTCAGCAGGTGCGTGTTCAGCATGAGGTGGAAGCTCATCGGGTCGTCGGCTTCCACGTTGAAGTAACGCCGGAAGTACTCCAGCCGCGCCTGCTCTGCGCCCTCCATCAGGAGCGTAGCCTCCTCGGTCGTGATGCCCTCGCGCTGCGCCACCACTCCCGCGCGAGACTCCGTCTCCGAAACCAGTCCCACGTGGAGCGCCCGCGGGTTGCCTCTCAGGATGACGTTGCCGGCCCGCCCCACGATTACCACGTCACCGGAGTCCGCAAGGTCTCGAATGACCGACACGGTGGCTTCCAGGAACCGCTCGTCGTCCACGTGGTGCTCGCCGCCCGCGCGCCCGGACATCAGCTCGCGGTAGTCCTGGTCAAGCCCGAACGGGGAGAACGGGTCGCCGAGCGCGCCCGACGCGCCCATGCGATTGATTATCCTGGTAAGCGCCGTGAGCACGCGGGGGCCGCTTGAGACTGTGGATTCCTTGCGCTCCAGCGCCTCCTCGGTGGTGCCCAGGCGGTTGGCCGCCTCGCCGAGAACCTGGCGGTCAAGGTATGTGTAGCCGAGGCGTGCGGCCACCTCCATGCCTATCTCCGGCGCTCCGCTGCCTCGCTGGCCGTTGATGGTAACGATAGCCATGCCTCTGCCTCCTTTGCGCTGCGCCTGTGATGCGACCGAACGCCGTCCTCCGCGCTAACGGGCGTCCGCGCCTGCCGCGCGTTTGGCCTGCTCCGCAAGCTCCTCAATGTAGATGCGGTCAAAGTCACCGTAGTGGCCGCTGCTGTCGTCGTCTCGCAGCGGCTCCGCCCACATGTACCGCACGTCCCGCCAGTCGAGCGGGAACTGCGGGTTGTCGAAGAACGTTCGCACGGCGTCGAACGGCGCGGGCGCCTCCACGTAGCCCATCATCTGGAAGTTCTCGTAGACGTTGCCCCCGTGGGCCAGGAACTCCCCCTTCATGGCGGCTAGCACGATGTACTTGGTCACGCGTGGCCTCCTGCGGAAGCTGCGTTCCGCCCTAGTAAGACCTAACCTGCGGCTCCCACTGCGTGATGGTGACCGGCAGGTAGTCCAGCCTGGGCCCGTCCGGAGACTGGCTGACCGTGATGTGCTTCAGCCAGTTCTCGTCGTCTCGCTGCGGGTACTCCGTCATAAAGTGCGCGCCGCGGCTCTCCTTGCGTTCCAGCGCGCTCACCACGATGGTCTCCGCGCAGTCGATCATGAAGCCTAGCTCCAGGGTGAAGATGAGGTTGGTGTTGAACACGCGGCCCTTGTCCTGCACGGGGACGCTGTCGAACCTGCCGCGCAGGCTCCGCACCTTTTCAAGCGCGGTCTGCATCCCCTCGACTGTGCGGAACACGGCAACGTAGTCGTTCATGGTGGTGCCAAGCTCCAGGCGGATGGCGGCGGGCGTGTCGCCGTTGTCCTGCCGGCCGAGCAGCTCCTTGACGTGGTTCTCGTCCAGCGAGAGGCGGGAGTCCGGCACATGCGCGCGGGCGGTCTCGCGCGAGTAGACGGCGGCGGCTTCGCCGGAGCGCCGCCCAAAGACGATGGTGTCCAGCAGCGAGTTCGCGCCGAGGCGGTTGCCGCCGTGGACGCTCACGCAGGCGCACTCGCCGGCGGCGTACAGGCCGGGCAGCGGCGTTGCGCCGTCCACGTCGGTCTTGACGCCGCCCATCTGGTAGTGCATACCGGGGCGCACGGGCACGGGCTGCTCCGCCAGGTCTATGCCCAGGAAGTCCATCGAAACCTCGTTAATGTACGAGAGGCGTTCGTGGATCTTCTCGCGGCCAAGGTGGCGCAGGTCGAGGAGGACGCAGCCGTCGATGCCGCGGCCTTCGTTGATCTCCGTCTGCTCCGCCCTGGAGACCACGTCGCGGGAGGCCAGTTCCATCATGTTGGGGGCGTACTTCTCCATGAACCGCTCGCCGTTGGCGTTGATGAGGTGCGCGCCCTCGCCGCGTGCGGCCTCGGTGATGAGCACGCCGTTGCTCTTGAGCGTGGTGGGGTGGTACTGCACCATCTCCATGTCCATGAGCGGCGCGCCTGAGCGGTAGGCCAGCGCCATGCCGTCGCCGGTGCAGATGAGGGCGTTGGTGGTCGGCTCGTAGAGGCGGCCCAGGCCGCCGGCGGCGAGGATGACGGCCCCGGCCTTGATGACCTCCAGCCGGCCGGTCATCATGTCCAGCGCAACCACGCCCTGGCATCGGCCGTCCTCGACCACGAGGGAGGTCACGAACCACTCCTCGTAGACGCGCGTGCCGGACTTGACCAGCTGCTCGTACATGACGTGAAGCATGGCCTGCCCTGTGAAGTCGGCGACGAAGAAGGTGCGAGCGCGCTGCTGCCCGCCGAAGTTGCGAGTGCCCAGGCGGCCGGTCTCGTCGCGGCTGAAGATTACGCCGAAGTGCTCCTGCTCGATAATGGCGCGGCCTGCCTCGCTGCACAGCACCTCGATGGCGTCCTGGTCGCCGAGGTAGTCGCTGCCCTTGACTGTCTCGAATGCGTGCTCCTCCCAATTGTCGCCTCGGTCGGTGAGGGCGGCGTTGATGCCTCCCTGCGCAGCGTTGGAGTGGCTTCGCACCGGGTGAACCTTGGTCAAGACTGCGACATCTGCCCCGGCGTCGTTTGCGGCCAGGGCTGCGCGCAGGCCCGCGAGACCTGCGCCGATTACCAGGACATCGTGTTCCAGCATGGTACGTCCTCCGGACAACTGCAATGTAGAGGGCTGCCGCACGGCGAACTGCCGCGGCGAGCCGCGCCATAATATATCACGCATGGCGCAATGCCGCCATAGGCGGGCAGATGATGGAGTAGGCCGTTCATGCTTCGACACGCTCAGCAGGAACGGATCGAAACCCGCTCGCCCCCTGCGAAGGCAAGAGGGCCGGCTCTGAGCCTATCGAAGGGCATACTGATACAGAGTATCCAGAACCGGCGCAAGCCGCTGTGAACCATCGAACGGATAGAAGAACTGCACTCTCAACGCCGTTTCCTGTACCTGCGTTCCGCTCCCGTGCAGGTGAGGCGCGCCGACTGCTTGATTGACCCTCGGATGCGGTGATAAGATGGCGGTGACTCTGGACGTATTGGCACCAAGTATCAGGAAGGAGCGCACGCCACGGTGAACCCTCGAACAGATAGAAGAACTGCCCTCTCTCTGCCGCTTCCGCTACCCGGAATACGCACGCTTGCCATCGCTTGCGTCATGGCCGCGATGTTGGCCTGCCTGCTTGCAATGGAGTGGAATCAAGCCGGCCCTGCCCGCGGCCAGTCGGAGGACTGCGCTGCAATCGGCCTGGGCGCTCTTGGCGCTGAGCCGGATTCGAAGTTGACAGTGACCGGCAGCTGGTCAACCGAGGACTGCGACTCGCGCTTTCGGACGGACAGCGACGCCCACACCTACCGGTTTGAGCTGGTCGAGGACAGCCGCATCAGGCTTAACCTGACGTCGGCGCTCGGCGACTCCTTCCTGTACCTGATGGATGAAAAGGGCCGCCGCATTACGCTCAACGATGACGGCGGCGCCGGCCTGGACGCACGGCTGGAGCGCGACCTCACTGCGGGCGTCTACCTTGTGGAGGCCACCACGGTCGGAGGGCGCAAGCGCGGGTCTGCGGACTTCTCGCTCACCATCAGCCACGTTGCGGGCTGCGAGCCAACCAACCTCGGTACGCTTAAGCCCGGCGTTGGCCTGACCGCGTCCGGCTCCTGGTCGCTCGACACCTGCGGCTCGCGCTTCGTGGCGGAGCATCCCGCTCACGGCTACCTGTTCGAGATGCCGCGAGACGGCCGCGTGCGGATAGACCTGATGTCGGAGAACGGCGACCCCGTGCTCTCTCTCGCTTCGCTGGACGAGGGCCTCATCGCCGCCAACGACGACGGCGGCGAACGGCGCGACTCGCGCATCGAGCGTTACCTTCAGGCTGGCACGTACCTCCTGGAGGCCACCACCTACTACGAGCGCGACTATCAGCCCCTTAGGGCCGACTTCACCCTCGTGGTAGACCTCGTTGACGAGAAGGCCGCGCAGGAGAGATTCCTGCTGAAGATCGAGGAGACTCGCACCCCGATCCGCGTGGTTGCGGGACAGCCCTTCAACGTTGACTTCCGAATCGGGAATCTGGGCGGCGGCAGTCTCGCCGAGGTCGGCGGCCGGGCGCTGGTGTACGTGGTGGGGCCGCGTGTGTTCGAGGTGGCTCCTCCGATCACCGCAGCGGCGGGACGCTGGGACGCGGGAGTCTCCTATCACACCAGCGCGCAGACCGCCGGCAACAACAGCGTTGAAATCGGCCACGTAAGGCCGTTTGAGGTCACGTTCGACAGGCACGGCCCTTCCTGGCTGTTCGTGGCGGTGATCACCTACGACAGCCTTGGCAATGAGGTTGGGTTCCAGGGCCTGTGGCAGAATCTCACCGTCCTGAGCGGCACGACGTTTGACGCGGTCACCGTGAAGGTGGACGAGGTGGACTACACAGTCGAGGCCGTAGCCGACGCGGAGGGCCTGGTCACGACCTCGGTGAGCGCCGCAGAAGACCCCGGCGTTGAAGTCGCTCCGTCCGTTCGAGCGAAGGCGATCTACGCCGCGGGCGTGCAGACGCGCGTGCTGGACGGGATATTCGGTCAGCCGGCAATCGCCGCGCTGCCTCGCGGAGGAGAGTCGGCGCCGGTCTCCGTGGATGGCGCGTCCTCAAGCGATTTGCTGCGGCAGTTCGGGGAGCGCTATACGGGCGTGGTCACCGCGTCCGGGCTGCCCGAGGCGCTGGACGCAGAGGAGGCCCTGATTCCGATGGCCGTGGAGGACCTCGTTCTCAGCGTATCCTGGGACGCGCTAGCGCAGTACGTGTCGCTGGCCGATTCGTGGGAGGCCGTCCAGGGGAGAGTGAGAGCCGGCGATGCGCTGTCGTTCCAGGAGGCGATTGAGATCCATGCCCAGCTTGCCTACGCTCAACGCGTCCTGTCTCCGGCGGTGGAGGCGGGCGACATCGTGGCTGCCGCCCGCGCATCTGATCTCGGCTGGGAAGCCCAGGCCGTCGGAAGAATGGTCAATGAACTTGAGCGACGGGCTACTTGCGGCGACACGGAGGAACACCTGCGTGAAGCCCTGGCCGCGGCGGGCGTTTCAAACGTCGACAGGCTGGTCAGGCTTTCCGACGAGATGCGCGTTGCATCTCCGATTTACAGCCTGGTTGCCGACGCCATCCTGTGCGCCGTCTCGGAAGCGGATGGCGACAACTTCATCTTCCTGCAGGGACTCGCTGTCACGGGCAGCAACGACATTCGGCAGATGTTCGGCTACGATGCGCTTGCGCTGACTCCGACCGAGCCGGCCACGGTCCAGTTCCGCATTATCGCCAGGCTGGCGGATGAAGGCTGGATCGAACACGGCGTTGAGCTGGCCCCAGGGATGCAGATACTGCCCACTCATCGCTACCTGTCCCTGGACACACGGGCCGGAAGCTGGCGGCATAGCAGTGACGTGGAGCTGGGCGGCATCGTTCTGGGAAGGATCCACTCGCGTACGCTGGAGGACGGGCGCGTCGAGCTGAGCTTTGAGGACTCTACGGGCGAGATGATCACGCCGGACATCCGCTACCTGCCCGCAGAGATACCGCTTGGCGAGTGGCTTCGCAGCGGCGAGATCTCCGCACTTCCGGAAACGGGCGAGGAGTGAGGCGCCGGGGGCTCCGGCCGGCCGCACTGTCATGCCGAGCGGAGCGCAGCGCAGTCGAGGAATCTAAGGCAGATGCGGTATGCGGTGTATCGTATTCGGCGGCGCGTCGCTCTGCGGGGAGGGGCGTGTTCGCAGGCGGATGCTTTGGATTCCTCGACTGCGCCTGACTGCGTTCGGCTGCGCTCCGAATTGTACATGCCATCTAATTCGCTGACGGATTTGGGAGATTTTGGATGGCTTGGAAGGGGGTTATGCCGTTGAGTCCCTGGTGTGGCCGCACCGTGTTGTAGTACAGGAGGTACTCCACCAGCTCGTTCTTCAGCTCATCGACCGACTCGAAGGTGGTCTCGTCCAGCATGTCTTCGTTGAGCGTGCGCCAGAACCGCTCCACCTTGCCGTTGGTCTGGGGCCTGTATGGGCGTGTGTAGCGGTGGGTGATGCCCAGTTCCTGGAGCATCCTCTCGAAGGGGTGGCGGTCCTTCTTGCCGTGTGAGGCTACCTCCGGGCCGTTGTCGGTGAGGATGGCTTCGAAGCGCAGCCCGTACTCCACGTTCAGCAGGTTGAGGATCTTGAGGGAGGCGAACATCACGCTGAGGCTCTTGACGTCGTCCACCACCTCGGCCCAGGCCAGGCGCGTACAGGCGTCCACGATGCACACCAGGTAGTAGCGCTGCTTGGCGCCTACGATGATGTCCTTGCTCAGGTGGTGGCAGTCCAGGTGGCCCAACTCTCCGGCTCTGGTCTTGATGATCCGCCTCCGGGACCGACGAATGGGCTTGGTCAGCCGGTTGAGTCCGTGACGCCTGCTGATGGCGTAGATGGTGGAGGGCACAGGCGTGCGGGACTTCAGCGTCTCCTTGAGTATCGCATATATCTCGTAGCGGCTGCTACCCTGCCTCCTGAGCTCCAGCGCCTTCTGCTCGATGAACGGCAACGTGCGCCGGCTCTTCCACTTGGGGCCGCGCCGCCTGGGTGTCAGCGACTCATTGCTCCCGTCCTGGCGGAAGCGGTTGTAGTACTTGGCGAAGGTCTGCCGGTTGGTGCCGTGCGCCTCGTAGAATTCGTAGGCGTACCGGAAGCGGGGATGCTTCTTGGCCTTCACCAGTTCGTACTCCCGGATCAGGAACCGCCACGTCCGGTAGTAGCTCCGATCAAGGGTCTTATCATCGCTGTTGTCTCTCATCATCGCCTCCAGATATGTCGTTGACTTCTATACCATTCCGTCACCGAATTATCTGGCATCTACAGGAATGACAACGGTGTTGGCGGACACTGCCGCCTGCCTTTCGACAAGCTCGCCACGAGCGGTGATATTGTTCCCGCTCGTCCTGAGCCTGTCGAAGGGCAGGCGGATAGACGACGGCCGTAGCCTCCCCCCTCTGGTTCGTCGAGCTCGCCAGAAACGGCGATATTGCACCTGCTCGTCCTGAGCCTGTCGAAGGGCGGGCGGAGCGCCGCAGTCCCTTGCCGTCGTTCCTGCGGAAGCAGGAACCTAGCACCCGGAGGGGCGCGGGGCGGCCTCCCCCGCCATGCCCCCGCGCCCGCGCGGTTGTGGTATAGTCAACCGCATGATGGACAACGACCGGTTCTGCCCATCGTGCGGGGGTGCGCTGGCGTCGCGCGAGGCGCACGGCGCAACCCGCCCGGTGTGCCCGGCGTGCGGCCGCGTCGTCTTCTACGATCCCAAGCTGGCGGCCGCAACCGTCGTCGAGTCTGGCGGGCGCGTGCTGTTCATCCGGCGGCTCACGCAGCCCGGCTACGGCCTCTGGAGCCTGCCCGGCGGCTACGTGGACAGAGGCGAGGTTGTGGAGCAGGCCGCGGCCAGAGAGGTATGGGAGGAGACGAGCTTGCGCGTGGAAATTGCGGGACTGGTGGGGCTGTTCTCGGATGCGGGCCACCCCGTGGTAGTGGCGGCGTACCACTGCCGCAGCGTGGACGGGCAGGCCGCGCCCGGCCCTGAGGTGTCCGAGCTTGGCTGGTTCACGCCGGACTCGCTGCCGCCGCTGGCATTCGACAGAGACCGCGAGATACTCAGCGCGTGGCGCAGGCTGACCACCGGCGAGTACGCCCCGCTCTAGCCGCGGGCGGCCGCCAAAACCTCTTCCCCCTTGAGGGGGAAGATTGAGATGGGGGTGAAACGCGCGAGGACTGTCTGCCTTTGCGCCCCCATCCTAACCTTCCCCCGCAGACGGGGGAAGGTACAAGGGTCGCTCTAGCCGCGGGCGGCCAGCAGCCGATCCAACGTCTCCCGCAGGTCATCCTCGCTTGACGGGCCAACGAACTTGGTGACGATTCGGCCCTCTGCGTCGATGAAGTGCTTCTCCGGTATGCCGCTCACGCCGTACTCGACAAGAATTGCGCCGGGAATGTCCAGCCCCGTGGGGTACGGCACGCCGAACTCCTCAACAAACGCCTCCGCCTCCGCGGGCCGGTCCCAGATGCCCACGCCCACGAACTCCACGCCGCGGCCTCGGTACTCCTCGTAGACCTGAATCAGGCGCGGCGCCTCCTGTCGGCACGGCCAGCACCACGACGCCCAGAAGTCGACGACGACCACACTGCCGCGCAGTTCCGAGAGCGTGAGCGTCCTGCCGTCCAGCAGCTCCAGCGTGAAGTCGGGAGCCGTGCGCTCCTCCACCTCAACCTCGCCGAACTCGGCGTTCACGCCGGGCCCGGCCGGCTGCCCGCCGGAGCGCGCGAGCGCCCAGCCGAGCAGCGCGAACAACGCGGCGAAGCACGCGAGCGCAACGCCCATTACCACGACGCGCCTGCTCACGACTGAGGCCCTTCCGGCTCGCTCGCCGCCTCGCTGAGATCCGCAGAGGTGAGCAGCCGGCGCTTCAAGTCTCGCCGCTCGCGCAGGTAGTCGGCCCGGTCTATCTCGCCTCGCTGGAAGCGGTCGTCGAGCGCGGCAATTGCGGCGATGGAGGCTGCTCTGTCGGCGGGTGCGGCCGCGGCCGTGCGCGCGCGCCGGGCGGTGCGCAGCATCACGTAGCCGAGCAGCGCCAGCAGCCACGCGCCGAGCGCGACCGGAATCGCAACCGCGATGACATCGTCGTCCGAGGCGGCGTTGCGTATGCGGCTCCACAGCGAGGGCTGCGGCAGGTCGGTGAAGCTGAGCAGCGCGCGGTCGCCGGGCTGGAAGTCTTGACCTTCCAGGCGCTGGTACGTCCTTTCGCCCAGCGTCAGTAGCTCCGTCTCTTGCAGGCTGTCACTGCTTACGCGGCCCAGGCCCTCCGGCAGCAGTACGCGGAACACGTCCGCGCCGAACGGCAGGCCGTGGTCGAACGTGAGCCTGCCGGCGGAGTAGCCGGTGCGGAAGCTGTAGGCGATTTCGTGTTCGCCGGGCTCGACGGGCGTCGTCATTGCGAATCCGCGATCCACCTGAAGTATTGAGCCTCCCCTCATGCTGGTCTCCACGTCAAGGTCAGTGATGGTGTCGGGCAGCGAGAAGCGCAGGAAAGCCATCTGCCCCATCTGCGCCTGCGACAGGTCTGCCAGGAAGGTGCGGTCTCCGGTGTTGACCACGCCAACAAGCTCCAGCATGTCCAGCGTCTGGCTGTCCGGGTTCACGCCGCCCACCACAAGGCTGTGCGAGGTCACGCGAATAAAGTCGCGGTTGGAACTGCTTTCGAAAATTACAAGCGTTGGGGCTTCCATCGGGTAGTCGCGCTCGTAGGTGTAGGTGACGCCCGCGTGGTCGGCGCTCAGGATGTAGCCGTGGCCCTCGCCGCCCGGCACGCCGCGAAAGGCGAAGCCGCCGTCCTCGTCTGCGACTGTCTCGCGCGTCTCCTGCAGGTCGCCGAGGCGGTACACGTTCAGCGTCACCGCCAGGCCCAGGGGCACGTCCGCCTCGGCGGTGCCGTTCTCGACCGTGCCCGCGATGTCTGTGGTCACCTGCGCGTGCGAGGCGGGCGGCGCGGCGAACGCCGCCGCTGCCAGCGTCAAGCCCGCGATGGTCGCCATGATGCGCTTCACTCCGCCGCCTCCTCCGTTGCCTGTGCGTCGAGGTTGCCCGTCTCGCAGCGCGGGCAGAGCGCAGCGTCGGCGTCGCGGCGGCCGCCGCACTCCGCGCACTCGACGGTGCTGCTTACGCTGCCGCTTGCCAGCCGCAGCGCCAGCACGTCGTCCTCGACGTCGGCTATAAGCTGCGCCAGTTCGCTCCGCATCCGCTCCTCCCGCCGCAGGAGGATAGCAGCTCGCACGCGATGGGCTTCCAGCGTCTCTTCGTACTGCTCGTTGGGCACGTGGCCCAGCTCGCGGTCGAGGTCGAGCGTGCGAATCTCATCGTACACCTGCCGGCGCAGCCGCTGCGTCTCCCGCAGCGCGTCGAGCGCGCCTGGCCCCGTCGGCGCGGCGGCGCGGCGCGCCCGCAGCAGCGGCCACGCGATGAGCGCGGCGGCGGCGAGCGCAAGCAGAAGTCCCAGCAGGTACGGCATGACTACACCGCGCCGCGCCTTCCGGTGAGCGAGGGGGCAACGCTGCTCACCGGAGTCAGCCTGCGGTGGCCTCCGGCGTTCCACCGGATCCGGCGGCGACACCCGCGCCCCGGAGAGCGACGGACTGTGCGGCAGGCTCCCTCTGCGGCCAGAGCGCAACAGCCACCCCGGCTAGCAGCATTGGCCCGGCAACCCACATCCACATCACCAGCGGGTTCACGTACACGCGGAAGATGGCGCGGCCGTCCTCCAGCAGCTCGCCCGGGATGATGTACAGATCCTCCAAGGGCGTTGAGCGTATGGCCGCCTGCGTAGATGCGATGTTGAAGCCGGGGTAGAAGTCCCGCCGAGGGTAATACGTGCCAAGATATGCGTCGCCGCGGAACGCCTGCACCTCCGCCGTCATCTCCGTGCGGTCGGGGAAGGCCGTTGCGGAGGCCGTGACGTACTTTATGCTGTACTCGCCCACGTCGGCGGTCTCGCCGGGGGCAAGCGCGACATCTCGCTGGATGCCGTAGAACGACGACCCGGTGACGCCAAGCGCCAGCAGCACCACCGCCAGATGCACGACGTATCCTCCGTACCGCGGACGGTTGGCGGCGATCAGCCTGCCGAAGGCGACGGGGTAGCTCTCGCCGCGCCCGTGCCTGGCGTGCGCGCCCCTGGCCCACTCGCGCAGGATGCCGGCAACCACGAAGGCGCACAGGCCGTAGGAGATCAACGCCCACGGAACGGTCACGCTCAGCAGCAGGACGAGCAGAGCTACAGTTGCCGCGGCGGCGGCCGCGGGCGCAATCAGGGCGCGCCTCATGCTGCTCCAGCCCGCGCGGCGCCACGGAATGAACGGGGCCACGCCCATCAGCAGGATGAGCAGCAGGAAGATTGGGCCGTTGACCTGGTTGTAGAACGGCTGGCCCACGGTGACTATCTCGCCCTGGAACAGCTCCGAGATCAGGGGATACACCACGCCCCATAGCGTCACGAACGCCACGCCCAGGAACAGCAGGTTGTTCACCAGGAACGCGGCCTCGCGGGACAGCGCGGACTCCAGCGTCTGCGCGCTCCTCAGGCCGTTGTATCGCCAGGCGAACACCGCGAACGAGGCCAGCATCGTTGCGCCCATGAACGCCAGGAACACCCACCCCAGCGTTGACGCGCCGAACGAGTGGACGGAGGGCACCGGCCCGCCCCGGTTGATGAACATCCCGAACTGCGCGAACCCGAATGCGATGATCACCAGCGCAAGGTTCCACATGCGGAACATGCCCCTGCGCTTCTGAACCATTATCGAGTGGATGAAGGCCGTCATCACCAGCCAGGGCATGAAGCCTGCGTTTTCCACGGGATCCCACGCCCAGTAGCCGCCCCATCCCAGGATGGTGTACGCCCACCAACCGCCAAGCAGCAGGCCGATGCCAAGCAGCGCCCATGAGATGATGCCCCAGGTGCGGCCGGCGTCCACCCAATCGTCGCCGGTACGGCCGGACAGAAGCGCCCCCATCACTATCGCAAACGGCACTGAGAACGATATGAGGCCGGTCATCAGCATAGGCGGATGCGCGAACATTCCGGGATGCGTCAGAAGCGGGTTGATGCCCCTGCCGTCCGGCGGCACGGGATCCAGCGGCGCAAATGGATTGGCAAGAAAGACCATCACCGCCAGGAAGAAGATCTGAACGGCCATCAGCACCGCGCCTACGTGCGGCATACTCGGGCGCAGTGCGGCCGGCGCAAAGTACACCGCCAGCGCCGCGAGCACGGACAGCGCGAACGAGATGAACAGGAGCGACCCCTCGTTGCCGGCGTAGATGGCGACCCAGATGTACTGCGGCGCCATTGCGCGGCTGCTGTGTTCCGCCACGTACGACACCGAGAAGTCGGCGGTGACGAACGCGCCTACCAGCCCTGCCGTAGAGCCGGCGAGAACTACGGGCGAGACGAGGATGGCGCGCCGCCCGCTTGCGACCAGCTGCCTGCTGTCCAGCCGCACGCCTATCATGGACGCGGCCGGGGAGTAGACGGCAAGCGCAAGCGCGATCAGCAGGCAGATGTAGCCGAGGTCGGCCATTGCGTTGCTACCCCTTTCCTCGCCCGCCGTCGTCTGCGGTGAGGCTGCGTATGTCGCTGTCCACCGCGTTCAGGTACGGCTCCAGGCCGGCCGCGCCCGCCTGCGGCCCGTTCGCATTCGCGCTCCGGCGATGCTCCTGTCGCATGGCTCGCAGCGCCAGCGCCAGCGCGCCCCCGCCAAGCAGCAGGGCCAGCGGCGGAACGAGCCAGGCCAGCAGGTTGAAGCCGCTCTTGGGAGGCGCGGCCAGCACGTCCTCGCCGTAACGCTCCACGAAGAACTGCAGGACTTCGTCCCGGCTGCTGCCCTCCGCGAGCTTCTCGCGCACCGTGCGCCGCATCTGTTCGGCAATCTCCGTCTGGGACTGGTCGATGGTCTCGCTGGGGCATATCGGGCACATGAGGCTCTTGTCGATGCCCTGCGCCACGGCCTCCATGTCCTGCGAGGCGGACGGCGCGGCATCCGTCACGCAGGCGGCGAGCGCGGACGCAACGGCGAGGATCGCGCCAAGCAACAGCAGCCGCGCGGGGGTGGCCCGGCCTGTGGTGGTGGTCATGCGTGGCTCAAGCCCTCCCGTGTTCCGAGTGCGCCGCGAGCGGGCGAGTTCGTCACGGCTCGGTGCGGAGGTCTACCCTGCCGCGGCCATTGCGTCTATGCCGCGGCGGATGGTGGTGAGGACGTGCGACAACTCCTCCTCCAGCTTGGCAAGGGTGGCCTGAGCGTACTTGTCGGCGTCCGCGCGCCGGGCGTCGGCCTGCGCGTCGGCTTCGTCCAGGATGCGCTGCGCCCTCTGCTGCGCCTCGACGACAATGTCCTCGGCCAGCTTGCCGGCCTCCCGTAGGACTTCGCTGTCCTTGACGCGGGATCTGGCCTCGTCCTCCGATGAGGTCTTGATTCGCCGCGCCTCTGTGAGGGCCTGATTGATGAGGTTCTCGCGCATTTGAAGGAACTCCTGCGCTTCCTGGAGGTCGGCGGGCAGGGAGGTCTGGATCTGGCTGACCAACTCCGACAGCTTCTCCCTGTCGACCAGCACCTTCCCGGTTGCGGGAACCCCCGTGCCGGAGCTTACAAGGTCATCCAGCTTCTCTATGAGAGTGGTAACGTTCATGGCTATCCACCTTTCAGGCGGCGCCCAGGCTCAGGAACTCAATCGTTCGCGAAGGGCATCCGCCACATTATTTGGGACCAGGTGGCTGATGTCGCCTTCCCCGGCCGCTATCTCCTTGATGAGGCTGGACTTGATGTAGATGTGGTCAAGGCTTGCCATGAGGTAGAGGGTGTCCACGTCCGGCGCCAGCTTCTGATTGTTGAGGGCCATCTCGCATTCGTACTCGAAGTCGGAGCCCATGCGAAGGCCCCGCACCATGACGGCGGCCCCCAGCTTGCGCGCCAGGTCGACCGTCAGGCCGGTGTATGGCACCACCTCGATGTTGGTGTAGTCGCAGAGGGCCGCCTTGCACAGCTCGAGACGTTCCTCCGTGTTGAACATGATGGACTTGGAGGAGCGGGTGTCCACCACGGCAACGTACACCTTGTCGAACAGCGCAGCCGACCTGATGGCAATGTCCATGTGTCCGAGGGTAATGGGGTCGAAGCTGCCGGGGTAAAGGGCTGTTACCAAGCCTCTCCTCCTTCCTGTTGCGAGGCCCGCTCAGGGGCCTGTACCGATTCCGTGTCCGCGGCCGGCTCCGAGTCGCGGCCTGTAGCCCGATAGATGGAGCATACGGTGTCGCCGTGCCTGCGCTCCCGCAGCAGGCCGAGGCCTCCGTACTCGGCTTCCAGCGCGTGATGCTTGGAGTGGCCCGCGGCCACGATGCCGCCCTCGCGCGCCAGCCCTGCCACCTTCTCCATCACGTGATGCACCGGCCCCAGCGTGTAGGGCGGATCCATCAGCACGATGTCGTAGGCGCCGTCCAGCGACTTGAGCGCGCGCTCCACCTTCATGCAGTAGACGCGGGAGCGTTCGGTGAAGCGCATCTCGGAGAGGCTGCGGCGGAGGAGGGCGCACCGCTTGGGGTTGTCCTCGACGAAGTCGGCCCACTGCGCGCCGCGGCTGAGCGCCTCGATTCCAAGCGTGCCGGTTCCGGCGTAGAGGTCAACGACGCGCTTGCCCTCCAGTCCGTTGGACTCCAGCATAGAGAACAAGGACGAACGGACTCTCTCGGTGGTGGGTCGTGCGCCCAGCCTCCTGCGACTGGCGATGCGACGCCCCTTGGCTTCTCCAGCGATAACGCGCAATTGATACACCTGACGGCTGAGCGTATTCGATTGTGGCATTCTAGCACAGCGCAGGCAATGCGTAAAGGCTTTGGGTTGGGGGAGAGTGTGCGGGGGGAGCAGATGCTTCATTGCAGCGGTTTTCGCTCAAGTAGTTGGCATCTCGCGGTCTTGTTCGATAGCTCCTAACCCTATACAATAGCTTGACAGCATCTAGGCGACACCTCTTCCACAAGCCTAGAGCACCAAGGCGGACTTGATGAACTCAAAGTCCATATCGGGTCAGGTGGAGAGTGCTGCAAGGCGGAAGAACCGCGGTCAAGAAGTTGCCTCATGCTAGGATCGCACACTGTTCCCCAGCCAATCCCTTATCAGGGCAGTAAACGAAAGATTGCTGGCTTGATATTGCAGCACTTCCCTCAAACTATGCCTCGCCTAGTGGAGCCATTTGCGGGCTCCGCTGCTGTGTCCTTGGCAGTCGCCGCGCACGGCAATTCGCAACGATTCTGGATTAACGACGCTCATCTCGCGCTAATTCGGCTGTGGCGGGAAATAATTGAGCGACCGGAATGCCTTGGAGACGAGTACGCTGACATCTGGAAAAGTCAGTTGGGTCAAGAGCGAGCCTACTTTGACATCGTGCGGGACCGCTTCAACAGGGAACAGAGTCCCGGTGATTTCCTGTATCTGCTCGCTCGCTGTGTCAAGGCAGCCATCAGGTACAACTCAAGAGGCGAATTCAACAACTCTCCGGATAATCGTCGGAGGGGCGCACATCCCGGGGAAATGCGCCAGCGAATCAAGCGAACATCAGCATTGCTCCGTGGAAAAGTGCTTCTGACATCATTGGACTACAAGAGCGTTCTACTCCAATGCAACAGCGACGACATCGTCTATATGGATCCACCATATCAGGGTGTTAACGGCCAGCGGGATCACAGATACCTGCCTCCCTTTGACCACTCTGAGTTCTGCAATGAGCTTCAAGCTCTCAACAATCGACACGTTATGTTCGCCTTGTCATACGATGGTCGCACCGGAGACAAGACTTTTGGGCAATTGCTTCCAGACATGCTGGGGCTAACGCGATTGGAAGTACCAGCTGGGCGGTCAACTCAAGCCACCCTTCTGGGACGCGCGGAAATGACATACGAATCTCTATACCTGTCACCCGCGCTTACCTCCACTCTACAGGGAGGCACTTCACCCCTGCAATTGTTCTACAACCATGAATGGAAGTGATGAGAAGTGGCAGAGAAGGAACCAAATGCGGAATTTAGCCTCTCACCTGAGTTTCTGGACCGCCTTAGGGCCGTAACGGCGAAGCGCCCGAAGACAGTGATAGACCATATCCTGGAGCATGGTTTCGTTACGACCGAAGAATTAAGTGAACTATACGGATACGACCATCCCCCGCGGGCTGCGCGTGATGTGCGCGAACAGGGCATTCCCCTAGAGACGTTTCGAGTTACGGGAACTCATGGCAGAAGGATCGGAGCGTACAGGTTCGGCGACCCTACAAGAGTGAGAGAGGGTAGGCTCGGCGGCAGGACAACATGGCCCAAGGGCCTGAAGGAAGCCTTGATTCAGGTAAACGGGTCACGTTGCGGGATCTGCAACATAGAATATGAATCTCGCTATCTCCAAATTGATCACCGCGTGCCGTTTGAGGTTGCAGGCGACGCCCTCGGTACTTCTGAACCTTCAAACTTCATGCTCTTGTGCGGTTCGTGCAACCGTGCAAAGTCATGGTCTTGCGAACACTGCAGGAACTGGACTACAGATAGCGTCGAGGAAATATGCCGAACGTGCTATTGGGCATCACCACACAATTACGCTCATATAGCACTACGGCTAATGAGGCGCCTTGACTTGGCCTGGGTGGGAGAGGAAGTGCCAGAATATGATCACTTGATGGCATTGGCAGAACATGCACAAATGGAGCTTCCCGTCTTTGTCAAGGATGTCTTGCGCAACATAGGGAATGTGCCACCGTAAGCTCAATGGCAAATGGCATTGGCATAGAGGTGTGATTTCACACTGCTTGTCATAGGGTAGTGGGATCTTTTTGCTTCCCTCAGCCATTTCGCATTGGCCACCCCCGCCCGCGCCCGTTGACAGCGCGCACGCGCGGGCGTATCTTGTCCCCATTCCGATACGCGCCAGTCTACCGTCCGCGCAGAGTGGAGGTGTCTATGCCGGTTCTCAAGGAGCAGTTGGACGCGGCCTTCAGCCCAAAGGTGGTTGCCGTGGTGGGGGCCAGGAAGTTCGACAACTACGTCTGGCTCCGCAACATGAGCGACTTCAAGGGAACGCTCTACTCGGTGCAGATCAACCCGGACGACATCGTCGGCATCGAGGAGATGGGCATACCCAACTACAAGAGCCTGGTCGAAATCCCGGAGCCGGTGGACTACGTGGTGGTAGCGGTGCCGCGCCGCGCCGTGCCGTTCGTGCTGAAGGACGCCGTGGCAAAGGGCGTCAAGACCATGCACATGTTCACGTCCGGCTTCGCCGAGTCCGGCAACGAAGAGGCTATCCAGATGCAGCAGCAGATCGCGGACACTGCGCGCGAGGCCGGCATACTGGTCATCGGCCCCAACTGCATGGGCGTGTTCAATCCGCACGTAGGCATGAGGTTCGGCGAGGGGCAGGACGTGACCAACGTGGGGGCTGCCAGCGTCATCTCGCAGAGCGGCGCGCACGCCTCGGCCATGACGCAGGGCCTGCAGGCGGGCGGTGTGGGCGTCAATATGACGGTCAGCTTCGGCAACGCCATCCTGCTCGACAGCCCCGACCTGCTCCAGTACTTCGCCGACGATGCGGCAACCAACGTCATCTGCGCGTACATCGAGGGGCCCAAGGACGGCGAACGCTTCTTCCGCGCGCTGCGCGAGGTTGCGCCGCGGAAGCCGGTCGTGCTGTGGAAGGGCGGCCAGACCGACGCGGGCCGGCGCAGCGCCGCCTCGCACACCGGCTCGCTGGCCGGCTCAATCGAGATCTGGAACGCGGGCGCGCGGCAGGCAGGCGCCATCCGCGCCGACTCGCTCCACGAGGTCATTGACGTGGCGAAGATGCTCACGCTCCTCGGCCCCGTTACGGGCGACCGCGTGGGCATCATCGGCGGCAGCGGCGGGCAGTCGGTGTCGATGAGCGACGAGTTCTCGTGGGCCGGCCTGCGCGTGCCTACGCTGTCGGAGCCTACGCTGGAGCGCATGGCGGAGTTCTTCCAGCTTGTGGGTGCCAGCTACTTCAACCCGGTGGACATCGGCGGCATCAACCGGGGCAACCTGGAGACCATCCTTGACCTGCTGACGGGCGACCCCAACGTGGACGTAGTAGCGATGATGAGAGGCGTACAGCGCGGCCGCCGGAGCGCGGAGGACATTGCGGCGGAACTGAAGCAGTACGGCGAGGCGCGGGACAAGTCCGGCAAGCCGATGATGGCGATGTTCTGGACGCCGGTGCCGTACCCGGAGAACGGCCCGATGGAGGAGACGGACGCCATCCTGCGCGACCTGGGCATCCCGATCTTCCCGTCGCCCACCAGGGCTGCGCGGGCGCTGCGCAAGGTTGTGGACTACCACCGCTTCCACGCGGGCATGGAGGTGTAGGCGGCGGCCTCGACCACGTAGTCCGCTCGCCCTTCGACATGCTCATGGTGAGCGGGGCTACACACGCCGTTCGTGCGTAGGGGCGTCCCTTGTGGGCGCCTATGGCGACGCCGCACACCACAAGGGCGGGCACAAGGAGCCTGTCTCACAGGTTTGGCTGGATGTGGTTGAAAGTGGTGGGAGAAGGGCGCGTACGGCTAAGTGGCGGGCTGTAGGACTGGTTGGTTCGATGGAACGGCGCGGCTTGGCCTTCGCGGGCGCGTTATCCGGTCGGCCCATGCCCTCCAGAGCGTGCGCAGGTTGAAGGCGACCGCCAGCAGCGACCACTCGGCTGCGACGTTGCGAAGGCCGCGCAGCAGGAACCTACGCGCAGCCATTCGCTCTTTGATGATCCCGAAGGCAGGCTCCACCAGTCCCATCCTTCGCCTGTACCTCTCACGCGCCCCATCGGTGAGCATCAACTCTCTGTGACGGCGCAACGCCTCTTCGTAAGGCCCCACCTCCAGGGCGCGCCCGTGACGCCCGTCCGTGGTGCACACCCCAAAGGCGGGACAGGCGCGGCACACTCTCCCGCCGGCGCGGTACAGCCTCATCGGCGTTCCCCTCGTGACCTTCATCCGTGTGAACCGCAGTCGCTCCCCCTGGGGGCAAAGGTAGCTGTCGCTCTCCGCGTCGTAGATGAACCTGTCTTTGTGGTAGGAATGGCTCAGCGCCCTCTGCTGGGACTCCGGCATGACCACGCGCCAGCCTCTCGCCTCACTCTCCGCAAGGTTGCTGCCCGAATGATACCCCGCGTCCGCCAGCGTCACCTCCGCCTGTACGCCTGTGGCCTCCTCCGCAGCCTCCACCATCGGCGCCAACTGGAAGGCGTCGTTGGGGTCGTCCGTCACCTCCGCCGCCGTTATCATCATGCCACGGACTCCCCGTTCGCTCTCCGTCGGCGACACCACCACCTGGACGTTGTACGCAGGGCCGATGATCCGCCCCCGTCCCTTCATCAGCCGAGCGTCCTCATCGGTCAGGTTCACCTGCCGGGCCTCATCGTCTTCGACTTCTCGCATGGCCCTGCGCACCCGCTCTCTCAACTCCTTCTGCTCCGACAACTCCCTGGGCATACGGGCCGCGCCTGCGCCCTCGCCCTCTTCGTTCTGAGCCTCCAGATCCTCGATCGCCTTGTCCACCCGCTCCAGCAGCCGCCTCAGTCCCGCCTTGTCGAGCGTCCTGTCCCCACTGGCGTTCGCCCACACCTTGGAGCCGTCCACCGCCTGCACGGCCAGCTCCACCAGGTCCAGGTTCACCGCCGTCTTCACCGTGCGCTTGAGCAGCTTCCTCATCTCCAGCCTGTTCCCCTTGTAGAACCGCCACAGCGTGTTGTGGTCCGGGCATTGGCGACCGCTCAGCCACAGGAAGGGTATCTGTTCACGGCACGCCGTCTCCAGCTTGCGACTCGACCGCACGCCCGTCATGAAGCCGTAAATCCATACCCCAAGCAGGGCGCGGGGATGGTACGATGGCGCTCCCATCCAGCCGCCGTCCACCTCTACGCCCATCTCCCGCCACTCTCGCCGACTCAGCCCGTCCACGAACGCGGCCGCGAACCGCGCCGGATGCTCCGCAGCCAGCATGTCGTCGAGGCTGGAAGGCAGCATCCAGGCTTGCTCTCTGCTCATCTCTCGCTGTGGCATCTCACTTTCACTCCCGGCGATTGTCCTTCACCACAGCTTATACCACCAACCTGCATCTGCGCTACGGCGAGTTTTGAGACAGGCTCCAAGGCCAGCCCCTACGGGTTGCCGCGGAGCTGTGCCAGCCGCCCGCCCTTCGACAGGCCCAGGGTGAGCGGAGTAAGACGGCCCGCTTGTGGTGAGCCTGCCGAACCACCTTGGCGGGCCGTTGCGCCAGTGGAAGACAACGCCGCCCCTTGGATTGCGGCGAAAGCCGCAATGACGGTTTAGGATGCAGGCGTTCGTCCGCCCGCCCTTCGACAGGCTCAGGACGAACGGACATAATCTTCCCGCTCATAGCCTGCCCCGTACTTGATACGGGGGTGAGCCAGCCGAACCGGAGCGGGGAGGATCGCGCCCGCCTCTCCCGTAAAGCCGCCGCAATCCGCTATGGAGATTGGGCGGTCACTTCTGGTAAGATAGGCGGGCAGGCCGCGGCGTCAATCCATTGCATCCCGCCGCGCCGTGGCGAAAGGGCCGCCTTGGCATGAGACTACTGGTCATAAACGGACCCAACCTCAACATACTCGGCCGCAGAGACCGGGACGTGTACGGCACCATGACCCTGGCCGACATTGAGGAGATGGTGCGCGAACGCGCCCGGGAGCTTGGCGCGGACGTCGAGTTCTTCCAGTCCAACAGCGAGGGCGCGATCATCGACGTCTTGCAAGCGCGCAGCGCATCGGTGAACGCAATCGTCATCAACCCCGGCGCGCTCACGCACTACGGCCTCTCGCTGCGGGAGGCGCTGGCGGACACCGGCCTGCCCGTGGTGGAGGTTCACATCTCCAACATCTACGCAAGGGAGCGGTGGAGGCATCGCTCCGTGGTGGCCCCGGTAGCCGTGGGCCAGATCAGCGGCCTGGGTTGGCGCGGCTACGTGGCCGCGGTCGACTACCTGGCCGCAAGCTTCAACGAAAGGGCGGTGGAATGAGTTCAAGACTGGACGCCATAAGGGCGAAATTCGAGAGCAGCGAAATCGACGGCATACTCATCGGTTCGGACGAGAACAGGCGATACCTGTCCGGGTTCAGCGGCACGGCGGGCAATCTCATCATCACCGCGGACGCCGCGGTGCTTGCGACCGACTTCCGCTACATCGAGCAGGCGGGCCATCAAGCTCCCGACTTCCGCGTGCTGCGAGTCACGGGCGGCGGCTCCAACTGGCTCACCGACCTGCTGAAGGAGCTGGGCGTCCGCAGGCTGGGTTTCGAAAGCCAGCAGATGACGGTCGCCACGCACGATAGGCTGTCAAAGACGTTTGCGGAGGCCGGCAACGGTGACGGCGTCAGCCTGATTCCAACCGCGGGCCTGGTCGAGGAATTGCGCTCTGTGAAGGACGAGGCGGAGATGGCGTTGCTCCAACGAGCAATCGACATCTCGGACAGGGCGTTCGAGGAGGTGTCGCGGACGCTCCGAGACGGGCAGACGGAGCGAGAGGTTGCGTGGCTGCTGGAGCGCACGATGCGGGAGCTCGGCGCGGACTCCGTTTCGTTCGATACCATCGTGGCGGCCGGCCCCAATGCCGCGTTGCCGCACCATCGCGCGGATGACACGCCCCTGCGCGACGGCCAGCCGCTCATCATCGACATGGGCGCGCGCTACCAGGGCTATTGCAGCGACCTCAGCCGCACGCTGTGCATCGGCGGCCGCGAGGACGATACATTCCGCGAGGTGTACTCGACCGTGCTCAGGGCGCAGCGGGCCGCGATGGATGGCGTGCGCACCGGCATGACGGCGGGCGAGGCGGACGCAATCGCGCGGGCAGTGATCGATGAGGCGGGCTACGGCGACAAGTTCGGGCACAGCCTGGGCCACGGCGTGGGCCTGGAGATCCACGAGCGGCCGGGCGTCGGGCCGAACTCACCGGTGGTGCTGGAGGACGGGATGCCGTTCACCATTGAGCCGGGCATATACATATCCGGCTGGGGAGGTGTCCGAATCGAGGACATCGTGGTCATGGAGCAGGGCAGGGCGAAGGTGATAAGCCACGCGCCCAAGATAGACTAGCACGGGAGCGCAACAATGACGATTAGCTACAGCGAGCTGAGACGGGGCACCGTGATTGTGCTGGACGATGAGCCGTGGCAGGTCACGGAGTGGAAGCACACCAAGATGCAGCAGCGCGCCCCGGTGCTCACACTCAAGCTGAAGAGCCTGCGAAGCGGCCGCTCGATGGAGCGCAACGTGCCGGGCAATCAGAAGCTCACGCTGGCGGAGGTGGACACGCGGCAGGCGCAGTACCTCTACGGCGACGGCGACCTGTACCACTTCATGGACATGTCCACGTTCGACCAGTACCCGGTGGATCAGGACGTGGTGGGCGACGCCCTCCAGTACCTGAGGGAGCAGGACGTGGTGGATCTGGTCTTCTACCGGGGCGATCCCATCTCGCTGGAGCTTCCGACCTACGTGGAGCTTCAGGTTGCCAACACGCCGCCCTCGCTCCGCGGCAACACGGCGCAGGGCAGCACCAAGCCCGCCACGCTGGAGACCGGCGTCACGGTCAACGTGCCGTTCTTCGTCAACGTGGGCGAGACCGTGCGGGTGGACACGCGCAACGGGGAGTACCTGGAGAGGGTAGGCTAGGGTTCGCCTTGGCAATCTACACCGTAGGCCAGATCACGCGCTACCTGAAGCAGTCCTTGGAGGCTGACGCCGTGCTGGGCGACCTGTGGGTGCGCGGCGAGGTCTCCAACCTGTTCAACTCCGCGGCCGGCCACTACTACTTCACGCTCAAGGACGGCGCGGGCCAGCTTCGGTGCGTCATGTTCCGGCCCGCCACCGGCGGCGAGAACCTGAGCAACGGCGGCGCAGTGGTCACGCACGGCCGCGTCTCCCTGTACGAGGTGCGCGGAGACCTGCAACTCTACGTGGACATGGTGCAGCCGGAGGGCCTGGGCGAACGCCACATGGAGCTTGAACGGCTAAAGGCTCGGCTGGAAGCCGAGGGGCTGTTCCACCCGTCGCGGAAGCGGCCGCTGCCTCAGTTCCCGCGCCGGATCGCGGTCGTCACGTCGCCGTTCGGCTCCGTCTGGCACGACATACAAAACGTGCTGGGCCGCCGCTACCCGCTCGTCGAGCTTGCGCTTGCGCCCGCGCCCGTGCAGGGCGAAGGGGCGGCCGCCGCCATCGCGGAGGCGCTGGAGACCGTGGATCGCGAGGACGACGTGGACGTGGTGATCGTCGCACGCGGCGGCGGCTCGCTGGAGGAGCTTGTGGGCGTTCAACGAGGAGGCCGTGGCCCGCGCCATATACGCCAGCCGCGCGCCCGTAGTCAGCGCGGTGGGCCACGAGACCGACTACACCGTCGCGGATCTGGTAGCGGACGCGCGTGCGCCCACGCCCTCGGCCGCGGCCGAGATGGTGGCGCCGGACAGGGCCGAGCTGCTGGTGCACGTGCGCGCCGGCGTGAACGCGCTGTCGCAGAGGATGGGCGAGGTGATGGCCGCGGGAGGCCGCGACGTGGAGCAGTCCGTGTGGCGGCTGAATCGCAGCGCGCCGGACGCGTCCGCGTGGCGTCAGCGCCTCGACGACCTTTCGATTGCGTCCGGCCGCTCGCTTCAGGCGTACCTGGCGATGCGCGGCGAACGCGTGCGGGGGCTGGAGTTTCGGCTGGGCACGCTCAGCCCCGCCAACGTGCTCTCGCGGGGCTACGCGATGGTGCAGACGGCAGGACAGCGGCGAGACCGTCACGTCCGTCACGCAGGTTGCCGCCGGAGACGACGTACAGGTGAGAGTGCAAGACGGCGCGTTCGCCGCCAGGACGCTCGCCGGAGGGCGCGAGGCAGGCACGTGAGCAGCGACAAGACGGACGACGCGCTCTCTTTCGAGGACGCCTACAATCGCCTGGAGGACACGGTCCGCAGGCTGGAGGAGGGCGGCCTGTCGCTTTCTGAGGCAACGCGCCTCTTCGAAGAGGGTATGCACCTGGCGCGCATCTGCAACGAGCTGCTGACCTCGGCGGAGATGCGCATCACCAGGCTCCAGACGGCGTACGGCGAGCAGATGCGGCTGCTGGCGGACGCGCAGGAGGCGGACGTTGAGGATTGACCTGCACGTCCACACCCGCTTCTCGCCGGACTCGTTCATGGAGTTGGAGACGCTGGCGCGGCGGTGCGTGGACACGGGCATGGACTGCATAGCCGTCACCGACCACAACACCATCGAGGGCGCGCTGGAGTTCCGGCGAATCGCGCCGTTCCCGGTCATCATCGGCGAGGAGATCAAGAGCTAGCGGGCGGCGAGATTATCGGTCTGTTTCCTTCACGAGGAGATTCCCCGCGACCTGCCGCCGCTGGAGACGGTGCGCCTCATCAAAGAGCAGGGCGGGCTGGTGCACGTGCCGCATCCGTTCGACCACTTCCGCCGCTCCGTCATCGAGCGGTGGGCGCTGCAAGAGATCCTGCCGCACGTGGACATCATCGAGGCGTTCAACGCCCGCAACACGCTGCAACGCGACAACCGCGCCGCCGAGGCGCTGGCGCGCGAGCACGGCATCCTGACCACGTCCGTGACCGACTCGCATACGCCGGTTGAGGTGGGCCGCTGCTACGCGGACGTGCCCGCGTTCGACATGACGCCCGCCGGCCTCCTGGAAGGGCTGGCCCGCGGAACGCAGTCCAGGCGGCAGATGCTGCCTCTCATTCACTTTGCCACCACCGTGACCAAGACGCGCAAGAGGCTGTCCGGCCTGCTGGGCCGCGCGTGAGGCGAACGGGCCAATGCTGAAGCTGGGTTGGTTCTCCACGGGACGCGGCGAAGGCTCGCTTGGGCTGCTGCGTACGGCGCAGGACGCCATCGCAAGCGGCGAGCTCAAGGCGCGGATGGAGTTCGTGTTCAGCAACCGCGAGCCGGGCGAAGCGGAAGGCAGCGACCGCTACCATCGCCAGGCGCAGGACTACGGCATCCCGCTCGTCACGCTGTCATCGCAACGCTTCCGGCGAGAGCAGGGCGGCGGCCCGTTCTCACGCCACCGCGCGCAGTTCGACCGGGAGGTCATGCGCCTGCTGGAGCCGTACACCCCGGACGTGTGCGTGCTGGCGGGCTACATGCTCATCACAGGGGCAGAGCTTTGCAACCGCTACACCATGCTGAACCTGCACCCCGCGCTGCCCGGCGGCCCTGTCGGTACGTGGCAGGACGTGATATGGAGCCTGATTGCGGAGGGCGCGGCCGAGGCGGGCTCCTACGTTCACCTTGCGACTGAAGACCTGGATCGCGGCCCGGTTATCTCGTACTGCTCATTCCCGATACGCGGCGGCGAATTCGATGGGCTGTGGCGGCAGATCGAGGGTCGCAGCGTGGAGGAGATGCGAGCCTCAGAGGGCGAGGATCTGCCGCTGTTCCGGCTCATCCGCGAGGAGGGCGTGCGGCGGGAGCGGCCGCTCGTGCTCGAGACGCTGAAGGCGGTTGCCGATGGGCGCGTTGGCGTGGCGAACCGGCGGGTGGTGGACAGCGATGGCAACGCGACCGGCGGCCTCTGCCTCAACGAGGCAATCGAGCGGGCGATTCTGGGCGCAGGCTAGCCGTAGTCGGGATGTCAGCGATGAACGAGTCTGCTCTGCCCATCGTAGACCTGCTGCCGGGCAACACTGCGGCCGTGGAGCAGTGCGCCGCGCTCCTGTTTGAGGTGTTCGCGGAGCATCATCCGGCCGCGTGGCCGGATATGGCGTCGGCGAGCCGGGAGGTGGAGGAGTTCTTCGCGGAAGGCCGCATCAGCCGCATCGCGGTTGACGGCGCGGGCGATGTGATCGGCTGGGTGGGCGCGATCCGCGCGTACGACGGCTTTGCGTGGGAGCTGCACCCGTTGGTCGTGAGGCCGGAGCGTCAGAGACGCGGCCTTGGGCGGCGGCTGGTCGCCGACATCGAGGCGAGGGTGCGGGAGCGCGGCGCGGTGACGCTGTGGCTGGGCACCGACGACGAGAACAACCAGACGTCGCTCGGCGGCATCGAGCTGTACGACGACGTGCTGGGCCACCTGGCGCGCATCCGCAACCTCAACGCCCACCCGTATGAGTTCTACCGCAAGGTCGGCTTCACGGTGGTCGGAGCGCTGCCGGACGCCAACGGTTACGGCAAGCCGGATATATTCATGGCAAAGCGAGTGGGGTAGGGGGCGCGCCTCAGGATGAGCAAGTCGAAGGGCGAGCGGCAACCACCTCAACCGTCTTTCCTGCGAAAGCAGGAATCTAGCACCCGGCGGGGAGGCGGGCGGCGCATCGCCCCACGCCGCCACCCCTCTGGATTGCGGCTTCCGCCGCAATGACGGTTGAGGTTGGCCGCCGCCCACCCATCGGCAGGCTCAGGGCGAGCGGCTTCTGCCTCAACCGTCTTTCCTGCGAAAGCAGGAATCTAGCACCCGGTGGGGAGGCGGGCGGCGCATCGCCCACCACCAGACCCCGGGGGCTAGACCCCCGCTTTCGCGAGGGTGACGAACGTGGTATGTGCGCGACGGCGTGCTCGCGGCCGGGGGTGTAAGCACACGGCTTGCTCACCCTGCGACAAGCTCATGGTGAGCGGATGATGGCAGTGGCTGCCGGTTGCCGCTGCCCGCGAGTCGGGCGGTGCCCCTACGATTGAGCGGCGGCGCCCGCCCTTAGCCGCCGGAGATGGCGCAGCCGGCCGTCGGCGCCTCCGGGAAGTCGCGGCAACGGCGCGGCCTGTGCTCGTAGATGCGGCAGGCGTTGGTCTCGGCGTCAAGCATGGGGCAGCGCGCGCCGGGGTGGTCGGCGAAGCGCACCCAGGCGCGGCCTCCATCGCCCTGCGTGATGATCGCCGTCGCGCCGATGGCGGCGGCCCGTTTCGCGAACGCCTGCGCCTCGTCCTCCGCCAGCGTCAGGATCAGCGGGCCCTGGCAGCACATGGCGCGGCACTGCTCCATGCAGATGCGGCTTGCGGCCTCCGCGGTGAGGCCCGGTATCAGGCGCGCCGCCATCGCTGCCTCCGCGCGGCGAGGTCCAGCCGCAGCGTCGACCGGAAGTTGCCGCCGATGTACAGGATGATGATCGCGCCGCCCATCGCCACGGCGAACGGCGGGTTGAGCGCGGTCGCCACGGCGCCGGCCAGGAATCCGCCAACAGGCGTGAAGCCGAACGTGAGGCCGTAGATGCCCAGCACTCGCCCGCGCATTTCGTCGTCGCTGTGAAGCTGTAGCATCGTGCCCATCGTCACGTCGTAGGCCATCAGCGAGCCGCCGGCCAACCCCGCCAGCGCCAGCGAGAGGGCGTAGACGGGCGAGTAGGCGAACAGCGCAATCGACACACCCGCGCCCAGCGTGGTGAACGCCAGCAGCGCGCCCTTTCGCCGGAAGTCGCCGAGCAGCGCCACGACTATCGTGCTGAGCGTGGAGCCTATGCCGCTCGCTGCCGACAGGTAGCCCATGCCGGTGGCGCCCACGTTCAGCACGTCCCGCGCCATCACCGGAATCATCACCAGGTGCGAGAAGCCGAACGCCTCCATCAGCAGGCTCAGGAACAGCAGACGCCGGATGATCCTGTTCTGCCAGGCGTAGCGCAGGCCGTGGCCGGTAGACTCCCAGAACGACTCTCGCATAGCGGCGGCGCGGTAGTCGCCGCGGATGACCAGCAGGAACACCAGCCCAATCGCGGAGCCGGACGTAGCCAGGATGTAGCTGCTGCCCACGCCGTAGTTGTGGATGAGCATACCGGCCAGGAAGGAGCCTATCGTGCGGCTGATGTTCAGCGCAATCAGCCGCGCCGCCATTGCGTTCAGCAGCCGTTCCGGCCCGACTATCTGATAGGCCAGGCTGTTGGACGCCGGCAGCTGGGTTCCCATCAGCATCCCTTGCGCCAGAGCGATGGGCGCCATGTGCCACAACTCCACCTGCCCGGTGATGACCAGCGCGGCCGTCAAGCCGGAGACCACCGCGCCCAGGAAGTACACCACGCCGAGCACCTTGCGCTTGTCGAACCGCTCGACGATGGTGCCGCCGAACGCGCCGAACCCCACGAGGCCAAGCCCCTGTATGCCCGCGATCGCGCCGACCCAGAACGGCGAGTCGGTGATCTCCAGCACAAGCCAGCCCTGGGCCAGCATCCGCACACTCATAGACATGGAGCCGAACAGGAAGCTGCACCACAGCCAACGGTACTGAGTAACCTCGAAGGCCATGAGGGCGCGCGGGAACCGGCCGCGGGCTGCGTCCGTTCCGGCGGTCGAGCGGTCGGAGTTCTGCAAATCGTCTCCAGGCGCGGGGTTGGATTGGGTGATTGCCGCCGGTTGCATTCTACAGGCAGGGCAGGACTGCTTCAATGGCGCAGGAAACGGCTTATGGCCGCGGGCGTTTCGTAGTAAACTGGAGGCGATATGTGCGGCAGGTACTCGCTGGTGGCGGATATGTCGGAGCTGGCCTTGAGGTTCGACTTCGAGGGCGACGGGGAGCCGCGCCCGCCGCGGTTCAACATCGCGCCCACGCAGGAGGTTCTGGCCGTGACTCGCAGCGCAGACGACACCCGCAACGTCGCGCGGCCCATGCGCTGGGGCCTCATTCCGTCCTGGGCCAAGGATCGCGCCATCGGCAGCCGCATGATCAACGCCCGCGCGGAGACGCTGGATACCAGCCGCGTGTTCAGCAGGCCGTTCCAGCGGCGGCGATGCCTGGTGTTGGCGGACGGCTTCTACGAGTGGCTGCGGGTGGGCAGCGCGAGGATTCCGTGGCGCATCGCGTTGCGCTCCGGCGAGCCGTTCGCGTTTGCGGGGTTGTGGGAGTCGTGGCGGTCGCCGGAGGGCGAAACGGTGGCGTCCTGCACCATCATTACCACGGAGGCCAACGCCGCGATGGAGCGGATCCACAGCCGTATGCCGGTCATCCTGCCGCGGCACGCCGAGAGTGTATGGCTGGACGCGGCGGGCGAGATTCCGTCCGTCCGGCGCAAGGAACTGTTAGTCCCGTACGCAGGCGACGACCTGGAGGTCTACGAGGTGTCGCAGCTCGTGAACTCGGCCCGGAACGATACGCCGGAGGTAATGGCGCGGGTCGGCTAGTGCATGTCCCTTCCCCCGTCTGCGGGGGAAGGTTAGGATGGGGGCGATAGGCTAAAACATGGACACGCGCAATTCACCCCCATCTCAATCTTCCCCCTCAAGGGGGAAGAGGTTTTGGTGGACGGCAAACCGGTTGTGGAGAGAACTCTACTACGCAGGAGGCAGCATGGCATGAGGAGCGCGTGGTCGGAGAGGGAAACGGCCGGGCTGTCGCCGCTTGACCTGCTGGTGTACCAGAGCCGGCTGGTGGGCGGCGAGCCGTCGCTTGCGCTGTGGGGCGGCGGCAACACCTCGCTCAAGACGCAGGAGCCGGACTTCACCGGCATCGTGCGCCCGGTCATGCGAATCAAGGGCAGCGGCGCGGACATGAAGACGATTGGCCGCGGCGGCTTTCCCGGCGTGTTGTTGGATCTCGTGCTGCCGCTGTTGAACAGGGACGACATGGCGGACGACGAGATGGTGGCCTACCTGGGCCACTGCCTCCTGGAGCCGTCATCGCCGCGGCCGTCGATCGAGACGCTGCTGCACGCCTTCCTGCCGCAGGCCAGCGTGGTGCACAGCCACGCGGACGCCATCCTGTCCATCACCAACACGCGCAGGCCGAATGAGCTGCTCGCGGAGGCGTTCGGCGGGCAGGTAGCGGCGGTGGCGTATCGCAGGCCGGGCTTCCGGCTGTCGAAGGAGGTTGAGCTGAGCGCGCAAGCCGACTCGACCGTGCGGGGCGTTGCGCTGCTGAACCACGGCCTGGTCACGTGGGGCGATACGCCGCGCGAGGCGTACGAGACGCACGTGGAGCTGGTGACGCGCGCGGAGGAGTTCGTGAGGCGGGCGGGCGAGGGCCGACGGCCGTTCCGCAGGGCTCCCGCGGCGCTGCCCGCCCGCGCCGATCGACGGAAGGCGGCGGCCTCGCTCGCGCCCGCGCTGCGCGGGCTGCTGCTACCGCACGGTGGCGCGCTGCGATTCGAGGACGGCGTCGAGGTGATGCGGCTAGCGCGCTCGCCGGACGCCGAGGCGCTGGCGGCCGTCGGGGCGGCAACGCCGGACCACCTGCTGACCACCAAGCGGTCGCCGCTGGTCGTCGACGCGGGGGACTTGGCGGATGCGGCGCAGGCACAGGCACGGCTCAGGGCCGCCGTGGGGGAGTACGCCCGCGCATACGGTGAGTGGTACGAGAGGCACACGGATGGCGAACATCCGATGCTCGACCCGCTTCCGCGGGTCGTGCTGGTGCGTGGAGTGGGCATGTGGACTGCGGGCGCGGACGCGCGGGCTGCGCGGGCCGCCGCCGACGTCTACCGCCACACCATCGGAATCATGGCGGGGGCGCAGGCGCTTGACCGCTACGAGTCGCTTTCGCCGCAGGACGCCTACGATGCCGAGTACTGGCCGCTGGAGCTGTACAAGAGGACGCTTGCGCCGCCCGCTCGCGAGCTTTCGGGCCGCATTGTGCTGGTGACGGGCGCGGCGCGCGGCATCGGGCGGGCCATCGCGCTGCGGTTCGCGGATGAGGGCGCGCACGTTGCGGTGACGGACGTGCAGGCCGCGGGCGCGCGGGCGGTGGCGCGCGAGATCGCGGACAGGCACGGCGAGGAGCGAGCGCTACATCGCAGGATGGACGTTGCGGACGAGCGGTCAGTTAAGGAGGCGTTTCAGGCCGTCCGGCTGGCGTTAGGGGGGCTTGACGTGCTGGTCTCGAACGCGGGCATTGCGCCCGTGGGCGCGATAGAGTCGCTGGAACTTGAGGACTGGCAGCGCAGCCTGTCGGTCAACGCCACGGGCCACTTCCTGGTCGCTAGGGAGGCGGTGTCGATACTCCGCGAGCAAGGAGTTGGCGGCAGCCTGGTGTTCATTGCCACCAAGAACGTGCCTGCGCCCGGCCAGGAGCTTGGCGCGTACAGCGCGGCCAAGGCGGCAGAGGCGCAGCTTGCGCGTGTGCTGGCGATCGAGAACGGGCGGTACGGCATTCGCTCCAACGTCATCAACCCGGACGCGGTGTTCGGCGGGTCCGGGCTGTGGTCTCCGGCGGTGCGGAGGGGCAGGGCGAAGGCGCACGGCATACCGGTTGCACAGGTGGAGGACTTCTACCGCCGCCGCACGCTCCTGCAAGCGACGGTGACGGCGGATGACGTGGCGGAGGCGGCGCTGTTCCTGGCTGGCGACCGCTCGCGCAACACCACGGGCGCGATGCTGCCGGTGGATGGCGGCCTGCGTGACGCGTTCCCGCGGTAGGGCGATCTGTATCCGTTCGTGCTGAGCCTGTCGAAGCATGGACGGGGGCAGAGGCGGCGGCCCCAACAACCGCCACCCTCGCGAAGGCAAGGGTCTAGCGCCCGGCTGGGCGGGGGGGGGGATTGCGGATTCCGCCGCAATGACGGTTGAGGCGGCGCGCGTCGTTCGTACGCCCGCCCTTCGACAGGCTGAGGGTGAGCGGACACAGTAATCCCGTTCGTGCTGAGCTTGTCGTAGCATGGATGGGGGCAGAGGCGGCGGCCCCAACAACCGTCGCCCTCGCGAAAGCGGGGGTCTAGCACCCGGCTGGGTGAGGGGGGGATGGATTGCGGCTTCCGCCGCAATGACGGTTGAGGCGGCGCGCGTCGTTCATACGCCCGCCCTTCGACACGCTCAGTACGAGCGGGGTCTGTGTCCGTTCGTGCTGAGCCTGTCGAAGCATGGACGGGGCAGAGGCGGTGGCCCCAACTACCGTCACCCCTGCGAACGCAGGGGTCTAGCACCTGTTTGGGTTGGGGGATGGTTTGCGGCTTCCGCCGCAATGACGGCTGAGGCGGCGCGCATCGTTCGTCCGCCCACCCGCCCTTCGACAGGCTCGGATGAGTGGGGTCTGTATCCGTTCGTGCTGAGCCTGTCGAAGCATGGACGGGGAGAGCAACAACCGTCACCCTCGAGAAAGCGGGGTTCTAGCCCTTGGCAGGGCGGAGGGGATGGATTGCGGCTTCCGCCGCAATGACGGTTGAGGCGGCGCGCGTCGTTCGTTCGCCCGCCCTTCGACAGGCTCAGATGAGCGGTCACCCACTCCGTTCGTGCTGAGCCTGTCGAAGCATGGACGGGGAGAGCAACAACCGTCACCCTCGCGAAAGCGGGGGGCTAGCACCCGGCTGGGCCGGGGGGATGGATTGCGGCTTCCGCCGCAATGATGGCTGAGGCGGCGCGCGCCGTTCGTACGCCCGCCCTCCGACAGGCTCAGGGTGAGCGGGAGCAATTGCCCGTTCGCGCTGAGCCTGTCGAAGCATGGATGGTCGCTCCTACGAATCGTTGCGCTCACGTCCCGCTTTCGCAGGGGCAGGCTTCGAGCTTGCCGCTCCGACGCGTTGCCGGCGGGCCTGGGACTGCAATACTGTTGCAATGGTGAGAGTCTCGCCATCGCGGGCCATGAACTCCACAACAAAGCCTCCAGCGCCGGGGCCCGTATGTACGTGAACCACCGTCCCAACGTCACCGGGCTTTAGCTCACTGCCGTCATCGCCGAGGACGCTGTCCGTCAAGACAATCTGTTCGTGCTCCTTGAACACCCTTCACCTCCTGATTGGATAGGCCGTTATCAGCCGGGGATGCGAGCTGCCAATGTCAAACTGCCAAACCGTCCTGATCTCTGCGGCGTCACCGCCGGGGCCCTGAAGCAAGCCCTCTACATGATAGCGGGGGCCGTAGGCTGTCTGCACTACCCGTGATACCTCGTGAGATTCTGCCTGCACCTTCAATCCATTTGCCAGGATCTCCCAGGAATCCCGCCTGAACCCCAGAGCGGCAAAGAACCCCGCCTTGCCACCGCTTCCTTGATGGACAGGGGACAGCAGGTACTCCGTAATTTTCGTCTGGTCTATTTGGGCATTGCCGACATTCGGAAGTTTCAAGGTCTGCTTCTCAACAACGGCCCAGCCCTGCGAAGTGTTTCGGTTGCCCCGACTAGTGGCCCGCCGCCCTGTCCAGCATTGTAGCATACCCACTAGACGTGAGCCGTGCCCGGCCCCTTGGAAGGTAGTGTAACGTGGAGTGTGTAAAAGGGAGAAAGGGCGTATCCTTCTGGGTGAAGCAAACCCACTGAGAGGAGGACACGCCCGTGGCACAGGTCAAAGACCTGACAGAACTGACAATAGAGGATAGGTGGTCCGCAGTCAAGGAAGAAGAGGATTGGTGGGACGAGATCAAATCTCGGACGTTAGCCGTGGTCAAGACTCTAATGGAAGAAGCGATGGAAGCTGAGTTGATAGAGCAACTCCACGCGGCCAAGTACCGGCGAACGGAAGTCAGGCGAGGCTACCGAAACGGGTACCGGTACCGGGGTCTGCTCACCGAGTTTGGCCCGATAGAGCGGATACGGATCCCTCGAGATAGGGACGGGCAGTATCGTCCGCGGGTGCTGCCCAGATACCAGCGTCGGCAGTCTCAGGTCAATCAGATGGTACGCAAGATGTTCTTGGCCGGGGTGAGCGCCCGGAGAGTGCGAGAGGTAGTCCAGCCATTGCTGGGTGAGGGGGTTAGCGCCCAGACTGTGTCCCGCATATGCCGTAGCCTGGACGCAGAGGTGCGGCGCTTCCACAGCAGGCAGCTCGATGACCGATACAGATACCTGCTCCTGGACGGGATCGTGCTCAAGGTCAAGGGCGCGGTCGAAGTGAAGCGCAGGGTGGTTCTGTGCGCCTACGGCATCACCCACGGCGGCGTCCGTGAGCTCCTCGACTTCCGCCAGGCCTCATCGGAGAGTGAGGCCATGTGGACTGCCTTCCTGGACAGCCTCTACCAACGGGGACTCAAGGGAGACAGGCTCCAAATGGTCAGCACGGACGGGTGCGCCGGTCTGCACCGCGCCCTCGACACGGTCTACCCCTTCGTACCCAGGCAGCGCTGCTGGGCCCACAAGATGCGCAACGTGGCTGCCAAGCTGCCACGCAGGCATCAAGAAGCCTGCTTGGCCCAGGCCAAGACCATTTACCAGGCCCACACTCGCCGCGAGGCCGTTCTGCGCTTCCGCCAGTGGGCTGCTCGCTGGCGGAGCGCCTCACCCAACGCTGTCCGGTGCATTGAGGACGACCTGGAAGAACTCCTGCCCTTCCTGGAATGCCCTCAACCCCACTGGAAGAAGGTGCGCACCACCAACGCCATCGAAAGGACCTTCAGAGAAGTGCGCCGGAGGACGCGACCCATGAGCTGCTTCCAGAACTCAGACAGCGTAGAAAGGATTATCTTCGGAGTCATCAGCCATCTCAACACCAACTGGAAGGTGAAGCCCCTCTCTCAATCTACACACAATCCTTGACACTACCCCCCCTTGGATTCCTGCTTTCGCAGGAATGAGGTTGGGAAGGGCGCGCGTGGGCGGCAACCCCAACAACCGTCACCCTCGCGAACGCGGGGGCTAGCACCCGGCTGGGCGGGGGGATGGATTGCGGCTGAGCCTGCCCTGAGCGCAGCCGAATGGGCCGCAATGACGGTTGAGGCGGCGCGCGTCGTTCGTACGCCCGCCCTTCGACAGGCTCAGATGAGCGGGGATCCGTATGCGTTCGTGCTGAGCCTGTCGAAGCATGGACGAGGCAGTGGCGGCGGCCCCTCAATCGTCACCCTCGCGAAAGCGGGGGTCTAGCGCCCGGCTGGGCCGGGGGGATGGATTGCGGCTGAGCCTGCCCTGAGCGCAGCCGAATGGGCCGCAATGACGGTCGAGGCGGCGCGCGTCGTTCGTTCGCCCGCCCTTCGACAGTCTCAGGACGAGCGGCATCGGGGCCTTTCTCCCTCCTAACATGCCGCAATCGCTATTGACACGCGCGGTTTATTGCCATACACTCGCTGTTGCAAGCGGTTGCAGGAGCAAGCAATGGCAGGTCACAGCAATGTAGTCGCAACGCTCAGGGAGGCGGGCTATCGCCTCACTCCGCAGCGCGTCATGGTTTTGCAGGCCATCGCCGAGGGCGGAGGCCACCAGACCGCGGAGGCCATCCACCGGGAGGTCGTCAAGACTTACCCGTATCTGGACATTGCCACGGTCTACCGCATATTGCAGCTGCTCAAGAGGCTGCACCTGGTCACCGAGATCGACCTGGGCGTGGACTCCGCCCGCTACGAGGTCGCGGAGCCGAACAAGCACCACCACATGGTCTGCCGCGAGTGCAGCCGCACATTCGACCTCAGCCCGTCGTACCTGGAGGAACTGAGGCATCGCCTCGTAAACGAGTTCGGTTTCGAGCCGGATCTGGAGCACTTTGCGATAGGAGGGCTTTGCGCGGAATGTTCGCCAAAGCGCCGGGAGCCGTGACGCTGGCGCGGGCGGCCGCGGTCGCCGCGCTCGTACCGGTCGTGCTCGCTCTGGCCGCGGCCTGCACGTCCGACAGCGGCGCCCCGAACGATGAGAGGCTCAGCGTGGTCACGACCGTATCGCCCATAACCAGCCTGGCGGAGAACGTGGGAGGCACGCGCATCCGGCTGGAGGGCGTCGTGCCGGAGGGCACGAACTCGCACACCTACAGCCCCGCGCCGTCCGTGGCCGTTGCGCTTACGGAGGCCGACCTGTTCATCGCCAACGGCCTATTCCTGGAGGAGCCTACCATAGAGATGGCAGAGGCCAACGCAAAGGACGGGGCGGTGATACTCACGCTGGCGGACAAGGCCATCCGGGAAGACGAGTGGGTCTTCGACTTCTCGTTCCCGGCGTCGGACGGACGGCCCAACCCGCACCTGTGGACGTCGCCGCCGCTGGCCCTGCGCTACGCCGAGCTGATCCGCGATGCGCTCGTTGCGCTTGACCCCGACAACAGCGAATACTACGACGAGAACCTGGAGGCCCTTCGGGAGCGCATCGAGGACCTGGACGGGCGGATAGCCAGGGCCGTGGAGACCATACCGCCCGGCAACCGCAAGCTGCTCACGTACCACGATTCGTTCCCGCTCTTCGGGCCGCGGTACGGCCTGGAGATCATCGGTGCGGTGCAGCCGTCAGACTTCACTGAGCCGTCCGCGCGTGAGGTGGCATCGCTCATCAACCAGGTGAGGGAGGCGGGCGTGCCGGCGATATTCGGCTCGGAGGTGTTCCCAAGCCCCGTCATGGAGCAGATAGCGCGCGAGAGCGGCGCGGAATTCGTGGACAAGCTGCGCGACGACGACCTGCCCGGCCTGCCCGGCGACGCAAACCACACGTACCTCGGCCTCATCCTGACGGACGTGGAGATCATCGTAGGCGCGCTGGGCGGCAGCACGGAAGCCCTGGACGGGTTCGACACAGGCCCGGTGTTCGAGGGCGACAGCGGGGCAATCTACCCGCAGTAGGGGCGCGTCATGCTTCATCCATTTCCTCACGAGCACGGCGCCGAGCCTCCCATTGTGGACTTCCGCAACGTGTCGTGCGGCTACGATGGGCGCGTGGTGCTGCGGGACGTCAACCTGAGCATCATGCCGGGCGATTTCGTCGGCCTGCTGGGGCCGAGCGGGTCCGGCAAGAGCACGCTGCTGCGCAGCATGGCTGGCGCGGTCGATCTGTACCACGGCCAGGTCACGGTAGAGGGCAGGTCGGTGGCGCGGAACCGGCCGCGGACGGGCTACGTGCCGCAGCTGGAGACGGTGGACTGGAACTTCCCCGTCACGGTGTGGGAGGTAGTGATGACGGGCTGCACGGCGGACAGTCCTGTCATGCCGTGGTACGGGCGCAGGGAGCAGGAGCGGGGCCGGCGAATCATGGAGCGTCTGGGCATAGGCGGGCTGGCTCGCAGGCACATACGCGAGCTGTCCGGGGGCGAGAAGCAGCGGACGTTCCTGGCGCGCGCGCTGGTGAGCAGCCCGCGCCTGTTGATTCTTGACGAGCCAACGTCCGGCGTGGACATCAAGACGCGTGACGACGTGATGCACCTGCTGGACGAGCTGAACCACCAGGACATCACCGTCGTAATGAGCACCCACGAGATCAATGCCGTCGCCGCCCACCTGCCGCGCATCGTCTGCCTCAACGGCGGCGTAGTCGCAGACGGGCCGCCCGCCGAGGTGTTCACGAGCGAAGTGCTGAGCCGCACCTACGGCGCGGAGATGCCCATCACGCACTACGAGGGCGTGCCGATGGTGGCCGAGATGCCGCACTTCTACGGCCGCGGCCACCACGCCGAGCGCGGCCACGTAAGGCCGCGGGAGTAGCGGGAGCCGCCATGTTTGAGCCGTTCCAGTACGAGTTCTTCGTCAAGGGGGCAGTCGCGGCCACGCTGGTCGGAGGCCTGTGCGGGTTCGTGGGGGTGTACGTGGTGCTGCGCGGCATGTCGTACATTGGACACGGGCTGGCGCACGCCATATTCGGGGGCGCGGTGGTAAGCTACGTGCTGTCCATCAACTTCCTCCTGGGCGCGAGCGTGTGGGGCTTCCTCTCCGCCCTGATCATCAATGCGACCACTCGCAGGCGGAGGATAGGCGCGGACGCGGCGATAGGCATCGTGACCACCGCCAGCTTTGCCCTGGGCATCGTGCTGGTGAGCCGGTACAAGACGTTCACGCGGAGCTTTGACGCTGCGCTGTTCGGCAACGTGCTGGGCGTCACCTACGGCGACATACTGGCGATCTCGTTCGTGGTGGCGGCAACGGCCCTGGTCGTGGTGATATGGTACAAGCAGCTCCTGTTCACGGCGTTCGACCCGGAGGTGGCGCAGTTCTACGGCGTGCCCACCGGCTGGGTGGACTCGATGCTGGCGCTGGTGCTTGCGGCGTCCATCGTGGTGTCGATGCAGGTGCTTGGCGTGACGATGATAGCCGCGGCGATAGTGATACCGCCCATTATCGCGCGGCTGCTGACCAGCAGCTTTGCGAAGATGATGCTGCTGTCCGCTGGCCTGGGCGCGCTCTGCGGCCTGGGCGGCATATACCTGAGCTTCTACGTGGACGCGTCATCCGGCGCGACGGTGGTGCTGTTCTCGGCGGCGCTGTTCGTGATCGCGATGGCGTATACGAGCGTGCGCGCCCGCATCGCGCTGGCGAGAGGCCGCCGGGCGGGTCGCGCGACGCTGCCGGACGTGGACGGCGGCGCGTTCCAGTAGAGGGGGGCGCGTACGGCATCGGCCGTAGGGGCGGTTCGTGAACCGCCCGAATCGAGGGCAATTGGCGGCTGGTCACCACTAAACCCGCTCATGGTGAGCCTGTCGAACCAGAGTGGGGAGACCACGGTCGCTGTCCATCCGCCCGCCCTTCGACAGGCTCAGGACGAGCGGGAGAAAAGGCCGCCGCCCGCCCACAACCACATCCGTCATTCCCGCGCACACGGGAATTTAGCACCCAGGGGGGTGGGGAGTGGTGGACGATTGCCCGCGCCGCCTGCCTCCCCGCCGGGTGATAGATTCCTGCTTTCGCAGGAATGACGGTTGACGGTTGCACTTGCCATTCGCGGCCGCCCAAGGATCCGGCCGCGTTCTTTATCCTGGCCCGTCCTCACCGGCGGCGCCGCTGAACTCCGGCGGCACTGGCAGGTTCAGCCTGGCGCCCGGAAGCGGCAGGGAGTCTGCAGGCAACGATTCGGCCTGGGTCACGATAGTCTGGAGGACGGAGTTGGACTCCGGTTCCTTGTCTACCACAAGCAGGTAGCCATCTTCGGGAGTCTTGAGACCCTCCAGCGAAGACATTTCTCCCGATAGGATGGAGCGAAGTCTACGCTCGCTGAGAGGAAGATAAACCCATCTCTCTCCTGATTCATCCGAGTCGCTCCACCAGGCAAGGTACAGCTGGCCGCCGGCGCTTCGTTGGAGCAGCAAGCGGGGGCCGTCGTAGTATTGCAGAACCCGTTCAAAGGAGAATGCGCTCCACAGCGGGCTCTCAAGCCTCACTCCCTCTATCTGTGACAGCATTGCGGATTTGCCTCTTTCTTCTACAAGACATCTACTACACGGGCAGCGAATTGCGGGTCAAAGTCCTCTGCCTTCCACCAGGTGTGGTGAGAGTCGAAGCCGCCGTCGGTCGCAAGTATCATTCCCGCTCTTGGCGATAGATTCAATCTAGCAATCCTGTTTCCGATTCTCGGGTACTGCTGAGCGCATTGGATGGCGTGGTTTCTGTTGGCGTAGACTGAGAGTCCCATCGTCTCGCATTGAGTTCTCCTTCGCTCACTAATTTCCCGTTCGGCTCTACTGCGATCCCGGTTGTAAACGGAGGCAAAATCTTCCGGTTCAGGAGGGTTGCTCTTGACGATGCGATAGTAGACTCCGTCAGTGGGTGCGGCATGGGTTGGGGGACAATCTGCCGGGTAATCATCGGGCCATTTCCATGAAGCAACTGTGGTCATCAACTCACCACATTCGGTTCAGATTTCGCGCTAGAGAGCCGCTTGTTTCATTCTATCACATAGGCGTAACCCCGCGCTGCGGCTGATGTTTGCCCCCGTATCGGGGTACGGGGCAGGCTCTGAGCGCAGCCGAATGGGCCGCAATGACGGTTGGGGGCTGGACTTTCGTCCGTTCGTGCTGAGCTTGTTGAAACATGAGCGGGCGGTTCCGCGCGCGTTAAGTCTCAATTCTGCCCCGCAGAGTTGTTGACTCTGATTGCGGCGGTGCATATACTTTCATGCGGAACTCGCGGGCAGTCCCTTGGCGAGCCGGCGAGTTCACTTTGTGCGCGTAACTCGGCAACGGGCGGGTAGATGAAAGTAGGCGTACCCAGAGAGATTGCGGCGGGCGAGAGGCGAGTGGCTCTCGTGCCGGACGCAGTGGCAAGACTGGTGGCATCCGGCGCGGAGGTGGTGGTGGAGTCGGGGGCGGGCGAGGAAGCCACCTTCGATGACGATTCGTATCGACAGGCGGGCGCAGCCATCGCGCCGGACGCCGCATCGCTGTACGGCGAGGCGGACGTTGCGCTGAAGGTGCAGGCCCCCGCGATGAACCCGTCGCTCGGCAAGCACGAGGCTGAGCTTCTGGCGAATGGCTCCACACTCATCGCCCTGTTGCAGCCGCTCGCCAACCTGGAGCTTGTGCGCATGCTCGCGGAGCGAGGCGTCACCAGCTTCAGCATGGACACCATCCCGCGCATCGCCCGCGCGCAGAGCATGGACGCTCTTTCGTCGATGAGCTCTCTGGCGGGCTACAAGGCCGTGCTGATGGCGTCCAACTCGCTGCCCAAGTACTTCCCGATGATGATCACCGCCGCGGGCACGTACGCGCCGGCCAGGGGCTTGGTGCTGGGCGCGGGTGTCGCGGGCCTGCAGGCCATCGCCACGGCGCGTCGGCTTGGCGCGGTGATGCACGCGTTCGACGTGCGCCCGGTGGTGAAGGAGCAGGTGGAGAGCCTGGGCGCAACATTCGTAGGACTGTCCGAGGAGATGCACACGGAGGACGCGGGCGGCTACGCAACTGAGCTGGCCGAGGAGTCGCAGCGCAAGGAGCGCGAGCTGATACACACCTTCGCCAAGGACGCCGACTTCGTTATCTGCACCGCGCTGATACCGGGGCGGCCTGCGCCTCTGCTCATCACGGAGGACATGGTGAAGGACATGCGCCGCGGCTCGGTCATCGTAGACCTTGCGGCGGAGGCGGGCGGCAACTGCGAACTCACTGAGCCGGACGCCGAGGCGGTGAAGCACGGCGTTCTCATTCATGGGCCGCTCAACCTGCCAAGCTCCATGCCCCTGCACGCCAGCCAGATGTACTCGCGCAACATCTCCACGCTGCTCACTCACCTGCTGAAGGACGGCGAACTTGCCTTGGACTTCAACGATGCAATCGTGCAGGGCTGCTGCATCACGCACGAGGGGAACGTGGTCTTTGCGCCCGCGCAGGCCCGCCTGGAGGAGGGAGCCGGATGATTGAAGGACTGCTCGTATCGCTGTTCGTGTTCGTGCTGGCGGTGCTGCTGGGCTTTGAGGTCATCAGCAAGGTGCCGCCCATCCTGCACACGCCGCTCATGTCGGGTTCCAACGCCATTTCGGGCATCGTGCTGATTGGCGCGCTGGTTGTGGTTGTTCGCAGCGACTCCATGATCGGCGACGCGCTTGGCATAGGCGCGGTTGCGCTTGCCACCATCAACGTGGTGGGCGGCTTCACGGTGACCGACCGGATGCTCCAGATGTTCAGGAGGGGGCCGGACAGGCCGAGCCAATGACGCTTATCAACCTGGTAAACCTGGCGTACCTGCTGGCGGCGGTGCTGTTCATCGTCGGCCTCAAGCGGTTGAGTTCGCCCGCCACGGCGCGCTCCGGCAACATGATGGGCGCAACGGGGATGCTCATTGCCGTGGTGGTCACGCTCATCGACCGCGAGGTGCTGGACTACGCGCAGATAGCCGGCGGCATGGTAGTTGGCGCAGCCGCGGGCGTTGTGCTGGCGCGCACAATCAAGATGACGGCGATGCCGCAGATGGTAGCCATCTTCAACGGCCTAGGCGGCGGAGCGTCCGCGCTGGTGGCCTCCGGTGAGTTCCACAAGCTGACCTCGGACGCGGCGGACGTGGGCGCGGACGTTGGCGTTACCATCATGCTGGGCACCTTCATAGGCGCGGTGACGCTCTCCGGCAGCTTCATCGCGTTCGGCAAGCTGCAAGACATAGTCACCGGCCGGGCCATAAGCTCCGTGATCATCAAGGCGCTCAACCCCATCCTGTTCCTCGTCGCGCTGGGCATCAGCGGCTACCTGGTGGTGACGCTGGCGAGCGGCTCCGCGACGATGGCCGAGGTGGCGCCGCTGTTCCTTGCGCTGGTAGCCGTGTCGCTGGTGATGGGCGTTCTGCTCGTCATGCCGATAGGCGGAGCGGACATGCCCGTCGTCATTGCGCTGCTGAACTCGTACTCCGGGCTGGCCGCGGCCGCCGCGGGGTTCGTGCTGGACAACATGGTTCTGATCATCAGCGGCTCGCTGGTTGGAGCGTCGGGGTTCATTCTGACGCGCATAATGTGCATCGCGATGAATCGCTCGATATGGAACGTGATGTTCGGCGCGTTCGGCGCGCAGGCCGTGGCCGTAGACCAGGCCGGTTCGGAGGGGCGGCAGGCGCAGTCCACCACAGCGGAGGACTCGTCGATTGTGCTGGCCTACGCCAGGTCGGTCATCTTCGTGCCGGGCTACGGGCTGGCGGCGGCGCAGGCGCAGCACCAGGTGAAGGAGCTGTCGGACCTGCTCCAGTCGAAGGGCGTTGAGGTGAAGCACGCCATCCACCCCGTGGCGGGCAGGATGCCGGGCCACATGAACGTGCTGCTCGCCGAGGCGGACGTTCCCTACGACCAGCTATTCGCGATGGAGGACATCAACGACGAGTTTGAGCGGACGGACGTTGCGGTGGTGGTCGGCGCGAACGACGTGACGAACCCGGTATCCCGCGACGTGCCGGACAGCCCCATCTACGGAATGCCCATCCTGAACGTGGATAGGGCCAGAAACGTGATATTCATCAAGCGCAGCCTCAGCCCCGGCTTCGCGGGAATAGACAACCCGCTGTTCTACAACCCCAAGACGCGGATGTACTTTGCGGACGCCCGCCGCGCGCTCACCGACCTGGTGAACGCGATCAAGGAGCTGTAGGCGAGAACGCCCGCGGCGTGTTCGAGGGCTGCGCGCCTAGATGTAGCGGTCGAAGCGGTTGTTGCCGTCGACCAGGACGTTGCGGGCCGTGACGGGCGCGTCCGTAAGCTCGAACCCCATGACGATTATCTCGTCGCCCACCTTGATGAGGTGAGCGGCTGCGCCGTTCATGCAGATGATGCCGGAGCCTCTTTCGCCGACCATGACGTAGGTCTCCAGCCGCGCTCCGTTGGTGTTGTCGACCACCAGGACGCGCTCGCCGGGCCAGAGGCCGGCGCGGTCGATGAGGTCTTCGTCGATGGTGATGCTGCCGACGTAGTGCAGGTCGGCCTGCGTGACGGTGGCCTTGTGTATCTTGGAGCGTAGGACCCAGCGCATAGGTACGAGTCTCCCCTTTCAAGTGGAAGCTCCGAGTCAATCGCCTGATTATACTACAGATTGCGATGTGCGGGGGAAGCGGGGGGGGGGGCCACACCCCGCCGGGCGCTGGATTCCTGCTTCCGGAGACCCTTGCGTAATCACATGTCCCTTCCCCCGTCTGCGGGGGAAGGTTAGGATGGGGGCGTTCGGGCCGACCGCCTACGCACGGTTCACCCCCATCTCAATCTTCCCCCTCAAGGGGGAAGAGGTTTTGGTGGCCGCCAGGCGAGTTGCGCAAAGGTCTCCTTTCGCAGGAGTGACGGTTGAGGCGCGCGCCTACCCTTTGACAAACTCAGGATGAGCGGGCACGGTGTCCCGTTCGTGCTGAGCATGTCGAAGCATGGACGGGGAGCACAACCCTATTCCCGCGCAGGCGGGAATCCACCCAACCGATTGCCGGGCCGGCACACAGTAGAGGCTGGAGCCGCGCTCCTGGATTGCGGCTGAAGTTTACCCTGAGCGGAGTCGAAGGGCCGCAATGACGTTGAGGGTGGTGCTCGGCCATACTCATGCCACCTCAATCTCCACGCGGCAGTGGTCGCTGGGGCCCCACTCCTCCGGCGCGTTGAGGGCGCGAACGCTCACGGATTCCAGCAGGCTTTGAGACGCAAACGCAAAATCCAGCTGCCGCGTGGCGGTTGCCGGAGTCTGCTGGCTGGAGTGGTACGTGGGGACGTTCCTGCTGTCTCGCGGCAGCTCGTCCGGCCACGGGTTAGCCTGCCTGCCGTTGGGATGCTGCGGCCCCGCAAACGGCAGCCCCAGGGCCTCCATCCTGTCGAAAACCGTCCGGTAGCGCGCCGCCCAGTAAGGGCTGCCGAAATCCCCGTAGCCGTAGAGGATGTTGAGGTCGCCCGCGGCGATGATGCGATGACCGACTTCCCTGCCGATGAACGCCTCCGCCAGGTCGGAAATGAGCCGGTGAGCGGAGCCGTCGCCTACGATCCAGCTGCCGCCGGCCCAGTCGTGCGGATACCTCCATTGCGCGTACATCGAGACAACGAATAGCGGGTCGCCCTCCGCGGGCGTTATCCTGGCGGCCGCCGCCGTCCCCGGGATGCTTACGGCGAACTCGCTGGTGACGGCCTCAGCGATGGGCCTGGACTCGATCCACTCCACCTTGACCCTGTCCGAAAGCCTTACAATCGCCGTGCGCCATCGTTGCGGGTGATGGTAGCCGCCGGTTATCTCGAATGGGCCGGGGTTGACTTCCACCCGGTCAGCCACGTCCGCAGGCGGGGGCGCAGCTTCCTGTAAGAGCGCGAGGTCTGCGTCCATGCGCACCAGTTCACGCCAAGCCTCACTACGTCGAGCAATGTTCCAGGAGATGATCTTCATGGTGCGTCCTCCCACGGTTCAGTCTTGAAGGGACATGAGCCCGCTCATCAATCCTAGCAGAAAAGGCATCCCAAGAGCATGTCAGATACGCGCGCTCACGCCCTTCGACAAGCTCAGGGCGAACGGGCACCAACCGGCCCGCTCGTGCTGAGCATGTCGAAGCATGGACGGGGAGCACAACCCTATTCCCGCGCAGGCGGGAATTCCTATGCCGCTTGCCAGCGCCAGATAAGCCAATGAAAATGGCGGCCTCCTGCCCCCCATCTTGGCCGCGGGGTCTCAACTCCGTGCCTGAATCGGCCTATTTTCATAGCAATCCACCCAACCGACTGCCGGGCTGGCACACGGTTGAGGCTGGAGCCGCGCTCCTGGATTGCGGCTTTCGCCGCAATGACGGTTGAGGGTGGCACTCGACGAGCCTCTCGCTCTTCAGCCCGCTCAGGCCCTTGCAGGGCCAGACCCTCCGACAGGCTCAGAGCGCTACCAGCCGCGTCCCTGTCCTTGACACGCCGCCGCCCATCCGCTAGGCTAGGCCACCGTACAGGCGATGACGGAGACGAGTACGGGGCTGCGGGGCCTCCAAGCGAGCCTGGTACGGTGCAAGCAGGCGCGGCCCTATCCCGGAACATCACTCCCGAGCCGCTCCCCCAACGCCGCTGCGATTGGGCCGCGGCCAGTAGACGGAGCCGGCAGCCGCCGTTACCGGCGCGGGGCGCGTGTGTGCGTCCCATCGGAGCGCCCCGACGCGCGTCGGGGAACAAGGGTGGTACCGCGGGCAAACGGCTCGTCCCTAGTGGGGCGGGCTTTTTTGATGACCTTCAGGAGCAGCCAATGTTCAAACCCGTAACGTCAAGAGTGGACTTCCCGGCAATGGAGCGAGACCTGCTGGAGTGGTGGAACGCCACCGGCATGATGCGGAAGTATCTGGAGCGCAATCGAGACTCGGAGAGGCGATGGTCGTTCATCGACGGGCCCATCACGGCCAACAACCCAATGGGCGTTCACCACGCCTGGGGTCGCTCGTACAAAGACCTGTTCCAGCGGTACAAGACCATGCAGGGCTTCCGCCAGCGTTACCAGAACGGCTACGACGGCCAAGGCCTTTGGGTGGAGGTTGAGGTGGAGAAGGAGATGGGCTTCCGCTCCAAGCGCGACATCGAGGAGTACGGCATCGACCGGTTCGTGGAGGCGTGCAAGGAGCGCGTGCGCCGCTTCGCCGACATCATCACGCAGCAGTCGATCCGGCTTGGCTACTGGATGGACTGGGACGACTCGTACCACACCATGTCGGACGAGAACAACTACACCATCTGGCGGTTCCTGAAGGTGTGCCACGAGCGCGGCTGGCTGTACGAGGGCACGGACGTGATGCCGTGGTGCCCGCGCTGCGCCACCGGCCTCTCCGAGCACGAGATTGTCACGGAGGGCTACAAGGAGGTTGTGCACAAGGCGGTGTTCCTGCGCTTCCCGATCGAGGGCAGGGAAGGGGAATCGCTGCTGGTCTGGACGACCACGCCCTGGACGCTCACGTCCAACGTGGCCGCCGCGGTGCACCCGGAGCTCACCTACGCACGCGTCCTGCAGGGCGATGAGACGTTCATCGTGTCGCGCGCGCTCGTCGAGAAGCTGCTGGGCAACGCGCAGGTCGTGGAGGAGCTGCCGGGCTCGCGGCTGGTCGGGCTGCGCTACAGCGGCCCGTTCGACGAGCTTGCGCCTCAGCAGGGCGTCGAACACACTGTCTTGGCTTGGAATGAGGTCAGCGAGACGGAGGGCACGGGCATCGTTCACATTGCGCCGGGCGCGGGCAAGGAGGACTTTGCCCTCGGCGAGGAGCACGGCCTGGCGACCATCGCGCCCCTGGACGAGTTCGGCAACTACGTCGACGGGTTCGACTGGCTGGCGGGGCGCAACGTGGCGGACGTGAACGAGGACATATTCGAGAGCCTGCGCGCCAAGGGCCTGCTGCTGCGCGTCGAGGACTACGCCCATCGCTACCCCGTCTGCTGGCGGTGCGACTCTGAGCTGGTGTTCCGGCTGGTGGACGAGTGGTACATCTCGATGGACGAGCTGCGCCACCTCATCGCGGACGTGACGCGCAAGATAACGTGGATACCGGCGTTCGGCATGGAGCGGGAGCTTGACTGGCTGCGCAACATGGACGACTGGATGATCTCCAAGAAGCGGTACTGGGGCCTTGCGCTGCCGATCTATCGCTGCCACTGCGGCTGCGTGGAGGTGATGGGCAGCGAGGCGGAGCTGCGCGAGCGCGCCATCGAGGGCTGGGCCGAGTTCGAGGGCCACTCGCCGCACAGGCCGTGGGTGGACGCCGTTCGCATTGAGTGCTCGGAGTGCGGCGACCCGATGTCGCGTATCCGCGACGTGGGCAACCCGTGGCTGGACGCGGGCATTGTGCCGTTCTCCACGCTGGGCTACCGCCACAGCCGCGAGGAGTGGCAGAAGTGGTATCCCGCCGACTGGATTTCGGAGAGTTTCCCCGGCCAGTTCCGCAACTGGTTCTACTCACTGCTCACCATGAGCACGGCGCTGGAGAACCACGAGCCGTTCCGCTCAGTGTTCAGCTACGCGCTGATGCGCGATGAGAAGGGCGAGGAGATGCACAAGAGCAAGGGCAACGCCCTGGAGTTCGTGGAGGCGGCGGAGCGAATGGGCGTTGACGCTATGCGGTGGGTGTTCGCGCGCCACAACCCCGCGCAGAACCTCAGCTTTGGCTACGGCACGGCGGACGAGGCGCGGCGGCGATTCCTGCTCACGCTGTGGAACGTCTACTCATTCTTCGTGACGTACGCCAACATCGACGACTACCGCCCGAGCGCGGAGTCGGCGGGCGCGCCTGCATCGGAGATGGACAGGTGGATACTCTCGGAGCTTCACGCGCTGGTCGGCGGCGTGACCCGCAGCCTGGACGCCTACGACTCGGCGGACGCGGCGCGCAGCATCGAGGACTTCGTGGACGTGCTGTCGAACTGGTACGTTAGACGGAGCCGCCGCCGCTTCTGGAAGTCGGAGAACGACCAGGACAAGCTGGCCGCCTACCACACGCTGTACACGTGCCTGGAGACGCTGGCGCGGCTGCTCGCGCCCATCACGCCATTCATTGCGGAGGAGATGTACCGCAACCTGGTGTGCTCGGTGGACGAAGCGGCGCCGGAGAGCGTTCACCTGTCGTCGTATCCCGTTGCGGATGCAGCGCAGATCGACGACAGCCTGTCGGTGGCTGCGCGGCTGGCGATGCGCGTGTCGAGCCTGGGCCGCTCGGCGCGGAGCAAGGCGGGCATCAAGGTGCGCCAGCCGCTCACGAGGGCGCTGGTGAAACCGCGGACTGCGGAGGAGGCTGCGATGCTGTCGCAGATAGCGCCGCAGGTCCTTGACGAGCTGAACGTCAAGGAGGTGTCGCTGCTGGAGAGCGAGGAGGATGCGCTGGACTTCCAGGTGCGGCTGAACCCGGCGGTCGCGGGCGCGCGCTACGGCGCGGAGACGCCGGCCATTGACGCGGCGCTGCGCGCCGGCGACGCGACCGCGGCGGCAATGCGCGTGCGCGCGGGCCTGACGGTTGCGGTGGGGGAGCGGGACGTGCAGCCGGACGAGGTGACGGTGACGTCGAGCGACCGCGCGGGGTTCGCGACGGCGTCGGACGGCGGGTACACGGTGGCGGTGGTCACGCACGTCACGGACGAGCTGCGCGACGAGGGCACGGCGCGGGAGCTGGTGCACCGCTTGCAGAACATGCGCCGCTCGGCGGGATTCGACATCGCGGACCGCATCGTGACTTGGTACGACGGTGACGCGGAGGCGGCGCGCGTGCTTGCCCGGTTCGAGTCGTACGTGCGGCAGGAGACGCTGTCGGACCGGCTGGAGGCCGGCGCTGCGCCGGAGGGCGCGTACGCGGAGCAGCAGGACGTGGACGGGATGGCGGTCACGCTGGGCGTGGCGCGGGTGGGGTAGGGGGGCGGCCGTCCGCTCACGCCCTTCGACATGCTCAGGGTGAGCGGATTATTGGGGGCGGCGCACCGCCGGACTGCTCATGTCCTTCGACAAGCTCAGAGCCTGCCCCGCATCGTATGCGGGGGTGAGCGGACATCAGTCAGCGAACTGTGCGCTCCGCTCCTGGTGAGCCTGTCGAACCATTCGAGCGGGGCAGGTAACGCTGAAGTCGCAAAAGCGCGTTGTGGCCGGCGCTAGTGAGCTGGCCTCGCCGATTATCCTGACTTCTCGGCGTAGACCTGCAGCACTATCTCGAACTGCTCAGCGGTGAACGGCAGGGTCGTGAAGTTGCTCCTGGCTGGCGGTCTCCACGAGCCGCCCCGTTCGCCAGGGGGCGCGAACTCGGTGTGCAGGGTGAAGCCTACGAACCTGTTGAACGAGCCGAGCTCGCGAAGAAGCAGACGCCTCGAGAACAGCGGGTCGCCTTCCTTCGCTCCCTCCCAGTACACCCGTCGGCTCTCGATGAAGGCCGGTACCGCTCCATCCACGTCTATGATGAAGTCGTTCAGGTTCACGACGCCTGCCTGACCGCCACCGCCGATTTCGAACACGACCTCGTACCCCATACCGCTGCCAGTCTCGGTGAAGATGGCTGATGTAGGGTTATCGTTCAGGAAGCTCACGAATGCCGGGGATTGGAGGGCAGCGCGCCAGGACTGCCAGCTGTCCCACAGGATCAGCCGCGTGTACATATCCAGGCGTCCGAGCGAGTTGATGGTGAAGTACTCTCGGAAACCCGATTGGGTCAGCAAAACCTCGCTGGCACTCCTGTTCCAGGCCAGGTAGTCTCCGGCTTTTCCCTCATGCACGATGTCTTCTCGTCGGGTCACGAATGTCATGGTTCGCCCCGTCACTCGGCACTCAGGACGTTGCCCAGGGTCCCGTATTCGCCTGACGCCTGGTTGGCAGCCGCCGCAGTGGCGTCGGCCCTGTACACATAGCTCATGTCGGGCTTCAGCTCCTCCATGTAGAGTACCTGCTCGTGGCCAGGGTACCTGACGACCAGCGCGTACCACCCGGCGTCCGGCACGACCATCTGGACGATGCCATCGTTGCCGCTCGTGAAGCTGCCAACGCCCACCAGCCTGACCTCCGCTTCAGGCACGGGACGGCCGCTATCGTCCAGCACCCTGATCCTGCTTGTGCGGCCGGCCGGTTCCTCGTCCGCAATCCCCGCCACGACGTCCTGCTCATACTCTCCCGGCCTCTTCGGCACCATCCATTCGTCGCCGTACTTCAGGCGCAGGTACTCCTCCGGTGGGTTCGGCACCATGAAGTTCTCGCCAAGGAAGTCGACTTCCTTGGGGGTCGTGAACAGCCCGGCAGGCAGGCGTATGCCCGGGAAGGTGTGGATGTGATCATCGACCGGGGTGACGCAGCTCCAGTCCACCCTGACGTAGTTCTTCATCATCGACATCGATTTGTACTCCCGGACCGTGTTCTCACCCACGTAGAACCCGCTCTCCGTAAAGGCGCTGGCCACCTCTCGCCTCGTCTCCTCCGTCAGCCCGTTGATGCCGAGCACCGAAATCAGGTCGACGTCATCGTCCCAGGGGATGATGGCGTTGTCCCGGACCGCTCCGAGGCACGTTCCGGAGTTGAGGAGGAAGATCACGCCCATACGCTCGAAGATTTGCCTGGCCTCCTTCAGGTTGCGCTCCGCCGCCCCTGCGTCGATAGGCGGGCTGTACCTCAGGGAGTAGTCCAGCGTAGCCTTGTCGCTTCCGTTGCCTGGTGTCATGCTATGTTCTACCTCCCGATGAGAACCGCCGGCGGCCCGAAGAAGAGCTGGTCATCAGTGGGATGATTGCAAGACGGCTATCATACTACGCGGTGACACCTTGCGCTACCCAGCCGTCGGCGGCCGGCGCAGCGGTTGCCCGCTGCGGTACGTGGCGACTCGCCAGAGCCACTCGGCGGGGCCGAAGAGGAAGCGGCCCAGCCACGCCTGCGACCACCACAGCTGCAACGCCCACACTGCGACCACGAACAACAGCACGGCGCTGCGGTTCACCAACTCCGCGTCTGCCAGCAGAGTCGTCAGGACGAGCACGCCGAGCACGGTCTGCGCCAGGTAGTTCGTCAGCGCCATGCGCCCCACGTTTCGCAGCCTGCGCTTGAGGCCGGTATCGGGGCCGTTGTTCCACAGGATGATCAGGCTCATGTACGCCAGCGAGCAGGGAATGGTGCCGAGCGTGTTGGGGATCTGGCCGATGAAGGCTATCTCGCGCGAGTAGTCGTTGGCCGCGGTGACGATGACACCCGCCGCGGCCAACGGCAGGCCAATCGCCAGCCCGACCATCGCCGTCAGCCGGTACGTCCGCGCAGGCAGGCCGCCGTCCATGAACCCGGCGCGGTACAGCCCGGCGCCGGCGAGAATCAGCCCCAACGCTCGCAGGAAGAAGCCCAGCAGGAACACGCCCGCGGATGCCTCGTCGGGGTTCGCCTCGCCGGGATACCAGATGTCGGCCAGCGTTTCGCTCGTCGTGTTGGCTATCTCCTGCGCCAGCGCGGTGGCGGCTATGGACATCGCGAACACGGCGACGCCCAGGGCGACGAGAGCAGGGTTCGGCAGCCTGCGCAGCGCGAGCAGGAAGACGGACGATACCGCGTAGACCATCAGCACGTCGCCGTCCCACAGCTGGAAATGGAGGACGCCGATGAGCAGCAGCAGGGCGTTGCGCCACAGGTTCAGCACGAGGGCGCGCCTGCCCCGTGCGGCGGCGCGGTCGATGAAGAGTATCATGCCCGCGCCGAACAGCAGCGAGAACAGCCCCATGAACTTCTGGTCGACGAACACCTCGCCGAAGACGCCGACGGCCCAGTCGAGCCACGTCTCCGAGCCGCCCGCGCTCAGGTTGAAGTAGGCCGCGCCGCCGAGCTTGAAGTTGACCGCGTTCATCAGCAGGATGCCGAGCACGGCGACGCCGCGCAGCAGGTCGAGGCTGGTTATGCGCTCAGACTCGCGGACGGGGCCGGATGCGCCGGGTTGCGGTTGTGCTGTCAAGGGTTCGTGTTCCTTCAGCGGGGGAATTGCCCGAGGATGTCAGATACTCCTTGGGCGTCGCATTGCTACGCCACCAGCACCGCAATCGATTGCACTGTGCTGTCCGGGGTTGTTGGGCTGCTCTTGGGCAATCCCTTGCCTTCCCAGTCAACCCACACCGTGGATATGCCTAGAGACTTGGCGCCGGCGATGTCGGTCTCCAGATTGTCGCCCACCATCACGGCCTCCCAGGGCTGAACTTCCAACTGCTCCAGGGCGTGGCGGAAGATCCTAGGGTCAGGCTTGCCAACGCCGAACTCCTCCGAAATGATGATGCAGTTGAATAGCGGCTCCAGTCCTGCGCGGTCGATCTTGCCTCGCTGACCGCTGGAGGGGCCGTTGGAGATTAGCGCCATCCCTTTCCCCATCTCCCGAATGCGCTTCAATGCGCCAATGGCCCCGGGGTATGCTTCCAGTGACGTTTCTCGAATCTCGCCGTAGGCTTCGGCGATTTCATCGGCTGTCTCTCCTGCGCTCACCCCCAGGCGGGAGAAGACCCGCGCAACCAGGTCACGGCGAGAAGCAGCCCGATTGAGAAGCGCCCACCGGTCCCACTCCGGGTCAGCCATGAGCTGCCGCCTAACCTCGGCCATTGCCCCTGCGAGATCTTCAACCTTCAGGCCGCCCAGCCGAGACGCATATCTCGCGAATGCCAACTCCCAATGCTTGGGTGACGTTTGGTCGTTGGCAAGGATGGTGTTGTCCAGGTCGAAGAGAACGGCTTTGGGTAGCTGGATGATTGCCATCTTGCCGCGCCTGTGAGGGTTGCGAATGCCCGAATCCCGCTCAGCCAACCTGCACGTGGACAGTGGCGGGATCATATCCGAGGTGAGTCAAGATAGAGAGGCTCTTCCTTACCAGTTCTTGCGAGGTTCCGTGCGCTGCTAGGAATAGGCCGTTGGAGAGAGTATGGGGCGAATAAATGTCCGTTCCGGCGGGATGTCTTGGTTGCATATTCACCACTGCACTGTCGAGTCTAGAACCCGACAAGACGGGGCATCTGTCCGCGGTGAGCGCGCCATCCCGGACCAACCACTCAGCTACCTCTACGACTAGTGCCCTCCAGCTGGTAGGCTCCCGTATCTCCCCGTTCGGAAACCGCACCTTCTGAGGATGTGGAGCGTATCGCTGAGGCGAAAGTTCGTCGAGCGTGACCCAGCCCGATTCTGTACCAACCGTTGAATCTGGGATTTTCGCAGGCGCGGGACTAGCGGCGGGTGCAGGGGCCTCAGTGTGCGTCTCCTCAAGTCCCACAATCGGCTCACTTGCCGCTATGGGCTGGCCGGACACCATGTTGGGACGCCAAAGTAGCAATAGTTTGATGGCAGTCTCAGTGTTATTCTCTTCTTTGGCTAGGGAAATGCTGAGAATTCTGCGTTGCTCAATCGGCACTGGCTGGAAGTTGTCGTAAACCTCCCATTCGCTGCCGTTAGTCAGCGCGGGGTACCTGATTCCGAGTTCGTTGGCGTAACCCGTCACTTGCGACCTATGGCCAGCCAGCGGCTCGCCCAGACTTTTGGCTTCCAGGAAAACGACCACCTCGCCACGAGAGTCCATAAGGGCATAGTCAGGGCGGCCGCGACTCACCACGTATTCCGGTTGCACAAGTTCTGGATCCGCGGTGTCCCATCCCAGCGCGAGTAGTAGAGGATCCACCAGTGAGTAACGCGTCTGCGCTTCGCTCTTTTGCAAGGCGGCGCGGTGGTCGTTGATGCGCGCCTTCAGCGTCTCGATTGTGTTGACAAGCTCGTCCAGCATTTCAAATCTCCAGCCTCACCATACAACCGCGCATGGGGGCTGTCAACCGCGCCCCCCCTTGCTTGACACTCACGGGCGGAAGTGGGAACATAAGGCACAGGCTATTGAGGAGTCCATGAACGCTCTGTACGCTGATTCCGTCCTGTACCATGCCGCCGAGGGCATGGCGTGGGTCACGCTCAACCGCCCTGAGGACGGCAACCGCTTGAATCTCCAGATGGCGAACGCTCTGCGAAGGGCGTGCCAGCTTGTCATGCAGGATGATGAGGTGAGCGTGGCCGTGCTCACGGGCCAGGGCGAAGTATTCTGCGCGGGCGATGATTCGGATGCGCCGCCGCCCGGCGATACTGAGGAGCGACAGGCGCACATGGAAGCCCGGCGCGCCGCGGCATTCATCGGCGCAATCGACAAGCCTGTGGTCGCGCTCATCAACGGCGACGCCATCGACCACGGCCTGGAGCTTGCGCTGGCGTGCGACCTGCGGCTGGCCGCCGACAACGCCCGGTTCGGCATGACGCAGGTGACGCGCGGCGCAATGCCCTGGGACGGCGGCACGCAGCGGCTGCCGCGCGCGGTGGGCCGTGCCTGGGCCGCCGACCTGCTGCTTACCGGCAGGCTGGTCGGCGCGCAGGAGGCGCTCGACATCGGCCTGGTGCATGAGGCGCACCCCGCGGAGCGGCTGGCGGAGCGCGGCGAGGAGCTGGCTCGTTCGCTTGCATCGCTCGCCCCAATCGCCGCTCAGTACGCCAAGGAGTGCGTGGCGAAGGGCATGGACATGACGCTGGAGCAGGGGATGCGCCTGGAGATGGACCTGAACCTGATATTGCAGACCACGGCGGACAGGGCAGAAGGGGTGGCCTCCTTCCTGGAGCGCAGGCAGCCGACGTTCCGGGGGGAGTGAGTCCCGCCCGGCCATTCTGACCACGGAGGAAATCGATATGATGGAACCGACAAGCGAACGAAGCTGCCCCAGGTGCGGTACACAGGCCGCGGCTGACGCCATCTTCTGTCCAAGCTGCGGCGCGCCTGTAACGGAATCGAGAGAGTCCGTGGCGCCTGTGCCGTACTTCATCTCGCCCGCCCGCATCGTCCTGATGAGCATTGCGTCGTTCGGGATCTACAACCTCTACTGGCTCTACAAGACTTGGAAGCACTACAAGGAGCACACCGGCGAAGCGGAGCGATACCCAATCTGGCACGCGCTCACGCTGTTCGTGCCGATATACGGCTCCTTCCGTGCGCACGCCCACTTCCGCACCTTCGGCGAACTGGCCTCCCGCGCAGGGCTTGACCTGCGAATAGTCCCCGGCCTGGCGTTCGCCATAGTGCTGGTGGGTTGGCTCCTCGGCTTCTTCATCGCCGGCGTGAGCAGCCCGGAGTTCGTGGAGGTGGTGGATCCCGTCACGGGCGAGCAGGTAATCGATCCCGAAACCGGACAGGGTGAGTTCGAGGTGATCAACCCCACGCAGTCGGAGCTGATCACCGCGTTGCTCTTTCGCCTGCTGAACATCGCCCTCGGGATCTGGATGGTCTTCCACGCTCAGATCCGGATAAACTACTACTGGGGGCACGTGTTCGGCCATCGGCTTGTCGGCATGGCACTGGGCAAGGGCGAGATTCTCATTCTCGTTCTCGGCGCAATCATCTGGTTCGGCACACTCACCGGCATCACGTCCGCGTAGTGGGAGAGATGGGCGCGGCCACGGCGTTCGAGACCATACTCCTCAGCGTGGAAGGCGGCGTGGCGGAGATCGCGCTGAACCGCCCGCACGTGCTCAACGCGCACGACGTGCAGATGCGCGACGACCTGCACGCGGCGCTGGAGGCGGTGCGCGACGACCCCGGCGTCAACTCCTTGCTGCTGCGCGGCGAGGGCGAGAGAGCGTTCTGCACGGGCGCAGACCTGACGGAGTTCGGCACGGCTCCGTCCAGGGTGATCGCGCGCCGGGTGCGCTGGGAGCGCGATCTTTGGGGGCTGTTCCTGGCTGTCGACCGCCCAATCGTTGCCGCCCTTCATGGTTTTGTGATAGGCTCTGGTGTCGAGATGGCCCTGCTCTGCGACCTGCGAATCGCCTCGGAGGACGCGGTGTTTGGGATGCCGGAGGCGTCGCTGGGGCTGATACCCGCCGCGGGCGGGACGCAGACGCTGCCTCGCACGCTGGGCGCGCCGCGAGCGTTGCACGCGCTGCTGGCGGGCGAGCGCATCCCGGCTCGCCGGGCGCAGGCGATGGGGCTGGCGCATCGGGTCGTGCCGCGAGCCTCGCTGCTGGAGGAGGCGCGAGCGATGGCCCATCGGCTGGCGGAGCTTCCGGCTCAGCCGGTCAGGGCGGTGAAGCGGGCGCTGCTTCGGGGCATGGATTTGCCGCTGGAGCGGGCGTTGGAAGCGGAGCTACGGCTGGCGGCGTCCGTCACGCGGTGACGGCTTCCGCCGCGAGTGCGAGCAATCGCAAACCGATACGGAACAGAAACAAGGCTGGAGGTAGAGCATGAACACAACGGAGCTGCTGAACATTACCGCCCTGATTGTGCCGGACAGGCACGCCATCGTCTTCGATGACAAGCGGATCACGTTCGGGGAGCTTGCCGACCGCGTGAACCGGCTGGCGAACGGGCTGGCCGAGCTTGGCGTTGGCGCAGGCGACCGGGTGGCCGCCATGCAGGTGAACTGCAACGAGCACATCGAGGCGTACTTTGCGTCCGCCAAGCTGGACGCCATCTTCGTACCGATCAACTTCCGCGCCCGCTCCGAGGAGCTCAGCTTCATGCTCAACGACTCGGGAGTGAAGGCCATCATCCTGGGGCAGCGATACCAGGACATGCTTCGCCAGGTGAAGCCGGAGCTTACCACGCTGGAGCATCAGATCACGCTGGAGGCCCCGGCCGACGACTTCGTGTTCTACGACGACCTCATCGCCAACTCGTCCGCCGATGACCGGTTCCCAAGCGCGGACGGCGAGGACGTGACCATCGTCATGTTCACGGCGGGCACCACGGGCACGCCCAAGGGCGTGATGCTGAGCCACAACAGCTTCAGCTCCTACATCCTGGCCAACGTGGAGCCGGTGGATATGGAATCGGATGAGAAGAACATCCTCACCGTGCCGTTGCACCACATCGCAGGCGTGCAGGCGGTGATGGCGGCCATCTACGGCGGCCGCACGCTGGTGCTCCAGCGCCAGTTCGACGAGGAAGGCTGGATGAAGCTGGTGCAGGACGAGAAGGTCAATCGCGCCATGATGGTGCCAACCATGCTCAAGCGGCTGATGGACCAGCCCAGCTTCGGCAGCTACGACCTGTCCAGCCTCCAGGTCATCACCTACGGCGCCGCGCCCATGCCGCTGGAGGTCATCAAGAAGGCAATCGTGGAATTCCCCAATACGCGCTTCATCAACGCGTTCGGGCAGACCGAGACGGCGTCCACCATCACCATGCTGCCGCCGGACGCCCACGAGATCCGCGAGGGCGACCCGGACTATGACCAGAAGCTGAAGCGACTCGGCTCCATCGGCAAGCCGCTGCCGGACGTGGAGGTTCGCATCGTGGACGAGGACGGCAACGACGTTCCGCTGGGCGAGAACGGCGAGATTGTGGCCCGCGGCGAGCGGCTGATGAAGGGCTACTGGAACCGTGAGGAGGCCACCCGCGAGACGCTGCGGGGCGGCTGGCTCTACACCGGCGACCTCGGCTACAGCGACGATGAGGGTTTCATCTTCCTTTCGGGCAGGGCCAAGGACTTTCTCAAGCGGGGCGGCGAGATGATCGCGCCGGAGGAGGTGGAGCAGATCATCATGTCGCATCCCGCGGTGGACGAGGCGGCGATCATCGGTGTGCCGGACGTTGAGTGGGGCGAGCGCGTGAGGGCCATCGTGGTCATCAAGCCGGGCCAGGAGCTGACCGCCGCGGACGTGATCGAGCACTGCCGGCCTCGCATGGCGGGCTTCAAGCGGCCTGAGGACGTGATCTTCATCGACGAACTGCCGCGGAACCCGATGGGCAAGGTGCTCAAGCGGGTGCTGCGGGAGGAGTATCCGCAGCCGATTGCGTGACCGCGCAGCGCGGCTGCACAAGCGGAAACCGGACACGACGCCCGTCCCGAGCGCGGCTTGGGGCGGGCGCCGCAGTTGTTGGGGCGTGATGAGCCAGGAACGCGAACAGGAGACGCGGGGAGGGCGCCGCGATGAGCGGCGGCGCAAGCGTCGGTACGCGCCGCGAATGCACGGCCGGCGTCTGGCGGAGATCGTGAGGAACGCGCTGCGCAAGCGTGCGAAGGGGAGTGGGTAGGGGGGCACAGAATCCCGTTCGCGCTGAGCGTGTCGAAGCATGGTCGGGCCGACATCTCTTCACTCCCCCATGCCCGCGAAGGCGGGCATCCACTTGGCCTAATTCCGGGTTGGTGCACGGCAGCCGCCGCCACCCTGCCCCTCTGGATTGCGGCTTTCGCCGCAATGACGGTTGAGGGCGGCAGTCGGTCAGGACTGCGGAGTACGCCGTTACCCGGTTGCGTGGATTGCTATGAGAATAGGCCGATTCAGGCACGGAGTTGAGACCCCGCGGCCAAGATGGGGGGCAGGAGGCCGCCATTCTTATTGGCTTATCTGGCACTGGCAAGCGGCATAGGAATGCCCGCCTGCGCAGGCATGGATGGGCGGCGCGATATTCCGAGCACACGCGATACGCGGTATAATGTGAGGCGGGAGGTGTAGAGCATGGGCGTTTTCACGTGTCCGGTTCGGCTGGACAGCATGGACGGCGCAAATTCGCTGGAGTTCGAGGCGCTGGTGGACACTGGCGCCAGCTACACGATGGTCGCCGCCAGCTTGCTAGAGAGGTTGGGCGTTCAGCCGGTCGACAAGATTACCGTAACTCTTGCCGACGGCAGTCTGTGGGAGTGCGGCATGGGAGAGGCTCGCGCCACAATCGACGGCCGCAGCACGGCCACTTGGGTATTGTTCGGCGCGGAGGACGCCGGCGCGCTCCTGGGCGCCTACACGCTGGAGGGATTGAGGCTGGCCGTAGACCCGGTGCATCTTACGCTGGTTCCGGTCACAACCGCCAGGGCGTAGGAGGCGCGGGCGATGGGCCCTTCGACTAGCTCAGGGCAAACGGATTCGGTATCCCCGTTCGTGCTGAGCTTGTCGAAGCATGAACGAGCGTGCCCGTGAACCGCCCCCCATGCCCGCGCAGGCGGGCATCCACTCAGCCGCGTTTCGGGTGTTGCTGCACGGTTCAGGCCGCCACCCTGCCCCTCTGGATTGCGGCTTTCGCCGCAATGACGGTTGAGGGCGGCAGCCGGTCAGCACTGTGGAGCACGTAGAAGTGTAGTCGAGTGGATGCCCCGCCTGCGCGGGAGTAGGGAAGGGGAAGGCCGCCGTTGGCTTGCCCTTCGACAAGCTCAGGGCGAGCGGGCATAACATCCCGTTCATGCTGAGCTTGTCGAAGCGTGAATGGGCTGGGCCGCCCATCCTCGCCCCACCTGGTGTTAGATTCCTGCTTACGCAGGAATGACGGCGGGCACGACGCTCAGGACGTGATCTCGATGGCTCCGAAGGTGCAGGATCCCATTATTACGAGCCTCGCCGTGGGTTCTGCGGGTTCCTGACGCTTGGATTCGATGTGTCCGAACGTCACGGAGGCGCGGACTTCGACTGCCCAGTCCGGCGGGACGCGGAGGTTGACGCTGCCGAACAGCACGGTGGCGTTGATTGTGGCGGTACCGTCGATCACCTCGGCGGAGCTCAGGTCCACTTCCGTGCTGCCGAACGTGGCGGAGACATCGCCTCCTGTGAAGCCTTCGCCGCCGGCCTGCTGACTGCTGCTGGCGAAGACGTTGCCAACGTTCAGATTCTCCCTCGCGTCGGCGGCCTTGGCGCGGTGGGAGTGGCGTATGCCGAAGAACATCGCCAGGCCCAACGCAATAAGAATGACGGGCCATATTCTCGAAATGTCGATATTCCAAACGCCCAGGTTGCTCAGCAGGATCGTGGAGAAGATGCCGACCACGATCAGGCCGCCCTTCCAGTCGCCGTTGGAGACGCTTAGCAGACCCGCGGCAATCAGCAATGCGGGCCACCACTTCCAAAGCGAAAGGTCCGTCCCGGTGAGGTTGCCAACCAGGAACACGCCGCCAAGAATGACCAGCACCGCTCCCGCGTACTTCCGTCCGTTCACGTTGGCCTACCTCCTCGACTATGGCTGCGCGGCCGCGCTACGGCGTTGCGACTCCCGCGCCCTCTACCTCCACGCCGCCTGCGCCGACCATCGCCTCCAGCTCCTCGTGAAGCTCAGCGCAGTAGCTGACCGACACGAACGGCAGCTCGCCTATCACAGTCCTGCCGCCGCTCAGTATTCGCAGCCCGACCGGGGCCTCGCCCGGGTGGTTCATCAGCAGCTTGACGATTCCGCGGAGCATGTATTCGTCGTGCACCGGGTCACTGGACTCTTCCAGGCGGATCCAGAGCTTGGAGGCCGCGCCGTTGGCGGCGGTGGCTGCCTGCTCAGGCACTCCGGCAGGTTCAGGATTGGCGGCCGCGCCGTTGCCGTTGGCAGTCCCATCGACAGGCTCAGGGTGAACGGGGGATTCATGACCGTTGGCGGCCGCGCTCACAGGCGCTTCGACAGGCTCAGCGTGAGCGGATGATTCGCTGCCGTTGGCGGCCGCTTGCACAGGCACTTCGGCAGGCGCAGACCCTTCGACTGGCTCAGGGTGAGCGGGGGATTCGTGGCCGTTGGCGGCCGCTTGCGCGTGCCCATCGGCAGGCTCAGGCCCTTCGACAGGCTCAGCGTGAGCGGTTTGATGGGCCGCTGCGTCGTGGCCGTTGGAGACCGCGCTCACAGGCGATTCGACAGGCTCAGGGTGAGCGGATGATTCGTGGCCGTTGGCGGCCGCGCTCACGGGCGCTTCGACAGGCTCAGAGCCCGCCCCGTACTCGATACGAGGGTGAGCGGATGGGGAATCTGCGGGCGCATCGTCCAGGTTGTAGGCTGTGGCATCGTCGCATGTGACGGAGAGGTCTTCGTCGCGGAGGCGCACGCGGCCTGCAATCTCAACCAGGCTGCCTTCGTACCAGAGGGGCTGCGTCTTGTCGTAGGCGTTCGACCAGACCATGACCTCCACGCTGCCGCCAAGCATGTCCAGGTTCACCGAGGCGAAGGGCTTGCCCTCCTTGGTGAAGCCGTTGCGGCGATACGAAACCTGGCCCACCAGGGTCACGCGCCTGCCATCCATGTCGGCGTCCAGGCGGTGGCGGGCGATGATGACGTGGTCGGGCAGCCGGTGCGCCAGCGCGCTCAGCGGGTTCTCGGAGATGAAGCTGCCGAGGAGCTCTCTCTCCCAGGCAAGCGTATCACGGCGCAGCGGATTGTCGACCTCAGTCTCCGCGGGCAGCACGGTGACGACGGAACCGGTATCGCCCATCATCTCGAACATGGACGTCTGCCCGGACGACTTTATTTCGGCCTGGCGTTGCGCCTCCGCGGTGATGCGCTCCACGCTGGCGAGAAGCGAGCCGCGGCTGCCCAGCTCGTCGAACGCGCCAACCTTGATCAGGCTTTCCAGCGAGCGGCGGTTCAGCCCGGCCATGTCCGCGCGCCGGCACAGGTCTTCCACGGAGCGATACGGGCCGTTGAGGGTTCTCTCCTCCACCAGCGGCGACACGGCCATCGACCCCACGTTCTTGACCGTGGCAAGCCCGAAGCGTATGGCCGGCTGCCCGTCGTCGCACTCCTCGATCGAGAACTGCGACTCGCTGCGGTTCAGGTCCGGCGTCAGCACACGAATGCCCAGTCGGAGGCACTCCGCAACGTCTGTGGCGATCTTGTCGTTCTGCCCGGCGTGCGCGTTCATCACGGCCGCCATGTACTCCTGCGGGTAGTTGGCCTTGAAGTAGGCCGTCCAGTAAGCGATCATGGCGTAGCTGACGCTGTGCGCCTTGTTGAACGCGTAGCCCGCAAAGGGTTCGATTAGCTGGAACATCTCCTCCGCAAGCTCCTGGGCGAACCCCTTGCCGGTTGCGCCCACCAGGAACTTCTCCTTTTCCTGTTGCATCACTTCCGGGCTCTTCTTGCCCATAGCCTTGCGCACCACGTCCGCCTCGCCGAGGGAGTATCCGGCGAACGCCTGCGCGATGAGCAGCACCTGGTCCTGGTAGACGATCACCCCGTAGGTCTCCTCCAGGATGTCCTTGAGCGCCGGGTGCGGATAGCGAATGGGCGCGCGACCGTGCTTGGCGTCGATGAAGGTGTCGATGTGCTCCATCGGCCCCGGACGGTACAGGGCGATCATGGCTGAGATGTCGCCCAGCGAGTTGGGCTTGAGCTTCTGGATGTAGCGTCTCATGCCCGCGCCTTCCAACTGGAACACGCCGGTTGTCTCGCCGGAGGAGAGCAGTTCGAATGTCGCTGGGTCGTCCAGCGGGATGAGCTGCATGTCAAGCTCCATGCCGTGCCGGCGGGATACGGTGGAGCGGACGTTAGCCAGGATGGTGAGGTTGGTGAGGCCGAGGAAGTCCATCTTGAGCAGGCCAAGCTGCGCGATGGGGTTCATGGGGAACTGGGTCATCGCCATGTCCTCGGACGACTCGGCGCGGACGGGCCGCTGCAAGGGCAGGTACTCAACGAGCGGCTCCTTGGTGATTACCACGCCGGCGGCGTGCGTGCTGGTGTGGCGCACCAGTCCTTCCAGCTTGCGAGCCTTGTCCACCACGTCTCGGAGGGTGGCGTCGGCCTCGTATATCTCCCGCATTTCGGGGCCGGTCTCCAGCGCCTCGGCGATGCTGTGCGCCCTGGGGGGCACCAGCTTGGCGATCCTGTCCACGTCCGAGTAGATCATGCCGCTGGCGCGGCCGGTGTCCCGGATGGCGGCCTTGGCGCCCAGTGTGCCGAAGGTGATGATCTGCGCTACGTGGTCTCCGCCGTACTTCCTGCGCACGTAGGCGATCACCTCGTCACGGCGGTCGTCCTGGAAGTCCATGTCGATGTCCGGCATCTCGCGGCGCTCCAGGTTGAGGAACCGCTCGAAGACCAAGCGGTGCTGCAACGGGTCGATGTCGGTTACGCCGAGGCAGTAGAGCACGAGGCTTGCGGCGGCGCTGCCGCGTACGCCGAATAGTATGCCCTGCTCGCGGGTGAAGGCCGCAATGTCCCACACTACAAGAATGTAGTTGGCAAACCGCGTGTTCTCGATGACGTTCAGCTCGTATTCCAAGCGTTGATGAGCTTCCGGCGTGGGGTCGACGTAGAGGCGCGCCATGCCCTCGCGGCACAGTTGCTCCAGGTACTGTTCCGGCGTCAAGCCGTCCGGTGGCGTGTACTCCGGCAGGCGGAGCTGGGAGAAGTCCAGCTCCACGTTGCACATCTCCGCGATCTTCTGCGTGTTGTCCACGGCCTCCGGAAGGTCGGAGAACATCTCCTCCATCTCCCGGCTGCTCTTGAGGTAGTAGGAGTCGTCCGACATCTTGAGGCGCTTGTCGTCCAGCAGGTTGGTGTTGGTGTGAATGCAGATGAGAATGTCCTGCACCTCTGCGTCTGCCTGGTAGGTGTAGTGGCAGTCGTTGGTGGCAACCAGGGGCAGGCCGGTTTCGCGCGCCAGCTTGAGCAGCGCCTCGTTGAGCTTATCGAGTTCCGGGACGTTTTCGTGGCGCTGGATCTCCAGGTAGAAGTGGTCGAACGTGTCGCGGTACCAGAGCGCGGCCTCGCGGGCATCCTTCGTCTTGCCAGCCAGCAGCAGGCGCGGCACCTCCGCGGTGGGGCAGCCGGAGAATGCGATGAGGCCGGAGCCGTGGAGTCGCAGCAGTTCCTTATCCACGCGGGGCTTGTAGTAGAAGCCCTCCAGGTGCGACTTGGATGATAGCTGCAAGAGGTTGCGGTAGCCCTCCATGTTGCGGGCGAGCAGCAGGAGATGGTAGGGGCTGCGGTCGGTTACGCCCCTGCTGAAGCGCGAATCCTGTGCGAGGTATGCCTCCAGGCCGATGATGGGCTTAATGCCCGCGTCCTTGCAGGCGGTGTAGAAGTCGATGGCGCCGTAGAGGCCGCCGTGGTCGGTGATGGCGAGGGCGTTCATGCCCAGCTCTCGTGCGCGGTCGACCATGGGGCCGATGCGGCTGAGGCCGTCCAACATGCTGAACTCGGTGTGGTTGTGCAGGTGTACGAACAATTTTGCCTCGGAGTGAAATGCTGCCGTGATTATAGCATTGGCGGGGGCGTACGGCACTATATGTTGTGGCGGATTTCGCGGGATTTCCGGTGCGCGGGAGGCGCGCCGGCCCGCGATTCGGGCGGTTCACGAACCGCCGAGGCGGGCCGCCGCGCAGCCCGCTTGACCCTTCGAACACAGGGTGAGCGGGTGGGCTTGGTAGTGGCTGCCAACTGTGACCGCCTGCGATTCGGTCGGTTCACGAACCGCCCCTACGGGTTGCCGCGTCGGTAATCCGCGCACCCTTCGGCAGGCTCAGAGCTTGCCCCTGCGAAAGCAGGGGATGAGAGGGCAAGACGCCGCTGTCGCAGCGCACGGGCGTAACGGTGCTAACTCAAAGCTGAATCTTGAATTGGGGCACTTTTGGGCGTACAATGCCACAATGACAGTCCAGCGAGACCTCGCGGTCAGCCTGCTGAAGGCCGCGGAGCGCGCGCCATCCATAACCCTGACCGGCCCGCGGCAGAGCGGCAAGACTACGCTTTGCCGGGATGTCTTTCCGCGCCACGATTACGTGAACCTGGAAGTGCCGGATGCCCGACAGTTCGCCACGGACGACCCGCGCAGCTTCTTGGCCCAGTTCCCGGACGCCGCCATTATCGACGAGGTGCAGCGCGTGCCCTCGCTCCTTTCGTACCTCCAGTCGGTCATCGACGAGGACCCAGCGCCCGGCCGCTGGGTCCTGACCGGGTCGCACAACCTTGCGGTTGCCGAGTCCGTCAGCCAGTCGCTGGCAGGGCGCACGTCTGTCCACCACCTTCTGCCTCTGTCGAGGAGCGAGGTCGTGCGGTTTCCCAGGCATCCCGCTACGCTGGAAGATGCGCTGTTCACGGGCGGCTATCCCCGCGTCCTCAACGACGAGCTAGACCCGGCCGAATGGCTGCGCTCCTACGTTGCCACGTATCTTGAACGAGACGTGAGGTCGCTGAGCCGCGTGGGGGATCTGTCCGCCTTCCAACGCTTTTTGGAGCTATGCGCCGGGCGCACGTCCCAGCTTCTGAACCTCTCGCGGCTGGCGTCCGACTGCGGCGTCTCGCAGCCCACGGCCTCCGCTTGGCTTAGCGTTCTGGAGGCCGGCTTCATCCTGTTTCGCCTGCCGCCGTTCCACGCAAACCTGAACAAGCGACTGGTTAGGATGCCCAAGCTCCACTTCTACGATACGGGCTTGGCCTGCTGGCTAATCGGCATACGTGAGGCCGATCAGCTGAGCGCTCACCCCCTGCGCGGCCCGCTTTTCGAGTCCTGGGTGGTTTCCGAGATCGTCAAGAGCCGGCTGAACCGCGGCGAGAGCAGGGGCCTCTACTTCTATCGCAACCGCGACGGAGCAGAGGTCGACCTGGTGATCGAGCATCCGGCGGGCTACACGCTTGTGGAGGCGAAGTCGTCACGGACGCCCGCCGCAAGCCTGTTCGACCGGGCGCGGCGCGTGCAGGGCCACCTTGCGGGCGCTGGCCTGCCGTGCGACGTGGCGGTTGCCTACGGCGGCAGCGAGCGTCATAGCAGGCAACTCGGCAGGCTGCTGCCGTGGGACCGCCTGCACGAGGAGACGTGGTGAGGCGCGCGTTGCCGTTCGTGCTGAGCTAGTCGAAGCATGGACGGGAGAGAGGCGGCTGACACTCTCTACATCCCTCTCCCGCGAAAGCGGGAGTCTACAGAGCCGAGACTAGTGAGCGCGCACAGCCGTGTAGCAAGCCGGAACCCGGTCGAGTGGATGCCCGCCCCCGTATCGGGGTACGGGGCAGGCTCCGCGGGCATAGGGGGTTGGCGGCGCGCCCGCCCCTTGACAGGCTCAGAGTGAGCGGGAGCCAAGGCCTCCGCCCCATGCCCCACCGGGTGCTAGATTCCTGCTTTCGCAGGAACGACTGTTGAGGTAGGCGGTGGAGCGTTTCCGTCCCCGCTCATGGTGAGCCTGTCGAACCGGAGCGGGGAGACCACGGCCGCTGACCATCCGCCCGCCCTTCGACAGGCTCAGGACGAGCGGAGGAGGAAGCCGCAGCCACATCCCGCGGGTGAGACTGTGCTAATTCAAAGCGGCATCTTGAATTAGCACAGTCTCAGGCGTACAGACTCTCGCAATAGTTCATGGAGATCTCGCCACCGTGCTGTTCAACCGGACCGGTAGGCCCGCCTACCTGCCGCGGTAGACGGGCGGCCGCTTCTCCAGGAAGGCGCGCACCGCTTCCTGCGCGTCGTCCGTGGCGGATAGCAGGGCGTTTGCGTCGCTCTCGCGGCGCATGGCTGCGGCTATCGCCTCGTCGTCGCCGGCGTACAGCAGCCTTCTCGTCGCGCGGACGGCGAGAGGCGGGTTGGCGGCTATCTCGTCCGCCAGCGACCTTGCCTCGACCATCAGACTGTCCGCGGGAACGACTCGGCTCACCAGGCCCTTGTCCATCGCCCACTGCGCGTCGTAGACGGCGCCGGTCAACGCCATCTCCATCGCCACCGCCGGGCCGACCAGCCGCGGCAGCAGCAGCGACGCGCCCGCGTCCGGCACGAGCGAGCGCCTGACGAACACGCACGAGAACCCGGCCTCCTGCGACGCGATCCTGACATCGCAGGCCAGCGCGATGGACAGCCCGGCCCCCGCCGCAACGCCGTTGACGGCCGCTATGACGGGCTGAGGCATTGCACGGATGCGGGCGGCGAGGTCGGTTATGCCGCTTTCGGGCGGAGCGGCGTCGGCGGCCGACTCGGCTGCGAGCAGCTCGTTCACGTCTGCGCCGGAGCAGAAGCCGCGGCCCGCGCCGGTCAGTATGACCGCGCGTACGCCGTCATCGGCCCCGATGGCTGCCAGGGCCGCGTGCAGCTCCGCAGCCATGCGTGACGTTAGGGCATTGAGCTTGTCCGGCCTGTTCAGGGTGACGTATGCGACGTGGCCGTCGCGCGCTTGCTCAACGTGCTCGTGGGGTCGTGCGGTCATGTGGATGCGCTCCGCGGAAGCAGGGTTGTGGGCGTGCAACGATGCTCAGCCTCCGCGTGGACGAACGGCTGTCGAGCGTGGGGGCCAGGCTGGTTGCCGGCTTCGGGGCGCATGGCGCCGCGCCGGGTTGGCGCTGAGGCCGAATCATCGTCAACGCGCAAGGCACGGCCCAACACCAAACTCGCCGCGTGTTCGATGGAATCTCGAACCGCAATTGCGAGAACGGAGGACTGGGCCGTGAGCCGGAAAAGAGTCGGATAAGGGCAACCCAGGCCGCCCGGCCCGCGCCGGGGCTTCAGGCGGCCTCCGTTGCATGAGAAATTGACTAGGCCTTGCCGATGCGGAACATCTTGACACCGCACACCGGGCACGTGCCTTGCGTTGCCGGGCGACCGTTCTTCATGGTGATCGACTGAGTGTTGCTCATCTCCTGCTGAGAACGGCACTTTACGCAATAGCCCTGCATGGAGTCACCTCCAGTCCAAGATTGCGCCCATTCTATATCATGTTGGTCTCATTAGTAACCCCATTTGGGGGCAATTTCGGCTAATTCGGCGGCATTGGAGGCGCAGGCACAAGCCGCTCCCAGGCCAGAGGAACGGCGGCGGCTTCGTCTTGCCCGGACCACCAGTGCATGAAAATCTGCGGCTCGCCGAGCTTGTGCGTGAAGGTCACGCGGATGGGGTGAACGCCCGGCGCCAGCGTCACGACGCCGTCGGCGGACACGAACGGGGCGCCGCTCTCCTCCGCGAGGCCGGGGTTGTCGACCACGACCGCGCCGTCGATGCTCAGCGTGGCGTGGCCGCTGGAGTCGAGCCTGAACCCATACTCGCCCGCCTCGTCTATTCGCAGCCCGCCGTCCCAGCTCACGCTGAACTCGCCCAGGAACGGGCGGTCGTGGTAGAACGCGAAGACCATTGGCTCGATCTGCTGGAATGCGCCGTCCGCGTTTTCGGGGAAGCCGGGAGGCAAGTAGGTGGCAAGCAGGCCGCGGGCGCGCTCGTCAACGTACAGGTCGGGAGTGGAGACGACCACCTGCGCGCCCTCCGGGTTGTCCCATGCCAGCCGCGTCCGGCCCTGCGTATCCTGCGCCGTATCCCGCAGCCGCAGGCTGTGGAGGCCCACCGCGAGCGTGACCTCGGTCTGGCCGGGGCCGCGCATAACCTCCGCGCCATCAAGCCTGAGCGCGGCATCCGGCGAACCCTCCAGCGTGAACGTGTAGCTTCGATATTCGCTGACGTACAGCGAGCCGGCCCACTCGGCGGTGACCGGCAGGCGGCCGTCGAACTCGCCCCACGGCAGGTCTATGCGACCTACCACGCCCTCCGTGTCCGCCTGCCTGCCGCTCGCCGGGGAGGACGTGCGCAGCGTGACGCCCTGCGGGCCGTACACGTCCGGCGCGTCCAGCTCCATCGCGTAGAGGATCGGCTGCTTCGGCCCTCTGCCGAAATCCACCTGCGAGAAGCTGCGGCCGGGGTAGAAGTCCTCCAGCAGGGGGATGAACGGCTCCTCGCGCGAATCCAGGAAGATCAGAGCGCCATCGCCGCCGCCGGACGCGGGCGGGTGGAGAGCCGGCGAGAACGTCTCGATGCGGGGCGGGTCGTCCACAAGGTAGCTGATGACGGGGTAGTAGGGCAGGTACGGAGACAGGATGACGTCGTAGTCGGCGGAGGGCAGGGCTTGCAGGCGGTGGGCGACCTCGGTCTGCTCCGGATAGAAGGCGGCCCAGGCCGTCAGGTCGTCCCGATACATGTGGAAGTAGGTGTGGAAGTTGTCGTAGGCGATTGCGGCGAGGCCAAGCGCGAGAGGCGCGCCCAGCGCGAACGCGGCAAGGCGAGGCCCGCGAAGCAGCGGCGCCGTGGCTACCATCACGGCGGCAATGCCGACGCCCGCGAACGCGTAGACTATCGGCAACGCCCCAACCACGCGCAGGCTGTTCGGCGCCTCTTGCGGCAGCGTGACGAGACCGGGCAGCAGCGCGGCGAAGAACAGCGACAGCAGCAGGAACGGCACCGGCCGGTAGGCTAGCGTGAGGCAGTAAACGAACCCCAGTACCGCCATCGCTCCCGCGCCAAACGACAGCATCGGCTCCAGGGGCAGGTTGTGGCGGCCGTTGAGGTCGCCGCTGTAGTTGAACATGAAGAGGTAGTCGCCAAGGTTCGCCGCAATCGAGGTCAGCGGATCAAGTGAGGGGCCATCGTTGAGAGACGCTACGATTACCGCCCGGCTCCAGAACTCGACGGGGTGAGTCACGGAGTACTGGAGCAGCGGCGCGGCAACCAGCAGGGCCCCGGCGGCGAAGGCCGCGGCTCGCATTGCGACCTGCCGCCGCGGCGGGCGGTACGTGACGATGGCGAACCCGGCAATGAGCAGAAGCGCGGCGGGCAGCGTCCTCACCGCCTGGTAGAGCCAGAAGCCGGAGCCGAGCGCCATGCCCGCCAGCACGAACGATACGCAGTCGTTGCGGCGCAGCGCCCACAGGAAGGCGAGCGTTGCCCCGACGCCCGCCAGCGGCGCCGTCACGCCAGGCATCCCGCTGCGGCCCCAGGTTATGTCCCAGCTCGATACGGCTACCAGGAACGCCGCCAGCAGCGCAATGCGCCACCCCATCAGTCGGCGCGCCAGAAGGTACAGCAGCAGGATGAAGCACACGTCCAGCAGCGCAGACGGCAGCCTGACCGCGGCCGCGCTCCGGCCCAGGGCCTCAACCGATACCGCCTGCAACGCGATGAACGGCGAGGCGAGATTGGCTTCCGGCACGAAGATGGGGCGATACGAGCCGTCTTCCAGCATCCTGACCGCGCTCATGCCGTGGACGGCCTCGTCATACCACAGTCCGAACGGCAGGCTCTCCAGCGCAGCCGTACGCAGAGCCAGCGCCATCCCAAGCACGAGTGTCATCGCCGCCACCTCCACGCGGGGCGCGGCGGACAGAGCCGCAGGCGCGCGCCTGAGCCGCCGCATGAGCTCCGCGGGCGCGGGCCGCAGCAGCACTATCAGGAACACTATCACGCTCGCGGCGTGAAGCGCCCAGGCCAGGCCGTCATTCGGGTTGCCGTACGAGCGAAACAGGCTCAGCGCCAGCAGCGGCAGGGCCGCGAGAAGCGCAGTTCGCAGCCGGGACGGCCAGGCCAGCTCGCTGCGCGGGTCGGGCGCGGCCGGCTCCAGCGGCGCGTCCGCGAACAGCGACGCCTCGCGCGGGCGGGCCGCAACGAGCGCGGCGCCTCCCGCCGCGAACAGCAGCAACCCAATCGCCAGCGCGCCCGCGTGCTCTGTGGCGTACTGGCCCGCGAGCGCAAGGGCCAGGGCGGCCGGCGCCAGAAGGCCCCTGGTTCGAGCTGCGTTCAACGCTGCCCGGAAGCGTCCGCCACGATGTCAGACTCCTCGGCGAGCACTAGCCACGGCTCGCCCCACTGCTCAGGGCTGTCGACGTCCCACGGCCCGCTCTCGCTGCCGCGCTTGAAACGCAGACCCCAGTCGCCGCCGTAGAGCAGGAACGCGCTGCCCGCGCCGGAGTCGGAGATGCGGGCGTAGTAGGCGGGGCACGGCGAGCCTCCGCCTTCGCTCTGCCAGCCCGTGACCCAGTGCAGCTGCTCCGGCCAGCGCGGGCCGGCGATGTTCACCTGCGCCACGCGAACGGAGCGGCCGAGAAGCTGGTAGGTCATCAGAGGCAGGCCGGGGCAGTTGTCGTTGTCCTCGACCTCCAGCGAAATGAACCCCTGGCCCTCCACGCCTACTCCTCCTCTTCGTCTGCCTGCAAGCCGAGCGAAACAAGCTCAGCACGCAGGGTGTCGGCCCAGTTCTGGATTGGAACGGAGGCGGGCGCGACGATCTCGACCTCGCCCGTGTCCAGCAGCCGAACGGCGCCGGGATCCTCCTTGCCGAGCGGTACGGAAACCTGCTCACGGTCGATGCCGAGTGCGTCCGTCACCTCAAAGATGGCGAACATGTCCTCCATGCCTATTGTGTCGTCTTCCATAGCAGCAACTCGCTCCGGAATGGCGTACCCCGGCGGGAAGCGTCCGCGAAAGCGCGGGCCGCGGGGCCGTGTTTGGGCTATAGTAGCGGCGGCGGCAATGGAGCGTCAACACGCCGCGCCCGCGCCGGAGGGGGAGTTTTGCGGCGCAGACGCATTTGGGTTATCATTGGGGTCAGGCGCAGACGCTTCACGAATCGGTTGTGCCACATGGAGGTCGGCTTTGAGAGTCAGGCCCGCGGAAACAGCGGAGCGCGAGCGGGAGGGTGAGGCGCCGCCCGGGCAGTTCGTCACCGACAAGTTCCCCGTGTTCACCTACGGCTCCACGCCCGCAATCGACGTCGAGTCGTGGCGGCTGCGCGTGTTCGGACTTGCGAACGAGGTCACGCTAGCGTGGCGGGACGTCGCCGCCCTGCCGCAGACTAAGATTCGCGCGGACTTCCACTGCGTCACGCGTTGGAGCCGACTCGACAACACCTGGGAGGGCGTGGCGTTCCGCGAACTGATGCGGCTGGCGGAGCCGTCCCGCGAGGCGCGTTTCGTGACCATCCACTGCTACGGCGGATACACTACAAACCTGGCGCTGGAAGCGCTGCTGGCCGAGGACGCGCTGCTGGCCCACTCTCACGACGGGCGGCCGCTCACGCCGGAGCACGGTTGGCCGCTGCGGCTTGTGGCGCCCGGACGCTACGGCTGGAAGAGCGCCAAGTGGGTCTCAGGCATCGAGCTGACGGCGGACGACAGGCCGGGCTTCTGGGAGCTGCGCGGCTACAGCAGCAGCGCGGACATCTGGCGAGAGGAGCGGACGTGGGCATAGCGTGGCAAATCGGAAGATCGCGTGGGACAGACCGTCCGCGTGAGGTGACGCCCTGAGAGCCGGGTATCTTCACTGCATCGGCGGGGCCAGCGGCGACATGCTGCTTGGCGCGCTGCTGGACGCGGGGCTGCCGCTGGAGTCGCTCCGCGCCGAACTGGCAAAGCTGCCCGTGAGCGGCTTTTCGCTGGAGGTTGCGCCCGCGCAGCGCGGCGTCATCCGCGGGACGCTGGCGACGGTATCGCACGAACGCCAGGCCGGCGGCGGCTACGCCATTCGAGACTTCACGCGCATGGTTGACGACAGCGCGCTGGCCGCGCCCGTCAAGGCGCGCGCCCGCCTCGTGCTGGAGCGGCTGGAGGAGGCGGAGACGCTCGTTCACGGCGAGGGTCACGCGCTACACGAACTCGGCGACCTGGATACGCTCGTGGACGTGGTGGGCGTTGTGGCCGGCGTCGCGCTGCTGGGCATCGACCGGCTGTACTCCTCGCCGCTGCCGTGCGGATGGGGCGTGATAGCTTCGCGCAAGGGGCCTTTGCCTTCGCCCGCGCCCGCCACCATGCAGCTGATACGCATGGCGGGCGCAAAGGTGACGCCGCCGCGCGGGCCGTACCTGACGGCAGGCGAGCTGGTCACGCCCACGGGCGCGGCGCTCATAACCACGCTTGCATCGTTCGAAGCGCCGCCCATGCGCGTCGAGCGGCTGGGCTACGGCGCGGGCTCGCGGGACTCAGCCGAGATTCCCAACGTGCTTGCGCTGTGGGTCGGCGAGGCTGAAGAGAGCGGCCCGTCGGCGCAAGTCTCGCTGCTGGAGACCAACATAGACGACTCGACGCCGGAGCTGCTTGGACACGTGCAGGACGTGCTGATGGCCCGCGGCGCGCTGGACGCGTGGTTCACGCCCATACAGATGAAGAAGAACCGCCCGGCCGTGACGCTCAGCGTGATATGCCGCCCCGGCATGGAGTCGGCGCTGGCCGGGGCGATGCTGGAGGAGACGTCCACGCTGGGCGTGCGAGTCCACACGCTGAGCCGCTACGAGGCGGAGCGAGAGATGGTATCGGTGGACACGTCGCTTGGGCGCGCGGGCGTGAAGGTGAAGCGGGTGGACGGCCGCGTCGCCGGCCTCTCGCCGGAGTTCGAGGACTGCCGCGAGATAGCCCTGCGTGAGGGGATACCCCTGCAAGAGGTGTACAGGAGGGTAGAGAGAGATGCGAGAGCGCAGCTTGGCATTGAGTAGGGCGGGGGCCTTCCCACGCGCCCAATCCCGCGGAGGCGGGAGTCCACGTATTGCGGGGCGTGTCGAGATGGATTCCCGCTTTCGGAGATTCTTGCATATCTCCTGCTCGCCAACATTCCGATGTCGTTCTGAGCCCTTCGGCTACGCTCAGGGTAAACTGCGCGAAGAATCCAAGGCAGTCTATTGGATACAGCGTAGCTTTGCCGGCACTTGCTTTGGATTCTTCACTTCGCTCCGCTTCGTTCAGAATGACATTTGGAGCGCTTCCTCTGCGGACAATACAGGCGTAAGGCAAAGGTCTGCTGTCGCGGGAATAGGAGATTTGGCAAAGGAGGGTAGCCTGTGAACACATCGCGTTCGGAAGACTTGTTTCTGCGGGCGCAGGCGCTCATCCCCGGCGGGGTGAACAGCCCCGTGCGCTCCTTCCGCGCCGTGGGCGGCCGCCCGCGGTTCATCCGCGGCGGCCAGGGTTCCCGCGTGTGGGACGTGGACGGCAACGAATTCATCGACTACGTTGGCTCGTGGGGGCCGCTGATACTTGGGCACGCGCACCCCGACGTTGTAGAGGCGGTGAGCGCCGCGCTTTCGAACGGGCTGAGCTTCGGCGCGCCCACGGAGGGCGAGCTGCGGCTGGCCGAGATAATCGTGGACGCGCTGCCGTCGGTGGATGCGGTTCGGCTGGTCAGCTCCGGCACTGAGGCGGCGATGAGCGCGGTTCGCGCAGCGCGGGCCTTCACGGGCCGCGACAAGATCGTCAAGTTCGCGGGCTGCTACCACGGCCACGCAGACGGCCTGCTGGTGGAGGCCGGCTCCGGCGGCGCGACCTACAGCGTGCCCAACAGCGCAGGCGTGCCGGCGGCTTACGCGGGCGAGACGCTGGTGGCCGACTACAACGACCTGGAATCCGTCGAGAGGCTGTTCGAGGCGCACCCCGGCGCAGTGGCAGCCGTGATACTGGAGCCGGTTGCGGGCAACGTGGGCGTGATTCCGCCCGCGGACGGCTTCCTGGAGGGGCTGCGCAGCCTCACGAGCCGCGAAGGCGCGCTGCTCATATTCGACGAGGTGATAACGGGCTTCCGGGTAGCGTACGGGGGCGCGCAGACGCTTTACGGCGTGACGCCGGACCTGACCTGCCTTGGCAAGATCATTGGCGGCGGCCTGCCCGTGGGCGCGTACGGAGGCCGCAGGGACGTGATGGAGGTGGTTGCGCCGCTCGGTTCCATGTACCAGGCGGGCACGCTGTCCGGCAACCCGCTTGCCGTGACGGCGGGCATTGCCACGCTCACCGCGCTTGCGGAGCCGGGCGTGTACGAACGGCTGGAGTCGCGATCGGCGAGGCTTGCGGCTGCGGTCTCGGCGGCGGCCGCGGACGCCGCGCTGCCGCTGACGGTCAATCGAGTCGGCTCGATGATGACGGCGTTCTTCGGCGACGGGCCGGTGGTGGACGCGCAGTCCGCGCTGGCGAGCGACCGAGTCCGCTACGCCGCCTTCTTCCACCGTATGCTGGACAGCGGCGTGTATCTTGCGCCGTCCGCGTTCGAGGCGGCGTTCGTGTCTACCGCGCACACGGTTGGGGACATCGAATACACAATCGGGGCGGCGGCGCGGGCGTTGGAGCCGCACCCGGCCCAGTGAATCGGCGAATCGAAAAGTGCGCGAAAATCGGGTTCAACTTCAAAATCTCTTCAAACTGGCGTAGTACAACGTTATCGACGGAATCCGAACTCGGAGAGAGGAGACACGGCAATGAGAAAAGGTCTGATAGTGGCCTCCGTGCTGATGGGACTGCTGACGGCCGTCCTGATAGGGGGCGTCGTCCTTGCGCAGAGCGACGGCGACGGCAAGAAGGCGCACCTCCTGGCAAAGGGCGACAAGGACGGGATGAAGGACGAGGTCATGGGCCGCGTCGCCGAGATCCTGGGCATCGAGCAGGCGGCGCTGGAGAGCGCGTTCAACCAGGCGCTCACCGAGCAGGCGGGGCGCAAGGCGGCCGAGATGCTGGCATCGCTGGTCGAGAAGGGCATCCTGACGCAGGAGCAGGCGGACGCCTACCAGGCTTGGCTGGCCGCCAGGCCGGAGGGCGACATCCCGATATTCGGCGCGCTGGGCTCGTTCGAGCGCGGCTTCAAGGCCGGGGGCAAGGGTGAGCTCGGCGAGCGGTCGCCCGACGCCTTCATCGACAGGCTGGTTGAGGACGGCGTGATGACGCAGGCGCAGGCGGACGCATACAAGGCGTGGATTGAGGCGATGCCGGACATAGACTTCTCGACGCTCAAGCCGAGAGGCGAGTGGGGCGAGGGCAAGAAGCGCTTTGGCGAGTGGAGCGAGCGCAAGCAGGGCTTCGGCGAGCACACCGATGGCAACTGGTCCGGGCCTCTGTTCGAGAAAGGCGTACTGACGGAGGAGCAGGCGGAAGAGTACAGCGCATGGCTGGAGGCTATGCCGGAGGGCGGGTTCCCGGTGATTGGCGCAATCCAGGCGCTGGGCCCGGAGTTCCGGGGATTCGGGGCCAGGGGCCTTTCCGGCCTGAACGAAGATACGGCCTCTGAGTCGCTGGCCAAGCTGGTCGAGAACGGAGTGCTCACGCAGGCGCAGGCGGACGCATACCAAGCGTGGCTGAACGACCGGCCGGAAGGCGTGTTCCCGCTCCCGGAGGCGTTCAGCGAGTGGGGCGACGGGCGCTACAAGAGGGGTGAAGGAGCCTTCGGCGCAAAGCGCTGATTCGATGCGAGCCTGACGCCGCGCGCGGCGCGCCCAAACACGCCTCCGGGCGCAGCGGCGGGCGGCACAGGCGACACAGTTCGGTTGGAGGGGCGGGGCAGTCGCTCCGCCCCTTCGCAGTCCACAGAGCAATTGCCATCCAGGGACAAAGCAATGGGCAGCACTATCCTCGTTGTAGAAGACGATCCCGGCACAATGGACATTGTGGCGATGTACCTGCGCCGCGACGGCCATAAGGTGGTCACTGCCGCGGACGGCCCTGAGGGGCTGAGGCTTGCAACTGAGTCCGACCCGGACCTGGTGGTTCTGGATCTGATGCTGCCCGGCCTGGACGGCATGGAGGTCTGCCGCAGCCTGCGCTCAGCCTCGCAGGTGCCGGTGGTCATGCTGACGGCGCGCGTGGAGGAGGAGGACAGGCTGGCGGGCCTCGACCTGGGCGCGGACGACTACGTGACCAAGCCGTTCAGCCCGCGGGAGCTGGCGGCGCGCGTTCGGGCGGTGCTCCGGCGCACGGCGCGCGACGAGCTGGAGCGCGGCCCCGCCGAGATGCGCTACGCGGACGTGCGCGTAGACCTGCGAATCCACGCCGCGTACGTGAAGGATTGCAGGCTCACGCTCACGCCTACAGAGTTCCGCCTGCTTGCGCTGATGCTGCGAGAACCGGGCAGGACGTTCACCCGCGAGCAGATCATCGACAGGGTGTTCGGCTACGACTTCGACGGGTTCGACAGGACGGTCGACGCCCACGTGTCCAATCTGCGGCGCAAGCTGGAGGCGCAGAACGGCGGGCAGCGGTACATTCAGACCATATACGGGATTGGGTACAGGTTCGGACGTGAGTAGCTGGTTCTTCAGTCTCCAGTTCAGGTTGATAGCGGCGTTCGCCCTTGCGCTCGCCGTGGCGCTGGCGGGCGTGAGCATGTACGTGGGCTTCACCGCGCACCAGGCGGCGGAGCAGTTCGACCGGGAGGTCGAGGAAGCGAGAGCGGCGAGGATAGGCCAGATGATTCAGAACTACTATACGGCTACGCGGGGCTGGGGCGATCCGCAGGACGCGGTGGAGAAGGCCGCAGCCCTGTACGGCGTACGCGTCATGGTGAAGGATGCCAGCGGCAACGTTGTTGCAGACTCGGCCGCGGGCGCGGCGGCGTCCGGCGGCGAGCACGGCGTATTCGGCTGGAAGGATCTGCCGCTGCTGAGCCGAGGCCAGTACGTCGGCACCGTGGCGATGGCACGGAATATCGCGCCGCTGGAGGTGGAGGAGCCGGAGGTGTCGATACTGGCCGCCGCGCTGAACCGCTCGCTGCTGTGGACGGGTCTTGCGGCCATGCTTGGAGGTGTGCTCATCGTGTCGCTGCTGTCCCGGCGGGTGCTTGCGCCGGCGCGCGAGCTGAGCGCGGCGGCCACCCGGCTGGGCGCGGGCGACCTGTCGCAGCGCGTAGAAGTTCGCGGCCGCGACGAAATCGCCAACCTCGGCCGCACGTTCAACTCAATGGCCGAAGACCTGGAGAGCGCGGAGCAGCAGCGCCGCAGCCTTATGGCCGACGTCGCGCACGAGTTGCGCACGCCGCTTTCCAACATTCAGGGCTACCTGGAGGCGGTGCGTGACGGCCTGCTCCAGCCAACGCCCGATACAATCGACACGATTCACCAGCAGGCCCTCCACCTCACGCGCCTCATCGAAGACCTGCGTCTGATCGCGCTTGCGGAGGCCGGCGCGCTGCGGCTGGAGTTGCTGCCGGACTCGCTGGAGGACACGCTGCGCCGGTCGATGGAAGCCGTGCGGCCTCGCGCGGAGGCGCGGGGCATCGCGCTTTCGCTGGAGGTTGCGCCCGGCCTGCCGCTTGTGCAGATGGACAGGACTCGCATCGCGCAGGTGGTGGGCAACCTGCTGGAGAACGCCATAACGCACACGCCGGAGGGCGGCAGCGTAACCGCTCAGGCGGAAGCGACGGACGCCGGAATCGTGCGGGTTGCGGTTGCGGACACGGGCGCGGGCATACCGGGGCCGGACGTCGACAGGGTGTTCGAGCGGTTCTACCGCGTGGATCCGTCCCGCGCCCGCTCGACGGGCGGCGCCGGCCTCGGACTGACCATCGCCCGGCAGCTTGTTGAGGCGCACGGCGGCAGCATCCGCGCGGAGAGCGAAGCGGGCGCGGGCAGCCGCTTCATCTTCGAGCTGCCCATCGGCGAGGCGGACTCGGACCGAGGGGCGCGTGTTCCTCGTGAGGAGGTGTGACCGTGTTGTGGCTGAGAAGCTGTCCAAGGTGCGGAGCGGGAGACGTGCGGCAGAACCGGGACGTGTACGGCGGCTATCTGCTGTGCGTCCAGTGCGGCCACTACCTGACGGACTCGGAGATATACAGGCTGCGGCGAATGAGCGGCCGCGGCGTTGCGGCGGACGCGGGCAGGCGCGAGCGGCCCGCCGCATGAGCGATTGCCAGGAGGTGTTGCGATGACGGACACGCGCGGCAAGGTCTACGTTCCGGTTTGGCTGGTGACGTCCGGCTTGATATTGATGGCAGCAGGCGCGCTGGCGCTTTCTCTGAGCATAGGCGCGCTGACCGCGCCGACCGCGACGGCCGCCGCTCTCTACGACGAGGACAGGGTGGTCGCCATGTTCGAGGCCGCGGAACCTGCTGTGTTCATAGTGGAGACGGAGGGCGAGGGCCAGTCGTTTGGCTCGTTCGGGTTCCCGTTCATGTTCCCGGATCGCGGGTCGGAGTTCGTGTTCCCAACCTTCGGGCAGGGTTCAGGCTTCCTGGTGGACACGGAGGGCCACGTGCTCACCAACCACCACGTCATTGATGGCGCCGACACGGTCACGATTGGGCTGTCCAACGGCGAGAAGCTGGAAGCCGAGGTTGTGGGCTACAGCGCGTCGCACGACCTTGCGCTGCTCAAGGTTGACGCCGCCGAGGTGAGGGGCATCCGGCCGCTGCCGCTTGCGGACTCCGGCCTGGTGAAGCCGGGGCAGATGGCGGTTGCGATAGGCAGCCCGCACGGCCTGGAGAACACCGTCACGGTGGGCGTGGTGAGCGGAATCGAACGGACGCACGGAGGCGTGTATCCCAGGCCCATCTCCGGCATGATTCAGACGGACGCGGCAATGACGTCCGGCAACTCCGGCGGCCCGCTTCTGAACTCCAGCGGCGAGGTCATCGGCGTCAACACGTCCATTGAGATTACATCGACCGGCGCAAGCGGCATCGGGTTCGCCGTGCCCATCAACATTGCCAAGGATCTCATGCCGCGCTTCCTGGAGGGGAAGTCCACGGCGCAGGCTTGGCTGGGCATTCAGGGCGGCGCGCTGGACGCTTCTATGGCGGAGCTGCTGGGCATCGAGGCCACTGAGGGCGTGTACCTGAGCAGGGTGTTCCCGGGCAGCCCTGCCGAGGCGGCGGGGCTTGTGGCGAGCTCCATCAGGCGCACGCTGGACGGCACGGAGGTTTCGGTTGGCGATGTCATCATCGCGGTCGACGGCAAGAAGGTGGTCACGGTGCAGGACATGATCGATCACTTCAGCGTCAAGTATCCGGGCGACACTGTGTCGCTGACTCTGCTGCGCGACGGCGAGACCGTGGTGGTGAGCGCGACGCTGGGCGAGTGGCCGGAGGAGTAGCCGCGGGGCAGCCGCGCGGGCGGTTCACGAACCGCCCCTGCGAGACCGCCGCCTCTTCCCTCCGTCATTGCGGCCCTTCGGCTACGCTCAGGGTAAACTCAGCCGCAATCCAGCCCCACGGCCCCGCCGGGTGCTAGGTTCCTGCTTTCGCAGGAACGACGGTTGAGGTATGCCATCCGTCTGCCCTTCGTCTATCTCAGAGTGAACGGACACAGTGCTTCCGTTCGTGCTGAGCTTGTCGAAGCTTGGTCACCGTACTCCCCACTCCCGCGGAGGCGGGAGACCACGGGGACGAGGCTAGTAGTCGGCCTCTACAGCGGAGCAACCCTGAATCCGGTCGAGTGGATGCCCGCCTGCGCGGGCATAAGGTGGTTGCCGGCCGCCGTGCCCGCCTACCACCACACCCGTCACCCTCGCGAAAGCGGGGGTCTAGCCCCCGGTGGGGGAAGGGGCAATGCGCCACCACCCAACCCCTCCGGGTGCTAGGTTCCTGCGTTCGCAGGAACGACGGTTGGGGCCTCACCTCCGCCGCCGCCACTTCTCCCGTTGCGACTGCCTCACGGCCTCGTCCGTGGCGCGGTAGCGGGCCAGGAAGCCGTCGCGGAACTCGGCGTAGCGGCCGTTCACAATCGCCGAGCGCGCCTCCTCCATCAGCCGCGTCACGAACCGCAGGTTGTGGACGCTTGCGAGCCGGTACGCCAGCAGCTCCTTCGCCCTGAACAGGTGGTGCAGGTACGCCGCCGAGAAGCTCGCGCAGGCGTAGCAGTCGCAGTTCTCGTCGATGGGGCCGGCGCGCTCGCGGAACGGCGCGGAGTGCACGTTGACGCGACCGTCCGGCGTGAACAGGCCGCCGTTGCGCGCAACGCGCGTGGGCAGGGAGCAGTCGAACACGTCCATGCCCAGGCCGATGCACTCGACCAGATCCTCCGGCGACCCCGCGCCCATCAGGTATCGAGGCTTGTCCGCGGGCAGCGTCTCGCCCATTAGCGAGACCGTCTCGTACGTCATCGCCTTAGGCTCTCCGACGCTCAGGCCGCCGACCGCGTAGCCGTCGAAGTCCATTGCCGTCAGCGCCGCCGCCGACTCCAGCCGCAGCTCGCGGCTCACGCCTCCCTGCACCACCGCGAACAACGCCTGCTCGCCGCTGCGATGCGCCTGGCGGCAGCGCAGCGCCCAACGGTGCGTCCGCTCCATCGCCTCGCGCACGGCGGCCTCGCCCGACTCGTAGGGCGGGCAGTGGTCGAGCGCCATCGCAACGTCCACGCCCAGCGCTTCCTGGTACTCCACGGCCAGCTCCGGCGAAAGGAACCATTCGCTGCCGTCGACGTGGGAGCGGAACGTGACGCCCTCCTCGGACAGGTGGCTGAGGCTGCCCAGGCTGAGGGTCTGGAAGCCGCCGCTGTCGGTCAGGATGGGGCCGCGCCAGCCCATGAACCGGTGAAGGCCGCCCATCTCGCGTATCAGCTCGATGCCCGGTCGCAGCATCAGGTGGTACGTGTTCGAGAGGACGATGGCCGCGCCTATGGCGGCCAGGTCGTCCGGCGCGACGGCCTTCACCGAGCCTTGCGTTGCCACGGGCATGAACGCGGGCGTGGGCACGCGGCCGTGCGGCGTGTCCATGCTTCCGGCGCGAGCCGGGCCGTCCGTGCAGTCAAGTCGAAATGCGAATGGCATGGTCGTTGCCTGTTCCTGAGCGGTTGAGGTCGCTTTCGTAGAATTGCCCGCAGTATAGAGCAGGCCGCCGCGGGATAGAAGCGGTGTTGACCTGAAGCGTTCGATGGCTTACTCTTGCCCATAAACGGCGGAGGTAGCCCCTTGGCGCCATACTATCCGGTGTTCCTGGACGTGAGAGACCGTTGCTGCGTCATCGTGGGCGGCGGCCAGATAGCGGAGGGCAAGATCGCCGCGCTGCTGGAGAGCGGCGCCCGCATACGCATGGTCAGCCCGGAGGTCACGGACGAGATCCAGGACATGGCCGATAGCGGCGCGCTCACGCTGGACAAGCGCGAGTACCGCGACGGCGACCTCGATGGGGCGTTCATTGCCATAGCCGCCACAGACGACTCCGCCCTCAACGAGCGCATCGCCAGCGAGGCGGCCGCCCGCAACGTGCCGCTCAACGTGGTGGACGTGACGCACCTGTGCACGTTCATCGCGCCCGCGGTGGTGCGGCGCGGCGAGGTCACGGTCGCCATCTCAACCTCCGGCCTCAGCCCTGCGCTGGCTCGCAAGCTAAGGGTAGAGCTTCAGGACAGCCCCTCTCTCGACTACGCCGACCTTGCGCCCATGCTGTCCGAGGTGAGGCTTGAGCTTCGCCGCGAGGGCACGATCGTCGATCCTGAACACTGGCAGACCTGCCTCACTCCGGATCTCGTGTCGCTGTACAACGCGGACAGAGTGGCCGCGAAGGCGGCCCTCAAGCGCGCGCTCATGGAACGCCCCGAAACCGAAGGACAACGGGCGCAATGAGCCTCTACGTGCTGGGCCTGAGCCACTGGAAGACGCCCCTGGACGTGAGGGAGTCGGTTGCCTTCACCCGCGAGGAGCTGCCGCAAGCGCTCCACTGCCTGAAGGACGCACTGGGCGGCGGCGTCATCGTGTCCACGTGCAACCGCACGGAGTTGTACGCCACGGGCGAGAGCGGCGGCGCGGTGCGCGAGGGCTTGCAGGCGATGCTGGCGCGCAGGCTGCCGCCGGAGGCCGGCGACCCGTCGTGCGCCTTCTACTTCTACGAGCACCAGGCGGCCGTGCGCCATCTCTTCCGCGTCACAAGCGGCCTGGACTCGCAGATCCTCGGCGAATCGGAGGTGCTTGGGCAGGTGCGTGACGCCTACGGCGCATCGGTTGGGCAGGGCTGCGCGGGCGGCGTGGTATCGAAGGTGTTTCACCACGCGCTGCGTGTGGGCAGGCGTGCGCGCCGTGAGACGGGCATCGGTGACAACGCGCTGTCCATCGGCACGGCGGCCGTAGAGCTGAGCCGCCGCGCGCTCGGCGACCTGGGCCGCGTGAGCGCGGCGGTGGTTGGAGCCGGGCAGGCGGGAATGCTCGTTGCGCAGGCGCTGCAATACCGGGGCGTGAGGCGAATCGAGTTGCTGAATCGCACGCCGGCCCGCGCCGCCGCGGCGGCTGCGGAGCTGGGCGCGAACGCGCGGCCGCTCTCGGACCTGCCGGCCGTTCTGGCGAGCGCGGACATCGTGGTAAGCTCCACCGACTCACACGAGACGCTGCTCTCTCGTGACACTGTGGCGGCGGCGACCGGGAATCGCAACGGCTCGCCGCTCGTGATTGTGGACATCGCGGTGCCGCGTGACGCAGACCCCGCCGTGGGCGAACTGCCCGGCGTGACACTGCTCGACCTGGACGACCTGGAGTGCGTGACGCGCGCCAACCGCGAGGAGCGCGAGCGGGAAGTCGCCGCTGTGGAGCGCATCATCGACGAGGAGATGGCTCGGTTCCGCGCATGGTGGGAGTCGCGCAGGCTCGGCCCGTCCATCGCCAGGCTGGAGGAGCGCGCCGAGACGCTGCGCCGCGGCGAGGTCGAAAGGGCGCTGCGGCAGTTGCCGCGCCTGTCTGAGGAGGAGACGGCCAGCATCGAGGCGATGAGCCGGGCTATAGTGCGGAAGCTGCTCCACAACCCGCTGGCCGCCATGAAGGAGAATCCCGCCAGCCTGGAGGCGGCGCAGCAGCTATTCGGGCTGAAGGAAGACGACCCGCAACCGGACTCGGGCTGAGGTGGCGCCGATGAGGATTGTGGTGGGCACGCGGGGCAGCCGCCTTGCGCTCGCGCAGACTGAGGAAGCTCTGTCGAGCCTCCGGCGCGTCTCGCCGGAAATCGAATCGAGCGTGGAGGTCATCCGCAGCGCGGGTGACGAAATGCCGGACGCGCCGCTGGCAGGGCTGGGCAAGGGCGTGTTCACTAGCGCGCTGGAGGCGGCCGTGCTGGACGGCAGGGTGGACATGGCAGTTCACAGCCTGAAAGACCTGCCGATTGCAGTCCCGGACGGGCTGGCCGTGGTGGTTGTCTGCCCGCGTCAGGACGCGCGGGACGTGCTGGTGAACGCAACGCACGACGCACTCGCCGACATGCCCGCGGGCGCGGTCATAGGCACAAGCAGCCCGCGCCGCGCGGCTCAGCTGCGCGCCCTCCGCGACGACCTGCGCGTGGAGCCGGTGCGCGGCAACGTGGAAACGCGCATCGGCAAGGCGGACGGCCACGGCTACGATGGCGTTGTGGTCGCCGCCGCGGGCCTGCTGCGGTTGGGGCTGGAGGACAGCATCGCGCACTACTTCGATCCGGTGGACATGACGCCGGAGCCGGGTCAGGGCGCGCTGGCGGTGCAGGTGCGCTCGGACAGGGGTGACCTGCGGCGACTGCTGTCCGCCATCGTACACCGGCGCACGGCCGTGGCGGTTGCCGCGGAGCGCGAGTTCGTAGAGGCGATGGGCGGCGGCTGCCGCGTGCCTATTGCAGCGCACGCCGAGGTATCGGGAAGCGAGATCAGCATGGTCGGCATGGTGTCCTCGGCGGACGGAGGCGAGATGATTAAGACGCGTCTCGAAGGCTGGCCCGTCTTGCGGGCGGGCGCAGGTCGCGTGCTGGCGGAAGAGCTGTTCGTGATGGGCGCCGCGGAGATACTCGCGGCGGGAGCGGAGAGTTGACGGAGCCGGGCGTGGTCTACCTTGTCGGCGCGGGGCCGGGCGATCCCGGCCTCATCACGGCGCGCGGGCTGGCCCTGCTGCGCAGCGCGCACGTGGTCGTGTACGACAGGCTAGTTGACCGCGCGCTGCTGGATGAGGCGCGGCCGGAGACGGAGATGGTGGACGCAGGCAAGGCGCGGGGGAACCGCCGAATGTCGCAGGACGACATAAACCGGCTGCTGGTCGAGCGGGCGCGTGAGGGCCTGCGCGTGGTGCGGCTGAAGGGCGGCGACCCGTTCATCTTCGGGCGCGGCGGCGAGGAGGCTGAGGCGTTGGCGGCGGCCGGCGTCCCGTTCGAGGTGGTGCCCGGCGTGACCTCGGCGATTGCGGCCCCGGCCTATGCGGGCATCCCGCTGACGCATCGCAGGCTCGCATCGCACGTCACCATCGTCAGCGGCGCGGAGGACCTGGCCAAGCCGGAGTCGGCCGTCGACTGGGCGCGGCTGGCCTCGCTGGGCGGCACGCTGGTGGTGATGATGGGGTGGGAGTCTCTGCCCGCAACGGTCGAGTCGCTGCGCAGACACGGGATGGACGGCGCCACGCCCGCTGCGCTCATCGAGTGGGGCACGGAGCCGTACCAGCGCACCGTAGAGGGCAGCCTTGCGGACGTCGTCGAGCGCGGGCAGGCGGCCAGGCTGTCGCCGCCCGTCGTGGTGGTGTTCGGCGAGGTGGCCGCGTTGCGCAGCCGCATACGCTGGTTCGAGAGCAGGCCGCTGTACGGCAAGCGCGTGCTGGTGCCCAGGACGCGGTCGCAGGCTGGCGCGCTTTCCCGGCTGCTGCGAGAGAGGGGAGCGGAGCCGCTGGAGATACCCACAATCGAGGTACGACCGCCGGAGGACATCGCACGCCTGGACGATGCGCTCAGGACGCTCCACGCCTACGATTGGGTGGTGTTCGTGAGCGTGAACGGCGTGCAGGAAGCGTTCGGCAGACTGGACGCGCTTGGGCTGGACGCGCGGGCGTTCGGCGGGGCGCGCGTGTGCGCCGTCGGCTCCGCCACGGCCGCCGCGTTGCGCGAGCACGGCATAGTCGCAGACCTGCGGCCGCGCGAGTCGGTGTCGGAGTCGATAGTCGAAGGGCTTGCGGCGGCGGGCATCGCGGGCAAGCGCGTGCTGCTGCTGCGGGCGCAGGAGGGCCGGGAGGCGCTGTCTAGCGGGCTGGCGCAGGCTGGCGCGCTCGTGGAAGACGTGGCGGCGTATCGCACGGTTGCGCCGGAGGAGTCGCGCGGGCCGGTGCGGGATATGCTGTCCGGCAGAGGCGTGGACGCGCTGGCGCTCACAAGCTCATCAACGCTGACGAACCTGCTGGCGCTGCTGGACGGCGATTCGTCCGCGCTGGCGGGCGCGGCGGTGGCGTGCATCGGCCCGGTGACGGCGGCAACGGCGCGGGAGGCGGGCCTGCGCGTGGACGTGGTGGCCTCGCAGGCCACGGTCGAGTCGCTGACCAACGCGCTGGCGGCGCACTTCTCGCCGGGCGGAAACTCCGGCGGACAGGAGGGCGAATGAGATGACTTCGCGCTTTCCGAACATCAGGCTGAGGCGGTTGCGGGAGCTGCCTGCGCTGAGGCGCTTGACGGCGGAGGCGTCGCTGAGCGTGGGTGACTTCGTGTATCCGATGTTCGCCACGCACGGGCGGGGCGTACGAGAACCTGTGGAGCCGATGCCGGGCGTCTTCCGGTTGTCGCCGGACCTGATCGCCGAGGAGGCGGCTGAGGTGTCTGAACTCGGCATCCCGTCGACCCTGCTGTTCGGGCTGCCTGCACACAAGGACGCCGGCGGCAGCGGGGCGTACGACCCGGAGGGCATTGTGCAGGAGGCGATTCGAGCGGTGAAGCGGGCCGCGCCCGGTCTCGCCGTGATGACGGACGTGTGCCTGTGCGAGTACACCGACCACGGCCACTGCGGAGTCGTAAGCGGCGGCCGCGTGGACAACGACGCCACGCTGGAGCTGCTGGCGCGCACTGCACTTTCGCACGTGGAGGCTGGCGCGGACGTGGTGGCGCCGTCCGCGATGATGGACGGGCAGGTGGGCGCGATTCGGCGCGCGCTGGACTCGGCGGGCCGCGCCGACACGCCCATCATGGCGTATTCGGCCAAGTACGCCTCGGCGTTCTACGGCCCTTTCCGCGTGGCCGCCGACTCCACGCCGGGGTTCGGCGACCGCCGGGGCTACCAGATGGATCCCGCCAACGCCCGGCAGGCCCTGCACGAGATGGAGCTTGACGTGCAGGAGGGCGCGGACATCCTCATGGTCAAGCCGGCAATGGCCTACCTGGACGTTATCGCACGGGCGAGGCAGGCGTTTGCACAGCCCATCGCTGCGTACAACGTGAGCGGCGAGTATGCGATGCTCAAGGCTGCGGCGGCCAACGGCTGGCTGGACGGCGAGTCGGCGATGATGGAGCTGCTCACGGCGATCAAGCGAGCGGGCGCGGACGTCGTCATCACGTACCACGCCAAGGAAGCGGCGCGGCTGCTGGCGAAGGGCGGCTGAGGTGTGGCGAGGGCGCTGGGTTTCGGGTAGAATTGAGCGAAATCGAAAGGGAGGCGCGCAACATGAAGGTGGAAATCATCGACGCAGATGGGTGCCAGGACAGGGTGCTGCTGTTGTTTGAGGAGGACGGGGCGACGGATGAGGTTGCCCGCGTGGACGAGTACCTGAGCGCGAACAACCTGTCGCCCAAGCGGGAGTACACGGAGAACAGGGACGGCACGGACTACCGGGTGTACTACTTCGGGCAGTGCTACATCGGCAGCCACGTGGAGCGCCTTGAGGCGCTGGCGGGCGAGTCCGCGTAGCAGGCCGCGGCAAACGGAGGCGCGAGATGCGAAGTGAGCCTGGCGAATCGTTGCGCTGCGGCGTGTTCGCGGTAGACGGCGGATGGGTCGGTGTGCTGGCCTCGCCCGCGGGCATACGGCGGCTGAGCCTGTCGCCGGAGTCGCCCGCGGACGCGATCGAGTCGCTGGGCGCGGCCGGCCGCAACGGCGCTGCGCCGGAGTCGGAGGAGGCGTCGTTCCCGGACCTGGAGGGCCGGCTGGCGCGCTACTTCCGCGGGGAGGCCGCGGCCCTGGACGACGCGCTTGACCTGGAAGGGACCGACTTCCAGAAGCGGGCGTGGGAAGCCGCGAGGTCGATACCACGCGGCGAGACGCGCAGCTACGGATGGATTGCTCGCAGCATCGGCAGCCCCGGAGCGGCTCGCGCCGTGGGGCAGGCGATGCGAGCCAACCCCACGCCGTTCATCGTGCCGTGCCATCGAGTGGTGGGCAGCAACGGTACGATGCGCGGCTACGGCGGCCCGGACGGCGTGGACATGAAGGCGCGCCTGCTTGCGATGGAGCGCGGCGGCTAACGTACCCCGTTCGCGGTGAGCTTGCAGAAGCATGAAGGGCTGATGGCGGGCAGAGAGCGTGCGTAACACGCTAAGGAAGCGCGCGGGTAGCTTCCGGTTGGGAATCGTGTTCGTCCGTGGCCTACCGCAGGAAGCCCATGATGGCGGCGACGGCAGCCAGGCCCGCCAACTGTAGACCGGCAACGCGCCAGGTGAGCTCCGCCTTCAGGTCGGCTAAGCTGGCCTTTACCTCGACAAGATCGGCTTTGGTAGCCAGAATGTCGGCCTTAGTTGCCAGAAGCTCGGCCTTGGTAGCCAAGTGATTGTAGGCTTCTTTATGCTGGCTGACGCGTTCTTCCATGCTCCCACAACCTTGCCGTCTCCGGAGTGTTCCAACCGTAGCCTTTCAGAGTGGTTGTGTCAACGAGCGGCGGCCCGCTTCCGCATCCCCACCACCAAGCCGCCTACGCGTCGCGGAACAACTCAAGCATACTGCGTTGAGTTTCCGTCAGCCGAAGCGCGGGGTTATTCGATGACGGGTAGATCTCGGCTTCACGCCACAGCTCTTGTCTCACGCTGGTGGCAACGCCAATCTTGACGCCTCGTTGCATGATCCTTTGCATCAGGGCGTTAGCATCGAACAGGAAGGCGTACTCAATCACCCAGGGCTGAGCCGTGCCGCGGGTTGATACCGGCTGAAGCTTAGGGCCGGTCAACACCAGGTAGTAGTCGGGGAGAGCGTCGGCCCTGATGTCCAGAAGGCCCTGGTGCAGTGAGTACTTCTTGACGTTCACCGATTTGCCCGCAAGCGGCCCGTTCCTGAAGTGGCCGTCGCTGCCCCTGTTGACGGCGGACTCAGGCAACTCAATGTCGAATATCATGGAGGCCACAAACTCCCCTACGTGGCCCGGATGCGCCGGGCGTCCGATTAGCCCGGCAATCGCATTCTCCACCGTGTTTCTTACTTTGATAAGTGACGCAAGCATTTCCAGTTCATCCTGCGGTGTCATGGCCCCCTCACGGTTGTTGAAGGCTACTCTCCCGCTCAGGGTGAACCGTCAAGGCGGCCGCGTCAAGTCTTTACCCCCCCCGCCGTGGCCGGGTGCCCGCGTGTTTACTTTGAGCGAAGCCGAAGAGTCCAGATTGACAGGCAAGCAGTTGCCATATCGAACTGCCTGTGGTAGCCTTCCACTACTCATCACGGTCGTAGGCTGAGTAAGTCTGTCATGCAGGTGGACATAGGCGTGGCCTCACGCCTCCGTCTAGCCCACCTGTCAAGGCGACTGTGATGAGTAGCCATGCCAAGCTGGATGGAGGCTACTCATGCAGGGGAATGATCACGGCGGAGACAGGAATGCTAACGCTTTTGCCGATGTCTTCAAGTTCATCAGTGGGATCGCCGTATGGAGTGTCGTTGTGTGGCTAGCGGCGTTGGCTTGCAGCGCAGAGCCTACGACCTTTCCTCCGACGGCTACTGCCCCCAACTCTACCTCGACGCCTCCGTCCGCGCCAGTGGTTCGCTCCCAGGTCGCGGCGACGTTCAGCGAGCCCCTTTCCTCAGGCCTCTCCGTGGCCGACGTTGTGGAGAACGCTCTTCCGAGCGTCGCGCGCATAGTGACCGGGGGCGGCACCGGCACGGGCTTTGTCATCAATGAGAGCGGGCTGTTGGTCACCAACAAGCATGTGGTAGAGGGCTATTCGAGCGTCAGTGTCGAGATGGCGACGGGCAGCGAGTACCGTGGCAGCGTCACGGAGACCCATCCCACTCTCGACCTTGCGTACATCAAAGTAAACTCCACTCAGACCTTCACGCCCATAGCCGTCGGAGACTCCGATGAGGTGCGTGTGGGAGCGGAGGTTATCGCCATCGGTTTCCCTCTGGGCTCCGCCCTGGGGGACGAGCCAACGGTGAGCCGCGGGATCATCTCGGCCAAGCGGGACGGACGCCTACAGACAGACGCATCGCTCAACCCGGGCAACAGCGGCGGGCCGCTGCTGGACATGTTCGGGCAGGCGGTTGGAGTCGTGGTATCCCGGGTGGTGGAGACCGACTCAGGCCGTCCCATAACGGGGATAGGGTTTGCCATCCCCATAAACGAGGTGAGGGCGGAACGTGGCGCGCAGGTCTCGCCGGGCGGTAGGGCAACCCCCCGACCAACACCAACTCTAATGCCTGCATCTGGGACGCGGCCTACACCTATTCCTACGAGCACGCCTCAATCACGTAGGCTCTTGCCGGACCTTCCAACCGCTACAGTCACGCCTACAGGTGAACCTACACCTACCCTCATACCCGTAATCTACTACTGCGATGAATGGCGAGAGTCAGTTATCCTGTGGATTGCGGAAGGACACAACTACTTCCGAGGTGGCGCTAGCGTGCCGACGCACCCAGAAATTGAGAAACGGGCTGAAGAGGATAGGAAGTTGGCGTATGTATTCTGTGAAATAGACTTTCCGCATGGTAGGCTCCATGTGGGGCCTGTGCTAGTGGGTTATGGTGAAGGCAAACTGATTCCCGGCCTATATGAGTATCGGGTCACTGAGCACTTTAATGAGCTGACCGGACGCACAAGGGAAGCAACGAACTTGGTAGAAGCAGAAAGCTGCCACGTTGCTTTGAATCATGCTAGAAGCTACACCAGAACCGATGTGTATTTGCCTGTAGGAGAACCGTTTACGTTCCGATTTACTGAGGAACATGGGGAAGTGGTGTTCTTTGGACACATTTTTGGCTGTGAAGGGCAACTCTATAGGGTAGGTAGCTAGAAGTGGCTGGAGTTGCTGACTATAGGATGCAGAATAACTAACAGGAGAATAGCATGACGAACGTTCGAGACAAACTGGAGGCACTAAACGCACAGTGTGAGCAACTGTGCGAAGAACAGGGATGGCAAAGTCCCAAGAGCAAAAGCCCGAACTTTCGGCTCATCTACACAAGCGTTGAGACCTTCGAGCGCGGTAACGGATACGCAATCGTTGGAATTAACCCGGCAGGCACAACGGAAGACGCCGACCGTGACAGTAACCGCGAGACTCCGTTCACCACGAAAGGCTACTCTGCTTACTTGGACGATGATTGGGAGGGCGGTCGCGGTCAATCAAAATTTCAAAGGGCGGTACAAGGCGTAGCAATGATCCTAAATGGCACAGACTCCTCTGAAGCAATTGAGGCGATTCGTGAGAAGGTCATTGAGCCCGAGAAGCGATTGGAGCCCAACGTCATTGACTTTCTCAGGGGTACTCCATCCCTCAACATCATCCCCTTTCGGACCAGATCGGTTTATGACCTCAATAGGAACCTTCCCCTTAATCTCCAGGAACGCGGTGAAGAAATTGGTTGGGAGTTGCTCTGCTTGATTCGACCCAAACCCCGTTATATTGTAGCACTCGCAAACGGCCAGCCATCTCCTTGGAGCACCATCCTGAGGAATAGCCACCAACCACCAGGTGATTTTGAAAGGACGATTAGCCGACGCCGGGGGCACCGTGGACCACGAACATATCGAGAGGTGAAATTGACAAGTGGGCCCCTCGAGGGAGCTTTGGTCTTCGGTCTACCTGCCGTTGTGAGAGACGATATAGATGATGAAAAGGAGAGAGAGGAAGTTACCAAGCCATTGTTTCAGGTCGTTCGCGAGAGGCTAATGCATCACAACATTGTTGGCTAGAACTACTTTGGCCCTTTCTTGCCTGAGCATCGGTAGTGCTCAGCATACATCGGTCAGCTTCCAGCTACGCCTGTCTCGTCCCGAGATGGTGTAGCTGGAATTCTAGATCCAAGGATTGCGGGCAAGGTGGAGCACAGCACCCGCCCCCCCCTACACCCCCAGCGCGGCCTTCATGGTGACGCCAATCTCCGCGGGCGAGGGCGCGATGTGCGCGCCCGCTTCTCGCAGCGCGCGCACCTTCTCCTCCGCGCGGGCGGCGGAGCCGGTGATGATGGCGCCGGCGTGGCCCATCCGCTTGCCGGGCGGCGCGGTGACGCCCACTATCAGTGACACCACCGGCTTGGTGACGTGATCCTTGATGTACTCGGCAGCCTCCTGCTCTTTGGAGCCGCCTATCTCGCCTATCATCACAACCGCGTCCGTGTCGGGGTCGTTCTGGAACAGCTCCAGCACGTCGACGAAGGAGGTGCCGACGATGGGGTCGCCGCCGATGCCCACGCACGTGGACTGGCCGATGCCCAGCGCGGTTAGCTGGTTCACGGCCTCGTAGGTGAGCGTGCCGCTGCGCGAGACCACGCCCACGCGGCCGGGCGTGTGGATGTTGCCGGGCATGATGCCTATCTTGCACCGGCTGCCGGGCGAGATGAGGCCGGGGCAGTTGGGGCCTATGAGGCGGGAAGCGCTGCTCTCCAGGAACCTGGAGACGCGCACCATGTCCATCACCGGTATGCCTTCGGTGATGCAGGCGATGAGTGGGATGCCGGCGTCGGCGGACTCCAGGATGGCGTCGGCGGCGAAGGCTGCGGGCACGAAGATCAGGGCCACGTTGGCGCCCGTTTCGTCGACGGCCTGCGCGATGGTGTTGAACACCGGAACCTTGTCCTCCCACGTTGCGCCGCCACGGCCGGGCGTCACGCCGGCAACCAGGTTGGTGCCGTACTCCATGCAGCGTTGGGCGTGGAAGCTTCCCTCGCGGCCCGTGATGCCCTGCACCAGAAGGCGGGTGTTCTCGTTTACCAGAATGCTCACGTGGACCTCCTTGCGCGGCTAGCCGGCGGCCTGTCGGATGGCCTGGGCCGCTTCGGTTAGATCGTTGACCAGTGTGACGCCCAGGTTGGACTGGGCCAGAATCTCCTTGCCCTCGTCGGCGTTTGTGCCGAGCATCCTGACGACGATGGGCACTCGATCCTCGGCTTCCTCCGCGGCGGCGACTATGCCGCGCGCCGCCACGTCGCAGCGCAGTATGCCTCCGAACACGTTGACCAGTATGCGCTTCACCTGCGGGTCGGACAGCAGCAGGCGGAACGCCTGGGCAACCTGCTCCTCGCTGGCGCCGCCACCCACGTCCAGGAAGTTGGCGGGCATGGCCTGCGCCATCGTAATCGAGTCCATCGTCGCCATTGCCAGCCCTGCGCCGTTGACCATGCAGCCCACGTCGCCGTCCAGTTTGACGTATGATATGTCGAACTTGCTGGCCTCAAGCTCCAGCGGGTCTTCCTGGTCGGTGTCGCGCATATCGCGGACTTCGGGATGGCGGGCCAGGGCGTCGTCCTCGAAGTCGAGCTTGGCGTCAAGCGCCAGCAGCGCGCCGTCCTCTGTGAGGGCGAGCGGGTTGATCTCGGCGAGCGAGCAGTCCTTGGCCTCGAACAGGCGGTAGAGGTTGGCGATGAGGGCGGAGGCGGGCCGAATCAGCTCGCCCGGCAGTCCCAGGCCGTACGCCAGCCCGCGGCACTGGTAGGGCTGCAAGCCGACGACCACGTCTACGTTGGCGCGCAGAATCTTCTCCGGCGTTGTGGCGGCAACCTCCTCGATGTCCATGCCGCCGGCCTCGCTTGCCATGACCACGGGGGAGCGTGAGCCGCTGTCGATGACGATGGCCAGGTAGTACTCCTTGGCGATCTGCGCGGGCTCCTCGATAAGCACGTTGGTGACAGGCACGCCCTCCGGGCCGGTCTGGTGCGTGACCAGCCGATTGCCCAGCATCGACTCGGCGGCAGCGGCCGCCTCATCGGGCGAGCCGGCGACCTTGACGCCGCCCGCAAGGCCGCGTCCGCCCGCGTGAACCTGCGCCTTCACCACCGACCGCTCGCCCATGTCGGCGGCGACGGCTGCGGCCTCCTGCGGCGTGGCTGCGACGCCGCCCTTGGGCACGGGAATGCCGAACTCGGCGAGGACCGCCTTGGCCTGATACTCGTGAATCTTCATGCGCTACTCTCCGGCCTGAAGTTTTGGGTCTGCGGCTGCGCGATGAGCCGCGGGGGGACGTGCGGGGGCGGACTGTGGCCGGCTGCGCGTCCGCTCCCCATGATAGCGGGCGAGCGGCGCGGTGTCCAGCGCGGGGGGGCACGTTCAGCAAGAGTGAGATGGTTGCGAGGCTAATCCGCGTGGCGGCCCGCAGCATGTCAGAGGCAACCGCCCCCGCTCGTCCTGAGCCTGTCGAAGGGCGGGCGGACGGACGACGGTCGTGGTGGCCCCGCTCTGGTTCGACCGGCTCACCATGAGCGGGAAGGGAACTGCTTCTGCGTCCACCCAAGAGACCGACCGCCAAAGCGGTGCAGCACTGTGTCCCCGATAGTAACCGAGTAGACGCTCACGACATCAATTCTCCGGTCAAACAGCTGATCCGTTGCGGCGGTAACGCTGTCGCCGATGGCCCATTTGCCGGTCTCCACGTCTATGGAGATGACCTTGCCGCGGTGGTCGTCCTCGACCTGTCGGCGGATGTCACGCTCGTACATCTCCTTGCCGAGCCGGATAACCTCCTCGCGGGTTCTGTGCGACTGTGGTTCGCTCTTTGCGTGCGTCATTGCTGCTCCCTTCGGGGCGCTCAACTACAGCTCATTCTATCGCGTTGGATAGCGGCGGGACAACGGGCATGGCAGGAGCGGCGGCCGTTGCCGTTCGTTCGTCCCCCCTGCGAAAGCAGTGGGTGGGGGCGAAGCCGCGCGACAACCGCAACGCGAGGCCCCCATCTCAATCTTCCCCCGCAGACGGGGGAAGAGGTTCGGTGGCGGGCAGCACAAGCGGCTTGCCGCTTTACTCATGCTTCGACGCGCTCAGCACGAGCGGGCAGGGGAGGCGACAGTCGTACCCTCTCGGCACGAACGGAGGCCGCCGCTACTCATACCGCAGCGCTTCCGCGGGGTACGTGCGCGCCGCCTGCCGGGCCGGCAGCCACGTTGCCAGCAGCGAGAAGACGTACGCCAGCACAAATATCGACCCGATCTGAAGCCACGGCACCACGAATCGCAAGTTGCCGGCCGCCTCCTCGTCGCGTATCTCCACGAACGCCTGGTAGCCCAGTATAACGCCCAGCGTCCCGCCTATCGCTATGCCCAGCAGCGAGATGAACGACGATTCCAGCAGCAGGCTGAGTTGAATCATCCCCCGTCGGTATCCGATTGCGCGGAGCACACCAATCTGCTGCCGCCGCTCCACCACGGCGCGCGTGCTCACGACGCCCAGCGCGGCGATGCCCACCACCAGCCCAAGCGCCACGAACCCCACGAACAGCCTGAAGATGGCCCTCGCGCTAGCCGACTCCAGCTCAAGCTCGTCGGCCAGCACGGTGGTCTCCATGCCGTGCTCCAGGAACGCGCCCTCCAACCGGTAGGCGATGCGTTCCGCGTCCACGCCGTCCGCAACTGCGAAACGGTAGCGAGTTACGGGGATGGCGAAAGGGAACAGGTCGTCAAGCAGCTTTTTGGATGCCAGCATGGTGAACGAGTCCTCGTGCTCGCGCGCCACCACGCCAATCACAGTGACGGTGGTCGTTCGTTCGGAGAGGCGCTGCCACAGCTCCAGCGTGAGGGGTTGCATGGACTCGTCGGCGTAGAACACGCCCTCGATGAACTCAGGCCGGAAGCCGTCCTGCGCGTCCGGCCGCGTGCGCACGAGGTTGCCGCCGAGCACGACCAGCGATGGGTCGTCTCGGAGCGCCTGCATCACCTCCGCGGTGGTGGAGCCGTAGCCCTCCGCGATCAGGTGGAACTCGTACGCGGAGGCGTCCAGGAAGCCGTCGTCTGCGCCGCGCATACGCACCGAATCCCACTCGCTGCCCGGCTCGCGCGCCTGCACCGATGATACCGTGTAGCCGCCAACGGCGCGCAGGTCGTCCGGCGGCAGCCCGTGGTAGACCAGGCTGTCCCGCATGTTCGCCACGGGCGTGGAGGCGCCGATGATCCCCTCCACGTGCCAGCCGCCGGTGACTACCTCCGGGTCGGTGAACTGGGTGCTGAACGTCTCGGTGAGCACGGAGATGAACATAAGCGTGAAGAACACCAGGGCGAACATGGCAAGCGTGAGTCCCGTTCGCAGCTTGGCGCTCATGGGGTAGGCGACCGCGGTGACCAGCACGGGGCGCAGCTTGCCGATGGGCGAGGTGAGCCAGGTCAACGCCCGCAGCAGCAGGTCTGCGTTGTACATCACCGTCCACACCGCGGCGGTCACCATGCAGATGCCGGACACGAAAAGCAGGTCGAAGCCGCCCGCCAGTTCGCCGACAACGCTCTCGATTGTGGACGGTGGCAGCAGCCAGAATGCAAGCACGACCACGCCCGCGAATGTGAACGCGATGCGGTCTCGCAGGTCCGGGCGCAGGCCGGCGCGCGCCAGGACGCTCCTCAGCATGAGCGCCAGTCCGATGACCACCAGCGAGACGCCCGCGGTGAACGCGGCCGCGCGCTCCCACGCCGTGGCGCCGTACCAGGCCAGGAGCGCGCCGAGCAGGACGGCCAGCCAGCCCTGCATGAGGAACCGCCATATCACCTGCGCTATCGTCACCCATACGGCCACGGGCAGCATGACGACCGCCCACGCGGCTCTCGCCAGGTACGCGAGCGCGGCAAGCAAACGCAGCCGCGCCGCCGATGCGAGGGCGCGCCAGCCGTAGCGGAACGGCCGCAACAGGGCGCGCCACGGCGCAAGCAGCACGGCCCGCCATCCCGTGTCCGATAAGACGGGCGGGTTGGGCAGGCCGCGCACCGCGGTCACGATGTTCAGCCGGCTGACCCGATAGGCGGACACGGCGACGGTGGCAAGCGTGATGAGCATACCCAGGCAGTAGGACACCACCATCGTTCGCAGGGCGAATTGCGGCGTAAGGCGGAACAGAGCGTCTTCGTCGAACGCGGAGAATATGCGGTTCATTATGCCCACCATGAGCGCGCTCACCGCCAGCCCAATCAGCACGCCCACCGCCGCGGAGGCCAGGGCGTAGGCCGTGCCCTCGAACACGAACATCTGGACAAGGTGGACTCGCCGCGCGCCCACTGCCCGCGCCATGCCCATCTCCGACCTGCGGGCGGCCGCCAGCATCACGAATATGAGGAAGATGAGAAGCACGCCCACCATGACCGTGAACAAGCCCATGTTCAGGAATATGGTGGTGACGAAGCTGCCCGCCTCGTCCGCCGTCTCCAGGATGTTGCGCTTGATCTGGATTACCCGGTACGGCAGCAGGTCGGAGAAGAGGGCGGAGGCCGCTTCGTGCTCCTCCGCGAGCCCTTCGCTTTCGAGCACGTCCAGCACGTGGTCTTCCACGCTCTGCCTGTTGAGCAGGCGAACCAGCATGTCCGTCACGTCGGCTTCTTGCAGCTCCTCGCGCAGCTCCGCGGCGTTGTCCCTGAGGTCGCCGGTGAGGTCCGGCTCCGCCGCCGCAAGCGCGTCGATGACGGCCTGCTGTCTCAGCAGCTCCCGCAGCGCGGCCGCCGCCTCCCGGTCGCTGAGGGCGGCGCGCAGCTCCCGCGCGACCTCGCCGCTCAGCTCCGCGCCGTCCATGACGCCGCCGCGGTTGGAGACGGAGATCAGGTTCACTTGCTCCGGCCTGTCGAACAGGCGCTGGGCGCGCTCCAGCGCCACGAGCAGCGTTGGGTCTCGCCCCGCAAGCCCGTTGCGCTCCACCACCGCGGCCACGCGGAAGGATGCGGTGGCGTCTCCGCCCAGGAACAGCGTCAACTCATCGCCGGGCGCTGCGTCCAGGGCGTCGGCCGCGCGGTCGTTGATGAACGCCTCGCCATCCGAGAGATTGCGGATGCTCACAGCTTCCCCGGTGGCGGAAGTGAACCCGGCGAAACCGTCGAGCGTGGGGGCGTCCACGCCCACCACGTTCAGCCTGCCCTCGCTCACGGAGGAGCGGTTGTTGAGCGCGGGGACGGTTTCGGCGATGGACGGCGTCATGCCGTCGATAGTGTCCAGGTCGGCGACGCGCTCCTGAAGCTCGCGGAAGCGACCTACGTGGACGTATGGCACGCTGCCGAAGCTGTCGCCTGCGCCTGCGCGGGCGGGCAGCACTATCTCGTCTATTGCGCCGAGCGAGCGGATGGCCTCGTTGCGAATCGAGACGCCGAGCGTGTCGCCCGTGCCCAGGGCGGCGGCGATGATGACGGTGCTCAGCATGACGCCGATGACGATGAGGATGGTCTGGCCGCGCCTGCGCGGGATGTTGCGGAGGCCCAGCCTGACCATGACGCGGTTTCGCAGCGCCAGCCAGCCCACCACGGCAATGGCGGCCAGGAAGGCGGCGAGCAACACCGCCATGATCAGGTCCATTGAAACGCCGAACAGGTTGTCCACTAGACGCCCGCGGTCTGCTCTCCGCTGCCCGCGAGGCCGGAGGCCGCGCCTGCATCGGCGATGAGGCCGTCCCGCATGGTCACGATCCGGTTGGCTCGCTGGCCCACGTCCAGGGCGTGCGTGACAACAACAAAGCTCTGGCCGTTGTCGCGGTTCAGCCCGCACATGAGGTCGATTATTTCGTTGGCGGTCTCGCTGTCCAGGTCGCCGGTTGGCTCGTCTGCCCAGACGATGGCGGGCCGGTTGACCAGGGCGCGTGCGATGGTGACGCGCTGGCGCTGTCCGCCGGATAGCTCGCCGGGCAGGTGCGAGGAGCGTTCGGACAGGCCGACGCTGTCGAGCATCTCCAGCGCGCGGGCGCGCGCCTCGCCGGAGCCTACGCCGGACAGGAGCAGCGGCATCTCCACGTTCTCAACTGCGGAGAGGACGGGCAGGAGGTTGTAGAGCTGGAACACGAACCCCATGCGGCGGGCGCGGTAGTCGCTGCGTTCGTCGTCCGGGAGGTTGTGGAGTTCCACGCCGTCTATGAGGACGCGGCCGGAGTCGATTTCGTCGAGGCCGGACAGGCAGTTTAGGAGGGTGGTCTTGCCGCAGCCGGAGGGGCCCATGATGGCGACCATCTCGCCGCGCCGGACGCTGAGGTCAACGCCTCGCAGGGCGTTGACTGTGAGGCTGCCCGTGCTGTAGGTCTTGGATATGTCCCGCGCCTGTATGATCAGGTCTTCCATAGCTCCGCCTTGCAGTTTGTGAACGGTCTCACCCGCTCCAGTCCAGCCGGGCCATGTCGTGGAAGAGCAGGCCGGTGACCTCCCTGGGCTGGTTCAACAGCCACAGCGCGCCCTCGGCGGAGCTTCTGGGGTGCTTGGGCGCGTCCGGCGCCATGTCGGTCCGCACCCAGCCGGGCGAAAGCGCGTTGACCGCCACCTTGCCCGCCAGCTCTCCGGCGGTGGCTATGGTGAGCGCGTGCAGCGCGGCCTTGGACACGCCGTAGGCGCCGCGCAGCTCCGCGGACATGACGCCGGAAGTGGAGCCGACGTTCACCACGCGCGGGTCGTCCGACTCCAGCAGCAGCGGGATGAGCCGCTTGGTGCAGAGGTACACGCCCGTGAGGTTGATGCGCATGGTGCGCTCGAACTCCGCGTCCGGGAGGGCGTACAGCGCGCCGATTTCCTGCGTTGATACGCCGGCGTTGTTGACCAGCACGTCCAGCGCGCCCCACTCGTCGCGCACCCACGCCGCCAGGCGGTCGTTGTCTTCGGCGATGGAGACGTCGGCTTGGAGGACGCGCAGGCCGGGCAGCTCGCGCTGCGCCTGGTCGAGCTTGGCCTGATCGCGAGAGGCGGCGAGCACGTCAGCGCCGTTCTCGAGGAGTATCTTGCAGATCTCGTAGCCTATGCCGCGGCTTCCGCCCGTGACCAGCGTTCTCTTGCCTTGCAGCGACATGACGCCTCCTTCCGGCAGGGTTGCGCCCAAGGTAGCACACAGGCATGGGCGGGTCAAGGCGGGGGCATCCGCCCTTTTGGCACGCTCAGAGCCTGCCCCGTACCCGATACGGGGGGTGAACGGGCGTGAGATGCCGCAGCCTGTGGTACAATGCGCCGCGAGCGCTCCACCACACCCGCGCAGGAGAGACTGAGACGTGGCAGACATCACAATCGCGAGAATGCTCACCGATCTTGGCTTCACGCACCCGGACGCCCAGCAATCGGCGATCGAGGCTCTGATCAAGGCGGGCGTCATATCGAGCAAGCCCAACCGAACGCGCATCGCCTCCGACAAGCGCGGGCGAGTGGCTTCGGCGCTAGCAGAGGCGTTCGTTCGCCACTGCAACAACGGCGACTGCCGCCAGGCCGCCGCGCAGCCCGGCCCGCGCCGGCCGCTGCTCGCCGACCGCCAGCATTGCGAGGTCTGCGGCGGCTCCGCCAACCGCAGCGCGCTGGAGCGGCTCGCTCGCGCCTTGCAGGAACGCGGCCTCAGGCGCGTGCTCGTGGTCGGCGGCACGGAGGCATCGGAGCGAGACATCCGGCAGAGCTCGCCCGCCTCCGTGGAGTGGAGGTTCGTCAACACCCAGGTTGCCCGTGACGACCGCTACCACCGCTCCAACCGCGAATGGGCTGAGGTGATGGCAATCTGGTCCAGCACTCCCTTGCCCCACAAGGTGTCGCGCCACTACGAGTACGGCGGCGATCTAATCCGCGTGACGGTGACCCGTCGCGGTGTAGCAGCCCTGGCCGACGGTGTGCGAGAGCGGCTGGAGCGGCAACCGGCGCCGCGAGGCTCCGCAGCCGGACGCTAGTGTCGGATGGGCGGATCCAGCTCCGCGCGTATCTCTTCGCAGATGAGCGTGTCAGACTGAATGCAGGTCGTGCCGTCGTCGCCGTTGCCCGTCAGCGCAATGGCCCTGGTGTAGAGCAGCCACGTGCCCGCGGAGTCCTGCCACACCTCGCCGATGTTGCCCGTCCACTCGACCGACCTGCCCAGCACAAGCTCCTGCGTGGTGATGGCTTCCAGGATCGCGTTGAAGGCTTCCTCGTCGGTCAGCTGCTCGCTATGGGCGGCTTTCAGGCTTGTGTAGACTCGCATGTGGGCATGGGCCATGCCGTTCAACCCCCTGGACGGCGCACGTGGCGAATTGGCAGTCGCCGCCTCTCGATTGTACCACAGGCGGCAGTGCCATCCGCCTACCCCTTAGACAGGCTCAGGTCGAACGGATTCGGTAACCCCGTTCTTGGTGAGCCTGTCCAAGAATGAACGGGCCGGGCCGCCTATGGCGCGAGGCGGGTGACGCTGGTAGAATTGGGCGGAGCATCGCAGGCGGCCGCACGGCGGACGCCGCGAGCCGCACATCGCTCGACGCAAGGAGGGACGCCATGACTAGCAACGGCGCTCCGGACGAGGCCGTCATCCTGGGATACGCCAACTCGCTCAGCAACTGGGGCCGGTGGGGCGAGGACGACCAGTTCGGCACGATGAACCACCTGGGGCCGGAGCAACGCAGGCGCGCGGCGTCGCTCGTGCGGGACGGCGTGTCCGTCTCCTGCGCGAGGCCCATCACCACGGAGCTTGCCGTGGACGTGCGGAATCCGGTCCTCCACTACATGACGGGCGCAGGCGAGGGTTTCCCCGTGACTCACCCGGAGGGGCCGCCTGAGCCGATGCAGGGCAGCGGCGACTTCATCGGCATGGCGTTTCACGGCTACGCGATCACTCACCTGGACTCGCTTTGCCATATCTTCTGGAACGGGCAGATGTACAACAACCGCCCGGCGGCAATGGTGACCTCGCGGGAGGGAGCGACGGCCAACGCAATCGACGTGCTCAAGGACGGCGTGGTTGGCCGGGGCGTGCTGCTGGACGCGGCGAGACTTCGCGGTGTGGACTGGATGGAGCCGGGCGAGGGCGTTACGCCCGACGAGCTGAGCGCGATGGAGGAGGCGCAGGGCGTGCGCGTGGAGCAGGGCGACCTGCTGCTGGTGCGCACGGGCCACTACCGCCGCCGCAGGGAGGTCGGCCCGCGGCCGCTGCCGGACGGCTGGCCCGGCCTTCACGCGTCGTGTATGCCGTGGCTGCACGAGCGGGGCATCGCTGCGCTTGGCGGCGACACCGTGAGCGATGCGGTGCCGTCCGGCTATGCCAACCTGCGCCAGCCGATCCACCAGATTGCGCTGCCGCACATGGGCCTGTGGCTCATCGACAACTGCAACCTGGAGGAGATTGCGGCGGCCTGCGCGGAGCGGGGCCGCTGGGAGTTCATGCTCACGCTCGCGCCGCTGCGCGTCCAGTACGGCACGGGCTCGCCGGTGAACCCCATCGCCGTGCTGTAGCGCAGCGCGGCTGGGCGATGGCCTGAGTCGCCGCAGTCACATTCGAATATCGGGAGGCAATCGTTGAAGGAGCTTGAACCCGTCCAGCGAGCGATGGTTGTGACGCCGCACCCGGACGATGCCGAGTTCGGCTGCGCGGGCACGGTTGCGCTCCTCGTCCGCGAGGGCAAGCAGGTGTTCTACGTGGTGGCGACCAGCGGCAACAAGGGCGGCCGCGACACCGACATGACCGCCGACTACCTGACGGCCGCTCGCCAGGACGAGCAGCGCAGGGCCGCGGAGGTCGTCGGCGTGTCCGAGGTGGTGTTCCTGGACTTCGGGGACGGCGAGCTGGAGGACGACCACGCCTTCCGCCGCGAGCTGGTCTACCACATTCGTCGCTTGAAGCCGGACATCTTGTTCACGACCGACCCGTTTCGCACGTCGTTCTACATCCACAGAGACCACCGCATGACCGGCCTCGTCACGCTGGACGCGGCGTTCCCCTACGCGAGGGACAGGCTTCACTACCCTGAGCACATCGAGCAGGGGCTGGACGGGCACAACGTGGACGAGGTGTTTCTGTGGGGGTCGGAGACGCCGGACACCTTCATAGACGTGAGCGAGGTGGTCGACCTGAAGGTGAAGTCGCTGCTGGCGCACACCAGCCAGATGCAGGATCACGTGAAGGAGGCCGGCGGCGAAGAGGCGTTCGGCGAGCGCATGAAGGCGATGTCGCAGCGATGGATGCGCCGCCACAACCTGCCGTTCGAGCACGCGGAGGCGTTTCGCCGCTACGGCATACGGCGCATGAGGGAAGAGGCGGAGTCGTAGACGATACGGCCAGTATGACGCGAGACGCACAACAGGAGGCGGGACGATGCCGGACGTGCAACTGCAAGACGTGACCATTCACTACGAGGAGACGGGCAGCGGGTCGCTTGCCTACGTATTCTGCCCGGGCCTCGGCGGAGACGGAAGCGGGTTTGTTGACCACTTCGACTTCTGGGCGCAGCACTTCCCGCGGGTGGTCACGTGGGATTACCGCGGCGCGGGGCAGTCGTCGCAGGCCGCGAAGTACAACCTGCCGCTGTTCGCCTCAGACCTGGCTGCTCTCATGGACGCGCTGGGCATCGAGCGGGCAGTGCTGCATGGCGTATCGTGGGGCGGCGTGGTGGTGCAGCAGTTCGCGCTGGACTACCCTGAGCGGTGCGCGGCAATCGTGCTCGACTCCACGTCCAGCGAGGTGAACGTGGCGGCGTCGGAGAACTGGTACGCCCGCGGCGAGGTGGCGCGGCTGGGCGCGGATGCGCCGACGGGCGAGTTTCGGCCTGCGTTCGCGGGCCACACGGCGAGCGCGCAGGCGGCGCAGGCGCAGGGGACGCAGGTGAAGCCTGAGCACGTGGACTCGTACGTGGCGAGCGCACGTGCAATCGCGGGGCTGCGCGAACAGCCGTTCACACCGCGGCTGGGACAGATCACGTGCCCTGCGCTGGTGGTGGCCGGCGGACAGGATGCGACGGCAGGCGCGGGCGGCTCGGTTATACTGGCGCGCAACCTGCCCAACGCGCGATTGCAGATCTTCCAGGACGCGGGCCACGGCGTCTTCCGCCACAAGCGCGATGAGTTCAGGGAGCTTGTGCTGGAGTTCTGCCGCGAGCGGGGAGTGGTGTAGGGGGGGGGGCGGTGCCGCAGGGATGGGCAGGCTGCGCTAGTCTTGGTAGCTTGCGCAGGACATTTGATAGTTGGTGGTCTCCAGGTGTCGCTGGGAATATATTCGGGTGGTGAGCGATAGTCAGTGGACTGATGTGTCCGCATTGCACTCTCGCACAGTCGGCCGGCAAATGAACGCTTTGCGAACAGGAGGGCAGCGTATGCTTGAGTCATTGAGCCTTGATGGGAGGGTGGTGGTTGTCACCGGCGGCGGCACCGGCCTGGGCAGAGCGATGGGCCGTCACCTGGCGCGCGCCGGAGCCGACATCGTGATTGCCGGCCGCAGGCCAGGGCCGATTGAGGAGGCGGCCGCGGAGTTCGCGGGCATGGGTCGCAGGTCGCTGGCCGTGTCGACTGACGTGACGGACTCCGCGCAGGTCAACGCGCTGTTCGAGCGCGTGATCGCGGAGATCGGGCGCGTGGACGTGCTCGTGAACAACGCAGGCGGCGGCGGTGGAGGCGGCAAGCAGCTGTGGGAGATCACGGACGAGGAGTGGCGGGCCGGCATCGACACCAACCTGACGGGCGCGTTCTACTGCTCTCGCGCGGTCATCAAGCACATGGTGGACAGGGGAAGCGGTCGCATCGTCAACATCTCGTCAGGCCAGGGGTTGAGGGGCCAGCGCGGCAGCTTCATGTACGGCACGGCGAAGGGCGGCGTCATTCAGCTCACCCGCGTTCTTGCTGCGACCTACGGCTCATCGGGTGTCACGAGCACGTGCATCGTTCCCGGCATGATACCCGTCCGGCAGCAGGCCGACGACGACGCAGCGGCGAACCGTCGCCTGGCGTTTCTGCCGATGGGACGCGCCGGCGCTCCTGAGGAGATGGGGCCGCTGGCGGTGTTCCTGGCCTCCGACGCCTCGGCGTACATGAACGGCGAGATGTTCTACTGCGACGGCGGCGCGATGGCGGGCGGCGCGGCCACGACCGGCTACGCGCCGGTGATTCCACTCAACGACTAGAGGTGCTGAAATGCCGATACCAGAGGAATGGGACCTGTCCGGCAAGTGCGTTGCGCTGACAACCGGGAGTCGAGGCTGGGCGCCGATACTCGCCGAGGGCCTGGCGGAGGCGGGAGCCGACCTCGCCATCATCGGCCATCGCCCTGAAGTGCTGAAGCAGGCGGCAGAGGCGGCGCAGAAGTACGAAAGGCGGGTGGTGACGATACTCGCCGACCTGAAGGAGCGGGACGAGGCCCAACGAGCGATTCGGGAGGCTATCGCGTTCCTGGGCAGGATTGACGCGCTGGTGAACGACCCGCAGGTGGAGTTCGCCAAGCCGATTCTGGAGGTCACGCCGGAGGAGGTCGACGCCGTCTTCAGTCGCAACGTCAAGAGCGTGCTGTACTGCTGCCAGGAGGCGGGCAGGGCGATGATGGAGCAGGGCGGAGGTCGCATCGTGAACCTGTCGTCGGTAATGGCGGAACGCGGGCTGTCGAACGAGGCGGTGTACTGCGCGAGCATGGGCGCGGTGGAGCAGCTCACGAGGGCACTGGCGCTGGAGTGGGCTAAGAGAGGCGTCACGGTCAACGGCATCGGCACGGCGTGGTACACCACGGAGGATATTTCGCAAGAGCAGCAGCAGGAAGACCCACTGGTGCGATACCTGCCGTCTCGCAGGCTGGGCCATCCGCGGGAGATTGTGCCGCTGCTGGCGCTGCTGTGCTCGGACGGCAGCAGCTACGTGAACGGACAGACCATCTTCGTGGACGGCGGCGCTATGACCCACGCGTAGGGGCGATTGCGCTTCCGGCCGCACGGTTCGGCACAATCGACGCTGACAACGGAGGTCTGCACATGACTACCACAAACGCACTCGGAGACAGGTATGAGGACGCCGAACGCAGCCTTGACTGGCTGGAGAAGCTGGAGGCGTTGCAGGCGCGCTCGGCGTCCGACCGCGCCGCGTACGAGGTGGCGGAGTACGTGATGCGACTGCGGGCCGCGGTGACCGCGCTCGCCGGGGAGCGCGATGCGTCGCAACTGGCGGCGGCCGCGGGCGAGGACACGGCGCAGCTTGTGGAGGAGCTGCGCCAGTCGGGCGACAGCGACTATTGGAACACGCGCATCCGCCCCGCGCTGCTGAAGGGGGAGGGGTGAGGGGGGGAGATTTGCAGCATGAATCTTGTAGACTTGCTCCATAGCAAACGGAGTGACCACAAGCGCCCGGCTCTACGAGTGAGGCCGGACTGAGGAGACGCCCCAATGAACCGTGATGAAGCGATAGAACTGCTTCGGAGGCACAAGCCGGAGCTTGCGGAGCGATTCGGCGTGACCGGCCTTGCCCTGTTCGGTTCCTTCGCGCGAGACCAGGCCACTGACGACAGCGACGTCGACATCCTCGTCGAGTTCGGCGCTCAGCCCGGCTGGAGAGCGTATTTCGGAGCGGCGTCGTACCTGGAGGACATCCTCGGCAGGCCGGTCGAGATGGCTACCATCGCGGAGGTGCGGAAGGAGATTCGCCCGTTCGTCGAGAGGGACGCCGTCCGTGTCTGATAGCAGAGGGCAAGAGCGTTTCCGGGTCTACTACGTCCGGGACATGCTGGGTTGCGCGGAAGCGGTCCTGGAGTATACCTCCGGGCTGGACATGGCCTCATTCGTTGCCGACCGCAGGACTTATGATGCAACGCTGCGCAACGTCCAACTGATTGGCGAGGCCGCCACCCATGTTCCCCGCGACGTACGAGACACCTACCCCGGCATTCCGTGGCAAGCGATGATAGGGACTCGAAACCGCTTGACTCACGCTTACCTGCACATCAGCGACGCAATCCTCTGGTCGATAATCCAGGACTCCGTTCCAAGCCTGGCGACCCACCTAAGGAGGTTGCTGGAAGACGTTGGACGTGGCTAGCCGAGGCCAACTCCGACCCGGGCGCCCCATAGCTCTGCAATGGGCGGCGGCGCTAGCCCGCCTCGCGGACGGCTGCCCAAATGGTGGCCCGGTAACGGAGAGCTACGGGTAGCGCCGAGGCCGGACGAAGACATACACTCGGCGCTGGTTCAATGAAAGGCGATCATGTTCAGGAATGCCGGATTCCCAGTCGGAATGGCGATGCTGGCCTTTGTCGCGCTGTTGGGTCTGAATGTCGCGGTACTTTCACTGTCTGAAGCGCCGTCCGGCAGCGCTGGTTCTCCGCCTAACCACGCGCCGGAAGCAACCGACTCCATCGTTCTTGGTGAGCGTCTTGCTCAGGCGGCCGAAGACTGGCCGGAATTCGGCGGGTACTACCTGAAACGCTTGAACCGCAATCCACCTTACGACTATACGGTCTATGTCTACGTCAAGGACGCCTGTCAGCAAGAAGTTGCCGAAGGCGCAGCGAGGCATATGCTCGGCGCAGAGCGATTCGGGCAGGACATATTCGGGGTCAATGCGGTCCAGGCAGACTTCACCATCGCTCAGCTTAGCGAGTGGTACAGGCACGTAGGTCGAATATCCGACCCCGGACTGATCCTGGCGGAACTGGACGAAGGACGGAACCGGCTTGAGATTGGCGTGACAGACGAAGCAGCCGCGCAGAGGATTGAGGAGAAGCTGGAGGAACTGCCGGTGCCTCGCGAGGCGGTTGCCGTCAGGATTAGAGAGCCTGTCAGGGTGTATGAGTCGGGGTGGGATCTCCCAGAACCGTCCCAAATTCAAGAGGAGCTGAGCGATGCGCTGCTAGAGGACCTGGAGACTATCGCACGCCAGAAGGGCATATCTCTCGATGAAGCTATACGTCGGTATGGGTCGCAGGGCAGCGTTCTCTCGTTGCTCGATACAATCAGAGAGACGTTCCCCGACGATTACGCATGGGCGAGGGTTGCGGTGCTTCGCCGCGGTTGGGTCGGTTTCGCCGGTAGTCCTCCTGCGGCGGCGCTCTGGATGATCGAACGATCCGTCGAGAGTCAGAGAGGCTCCACCGTCGAGGTACTTTCCCACCTGGGCTTCAATGAGTTCGAGAAGGATGATGCAATCAGTGCGTTCCACTATGCCGTTTACGATGCGCCTGAAGCCGGGGTGGGCCTCTCCGGCATGGACCCTGAGACGGGCCACCTGAGGACGAGTCTTTGGATGCACGGCGATGTCTGTGACGCCGCCACACTCGACGATGTCAAGGCCAGTGCGACCAAGGCGCTCATCGATGCGACCAGGGCCGACATTCTCAACAGCATCAAGATTGACGTGATCCTCACCCCGATTCCCCCGTCTCTGCGCAGCCGGATGGATGGCCCGGTGCTGACCTCGCCTTTTCCGGAAGGAGGATTCGGCGGAGTGGACCATCCACTCGGTGGGACAGTGGTGTTCGACGAAGGCATCGAATGCCTGTATCTAGCAAGGGCGGGCCATCGGTCTGCAGTGGTGTGGCCGGCGGGAGCATCCTGGCAGTCCGATCCACCCGCGGTCAAGCTGCAGGGTCAGTTGATTGAGCCGGGCATGTCCGTTGAAGGCGAAGGAACCTCCATTTCCTATGCGGGTGTTAGAAATGCCGCGGGAGTCGCCGTAGCCGACGCGGCCCGGGCCTGCGCCGAACACGTCGCCCCGTCCGACCAGGACATAGGAATAGCCCTCTTCAACATGGGCACTGATGTAGACCTGGTTCCTTGACGGGCTGCGCTGATCTAACCGAGGCCTCCGCAGGCCGGTTCGGCGTTGGCCAGGCGCTGAGTATGTGGGCTCCGAAAATTCAGTGGTATCGATACCCCCCCCCACGAAAAGCGGAGGGGGTGGGATTCGAACCCACGTTACCTTGCGGTAAACCTGTTTTCAAGACAGGCGCCATCGTCCGCTCGGCCACCCCTCCCGCCTCAATCCTACCCAAAACTCGCCCGCCGCGCCAGCCCACTGCGCATCGCGGCGCGCCGCGGACGCTTCACGCCATCGCCCCGCAGTGCTAGAATTGCCAACGCGGACTTTTGCAATCCAACGCGGAGGTGGCGAGTTGAAGGTCATCAGACTGCCGGATGTCCCGGCGGAGCCTGTCGATAGCGATTTGTTCACCGGCGGCGAGGTCACTCGCCAGCCCATCGTCAACGAGGACGCCGGCCCCTACTACAACATGAGCAACGTCAGCTTCAGTGCCGGCGCCCGAAACAAGCTCCACGTCCACAGCTGCGACCAGGTGCTCATCGTCACCGCCGGCACGGGCATCGTCGCCACGGAGCAGGGCGAGGCGGTCGTGACTGTCGGCGACATCATCCACATCCCCGCAGGCGAGCGGCACTGGCACGGAGCAACCGCAGACTCGGCGTTCGCCCACATCTCGCTGACGCAGGTGGGCAGCACGGGCCAGCAGGTGGAGGAGTAGCCTGTCGGGCTTGCTGGAGATGCAACATTGAAGATACTCGGCATCGAAACGTCCTGCGACGAGACTGCCGTGTCGGTGGTCGAGGACGGGCGATTCATCCTGTCCAACGTCATTGCTTCGCAGGTGGACATGCACGCCCGCTACGGCGGCGTTGTGCCGGAGGTGGCGTCGCGGCAGCACGTGCTGGAGATGACGCCGGCGTTGGAGGAGACGCTGGGCCGCGCCGGCCTGGACTGGGGAGGCGTCGATTGCATCGCCGTCACCAACGGCCCCGGCCTCGCTGGCGCGCTGCTGGTGGGCGTGAACACGGCAAAGGCGCTGGCCCTGGCGACGGGCCTGCCCCTGATGGGCGTCAACCACCTGGAGGGCCACGTCTACGCCAACTGGCTGGAGGACGCCGACCCGGAATCGGAGGCCGGCTTTCCGCTCACGTGCCTCATCGCGTCGGGCGGCCACACAGACCTGCTGCTGATGGAGGGCCACGGCCTCTACACGCTGCTCGGCCGCACCCGCGACGACGCCGCGGGCGAGGCGTTCGACAAGGCGGCGCGCATCCTCGGCCTCGGCTTCCCCGGCGGCCCGGAGGTGCAGCGCGCCGCGGTCGACGCCGCAGGCGAGTTCACCCTTCCGCGGGCGTGGCTGCGCGGCACGCACGACTTCAGCTTCAGCGGCCTCAAGACGGCGCTGCTCCACCAGGCCAGAGATCTGGGCGTCTATCCGCCGAAGGACGACGCTCCGCCGGACGCGCGGCTGGTGCGGGAGATGGCCGCCGCCTTCCAGACCTCGGTGGCGGACGTGATGGCTGCCAAGACGCTGGAGGCGGCCCGCGCCTACGACGCCAAGGGCGTGATGCTGGGCGGCGGCGTGGCGGCCAACTCCCAACTGAGGCAGTCGCTGCGGGAGAGGTCCGACCTGCCGGTGTTCATTCCCTCGCCGGCGCTCTGCACCGACAACGGCGCAATGATCGCCTCCTGCGCCTGGTTCAGGCGGGAGCCGGGAGGCGGCGACGGCTGGGACATGGACGTGCATCCAAGCCTGCGCCTGGGTTAGGCGCCGCGGCGAGGCCGCTCACCAGCGCCACGCCGACTCCCACTCGTCAGGGTCATCCCAGGGCCAAGGCAGAAGCTCCGGCTCAGCCTCCACGTAGGGCGCCGGGAGCAGCGCCTGCTTCAGGCTGAACAGCCGGTCCACGAAGGCGAGCGCCTGCTCCGCAAGTTCTCCGCTATACGACATCCACATCTGCTCTTGTCCAACGTGGAACAGGATGATCCCCTCCTCGGACACGGACACGTAGCGGTACAGGTGGTAGAGCGCGGCCAGCGCAAGCGCGCCGGCCAGCCCCATCTCCAGCGGGGGGTAGCCGATGGTTGCCAGCGCCGCGCCTGAGCCGCCCAGCAGGAGGAGCACGCGCCCCAGCGGCGCAACGCCTCGCGAGGTGCGCCTCACCTCGACCAGGCCGATGTCCAGCAGCGAGGCCAGCGTCACGTCCCGGCGGCGGCCTCTGCGGCGCACGCGCAGCAACATCCGTTCGGTGAGGGCGACTGAGTTGCGGTCTCCGGCCGCCTTGGGGTCGAGGCCCCGCCTTTCGCCGAAGGACGCCTCCATACCCTCATCCGCCGTCAGCGGCAGATTGTCGTCCGAAGCCATTTCCATACCAGTCTCGCGGCCCTGCGGCTGCGCGCGGCTCCACGCGGCCTTGCAGCGCCCTGTACACGTGGATGAGTCCCTGCTGTCTCCTGGCGGAGTTTACCACGGGGCGGCCGCCTTTGGAAGCGGCTATCAGGGCCTTGACCTCTCTCGTGACCTCGTTGTCCGGCGAGGGCGGGGCGTCGCGGAACAGCTGCATCGCCCTGCGCCTGAGCGCGCCATCCCCGGCGAGATGGGCTGAAGCGTACAGGTGCGGCAGCAGCACGTTGACCAGGATCTCACCCGCGCGGCCCGCGCCCACGAGCGCGGGCGCGCCGAACGCCGGCAGGTGAAAGTCCAGGTGGGCCGCCCAGAAATTTTCGTCCATTGCCTGGAACGCCTGCCGTATTTCCGCAGGCGCGGCCTCAAGCGACAGCCTGCGAAGGGCGTTCTGCAATCCCTCGCGCCAGTGGCGGGCGAGTATCACGCCCGCGCCCGCCAGTCTGCGCACCGGCGCGTTCTGCGGGCGAATGCCCACGCGCTCCCACTCCACGGCAGCCACAACGGGACGCAGCCCCGCGCCCGTCCAGACGTCCGCGAGCGCGGCGGCCCGCTCGGCCCCCTCAGGCGTGAGGCGATGAGGGCCTCGCAAGTGCGGCAGCAGCCCGGCGGCCCCAAGCAGCAGCGCCTCCAGCGACAGCGAGTCCGTCCGGTTGCCCGCCGCCGGCCTGAGCGCGGCCAGCGGCAGCCCCCGCGCCAGGCGGAGCATGGGCGCGCGGTTGCGGCTGTACCCAAGCGCCTCCAGCAGCGAGGAGTACAAAACATCCTCGGAGTCTCCCTTGCGCATGAGCGCCAGCATGGCCCCGGCCTTGCGGAGGAACCTGCGGTCTCCGGCCTCGTCCAGGGCCTGCTCCAGCCTGCGGCGCGGCAGCTCCAGCAGCCGTTGCAGCGGCGCCGCGACGACGCCCCCGCCGCGGCCGTGAAGCGCGGCCCGCGGCGCGTGCATCGCCGGGGAGGGCGGAGCGTCCAGCCTCACCTCTTGCGCGCCCGGTGCAGGTTCCGGGCCTGCGCCCGACGCGTCATGCCCGCTCAGGAACAGGTGAAGCACGACGCGCTCGTAGCGGCTGTCGAGGTGGTGGCCGTGAGCCCGCCAGTCGCTCCGCCGGACGTGAACCTCCACGTCGCCGCGCACCAGCTCACCGGCGGGCGTCATCAGAACGGCGTCACGAAAGTCGGGCCCGGAGCCGGGCGCGGGCCGGCCGGGGTAGAGCATCTGGAGTTCCCGTCCGTCCAGAGTGACGACCCGGCCCAGCTCGCCGTTGCGCCACCAGCCCGCAACATGCGCCTCCGGCGGCGCGCGGCTTGCCGAACGGCCAGCGCTGCCGTCCGAACGCCGCCGCGTTCTGGACCCCGGGACGCGGCCGAGGTCAGAAAACTCGGCCGCGTCCCGGCCGCGCCCGCCGGGCGCGCTACTCCGTTCGCTCCCCATCCGCGGCGTCCTCCGGCCGAGAGGCTCCGTATTCGAAACCTGCGCGCTCGGCGATCATGCTTAGCGCCGTGCGGGAGATGCCCCTTGGCTGGTACAGCCCCGTCTCCCACTCGCTGATGGTCTGCTGCCTCGTGCCCAGCTGGTCAGAAAACTCCTGCTGCGTCATCCCCAGGTGCCGCCTCAACGCCCGCACCCTTTCGGCTGTCCAGGACTCGTCCCTCTTGCTGCTATTTCCGTACTCCATTGCTTGGCGCCCCCTCGGTGCATTCTTACACGTTTGCGTGTAACCGTCAAGCTCGCGGGCGCGAGCGGGCTATGTACCGTTTCCCGCGAACCTGCTACCATGTACGGGCTATGGGCATTGCAGAGCAGGGCGTAGCCATTCTCGGCTGCGGCGCCATCGGGCGGGAGTTGGCGCTGGCGGTGGACGGCGGGATCATCCGCCGTGCCGGGGTCGCCGCGCTGTACGACCAGGATGCGACTCGGCTGGCGGGCCTGGCTGGGCGGCTGTCGTCGCGGCCCGCCGCCTGCGACTCAGTTCAAGCATTGCTGGCGGTCGAGGGCGTGACGCTGGTGGTTGAGGCCGCCTCGCAGGAGGCGGTGCGCCTCCACGCGCAGGCCGTGCTGGCGAGCGGCCGCGACCTGATGGTGATGAGCACCGGCGCGCTGCTCGACGCCGAACTCCACGACCGGCTGGAGGCTGCGTCCGCGGAGACGGGCTGCCGGGTGTACGCGCCATCGGGCGCGCTGGGCGGCATAGACGCCATACGCGCCTCCAGGCGCGAGTTGGAGGAGGTGACGCTCACCACGCGGAAGCCGCCCGCCAGCCTTGTCGATAGCGCCACAGGTCAGAGCATGGCCGGGGTCACGTCGGCCACCGTGGTCTTCGAGGGGAGCGCGAGGGAGGCCGTGGCGAGGTTTCCGTTCAACATCAACGTGGCGGCCACGCTCAGCCTCGCCGGGCTGGGCCCGGAGCGCACCCGCGTGCGCATCATCGCCGACCCGGATGCCGCCGGCAACAACCACGAGGTTTACGCCTCAGGCAGGAGCGGCACGCTGCGCTTCACGATGGAGAACGTGCCTCACCCGGACAATCCCATGACGAGCCATCTGGCGGCGCTCTCCGCCATCGAGACGCTGCGCGGCATCTGCGAGGGCGGCGTCAGGGTAGGGGCGTAGGGCGCGGCCGCCAATGCCCCTTCCCCCGTCTGGAGACCTTTGCGTAACCCCATGTCCCTTCCCCCGTCCGCGGGGAAGGTTAGGATGAAGGGGGCGTAGGGCGCGGCCGCCAATGTCCCTTCCCCCGTCTGCGGGGGAAGGTTAGGATGGGGGCGAGCGGCGCGCGGACGGACGCTCTAGGCCGGCGGCTCAGACTTGACCAGCCCGGTCGTGTTGCCCTCCGGATCCGCGAACAGGGCGATGGTGACGATCCCCGGTATCTCGGTGGGCGGCATCAAAGTCCTGCCGCCGAGCGACTCCGCCTTGTCCAGGTACGCCTGCAGGTCGTCCACCTCCACGTAGAGGATGACGCGAGCGGTGTCGCCCTCCTCAGCCTGAGGAATGCCCCCGTTGATCCCCGGCTCCGTGTGGGTGTCCACGAAGCCGTAGCCAATGGGGTTGCTGCTGTCCACGTGCCAGCCGAAGAGGCTCGCGTAGAAGTCCTGCGCCTTCTTTGCGTCCCTGGCCGTAATCTCCCAGTGAACCACCGGATTGGGCATGTCGACCTCCCGATTCGTGCATTCGCGACGCAGACGTTTGCGGGCCGCTCCGCATTGTAGCACGAGCGGCCGCCCCGGCGCGTTGACACTCCGCGGACGGCGGTGATATTCTGCGGTATCCGCTGCCGACCGCTTTGCGCGTCGCGGCGGCATCTGCTCAGGAGGTGGCAACATGGTGCAGACTGAAGCAGGAACTCCTACGACTCCCCGAGCGTTGGACGGCGTACGCGTCCTGGACTTCACCTGGGTGCGAGCGGGGCCGTGGTGCAACCGGTGGCTGGGCGCGCTGGGCGCGGAGGTCATGAAGGTGGAGTGGCCGCAGGGCCCCAACACGCGCGGCGAGAACATAGCCACTGGCGCAGGCACTCCTGAGGGGCTGCCCGCCAACCTCAACACCAACGGCCACTTCAGCGACACCAATGCCAACAAGCTCAGCGTCACGCTGAACACCCGCACGCCGCGCGGCCAGGACCTGGTCAAGCGGCTGGTCGCCGTCTCCGACATCGTAATCGAGAACTTTGCATTCGGCGTGCTCGACCGGTGGGGCATCGGCTACGAGGAGATGAAGAAGCTGCGGCCCGACATCATCTACCTGTCCATGTCCGGCTTCGGGCATACCGGGCGAGACCGGGACTACCAAACGATGGGGCCAATCGCGCAGGCGTTGTCCGGCCTCACCTACACCTCCGGCCTGCCGGGGCAGCAGCCCGCCGGCTGGGGCTGGTCGTACATGGACGACACGGGCGGCATGTACGGCGCGATGTACGCCCTCAGCGCAATCTACCATCGCAACGCCACCGGCGAGGGCCAGCACGTCGACCAGTCGCAGTGGATAACCGGCGTGCCGCTCAACGGCGCGGCGTTCCTGGACATTCAGGCGAACGACCGCCCGACGATTCGAGAGGGCTATCCGCCCGGCAACCGCGCGCACTGGCCCGGCACGCCGCTTACGAACGTCTACCGAGAGCGCACCGTCGCGCCCCACAACGCCTATCGTACCGCGCCCGGCGGCTACAACGACTGGTGCGCCATCGTCTGCGTCACCGACCGCGAGTGGCGCAGCCTGGTTGAGGTCATGGACTCGCCTGCGTGGGCAGCAGACTCGAAATTCGACACGCTGGCGGGTCGGCTGGAGCATCAGGAGGAACTGGACGCAGGCATCGAATCGTGGACGAAGACGCTTGAGAAGTACGAGATCATGGAGCGGTGCCAGCGCGCCGGCGTGCCCTGTATGCCGGTGCAGAGCAGCCAGGACAGGTTTCAGAACGACCCGCAGCTCCAGGCCCGCGAGATGTACCGCCCGGTCGACCACCCTGCGCTGGGCACGTGGCCGTTGCAGAATGCGCCCTTCAAGCTCTCGGAGACGCCCGCGTACAACCACCAGGCGGGGCCGCTAATCGGGCAGCACAACAAGGCCGTGTTCGAGGGGCTGCTGGGCATAAGCCACGAGGAGCTGGTGGACGGCTTCGAGGACGGCACCTTCTGGCCAAGGGACTACGACCGCTCGCAGTACACCTACCTTCAGGACATGATCGACGACGGCACGGCCGCGGAGTGGACGGGCAAGCCGAAGGGCCCGCTTCCGCCGCCCGCGCCGAGCCGCACGCCGGACGCGGAGACGGCGGGCGCGTTCGGCGGCCTGCGCGTGCTGGAGCTCGCGGACGAGAAGGGGCAGTGGCTGGGCAAGCTCATGGCCGACCTGGGCGCGGACGTGGTCAAGATCGAGCCGCCCGGCGGCGCGAGCGCCCGCACGGTCGGGCCGTTCTACCACGACTTGCCGAACCGGGAGCGCAGCCTCTACTTCTGGCACTACAACACCTCCAAGCGCGGTGTCACGCTGGACATCGAAACGGAGGACGGGCGTCGGCTGTTCCGCAGGCTGGCGGCCGGCGCGGACGTGATACTGGAGTCGTATCGGCCGGGCTACCTGCCCTCGCTGGGGCTGGGCTACGACGACCTGAAGGAGAGCAACCCCGGCCTCATCATGTGCTCGCTGACCTCGTTCGGGCAGACGGGGCCGTGGAAGGACTACCGCGGCAGCGACCTGCTGCACCTTGCCGCGGGCGGCCAGATGGCCGGCTGCGGCTACGAGGAGATCGACGTGCCGGACGCGCCGCCCATCGCGGGCGGAGGCGGGCAGGCGTGGCACATGGGCAGCCACTTCGCCTACATCGCCACCGTGGCCGCGCTCATCTATCGCACGCGCACCGGCCGCGGCCAGTACGTCGACGCCTCCGTGCACGAGGCGTGCGCGCTCACCACCGAATCGCACGTCAACAACTGGATCTACCGCGGCCAGGTCGTCCAGCGTCAGACGGGCCGGCACGCCTCAGCCACGCGCACCGATCCCACGCAGATGCTCTGCGGCGACGGCAAGTACCTAAACGGCGGCGTCGGCAATCGGGTGACGGCGGCCAGGCTGCCCGCGCTGGCGGAGTGGATGGACGAGCTCGGCCTTGCCGAAGACCTGCTCGACGAGAAGTACAAGGATCCGGCCTACTTCAACGAGAACCGCAGCTACATCGCAGGCGTGGTCGGCCGCTTCCTGGCGAGCGTGCCGCGCGATGAGGCGTACCACCGGATGCAGAGGATGGGCATCAACTGCGGCGCCGTGCGCTCCCCGGACGAGGTGCTGGAAGACCCGCACCTGGAGGATCGCGGCTTCTGGGCGGAGGTGACGTACCCGGAGGTTGGCGCGACGCTGCGCCATCCCGGCCCGGCTGGCATATTCAACGGCTCGCCGTGGCGGATCTCGCGGCGCGCGCCCCTCGTCGGCGAGCACAACGAAGAGGTGCTGTGCGGCGAGCTGGGCCTGAGCCGTGCGGAGCTGGCAGTGCTGGCGGAGAGCGGCGTGGTGTAGGAGGGCGCCTGCGAACGGGCCGTTCACGCCCTTCGACAGGCTCAGGGAGAACGGGATAACTGTCGCTTCGCTCGCGTGGCCTTACAGGCGCACAGTGAACGGGAGATGGGCGTTGCAGGGGCGGGCCTCGTGCCTGCCCTTGCGGTGCGCGGCGGCATCACGGACGCCCACAAGGGACGCCCCTGCGAGGGCCCCGGCCCACGCCTCCGTTCGTCCCCTGCCTGCGCAGGGGCAGGCACTGAGCTTGTCGAAGGGCACGGGCAGAGGGACGCGCGCGGCCCCTTTCGCTGTGCTATAATCTATGGATGAGGTCAATTGGGCCGCAGGTTCGCCCGTGGGGGCCACATCAGCAGAACGCGGGGTGAGAATAGACGATGCAGCTTCGCAACGATGATCTGAAGGTCTTTGCCGGCACCGCCCACTCGCAGTTGGCCGCGGACGTGTGCAGCTACCTGGGAATCTCCGTGGGGGAGTCCAACGTCTTCAAGTTCAGCAACGACAACACCTTCGTGCAGATGCGCGAGAACGTGCGACAGCGCGACGTGTTCCTCATCCAGCCGTTCGCCTATCCCGTCAACGACCGCATCATGGAGCTGCTAATCATGCTGGACGCCGCCAAGCGCGCCTCCGCCGGCCGCATCACGGCGGTCATCCCGTACTACGCCTACGGCCGCACCGACAAGAAGGACCAGCCGCGCGTGCCCATCACGGCCCGCCTGGTTGCCGACCTGCTTAGCGTTGCGGGCGCTGACCGCGTGCTCACGGTAGACCTTCACGCAGGCCAGATACAGGGCTTCTTCAACATCCCCGTTGACGAGCTTACCGGCCTGCCGCTGCTGGCCCGCTACTTCGCGGACAAGTCCCTGGAGAACGTCGTGGTCGTGGCCGTGGACATCGGCATAACCAAGCGCGCAAGGGACATGGCGGCCCGGCTCGACGCGCCGCTCGCCATCATCGAGAAGCGGCGAATCGGCAACCTGGACAGCAGCGAGAGCCTGAACGTCATCGGCGACGTGGCGGGCCGCACCGCCATCACGTTCGACGACGAGGTAGACACGGCCGGCTCGCTCACCAACGCCGTGGACGCGCTGAAGGAGGCAGGCGTGGGAGACGTCTACGCCTGCTGCACCCACGCCGTGCTCTCCGGCCCCGGCGCAAGGCGGGTGGAGGACAGTTCCATCAAGGAGCTTGTGGTCACCGACACGCTGCCGCTATCCGAGGAGAAGCGCAACGGCAAGATAAGCGTGCTCTCGGTAGCGCCCCTGCTGGGCGAGGCCATTCGCCGCATCCACGAGGGGCTGTCCGTGGGCGCAATGTTCGAGTAGGGAGGACGATTTCGGATGCTGGGCAAGGTATTCGGCTTTCTGGGCGACTCCGACGAGAAGGCGCTCAGGCCGCTCCGCCGCCTGGCGGATAAGGTGAACGAACTCGAACCGGCGATGGAGCGGCTGTCGGACGACGGCCTGAACGCCAAGACGGACGAGTTCAAGGCCCGGCTGAGCCGCGGCGAGAGCCTGGACGACCTGCTGCCGGAGGCGTTCGCCGCGGTGCGCGAGGCAGCCCGGCGCACCATAGGCCAACGCCATTTCGACGTGCAGGTCATGGGCGGCGCCGCGCTCCACCAGGGCAAGATCGCCGAGATGAAGACGGGCGAGGGCAAGACGCTGGTCGCCACGCTGCCCGTCTACCTGAACGCGCTGTCCGGCAAGGGCGTTCACGTGGTCACGGTGAACGACTATCTGGCGCGGCGCGATCCGCAGTGGATGGGCCCCATCTACCATCTGCTGGGCATGAGCGTTGGCTGCCTACAGCACGAAACGTCGTTCCTGTACGATCCCGACTACGCGGGCAGCGGCGAAGCCCCGGAGAAGATGCGGCCCGCCACCAGGCGCGAAGCCTACGAGGCGGACATCACCCACGGCACCAACAACGAGTTCGGGTTCGACTACCTGCGGGACAACATGGCGGTGGACGCCTCGCAGAAGGTACAGCGCGAGGAGCTGCACTACGCCATCGTGGACGAGGTGGACAACATCCTGATAGACGAGGCGCGGACGCCGCTCATCATCAGCGGCCCAGCCAGGGAGTCGCCCCAAGACTACGCCAAGTTCGCCAAGCTGGCCCCGCGGCTGCGAGGCGTGGACGGCCAGGACTACGAGGCGGGCCGCGTGGACAAGGATGGCGTGGACTACACCATCGACGCCCGGCGGCGCAACATCAGCCTCACCGATGACGGCATCGAGAAGCTGGAGACGTGGCTCAACGCTCGCCTCTACGACAGGGACAACGAGGAAGACCTTACGCGCCTGATCGACAACGCGCTGCGGGCGCACGTGCTGTACAAGAGAGACCAGGAGTACGTGGTCAGGGACGGCGAGGTGGTCATAGTGGACGACTTCACGGGCCGCCTCATGCCGGGCCGCCGCTACGCCGGCGGCCTTCACCAGGCAATCGAGGCCAAGGAGGGCGTGAGGGTGCAGCGCGAGAGCGTCACCTACGCCTCGGTCACGCTCCAGAACTACTTCCGCATGTACGAGAAGCTGGCCGGCATGACGGGCACGGCGTCCACGGAGGCGGAGGAACTTGTCAAGATATACGGGCTGGACGTGGTGGCAATCGAGACCAACAGGCCGATGATACGCGAGGACTTCCCAGACCTGATCTACGCCACGGAGAACGCCAAGTTCAACGCCATCGTCGGAGACCTGGAGGAGCTTTCCGGGCAGGGCCGCCCCGTGCTCGTGGGCACCGTGTCCATCGAGAAGTCGGAGATGCTGAGCGGTATGCTCAAGCGGCGCGGCATCTCGTGCCAGGTGCTCAATGCCAAGCAGCATGAGCGTGAGGCGACCATCGTGGCGCAGGCCGGCCGCCCCGGCGCAATCACCGTCGCCACGAACATGGCGGGCCGCGGCACGGACATCATCCTCGGCGGCAACCCCGCGGGCGTGGAACTGACGCCTGAGCAGTGGCGGGCCGACCACGACCGGGTCGTGGAGCTTGGAGGGTTGCACATCATCGGAACGGAGCGTCACGAGTCCCGCCGCATCGACAACCAGCTGCGCGGGCGCGCCGGCCGCCAGGGCGACCCCGGCAGCTCGCGCTTCTACGTGTCGCTGGAGGACGACGTGGTGCGCCGGTTCGGCGGCGACCGCGTCAAGGGCATCATGGAGTGGGCCGGCATGGGCGACGACGATCCCATCGAGAATCGCATGGTGAGCAGGGCGCTGGAAGCCTCCCAGAGCAAGGTAGAGGGACACAACTTCGAGATACGCAAGAACCTGGTCGAGTACGACGACGTAACCAACGCGCACCGCAGCATGATCTACCTCGACAGAGCCAAGATACTGAAGGGCGCCGACCTGAAAGCCAACATCCAGGGCATGGTGCAGAGCGAGTTGTCGTCGCTGGTGGACAACCACCTGGAGGGCGACGACAGCGAGGAGTGGGAGCTTGACGCCATGTTCGCCGAGCTGAGCGCAATCTTCCCGGAGTCGCTGGCTCTGTCGCCGGATGACGCCGCCGCCATGCACCAGGACGAGGTGCGGGACAGGCTGCTGGGCTACGCGGCGTCCGCGTACGGCCGGATGGAGGACACGCACGGCGCTGAGCAGGTGCGCACGCTGGAGAGGCTGGTCATGCTGCGCGCGATCGATTCGCACTGGGTACAGCACCTTACCGGCATGGAAAGCCTGCGGCAGGGCATCGGCTTGCAGGCGTTCGGGCAGCGCAACCCGCTGGTCATGTTCAAGCACGAGGGACATCGGATGTTCCAGGATTTGCAGGAGCGCATTCAGCGCGACATAGTCCGCGGCATCTACCGGATAGGGCTGGCTGCTGCGCCATCGCAGTCGGGGCCGCGCAGGACGGCTATCGTACAGCCGCGGCCGCAGGCGCAGCCGGCTCCGGCGGGCGCCGCCAAGGTGGGCCGCAACCATCCCTGCCCATGCGGCAGCGGCAAGAAGTACAAGCGGTGCCACGGCGTGGCTGCGTAGGGCGGCGCGGGGCACGGCGAGCATGAACAACTCCGAGATTGCCCAGGTGTTCGAGAGGATTGCGGGGCTGCTCTCGCTTACGGAGGAGTCCGCGTTCACCATCCGCGCCTACCAGCGCGCCGCCCGCGCCATCGAGCATCTGCCCACTGAGCTTTCGCAGATGGTGAGCGAGGAGAGCGACCTGCGGCAGATACCCGGCATCGGCGAGGCCATCTCCGCCAAGATTCGGGAGCTTGTGACCACCGGCCGGCTCACGTACATGGAAGATTTGAGGTCGGAGTTCCCGGACGGCATACTGGCGCTGATGGACGTGCCGGGCATCGGGCCGAAGACTGCACTGCGCATCACGCAGGACATGGGCATCTCAAGCGTGGAAGAGCTGGAGCAAGCGATTGTTGACGGCAGGCTGTCGACAATGCCGCGCCTGGGCGCAAAGACTGCTGAGAACATCCTGCGCCACATCCGCTCGCAGCGCACCAAAGACCGCCGCATCCCGATAGGCCGTGCGATGGGAGCGGCCGACCAGGTCATCGCATCGCTGCGCGCGGCCTGCCCCGGCCTGCGCCGCATCGACGCCGCGGGCAGCCTGCGGCGGTGGCGCGAGACCATCGGGGACGTGGACGTGATGGGCGCCGCGGACGATCCCGCGGCAGTCATTGACGTGTTCGTGGCGCTGCCTATGGTCGACGAGGTGCTGGCGCACGGCCCCACCAAGGGCAGCGTTGTGCTGCACGGCGGCTTGCAGGTAGACCTCCGCATGGTGGAAGGGGAGGGCTACGGAGCGCTGCTCCAGTACTTCACGGGCAGCCGCGAGCACAACGTGCTGCTCAGGGAGCGGGCGGTGAAGCAGGGCCTCTCGCTGAACGAGTACGGCATAACGGACACGGCCACGGGTAAGCTCGAGACGTTCGCGGACGAGGCGGCGTTCTACGCGCGCCTGGGACTCCAGTACGTCCCGCCGGAGCTTCGCGAGGGGCTTGGCGAGGTTGAGGAGGCGGCCCGGTTCGCTCTGCCGACGCTGGTACAGCTTGGGGACGTGCGGGGCGATCTCCACTGCCACACGAACGAGAGCGACGGCCGCGACACGCTGTCCGTGATGGTTGAGGCTGCGCGTAGCCGCGGCTACGAGTACGTCGCCATCACCGACCACTCCGTGGGCCGCGGCATAGCCAACGGCCTGAGCGAGGAGCGGCTGATGCGCCACGTCGCCAACGTGCGCGCGCTGGACGCGCAGCTGCCGGACATCCGCGTGCTCACCGGCTCGGAGGTCGACATACGCGCGGACGGCTCGCTGGACTACCCTGACGAGGTGCTGGCAATGCTGGACGTGGTGGTGGCGTCCGTCCACTCGGCGATGGGCCAGGACAGGGAGACAATGACGGCGCGCATCGTGCGGGCGATACGCAATCCGCACGTGAACGCGATAGGCCACCTTTCGACCCGGCTGCTCGGCGAGCGCGAGCCGATAGACGTGGACGTGGAGGCGGTGCTCCGGGCCGCCGCCGAGACTGGAACTGCGCTGGAGATCAACGCGTCGCCGGAGCGGCTCGACCTGAAGGACACGCACGTTGCACGTGCGCGGGAGCTGGGCGCACTGCTGGTCATCAACTCGGACTCGCACGCGGCGGAGCACATGGACAACATGCGGTTCGGCGTGGCCGTGGCGCGGCGCGGCCGCTGCCGTGCGGAGGACATCGTGAACACTCGGCCTGTAGCGGGCTTCCTCGCGTTCCTGCGAGGCGAGGGCTAGGAGGCGGCGGCATGAACGGGGACGCGCCGGCACGGGAAGCGGTCGGGAACGCAGAGGCGATACGGCATCTCAGGCGCGAACTGGCGCAGGGGAGGGACTGGGCGCCCGCGCTCCTGGAGTCGATGGCGATGTGGACGCTCGCGGAGGAGGTCCACGAGGAGCGGCGCAATCGCTACCTGCTGGACGGCGAGGCGTTCGACTGGCTGCTGCTGGCGGAGCGGCTGCTGTCCGAGGTTGACGGGCTGGTGCCGGAGTCGGAGAAGTCGCATCTGCTGGCATCCGGCGAGTTTCCGCGGTCGGTCAGCGACGAGGAGTTTCGCAGCCTGCTTGGGCCGGAGAAGTACAGCGCGTACCTGAACTACTGGTACGGCGTGGTGGTGGAGCAGGCGGTGGTTCGCAGCGCGGAGGAGGAGGAACAGAAGCGGCTGCCGGTGCGCGGCGCGAGGGCGAGGCGAGAGGCGGCGGAGCGGGCGTTCCGGCGCGTGTACGGCGAGGGCAGGGGGACGCTGCACCGGCGGTTCCGTGCTGAGCGCGGGTACGCGCGCACGACGACGGTGACGGCTACGGAGGCCAAGGAGTTCACGTACTGGCTGTTCAAGCACCGGCTGATCACTGGCGAGGGCGAACGCGTGGCAAGCGATACGCGCAAGGGCCTGCTGTTTCTACAACGCAAGCGTGAGCGTGGATAGGGGGGCATTATCAACCCGCTCATAGCCTGCCCCGTACTTGATACGGGGGTGAGCCTGTCTAACCAGAGCGGGTAGACCGCGTTCGTCGGCTAATCGCTTGCCCGCTCAGCCCCTGAGGGGTAGACCCTTCGACACGCTCAGGGTGAGCGGGCATGACATCTCGTTCATGCTGAGCTGGTCGAAGCATGGAGGGGGGAGACCGACATGCGCCTTTCGCCTCCTATTCCCGCGCAGGCGGGAATTCCCCTGCCGCTTGCCAGCGCCAGATAAGCCAATGAAAATGTCGGCCGCGTCTCCTCCGTACCTTCGCCGCAGCGACACAATCTTGTGCCTGAATCGGCCTATTTTCATAGCAATCCACGTAACCGACTGTTGGGCTGGCGCACGGTAGAGGCCACCGCCGCGCTCACTGGATTGCGGCTGGAGTCTACCCTGAGCGTAGCCGAATGGGCCGCAATGACGGCTGGGGTATGCGGTCGTCCGCTCAGACCCTTCGACAAGCTCAGGGCAGGGTGAGCGGGCAATGTACAGTCCGCTCGCCCTGAGCCTGTCGAAGGGCGGGCGGGGGAGAGGGCAGCCTACGCCGTAAGCTGCGTGAGCAGTTCCTGAACGCGATCGCGGCGTTCGCCGAGGCGCGCCAGCCTCTCACGTTCGCGCTCCACCACGTCCTCCGGCGCCTTGGCGGTGAACTCCGCGTTGCCCAGCCTCTGCGAGAGCCGTTGCATGTTGTCCACGCACTCCTGCATCTCGCGCTCCAGCCTCGTGCGCTCCGCGGCCGTGTCCACCAGGCTTTCGAGCGGAATCAGCAACGTCGCGCCGACCAGCGCCACCGACACGGTCGAGGCTGCGGCCGGGCGGGCGTCGCCTTCCGCCAGGAACACGAGCGGCTCCGTGCGCGCAAGGCTCTCGACGGTCGCCGCCTCCTCGCGGAGGGACGCGCCGGCCTCGGAGCGTTCGATCAGGCAGGTGAGCGCGCGGTTCGGCGGGATCTTGAACTCCGCCCTGACGTTTCGGATAGCTCTAACGACGCCCATGAGAAGCTCCATCTCCCTCTCCGCCTGCGCGTCCGCCGTAGACGGTTCCGGCGCGGGGTAGGGCGCGACCACGATGGAGTCCGCCATGTCCTGCGTGCCGTGCAGGACGGTCTTCAGCGTCTGCCATATCTCCTCGGTCACGAACGGCAGGAACGGGTGCATCAGTCGCATGGACTTCTCCAGCACGTGCACCAGGATGGGCAGGGGCGATGGCTCCGAGCTGGCCCTTAGCCGCAGCTTGGCAATCTCGATGTACCAGTCGCAGAACTCGTTCCAGAAGAAGTCGTGGACTTCTCGCTGCGCCTCGCCGAACAGGAAGTCGTCCATGAAGCGGTCGACTTGCGCGGCCACCTGGTTGAGGCGGCCCACGATCCATCGGTCGTGGCGGTGCGAGAGCTGAGGCGTGCGCCACTCCGGCGCGTTTTGCGTTTCGCTCAGGTTTGTGAGCACGTAGCGGGCTGCGTTCCACACCTTGTTCACGAAGTTGCGGCTGGCCGCGAGCTTGCCGTCGCTGATTCGCAGGTCGTTGCCGGGGGCGTTGCCGGTTGTGAGCGTGAAGCGGAGGGCGTCGGTGCCGTAGGCGTCTATGGCCTCGATAGGGTCGGTCACATTGCCGCGGGTCTTGCTCATCTTGGCGCCGTGTTCGTCCCGTATGAGGCCGGACAGGTACACCCACTTGAACGGAATATCGCCCGTATTCTGAAGGCCCATCATCACCATGCGGGCAACCCAGAAGAAGAGGATGTCGTAGCCCGTCTCCATGACGGTTGTTGGGTAGAAGTAGCGCACGTCTTCGGCGTCTTCCGGCCAGCCCAGCGTGGAATGAGGCCACAGCGCGGACGAGAACCACGTGTCGAGCACGTCCGGGTCCTGGTACAGCCGCGAGCCTCCGCAGGCCGGGCAGCAGTCCGGCGGCTCCAGCGCGACGATGGGCTGCGCGGTGAGGTCGGTGAACACGTGCATCGCCCTGGCCTCCAGCTCGCTCCAGGCGAGGCCCTGCTCGCGCAGCGTGCGATACGAGCCGTCCGGCAGGCCGTCTTCCGGCGGAAACACCAGGTGCGTGGCGTCCTGCGAGCAGTCCAGGCAGTACCACGCGGGGATGCGGTGTCCCCACCAAAGCTGCCTGCTGATGCACCAATCGCGGATGTTCTCCATCCAGTTCAGGTACACCCTGGAGTAGTGGCCGGGCACTATCTTGATGCGCCCGTCCCTGACCACCTCCATCGCGGGCCTGGCGAGTTCGTCCATGCTGACGAACCACTGCCTGCTTGCCAGCGGCTCCACGACTACGCCGCACCTGCCGCAGTGGCCCACGGAGTGGCGATACGGCTCCTGCCGGTCGAGCAGGCCGGCGGCGTCCAGGTCCCGCAGGATGACCTCCCGACACTCCGCGCGATCCATGCCCTCGTACGGGCCGGCCTCGCGGCTCATGGCGCCGTCCAGGTTGATGGCGGTGACGACCGGCAGGCCGTGACGCTGGCCGACCTCGAAGTCGACGGGATCGTGGCCGGGCGTGACCTTGAGCGCGCCCGTGCCGAAGGCGAGATCGACGGCCTCGTCGCCGACGATGGGCAGCAGTCTGCCGACCATAGGGAGAAACACGCGGCGGCCGATCAGGTGGCGGTAACGGTCGTCGCCCGGGTTGACGGCCACGCCGGTATCGCCGAGCAGCGTTTCGGGGCGAGTGGTCGCTACGATCAGGTCGCCGTCGCCGTACTCGAGGGGGTAGCGGATGTGGTAGAGGAACGACTGCTCTTCCTCGTGGTCAACCTCCAGGTCGGAGAGGGCGGTGGAGCACCTTGGACACCAGTTGATGATGCGCTCCCCGCGGTAGATGAGTCCCTTTTCGTAGAGGTTGGCGAACGTGGTGCGCACGGCGAGGCTGGGGCCATCGTCCAGCGTGAAGCTGCGGCGCGTCCAGTCGCAAGATGCGCCCAGTCGCTTGTGCTGCTCGTCGATGGTGTGGCCGTAGAGCCGCACCCAGTCCCAGACTCGCTCCAGGAAGCGTTCGCGGCCAAGCTGCTGCCGCGTGAGGCCGGCCTCGTCGGAGGAGCGACTCGTCGCGTTCTGCGCCAGGCTGCGCTCCACCATGACCTGCGTGGCGATGCCGGCGTGGTCTGCGCCCGGCAGCCAGAGCGTGGGTTCGCCCTTCATGCGGTGCCACCTGACCATGATGTCGGCGAGCGTGGCCTGGAGCGCGTGGCCGAGGTGCAACTCGCCCGTCACGTTGGGCGGCGGCATGATGATGACGAACGGCTCCTTGTCGGGGTCGATGGCGGGCGTGAAGTAGCCGCCCTCGATCCATGAGGCGTACAGCCGCTGCTCGACCGCGCCGGGGTCGTAGGCCTTGGGTATGGCGTTCTCTGTCTGAGTCATGGTTGGCTGTCGACCGGGAGGTGATTGCGTTGCCGGCCGGTTCTCAATGCCACATTCTATCACCACGGCGGGTAGAGTCAACGCACGGTGGCGGCGGGATCCGTTGCCGTTCGTGCTGAGCATGTTGAGGCATGAACGATGCGACAGCGGCCGCCGTCTGCCTACGGTGTCATTCTGAGCGCAGCGAAGCGGAGTCGAAGAATCCGAGGCCTCCGGTCATCGTCCCCGCCCCGCCCCGCGCTTGCACGCGCCGCCGTGGGGTTTGGTGAGGATGACGGCTGAATGCCCGAGGTTTCTCGACTCCGCTCCGCTCGAATTGACATCTGTATGCGGCTGCCTTTCCAGTTCAGAGTGAGCGGGCCCTTGGGGAGGCAGGGGGAGGGGCGATGTCCCACCCGCACCTGGATTGCGGCTTTCGCCGCAATGACGGTTGGGGTGGGCCCTTCGACATGCTCTGGGCGAGCGGGCGGCTACCCCTGCGCGGCCGCGGCTTCATCCGGCATGTGGCCGTGCAGTCTGGCGCGGGCGTTGGCTGCGAACAATCGCACGCCGCTGTCCTCGTCTGCGGTCATGGAGGCGACCAGGTTCAGCGCCTCGCCCATCGCCAGCAGCGACCAGGCGGCGTTTCGGCGCACCCACGGCTTGGAGTCGGTGAGGGCAAACGACAGCGCGGTCACGCTCTCGCGGTCGCCCAGCGCGCCCAGCGCGTAAGCCGCCGCTCCGCGGATGTGCTCGTTCGTGTCGCGCAGGAACATTCGCACGGGTGCGGTGGCTGCGGCCTGGCCCAGGCGGTACAGCGTGCGGATCGCGCTCAGTCGCACGGGTCGGCTTTCGTCCTCCAGTATGGGCACCACGTCAAGGGCGGAGTCCGGGTGGCCCCGGCCTGCGATTGCGTGAAGCGTCCACACCTTGGCCGTGGGGTCGCGCTGCTTGAGCGACTGGAGCAGGGCGGCGTCTGCGAGGCGGCTCTCGAACCGGACGATGGCGTCCGCGGCCTGCTGGCGAACCCATGTGTCCTCGTCGCCGAGGGCGCGGCAGAGGTTGGGCAGCGTGTTCGGCTCCTGGAGTCGGCCGAGGGCGAAGGCCGACCAGCCGCGCACCCACGCCGACTCATCGGAGAGGGCGCGCAGGAGCGGATTCAGGGCGCGCTTGACGCGGGCCTGTCCCAGCGCAAGGGCGGCGCAGCCGCGCGTGTACTCGGACGGGTCGCCGGTCAGGATGTTGATTAGCGTCCTGGGCGAGTCGCTGATTGACGGCTCCTGCACTGGATGCCCCTTTCTGTGATGTGACGCCGCCCGTCACCGGGCCCGCGTCGGGCGGGCGAGGGAACGGCAACGCAGGTGATTCTATCACAGGTTGAACGGCGGCGCGGCCCTCGGCCCGCTCATAGTGAGCAGGCAGAGCGGCCGCCCACGCCAGCCCCGCACGAATCCGCGCGATTTCGCTCCGAAAACACTTGCCAGAAGCCATGCTGCGTGTTAGAGTTGTGACGCATAGCACAATCCACGGCATTGGCTAGCGCGAGCACGTGCCGGCCGCCGCCGCCGAATTTCGAGAGTCAACGCTCGGCAGGATCGAACATAAGACCCCGGCAATGATGAAGCGTAGCCTCTTCAAGTCCCTTGCAATAGCTGCTCTCGGCCTTGTCCTGGCGGCCGTCGCGGTAGTTGCCTTGGCGCTTCTCCAGGTGGTCGGGGTCAATCCCGATAGTCCCCAGTCAATTCTAAGGTCACACGGGCCGGTTGCAGAGCGTCAGCTCTGGCTGTTCCTGATCCTGTTCTGGGCCGTAATCGTAATCTTCGTGCTTGTGGGCGGGTGGCTTCTCTATACGGTCGTCAAGTATCGCAGGCGGCCGGGGCAGGGCATACCGGAGCAGATGCACGGCAACACCAGGCTGGAGATCGCTTGGACCGTGATTCCCGCGCTGCTTCTCGCCGCGCTGGCCGTGCCCACGGTGGCGGCGCAGTTCTACATCACGGAGCCGCCGGACGGCGCCGACCAGATGCGGATCGAGGTGAGGGCGCATCAGTGGTGGTGGGCCGTCGAATACCCGGACACGGGCGTGGTGACGGCGAATGAGATTCGCGTTCCGGTGGGCAAGGCGGTGGTGGTCGACCTGACCGCGGAGGACGTGCTGCACAGCTTCTGGATTCCGAAGCTGGCGGGCAAGATAGACGTGGTGCCGGGCAAGACGACCAGCATGTGGTTCCAGGCGGACGAGCCGGGCGAGTACTACGGCCAGTGCGCCGAGTTCTGCGGCGAATCCCACGCCTGGATGAAGTTCCGAGTGATCGCCGAGTCGCCGGAGGCGTACGAGGCATGGACGCAGGCGCAGCTCGCCGACGCGCCCGCGCCTGCCACCGAGGCGGAGACGGCGGGCGCGCAGCTATTCATCACCAAGGCGTGCATCGCCTGCCACAAGATTCACGGCGTCCCGGCCGCGGCGGGCGTGATTGGCCCCAACCTGACCCACGTGGCCGGCCGCACGATGCTGGCCGCCGGTATGCTGGAGAACAACGAGGAGAACCTGCGGGCGTGGATAACAGACCCGGCCGACTTCAAGCCCGGCAACATTATGAACCGGGACGGGCTGGCTTACAACAACCCGCAGTTTGCCCTCAGCGACGAGGACATAAGCAACCTTACTGCGTACATCATGAGTTTGAAGTAGAATGAGAGTTGCAACGGTATACGGGACAGGCCGGAGTTTCCGGCGCCTCACACCGCTCGCCTGCGGCGACGGCAGGGGGGCGAGCCGCGGAGGGGACACATGGCGACTTTAGCGGGAGTGTTCAACAGACCCTATAAGCCCACCGGCGTCTGGGGCTGGATCAGCACGGTGGACCACAAGAAGATAGGCGCGCTCTACGGAGTGACGGCCTTCACCTTCTTCCTTGTGGGCGGCCTGGAGGCGCTCATCATGCGGTTCCAGCTTGCCCGGGCGGAGCACGGCATAGTCAGCGCGGAGGTGTTCAGCCAGCTCTTCACCATGCACGCGCTGACCATGATATTCCTGGCGGTCATGCCTCTGAGCGCCGCGTTCTTCAACCTGGTGGTGCCTCTGATGATAGGCGCGCGGGACGTGGCGTTTCCTCGTCTCAACGCGTTCAGCTACTGGGTGTTCCTGTTCGGCGCGCTGATACTACAGACCGGATGGATAGTCGGCAGCTCGCCCAACACGGGCTGGTTCGCATACGCGCCGCTGACGGCGGAGAGCTTCAACCCCAGCAACGGGATGGACTTCTACGTGGTGGGCCTTGGCGTGCTAGGCGTGTCTTCCGTGGCTGCGGCGCTCAACTTCATAGTCACCATCATCAACATGAGGGCGCCGGGCATGACGCTCATGCGGCTGCCGGTGTTCATCTGGATGACGCTGGTGACCTCGTTCCTGCTGGTGACGGCAATGCCGGTCATCACCGTGGGACTGATAGAACTGTACATGGACCGCACTTTCGGCATGAACTTCTTCAACGTAGAGGCGGGCGCGGACGTGATCCTGTGGCAGCACCTGTTCTGGGTGTTCGGCCACCCGGAGGTGTACATCCTGATACTTCCGGCGATGGGCATTGTGTCCGAGGTGCTGCCCACCTTTGCGCGCAAGCCGCTGTACGGCTATCCCGTGGTGGTGCTGTCCGGCATAACCATCGGGTTCATGGGGTGGGCCGTGTGGAGCCACCACATGTTCACCGTGGGCCTTGGGCCGATAGCCAATTCCGTGTTCGCCATCACGACGATGTTCATCGCGGTGCCCACGGGAATCAAGATCTTCAACTGGATAGGCACGCTGTGGGGCGGCTCCATCGACCTGAAGACGGCGCCGCTGTTCGCCATCGGGTTCATCTTCCTGTTCATCGTGGGCGGGCTGAGCGGCGTCATGCACGCCGTCGCGCCCTCGGACGCGCAGCAGCAGGACACCTACTTCATCGTGGCGCACATCCACTACGTGCTGTTCGGCGGCAGCATCATGGCGGTCTTCGCAGGAATCTACTACTGGTTCCCCAAGGCCACGGGCCGCCTGCTGAGCGAGCGAGTGGGGCAGTGGCACTTCTGGCTCACCTTCCTGGGCATGAATCTGGCGTTCTACCCCATGCACTTCCTGGGGCTGGACGGAATGCCGCGGCGCAACTACACGTACGCGGAGGGCATGGGCTGGGACTTCTGGAACCTGGTGTCCACCGTGGGCGCGTTCGTGCTGGCCATGGCGACGCTCATCTTCGTTCACAACTTCTTCCGCAGCCTGCGCAAGGGCGAGCCGGCGGGAGACGACCCGTGGGACGGGCGAACGCTGGAGTGGTCGATACCCTCGCCGCCGCCCGAGTACAACTTCGTTGCCATCCCCACGGTGCACGGGCGGGACGCGTTCTGGGACCAGAAGTACGGCGACGCACACGGCCACGTAGCGCGCGCGCCGGCGGGCGCCTCCTCTGAAGATGAGGGGCACGGCATCCACATGCCCAGCCCGTCAATCCTGCCGATGATAACCTCGCTGGGGCTTGGCATTGCCGGGTACGGGCTGGTGTACAGCTTCCCGGTCGCCATTCTGGGCGCGGCGATCACGATGGTTGGCACCTACGCCTGGTCGATGGAACCGGCCGCCGCGCCGGACGAACACGGACACTAGCCGGAGAGAGAGGACAAGTTGGAACACGCGCAGGCGTCTGAGCACGCCGAACACGCCACGACCACCGGCATCGACCACCGGAAGATGCTCATCTGGGCCTTTCTTGGCTCGGAGTGCATGTTCTTCGGCTCGCTCATCGCCACGTACCTCGTGTACTACGGGCAGAGCGTCAGCGGGCCGGGGCCAGCCGACGTCCTGGACATCAACACCACTACCGTCAGCACCTTCGTCCTGCTGATGAGCAGCCTGATGATGGTGCTGGCCTACTCCGCGGTGAGCAAGGGCGACGTCAAGCGGTTCCGGGTGTGGATAGTGTGCACGGCGTTGCTGGGCGCCACGTTCCTGGGCTTCCAGTACTTCGAGTTCACGGAGTTCGGGCACCACAAGCAGACGTTCGAGTGCCCGCCCGCGCTGGACAGGCCCGCGCTGGAGCCGGAGACGGCCTGCCAGGACGGCGCTACGGAGTACAAGGCCAACTACGGCCTGACGCCGCGCACCAACCTGTTCGGCAGCACGTTCTTCACGCTTACGGGCTTCCACGGGGCGCACGTGACGGTGGGTGTGATCTGGCTGCTTTCGCTGTTCGGCTACTCCTTCCGGCGCGGGGGGGAAGACCTCGTGCGTGACGGCGGGCTGAACGTGGACCTGGCGGCGCTGTACTGGCACTTCGTCGACATCGTCTGGATCGTCATATTCACGGTGGTGTACCTGATAGGCGTCACCGTGGCGCCGGTATAGGAGAAACGGAGGAGACGATGGAACACGGGCGACACCCGGCGCACCCAACGCCAATGACCTACCTGAAGATCGCAGTCATCCTGGCTGTGGTTACCTTCATCGAGTGGGCCATATTCTTCGCGCCTGAGTCCATGAATGGCATCAAGCTGACCGTGTTCAGCGTGCTCTCCGTGATGAAGTTCGCGCTGGTTGCCATGTTCTACATGCACCTGAAGTTCGACGAGCGGCTGTTCTCGATGCTGTTCGTGGGCGGGCTCACGCTGGCGACCTGCGTCATCCTCGCGTTGCTTGTGCTGTTTCAGGCGGTGCTGTAGCGGGCTTGGCCGCGCTTCGGAGACTCTAGCGTGACTCGCCCGACGACCACCAAATCCTCTTCCCCCTTGAGGGGGAAGATTGAGATGGGGGTGAAAGGAATGGGGACGGTCGGCCCAATTGCCCCCATCCTGACCTTCCCCCGCAGACGGGGGAAGGGACGTACGATTCTCCATCTCGCGGCAGTCGCCGCGGTCGCGCCGGAGTAATCCGAGTTGTGGAGCGTAGCAGCCCCCGCCATCCTCGCGCAGGACGCCATTGCACGCGTGGACGTTGAATGGTGGGTGTGGCACTGGCACCCCGACCTGTACAGCGGCCTGTTGCTGCTGGCGGGCGCGTACCTGCTGTTCACGGGGCCGCTGCGAGACCGAGTCACGGGGCCGGAAGCGCCGGGGCCGAGCGTTTGGCAGGTTGCCTCGTTCCTGACGGGCGTGGTCATCCTGCTGTTCGCGCTGGCCGGCCCGCTTCACGAGCTTGCCGACAATTACCTGTTCAGCGCGCACATGGCGCAGCACATGCTCATCACGCTTGTTGCGCCGCCGCTGCTGCTGATGGGCACGCCGGGCTGGCTCATCGAGCCGCTGGCGAACAGGGGCGTTGCGCTCAGGATAGGCAGGACGCTGACCTTCCCGCCGCTGGCGTTCCTGCTGTTTACCGGTGTATTCGCCGTGTGGCACTTCCCCATCTTCTACGACGGCGCGCTTCAAACGCACTACGCTCACGTCTTGGAGCATCTGCTGTTCCTTGCGGCCGCGGTGATAGCGTGGTGGCCCATCCTCAGCCCGTCGCAGTCGCTGCCGCCGCTGTCGTATCCGGCGCAGTTGCTGTACCTGGTGCTCATGTCCATATCGCAGACGCCGCTGTTCGCAGTGATAACGTTCTCCAACCAGACGCTCTATCCGTTCTACGAGGCCGCGCCAAGGGTGACCGAACTTTCGCCGCTGGCCGACCAGCAGCTTGGGGGCATCATAATGAAGGTGACATGGCTGGTGGTGTTCCTGCCCGCCATCTGCGTTGTGTTCCTGCGCTGGTTCCACCGTGAGGAGACCGAGGGGCTGCCGGAACTGCGTCCGAGCCTGTAGGCGGTCTGCCGCATGGAGAGGCGCGATTGGCAGCCGAACCGGACGCTCAGCGAGGCGGGCGCGCGGGGCGGCGCGGGCCGTGCGGCAGGCATCGCCCGCGCGATGGCGATTGCATCGCTGGCTTCTGCGCTGCTGGCGGTCACGCTTGGGGGCGTGGTGCGAGTCACGGGTTCGGGCCTGGGCTGCCCGGACTGGCCGCTGTGCTACGGGCAAGTCATCCCGCCGTGGGAGCTGGCGGCGTGGCTGGAGTACGTGCATCGGCTGTCGGCGGCGGTGTCCGGCGTGTTCGTGCTGCTGATGGTGGCGTCCGTCTACGCGAGCTACGGGCCGCGCAGCCGTGCGTTCCTGCTGGCGGCCGCGTCCGGCGTGTTCCTGCTGGCGCAGGCGGCGCTTGGCGCGTTGACCGTGCTGTCGGAGATCGAGCCGGGTTGGGCGCTGCTCCACACGGGCGTGGCTGCCGGCCTGGTGGGGCTGCTGTCGCTCACGGCCGCGCGCCTTGCGCCGCCGGCATGGCTCTACGACGGCCTGCAGCCCGGCTGGAATCTGAACGCGCTGCGCAGGGCTGCGGTGGCCCTGGCTGCGGTGACGTTCGTGCTGCTGCTTTCGGGGGCGTACGTGACTCGCAGTGTGGGCGCGCCGCTGGCGTGCACCACGATACCGCTCTGCGATGCGCTGCCGTGGGACATGACGGGGCCTCAGTGGATTCACATGATGCACCGCGCGATTGGCGCGGCGGCGGGTGTGTTGATGATTGCGGTTGCCGTTCACGCCGTCGCGGCCAGACATTCCGGCCTGGCGGCGATTGCGGGGTTCATGGTTGCGCTGCTCGGCCTGCAAACCACGCTGGGCATCCTGAACGTGACGATGAAGCTGCCGCCGGAGGTGCGCGGCTCTCATCTGGCGGCGGCGATGGTGTTCTGGGCGGTTGCAATGCTGCTTGCCGGTTGGCTGCACCGGGGCGAAGCCGCCCAGCCGGATGATGCCGAGGCTGCCCGGCAGTCGCAGCCCTCGGGAGGCGATGGATGAGCGGCCGCGGTTGGCGGCGCATGGCGGCTGCGCGTCGGTTTGGCATCGCTGCGGCGGCGCTTGCGCTAGGATTGCTGGCGGCCTCGTGCGGTGCGCAGGAGCCGACGCCGCTGCCGGAGTACTACGAGGTGCCCGACTTCACGCTTACCGACCAGCTCGGCCGCGATTTCGAGAGCGCATCGCTGGACGGCAAGGTGATGCTGGCGAACTTTGTGTTCACCAACTGCACGCAGCTTTGCCCCGTGCTCACGCCGCGGATGGCGGAGGTTCAGTCGAGGCTGGCGGGAGACGGGCTGCTGGGCAGCCGGGTCGTGCTGATCTCGATCACGGTTGATCCGGAGCAGGACACGCCGGAGACGCTGCGGGCGTACGCGGAGAGCCACGGGGTCGATCACGAGTCGTGGCGGTTCCTGACGGGAATCCCTGATGACGTGCGAGCGGTGATAACGGACGGCCTGAAGCTGGGCTACAACCGGACGGGCGAGAGCGTCCGGCACCTGCACGATGATGGCACGGTACACATGCACGAGTACAACGTGCTGCACTCGACGCGGATGGCGCTTGCGGATCGCGCGGGCATGGTGCGCGCCCTGTATGACGCGGCGGACTGGGACGTGGACGGCGTGATGGCGGACATTCATCGGCTGCTGGAGTAGGGGGGGTATAAGCCCGCTCGTGGTGAGCCTGTCGAACCACCTTGGCGGGGCAACGCGGGCGGTTCGCGAACCGCCCCTACGGCAGCCCTCCGCCGTTGCCCGTCCATGCCCGCGACTGGCTCAGCACGAACGGGAATGGTGACCGCGCATACAGATGTCCTTGCTATGAAAGTAGGCGTGCCGGGCGGCTTGCAAGACCAGTTGACCAGTCTCGCAGGCCAGCCACAATCGCGCAAGGTGTCGGCCGCCTACTTTCATCCCCTCACGTGACCTTGGCAAGGCCATAGTGATCTCGAGCGTAGCGCAGCGGAGTCGAGAAACTTCGGGCCTCCGCCGTCCTCCACACCCCGGCCAAACGTCGGCGCAAGTCAACTAAGGGCGGGGCGCGTAGACCGCGGATGCTGTAGGTTCTTCGACTCCGCTACGCTGCGCTCAGAATGACAACATAAAATGCCCGCTCGCCCTGAGCCTGTCGAAGGGTGGACGGGAGAGGAGGCTGCCCGTCTGCCTCTGGATTGCGGCTTTCGCCGCAATGACGGCGAATGAACGTGGCAGCGGGCGCGCGGCGGTTCGCCCATGCCCGCGACTGGCTCAGCACGAACGGGAATGGTGACCGCGCATACAGATGTCCTTCGCAGGCCAGCCACAATCGCGCAAGGTGTCGAGCGGAGCGCAGCGCAGTCGAGAAACCTCGGGCCTGCCTGTCAAGTCATGCTACGTCCGGTGGCGGCGCGAGTCGACCGCGGGTGGGGTGTTGAGACAGGCGGATGCTTTAGATTCTTCGACTCCGCTACTCTGCGCTCAGAATGACAACATAAAATGCCCGCTCGCCCTGAGCCTGTCGAAGGGTGGGCGGGAGAGGAGGCTGCCCGTCTGCCTCTGGATTGCGGCTTTCGCCGCAATGACGGCGAATGAACGTGGCGGCGGGCGCGTGGCGGTTCGCCCATGCCCGCGACTGGCTCAGCACGAACGGAGATGGGCAGGCGGCCGCCGCGCTCGCGGTTGACCGATGGCACAGGGCCGCTTATACTACGACTCAACCCACTCCAAGGATGTGCTAATGCGTTTCACGTGCCTTCAGGAAAACCTTAGCCGGAGTCTGGCGCTTGTGGGACGGGCGGTTGCCACTCGCACCACGCTGCCCATCACCCAGAACGTGCTCATCGAGTCTGACCAGGGCAGGCTGAAGCTGTCGGCGACCAACCTTGAGCTCGCGGTCACCACGTGGTTGGGCGGCGACCTCCAGGAGGAAGGCTCGATCACCATTCCCGCAAGGCTCCTGACCGATTTCATCAATTCGTTGCCCGCGGATCGCCTGGACATGGAGACGACCACCAGGCCGCTGGGCGTTCGCTTCAAGTGCGGCAGGTTCGAGGCGAACATCAACGGCGCGGCGGCGGAGGAGTTTCCGCCGATTCCTACTGTGGAGGATGGCGTGAGAGCCCGCCTGGATCCGCACGTGTTGCGGACGGCCATCGCACGGGTGGCGTTCGCCGCGGCAACTGAAGAGGCGCGGCCGGTGCTCACCGGCGTGAAGCTGGAGATCTCCGGGCAGCAGTTCACGCTTGCGGGCGCGGACGGGTTCAGGCTGGCCGTGTTCAAGGGGACGCTGCTGGAGCCTGCGCCAGAGGAGATCGATGCGATTGTGCCTGCGCGGACGCTTCAAGAGGTGCAGCGGCTGCTCGCCGACCAGGACGAGCCGGTCGACCTGGTCATCACGCCGTCCAAGAGCCAGCTGCTCGTACACGTCAGGAACATCGAAGTCGTGTCGCAGCTGGTGCAGGGCACGTTCCCGAACTATGCCCAGCTCATCCCGCAAAGCGCGAACACCACGGCGATGATGAACCTGCACGAATTCAACCGCGCTGCGCGGGCTGCCTCGATATTCGCACGGGACGGCGGCGGCATCATCCGGCTGCACATGGCGCCCGGCGAGGAGGGCATGAGGGGCAAGATGGTGGTGACCTCCAGCGCTGAGGAGACGGGCGACAACACGGGCGAGATAGACGCGAACATCGAGGGGTCGGAGGCGAAGATCGCCTTCAGCAGCCGCTACCTGACGGAGGTGCTGGCGAACCTGGAGGGCGACGGCATATCGCTGGAGATGACTACGCCATCCAGCCCCGGCGTGCTGAAGCCGGTGGGCGGCGAGGACTACGTGCACGTGGTCATGCCCATGTTCGTGCAGTGGTAGGGGGGGCGAGCACACTCAAGCGGGCCAATCGAGGACGATAACCTTGTGCTTGACCGCGGGTCACCGGCTGCGGCGAGAGTGGTGACATGCCTTGGGAAGTCGAGTTTACGGATCAGTTCGAGCAGTGGTGGGATGAGCTCTCCGAGGACGAGCAAGACGCAGTGGAGGCCAGGGTAGACCTCCTGATGGAGCATGGCCCCGGACTGCCCTATCCCTACTCCTCAGGTGTGTTCGGGTCTCGCCACGGGCACATGCGAGAGTTGAGAGTCCAAAGGTCAGGCAGGCCGATCAGGGTTATGTATGCAATGGATCCCGGGCGGACTTCGATTCTCTTGATAGGCGGCTACAAGACCGGCGGCAGGAGATTCTACGAGGAGTACGTACCGATAGCCGACAGGCTCTACGATGAGCACCTTGGGGAACTGCGAAGGGAAGGACTGATCCAATGAGCGGCCGTCATCCATTCAGTGAGTTGACCAAAGACCACCCGCAGGAGCGCCGCCAGCGCATCGATGCAATGAAGGATGAGTTGAACGCGGGCATGGCCGTGCTGCTGAAGTTCAGAGACGCCTTTCCAGACCTGTACCTGGAAACGAAGACTGCCCACACCATCGCCTTCAAGTCGTGCGGCTACGTGGGAGCCACCGTCTACTTCCGAAAGTCCCGGACAGGACTGAATCAGGCGCGAATTCACTCGGCGTGGTTGAAGAACTTTCCCAGTGCGAGCCAACTGGAGGCTTATCTGACCAGGAAGGGAGTGCAGATCGATCCGTCTGCGTCACACCCCGATTACCTGATTGGGCCGGCACACGCTGACGCCGTGATAGCGATACTCAAGAAGGGGCTCGCGCGCGAAGCGACCGCTAGACTGGAACTCCAGAGGCCCAAGGCTTCCTGATGAGATTCCTCTCGCTAGTGGGGATAGCGCCATGATGCAGTACAGAGGGTACGTCGCCAAGGTAGAGTACGACGACTCCGTTCGACTGCTCCACGGTAGCGTGCTCGGCAGCGGCGGCTACCCCGTCGCGAACTGCGAAGCCGCTGACGTGGATACGCTCAGAATGGAGTTTCACAGGTCGGTTGACGAGTACCTGGCCGTTTGCGAGGAGAGGGGTCTTCAACCGCAGCCGCCCTTCTCCGGCAAGCTGAACGTGCGTCTCGGACCTGAGCTTCACTCTCGTGTTGCCGCGCTTGCGGCACAGGAAGGCGTGAGCATCAACAGCTGGATAAAGGAAACGCTTGAACGGGAAGCCGCTCAGCCTCAACTTGAGGTTGGCCTGGGAGCGACGGAAGGCGCCCGAAGGAGGAGTAGCAAGTGACCGGATTGAAGAAGCTGGGAGCCGTTTACCTTATCGGCGTGGCCATCGCGGTGGCGGTGTTCTTCATCGTCAACACGTTCCTCACCGATTCCATCGACGTGCCCAACGTCTGGTACGTGCTGGACATCCTGATGTTGATTGCTCTCGCCATTGCGCTGCCATACAACTACACCCGCAAGCGAAGCGAGTGCAACGGCGATCCGGGCGGTGCCGTCACCCGCCGCTATCTGGACGTCAACGCCGCCTTCTACCTCACGGTGGGCGTAACGATCCTGTTCCTGCACAACTGGTTCTCGCTGCTGGCCCAGGGGCCGGACAGCCTGGACGGCAACCATTCGGCCTGGGTCATCTGGGCAGTGGTGGACACACTGCTGCCCATCACCATGGCCGTCACCGGCCGCAGCCTTTGGAAGGAGTCTGACCAGGCGTAGGGTGCGACCGCCTACAACCGTCACCCTCGCGAAGCTTGTCCCCGCGAAAGCGGGGAGCGGGGTCTAGGCCTCGGGTCGCCTCGACTGGATTCCTGCCTTCGCAGGAATGGGGAGGGGCCAGGAGCCCGCCCTTCGACAGGCTCACAGCGCGAGCGGGCTGGACAACCCCCTACGTCACCCTTACCGGGTGGGGCAGGGGTTGATTGAACAGGTAGCCCTTCTCGTTGTAGGGGACTTGATCGGGCTGGGTGTTGCCGGCGGAGTCAGTGGCTCGCGTCGTGATGGTGTGCTCGCCGGGCGCCGCGTCCCACTCGAGCTCGAAGCGCGCCCACGAGTAGTCCGGCTGCCCCCCCGATAGTTCTGCCGCTCGCCACGTCAGCCCGCCGTCCGCGCTCCACTCCACGCGCGCAATCGGCCCCGCGGGCGAGTGCGCGTAGCCGTGGATGCGATGCGGCCCGGCCTCAAGCTCGGCGGGCCAGGGCAGGGCCAGCGCGCTCTTGATCACCTGCTCAGTCACAGGCTGGCCCATCGACTCGCCCTCCGGCGGGTAGGCGTCGCCGATGAGCGTGTAGGACGTGGTGTTGTTGCGCGTCCACAACCGCTCCTTCGTAGCCACGATGCGGCCCAGCCACTTGATGTGGGAGCTGCCGACCCAGCCGGGGACGACCGCACGCAGTGGGAAGCCGTGGTCACGGGGCAGCGTCTCACCGTTGAGCGCGTAGGCGAGCAGCGTGTCCGAGTGCATGGCCTTTTCGACGGGCAGGACGAATCGAAAGCCGTCCTCCGGCGACTCGGTGTCCAGGCCCACGAGCAACACGCTGGCCGCGTCGTCTCCGATGCCTGCGAGGGTCAGCACGTCTCGCAGCGTCGCTCCAAGCCACTCGCCGTTGCCGATGGCGCCGGTCGCCCACTGCGTGCCGCTGGTCTCCATGCCGTTCAGCAGGTGGAACATGGCTCGGTGGTTGCCGGCGCACTCCAGGTACGATATGAGCGTGCGACTGGGCAAGCTGCGGATGTCCTCGTAGGTGAGCTCCATCGGCTGCGATACGGCGTCGCCCTCCACGATGAGCCGCCAGCCCGCGGCGTCCAGCCCGATGCTGCGGGAGTTGTTGCGCACGAAGAAGTGGCGATTGGGCGTGATGAGGCCCTGCATGTTCTCCAGGCGAGCCTCCAGCCCCTTGCCGTCGCGCTCGATGAACGGCGCGGGATCCTTGAAGAACGGGCCGGACTGGCCGTCCGCGGGCGCGACGGGCGCGGCGGTCGGCGAGGGCGTCGCGGTAGGCGGCTCCGCGCCGAGGCACGCGGCGAGCACGGCTGCGGAGCCGCCGGCCAGCATCAGTCCGAGGAAGCGGCGGCGGCTCATCCCCCGCGCTCTGGCGAACCGCCAGAGGGCGGGGGAGTCCTGGGGACTTGGCGAGAACTCGGAACCGTTAGCCAAAGTGCGTTACTCCCGCCGCGTCATTAGGGTGACATCTATTGTATCAGCGAGAGCATTGTGATTGAATAGTGGAAACATTATAAGCGTGGGCAATATGAAGGACAGGGTGGCCTCACTCTTGGCCTGGTTGAGAAGTATCTACAGGAAGTCGGCTGATAAGGCTCTTGCCACTGCCGGCGAAGCGACCCCTTACACAAAACAGAGGGTTTCAGAATTGACCCCCGTTGTCACAAGAGCTGCGCAGGAAGGCTCCAGAATAGCCGTCGACAAGTCAGTTGAGGCCGCGAGGCTGGCGCGCGCTGGCTCCAAGCGAGTGTCGGAGGCCACAGCATCGGTTGCCAACGCCGTGCTGGAGACGAGCCAGGGCGTGCTGGCTAGCCACTTGGCGCAAGACCTCAATAACGTCTTTCAGAACCTGGTGGAGGGAAGCTCGACAATCTACGACAAGGCGATGGACGCCAGGTACATAACGGAGCACATTGGAGGCGGCAATCACCGGCTGTTCGACGGCGGACACACCATCGGAGGCGCATGGAACGCCGTCGCCGACGCATCGCAGGACGACGGCATTGTGCAGGAGGCGTGGGGATTCGTGCAAGGTCTCCTGAGGGACGGCACGACGGCCAAGGGCCTTCCATTCGCGAACTGGGACAAGGCCACGTATGACCAGGTAGCGGGTTGGCTGGACTCGACCTTCCACGTCCCTAAGGGCTGGTTCTATGACCTGAACTCGTATGATGCCGGAGAGCTGCTGGCAGGCTCAATTGGCGTTGTTGCCTTGGCACTGAATTGGAATCGCGCGGACACCGAGCAGTTTTCGAGGTTGGTCGGCAGCCTTGGGCTAAGCGCAGTGATCAGCGCCAACCCGTTGCTCCTGATCGTTACGGTAGTCTCTCTCGCCAAGGCATTCCACAAGGCCCATCAGACGGGAGACTACGCGGAGCTGGTGGACGGCCAGTTCAGAGGGGCGATGGGCACGGGGACAACACTGGCCGCGATCTCACTTGTGGGGGTAGCCGGTGGGCCTGTGGGCACTCCACTGCTGGCAGGCCTCGTAGCCGGAATCTTGGTTAACAAAGCCACCAAGCACGTAAGCGTTACGCAGATCGGGCAGTTCTTGGCCCAGCAAGCCACCGTTGCGGCAGCTGATCTACGGGCCAACCTGCGCAGCGGGGAAACGGCGACGGTTGTGCAATAGTTCTATCCACTCCATAAACACTAACCGTGAGCTTGCCTGTACATTACCCGTTATGGACGGCTGGAGTTCGGCCCTACAAACTCCCCAGTGCCTCTTGAGGCGAAACAACCGTCAGGTCATGGGCAGATTGGATGCCGGAAGTGGAGAGATCATCGCGAAGATTCCCGTCCGTCGTGACCAGAATGGCTTGTGACTCAACGGCCAGCCTGACGATATGCGTGTCGTCACGGCTACCGGGCGGAATGGCCGATTCTCCATCAAACGCGGGTGAAGTATGCCCCAAGCCGACTACTTTTTCAGGTATAGTGATCGCATCATAGAGCATACGGATGAGGTGAGGGCCAAGATGAAGGTCTTGATAGCCCGGACGGTAAAGCTGGTTTTCTAGCTTGTCCCATAGGATGTCATCCACCACGATTGTGTGGCAGATCTCAATTATCCGCTGAACCAGGTCAGCACAGACGGGGCTGGGGGCGTCATTCTCGTCAAGCCCGCGTTGGGCAAGAATCACTACGTTCTCGTCCAGGATGAATCGGGTCGTCATGCTCTGGCACGCAGCGCATCCACATAGCGACGCATCTCATTCACGTCGGTCTCGAAGAAGCTCTTGAGGCCGCCCGTGACCTGCCCATGTTCGGTTATTTCGATTTCCTGGGCCGAGCAGACCCCATCGTCGTCCTTTTCGAAGGAGAATATGGCTACGTCATCCGGCGACAGTTCTTTCTCGGCAACCAAGGTAAGCAGCCTTCCCGCAATGTGTTCGCTGTGTGTGGTCATGATCACCTGCTTGTCGGCGGCCTTGGCTTCCTCCACGAGCACGGAAGCCAGGTCGGCTTGAGCTTTGGGATGAAGGTGGACTTCCGGCTCTTCAACCAGCACCGTCGCCCCCGGAACGGCTCTGACCAGTTCGAACAGCAGGGCAACGAGGGTATTGGTTCCGAATCCCTCCGACATTAGGCTAGTGTCGCCCGAAAGCGATTCGGAACGCAGCATCACGGACTGAGGCGGCACTGTATCGGTTCTGAACCCCACTCCCGTCACCCGGTTCATGAGCTTGGAAACCTTCTCAACGTGATGTTGAGAATAGCCCAGGGTAGTGGCGATATTCTCTTCCTGCTTGCCCAGGCCGCCGGCACTTGAGATACTCTTGGAGGGTTGAGGGCCTAGACTGTAGAGTCCGCGGGACAGGGATCTGGCCGCAGGCACTATTCTCATACTAGCCAAAGTATCAGAGGGAGCTTGAGATACCCTCTCCCAAAAGAGGAAATCGTCTTCCATTCCAATGGTCGAGAGGACATCGAACCTGTTGATCCCGTCTACAATGCGGTAGTTCATATGACCTCTTGGAGTGTAAACGCTCTTCGCGTCAGTACTGTTGTCGAATAGAAGCTCGCACCTTTGGTCGAGAAATCCAACTGTGGTCCTTCCCTGCTTTCCCCTCAGAACGGCGTTGCTGAAATAGCTGAGCTGAGCCTCAAACTCCACCGGGACTTTGCCTCCCTTGTGGTTGACAGCGCTATGCCCGGAAAGAGCAAGTTGGACGCTGCCCGCTTCAGGATCTAGACCGTGAAACATGAAGTCTTCGGGATCAAGCTTCACCAAGTCCCCATCCAGGTTCAGGTTCGTGCCTTCAGATTGCTTCAGTAGCAGCAACGCTTGCAGCACGCCTGACTTCCCGGTGCCGTTGGGGCCAATCAAGACCGTGATTTGCTTCGGGCTGAGATCAAGGCTGCGGAAGCACTTGAAGTTTTCCAGAGCAATGTTCGTTATCATGGCAGTCACCCTCTGGACGGATTATATCACGGGATTGACCAGGCTCACAGGCACACCATTCAGCCCGCCCGCCCTTCGACAAGCTCAGGACGAGCGGGGATGAAGCCGTACTTGGTTGCCGTCCGCTCGTGCTTCGACAGCCTCAGCACGAACGGGGATAGGCCGCCCGGGCGCCACGCCTAGCCGGGCGTGGCGCTCCAGACGGTGAAGTTGCCCCCCGTGGTGGTCGGGCCGCCGGACACGCCGATCTCAGCGGGCCGCCGTATCTGCCTCGCGCCCGCTCGCCCCTGAAGCTGCTGGATGCTGTCCGTGTGCATCCACGTGCGGGTGCGACCGCTGCCGGCGTTGCCTCCGCTCGGCGAGACGGGGTTCGGCCCCTCGATGGTGATGTCAGTGGCGTACAGGTCTAGCGCCTCGCCGCGCTGTATGCCCGCGAACCGCAGCCCCTCGATGTGGAACTGGTGGAACAGCGTGTACCCGTCGTACATGTTCTCGAAGGAGAGATCGCCGGCGCTGATGCCTGCGCCCTCGTAGAGCTTGCGGCCCACGCTGTCCGTCGCGGCCTCGCACTCGTCCAGCGTCTGGATGCTGCTCTTCACGCGCGTCCGGTCGGAGGCGTGGTTGAGGATGTAGACGGGCTTCTGCTTCATGTCCTTCGCCCGCTCTGCGGTGGTGAACAGGTACGCGCAGACCACCTGGATGGGCAAGTCGCAGTCGAACAGGTTGGCGGGCTTGGCGACCCAGCGGGCCGACAGGTAGTCCTCGATGCTCAGCGGCTCCGGCCGGTGCTGCGCCCAGAACCCCTCGGGGAACAGCAGGCCGTTGCGCTTCTCGTTGACCACGAACGGCGCCATCATGTCGTGGTTCTTGCCGTACTTGCGGCAGTACTGGTCGAAGAGGTATGCGAAGGTGGAGGCCGCGGCGCCGAAGCCCCACGGGTTCGTCCACTGCGACGCCCCCGGCGCAATGTCCAGGGCGTTGTTGCCCGCCTCATGGCCGTAGCGGCCGGAAAGGTTGTTCCACGCCTTCACCACCAGGCAGGTGTTGGTGAGGCCGTCACCGACCGCCTGCGCCGCCACCACCACGGCGTCCGACATGCAGGTTGGGGCGTGCATGGCGAACTGCACGTTGGTCAACTCCGGCATGTTCTTGAGGATCCACTCCACGCTCATGGAGCTGAGGCCGTCGTTGAGGTTATCGGTCAGCTCGTAGGTTTTGGCGAAGTCCTCCGGCACCGCGTGGGTCGGATACCAGCGGTCGCCGGTGGTTGCTGCGGGCACGATGACCATGCCGTCGATCTGGTCGGGCGTCACGCCTGCGTCCTCCATCGCGTTGCGGACAGCCATGATCGTCCAGGTGCCGATGCTGGACTCCACGCGCTCGTCCCATCGGCGGGCGGTGGGGGAGTGGCCGATGCCCACGGCCGCCACCTTGCCCTTGTGCTCCCACACGCCCAGTCCCTCTCGCGAGCGGTACATCGAAGCCGGTGGTGTCTGGACTGTTACCATCGTTCGTCCCTCCTTCGTAGTCGTGTACGGCTGGGCAGGCTGCGAATCAGTCGCTCACAACCCGCCACTCGGGAATCTTCTGGCTATCGCTGACGTCGATGAAATCCACCTCGACGCTGGAGCCCACCGGCACCTCGTCCTGGGGTGTGCCGGGCAGGTTGGAGAAGAAGTTGACGGTGGGGTCCTCCTCCAGCTGCACCACGGCAACGTTGTACGGCTGGACAGGCACCCACACGCGCAGGCGCGAGTCGTGGATCACGATGTAGCCGTTGATGGTGCCGCGGCCGCTGACCTCTCGCCAGCTCAGGTTTTCTGCCGAGTCGCAATCCGTGCAGATTGCGGCAGGCGGGAATTGAAGCTTCTCGCACGGGTCGCAGCTCTGCACAATGAGTCGCCCCTCGTTGCAGGCTTCCCAGAAGGGCGCGCTAACCTCGTCGGGTACGGGTACGGGTCTTTCCAAGTCACACCTCCTGCGCGGCATTGTGCGTATCGAGTGGGGGACAGGCCCCCGTTTCGGCTTTCCGCCTCGGCTTGGGGAGGGTTTTCGGCGGGAGACGATGGCATGATATGCCCGCGCAGCTTTGCGGTCAAGCGGCTGTGCCGGGCCGCGCGGCGCGAACGGGCGGCTTGGGCTGCCTTGCGAACAGGACGAGCACGGCGCCAACGATGATGGCGACGATGAAGGTCAGGAATGCCGTGTCGTAGCTGCGAGTGGTGTCGAATATCCAGCCGGCGTACACGGGGCCGATGATCGTGCCGACTGCGACGACCGATTGCTGCACGCCCGCGATGGTGGCGAAGTACCGCCTGCCGAAGTAATCGCCGCGCAGGGCGACGAGCACCGTGGGCGCGCCCCATCCGAGGCCGAACACCAACGTGAACAGGTACAGGTGCTCCATCCGCGTCGCGTTCAGCAGCACGACCAGCCCCATAGCCTGTAGAAGGTATGCGACGCAGACAAGCACTCTCTTGTCGAAGTAATCCCCCAGGTAGCCGAACACCAGCCTGCCTGGGACGCTCATCCCGCTCATCAAGGCGAGCACGCCGGCGGCGGCGGTCGCGGAGAAGCCGCGGTCGGTGAGCAACGGTATCTGGTGGATGACGGTTGCGGAGATTGCCAGTGTGCGGAAGCCGAACGCGAGCGAGAGGATCCAGAACGCGGATGTCCTGAGCGCCTCCCAGATGGTGAAGTCGACCTCGTCCACGGGCGCGGCGGCGGGCGCGCGAGCGCTGCCGGTCGCCGCGGGCGCGGGTGTCGTCGCCTGGCCGTCCGGCAGATAGCCGTACTGCTCCGGCTTGTGCCGCACCAGGACGGCCATCGGCAGGCCCACAATCGCCATGCCAATGCCCAGCGAGAACGCCGCGCTCCGCCAGCCGAACTCGGATACCAGCCAGGCGATAATGGGCACCATCACCGCGCCGCCAAACCCGAACGCGGTGGTGAGCAGGCCCAGCGCGAATGAGCGCCGGCGGATGAACCAGTTGCCCACGGCGGCCTGCGCGGCGATGAAGAAGCCCGTGTTGAACCCGACCGCCAGCAGCGCCACGTACACCACGTAGAAAGCGAGCAGGCCGTCGATGAGGCTGAGCGCGACGAATCCGACCGCGACCATCGAGATGCCGATTAGCATGAGCTTGCGCGGCCCGTACTTGTCCACGAGCGGGCCGATGATTGGCCCTTCGATGAAGCCCTCGGCCTGCGAGAGGGCGAACGCGCCGGATGTGAGCGCGCGAGACCAGCCGAACTCGGTGACGATGGGCTGGAAGAAGACGCTGAAGCCGTAGAAGAAGATGCCGGAGCCGTACATGCTGATGGTCCAGCACGCTATGACTATCCACCAGCCATAGAACAGGCCCCTGCCGGTTCCCAACGAGCCGAGCAGACTGATGTCGTTCCTCCTGAGGTATGGTATGCGGCAAGCGCCGGGCCGCACGCCCCGGGCGATTCGGGCAATCGCTGCGCGCCTCGCCGCAGTACGATAGCACAAGATGGCCTGCGGCGTAACGTGGGCGGCCTCGCGGGCGGGCCACCGTTTTCCGCTCATGGTGAGCCTGTCGAACCAAAGCGGGGAGACCGCCATAGTTGTCATTTCGAGCCCATTCGGCTGCGCTCAGGGTAGACTACGCGATAGCGGAGTCGAGAAACCTCGGGCGACCGCACACCGCAACACCACGCCCGCAGGGGCCTCGCACCTCCCCCTGGATTGCGGCGAAAGCCGCAATCCAGAGAGCTGCTTCCATGTACCAGAGCAGCCGGCGCGCCGCTGTAGTACAATGTCGGCGGGAAGCGCGCTTCGGCGGGCAAATGCGAGGGGTGCAACATCAATGGCAGGTGACGTAGAGCGGGCGCTGGGCAACCTGTACGAGTTTCGGTTCATAGTCGGGGCAGTCTCCATGCTGGCTGCTGCGGCGTTCGTGTACGCGGCTTACAAGCGGCGCTGGCACGTGGTCGCGCTGCGGCATCCCGTGGCGGCTGTCGTAATCGGCGTGCCGGCCGCGATCGTCGGGCTGGCATTGGGCTGGTGGATGGCTTCGCCGCTGTTCACCAACGTCACGGTTGAGGAGGAGTTCCCGTTCGCGTACACGGCGGAGGTGCCGCAAGGCATGGAGCGCGAGGACGTGGAGCAGGTCATGGCGAGCATGGCGATGGTGGACGAACCCGCGATTGCGGCGTCGATGCCCGGTGCGGCCGCCATAGACGCAGGCGCGATGATGGCCGCGGGTGAATCGATGATCGTGATGGACACCGCGGACTTCGAGGCGATGTCGCAGGCGTTCGAGGCGGTGATGGACGGCGCAACCGCGGAGGAGATGCAGCAGCTCGCAGGAATGATGGGGCCGGTCATGGACGCGCAATCGGACTCGCAGGGCGAGGCGCGCGCCGTGAAGCGGGGGCAGTTCCGGGACGCCGACAGCTTCCATCGCGGCAGCGGCGACGCCATCCTGTATGCCACGCCGGGCGGCAACCACCTGCTGAGGCTGGAGGACCTGAACGTGACCAACGGCCCGGCGCTCCACGTGCTGCTCGTCACGCACCCGGACCCCGCAGACGCGGACGACGTGCGGCGAGACGGCTACATAGACCTTGGGCCGCTGAAGGGCAACCGCGGCAGCCAGAACTACGCTGTGCCGGCGGACGTGGACGTGGCGGAGTTTAACAGCGTGGTGATCTACTGCAAGCCGTTCTCGGTGGTGTTCAGCGTTGCGCCGCTGGCCGCGGGGTGAGGCTGCTCGACGATTGACAGGCCGACACCGGAGTGTACAATTGGCTTAGCGTCTAGGAAGAGTCGCCAAGCGTCTCTACTCGGGGCTTGAAGCCCGGAGCCTGGTCGCTTTTCTTTTGCGAGGCTATATCAGGCGTACCTCACGACATTGGCGGTACTCGGCTGTTAGTCCGCCACCCTTCGACATGCTCAGGGTGAGCGGACATGGTTCCGTGGGAGCTTCTTGGCCCCACAAGTCTCGTAAGACCTGAACCGCGCAACTTACTCGACTAAGCGGCCGTTATGCTGTAGAATCGGGCACAACCCCAACCATCACCGCGGGATCGGAGCGCCGATGAGGATTGGTCTAATCTCGGACACCCGTGTCCCAGGGGGAGCTAAGGAGGTCCCGCCGGAGGTTTCGGCCGCCTTCCGGGGCGTAGACCTGATCCTCCACGCCGGCGGCATCCACGTTCCCGCCGTGCTCGACGAGCTGGAGCGCATCGCGCCCGTGAGGGCGGTCGGGCGCATCCACGGCGGGCAGGCGGAGCGGCCCACGCCCCTCGCGCTCGAAAGCCAGGACGACGCCCGAGTCTCCGACCTGCTGACGCTGCCCATCGAGGGCCACACCATAGGCATGGTGAACAACCTGGAGCTTGACGGCTTCAGCGACGACATCCTGCCCGGCACGCTCGGCTCCCACGCGTTCGCCGAGGGCGCGCTGCCCGCGATGGTAGAGGCGTTCTTCGGCGCGCCCGCGGACGTCGTGGTGTTCGGCCGCACGCTGTACGCAATGGCGGAGGAGCACCAGGGCGTCCTGTTCGTGAACCCCGGCAGCCCAACGCTGCCCAGGAACCTGATGAAGCTGGGCAACGTGGCGATACTGGAGCTTTCGCCCGGCGAGCGCAGGGCTTCCATCATCGATCTGGCGGACTACCGTTAGCCCTATCCGGCGACAGCGCGACAGCCGCATCGGCGCTTCCGCCGGGGCGGCGGCGGAACGGAGGTGAGCGATGGTTGAGACGTTGGCAAAGGCGGTCGAGGCGCCCGGCGCGCTGAACGGCGTGCGCGTCGTGGACTTCACGTGGGTGCGCGCCGGGCCGTGGGGCGCGCGATGGCTGGGCACACTGGGCGCGGAGGTGATAAAGGTCGAATGGCCCCTCAACGAGCGGGGGAGAGGCGGCGCCTTCACGACCCCCCAGGGCCTGGAGGTGAACCTCAACACCAACGGCAACTTCAACGACACGAACTGCAACAAGCTGAGCCTCACGGTCAACGTGCGCTCTCCGCGCGGCCTGGACATCGTGAAGCAGCTCATCTCCGTGTCGGACGTGGTGCTGGAGAACTTCAGCTCCCGCGTGATGGAGAGCTGGGGCCTGGGCTTCGAGGAGATGCGGAAGCTCAAGCCGGACATCGTGTACGTGTCTCAGGCGGGATTCGGCCACACGGGCCGCTATCACCACTACCAGACCAACGGCCCATCGGCGCAGGCGTTCTCCGGCATGACGTACCTGTCCGGGCTGCCCGGCGAGCCGCCGGCAGGCTGGGGCTGGTCGTACCTGGACGACACGGGCGGAATGTACATCGCGCTGTCCACGCTCACCGCGCTATACCGGCGCAGCGTGACGGGCAAGGGGCAGCACGTAGACCTGTCGCAGATGATAGTCGGCTGCACGCTGAACGGGCCGGTGTACCTGGACATGTCGGTCAACGGCAGGTCTTCGATACGCGAGGGGTTCCCGCCGGGCAATCGTACGCACTGGCCGGGCTCGCCGCTGGTTCACAACTACCGCGGCCCGACGGTCGCGCCCCACAACGCCTACCGCACCGCGCCCGGCGGCTACAACGACTGGTGCGCCATCGTGTGCCTGACGGACGACGAGTGGCGGCGGCTGGTGGACGTGATGGGCAGGCCCGCGTGGGCCGCGGATCCGCGGTTCGACTCGGCGATGGGGCGGCTGAGCAATCAGGAGGAGCTGGACGCCGGAATCGAGTCGTGGACACGCACGCTTGAGAAGTACGAGCTGATGGAGCGGTGCCAGGCTGCCGGTGTTCGCGCCATGCCGGTGCAGAGCAACCAGGACAGGGTGGACAACGATCCGCAGCTGCGGCATCGGGAGATGTACCTGCCGCTGGAGCACCCGGCGCTCGGCTCGTACAAGCTCCAGAACGCCCCGTTCAAGATGTCGGAGAGTCCCGCGGCCAACCGCATACCGGGGCCGCTGATGGGCCAGCACAACCAGGAGATACTGGAGGGGTTGCTGGGCCGCAGCCACGATGAGCTTGTGTCCGGCTACGAGGACGGCATCCTGTGGCCGACCTCCATGAATCGCTTCCCGTACATGGACGAGATGATGGTCGCGGGTCAGCTAGAGTCGAGCGGCAACCGCGGCGCGAACCCCGCGCCCATCGGCGACCTGCGAGACGACACGCCGGACGGCGCCGGCCCGCTGCACGGCCTGCGCGTACTGGAGCTCGCCGACGAGAAGGGGCAGTGGTGCGGCAAGCTCATGGCGGACCTGGGCGCGGACGTGGTGAAGATCGAGCCGCCTGGTGGCACGGCCGCGCGCCACGTCGGGCCGTTCATGGACGACCTGCCGCACCGGGAGCGCAGCGTCTACTTCTGGCACTACAACACGTCCAAGCGCGGCATCACGCTGAACCTGGACACGGAGGACGGCCGCGCCGTCTTCCGGCGGCTGGCGGCGACCGCGGACGTTTTGCTGGAGACGCTGACGCCGGGCGCTCTCCCGTCGATGGGCCTGGGCTACGACGACCTGCGTACGGAGAATCCGCGCCTGGTCATGTGCTCGCTGACGCCGTTCGGGCAGACGGGGCCGTGGCGAGACTTTGTGACGAGCGAGATGGTGCAGCTTGCCGCGGGCGGGCAGATGGGCTGCTGCGGCTACGAGGACGCTGTAGTCGCCGACGCGCCGCCCATCGCTGGAGGTGGCGGGCAGGCGTGGCACATGGGCAGCCACTACGCCTACATCGCCATCATGGCCGCGCTGGTCTATCGCTCGTTCACGGGCAAGGGCCAGTACATAGACGCATCCATTCACGAGGCTTGCGCGCTCACCACGGAGCCCGCCGTGCCAATCTACATCTACCGCGGCGAAGTGGTGCTCCGGCAGACGGGCCGCCACGCCTTCCCCACCATCCGGCCCAGGACGCAGTTCAGGTGCAAGGACGGCAAGCTGGTCAACCTCATGATCGGCTTTGGCATTGCGCCGCGGGAGCTTCGCACGCTGGCGGAGTGGATGGACGGCTACGGCGCGGCGGAAGACCTGCTGGACGAAAAGTACGGAGACGCCTCGGTGATACAGGAGAACACCAACCACATCTTCGAGGTTCTGGAGCGGTTCGTGCTGGGGCTTACGCAGGAGGAGGCGTACCACGGCGCGCAGGAGCGCGGCATCAACTGGGGCGCGATCCGCACGCCGGACGACCTGGTGAACGACGGCCACCTGCACGACCGCGGCTTCTGGGTCGATGTCGAGCACCCGGAGCTGGGCCGCAGCTTCACGTATCCCGGCCCTGCGGGCGTGTGGAACGAATCGCCGTGGCGCATCTACCGCCGCGCGCCGTTGGTGGGCGAGCACAACGAGGAGGTGCTGTGCGGCGAGCTTGGCCTTTCGCGCGCAGATCTGGCCGTGCTGGCGGAGGGCGGCGCGATCTAGCGCGGAACGCGGTTCGAATCGGAATCGGGAGGTGAGCATTGACCACTGAGCAGCAGCCGATAGACCTGTCGAAGACGGCCGTCCTCATCATGGACTTCCAGAACGACATCGTGAACAACGTGGCGCAGGATCCCGCGGCCGTGGTCGCCAACGCCGCCCGCGTGCTGGACGGCGCGCGCAGCCGCGGCGTGCCCGTGTTTCACGTTGTGCACCGGGGCGGCCGATTCGCGGAGCCATCGCCCGGCGCGGAGATACACCCAGGCGTCCAGCCTGCGGAGGGAGAGCCGGTCATTGCCAAGACCAGGGCAGGGCCCTTCTCCACAACCGGGCTGGACGTGACGCTGCGCGAGATGGGCGTCACCACGCTCGCGCTCATGGGCGTGGCGACCAGCGGCTGCGTGCTCTCGGCGAGCCGGTGGGCCGCGGACGTCGGCTATCGCGTCGTGGTGGTCACGGACGCCTGCGACGACCGCGACCCGGAGGTTCACCGCGTGCTCACGGAGAAGGTGTACGTGCGCCAGGGCGTGATGACCGCGGACGAGATACTGGCGGCAATGTCCTGAGACGCCTTCACGAACGGGAGCGAAGCCATGACCACGTCCGATAGTCGACCGAGAGGCTGGGTTGAAGACCACGTGCGCCGCTACCTGGAGTCGAACGGCGAGGACGGCCACATCTGGAACGGCGTTCCCACGCTGCTGCTGACCACAACCGGCCGCAAGAGCGGCCGGAGCTTCACCACGCCGCTCATCTACGGCAGGTACGGCGACAGCTACGTCATCGTTGCGTCCAAGGGCGGCGCGCCGCGGCACCCGGACTGGTACATGAACCTGAGCGCCACGCCGGAGGTCGGCGTGCAGGTTGCGGCGGACAAGTTCACGGCGCGGGCGCGCACGGCCGGCCCGGACGAGAAGCCGGCTGCGTGGGCCATCATGGCGGAGATCTGGCCCCCGTACGACGAGTACCAGGCACGGACGCCGCGCGTGATTCCGGTGGTGATTCTGGAACGGGTTCCGTAGCAGGCGAGAGGCCGCGGAGGCGGCATCCGTATGGACGGAGATGTTGACGGTATATCGTGTTCCGAATTTCACAATGTTTTGCACCATTTGGCATTGACTTTCGAATTGCACTCTGCTAGGATTTGCGTATCTACGTTGGAGGTGTGGCATGATGTTGCGTAACGTGAGTAGAGCAAAATCCCTGGTAGGAGTTGTGATAGCTGCCACACTTGCGGTGGCGCTTGCGTGCGGAGGGGAGGAACCAACGGCGACAAGCCCGCCGCCGACGGCGACCAGCGCACCGACTGCCACGTCTCCAGCGCCGACGGCCACAACCCCCGTGACGGAGGCTACGCCTGAGCCTGGGGAGCCAACCGCAACGGCTTCTACCATGATAGAGCCGACGGCGACGGCGGTGCCTGAGGTAGTAATAGATGAGTCGGACTGGATCGGCTTCCTGAAGAATCATCGGGGCTACAAGCCCGAGTGGGGGGAGCCTCAGTACGGCGGGACGATCAAGATGTCCGGCCCGCGCCCGGTTTCGCGCTGGCTTGGCGGCTACATGGGGTGGGGCGCCTTTGCCAGCGGTTTCGGGGGGTTCCAGGCCCAGAACAGCCTGCTGATGATGGATCCCTGGGGCTCCATCAGGGATGCGCCCATCTGTGACCTGTGCGAGAGCTTCGAGGCGTCCGCGGACGGGTTGACCTACACCTTCCAGCTACGTGAGGGTGTGATGTTCCACTCCGAGGGTTGGGGCCAGGACAACGGAGCGCCGGCCGAGAGCTATGGCACCGAGCTCACCTGCGAGGACGTGAAGACAAGCATGGAGTGGCTCACCAACCCTCCTGCGGAGGAGCGCGCCTCGTTCGTCAACAGGTACAGGACGTACTGGGCGCACTTTGACGAGGCTACCTGCCCGGATGGGCCTGACGGGCACACCGTCGTCCTGAAGTTCGCATACTACCGGAACGCCACCATTGGATGGCTGGCCGCGGGTATGCAAGTGTGGAACAAGGAGTACCGGGAGTGGATGGACGCCGAGTATCCCGGGGTTCAGTCAACAGCCAACCCCGAAGGCTACCTGATGAACCACGGGACTGGCCCCTTCATACCAACCTTCGGTGACTCTCAGACCGTGATCAAGTCGAAGAGGAACCCCAACTACTTCAGAGAGGGCGCGCCCTTTGCGGATGGTTGGGAGAACTACTTCATCCAGGACTACAACACCAAGTTTGCGGCCTTGGTGACCGGCAAGACCCACCACGCGGGTCACGGGAGCAGCGGAGTGACAAAGGCCCAGGTGGCGCAGATCCAGTCCACCTATGAGGACATCATCGAGCTGCACATCGTCAGGTACAACCACATCCAGGTCTTCATGCTGAACCCCTTGAGGCCGCCCTTCGACGACTGGAGGACGCGATGGGCTGTGAACCTCTTCCTGGACCGGCAGAACTGGGACACGTTCATGACGGTAGGCGACGTCAAGATGGCGACTATAGCCTACTTCTTCCACCCGGACGTGGGTTGGAGCATCCAGCCGGACGAGTTCCTGACCTTCCCCGGGTTCAATCCCGCCACCAAGGACGACGACATAGCCGAGGCCAACCGGCTGCTGGATGAGGTCTTCGGAGATGGGAATCGCCCCAGAAGTGACCAGTACGTCATACAGCTGCTGAGCCGCCGGGAGCCCAGCCTCTGGGGAATTGACCAGTTCAAGAAGCACCTGGGGTGGGAGTTCGACGTGAAGTACGTCGATACGTACGGCAACATCAGCACAGAGTGTCTCTACACCATAAGGACCGAGGCCTCTACGGTAATGGAGAACACGTTGACGGCTGACCCCGGTGACGCGCTCAACGGGCTGCACTCCGAAAGAACCGGCAAACCGGACTGCTACATTCAGGGCTACAAGGGCGTGGGAGTGCCGCCGGAGGAAGAGATAGCCAGGGTAGACGCAATGCTGGAGGAGGCGGACTCCACACTGGACGACGCCAGGCGTGCAACGCTCCTCAGGGAGATTGAGTTGTACATGGTGAATGAGCGGCTGACCAGCGCAACCCTGGGATCCATGAATGTTGCGTGGCCCGTTCGACGGGAGTTGAAGGGAGTTCGCTTCTACAACCTCGGGACTCCCTCTCAGCAGCGCATGACTGACCGAATGTGGCTGGTGGAATAGAGCAATGGGAATGACCGCCCTTTACCAGTCCTAGCAAGTGGTGGGAGTGGTTGCCCGCAGTTGTCTACCGGCTGCAGGCGGCCACTCCCGCCTCTATACCCAGGTACGCCAAACGAAGCAATGGAGGCATAAGCGATGGCAGACAGAAGACCGTTGGAGGGCATTCGCATACTGGACTTCACGTGGGTGCGCTCCGGGCCGTGGGCCACGCGGTGGCTGGCGATCCTGGGCGCGGACATCGTGAAGGTGGAGTGGCCGGAACCTGCGCTGGGCATGTTCACCGGCCGGCTGGTGTCGGGGAACGAGCGCACCACGCCGGCAGGAATCACGCCCGGCATCAACAGCGGCGGCGACTACAGCGACACCAACCCCATGAAGCGCAGCGTCACCATCAGCGCGCGCACCGAGAAGGGGCTTGGCCTGCTGAAGCGGCTGGTGGGCATGTCGGACGTGGTGATCGAGAACTTCAGCACCGGCGTGCTCGACAGCTGGGGCCTCGGCTACGACGAAATGACCCGCATCAAGCCGGACATCGTCTACGTGAGCATGGCCGGGCTGGGCCAGACGGGGCGCAACAAGCACTACAACACGATGGGGCCGATAGTGCAGGCGCTCAGCGGCCTCACCTTTACCTCCGGGCTGCCGGGCGAGCCTCCCGCGGGCTGGGGCTGGTCGTACATGGACAACACCGGCGGGATGTACGCGGTCATGTGCGTGCTCACCGCGCTGCACCATCGCAACTCAACCGGCGAGGGTCAGTGGGTCGATATGTCGCAGGTTGCGGCGGGCATCACGCTCACCGGGCCGTCCATCCTGGACAAGACCGTGAACGGGCGAGACTCGCGCCGCGAGCACTTCCCGCCGGGCAACCGCGCCGTATGGCCGGAAGGCCCCATGCTCAACTCGTACCGGGGGCCGTCCGTTGCGCCGCACAACTCCTACCGCACCAAGGGCGGCGGCTACAACGACTGGTGCGTGATCTCCTGCATGACGGAGAGCGACTGGCGCGCGCTGGTGGAGGTCATGGGCGCGCCGGCGTGGGCGAACGAGGACAAGTTCGCTACGATGGCCGGCCGCATCCGCAACCAGGATGAGCTGGACAGCAACATCGAGGCTTGGACGCTGACGCTGGACAAGTACGAGCTGGCGGCCGTGTGCCAGTCGGCGGGCGTGCCTGCCGCGCCCGTTCAGAGCAACGAGGACCGCGTGGAGCACGACCCGCAGCTGCGCGAGCAGGGCATGTACACTACAGTCGAGCACCCGGTCATCGGCGAGCACCTGACGCAGAACACGCCCTTCTTCTTCTCGGAGTCGCCCACCAGCGTCGAGAAGGCCGGGCCGCTGTGCGGGGAGAACAACATGGAGATCCTGGTGGATATGCTCGGCCTCTCGCCGCAGGAGATTCGCGAGGGCTACGAGAACGGCACGTTCTGGCCCAAGAGCATCCCGCTGGAGCCGTACCTGATAGACGCGCTGGAAGCCAAGGAAGCCGCGACGACAGCATAGGAGACCTTTGCGAAACGCGCCCACGAAGGGGGACAACCTAGTTCGTCATTCCCGCGCACGCGGGAATCTAGCACCCCGGGGCAGAGGGTGTGCGGGGCACGGCCACCCCTCGACCGGGTGATAGATTCCTGCTTCCGCAGGAATGACGGTTGGGGCTGGTCTGCAAAGATGGAACACAGGCTTACGCAAAGGTCGTCAAAGGAGGAAGGCGATGGAGCAAGCAAGACATTCGTCCGGGCCGCTCGGCAACCTGCGCGTGCTGGAGCTTTCGGACGTGATAGGCGAGTGGTGCGGCAAGCTGATGGCAGACCTGGGCGCGGACGTGGTGAAGGTGGAGCCGCCGGGAGGCGCGGACCAACGGCGCATCGGCCCGTTCTACCAGGACGCGCCGCACCCTGACCGCAGTCTCCACTTCTGGCACTACAACACGTCCAAGCGCGGCGTCACGCTGAACCTGGAGACGGAGGACGGCCGCCGCATCCTGCGAGACCTGGCGGCGAGCGCGGACGTTGTGCTGGAGACCTACGCGCCGGGCTACCTGCCCTCGCTGGGGCTTGGCTACCAGGACTTGCGCCGGCTGAACCCGCGGCTGGTCATGTGCTCGCTGACGCCGTTCGGGCAGACGGGGCCGTGGCGCGACTACCGGGGCACAGACCTGGTTCACATGGCCGCGGGCGGGCAAATGGCCTCGTCCGGCTACAACGAGGAGGACGTGCCTGACCCGCCTCCCATCGCGCCCGGCGGCGGCAACGCCTGGCACATGGGCAGCCACTACGCCTACATCGCGATCATGGCGGCGGTGTGCATGAGAGACGTGACCGGCGAAGGGCAGTACATCGACGCCTCGGTGCACAGCTCGTGCGCGCTCACCACGGAGGGCGCAATCCCCATCTACCTGTTCACCAAGCAGGTGGTGCGCCGCAACACGGGCCGCCACCACTCCGTAGGGCCAAGCCCGCGGTCGCAGTTCGCCACAAGCGACGGTGGGTACATCAACTTCGGCGCATTGCGCCTGACCGCCGACCGGCTGAAGACGTGGGCCGACTGGATGGACATGCACGGCGTGGAGCACGACCTTGACGATCCCAAGTACCAGGAGCCGGGTGCTGTCCAAGAGCACCAGGCGCACATCATGGAGGCGGTCGAGCGGTTCTTCGGCAGCGTTCCGGCGGAGACGGCCTACCACGAAGGCCAGGAGCGCGGCTTCCTGCTGGGCGCCGTGCGCTCGCCGGAGGACACCATCGAGGATCCGCACTGGTGGGACAGGGATATGTTCGTCGAGGTGGAGCACCCGGAGCTGGGCCGCAGCTTCACGTATCCCGGCGGCTCGTCGATCTACCCCAAGTCGCCGTGGGTTATCTCCCGGCGCGCGCCGCTGGTGGGTGAGCACAACGAGGACGTGCTGTGCGGTGAGCTTGGCCTGAGCAGGGAAGAGCTGGTGGTGCTGACGGAAGCGGGCGTGGTGTAGAGGGGGCTGCCACAACCGTCACCCTCGCGAAAGCGGTGGTCTATCCCCCGGGGCGCGGTGGAGGGCGAGGCGACACCGCCCCTACCACCCCCGTCGGGTGCTAGGTTCCTGCTTTCGCAGGAACGACGGTGGCGGTAGTCAGCAGGCGGGCGGTGGCCCCCAAATCCCGCTCGTCCTGAGCCTGTCGAAGGGCGGGCGGGTGGCCGAAGTCACCCGATGCCCTCCGCCATTCGTGCGGTTCACGAACCGCCCCTACGGAGTCCCGACACCACCCCCGCCGGGTGCTAGGTTCCTGCTTTCGCAGGAACGACGGGGGAAGGTGAGGCGATCTTGCCCGTTCGCCCTGAGCCTGTCGAAGGGCGGGCGGATGGCCGACTGCCTCCCTCAACCGTCATTGCGGCGGAAGCCGCAATCCAGTGAACCTTTGCCGTGGAGCAGCCCCGAACTCGGTTGGGTGGATGCCCGCTTTCGCTGGCATGGGGGAGAGGCGGGCGCGGGCGGATGGCCGACCGCCTCTTTCAACCGTCATTGCGGCGGAAGCCGCAATCCAATGAACCTTTGCCGTGCAGCAGCGCAGAACTCGGTTGGGTGGATGCCCGCTTTCGCGGGCATGGGGGAGAGGCGGGCGCGGGCGGATGGCCGACGGTCGCACGATGCCCTCCGCCATTCGGGCGGTTCGCGAACCGCCCCTACGGCCCAAACGCCCCCCGCCGGGTGCTAGGTTCCTGCTTTCGCAGGAACGACGGGGGTGGGCGGCAGGCGGCCTTTGCCGCTTTGCGGCGCGCGTGGCCTTTGGCGCTGCGAAAACTGCGGCTGAGTGCGGCCCTCCGGCTCGCAAGCGCGAAGGTTGAAGGCGATGCGCGGCTGATGTATACTTTGACGCAAACCCCTCGCGCCCATGAGAGAGCGCAAGAGTCCTTCACACAGGGAGGAGAGCAATGGTTCAGTCGGAAGCGTTAGCCCTGACCGGCCCCAGACCCCTGGACGGGATACGAGTGCTTGACTTCACGTGGGTGCGCGCCGGGCCCTGGTGCACGCGCTGGCTGGGCGCGCTGGGCGCGGAGGTGGTCAAGGTGGAGTGGCCGCAGAATCCCAGCACGCGCGGCGCAGGCGGCGGCGGTTCAACTCCCGCGGGCCTGCCGACCAACCTGAACTCGGACGGCCACTTCAGCGACACGAACGCCAACAAGCTAAGCATAACGCTTAACACTCGCACGCCGCGCGGCCAGGACCTCGTCCGGCGGCTCGTGGCCGTGTCGGACGTGGTCATCGAGAACTTTGCGTTCGGCGTGCTGGAGCGGTGGGGCCTCGGATACGAGGAGATGAAGAAGCTGCGAGAGGACATCATCTACATATCCATGTCCGGATTCGGGCACACGGGCCGAGACCGCGACTATCAAACGATGGGGCCGATCGCACAGGCGCTTTCGGGCATGACCTACCTTTCGGGCCTGCCGGGCGAGCAACCCGCGGGCTGGGGCTGGTCGTACATGGACGACACCGGCGGGATGTACGGCGTCATAACCACGCTGAGCGCGCTGTACCATCGCCAGATGACCGGCCAGGGCCAGCACGTCGACAAGTCGCAGTGGATAACGGGCGTGCAGCTGAACGGCGCAGCCTTCCTGGACATTCAGGCCAACGGCCGCTCGACCATGCGAGAGGGCTACCCGCCGGGCAACCGGTCGCACTGGCCCGGCACGCCGCTGCTGAACAACTACCGCGGGCCGACGGTTGCGCCCCACAACGCCTATCGCACGCGGCCGTGGGGCTACAACGACTGGGTGACCATCGCCTGCTTCTCGGACGACGAGTGGCGGCGGCTCGTGGGCGTGATGGGCTCGCCTGCATGGGCAACGGACGAGCGGTTCGCCACGCTCGCGGGCAGGCTGGAGCATCAAGAGGCGTTGGACGAGGGCATTGAGGCGTGGGCGGGATCGCTCGGCAAGTACGAGATCATGCACCGCTGCCAGGAGGCGGGCGTACACGCCATGCCCGTGCAGGACGCGCGGGATCGCGTCGACAACGACCTTCAGATGAGGCATCGCCGCATGTACCGCGAGATCGAGCATCCCTTGCTGGGCAAGTGGTCGCTCCAGAACGCGCCGTTCCACCTTTCGGAGACGCCCGCGTACAACCACCGGCCGGGGCCGATGATAGGCCAGCACAACCGCGAGGTGTACGAGGGGCTGCTGGGCATCAATCACGAGGAGCTGGTCAACGGCTTCCAGGACGGCACGTTCTGGCCGCGCGACCTGAGCATGGACGACTACCCGTACCTGGGCGAGATGATCGAGGACGCCACGCCGGTGCAGTGGAGCAGCCCGGTGAACGGCGCCGCGTCGAGTGCGCCGTCCAGCAACGGTTCGGCGAGCGAGTCTGCGGATGCCGGCCCCTTCGCGGGGCTGCGCATCCTGGAGCTCGCTAACGAGAAGGGCCAGTGGTGCGGCAAGCTGATGGCCGACCTGGGCGCGGACGTGGTCAAGATCGAGCCGCCGGGAGGCCAGGCCACGCGCACGGTCGGCCCGTTCTACCAGGACGTGCCCAATCGCGAGCGCAGCCTGTACTTCTGGCACTACAACACGTCCAAGCGCGGCGTCACGCTGGACATCGAGACCGAAGACGGCCGCGCGCTGTTCCGCAAGCTGGCTGCGGGCGCGGACGTGATACTGGAGTCGTACCGGCCGGGCTACCTGCCCTCGCTGGGCCTCGGCTACGAGGACCTGAAGGCGGACAATCCAGGCCTGATCATGTGCTCGCTGACGGACTTCGGGCAGACGGGGCCGTGGAAGGACTACGTGGTCAGCGACCTGAACCACCTGGCGGCGGGCGGGCAGATGGCTAAGTGCGGCTACGACGATGACGACGTGCCGGGCGCGCCGCCCATTGCGCCGGGAGGCGGGCAGGCGTGGCACATGGGCAGCCACTTTGCGACCATCGCCATCATGGCCGCGCTGAACCACCGCGCGGCAAGCGGGCAAGGCCAGTACATCGACTCGTCGGTGCATGACGCCTGCGCGCTCACCACGGAGGGCCACATCAACTTCTACGTGTACACCGGGCGCGTGGCGAATCGCACCACCGGCAGAGGCGGCGGCATCAACCTTTCGCCCAAGGCGCAGCACCGTTGCAGCGACGGCAAGTACATCAACGCGGGCATAGTCAACCGCATCAGCCCGCAGCAGCTCCAGGTGCTGGGCAAGTGGATGGACGAGCACGGCATGGCGGAAGACCTGCTGGACGAGAAGTACAGCGATCCGGCGGTGATCGCAGAGAACCGCGACCACCTGAACGACGTGGTGGTGCGGTTCTTCGGCAGCATCACTAGGGACGAGGCGTATCACGGCGGGCAGCGCAGGGGCTTCAACATGGGCGCTGTGCGCGCGCCGGACGAGGTTATGGAGGATCCGCACCTGGAGGACAGGGACTTCTGGGCGGAGGTCGAGTACCCGGAGATAGGCAAGACGTTCCGCCACCCGGGCCCGGCGGGCATCTGGAAGGGCTCGCCGTGGCGTATCTCGCGGCGTGCGCCGCTGGTCGGCGAGCACAACGAGGAGCTGCTGTGCGGCGAGTTGGGGCTGTCCAAGGCTGAGCTTGCCACGCTTGCGGAGAGCGGCGTGGTGTAGGGGGGCAGCGGCAGCGCCTTTGATTCGCAGGGGGGCGGTTTCAGACCGCCCCCTACGGCGTTCTGCGGATGGCCTTCACCGCCCGTTCGTGCTGAGCTTGTAGAACCAGAGCGGGGGCGCACATCCTTATGCCCGCGAAAGCGGGCATCCACTCAGCCGAGAGTCGCCTTGGTACACCGTTGAGGCTGGTTCCACCCGGCCCCCTGGATTGCGGCTGAGCTTGCCCTGAGCGCAGCCGAATGGGCCGCAATGACGGTTGAGGGTGGCCGCTTGCAAGAACTGCGCTGCTCGCCCCAAACCGGCTGAACGGACGCCCTCCCTCATATCGTAGTGCGGGGCAGGCTCCGCGGGCATTGGGGCGTGGCGGTGTCCATCCGCTAGCCCTTCGACAGCCTCACGGCGAACGGGGGTAAATCGGCCGTCCAGCGGATTGAGCGTGGGCGTTTCACGAAACGCCGCTACGGTGGAAGCGGCTCTAGCTTCCGTTCGTGGTGAGTTTGTCGAAGCATGAGGGAATGAATACTCGCGCCTCCCCTCGCCCTGCCGGGTGCCGGGTTCCTGCTTTCGCAGGAACGACAGTTGGGGGCGCCTGCCATTCGGCCGCGCTCACTCCGCCAGGGACAGCATACGCGCCACGAAGCGGCGCACTAGTTGAGCGTCGGATTCCAGATCTTCAGGCTCCAGGAAGCCGTGGTAGAAGTTGGCGTGGAACTGCCTGGCCGCGGTAAGTCCTGCCCGCAGCGCATCGTCGTCTTGTTCGTTCGCAATCTCGCGGGCCGCGTTCACCATCTTGCGATGTGTCCCGCATTCCTGGCCTCGCTGCAAGGCGACTGCCATGATTGCGTGAGCCGCCGCGCCCCACATCTTCTCGGACGCCTGCAACTCGTCGCCGGCGGCGAATTCCCGCGCCGCGTCCTCCAGGAACGCCTCCGCAGCCTGTGCGTGCTCTTGCGTCAGCAACTCATCGACTCCTCGGCTCCGTGTGCGGTCGATTATAGCAGGCAGGCGGAGCAGGGGAAAGGCAATGCGCGTGAAAGACGCTTGGGTCGGCCGCCTTTCCTTCGCCTTTCGACAAGCTCAGGACGGCGGGTTGAGTGTCCCGCCGCCCCACGCACCGCCGGGTGCTAGGTTCCTGCTTTCGCAGGAATGACGGTTGGGGAAGGCGGCTATCCGCTCGCCTTTCGACAGGCTCAGGGTAAGCGGGGCCTATTCGCCCGCGCTCACTCCGCCAGGGACAGCATACGCGCCACGAAGCGGCGCACAATTGCCGCGTTTCGTTCCATGTCCTCCGACTCCATGAAGCCGTGGTAGAAGTTGGCGTGAAACTTCTCCGCGGTGGAAATCCCACCTAGCAGAGCCTCGTCGTCGTGCTCATTTGCAATCTGCCAGGCGACGCTTACCAGCTTCTGATGCGACCCGCACTCCTGGCCTCGCTGCAAGGCGACCGCCATGATCGCGTGAGCCGCCGCGCCCCACATCTTCTCGGACGCCTGCAGCTCGTCGCCGGCGGCGAATTCCCGCGCCGCGTTCTCCAGGAACGCCTCCGCAGCCTGTGCGTGCTCTTGCGTCAGCAACTCATCGTCTCCTTGGCTCCGTGTGCGGACGATTATAGCAGGCGGGCGATGCAGGCGAAAGGCGATGCGCGCGAAAGACGCTTGGGTCGGCCGCCTATCCTTCGCCTTTCGGCAGGCTCAAGGGGGCGTATAGCAGTTGGTGGTGCGCTCAGGCGGGCGTTTCACGAAACGCCCCTACGGGAGGGAACCCGGTCGCCCTGAGCTCGTCGAAGGACGAACGGGACATGCGCCCCCACGCCCCGCCGGGTGCTAGATTCCTGCTTTCGCAGGAACGACGGTTGGGGCGGTGGGCGCGCGTGACAGCGCAGCCGGAGTGTGATATTCTATGTCCCGCACTTAGGCCGACTCGGCGGTGCGAAAGCGCCCATACGATGTTCCCCCGTACGCCTTCCAGGGGACCGTATCAGGAGAGCATAGACACCTTTGGACGCGGACCCTCCAAGTAAAAGCATCCAGACCGGACAATCGGGCACAACAGAAGCAGACACCCCCCGGTCGCGCCTGCGCGTCTTCTACGGCTGGTGGATAGTAGCCGCGGCTACCACTGCCAGCGCAATTCAATCGGCGGTGTTCAACGTGGGCGCGCAGGCCCTCGTCCTGCCGCTGGAACGCGACCTTGCCACAACCCGCACCGCCATCACCTTCGCCTTCTCGCTAAGCAGGCTCGAAGGCGGTGTCACGGGCCCCATCGAGGGCTATCTCATTCACTGGATAGGGCCGCGCCGCTACATGATGGCTGGCTGGGTGTTCTTTGGGGCCGGCTTCATACTCCTGAGCTTATCCACTAGCCTATACCAGTTCTACGGCTCCTTCCTGATGATCACGCTCGGGCAGAGCGTCGCCGGATTCCTGCCCATCATCACGGTGCTGATCAACTGGTTCTTCCGTTGGCGCGGCAGGGTCATCGCGATCTACCAGCTGGGAGGGAGCATCGGGGCCCTCCTTGTCCCGGTATGGGCGTGGTCCATTCAGGACTATGGATGGCGCAGCTCCTGCCTGGTTGTCGGCATTCTCACGATAGCCATCGGCCTGCCATTGGCTGCCATGATGAGGAACAACCCGGAGGAGCACGGCTACCTGCCCGACGGCGACCAGCCCAGCGACGGCGACGCTTCCCACGCTGCAACGGGCGACGCCGACGACTCCCACTCCGCCGCTGGGCCAAACGAGGAGTCCATTACGGTCGGCCAGGCGCTGCGTGGAGGCAACTTCTGGTTCCTATCTCTGGCTCACTCGGCCGGAATCACCGCGTGGGGCGCGCTGCGAGTCCACCAGATACCGGCGACCGTGGCAATCGGAATGAGCGAGGTTACGGCAGCGACCCTGCTCTCCTTTACGCTGATCATGGCCGCGCCCGGCCGGCTGATAGGCGGCTTTCTCGGCGACAAGATTGGACTGCGCAGGGTGGCGGCATCCGCCTTCATCCTCCAAAGCATCGCCGTGCTGATCCTCACGTTTTCGACCACGTTTGTCCAGGTGGTCATATTCGCTATCGTGTTCGGGCTGTCCTTCGGTATGCGCGGCACGCTGATGACGGTGCTGCGGGCCGAGGTGTTCGGCCGGGAGAACTTCTCCAGGCTGGCTGGGTTCATGGATCCCATCAGCAGCGTAAGCGTGGTGATTGCGCCCCTGTTCGCTGCCTTCATGTACGACACCACGCAGTCGTATCAGTTTGCGTTCATAGTGCTGGCAGTGCTGAATTGCTCCGGCGCGCTGCTGCTGCTTGGCCTGCGGCTGCGGCCGCGGTAGGGGGTATTCGCTCTTCGACATGCTCAGAGCTTGCCCCTGCGAAGGCAGGGGGTGAACGGGCACGGTGTCCGTTCGTGCTGAGCTTGTCGAAGCATGGACGAGATTTGTGGGCGGCTGCGCCGCTGCGGCGTCTGCCTCCTTCTCCGTCATTGCGGCCCATTCGGCTGCGCTCAGGGCAGGCTCAGCCGCAATCCAGCCCCCCACGCCGCCGCTGGGTGCTAGGTTCCTGCTTCCGCAGGAACGACGGTAGGGGGCTGCCAGCCTGGATTGCCCCCATCCTAACCTTCCCCCGCAGACGGGGGAAGGGACATCGGAGCCCCTCCGTTCACCGCAGGTGGATGTAGCGGAAGCCCTCGGCGTAGGCAAGCGCGTGCGGCGCGCCCAACTCCGCGGCGCGCTCCTTGATGCGTGATTCGAGCGTCGCCAGCCGCTCCGGGTCTGCGCCCACCTGCGATGCGTGCTCGCGCAGCGCGGCCACCTTGACGTCGATGGTGTCGGAGATGTCCACCCACACGGTGGAGTTCGACGCAGCGCCGCCCAGGTACACCTCAAGCGTCTTGTGAGGCATGAATCCCTCCGCAATCAGATCCGGGTAGGCGTGGTAGTCGCGGGCGGACGGGTAGACGGCGTCCAGCGCGGCGTCACCGGCGGCGCGGTGATCCGGGTGATTGACGTAGCCGTCGCTGAAGCGGTTGGTGGGATCCTGGCACAGCAGCACGTCCGGGCGGAAGCGTCGGATCTCGCGCACCAGGTCCCGGCGAAGCTCCAGCGTGTTCAGCAGCGCGCCGTCCGGGTAGCGCAGGAACGCCACGTCATAAGAGCCGACGACGGCTGCGGCCGCCTTCTGCTCGCGCTCCCGCGTGGCAGCCAGCTCCGCCGGATTGACCTCCGGGTCGGAGGAGCCCTTGTCGCCGCTTGTGCAGAGCACGTAGCCGATCTCGCAGCCCTGGCGCGCCCACTTCGCCAGTGTGCCCGCGGCCATGAAGTCGGCGTCGTCCGGGTGCGCGACGATGATCATTACGCGTTTCGGTTGGGTTGTGGGCGTATCCGTCATTGCCGTCTCCTTCCGCTGTATCGACGATTGCCGCACGCCTGCGGCTCGCCTACGAGGTCATCGACTCGATTCGGGCGTGGTATGCGTTCGCCCCGGTTCTTGCTATGCGGCCGTCCTGGGAGACTCGCACGTCGCCAGTGTCCGCGAGCAGTTCCAGGTGGCTCACCACCTCGGACACCGCGGCAAAGAAGCCGCCGCCCGTGAGCTTGCGAGGCGGGAACAGGTCTGCCGTGAGCTTCTCAGGCGTGTCCGCGCCTCCGTCCAGCGACTCCATCACGCCGTCCAGCCGGCGCACGTGGTGCCGCACGATCTCGCGGGCGCGGCGCAGGTTCCGCACGTTGAAGCGGCCGTGGTAGTACAGCCTGTGAGCGGGTAGCACGGTTGCGCTTCGCTCGAGCTGCAAGGTCTTGCCCAGGGAGCGGATGTAGCTCTCCAGGCCGTAGTGGGCGCCGGGATCTCTGTGCTCCGCCGGCAGCGTGTGCAGCACGGCCTCCGGGTGCGTGCGCTTGATGGTTGGATGCGGCGTGATCTGAGGCAGGATGTGGTCGCCGCTGAACACGACGCCGTCCATGCTCACGCATATCTCGTCGACGGCGTGGCCGGGCGTGTAGAGGAAGCGGACGCCGTCCAGCTCGTCGCCGTCGCGGATGGGGTGCATGGGCAGCCTGTCCTGAAGAATGGAGCGGTGCCCGATGACGTATTCGCGGTAGTGGTTGCGCCACTGAGAGTCGCCGGGAGAGCTTGGGCGTCTGCTGAACTGCGCCGACTCTCGCCGGGCTATGTCGAAGATGGCGCGGTGCAGAGGCGAGGAGCTGTCCAGGCCCATGCGTGCGTACTCGTAGGGCAGGAAGTGGAAGTAGAGTTCGTGGGCCCATAGCTCGGCGCCGCTGGCGCGTACCAGGTCGTAGGCGTTGCCGTCGTGGTCCTGGTGGCCGTGCGTGATGACGACGCGTTCGAGGTCGTCGACGCGCCTGCCGAGCGCATGGAGGCCCTTTTCGAGCGCGGGCATTGCGCCCAGCGGCCCGGCGTCGATGAGCGTCCAGCCCTTGCAGTCGAGCAGGTAGGCCCACGTGGGGCCTGTCCTGGTCGGCATCCGGTGGGGCAGCGACACTGCGCCAACCTCCCGGCCTCCGGGCAGTTGGAAGCGCAGCGCCATGCCGTAGCCGCTGGTGTCACCCTCGGTGATGACCTCGACGCCCTCCAGGTGGGGATTCGTTGACCTGCTCCAGGGCGTCGACGCTGGCTCCGTTGGCGGCAAGTGTTCCTCGCTTGTGATGCGTGTTTGGGGTGAGCGGAGGGATTTGAACCCTCGATCTCCAGGGCCACAACCTGGCGCCTTCGACCTGACTTGGCCACGCCCACCACGGCCCGCAAGAGGCCGAAACCGATTCTAGCGCTTTTGCCCACGGCGGGGCAATGGCGATTGCGATGGGTGGACACAAACATCCCGTTCCTGCTGAGCCGGTGTAAGCATGGGCAGGGAGGCTGCCGCCCTCGCCCCGCCTGGCCCTGGATTCCTGCTGGAGTTTACCACCGTATCGTAGTACGGGGCAGGCTCTGAGCGTAGCCGAAGGGCAGGAACGACGGTAGGGAAGGAGGCCAACCGCTGACGCCTCTTGTCTCGACAAGCGCTCTGCCTCAGGGCTAGAATACAGCCACGGCCAATACCCTCACTGAACGACTTTGACCGGAACGGGAAGGGGCTGATGGCTGTTGCGCCATGAACTGCCATCGCCTACCGGACATTCACGTGAAGCCTGCCTAAGCCGATGAGACTCCTGCGTATAACTTCGATTGCGCTGGCAGCGGCTGGCCATGCTTGCGCGTGGGCGTTCTCCGGCCCCGCGATTCTCAAACTCCGGGAGGAGGCACGCCTCGAAGGCGGCGAGCTCGGCTATTGGACAGAGGTCTTCCTGGCTACTCCGGTCGTGATCACGCTCGTATTCTTGGTTTGCGTGGCAATCACCAAAGATCTGCCGCGGGCAACATCGTCAACGGTGGCAATGGGAGGCGCAGCCATCATCGCGGGCACAAACCACGGGCTGTTCCTGTGGCTCGCATTCCTGTTTATGGGGTCAGCGTACGCCCTGTTTCTGGATCAGGACCCGCAAATGCCTAAGTGACTGGAATGACAAGGCTAGCCGTAATAGCAATCATCCATCGCCTGGATATCCCATCACGTCAAGCCTGCCTAAGCCTATGAGACTCTTGCGTACAGCTTCAATAATCCTGGCAGCGGCTGCCCATGCTTCGGCGTGGGCGTTCACAGTCCTTACGATTCGCCAGATTCGAGAGGACTCACGCTTCACTACCGACGAACTCAACTGGTTCAGCGAAACCGCTCTGGCTTCCCCCATCGTGTTCACGCTCATTGTGCTGGCGTGCGTTGGACGCGGTAGACACTCAGGATGGGCTGTGGCGGCAACGGCGCTCACGGCGGCCCTGGCGTTACTTTCGGGAGCGTCCTTCGGACTGTTCCTGTGGCCGGTGGTCATCCTCATGGGAGCGGCGTTGGCACTGATGCTGGATATCCAAACGCCCAAGGCTGGGTGACTGCCATGACTAGACTAGCCTTAGCAGCGCTCATCGTCCTGACCCTTGCCTGTGCTGAGCCTATGCCTGCGCACATTCCAACAGACACGCCAATCCCAACTCCAACGCCGGCTCCCACTAGTACGCCGAGCCCTGTCCCAACTCCTACCCTGGAGCCAACCGCAACCATCGCTGCGGAGTTTCAGGTGTACATGGACTGGATGGCTGACCTCATCGGCGGTCACATAGAGGCAGCCCGGCAAGACGGGATGCCTGAGTTGGCAGCCTGCCTGGAGCAGCTACAGCGAGCCTACGTTCAGTTCAAGACAGTGGACGAGACCGTCGAGAGGCGATGCGATCCAATCCTGGCAGCTGAAGGATTGGAACTTGGGCGAACCGACGCGAATCTGCCCGCCGCCGATCCCGCCACGGACAAGCCTCCGAAGTTCGATTCCACCTATGGTCTCACGCTGGAAGGCGACAACGTAGTGGTCTACCCCTATTCGACTCCGCCGCCCAACAGCATCGTGTCACGCAGGATAGACACAGGCGCAAGGGTGGGCGAAGACGGCTGTAGCTACCGGCACTCCGGCATGGGCGGCTCCGGGACGGTCATCGAGCGGGAGCTTGCCTACAACCCGGAGACGTGTGAATCCCTGGTGGAGGTCATCTACATCCCGGCTGAGTGAGGGCGGCTTGGCTTGCCAAAGCGGCGGTGGGAGACTCTAGTTCCCGTTCGTGCTGAGCCTGCCGCGGCATGGACGGGGAAACCTCTCCCTATTCCCGCGCAGGCGGGAATTCCCATGCCGCCTTCCAGCGCCAGATAAGCTAATGAAAATGTCGGCCGCGTCTCCTCCGCGCCTTTGCCGCAGCGACACAATCGCGTGCCTGAGTCGGCCTATTTTCATAGCAATCCACGCAACCGAGTTCCGCGTTGCTGCGCGGTTGAGGCCGCGGATGAGTCTCGTCCCTGTGGACGCCCGCCTACGCGGGCGTAGGGTGTGGCCGCTGTCCGCCGGCCCTTCGACAAGCTCAGGGCGAACGGATTAACAGGCCCCTACGCCTGCGCGGCCAGATCCAGCGCCAGGCGTATGAGCGTGCGTGTGGGCACGCCGGTTGCGCCGCGCACCAGGTAGCCGGACTCGCGGTCTCGCATGGCGGTGCCTGCTATGTCCAGGTGAACCCACGGCGTATCCTCGCTGAACTCCGCCAGGAATTGCGCCGCCGTGATCGAGCCGGCCCTTGCGCCGCCCGTGTTCTTCACGTCCGCCACCTGGCTGCGGTTCTGCTCCTTGTAGTCGTCGAACATGGGCAGCTGCCAGATGCGCTCGCCGGACGCCTCACCGGCCGCGATGACCGAGTCGAGCAGATCGCGGTCGTTGGTGAACGCGCCGGTGCACACGTCGCCCAGTGCCGTTACGATTGCGCCTGTGAGCGTTGCCACGTCGACCAAGCGGTTCAGGCCCATCTGCCTGGCGTAGGCCAGCGCGTCTGAGAGGGCCAGCCGTCCCTCCGCGTCGGTGTTCTCCACCTCAACCGTCTTGCCGCTCATGGTTGTCAGCACGTCGCCGGGCTTCTGCGCCGAGCCGCTGGGCATGTTCTCCGTGGCCGCGGCAATTGCGGTGACGTTCAGCCGTGGCTTCAGTTGCGCGATTGCGCCAATGGCGGCGATGACTGCGGCCGCGCCGGACATGTCGCTCTTCATGGTGAACATGGCCGCGGAGGTCTTGAGCGAGATGCCGCCGGTGTCCATTGTGATGCCCTTGCCCAGCAGTCCCAGGTTGTTGTCCGGGTTGCCGGGGTCTCCGCGGTATGTGAGCACGATGAACTTGGGCGGCTCGACGCTGCCCTTTGCCACGCCGAGCAGCCCGCCCATGCCCAACTCCTCCATCTGCGGCGTATCCAGTATCGTCGACTCCAGGCCATGCTCGGCGGCGAGGCCGGCGGCTACGTCTGCCATGTGGGTCGGCGTCATGTGGTTGGGCGGCTCGTTGACCATGTCGCGCGCTAGCGCTGCGGCCTCGGCGAAGATGCGGCCGCGCTCCAGCCCGCTTTCGATGGCAGGGAGGCGCGATGCGTCAAGCTCGACAACGCTCAGCTCGTCGAGCGTCCTGTCTGCGTCCTCGCTCTTCGAGAAGTGGCGGCGGAAGGTGTATAGGCCCAGCAGGCAGCCCTCGGCGAGAGCCTGCGCCGCGTCTCCCGCGTCCAGCCCGCCGATTCCCGCGCCATGCACGATGGTCGCCGCGCTGCGCACGCCCGCCGACTTCAGACGGCGGGACACGCCCGCGGAGACCTGACGCGCCACCTCCGGCGTGAAGCTGTCGGCCTTGCCCAGGCCGGCCACCACCACGCGGGCGGACGGCATCCGGCCCAGGGTGTGGATGATGGTCACCTCGCCCTTCTTGCCGCGGATCTCGCCGTCAGCAATCAGGCTCGAAATCGCGCCGTCAAGGGCCCGGTCGACTGCGCCCGTCGCGCCCGCGGGTGCCTCCACTCCCTCGAACAGGTTGACGATGACGGCGGGCGCGTCCGCCTGCGTGATGTCGCCTGCGATGGCCTTGATCTCCATGTTCACTCCCTTCAAGCGTGAGTGGGCCGCTCAGGCCCGATGCCAGCTGTCAAGCTCTCCGGCTATCGCCTCGATGGTTGGGGTGATGTCCGCAGACGTGTCTACGGCGTAGTGTTCGCGGCGGATGGGCTGATCCCGCCTCGCCATGCGGCGATAGACGTCCAGGCCCGCGGTGGATACGTCCTCCGGGTCTGCGTTGCCGGCCTCGCGCTGCGCCAGGCGGTGCTCGATCACGTCCTCAGGCGCATCCACGCGAACGAGGACGAGCATTGCGCCAGTTCGGTCGGCGATGTCGTAGAGCCTGCGCCTGTTGCGCTTGATGAGGTTGGTGGCATCGAACAGCACGGAGACGCCGTGGCGCAGCAGGTCTTCGATGAGCGCGTGGCAGGCGCGAAAGAGGCGTGCGCTCTCTGCGCCGCTGTGCGTGGGCGAGCCGAACAGGGCGCAGCGCATGGCGTCGGACTCCACGACTGCGAGGGGAGCGCGGCGCGCCAGCCGCCGGCTGAAGTACGACTTGCCGCTGCCCGGCAGCCCGCTCACCACGACGAACGCAACGCGCGCCTGCGCCTCCGGCAGCGGCGCGAGCGCGTCCCGGAGACGCGCGACATCGTCCTGCGTGGCGCTGCGATGCTGGAAGGCGGTTGGGTTCATTCGGCTTTCGGCCCTGTGCGGGTGCGTCCATTATACGCGGCGGCTTGGCGAGAGACAACGAAACGCCTCAAGATGGCTTGCGGAAGCCGCAGTTGCCTACTTCACAGATGGAACGCCCGAACGTACAATTGCAGCAGTGCGACCACCAACCGGCGAGACTCTCGAACGAGGGCGAGAAGCCCGGCTCGATAGCATACGCCGATGGGCATTGAGATGAACGGAAGCCACGACGAAACCCGAACCGCCTTCACATTCGCAGACATGTTCTGCGGCATTGGGGGATTCCACGTTGCCGCGAGCCGGCTCGGCATGAGGTGCGTCTTCGCCTGCGACATTGACGCTGAGGCCAGGCGGGCCTACCTGCACAACATTGGCGTGGAACCCGCCGGGGACATCACCATGATCCACCCGGACACAATACCCAATCACGATGTCTTGCTGGCTGGATTTCCGTGCCAGCCGTTCAGCATCATCGGGGCAATGCGCGGGTTCGAGGACGTGCGCGGAACGTTGATCTTCAACGTGGCCGAGGTGATTGCCGCGAAGCGACCGCAAGCTTTCGTGCTGGAGAACGTCCGCCAGCTCTCAACGCACAACAAGGGCAGAACTCTTGCCAAGATTATCGACGAGCTGGTCGCCCTGGGCTACAGGACTGACTGGAAGAATCTCAACGCCCTGGATTTCGGCCTGCCGCAGAAGCGTGAGCGCACCATAATCGTGGGGTTCAGAGACGATGCCGCGCCGTTCGCATGGCCGGATCCCGCCGCGGAGATGACGCCCCTCGAGGAAATTCTGGAACAGGACGTGCCGCCTGCCTTCGTCGCCAGCGAAGAGATCAGGCTCAAGCGGAAGCAGAAGCACACCAGCCCGTACGAACTCTCGATATGGCACGAGAACAAGGGCGGCAACGTGTCGAGCCACCCGTTCTCATGCGCTCTGCGGGCCGGAGCGTCATACAACTACCTGCTGGTGAACGGAGAGAGACGGCTGACGCCTCGGGAGATGCTCAGGTTGCAGGGGTTCCCGGAGTCGTTCGAGTTGCCGGGCACATACCAGCAGGCGCGAAAGCAGACCGGAAACGCCGTGCCGGTTCCAATGGTGCGCGCAGTCCTGGAGGAGGTGCAACATGGCCTGGAAGGGGCCGCGGCTGCGCGGCGGCCGGAGCAGTCCCGCGCCGCATCCGATGGGGCAGACGGCGGACTCAATCACTTTGTCGCTGGCAACCAGCATCGTCTATTCGATCGAAATCGAGAGATGGAACTAGTCCGGGGATGATCGGGGAGATGCTTTGTCGGCCGCGGCAAGCCCGTTGGTCCGAAACCCTCGCCAGAATGGGGCAACGACGAATCCTGGGTGACGTTCCTACAGGGGTAAGCATGGCGGACACCTTCACACCGGAAGAGCGCAGCCGGATAATGTCTCGAATCAAGTCTAAGGGCATGAAGCCTGAGATGAAGGTTCGCCGCTTGCTGCACGGACTTGGGTACAGGTATCGCCTGCAACGCGCCGATCTGCCGGGACACCCCGACATCGTGTTTCCTTCTCGGCGAAAGATCGTGTTCGTCAACGGGTGCTTCTGGCACTATCACTCAGACTGCCCCCACGTGCGGATGCCGACTTCCAACAGGGAGTACTGGGAGACCAAGTTGAATCGCAACCGAGTCCGCGACGAGCGCAGCAACTACCTGCTGGGACAGGACGGCTGGGCCGTTATGACGGTTTGGGAGTGCCAGTTGAAGGACATGGAGCGAGTCACCGGAGATCTGGTTGCATTCCTGGAGCACGATCGGCTCCCGGACTAGAATCACCGAAAGGCGCAGGCGGCAATGTACAATTTCGGCGTACTTACAAGCAGCGACATGGGCGCGGAGGGCAAGCGCGAGGACACGAGCGGACAGGCCATCCGCGAGATGCTCGCGGGCATGGGCTTCTCTGAGGCGCGCTACGAGGTCGTGCCGGACGAGCAGTCGATCATCGCCGCGAGGCTCGCGGAGTGGGCGGACAGCGGCGAGGTTGACCTCATCGTCACCACGGGCGGCACCGGCCTGGGGCCGCGCGATGTCACGCCGGAGGCCACGCTGTCGGTCATCGACCGGCAGGTGCCGGGCTTCTCGGAGGCGATGCGCCAGGCGGGACTGCGAAACACGCGCATGGCTATGCTCAGCCGCGGGGTTTCAGGCTTCCGCGGCCGTTGCCTGATAGTCAACCTGCCCGGCAGCCCCAAGGCCGTCCGTGAGGGGCTGGAGGCCATCGCGGACGTGCTACCCCACGCCCTGGAGCTGCTGACCAGCCCGCGGGTGGAGTCGCACCCCACGCAGTAGCATGGACATTCACGTACTCACCCTGTTTCCGGCAATGCTGGAAGGGCCGTTCCGGGAGAGCATCGTTGGCCGCGCCGTGGATAGCGGCGTGGTTCGCATCCGCATCCACAACATCCGCGACTACGCCCACAGCAAGCATCGGACGGTCGACGACTATCCGTTCGGCGGCGGCGGCGGCATGGTGTTGAAGCCGGAGCCGCTGTTCGAGGCCGTGGAGGCGGTGAAGGCCATGATTGCGGAGGAAGGCGGCTCCGAGCGGGCGGCCGCGGCGCACGCCGTCCTGCTGTCGCCTCAGGGCGAGACGCTGACGCAGGAGCTGGTCGGCGAGCTGGCTTCACATTCCGACCTGGTGCTCATCTGCGGCCACTACGAGGGCGTAGACGAGCGCGTGAGAGAGCATCTCGTCGACCGCGAGATCAGCATCGGCGACTACGTTCTGAGCGGCGGCGAGATTCCGGCGATGGCAGTTGTGGACGCGGTGGTGCGCCTGCTGCCCGGCGCCGTTGGGAGCGGCCAGTCGATAGAGGACGACAGCCACGCCAGCGGTCTGCTCCAGTTTCCGCAGTACACGCGGCCGGCCGACTTCCGCGGCTGGCAGGCGCCCGCGGTGCTGCTGTCCGGCAACCACGAAGAGGTGCGGCGATGGCGCAGGAGGCAGTCGTTGAGGCGGACGCGGCAACAGCGGCCGGACCTGCTGGCGAAGGCGGACCTGAGCGCGGAGGACATCGCGTTGCTGGCGGAGCCGGAGGAGTAGCAGTGGACGAAAGGACTCTCACGATGCACCCGCAGGGCAAGCAGGGCGTGAACATCAGCGCTCGCAAGTACGAGACGATCCGGGACGCCATCGCCGCGGCGCTGCGCGGCAGCGACGGCATGACGTACACGGAACTGGTCGCGGAGGTTGGGCAGCGCGTTGCAGGCAGGTTCGATGGGTCGGTGAGGTGGTACACGGTGGCCGTGAAGCAGGACATGGAGGCCAGGGGACTGCTGGCTCGCGTGCCCCGCTCGCGGCCGCAGCGGCTGCGTCTGGCGGGGGATTGAGGGCGCGGGGGCTGATACTTTCCGTTCGTGCTGAGCATGTCGAAGCATGGATGGGCGGACAACACGCGCCCACCTCCTCCCCACGCCCGCGGAAGCGGGCGTCCACCCAGCCGAGTGCCGCGCTGGTACACGGTCGAGGCCGGTGCCACCCTGCCCCCTGGATTGCGGCTTTCGCCGCATTGACGGTTGAAGGTGGCAGCCGGCCATGACTGTGGTGTACGCCGACATGTGGCCGAGTGGACGCCCGCCTGCGCGGGCGTAGGGGGCGTCGTCTGACATCCGCTCGCCCTTCGAAACGCTCAGGGCGAGCGGGTACGGTACGCCATCAACCCCCTCCGTCATTGCGGCGGAAGCCGCAATCCAGTCCCCCCGCCTTACCCCGCTGGGTGCTAGGCCCCCGCTTTCGCGAGGGCGACGGTGGGCCACAGCCATTGGGCGGTTCGCGAACCGCCTCTACGGCAATCGTCCACGTGACGCGCGCTCGCGCCCACCGCCGCCGCCGTCACCGCGTGCGCCCGGAAATTCCCCGAAAATTGCCGAAATTGGGGGTTGCGCTTGCAGGGATTAGGTGCTATCTTAGGTGCGCTTAGGTGAATTTAGGCGAGAATTGGTGAGACAAGGTGGAACGTGCAATACTATCGTTCATCGGGGAGCAGGAGATCCGGGTGGACCCGCAAGGTCGAATCGCGTTCCCGACCCGTTACCGGGAAGCCTTCGCCGGCGGGCTCGTTCTCACTCGCGCTTATGACCGCTGCATCGCAGCATTCTCCCACAGCCAGTGGCAGGCCCACGTGAAGGGGATTGCAGAGCTTCCCATGAATATTGCCAGGAACAGGAGAATGAGAAGGTTGACGTTCTCGGCAGCCTACAACCTGCAGATGGACCGCCAGGGGCGTGTGATGCTGCCCGCGCTTCTGCGGGAGTACGCCGGAATCGGCGAGTCCGTTGTGCTGGCCGGCGTGGGCGACTCCCTGGAGATCTGGGGCCTGGAGAGCTGGAGGCAAGAGTCGGCGCAGCTGGACGAGCACGCATCCTACATAGCCGAGACCTCGGAGGGGGCGCGGTGACCGTCTTGACCATGCCATACCACACGCCCGTACTCGTGGACGAGGCCACTGCGGCGCTGCGGGTCACGCCTGGCGGCTCCTACGTGGACTGCACCGTCGGCGAGGGCGGCCACGCGCTGGCGATCCTGGAGGGCGCATCGCCCGACGGCCGGCTCCTGGGCATTGACATGGATCCGGCGGCGCTCGCCGCGGCCGACGACCGGCTGCGCGACTTCCACGGCCGGTTCGCGCTGGCAAACGACAACTTCCGCAACCTTGAGGCGATAGCGTTCGAACGCGGCTTCGCCTGCGTGGACGGCGTTCTCATCGATCTCGGCCTCTCTTCGCTTCAGCTTGAAGGAGAGGGCAGAGGCTTCAGCTTCCGAGCCGAGGAACCGCTGGACATGCGCTTCGATCCGAGCCAGGAACTCACCGCCTGGGACGTGGTGAACCACTACCCGGAGTCGGAGCTGGTCAGGATCTTCCGCAGCTACGGCGAGGAGCGCAGGGCCGACCGGATCGCGCGCGAGGTAGTCAAGAGCAGGCCAATCGAGACATCGCTGGAGCTGGCGCAGGTGGCTGCCAGGGCCCTTCGGCGGCGCTGGGGTCGCACGCATCCGGCTACGCAGGTCTTTCAGGCCGTGCGGATGGAGGTGAACGGCGAGATGGAGAATCTTCGCATGGCGTTGTCGCAGGCGCAGGTGTTGCTGACGCCGGGAGGTCGGCTGGCGGTCATTAGCTACCACTCGCTGGAAGACCGGCTGGTCAAGCGATTCCTGAGAAGCGCCGATGGCCTGCGCATAGTGAACAGGAAGGTCATTTCCCCCTCCCATGAGGAGGTCCGCATCAACCGTAGGAGTCGAAGCGCCCGAATGCGGGTGGCGGAGCGTACTTAGGGGGCCGTCCCCCTAATGGATCACGCCGGACTGGGGGTAGCGTCGCGTGGAACGAACTACAATGCCGAATGGCAGGACACCAACAGACTAGAACTTTGCGATTGAACCCCAATCTCCACGACGACGAACCCCCGGCCCGGCAAAACTGAAGAACCCCGCAAGCAGGTGGTGCAATATGAAGTACGAGAACCTACAAGTTGCAATAGACGTCGGAACAACCAAGGTCTGCACCCTCATAAGCCAGGTGGACGCCACGGGCGCCCTGCGAATCCTGGGGGCGGGCGCTTCCCCCGCCAAGGGAATGCAGAAGGGCATCGTGAGCAACCTTGCGGAGGTGCAGCAGGAGATACAAGCCTCCGTACAAGAGGCCGAGGCGCAGGCGGGCGTGAAGGTTACGTCGGCCTACGTTGGCATAACCGGCAGCCACGTCAGCTACGTGAACTGCCGCGCCTCAATGGACAACCGGCCGCAGAACACGCCCATCAGCTCGGAGGAGGTTGCGCAGGTGGTCAAGGCCTGCTGCGACGACCGCACCGGGCCGGAGAGCCGCATCCTCCACGTCATACCCAAGGACTACTGCATAGACGGCAACTGGGGCGTCCACGACCCGGTCGGCATGTACGGCTCCACCCTGGAGGTGGAGAGCCACGTTGTGACGGCGGACCAGACGGCCGTCGACAACCTGATCGAGGCTCTGCGAAGGGCGGGCATAAGCCTGAGGGGCCTGGTGCTGGAGCCTCTGGCAAGCGCGGAGTCCACGCTTTCGCCGGACGAGAAGGAGATGGGCGTTGCGCTGGTGGACATCGGCGGCGGCACCACGGACGTGTCGATATTCCTGGAGGGCAGCATCTGGCACACCAACATCATCCCGGCGGCCGGACTCCAGGTAACCCGCGACATCTCCATCGCGTTCACCACGTACTCCCTCGCAGCAGAGGAGGCCAAGCTGAGGTACGGCCACGCGCTGCCTGACGAGGTAGACGAGCAGGAGCAGGTCCACCTGCCCGGATTCGGCAACCGGCCCTACACGGAGATCAGTCGCAGGGACTTTTGCAGCGTGATCTACGACCGCGTGAGCGAGCTGCTGCGAATGGCCCACGACGAGGTGGGCAAGGCAGGACTGGAGGGCGCGCCTGCCGGCGGGTTGGTGCTGACCGGCGGAACCGCCAAGCTGACGGGCATACTGGAGCTGGCGCAGGAGATCTGGCCGGGCCCGGTGCGGTCGGGGATGCCTGCGTCGTACACGTGGGTGCCGCGGCACCTGGACGATCCCGCGTTCGCCACGTCCCTCGGCCTGCTGCTGTGGGATGCAAGGCACTCCAAGGCGTCGGCGCCTGCGGTCGTCAGCAGGAGCAAGCCCGCCAGGAACGGTTCGCTTGTGGGCAATTGGTTCAATAGGGTCACCATGAAATCCCAGGCATAGCACAGGAGGAGCGGCAATGAACAGTCTAGGATACGAGCACGACGGCGTCGCCAAGATCAAGGTCGTAGGCGTAGGAGGAGGGGGCTGCAACGCGGTCTCGCGGATGTTCCGCGAGCGTATTCAGGGCGTAGAGTACCTGGCCGTGAACACGGACGCGCAGGCCCTCATGCGCTGCGAGGCGCCCCTGCGGATACGCATTGGCGACAGGCTCAACAGGGGACTCGGAGTTGGCGGAGACCCCGAGAGGGGGAAGGAGTCCGCGGACGAGAGCCGAGAGGAGGTCTTCGAGGCCATATCCGGCTCCGACATGGTGTTCGTGGCGGCGGGCATGGGCGGCGGCACCGGCACCGGCGCAGCCCCGGTTGTGGCCGAAATCGCCCGCGAGTGCGACGCATTGACCATCGGCGTGGTCACCAAGCCGTTCGGCTTCGAGGGCAGCAGGCGACGCAAGCTCGCGGAGGAGGGCATCGCACGGCTCAAGGACAAGGTGGACACGCTCATCATCATTCCGAACGACCGCCTCGCCGCCGTCTGCGATGAGAAGGTGACGATGGAAAACGCCTTCCGCATGGCCGACGACGTGCTGCGGCAGGGCGTGCAGTCCATCGCGGAGTTGGTGACGGTTCCGGGTGAGGTGAACCTGGACTTCGCGGACATACGCACGGTGATGAAGAACGGCGGGCCGGCCTGGATGGCAATCGGGCACGGCGTAGGCGAGGACAAGGCGCTGGACGCCGCCAGGGAAGCGGTAACCAGCTCATTGCTGGACGTGTCCATCGAAGGCGCAAGGGGCATCCTGTTCAACATCACGGGCGGCACAGACCTCTCGCTGGCTGAGGTTCAGACGGCCGCGGACGTCATCCGCTCGGCGGCCGACCCGGACGCCAGCATATTCTTCGGCATGGTGACGGACCTGAAGATGGAGGACGAGGTCAAGATAACCATCATCGCCACCGGCTTCTACACGGAGGAGAACGCGCAGGTACGAAACGAGGACGACAGCCACATCTCCCAGCTCATCATGTCGGCGATGAACGATGAGTCGGAGCTTGACGTGCCGCCTTTCCTCCGGAGGCAGTACGTGCCACGCAGAAGGACGGGGACTTACTAGGCCATCCGCGCGCCGGCGGAATCGGCCCGGGATTAAAGCGGGGCCGCCTCTTGGGCAGGCGGCTCCGCTTTTCGCGAGTTTCAGGGGCGCGGCGGCAGAAGTTGCAAAAATCGTGCGGTTGATATACCTTTCCGTTCTGTCGGAAGTGGCGTAGAATGTGGCGAACAACTCTGGAAGGCAGGTAGATGCGCAGGTTTCCACTGAGGCTCTTCATTCTGATAGTGCTGCTCACGGCGCTGACCGGGTGGTCGCTGGCCGTGCAGCAGATCGATGTCTCGGTTGGCGGCGTAAGCCTCAAGCGCGGCGACGACACGCTCCTCGGCCTCCAGCTTGGCCTTGACCTGGAGGGCGGCAGCCGCCTCGTCTACCAGGCCCTGCCCACGGAGGGCGAATCGCCCACGCAGGAGCAGATGGAGGGCGTACTCAAGACCATCGAGCGGCGCGTCAACGCGTTCGGCGTGGCGGAGCCGGTCATCCAGACGATGGGCGGCGACCGCATTCAGGTGCAGCTTCCCGGCGTGGGTTCCACTGAGGCTACGCTCACTTTCCAGCAAGACGTGCAGTTGAGCGAGTTGCGCGAGGTGCTCGCCGCTCAGGGAAGGCCCGACGCCGAAATCGACCAGGAGGACAGCCGCACGTTCGTGGTCGAGTTGCCGTCACTTCGCCCGGCGGTCCTTGACGACGATGGCAACGAGACGCAGCCCTCCGAAAGGGACGCGATAGAGAAGGCGCTTCTCGAGCGGTTCCCGGCCGTCACGCTCAGCCTGACGCTCCGGGAGGCCGCGAGCGTTGAGGACGTGCGCGCCGCGATGGCGGCCGCCGGCCGCGAGGGCGCGGCGGTGCGCTCCGTTACCGACACCATATTCGCCGTGGAACTTCCGTCAAGCCTGCGGCCGGCAATGCTGGACGGCGAGGGCAACGTGGTTGAGCCGTCCGAGAAGGACGCGATCCAGGCGATCCTGGCGGCGGCGTTGCCGCCCCTGGCAAGCATGGAAGTTCAAGAGACGTCGATGGTGGTCTCCGGCGGCGTAGAGGAGGCCAAGCGCCTCATCGGGCAAACCGCTCAGCTTGAACTCATGGAACGCACGTGCACCAATACCGAGGCGGATCCTCGCTGCGAAGACCCTCAGTACTACGTCGACAGCCCCCTGAATCTCTCCGGCGAGGACCTGGTGCGGGCATACGCCGGAACGCACCCCACGTCGGGCCTGCCCGTCGTGAACCTGGAGTTTGACAGCGAGGGCGGGCGGATATTCGCACAGCACACCCAGCGCATAGCCGGAACGGGCAACCGCACTGCGTTCTTCCTGGACGACGAGTTCCTGATAGCCCCGGTGGCGTTGCAACCCATCACCGGCGGCCGCGCCTACATAGAGGGCCCGGACTTCACGATAGACCGCGTTCGCACCATCGCAATCCAGCTGGAGTCCGGTCGCCTACAGGTGCCGCTGGCACTGATTCAGGAGCAGGACGTGGACGCCACGCTGGGCGAGGACTCGCTGCAAAAGAGCGTGGTCGCCGGCGCGGTTGGCCTTGGCCTGGTGTTGCTGTTCATGGCGCTGTACTACAGGCTGCCGGGCTTCATGGCCTGCGTGGCGCTCATCATCTACTCCGTGCTGGTGCTGGCGATTCTGAAACTGTGGCCTGTGACGCTGACGATAGGCGGGCTGGCAGCCTTCATCCTCTCGATTGGCATGGCGGTTGACGCCAACATCTTGATATTCGAGCGGATGAAGGAGGAGCTGCGCTCCGGCCGCACGCTAATCGCAGCCATAGAGACGGGATTCAACCGCGCCTGGCCTGCCATCCGGGACAGCAACGTGTCCACGTTCATCACGTGCGCCATCCTGTTCTGGTTCGGCACGCGGCTGGGCACGGGGATTGTGACCGGGTTCGCCATAACGCTGTTCATCGGCGTGGCGGCCAGCATGTTCTCGGCGCTCACGGTTACCAAGACGTTCCTCAGGATAGCGGCTATATCGCCGCTTGGTCGGTTCGGGCCGCTGTACACGCCAGTGCAGAGCAGCGGAAGCCGGACGGCCCGGCCCGGCGCGGCCGTGGGAGACAGAGGCTAAGGCGGAACTATGGACTTCGTAGGAAAGCGCAACTGGTTCTTTGCCATATCCTTCGTGGTAATGGTGGTCAGCGCCGTGTCGCTGCTGCTGCCCAACGGGCTGAACGCGGGCCTGGAGTTCACCGGCGGCTCCTCCATGACGATGGAGTTCCAGGGCGAGGTGAGCCAGGAAGACCTGCGAACGCAGCTTACCGAACTGGGCCACCCGGAAGCGGTGATCCAACGCCTCGGCGACGGCAGCTACTTCATACGCACGCGCACGTTGGAGGAGTCGCAGGGCGATGAGCCTTCCGAGCGGGAGGTGATCGCGACCTCGCTCTCCACTAACCTGGGAGCGGTAGCGCAGATAACGGAGTTCTTCTCCGTCTCGCCGAGCATAGCTACGGAGACGGTGAACAACGCAATCCTGATTGTGTTCATTGCGTCCATTGCCATCCTGATCTACATAACCTGGGCGTTCAGGCGCGTGCCGACGCCGGTCAGGTACGGCGTTTCCGCAATCGTGGCTCTTATACACGACGTAATCGTGGTTCTGGGCGTGTTCTCCGTGGCCGGCCGGATCTTCGACCTGGAGGTCAACGCGATGTTCATCTCCGGCGTGCTCACGATCATCGGCTACAGCGTCCACGACACGATTGTGGTGTTCGACCGCATACGCGAGAATCTGTCGCGGAGCGTGGGCCGCGGCCTTGCCACAACCATCAACATCAGCATCCAGGACACCATTGGCAGGTCGCTCAACACCAGCCTCACGCTCATGTTCGCGATCCTGGCGTTGCTGCTATTCGGCGGGCCCACCATACAGGACTTCCTTATAGTGCTGCTCATCGGCATCACCGTCGGCACCTACAGCTCGATATGGATAGCCAGTCAGGTGCTCATGGTGTGGGAGTCCGGCGACCTGGGCCGGCTGTTCCGACGGCTGCCCAACCCGCTGCGCCTTCGCAGAAGGAGCGCGGCAGCCTGAGGCCGCCGGCCGCAAGAAGCCGTTCAGGCGGCGGCAGGCCGGTGACGCTGCACGAGGAAGCGGCATGAAGCTGGGAGCGCACGTTTCGACCGCAGGCGGCCTGAGCAAGGCCATCGACCGGGGGCAGGAGATGGGAGCGGAGACGCTCCAGATATTCGTGTCGTCGCCGCGCGGCTGGGCATTCAAGCCCATTTCGGAGGACGTGGCCGCGGACTTTCGGCAGAAGGCGGCGGCCGCAGGCGCGGGCCCGTTGTTCTTCCACGCCATCTACCTGATCAGCCTTGGCGCGCCCACCGAGGAGCACCTTGCCAAGTCGGAAAAGGCTCTGACCGACTACATGCAGGCGGCGGGCCAGCTCGGCGCATCGGGCGTCATCTTCCACGCGGGCAGCCACCGCGGCGCAGGATATGAGGCCGTGTTCGACCAGGCCGTCAGGACGATGAGCCGCGTGCTGGCCGCATCGCCGCCGGACGTGTGGCTCATGCTGGAGAACAGCGCGGGCATGGGCGATCACATCTGCTCCAGCTTCAGCGAGATGGGTCGGCTGATGAAGGCGCTGGAGGCCCCGAACGTGCGGGTGTGCCTGGACACGCAGCACCTGTTCGCCGCCGGGTACGACGTGACAAGCGCGGATGGGCTGGAGCGGGTGATGGACGAGTTCGACAGGGAGATCGGGCTGCCCAACCTGGCGGCTGTCCACGCCAACGACAGCAAGACACCGCTCGGCTCCGCAGTGGATCGCCACGAGAACATCGGGCAGGGGCACATGGGGCTGGACGCCTTCCGCGTGGTGATGGCGCATCCGGCCTTTCGCGACGTGCCGTTCCTGCTGGAGGTTCCCGGCGAGGACGGGGAGGGCCCGGACAAGGCCAACCTGGACGTGCTCAAGGGCCTGCGCGACGAGTTGGGGCTGCCGGCGTAGCGCGGGCACCAAAACCTCTTCCCCCTTGAGGGGGAAGATTGAGATGGGGGTGAATCCCTGAGCGGGCAGTGGGCCGGAATGCCCCCATCCTAACCTTCCCCCGCAGACGGGGGAAGGGACATAGGTTTGCGCTAAGGCGTCCATAGCACGGGTAACGAACGGCGTTTGGCATGGAGACCGAGGTGGCGTTGCAGCGAGAGGAGTTCGAGGAGCTGGTGCTGGACGCGGTGGCCGGGCTGCCGCAGGAGCTTCTGTTCCACCTGGACAACGTGGCGATTGTGGTGGAGCGATGGCCCACCCCTGAGCAGATGGCGGAGCACGGGCTGGAGAGCCGCCACCAGCTGATGGGCCTGTACGAGGGCATCCCTCTGACGCATCGGGCCGGCTACAACCTAGTGCTGCCGGACAAGATCACGATATTCCAGGGGCCGCTTGAGTCGATGTGCGATACGCGGGAGGAGATCGAGGCGGAGGTGCAGGTGACCGTGGCGCACGAGATCGCCCACCACTTCGGCATAGATGACGCGCGGCTGGAGGAGCTGGGCTTGGGGTAGGGGGGCGCGAACTGCACCCGCTCGGCCTTCACCGTCGCCCTCGCGAACGCGGGGGCCTAGCACCCGGCGGGGCAAGGGGCGGCGGCCCTCCAGTCCCGCTCATGGTGAGCCTGTCGAACCAGAGCGGGGAAACCACGACTGCTGTTCCTCCTCCCGCCCTTCGACAAGCTCAGGCGAACGGACTATCCCGCCTTCTACCGTCATTGCGGCGGAAGCCGCAATCCAGCCCCCCACGCCCCGCCGGGTGCTAGATTCCTGCTTTCGCAGCAACGACGGTAAGCGGCTGCGCGCAATACGTGGGCGATCAGCCCGCTCCTTCCCCCGCCTCGTGCAATCCGCTAGAATGCAGGCGAACCCGCAACCAAGAGGTACGCCATGGGAACCTTTACCTCGTCGATTCGAATTACCGGCATGGAGACTGGGCGCAGCGTAGATGTCGAGGCCACGGTTGATACTGGAGCCTTCCTGACCATGCTGCCCGCCCCTACGCTGCGCGACCTCGGCGTGGAGCCGACTCGCAGCCGCAGGTTCCTCATCGCAGACGGAAGCGACATCGAAATGGAGATTGGCCATGTGTGGGCAACGGTTGACGGCGAGAGCGTCGTGACCTTTGTGGCATTCGGCATGGACAACGCGCCGCCCGTGATCGGATCGTACACGATGGAGGGCCTTGGGCTGGCAGTAGATACCGTGAAGGAGAGGCTCGTTCCCGCCAAGCAGATCATGCTGTAGGTTCAACCCGGTTCGTGCCGAGCTTGTGGAAGGGCGGGCGGATTGGGCCGCGCGGCTACCGGTATATGCGCTTCACGCCTCGCACGGATGCGATGCGCTCCTCCGCAAGCCGGTCGGCGGCCTGCGCGGTGGTGACGTCTCGCTCGCGGGCGGAGCGAATGACCTGTTGCAGCGTGTCGTAGATGCGGCCTGTACGCTCCGCGGCCAGCGTCTCGTCGTATGCTCCGCTCATCTCAACCGAGATGTTGATAACGCCGCCCGCGTTGATGATGAAGTCCGGCGCGTACAGAATGCCGCGGCCGTGCAGCGACTCGGCGTGGCGGTCCTCCAGCAGCTGGTTGTTGGCGGCGCCCGCCACGATGCGGCAGCGCAGGCGCGGGATCGTGTCGTCGTTGAGGATGCCGCCGAGGGCGCACGGCGAGAAGATGTCGCACTCGGCGTCGTAAATTGCGGCCGGGTCGTCCAGAGTGTCCAGGCCCAGCCGCCTCGCCCTTTCGAGGCCGGCGGGGTCAAGCTCGGAGACGATGAGCCGCGCGCCCTCCTCGATGAGGTGCTCGGCGAGCCGCGAGGCCACCTTGCCGAACCCCTGCAGGGCGACGGCGCGCCCCTCCAGCGACTCGCTGCCCCACGCGTCCAGGGCGCACGCCTTCATCCCGCGGTGGATGCCGAACGCCGTCATGATCGAAGGGTCGCCGCTGCCGCCCTGGCTGCGCGGCAGGCCGACCACGTGCTCAGTCTCAAGCGCAGCGTATTCGAGGTCTCGCAGCGTTGCGCCGACGTCCTCGGTGGTGACGTAGCGGCCGCCCAGCGTGTCCACGAATCGGCCGAACGCCCGCATCATCGCCTCAGACTTGTCCTGCGCGGACGCGACGATGAGCGCCTTGCCGCCGCCCATGTTCAGACCGGCGGCCGCGGACTTGTAGGTCATGCCGCGCGCCAGGCGCAGCACGTCGACGATGGCGGCTTCCTCCGTTGCGTGAGGCCAGATGCGCACGCCGCCTACGGCAGGGCCGAGCGTGGTGTCGTGAATGGCGATGTAGGCGCGCAGGCCGGCCGCCGGGTCCGTGTAGACGGCAAGCTGCTCGTGGCCGTGGGTTTCCATGTACTGGGTGATGTTCATTGGGCACCTCCATCGTCTAGGTCTAAGCGGGCGGTGTCTTTCTCTCGGTTAGATGCGTAGTTTGGCAGGGAGTATCCGCAATGCTCCAGCGATTGTGCGACAGCCTCCACAACTGCGTCAGTCTCCGCAAGAACCTGGTTGTTCCAGAAGCGGATCACCTTGAAGCCAAGGGAGGCCAGATAACCGTCCCGGTCTGCGTCACGCTGCGCCCGCTGCGCGTGTTGACCTCCGTCAACCTCTACGATGAGGCGTCTCTCCAGGCAAACGAAGTCGACAACGTAGGGGCCTATCGGCCGCTGGCGGCGGATTCTACAGCCGCGGACCTGGCGCATTCGGAGGCGGGACCAGAGCCGTTGCTCTGCGTCGGTGGGGTTGCTTCGGAGGGACCTAGCCCTTTGGGTTGTCATGCCCCCATCCTAACCTTCCCCCGCAGACGGGGGAAGGGATTCTCAAGGTTCTTCGCCCGCAGGTGGCGGGAGGGATTTCCGTGGTTCTTCGTCCGTAGGTGAGGGAGGGGATTTCCTAGCCTCTTCCCTCTTGAGGGGGAAGATTGAGATGGGGGTGAAGCCCCCGTAGACTCATTCCGCAATTGTTCCCGTTCTTCAATCGGGGTTCGCCCCCATCCTAACCTTCCCCCGCAGACGGGGGAAGGAATATGGCCTTTGCCCCCGCAGACGGGGGAAGGGACATTAAGGCGCAGTGATGTTCATCCTCACTCCCACTCAATGGTGCCGGGAGGCTTGGAGGTTATATCGTAGACCACGCGGTTGACCTCCCGCACCTCGTTGACGATGCGGTTGGACATGCGCCCCAGCAGGTCGTAGGGGAGACGCGCCCAGTCAGCGGTCATCGCGTCCTCGCTGGTCACGGCGCGCACGGCGGCCATCCAGCCGTAGGTGCGGAAGTCGCCCATCACGCCCACGGTGCGCGTGTCGGTGAGCACCGCAAAGCTCTGCCACAGCTCGTTGTAGAGGTTGGCCTGCTGGATCTCGTCCATGACGATGCGGTCGCAGGCGCGCAGCGCTTCCAGCTTCTCCCACGTGACCTCGCCGATGATTCGAATAGCAAGGCCGGGCCCCGGGAACGGCTGCCGGAACACCATCTCCGGCGGCAGGCCAAGCGCGAGGCCGACCTCTCGCACCTCGTCCTTGAACAGGTAGCGCAGCGGCTCCACCAGCGAAAGCCTCATGTTCTCAGGCAGGCCGCCCACGTTGTGATGCGTCTTGATCACGGCGGACGCGCCGCTTTCCACCGCCTGGCTCTCGATCACGTCCGGGTACAGCGTGCCCTGCGCCAGAAAGTCCACCCGGCCCAGGTTCGTGGCTTCCCGCTCGAATACGCGAATGAACTCTTCGCCGATTTCGCGTCGTTTCTGCTCCGGGTCAACCACGCCTGCCAGGCGAGTCAGGAAGTCCTCCGTGGCGTCCACTTGCAGCAGGTTCATGCCCAGGTTGCGCCGGAACGTGGTTGCGACCTGCTCCGCCTCGCCGTAGCGCAGCAGGCCGTTGTCGACGAAGATGCACGTCAGCTGCTCGCCGATGGCGCGGTGCACCAAGGCAGCCGTCACGGAGGAGTCGACGCCGCCGGAGAGGGCGCAGATGACCTTGCCTTCGCCGACCTGATTTCGTATGCGCGCCACGGACTCCTCGACGAAGTTGGATGGCGTCCACGCGCCCCGGCAGCCGCAGATGCGGTAGAGGAAGTTCTCGATGATGCGCTTGCCGTCCGGCGTATGCACCACCTCAGGGTGGAACTGCAAGCCGAACACGCCTGCGTCGTTGCCCATGACGGCCACGGGCGAGTTGTCGGTGTGCGCCAGCGGCCGGAAGCCGGGCGGCAGCTCCAGCACCTGGTCGCCGTGGCTCATCCACACGGTGAACGAGGACGGCAGCGAATCGAATAGCGGGCTGTCGGAGTCGCTGCGATGGAGCAGGGCGTGGCCGTACTCCCGGTGCGCGCCGGGCACAACGCGGCCGCCCAGCTGGTGTGAAAGGGCTTGCAGGCCGTAGCAGATGCCCAGCGTCGGCATCGCCTGCTCGAACACCCAGGCGGGCACGGTGGGCGCGCCGGGTTCGTAGACGCTGGCGGGGCCGCCGGAGAGGATGACGCCCCTTGGCCTGAGGGCCTCCACGCGCTCCCAAGGCGTATCGGACGGCAAGATCTCGCAGTAGACGTTGCACTCGCGGACGCGGCGGGCGATCAGTCGGCTGTACTGGGAGCCGAAGTCGATGATGACCACCGCCTCGGCAAGATCGTTCTGTGGGTCGTCCGGCGCCGGTCGCAGGCCCAGGCCCTCCGCGGCGCCGAGGTAGCCGGACACCTCCAGGTCGCCGCTCACGGACGTTCGGTGAGAGCCGGGGTCGCCGGTTTCGGGAGCGTTGGTCTCACCGTCCACTTGAGCCATCGCCCACAGGTTAGCATCTGTGCTATACTCAGTCAAGGAATGCCATGACCAGCCCACGAGGAATTCAGACCGCCGACGGCCTCCTGGAAAGGGCGGCGACCGTTCTTCTGGAGGGTGGACTTGTGGCGTTTCCCACCGACACCCTCTACGCACTCGGCGCGCATGGACTTTCGACAGAGGCGGTTGAGCGCGTCTTCCGGGCCAAGGAGCGGCCGGCGGGCATGGCGCTGCCCCTGCTGCTGGCCGACGTGGATGACCTGGAGCGAGTAGCCGTCGACGTGCCTCCGCAGGCGTGGGCCCTGGCGGAGAGGTTCTGGCCCGGCGGGCTGACCATGATACTCCGCAAGACTGCGTCCGTGCCCGCCGCAGTCACCGCGGGCGGCGAGACTCTTGCGGTGCGCGTGCCCAATCACCCCGCGGCGCGGGAGCTGATCCGGGCTGTGGGCGCGCCCCTTACGGGCACGAGCGCCAACCGCTCCGGCCACGCCGAACCGGTGACGGCGGAGGAGGTGCGGCGGCAGATGCTCGACAGGTTAGACCTGATTCTCGACTACGGGCCGTGCCCCCTGCACGGCGCCTCCACCATCGTGGACTTGACCGGCGACGCGCCCCGCATCGTGCGCGAGGGCGCGGTGCCGCCGGAACTGGTGCTGGACGCAGCCTCAGCCGCGGGCATGGCGGCGCAATCGGGCGCAACGCCTCAGAAGGGCAGGGGAGACCCCTCGCAGCGAGAGCCATGAGCAGTCCAACCTCATTCGACCGCCACGCCGAGGCCATCGAGACGGAAATGAAGTCCGTCGTCATGGGCCGCGGCAGCCTGCCGCTGTATCGCATGATGGCACAGCACCTGGGCTGGCTGGACGAGCTCGGAGAGGCCATTGAGCGGCGCGCCGAGATGCGAGTCCACCCTACGCTGTGCGTCATGGCGTGCGAGGCGCTGGGCGGCGCGGCGGCGACCGCGTTGCCGGCCGCGGCGGCCGTAGAGCTTGCGCTGCGCTCATCGCAGGTGCACGGCGACATTCAGGGCGGCGTGCCGGAGCGCAACGGCAGGCCTACCGTGTGGTGGACGTGGGGGCCGGCGCAGGCCATCAACGCGGGAGACGGGATGCACGCGCTCGCTCGCCTAAGCCTGCTGGGACTCGCGGACGACTCGATGCCGCCGGAACAAGCCTTCCGCGCCGTATCGACGCTGGATGCCGCCTGCCTGCGCTACTGCGAAGGGCAGTACCTTGACCTGACCTATCAGGATCGCGTGGACATTACGCAGGAGGCGTACCTGGAGGCGGTGGAGGGCAGATGGGCGGCCCTGGTGGGCTGCGCCGCGGAGCTGGGCGCGCAGATGGCGTCGGCGGGTGAGGCCGCCGAGCAGGCGATGTCGCTGTTCGGGCGCAAGCTGGGCGCGGCCTCGCACGTGCGGGACGACGTGCTGCGCCTGTGGGGCGCGGCTGGCGAGACGCCGCCGCACGCGGGCGACCTGCTCAACAAGCGCAAGTCGCTGCCAATCGTGTACGCGCTCCGCAACGCCACAGGCCCGGAGCGGCGCACGCTGGGCGACGTCTACTTCAAGCGCGTGATGGAGCCGGAGGACCTGGACAAGATTCTTGATGTTTTGGAAAGGTTGGGCGCAAGGGATTTTGCGCAGGAAACGGCCAACGCGCTGTGCCTGGAGGCCATCGAGGCGCTGAACGCGGCGGGCGCGTCCGCGGGCGGCCTGGACGAACTGGCCGCATTCGCGCGCTTCCTTTCGACCGGCGATTCTTGGGCACGGGGGTGAGCTTGGACAAGCGGACAGTACGAGACCTGAACGTGGCGGGCAAGCGGGCGCTGGTGCGCGTGGACTTCAACGTGGAGTTGGAGGGAGACCGGATCAGCGACGACTCCCGCATACGCGGCGCACTGCCCACAATCGAGTACCTGCGCGAGCGCGGCGCGGTCGTCGTGCTGTGCTCGCACCTGGGCAGGCCCGGCGGCAAGGTCGTCGAGGAGATGAGGCTTGCGCCTGTGGGCCGCAGGCTGTCGGAGTTGCTGGGCGCGGACGTGGCCTGCCTGCCGGACTGCGTGGGGCCTGAGGTGGAGGCTGCCGTCGCGGCAGCCTCGCCGGGTGGCGTGTTGCTGCTGGAAAACGTGCGCTTCCACGCTGAGGAGGAGCGCAACGACCCGGACTTTGCGCGGGCGTTGGCGTCCATCGCGGAGGTGTTCGTGCAGGACGGCTTCGGCGTGTCGCATCGCGCGCACGCGTCCACGGAGGGCGTCACGCGCTGGTTGCCGTCCGTGGCGGGCTTTCTGGTAGAGGCCGAGCTTGCCGCGCTTGGCGGGCTGCTGGGGTCTCCGGCGCGGCCGCTGGTGTCGGTGCTGGGCGGCGCCAAGGTGAGCGACAAGATGGGCGTGCTTGATAACTTTGTCGAAAGGGTTGACACGCTCCTGATAGGCGGCGGCATGGCGGCCACCTTCCTGAAAGCGAGAGGGCTGCCCATCGGCGATTCGCTCGTCGAGGACGACCGGGTGGAACTGGCGCGTGACGTGATGGCAAGGGCGGAGCGCGGAGGCGTCACGCTGGTCATACCGGCGGACGTGGTGGTCGCCGATGCGTTCGCGGCGGACGCGCAGAGCCGCACGGTGGACGTGGCGGACGTGCCGGACGGCTGGCGCATCATGGACATCGGCCACAAGACGCTCGACGCGTTCCGGGCGGAGGCCGCCCGCGGCAAGACTATCCTCTGGAACGGGCCGCTGGGCGTGTTTGAGATGCCGGCGTTCAGCCGGGGCACCCGCGAATTCGCCGCCGCGCTCGGCAGCCTGGAGGGCGTGACCACGGTGCTCGGCGGCGGATCCACGGCTGAGGTGGTGCACGACCTGGGCATCGCAGACCGCATAACGCACGTATCGACCGGCGGCGGCGCATCGCTGGAGTTCCTGGAGGGCAGGACGCTGCCCGGCGTGGCCGCGTTGCTGGACAAGGAGGCTTAGACCCATGATCGACTTTCCACACATAGCGGACGTATGCCAGCCCACCCCGTCCAAGGTGGTCATGCTGGTAGTGGACGGGCTGGGCGGCGCGCCCCACCCTGAGACTGGCCGCTCGGAGCTTGAGGAGGCTAACATCCCCAATCTGGACGCCCTGGCGTCGCGGAGCGCGTGCGGCCTCACGCTGCCCGTGCTGCCCGGCATCACGCCGGGAAGCGGCCCCGGCCACCTGTCGCTGTTCGGCTACGACCCGATCAAGTACACCATAGGCCGCGGCGTGCTGGAGGCGCTGGGCATCGACGTCGAGATTCGGGAGGGCGACGTGGCGGCTCGCGGCAACTTCTGCACCGTGGACGCGGACGGCAAGCTGACGGACAGGCGGGCGGGCCGCATCAGCTCGCAGGAGAGCGCGCCCCTGTGCGAGCAGCTCGACCAGATAGACGTGCCGGGCGTGGAAGTCCGCATCCTGCCGGTGCAGGACTACCGGTTCGTTGCGCTGTTCCGCGGCGAGGGGCTGAGCGAGGAGGTGACCGAGACCGATCCGCAGATCCTGGACGTGCCGCCGAGGCGCGTCGAGGCCATCAACGCGGCTGCGGAGAAGACGGCGGCGGCTGCCAACGCCCTGATCGAAGGCGCGCGCGAGATCCTGGGCGAGAGGGACAGGGCGAACATGGTGCTGCTGAGGGGCTTCTCGCAGCTTCCGCGCCTGCCCAGCTTCGGTGGCAGCTACCGGCTCAACCCCGCGGCAATCGCCGCCTACCCCATGTACCGCGGGCTGGCAACCGTCGCAGGCATGACCGTTATCCCCACGGGCGCAACGTTCGCAGACGAGGTTGCCACGCTGGAGGAGCGGTTCGCAGACCACGACTTCTTCTACGTCCACTACAAGCCCGCGGACGCGGCAGGCGAGGACGGCAACTTCGCGGCGAAGGTGCAGGCGCTGGAGGCGTTCGACCCATTCATCCCGCGCATCCTGGACTTGCAGCCGGACGCGCTGGTAGTGGCAGGCGACCACGCCACGCCCTCGATACTGGCCGCGCACGGCTGGCAGCCCGTGCCCGCGCTCGTGCACAGCAAGCTCACGCTGGGGGAGGGCGTGCCCGCCTTCAGCGAGAGGCTTGCGCGGGCGGCTCCATCGGCAGCATACCGGCAACGCAGCTAATGTTCCTGGCGCTGGCGCACGCGGGCAAGCTGGTGAAGTTCGGGCCGTAGAGCCGTGGGAATAGTGGGATACCTTTGCGCAACTTGGAGACCATTCCCATGCCTGGAGTCATTGGCGCAACGCCAAATCCCTTCCCCCGCAGATGGGGGAAGGTTAGAGCTTGCCCCTGCGAAAGCAGGGGATAGGGGCGCTAAAGCGCAACCATCGCGCAGCTAACTGAGGAGGTACGAAATGCCAACGCCCATAGTGGCTGGGAACTGGAAGATGAACACCACGCTCGCCGAGGCCGTATCTCTGGCCTCCGCGCTGCGCGAGCCTCTGGACGCCGTCGAGGGCGTAGTCAAGGTCGTGTGCCCGCCGTTCGTGTCGCTGGCGGCCGTTCGTGACGCGCTGGCCGGCTCGTCGACGGCCGTGGGCGCGCAGAACGTGCACTTCGAGGAGCGTGGCGCGTTCACCGGCGAGGTGTCGCCCGCGATGCTGGCGGACCTGTGCACTTACGTCATCCTGGGCCACTCTGAGCGCAGGCAAATCTTCTGGGAGACGGACGAGGTGGTGAACCGCAAGGTGCGGGCCGCGCTGGAGGCGGGGCTGCGTCCCATCCTGTGCGTGGGCGAGGGGCTGGAGGAGCGCGAGGAGGGCTACGCGGAGTCGGTGGTCACGTCCCAGCTGCGGGGCGCGCTGCGCCGCGTCGATTCGATTGCGACGCTGGCCGTGGCCTACGAGCCGATATGGGCGATAGGCACCGGCATGGCTGCGACTGGCGAGGCTGCGGAGGCGATCATGGTGGCGATTCGCGCCACGCTCGCGGAGCTGTACGGCGAGGCGGCGGCCCGCGAGACGCCATTGCTGTACGGCGGGAGCGTGACGCCGGACAATGTCTCGGAGTTCTCCAGCCAGCCGAACGTGAACGGCGCGCTGGTGGGCGGCGCCAGCCTGGACGCAGGGCGGTTCGCGGAGATCGCGCGGCAGTCGGCGGCGGGGTAGGGGGGGCGGGGTGGCAATCAGCAGGGAAGAGTACGATTCCTCCAGAATTGACCTCATAGTGCCTGTGCGCCAAGTGCTTGAGGAACACCGAAACCTTGCCCTTGACGCTCAGTTTGTCAGGGAGTTGCTGGCCCACACGAAATACCGCGCGGCCAGCTACGAGGACGTGATTCTTGCTCTGGACCGGTTGGTTGACCTGGGAGTCGTCGAGTTCAAGGTCATTCAAGGCACAAGGTGGTATACTATAGTCGCATCCGAGCCGCGCAGAAGGCTTGGGTTCGGGCAGCAGGAGTGATGAAATGTCGCTGACCAAGCGCCAGTTCGAAATCGGAATTGGGCCAGAAACAGAGCAGTGGATGCACCGGCTGTACGCTTACCTGTCCGAAAATAGGCATCTCGCGTTCACCGCCCCTGAGCTGTTCGAGTTGCTGGCCTCCGACGAATTCAATGACAAGACCCGGTCCGAATGGGCCTTGGACGCGCTGGTGGACGTCTATGCAATTGAGTTCGGGAAGGTCGCGGGCGCCGTCTACTACACGTATTACCAGGAAATGAACACCGCCGACTGGAGGCCCACTCATACGCCGAAGCCGCCGGGCATCGCGGCGGGAGCGTCAAGCCAATGACCTACTGGCAGGTAGCAGCAGGGGAGGGCACCCGGGACTTTTCCGACGTGTTCCTGCAATACGGCGTCATGCTCATGGGAACGGGCCACCCCGGCTCGTTTCTCAAGCATCCGGAACGTTACAGACCTTACAAAGGGAAGAAGGACTGGCAGCGCAAGATTGTGACCCTTGCCGATGAGATGAATTGCGGCGACGTCGTGGTCATGAAGAAGAGGTGGGGGACGAAGGGTGCAATCGTGGCAGCCGGCAGGGTCACAGGCGAATACGAATTTCTCGAGCCCTTTGACGACGTGGACGGTTGGGACATAAGGCACGGAAGGAAAGTCAACTGGTTCCGGCCCGGCTCCCCTCTGAACGTCAATGGCCTCGCACGTGGCACAGTCAGCAGGGTGCATAGAGGCCAGATTCTCAAGGAGGCGGATCGTTTGCTTGAGGAAGGCAAAGAGGTTGCAGCGTCGGAGGTTCCCGCGCCAGCCAAGGGAGTGTCTGAGGAGGACTTGGTGGGAAACCTAATATGGAACGGACTGCGGCCCGCTGACGCTGAAGCGGTAATCCGAGCCATCTGGCATGTCCGGCGTCTCGCCGGATGGTATGTCACTCGGATGGACCAAATCAATGAGCACGAGATACGCACCTTCCTCATCGTCCCGATACTGCTTGCACTGGGATGGTCCGAACAGAGGATAAAGACCGAGTGGAACCATACCGACATTTCCCTGTTCAGCGAGGTATTCAGGAAAGACTCCAAGCCCTTCCTCATCCTGGAGTCCAAGCGCATGGGTGTGGGCTTGGGCCACGCGGAGCGCCAGGTGCAGTTGTATGCTAAGCAGTTCCCGAACTGCAACAGACTCGTGACCTCAACGGGAGACCGCTACTGGCTCTACGTCAAGGAAGAAGGCGAGTATTGGGATGCTAGCAGGATGAAGGAAAAACACTTGCAAGCCTACATGAACCTCTTTCGGCTCAAGGACCGCCATCCCTACCTGCCATGCGTGGGCGGCGCGCCCGAACTCCTCAAGAGCCTGATGCCGGGCTAGCCGCCATGCAGACTCACGCCGCATCGCCACTGGTAGCCATTGTCGGGCCGACGGCCGCGGGCAAGAGCGCGCTTGCGCTCGGCCTGGCGCAACGCTTCGGCGGCGAGATCGTCAACGCCGACAGCCGCCACGTCTACCGCGGCCTGGACGCTGGCACAAGCAAGCCCACGCCCGCGGAGCGCGCGCAAGCGCCGCATCACCTCGTGGACGTGGTGGACGCAGGCGAGACTTACAGCCTGGCCCTGTACCTTGCCGACGCAGGCCAAGCTATAGCCGATGCCCACGCCCGCGGCAGCCTGCCGCTGCTGGTCGGCGGCACGGGCCAATACGTCTGGGCGCTGCTGGAGGGCTTCCGGGCGCCGCAGGTGCCGCCCAACGCGGCGCTGCGCGAGACGCTGGAGCGGCAGGCAGCCGAGCAGGGCCACGATGCGCTGTGGGAGCGACTGCGTGACGTGGATCCTGCATCGGCGGCTAGAATCGACGCGCGGAACGTGCGCCGCGTGGTGCGTGCGTTGGAGGTGTACCTGGAGGCGGGGGTGCCGTTCTCTCAGGCGCGCAGGCGTGAGCGACCGCCGTACCGCAGCCTGGTCATCGGCCTGACGCTGGAGCGCGCCGAGCTGTACCGCCGCATAGACGCGCGGGTGGATGCGATGATCGTGGCTGGCTGGCCGGGGGAAGTCGCCAGGCTGATGTCGGCGGGCTATTCGCCGGAACTGCCGGCGATGGGCGCAATCGGGTATCGCGAGATGGCCGAGTACGTGACCGGCAAGCTGTCGCTCCAGTGGGCGGGGGACGCAATCAAGTCTGCCACGCGCCGCTTCGCGCGCAGGCAGTACGCGTGGTTCAAGTTGAGCGACCCGCGCATCTCATGGCTGGACGCTGCGTCGCCGGACGCGTTCGAGGCCGCGGCCGCGCTGGTGAGCGCGCACCTGGCCTCGGCGGGCGACGGCTCGTGATCGCGCTTGAATCCGGCAGGCCGATAGCGGCGCAACGCTTCTGCTATAATCGCTCGGTGTGTGGTAGAATCCTCGTGTCGGGAGGTGAAGAGTGTTCAAGCTGATAGTGGGTCTGTCCTTGGGCGTCTACCTGGGGTTCAACGCGCCAAAGCTGGCGCGCGCCTGCCGGGACATGGGCGAGGTCTGCTTCCGGGCCTGGCACGAGGAAGCGCATAGAGGAGAGATCGAGTGAGATTCACCAAGATGCACGGGGCGGGCAACGACTACGTGCTGATGGACGCCCGCCACCTGGAACACGACTGGGCCGCGCTCGCTCGCGCCATGTGCGACCGGCACCTGGGCGTCGGCGCGGACGGCGTGCTGCTGGTCATGCCATCGGAGCATGCCAACGTGCGTATGCGTATGCTGAACCCGGACGGCTCCGAGGCTGAGATGTGCGGCAACGGCATTCGCTGCCTGGCCAAGTACGTGCTGGAGCGTGAGATCGCGGACGCAGGCGGCGACGGCCTGCGCGTGGAGACGATGAACGGCGTGCTGTCCATCGAACCGGCGTGGCACGAGGGCCGCGTTGAGCGCGCTCGCGTGGCTATGGGCGAGCCTGAGTTGAGGCCGGAACGCGTGCCAGTTGTCGTTTCGGATGACCTGGCCGGCGGGCCTGTGCTGGACTTTCCGCTGGACGTGGACGGGACGCTGCTCAACCTGACGTTCGTTTCGATGGGCAACCCCCACGCCGTAGCCTTCATCGACACGCCGGTCGCCGAGTTTCCGCTGCACCGCATAGGCCCGCAGGTCGAACGCCACCGCATCTTCCCGAACAAGGTCAACTTCTCCATCGTGAACGTCCGCAGCACCGGCGGCGTGGTCGCCCGGGTGTGGGAGCGCGGCGCAGGCGAGACGCTGGCGTGCGGTACGGGGGCGTGCGCCATTGCGGTGGCGGCGCGGCTTCACGGCTTCACGGGCGAGGACGTGGACATAACGCTGCCCGGGGGCGCGCTGACGGTCTCCTGGGATGGCGCGGGGCAGGTGTACCTGGAAGGGCCCGCGGAGGAAGTGTTCGAAGGCGACTGGCGCGGTTGAACGCGAAGGAGCACAAGGACTCATGAAGCTCTCTTACGAGCACGGCGCTAACAAAGAGCAGGCGATGGAGTTGCTGAAGGCCCACGGAGGATTGCTTGCCAAGGATCTGCCGCCGCAGGTGTCGGAGGTGCGGCAGGAGTGGCACGCCAACGGCCTCAACATCTTCATCAAGGTGTTCGGCATGACCATCAACGGCCGTATGCTGGTGGATGACCGCGCGGTGGAAGTGGAGGTCGACCTGCCCATCATCGCCAGATCCCGAGAGGGCGAGCTAAGGGACAGAGTTCGCCGCGAGCTGGACGAGGTGTTTGCAAGCTGGAACCACGGCAAGGAGCGGACTATATGAGATTTGCGAAGCGAATAGAGCAGCTGCCGCCGTATCTCTTCGTGGAGATAAGCCGAAAGATAGCGCAGAAGCGGGCGGAGGGCGTGGACGTGGTGACGTTCGCCATCGGCGACCCGGACATGCCGACGCCGGCCCACATCCTTGACCGGCTTCACCAGGCCAGCCAGGATCCGCCCAACCATCGCTATCCCGAATCCGAGGGGCTGCCGGAGCTTCGCAGGGCCGTTGCGCGCTGGTACGACAGCCGCTTCGGCGTGTCGCTTGACCCCGATACGGAAGTCCTGCCGCTCATAGGCGCGAAGGAGGGCATCGGCCACGCCGCGCTGTGCTTCATCGACCCGGGCGACGTTGCGCTGGTGCCTGACCCCGGCTACCCGGTCTACTCCGTGGGCACGATGTTCGCCGGCGGCGAATGCCACTGGCTGCCGCTCCTGGAGGAGAACGGCTGGCTGCCTGACCTCAAGGCGATTCCCGCAGAGGTGGCGGACAGGGCCAAGGCGCTCTGGATCAACTATCCCAACAACCCCACGGGCGCGGTCGCAGAGGCCGCGTTCTTCGACGAGGTGGTGGCCTTCGCCAAGCAGCACGACGTCCCCGTGCTCCACGACGCCCCGTACACGGAAGTCGCCTACGATGGCTACCGGCCCGCGAGCTTCCTGGAGTCGCAGGGCGCGATGGACGTGGGAATCGAGTTCCATTCGCTGTCCAAGAGCTACAACATGACGGGTTGGCGCATTGGCATGGCGGTTGGCAACGCGGAGATGATCAACGCGCTGATGCGAGTGAAGTCCAACCTGGACTCCGGCATACCGCAGGCGATCCAGTACGCGGCAATTGAGGCGCTGGACGGCCCGCAGGACTGCATCGCCGAGCACAACGCGGTCTACGAGGCGCGCCGTGACCGGGTGGTGGACGCGCTCAGAGAGCTTGGGCTGGAGGTGTCGACGCCCAGGGCCAGCCTGTACGTGTGGGCCAAGCTGCCGCCCGGCTGGAAGTCCGGCGCGTTCTGCGCCATGCTGATCGAGGAACACGCCATCGTGGTGACGCCGGGCGCAGGCTACGGCCGCTACGGCGAGGGCTACGTGCGCCTGTCGCTCACCCTCTCGGACCAGCAGCTTGAGAAGGGGCTGCAACGCCTTTCGTCCTGGCGCATCCCGGACCCGCCCGCCGGCCAGGCGTGACGTGAGGCGGCGTGTCGCCCAAGGCCGCCATAGAGACCAGGGTGCGCCCGGAGCGCGCCATCCTCGTGGGCATCGAGACTCGAGGCAATCGCAGCCTGTGGCCCGTTGAGGACTCGCTTGCGGAGCTTGGGCTGCTGGCGCGCACCGCGGGCGCGGAGGTGGTCGGCGACCTTAGCCAACGCCTGAACAGGCAGACCAACACCTACCTGGGCAAGGGCAAGCTGGACGAGCTCAAGTCGCTGCGCGACTCCACCGCAGCGGACGTAGCCATCTTCGACGACGAGCTCACGCCCACACAGCAGCGCAGCCTGGAGGCCGCGCTCAACACCAAGGTCATCGACCGCACCGCGCTCATACTGGACGTGTTCGCGGCGCGCGCGCAGACCCGCGAGGGGCGGTTGCAGGTGGAGCTTGCCCAGCACGAGTACATGCTGCCGCGCTTGGCGGGCCAGTGGTCGCACCTGGAGCGACTGGGCGGAGGCATCGGCACGCGCGGCCCCGGCGAAACGCAGCTGGAGACCGACCGGCGCATCGTTCGCAACCGCATTCAGAAGCTCAAGCGAGAGCTGGAGCAGGTGCGCACGCATCGCTCGCTGTACCGCAGTCGCCGGGAGCGCGAGGGCGTGCCGGTGGCGGCGCTGGTGGGCTACACGAACGCGGGCAAGAGCACGCTGCTGAACGCCCTGAGCGACGCGGGCGTGGCAGCGGAGGACAAGCTGTTCTCCACGCTGGATCCGGTCACAAGAAAGATCAGGACGGCGGACGGCCGGTCGTTTCTGCTGACGGACACGGTGGGTTTCATCCAGAAGCTGCCTCCGGCGGTGGTGGCCGCGTTCAGGGCCACGCTGGAGGAGCTTGAAGGCGCGGACGTGGTTCTGCACGTGATTGACATAACACACCGCAACGCCGCCGAGCAGGCGCAGGTGGTGAACGACATGCTAGCGGATCTCCGCCTGGACGACGAGGCGCGCCGGATCCTGGTGCTGAACAAGGTTGACCTGCTCTCGGACGGCGAGCCGGAAGACGGCCTCCTGGAACGCTTGCAGGCCGCGGTTGGCGGTGACCGAGTGGTGTTGGTGTCGGCAGAGCGGGAATGGGGCCTCACAGGGCTTCTGAGCGCCACGGTAGACCTGCTGGACTACCGTGGGGGTCGGAACGGCCTCACAGGGCGCATTTGAGGCGCTGGCGGGCTGCGTGGCATGGGCGGCGGGCGCGTTTGAGATGGCGAGGCGCGTGCGCGCACCAAGGCTTTGGATTCTTCGCTCCGCTCAGAATGACAGTGGGAGGCGGTTGCCTCCGTTGGTGTCATTCCGAGCGGAGCCGAGCGCAAGCGAGGCGCAGTCGAGGAATCCAAGGCATCCGCGCACAGCAAAGAACCACCCATTGTGGCGCGTGGCACTGGCGGCGGCTGTATGCGCCTCACAACGCCACTAAGCGCCACGGTAGACCTTGCTGGACTACCGTGGGGGTCGGAACGGCCTCACAGGGCGCATTTGAGGCGCAGGAAGGCTGCGCGGCATGGGCGGCGGACTCCGATAAGTGTCATTCTGAGCGGAGCGTAGCGGAGTCGAAGAATCCAAAGCCTACGCCGGCTGCACAATCGTTTCCCGGAACCGCACCAGTCCGCACCCTCGCAAGGCCAGTCGTACGAGATTGCTGTGGATTCTTCGCTGCACTCAGAATGACAGTGAGAGGCGGCTCGCTCCGCTCATCCTACGACAGGCTCAGGACGAACGGACTGTGTGGCGGCGCGAGGCCGTCCCCACAGTTCCATTGACAGGCTTAAGGCGAGTGGGCCGCGCGCCGGCAATGCGCTTTGCGGCCGCGCGCCGGATTCGCCGCCGACTCGCGCGCGAGCGGTGGCAGCGGCCGGCGCAATCGCGTATACTGGATCGGTCAAGGGGCCATGCGATGGCATGAGCCGGGGTGAGGCGGATGGCGGTGCGGGAAGAGGTTAGGGCAGGCACACTTTACTTCGCCCTATAGTTGTTATGTCGTGCGCTGAGCACGGAAATACGCCTTCTTTTACATAATGTACTTCTCTCCCGCGGATTCGATTGCCCTCCCGGATGCCCGCGGCAATCGCCTCGCCGGGCCTGCCGCGTCTTGACTTTGGCGCGTCCTGGTGCAAGACTCTAGGCCAACGTCTTCACCGCGTTCGGCGCGCCGCCGGTTCGGCCGGCGCCGGGCGCGATCCTGAGGTATGGTGAGTTGACAAGCAACGCCGCCGTCTCCGACATCGCCGCCCCCAAGCGCGAGATTCTCCGCGTCGACGACCTGCACACTTCCTTCTTCACACAGGAGGGCGAGGTCAAGGCCGTCAACGGCGTGAACCTCACGCTCAAGGAAGACAGCATCCTGGGCATCGTTGGCGAAAGCGGCTCAGGCAAGACGGTCACCGCGCTCTCGATACTGCGGCTGCTGCCTCACCCGGGGCGCACCGTGTCCGGCGCCGTCCACTTCGACGGCCGGGACCTCTTGCGAATCGACGGCGAGTCGCTGAGGCAGATACGCGGCAAGGACATCGCGATCATCTTCCAGGAGCCGGTCTCCGCGCTGAACCCGCTCCTCACCATCGGCACGCACATGGAAGAGGCGCTGCTGGCGCACGGCTACATGGGCAAGGCCGAGGCCAGAGACCGCTCCGTGCAGCTTCTCACGGAGCTTGACCTGCCGGGGCCTGCCAACGTCCTCAAGCTGTATCCCTTCCAGCTCAGCGGCGGCCAGGCGCAGCGTGTGATGATCGCGATGGCGATGGCGTGGAACCCGCGCGTTCTCATCGCGGACGAGATCACCTCCAACCTGGACGTGACGCTTCAGGCAGACGTGATCGACCGGCTGAAGCGGCTCCAGCGTGAACGCCACTCCGCCGTCATGCTCATCACGCACGACATGGGCGTCATCGCACAGGCGGCGCAGGAAGTGGCCGTCATGTACGCCGGCAACGTGGTGGAGTACGCCGACACGGTCTCCCTCTTCCGGCGGCCGTTCCACCCGTACACGTGGGCGCTTCTCCAGTCGATACCCCGGCTGGACAAGCCGATGCAGGCTCTCCAGCCCATCGAGGGGTCGTCTCCGAACCTGATCGACCTGCCGGACCAGTGCCCGTACCTCCCGCGGTGCCCCAAGGCCTCCAACCAGTGCCGGCTCAGCCCCAGGCCTGAGCTGGTGGAGGTGGAGCCGGGCCACTACGTCGCCTGCTACAACCGGATAGAGCACCCGGAGTAGCGCACGACCGCCTGCCTCCGGTATCTCCGGCGCCTTCACCGAAGTGGTCGCGCAATGTTCCGCACAGCCTGTTTCCCGCGTCCGGTCGTGCAGGGAGCAATCCCAAAATCCCTTCCCCCGCGGACGGGGGAAGGTTAGGATGGGGGCATTCAGGCCGACCGTCCCACAGGAATCACCGCCATCTCAATATTCCCCCCTCAAGTGGGAAGAGGGTTTGGTGGTTGCTATCCGCTCAGGCCCCTTCCACAAGCTCAGGCTTGCCCCGCAGTTGATGCGGGTACGAGTGGACTCGGCGGCAGTCACTGGCCGAGCACGTGATTGCCAAATTGCCGCGGCAACTGCCTTATTCGCCCGCTATAGCCAATTCCGTGCGTGTGCCGCGCTGCGATAAGGCAAAGCAGGCCAGATAAGGCAGTTGCCTTATGGCAATCCATGCCCTGACATCCGCGGCAGGCCATTGACAAGGCAAAATGCCTTGTGCTAGCCTTAAGGCAATCGTAAGGCAGCCCGCGGCACAAGCCGGAGGCGGCAGCCTTAAGGCAGCGAGGAGCGCTATGGCAGAAGGCAGGTTCAGCCTCGAGCGAGAGCTGGAGGCGGAGATACGGGAGTTTGAGCTTCGCATGGCTCGCCTCGACGGGCAGCTTGACGAGAAGCGCAGTCTGCTCGAAAGGCTAAGGCAGTCGGGCCAGGATTCGCAGCCGCCCGCGCCTGCCTCTCCTGCGGTAGTTGCTGCGCCCGAGGCAGCATCACCCGCTACGCCCGCGCCTGCCTCCGCGGCAGCCGGTGCGCCCGCGGCGCTAGAGACGCCCGCCGCGGCAAACATCGCGCCGGAGGCACACGCCGCGGCGCAACCGACGCCTGCCCCGACCGCGGCCGCTCCGCCATCGCAGGACCGCGTGAGCGGCGGGACGGCCGCCGGCCGGCACAGCATATCCGCCCTCGGCAAGCACCACTACGAGGTGGACGGCCTCCGCTTCCCTAACGCAGGCCAGATGCTCGATCACCTGGACGTGCCGCACTACTTCTCTCGCAAGTACCCCAAGCAGGGTGACGCGGCGGCGCGTGAGGTCATGCGATGGGCCAGGCGCAACCCGGAACTCGCCGCGGGCGTGGCCGTCGTGCTGGCCGACGGCACGCGCATGGGTCTGGACGCCGCCGTGAACGAGATCTGGCGGTAAGCTGCGGGTGAGCGAGTGCGGCTCGTAGAGGCAGTGCGGGACAGGCTCCGCAGGAATGGAGCGACTGTCATTCTGAGCGGAGCGCAGCGTAGTCGAAGAATCCAAGACAGTTGGAGATAACTCGCCCCCGCTCCCAGTCAGCGCACGCGGCCGCCGATGGCGCGACGCCGCAGACCGCGTCCGTCCTTGATTCCTCGACTCCGCTACGCTGCGCTCGGAATGACAGTGGTTGTGGAGGTGCCGCCCGTCCTTTAGTCAGTCTCGGGCGGTTCACGGAGCCTGTCTCAAAAGTCTCCACGCGTGGAATCTCGCGAATTAACGGGGACTAATACCGCAGCATTGTAATGTCTCACTGAACGCGAAACAGAGACAAGTTCAGCAAGAGTAACGATATTCGATTCGAGGAATTCGATGTCAACGCGTTCATCAGACTTATGAGACTAACTCCACGAACCGCCCCTACGGGTGGCGGAGGCGCGCACGCCTCCGCTTGCTCCCGCAAACTCCTGCACCAGCCGCTCCGCGACGCTGCTCTCCGCGATGCGGCCGGTCTTGATCGCCAGGTCGGTCTCCAGCAGGCCCCTGTGCAGCGACTCCAGCCCGCTTGCGGAGTAGCGATTCGCCTGCTCCCTCAGCTTGCCCAGTAGCCAGTCGGACGTGACCCCCATGCGCGACCCCATCTGCGAACCGGACACGCCCGCCGCCTCCAGGTCCTTAGCCAGGAGCAGCAGGCGCACCTGCCTTGCCACCATCGCCACGATGTACGTGCCGGTTGCGCCGCCCTCCATCAGGCGGCGCATGGCGCGCAGCGCATCAGGGTAGCGGCGCTCCATCACCGCGTCCACGGCGTTGAACACGTTGACCTCGTTGGCGAACGGCACAAGCAGCCGCACGTCCTCGGCCTCTGCGCGGCGGCCGTTGCAGTAGAGGGCCAGCTTCTCGATCTCGCTGTTGAGCGTCCACAGGTTGCCGCCCACCAGCTCCGACAGCAGCCGGACGCCGTCCTGCGAGATGTCGCAGCCCGCGGCGGCGGCCCGTTCCTGTATCCAGCGAGTGAGCCGTGCGCCGCGCAGCGCCGGGAACTCGGTGGCCTGGCCGAGGGGCGCAAGCGCGGCCAACAGCGCGTTGCCCCGGTTCACTGCGCCGTCGACAAGCGCGAGGTCTGACGTCGGCGGCATGTTGGGCACGAAGTCGGCGAGCGCGAGCCAGTCGGAGGCGGCGTCCTGGCTAGCGCGGCCGCGGCGCGAGGGCCGGCGGCCGCTGAACAGCGACAGCAGCCCGTCCACAATCACCAGCCGCCTTTCGGCCAGGAACGGCACGGTGCTGCAAAGCGCCTGCACCTGCTGCGGGGTGAACGCGGAGGCGTGGCCGCGGGTCACGTTGGCGTCCAGTACGTCCGGCGGGCCCGCCTGGGCCTTCAGGCGCTCCAGCGCCTCGCTGATCGAGAAGTCGTCGATTCCGTAATATATGTGAAGCATCGCGCAATCTGTGATACGATTCCCAAACGGCTCTCGCCCCACTATAATATACGGAACGCACCGCGGGACTGAAGGGGGAGAAAGAGCCGAGAGAGGTCGATTATGACCCTACCGATGTTGCTCAGGATAGCCATACCGCTGGCCCTGATGCTGGCTTCGGCCTCGGTGTTCTTCCGCGCGCTGTTGCTGCTGGTGGTTGCCACGGTCTTCCTGGCGCTCCTGGCGCTGGTGATGCGATTGATGGGCGGCGGGTCGAAGAGCCCGCCGGGCGCGGGTGGCTCTGGCGGCGGCAGCAAGGGATTCGTCGAAGGCAGCTATCGCATAGTCGATGACAAGGACGAGCCGTCCTCATAGGCGGTACGTCCCGCGAGGCAACCGCAGGAGTCGCAAGTGGAGGCCGCAGGAAGGCCCGGAGGTAGAATGCAGAGAACCATCAGCAGGTATGTCCTTCTGGAGCAGGTGGGCAGCACGGGGCTGGCCACCGTCTATCGCGCGCAGGACCCGAACCACGAAGGATACGTGGCGCTCAAGTCGTTGCGCCCCTACGTCTGCGCCGACGAGTCGCTCATGGAGCGGTTCGCCCGCGAGATGGAGCGCGTAACCGCGCTCGACCATCCGAACATCCTCCCTGCCTACGGGTACGAGCGAGACGGAGGCGTCCACTGGGTAACGATGCAGTACGTCTCGTGGCCCACGCTGCGCCAGTGGATGCAGCACCCCATCCCGGCCGCGCAGGCCATGACGATCCTGCGGCAGGTGGCAACGGCGGTAGAGGCCGCGAACGCGCAGGGCATCCACCACGGCGACATCCGGCCGGGCAACATCTTCGTGGATCCGCAGACGGGGCAGGCGCTGCTTAGCGACTTCGGCATGGTGGTGCTCGGCGAGGGCGCGCCGGCGGGCGTCCGCCTGTCGTTGAACACGCCCTTGCCCACCTACACGGCGCCGGAGATGGGCCAGTCCTCGCCGCCGAACCTGCTGTCGGACGTCTACTCGATGGGCGTGCTGGCATACGACATGCTCACCGGAACCGTGCCGTTCAACGCGCTGGAGCGCGGCGCGGTTCAGGCCAGGCAGCTGACCACCTTCCCGCCGCTGCCCAGCAACGTGAACCCCAACATCCCCAAGCAGCTCGACTCCGTGATTGTGCGGGCGTTGGCCGCCCACCCGGAGCGCAGATACGCCACGCCGAGCGAATTCATCGCGGCGCTGGAGGCCGTATCGCCCGCGGAGGGCGCCGAAAGCGTGCCGTTCGACATGTCCGCGGAGGTGGAACACCAAAGCGAGCTTCCGGGCATGGAGGGCGTGGAGACGGTGACACTTCCCGCCGATGAGGGGCCCCGCGTGATGTGCACGGTCTGCGGACACAGCAACAGCCCGAGCGCGGCCTGGTGCGCCGGCTGCTGGGGCGAGTTGAACCGCGTCGCGGCCTTGCCGGGCCAGGACGTGCTCACCACCGAGGAGCGGGCGGTCAGGCGGCGCAAGGTCATCAGGCTGCGCAAGAGCTTCGCGGGCGCAGCGATGGCCGCGGTGCTTGCCGTCATGGTCATCCAGTACATGAACATCCTGCTTCCCCTGCCCTCGCCCGCCTCAGACATCACCGCCGTGTCCGGCCCCGGCGAGTGGGCCATGATCTATCGCGCGACCGAGGGGCCGAACCCGGTGCCCGGCGAGAGCGCGGCCATACAGGGCAACGTCAAGTGGGTGTTCGAGACCGAGGACCCAATCGAGTCCACGCCCGCGCTCAAGGACGGCCGGCTCTACGTGAGCACGCAGGACAACCGCGTCGTGGCGCTGGATCCCGCGGATGGCAGGATAATCTGGGAGCATCCCACGGTTGCGCCGCTGGACTCCTCGCCTGCCGTAGCGGGCGGCATGGTGTACCTGGGCCTGCGCAACAAGCGCGTCATCGCGCTGGACGCCAACACGGGCGCGATGATCTGGGAGTTCACCACGGAGGAGAATCCCACGACGGGCTCGCCGCTGGTCAAGGACGGCGTAGTGTACATCGGCTCCAACGACGGCCGCATCTACGCCCTGGACGCACTGACCGGCGAGAAGCGATGGTCGCACGAGACGCAGGACTGGGTGGACAACACGCCCGCGCTCTCCGACGACCTGCTGGTGGTGTCCTCGTTCGACGGGCGCGTCACCATCTACGACACGGACACCGGCAAGCGCAGGTTCACCTTCCGCGGCTTCAACCGCCTGGTCATGGCCTCGCCCGTCATCATGGACGACAGCGTGTACGTGGCCTACCGCAACGGCCTTGTCACCGGCATCAACCTCCACGAGGAAGAGGTGCTGTTCTACAAGCGCTGGTACAGGCTGCGGTTGCAGCTGTGGCTGTGGGGCATGACCGAACACCCCGGCCTGCCCAAGGGCGTGAACTGGGTCTACCGAACCGGCGCGGTCATCGAGAACACGCCCGCCGTGGACGCCAACACGCTGTACGTGCCGGTTGAGGGCGGCCGGATGCACGCCATCGACCGGGTGACCGGCAAGCGCGTGTGGGTGTACAGCGCCGACGCCGACAAGCTGTCCACGCCCACGCTGGTCGAGAACACGATCATCGTGACGGACAGCAAGGGCGTCCTCCGCGCCATCGACAAGGACACCGGCGAGGAGCAGTGGTCGCAACAGGTAGCCGAGAGCATTTCGTCGACGCCCGTCCTGGCCGACGGCACGCTCTATCTCGCCTCGAGGGACGGCAACCTCTACGCGCTGGAGTAGCTCTCCCCCGCGCCGTGTGAGCCTGTCAAGTGGAAGTTGGACTCGTAGGCCTTCCCAGGAGCGGCAAGACCACGCTGTTCAACGCGCTCAGCCGCGGCACGGCGGACGTTGGCCCGGCGGCCTCCTCCCGCAAGCCCAACCTTGGCGTGTCCAAGGTGCAGGACGACCGCATCGCGCCGCTTGTGCAGATGTTCCGGCCGCGCCGGACGGTGCCTGCGGAAGTGCGCTACGTGGACTTCCCCAGGCCTCCGGAGGGGCCGGCGAAGTCGCAGGGCATCGCCGGAGAGCTGCTGAACCACCTGCAAGCCTCGGACGCCCTGTTGCACGTGGTCAGGGCGTTCCGCGATCCCACCGTTCCGCACGATGAGGGTGAAGTCGACCCGCACCGAGACCTTGCGGCGATTGACCTGGAGCTTGCCTTCGCAGACCTGGCCATCCTCGAACGGCGCGTGGAGCGACTGGAAGCTGAGCTAAAGGGCGCAAAGGCCGGCGAGCGCGAGGCCAGGCTGCGGGAGCGCAACACGCTCGACAGGCTGAGGGGCGAGCTGGAGCAGGAGACGCCCATCCGCGAGCAGGAGCTTGCCGACGAGGAACGCAGGCTGCTCGCCAACTTCGGGTTTCTGACGGCCAAGCCCATGCTCGTGCTGTGGAACATCGGCGAGGAGGATGCCGCGGACGCGCCGGCAATCGAGCGCGGGCTGCGCGAGCGTTACGGCAGGACAGGCGTGGAGATCGTGGCGCTGTGCGGCAAGCTGGAGATGGAACTCGCCGTGATGGACGAGGACGAGGCCGGTGAACTCCGCGAGGCGATGGAGCTTCAGGAACCGGCGCTAGACCGCGCCGTTCGGGCGTCCTACGCGCTGCTGGGGCTGGTCTCGTTCTTCACCGTAGGCCCGGACGAGGTGCGCGCCTGGACTATCGACCGGAGCACGCCCGCGGTGAAGGCCGCCGGCAAGATCCACTCCGACATCGAGCGCGGGTTCATCCGCGCGGAGGTCATCTCCTACGACCACCTGATAGAGTGCGGCGGCCTTTCAGAGGGCCGCAAGCGCGGCCTGCTTCGCCTGGAGGGCAAGACGTACGAGGTCCAGGACGGCGATGTCATCAACTTCCTGTTCAACACCTAGCCGGAGCGGAAGGCCCAGCAAGCATGAACCCACAGCCCGCAAGCCCAAACACCTCTCCCCTGCCCCGCAGCCTCTCGCTGTACGTGCACGTCCCGTTCTGCGAGACGAAGTGCCCCTACTGCGACTTCAACACCTACGCGGGCATAGAGCACATGATGCCGGGCTACGTGGACGCGCTGGCCGCGGAGATCGAGCGATGGGGTGAGGCGCTAGGCCAGCCCGCCGTGACGACGATCTTCCTTGGCGGCGGCACGCCGTCCTACCTGCCCGCGCACGGGCTGGCGGCAGTGCTGGAGGCCGTGCGCCGCGCGTTCGAGGTTGAGCCGGGAGCGGAGGCCACGATGGAGGCCAACCCCGGCGACCTGCGCGGCGATGCGCCCGCGTCGCTGGCGCGGCTCGGCCTCAACCGCCTGAGCGTCGGCGTGCAGAGCCTGGACGACGGGCTACTGTCGCTGCTCGGCAGGCGTCACACGGCGCAGGACGTGCAGGACGCGTTCCGCGCAGTCAGGCGCGCCGGCTTCGACAACGTAAACCTTGACCTCATGTACGGCCTGCCTCATCAGAGCATGGCGCAGTGGCGCGCAACGCTGGACGGCGTGTTGGCCCTGTCGCCGGAGCACCTTTCGCTCTACTGCCTCACTCTGGAGGACGGCACACCTATGGAGCAGCAGGTCAGGCTTGGCGCGCTGCCGGAGCCGGACGCAGACCTGGCCGCGGACATGTACCTGCTGGCGGAGGATGCGCTGGAGCGCGAGGGCTACCGCCACTACGAGATCTCCAACTGGGCAATGCCGGGCCTCGAAAGCCGGCACAACCTGACCTACTGGCGCAACGGCGCATACCTCGGCGTTGGGCCGGGCGCGCACTCTTACCTGGGTCGATGGCGGTTCCACAACATCGCCTCGCCGCGGGAGTACGTGCGGCGGATGGCAGCCGCGCAGCCGGAGGGCGCGCCGGCGTGCCTGTCGGCGGAGGCCATAGGCGGGTTCCCGGTGGTGGGCGACGTGGAGCGCGTGGACGATGCTGCGGAGATGGCGGAGACGATGATGATGGGCCTGCGCCTGGACGACGGCGTAAGCGAGGCCGCGTTCGAGAGCCGGTTCGGCCGGCGGCTGGACACCGTCTACGGGGAGCCGCTTGCGGAGCTGACCGCACTGGGCCTGCTGGAGCGGGACGACGGCGTGGTGCGATTGACTGCGCGCGGTCGGCTGCTCGGCAACGAGGTGTTCGTGCGGTTCTTCGGCTGAACCTCACCGAAACGCCAATTGTGCCTGCCCCGTGCTTGTGCTATGCTTGCAAAGCGCAGTGGATTCGCGTTGACTGAGATAACATGAAGGAGGGCTTATGCCTACCATCTGGATGGTGAGCGCTCACTTTGGTGAGTACACAAACACCTGGGTTGAAGGTGGCTACGTAGCGGTAGGTTGGCTGCCTGATGAAGACCTGACATCCGTGGTCAGCAGGGATGAGATTTTCGATCGGTACAGGAAGGCTCATCCCGACGAGACTCCCCACGAGGTTGGCGCCAAAGCAGGCCAACTCGCAACCTTCGTACTGAAAGTTCAACCCGGGGACTACGTCATGACCAGGTGTGCTCCCCCTACAAGGGAGTATCGCTACGGCGAGCTGGAAGAGGCTCCGCTATTCTATGCGCCTGGGCACCCTGACGGTTGCTCGTTTCCCCATCGGCGCAGAGTCAGGTGGAGTGAGCAACCGATCGCCAAGGCAGGCTTCTCCATTCCGGCGCAAAAGAACCTGAGCGCGGCGAGAACGCTTTTCGAGTTCCGGCACATGGAAGAGTTCCGATTAGTCACCGGCGACCCTTCCACTTCAGGAGAGGCGCGCAAGTCCCTACCCACTGACCTTGGTGGCGACTCTAGCAGAACGGGAAAGAAGGCAAGCTCCCCGCGCGCGCGGCTATACAAAGAGGTACTTGACCAGATCCTGAGGATCGACCCTACCGAGTTCGAATACCTAATACTAGCCCTAATGGAGGCTATGGGCTTTGAGGGTGTCGAGCGCACCGGCGGAGCTGGAGACGGGGGCGTTGACGTTAAAGGCACATTGCAATCGAGTCTGGTGAACATCGACGTGTATGTTCAGGCCAAGCACTACGGCGGCAATAGAGTGCGCGAGTCAGACGTGAGAAGTCTCCGCGGAGCCATCCCAACAGGCGGACAAGGAGCCATCATTACTACTTCGACCTTTCACAAGAAGGCCGTAGATGCCGCAAGAGACCAAGGATTCGCCCGGGTTACCCTCATCGACGGTAAGCAACTTGTGGAACTGCTTATCGAGCACTGGAATGCCGATTCTCTGGCTCATAGTCCAGATGAGGATGTCCTTTCCTGGCATGAGCGCTTGGGTCTAACCCAAGGCTTAGTGCCCAGGTAATCGCCCCGCCCCAAATTGCCCCTGCCCTGCCCGTGTGCTATGCTTGCGCCAGCCCCGCCTGGAGCTTCCGCATGTACGTTATCGGCACGGCAGGACACGTTGACCACGGCAAGTCCACGCTGGTCAAGGCGCTCACCGGCATAGACCCGGACCGGCTCCGCGAGGAGAAGGAACGCGGCCTCACCATCGAGCTGGGGTTTGCGTGGCTCACGCTGCCCAGCGGCCGCGAGATCAGCGTCGTCGACGTGCCGGGCCACGAGCGATTCGTCCGGCACATGCTGGCCGGCATCGGCGGCATCGACCTGGCCCTGCTGGTCATCGCCGCCAACGAGTCTGTCATGCCGCAGACCCGCGAGCACCTGGCGATCCTCGACCTGCTGCGCGTCAAGCGCGGCCTAGCCGTCATCGCCAAGCGAGACCTGGTAGACGATGAGATGGTCGAGCTTGTGATGGCAGAGGTCGAGGACGTGCTGCACGGCACCACGCTTGCGGGCGCGCCAATGGCCGCCGTCTCCGCCGCGACCGGCGAGGGACTGTCTGAGCTGCTGTCCGCCGTGGACGGGCTGCTGGACGTCTCGGACACTCGCAGTGACATGGGCAGGCCACGCCTCCCCATCGACCGCGCCTTCACCATGCCCGGCTTTGGCGCAGTGGTCACCGGCACGCTGATAGACGGCTCGTTGTCGGTCGGCATGGAGGCGCAGTTGCTGCCCTCCGGCCGCCTTGCCCGCATCCGCGGCTTGCAGAGCCACCGGCAGAAGCTGGACATGGCGACGCCCGGCCGCCGCCTTGCCGTCAACCTGTCCGGCGTCTCCCACGACGACATAGAGCGCGGCGACGTGCTCACCATCCCGGGCTGGCTCGCGCCCACCATCGCCGCGGACGTGCGCCTGCGCCTGCTGGACGGCGCGCCGCGCGTCCTGCGCCACAACAGCTCCGTCACCTTCCACACCGGGGCCACCGAGAGCGTCGCACGCGTCCGCCTGCTGGATCGCGAGGAGGCGGCGCCCGGCGAAGAGGTGTGGGCGCAGGTGAGGCTGGACAATCCGCTTTCCCTGGTCAAGGGCGACTACTTCGTAATACGCGCATCGGACGCTACGCTGGGCGGCGGCGCGGTCGTTGAGCCGCACGCCAAGCGACACCGCCGACGCCACGCGCCCACGCTGGAGCGGCTGGAGGCGCTGGAGCGCGGCAGCCCGGACGAGATGGCGCAACAGGCGATCCGTTCGCTGGAGCCGTGCACGATTGAGACGCTGGCCGGGCGCCTCAACCTGTCGCTGGAGCAGGCGACGGGCGTGGTCGAGCGGCTGGCCCGCGAGGGCGGGCTGGTCACGCTGCCGCCCGGCGCGCCGGCTGCGCGGTCGCTGCTGTACACCGCGGCGGGCTGGGGGGCGCTGGCGGGCCGCGCGCACGATGCGCTGGGCGCGTACCATCGAGAGCGGCCGCTGCGCCGCGGGATGCAGAAGGAGGAGCTGCGCAGCAGGCTGGGCTTGTCGGCGCAGGAATTCCCGCACGTAGCGGCCAGGCTGGCGGAGGACGGCGTGGTCGCGGAGGATGCCGGATTCGTGCGCCTGCCTCAGCACACGGCCACGCCCAGCGACGGGCAGGCACGGCTGGTCGAGCGGTACGTCGACAGGCTGCGTTCGGAGCCGTTCTCGCCGCCCACGGGCGAGGAGCCGGACGAAGACCTGCTGGCGATGCTCGTTGACCAGGGGCGCGTCGTGCGGTTAAGCGATGCCGTCGTGTACGAGGCCGGAGCCTACCGGGAGATGGTGGACGGCATTATCGCCGCCATCCGCGAGAACGGCAAGATCAACGTGGGCCAGGTGCGGGACAGGTTCCAGACCAGCCGGAAGTACGCGCTGGCTCTGCTGGAGCATCTGGATCAGCAGCGCATCACCCGCCGCGTCGGCGACGACCGGGTGCTGAGATAGGCTGAGGCGAGGTACTATCGTGGCTCTAGACCTGCACAAGATAGCCGGACAGATAGCGAACATGGCCTCCGGCCTCGGCGAGCGGAGGGCGGAGCGCGAGGCGCATCTATCGCTTGCGCTGGACACGCTGTCGAGCGCGGAGGCGGACGCAATAGAGATGAAGAGGCTCCAGAGCCGCACCACCTTCCTTGTCGCCCGTCTCCGCGGCTCGCTGGCGGGCACCCACCCCTGCCCTGCTCTGCCGAACGACTACGCCGCGCTGGCCGTGGACGGGTCGCACATTGACGTAGACAGGCATCTGGCCGCGCAGTGCTACCTCATCAACCTCGGCACGGTGCGCATCCGGTACGGCGAACAGCCCGCGGCGCACCTCGGAAGCGAGCCGCGGCTGTACACCAATGACGAAGACATGCACCTGCGCGATCCCGCCAGCGGACGCACGCAGGCGCTGGAGGGCAGCCTGCTGGGCGCGTTGCGCGCAGTGGAGGAACTGCGAGCGCTGGCCGCGCTCGCAGAGCAGGCCGACGACGACACGCCTACGCTCGCGCTGATAGACGGCTCGCTGATCCTGTGGGGGCTTGGCGGCCAGGCGTACCCGGACTTCGTGCGCAATGCCCTCATCGACGATATGTTCCTGCCCGCGCTGGACAGGCTGCGGGAGATGGCGCGCTCTCGCCGCCTCGCGCTGGCGGCCTACGTCAGCCTGCCGCGCAGCACGGACGTGGTGAACGCCCTGCGCCTGGACGGCCGCCGCTGCCCATACGCGGCTGCGAACTGCGACTTGCACTGCGGCGCGCTCGCTACGGGGCGGCGGCCGTGCGACTCCATCGCAGGCGTCACGGACAGGGACTTGTTCGAGCGGCGGCTGGGCGCGGGCGAGCGTTCGGACGTGTTCGCCACCACGTCCTCTATCGTAGAGAGTTCCTACGCTGAGCATTCGGTTCACTTCTTCTACCTGAACGCCGGCGCGGAGATTGCGCGAGTCGAGATTCCGGCATGGGTGGCAGACTCGCCGGAGCTGCTGTCCCTGGCGCACGCGGGCATCGTCGACCAGTGCGGCAAGGGCCACGGCTACCCCGTCGCAATATCGGAGGCGCACGAGCAGGCAGTCGTCACGGCGGGCGACCGCGAGCAGTTCCGCGCCATCGTGGAGGCCGCGCTGGGCGCGAACCGGCTGCCGGTGTACACGTCCCTGAAGGACCGCAGCAAGAGGGTGAAGTGGTTGTAGAAGACACGCCCCGCGTGGGCGAGGTTGTGGAGAGCGGATCCACCGCGTTCGTGGCGCAGAGCTACCGGCTCTACGGCGCGCCGCCGCTGGGCGTGCTCGTGAGGACGGGCGGCCCCTGCCCCGCGTATGCCGTGGTGCATGACGTTGCCACGCGCGGCATAGATCCGAGCCGCCGGCCGTTGCCCCGCGGCAAGTCAGAAGCCGCCGAGCAGGACGTCTACGACAACAACCCGCAGCTTGAGCATCTGCTGCGCACGGAGTTTCGCTCCGTCATCGTGGGGCACGTAGACGACGGCGAGACGCGCTATCGCCTGCCGCCCTCGCCGCCGCCCATCTACGCGTTCGTCTATGCGTGCCCCGCGGCCGAGGTTGCGGCGTTCACGTCGTCCGCGGACAGCCTGCGGCTGCTGGCGGGCTCCGGCGTGGCCGCCGCGGAGGAGGTGGTATCCGCCTTCCTGCGGCACGCGATGGCCGCGCACGGCGACCCGACGGCGTACCTGGCGGGGGCGGGCCGGCAGCTGGCAGTGCTGTTCCCCAGGGACTTCCGCACGGTCGAGTCGATACTTCTGAGGGCGGCGCAGTGACGGGCGAGAGCGGCGCAGGCCGCTACCTCGGCGTTGTGGTCGGCGGCTCCATGAGCCGCGGCGTGGACGTGCGCCTGTCGCCGGACTGCCCGGTCGAGGAAGTTGCGATGGGCCAGCACGTCGTGATACAGGGGCAGAGCCGCCGCTTCTTCGGCGTGGTCACGGACATCTCGCTGGAGTGGTCGGACGATTCCGTCCGCGCCAACCCGCCGGACACTTCCAACCCGCTAATCGCCGGAGTGGCTGCGGGCACGGCCGCCTACGCATCGCTCCGCGTGCTGCCCATGCTGGCAATCGCGGGCGAGCTCGCCGCGCTGGAGGGGCCGGCTCCGGCGCGGACGGTGCCCCCGCACTTCGCGCCCGTGCGCCTGGCCTCGGAGGAGGACGTGCAGGTGGTGTTCGGCGCGGAGGACAATCGACACTTCTGGGTCGGCAGCCCGCTGGACATGGAGACGCGCGTGTGCCTGGACCTGGATGAGTTCGTGAAGCGGTCGAACGGCGTGTTCGGCAAGAGCGGCACGGGCAAGAGCTTCCTCACGCGGTTGCTTCTCGCGGGCATACTCCAGAAGAGCGCGGCGGTCAACCTGGTGTTCGACATGGAGAGCGAGTACGGCTGGATGGGCACGTCCGAGGGCACGGGCATGGTGAAGGGCATCAAGCAGCTCTTCCCGTCCCGCGTTGCCGTCTTCTCGCTGGACGATGAGCACAGCCGCAGGCGCGGCGTTTCGCCCGACTACCTGCTGCGCGTGGGCTACAACCAGATCGAGCCGGAGGACATAGAGCTGCTGCGCGAGAACCTCGGCCTTTCGGAGGTGGCCGCGGACGCCGCCTACTCGCTGGCCCGCCACTTCGGGCAGGAGCGATGGGTCAAGCGCTTCCTGGAGCTTGAGGGGCACGAAATGCGGGACGTGGCGAGCGAGCTGAACGTCAACGAACGGGCGATGTCCACGCTGCACAACCGGCTGGGCCGCTTCAGGCGGTACGGCTTCATCACCGAGCGCGAGTCCGACGAGTCGGTTGAGGAGATACTGCGCTACCTCGACCGCGGCAACCACGTCGTGCTGGAGTTCGGGCGGTACAGGCACGAGTTGTCGGCGTACATGCTGGTCGCCAACCTGCTCACGCGCCGGATCCACGCCCGCTACGTGCGGCGCAAGGAGGAGGCGATGGGCGACGCCGCGCGGGAGCCGCGCCCGCTCGTCATCACCATCGAGGAGGCGCACCGCTTCCTCAGCCGCGAGGTTGCGTCCCAGACCACGTTCGGCAACATCGCGCGGGAGATGCGAAAGTACAACGTCACGCTGCTCGTCGTCGACCAGCGGCCCAGCGGCATAGACGAGGAGGTGATGAGCCAGCTCGGCACCAAGCTGGTGTGCCTGCTGGACAATGAGCGCGATGTGGAAGCTGTGACGGCCGGCACACACGGGGCGCGGGATCTGCGCTCCGTGCTGAGCAAGTTGGACAGCAAGCAGCAGGCGCTCATGTTCGGCCACGCGGTGCCCATGCCCGTGGTGCTGCGCGTGCGTGACTACGGCACGGCGGAATCATACCGCGAGCTCGGCTTCCTGGAGGCGTCCGAGATGCGCCGCCAGATGGAGCGCGACGCCGACGACCTGTTTGGGGGCCGCGAATGAGCGGCGACGGCTGGCCCACTGGACGCAACCGATCCCCGGTGAAGCGACCGTGAACGCGTACTGGCTGGCGGCGAACGCAACCCTGGCTCTGCACTTCCTGCTGCTGGCGAGCATGTGCACAGGCGTGGGGGCCGCGGCGCTGGGCCTCCTTCGCAGCCGACCCTGGATTGCGCTGGCGTTCTGGACTACCCTGCTCGTCTCGGCGGCGTGGCAGCTCCTTCCCTCGTGCGCGCTCACCGACATCGAAAGGTGGCTGCGGCATAGAGTCGAGCCGGACTGGGACAGGGTGGATTCCGTGTCCAGGCTGGCGTTGAGGGAGCTCACCGGCATCGACGCGGCGGAGTGGGTGTTCAAGCTGATCGGCATTGCGCTACTTCTCGCGGCCGCGTACGCCTTCGCGCGATACCACCGCGATCAGGCCGGCGGACTCCTGCGCCGGCTGCGATTCGGTGAGCGCGAGTAGTCGCCGCACAAGCCCGCAGATGTGAGGCGCGGCCGTCATCGCCGGGGAGGCTTGTGATATAATCGCAAGCGCCCTGAATCGCCGCCGCCGCCCTGACCATCACGCAACTCACATGACCAACGACGCCTCAGTACAAAGCGAACTGGACGCAGCGCTGCTCACTTGGGCAGACGTGTCTACGCGGACGATGTTCGGCGGCCACGGATTCTTCGTCGGCGACAGGATGTTCGCGGTCTACTACCGCGGCGCAGTCGCAATGAAGCTGCCCGAACCGCGGCGCACGGAAGCCCTGCACTGCGGCCTTGCGACACCATTCACGCCCACGCCCGGCCGTCCTTTCGGCGATTGGGTCTCGCTGAGCGTGGACGAGTCCGGCTCCATCGGCGACCTGCTGCCCTGGCTCCAAGCCGCCATCGAGCACGTCCGCATTACGCCGCCGACAGGCAGCCGCAGCCGCTCCGGGAGGCCACGATGAAGGTGATGGTCGTCGGTGGGGGCGCGCGTGAGCACGCCATCGCCTGGAAGCTCAGCAGCAGCCCGCTCGTGGATGTGCTGTACGCCGCGCCCGGCAACGCCGGAACCGCGGCTATCGCCCGCAACTTGCCCGTGCGCGACACGGACCTGGACGGGCTGGCGCGCGCGGCGGGCGAGCTTGGCGTGGACGTGACGGTCGTGGGGCCGGAAGTCCCGCTTGCAATGGGCATCGTAGACCGCTTCCGCGCGGACGGCCTGCGAATCTTCGGCCCAACCGCCGCAGCGGCCCGCATCGAAAGCAGCAAGGTGTTCGCCAAGGAACTGATGCTCAGGCACGGCATCCCCACCGGGCGCGCAGAGGTATTCGACTCGCACGAGGCGGCGGCGAACTTCGTCCGCAGGCTCTCCCCGCCTGTGGTGGTGAAGGCGGACGGGCTGGCCGCGGGCAAGGGCGTGACGGTGGCCGCCACGCAGGAGGAGGCGCTGCGGGCTTTGCGCGAGTGCATGGTCGACAGAACTTTCGGCGAATCGGGCGCGCGCGTGCTGGTCGAGGAGTGCCTGTCCGGCCTGGAGGTCAGCGTATTCGCGTTCGTGGACGGCGAGACGGTCTCGCCGCTGGCCGCCGCCTGCGACTTCAAGCGCGCCCACGACGACGACCGCGGCCCCAACACCGGAGGCATGGGCGCGTACAGCCCGCCGGTGTTCTGGAACGACGCGCTGGAGCGCGAGGTGCGCGAGCGCATAATGCAGCCGGTCGCGCAGGCAATGGCGCAAGAGGGCTGCCCCTACACCGGCATACTGTACGGCGGCCTCATGCTCACCGAAGACGGCCCCAAGGTCATCGAGTTCAACTGCCGCCTGGGCGACCCGGAGGCGCAGGTGCTGTTGCCCAGGCTCCGCACGGATCTGGCGCAGATCGTGGTTGCCACGCTTGACGGCAACCTTAGCGAAACGCCAATTGAGTGGAGCGATGACGCCTGCGTGGGCATCGCGCTGGCCTCCGGCGGCTACCCGGGGGCTTACGAGACCGGCTACGCCATCGCGGGGCTGTCGGAGGCGGCCGAGTTCGGGCAGGTGTTCCACGCGGGCACGCGGGCCGCCGATGGCGGCGCGGGCGCGGTGACGGCCGGCGGGCGCGTGGTCACCGTCGTCGGCGCGGGCGCAAGCCTTGCGGAGGCGCGGGAGCGCGCCTACTCCGCCGCCGCAAGGGTGAGCTTCCAGGACGGATTCTATCGCAGTGACATAGCAGCAGTTCAGCAATCCGAATAGGAGGGCCAGAGATGCCGTTGGTAGGAGTGGTCGTAGGCAGCCGGTCGGACGAGCCGGTGGTACAGGACACGGTTTCGGTCCTGAACGAGCTTGGCATATCGAACGAGATGTCGGTGATCTCGGCGCACCGCACACCTGAGAAGGCGCGGCAGTATGCGTTGGGCGCGGCGGAGCGAGGCGTGGAGGTCATCATCGCGGGCGCGGGCGGCTCGGCCGCGCTGCCCGGCGTGATGGCGTCCTGGACTCCCCTGCCCGTCATAGGCGTTCCCATCCCCTCCAGCGAGCTGAAGGGCGTGGACGCGCTCCACGCCATAGCGCAGATGCCGCCGGGCGTGCCCGTGGCGTGCGTGGCGATAGGTTCGTGGGGCGCGCGCAACGCCGCCTACCTGGCGGCCGCAATACTGTCCCTCAAGCACGACGATGTCAGGCAGGCGTATGGCGAGTACCGGGAGCGTCTGGCCTCCGGCTAGGCCCGCCGCGCTCGCGCTGGTTGCCGCGGCTATCCTGCCGCTGCTCCTGGCGGCCTGTGCCGCGCCTGCGCAGCCGGAGGCGGTGGTGCGCGGCTACCTCGCGGACGCTGCGAGCGGCGACGCGGAGGCCGCGCTGCTGCGGTGGGAGCTGTCGGAGCTTGGGCCGGCCCCCGCCGACCTTGCGCCGGGGCAGTCGGAGATTCGAGTCGAGGGCCGCCGGCAGCTTGCGCACGCGCTCACGGACGCACTGGCCGCCGCAGGTGACGACCTGGATTGGGAGACCACCGGCCTGATCCTCTACGACCTCGCGGAGGGCATTGCCGTGGTCACGGAGAGCACCGACGAGGCTGAGGTTGCGACGGTGGACAGCTCGCTCACGCTGCGCCGCGGCGATGCGGCAACCGTGCAAGAGAGCCTGGCGTTCACGCTGTGGCGCCGCGCGGACGGCGGCTGGCGAGTGACCGGGCTGGACAAGGGGCTGGCCGTGCTGGAGGACTTCCTGGAGCAGTTGGAGTCTTCCGGGTGAGGGCGCGCCCTCCGGCTTTCGGCTCCGCCGGCGCTGTTCCTACGTGCGCGTAATGACGCCGCAGGCTACGCGGCTGCCAGTGTCCGATTCCTCTTCCCCGTAGGAATCAGGCTTCTCGTGGACGATGATGGCGGAGCCGTCGGCGTCGAATATCGAATGATCCGGGCCGACGTCCAGCGTGAAGCCGGATGCAATGAAATCGGCGCGCGCAGAACCGTCGGAGGCTGCGTAGATGTTGGGCAGGTCGCCGCCGTGTCCCCCGCCCGACTCGCCCTTCCAGGCGCTGTGGATGAAGCCGTGCTCAGCGTCCGAGGGGTTGAAGTGGTCACCGGCGGATTCAAAGTCCGGCGTACAAGCGCCAACTTCGTGAACGATGAAGGCGTGGCCGCCGGGGGCCAGCCCCTTCACGTCAGCCATGACCAGCACGCCGGTGGCCGTTTGCCGGAACGCAACCGTCCCAATCGAAGCGCCGTCCGGCGAAATCAGCGCGGCTGCCGCCGTCAAGCCCGGTGTCGGTTCGGAAGCTTCACCGGACCGGAAGTTCAGCAGGACCAGGATTCCAGCGACGACGATGGCTATAACCGCCAGAGGCGCCAGAAGAATGGTCATCTCGCGTCTCCAGAACATTGCGGGTCGCCTCCTCGCCTATGGAGTTCCGATTGCGGCGGAGTACTCCGCTTCTTCCCTGCCGCTTCAGGTTCGTCTCTGTCTGTTCCGCAATAATGCGACAACTTTGAGACTACTTAATGATAGCTTATACCAAAAAGAGCCGCCTGTCCAGTCATGCCATGCCCTTGCGCCAAGCGTCGAGAGAGCCGAATCCCGGCAGTTCACCCGCCTGCCGCCGTGCAGCGACTGGCACTGGCGCCGGGATTCGATAATGGCGGCTTCGGACGAGGTGGCAGCTTTGCTATGAGACTTCATATCGAAACCGACAGGTTTCGCAGGTCGCAACGGGATGAGGCCCTGTGTTCCCGTCTCCTCAATGCTCCTTCACGGACGCCGGCCTTTCGCCTCTTTTGGGCATGAAATGCCCCTCATTCTCTCGCACCAAACGGCGCAGGGCGTGTAGAATGAGATAGCCTTGTTGCCAGCGGCAAGACAGGGTATGATTCCATATCGTGGAACCGCAAATCCGAAGAGGTGCAGGTTGATCGACAGGTATGCCCGGCCAGCCATGAAGCAGGTCTGGTCGGACGACAACAAGAACGAAAAGTGGCTCCAGGTGGAGCTTGCCGTCTGCGAGGCGTGGGCCGAGGATGGCGCAATCCCCGCGGACGACATGGCGAAGCTGCGCAACGCCCGCTACGACCCCGTCCGCATGAGGGAGGTCTTCGAGCGCACGCGCCACGACATGACGGCCTTCCTCCAGTCGGTGACGGCCGGCCTGGGCGACGAGGGCCGCTGGCTGCACATGGGACTCACCTCCCACGACGTGCAGGACACGGCGCAGAGCCTCCAGCTAGTTGAGGCGGCCGACATCCTGCTGGAGGACGTGGACGCCCTCATGTCGGCGATAGGCAAGCTGGCCGTGGAGCACAAGCGCACGCCGATGATGGGCCGCACCCACGGCGTCCACGCCGAACCGACCACGTTCGGGCTGAAGATGGCGCTGTGGTGGGACGAGATGCGTCGCCAGCGCGCTCGGCTGGAGGATGCGCGCCGCACGGTCGCCGTAGGCAAGATCTCCGGCGTCGTGGGCACGTACGCCACGGTGCCGCCGCAGATCGAGGAGCGCGTATGCGCCGCTTTCGGCCTTGCGCCCTGCCCCGTCTCCAACCAGGTGGTGCAGCGAGACCGCCACGCCCAGTTCGTCACCACGCTTGCGTTGGTGGCGGCGTCGCTCGAGAAGTTCGCCACGGAGATACGCGGCCTCCAGCGCACGGAGGTGCGGGAGGTAGAGGAGCCGTTTGGGCAGGGCCAGACCGGTTCGTCCGCCATGCCTCACAAGAAGAACCCGGAGCTTTCGGAGCGCGTGTGCGGGCTGGCGCGCCTCATCCGCGGCCACTCCGTGACCGCGCTGGAGAACGTCGCGCTGTGGCACGAGAGGGACATCAGCCACTCCTCCGCGGAGAGGCTCATCCTCCCCGACTCCTGCATGGCGCTGGACTACATCCTGGACATCTTCACCCGCGTGATGAGCGGGCTGCGGGTGTACCCGGAGAGAATGTTGCACAACATAGAGCTGACCAGGGGGCTTGTGTTCTCGCAGAGGACGCTGATTGCGCTGCTGGAGAGCGGGCTGAGCCGCGAGCGTGCCTACGAGATCGTGCAGGCGTGCGCGATGCGGTCGTGGGACGAGTCGGCGGACTTCCGCGACCTGCTGCGGCAGGAGCCGGAGGTGACTTCGCGGCTGCCGGGCGATGAGCTTGAGGCCATCTTCGACTACAACTACTACATGAGATACGTTGAGGACTCGTTCAAGAGGCTGGACCTTGAAGGCTGACAGAGGAGCGTAGCGACATGCCTGAAACCGCCATAGCCTACACGGACATGCCGAACCTGCTGCACCGCGGCAAGGTGCGGGACACCTACGACATCGGCGGAGGCTGCCTGCTCATGGTGGCAACCGACCGCATCTCCGCGTTCGACGTGGTGCTGCCCACCGCCATACCGCAGAAGGGGCTGGTGCTCTCCCGCCTCTCGGCGCACTGGTTCCGCAAGACGGGCCACGTTGTGCCCAACCACCTGATCGCAATGGCGAACGAGGCGGACGGGCCGGAAGTCGCCGCCACGGGCGCTTCCCTGCCCGCCGGCCTTGCGCCGGAGATCGCGGCCAGGTCGATGGTAGTGCGCCGGGCGGAACGCATCGACATCGAGTGCGTGGTTCGCGGCCACATCACCGGCTCGGCGTGGGCGGAGTACCGCGCAGAGGGCACGGTGGGCGGCGCGCCCATGCCGGAGGGCATGAGAGAGGGCGATATGTTCCCGCAGTCGCTCTTCACGCCAACCACCAAGGCCGAGGAAGGCCACGACATGCCGATGAGCATAGACGACGTGCGGAACATGGTGGGCGCAGAGATGGCGGCGAAGCTGGAGGATGCCAGCCGCCGCGTCTACGAGTTCGCCCGCGACGAGGCCAGGGCCCGCGGAATCATCATCGCCGATACCAAGATGGAGTTCGGGCTGCTGGACGGCGAGCTGATACTCATCGACGAGCTGCTCACGCCGGACTCCAGCCGCTTCTGGGACGCATCGGGCTTTGAGCCGGGCAAGTCCCAGCCCAACTTCGACAAGCAGTACGTGCGGGACTGGTTGGTGAATAGCGGCTGGGACCGTGAGCCGCCCGCGCCGGAGCTTCCGCCGGACGTGGTCGACATGACGCGCGCCCGGTACGTCGAGGCGTTCGAGCGCATCACCGGCCAGGCGTGGGCCGCCGAGGGAAGCGCAGGCTGATGGCGTCCAGGGATCGAGAGCGCAGGCGCAGGGCGCTGCACAGAGCCGAACGGCGGGAGTCGCGGCGCGAGCGGCAGCGGCATCGCAGGCGGTGGCGGCGGTACGCATTCGGCACGATCGTCGGGATTGGCGGCGTGATCATCGTGCTGTCGCTGGTGATACCCGGCTCGCTGGGGCAGGTGGGCCTGAACACGGACGCCTCCGCCGACCAGGGCGTGCAGGTGAGCATACAGGCCAACGAGGTCGTTGAGCAGGACCAGCCTCATCCCGCCTACAGCACGTCGCCGCCCACGTCCGGCTGGCGGTACGACATTCCGCTTGAGGATGTTGCGTGGGGCGCGCGCGAGGCTGAGGTGGCCGACGAGGAGCAGGTGTCCTACCTGGAGCGCGGCGGAATCATGGTGCAGTACAACTGCCCTGAGGAGTGTTCCGCCCTGGTGGAGAATCTGGAGTCCGTGGTGAACCGCTACCCGGAGGGCGTGACGCTGGCCCCGTACTCCGCAATGGACGACAGGATCGCGCTGACGGCGTGGGGCTGGATCGACACGTTCGAGCAGTTCAGCGACCCGCGCATAGACGACTTCATCCAGAAGCACATCGGCAAGGGGCCGTCCAGCTTCCGCGAGGAGTGATGATGTACCTCGCCAGGGTGTACGTCACCCTGAAGCCAACCGTAAACGACCCGCAGGGCCGCACCATCCTTGGCGGGCTGCGCAGCCTGGGATTCGACGGCGCGGCGGACGTGCGAGCCGGCAAGTACCTGGAGATACGGCTTCACGCGGAGGCGCGCTCGGAGGCCGAGTCGCTGGTAGACGAGATGTGCAGCCGCCTGCTCGCCAACCCGGTCATCGAAAGCTACCGCTACGAGGTTGAGGAGGCGGAGGGGTAGCGGGCACAAGGCCCCGTTCCCCGTCATTGCGGCGAAAGCCGCAATCCAGGGGCAGGCAAAGCGGCCTCTTCTCCCGCTCACCCTGAGCCTGTCGAAGGGCGAGCGGGCTACCGGCGTCCGTGGTCTTCTCCCCAACACCCATTCACGCGCAGCCTGCCTTGTACCCCGATACGGGGGCAGGAATCCACTCAACCGCCTACAGCCCTGGCGCACCGTCGAGGTCAGCGCCGCCTCGGCCCCCTGGATTGCGGCTTTCGCCGCAATGACGGTTGGAAGCGGCCGGCCACGCACCTGCCCTTTGACAAGCTCAGGGCGAACAGGGGTAATCCAGTCCGTTCGTGCTGAGCCTGTCGAAGCATGAACGGACTGGCGCCGCGCACCTGCCGCCACACACATTCGCCGTCATTGCGGCGAAAGCCGCAATCCAGGGGCTAAGGCGGCCTCTTCTCCCGTTCATCCTGAGCCTGTCGAAGCCCGAGCGGATCTAGACCGTCGTTCCTGCGGAAGCAGGAACCTAGCACCCGGCGGGGAGGCGGATGGGCGGTGAATCGGTTGCCACCACTCCCCGGGGGCTAGACCCCCGCTTTCGCGAGGGTGACGGATGTGGTAGGCGGGCGCGTGGCTCCGCGCCTCCTTCATGCTTCGACAAGCTCAGCACGAACGGACGGATTGGCGGCTGGCCTGAGCATATCAAGGGGCAGGAGCGTGGCCAGCCGCTTCCAACCGTCATTGCGGCTTTCGCCGCAATCCAGTGGGCTAAGGCGGCGCTGACCTTGACGGTGCGCCAAGGCTGTAGGCGGTTGGGTAGATTCTCGCTTTCGCGGGAATGGGGAGTTAGGAAGCCTCAGCCGTCGTCCGCCCGCCCTTTGACAAGCTCAGAGCCTGCCCCTGCGAAAGCAGGGGGTGAGCGGGCGGGGACGGCCCCGCCGCCTTACTCGCTTATCGTGCCTTTGGTGCTTGGCACCTCGCCGGCGGCGCGCGCGTCAACCGCAACCGCCGTGCGCAGCGCCCGCGCCAGCGCCTTGAACAGCGCCTCCGCCACGTGGTGATCGTTGCCGCCCGCCAGTACCTGTGCGTGCAGGTTCAGCCGGCCCTCCAGCGCGAACACCTCCAGGAAGTGGCGCACCAGGTCGGACGGCAGGTCTCCTATCGCGGGGTCATTGAACGCGACCTTCACCACCGCATACGGCCTGCCGCCCAGATCCAGCGCCACCATCACCAGCGTCTCGTCCAGCGGCACGACCTGGTGGCCCATGCGAACGATGCCCTTCCCCTCCCCCACCGCCTGGCGCAGCGTCTGCCCCAGCACAATGCCCACGTCCTCCACCATGTGATGCCACCCCGGCGAAAGGTCTCCGCCCGCGGTCACGCTCACGTCCAGCAGGCCGTGACGCGCCAACTGCTCCAGCAGATGGTTCAGCATACCGTTGGGCGTGTCCACGGAGGCGCGGCCGGTTCCGTCCAGGTCAAGCGTAACCTCGACCTGGCTCTCCCGCGTGTCCCGCCTCACCGTGGCCCTGCGATCGCTCACCTGCGTCTCCTCGTTCGTGTTGAATGCGCCTCGCTCCGACGCTCCTACTCCTCGGCGAGTATCTCCTCCAGCGCGCCAACCAGCGCGTCCGTGTGCTCCGGCCTGCCCACGGAGATCCGCAGCGAGTCCCGGAGCCGCGGCGCGTTGAAGTATCGCACAAAGATGCCCCTGCGCGCCAGCGCACGAAACACCGGCAGCGCCTTCCCGTCGTCCACGTCGCACAGCAGGAAGTTGGCCGACGACGGGCGCGGGTGAATGCCCGCTATCTCCGACAGCCGTTCGAATAGCCGCTCTCGCTCCTGGACTATGGCGTCCACATTGCGCATCAGGTGGTCGAGGTCGTTCAGCGAGGCCAGCATCGCCACCTCCGCGGCCGCGTTCACGTTGTACGGCTGCTTGATGTCCATGAACAGCTCCACCAGCTCCGGCGCCATGATGCCGTAGCCTATGCGCAGGCCCGCCAGTCCCGCCCACTTGCTGAGCGTACGCAGCACGACCAGGTTGGGGTGCTCCGGCGCCAGGTGGGCGAACGTTTGGCCGCTGAACTCGTAGTACGTCTCGTCTATGACGACGAGAATCTGCGAGTCCAGCAGGGTCAGCACCATCTCCTCCGTGATGGAGTTGCCCGTTGGATTGTTGGGCGAGGTGAGGAATATGACCTTGGTCATGGTGCCTATCGCCCTCTTGACGCGGGACATGTTGACCTGGAACTCCTCGTCTCGTGGCACGTTGATCAGCCTGCCGCCGTTCACCTGCGTGCTGAACGAGTACATGCCGAAGGTCGGCGGGCAGCTTATCACTCTGTCTTCCGTTTCCAGCGTGGCCCTCAGCGCCAGGTCTATGAGCTCGTCCGCGCCCGCGCCGGCGATGATGTGCTCCGCGGATACGCCGGTGTACTCCTCCAGCGCCCGCCTGCAGGCCGACTGCCCAGCGTCCGGGTAGATGTGATAGCCGCGGAAGTTCGCAATCGCCTCCAACGCCAGCGGCGACGGGCCGTAAGGGTTCTCGTTGGCGTTGAGCTTGATGATGCTCTCCGGCGGTATGCCGGAGGTCCGGGCGAGCGCAGCCGGAGAGTCCACGGCCTGGTACGGCCGCAGCTTCCGCAGGTCGGGGCGAAAAAGCCTGGTTACGTCCACTGGCGCCTCCTCACGGCTACTCAGCCGCCTGCCTGGTTGTCGGCCCCGTCATGCCGGCCTCGCTCAAGCCGGATCTCCACCGCGCGGGCGTGCGCGTCGAACGCCTCGGCGCGCGCCAGCACGGCGGCCGCGCCGGTGAGTCGCCGCGCCATCGCCGGGTCAAGCGACACAACCGGCGTCCGCTTGATGAACTGCGACACGCCCAGGCACGAAGCGAAGCGCGCCGTGCCCCCCGTGGGCATTACGTGGCTGGGGCCTGCCACGTAGTCGCCCATGACCTCCGGCGAGTGGTCGCCCAGGAAGATGCCGCCCGTGTGGCGCACCCTGCCGACCGCGCTCCACGGGTCGCGAATCATCAGGCACAGGTGCTCAGGGGCGTACTCATTGGCGAGTTCGATGGCCTCGTCCAGGCTGTCCACGACTACGAACGCGCCGCGCCGCTCGATGGATGCCGCTGCGGTTTCGGCGCGAGGTAGCGCGGCCAACTGCCGCTGCAACTCCTCCTGCACCGGCGCAACCAGCGCCTCGCTTGTGGTGACGAGCACCGGCGTAGCGACCAAATCGTGCTCCGCCTGGCCCAGCAGGTCAGCCGCGCACAGGGCCGGATCCGCCGTCTCGTCCGCAATGATGAGCGTCTCCGTGGGACCTTCCAGCCCGTCTATGCCAACCTGCCCGTAGACCATCTTCTTGGCGAGCGTGACGAACACGTTGCCGGGGCCGCATATCATGTCCACCCGGGGCACCGTCTCCGTGCCGTACGCCATCGCAGCGATGGCCTGCGCGCCGCCAACCTGGAACACGCGCTTGACGCCCGCCACCTGCGCCGCGGCCATCACCGCGGCAGGCGGCCCCTGCTCGCCGCGCGGCGGCGTTGCCAGCACTATCTCGCGCACGCCGGCCACGCGGGCGGGTATGGCGGTCATCAGCACCGTCGACGGGTACGCTCCGCGCCCGCCGGGGACGTACACGCCCACGCGCTCCACCGGCGTAATGACTTCGCCGAAGCCGTTCTCCATGTCCATCCAGGGCCGGGGCATGGTCGCGGCGTGGAACTGCCGGATGCGAGATGCGGACGTGTTGAGAGCGTCCAGGACTCCCGGCGGCGCCTGCGCGGCCGCCTGCCTGACCTCTTCGCGCGATATCTCCAGGCTGGCGGGCTCTGCGCCGTCAATGCGGCGCGTGTACTCTCGCACCGCCTCGTCGCCGCGCTGCGCCACGTCCGAGACGATGCGCTCCACCGCCTCCTCAGCCGTCATCGGCTGCCCGAACACCCTCTCGATGCCCGCGGCAAGCTCCGGCGATGCGGCCTGGTCTCGCAGAAACGCCTCGCGATCCAGCGCCCGTCTGCCCTGCTCCATGCCCTTCACGACTCTCATGCCAGATACCCCCGCGCAAACTCCAGCAGGTCGGAGATGCTGCGCTCACGGAAGTCCTCGAACAGCTGCCGGTCGATGGTCGAGTAGATGCGCTCCAGGCCGAGCGGCACGGATTCCAGGAACTCGTCGACCATCGCCTGCGAGCGGTCAGCCTCCGGGTCGACGCCGCGCGCCACCACGCGGCGCGCCATAAACCGCAGCCTCTCCCACGTGAACCCCCAGTCCAGCGTGCCTTCGATCCACTCGCGCCACTCGCACATGGTGTCCGGCGAGATGAAACCTATCTCCACGCCCTTCTCCGCCTGCGCGATGTGGGGCCGCAGCGTCTCCAGCCCGCCTAGCGCAAGCTGCTCGCGGCGGTCAAGCTCCAGCTGCAACGCCCTGTCCATCAGGTCGCCTTGCAGCGCGTCGCCGTACACCTCGCGGTTGCCGAAGTACGGGCGGTACAGGCCCAGTATCCACAGCTCGTCGGACAGCAGATGCGACGCGTAGCCAATCACAAATGACGCCGTGGCCTCGGAGAGGCCGCCGTAGCCGGCAAGATGCGGATGAAGCCGGAACATGCCCTCCAGTCCGTCACCCATGCCGTGGAAGTTCAGGTCTACGAAGTGGGTGTCGTCCCGCTTGCCCTTGGTGATTATGCGTATGTCCGGCGTCACCGAGCCAAGCAGGAAAGCGCCGAGATGCTCGTCGATGACGGGATTGCGGAGCCGCGAGGCGGCCTCCTTGGCCATGCCCAGGTGTGCGCTGAGGTTGGGCATTGCGCTGCCGCCTCTCAGCCTGCCCGCCCAAGCGCCTGCAACAGCGACTGGTAGGCGTGGCATCTGTCCTGGAACACGTAGTGGGACTGCGAGACGGTGACGGAGCCCGCGCCTATCTGCCGCAGGTGGTCGACCGCTTCCAGCAGCCGCTCTTGGGGCACGACCAGCGTCACGGCGAACCACGTTCCATCGTCCTCGCTGTACACCCTGGCGATTGTCGGCCCCTTGAGGCCCGAAACCTCCGGCCTCCGCGCCACCTGTTCCGCCACCTCCTCCGGCGAGCCGCCGAGTATGTTCGCCGTTATGCTGAAGAAGTCGCGGGCGCGCAGGTGCGCCTCCGCCTGCTCCAGCAACCGGCGCGTCTCGCCCAGCGCACCGGGCTCCTCGGCGAGCCGGCGGCCGTTGCCGATGATGCACGCCTGCGACTCCAGGATCGTGCCGTTCTCGATGGTCTTCAGCCGGTTCTCGCGCACTGTCGTGCCGGTGGACGAAATGTCGGCGATGATGTCCGCGAACCCCATCGCCGGAGCGGCCTCCAGCGTGCCGCTGGACTGCACCAGTGAGTAGTAGCTAACTCCGTGCCTGAGCATGTGCCGCTCAACCAGCCGTGGATACTTCGTAGCGATCTTCAGGTCGCGGCCGCGCTCTCTCATGTCCACGGAGAGATCCGCCAGGTCGCTCATGGAGTCCACGTCCAGCCAGGAGTCCGGCACGGCCACCATGAGCCGGCATCCGCCGTAGCCCAGCGAGTCCATCACCAGGATTGCGTCTCCGCCCTCCGGGCACATCTCCATGAAGCGGTCCAGCCCGGTGATGCCCAGGTCTACGCTGCCCTCCTCCACCTTCAGCGGTATGTCCGCGGTGCGCTGGAACAGCACGGCGGCGTCCGACGCGCCCTTGATCGTGCCGGTGTAGCGGCGCGCGCTGGGGCGCAGCACCGGCATACCGCTGCTGCTCAGGAAGTTCAGCGTGGACTCGTAGAGCTCACCGTCGCTGGGAATAGCCAGGCGCAGAATGTGACTCCTCCAGCCTCCGGGGCATGTCCTCCGGCAGCAGCCCCAGCAGGTTCTCCAGTGTGTATGCGAAACCGAGCGCGGGCACGTCCTCGCGGCCGCCCAGCGACTTGACCAGTCCGTCGTAGCGGCCGCCTCCGCATACCGCCGCCTCGCCGTCGACGCCGGAAGCGCGGATCTCGAACACGATGCCGGTGTAGTACGCCATGCCTCGCACAAGGCCAACGTCCACCAGCAGCGAATCGTTGGGGCGGCGCAGGTGGAAGGCTGCCAACGCCTCCTCCAGCGGCGCGAGCGACTCGCGGCCCAGGCCGTGCTCGCGCAGCGCGGCGGCCAGCCGGGGCATGGCGTAGGCCTCGTCTCCGGCGGCGCACGCAAAGGCGCAGAGCAGCGAGGCGGCTCGCTCCACGCTCGCCGGGTCGTCGCCCTGCTCCAGCTTGTCCATGAAGCGCGTGAGGATCTCGTCCGATGAGCGGCTGCCCTGCAGGCCGCTGAGCGAGTCGTGGAAGAGGTGGCGCAGCGTGTCGATGGCCTCACGGCGTCCCGCGCCGTCCGTTGTCAGCGCGTGGCCGCGGCTGCCATCCGCGTCTCGTAGCAGCCCTTGCGAGCGCGCCCGCTCCAGGATTGCCGGCGCATCGCCGGGGCGCTGTCTGAGAGCGGGCAGGCAGCCGATCAGAAACTCCCGCGTCCTGGAAGACAGCCCAAGCTCGACCAGCGCCAGTTGCAGCACGCCCACGTGGCCCACCGCGCAGGCGGGCGCGGCGATGCCCAGCCGACACGCGCCGTCCATCGCCAGCGCCAGCGTCTCCCCGTCCGAGTCCGGCGACGCCGCGCCGATGACCTCCGCGCCCGTCTGGTGCGTCTGGCTCAGCCGTCCGGCGTCGTCGTAGCGGAACACCGGGCCGCTGTACTGGATGCGCAGGGGCAGCGGCTCCTCGTCGGCGCGCTCAAGGTAGTATCGAATGACGGACGGCGTGAACTCCGGCCGCAGGCTCACGCGGTTGCCGCCGGGGTCGTTGAACGTGTACATGCGCGTTGCCAGCTCACCGCCCGACTTGCGCAGGAACAGCTCCGTAGGCTCCAGCAGCGGCGTGTCTATGGCGCGGTAGCCGTGCGCGGACAGGTGCGCCTGGAGGATGTCGCGGGCGGCAGTCCTGCGATGGAGCTCCTGCGGGGTTTCGTCCTTCATTCCGGGCAACGGCCGGACGGTTGGCATGGCGTTACGTGACCTCTGCGATGGGCTGCGCCTATTCTACAACAGCGACAGGCGCGCTTCAATGCGGCCGGGGGAGCGAAAGCCCGATCCCACCTGCTTTCGCAGGGGCGGGCCTGAGAGTGTCGAGAGGCGGGCCACCGCCTGCCGCAGGGGCGGTTCGCGAACCGCCCGAATGTTTAGACCAGCTCAGCGCGAAGGGGTTGCAGTTTCCGTTCATGCTGAGCTAGTCGAAGCACGAACGTGGCTGAACCTACAGCATGATCTGCCTGGCGGGAACGAGCCTCTCCTTCACGGGATCGACGGCGAGACCCAGGCCCTCCAGCGTGTACGCTCCGAGTATTGGCGGCGCGCCATCCTGCCCGAACGCCACGATGGTCGTGACGCTATCGCCGTCGATTGTAGCCCGCGCCTCTCCAATCTCCATCGCAACGCTGCTTCCGTCTGCGATGAGGAACCGGCGGCTGCGGGTCGGCTCCACGCCAAGCTCGCGCAGCGTGCGAGCGGGCAGCATGGTCAGGAATGCCCCGGTATCAACCGTGGCCTCGATGTCCACGCTGCGCCCGGTTTCCATGCCGGTTATGCGCACCGGCCAGGTGAAGGTTCCCATGACTTGCCTCTCAGTTGCGATTTCCGCGCCTGCATTCTAGCGCATTGCGAGGGGTGGGGGAAGGAGTGGCACTAGCCGCGTGAGTGGTGGGGGGCAGTCAAGGAGCTTCCGTTACCTCGCTGCCGACGTTGAACCAGAGTACGTTGCTGGTGCCGGAATGTTCGGCGCACGCCTGAGCCGCGTCGGCCACGGCTGCCCCCGCGAGCCTTCTGATCCACTCGAATGACATGGTGCCGCCTCCGCCATGAGCGACCGTGCCCAATTCAAACAATTGACCCTGTATCTTCACCGCGGGCGGATCTGCCTGCCAGGAAGCTCCGTACGGCCATATCACCGGAGACCGATCCCCACTTCCGAGGTACAGACATCCTGTATCCTCATCAAACGTCACGGCCCCGCTGACTATGGCATCCATGCCAGTTTCAATCAGCTCAGAAGACGGTGGTGAGGTCAACACCGGGCCGTCCACAACGCCGTAGGGCTGGCGTTCCACAAGGACTATCGAGAGCGATATGCTGTCGAGAATGTCTGGCCTGGTGACGGCAACGAGGCGCTCCGTTGCGATGGCCCGGAGATCTTCCAGGGTGGTTTCGGTGTCCGCGCTCTCCAGCATGACACGCGCCTTGATCTCCGCCGAGTCGCGGTTGAATCCGGCGTGGGAGATCCTCACTCCCGGCGCCTCCAGCAGCGCGTAGTGGACGGCTGGAATCGCGTCACTAATCTCCGCCGGGGTTATGCCCCGCTCTACGCGAACATCGACTGAAACGCCGCCGTGGCTGCCGGTGAAGATGTCGATGATGTCCAGCGCGGCCTTGGGGGGATTCTCGGTGAACGCGATCCACGCATTGGAGCCATCGACTATCTCCGCACCAGCAAAGGTGTCGGGAGTCACCTCAGCGATCCTTGAGACCGCCAGCGAGAAGTTGTCTTGCCAACCGTACCGTTCAATTGCCTCTTGTAGGGATATTCCCTCCTGGTCGGCTATGAACTGCAAGTCCTCCAACTCCGTAGGGCTGGGCGGGTCGTCGATTTCGGGCGGCGATGACTTGGGCGGCGACGCTACAGGAGTCGCCGACTCCCCACCTTCGGCTTCAGGAGTGTTGGCGCTTGGGGCGATCCCAGAACCGGCGGCGCTTTCGCCGCCCATTGACGGAGGCGGGGATGTCGACGTCGGACTACCCACCGGATCGTTTCCCGAACATGACATGAGGAGAGCGGCCAGCGTTACGATAAGCAGCCACGCCAACAGCCGCAGCGGGAACCTTCCTGCGCCGTCAGTGTTTGCCATTGGGATCACCTATCGCTGGCGGCAGGCTTAGCGTGCGGAGTGCCCTGGCACTGGACCAATCCCATGTGCCAAGACAAGCCGGAGCACAGTCCGAGAGGATGCAGGCTTCATATCGTGACCTCCAGCAAGTCCCCCGGCTGCGCCTCGGCGATAGCGGCGCGAATATCCTCTATCCTCAGCAGGACATCGGGCCATCTGTTTGAGAGCAGGACAATGACCGCAATCCCCCTCTGGCTTAGGTTCTGCTGGTACCGAATGCTCTGGTCGGTGGTTATCAGCAGCTCGTAGCCTTCTCTATCGGCGTGATCCAGCAGGTCTCCGTTGGTTAGCTCCGCCCACCCCTTTTGCCTCGCCGTATCGATGTCGTGTTCCGAGAGATAGCGGCGAAGCGGCTTGGGAGTCCCGTTGTCAAACAGGACTCACATGCTTTACTTTGGCATCGAGGTTTGTGACTACGTGCTCCAGTACGGCCCTGACTTGCCACTCCTCCACGCCTTCGAACCAATCCAGGAACTCCTCAATGCTTGCCCCCGCCGCAAGATTGCCGAACAGGGCTGAGACCGGCACACGTGTCCTGGTGAACACCCAAGCGCCGCTGAGCCTGCCGGGTACGCTTTCGACTGCCGGGCACGTTTCCCAGTCCGTCATGCGGTCACCTCTCATTCCGCGGTTGCCCCCGCGGCCCCTCCCCCCAACCTATCCTAAACGCGCGCCACTACCTGCTGAACCATGCTCAGCACGATGATCGCCACCATGGGGCTGAAGTCTATCGCGCCCATGCGCGTGAAACGGCGTATCGGCGCAAGCACCGGCTCGGTCAGGTAGATCAGCACGTCTCGCACGCGAAACAGCGCGTTGTCGTAGCGCAGCAGCCCGCCAACCACCAGCCAGTCAAGGATGACGCGGCCAAGGATGGCGAATATGAGCAGCGTGATGAGGTAGCTTAGCAGCGCTCCCATTGCTTAACCTAGCCCAGCTCCATCGCCTTCTCGTGCGCGGCGATGACGGCGTTGATCACGCTTGCCCGGAAGCCTGCGTCCTCCAGCGCGAGCAGCGCCTCCGCCGTGGTGCCGCCCGGCGAGGTCACCATGTTTCGCAGGTCGGCCGGGTGCCTGCCGGACTCCCGCGCCAGCGCCGCGCTGCCCTCTATCGTCTGCAACGCAAGCGTCTGCGCCATCTCCCGCGGCAGTCCCATGTACACGCCCGCGTCTATCAGCGACTCCAGGAACAGGAACACGTACGCCGGGCCGCTGGCGCTCAGCGCAGTGGACATGTCCAGGTACTTCTCCTCTGCCACGTACGTTGCGATGCCCAGCGACTCGAATATCTGCCCCGCAGCCTCGCGGTGCGCCTCCGGCACCGACGCCGACGCCGTCCAGACCGTCATCCCCTTCCCCACCTGCGTGGGCGTGTTCGGCATCACGCGTATGACCGCGTCGTGGTTGGCGCCCGCGGCGATGGTGTCGATGGACGCGCCCGCGACGATGGACAGCAGGCTCTGCGACGGGCTGAGCCGTCCCCCCAGCTCGCCCAGCACCTCCGATAGCTGCTGCGGCTTCACCGCAAGCGCCACGATGTCCGCGCCGTCTATCGCGCTGTGGTTGTCGGGCGCGGCGCGCAGCCCGTAGCGGCCGCTCAGGTACTCGCGCCGGCGCAGCACCGGCTCGCCTACCGCTATGGAACCCGCCTCCGCAACCCCGCGTGAGATCACGCCTGCAATGATGGCCTCCGCCATCGTGCCCCCGCCGATGAATGCCAGCTTCAGGTCTGCGTTTGCCATTGCCTCGTTCTCCGTGGTCATTGCCCTACTCCGCGGGCAGTCGCCCGGTCGTGGCTATGTGCGCGGCGGCAAGCACCGCCTCTCGCATACCCGTCTCGTTGGCGATGCCCTTGCCTGCGATGTCGAAGGCGGTGCCGTGGTCAACGGACGTGCGCACGAACGGGAAGCCCAGGTTGATGCTCACGCTGCCATCGAAGTCCTTGACCTTGATGGGGATGTGGCCCTGGTCGTGGTAGTGTACGAGCACCGCGTCGTAGCGGCCTGCGATTGCCTGCGGGAACACGGAGTCCGCGGGTATGGGGCCGGTCACGTCCATGCCCATCGCGCGCGCCTCCTCCACCGCCGGCGCAATCTCGTCGATCTCCTCGCGGCCGATGAGGCCGCCGTCGCCGCCGTGCGGGTTCAGCGCGGCAACCGCGATGCGCGGCGGGTCGAAGCCCCACGCGCGGAAGCAGTCGTCCGTCAGCCGCAGCTTGGCGAGCACGTGCTCCTTGGTGACGTACTCAACCGCCCGCATGAGCGACCGGTGCGTGGTCAGGTGAACCACGCGGAGGTTGCCCGCAGTGAGCATGGTCGCAACCTCTTTCGCGCCCGTGAGGCTCTGGTAAAGCTCCATGTGGCCTATGTCCTGGTAGCCGGCCGCGCGGGCCGCCTCCTTGTGGATGGGCGCAGTGGCGATGGCCTGCACCTGCCCCGCAATCGCCATCTCGCCCGCTTGCAGGATCCACTCGACCGAGGCCCTGCCCGCCGCGGCGGACACCTGGCCCGGCGACACGTCCTCGGCGTTCAGGTTGCCGGAGTCGAGGATCGACACGGCGTTGGCGGGCGCCTCGGCGGCGGACGACACGGGCGACACTTCGTAGGCGAGGCCAAGGTCGCGGATGGTCTTGTCGAGCAGCGGCGCGTTGCCAATTACGAGCGGATGGCAGGACGCGACCACGTCCGGGTGCGCCAGCGCCTTCGCCACAACCTCCGGGCCTATGCCTGCCGGGTCTCCCATTGTGAGGGCAATGATGGGTCTATCGCTCATTGTGTCCCCTTTGCGGAGTCGTTTAGGGCATTATATGGCGCGAGAGGCTGTGGTACAATACAAGCGGCCCCGAGTGACCGGGGCCGCCGAATATGCACGCTCCTTCGAGGGGAGCGCCGCTCCGTGGATCGATAGACGCCAAGCGTCTACGCCTGCTTCACACCGCCCCCGTCCTAACGGCAACCGGGTCGGTGTGCGCTTTAGACTGGGTTGATTCCCCCTACCCGCACTTCTCGTAGCCGCAGCTGCGGCAGCTTATGCAGCCCTCCTGGTGAATCAGGAAGCCGGGGCACTCAGGGCACGGTGTCGCGCCGTTGAGGCCGTTGCCGTTGGCCTCCGCCTTCAGGAACAGCCCCTGCTGCACGGCAACCGGCGCTACCGACTCCGCGGCTCCGTGCAGCGCCGCGACCGGCCGCTCGCCCGCGTCGGCCGCTGTGTGGCGGCTCAGCACCAGCGCCACCGCGTCCGGCGCCGAGCGCACCAGCACCCCGTCGTCCCACTGCGGGCAGCAGGTGATGCCCCGCAACTGGTCAACCACGTGCGTGGCGTCGATGCCGGAGCGCAGCGCAAGCGAGACGAGCCGGGTGATGGCCTCGATCTGCGCGGAGTCGCAGCCGCCCGCCTTGCCCAGGTTGGAGAACACCTCAAAGGGCTGGCCGTCACGGGAGTTGATGGTCACGTACATGTTGCCGTGGCCCGTGCGCACGCGGTCGGTGACGCCCTGCACCTGCGCGGGCCGCGCCATCGGCACGGGCAGCACGCCGTTGTGCGGCTCGTCGCTCGCGGCCGCCGCATCCGCGCCGAACGCGGCGGAGTCGGTCGCGCCGGAGGTCAGCACCTCCGCCTCACGGCTGCCGGAGCGGTACACGGTGATGCCCTTGCAGCCCAGCTCCCATGCCATCAGGTAGGCGGTGCGCACGTCCTCGCGGGTTGCGGAGTTGTGGAAGTTGATGGTCTTGGAGATTCCCGCGTCCACGCTCTCCTGGAAGGCCGCCTGCATTCGCACGTGGTCCTGCGGCGAAATGTCCGCCGCGGTGACGAATACCTCCTTGATCCACTCCGGCACGTCGTCCCTGTCCTGGATGGAGCCGCCGTTTGCCAGGTACTCCATGAGCTCGTCGCTGTAGAAGCTGTCCTCGACGGCCATGCGCTCGAAGTTGGAGTCGATGTAGAGCAGGCTCTCCCCCTCCAGGATGTTGTGCTTGCGGTAGCAGAGCGAGAAGAGCGGCTCGATGCCGCTGGAGCAGCCGGCGATCATGGAGATGGTGCCGGTGGGGGCAACCGTGAGCCGGCAGGCGTTCCGCATGAGCCTGCCCGCCTTCTGGTGCGAGCTGCCGGGGTACGCCGGGAAGACGCCCCGCTCGTGCGCCAACTCCTCGGAGGCTGCGTCCGCCTCCTTCATCACAAAGCGCATGATGGCGCGGCCAAGCTCCAGCCCCTCTTGCGAGTTGTACGGAATCGCCATCATCACCAGCATGTCCGCAAAGCCCATCACGCCCAGCCCGGTCTTGCGCGTGAGCTTGGTCATGCGCTCGATCTCCGGCACGGAGTAGCGGTTGGCGTCTATGACGTTGTCCAGGAAGCGGGCGGCGATGCGTGTGACGCGTCCCAGCTTGTCCCAGTCCACGGTGGTCTGGTGGCCGTCCTCGATGACGAACCGGGACAGGTTGATGGAGCCGAGGTTGCACGACTCGTACGGCAGCAGCGGCTGCTCGCCGCAGGGGTTGGTTGCGGTCATGCGGCCGATGTTGAGCGTGGGGTTGTCCTCGTTGACGCGGTCGAGGAAGATCGCGCCGGGCTCGCCGTTGCGCCACGCGCCCTCGATCATGTGCTTGAACACGTCCGCCGCGTTGAGCCGGCCGACCACCTCGCCCGTAGTGGGGTCTCGCAGGTCGTACTCTTCGCCACGCACCGCGGCCTGCATGAACTCCTCGCTGGCCCCAACCGAGATGTTGAAGTTGTGGATCTGCCCCTCCTGCGTCTTGCAGGTGATGAAGTCCATGATGTCCGGGTGGTGAACGTCCATGACGGCCATGTTCGCCCCGTCACGCTTGCCGCCCTGCGTGACCAGCGTGGACACGGACGAGAGGTGGCGCAGCACGGCCACGGGGCCGCACGCCCTGCCGTGAGTCGTGGAGATGTGCGCGCCCTTGGGCCGAATCTTGGAGAGCGCAAAGCCTGTCCCGCCACCGAACTTCTGCACCATGGCGGTCTCCTTGGCCGTCTCCATGATGCCCTCCATGCTGTCCTCCAGCCCGATGACGAAGCAGGCCGAAAGCGTGCCCGTGCCCGTGCCCGCGTTCATCAGCGTGGGTGAGTTGGGCACGAATTCCAGATCCGCCATGATGCCGTAGAACTCCTCCTCCCAATGAGACGCGTCCGCGCCCGCGTCGTAGAGCGTTTCCGCCTCTGCGATGGCGCGGGCCACCCGGCGGCACACGTCCGACCAGGAATGCTCCACGATGTTGCCCTTGTCGTCCTTCAGGTAGTAGCGCTTCTCAAGCACCACCCTGGCGTTGTCTGACACGTCCGGCCTTGCGGCCGTAGCCGTGTCCGCAGGCGTGGCGGTTGCGACTGCGCCCACGGCCGCACCCCTCGAGGCCCCGCCGCGCTCCCATTGGTACTCCTCGCCGCTGCCGCCGGCCACGGACAGCGCGGCCTGCCGGGCGGCGGTGGGAACTTCGACGCCGGCAGCCTCCAGCGCTGCCACCAACTCGCTCATCAGCGCCTTCTTGCTCCTCGCGCCGTTGTGTCCGTTGCCGTTGCCGTTTCCGATGCTGTCTGTGGTCATAGGTCCTCTCTCCGGTTCCTGAATGGTCTTTGCTTCCCCGCTGCCTTGGCTGTCCGATGCGCGGAGATGGATGCTGCTGCGTTCGCCTGCCTGGGCTTCCTCTACTTGCCGCCTCGCATCATGTCCAGGGGCAGGCCGTCTGGAGTGATTGCCCGCGGCTTGCGGCCCCGGCGTCGCCTGGGCTTATCGTCTCTGATCAGCGGAAGCTGCGGCGAAGGCTCCGCGTTCTCCAACGCCCGCTGCGCAGCTCGAACCGCCTCCGCGGCATCCTTGAATCGCTCAACGTCCGCGAAGTCCCGGTACACGCTCGCAAAGCGGATGTAGGCCACGGGGTCGAGCGTGCGCAACCGCTCCACCACCATCTCGCCGATGGCGACGCTCTGAATCTCGGCGCGGCCAAGCGACTGTAGCTGCGTCTCGATGTCGTCCACCAGCTTCTCGATTGAGCCGGTGGGCAACGGCCGCTTGACGCACGCCATCTGGATGCTGCGGAGCAGCTTGTCCCGGTTGTACTCCTCACGGCGGCCGTCACGCTTGGCGACCATGAGCGCGGTGTTCTGGATGCGCTCGTAGGTGGTGAAGCGCAGGCCGCACATGCTGCACTCGCGCCGCCGCCGGATGCCCTCCGGGGCGTCCCTGGAGTCCAGAACCCGCGAGTCCGGGCTGTTGCAGTATGGGCAACGCATGACCTGTTTGCTCCCGCTTCCTGATTGTCGATTGAGGATACCAGATATTGTACTGCGCCGCCTTGCGGCTACCAACGCCTGTGCAAAACACGCAGGGCTATTCTATTGCGGCTCCAACTGCGTTGTCAATAGCTGTCCACTCCATTTTGTGCGACTTTCGGGCAAGCGCACAAGATATAGGTGTCAGAGGCGCGCGGGGGTATCTCGCCCTGGCCGCGCGGCGCAGCCACCGCTCTTTCCCCCGTCCAACGGCCTGTGTCATAATGCCAACCGGTCATGGCAACACCCTCCACAAGCGCCCCAATCGTGCAGGCCGCCGGGCTTTACAAGAGCTACGGCAACCTGCGTGCCGTGCAGGACGTCTCGCTTTCGGTACAGCCCGGCGAGATCGTCGGCATCGTAGGCCCCAACGGCTCCGGCAAGACGACCACCATCCGTATGCTCCTGGACATCATCCGCCCCGACGCAGGCGAGGTCTCCATCTTCGAGTCCGCCATGACGCCGGCCGCCAGGGAGCGCATCGGTTACCTGCCGGAGGAGCGCGGCCTCTATCGCGGCCAGCGCGTGGTCCCCAATCTGCTGTACCTTGCAGAGCTGAAGGGACTCCCCCGCGAGCACGCCCTTGCCCAGGCCGACCGGCTCCTCGAACGCCTTGGGCTGGGGCAGCACCGCGCCAAGAAGATCCAGGAGCTCAGCCGCGGGCTTGGCCAGCTCGTGCAGTTTGCCTCAACGCTCATTCACAACCCCGCGTTCGTCGTGCTGGACGAGCCGTTCAGCGGCCTGGATCCCGTCAACGTGCGCGTGATGAAGGACGTGGTGGCGGAGCTGCGCGCCGCGGGCGTGGCGATCATGTTCTCCACGCACCAGATGTCGGACGTGGAGGAGCTGTGCGACCGCATCCTCATGTTCGACTACGGCCGCGTCGTGCTGGACGGGCCGGTCGTCGACATCAAGCGACGCTTCGCGGGCAGCGAGGTATTCGTCGCCTGCGACCAGGCGCCGGAGGGCGTCTACGGCGTGCAGGAGTGGCGGCGGGACGGCGACGGCTATGCGCTGACGCTCTCGCAGGGCTGCGCGCCGGAGCAAGCGCTGCGCTCGCTGCTAGACCGCGGCGCGAGGATCGACCGGTTCGAGCTTGCAACGCCTAGCCTGGAGCAGATATTCCTGCAAGTCGTCGGGAGCCGCCGTGAGTAAGACGTGGCTGGTTGCGCGGCACGAGTTCTCCGTCACGGTGGGCCGCCTGTCTTACCGCATCTTCGCCGCGTCCGTGCCCGCGCTGGCGGTGGTGGCGCTCATCGGCATGGTGGTCTTTCGCGCCGTTGCCTCCGACGACGACACGCAGCCCGGAGTCTCCCCCACCTCGTCCGAGCCGGTCGCCGTCGGCTACGTGGATCTCACCGTCGGCCCGGACGGGCGGCCTCTCTTTTCCGGCCACCCGCAGCAGGGCGACACGCTGTTCACGCCCTACGCTGACCAAGCGGCAGCCACGCAAGACCTGCTAGCGGGGCGCATCGACAGGCTGTACGTCTTCCCCGCCGACTACCTGGCAACGGGCATAGTGACGGAGGTGCGGGAGAGACGCGCAGGGCTGCGGTTCGACAGCGGCAGTGGAGACAGCGCCCTCCACAAGTTCGTGCTGGCGAACCTGGCCGCAGGACAGGTCGACTCGGCGCTTCTCGAGCGCATCGTCACGCCGTATCGAATCGTGACGCTGGGGGTGAGCGGCGCAGGCGCGCCCGCGGACGAGGAAACCGACCTCGGCGAGGCGTTGATATTCGTGATCGCCGGCATCCTGTACTTCGTGTCCGCGCTCACCGCCTCCGGCTACCTGCTCCAGAGCCTGACGGAGGAGAAGGAGAGCCGAATCATGGAGGTGCTGCTGTCCTCCATCAAGCCGGAGCACCTGATGTTCGGCAAGCTGATTGGGCTGGGCGCGGCCAGCCTTTTGCAGATGGCAGTCTGGTCCGCGGCAATGTTCGGGTTCCTCATGCTGGCCCCCGGCCTCATCTCCGAACTGGCCTCTGAGCTTTTGGCCGTGCCTGCGCCCGGCGCCCTGCTGCTGGCGTTCGCGTACTTCTTCCTGGGCTACGCGCTGGTAGGCACGCTGCTGGCGGCTGTCGGCGCGGTCACGACGAACCAGAGGCAGGCGAACAACATCACCGCCGTCGTCATCGTGCCCACGATGCTTCCACTGTGGTTCCTTACGCCGATGCTCCAGAACCCCGACGGGACGCTGGCGAGAGCGCTCAGCTTCATCCCGATAACCGCGCCGGTGGCGAGCCTGGCGCGGCTGGGCCTCGGCGGCATGGGCGGCTTGGACGTGGCGATCAGCCTCTCGCTTCTTTCGCTGAGCGTAGCGGCAGCAGTCTGGCTCACCGCCCGCCTATTCCGGTCGTTCCTGCTGGTGTACGACCAGCAGCTAAGCCTGGGCCGGGTCGTACGCGTGCTGCGCGGCCGTTAGCCGCCAGCCACTCAATCCGCTCGCGCTGAGCCTGTCAAGCGCAGCCGCCAGCCACTCAATCCGCTCGCGCTCAGCCAGTCGAAGCGGGGCCGCTATCCGTCCGCGGCGGGCGATCCGGTCTCGTACGCGGTCGGCAGCTCGCGGACGGCCATGCCCACCAGCTGCTCCGCGGTGGCGAGGTCGAACTGCGATTGCAGGTTCATCCAGAACTGCGGGTCTACGCCGAACCAGTGCCCGAACCGCAACGCTGTGTCGCCGGTCACGGCGCGCTTGCCCGCCAGTATCTGGCTCACGCGATTGGGAGGCACGTCTATCTGCCGTGCGAAAGCCGCCGGTGAGACGCCGCGTTCAATCAGCTCATCCTCAAGTATCTCTCCGGGGTGAACCGCACGTCTGAACATGTGAAAGCTCCTCAGTGGTAGTCTACTATCTCGACGTAGGTTGGGCCGGGGCCGTCCGGCCACTCGAAGCAGATCCGCCATTGGCGGTTTATGCGGATCGAGAACTGCCCTTGCCTTTCTCCTCTCAGCGTCTCCAGCCGGTTGCTGCGCATCGCTCGCAGTGTGTCCAGGGATGTTGCCGCGTTCAATACGGACAGCCGCTTTGCAGCCTGCCGCTCGAAACCATCGAACGCAGAGACGTACTCTCCGGCGGCGAACCGTTCGGTGTCCCTGTCTGCGTAGCTAAGTATCACTGCTTCACTATCCCGAATGATAGCACAAATGACGTTTGACGTCAAGCGTCATTTTGCCGAATCTCACACCGACTATCGCGCCTCTAACCCCGCCTCCGCCAGCCGCCGGGCAAGCTCCAGCGCATCCTCGCGCGTGGCAATTTCGCCTGCGCCCTGCGCCTCCGCGATGGCCTCCAGCAGCCGGCCTACGTGCGGCCCCGGCGATAGCCCCAGCGACTCCATCAGCGCGTGGCCGTCCACAAGCCGCGTCTCCGCCTTGGGCGCGCCGTCCTGATCCAGCCCGCCGTTCAGGATGTGCGTGATCAACCGGCAGTGGCCCTCCCAGTCCCCCGACTCCACGACCGGCCCTTTGGCCGACAGGTAATCCGCCATGTTCAGGTACAGTGTGTCCACGGCCGCCTCGCCCAGGTCACGAAAGTAGCGGTAGACGGCGCGAGGCGTGGGCAGGTCTACGCCCTGGCGCATCTGCGTGGGCCGCAGGTGGTGGCGCACCATAGTCTCTACCAGGTCGACGCCGCGGCTGCTGATTCGCAGGCGGCGCAGTATGCCGCGGCACACGTCCGCGCCCTGCGTGTCGTGCCCGAAGAACCGCATCCGCCCCGTGGCGTCGAACGACTTGGTGGCCGGCTTCGCCACGTCGTGCAGCAGGCAGGCCAGCTTCACGATTGTGCGGCGCGTGTGGCCGTCGCTGACCTCTTCGTCGAAGTGCGCTTGAAGCTGCGGCCGCCACGGCGAGACGGCGATGACCTCATCCTCTGCGTTCCCTCTGTCCGTGGTCAGCCGCTCCAGGTGGGACGGCGTTTCCAGGTTGTGGTAGAACACGTCCCAGTAGTGCTCCCTGGGCTGCTCAACGCCTCTGCCCGCCTCAAGCTCAGGAATGAGCAGGCACAGCAACCCCAAGTCGTCCATGAGGCGCAAGCTGGCCGTCGCGCCCGGCTCCGCAAGCGTCCTCAGGAGCTCGTCGCGCTGCCGCTCCGCCGCCACGTCCCACAGCAGGCGCGCGTCCCGCCGTATCGACTGCTGCGTGCCTGCGTCAATCGCGAAGCCGAGGCGCGCCGCCAGCCGCACGGCGCGCAAGAGCCGAGCGGGATCGCGGCGGAACGCGTCGTCGGAGACGGCGCGAATGTGCCCCGAGCGCAGGTCGTCCAGGCCGCCGCACGGATCCAGCAGCCGCAGGTCTCCCGCGGCGCGCTCCGAGGCTGCGCCGTCCGCCCATGCGAGCGCGTCGTCCAGCGGCAGGGCCATCGCGTCAATGGTAAAATCGCGGCGGGCAAGGTCTTCTTCGATGCTGCCTGAGAACGAGGCCAGATCCACCGTCCGGCGAGTCCCCGTCTCGCCTGTCTCGCGAGGCAGCACGACGCGGGCCGTGGCGTGCTCCTCGTGCAGCAGCACGAACGCGCCGCCGAGAGCGTTCGCCGCGTGGCGCGCAATGGAGACGGCATCGCCGTTCACAGCGAGGTCAATGTCGGCTGCGTGGATGCCCAGGGTCAGGTCGCGCAGGAAACCGCCGACCACGTACGCCTCAGCGACGCTGTCGGCCAGGACTGCGCGCAGCTGCCGCAGCGCCGCGGCGGCCGGGCCAGGGAACGCTACGCGGCGCGATTCATCGGGCGGCCGGGTGGTCAACTCGCCTCGGAGCGTGCTCCGGCGGCCTGCGGCTCCAGTTTCCAGAGCTTTTCCGGGCTCTCCAGGTGGTCTATGTAGAGCGTACCGTTGATGTGGTCGGTCTCGTGCTCCAGCGCCTGCGCCAGCAGCCCCTCCGCCTTGAAGCGAATCGGCTTGCCGTCCCTGTCCAGCGCGCGCGCCCGCACCTTCAACGACCGCGTAAGCTCGCCGCGGTAGCCCGGAATGCTCAGGCAGCCCTCCTCCACCGGCCGCTCCCCTTCGCGCCGCACGATCTCCGGGTTGATGAGCACCCGCACCAGCCCCTCCTCCTCCGGCACTTCGATGACGACCACTCGCTGCAACACGCCCACCTGGTTGGCGGCCAGGCCCACGCCATTGGCCTCCCGCATCGTGTCTATCATGTCGTCGATCAGCCGCTGGAGGGCATCGTCTATCTTGGTGACCCGCCTGGCCTTCTGGCGCAGCACAGGGTCGGGAATCGTTCGCAGGTGTAGTAGGGACAAGCTCTGCCTCCTGGCCGGTGAGCGGCCCCCTGTCGAGCCGCCCGACCGGGCGATGTGGGCCGCCGATGGGCCGGCCGTGCGCCCAATTATAGTGTGGCTTGTTCGCCCTGTAAATCCGCCGTAGCCGGCTACATGACGGACATGGGATCCACGTCCACCGACCAGCCCGGAGGCAGCGTTACTCTCTCCAGAAGCGAGTGAGGAGCCTGCCCCCGCAGCACTATGTGCCAGCGATACCGGCCCGCCAGCCGCGGCGGATACGCAGGCGCCGGCCCCAGCACGTCCACCTCCGTTATGCCCCAGGCAGCCCGCGCCCGCCTCAGTGACTCGCCCAGCGCAACCGCCTGCTGCCGGCAGTAGTCCGGGCCGGTGTGCGCGTACACCAGGTGAATCAGCTCCGTGAACGGAGGCAGGTCTTGCTCGTCGCGGTAGGCCAGCTCCTCGTTGAAGAACCTCTCGTAGTCCTGCTCCGCGGCGGCTCTGATCGCGTAGTGCTCCGGCGAGTAGGTCTGCACCACAACCTGGCCGCCGCGCGGCCCCCGGCCAGTGCGGCCGGACACCTGGCACAGCAGTTGGAAGACCCGCTCCGATGCGCGATAGTCCGGCAGGTACAGCCCAATGTCGGCGCACATAACCCCGACAAGCGTCACGTCCGGGAAGTGGAGGCCCTTGGCGATCATCTGCGTGCCAACCAACACCTGAGCATCGCCCTGCGTGAAGCTCGACATGACCTGCTCGTGGCCGCCCCGGGTGGAGACCGAGTCCCTGTCCCATCGCAGCGTCTTCACGCCGGGGAACGCCCTCTCCACCTCCTCGACGACGCGCTGCGTGCCCAGGCCAAGGTAGCGGATTCGCGGGCCGCGGCAGTACGGGCATGCCTTGGGGTAGTTCTGCCGATGGCCGCAGCGATGGCACAGCAGGCGCGCCGACTGCGCGTGGTACGTGAGCGGCAGCGCGCAGCTGCGGCAGTGCATGGAGTGGCCGCAGTCGCGGCACTGCACCAGACTGCCGCTGCCCCTGCGGTTCAGGTACAGGATGACCTGCTCGCCCTCGCGCAGCGCAAACTCCATTGCCTGGCTCAGGGCGCGGCTGAAGATGCTGCGATTGCCCTCCCGCAGCTCGCGGCGCAGGTCTACCACGCGCACCCTCGGCAGCGGCGATTCCGCCGAGTCGGAGAGGCGAATGCGCTGCGGCATCTCCAGCAGCTCGAACTCGCCCTCTATGGCTCGGCTGTTCGATACCACGTCCGGCGTGGCGCTGCCCAGGATCACCACCGCGTTCGCAAGCTCGGCCAGTTTGAGCGCCGCCTCGCGGGCGTGGTAGTGGGGCGCGGCGTCCTGCTGCTTGTACGCCCACTCGTGCTCCTCGTCCAGCACAATGACGCCCAGATCGGGCTGCGGCGCAAAGACTGCGCTCCGCGACCCGACGACCACGCCGTAACCGCCCTCCCGTATGTGCCACCACTGGTCGAACCGCTCCCCCGCCGACAGTCCGCTGTGGAGCACCGCCACCTGGCCCGGAAACCGACCTCCGAACCTGTCGATTGTCTGCGGAGTCAGCGCAAGCTCCGGCACCATCACGATGCCGCGCTTGCCGCGCGACATCGCGTGGGCCAGCGCCCGCATGTACACCTCCGTCTTGCCGCTGGCCGTGACGCCGCGCAGCAGGAACACGCGCGGCGCCTCTGCGTCGATCGCGCGGCGAATGCGCTCCACGCAGTGCCGTTGCCGCGGCGTCAGGTGGGGAGGTTCGTCCGGCGGGAAGTCGCGGCCGGCGAGAGGATCGCGATCCTGGCGTATGCGGACGCGGCGCAGCAGTCCCTTGCCCTCCAGGCTCTTCACGGCGGAGGCCCCGTACTCCTTGCTGGCCTCCGCAAGGCGCATGGGCGCGCCCAGCCGCTCCACGTGGTCGAGCAGCGCGGCCTGCCGAGGCACGCGGCTGCCGATTCGCTCCGCCCGCTCCTCCGGCGTGGCCTGCGGCTCCGCTGCCTCGACGTAGGTGGCGTATCGCGGCCCCGCCGTCGGCTTGCGAAGCTCGCTCCAGCCCTGGATGACGCCGCGGGCGGCCAGCGACCCAATCGCCCTTTCCGACGCGGGGCCCAGGCGTTTGATGAGCGTGTCTCGCCGCACCCTGCCGCGGCTCTGGAGGTAGGTCACAACCCTGCGCTGCGCCTGCGTCAGCCTGCCGCGCTCCGCGTCGGGATGGCTCAGCGAGACGTAGCTGTTGGCCCGCAGTGAGAGGCCGGGCGGCGCCAGGAGCGCGGCGCAGTCGAAGAGCGACGCCACGTAGCGTTCGCTGGCCCAGCTTGCAAGCGCAAGCTCTCGATAGCCCAGCGCCGGCTCGCCGTACGCCAGCCGCTCTATGTCGCGGGTGTACGGGGCGTGCGATTCGTCCGTGACGTCGAACACGAACCCGGAGAGTGTCCGGCTGCCGAACGGCACACGCACGAGATGGCCCTGCTGCACGGCCATGCCGTCCGGTATGGAGTACGTGAAGGTGCGATTGTACCCCGCGGGGGCGTCGACGGCCACCTCGGCATACTTGGTCATTTGTGCCGGCCCTGCCACGCTGAGAGGCCGATGCGGCCTCCGAGCCTTCGCCTGCTACCTGCCTCGGTTCCTGTCTTCCTTGATGCGAGCAGCTCTGCCGTAGCGACCGCGCAGGTAGTAGAGGCGAGCGCGGCGCACGCGGCCGTGTCGCACGACCTCCACGGCCTCCACGTTCGGCGAGTGAAAGGCGAACGTGCGCTCAACGCCGATGCCGTAGGAAACGCGCCTCACGGTGAAGGTGGCCCCCGCTCCCCTGCCTCTGCTGCGAATCACCGTGCCCTGGAACGCCTGCAGGCGTTCCCTGTCGCCCTCCTTGATGCGGATGTTGACCTTCACGGTGTCCCCAGGGCGGAACTCCTGGATCCTGGGGTTGGGCGCAAGCGCAATGACGGTGTCTAAGTCCATTGAAGCTTCCTTGCAGGGCGGGCGGATTGGCTCAGCCCGCGCTTGATTCGGCTGGTATTGTACACGCCGCGTGGCCCAAGGGCAAGCCGCTGGAGTCCGCGGTGGCACGGCGTATCTCACCGTAGGGGCCGTTCGTGAACGGCCCAAGGGCAGCGGCGAAAGGCCAACACTCACCCGCCCGCCCTGAGCCTGTCGAAGGGCGGGCAGATGGCGGCCTACCACAACCGTCGTTCCTGCGGAAGCAGGAATCTAGCACCCGGTAGAGAGGTGGGGCGGCGGAACCGTAGGGGCCGTTCGTGAACGCCCCACAGTCCCTAACGCACAGGCACAGGCGTAGGCGCGGGTGCTGGCGCGGCCACCGAGCCATCATGGATCCGCACCATCAGCTTGTCACCGTTATGCCACGGCTGCGACGACACCGTCCAGCTAAGCGTGTTGTTCGCGGCGTCCACCGTGGCGTTGGCAACGCTCAACGACAGCGACCCCGTTCCGTCCAGCTCAATCACGTCCACCACCTGAGACGCAAGCGCAGTGACCGGCGTGACCTTGATCTTCACCTGGCCGGACTCATACGCTATCCGCCCGATTGTGGCCGACGCGCCGCCCGCGCCCGTGAACGCGGTTGGCTTCAGCGTGCCGTTGGTGGCGTCCGCAACAAAGGCGCTGCCCACAGTAACCGGGTCGAAGAACAGCTCGTGCAATGTGCCCGCGGGCGCGGTGACGGTGACGAATACCTCTTCTCGTTTCTTCTCTTCTTCTGGCTGCCCGTCGCAGATGATGAATTCCTTGGGCCGATAGCCGTAATAGAACTTGTACTCACCCGCGGGCAGAGGACGCATGGTGTCAGCCACTCCCGGCCATTGCGTTCTGAACTGCTCCGCGTCCCTACCCATAGTGGGAAAGTCGCCTGCCCAAGCTGGCGCGGTTTCACCCTCACCCCTCAGAGGATCCGTGAACACTCTGGTTTTGGCAGGCAGGCCAGAACTGATGGCAGCGTCATGGCGGATGTAATAGTAGCCGTCCTTCAACCATGAGGCGTCGCCTTCCGTGACTAGCTGCGCCTTGCTATATCGGACCTCTCCCTCCCGTATGTATTTTTGTAGGACGCACTCCCTGTACTCCTCCGACCCGTCGCCAGCCTTGACCTCCGCGTCCAACTCTGCAATCCGCTTCTTCAAGTCGGCCGAGGTGATCGTCGGAGTCGTCGAACCCGTGAGGGACTGTGCCACAGACGATAAGGACAGTCCGCCGGAAGGCTCCTCCAGATAGAAGCGTTGTCCGCCGGACGCGCCTGTAGCTCCTGACGATGAACCGACAGATGCCGATGGCAACCACCTCCTGCTATGCCAACTGGCTATGGAGTAGACATCCCATCCGGAACTACGCACATAACCAACCACATACCGGCCAGTCTGCCTCGTGCTCGGCAGGTACGGTTCTTCGTCCTCAAGGAATACTATGGCCTCACGGGCATCCCATCTCTTGTCCCTCTCGCCAAGGAAATCAGGGGCTTCGTCTTTGGCCTCCTGTCTTGTTGCGTAGCGGCTATCCACATCAAAGGCAATCGCCGTAATCTCGCTTCCACCGTTTCCCTTCAGGTACTCTAGAGCCGTGAACTTGAACTCCAGTGAATTCAAGTACCAAGTGTCTTCATCGTTAGGCCACCCCATCTCCTTCTCCACAACCTGAGCAACCGACACCAACTTCACCCTCGCTATGACATCACTCCGCACCATCCGGGACTCCAGTGAAGACGGCCCGAAGTACGCCACTGACTCCCGGCGCACCTCATCCGGCGCGCCCGTCAAAGGTGAAGCCCATTCTGAGGTCATAGGTCGGGAGTACAGGACGACTACTGCCAGTGCGGCAGCCGTGAGGGCGAGAGTGCCTGTCAAGATAAGGAAGCGTCGGCTGAGGCGAGGTCTTTTGATCATCGCTCTATCCCTCAAAGATCGTCAGGGCGTGGGCACGGCCGCAGAACCGTCATGGATGCGCACCATCAGCTTGTCCCCGTCCTCCCACGGCTGCGACGACACCGTCCAGCTGAGCGTGTTGTTCGCGGTATCCACCGTGGCATCCGCAACGCTCAACGACAGCGACCCCGTTCCGTCCAGCTCTATCACCTCCACCACCTGAGACGCAAGCGCAGTGACCGGCGTGACTTTGATCTTCACCTGGCCGGACTCATACGCTACCCGCCCGATAGTCGCCGACGCGCCGCCCGCGCCCGTGAACGCGGTTGGCTTCAGCGTGCCGTTGGCGGCGTCCGCGGCAACGGCGCTGCCCACCGTCACCGGGTCAAAGAACAGCTCGTGCAGTGTGCCCGCGGGCGCGGTGACGGTGACCGTCCAGTCGTAGCTGAGAACGTAGTTGCAGGGTAGGAATATCGCCCAAACTTCCTTTCGGTTTACCTTGTACTCGCCTGTAGGAAGTGGGCGTGACGCCGTGAACGTCTCGGTAAACTCGATCCCATCGACCACGGCGGTAAACTTCCCGTCCCCGTCTATGTCGTAGGGCGTAGTGTCACCCTGCGCAATGGAGAACAGCCCTGTGTTGCTGCCCTCGAACCATGTCTTCGCCCTATCGCTGGGGTAATGGCCGTAATTCTGCCTTTGATGCACCACACTGCCGGCGGGTTCGCCGGACACAAGCTCGCTATGCTCGACTTCATTAGCATAGGAAGTCCTGCCATCCAACTGATGATAATACCGAATCTCCCGTTCGAATTGATACTTGCTCTTGACGCACTCCTGGTACGCGGCAGATCCGTCGCCTCCGTTCAGTTCGGCCGCAACCTCCACGATCAGTTTCTTCAGGTTGCCAAGTGTAATGGTTGGCGTAGTCCTGTTAATCCCGGACGGTCCGGGCGGCCCGCGCGGAACGGCCAGCAGGTACGCCCTGTCGTCCATGTCAGGACTCTCTCCTGCGGCGGCGCTCTCGCTCACGGTGGGCAGCCAGAGTCTCGGCCCTCTGCTGTGCAGGCTATAGCGGTCGTCGTGTGCGTACGGATCTCCAACTGACAGAATGAAGTGATCTGCGCGTTCAAGCTGTCTGTCGAGCGCCTTCCCTAGTCCGCTCGCCGAACCTTCCAGAAAGAAGACCGCCTCCCGATTGTCCCACTGGGCGTCACGCTGTGCAAGAATGGTCGCTTTCCAATCGTTGGCCTCGGCGCTGGTGTCCCAAAGCCAGCCGTCTACCCACACCGCCACGATGCTGGACGGGCCTGTACCCTTCAGGTACTCGCTTACGTTTAGGTTGAACTTCATCGCTACCCAGTGCTTCCCGTCGGCATCAACGACTACTTCCGACGAGAAAGAGGCCATGGTCGCCCTGACAATGGTGTCGGAATACGCAATCTTCTGCTCGACGAGGGTGTCGCCGTGGGTGAATGGCGGGTACCATGACCCATCCTCGGAGACTTCGGGCGTGTTCTCGCCCGTGAATTGGCCACACGCCAGCAGGGCGACCGCCAGCGTAAGAAACACCGCCGCCAGAACCGCGCTGTACACTTGACTCCCTTCACGCAAGCCGCCTCCTCCCCTCACCCCACCGCCTCAAGCTGCGAGCCAAGCCCGCGCACTTGTCGGCTTGCCATCGTCATGCCCAGCGCGAACAGGATGACCGCCGCGCCGCCGACTCCCACCGCAAGCGCCGCGCTCGTGTACTCCGCTATCGCCCCGGCCTGGAGCGCGCCCAGCGGCAGCAGGCTCCACGTCATGCCGTAGATGCCCATCACGCGCCCCCGCAGTTCGTTGGGCACCAGCGTCTGGAGCGTGCTCATCACCGTGATCATGTATATCGACGTGCTCATTCCGGCGAAGAACACCAGGCACAACGCAAGCGGCAGCCAGGCGTAGACCTCGCTCGTCGCTGCGAACAGGATGAGGAACACCCCGAACAGCATTGCCCCTCCAAGCAGCAGCCACCCCTTTCGCCGGAAGTTGCCGAGCGACGCCGTGACCAGCGTGCCCAGCAGCGCGCCAAGGCCGGTGGCCGCGCTCAGGAAGCCCAGGCCGGTTGTGCCCGCCTCAAACGTCTCACGCGCAAACACCGGGAACAGGAATATGTACGACATCCCGAACACGCTGTTGAAGAACGTCATGCCTATGAGGAAGGTGAAGATGCGGTTGGCTCGCACAAAGGCTATTCCCTCCCCCATGTCTCGCACGAAGGAGCCTCGCTGCGACCTCGCAACGGGCGCCATCCGCAGCGTGGAGACCATCACGGCCATCACCAGAAAGCCGAAGAACGCGGCGAAGAAGCCGGGCGACACGCCCAGCCTGGTGCCGATGATGATGCCGCCAATCGCCGGGCCGATGACCCGCGTGCCCTGCCACACCATCGAGTTGAGTGCCACGGCGTTCATCATGTCCTCGCGCTCGATGAGGCGCGGGAACAACGCCTGCCGGCTGGGTGCGTCGAATGCCTGCACAGAGCCGATGAGGAACGCGGTGACCATGACGTGCCAGATCTGCACCAGGTCGGCGAACACGAGCATAGCCAGCGCCAGCATGATGAGGCTGGAGAGGCTCTGCGTGACGATCAGCAGCCTGCGCTGGTCCACCTTGTCGGCCACCACTCCGCCGATAAGGTTGAGCGCGATGGCCGGCAGGCCGGACGCAAGCCCCACGTAGCCCAGGTACAGCTCCGACCCCGTCAGATCGAACACCAGCCAGCCCTGCGCGACCATCATGATCTGGAAGCCCATCACGGACGCCACCATGCCGATCCAGAAGCGGCGGAAGCCCGGCCGCCTGAGAGCCGTGAACACTCGCAGTCGTGAGGTGCGCTCTACGTCGGTTGCTTGCATGTGATGGCAGCCTCCGGCTGCTGCGTCGCCTGCGCGGCCCGCCACTCGCTGCCCGCCTTGCCTGTGGAATGAGCGTCCATCCGGGCGGCCTCGCGGATGCGTCAATTGTCGCAGAAATCGCGCCGCATACCAAGGGGGAGCGCGCAAGCGTCATCCGCTCACCCTGAGCCTGTCGAAGGGCGGGCGGATGGACGGCGGCCGCCGCCTTCAACCGTCATTGCGGCGGAAGCCGCAATCCAAGGGGCGCGGGCGTTGGCCTCTACTGTGCGCCAGCCCGACAGTCGGTTGGGTAGATTCCCGCTTGCGCGGGAATAGGGTGCGGGCCGCCGCCTTCAACCGTCATTGCGGCGGAAGCCGCAATCCAGACGGCGCGGGTGTTGGCGTGGGCAGTGTCGTAAGGGCGGTTCGTGAACCGCCCATAGGGGCGGCCATGCCTCGACAGGCTCAGGGCAAACGGAAGGGCCAACAAATAGGGGCGAACGCCGCGCGACAACCACACAACGAGACCCCCATCTCAATCTTCCCCCGCAGACGGGGGGAGACGTTTCGCCCTTCGCCCCGCCTACTGCCCTTGCAGATCTCGCACGTAGCGGACCACGCTCCAGCGGTCCTCTTCCGTCATCAGCCTGTCGAACTCCGGCATACTGGAGCCGGAGGGCTGCCCGGCCAGCCGGAACGCGTAGCCGATGCGGCCTCCGCCGCCGATGAAGAGGAACAACTGGTCGTCTGTGCTGTTGGCCGTCGCCTCGCTGGTGAGGTCAACCGGCGCAAGCGCGGCAGGCTGAGACTCGCTTCGCTCCAGGTGTCCGGCCATCGGGCCGTCGCCCTTGCCCGTCATGCCGTGGCAGGCCACGCAGTTCACCGCGTAGAGCGTCCTGCCCTTCTCGGCCGTGGCTGTGTTCACCGCGGGCGAAACGTCCGGCACCACCAGCGTGCCCTCGCCGACCGCCATGAACGGCACCGCGCCCGGCGCCGGATACAGCCGCGGCGGCTCCTGCGACTTGTACATCTGCGTGTAGTGCATCTCCGCGAAGATGTCTATTGGGTATGCGCCGCGGCCAAGCGGCAGGCAGCCCGCGGCTGCAACCGTCAGCAGCAACGCCGCGACGGCCGCGCCCAAGCGCAGTCTGTGGAGTCTGGACGTGGACGTGTTCATGCCTGGAACGAACGGCCTCCCTCGTGGATGACGTCAACCGCGTTGCCGCGGCGCAGAGCCTGGTCTACGGTGTCCATGCGCTCCTCCGGACACGTGACCAGCAGGCCGATGTAGCCCTCCGTGATGCGCGGGTCGTAAGGGTCGAGCTTCACCCTGGGCAGTCGGGACTCGAAGACGATGCCCAGGATGGTGAAGATCACCGCGCCCAGGAGCGTGCCCTCGTAGGAGATGATGGTCATGGCCGGGAACGACAGGATGGGCTTCCCGCCCGTGACAATGGGGTAAGCGATCTGCGTGCCGGATGTCAGCAGGAAGGCCACGCTCAACCCCATGAGCGCGCCTATCAGCGGGAACACGTAGATGTGATGCACGGGCGTCTTCTCGCCGAACGCGCCCTCCGGGTACGGGCTGCCGGTGAGGACGTCGAAGTCCTCCTGGTTGACGCCGACCTCCATCAGGACGTCGGTTGCGTCGGCAGCCGTGTCTGCGTTATCGAATACTCCTAGTACGTTCTTGTTGGCCACTTCAGACCTCCGGAGATTACTCCTCCCGCATGATAGCCGGGACTCTTACCTTTCCAACCTTGATCTCGTCCTCCAGCACCACGCCCTCCTTTGCGTCTCCGATGGGGATCAGCGGGAACACCTTGGCGAAAAGGAGCACCAGCATGGACACCATGCAGAACGTGGCGAATACGATGATGATCTCGACCGCGCTGGGCGTGTAGCCGCCCCAAGTGAACGTGAGGCCCTGCTTGCGCGCCAGGCCCGGCACGATGATGATGAACCGCTCCAGCCACATGCCCACGTTCACCAGCACCGTGGTGAATATCATCCAGGGGATGCTGCGCCGCACGGACCGGAACAGCCACATCGGCACCGGTATGAAGTACGAGCACACCAGGAAGGCGATGAAGAACGCCGCCCACGGCATCTCGAACACCTGCATCTCGCGCAGCCTTATCTCCGGCCCTTCCAGGCTGTACAGCCCGAACAGGAACTCCAGCACGAAGAAGAAGAACCACGTTGTGGCGACCACTATCAGCAGCTTCGCCAGCGCGTCCAGGTGCTCAAGCCGGATGTAGTCCTGCCACTTGAACATGGAGCGCAGGATGATCATCACGGTCACCACCGCAGACACGCCGGAGTGCACCGCGCCGATGACGAAGTACGGAGCGAACACGGTGCTGTGCCAGCCTTCCACCGACACGGCCGCCGCGAAGTCCCACGACACTATGCTGTGCACCGAGACGAATATCGGCAGGATGACCGCGGACAGCAGGATCCCCGCTATCAACTGCAACTTCCACTGCCGCACGCTGCCCCGCCAGCCAAGCGCCAGCACGGAGTACATGACGTGCTTCCAGCCTGTCGTCCTGTCCCGCGCGACCGCTATGTCCGGTATCAACGCGATGAACACGAACAGGATGCTGCTCGTAAGGTACGTGAACACCGCCGAGGGGTCCCACACCAGCGCAGACCGCACGTTGGGGTACACGCCGCGGGCCCAGTCGAACGGAAACACCCAGTACATGACGCGCCACGGCCTGCCCGCGTGTATCAGCGGCATGGTCATGGCCGTCATCAGCGAGAACACCGTCAGCACCTCTGCGGCGCGGGTTGCGGGCCGCCGCCACTCCGCCTGCACCAGCCGCAGGATGGCCGAGAGCATCACGCCTGCGTGGCTGATGCCAATCCAGAACACGAAGTTCGTGATGAAGAACCCCCACATGACCGGCCGGTTGAGTCCGGTGACGCCCAGTCCCTGGTTGAACATGTACGCCACGGCCGCAAACGCCACCAGTACGCATGCGCCCAGCGCCCCCACGAGCAGCCAGTACCACAGCGGATTCTCCGTCATCGAGCGGAGAAGGTCCCTGTTTATCTGTGCGTCGGTTAGCTTTACTCTTTCCTGCATTCGCTCTTGCTCCGGCCTCTGTGGAGGCCATTAGTTGCGGCGTCTACTCCGGCTTCGCCAGAACCTTGATGTCGATCTTCATCAGCTTGCGCACCCGCTGCAATATCTGCCCTTCCCGCAGCTCCCACATGGACATGATGGGCACGAAGCGCGTCGTCAGCATGTACGCCAGCGCCGCGCCCGCCAGCGCGCCGACCACCACCAGCACGTCGGCCACGTTCGGCAGGTTCACCGGAGGCACGTCGTGCAGCACGTGCAGCGTGTGGTCCTCTATCGAGAACGCAGGCACGTAGTATCGCATCACGTTGAAGAACGTGCCTACCAGCACAATCGCCCCGGCCAGCGCGGGCCCCCACGTGGTTTTGCGCACGATGTTCCACATCAGGATGAGGAACGGCAGCGCAAAGCACATGACGAACGCCAGGAAGAACGGAATCCAGTAGACCTCGAACATGATGAGCTTGAGCACGCCCTGCTCCGCGGGAGTCCGCCCGTACCAGTAGACGAAGAACCCCGACCACCAGAAGTAGAACCACAGCAGGGAGATTGCCAGCAGCAGCTTGCTCAGGCCCCAGAACTGGTCAACCTCCAGGTACTTCCGCAGGCCTGTCGTCTGCCGCAGTATGAACATGGTCACGAGTATCAGGGCCACGCCCGACTGGAGGCCGTTGAGCGCGTGGAAGGCCGGGAAGATGGAGTCCTTCCAGCCCGGCACCAGGCTCATGGAGAAGTCTATGCTGATGAGCATGTGAACCACAATCAACTGCATGAAGTAGAAGCCGCCGAGCACCGCAAGCCCCGTCCGCTGCACCCTCCACTGTTGCAGCGTGCCGCGCCAGTTCATGGGCCGGCTGCCGCCTGCGTGGTCTTGCACCGCGGCCACGTCCGGCAGGGATGCCAGCCGCAGGATGAACAAGCCGGTCAACACCAGAGTCGCCATCCCAACAGTGTCCCAGATGTGCGGGCTGAACGCCGGCCAGTCGAACCAGATGCTCCGCCGTCCGGTGGTCGGCGGCAGCACCCACAGCAGCGGAATCATCAGCAGGAAGTTGAACAGGCCCACCGCGGCGAACAACTCCGAGATGCGGGCCAGCGGCCTGCGCCAGTGCGCCTTTGCCATGCGCAGCGCAACCGAGACCAGCACCGCCGACTGCGCCGTCACGAAGATGTACGCGAATGCCGTGGCGTAGTAGCCCCAAGCGTTGCGGTCCTCGAAGCCGTACTGCGTCACCAGCAGCACGAATCCCACCACGCCCAGCGCGAACAGCGCGGCGAGTACGCCCGCTATCGCCCAGAACGCGCCTCCCGGCGACGCGTGCCGCTGCACCACGTCCTGCGTCAACTCCTGCGCCGTCATGCCCCAGTAGACCGGGGTCGGCGGATGGTGAAGCTCATGCATGATCGCCGACAGTCTCCTTGGCGTGGATGTCCACCTTCTTCAGGTAGATGACGTTGGGTTCCGTTCCCACGTGCTCCAGCATCTTGTATCCGCGGCCGTGGCCGTTGTCCAGGTGCTCCGCCTTCAGGTGCGACACCTGGCTGTTCGGATCCTTGAAGTCGCCGAACACGAGCGCGTTGGTGGGGCAAGCCTGTACGCAGGCAGGCAGGTAGTTGCCCTCCTTCAGGTGGGCGTCCGTCAGCCGCTCGCCCTGCTGCCCCTCGACGACGCGCTGCGCCTTTTGCAGGCGCTGCACGTTGAAGCTGCACTTCTCCATGATGCCCCGGCTGCGCAGGGACACGTCCGGGTTCAACTGGTTGCGGAGGCTCTCCGGCCACACCGGCTCCCAGTAGTTGAAGAAGCGCACGTTATAGGTGCAGTTGTTGGCGCAGTAGCGGGTGCCCACGCAGCGATTGTACACCTGAACGTTCATGCCCTGGTTGTTGTGGTAGGTAGCGTACACAGGGCACACCGGCTCGCAGGGAGCGTTTTCGCAGTGCTGGCAGAAGACGGGGATGAAGCGCGCCCTCACGTCCGGGAACTCGCCCTCCCAGTACCGCTCCACGTGGATCCACTGGATGGCGCGGCGCTGCCGGAACACGTCCTCCGTGTTGATGGGGATGTTGTTCTCCGCCTGGCAGGCCACCACGCAAGACTGGCAGCCCGTGCAGCGGTCTATGTCGACCACCATCCCCCACTTGTGCGCTATTCGCTCTGTCGTCATAACATTCTCCCGCCGGTTGTGTGTTCCGACTCCGCTACTCCGGCTTCGTAATCTTGATTATCGCCTGCTCGTCCACCTCTTCCGCGAACTGGTTGCCCTCAAACCGCGGAATGTCGATGCTCCGGTCGGCCTTCGACACGCTTACCTTGGTTGCAGCCCACGCCAGCCCGCCGGTTGCCCCGTCCGAAAGCGCAGCCAGCAGCGACATGGTGTTTACGCCCACGCCCTCCGCGTACTGCCCAAATGCCGTGTGACCCTGGCCTATGGGCATGGACACCGTGTCCGGCGGGACTGCGGGGTGCGGATACACCGGCGCCTCCACTGAGCGGCCGCCCGCCGCCGTGACCACTACGATGTCCCCCTTCTGGAGTCCCATCTCATCCGCCGTGCGTGTGTTCATCTCCAGCCACGTGTGCCACACGATAGTCGTAATCGGGTCCGGCGTTGCCTGGAGCCACGGCAGGTGGGCCAGGTTGCCGTCTCCAATCGAGTTCGACAGGAACGGAATGAGGTTGAAGGCGCGCCCGCCCGGCGCTTCGCTGAACGAGATGTCCGGCCATGCCGTGTCCAGCGGCTTGATGTCTCTTACGCCGCTGCTGTCCCTGGCCGAAGCGTCCCACCAGCCGCCGCGCTGCAACACGCCATTCCAGAAGCCGTCGAAGTTGGACGCTCGAATCGAACCGCGATCCATCTGCCACAGCTGTTCCGCTCCGCGCCTCAGCAGGTCCTTGACCGTCGACGCGCCAACCCTGTTGTCCAGGTCGAGGCCAAGATCGCGGGCAATCGCCAGCAGCTCGTCGCCGAACCCGCGCGTGCCGCCGTGGAACGGGGCCACCACCGGCTGCTGCAACCCGATGACCTCGTAGCCAGGCCCCGGGTCCGGCACGTCGTCGCCCCAGTCCTCCAGGTAGTTGTGCTCCGGCAGCACGATGTCGGCCATCGCCGCCGTCTCGTCCATGAAGCCGGAGAACGCCACAACGAACTCCGCTCCTTCAACCGCCGCGCGGAAATTGGCGTCCGGCGGCAGGCCGTGCACGGGGTTGACGCCGCGCACCATGAGCACCTGCGGGCGATCCATCTCCCTCCACTCGCGGAAGGATGCGGGAACACCCATAGCCATGACGTCGTTTGTGGCAAGCTCTCGCAGTGGCGGCGCAGGGTTGAACTCTATGCCGCCCGGCGTGTTGACGCTGCCTACCAGCAGGTTCAGCGAGTAGATTGCGCGCAGGTTGAACAGGCCGCTTGTGTGCGCGCCCGCGGAGCCGCCGCCGATAGCCATGCTGGGCCGGTTGCCGGGGTCTGCGAAGGCGTGAGCCAGCTCCGCTATGCGGCCCGCGTTCACGCCCGTGACATCCTGCACCTGCGCGTTATCCGGGCTGAACGCCGCCAGCGCCTCGTGTCCGCCGCCGCCCGTGAGGGCGTCCGCCGCGGCCGGGTCTGCCATGCCGTCACGGATTATCACGTATGCCATGCTCATCGCCAGCACGCCCTCGCCGCCGGGGCGCACCGGCACCCACTCGTCGGCGTTGGCCGCCGTCATGGAGAAGCGCGAGTCCACCTGCACGTGCAGCCCGCGATGGCCGCCGCCCTGCCGCAGCTCGCCGTAGCCTCGCGAGTACTTCACCGGCGAAAGCCACGTGGACAGGAAGTCCGCCCCGAACGACAGCAGGTAGTTGCACCTCTCAATGTCGAACACCGGCAGCCTCTCCTGCCCGAACACGTCCATGACGGCGCGGCGGAGCGTCACCTGCTCCAGCGTCTCGAACGCCATAGACCTGCCGCCGTACGCCTTCGTAAACTCGCTGGCGAGAAGAGCCTGGTGGCCTCGCAGCGGCTGCGTGACCAGCAGGAACCTGCTCCTGTCGGCCAGGCCGCCCATCCGCTCCACGATGCGCCTGCGCGCCTCGTCCCAGGAGATGGGCACGTGCGCGTCGCCCTCCCGCAGGAGCGGCTGGCTGATTCGGTCGGGGTGGTAGAGCGCCTGCAAGCCGGCCTCGCTTCGTGCGTGGTGCTTGCCCTGGTTGGTGGGGTAGTCCGGGTTGCCCTCCACCTTCTTGGCGCGGCCCTCCACAACCCGAACGATGATGCTGCAACCCTCCGGATCCTGCCGGCACAGCGTGGCATACCAGTTGTCGATGCCGCTGACCAGATCCTCCGGCAGGTTGACCGGGCTTTCGATCTGGAACTCCTGCTCAGGAATGAGACAGCCGTTGAAGGCCACGGCTCCGATTGCCGAGACCCCTGACCACTTGAGGAACTGTCTTCTGGTTACTTCCATGACTTCATTCAATCCCTAGTAGTGGCACGTAGTGCAGTCGGTCGGCGCGCCGTAGTCCCTGTGGCAGTCCAGGCAGTCGCCCATCTTCAGGCTGCGAACCTGCTTCACCTCGGCCATGGCGGCTACGTCTCCGTGGCAGGTGGCGCATACGTTGGCTGCGAACATCGCCTGCTCGCCGCTCGGCAGCAGATTGCCCTGCTGCGTAAAGTAGCGGATGTGCGCCTCGTGCACAAAGCGGACGCTGTCCGGCAGCCTGTGCACTCGCTCCCACACCACCGGCTCCTTGTTCTCCCAGGCGGTCACCAGATTGGCGAGGCCCGGCAGCGGGTTGCCCTCCGAGTCCTCCACAACCTTGTGGCAGAAGATGCACTGCTCCACGGGCGGGACGGAGGCGGACGCGCCCTTGTCCACGTTGCGGTGGCAGTAGGTGCAGTCCAGGCCGAGCGCGGTCTTAGGCTGACCGTCCGCGTACATGACGGGGTTGCCGTCCTCGCCCAGCAGGTCGCCGACACCGGCGTGGACGGTGTGCGGGAATGGTATGGGCTGCTCCGGCGGCCCGCCGAAGCCCATCACCTCAAAGGGTGTGCTCCACCATGCACGCATGAGAAACACCACGACGATCAGCGTCACGAGACCGCCGGCCGCCAGGCCGCCCAGCAAGGCTGTCAGTGCAGCTATCTTTAACATCGGCGCTTTGTTTCGGCTTCCTTTACGTAGGTCAATGATCGCGGGCCGTCATCGGCGCGGCGTTCAGATCCACCACCGCTCCCATACGGACTTCAGTACGTGCGCCTCCTGCACGATTCGCAGCAGGAAGAACAGCACAAGGCCAAGCGACACCAGCGCCCCGCCGTAGAAGAGGCGGCGGGACTTGCCCACGCCCTCCGGCAGATGCCCGGTGCCAATGAGAGAAGGGATGATGGCGTGCGCCATGAGGAAGTTAAAGCCGAAACCGATTGCAAATAGAAGAACGAACCAGTAGTAGTGGAGGAGGTTGCCTATCTCTCGCCAGTCGGCGCTAGTGATGAACTCGGGATCCATCTCTACCCTCTGTTCATGTTATTGCCTCACCACGCCCACCCCTTGTAGCCTGCTGCCGTCGAGTTGCGCGATTCCTCCCTGCCCTGGTTGGGCGCGGGGACTTTGCAACAAGCCGCAGGTAGTGTACAATCCGTTCGTTGGTAAGTCAATAGGGAATCACAGCGTTTGTGACAAGTCTCACAGGCGCTTCAGGAGGCGCACATGACGGACAGTGCAGAGAGGACAGGCCGACTACTCAACAGGCGAGAGTTCATGACGAGGGCCGCCATCGCTCTTGGAGCAGCGGCCGCCGTTGCCGCCGCAGGCAGAAGGCTGTCCCTCACCTCCTCCAACAAGAGTGTCGCCCCGGCCTCCGACTCCCTGTTCACCCCCAGGCCGGGCTCCCGTCTGCGGTACTGGCGCAACAGGCTGGAGCAGCTCAGGCTGAGATAGCCCTGTGCTGAGGCGTACGCTTCCTTCACCGCGATTCTTCCGGGCCGGGCGCGCCGGCAGGATGCTCCGTACCCTATCGCTGGCTGCGCTTGCCGCCTTGGCGACCGTCTCGGTTGCGGGCTGCGTCGCGGACGAGATCGCGACCAACGCCGAAATCGTCCTCGACGAGATCGACGCCGCCTCGGCTCCCAGCGGCCCCATCGAATACGAGGGGAGCGTCCTCGTATACACCGACGACCTCCCAGACCTGCTGAGCAGCATCCGGGCCGCCGAGCCGAGAGAGCGCAAGAAGGACCTGGTCATGGACTACCTGACGCTCCAGGAGCGCATCGACTGCATCCTGGACAACGTGGAGAAGGCGGCGGCGGAGTCCACCACTATCCAGTGCCAAGGCAAGGTTCTGATATGGGAGAAGGGCGAGCACGGACTGCTGGGCGTGTCCCAGATCCTGGATGAGGTCGAAGCCAGGGACGGCGGGCCGCCGCAGCGCGCATACCTCTCAGACTACCTGCACTTCTGGGACGACGTGCAGCGAGTCGAACGAGTAGTGGAGAGCCTGGGCCAGATGCAGCGAAGCAACTCCATACCTCTGTTCGGCGCGTTGCTCAAGTCGATTCACCGCTTCCCCATCCTCTACGAAGGCGACGAGCTGGTGCCTTACTCGGACGTGCCCGGCCTGCTGGAGCAGTACCGCGCCCGCGACACGGACGAGGCGCGCCGCGACCTGGTGGTGGAGTACCTGGAGCGGTAGAAGCCAAGCCAGTCCACGCCGAGGCTGTCGATGGGCAGGCGAACTTTGGAATACACCAGGCACGCGGTCAGGGCTATGGAGGCACGCATGATTCCGAGGGACTGGGTTGAGTCCACGGTGACGGTGCCGTCTCTACGCGTCCCTGACCTTCACGACCCGGAAGTTGAGCGATTCTTCCGCCGCGTACCCGAACGTGGCAATCGCGTTCTGCGTGTCGCCGTCAATACCCGCGTGAATCCTTGGCGAGTGGTAAGTGTATTCTTCGACAGAACCGCAAGAGGTGTGCCATGAAGCTGAACGTAGACAAGGAATCCGACGCCCTCTACCTGCGACTCGACGACTCCCCAATCGTGGAGTCCGAGGAGGTCTCGCCCGGTGTCATCCTGGACTACAACGAAGCCAAGGAAGTGGTGGGAGTGGAGATGCTGTATCTCTCCAAGCGTTCCTCCAAGCTAAACCTCTCCTCGCTGCAATTCGAGACAGCCTGATCGCCCCTCCCTTCCCTACTCCCGCGCAGGCGTAGCGGCCGCTTGCCGTACCCCGTCGTTCCTGCGGATGCAGGAATCTAGCACCCGGCGGGGCGGGGGCCGCGGCGGTGTAGCAAGGTGGAAGTCGGTTGAATGGATTCCCGCGTGCGCGGGAATAGGGAGTGTGAGGCCCCCCTACCGCCTGCCGAACTCCCGTTGAAGGTGCGCCGCGCTCAGGTGCACCATCGTGGGGCGGCCGTGCGGGCAGGTGTTCGGCCTTTCGCAGGCCTCCAGCTGCGCCAACAGGCTCTCCATCTCCTCCTGCCGCAGCGCCTGGCCTGCCCTGACCGCCGAGTGGCAGGAAATCGACTTAGCCATCTCCTCCTCCCATTCCGTCGCGCCGACGCCCGTGCCCATGTCCTCCAGCACAGCCAGGAACGCCGCCTCCGGGTCGGGGTCTCGCAGCGACGCCGGGATCGCCCGCAGCAGGTAGGCGCGCTGCCCGAACCGCTCCAGGTCGAAGCCATATCGCAGCCACCGATCAAGCCCGCCCTCCAGCGCATCTTCCTGCGCCGCGCTCAGTTCGATTACCACCGGCTCCAACAGTCCCTGCATCTGCGCGCCCTGCTCAGCCATCTCCGATTGCGCCTTCTCGTACAGCACCCGTTCGTGCGCCGCGTGCTGGTCCACCAGGTACATGCCGCCGGGTCCGTCCGCCACGATGTACAGGCTCTGCATCTGGCCGATAACGCGCAGCATCGGCGTCACCTGCCGGGGCGTGGCCTGCGCAGGCGGCGCGCCGGCAGGCGCGAACAGCGATAGCGCCTGCCGCACCTGCTCGTCATGCGGCATGGGCCCAGCGCCCGCCGCGAAGCTCCTCGGCGCGGGCGACTCGAATCCGCCGCGCACCGTCGGCACCGGCGATTGCGCCACCAGCGCGCTTCTCACAGCGCGTTGCAGCGTCGCAAAGACCTCGCGTTCCCTGCGGAACCGCACTTCCGACTTGGCGGGGTGCACGTTTACGTCCACGTCCTGCGGCTGCGTCTCCACGTGCAGCACGGCCAGAGGGTGGCGGCGCTCCATCAGGAACCCCTGGTACGCCTCCTCCAGCGCGAACGTCAGCGAGCGGCTTTGCACCCATCGGCGATTGACCAGCAGGCTGATCTGGCCGCGCGTCGAGCGGCTCACGTCCGGCGGGCTGATCAGGCCGTGGACGCGAGGAGCGTCCGGCGGCAGGTCGTCCGGTGAGGCCACGTCCAGGAGTGACCGCGCGATATTTGCCCCGTACACGGCGGCGCAGGCGTCCCGCAGGCTGCCGCGGCCGGGCGCGGAGAACGCGCCGCGGCCGTCGATCTCCAGCCGGAACCGCACCTCCGGGAACGCCAGCGCGAACTGCTGCACCACCGTCTGCACTCGCCCCGACTCCGCGTTCGCAGACCGCAGGAACTTGAGCCGCGCCGGTACGCTGCGAAAGAGGCCGCGCACGGCAACCGACGTGCCCGGCGGGCTGCCCTGCGGCGACACGCGCACCACTTCGCCGTCCGCCAGCTCAACCAGCGTGCCCGCCGACTCCTCAGCCGTGCGAGTGACAAGCGTGACGCCTGCCACGGATGCGATGCTGGGCAGCGCCTCGCCCCGAAAGCCGAGCGTGGTTATGCCCTCCAGTCTGCCGTCCGCGGGCAGCTTGCTGGTGGCAAAGCGTTGGAACGCGAGCGGCGCTTCATCGGCGGGGATGCCGCAGCCGTCGTCCACCACGCGGATGATCTCCAGGCCGCCGCCTCGTATCTCGACGGTGATCGAGCCTGCGCCGGCGTCCAGCGCGTTGTCCACCAGCTCTTTGACCACGGACGCCGGCCGCTCGACGACCTCGCCCGCGGCTATCCGCGCGGCCTGCTGCGGTGGGAGAATTCGTATCGGCATGACGGCGCGCCTACGAGAATGCCCCGGATGCCCGCAGCGCGGCGGCGTCGAAAGGCCGCAGCTTGTCGCAGAGGGCCGTGATCAGGTGGTAGAGCCGCTCCATCTCGCGGTCGGCGGGGCTCTCGTACAGGTATGCCTTGACGCGCACGCCCCCAAGGCTGGCGACGATGTCGGGGTAGTCGTCGATCACCAGGTCAGGCTCCACGGTGACGCCCAGCGTCTTCATGCGGTTGCGGTAGTCGAATATGGGCTTGTGGAAGCAGTCGGTTACGAACGGATCCAGGTTGTGCTTGCGGACCTCCCGCCATCGGATGCCCATGCCGGACCAGACGTAGAGCGTGTGGCCGTCATCCTTGAGGCGTTGGAACAGCTCGCGGACGCCTGGACGAAGGCCGCCGTTCATGGCGATGATCGTGTAGTCGCAGTCGAAGAAGATGTTCACGGCGGGCTATCGGGTTGCTCTAAGCTGTGCTGTTGCTGCTAGACGCCGGCGGGCCCGGCTCCGGGGCGGTTGCTCTCTCGCCAGCGCTCCTGCTCATTGTACAGCACGGCGATGGCGTCCCTCACTGCCGCCAACTCCGCGTCGAGATCCTCCCGCAGAAGCATGTCCTCGTAGAAGTTGCGGTGCAGGCCATCGGCTGCGACGAATCCGGTCCTTATGATGTCACGGAGATGAGCAGGTGAGTCCCTGAGTATGACCGCCAAAACAGACCTGGCATCTCTGTGCGACTGGTACGTCAACTCACGCTCCTCGGCTATGGACTTGAGTACATGAGCCATTGCGCCCCAAGCCTTCTCACTAGCCTGGAGGCGGTCACCCTCCTCGAGTTCCTCAAAGGCGTGCCGCAATAGCCGTTCGCTGTGTACATCGTGGGATTCTATCGGAGTCCCTGAGTTTACCATTTCAACCTTTTCGCCAACGCTCCTGCTCCCCATAGAGCGCGGTGATGGCGCGGCGAACCAGATCCAACTCCTCGTCAAGATCCTCCATCAAGTGAACATCGCCAAAGTAGTCGCGGTGCAGATTTTCGGCCGCGGCGAAGCCTCCGCGCATAAGGCGGCCGCTTTCGGGGTCTGCCATGTTCTTCAAGACGGAACGCAGGACAGCCCTGCCATCACCTTCCGACCGGTAGGTCAGCCTGCGCTCTTCAGCGATGGCCTTGAGCGTGTGCGTCATTGCGTCCCAAGCCCTCTGGCCCGCCTGGACGCGCTCGCCCTTCGCGAGCTGCTCAAACGCGGGGCGCATGAGCCGTTCGCTGTGGACGTCGTGGGGTTCTGTCGCAGAGTTTGTGTCAACCATATCGTTCTCCTGCCCTGTGTCCGCATTATAGGGGCAGTTGCCGCTTCCCTCAATACTGCTCCCGGACGTTGCGGAAGGAGAACGGCGCAGCGTTGACCTCGGCAGCCCCCCTTACCCCTCCTCCTCCGCGCGGCGTTGCAGCTCGTACAGGGCGGTGATGGCCTCCAGCGGCGTCATCGACGACACGTCCAGCGCCTTCAGATCGTCCACCACCGGGCTGTCCACCGTGAACAGCGTCCGCTGCCGGGGCGTGGCGCGCAGGCTATTGAATTAGCCGTGAAACGTCTGGAACTATCGGGGAGCGAGTACCGTGCCAGTGAATCTCAAGGTGGTGGCGGGCGCGTGTGCAAGCCAAGTAGAGGAGCATCCGATCCAGTTCAGTATCGAAGAAGTTATCTTTGCGTGCATTGGCAATTACCACGGCGTCGAACTCTAGCCCCTTCGTGAGGACTATGGGGCTGACCGTTATGTTCGACTGCATGGTGCCCTCCGGGCTAAGCAAGCCTACACTACCTATGCCCTCTTCTTCCAATGATGCTTCAATCTCCTGTGCGGACTTTCGCCACTTGGTTAAGACGGCCACGGAGCCAATTTCGCCCAATCCCAACAAACGCAGAATCGATTCTGCGATCGCAATGCGCATCCCCTTCGCGCTCCTGGATGGGGACAAACGTGGCGTAGCTCCGCTCCGGCCGTAGGATTCCGGTGTTTCGGTACGGCGAGGCAATCCCTGTAGTATGCGATTAGCGTATTGAGTGATTTGTCTTGTGCTCCGATACGTTTGGCGGCTCTCTACACGCGCAACGTCTTCCTTGGGAAATAGACTAGCGAGTTGACTCCAGTTCTCTATGGACTTGTACGGCAAGATGCCTTGCCGAAGGTCTCCGAGAATGGTCATGGCACCTCCCGCTACCAAATGCATTTGCAGAAGGGCCAATTCAAGGGGGGACACATCTTGCGCTTCATCGACGACTATGTGCTCAAAAGGCTCACCGTCCACACCATTCAGCGAGTAGTGCAGATAGAGCGCGGCCGGCACATCCGTCAGCCCGAGCGCACGTCCCGTATCCCTCGGGGCAGTCTTTGTGATTTCGGCGGCTCCGTCAGCGTCTATGTCTCCGGGCCGAGCGAACCTCTGAACCTCCTGCGGAGACTGAATGAGCCCTATGTACACGGATCTGACATCCGCAAGAGGCCAGTAAGGGGACAGCATTCGTTCCACGGTTCTTCTGCCGTTTGCTAGAGCCTCGTAGCGTGGCAGTCGGCCAGGCGAATGGGATTGTGCCCAAGTTTCGGCCAAGCTGTTCACTAAGCGGCGTCTGGCGGCATTGGGATACTGATCTACCCTGAATGCATCTGCAACCCGCCTCTGCAAGTCTGAACCATCCAGCCTTAGTGGGGGATTGCCGGGAAACTCAATTGCCTTGACCCCACGAACCTGATTCAATATATCCCTGCGCAGCCTGCTGACATATCTGTCGAGCAGCCTCTTCATTTTCAATCCTGTCTTGAAGTGGTGAGCGTCAATCTCGGCCTTTGAAAGTTTTCGTCGGTTGTTCATCAAGTCTTCGAAAATCCTGTCGCGCCGGCTAAGTGATAAACCACGAGGGAGCTGAGAGGCAAGCCAGCTGGTAAGTGTAACCTGGCGCACCCTATCGACTCCAAGTCCGGGCAACAGAGATGACACATAGCTAAGAAATGCAGCGGAAGGTCCAAACATTATGGTGCGCTCTGGGGTTGGGCGGTGAAGGTTGCCGATATGGCTGAACCTTGAGAGAAGGAAGTCTATGCGGTGCAGCCCTACAAGACTCTTTCCACTGCCGGCAGCACCTTGTACTATGAGAACTGGTTGAGCAGTCGATGCTATCTGCTTGTACTGCTCTGGCTGTATCGTCTGGACAATATCGGATAGCTGTCTCTGACTTGGAGCTGCAAGCTTCTCATCTAGCGCCCGAGAGGAAAGGGCTCTACTCTGAGATACCCCAGGCGCTAGCCTCAGAACATCTTGCATGTCAATTAGCCGAGCTTCTTCAACCGTTAGCATTCGTTTTAGGTTCACGCGAGCACTAACTTTGCCAGCCGGAGGGGCATAAGAGCCGCCAGCTGGATTGTAGTACAGCTCTGCAATGGGGGCATTGCGGCTGGCAATAAAGTATCGGGGATTGTCGCTGTTCAGGTTGACTTCACCAATGTAAATTGTGCTCGCGTCTTCCTCATCAGCAATGAAATAGTCAATCCGCCCAAAGTAAGGCCGATCGCGGACAGACTTGGCCCGCCTTTGCCCTTCTTCATGCATCTCTTTGGTTTTGTAGGCTGCTTGGGGAGTGCCAGCGTGGAATTGACTCATATGCTCTCCACGCTGAATTCGCGTATCAATGGAGCCTACCACGGCCGCGAGATGCAGTACCTCCTCGCGAAATGCAGCGTCTTGACTATTGGTAGGCTGCGTTTGGTCTTGCTGTGTCATTGCTGTTTCCTGCCTCACAGGTGCCGTGAATGCGCGGGGCAATTGTATCACAAGTGCGGTGACAAAGCACAATGTGTTGCCTACGCGCGCGCCCCCGCCCCCCTACCCCTCCTCCCCCGCGCGGCGTTGCAGCTCGTACAGGGCGGTGATGGCCTCCAGCGGCGTCATCGACGACACGTCCAGCGCCTTCAGATCGTCCACCACAGGGCTGTCCACCGTGAAGAGCGTCCGCTGCCGCGGTGTGGCGCGCAGACCGTCGCGCTCCAGTTCCGAGAGCAGGTCCCACGCACGTGCCACCACCGACGGCGGCATACCGGCCAGCTGCGCCACGTGCACGCCGTAGCTCCTGTCCGCGCCGCCCGGCACAATGCGGTGCAGGAACACCACTCCGCCCTCCGACTCGACAGCGGCCACGTTCAGGTTGCGCACCCGCGGCAGCGTGTCCGCCAGCCGCGTCAGCTCGTGGTAGTGCGTGGCAAACAGCGTCTTGCAGCCCAGCCGCGGGCTGTTGTGGACGTGCTCCGCGGTTGCGCGGGCGATTGCCAGCCCGTCGTACGTGCTGGTGCCCCGCCCAATCTCGTCCAGCACAACCAGCGACCGCGGCGTGGCGTGATGCAGGATGCCCGCCGTCTCCACCATCTCCACCATGAACGTGGACTGGCCCGTGGACAGGTCGTCCTGCAGGCCGATGCGAGTGAACACTCTGTCCACCAGCCCTATCGTGGCCGAGCCCGCCGGCACGAAGCTGCCGATCTGCGCCATCAGCACGATTAGCGCCACCTGCCGTATGTACGTCGACTTGCCGGACATGTTGGGGCCGGTGATGACGGCCAACTGCGCGTCTGCGCTGCTCATGTGCGTGTCGTTGGGCACGAATGCGCCCGCGGGCAGGGTGCGCTCCACCATCGGGTGCCGTCCGTCCTTGATTTCGATGGCGTCGTCCAGGTTCAACGAGGGGCGCACGTAGCCATAGCGCGCCGCCGCCTCTGCAAAGGCGGCCAGCACGTCCACGCGCCCCGCGGCCGACGCCGTGGCGGTGATTGCGCGGTCGTACTCGCATATCTGGGCGCACACCTGCCGGAACAGCGCAGCCTCCAGCTCCTCCATTCGCTCCTGCGCGTTCAGGAGCATCGACTCGTACTCCTTCAGTTCAGGCGTGATGAACCGCTCGCCGCCCACCAGTGTCTGGCGACGGGTGTAGTCCGCCGGCGCCTGCGACAGGTTGGGATTGCTAACCTCGATGTAGTAGCCGAACACTCGGTTGTAGCCTACCTTGAGTGACCTTATGCCCGTACGCTCGCGCTCCTTGCGCTCCAACCCGGCGATGTACTCGCGCCCGTTGCGTGAGGCGTCCCGCAGCTCGTCCAGCTCCGGCGAGAAGGCCCGGCGAATGCCGACGCCCTCGCCCGGCGTGTCTTCCAGCGCGCGCGAGACGAGCGCGGTGACCGACTCGCACGGGTCGAGGCCGCTCCATAGCCAGTGCGGAATCGGCTCGCTGCCCTCCAGCGCAGCCCGCAGCCGCGCCGCCGACTCAAGCCCGCCATTCAGCGCGGCCACCTCGCGTGGCGCGGCGATGCCCGTGGCGATTCGGCCAAGCAGCCGCTCCAGGTCAGGAATCTCCTTGAGGCACGCTGATACATCGCCGCGGAGGGCGTCGTGGGCGTGGAGGGCTTGCACCGCGTCCAGCCTGCGCTCAAGCTCCGCCAGGTCGAGCAGCGGCTGCCCCAGCCACCGGCGCAGCATTCGGCCGCCCATCGGCGTGGCCGTCAGGTCTATCGTCGACAGCAGCGAGTTGGACGACTCGCCCCACCTGCCCGCGCGAAACAGCTCCAGGTTGCGCCGCGTCTGCTGGTCAAGCACCATGAAGGCCCGCGGCGAGTAGGTGTACAGCCCTTGCAAGCGCCCCAGGGCCGCTTTTTGCGTTTTGTTGAGGTACGCAAGTATGCCGCCGGCCGCGCCGATAGCCAGCGTCATGCCCTGGCAGCCGTAGGCCTCCAGTGTGGCTACGCCGAAGTGATCGAGCAGCGACTGCTCGGCGTCGGCGTGGCGGAAGGTCATGGGGTCCTGGCGCGTGAGCAGGAAGTCGTGCCCGGCCGGAGGCACTTCGCAGTCCTCCGGCGCCACCACCTCGGACGCGCCCAGCCGCTCCAGCTCCAGAGGCAGGTCGTCAACGGGCAGCTGCGTGACGGCGAATTCGCCCGTGGTGATGTCCACGTAGGCCAGGCCCGCCTCGCCGCCGTGCAGCACGACGGCCGCCAGGTAGTTGTTGGCGCTCTGCTCCAGAAGCGAGGTCTCCGTGAGCGTGCCGGGCGTGACCACGCGCACCACTCGCCGCTCCACTATGCCGGGCGCGGACGTGTCCCCCACCTGCTCGCAGATGGCAACGCGATGCCCCTTGCGGACCAGGCGCGCAAGATAGCCTTCCAGCGCGTGGTACGGGATGCCCGCCAGCGGCACACGCTGCCCCTTGCCCATCTCGCGAGACGTGAGCGCGATCTCAAGCTCCCTTGCGGCAAGCCGCGCGTCCTCGTCGAACGTCTCGTAGAAGTCCCCCATGCGAAAGAGCAGCAGAGCATCCGGGTGCTCCAGCTTGATGCGTAGGTACTGCTGCCTTAGCGGTGTCTGCGAGGTCACAGAGGGCAATCTCCCGTGCGTGTTCAAGGCCATTCTACAGCACGGCGGCGCGCATAGGAATAGCCCGCGCACGCCCGCGGAAGCTGAGCGAAACGGCAAGCGCATGGTCGCGTGATGCGCCCGCCGTAGGGACGGTTCGTGAACTGCCCGCCTGTCCAAGGGCGGGCGGATGGCAAGCGTGTTCAGCCGCTCATGGTTCGACAGGCTCACCACGAGCGGAACGGAAGGCCACGCCCGCCGTAGGGGCAGTTCGCGAACCGCCCTGGGGTCGAGGGAATGAGCGGATGGCCTCCTTTCCCTACCGTCGTTCCTGTGAAAGCAGGAACCTAGCACCCGGTGGAGTGAGGTGGGGCCTCGTAGGGGCGGTTCGTGAACCGCCCGAATAGCGGAGGGCATCGGGCGACTTCGGACATCCGCCAGCGCCTATCTCCTCCCCATTCCCGCGCAGGCGAGAATCTACCCGACCGCGTTCTGCGTTGCTGCGCGGTTGAGGCCGCGGGTGAGCCTCGTCCCTGTGGACACCCGCCTGCGCGGGCGTAGGGGTGACCGCCAGCCACTCGCCCGCCCTTCGACAAGCTCAGGACGAGCGGGGTTACAGTGTCCGTTCGCGCTACGCCTCTGCCTTCACCAACCGCACGGGCGTGAGCGGCAGCTCCGGCACGTGCGACATCACGTCCGGGTCCTCGCTGCTCTCCAGCTGCGTCATCAGATTGCCGAACAGGTAGGTCACTGAGACCGTGCCGGGCAGGCTGCGCTCGGTCAGCGACGCCTTGGCGAGGATGCTCTCTCTGGCGGAGACAACCTCCACCACGTCGCCCTCCGATAGGTTCAGCGCGGACGCGTCCGCGGGGTGGATGGTCAGCGTCTCCTCGCTGCGGATGCGGTTCTTCTGCCCCACCAGCTCGATCTCCATCTCGCGCTGCGAGTCGTGCAGCACGCGGCCCGGCAACAACAGCAGCGGGAAGTCGTCCGTGGTGGGCAGGGCCGGCGCCTCCTTCATCTCCAGAGGGATGAAGTGCGCCCTGCCCGCCGGGAACTCTCCCCTGTACAGGATGGATGTCCCGTCGTCGTCCGGTGACTCGCAGGGCCACTGCACCCCGGCGTTCTGGCCGCCGACCGCAGGCAGCAGCTGGCTGGGCAGCGGGTAGGCCGGCATCATCGCGGGCTGGAGTATCGACTCCCGCTCGATCAGTCGCTTGTACGATATGCCTGCGTAGATCGGTGTCACGCTGGCGATCTCGCCGAGGATTTCCGCCGGGCAGTGGTAGTTGAAGCCCTGCGCGTTCATCGCCTTGGCGATCTCGCGGATTATCCACCAGTCCGGCATGGCGTTCGAGTTGCGAACCTCCATCGCCTTCCGCAACGGCTGCACGCGCCGTTCCAGGTTCGTGTACGTGCCTTCCTTCTCGGCGAACGTGCCTGCGGGCAGTACCACGTCGGCAGTCTGCGCAATGCCGGTGAGGAAGGTGTCCTGCACCACCAGGAACTCCAGGTTGGCGGCCGCTTCCAGAACGTCGCCAAGTTCGCCGTTGTGGAACGACGGGCTGTCCCCCACCACCATCATCGCCTTCACGCGGCCGTCCCCCGCGGCCCTGAACGCCTCTGCGACGCCCATGCCCGCACCGGCGGGCGGCTCCGCGCCCCACGCCTCGCCCAGGAGCGCGCGGGCGTCCGCGTCGTCCACGGAGCGATAGCCCGGCAGCAGGTCGGGCACGCAGCCCACGTCCCACGAACCCTGGTCGTTGGTGCCCGGCCGCAGCGGGTAGATGCCGCCGTGCGGCCTGCCCACGTTGCCCGTCATCAGCGCAAGGTCCAGGAGCGCGTTCACGCAGGCGGTGGTCTCCGCCTCCGGCACTGTCTCCAGCGCGTAGAGGATGGCCGCCGGGCCGTTCCCTGCGTACGTGCGGGCTGCCTGGCGTATCTCCTCCTGCGGCACGCCCGTCACAACCTCAACGCGGTTGAGATCGAAGTGAAACAGCGAGTTCTTGAGGCCGTCCAGGTTCTCGCACCGGTCTCTCAGGAAGTCCTGGTCTTCCAGCACCTCGTCCGAGATGACCCGCAACATCCCGCCGAGCAGCACGGCTTCGGTGCCCGGCCTTGGCCGGATCCACACCGAGGCGTAGCGGGTCAGCTCAACCTCTCGCGGGTCTATGACAACGAGCTTGGAGCCGCGCTGCACCGCCCGCTTGACGGGCACAGCCGCCACGTTGTGCCCCTCGGTGACGTTGGCGCTGACGACGAGGACGCAACCGGAGTCGTCCAGATCCCACACGGGGTTGGTTGCGGCCTGATGGCCTATGGCCTGCTCGAACGGCCTGACCAGCTCCGGCTTGAGGTTGGTGGAGTGATCGACGTTGTTGGTGCCCATCACCGTGCGGGCGAACTTCTGCACGAGGTAATTCTCCTCGTTCGTGCCGCGGTAGGATGCGATGGCCGCGAACGAGTCGCCCTTGTACTGCGCGAGCCGCTCCGCCGCCACCGCAATCGCCTCCTCCCACGTGGCCTCCTCGAGGATGCCGTCGCGCCTTACGAGCGGGTTCCTGAGCCTGCTGCGGCTGTTGACGAACTCCAGCCCGAACTTGCCCTTGAAGCAGGCTTGTCCCCTGTTCGCCTCCGCCTCCAGGTCAGGGATGGCGCGTATCACCCTGCCGCGCCGGTTAACCTCCAGCTTGAGCTGGCACCCCACCGGGCAGTGCGGGCAGGTGGTGGAGACAGTCTCCACGGCCTTCTCCCACTTGAACGACGACTCCACCAGCGCGCCCACCGGGCACACGTCTATGCACGAGCCGCAGAACTCGCAGCCTGACTCCAGCAGCGACGTGCCGCTCGCCGGGCCAACCAGCGATATGCCGGAGCGTTCGGTGAACGTGATGGCGCTGTCCCCGCGTATCTCCTCGCAGGCGCGGACGCAGCGGCCGCACACGATGCACAGGTTGTAGTCCATGTCGTAGAACGGGTCTTGCGTCACCACGGGCAGATTGCGGTACTTGTAAGTCAGCGGCGTGGTGAGGCCGGTGCCGACGTAGATGGTGGTGTCCTTCAACTCGCAGCGTTCGTTCTTGGGGCAGGCCACGCAGCGGTCGGTGACGGACACGTGACGCTGGCAGATGTCTTCCGGCCCGCACAGGTCGGGGCCGTACAGGTCGGTTCGATGGCAGGTGAGGCAACCGTGCGGGTGTTCGGAGATGATAAGCTCCGTGATGCCCTTGCGGAGATCCTGTATCTGCGGCGTGTTGGTGTGAACCACCATGCCGTCCGCCACGGGCGTTGTGCAGGACGCGGGCGTGCCGCGTGCGTTTTCGACCTCCACCACGCACATGCGGCAGGCGCCGAATGGCTTCATGCCGGGGTAGTAGCACAGATAGGGAATGTACAGCCCGGACTCCATCGCCGCCTGAATGATGGTCTTGCCCGGCTGGGTAGGGATCTCTTTCCCGTCGATGGTGACCGTAATCGCAGAGGCCATGGCTCTCCTTAGATTCTAATCTCCAGAGGCTGCGCCGACGTCCAGCGCGAGCGTGTGCGCTGCGGCGTGTACACGGGCGAAAGGCACTGCCCCGTGGGGCATCGCCCCTCCTCCATGTGTGCCGTGAAGTCTTCCTGGAAGTACCTGATTGCCGACTGGACGGGGTTCCATCCAAGCTGGCCGTGCCCGCAGAGCGAGCCGCCCGCCATGTTCTGCCCCACCACTCGCATCAGCTCCAGGTCTCCGGGCCGGCTCTCGAACCGGCATATCCGCTCGACTATCTCGATGAGGTTGGTCATGCCCAGCCGGCACGGGAAGCACTTCCCGCACGATTCGTACTGGCAGAAGGCCACCAGCACGCGGGTCATGTTCACGGCGCAGGCGCGGTCGTCTGCAACGATGATGCCGCCGGAGCCGAGGATCGCGCCCGCCTGCTGCATCGCCGCGAAGTCAAGCTGCACGTCCAGCAGGTCGGCCGGCAGCACGCCGCCGAGCGGGCCGCCCGTCTGTAGGAACTTGGCCTTGCGGCCGTTCGGCACACCGCCCATCACGTCGTCAATGACCTCTCGAATAGTCATGCCCATCGGCACCTCAACCATGCCGGGCAGCGCGATGTTGCCGGACAGGCAGAGAATCGCCGTGCCCTTGCTGCCCTCCGTGCCGATGCCCGCGAACCACTCGCCGCCGCGGGACACGATCTCCGAGACGTAGGCCAGCGACTTGATGTTGTTGATGTTGCTGGGAAGCCCCCACACGCCGGACTGCGCCGGGAACGGCGGGCGCGCCCGCGGCATCGCCCGGTTGCCCTCAACCGACTCCATGAGCGCAGTCTCCTCGCCAGCCACGTAGGACTCACCCGTAAGCGACACCTCCACGTGGAAGCTGAAGTCGGAGCCAAGGATGTTGTCGCCGAGCAGGCCCAGCCCGTACGCCTGCTCGATTGCGCGCTCGGTGCGGTGTATCGGCCCCTCGTGGCCGTGGCGAATGAACACCACGCCGTTGCTGGAGCCGGTGGCGTAGCCCGCAAGTATCGTCCCCTCTATGAGCGAGTGCGGGTCGCTCTCCAGGATGCCCTTGTCGTTGTACGCGCCGGGGTCGCCCTCCTCGCAGTTGCAGAGGATGTACTTGACCGGCCCCGGCGAGCGCGCCAAGAAGCCCCACTTGGTGCCGGTGGGGAATGCCGCGCCTCCCCTGCCCCGCAGGCCGGAGTCCTGCACCTCCTTCAGCACCTCCTCCGGCTGCATCCGGTTGACCGCCTTGTCGAGCGCGGCGTATCCGCCCTGCGCGATGTACTGGTATATGTCCAGCGGGTCGATGTGGCCGCAGTTCCGCAGGGCGATGCGAACCTGCCGGTTCCAGACTGGGAGGTCGTCCAGGCGAGGCACGCCCGCGACATCGCCTTCGCCGGAATAGGCCAGCGCCATGTCCGGCCTCGCGTCGTCGCCCGCCACGCAAGAGGCGACAAGCTCCGCCGCTCTATCCGCCGTGACGTTGCGATAGAAGACGCGCGAGCCGCCCGGCTTCTGCACGTCCACCAGCGGTTCCGCGTAGCACAGGCCCAGGCAGCCGACGATGCTCACGTTGGCGTCGATTCCGCGGCTATCGAGCTCCGCGCGGATGGCGGCCAGCGTCTCCGACGCGCCCGCGGCCTCGCCGCATACCGCCGCGCCTACGCGTATCCACGGCTTGTCGCCCGCCTCCAACTCCTGGAGTCGGCTTTGGGCTTCCTGCAACAGCTCTTCGTAGGTTGGCACGCTCTCCCCGTTCAGGCCGTCCCGTTTCGTAGCCGGGACACCAGATCCGCCACGCGGTCACTCATCGCTTCGCCATTGGCTGCGCCGATGGACTGCGGGCCGAAAACCTTGTGGTCGACGCTGATTACCGGGCCCTGCGAGCAGGCGCCCAGGCAGGTGTTGTACTTGAGCGAGACCTTGCCGTCCGCCGTGTCACCCTCCTCCGAAAGGCCGAGGGCGTTGAGCGCGGCCTGTATGATCTGCTGCGCGCCGAGCAGGTGGCACGTGGGGCCCCAGCACAGCTCGACTACGTGCTCGCCCGGCGGTGTGAACCGGAAGTTGGTGTAGAACGATGCCACGCCCCACACGTCGTTGATGGTGGAGCCGGTGTGCTCCGCCACCCGCTCGATGGCCTGAGGCGGGACGTAGCCAAGCTCGTCCTCGATGGCAAGCAAAGACGACAGGACGGTGACCGTCCTGGCCGTCTGTCCGGCCAGCGCGCCGTCTATTCGTTCTCTGAGGCCGTCTCCGCTGGTCACGCTCACTCCGCGGATTGTGAATTTTCTCGCCAAGGATGGTAGCACAAAGGCCGTGAAGGTTCAATGGGGCGAGTTGGAGTTATGCGCGGGGATTGTGGGAGGGGGCGGCCGCCTGCTCGCGTTCGCAGCAAGCGCCAGGCAAAGCTCAACTGCCTTCGAGAAGCCCATCTACGGCATCGACGAACGCTTGCACCCGGCCAAGGTATGCGCGAACCCAGGCCGCTTCCATCCAGCCCTCGTAGAAGTTCCTGTGCAGTGTGCTGGCCGCGTTGAATCCGTCCTGTACTGCCTCATTCCGCGCCTCGCCCGCCAGCCTGCGCACGTTGGCGAACAGCATCCGGTGGGTGTCGTGCTGCCATTGCCGCTCCGCCGCGACGGCTTTCAGAATCAGCGCGGCCGCGCCCCATCCTTTCTCAGAGGCCTGACGCAAGTCTCCGGCCTCAAGCTCAACGAAAGCCTGCTCCAGAAAGACCCTGCTTTGCTCTCGATATCTGGGGATACTTTGCACGAACCACTCTCTTTCACTGCCAGCCGCACCAATCGGGTTGTAGCAGGGCGCGCAGCTGCCTCTACATTTTTCGACGGTGGACTACCACAGCGAGGCCGCGGTTAGGTTGCTTGAACTGCCAGGGCAGTGATATACCCGTGCCTCCGGGTTGCGGCAACTCTGCCGCCACCCTTCTTGTTGGTGAATTTCTCCGCAAGGCTCAGCGGTCTCCTAGTAGCGCCTCCACAGCATCGACGAACGCCCGAACCCGGCCAAGGTTCCACGCAACCCAGTCCCGTTCCAACCAACCTTCCTGTAGGTGCGTGCGCAGCGTGCTGGCCGCGCTGAATCCGTCCAGCAGCGCATCGCTCCGGGTTTCGTTCGCCAGCTTGCCCATAACGCCATGAAGCAGCCGGAGATCGCCGTGCTCCCAGCCGCGATCCACTGCGACAGCCTTCAGCATGTGCGCTGCCGCGTCCCATCCCTGCTCAGACGCCCGGCTCAGGTCGCCGGACTCAAACCCGACGAATGCCTGCTCCAAGCACACTCTGCCCTGCTCTCGGTATGTTGCGGTGGTTTGCACGGGTTGCCCTCGCACTATGATGTTTGTTGCTCAAGCATCATAGCACGTCTGCCGAGGCGCGGTCACGCGCCGCTTTCAAATGCTATACTATCGCCGCCCGCCCGGCCGCCCGCCGCGCCGGTCGGAGCGACACACTGCCAAGGAGTCACGTCATGGCGTACAGCACAGCCGCAACCGTCGACGAATACCTGTCGGAGCAGGAGCCGGAGAGGCGCGAGGCTATGGAGTCGATGCGCAAGCTCATCCTCGACAACCTGCCGCCCGGCTTCGAGGAGATCATGCAGTTCGGCATGATCGGCTACGTGGTGCCGCTGGAGCGTTACCCGGACACCTACAACAAGCAGGCGCTGCAAGCCGTGGCGCTGGCCTCGCAGAAGAACTACATGTCCATCTACCTGATGAACGTCTACGGCGACCAGGAGACGCAGCAGTGGTTCGAGGAGGAGTACCGCGCCAGCGGCAAGAAGCTTAACATGGGCAAGGCCTGCGTGCGATTCAAGAGGCCGGACGACCTGCCGCTCGACCTCATCGGGCAGGCGGTTGCCCGCACGTCCGTCGACGGGTTCATCGAGGTGTACGAGAGGGCGCGCCAGGCGACAAGCCGCCCGCGCTAAGGCCTGCGAAGGGATTGGGCGATGGCGTGCTCGCGCTCTGCTCTACTGTCCTTCATGGCCGCGGCCTCTCACCTATTCCGTTCGTCCCTTGCTTTCGCAGTGGCAGGCGCTGAGCTTGTCGAAGTATGGGCGAACTGCCTCGCGCCCGCCGCCACCGGCCTCAACCGTCATTGCGGCGAAAGCCGCAGTCCAGAGGCGCCGCCGGGCCAGCGTATCCCTCACCCGGCACAACGGCCGCCACCGGCCTCAACCGTCATTGCGGCGAAAGCCGCAATCCAGAGGCAAGCGGGCAGCATCCCCCACCACTCCCGGGTGATAGACCCCCGCTTTCGCGAGGGTGACGGTTGTGGTTGGCCTGCGCGCGGTGCGCCTTCGAGAACCACTCACGAGCAAACCGCCCCCCTCACCCCTCCGCGAGCGGCGGCAGCAGGTCCGGGTACTGCTCCACCCAGTGGCGGTACAGCCGCCGCGCCTGCCCGATGTTCGCGCCCTGGCCGTGGCCCGGCAACACGAACGTGTCTTCCGGCAGCGTCAGCAGCTTGCGCGTGATGCCCTCGAGTATCTGAATCGTTGCCTCAGGGCCGCGCGTCTCGCCCGGCCCGCCCGCGTACAGCGAGTCACCCGTGAACAGGTGGTTGCCCGCCAGGAAGCACGTCGAGCCGGGCGTGTGGCCTGGCACGTGTATCGCCTTGATCTCAAGGCTGCCTGCGTGGAGGACGTCGCCATCCGCGAGCACGATGTCGGGCGGCGATGGCATCGCGCCTGCGTCGTCGGCGTGGGCTGCGAAGGGCGCGCCGGTCGCCTCAACCACCTGCGCCAGCCCCTCCGTGTGGTCGCGGTGGCGGTGCGTGATGAGTACGGCGCGGACGGTCGTCCCCTTCGCCTGCTCGATGATCGCCTCCGGGTTCAGCGGCGCGTCCACGATGACGCTCTCCGCCGTCTCCGGGCACACGATCAGGTAGGCGTTGTTGCCGTCTGAGCCGCAGAGCGTCCAGTAGACGCGCATCTCCCGGTCGTACAGCAGGTTCACGCTACCCCTCGTCCTCCATCATCATCGCGGCCACGCGCTTGCCCATGCGAACGCTGTAGTTGGTGCCGCGGTCTTCCGGGTAGACCTGCGTGGTGTTCGCCAGGTACAGCCCTCGTATGGGCGTGCGATGGTCAGGCAGCTGCTGCGAGTAGTTCGCGCCGATGATCGGCTGCGCGGCCGCCACCTTGTGGTAGTGCCACTCCTCGATCCACGAGCGGTCGAACTGCGGGTTCACCTTCCGCAGGTGCGGCAGGTACTCCTCCAGCAGCTCATCCTGCGGCATGTTGAACAGCGGGCTGTCGTCGCCCAGGTAGTTGGAGATATACAGGATGTGCTTGCCGCCGTACAGCGACGGATCGACGAAGTTGGTCTGCTCGATCAGTCCCACGAACGGTATCGAGCGGTCGGCGATGTTCAGCCAGTAGACGTGCGAGAACGGCCTGTCCAGCACGAGAATGACCAGCACCGCGGCCAGATACTCCACGCGTTGCAGCTTGTCCAGGTAGTCCTGCGGCAAGCCGCCCTCAACCAGCCGCGGGAACACGTATGACGGCGTGGTGGCAAGCACAAGGTCGAAATCCTGCGTCTCCGTGGCGTCCGCGCCCGTCTGCACCACCAGCCCGTCCGCGCGTCCGTCGCGCACGCGTATCGAGCGAACCGGCGTCGACAGGTGAACCTCGCCGCCAAGCTCCTTGATTCGAGCGTCCAGCGCCTCGAATATCTCCGCAAAGCTGCCGAGCGGATAGCCCAGCCGCTCGCGCTGCATCCCCTTCAGCCCCTTGCCGCGGGAGGCGAAGCGAGTCTGTATCTTGCCCCAGAACCACGGCATACCCACCTTGTCGTAGTGCGCGCCGAACTTGCCGCGCAGCAGCGGCCCCCACACCACGTCGTACACGCCGCGGCCCGCGCGCCTGCGTATCCACTCAGACGCCACGCACGGCTCCAGCTTGCGCCAGTCCTTGTAGCGGCGAAGGTACAGCGTCACAAGGCCAAGCCGGAACCGGTCGATGAGGTTCAGCGGCTTGAACTTCAGCAAGTCCATAGGCGTGACGAAGTTGTAGATGCGGCCGCCGTAGAAGATGCCCACCTTCGACTCGATCCAAGCCATCTGCGAGCCCAGGCCAAGCTCGTGGACGAGGTCTACGATGTCCGTGTCGCTCGTGAACAGGTGGTGGTAGCCGCGCTCCAGCCGCCCGCCGCCCACGTCGAACGTGGACGCCTGCCCGCCCAGGAACGGCGCGCCCTCGTAGACGACTGCCTGGTGACCCGCCTTACCCAGCTCGTGCGCCGCCGCCAGGCCGGCCGCGCCCGCGCCGATGATGCCCACTCTCACGGCTGATCCTCCGCTCGCAGCGGCGCTGCCGCCGCGCCGAACTGCGCCGCTCCAGGTTCCGCCCTGCTCTCCCGCGTCAGCCGCCCCAGCGACGTGCGGTCCGTCCACAGGTACAGCAGGCCAAGCAGCGTCACCGGCGCCAGCAGCGCAACGTGCACCAGGATGGCGTACGCGCCCGCCGCGCTCTCCTCCGCGCCCAGCAGGCTGAGCGTGGCAGCCGCCGCAACCTCGAACGCGCCGATGCCGCCGCCCGCCGTCGGTATCGAGATCGCCAGGTTGGACACGGCCGTCACCAGCAGTATCACCCCCGCCAGCTCCGTCACGCTAAACACATCTTGCAGGTCGAACGAGAACGCCAGTATGTAGTACATCAGCGCCTCAGCCAGCCACACCGGCAGCGACAGCACGAACACCACCAGCAGCCGCCGCGGATGCTGGAGCACGGCCAGCCCGCTTATGAACATCGCGACCAGCCCGGCGACCTTGGCGCGCAGCGGCGCAGGCAGCGCGCCGATGAGCCGCGCCACCAGCGACTCGAACCAGCGCGGCGAGTACGACGCCAGCACCATGAACGCCGCCGCCAGCACGAACGGCATCGACATCGCCAGCGCGAGCAGCGCCCACGGCACGCCCGCCCTGTCGGCCAGACCTTGCAGCAGCCCCACCAGCGGCAGGAACATCGAAACGACGGCGGCGAGGAACAGCAGCGTCAGCCCGTCGAACACACGCTCAACTGCTATCGTCGCCAGCGACGACACCTTGCTCACGTTCTCGCGCTCGCCCAAGTAGTAGGCTCGCACAACCTCGCCCAGGCGCACCGGCAGCAGGTTGTTCGCCATGTAGCCCACCACCACCACGGGATACAGGCGGGACACCGCCATGCGCTTCATCGGCGAAAGCAGGTACTGCCATCGCAGCGTGCGGAAGTACACGGCCGCAAAGTAGACGGCGATAGCCGGGGCCACCGGGAGATAGTCGGCCTGCTCCAGCCTCTCCCACGTCTCGCCCGGGTCAATGCGGGCAAAGAAGAGCACCAGAAAGAGCAGGCTTGCTCCTATGGCCAGCCAGAAGCGCAGGGACTTATGCAATGCGAGGTTCCATGAGGTTGTATCACCAAAGGCGGATTTGCAGCTTCCAGTATAGCCGTGAAAGGCGATCGGACACAAGCGATTGTACGCGTGCAGCGGCGCGAATCTCGGCCGCAGGGCCGGTTCGTGAACCGCCCGTCCATGCTTCGACATGCTCGGCGCGATCGGAGATACTACGCCCGCTCACCCCCTGCTTTCGCAGGGGCAAGCCCTGAGCTTGTCGAAGGGCAGCCGCGCGCCCCCTACCCTGGCGTGACCGAAACGTACCCCGGCACGCCGCCCGGCGCAATGGCGCCCGCGCCCGCGGCATTCACGGCGCGCAGGCGGAAGCGGTACTCCGTGCCGCTGGTTAGTTTCGTGATCTTGTGTGATGTGGTGGACGAATTGCTGCCGGATATGAGCGTCCACTTCCCCCATCCAACGCCAGTCCAGCGCATCTGGTACTCGTAGCGCGTGATGCTGGAGTCCGAGGGGTTGCTCCACGTGAGCGTCACGCTTCCCCTGCCCGCTGTCGCTGTCAACCCCGTGGGCGCGGCCGGCGGAGGCGCCTGCGGCGTAGCCGCAACGTACCAGGGCGCAGCGTTGGGCGCGGCCGTGCCTGCGCCAACGGCGTTCACCGCCCGCACCTTGAAGCGGTACTCCGTGCCGTTTGCCAGGCCCGTGACCACGTGGGAAGTGGAGGACGCGCTGCTGCCGGATATGGCCTTCCACTCTCCCCAGCCAACGCCCGTCCAGCGCATCTGGTACTCGTAGCGGGTGATGCTGGAGTCCGATGGGGCGCTCCAAGCCAGCGTGACGCTCGCGTTGCCCGCCGTAGCAGTGAGGCCGGTGGGCGCCGCGGGCGGCGCAGGCGTGGGAGTTGGCGTTGGGGCAGGTGTTGGCGTGGGCGCGGGCGTTGGCGTGGGCGTCGGCGGAGGTGCGCAGTACGAGATGCTCAGGGAGTCCAGATCCTTTGTCGCCACGTCCTTCAGGGCCAGGGGTATGCAGCCCGTGAAGGTGTTGCCCGAGAGCCGCACCTCCGTGAGGTTGTGCAGCCAACCCAGCTCACTGGGCAAGCCGCCCGTCAGGGAGTTGGAGCTCAGGTTCAGGTTCGCCAGCTTGAAGAGGCTGCCCAGCGCAGCCGGGACGCTCCCCGAGAGACTCTTACTCGACAGTGCCAGCGTGGTCACACGGCTGGGCGTCCCGCCGGTGGTGACGCCGTCCCAGCTTGTGATGGCGGTACTTGTGCTCCAGTTCAGCGTCGCAGTGCCGCGCAGCGTGTCCTTCGCCGCCAGCAGCGCCTCGCAGTCGTGCACCAGCCCCAGGTTCACGCCCGGGCTGGCAACCGCCGTGCCGGAGGCGCAGGAGTACGCCGCGGGAGGCTGCGCCGGCGTGAAGGTTGTGGTCTTGCCGTCGCCAGGCGTGATGTCGCTGTAGGCGCCGATGTCCCTGTAGTACTGCGGCAGTCCGCTGGCGTTGGGAACGCGCGTGGGCGCGGGCGTGGCTGTTGCATCCCCCGACGACTCTCCCCCACTCCCGGCTGACGGCGACGTGGCCGTGGTGATCCGGCTCTTCAGCTTCGTCAGCGTCTGCGTGTGCTCCGGGTCTCCCTCGGAGGCTCCGTAGCGCACCGCGTTCACCGTCCCGGCCGTCTCCGACCCCGGCGTCGTCACCGTTTGCAAGTCCCACTGAGCCACCGCCTGCCACGCCTCCAAAGCAATGGCGTTGTGCGCGCCCATCGGCGCAAGGAACACCACGCTCTGTCGGTTGCCTATCAGTTCGACAAGAAGCTCTTCAGTTTCCGTGACCATTTCTTGCAGCCAGTCCTCGTACTCGCCCTGAGAGTACAGGCGATCACTCCCGTACCTGCCCGCGCCGTGCTGCTTCTTGTAGAGGTTGTAGGAGTCCACCTCCTCCATGCGGTCGTATGCCACGCTCAGCTTGTTGGCGCTGAGGGGGCCGGTTCCCAGCAGGTACTCGCTGACTGTGTAGTCGGCGAAGCACGCCAGGGTCAGTATGTCGACCGATAGCCCGCCGCGTGCCAGCGGGATATACATGGCCTTCACGTAGTCCAGATACTGGGACGCCACCCCGCTAAGGTACGACATGATCTTGGTTTCAACCTCAGAGGCAGACGGCAGAGCAGTATCGGCCTTCAAGCCGAGCCAGAACCGTATCTCCTGCTCCCTCTGTGTGATGGTTCTGGCGGAGCCTCTCCACTCGCAACGCACGCTGCCGGATGACGCCGTTCCACGAAAAGCGATGTGAGTTGGGCTTGCGCCCGCGGCGTACAACCCTTTGTCGAGAACGTCCTCAACGCTTGGGCTGGCGGGTTCCGCGCCGTATGCATCCCCACCGGATGGGGAGAACAGGCCGACCAGGCTGATGTCACGAGGCGTAGTCTCCGACGGCATGGGCATTGGCGATGGAGTGGGCAACGGGGCCGCGGTGGGCGGCGCTGACGGTGGCGCTGGAGGCATTGAGTCCTGTGTACAGCCAAAGGCCGCCACCAACGCGATAAGCGCCGAAATGACCGGCACTGCCAGTAGTTGCCTGAGTCTCATGCCTTCAGCTTTCATCACAACGCTCCTGAACGCCCTCTCCATTGCTACCACTCTGAACCAATCGGCCTGCCGTGAGCAGGCGACGGGTTGCCGTTTCCGTCAAGCTCAACTAGGAGTTGAGAGTCATTGCCGTCAGATGCAATGCTGTAAAGCACGACTCCCCGTCGGCCAGTTATCAAGGAGGCGATCCTGGAACCATCGGGCGACAGGGCGGCGGCGTTAAAGCTCCAGTTTTCAAAGGTTCGGAGTTCTGAGCCGTCTGCGTTTACCACGTATGGATGCTCAATGCTACTGCCATAGGTGGTCAAGAGGAAAATCATTTGTGACCCGTCTTGAAACCAGGAGACAGTTCCAAAGAAATAGGCGTCTCCGTCCGGTTCTAAGCCGGAGTCCGCCACCTCAAGGATGTCGCTACCGTCGGGGTAGAAGGTGTAGAGCTTAGTGCTGCCGTCGTCCAGCTTAAGGAGGGCTATGCGGTCACCGGCCGGCGACCACGCTGGCGGACTCGCAGACTTCCCTTCCATCTGGGTTTTCCTCGAGCCAGAACCATTCACTCCTAGGACGTACACGTAGAAATTCTCTGGACCATCGCTGTCGACGGTTGTAAGAGCTAGGTGACCACCGTCCGGTGACCACACCGGCGAACGCTCAATCTTCCCCTGTACCTGAGTTTGCATCAGGCGAGAACCATCCAACCCAACCACGCGCACGTAGTAGCTGTCTGGATCATCATAGACGTATGTTGCAAATGCTATAGAACCTCCATCCGGGGACCACGCCGGCGCCCCAGCCGGCGCCCCAAGGACGTCGGTCCACTCTTCAAGACTTGCCACAGTCCGCAAGCCGGACCCGTCTGCCGCTGTCACGCCTATATCCTGATACCCCGGTCCCTCAAAGGCGATGCTGCCCCCATCGGGCGACCATGCGTGACGTCTCCTTCCCACGTCATTGAGTCTGCGCTTGTCGGTACCGTCGGGATTGGCCGTGAATGTGTCCCAACCTTCATAATTGTCACCGAAGAGTCCCCCTTTAGGCTGCGTGTAGGCAAAGTAGGCGATTCGAGTCCCAGAGGGTGATACACTTGGAGCGTAGGCCAAATCCAACCCGCCTCCGCCGCCGTCTATCAGTTGAACTTGCGAACCGGCGGAGTCGACCACGTATACGCCGCCCTTGTAGCTGAAGGCTATTCGTTGTCCGTCCGGGAACCACCGCGGCGTCTGCGGCTCCGCAGCCTGCTTTATCCACAACTCACGATAGTAGTGAACGCTTTCGTCCTCAGGGCGGAATCCTACCAGCAGAATCATAAAGCCCATCACAAAGACGGTGAACGCCGCGCAGACACCCAGTACCACCCATACCAGTGTTTTCATGGTCTCACTTCAAGCACAATCTGCCAACTCTCACGGGATTGCCTGGTACAGGGCCTCAATGGCCATGATGTCGAATGGGTTAGGCGAGCAATCGGGTTCGCTATACCCGGAAGCGACCGGATACAAGACCTTGCTGTTGTAGTTCATCACGGAGTCCGGGATGGTGGGATGGGACGGTAAGGGGCTCAACCATGATTGAAAGGGAACGTATCCGGATAGCCCCAAGGCGTGTCCAGCTTCATGGACCATAAGGGAGTAGTTGAAGAAGTCGGAATCTTCGGTGCCATCCACGGTATCCCCTGTCCCTATCAGACACGTGTTGAACCTGGTGTCATCGTCGCTGACTATCTTGTCGCTGCCCGGTATGTCTAGCTTTGGTTCGCCGTTGGAACCTGGCGTTCGCTTGATGTTGACCAGAACGTCCACGCTGCCCGCGTCCAAGGCTTGTGGTGGCGTTCCAAACGGGTGTTTGGTGTACCTGGTGGAGATCACGCAAGCACTCCCAAAGTCGATGCACAGAAAGAGCCTGTTGTTTGTCAAAATGAGAATGGTTGTCCATTCAGTCCACTGACTTGGATCTACCATGTACACTTCGTTGCTCTCGTTGTACAACGCCCTGATCAGAGTGAGGGGCACCCTGCTATTGAGCGGACCATGATCTGACGTGCAACTCCCGGACGAGCCTGAGACTGTGATGCTGTCCTGTACGGCCTCCTCCCACTGCTCAAAGGCATGATATATGAGATCTACCCACAAAGTCGACTCGTTCTTCTGGGTTTCGGCATTATCAGGAAATGTATCGGAACAAACGGTGTAGTCGTATTTCCCGCCATCCCAGTAACCGAAAGAGGGGAACGTCGCCACCCGACCGGACGGGAGTGTGCCGGAGGCATAGACGTACGCGTCCCTGGCGGAGAACACCTCCTCTCCACTTGAGGCCGTGTGGCTGATGCGGAACGCGTAGATCTGTTCGGTGCTGAGGCCCGATATCGTGTCCGACACGGTGGGGACGGCTGGATTCGGGGAGCTTCTTTCCTGAGTACTATCGTCAAGGTAGTAGGGCCAGTTCACGTTCGCAGGCCATCTCACGTGCGAGTGCGGATACAGCGCGCCCGACCCGTCCTGCGGCGGGCTCTTGTCCAGCATCCTGTACTTGATGGTATACTCACTCACTCCGGAAATACGCGCCCAGTGCAGTTTCGCCTTCTGGCTGCCGCTCGCGTATGCCCTGCCGCCGCTGACCAGCAACGGATTGTCTATGATCCTCACGGTCTCGCTGTAACCGCTGTCCACGTACAGGTCGTCATTGTCGGAAGTGTCTGCATCAAAGCGCGCTCTCATCCGATACTCGTAGGACTGTCCACTTGTCAAGTCTGCCATGCCCCGCTGCGTTGTGCATTGCCCGGTCGTATCGTATACCATGTCCAGAGTGATGACAGCGCTTGCCGCGGTGCGCTCGCTGAGGTTAGGGTCGCACCAGCCTGTGGCCCCTTGCTTGCGCACGTCAACGACATAATAGCTTGCAAGGTTGGCACGCGAATCTCCCGTCCAGCTCAGTTTTGCCTTTCGCAGCGGCAGAGGGGTTATGGTCAGGTTGGTCGGAGTACTGAACTGGGTGTCATTATCCTCGACGGTCACGCTCCCGGAGCGAGGCTGCCCACGGGAATAGCCGGAACCGGACAGGAGCGACGCCGTTGCGGAGCCGTCTGTTTCATCAATGGCGTCGTTCACCGTTTTGAGAATGAGGAACGCAGAGGCGCTTCCGCTCGCTATCGTTATCTGGGATGGGACGTTGCCGGTGAAGAACGCCCCCGCAGTGGTGACGCTAACGTTCACCGTGAGATTCGCCGTCAGTGTTTTGCTGGCGGTCAGAGTGAACCGCACGTCATTGCCTTCGGTTACGGAGGCGCTTTGTCGCGCAAGGGTTATGGTGGGCAGGGGAACTGGCGTGGGTGTAGGCGGCACGGGCGTGGGAGAGACTGTCGTCGCGTCGTCGGAGGCGAAAGGCCCCCAATCGGCCTTGCGGTTCGTACCATCCCCGAATGCACGTACTTTGAAGTTGTATTTAGTGTTGCTGGACAGCCCCGGGAAATTGTGGCTCCGTACCGTCGTCCTCTTGAAGTTCCAGGATTCCGACAAGTCTTTCTTCCAATAGAGTTCATAGTCTTTTGCGCCGGTCACTGGACTCCAGGACACGCTGATGCTGTACGAGTTCTGCGCCGCCGTTGCGCTAAAGTTGCCTGGCGCGTCAGGGGGAGACGGCGTTGGTGTAGGTGGGGGTAGGGGTGTTGGGGTATCCGTGGGATCCGGAACAGGCGTATCCGTAGCCGTGGGTGGAGGCGGCGACGTAGGCGTGGGCGTGTCTGGAGGCGACGTTACAGTCAGGGGACTCGTATAGCTGGCGACAACGACGGGCGATTCGCCAGTGTTATCGTAGAGGCTCGCTGTCACTGATCCACTTCCGGCCTGACAGCCCCAGATGGTCCTGTATGTTATGAATGCGCTGCTTGGTGTATTCGGGATGTTGATTATGGTGGAGTTTGAGCTACAGGAACTGTTCAAGCCAGCCACGCCGGAAGTCGAAAGGGAGATATAGTAGCCTGAACCCAACGCCAGAGGCCAACTGCTAGCCGTTATCTTAATGCTGTAGTTCCCCGGGCTAGACAAGGACTTGTCCATCGGGACTATGATGATGGTCTCAACCAACGGGAGCACGCCATCTCCCTCCTCCGCCTCCTGACCTGGCGGCGTGGGAACGGGCTCCGGCGTGGCCGCGGGCGTCTGGCCCTGGGCAGGCGTCGCGAACACGGCCACAAGGGCCGCGATCATCCAGCAAGCCACCACCACCGAAAGTTCCGGCTTGCCACGCGCCAGTCGTCTCATCAGGCCACCCCCGTAATGAGCGCGTACGATACTGAGCCGTTATTGCGTCACACTTTACCACATCCGCGTTGGCTGCGCAAGGATTGTCGATGATTCGGCGGCATTGCGCCGCATCGCTACGAATTGGCTACACGCAACGCCCCCCCTACTCCTCCCGCGGGAAGAACGCTATCGCCCCGTGCTTCAGGAACTCCATGTCCGTCTTGCGATAGATGAAGTACTCCAGGAACTCCCGCCACTTGCCGCGGTCAAGCAGAATGTCGTCCAGCTCCGCAACGTGCAGGCAGTTGTCCCTCTGCTCCTTGTTGCACGGCTTGTACCCCTCCGCCGGCCACCACAGATAGAGGAAACTCTCAGGGGGCGCGTACTCGCTCTGGTACTGCGCCATCCGCGGCAGGTTGCGGTCGCTGATGATCACCACCTCGCCCGTAGGCTTCGCCGACAGCTCGGATGCGTCCGTGTACTCCACGTTGTTGAAGCGGCGAACGTACCACAGCATCCCCCAGTACACGTCGCTGTCTACCGTGATCGGCATGTCGTACCCCCGCCCGGACGACCTGGCGACCTCCTCCACGCGGTCGAATATGCGCGGCACGTCCCCGGAGTCCTGCGCGTACACGATCATCTCGATTGGCTGGTCGCCTTGCAGGTAGCTAGCCTGCCAGCCCGCCCTCGCGCCGAACACGCCAAGCAGCAGCGCAACTGAGAGCGCGGCCACCCGCAGCCCGTTCGACGCGCCGGCCCGCAGCAGCAGGTGAACGCCCACGCCCGCGAGCAGCAGCGCGAACCCCAGCAGCGTCACGAACTCCAGGAAGTTGAGCACGTTCCCCCGCTCAATGTTGAACAGCAGCAGCCGCGCCAGCAGGTACAGCAGCAGCGCCGTGACAGGCAGCAGCAGTATCGCTCCGGCCTGCCGCACCCGCGCCCAGGACGTGGCCTGCGCCAGGTCGCCGATGACCTTGCCGGACAGCACAATCATCGGCAGCGTGATGTTGACCACCAGCCAGGGCATCCTCTCGCCCGCCACGGAGTAGAGCGCGAACGTGAGAACAGTCCAGTACGCCAGGAAGCGCGTGAAGCCGTCGCCGCGGATCGCGTAGTAGACCACGCCGATCGCGGCCAGCAGCATCGGCAGCGTCTCGTACAGCGGCGTGACCACCAGGTAGTAGTACCACGGCTGGCCCCCGCGGTGTACGTCCTGCTGCACCAGCCAGTAGCCCAGGGACTGCCAGAACCCGCTTGCAACCCCAAGCATGTTGGTGAGGAACGTGGTGAACAGCAGCAGCCACACGCCGTAGAACGCGGCCGCGCATAGCAGCCACGTCCGGCGGTTCCACGTCACGCCCGCCATCGTCGAGAACCACAGCGCGATGGCCAGCACTATCAACGCAACCACGATACCCTTGGTCACGTCCACCGTCTGAATCGTGAACAGCACGTCGCCCGCGGGCGCGCCAACCAGTCCCGTGGGGCTCGCCAGGATGATGCCCGATTCCTCCAGCCGGCCCTGAACCAAGCTCACTGCCGAGGACGCGTGCGGCGCAGTGAGAGTCGCAAGCACGACGAAGAACGCGCCCAGCCGCGAGAAGTTCGAGAGGCGCGCGGGCTGCGGGTCCGGCCCATAGCCGTAGCCCGCGCCTGGGATGTAGCGATACTCCTCGCCCGCCTCAGGGTCGGCGAAGCGGGTCGGCGTTCTCAGCCTGAGCAGCCACGGTATCCAGTCCGCCGCCGTAACGATGAGCAGGTAGCTGCCCAGGATAGCCACGACGATGAACGTCGTCTCCTTGCTGGCAAAGGCGAACGCGAGCGCCGCCGCGCTCAGGTAGAGGTACTTGGGCTTGCCCTCGTCCGCGTACCGCCACATGAACGCCACCAGCGCAAGCGTCCACACCGCCATGTAGATGTCGTTGCGGGCGTAGCGGCTGTAAAACAGCATCATCGGCGAAAAGGCCAGCATCAGCGCCGTGGCGAACGCGCCCGCCCTGCCCAGCCGCTCGCGCAGCAGGATGGGCAGCATGACCAGCGCAGCCCCGAACAGCGCGTGCGACAGGCGAGTCACGTAGTCGGTGTCGCCCAGCAGGAAGTAGAGCAGCGCCATCGCGTGGAACTGGAACGGGCCGTGCGTGAGCGGCGAGTGCTGGTAGGCGAACCCCTCCGCCAGCCGGAAGCTGTAGTAGGCGTGCAGGCTCTCGTCGTAGCCCATCGCCCGCGAGCCGAGATCCCATAGCCGCATGGACAGCGCCACAAGAAACAGCAGGCCGTATGCCGCCACTTCCCAGCGCAGGAACGGCATACCGGCGGCGCGCGTGGACGACTGCTGCTCGCTCAGCGCAGCCGTGGGGGCAGTATCGCTCGTCATCTGTCACTCACCCGCGAATCCTGTATATCGCCACGCCGTCCTGCGAGAACACCTCCTCGCCCAGCTCCGCGAACTTGGCGAGTCCCTGCGTTCCGTACGATTGCCGCTCCCGCGCCCCAACAATCACGTAGTCGACGCGGTACTCGTCCAGCAGGCGCGCAGCCTCGGCTGCGTCCCTTGTCTCGTAGATGGCGCGCACGTCTTCCTCCCTGCCCTCGAACGGCGCTCGCGAGCCGCGCCACTGGTGCTCGTGCCAGGGCCAGCCCAGGACAGTCGGCAAACCCGTGCTGCTGGAAATCCGACCGTAGGGAGACCAGCTGCTGCCCACGGCCTCCAGCACGCCCTCGCCCTCCTGTGCGTTGTCCTTCAGCCATAGAATCGCAGCGTACTCGCCGGGGCTGCTCCGCTCCACGTGCGCCAGCCCGTCCAGCGTGCGTTCGCCCTGGAACCCCCCGCTCTTGGTCAGCGCGGCCTCCACCGGGTAGTACAGGCTGCCCGCCAGCAGCAAGCCGACCAGCGCCCACCAGCCCGCCAGCGCCGCACGATGCAGCGCTCGGCCCGGCAGCCCGATTGAACTGAGGCAGTATAGGCCAAACGCAGAGGCCGCCGCAAGCAGAATCCAGGCCTGGTAGTACAGCTTGAAGATGGTGTTCATGCGGTTGTGGAACAGGTCGTCCAGGCGCAGGAACTCCGGCCCCAGTATCAGCAGCAGGCCGGTCGAAATCATCGCCAGCGCGAACACCGCCGCGGGACGCTCGCCCCTCTCGCCGGCGCGAATCAGCGCGTAGATCGCGGCGAACAGCAGCGCGGCAAGCGGCAGCACGTTGACCAGCCGCCCGCCGACCACCGCGAGCGGGTTCGACGCGCCCGCCACCGTGTTCCAGCCGAGATGCCACGCCGCCCACACGAAGAACGGCAGCGTGACGACCGCCATCGCGGCCGCGGCCCGCGGCGCGGCGGCCTCCACGTGCGAGACTTCTCCGCCGCCACTCTGCTCGCCGTCGGCAGGCGAGTCTCCGGCCGCCGCCGCGGCCTCATCGTCGCCGGCTGCGGAACGCGCGGGCGCGAGCAGGCTGCGAACCACGAACGGCGTCAGTATCGCAAGGAACAACCCCCACAGAATGAGGAAGTGGACGAGCCGCGTGCCCACCACCCCCACGGGAACGATGCCCGACGCCTGGCTGTCCAGGCTTGCGTAGTACGGCGCATACAGGAGCACGGCAAGCGCAGCCGTCGCAGCGATGGGCCGCCACGCCAGCGCAGGCACGCGGGCCCAATCGCCGTTTGCCTCGCGCACGGCCCTGAGCGTCACCACCACGGCCCACAGCGCGCCGAACGTGGCGACGTCCCACACGTTCACGAACGCGAGCGCGCCAAGCAGCACGGCCGCCGCAAGCACGGTCCACGCGCTCTCGCGGAGCGGCCGCGCCGTTGCGCGCGCCGGCGACAGGTACACGGCCAGGCAGAAGCACACGAACAGCAGCACGAACGGGATGGACATGGCGTGCGGGTGCAGATCGCCTAGCAGGAAGCTGAAGAACGGGAACTCGGTTATCGTGTAGTCCAGGCTGCTCCCGTCCGCGCCCAGCGTGTCGATGACGCGGGAGCTGCGCCACCACCACAGGTAGTCGGTGGGCCGCCACGACAGCGCCTCGACCGGCCCCAGATCCTTGATGCCTATCCAGTCCCAGAAGCCGGGCGAGCCGAATCTCCATTGCCTCAGGAATGCCAAGGAGCCAAATCCTCGAATCCGCAGAAACTCGAGAAGCCCCACCAGGTTGCTCACCGCCAGCAAGAGAACCGGCGCGGCGAGCGCGAACCCGACTGCTCGACTCGCCTGCGCGCCGTGCACGCGAATCAGGTTGTAGACCAGCCCGAACACCGCGCTCGCCGCCATCGCCGGGATCAGGGCAAGCGCAAGGTTGTAGGAGACGCGCGTGGGAATCGCCGTCATTTCCGTCAGGTTGCCCATCATCAGGTAGCCGAAGTAGTAGTACGGCAGGTCGCCGCCGCGCAGCCACGGGTCTTCCGGCGGGAAGAAGCCTGCGAGCACGGATGCGTTGAGAAACGCAAAGTCCATCGGCTGCTCCGTGGAGTCGATGGCGGCGTCGTAAGAGCGGTAGAACACCCAGGCCAGGAACGTCAGCAGGAACACGCCCTCTGCGATGAGGATGGCGTGGCCCTCCCGGCGCAGCAGCGCGGCCATCTCCTCCCGCCGCGCATAGGCGATTCTGCCCGACACGACTGCCATGACCGCCAGCGCCGCCCACAGCGTCCAGCCGTTGGTCGGCAGCAGGCCGAACGAACCCAACAGCCACAGCGGCCACGACAGCAGCACGAGCCCGAGCGGCTTGGCGACGGCGTAGCCGCGGTCTCGCAGGCGCGGCATGAGCGCGAACGCGATGGGGAACGCGGCCAGCCCAACAAGCTGCGCCGCCAGCAGCCACAGCAGCACGTTCACTGTCGCAGCCTCCCGTTGCCGCGGAGTCCCGGCGTGCGCAGAGTCATGCTGCCAGCCGCCAAAGCCGCTTCCCCTGCGGGGAAACCGTGGCGCAACTCCAAAGTCCCTTCCCCCGTCCGTGGGGGAAGGTCAGGATGGGGGCCAAATGCGCCGGCGCTCAGCCCAACTTCCCCCATCCCCACATCAGTCGCGGGGCAAGCCCTAATCTCCCGAAGCAGACGAAGTCTTTTCCGCAACGCAGGCGCGCCTATCACCAAGTTAGACGACCTTGTCCGTCATTCCCGCGTACGCGGGAATCTAGCACCCCTGGGAGTGGTGGGGTCAAGACTCGCCGCTGCACCCCGCCCCACCTGGGGGATAGATTCCTGCTTTCGCAGGAATGACGATTGCTTGGGCCTCCCAAGACGAAATGCAGAATTAGGCAAAAGTCTCCAGCGAGGCAAGAGATTGGCAGGCACGCTACGGTCTCCCCGCGGGCGAGAACAGCTCCTCCACGAACTCACGCGCGTCGAATGGCGCAAGGTCCTCGACGCCCTCGCCTGTGCCGACGTATCGCACAGGCACTCCCAGCTCCCGCACGATTGCGATCACCACGCCGCCGCGCGCCGTGCCGTCCAGCTTTGCCAGCACAACGCCCGTGCAGCCCACGGCCTCCGTGAACGACCGCGCCTGCGCAAGCCCGTTCTGCCCGGTGGTTGCGTCCAGCACAAGCAGGGTCTCGTGCGGGGCGCTGGGATCCAGGCGCGAGAGGACGCGGGCGATCTTCTTCATCTCCTCCATCAGGTTCGACTGCGTGTGCAGGCGGCCTGCCGTGTCCACCAGCACCACGTCCGCCCCGCGCGCCCGCGCGGCCTCCAGAGCGTCGTAGGCGATGGCGGCCGGGTCGCCGCCCGGCCCGTGCGCTATCACGTCCACGCCCAGCCGGTCGCCCCACGTCCGCAGCTGATCGATTGCGCCCGCCCGGAACGTGTCCGAGGCGGCGAGAAGCGTCTTGCAGCCCTGCTCGCCGTAGTAGTGGGCGAGCTTGGCGATGCTGGTCGTCTTGCCCACGCCGTTCACGCCGACCGTGAGCACGACGCGCGGCCCGCCGCCGTTCGAGGGCGAATCGGCTGGCGCGGCGCTTCCCGCCGGCGATAGCGCATCAACGATCTCGCCCTTCAGCGCCTCCATCACGTCCGATACGTCGCGCGCGCCGCGCGCCGCCGCCCGCGTGCTCTCGATAAGCTGCGCCGCGGCGGCCACGCCCACGTCCGCGGAGATGAGCATCTCCTCCAGCTCATCCCACGTCTCATCGTCCACGCGGGAGCGCAGCGCAATCTGTGTCACGCGGGAGTACCACGACTCGCGGCTCTTGCTGAGGCCGCGCTGCAACTTCTCGCGTCTGCCCAACAGCCTGCTGAACATGGGGGAATCTTAGCACGGCCCCCGTGCAGAGGCAACGCGGGGGCTGGATGGGGCGAGAGCTAGCGGCGTTCCTCGCCGCCCGGCTTACCGGGCGCGCCACCCGGCTCAGCGTCGTCCTGCTGAGGCCGCGTGTCGTCAGCCGGCGCACTCGCGCTTCGCTCGTCCGGCGGCGGCTGTGGTGTCTCAACGGCAAGTTCGGGCTGAGCGCCGTAGCTCCAAAAGCTCGTACGCGCCATGAATTGTCGCTGTCTTCGGCGCAGCAGGTAGAGCAGGCCAGCCAGTATCAGCAGCACCGGCGAGAACACAGCCACCCATATCAGCAGCACTAGGAGGACTTCTGCCAGCGCGGTTAGCGTACGGACTGCTGCCTTCAGCGTGCCTGTGACCGCCCACTCGCCGGCCACGAACCCCTCCGTCTCCACCACCTGTACGCTGAACGAGTCGCTTCCGCTGACTCGCCCAACCTCGCTATCGGCGCTCACGGTTAGCTGCACCGCGAACGGAGCGGGGCGATAGTTGGCGAATACGTGCTCCACGGCCAGGCGCGTCCCCGCGTCCTCCAAGCTGCCGGTCACGGTGGGGGACCCATCCCCGAAGTCCCACTGGTACTGGTAGTCCTGAAGCTCGGAGGGCCGGGTGAAGGTTGCGGTGTACTCGACCTTTGCGCCCTCCTCAACGTTCCGGTTGTCGCCGGCGAAGACCTCGATTGTGGGCACCTCGCTGACAGATACCAGCAGCGACTGCCTGCCCTCCGCAATGCCGCCCTCGCCCGTGCCGCTCACCGAGACGCTTGCCACGTAGTCGCCTTCAGCCCCGTAAGCGTGCGCCACGCTGGCCGTCACATGCCGGCCGTCCGGCCTGAGCGCGCTCCCACGTCCGCTGTACGTGGCCCCATCGCCGAAGTGCCACGTGAAGGTGAAGCTGTCAACGTCCGGCGGAGCAACGAACGAAGCCTGGAATCTGGCGGACTGCCCGACCCGGTAGGAGGCGTCCGACCCTGCGTCCACGTCCAGAATGGTGGGCGTGAGCCGCGCGTGCACATTGATGAGCGAGTAGGCCGCCACCTCGGACAGGTAGTTCAGCCGGCCCTGAATCTCCTCGATCTGCAACTGAAGCGCCCGTATCTGCTCCTCCACGGCCAGCGCTTCGTCTATGGTCTGCGCAGCCTCCAGAAAGCTCAGCAGCCTCCGTTCGGCTGCTCTCATGCTTGCAAGCCGGGACTGGCTGTCGACGTATTCGTCGGTGACGTCGTCGCTGGATATGCTGTTCTGCTCGGTCTCAAGTCCCAACGCCTCTATGTCGCTAATGGCGGCATCGAGCGACCGGGCCGGCACGCGGATGGAGATTGAACCCGTGTGCCTGGACTGGCGGTCAGACCGGACAACCCAGCCGCCGTACAGGTCGGAGACCGCCGCCACGCCGTCGATGGCGCTTGCCACCTCCTCCACGACGAGCGCGAGCGTAGCGGTGTGCACGATGATGCGGTTCTGGGGCAGCTCCGACGCCTGCACTTTCGTGCTGGATCCCGGCTCAGACTCGTCGTCGCTGCGCGGCATGGGCGTCGCTGTGGGAAAGCCGGTTGCCTGCGAGGGGTACGGCGTCGGCACTGCGGTGGGGCCGGGAGCGTCGTTCGACTTAGGTTGCGCCGGAGTGGCGTCAGGGAATTCGCCGCCGCAGCCAGCCGCCAGCGCAACGGCTGCCAGCAGGACGAGACCCAGGAGCAATCGCCGCATCTCCGCCTGTCCTCCCGACCGCTCAGGTTGCCGAAATCATAGGCGCGCCCTTCCAGGCTGTCAACGCGAAACGATTACAATCGCCGCCGGTTCGCCGTAAGAGTCTTCACCCCGTCAGCCGTATGATGAGCGGCACCACTACAGCCGCCAGCCCCAGCGTGACGATGACGCCTCCGAACAGCAGGTAGCGCGTGCCGTAGTTGGAGACCAGTGACGGATCGTAGTATCTGTCTACCTCGTGGTCGCGGTACATCGCAACCAAGCCGCTCAACAGCGTCCCGCGGTTGCGTCTGCCCAGGACGAGAGCCGCCACGGCCACGGCGTTGACCAGCAGCGTCACACCTATGAACACGCCAAGCAGCATGTCGTACGTCGCGGCTGCCAGATTGACCTCCGTATAGGTTCCGGCCCGCTCCTCCACCGCCGCGACCGCCATACCGGAGCTTACCCCCAGGGCGAGCAGGTTGAACACGATGGCCGTCAGCACGAAGATGGTGTCCGTGCGGCTGCTCTCCCCCAGTTCCCTGACGATGTGGTCGTGTACCTGTCCAAGCATGGCGTATCTCCTCAGTTTGTAGCGGCCGCCTCTCTCCGCGGAGACCTTTGCGAATCCTAGAGTCCTTTCCACAGTTTGGAGACGCTTGCGTAACCCCATGTCCCTTCCCCCGTCTGCGGGGGAAGGCTAGAGAGTTAGTCTCATAAGTCTGACGCGCGGGTTGACATTGAAATCCTCGAGTCGAATATCGTTGTGCTCGCGGGTATGCCTTATGTATTGCGTTCGGCTTATCCCTGCATTGCTGCGATATTAGTCCCCACCATTTCGCGCGATACCGCGCGCGGGGACTTCTGAGACAGGCTCTCTAGAGCTTGCCCCTGCGAAAGCAGGGGATGGGGGCACCCAAGCCAACCGTTCACGCACGACTCACCCCCATCTCAATCTTCCCCCTCAACGGGGAAGAGGTTTTGGGATCCGCCAAGCGAGTTGTTCCATGTTCTCCTACGACCGTTGTGGCCTACGGCTCCGGCTTGCCCGCCGCGTCCAGCAGGGCCAGCGCCTCCTGAGCCGCGGCCCGCTCGCCGTCCACCTTGCGGCGGCCTGCGCCCGCGCCCATCACGCGGCCCGCCACCAGCGCCTCAACGTGGAACGTCCTGTCCTGCTCCGGCCCGGACTGCGCGATGGTGCGATACACCGGCGACCCCATTCCGAGGCTCTGCGCCACCTCTTGCAGCCTGGACTTGGGATCCCTGACCGCTCCCTCGCGTAGCACCCGCTCGATCTCCGGGCCGATCAGCCGCAGCGCCGCCTCGCAGGCCGCATCGACGCCGCGGTCGAGCAGCGCTGCGCCAACCACCGCCTCAAGCGCAGACGCCAGGTTCGACTCGCGCTCGCGCCCGCCGCTCGACTCCTCGCCCTGGCCGAACCGCATGTAGTCGCCGAGCGAGACGCCGCGAGCCACTCGCGCCAGCGTCTCGCCTCGCACCACCGACGCCCGCAGCTCAGTGAGCTCGCCCTCGTTCGCCGTGGGCAGCAGCCTGTGCAGCTCCCGCGCGGCCACAAGGCCAAGCAAGGCATCGCCAAGGAACTCCAGGCGCTGGTTGGAGGCTGGGTTGGCCTGCGGGTTCTCGTTGGCGGCCGAAGGATGCGTGAGCGCCTCAGTCAGCAGGCGTTCGTCCGCGAAGGTGAGGCCCAGCCGCGACTCCAGGGCCGCCGCCTGCTCCGGGCCGGCCGTCCGAGGCATGGAATGGCTACCTTCCAACGCCCAGCTTGACGGCCAGCTCGGAGTTCGTAGGCTCGACGAGGATGGAACCGTCATCGAACACGATGGTTGGGATAATGCGCTTGCCGCCGTTCAGTGTGAGCACAAGCTCGATGGCCGCAGGGTCGTTCTCCACGTCAACCCACTGATAGCCAACGCCGTTGTCGTCCATGAACTTCTTGGCTCGCCTGCAATCGCCGCACCAGTCGGCTCCGTAGACCGTGATTTCGCTCTGCTCCATGCTGCGACCTCCGTGGGTGGGACTACGCGCGCCGCCGCCGATTGGTGTTGGCTGTCGGCTGCCGGTGCGCCGCGCCCATCATACCACGCGCGGGAGAAAGAAGCCCGCTACCCTCAGCTTGTCGAAGGGCCTGCCCCGAAGGGGCTGAGCGGGCTGACGACCGGCGCGCCGCCCCTTCCATGCTTCGACAAGCGCACCATGAGCGAATGGATCACTATCTGCTTGCCACAAGCGATGTGACGGGCGCGCGTCCCGCAATCCCCCAAACATCGCGAAAAGTTACCGAAATTCAGGCGTGATTCTTCCTTGACAGCCCATGCTTACGACAGCATATCATCTCTGGGAATCGAGCTTCTCATCCGCGGCAACGCCCCTCCAGGCCGCGCCGCGAGCAGACGCAGCCCAGGCCCTCACGCGGGGTTCTGAGGCCCTTCCCGGCGACCATAGGCCGCCGATTGATCAGGTCACTTCCACGGGCGGAACTCTACTACACTGGTCCTGCAGGAGGTGGTTCTGTGAGCTCTCTGGCTTCGTCAATCCATCTGCTTACCGACGGCACGCTGAAGTACGATGGCGGCGCCATGTTCGGGCAGACCCCGAAAGTCCACTGGGAACAGCACATGAAGCCCGACAGGTGGAATCGCGTGAGCCTGGGACTCAACTGCCTCCTGATTCGCACGGAGAACGGCAACGTGCTGGTCGATACCGGCGCGGGCGCAAAGGACACCGGCAAGCAGCGCGAGGCGTTCGGTCTCTCCTCCAGCAAACTACAACGGAGCCTGAAGGCCGTTGGCCTGACTGCCAGGGACATAGACAGGGTGATCCTCACCCATCTCCACTTCGACCACTCCGGCGGCTGCACCAAGGTTGAACGCTCCGGGCGAGTTGTGCCGGCGTTCCCCAGGGCCAACTACGTTGTGCAGAGGTCATGCTGGGAGCACGCAATGGAGCCGGGCGAACGCGGCATGGACGCGCACCGCTCCGAGGACTACGCCTGCCTGCGAGACTCCGGGCAGCTATCGCTAGTGGACGGCGAATGCGAGATCCTGCCGGATGTGTGGGTGAAGAACACAGGGGGCCATTGCCAGGGCCACCAGATCGTCCACGTGAAGCACGGCGGCGAGAAGGTGGTCTTCCTCGGCGACCTGATACCCACCTCGCATCACCTGAACCTTGGGTGGGTTGCCGCGCTCGACCAGTTCCCGGAGGACACGGTGGAGATCAAGCGGGAGCTGATTGCGCAGGCCATCAGGGACGGCTGGCTGGTGATATTCGGGCACGGCAACGGCGACAGAGCGGGCTACCTGGAGGAACGCGACCGGATGGTGACGCTGCGGCCGGTGCACCTGTAGGAGACGGCGGCAGCCGCTCCCGCTCGTGCTGAGCTAGTCGAAGCATGGACGGGCACGACCATCGGCCATCCGCCTTCCCTTCGACAGGCTCAGGTCGAGCGGGAATGATTAGCCGTTCGTGCTGAGCTAGTCGAAGCATGGACGGGGAAGGTCGCTAGCATCGGCCGCGACCCAAAACCCTCTTCCCCCGTCTGCGGGAGAAGATTGAGATGGGGGCATTGTTCGGATGGCCGCGAATGAAGCGCAGCGGCCAAGGACTGTGCAGTACGTCAAAAGTCGGCTGAATGGATGCCCGCGTGCGCGGGCACAGGAGATTGGCCCCCGCCGCGCGTCTCAGTCCACGAAGTCAACCGTGAACGTCATCGGCAGGGCGGCCCAGCCGATCTCAGCGCCGTCCAGGAACACCCGGAACGTGTACACGCCGTCCTCCGACACCTCCATGTCCAGGCTGGCAACGCACCTATGCACCGTATCGCCCGGCTGCACCTCGAACTCCTCCAGGTCAACCGTGGTCATGATGCCGCCGGAGGGGCGCGTTATGCCCAGCTTGACGTGATGCGTTCCCACCGACGCGTTGATGCCAAGCGCCACCTTCAGCGGGAACACCTTGGCAGGCATGGGCGAACCCCGAGGCAGGCTTCCCCGCACGTCCGCGCCGTCCAGCAGCCCAAACACCGAGACCTGCCCCGCGTGCTCCACAAGGTCGTTGCAGAACAGCAGGTACTGGAGGTTGGGCAATGGCAGCGGTGGCGTGCTCATTCCAGCGCCTCCGCCAGCACCTCCGCCAGGTGCCTCGGCGCGCGGCTGGTGCCGTGCTGTATCTGCTGGCGGCACGACATGCCGGTGACCACCACCTGCCCGCCATCGCCGAGAGCCGAGACCGCCGGGAACAGCCGCTGCCCGCCTATGGTCATCGACACGTCGTAGTGCTCCTTCTCGTAGCCGAACGCCCCGGCCATGCCGCAGCAGCCCGCCTCGCTCTCCTGCACCTCCAGCCCCGGTATCAGCCGCAGCGCAGCCATCGCCGGCTCCGTGCCCACCAGCGCCCGCGAGTGGCAGTGCGCGTGGTACAGCGCGCGCCCCGGCGACTCACGGAACCGCAGGTTCAGCCTGACCTCCTGCATCAGCATGTGCAGGAACTCCTCCAGCAGCAGCGACTTCTCCGCCACGAGGGCGGCCTCCGGAGAGCGCAGCAGGTCAGGGTACTCGTCTCGCAGCGTGAGCAGGCAGCTCGGCTCCGTGCCCACCACGTACGCGCCCTGCTCAACGTAGGGGTGCAGCAGGTCAACGTTGTACTGCGCGTTGGCCTTGGCGGCGTCCAGCATACCCTTGGAGATCATGGGGCGACCGCAGCACTTGCGCTCCACCAGCGACACGGTGAAGCCTGCGCGCTCCAGCAGCCGGGTTGCCGCCAGCCCGATGCCGGGGTAGTTGTAGTTCATAAACGTGTCGTTGAAGAGCACCACGTGGCCCTGTATGGGCCTGTCGAAGGCGACGCTACGAGAGCGGAACCGGCTCGGAAAGCTGCGCGCCACGAACGCGGGCAGAGGCCGCCGCCTGTCGACTTGCATGAAGCGATCCATCACCCAGCGAGTGAGCGGGAAGCCCGCGCCCCAGTTGGACAACGGCGCAAACGCGCTGCCCAGCCTGCTGAGCGAGCCGATGTTGGCGAACAGCTTTGTGCGTAGCGAATAGCCGTGCTTCGCGTGGTAGGCGTCCAGGAACTCGTACTTGAGCTTTGCCATGTCCACCTGCGACGGGCACTCGGACTTGCACGCCTTGCACTCCAGGCACAGATCCATGACCTGCCGCATCCGGTGGCTCGTGAACTCCTCCGCGGGCAGCATACCGGAGAGCACCGCGCGCAGCGCGTTCGCGCGGCCGCGGGTGGAGTGCTCCTCCTCGCGCGTCGCCATGTACGACGGGCACATGGTGCCGCCCAGCGTGTGCCGGCACGCGCCCAGGCCGCTGCACATCTCCACTGCCTGGTGCAGGCCGCCGTCGCGGGAGAAGTCCAGCTTGGTCTCCGGCGTCAGGCTCTTGTAGCCGCCGCCGTACCGCAGGTTCTCCACCATCGAGGGCGAGTCCACTATCTTGCCGGGGTTCATTATGCCCTTGGGGTCGAACGCGCCCTTCACCTCGCGGAAGGCGTTGTAGAGCGTTGTGCCGAACACGCGCTCGTTCCACTCGCTGCGCACCAGGCCGTCGCCGTGCTCGCCGCTCATTGCGCCGCCCATCTCCATCACCAGGTCGCAGGCGCCGCGGGGAGATGCGGTACATCCGGTCAACGTCCTCCTGGCTCTTCAGGTCGATGAACGGCCGAACGTGGATGCAGCCCACGCTGGCGTGGCCGTAGTAGGCGGCCTGTGTGCCGTTGTCGCGGATCAGCTCGTCCACGCGGGCGATGTACTCCGGCAGTTTGTCGGTGTCCACGGCGCAGTCCTCGATGAACGGGATGGGCTTGGCGTTGCCCTTGACGCCCATCATCAGGCCGATGCCCGCCTTCCGAACCTCCCACACGTTGGCCTGCTCCGCCCTGTCGGTTATCTTGACGTATGCGTGTCCCATGCCGCCGTTGCGCAGCCTGCGCTCGATCTCGTCGAGCCGCGCGCTGACCTCGGCAGAGGAGTCGCCCGCGGTCTCCACCAGCAGGATGGAGTCCGGGTCGCCCTCGACGAAGCGGGTGCGGCGCCGGTACTCCAGCGACGAGCTTAGCTGCTGAAGAATGACGCGTCCCACCAGCTCCACGGCCGCCGGGCGAAGCTCCAGCGTGACCACCGTGGCCTCCATCGCCTCGATGAGGCTGTTGAAGTGGACCGCCATGAGCGCGGTGGCCTTGGGCCGCGGCTCCAGGTTGACCTTCGCCTCCGTCACAGCGGCCAGCGTGCCCTCCGAGCCGACGATCATCTTGGCCAGGTTGAACCCTTCGTCCTCCATGATCTGGTCAAGGTTGTATCCGCCCACGCGCCGCATGACCTTCGGGTAGCGCCGGTCTACCTCCGCCTGGTTTGCGCGGGCGATGTCCCTCACCCTGCGATAGATCTCGCCCTCCAGTCCCTCGCCGTGAAGCCGCGTCTCCAGTTGAGACGGCGTGAGCGGCCCCAGCCGCGCCGACGCGCCATCGGAGAGCACCGTGTCCAGCTCCAGTACGTGGTCTATGGTCTTGCCGTACACCACCGAGTGGGAGCCGCAGGAGTTGTTGCCGATCGCGCCGCCCACGTTGGAGCGGTTGGCGGTGGCAGGGTCCGGCGTGAAGTACAGCCCCGTCCTTCGCAGCTCGTGGTTGAGCTGCTCCAGCACGATGCCGGGCTGCACCCGCGCCCATCGCTCCTCCGTGCTCACCTCCAGCACGTTGTTCATGTACTTGGACATGTCCATGACGATGGCGCGTCCCACCGTCTGCCCCGCCAGGCTGGTGCCGCCGCCTCTGGGCAGCACCGGCACGCCGTGCCTGTACGCCAGCTCCACCGCCGCGATCACGTCGTCGCGGCTGCGCGGCAGCACTACGCCCAGCGGCTCTATCTGGTAGATGCTGGCGTCCGTGCTGTACATCGCGCGGGAGTACGGGTCGAACCGCACTTCTCCTTCCAGTGACCGCGCAAGCTCGTGCTCAAGTTGATCTGTCTGCATAGCGCATACTCCATCGTCAGAGTGGCGAGGAGGCGAAGTCCCCGGCCGCAACGATTATACATGATTGCAGCCGATTGGCGGCAACCCGCGCAAGCGGCCTGCCGCTGTGTTACAATCGCAATGAACTGCTATGGCAATGCGAAATCGAGACAGGCGGGAGCGGCGCAGGAGCGAGCGGCGCACTCGCAGGCTGACGAGGGGCACGTGGCTCATGCTGGGCGGCATCCTGCTGGGCTTCGTGGCGGTGCTTGGGTTTCTGATCGTCACGTCCAGCGGCGCGGGCAGCGGCGGCCGATACCCCGCCATCGGCGACCACTGGCACGCCCGATACAACATCAGCGTCTGCGGCGAGGCGGTCGATACGTTTCCGGCCTCTCCCGGCGAGGTTCACACGCACGGAGACGGCATCTTCCACCTGCACCCGCTGCGCCTGGGCGAGGCGGGCCGCAACGCCAACCTGGCGCGGTTCATGGCAAGCACGGGCTCGCGCCTCACCAACGACACGATTCAACTGCCAACCGGCGAGGTCTACACCACCGGGGACGAGTGCCCGAACGGAACGCCGGGCGCGCTGTTCCTGCGCGTGAACGGCGTTGCCATGTCCGACATAGCCGCTTACGTGCCTCGAGACGGCGACGAGCTGGAGTTCGGCTTCGAGGCGCAGTAGCGTGGGCGGCCGCCCAGCTCCGCCCTTCACGGGCACGTCGACAAACTTGAGCAGGCGGCCGCCTACCTACCCCAGGCCACCCGTGCTGCCGAAAGGTGGGTGACGAGAGGCCGCAGGGGCGGTTCGTGAACCTCCCAAACACAGTCGGCTCACACAGGGAATCGCCTGCAACTCCACTTGTGTCCGCCCGCCCTTCGACAAGCTCAGGGCGGGCGGATGGTCGGCGAAGGTGTACATCCGCTCTGGTTCGACAGGCTCACCCCCGTATCAAGTACGGGGCAGGCTGTGAGCGGGTTGATAATGCCCGCTCGCCCTGAGCTTGTCGAAGGGTGGGCGGATGGACGGCGAAGGTGTACATCCGCTCTGGTTCGACAGGCTCACCCCCGTATCAAGTACGGGGCAGGCTGTGAGCGGGTTGATAATGCCCGCTCGCCCTGAGCTTGTCGAAGGGCCTGCCACGTAGGGGCTGAGCGGGCAGCCACTTGGTCAACGCCCCCCACACACACACGTTGACACCGCGCCGCCGCTGCCCTACGATACCCCCGTGGCCGTGCTACACGGGGAGCTAGCGGTGCCCTGTACCCGCAACCCGCTATAGCGGGGTGGAACTCCCTCCCCAGGTCTGTGTCCAAGACCTCTGTCCTCACGGGCGGATGCGGAGAGCTGGGTCCTGGGCGGCGGAGGCCCGTGAACCCCGTCAGGTCCGGAAGGAAGCAGCGGTAAGCGGAGTCCTCTGGGTGCTCCAGGGAACCCTGGCTTGAGTCCCCCGCGGGGATATGCCCTGGATTCCAGGTCGAAGGAGGGTGCACGGCCATTCTCTCAACATGCAACGCCAGGCGAACACCCCCCGAACGGCGATCGACGCCTCCGCCGCGGAGCCGCCCGTCACGCCGCGCAAGTCGCTCGGCCAGCACTTCCTCGTCGACCGCGGCGCGCTCGCGCGCATCGTCGAGGCGGCCGACATCGCGCCGCACGACGTGGTCGTCGAGGTCGGCTCCGGCACCGGCCTGCTCACCCGCCCGCTCGCCGAGCGCGCCGGCCGCGTCGTCGCCGTCGAGATGGACGCCGCGCTCGCCGACCGCCTTCGCAGCGAGCTCGCCGGCCTCGCCAACCTGGAGATCGTGCACGCGGATGCCCGCAAGTGGGATCCCGCCTGCGTGGGCGCGCCCTACAAGCTGGTTGCCAACCTCCCCTACTACGCCGCCGCGCCCATCGTCCGGCGCTTCCTCGAGTGCGCCGCGCCGCCGAGCCTCATGGTGGTCACCGTGCAGCGCGAGGTCGGCCAGTCGATGGCGGCGCAGCCGGGCAAGATGCGAACGCTCTCCGTAGCCACGCAGCTCTACGGCCTGCCCCGCATAGTCGGATACGTCCGGCCCGGCTCCTTCCGACCGCCGCCCAAGGTGACGTCCGCCATCGTCCGCGTGGACGTGCTGGACACGCCCGCGCTCGAACTGGACGACACGTCCGCCTTCTTCCGCCTGGTGCACGCGGGATTCGGCGGCGCGCGGAAGCAGCTTCGCAACTCGCTTGGCCGCGGGCTGAACCTGCCGGGGCCGGAAGTGGAGGCCGTCATGGAGGAGGCAGGCGTCGACCACCGGCTGCGTGCCGAGGCGCTGGACCTGCCCGCGTGGGGCCGCCTCTACGCAGCATTCAGGAGCCGGGGCCTGTGCTGACCATCCGCGCCTGCGCAAAGATCAACCTGACGCTGGAGGCGCTCGGCAAGCGCGCCGACGGTTATCACGAGGTGGTCTCGGTGATGCAGACCATCGACGTGTGCGACGAGCTCACGCTCGAATCGTCGGATGCCGTCAGCCTGCGTTGCAGCGATCCTGCGCTGGAGACGGACGACAACCTGGCTCTGCGGGCGGCTCGCCTGCTCCGCAGCCACGCCGGCTGCGAGCGCGGCGCGGCGATTCGCCTGCGCAAGTCGATTCCGGTTGCCGCCGGGCTTGGCGGCGGCAGCAGCGACGCGGCGGCCGCGCTCGTAGGCCTGCGGCGGCTGTGGGAGCTGGAGCAGGCCGTCCCCGACCTGCGTCCGCTTGCGGCCGCGCTCGGCTCCGACGTGCCGTTCCTGCTGGCGGGCGGCACGGCCCTGGCGACAGGCCGCGGCGATGCGATAACTCCCCTGCCCGCCATGCCGCCTACGCACCTCGTGCTGCTGGCGCCGCGAGTCGAGATCCCCAACAAGACGGCCTCCATGTACGCCCGCCTGACACCGGACGACTACACTTCGGGCGAACGCACGGCGCGGCTGCGCTCGATGCTGGAGGCGGGCGCGGCCCCGGAACCGGACGCGCTGTGCAACGTGTTCGAGAGCGTGGCGTTCGCCGCGCATCCCGCCATCGCGGAGGGCCGCCGCGCCATGCTGGACGCGGGCGCGCCGTGGGTGCGGCTGAGCGGCAGCGGCCCGGCCATGTACACGTTCGCGGCCTCTGCGGCGGAGGCGGACGCGCTCGCCCGCCGCCTGCGCGAGTCCGGCCACCGCGCATACGCCGCCGCGACGGGGCTGGCGGACACTCCCGCCAGTTGAACGTGCTGAGCAGGAGGAAGGGCGGGCGGATGGCGCATTTGGCGTCATTGCTATGAAAGTAGGCGTGCCGGGCGGCTTGCAAGACCAGTTGACCAGTCTCGCAGGCCAGCCACAATCGCGCAAGGTGTCGGCCGCCTACTTTCATCCCCTCACGTGACCTTGGCAAGGCCATAGTGATTTCGAGCGTAGCGCAGCGGAGTCGAGAAACTTCGCGCCTCCGCCGTCCTCCACACCCCGGCCAAACGTCGGCGCAAGTCAACTAAGGGCGGGGCGCGTAGACCGCGGAAGCTGTAGGTTCTTCGACTCCGCTACGCTACGCTCAGAACGACACATCCCCATGCCAGCGCAGGCGGGCATCCATCCCTGCACGCGCCGAGTAGAATGGGCTCCTGCCTACGCAGGAGTGAGGGGACGGGTGCCTACTCGCTCAGGGGCAGTACGCGTTCTTTCGCCAACTCGGCAGCGTAGAGCAGAGTTGCCCGCACCGCCTCGCGAGGCACGGAAGGGTATTGCTGGATTATCTCTTCCACTCCCAACCCTTCTGCCAGGCTGTCCAGGATGACCGTAGCCATTACTCGCGTGCCAGTGATGCACGCCTTGCCGTGACATATATCCGGGTCAGTGGATATGTAGTCTTGCCAGTTCACCATGCGACCTCCGAGATCCATAGCTACATTATAGACCTATTATTCGCGGGGGCAAATGGCCGTGGCCAAGCGCGGAGCGGCTCTCCCTCCCCGTTCATGCTTCAACAAGCCCAGCACGAACGGGAACAAAGCGCACGCTCAGCCGTAGGGGCGAAGCCTCCACTCTTGACCAATTCCCAACATCTCTCCTACGCTGTAGAATGCACACCGAAGCAAACGCCCAGGAAAGGATAGCCCATGACACACGCGAAGACGCCGGCAAACACACTCGGCCTCGGCGCGGCCGGACGCCCGCGCCGCCCGGACGAAGAGACGACACGCCTTGGCAAGGAGATTTACGAGCGAGACATCAGGCCGCAGGTCGAGGCAAACCACCACGGTCAGATCGTCGCCATCGACGTGGCGAGCGGCAGTTGGGCCATCGCCGACAGCGTGATCGCCGCCACTGACCAATTGAAAGCGCAGCAGCCGGACGCGAACGACATCTGGCTGGAGCGCGTCGGCTACCGGGCACTGCACAGCTTCGGAGGCGGTTCTATACGGAGAGTAGAGTGATCGAAGGAGCGGTCAACGCCGCTTACGAAGGCGTCGTGACACTGCCATTGCGAGGGCCCGATGGGCATGAATGGGAATTAGACGCCGTGGTTGACACAGGGTTCAGCGGCTTCCTGGCATTCCCATCCTGGGTAGTAGTTGAGTTGGGACTGCCCTACAGGGGCCGCGGTGAGGCGATACTGGCCGATGGCAGCGTCGCATACTTCAATGTTTACGACGTGACTGTGATCTGGGACGGTATCGCCAGATACATTACCGCAGATGCGCTGAATGGCACGCCGCTCGTTGGAATGTCGCTGCTAGACAACCACGACTTGTTCATGCAGGTTCGGGACGGCGGCCGAGTGACCATTCAGGCTTCCGAATCGGACTGAACACAGCCATTGGCGGAAGGTTCTATCCCCACTCTTCCCGCCCCCACTCAGTTGACCCCTCATCGTGTCACGGCTAGAATCTCGCCATGCCATATCCATCGCGCACGGCGGGCGGAATCCGCCGCGAGAGAAGCCATGACCGTTGAATCGCCATCCGCCGTTGGCGAGCGGTGCGTCGCCCTGGACCTGGAGACCACCGGGCTGTCGCCGGACTCGGACGAGATCATCGAGGTGGGCGCAGTCCGGTTCCAGGACGACCGCATCCTGGACGTCTTCCACAGCCGGGTCAACCCGCGCCGGCCGGTGCCGCGCTTCATAACGGAGCTCACCGGCATCACGCAGGCGGACGTGGACTCCGCGCCGCCCTTCGATGCCGTTGCGCCCGGCCTGGAAGCCTTCATCGGCGGAAGCCCCATCGTGGGGCAGAACGTGGACTTCGACCTCGGCTTCCTGGCGAAGAAGGGGCTGTCCATCTCCAACCCCGTCTACGACACGCGGGAGATCGCCGCGATATTCCTGCCGCGGCTCCGGGAATACTCGCTTGCGTACCTCGCGTCCACGCTGGGGGTTGAGCACCCCAACCCGCACCAGGCGCTTGCCGACGCCGAGGTCACGGCGCGCGTCTTCCACGCTCTGGAGGCCCGCGCCATGCAGCTTGACCCCGGCATACTCTCGGAGTTGGCGAGGCTCAACGCACGCGCTCGCGGTCGGCTCGCGCCCCTGCTGCACCGGCTGGAGCAGGTTCGCAGCCGCGCATCGGGGCGGTTCACGGCCTCCGCAGGCCCGTTGGGGCTGGACAGCGCCGCGCTCGCCAAGCGGCTGGAGGCCCCACAGGACCAGAACGCCGCTGTCCGCGGCCAGCCACTGACCGACGACGCGGTCGCCGACTTCTTCCGCGAGGGCGGGCCGCTCTCGCAGGTACTGGACAGCTACCGATACAGGCCGCAGCAGACGGAGATGGCTCTCGCCGTGACACGGGCGCTGAAGGACAAGAGCCACCTGATTCTGGAGGGAGGCACGGGCGTGGGCAAGTCGCTGGCCTACCTGCTCCCCGCCCTGCTGTTCGCCCTGGAGAAGGGCGAGCGCGTGGTCGTCTCGTCCAACACCATCAACCTCCAGGAACAGCTCATGGCGAAGGACTTGCCCACCCTCGAGCGCGCCCTGCGGCAGCAGTCCGACGACTTCGAGGGCGTGCGGTTCGCGCTCCTCAAGGGCCGCGACAACTACCTGTGCCTCCGCCGCTGGCAGCAGATGGCCCGCGAGGAGGGTGTGTCCGAGGATGAGGCGCGCATGGCCTCCAAGATCATGGTGTGGCTCCAGGAAACCGCAAGCGGCGACCGCGGCGAGATGGGCCTGGCGGCCCGCGAACTGCCGGTGTGGAGCCGCATGTCCTCCGCGGACGCCATCGACTGCCCGCCGCGCTCGCGTGAAGCCTGCTTCCTCCGCACCGCCCGCGAGCGCGCGGAGAACGCCCACGTGCTGGTGGTCAACCACGCGCTGCTCATGCGCGACCTCGCGGAGGGCGGCGGCATCATCCCCGCATACGACTACCTGATCATCGACGAGGCGCACCACCTGGAGGAGGAGGCAACCGGCCAGTTCGGCGCAAGGCTCTCGCAAAGTTCGATGGATCAGTGGATGGCGCGGCTGGAGGGCAGCCGCGGCGTCTACGGCGAGACTCGCGCGTTCATGGGGCAGCTGCTCGCCAGGCCGGTGTCCTCCGCGCTGGAGGTCATCGTGGCGGACGGCGAGACGATACTGCCCGTTGCGAAGCGGGAGACCGACGCCCTGTGGACAACCCTGATCGGCTTCCTGGCCGGCCACCACCAGGAGGCCGACGCGCGCAACCTGATGCTCCGCGTGACCCGCAGCGTCCGGGCGCAGCCCGGCTGGTCGGACGTGGAGGTGGCGTGGGAGAGCGCGGATACCGCGCTCACGCAGGTTGCGCGCAACCTCGACCGCCTGCTGCAAGCGCTAGGAACGCAGGATGACAGCGACCTGCCGGGCTACGAGTCGCTGGTCGCCGAGACCACCGCCTGCCTCAACGCCGCCCTGGACGTCCAGCGGCAGTTGCGTTCGTTCGTGGCCTCGCCGGAGGACGACCGCATCTACTGGATGGCGCAGGAGGGCCGCGCCGGCGAGCTTGCGTTGCAGGCCGCCCCGCTCCACGTCGGCGACATCCTTGCGGACACCCTATTCTCGCAGAAGAGCGCCGTGACGCTCACCAGCGCAACCCTCAGAACGAAGGGCAGCTTCGCCTACGTCCGGGAGCGGCTCGGCCTGGAAGACGCAGACGAGGCTCTGGTGGATTCGCCGTTCGACTACGAGAAGGCGGTGCTGCTCTGCCTGCCCAACGACGTACCCGAACCCGGCGCTCGCGGCTACCAGGCGGCGGTGCAGCGCGCCATTGTGGACGTGTGCCGCGCCGCGGGCGGCCGAACGCTGGGGCTGTTCACCTCGCACGCCGCGTTGCAGACCACGCGCTCCGGCATCCGCGCCGAGCTGGAGGGCCTGGGCATTCGCACGCTGGCGCAGGGCGTGGACGGCACGCCGCGCAGCTTGCTTGACACTTTCCTTCAGAACCCGGAATCCGTGCTTCTGGGCACGGCCAGCTTCTGGGAGGGCGTGGACATATCGGGAGGCGCGCTCAAGGCGCTTGTGGTTGCGCGGCTGCCCTTCAACGTGCCCACGGATCCGGTGTTCGCGGCTCGCTCTGAGATGTTCGATGACGCGTTCAACCAGTACGCCGTGCCTCAGTCGGTGCTGCGGTTCCGGCAGGGGTTCGGCCGCCTGATACGCGGCGAGGATGACCGCGGCGTGGTGGTCGTCCTCGATGGCCGCGTCCGAACGCGTTCGTACGGGCGCGCGTTCCTGGAGGCCCTGCCCAACTGCACTGCGCGGAGCGTATCCCTGCGGGACATGTCCCGCGAGATAGAGCGATGGATAGCCAGGCCACGCTGACCATCCCGCTGCCCCGGCCGTTCAGCCTGGAATACTCGCTGGAGAGCGGGCAGGCGTTTCGCTGGCACAGGCGCGGCGATTGGCGATACGGCGTCGTATCAGGCAGGCTGGTCGCGCTCAGGCAGGACGGCGACGAGCTGCACGTTCGCGCCGCGTCGGAGCCGGAAGCCGTGGCAGCCGATGTGCGCGACTACCTGCGCATCGACGACGACATGGAGGCCGTCTACGCACGCATCGCCGCGGACGACGACCGCATGGCGCAATCCATCGCCGCCTACCCAGGAATGCGCATCCTGCGGCAAGACCCGTGGGAGTGCCTCATCGCCTTCATCTGCTCCGCCAACTCCAACATCCCGCGCATCTCGGCCAACATGAACGACATCGCGGCGAGCATGGGCGAACCGCTGACGCTCGACGATCACGTGGGCTATGCGTTCCCGCCCCCGCAGCGGCTTGCGGCCGCCGGCGAGCAGGCGTTGCGCGATCTTCGGCTTGGCTTCCGCGCGAAGTACGTGGCAGGCGCCGCCGAACTGGCCGCTAGCGGCGAGCTGGACGTGGCGTCGCTGCGCCGCGCCTCCTACGATGAGGCCAGGGAGGCGCTCATCGCCCTGCCGGGCGTTGGCGACAAGGTGGCCGACTGCGTGCTGCTCATGTCGTTGGACAAGCCGCAGGCGTTTCCGGTAGACCGCTGGATACGCCGCGCAGTCGAGGAGTGGTACCTGGACGGAGCTAAGCGAAACTACAACGGCATACGCGAATGGTCATGGGAACGCTGGGGAGACATGGCCGGATACGCCAACCAGTACCTCTTCCAGCTACGCCGCCTGATGGCGTCCGGGCCGCTAGGCGCATAGCCTGCCTTCCCCAACCGTCATTCCTGCGAAAGCAGGAATCTAGCACCCGGCGGGGTGGGGGGATGCGGCAGCCACACAGTCCGCTCGCTCTTCGACAGGCTCAGCGCGAACGGCCTGTGTTAGCCCGCTCGTGGCGAGCCCCGCGCTCGCGCGGGGTAGCCTCATATCGGCAGCGCCCGAACCCGGCTTCGGCTTTCGTCAACTACAACCAGAGCTCCGGAGGACAAGTCGGCCTCATGCTGGTTGAGGGCCGCGATACGACGTAGAGAGAGGGACTTCGCGCTCCTCCAGCCTCCAGGCGGCATAGGCCAGAGACTGGTCGATGTCCTCGCGTTCAAGATACGGATAGGCTTTGAGGATTTCGTCATGCGAGCGGCCGGACGCCAGCAGGCCCACCACTGTTCCGACCGTCACACGCATTCCCCGGATGCACGCCTTGCCGCCCATGACATCAGGGTTGATGGTAATTCTGTCGAGGGGTTTCATGGTCTCTTCTCCCAAGCCATTGTATTACAGTTGAGCAGCTTCCGCTCGCCCTGAGCTTGTCGAAGGGTCTGCCCCGTAGGGGCTGAGCGTGTCGGAAGGCGAGCGGACAATGCCGTCCGTGGTCTTCCCGCTCCGGTTCGACAGGCTCACCATGAGCGGGAGCGGGGCGCTCAGCACGAACGCAACGATAATGCCCGCTCACCCTGAGCGTGTCGAAGGGTCTGCCCCGTAGGGGTTGAGCGTGTCGAAATGCGAGCGGACATCGCCGTCCGTGGTCTTCCCGCTCTGGTTCGACAGGCTCACCATGAGCGGGAACGGGGCGCTCAGCACGAACGAAACGATATTGCCCGCTCGCCCTTCGACACGCTCAGGGTGAGCGGATGGCAGCGTCGCCGCCCCCTACCCTCCCCCCCTCCTCCGCGAGCCAGCGCCGCACCAGCGCTGCTTCCTCCGCGCTCCCGTTCGTCTCGCCCTCCAGCCGCGCATACCGCAACCGCGCCATCATCGCGCCTACCGCCGGCCCCTGCGGCACGCCCAGCGCCAGCAGATCCTTGCCCTTCAGAACCGGCTTCAAGTACCGCAACCGATCATCGTACCACGCAAGCGCCTCACGAACGCGCGCGTCCGGCGCAGCCATCGACCACGCCTTCACCGCCGAGCCGTCCAGCGGCGAAAGGCAGTCGTACAGGCGTGACGCAGACCCCGCCGCGGCGGCGACCTCCGGCAGCCGCTCGCGCAGAGCGATGGCAGCGCGCACCAAGGATGCCCAGCCGCGCCGCAACCGCAGCCTCTGAATGACCGCGTTGCCGTCCGAGAGGCTCAGAGAGCGCACCAGCAGCCCCAGTACGACGCCTGGGCCGTAAGTGCGCTCATCCACGCCCGCCGTAGCCTCTAGCGCAGCCACGCCCGCGCCCGCAAGCGCCGGGTGGATGGCTGCCAGCACGCCAAGCGAGTCGGCGCGGGCCAGAATCGCAAGGAATCGCTCCTCCCCGAACCACAGAAAGAACTCGCGGCCCAGCCTGTCGGGGCTGATGGTGTCCAGCATTGGCAGGTCGCGGCGCAGCAGCGACTCCGTGCGCTCCTCCAGCGCAAAGCCCAGCCGCTGCTCGTAGCGCACAGCCCGCATGATGCGCGTGGCGTCGTCGACGAAGCTGCCGTCGTGCAGCGTACGCACCAGGCCGTCCATCAGGTCGTCGAGGCCGTAGTGCGGGTCGAGCAGTCCGGCGTCCCGGCCCCAGTGGAGAGGGTAGGCTATGGCGTTGATCGAGAAGTCGCGGCGCGCCAGGTCATCCTCCATCGTGCCGCGTGCGACCTCCGGCAGCGCGCCCGGCCTTGCGTAGCTCTCGCTGCGGGCCGTGGCAACGTCCAGGATCGCGAAGCCCGGCAGCGTCTCCCAGCGCATCAGCAGCTTCACCGTGCCGAATTGCGAGCGAGACATCACCTCGGCGGACGTGCGCTCTGCGATGGCGTCCGCCAGCTTGTCCGCGTCGCCCTCCACGACGAGGTCAAAGTCCCTGGTCGGCCTGCCCAGCAGCAGATCGCGCACCGAACCGCCGACGAGGTACAGCGGCGCGCCTTGGTCAGCGGCGGCGCCCGTAGCCTCGTCGAGCCACGCCAGCCAATCGGCCGGCAGCCTCTCCTCCATCAGGTCTCGAAAGTGCAATTCAGTCCGTCCAGTTTCAGCCTTGCGCGATTATAGCACGGGGCTTAGCCCGTTTGTCCTGAGCTTGTCGAAGGGCGGGCGGCGGGACGACCGACCGTGGTCATCCCGATCTGGTTCGACAGGCTCACCATGAGCGGGGTGTTTAGTGTCCGCTCGTCCTGAGCCTGTCGAAGGGCGGGCGGATGACCGACTGCCAGCCCAACCGTCTTTCCTGCGAAAGCAGGAATCTAGCACCCGGCGGGGTTCTGGTGGGGCATAGCAGGCACGGGTGGGCGGCATGAAGCCCGCTCGTCCTGAGCCTGTCGAAGGGCGGGCGGATGACCGACTGCCAGCCCAACCGTCTTTCCTGCGAAAGCAGGAATCTAGCACCCGGCGGGGTTCTGATGGGGGCAGAGCAAGCACGGGTGGGCGGCATGAAGTCCGCTCGTCCTGAGCCTGTCGGAGGGCGGGCGGAGGGACGGCAGTCGTGGCATCCCGCTCTGGTTCGACAGGCTCACCATGAGCGGGAATGGGGGCTCAGCACGAACGGATTGGCTGCCCGCCGCAGCGTCGGATCGCGAGCCGCCAAAGGACAGTCGGAGACGCGCGCGCCCGCGCTTTACAAACCATCGCCCCGTTCTGCTAGAATGACGCAGACATTCGCAATGCCGCGGAAGCCCCACGATGGGCAATCACGGATGTTCGAAAGGAAACAGAGCCTTGGGAACCACAGTCGTAGTATCCGGCATAGGCATGGTAACTCCCCTCGGACTCAGCGCAGAGACCACGTGGAGCGCCCTACTGGAGGGCAGGTCAGGCGTGGACTATATCAGCAGCTTCGACCCTGAGCCGTTCGAAACCAAGATAGCCGCGGAGGTCAAGGGCTTCGACCCGAACGACTACCTGGACCGCAAGGAGGCCCGCAGGATGGACCGATTCGTGCAGTTCGCCGCGGTGGCCGCGCAGGAGGCGGTGGTGTCGGCCGGACTTGACCTCGCCGCCGAGGAAGCGGAGCGCGTATCGGTGATGATCGGCAGCGGCATCGGCGGTATCCTCACCCTGTCCCGCGAGTTCGAGGTGATGATGGAGCGCGGCCCCTCAAGGGTCAACCCGTTCCTCATCCCCATGATGCTGGGCGACATGGCGTCCGGCAGGGTGTCCATGCTCATGGGCGCAAAAGGCCCCAACTTCAGCGCGATCTCCTCATGCTCCACCGGCGCGGACACCATCGCGGAGGCCGCCCAGCTTATCCGCAGCGGCCAGATAGACGTCGCCATCACCGGCGGCAGCGAGGCGGCCGTATGCCCCATCGGCATCGCCGGTTTCAACGCCTGCAACGCCCTGTCACGCAGCAACGAGGAGCCGCAGCGCGCCTCCCGCCCGTTCGACGCCCGGCGCGACGGGTTCGTCATGGGCGAGGGCGGCGGCGTGCTGGCGCTGGAGAGCCTGGAGCACGCGCTCGCCCGCGGCGCAGCCCCGCTCGCCGTCCTGGCCGGCCACGGCGCAACCGCCGACGCCTACCACGTCACACAGCCATCGCCCGGCGGCGAGGGCGGAGCGCGCGCCATGCAGCTCGCGCTATCGCGGGCGGGACTCACGCCCGCGGAGGTCGGCTACGTCAACGCCCACGGCACCTCAACGCCCATGAACGACAAGTTCGAGACTATGGCTATCAAGTCCGTCCTGGGCGATGAAGCCTACTCCACGCCAATCAGCTCCACCAAGTCCATGACCGGCCACCTGCTGGGCGCGGCGGGCGCGCTGGAGGCCGCCATCTGCGTCCTGGCTGTGTCGCGCGGAGCGATCCCACCCACCATCAACCTCGAGAACGCCGACCCGGACTGCGACCTGGACTACACGCCGAACGCATCCCGGACGCTTCCGGTGTCGGCCGCCATCTCCAACTCGCTGGGATTCGGCGGGCACAACACCTGCCTCGCGTTCAGGAGCTACACGGCTGACTAGACGACCGCCGGGCCGCGAGCGCGCCCGGACGGCCGCCTGAGTCGGAGGGCTGAGCATGACGGAGACGTGCGCACACTGCGGCGCGAGTCTGGAGGAGCGCAGGCTCATCGCCGACGAGTCCGACCTGGAGGGCGTGAGCCGCATGAAGGTGGGCTGCCGCAAGTGCGAGACGCCCGCCTGCCTGGCCTGCGGGCACGCCGCGGCGCAGCGTCTCGGCATACCGCGCAACTGCCTCTGCCCTGCCTGCGGCGCGGAGCTTGGCCTTGACGGCGAGGTGGACGAGTTGGGCGAGGACTACTACGGATGGGGCTATTGAGCCCGCCGGCCCGCTCCCGCCGCGGCCGCGGCGTGGGCGGAGACTCCCGCTCGACCGGCAGGGACTGGAACGTCACGCCTCGCATCTCGGATGAGGCCATCCGCGGGATGGAGCCGTTCCCGCCGCTGGCCGCCCAACTGCTGCACAACCGCGGCGTCCGAGACGTGGAGTCCGCGGAGGCGTTCCTGGCGCGAGACGAGCGGCTGCTGGAAGATCCAGGACTGCTGCCGGGCATGGATCGCGCCGTGGCGCGCCTCCGCGCCGCGCTCCAGGCGGGCGAGGCAATCGGCGTGTTCGGAGACTTCGATGCGGACGGCGTCACGGGCACCGCTCTGCTCGCTGAGGGGCTTGAGCAGCTGGGCGCGCAGGTCATCCCCTACCTGCCGCACAGGATCACGGAGGGCCACGGCCTCAACTCGCAGGCCGTCCGCGCGCTCCACGAACAGGGCGCGTCGCTCATCGTGACCGTGGACTGCGGCGTGGCCTCGTTCGCGGAGGTGGCGGAGGCCGCCGCCCTGGGCGTGGACACCATCATCACCGACCACCATTCGCCGCCGCCGCTTCTGCCGGAGGCGCTGGCAATCGTCAACCCGCGGCTGGACGGCTCCACCTATCCGAACCCCGGACTGGCAGGCGTGGGACTGGCGTTCAAGCTGGTACAGGGCCTCTGCGACGACCTCGGCGTGCGATGGAATGAGCAGCTACTCCAGCTTGCGGCCCTTGGCACCGTGACCGATGTCACGCCGCTCGTCGGCGAGAACCGATACATCGTGGCGGCCGGCCTGCGCTCCATGAACCTCGATCCCATACCCGGCCTGCGGGAACTGCTGCGAACGGGAAGCCGCGAGGGCGCAGCCGTCGACACGGAGGCGATTTCGTTCGTGCTGGGGCCTCGGCTGAACGCGCCGGGCAGGCTGGGCCACGCAAGCGCTGCCTACGACCTGCTGCGCGCGCAGTCGCAGGAGGAGGCCATGCCCCTGGCGCAGGAGTTGGGGCGGCTGAACCGCGAGCGGCAAGACCTGATGAGCAGCGCAATCGAGCACGTCAAGGCGCAGGCCGAGTCCGTGCCGCCCGCGGAGCCGCTGATGATGATTTGGAGCGACCAGTACGCCGCAGGCATCGTGGGGCTCCTGGCAAGCCGCCTGGCGGAGGAGCGGTATCGGCCTGCGGTGGTGGCGGCCGTGGAGGGCGATCTGGCACGTGCCAGCGCCCGCAGCATCCCGGAGTTCAACCTGGCGGCCGCGCTGGAGGAGTGCAGCGACCTGTTCGTGCGACACGGCGGCCACCCGATGGCGGCGGGTTTCGTGGCGAAGTGCGAGACGTTGCCCACCCTGCGCGCCCGCCTCACCGACATCGCCCGGCGCGAGCTGGGGCATCTGACGCTGCGCCCCGGCATCCGCATAGACGCGCACGTGCGCCTGTCCACGCTCAACGCCGACGTGCTGCGCTTCATGGAGGAGCTGGCCCCGTTCGGCGAGGGCAACCCGGCGCCGGTGTTCGTCACGCGGGGCGCGAGCGTGGAGAACGCGACTCGCATCGGCAGCGACGGGCAGCACCTGCGGTTGCGGCTGCGGCAGGAGCGCGCCGCGTGGAGCGCAATTGCGTTCGGCATGGGTGAGGCGTGGCAGGAGGAGGCCAAGCTGCTGGACGTGGTGTACAGCCTTGGCCGCGATAGCTGGAACGGCCGGGAGGCCATGCGCCTCATCATCCACGACTTCCGCCCGTCCGGTGCCTAGCGTCCGGCGCCTCACCCGCTCATGGTGAGCTTGTCGAACCGGAGCGGGGCTACCTCGACCGGTGGGCAACCGCCCGCCCTATTCCCGTGCACGCGGGAATCCACTCAACCGACTGCCGCGCTGGTGCACAGTAGAAGCCAGCGCCACATTGCCACCTGGATTGCGGTTGAAGTCTACCCCCGTATCGCGGTACGGGGCAGGCTCTGAGCGCAGCCGAATGGGCCTCACTCCCCAACCGTCGTTCCTGCGGAAGCAGGAACCTAGCACCCGGCTGGGAGGTGGGTGGCGGAGTCACGGGCGCCCACAAGGGACGCCCCTACGAGGGACACGGTTGACCTGCACGCCCGCCCTTCGACAGGCTCAGGACGAGCGTGGGACTACCCCCTCGCCTTACGCTGCTCCTCCCGGAGCTGCACCCGCGGCCCAGCCTCCTGCCCCGGTTGCACCAGCCGGCCGCGGTACACCAACAGCGGCACCGCAATGACCATCACCAGTATCGAGATCAGGTGCGCTTCCTGCAAGCCCGCCAGCCAGATCTTGTCCTCTCTCAGGAACGTGATGAAGAACCTGCCGAACGAGTACAGGCTTATGTACAGGGCGAACAGCATCCCGTCCGGCTTGATGCGGCCCCGCATGAACCAGATGAGCGCCAGCACAGCCGTATTCCAGAGAATCTCGTAGATCATCACCGGGTGGGATGCCAGGTCGCCGTGCACCTGGTTGGAGCGGCTGCCCTCGTGCGAGTACACGAAGCCGTACCAGGCGTTGGTGGCCTTGCTCACGTGCTCGCCGTTGATCACGTCGCCGATCCTGCCGATGGACTGCGCGATCAGCAGCGCCGGCGCCGCAAGGTCGGCCAACCTGCCTATCGGGTAGCCCTGCAAGCGCGCGTACAACGCTCCCGTGAAGAACCCCCCGATGATGGCGCCAAACAGCGCGATGCCGCCGTTCCAGATGGCGAACACCTCCACGGGGTTGCTGCTGTAGAGATCCCACCTGTCGACGACGTGGACGATGCGCGCGCCCAGCACGCCGCCGATGATGGCCCAGACCGCCGTGTTGTAGGCGACGTCGCTGTCGATTCCCACCTTCGGCGCCCACCTGCCCACCAGGAACACGGCCGCCACAACGCCCAAAAACGCGAAAAAGCCGTGCCAGGTAAGCGCAACTCCTCCAAGCACGAACATTACGGGGTCGAAGGGTATCTCGATCATCGGCTTTCGCTGCTCCCCAAACGGCTAGGCGAGATTCTACCTTTGGCCCTGCGGCGTGTCAAGGCGAACGCGCGCCCGCCGCGGCCTGAGCGCGGGGCGCCCGCTTGTGCTAGAATGTGACCATACTTGCGCCGGAGGATTCAAGTGAGGGATACCGTTACTTCGTTCCTGGACTACCTCACGTCTGAGCGAGGGCTGTCCGGCAACACTGTCGCCGCATACGGCAACGATCTGGGCCAACTGGTCGAGTTCCTGGAGGAGTCGCGCGCGCTGCCCCGCGCGGGCGCGGGCTGGGAGTCGATCGAGCAGCAGCAACTGACCGCCTACGCGCTCGACCTGCAGGAGCGCGGCTACTCGCCCACAACCCGCGCACGCAAGATCGCCGCCGTCAAGTCGTTCTTCAACTTCCTCATTGAGGAAGGGCTGGTCCGAGACGACCCCACGGAGGCCATCGCCGCGCCAAAGATTGGCCGCTCGCTGCCCAAGTCCCTCAGCGAGGACGAGATGGGGAGACTGCTTGAGGAGGCCGCGTCCGGCAGTTCCGCGGAGTCCCGCCGCGACGCAGCCATGATCGAGCTGATGTACGCCACCGGGATGCGCGTCAGCGAGCTCGTCGGCATGTCCATCGACGACCTGAACCTGCGGGAGAAGTTCGTGCGCTGCATGGGCAAGGGCTCCAAGGAGCGCCTGATCAGCCTGCACGACGAGGCCGCGCTGGTGCTGGACGACTACATGCAGCGCGTGCGGCCCCGGTTCCTGGAGCACCGCAAGGACGAGGACGAACGCGAGGACGCGCTGTTCCTCAACCGCCGCGGCGACCGCCTCACTCGCCAGGGGTTCTGGCTGGCGCTGAAGGAGTGCGGCCGCAGGGCCAACATCGCCACGCCCATCACGCCTCACACCCTGCGCCACTCGTTCGCCACCCACATGCTGCGGGGCGGCGCGCCCATTCGATACCTGCAAGAGCTGCTCGGCCACGCCAGCATCTCCACCACCCAGGTCTACACGCACCTGGCGCAGGAGCACGTGCAGGAGGAGTACGACCGCGCGCACCCAAGGGCGTGACTGCCGCAGTTTCCCACCGCGCCGCGCAGGCAGCCCCCGGCTGCTCACCGCCCGCGGAATCGGCGCAAACTGGAATGTAACCCCCTTCCATCGCAGCGCAATGGGTCTTATGCTAGTGGAGAAGAAGCATCGTCTCGCAGGGCGATGAGCAACAGGAGGCCATCGAATGCCCAGGAAGTCGCGGCGAGTGGCCGCAAAGCAGGCCGAGCTGGGACAGCGAAAGCGCAAAGCGTCCAAGCATCACCCCGGCGTGGAGGCGAGCCTGCCCGCCGTCAGAGACGCCGTCGCCGCCCCGGTTGAGGCCTCAGCCACGGCAACCGCCGCCCGACCGGAGACAGCCGCCGCTCCAGCCGCCGCAACCGCCACGCTGGAAGCGCCACGGCCCGCCGCAGCCGAACGCCGAGCGCCGGTCGCAGCTACGCGTACGCACAACCCCTACGTCTGGCCGGAGATCAAGCGCATAGGCGTCATCACCGGCTTCATAGTGGTGATCCTGGGCGTGCTGACCGTGGTCATGGGCTAGCGCCCCGTCCATGCTTCGACAAGCTCAGCACGAACGGAGAACCCTTGCCCTCAGCCGTCATTGCGGCCCATTCGGCTACGCTCAGGGCAGGCTCAGCCGCAATCCAGAGAGCGTGCCGTTGGCCTCTATTGCGTGCCAGTCGCACAGTCGGTTGAGTGGATTCCCACCTGCGTGGGAATAGGGTGTGGTAGTAGGCGTAGGCGGATGGCCGATGCGCGTGTCTCTGGCCCCGCCCTTCGACAGGCAAGCGCACCTCAGCCGCGTTGGGGCGGTTCGTGAACCGCCCGCGCACGAGCCACAACCCCATCCGCTCAGCACGAGCAGGAACAAGGCCGGAGGACACATTGCAGCACCGCATCAGAGGCGCGGCCCTGGTTGTCCAGGACAACCGCCTGCTTCTCATAAAGTCCCGTGACCGTCACACGGACGAGATCTTCTGGATACCACCCGGCGGAGGCGTGGAGGGCGACGAGTCCATATTCGACTGCGCCAGGCGAGAGACGTTCGAGGAAGCCGGGATCCTCGTTGAGTTCGACAGAATAGTCTACCTGAGGCAGTTCATCGAGCAGCGCCTGGAAATCCACCACTTCGAGGTGTTCGTCTTGTGCAGCTCCTTTACGGGTGAGCTGACCACGAAAAACGACCCAAGCTTTGGAGCGCCGGACGCCTATGACGTTCTTGAGGCCAGGTTCCTGTCACGGCGGGAGATGGAAGACCTAACCGTTTACCCGCAAGTCCTGAAGGACGACTTCTGGGACGATCTGGGCGCGGACTTTCCGACTGTCAAGCACCTGGGAATGCAGTACGGCTAGTCTTTGGCTGCCGCCCTCAACCGTAATTGCGGCGAAAGCCGCAATCCAGTGGCGCCGCTGACCAGGGCTGTGGAGTACGCCGAATGGCGGCCGCCATCCATGCTTTGAAAAGCTCAGCACGAACGGGACACTAAGTCCGCTCACCCTGAGCCTGTCGAAGGGTCTGACCCGTAGGGGCTGAGCGGGCTGAAGGGCCAGCGGACGGTCGGCGACCGTGTTCATCCGCTAATGGTTCGACAGGCTCACCATGAGCGGAAATGTTTCACCCCGCTCACCCCCTGCTTTCGCAGGGGCAAGCTCTGAGCCTGTCGAAGGGTCTGCCCCGTAGGGGCTGAGCGGGCGAAGGGCCAGCGGACGGTCGGCAACCGTGTTCATCCGCTAATGGTTCGACAGGCTCACCATGAGCGGAAATGTTTCACCCCGCTCACCCCCTGCTTTTGCAGGGGCAAGCTTTGAGCCTGTCAATGGGTCTGACCCGTAGGGGCTGAGCGGGCGGCGAATTGGTGCCGCGGTCAAGCGTCACAGCGCCAACGGGAGCGAGCCAGCCCCTACCGCAGCGCACGCGGTAGCAGGAAGCTGACGTTCTCCTCCATCGCCTCCACGTTGCGCACTGAGTCCGGCTTCAGGTGCTCCACCACTCGCTCCACCAGCAGCTCCGGCGTCGACGCGCCGGACGTTATGCCCACGCGCTCCACGCCCTCCAGCCACGCATCCTCGACCTCTTCCGGGCCGTTCACCAGGTACGCGGGCACGCCCTCCGCCTCCGCAACCTCCCGCAGGCGGTTGCAGTTGGACGAGTTCTGTGCGCCGATGACCAGCACCACGTCAACCTGCGACGTGATGGTCTTGACCGCCTCCTGCCGGTTGGAGGTGGCATAGCAGATGTCGTTGCGGGTCAGCAGGTTCGGGAAGCGTTCCTTAAGCACGTCGACGACCTCCGCAGTGTCGTCCACGCTCAGCGTCGTCTGAGTCAGCGCCACCACCTTGTCCGGGTCCGGCACCTCGACCGTGCGCGCGTCGTCCGTGTCCTGCACCAGGATGCTCACGTCCGGGGCCTCGCCCATCGTGCCGATGACCTCGTCGTGGAAGGCGTGGCCTATGAGCAGGATGGTGTAGCCCTCGCGGGCGTACTTCAGCGCCTCCAGGTGCACCTTGGTGACCAGCGGGCACGTGGCGTCCACCACCTGAAGTCCGCGCTCGCTGCTGCGCTGCCACACGGTGGGCGCAACGCCATGCGCGCTGAACACCACTCGAGCGCCCTCCGGCACCTCCTCCAGCTCGTCGACGAATATCGCGCCCTTGACCCTCAGATCCTCCACAACATAGGGGTTGTGAACGATCTCCTTGCGAACGTAGACCGGCGGGCCGTACCGCTCCAGGCAGATCTCAACCACGTCGATGGCGCGCACCACGCCTGCGCAGAATCCCCTGGGCGCTGAGAGCACTACTTCCATTGCTTGCCTCCTGTGAGGCCATTGTAGCCGAGCGTACGCCAGGATTCAAGGCGGCGGCCGGTGGCCTGTAAGGGTGGCGTTCCGGCGCAGGGTCTTCCCGTCCGGCATTTCGAAAAGCCGCGCGCGAACCGACTCAACCGAATACCGCCAGACGGAGCGAGCCGCTCAGGCGGCGGTATCCGCCAGCTCCTTGGCATCCGCGATGAATTCTGTAGTCTCGCGGATGCGCCGCTCCACTGTCTCTTGTGGTTCACACAGGCCAAGGTAGAAGCACTCCCCGTGCAAGTGGCCCTGGCGCGTGTAGTAGCGCCTTGCGAGTGAATCGAATCCCGTGGAAATCTGGCTCAGCCTGTTGAGTTCCCTGCTTGTGCCAGGCGTCTTCTCAGGCAGCACACCCGTCCACGCCAATATGACTGCGTTGGTGGCTTGCAGGGTAGCACACCACGCCTTCTCGGCAGCGTCCCGAATGTCGCCAGCCATCATCCGCGACAACGCAGCGCTCTGCATTGTGTCTGCGTCCTCGAATATGGCTTGCACTTCAACGGTCATGGTCATGCCGCGCCTCCGCTCTGATATGCCGTCATTCTTGCACGGGGCGCAAGCTGCGTCAACGACGTGTGATTCGGTGCTGGCATTGCTGAATGCCTCCCGCTCTCCCTGCGACAGGCTCAGGACGAACGAGCTGGGTCGTTCTCAGACCCGCTCGTGGTGAGCCTGTCGAACCACCTTGGCGGGCCTATCAGACGCCCCCCAAATGACGCGCCATCCGCGCTGTGCTAAACTTGTAGCGATATGACAACATCAACCATCGCCAAGCAGCTCAGGGCCGCGCCCTTGCAGCCCGGCGTCTACCTGCTCAAGGACGCGCAGGGCCAGGTGCTCTACGTCGGCAAGGCGGCCAGCCTGCGGCACCGGCTCCAGTCATACTTCGGCTCGCCCCTGAACCTGGAGCCGAAGATTCGCAAGCTCGTCTCAGGCGTAGCCGACTTCGAGTTCATCGTCACGGACACCGAGGCAGAGGCGCTCATCCTCGAAAACACCTTCATCAAGTCACGGCGTCCCAAGTACAACGCGCGGCTCAAGGACGACAAGACCTACCCGTACCTCAAGATCGGCCTCAACGAGGACTTCCCGCAGGTCTACGTCACCCGCCGAGTCTCCAACGATGGCGCACGCTACTTCGGCCCGTACGCCAGCGCAGGCTCCGTACGCAAGACGATGGCCCTGCTCAAGAAGCTGTTCCCCTATCGCTCCTGCACCCGTGAGATACGCGGCAACGACCCTCGCCCTTGCTTGGAGCACTACATCAATCGCTGCGTTGCGCCCTGCATCGGCGCAGCCGACCGCGCGGAGTACCGCAAGGTCATAGACCAGGTGGTGATGTTCATGGAGGGCCGCACGGAGGCCGTGGTCAAGGATCTGCGCGGCAAGATGGAAGCCGCCGCGGACGCATGGCAGTTCGAGCGGGCGTCCCAGCTGCGCGACCAGCTGCGCGCAATCGAGCGCGTGACCGAGGGCCAGAAGGTGGTCTCGCTGTCCGGCGAGGATCAGGACGTCATCGCAATGGCTCGCGGCGGCGATGAGGCGTGGGTCGAGGTGTTCTTCGTGCGCCGCGGCAAGCTCATCGGGCGCGAGCATTTCGTGATGGGCGGCGTACAGGATGACACCCCGGAGCGCGTCATGGCCGACTTCGTGAAGCAGTACTACGACCGCGCGCCCCACGTGCCGCCGCGCCTGCTGCTACAGCACGCGCCGGACGACTCCGAACCGATACGCGCCTGGCTGGAACAGAAGCGCGGCCGCCGGGTGGAGTTGCGCGCTCCGCAGCGCGGCGAGAAGCGCAGGCTGGTTGACATGGTGGCGGAGAACGCCGGCCAGCGCATGGAGCAGTTCAAGGTGAAGTGGCTGGCCGACGAGGACGCGCTGGAGTCGGCTATGGAGGAGCTGCAGGAGGGCCTCAATCTGCCGCGCCTGCCCCGCCGCATGGAGTGCTACGACATCTCCAACATCCAGGGCACAACCCCGGTTGGCAGCATGGTCGTATTCGAGGACGGCCAAGCCAAGTCGTCCCACTACCGCCGGTTCAAGATTCGCAGCGTGGAGGGCATAGACGACTACGCGATGATGCAGGAAATGCTGCGCCGCCGCTTCCGGCGCATGGGCCGCACCGCTACGGATGCAGGCGAGGATGCCGCGCCTGCGCCCGCAGACGGCGACGAGGACACCGCCGCGCCACCGCACGCCGACGACGGCAGCGGTGATAGCTCAGCGCAGGCTCCGGCCTGGGGCATCGTCCCGGACCTGGTGCTCATCGACGGCGGCAAGGGCCATCTGAACGCCGCGGTAGAGGTGTTTCTGGAGCTTGGCATTGACGACGTGCCGCTCGCCAGCCTGGCCAAGGAGCGCGAGGAGCTGTTCGTGCGCGACACCCAGGAGTCGATCATGCTGCCGCGCAGTTCCCCCGCCCTGTTCCTGGTGCAACGCCTGCGAGACGAGGCCCATCGCTTCGCCGTCACGTTCCACCAGCGCAGCCGCACGCGCAAGGGCCTGCGCTCCGCAATCGACGTGGTGCCCGGCATCGGCCCCAAGCGACGCCGTATGCTGCTCCGGCGGTTCGGCTCGGTGAAGGGCATTCGCGACGCATCCGCGGACGAGCTGGCCGCCGTGCCCGGCATGACCCGCACGCTGGCGGAGCGCGTCAAGGAGTACCTGTGAGGCTGCTGCGGTATCTCTGGGTGAACCTGTCGTTCAAGTACGCCTTCATCGGCTGCGGCGTAGCCGTGCTGTGCCTGATCATACCGCTTGTGCATTTCGTGACGGGGCCGCTTTCGCCGCTGATAGGCGGGTGGGTCGCCGGTTCCACGGCCAGGGCGAGCGTCCCGCGGGCCGTCTGGATCGGATCGTTGATGGCTGTGATATTCGCCGGGGCGCTGCTGATACTGCTGCCCATCGTGGTCTCGCTCTTGCCGGGCGTGGACTTCCCCAACCTCAGCGAGGGCGGAACGGCACTCCTGGTAATCGTTGCCGTCGCGGCCGTGGTGGTCTCGCTTCCGCCGGTGGGCGCGGTGATAGGCGGAAGCATGGCGCGTAAGAAGTCCGGCCTCTAGTGCGACTCCATGCCGGTGCCCGCCATGCGCTGCATCTCCGCCTCCTCCAGCAGCCTACCCAGAAGCACGCGCTGCTCGCGCTCGCGCAGGTCGAGCGCGGAGATGCCCACGGCGCGCCACAGAACGCCTGACGACACCCGCGCGGTGACGCTCTCCCCCACCGGGGGCAATGCTACGCCAAGCGCCTCCGCCACGAACGCGGCCGTCCACGTGCCCACGCGATCAGCGCCGCACCTGGCTATGGCGCGGCGCTTGTGCAGCAGCGTCGAGCACGTCCGCCACCGGCTCAGCGTCACCTCCACGCGCGCGGACGGCGAGGCCAGCAGCCTGTCGGCGTACTCCTGCGCCTTCCTGCGGCTCACCGCCAAGGTTGCGCCTCCGTTTGGGCCGTCTAGCCCGGCCTGGCCGCCGCCATCGACTCCATGAGCACGCGCGCCACCTCCGGGCGCGTGAACTCCTCCGGCGGCATCTCGCCCTGCGCCAGCATCGCCCGCACCTGAGTGCCGCTCAGGCTGACGCGGTGGTCTGCATCGTGCGGGCACGTCTTCTCGGTGCACATGCCCTTGCAGGTGCGGCAGAAGAATGAGTTCTCGAAGAACAGCGGCATGATGCCGAGGCTCTCCGGCGAGAACTCGCGGAAGATGTGCTGGGCGTCGTAGGGGCCGTAGTAGTTGCCGACGCCTGCGTGGTCACGCCCCACGATGAAGTGAGTGCAACCGTAGTTCTTGCGAACCAGCGCGTGGAAGACGGCCTCGCGTGGGCCGGCGTATCGCATGAACGCGGGCAGCACGGTTAGCAGCGCCCGGTTGCTTGGGTAGTAGTTGTCCAGCAGGACGCGGTAGCAGCGCATTCGCACCGGCGCCGGGATGTCGTCGCCCTTGGTCTCGCCCACCAGCGGATGCAGCAGCAGTCCGTCTCTCGCCTCCATGGCGCACTTCTGGATGTACTCGTGGGCGCGGTGAACGGGGTTGCGCGTCTGGAAGCCCACGACTGTGCTCCAGCCCAGGCCCGCGATGGCCTCGCGCGTCTCCGCGGGCGTGCGATAGTAGGGCTCAACGCCCTCCTCCAGGTTGGGGCGGCCCGGCAGCATGGTGACCCTGCCGGCCAGGAGCACGTCGCCTTCCTGGTACATATTGGCAACGCCGGGATGCTGCTCTTCCGTGGTGCGGAACACCGCCTGCGCCTCCTCCTCCCTGTCCCGGCGGTACTTCCCTTCCAGCGTGAGGAGGCCCACAACCTGGCCGCTCTCCGTGGTGAGCGACACGCCCTTGCCCTCCCTGAATTCGGGCGCGCGCAGCGAGTCCACGCCAAGCGTGATGGGCATCGACCACGGGCTGCCGTCCGACAGGTGCATCGTGCGAACGACTGAGGTGTAGTCCTCGTGGCCCATGAAGCCCGTCAGGGGGCTGAACGCCCCCTGGGCTATCATGTGGGCGTCCGAAAGCTGCCGCGGGTTCAGCGTCACGCTTGGCAGAGACGCCGCCTCTTCCCGGATGGCCTTGGCCTGATCCGGGCCGGCGTAGCCGTCTACCAGCGTGCCCCCGTGCGGCGGGATCAAGACCCCTTCTCCGCGGCGGCCCGGATGCTGTCCAGCGTCTCGATGACGTGCAGGCCGCACTCCTTGGAGTTCGGGTCGCTCTCCCACCACCAGCGGCCGGCGCGCGGGTCTTCGTCCGGGCTTACCGGGCGCGTGCAGGGGGCGCAGCCGATGCTGGGGAAGCCGTTGTCGTGCAACTCGTTGTAGGGCACCTTGTTCTCGCGGATGTAGGCCCAGACGTGGTCGTTCGACCACTCCGCCAGGGGGTTGATCTTGATGCGGTTGCCGTGAGCTACGTCCAGCTCCACCTTGCCGATGTCCACGCGGGTCACGGCCTGGTCTCGGCGAAGCCCGCTTACCCATGCGTCCACGGTGCCCAGCGCGCGGTCCAGCGGCTCCATCTTGCGGATGCCGCAGCACAGCTTGCGGAACTCCTCGGACTTGTAGAACAGGTTGAAGCCGTTCTTCTTCACCATGTCCGCCACCTGCTCCATGTCCGGGTAGTACGTCTCCACGTCCACGCCGTACCGCATCTGCACCTGGTCGATCACGGTGTAGGTCTCGGTGTGCAGGCGCAGCGTCTCAAGCGTGAACACGCGGGAGTTGGGGTCGATGCGGCACATCATGTCGATGAGCGCCACGTCCTCCGCGCCGAAGCTCGACGACAGCGCGAGCCGCGGCTGGAACGTCTCCAGCGCCCACTCCAGCACCGCCTGCGGCGACTTGCCCTCGAACTCCCTGTTCTTCTCCTCGATCTCCTCCTGCGACAGCAACGGTTCTATCTGTTCCAACATATCTCTTCCTCCTTGGTTGCCCCTTCCGGGTCCTTGTGCTACAGCAGCTTGAGCCCCACGCCCATCAGCGCAAGGGCGACCGCCGCTCTCAGCCCCCTCTCAGGTATCCGCACGGTCAATCGGCTGCCCACGATGACGCCGGGCACCGATCCAATCAGGATGTTGGCCGCCAACGCCAGGTCTACGTTGCCGAATCCCAGGTGCAGCAGCCCCGCTCCCGCCGTAAGTATAGCCGAATGTGCAACGTCTGTCCCTACTATGTGCCGCATGGTCATGCGAAGCAGCGCCACCATCATCACGATGAACAGCGTGCCGCTGCCCACGCTCGTCAGCCCAACCAGCAGCCCGATGAACGCTCCCAGCGCGCTCAGCGTCAGGAGACGGCGGCCCGTCGGGCTCTCGCTGACCTCGGCCTGTGCGCGGCTCCAGAGCCACCTGTGCATGAACAGCCGAATGAACAGCGCCACGCCCGCGAGCGTGAGCACCACGCCCAGCAGCCGCGTGAGGAACACGTCCGCCGATATGCCGAGGCTGTCCTCCATGAAGCGCAGGAGCACCACGCCTGCCAGCGCGCCCGGCAGGCTGCCCGCGATGAGCGTAAGAACCACTCGATAGTTCACGCTGCCCTGCCGATGGTGCTGCCACGCCCCAATCGACTTGGTGAACATCATCTGGAACAGGTCTGTGCCCACGGCCACCGTGGGGCGGACTCCCGTGAAGATTAGGAACGGCGTCATCAGGGCGCCTCCACCCATTCCGGTGAAGCCGACCATAAGGCCCATCGCCAGCCCGGCGACTATGATGAGCGGTTGAAGTTCCATGTGCGTTACGGCGCGCCTCCAGGTGCGAGATTATCGGGCAAACAAAAACGCCCCGTTCAACCGTGTTGAAGGGGGCGCGCGCTGCTTCCCGCAGAGGTGTTATGCCCCTATGGTTCTCCCCTACAGAAGCAGGTGGTCTTTGTGACGGATCGCACAAACATCGCAGTCAGACGATAGCACATGTCCGGCCCGGTGTCAACACTCGCTCCGCCGGGCGAAGCGAGCGCGTTCGCCGGGCTTAGCTCAGGCCCTTGAACTCCTGCTGAGGCGAGTACATGTCTTCCTCCAGGTTCTTGCACTCCCACACCGGCCTGTGGTGCCCCGCGCACCAGTGCTGGTCGTGCGAGGCGGGCTTGCAGTCGGCGGTGGAGAAGCTCTTCGGCGCAGCTTCCACGGCAGGGCCGTCTGAGCCGCCCGCAATGGGCATTTCGCCGTTCTTCATGGCAATCCACGGCTCGCCTGCGGCCTCGTCCATCCACATGAAGTCGAACTCCGCCTCGCGTGCGAACTGGCGGTCCAGCTCCCGGTCGCCCATGTGCAGGTAGTAGTCCGCCTCGAACTTGTGCTTGATCTCGATGAGCACGTGCTTGTTGGAGACGAAATCGACCTCGATGTTGTTCCGGGCCCACATGTCCCTCTGCGAGGTGATGGAGCGGTCCGAGGAGCTTCCGATGATGCAACCCAACTCCTTGGCGCGAATCACCATCTCCAGGGTGATTGGGCCGGGCGGGTCGCCGGTCTCAAGCGTGCCGTCTATGTCAAAGCTCAGTAGGATCCTCAAGTACGGCACTCTCCTTTCGTGACGCGCCTGATAGTGCGCCCGAGCCGTCCCTACGGCGTTCAGGGCAGCGGCCTTGCGGTTTGCTGAAGGGCATAGTACGGGAGCACGCCGAGCTTGTCAAGGCGGCGGGTTTGGGGGCTATCGAACTTACGCCTAAGGCCTTTCACCGCCCGCTGCTGCACCCCGCCGCTGCCAGCGCAAACACCACTGCAAGACCTCGCAGCATCGGCGCTCAACACCAGGGCAGACACGGTGACTATGAGTCACCCATGCAGGCCAATATAACCACTGGCCTCATCGCTCCCCTTCTATCGCATCCCATATCTCAATACTCAGTTCTACCAGATAGGCATACATGGCAACTATGAAGACCATAGCCATGAACAGAACCAGTTGGAATGGGATGTTCTTCCTTCGCAATTTCAACCTATCCCGGACATGAAACATAGGGGAGCCGCAAATGCCAATGAACAAGAGAGCCGGAACAGGAAGAAGCAATAGTCCAAATGAAGCTGCTGCTATGAATGCGAACGCCACCATGCCAATGCCAATGACCATCACCAGTCCACTTACCCTCGCCCAAATGCACAAGAGCGCTACAGCCGAACCTATCACTGGCAGAGCGAATGCCCTCCAATTCTCGCTGTCTAACTGCCAACCAAGAGTGACGGCGACCGCCCACGCCCAAACGTGGGCGGACACCGCCATAGAGAGGCTACGACCACTCACCCTGCCAGTCTCCATCACCTGATAGTGATTCGTGAGTATCCCGACAGGAGATAAGCGCACGGACCAGACTTCCCCCAATCTGACGAGTATCTGACCTGGCCTGTCCCTGTGCCCACCAGCCTGTGATTATGCGCCCAGGTGGTTGCGCCCTTATGCCACGGAGGGCATACAAATGTGTCGTTGTCAAACGTCCTGCTGGACTTGACCACGTACTCGGCCGGATTCAGGTAGCCGATGTAACAGGTTGAGTCATACTCAATGTGCCATCCCGTCATCACAAGGATGTAGTAGTGACACTGGGCCCGGCTGATGTCGGTGATCCGGTTCTGGCTAGGATCGTAGCTCCAGCGTAGATCGGACTGGTTTCGTGTGACAACGATGTTTGGCGGGTCCTCGTACACCACCTTCCACTCGGCGTGTCTGCTGGAGTAGCTCAAGGTTGTACCGCGGAGAGTGGCTTAGCGGGGATCACTGATTCCTCGATGAGAGACTGGCAGGTGTCTGGGTCGAAAGCGACTTCACGCTGGATTATATCACCTATGAAGTCGGCATCTGCCTCATCGGAGAGGCTGAACGAACACCCGTCCCCGGAGGCTACTCCCTGCACGATCTTGCGGGTTGCGTTCGCGAGGGGCTCGGCATGACCGTAGGTGATCACGTTGTCGCCTTCAAGCGTGACAACATCCTGCGCAGTCACTTGGAACGTTGTCCCAGCCCACAGTAGCAACGCAAGCCCAATGACAGCCACTGATATGCCGATTGGCAACCTTGCTGTAGTCATCTCGCTCCTTTCTTGGATGCGAATGGGTAGACTACGCGTGGAGTTGGGCCATCGACTAGGGAACTTGCGTTGCGCGGAGCCGATGGCCCTTGCCTGCTGCAATCATAGCCATCTACTCCCTTCCGTCTCCGGTGTGGCGTGGAGACTGGGCCAGCGAGGATACTGACCTTGGCAGGAATTTACTCTATCAGATCGGGATTGTCAATCCTTCCGGCCCGGCAGGCTGTGAAATCGGTATGGTCGGATGAGCGTATGGACGCATCCCAAGAGGCCGCTCGCCCCGCCCGGGCGAACCCAAGCGGGGCGAGATGAACCTATCCGAATCGCGAATGTGCGCCTACGGCGTGGCGTTCGACAGCACGATGTAGGCGGCGCTCCGCGCCGGCGCGAACGCGCAGATCGCCGTCTCCGGCCTGCCGTTCTTGATCGTCACCTGCCGCTCCCCCGCCTGCCCGCGCAGCTGCTCGATGCTGTCGATGTACATGGCCGTCCTGGTGCGCCCAACGCCAAGGTTGCCGCCGCCGGGCGTGAACGGGTGCGGCCCCTCAACCGAGATGTCGCCGTTGAAGAACGCCTGCGACTCGCCCTTCTTCACGCCGTGCCACTGGAACCCCTCCAGCGTGAGAGGCAGGAAGAACGAGTAGCCGTCGTACGGGTTGAAGATGTCCACGTCCTCCGCGTGCAGCCCTGACCCCTCGTACACCATGCCCGCCACCTGCGCCCTGGCCTCCTCCGACTCGTCCAGCGTCTCCTGGCTGCTGCGCACTGTGCCGCCCTGCCCGCCGTTGTGATTCAGCACCCACAGGGGCTGCTGCTTCATGTCCTTGGCGCGCTCCGCCGTGGCGAACAGGAACGCGCCGACCGCGTTGACCGGCCGGTCGCAGTCCCATATCCGGCAGGGCCACAGCACGGGCCGCGCGTTCACGTAGTCCTCGAAGGTGAGGCCGGACGGCCCGTGCAGCGTGTAGAAGCCCCACGAGTGCATCAGGCCGTTGCGGTGCTCGTTGATGACGGCCGGAGCGATCAGCTCCTCGAATGAGCCGCCGTAGCGCGCGCAGTACTGCTGAATGGTGATTGCGCCGGTGAGCTGGAGTCCGTCGCCGCTGCTCCACGGCGCGTTCCACTGCCGGTTGCCGCGCGCCTCCGGCGAGGCGTTCTCGCCGCCGTGGCGATACCGCCCCTCGAAGTTGTTCATGCCGTACACCAGCAGCGCAACGTCGCAGTGGCCGTCCGCCACCGCCTGCGCCGTCATGCCCATCTGCTCGCCGATGGACGGCACGTTGGACGGCGCGAACCGTACGTTGTCGAACCCCGGCATGTTGTCGATGAGCCACTTGGCGTTCAGCCGGCTCAGCCCGTACTCGGAGTCGTACGGCGGCTCGAAGTACGACCGGTACGGCCCCCAGTCTGCGGAGCTGCCTCCGGTCGCGCCCGCACCCGTCTCCGGGCACACGAACATCCCGTCAACCTCGCTCCTGTCCACGCCGGCGTCGTCAAGCGCCTGCTGCACGGCCATCATGCCGTACGCGCCGTAGGTCTTGTCCATCGAAACGCCGTCCCATCGCCTGTCCACCGGCGACATGCCCCAGCCCACAATCGCAACCTTGCCCTGGTGAGGCCAGAGGCCCAGGCCGGGCTTGTCCCTTCTGTAGCCTGTGTACTCGCCTGTGAAGTCCGTTGTCATGCGATGCTCCTTCCCGCGTGTGAAACGCGCTCTATGCGATGCGAGCAGGCCCGCGGCCTACTCGACCACCTTCCAGTCGTGGATGAGTTGGCCCGGGGCAACCTCTTCGAATATCAACTCGACCGGCGCGCCGATGGGCACCTGCTTGACGGGCGTGCCCGGCAGGTTGGCGTAGAAGTTGATGCGCGGCTCCTCGTCCAGCGCGACTATCGCCACGTTGTACGGCTGGTCCGGTATCCGCACCTGGTATCGGCCGTCATAGACCACGAAGAAGGACAGGATGTGTCCCTTGCCCTCGACCTCCTTCCACCCCATCGACTCCGAGCCGCAGTCCTGGCACGTGGGCCGTGGCGGGTACTGGAGCGTGGGGCAGTCGGCGCATTGCTGGACTATCAAGCGCTTCTCGTTGACGGCGTCCCAAAAGGGCTTGCTCAGCTCGTCCGGTATCGGTATCAGCTTCGACACGTGTCACCTCTCTTTCGATTAGGCTCCCGGCTCGACACCGAGCCTTGGCCGGCCCGGCGGTCGCGGCCGATGTGCAGTCGGGCTTGCCATCGCGCGGCGCACTCCCGCATTGGTCGGCGGGGGCGATTCGGGCCGCGCCTCGCTAGTCCGGGCTGGTGCCGTAGACCATCCAGTCCGACATGTTGGGCGTGAACGCGCCTGCCAGGCCCGTCTCCGCCCGGATCCGCACCTGCCGCTCACCTGCGCGGCCCTGAAGCTGCTGGATTGTGTCGGTCTGGTTCCACGTGCGGGTGCGCCCGTTGCCCGCGTTGCCGCCGCTGGAGCTGAACGGGTGCGGCCCCTCCACGCGGATGTCTCCGCCGTAGAAGTCGTGCGCCTCTCCCCGCTTCACGCCGTGCCACTGGAGGCCCTCCAGGTAGTACTGCGTGAACAGCGTGAAGCCGTCGTACGGGTTGCATACGTCAAGCTCCGCGGGCGTCAGCCCGGAGCCTTCGTACACCTTCTTGGCGATGCTGTCGGTGAACTGCTCCGTCTCGTCCAGCGTCTCTATCAGGCTGCGCACAATGCCCCTCTGCGAGCAGTGGTTGAGCACGTAGACCGGCTTCTGGCGCATGTCCCGCGCCCGCTCCGCCGTGGTGAACAGGTACGCCACCGCGGTCTGGATCGGCAGGTCGCAGTCCCACAGGCCCATTGGCTTGCACACCCAGCGGCCGGACAGGTAGTCCTCAACGCTCAGCGGCTCCGGCCTGTGCTGGTAGTAGAACCCCTCCGGGAACATGAGGCCGTTGCGATGCTGGTTGACCACGAACGGGGCCATCCTGTCGTGGTTGGAGCCGTACTTGCGGCAGTACTGGTCGAACCCGAAGGCTATCTGCGGGATTAGCTGCCAGCCCCACGGGTTCGTCCACTGCGACGCGCCTGCCGCCGTGTCCATCGCTGCCGCGCCGTGCTGGCCGTATCGCCCGGCGATGTTGCCCATGCCGCGCGTCACCAGGCAGGTTTGCGTGAGACCGGATCCGACAGCCTCGGCGGCGACCACGAGCGCGTTGGAGATGCACGCCGGGCCGTGCATGGTGAACGATACGTTGCTCAGCCCCGGCGTGTTGAGCACGATCCAGTCCGCGCTTGCGCCGTCCAGGCCGTCGTCGGGATCGTCCGTGGGCGTGTACGCCTTGGCAAAATCTTCCGGGACGGGCCGCGGCGACCACGGTTCGCCCATGCCCTTGGGCGTTGCCACCACGCCGTCCACGTCCTCCGGCCTCACGCCGGCGTCCTCCAGCGCCTTCTGTATGGCGAGGATGGTCAGAGCGCCGACGCTTGTGTCAACCGTCTCGTCCCAGCGGCGGGCCGTGGGCGCGTGCCCGATGCCCACCACGGCAACCTTGCCCCGGTGCTCCCACACGCCGAGTCCCTCGTCCCTGCGATACATTCCAGCGGGCGCAAATTGCGTAGGTGCCACTGCGTTCTCCTTCCTGTCAGTCCGTGCTTTGGAGTTGGCCTGGGCCGGCTGCTCAGCCGATCACTCGCCACTCCGGGACCTTCTGACCCGTTCCGGGCGTCTCCTGGAACTCCACGCGCACGCTGGCGCCCACGGGCACCTCATCCGGCGGAGTTCCGGGGAGGTGGGAAAGCATCTTGATCTCGGGCGCATCCTCCAACTCGATGACGACGATGTTGAACGGCTGGTCTGCCTGGAGCAGGCGGATGCGGGAGTCGTGCATGACGCAGTAGCCGTGGATGCGGCCGTTGCCGCTCATCTCGCGCCACTCGAACGCTTCAGACGAGGAGCTGCAACCGGAGCAGTCCTGTTGCGGCGGGAACTGGTACCTGTCGCAGTCGGCGCAGTATTGCATAACCAGCCGATCCTCGTTGCAGGCATCCCAGAATGGTTTGCTCAGGTCGTCGGGAACCGGGGATTGCTTGGGCAACTCTCACCTCCGAGCACGAGCGCAGGCTGGCATAATGATAAGTCTCATTGGAGGGATAGTCAACCTCTCGATACTCGCGCGGGATACCGGCGAGGCGCGCCACAATCGTCATGCCTGCGAAAGCAGGAATCCTGGCGCCCGGCGGGGCGAGAGGGCGGATGACCGGCGTCCGTGGCTTCCCCGCTCTGGTTCGACAGGCTCACCATGAGCGGGGTGTTCGGTTTCCGCTCACCCTGAGCCTGTCGAAGGGTCTGCCCCGCAGGGGCTGAGCGGTCGACCGCGCACCGCCCCCGCGCTGGACAACCCATCGCCCATCTGATACCTTCACCGCCAAGCCCGCCGCGGGCGCGCCCATACGCTCGACGAGGAGAACTTGCAGTGGTCAGACCCACCTGGATCAGCAGGCATCCGCCGGCGTGCACCTGCGCCGACTGCGAGGAGAGGCGCGCCATCTCCAGGCTGTACGGCAAGGTGGGCCGCAACGCCCAGTGCCCATGCGGCAGCGGCAAGAAGTACAAGCGCTGCCACGGCGCGTAGAGGCGCGGCATCCTCACCCGTTCCCCCTGAGCATGTCGAAGGGCGGGCGGATGGACTGCGAGCGTTGATTCACTCGCTCTGTTTCGGCCCCGCTTGCCATGAGCGGCCTCTGCCTGCTACACCCGCGCCAGCTGCTCGGCTGCTCGTATGAAATACGATGTCTCGCGGATGAGTTGATCCATCACTTGCGGCCGGTAGCTGTCATGGTAGAAGCACTCACCGTGCAATTTGGATTGGCGCGAGAAGTAACGGACGCGTAGTTCCCATAGCGTAGAGTCGGCTGCGACTAGGGATTGCAGACGGCGGCCTGCCTCGGTGGACGTGCCGGGTTCCTGCCCCGTGCGCGCCAAGACGAGCGCTTCCGTGGCGCGCATGGTGGCGCACCATGCCTTTTCCGCGGCGTCCCGGACATCCCCTGCGTCCATCCGCTCCGAGGCGGCGTCCGCCATGAGGCGAGCGTCCGCGAATATGCGGGCGGCGTTGGATTCAACTGTGGTCACCGGCTGTTTCCCGCGCCAGCCGCTCGCACTCCCGGATGAAGTCCAAGGTCTCGCGGATGAGCCGTTCTATCACTTCCAACTGGTAGTAGTCGTGACACAAGCATTGTTCGTACAGAGTGGCCTTTCGATCAGCGTAATGAATCATCAGATCCCACAGCGTGAAGTCTGCGGCGACGATGGCTTGCAGCCGGCGGCCAGTCTCGGTGGAATAGCCCGGCTCCTGGCCTGTCCGCGCCAGTACCAGCGCTTCCGTGGCGCGCACTGTGGCGGACCACGCCTTCTCCGCAGCGTCCCGGACATCTCCCGCGTCCATGTGCTCCGCGGCGGCGCCTGCCATTCGGAGCGCGTCCGCGAATATGCGGGCGGCGTTAGCTTCTACTGTAGTCATCGACTGTCTCCTGATGGCATTGTACCACGCAGAGGAGACTAGCGCCACGCGCCATAGGCTGCTTCCGCCTCACACCCCTAGAACAGCGTGTAGATGAACGGCCCGCCGCCGCTCGCCTCCGCAAACACCAGCAGCAGCCCGAACAGCAGCAGCGTCACCACCATCGGGATCAGCCACCACAGCTTGCGACGCCACAGGAAGCCGATCAGCTCTCCCGCAATGGCGAAACGGTCCGCTGCGAACCTCAACGGGCGCATGAGCTAGCCCTGCCCCAGCCCGTCGCGGATCACCAGGAACCGATCAAGCACTAGCGCGTCCATGCCACTCCTGGCGAACGTGTCCAGTGCCTCCGCCGGCGAGTTCACTATCGGCTCTCCCGCGAGGTTGAAGCTGGTGTTTAGCACCGCAGGTGCTCCCGTCGCCTCGCCGAAGCCGCGTATCAGCGCGTGGAACCTCTCGCTGCTCTCGCGATGCACCGCCTGCGGCCGCGCTGTCCCGTCCACGTGTGTTGTGGCGGGCAGCGAGTCACGCCAGCCGTCCGCCACGTTGACCACAAGCTGCATGAAGCGCGCGGGGTAGTGCGACTGCGCGCCCGGCAGGTCGAACAGTTCCTCGCATCGCTCCGCCGCAACCGATGGCGCGAACGGGCGGAACGGCTCGCGATGCTTGACCTTCAGGTTCACCGTGTCCTTCACGCTCTCGCCGCGCGGGTCGGCGAGGATGCTGCGGTTGCCCAGCGCCCTCGGCCCAAGCTCGAACCCGCCCTGGAACCAGCCGACCACGCTGCCGCGCAGCAGCATATCCACCGCGCGCTCCGTCACCTCGTCCTCGCTCGCGAGCTCCGTGTAGGACGCGCCCCGCGCCTCCAGCGCCGCCGCGATCTCCGCCGGCGAGTAGCTGCGGCCCCAGTAGGCATGATCCATCACGAAGGCACGCGGCCTGTTGAGAGTCACGTGGTAGGCGTACAGCGCCGCGCCCAGCGCGCCGCCTCCGTCGCCCGCCGCCGGCTGTATGTACACCTCATCGAAAGGCGTCTCGCGCAGTATCCTGCCGTTCGCCGCGCTGTTCAGCGCGACACCCCCGGCCAGGCACAGCCTGGTGAGGCCGGTCTCGCGGTGCAGGCCGTTCGCCATCTTCAGCAGCGTTTCCTCGGTCACGGCCTGGATGCTTGCCGCCACGTCTGCGAAGTAGGGGTCGACGATGCCGCTCAGCGCGGGCGGCCGCGGCTCGCCGAAAAGCTTGACGAACCGGTCGCTGAACATCCGCCTCGTCGAACGATGGAACTCGAAATAGTCCATGTCCAGCGAGAAGCTGCCGTCGCTCGCCACTTCGATGAGCCGTTCCACCCTGTCCACGTAGCGCGGCTCTCCGTAGGCCGCCATGCCCATCAGCTTGTACTCGCCGTCGTTCACCTCCAGCCCGCAGAACGAGGTGAAGGCGGAGTACAGCAACCCCAGAGAGTGCGGGAAGTGCAGCTCCTGCGCAACGTGGATGCGGTTGCCCTCTCCCCTGCCTTTGAGCGTGGTTGTCCACTCACCCACGGCGTCCGCGGTCAGTATGGCGGCCTCGTCGAACGGCGAGCAGAAGAACGAGCTGGCCGCGTGCGAAAGGTGATGCCAGCAGAACAGGATGCGGTCATTGTCGCGGATTCCCGTCCTGTCACGCAGCAGGCCCTTGACCCACAGCTTGTCCAGCAGCCACGTAAGCATGGCCTCGCGGAACAGGCCCAGCGTCCGCGGGAAGCCTTGCAGGCACGTCAGCAGGATGCGCTCCAGCTTGAGGAACGGCTTTTCGAAGAAGACCACGTAGTCGACGTCGCCGCCGGAAATGCCGGCGGCCTCGAGGCAGTAGTCGATTGCGCGCTGCGGGAAGTCGGCGTCGTGCTTGACCCGCGAGAACCGCTCCTCCTCGGCGGCGGCAATCGGCACGCCGTCCTTGATGAGGGCGGCGGCCGCGTCGTGGAAGTAGCAGCTGATGCCCAGCACGTACACTAGCGTTCACTGTCTCCTGGCAGCCTCCGGCGATGCCCTGTCCTCGCCAGAGGCATCCACGAACGACGCCTGCCGCCTGCGAATTCGCAGCGGGTCGGCGAGCAGCTTGTGCGGCACGGCGATAACCGGGAAGAACACCGCGTAGGTCATCGTGAGCAGAACCCATGCCTGCACCGCGCCCAGGCGGCGCAGCAGCCGCTTCCACACCCGCCACGCTCTCGACAGCGTCGGCATTTCAACCCTCCCGGCCCGCGTTCGCCGCGCGCGCCGCGGGCACGAGAGACGTGAGCGCGTCGGCGAGCCTGTGCGGGTCGTGCAGCGCGGGCCTCTCGTCGTCAATCACGTCCGCCGACACGACCACGCCTCGATAGCCCTCCACCTCAGCAACCGGGGCCACAGGTGACCCGCTCCACTCGCCGGGCGCGGCCGCGGCCTTGCCGTTCACCAGGAAGTGGCTGACGGACACGCCGCTGTGCGCCTGAAACGCCCGCAGGTGGTCGGCTGCGTTGAAGCCGTCGGTCTCGTAGCGTTCGGTTGCCACGTTGCACACCAGCACCGAGGGCGCCTGCGAGGCCGCCACGGCCTCGCCGATGCCGTGCACAAGGAAGTTCGGCAGGATGCTCGTGTAAAGGCTGCCGGGCCCAATGACGATGAGGTCTGCCTGCCGAATGGCGGCCAGCGCGGCCTCGCTCGCGGCCGCGCCCTCCGGCTCCAGCCACAGGCGGCGCAGCGACTCCGCCGCGCTGCTCACCGCCGACTCACCGCGCAGCGTCTCGCCCGATGTTGTCTCGCCCATGAGCGTAAGTCCCGGCGCGTTGGACACGGGCACTACCCTGCCCGACACCCCCAGCAGGCGTGCGGCGGCATCCAGCCCTTCCTGGAACCCGCCGTGCTTGTCGTAGAGCGCAGCCAGAAGCAGATTGCCCAGGCTGTGGCCGCTGAGGCCGGAACTTCCGTTGAAGCGATAGTCCAGCAGCTCGTCCACGAGTGGGCCGGCCTCCGAGAGGGCGGCGAGGCAGCGGCGGGCGTCGCCCGGCGGCGGTATGCCCAGCTCCTCGCGCAGCCGGCCGGAACTGCCGCCGTCGTCCGCAACGGTCACGATGGCCGTCAGGTTGCCCGTCCGGCGCTTGAGGCCGCGCAGCAGCGTGGATACGCCCGTGCCGCCGCCGATTGCCACGATGCGTGGGCCGGCGCGCAGCCTCCTGCCGTTCGATACGCTTGCTGGTGACACGCTATGATGACCTTCCATGTGCTACAGTGCCTGCGGCTTCCCTGCCTCCCGCCGCATGGGCGGCGCGCTCCGCGCGGGGGTTCCCCGTCCCTGGGCGCGTGAGCATTATACATCATGGGCGCGCGGCAGCCGCATCGGCAGGCGCGGCCGTCCGCAAATCCAAACGCCTGCGGATTGCGTATATTGCTATAGAGGCGTCGGTTCGCTGACGGCAGGGTATGGCGAATCGGCGCGGACTGTGCCATGATGTGCGGGCGGGTTATCGACGAAGGAGACGCCATGAGCCTACTGATCAGGTTCTGCCTATACATAATCGACAGGGTGCGCGGCAACGACTCGACCCTCATCAAGAGGCTGGAGATTCAGAACGCGGAGGACGTCCAGGCCGGCCGGCGCACACGAAGGGGCAAGGACAGCATTCAGGACGCCCAGTCCAGGTACCAGTTCGACCTGCTGCACGGCGACGACACCGCCAACAAGATGATGCTCCAGTAGCCCCTGCACTGCTGCTGTGCCTTGAGGCGCGAGCATAGCGGACTGCTCAACATTCGCTCGCTCTGAGCCTGTCGAGGGTGGGCGGATTGCCAACGGCCGCCGCCTCAACCGTCATTGCGGCGGAAGCCGCAATCCAGGGGGGGGGCGTGAGGCAATACGCCCCTCCGCCTCCCCACCGGGTGCTAGATTCCTCCTTTCGCAGGAAAGACGGTTCCTCCGGCCCCCATCTGTAACGTGACTGTAACTGGCGCGTAACGCCGTTGGAACGCGCGGGGCGCATCATTGCCTGCAATTCTCTCACCGGGAGGTACAGATGGATACGGGAACTACTGCGTGGCTGATCGTAGCGTCGGCCCTGGTCATGCTGATGACGCCGGGGCTGGCATTCTTCTACGGCGGCCTGGTACGCGCCAAGAACGTCGTCAGCACAATCATGTACAGCTTCATCTCCGTGGCGGTGGTCAGCATCGTCTGGGTGCTCTGGGGCTACAGCCTCGCGTTCGGCGAAGGCGGCGAGTTCATCGGCGACCTGTCGCTGGTCGGCCTGTCCGGCATCGACATCAACGACGGAGACACCTACCCAGACCTGCTCTTCGTCGTGTTCCAGATGATGTTCGCCATCATCACCCCCGCGCTCATCACAGGCGCGTTCGTGGAGCGGTTCAAGTTCACCACGTACCTGATATTCCTGGTGCTCTGGGTGTCGCTGGTGTACGCGCCCATCTGCCACTGGGTGTGGGCAGGTGGCTTGCTCTCAGCCGACGGCTGGCTTGCCAAGAACTTCGAAATCTTCGAAGGGGGCGCGCTGGACTTTGCGGGCGGCACCGTGGTTCACATCAACGCAGGCATAGCAGCCGTGGCAGCCGCCATCCTAGTGGGCCGCAGGCGCAACCCTGGCCTCGAGCCTCACAACGCCCCCTACGTGGTGCTGGGCGCCGCGCTCCTGTGGTTCGGCTGGTTCGGATTCAACGCCGGCTCCGGCCTTGCCGCGGACGGACTTGCGGCCAACGCCTTCCTGGTCACCAACACCGCAGCCGCGGCTGCCGCGCTGACGTGGGGTCTGCTTGAGCAGTTCCGCACGGGTCGCATGGGCGCAGTTGGCGTGGCAACCGGCGCAGTGGCCGGGCTTGTCGCCATCACACCCGCAGCCGGATTCGTGGGCGTGATGGGCGCGCTGGGCATCGGCGTGGGCGCAGGCGCCATCTGCTACTTCGCCGTCATCCTCCGCAACAAGACCCGGCTGGACGACGCCCTGGACGTGTTCGCAGTCCACGGCGTGGGCGGCATCTGGGGCGCAATCGCCACCGGCATATTCGCAATCGCGGCGGTTGGCGGCACCAACGGGCTGCTGAATGGCAACGGCGAGCAGATGGTCACGCAGGTTGTCGCAGTGGGCGCAACGCTGGCATACAGCCTGGTGGTGTCGCTGGTCATCCTGAAGGTGCTCGACGTGATCCCCGGCCTTGGGCTTCGCATCTCCGAGCATGACGAGGACGAGGGTCTGGACATCATGGCCCACGGCGAGCGGGCATACATTAGGGACGGCGCGGACTAGCCGAGTACACAACATCGAGACCGCGAGCTTGCGCGGTCGAATCCAAGGAGGAAGTCATGCTGAAGGTTGAAGCCATAATCAGGCCGGAGCGGATAGGCCAGGTGACCCCTGCCCTGGACGCGGCTGGCTGCACCGGCTACCACTACACGAACATCACGGGCCAGGGCCGGCAGGGAGGCGTAGAGGTCTTCACCGGTCGCGGCGGCCAGATGGTCCACAGGTCAGCCGTGCCGAAGACGCTGATCACCGCCGTCATACGTGACGAGCTGCTGGAGGCCGTCATCGAGGCCATCGTCTCCGCGGCCAGGAGCCCCGGCGAGGGCGCAATCGGCGACGGCAAGATCTTCGTGTCCCAGGTCAGCGACGTGGTGCGCGTCAGGACCGGGGAGCGCGGCGAGATCGCAATCTAGCGGGCATCGTCAACCGCCACCGGCGATTGCCCAACGCGCAGGCATCCGCCCCATCGCTCGGAGAGGAGCGAGGGGCGGATGCCGCTTTGCGCGATCGGAGTTTTCCTTCCCCTGTCCGGAGACCTTTGCGTAACGCCTGTATTGTCCACAGAGGAAGCGCTCCAAATGTCATTCTGAACGAAGCGGAGCGAAGTGAAGAATCCAAAGCAAATGCTGGCAAAGCTACGCTGTACCCAATAGACTGCCTTGGATTCTTCGCTGCGCTCAGAACGACATCGGAATGTTGGTGAGCAGTAGTTATGCAAGAATCTCCGTCCGCGGGGGAAGATCAGAGCCATGCCCTGCGAAAGCAGGGGATGGGGGCGATTCTGTTGACCGTCCACGTATGGCCTCACCCCCATCTCAATCTTCCCCCTCAAGGGGGAAGAGGTTTTGGTGGCCGCCCGTGAGGTCTTTCAGTGTTCCGCGCCGAGGCGAGACGTTGGTGGGCCTACCCTCTGCCCTTGCGCCCGCCTCTCAGCTCGAAACAGAGGCGCAGAAACAGCAGCGCCTCGCCCGCCGATGCCTTGGACTTGCCCCATCGCCTATCGACGAACGTGATGGGCGTCTCCTTCACCCGCACGCCGCCGCTCTTGGCGATAATCTCCAGCAGCAGCTTGAAGCCCTTGGGGCTGAGCGTGGGCAGCAGCCGCTCCATGTGCTCCCGCCGGAACGCCCCAAAGCCGGACGTCAGGTCTCGCACGTGCAACCCCACAATCACGCGCCCCGCCGCCGATGCGCCGCGGCTGACCACGCGCCGCCACAGCGGCCAGTTCACAACGCCGCCGCCCGGCACGTACCGCGAGCCAACCACTATGTCCGCGTCCGAAAGCAGCGCAAGCAGGCTCGGCAGGTCTTCCGGCCTGTGCGACAGGTCTGCGTCCATCATCACCCAGTAGTCGCCCGTGGCCTGCGCGAAACCGGTCGATACCGCGCTGCCAAGCCCCAGCTTGCCCGGCCGCCGTATCAGCCGCACCCGCGAGTCCTCCTCGCCCAGGCGAGTCACCACCTCATGCGTGCCGTCCGGGCTGTTGTCGTCTACGAAGATAATCTCGTAGTCCCAGGCAGGCTCCAGCGCCTCGCGCAGGCCAAGGCACAGCGTTTCCACGTTGTCCCGCTCGTTGTACGTGGGCACGACTATAGACACGCTCCGGCTTTCGCTAGTCATGCGCCCTGCCCTCCGCTGCGAACCACGCAGCGCGACAGCCGGCAGCGATTGCGAGCCGCCCACTCATACGCTCGCTCGCCGAGCCTGCCGGCGCCCGCAAGCCACAGCACGGGCGCGAGCGGCCGTAGCAGCTGCAGCTCGAAAGCCAGGGCGCGGAAGGCGTGGAAGCCGCGCACGGGCCGCCCGCTTCCCGCATCCAGCCATACCGCGCTTTCCAGTTCGCTCCACGTCAGGCCGAGCGGCGGCTCCGAAAGCGATTGCCAGGCCGTCCACCTCACGCGGCGTTGAACGTCCAGGCGCGAGAGCCACCGGCGCGCGGTCACGCACAGGGCGCAGTCGCCGTCGTAGTAGATCACCCGCGGCGCGGCCTGCGCCCGTGGAGAGTGGTTGTGTCGCTGCGACTCGCTAGGCATCGCGCCCCACTCCATCAATCCTGCGCCAGCGCGCAGGCGGCCAGCACACCAGCCACGCCCGCGCCTCGATTGCGCGCCGGGGCGCCGGGCCGAGCTCGCGGCTGTCCGTGCTCAGGTCCATCGCATCGCCCAGCAGGAACCACTCGTCGCCGCCCAGCGTCCACGCGCCGCTCGACTCAGAGAACGCAGACTCTCCGGCCGGCGTACCGTTGACCGCGAGCGTTCCGTCGTCCAGCTCCACACGGTCGCCCGGCACGGCGGCAACGCGCTTGATCATCATCTCGCGACCGCCGAGCAGGCCGCGCACCAGCGCAACGTCGCCGCGCTGCGGCGCGCGCCTGCGGTAGGCGAACCGGTCGCAGAGCACGTACTCGCCGGGCGCGAGCGTGGGATACATGCTCATGCCGACAACCTCCACGCGGCGCGAGGCAGCGATGGCAGCCGCCCTCTGCGGAATTCCGAGCGCTATCAGCAATTCGCCCTCGCTCCTTCTCTATCAGTCCTCTATGGCGAACGTTGCGTACACGCTGACCGTGATCTCAAGCTGGCCGGGGCTGACGGGCGTGGACGACTCCCCCATCATGGCGAAGCTGTCATAGGACGCCCTGGGCATTGGGATGCCGCCGTAGCTCTCCGAAATGCTGAGCAAGTTGCCCCTGGTGACGCCCGCGTGGGTCGCAAGCTGGTCCGCCTTGTCCATCGCATTCATCACGGCCTTCTCCCTGGCCTCGCGCTGCGCCTCCGTCGTGTCCTCCGCGCTGAACCACACGTTTTCGATGCGGGTGGCGTTGCCGCCGGCCTCAGCCGCCTCGTCGACTATCTCGCCCACGGCGTCCAGATCGCGCACCGTCACCACCGCGTTGTTGCTCACGCGATAGCCGACGAGCACTCGCTCGTCCTTCCGCATACCCTCGCTGAACGACTCCTGGTAGGTGTACTCCGGCGATATGTTGAGCCGGCTGGTCTGGATGTCTCGATCTTCAATGCCCCTCGCCCGCAGCGCCTCCATGATGGCGGTCATGGCGGCGGCGGCCTCCGCCCTCGCATCGGCGACGCTCTCAGCCATCGCCTCCACGCCAAGGGTCAGGAAGGCCACGTCCGGCTCGATAGCCACCTTGCCGTCGGCGTTGACCTGGATTCCCTGTCCCAACCGCGCCAGCGCCTCCAGTTCGTCGGCGTCGCTGTCCTCGCCCGTGTCGCACGCCACCGCCGCGGCCAGAACCAGCAGCGCCGCCAGCGGCAGTCCCAGAATCAATCGCCTGGTCACTTTCATTATCGCACCTCCGTTTTCGGGCTGCGCTTCCGAGGCGAGGTTGCGGCTCGCCAATTCTATTGTCGCCGCCTTGGTACATTCTACACCCGCGGCCCGTTGTTGTTGAGGGGCTGCAACCCCTTGGCAGCACGTTCCTTTTGCTTTAGACTATAGCCGCAAAGCATCACACTTGTCAGGAGGTAGAACCATGTCTGTTGTCACGCGGGCAGTGAGCGCAATCGTGAGGGCGCTGCCATCGGAGAAGGCCCACGCCCACTGCGACATCCCCTGCGGAATCTACGATCCCATAGCAGCCAAGATCGCAGCCCAGACCGTCCAGAAGATGGTGCTGCGAATGCAGGCGCTTCAGCAGGGAGACGACCACGCGGCCTTTGCCAACAGCATGGCCCGCTACATCAAGGTCAAGGACGAGCACGCCGAACTGTGCAAGCACGAGCTCCGCATACTCTGGGCCGACTACGGCTGGCCCAACCTGCCGGAGGGGTTCGACCTGCACGGCTCTTTTAACGCCGCGCTGAAGCTGGCGGGACGCTGCCGCCAGACGGTGGACATGGCCGCCTGCGAAGAGCTTGTGGCCGCGGTGGACAACATCGCCACCGCATTCTGGGCCACCAAGGGAGTCGAGTACAGCGACCCGGTCGCAGCCGCGCGCTACGGCACGTAGACCGCATTGGCGCAGGCGCCCGCCCTCCTCCTTCCACAGGCGGAGGGCGGCCCTCGCCATTCGTCTCCCTATCGCCCCATCCTCATCCGAGGTAGCAAGTGAGCATTAGACTAGGCGCATTCGAGCTGGAAGACCCACTGCCGGAGCTAACGGAGCCGCACGCGCTTGTCACGCTCCGCCCGTGGGTTGACGTGGGCAGCGTGGGCCGCCTTGCCTTCCGCAACCTGGAGCGTCACCTGGAGGCCAGGGATCTCGGCCAGCTTGCCAGGCCGGGCGTCTTCTTCGACTTCACGCGATACCGCCCCACCATCCACACCGTCGACGGCCAGCGCCAGGTCACCGTGCCCACGGTGAACGTCCGCTACGCTCACGGCTACGGCGATCACGACTTCGTGTTCCTGCACCTGCTGGAACCGCACCTGAACGGCGAGGGATTCGTCAGTTCCATCGTGAAGCTGCTCAAGCTGCTGGACGTGAAGCGGTACTGCCTGATCGGCTCCATGTACGACCTGGTGCCGCACACCAAGCCCATCATGGTCACGGGCGCAGCCACCGGCGAGGACACGCTGAACCGCGTCCGCAGCCTCGGCGTCCACTCCAGCAGCTACGAGGGGCCGACAAGCATCGCCTCGCTGGTGTCGCAGGAGGCCAACAAGATCGGCGTGGAGACGATGGGCCTCATCGCGCACCTGCCGCAGTACGCCCAGATGGACGTTGACCACGTGGGACGGCTGCGCATCCTTGAGCTTCTCGGCGAGTTGTACGAGCTTGACCTGGACCTGGATCGGGTGAAGCTGCGCGCCAGGCAGCAGGAAGAGGAGCTTGCGACCGCGATGGAGCGCAACCCGGAGGTTCGCAGCCTGGTGCAGCAACTGGAGCGCCAGTACGACGACCGTGTCAACCGAATGAGCCAGGGCCGCTCAGAGGAAGTCGCCGAGCTTTCGCCGGAGGTTCAGGACTTCCTGGAGCAGCTCGGAGACCAGCTAAGCCAGAACTGAGGCGCCGCTGCCTGTTCGTCGGGGCGGTTCGCGAACCGCCCCGGGTGGGCGGATTGAACCGCCCGGCCCTGTTCATTTGAACGTTACCAGCCCGCGGGCTTGGTGAACCGGCCTTGGGCGTCTGAAAGGCTGTCCGGAAACAGGCTGGCACCGAGCGGGCCTTGGCGTAGCGGTCTGTACCATGAGGCGGCGTTGTGAAGCTCAAAGCTGCGTCTGCGGCTTGGGTCGAAGACGCCGACCTGCTTCCCTAGCCTGGTTCTCGCCATCCTGATGGGCAGCACCAAGTCTGAGTCGTTGGAAATGACTACGGCTAGTTCGTACTCGTCGTCGAAGCCGTCCAGCAGCAGGTAGGACGCGAGATTGATGTCGGACCCCTTCTCCTCGGTGTCAAGTATCTCAGCAGTGCGCTGGCCTGCCTGGCGCTGTTGTGCCAACGGCCTCCGCTTGCGCTTGGGGAGAAGGTGTCCGTAGTGGATGGTCAGACCAGGAACTGTCTCAAGGGCACGGAGATAAGCCTGCTGACGCTGCGCCTGGGTAGGATCGTCTGGGCGGTTGGTGACCAGTGCGGTGAAGTAGCGTATCCGGCCAATGTGGTGTTGGGGCGACAAGAGTCGCGCCAGCTTCCCCACGTCCAGCCATCGGTATGGCGCCCCCCGGAGAGCGCGGTAGTAGAGATTCAGGCCGTCGATGTATACATTGGTTCGAATGAGGCGCCCCCAAGCAAAAGCTGAGGCTGCCTTGCGGCAGCCTCGCGCCCTGCCACCGAAGCGGACAGGGGGTGTAGGATTCCAGAGTACCCGATGCCTACGGCGACTGTCAATGCCCCTATCCCACCTACCACTGCCGTGGCCACACCCGCTCGTCCTGAGCCTGTCGAAGGGCGGGCGGAGGGCCAGCGGCCGTAGTCTCCCCGCTCTGGTTCGACAGGCTCACTATGAGCGGGCAAAGGTGGCACGCCCGAACGCCACTCACAGTTGTCATTCTGAGCGGAGCGCAGCGGAGTCGAAGAATCCAAGACCTGCCGATGCCGTCCCCGCCCAATAGAGCATGTAACACCAAATCCCACATCGGGCGACGTGCACAATCGCTTGGATTCTTCGCTGCGCTCAGAATGACAATAGACCCCGCCTGCGTTCGTGGTCTCCCGCTCAGGTTCGACAGGCTCACCATGAGCGGGGGGTGCTGTCCGTTCACCCTGAGCCTGTCGAAGGGCGGGCGGATGGCACGACCGCGGTCTCCCGCTCCGGTTCGACGGGCTCACCATGAGCGGGGGGGGGGTGGCACGCCCGAACGCCACTCACAGTTGTCATTCTGAGCGGAGCGCAGCGGAGTCGAAGAATCTAAGACCTGCCAATGCCGTCCCCGCCCAATAGAGCATGTAACACCAAATCCCACATCGGGCGTGGTGCTCAATCGTCTTGGATTCTTCGCTGCGCTCAGAATGACAATAGACCCCGCCTGCGTTCGTGGTCTCCCGCTCCGGTTCGACAAGCTCAGCACGAACGGGGTTGAACTTCATCCGCTCCCCTCACGTGACGGCATCGCCGCGCAATGGTATCCTCTACCGCAAGGCGCGGCCGCCGCCTCTCCTCCGCTTGCCCTTCGACAGGCTCAGGACGAGCGGGGGCAGCCACGCGCCTGACTCACGCGAAAGGCGACACCCAACCCATGCCGGAAGCTCCTGACCTGGAGGTCATCAAGGAAGCGCTCAACCGCCGCGTCCGCGGCCTCGCGGTCGCCGACGCCCGCGTGCTCAAGCCGCTTGAACTGCGCGTCCTCGCCACCGAGGACTTCCCGGCTGACGTGGCCGGCCGCTCCATCCTGGGATTCACGCGCAGGGGCAAGTTCCTCATGGCAGACCTGTCCGGCGAGCGCGCCCTGGCAATCAACCCCATGCTCACCGGCTCAGTGCAGCTATGCGCGCCCGCCACCCGCATCGCCAAGCGCACCGCGTTCCTGCTGCGCCTCTCGGACGGCAGCCACCTGCGCTACCTGGACGATACGCAGATGGGCATGGCCTACTACGTGGAGTCGTCTCGCATCGAGGAGCTGCCGCGCATGGCCGAGCAAGGCCCCGACGTGCTGTTCGAATACCCTGACTTGGCGGCCTTCCGGGCGCGCCTCCGCAGCTTCCAGGGCGAGATCAAGGGCGTACTCACGCGCGGCCGGTTCCTCGCAGGAATCGGCAACGCATACGCCGACGAGGCGCTGTTCGCCGCGGGCGTATTCCCGTTCAAGAAGCGCTCCGCCATGTCGGACGACGAGACGGCGCGCCTGCACGAGGCCATCCCCGCCGTGCTGCATCACGCCATCGCCACGCTGAGAGAGCGCATGGGCGACGAGACGCACGTGAAGGTGCGCGACTTCCTGGCGGTTCACGGCAAGGGCAAAGACCCCTGCCCGCGATGCGACGGCCCCATCACTACCATCGGCAGCAACCGCCGCCTCACCAACTACTGCCGCCGGTGCCAGCCCGGCCTGCTGCTGCGAAACTGAGCCGCGGCCGCCCTAGCCGAACATCCCCTTCATGTTGCGGGGCACTCTGCCGGACGACATCTGCTTCATCACCTTCTGCATCTGCCGGAACTGGTTGAGAAGCTGGTTCACCTGCTGCGGCGAGGTGCCGCTTCCCCGCGCTATCCGCCGCCGCCGGCTGCCGTTCAGCATGTCCGGGTTGCGCCGTTCCGCAGGCGTCATGGAGTACACGATGGCCTCCATAGACTTCATGCGCTTGCCGTCCAGGTCCTCCGGCGACAGCCGCTTGGAGAAGGACGAGAAGCCGGGGATCATCTCCAGCACCTGGCTTATCGGCCCCATGCGGTTCACCTGGTGAAGCTGCTCCAGGAAGTCTTCCAGGTTGAAGGTGGCCCGCCGCAGCTTTCGCTCCAGCTCCTTGGCCCGCTCCACGTCTATGGATTCCTGCGCCCTCTCAACCAGCGTGAGCACGTCCCCCATGCCCAGGATGCGCGACGCCATTCGGTCCGGGTGGAACGCCTCCAGCGCGCTCGCCCGCTCGCCCGTGCCCGCGAACTTGATGGGCAGCCCCGTCACCTGCGTTATTGACAGAGCCGCGCCGCCCCTCGCGTCGCCGTCCAGCTTGGTCATAATCAGCCCGGTTAGCCCTATGCGCTCGTTGAACGTCTGCGCGGAGTTCACCGCGTCCTGCCCCGTCATCGCGTCCACCACCATCAGCGTCTCGCAGGGCGAGATTGCGGCCTTGATCTCCTCCAACTCCCCCATCATCTCATCGTCTACGTGGAGACGGCCGCCGGTGTCGATCACCGCCCACGTTGCGCCCGTGTCGATGGCGCGCAGCAAGCCGCTGCGGCACGCCTCCAGCGCGGTCGCGCCTGCCGCGCTGTGGACGGCAACGTCCAGCTGCCGGCCCAGCGTCTCCAGCTGCTCCACGGCCGCAGGGCGGCGCACGTCCCCAGCCACCATCGCAACACGGTGGCCGCCGCGCTTCAGGTGGAGCGCCAGCTTGGCCGCGGTTGTCGTCTTGCCGGATCCCTGTAGGCCGACGAGCATCACTACCGCGGGCGGCCTGTCCGAGCCGTTCAGGCGCGCGGACTCGCCGCCGAGTATGCCGACAAGCTCCTCGTTGACAATCTTGACGATCTGCTGGCCTGGACTCAGCTGCTCCAGCGTCTCGCTGCCCACGGCGCGCTCGCGCACGCGCTGAACGAAGTCCCGCGCCACGCGGAAGTTGACGTCGGCCTCCAGCAGCGCGAGACGCACTTCTCGCAGCCCCTCCTCCACGTCCCGCTCCGTGAGCCGTCCCTTGCCGGTGAGGCGGGTGAACACGGCGTTCAGCTTCTCGGAAAGAGCGTCAAACATCGCGAACCTCCTATCGCGCCGGCGGCGCGGCCCGCGGCCCGTGACGCTCCGCGGCCGCCTCGTGGCCCACTTCCGACCTGCGCAGCACGTCCTTCAGGTGGTCGAGCGGCGGCACGGGCGAAGGGTCTTCGCCGTTGAGCATCGCCAGGTAGTAGCTGGTGAAGTCGCCGAACATCACCGAGGTGAGGATCTGGGCCAGGTTGCTCTGCCCCACGCCGTCCACGGTGCGGCACTCCACGCCCGCGCTGCCCAGCAAGTCCTGGATCACCTGGTAGCGCAGCCGTATGCGGGGGTGCAGGCTCAGCGAGTTGAGCAGCACGCCGCACACCTTGCGCCCCATCGGCCGCGGCCACCACAGGCCGGCGATGGCGTTGTGGCCCGCCTCCGGCAGCAGCTCCACGAACGCCCACGCCTTGGCGTTCTCGTTGAACTGCGTCTTCCAACGCCGCGCCACGCCGCAGAGCATACCGCCGCCGTATATGACGATCATCTTGCCGTGAAGCGTCACGGCAAGCTCCTTGGCGGGGTTGTCGTGCGCGGGCGTCTGCGGGCTGAGGATCCTGCCCAGCGAGGTCAGAGCTTCCGCGGCCTCCAGCACCGCATCGTCGCTGCCGGGGCTGAGGCCAAGGTTCTGAAGCATTGCCAGCGGCGCAAGGAAGCTGTAGCCCAGCGCCGTCCTCGGCTCGCCAGCGTAGTCCATGCGGAACACGGGCGCGCCCGCGCGCTCGGCAAGTTCCAGCAGCCGCCCGCCGGTGGTCATCGCAACCACCTTGGCGCCGCGCTCCAGGGCGTCCTCGAAGGCCGCCACGGTCTCCTCCGTGTTGCCGCTGTAGCTGGAGGCGATGACCAGCGAGTCGCGGCTTAGGTACGGAGGCAGGTGGTAGTCGCGGCACACCGTCACGAGAGGCGACCCCTCTTTCGAGATGAGATCCGCCATCAGCTCGCCGCCGATTGCCGAGCCGCCGACGCCCGCCACTATCACGTTGCGCGCCTTGCGATACGCAGGCGGCAGGCTGAACCGCAGGCCCATCTCCCAGGCGTGAAGGCACTGGCGCGGCAGGCCGCCTATGCGGTCTCGAAAGCGTGAAGGATCGAGCCTCTCGTAGAGGCTCGCATCATCGAGAGGCGCGTTGCCCTCGCCGCTCATCAGAGGCCCACCAACCCGCGCGCCTCCGCAAGCAGCGCCTCAACGCGCTCCGGGCTTGGCCCTTCGGCGTAGATGCGAACCAGCGGCTCCGTGCCTGACAGCCGGACCGTCACCCACGATCCATCCTCCAGCACGAATCGGCGCCCGTCCGTGGCGTCGCTGGACGCCACGCGAACGCCCGCCACCGTATCTGGGCTTGCTGCGCCTATCACGCCCGCTATGGTCTCGCGCTGCCCCGGCGATAGCGGTATGTCGCTGCGGTCGTAGTGGTGAGGCCCCACCAGGTCGTACAGGTGGGCCAGCAACTCGGACGGCCGCTTGCCGGTGTCCACCATCATGTCCAGTATGAACAGAGCACTCAGTATTCCGTCCCGCTCCGGTATGTGACCGCGGAAGCCGTAGCCTCCGCTCTCCTCGCCGCCGATGAGCGCGCGCTCCCGCTCCATGAGCGGCCCCACGTACTTGAACCCCACCGGCGTCTCATGCACGGGCACGTCGAATATCTCGCCCAGGCGGTACAGCATACGGCTTGTGGTTGTGGACTTGACCAGCGGCCCGCGGTCGCCCCGCGTCTCCAGCATGTACAGGGCCAGCAGAGCGAACACCTGCAACGGGTTGATGACGATTCCCCGCTCGTCCACCAGCCCGAACCTGTCGGCGTCTCCGTCCAGCGCAAGGCCGGCGTCCGCGCCCGTCTCCGCAACCTGTGCGCACAGCGCCGAGAGGTTGTCGGCAACCGGCTCCGGCTGGCGGAGTCCGGGGAAGAGCGGGTTGCGCTCCGCGTGTATTTCGTCCAGCGTCGTCGCTCCGCCTCCCAGGATGTACGGAAGGTAGCCCGCGCCGGCCCCAAACATGGGATCGACTGCCAGCTTGAGGCCCGAGGCGCGCAGCCTCTCCAGGTCGACCAGCCTGCCGACGTGCTGAACGTACGCGGGCGCGGGGTTCACGTCAACGCCCGTCCCGTCCGAGCGCGCCCGTTCCCACGGCGCGGCGTTCTCGATGCCCTCGCGAGCGGCGTCCTCGATGAGCCTCTCGATCTCGTCCGTCACGTCCGGCGATGCGCTGCCTGCGTACTCCGGCTTGAACTTGAAGCCGTTCCACTGCGGCGGGTTGTGGCTTGCCGTGATGATGACCGCCCCCCCGGCATTCCGGTCGATGACGTTGTATGTGACCACGGGCGTCGGAGCGGCGCGGTCGCTCAGGTACGTCTTCACGCCCGCGCCCGCAGCCGTCTCCGCGACCGCCAGCGCGAAATCCTCCGATGCGAAGCGCGTGTCGTAGCCGACAACGAGGCCGCGTTCGGCAAGCCCGCGCTGCTGCAAGTACCGCACCACGCCCTGCGTGCACAGCCGCACGTTATCGAACGTAAAGTCCTCGGCGATGACGCCCCGCCATCCGTCAGTTCCGAACCTGATAGCCATACTCTGAGCTTCCACGCCGGTCCGCCGACCTAGCGGAAGGTGATCGCCTCCGGTGGTATCGCTGCGCCGGGCCACAGCGTCATGCCGCGCTCCAGGCGATTGCCGCCGCCTACCCTGGCACCGTCTCCGATGATGCAGCCCGCGCCTACGCTCGCGCCCTCACCCACGACTGCGCCGTCGCCGATGATACACCCATCCAGCTCTGCGCCGCGGCCCACGTCAACGCCCTTCCACAGGATTGCGTCACGGATGCGCGCGCCATCGCCCACGCGGCAGCCCGCGCCCATCACCACAGGCCCGCACACCTCCGCGTCCGGCCCGATGGCGCAGCCCGCGCCCAGCAGCACGGCGCCGCTGAGCCTGGCGGACGCGTGGACGCCGCTAGTGTCGTGCTCCGCGGAGGCGGCTGCGGCGGGCAGCAGGTCGCGATGCACGCGGGCGTAGCTGGCGGGCGTGCCCAGATCCACCCAGTAGGCGGGCGAGCGATAGCCGTAGACGGGCGCGCCCATATCCAGCAGCTTTGGGAATAGCCCGCGCTCGAACATGTAGTGCTCGCCGGTGGGCGCGTGCGCCAGCGCCTCCGGCTCCACGAGGTACGTGCCGGCGTTGATCCAGTTGCTGGGGGCCTCGCCGGGCGCAGGCTTCTCCACGAAGCGGGACACGCGGCCTGCATCGTCCATCTCCACCACGCCAAACGCGGACGGGTCTTCCACCTGCGTCAGCGCGATGGTGACCATCGCGCCGGACTCGCGGTGGAATCTCGCCATAGCTCCAAGGTCAAGGTCGGTGAAGATGTCCCCGTTCAGGACCAGGAACGGGCCGTCAAGCTCGGCCTCAACGTTCTTGACTGCGCCCGCGGTGCCCAGCGGCTTCTCCTCCAGCGCGTAGCTGAGCCGCAGCCCCGCGCCTTCGCCGTTCCCGAAGTGGGAGCGGATGACATCCGGCAGATACCACATGGTCAGGATGGCGTGCTCGACGCCGTGGCCGCTCAGGTGGGCGAGCACGTGCTCCAGGAACGGCCGGTTGAGTATGGGCGCCATAGGCTTCGGGACGTTGCACGTCAGCGGACGCAGACGCGTGCCCTCACCGCCGGCCAGGATAACCGCCTTCATACCGCAGTCCTCGCCTTCAGGCCGTTGCTTCACCCCGACCAATGATGTTCCGCAGGCCGGCCTCCGCCCTCAGCAGTTCCGCCTTGTCGGTGCGCTCCCAGGGCAACTGCAAGTCCTCGCGCCCGAAGTGGCCGTAGCTTGCGGTGTTTCGGTAGATGGGCCGGCGCAGGTCAAGGTTGCGGATGATGGACGCGGGTCGAAAGTCGAAGTGGCTTTCGACAAGCTGCTGAATGGTGGAGTCGTCCACGTGGGAGGTGCCGAACGTCTCGACCGATATGGACAGCGGGTGAGCCTTGCCGATGGCGTAGGACACCTGTATCTCGGCGCGGTCGGCGAGGCCGGCAGCCACGAGGTTCTTGGCGGCGTAGCGGGCGTAGTACGCGCCGGAGCGGTCGACCTTCGTCGGGTCCTTGCCGGAGAATGCGCCGCCGCCGTGGCGGGCCACTCCTCCGTAGGTGTCCACCAGTATCTTGCGCCCGGTGAGGCCCGTGTCCGCCACGGGGCCGCCCACCACGAACCTGCCAGTGGGGTTCACGAAAATCTTGGTGTTGGCGTCTCGCAGGCCGGCGGGCACCACCTCGTTGATCACCATCTCCGTGATGTCACGCGTGATCACGTCCTGCGACACCGTAGGGTCGTGCTGCGCGCTGATGACCACCGTGTCTATGCGCTTGGGCGCGCCGTAGGAGTACTCCACCGTCACCTGCGACTTGCCGTCCGGGCGCAGGTACGGCAGCAAGCCCTCCTTGCGAACCGCGGCAAGGCGCTGCACCAGCCGATGCGACAGCGCAACGGACAGCGGCATAAGCTCCGGCGTCTCGTTGCAGGCAAAGCCGACCATCATGCCCTGGTCGCCTGCGCCGGTCTCGTCCGGGTCTTCCTCGACTGCGCCGCCGCGCTCCTTGGCCTCCTGCGATGCGTCCACGCCCAGCGCAATGTCCTTCGATTGCTCCTGGAGCGACAGCACCACGCCGCAGCTCTTGTAGTCGAAGCCGTAGTCCGGGTTGGTGTAGCCCGCCTCGTGGATGGTGTCGCGGATTATGCGCGACACGTCAACGTAGGTGTCCGTGGTGATCTCGCCCATGACGGCCACAAGCCCGTTGGTGACGCAGGTCTCGCACGCGACCCGTGCGCCGGGATCCCTGGCGATGATGGCGTCCAGGATCGCGTCCGAAATCTGGTCGCACAGCTTGTCCGGGTGCCCCTCCGTTACGGACTCGGAGGTGTACAGGTAGGATGGTGAATCCGTGAATGTGAATGCCACTCGATCTCTCCTTTGCGGTATTGGGGGATGCGCGCCAGGGCGCTTAGGTGCCTTCCTCCCAGCTCTCCAGGTAGCGCTTCTGCTCGTCTGTGAGCTCGTCTATGCGCACGCCCAGGGAGTTGAGCTTCAACTCTGCGATTCTGCGGTCTATGTCCACCGGAACGGGATGGACGTCCCGCGCCGGCGCTTCCTTCAGCCCGGCCAGGTACTCGATGCACAGCGCCTGGTTGGCGAAGCTCATGTCCATGACGCTGGATGGGTGCCCCTCCGCGGCGGCCAGGTTGATGAGCCTGCCCTCGCCCAGGAGGTAGAGCTTGCGCCCGTCCTTCAGCCGGTACTCCTCAACCGACTGGCGCACGTGCCGCTTGCCCTCGGACATGGCCTCCAGCGCGGGGATGTCGATTTCCACGTTGAAGTGGCCGCTGTTGGCGAGTATCGCGCCGTCCTTCATGCGGGCCAGCGCCTCTTCGTCGATGACCTTCAAGTCTCCCGTTGCCGTGATGAACACGTCTCCCACGGCCGCCGCGTCCAGCACGGGCAGCACGCCGTAGCCGTCCATCACCGCCTCCAGCGCGCGGACGGGATCGACCTCCGTGACGATGACGTGTCCGCCAAGCCCGCGCACCCGCATGGCGATGCCGCGCCCGCACCAGCCGTAGCCGCAGACCACGACCTGCTTGCCGGCCCACAGCATGTTTGTGGCGCGCGTGACGCCGTCGACCGTGCTCTGTCCCGTGCCGTAGCGGTTGTCGAACAGGTGCTTGGTGTCCGCCTCGTTGACGGCGATGATTGGGTACTCCAGCATACCCTCGCGCGCCTGGCTGCGCAGGCGTATGACACCGGTGGTGGTCTCCTCAGTGCCGGCCACCACGCCTTCCAGCAGCTCGCGGCGCTCCTTGTGGAGCGTGGTCACCAGGTCTGCGCCATCGTCCATTGTGTAGTGCGGCGCGTGGTCGAGCGCGGAGTGGATGTGGCGGTAGTAGGTGTCGTGGTCTTCGCCGTGGATGGAGTACGTGGGGATGCCGTACTCGGAGACGAGCGCGGCGGCCACGTCGTCCTGCGTGCTGAGGGGGTTGCTGGCGCAGAGCGCCACGCTGGCGCCGCCGTCGCGCAGGGTAAGCGCGAGGTTGGCGGTCTCGGTGGTCACGTGCAGGCAGGCTGAGAGGCGCAACCCCTCCAGCGGCCTCTCGCGTGCGAACCGCTCGCGCACAAGTCGCAGCACCTGCATCTCACGCGCGGCCCACTCGATTCTGAGCACTCCCTGGCTTGCCAGGCCGATGTCTTTGACGTCTCCCTGTTGCTGTGCGACCATTGGCTACCGGCCCTTCCCGGGTTCGGTGGGCAGGCCGGCGCTGCGAGTATGCGAAGTCATGTGGTGCAGTCCTCCCGTGACGCAGGAGGCGATGATGCTACGCCCCCGCAATGAATCATAGTGTCGATGGCCTCAGTTCAGGCGCGCCTATGATAGCGGATTTGGGCTGGGCTGTCCACCGCGCCGGGGGGCGGCGTACGATACGCCGCGCTTCACCGTTCATCCATCAGGTCCGCAAATGCGGCTTTCTTCATCCCTGGCTTTGGCGCCACGGTGATCAGATTGGGCTTGTCGTCCTTGGCCTTTCGCGGACGCATGAAGTCCCAGAGGCGCGTGGAGAATCGATATCGGTCTTCCTCGTATCCTACAAAGTACACCGATCCATCTCTACTCCGGTTGAAGTAGAGCCTTGGCATTTGTCTACTGCGATGCCTCAGCAGCCTCCCGCTATTGGGCCCACCCGTATCCAAAATGCCTAGCTCGCTGAACAATTTTGGGTATAGCCCTGCTTCCATGCCGGCTCCTCCTACGTTTGGTGATTGGATGGGCTTCCGTCTGGATACCAATCTCCCGGTTGCGACAGTCTCCTCGGCAGGCGCCACTCCAGGCGGCTTGGGCAGTTTCGGTGCATCACCGCTGAGGATACTTCGCACGGTCGCAACCGCTTCAGCCCTGTTCTGTCGACGTTCGCCTTCACTCAGGGAGCGTTGCCGGTTGATGAACGTAGACGGAATACCTCGCTCCTTTAGCAGCGGCGCGATTCTATCGTGCGCCCATTTGCCAATGCAGACCACAACACGGGGCTGGAGCCAGTCCAACCACCGAATGATGTGGTTGTCGATGCAGGCTTGGCTAATGTTCGGGCCCGGAGTTGCGTTGTCAGTTGTTCTACACCGAACCACGTTAATGTAAGCAATGTCGTCGAGTTGAAGGCCACACTCCGCAAGCGGGAAGTGACTAGTAAACACAGGCCAGGTTGGCAATGTGCCATCCAGGCTGCTCTTGAGTCTCGCCATAGAGCCGGCATCGCGACCGTCCCGCACAGCACTCAGATTGGCGGCAAGCTCTCTGTCCTGCGCTCGAAATCTCGGCGGCGAAACACCCGGATTCTGTCCCACCAATAGGACGCGATACTTGCCGTAGTTTGACCCGATATAGCCCGGCTGGGGCAGGTTGAAGGAATCGTCCCTTAGCAGCTGGGGGTAGTTTTGTCGCGAACAGTGATCGCACGAGACTACTTGGGCGAACTCTGTCACCGCTCTCTTCGCTTGAAACATGAATGTCTCCTATAGCGCAATCACTTGCCCGCCAAATCACCCACACCACCACGGATATTGGTAGACGTTTACCTCTGTGTCAAGTATGTGGTACGCTGAAACCCGACTCATTCGGAAGCACCCGGGCTGGGAAGCGGAACAAGGCTCAGCCGGCATCGGGGACAAGAAGGGGGAGCCGTGAACCTAGAAGGTAGCGTGACACTAACCTTTCGATACACGCGGGAAGAGAACAAGTGGGTAGGCGTGTGCGTGGAGTTGGGAACGAGCACGTTCGGGAGCAACTTCGAGAGGGTCGCGGCGGACTTGGAGACGTTGGTAGCGGAGCATCTGGATCTCCTGGAAGAAGCCGGCGAACGGGAGAGCTTCTTTGCTGAGCACGGGATAGATGAGAACGCCGCCGCCAGCTCTCGAATGCCAACCTAGCCCGCACGGCCCGCCAACCCCCTTCAGCCGTGTCGTTCCCTACGCCCACTACTACGCCTGCCCCTTCAGAAAGTCAATGTCCGCCAGAGAAGGCATCTGGAACGTGAACTTGGTGTTGCCGCCCGCGTGCGTGATTGCGAAGTCGCCAGCGTTGATGATGTCCATTCCGATGAGAACGTCAGCGCCCGTAAAGCCCGCCCTGTACACGCGCACGTTCTGCATAACCAAGCGATTCGGCAGAAGGATGTTGACCAGATAGGCTTCTGTTTCGTCCGGTTCCTCAGCAAGCCCCGCGTGCGTTATCCTCTGCCTGGAGACCGAAGTCAGCCCGCACCGTTCAACTACACTCATGGTTATGCCGGTGTCAGTTGCACCCGTGTCCCAGAGCGCCCGGAACTCCCGATACTCGCTATGGGATACAGCCGAGGTAGGCGCAATGCCGCAGGGAGTAATTAGCCCTGATGGGCGGCCCTCGGCTGATACTGTGAAGGCGTGCGACTGTGTCACTACACCCCCAGGTAACGGGAGTGGATTGTCACCGTATAGTCCCCCGGGCCGGGACTGACGCGCTGCACCAGGAACGTCCCAAGCTCGTGCTGTTTCTCCGTCTCAAGCACGGCATCACCGTAGTTGTCGTATGCGCCGATCACCACGCAGTCCTTGAGCACGATGACCCTGCCGTTGTACTGCTCAACCATCGCATCCTGATTCGCCAGGTAGTAGTCGAACTCCCTGGCTAGCCCAGTCCTCTCCGACTTTGACGTTGCTTCTGCTGCGTCCGTCATGCGTCACCTCCCACCGGCATATGCGAAATTGTACTACACCCTGATTGAGGGCGCACGGTTGCGGCGTTCGATGGGCGGTTCGCCGCACCTCTACAGCGCGGCCGCCACCAGCTCGCGCAGGTTGGCCGAGGGCCGCGCGCCCAGGTGCCCGATGACCTCTGCCGCCGCTATCGAGCCTATGCGCCCGCTCGACGGCAGGTCGTAGCCGTGCGTGATGCCGTACAGGAAGCCCGCGGCGTACAGATCGCCTGCGCCAGTGGTGTCAACCACGCGCGCCACCGGCGCGGCGGCCACCTCGTAGGTATCGTCGTATGCCGCCACAATCGAGCCGTGTTCGCTGCGCGTGATCGCGGCCACGCGGCACTCGCGGCGCGCCTGCGCCAGCGCGTCCCACACGTCCGCCGCTGCGTAGAGAGACGTGACCTCGTCCTGGTTCGCGAACAGCACGTCCACGAATCGCAGCACGAACTCCCGGAACTCCTCGCGGTGCCGCTCCACGCAGAACGGGTCCGAGAGCGTGAACGCAACCCTGCGGGCCGCGTCCTTGGCCGTCTGCGCCGCCAGCCGTAGCGCTTCCGGGCCGCGCGGCGCGTCCCACAGGTAGCCCTCCAGGTACGTGTAGGCGTAGCTGTCGATGGCCTCCAGATTCAAGTCCTCCGGCGCAAGCTCCGTGCACGCGCCCAGGTAGGTAGCCATCGTGCGCTGTCCGTCCGGCGTGACGATCACCAGGCACCGCGCCGTGGGCGCGCCATCCGACGCGGGCGGCGTATCGTAGGCGATGCCGAGCGAGCGCATGTCGCGGCTGAATACCGCGCCCAGCCGGTCGTCGTGCACCCTGCCGACGTAGGCGCACGCGCCGCCCAGCGAGGCGATGCCTGCCATCGTGTTCGCCACGGAGCCGCCTGACACCTCAATCGTCTGCCCCATCGCTGCCAGGATGGATGTGCCCTGCTCCGCGTCGATGAGCGTCATTGCGCCGCGCGCCAGGCCGTGCGCCGACAGGAAGCTGTCGTCGGCGTGGGCCAGCACGTCAACCATCGCGTTGCCGACACCCACCACGTCCCCGGTGGGGGGAAAACCGAGGCTCACGGCGACGGCTCCGGCGCGGTGTTGGTCATGGGCTCGCGGCTGCGCGGGTACGGCATGAGTCGCCTATCCGACCTCGTAGGGCATCCCCTTCTCGATCCAGGCGGCCGTGCCCTCCTCGATGTTGAACAGGCGGTTGGTGTCCACCTCCATCGCCGCGGCCATCTCGCAGGCCAGCCCGCTGCGAACGCCCATCGCGCAGATGAACAGCAGGTCCTTGTCCTCCGGCAGCTCGTCGATGCGCATACCCACGTCGTCGACGGGAATGTGCATCGCGCCCTCCACGCGGCCCGTGACCCACTCGTCGGGGCGGCGCACGTCTATGACCACCGCGTTCCCGCCGTCGACCATCGCCTTGGCTTCCTCGATGCTCACCCGAAAGTAGGGTTCGCCCGGTTCCTGTCTCGGCATATCAGCGCACCTCCGAAAGTTTCGTGTTATGGAACGTACTTGCCTATGAGCAGCGCCAGCCGCTCCCTTGCCTCGGCGGGAATGGCGGCCCTGTCCGTCACGATTGCGTTCTCCAGCGCGGAGCCGCAGGCGCAGCCGCGGGCCGCAAGGTCGTCGGTGATCACGTCCGCGAGGATGGCCTGCGATACGGCGGTGTTCTTCATCAGGTTAGCCACCACCATCTCCACCGTCACCGGCTCCGTGCTCTCGTGCCAGGTGTCGTAGTCCGTGCAGCAGGCCAGCACAGAGTAGCACAACTCCGCTTCCCTGGCGAGCCTGGCCTCCGGCAGCGCAGTCATGCCGATGATGTCCGTGCCCCAAGAGCGATACATATACGACTCCGCCTTGGTCGAGAACTGCGGCCCCTCGATTACCACGAGTGTGCCTCCATAGTGCACTCGCGCTCCGGCGCGCTCGCCGCTGCGCCTCAGAGCCTCCCGCAGACCGTCGCAGAACGGGTCGGCCATGCCCACGTGGACCGCAATGCCGCCGCCGAACAGGGTGCGCGGCCTCCCAAGCGTCCGGTCGATGAGCTGGTCCGGCACAATCATGTCCAGAGGGCGTATCGCCTCTCTCATGCTGCCCACCGCGCTGACGGATATGACGCGCTGCACGCCCAGCGACTTGAGCGCGTAGATGTTGGCCCGCGCCGGAATCTCCGACGGCAGCACGCGATGCCCCCTGCCGTGCCTGGGCAGGAACGCGACTCCCACGCCGTTCAACGTGCCGGTCACGATGATGTCGCTGGGCGCGCCGAACGGCGTATCTACGGCGACCTCCGCCGCGTCCTCCAGCCCGTCCATGCGGTACAGCCCCGTACCGCCAATCACGCCGATGAGTGTCTCAGCCACTGCTCGATACCTCCGCAAGCGATTGCTCGTAGGGCGGCCGCGCAACGCCTCCGTCCGTGATGATGGCCGCGATCAGCCGGCCCGGCGTCACGTCGAACGCGGGATTCCAGGCGTGCGTACCATCCGGCGCAACGGGCGCGCCGCGAGTGTGCGTCACCTCCGATTCCGGCCGCTCCTCGATTGGGATGTCCGCGCCGCTCGCCGCGCCCATGTCGATGGTGGTGACGGGCGCGGCCACGTAGAACGGCGCTCCGTAGTGGCGCGCCAGCGCCGCCAAGGACAGCGTGCCAATCTTGTTGGCGGTATCGCCGTTGGCGGCGATGCGGTCTGCGCCGGTGATGACGCACTGCACGCGGCCGTCCGCCATCAACGAGGCAGCGGCGGAGTCGACGACCAGCGTGGCGGGTATGCCAAGGCTGGCAAGCTCCCAAGTGGTGAGCCGCGCGCCCTGTAGCCACGGCCGCGTTTCGGTTGCGAACACGTGGCGCAGCCTGCCGTCCTCCCACGCGCGGCGGATGACGCCCAGCGCAGTGCCGTAGCCGCCGGTGGCGAGCGCGCCGGTGTTGCAGTGCGTGAGCGCTGCGGAGCCGGGCGTGATGAGCGCGGCGCCAAGCTCGCTGAGGCGCAGGTCGGAATCCAGCGTCTCGCGATGGAGCTCGCGCGCCTCCGCCAACAGCAGGGCGGCGAGATCCGAGCCGGGCGGCGACTGCTCCGCCGCGCGCATCATCCGCTCGACGGCCCACCGCAGGTTGACGGCGGTGGGCCGCGACGCGGCGAGAGTCTGCGCGGCGGCGTGGAGAGCGGCGGGCGCCTCGTCGCGCCTGGGCGCATCGAGCGCGGCGGCGGCCAGCGCCATGCCGTAGGCAGCCGTCACGCCGATAGCGGGCGCGCCGCGGACTCGCATCTCGCGGATGGCGTTCGCGACCTCCTCCGCGCTCGCAAGCTCCACGTGGCGGACCTCGTGCGGCAGGCGGCTCTGGTCGAGCAAGCGAACCCGTCCGTCTACCCACTCGATGGGGGTGACTTCACGGCCGGCGGCAACTCTCTCGATTTGCACTGGATTGGTCACGGCTGCCTCATTATACTAGAAGCGCGGGCGGTGAACTCCCAAATCAACACAGGTGAGGGCAACCTGTGGCTACGTCTAGTTGAACCTGTGGTTGATGTACTCAACCATGTCACCCCCGGACAGCTCTATGGTTGCCGGCCCCGTCCTTAAGTAGAAGGCTTCCCTCCCCCCTTCCGTGACGTAGACCGGCTTGTGTGAACGCTCGCAATGGACTCTCAGGACGCGGGCGTCCCCGTAATCGTCGAACTGCTGGTGCAGCATGGACAACGCCAAATTCCCGATCCTGTCCCTGACGATATTCACCAGATGAAGGCTCATTTGGTCCTCGTTAGCAAACTGGTCCGCTTCTATGCCAACCGGTGTCCCGTCGTCGGATACGCCGATGACCAGAGTCCCGCCGGCCTTGTTCAGGAACCCGGCCAGCGTCTTCAATACAACATTCTCCATCTTGACGTCTTTGAGACCAGTGTGGAGGTTGACTCTCAGGGTTGACTTGAACTCCATGGACTCATTCTCGCCTGCGCTTATCATTTCAGCCAGTTCAAGGGCAGGGACGGCTTCTTCGTGGCTCGCTCCCTCCGTCAGCTTTCGATAGCCCGCGTGGATGACCTCCGCCATAAGCTCTCGGCGGCGTTCGAGAAATGGCTGGTACTCCATCCCTTCCCAGTCCTGAGGCAGCGCGTTCCATAAGTACATGTTCTCCAACGCTGGCTCCTTGAAGCGACTCTTCAACGCGGGCACGTAGTCAGCGGGCGGGTAGTCCGATACAGTGCTGTTATCGCCCCACTCCATGAAAGCAAGGTTTGCAATCTGATTGGTGTCACGGGTTTCGGTAAATCCTAGCGTAGCCAGGTAGCCCCTCGGAAAGAGATGGTGGCGCTCGAGAGCTGCCCTGCCTCCGTGTATAGTCGGGTCAAGCATGTCACCAACCTTGGCATCTGAGAACAAGGCGGGGGAGTCGAGAAGAATCAGCGATGCTTCGTACACCGACAGCGCGGGGCTGGCCGTTGAGGAGGTCGCCAGTTCATTGGTGAGAGTTATCCCCCAGAAGTCGTCCGTTAGCTGTATGGTGCAAGCCTGCTGCAACCGGCTCACAAACTCGTGCGGCTGAGTGACGCCCCTGAGAATAGCCAGATCGGACTCGAACGTGGACTCTGGCGAGCTCGTGTATCGGCGCGTCACTGCTGACATGAAGAACCATTGGGCAATAGCTTTCCTTAGCGCCGCCTCCTCAACTTTTAACTCCGTACGCCCAATCAGGTAGAGCGCATAGCAGAACAGGAAGTTGTTGTTGGAACGGATCATGCCCCTGCTTCTGAAGCCCGCGCCGCGAATGCAATTGATGAAGTCATGCCAATGAGTTAGGCTTAACACACGGCTTTGCGCGCTCTTGAGCGTCTCGAATTGGGCTATCCTGTTCTCTTCGCTGTACTCCTCAGTGACCAAGTCCTTGCCGCGCAATATCGAGTACGCGTACTGAAGTCTGGCACGCTTGAAGGCCAAGGCGATACCGACCCTCAGGAGCTGGTCAGGGGCAGGCTCAATCAGGTGATTGTACGGTGACGACTCGCCCCTTGCCGAGGGAGCAAGGGATTCCCGGTAGAACCTCTCCAGGTCAGCGCGGCCTTCATCCCAGAAGACAGACATCAGAGTCAGTATGAAGTCCGCTTGATTGAGTGGCTCGCCTTTGCTGTTTACTCTGACAAACACCTCCGCAGCGTCCTCCTCTGATATGTCGGCGGAGAGTTGAAGGGCGGTGAGCGGGAAGGTCTCTAGGCTCTTGAGCCTTACAACCGAAGCTTTGATCTTCTTTTCGTCATCGGCAGTAACTGTTCGAACCTCCCGAAGTCCGGCCAGATAACCATCCACCAATTGGAAGATGTCGGAATCGTCTCTCCATACCCTGGAAATGTCCGGGATGTAAACCTTGTCACGCTCGATAGCGGCGCTGGTGACTTCGAATTTCTCTTCCAGTGGGTTGAAGGCGATGCGTATATGCCGCGGTTGGTAGTTCTTGCCAACCACCTGCTCTCCCTTAATTACCGCGTAGAGTGAAGTCAGCCTCTGCTGACCGTCCACAACCATGAACTGGGGAATCAACTGCTTCTTCACAGCACCAATTGTCTGAGGCTTTGCGACACCCACGTTGTCCAAGCCGGTATCCCAAAGCAACAGGTGGCCAATCGGGTAACCGCGGTACATGGAATCGAACAGGTCACGCACCTTGGCGTTGTCCCAAACAAAGGACCTCTGGATATCCGGAAGCCCTATTTGGCCGATTTCAATGGCACTGATCAGCCCCTTCAGGCTGAATTGTACGTTCTTGAAGATCGTTTCACTCATATCGTCTCCTCACTGCCCTGCACGAGTGGCCTTGAAGTGTATCGGGGGCTAACCAGATAGCTTGAGTTGAGTTGCTGGCCGCTCCCTAGTGTATTCGATGCTGCCTCATTATACTAGAAGCGCGGGCGGTGACAAAGGGGCGCGCCGCGGCCGGCCCGTTCGAGAAACGCATTGAGAGCTTTGGTCAACATACTGAAAGGCACGGCGATGGCGCTGACGGCGCCCTTCCGCGCCCTGTTCATCGTGCGGCTGCTGGTGCGAACCGTGCAGGAGATGTCGGAAGACGACGCCACTCACATGGCGGCCGGGGTCGCATACTACGCAGTCTTTTCGCTGTTCCCGCTAGTGATAGGGCTTATCGCAATCTTCAACCTCATGCCGGCGTCCGAGGACAGGCAGGCGCAGTTCACGGAGTTCGTCGCCGGATACCTGCCCGGCTCTGAGGGGCTGCTCGAAAGCGACATACGCGTGAGCGGCACGCTGGGTGTCATCTCAATTCTCGGGCTGCTGTGGTCCGGCAGCGCGATGTTCGGCGCGGTCGCACGAGTGGTCAACCGGGCGTGGGACGTGCCGAAGGATCCGCCGCTGTTCGTACGCAAGCCGCGGCAGATGACGATGGCGCTGCTGGTCGGCCTGCTGTTCCTCACGTCGCTGGCGGCCGCAACGTTCGTCCGCACCGCCGGCGACTACGCGCGAGCCGACTTGCCCGCCTCCGACTTCCTGGTGAGCGAGGCGTCGCGAATGTTCCTGCAAGCCGTGTCATTCAGCCTGACGCTTACGACGTTCCTGATGATCTACAAGCAGATGCCGAACACGCGGACGTACTGGCAGTACGTGTGGCCCGGCGCGCTGGTGGCAACCGTCCTGTTCGAGGCGGGCAAGGCTGCGTTCCTGACGTACCTGGGCCGCTTCGCCAACTTCGAGGACGTGTACGGCTCCATGGCGGACGTACTGGTGCTGCTGCTGTGGATGTACGTCAGCAGCCTGATACTCATTCTGGGCGCTGAACTCAGCTCCGAGTACGGCCGCCTCCGCGAGGGCCGCGTGCGCGGCCGCGCAATGGCCGCGCGTGGCGGGTGAGGGGGGGCGGTCTGTGCTACAATAGGTCAACATGACTTCAAGCAGGGAGCAACAAAATGTTCAGCACCCACCCGGTACTTCTCAAAAACCTCCTCAACGATGTTGAATCCGGCAAGATCAAACTGCCGGATTTTCAGCGCGGCTGGATTTGGGACGATGACCGCATTCGCGGACTGCTTGCCAGCATTTCCAAGGGCTTCCCTGTAGGCGCGATCATGACTCTTGCAGCCGGGAGCGAAATCAGGTTGAAGTCACGTACACTGGAAGGGGCTGAAAGAGGCGCGGCCACAATCCCCGACTCCTTCTTGCTTGACGGCCAACAGCGGCTCACCACGCTCTATCAATCGCTGGTATATCCTGAAGCTGTCAACACCAGCGACAGCAAGCGGCAAAAGGTCAAGCGATGGTACTACATCAACATGCGTGCAGCGCTGGATCCGAATACCGAACGTGAGGATGCCGTCATAAGTGTTCCCGAGAACCGCATGGTCACAGCCGACTTTGGCCGAAGAGTAGTTACGGATCTCTCAACGCCGAAAGAGGAATACAGGCAGCACATGATGCCCTCTGAGAACCTCTTGGACTCAATGAATTCAAGGAAATGGATGTTGGGCTACCTTCGCTTCTGGGAAGACTCCCAGCAACCACATCCAGAGGGAAGCCCCAACGACTTCTTTGAGCGGTTCACGGATGAGATCCAGTCCAATTTCGCCTTCTACCAGCTACCCGTCATAACTCTGACCAAGGACACTCCCAAGGAAGCCGTGTGCCTGGTGTTTGAGAAGGTTAACACTGGCGGGGTCGTTCTCAACGTGTTCGAGTTGGCAACCGCCTCCTTCGCGGCGGACGCGGAGAATTTCTCCCTCAGAGATGACTGGGATGAGCGCAGGCAACGATTACACTACTACGGTGTGTTGCGCGGCCTAGAAGGAGACCAGTTCCTGCAAGCCGTCGCTCTGCTCAAGACTCAGGAAGACCGGCGCCGCGCACATAGCGAAGGCAGGTCCGGGCCACAGGCTCCCGCCATTGGTTGCAAGAAGCGAGACATTCTGAACCTGACCCTGGCGGACTACCAGAAGTGGGCTGACAAGGTGGAGCACGGCTTTGTGGAGGCAGCCAAGTTCCTGAGGGGACAGTATGTGTTCGGAAGAAAGAATGTGCCCTACAACACCCAACTGGTTCCGCTGGCAGCTCTCTACGTGGAACTGGGTAAGGAACTGGACACCGCCGTCGCCCAAGAGCGGCTGGCGCGCTGGTACTGGGCCGGAGTCTTCGGCGAGATTTACGGTGGCTCAGTCGAGACTCAGTTCGCCTTGGATCTGGTGGAAGTTGCAGGTTATGTCAGGCAAGACACGTTGCCGCGCCTGATAAACGAAGCCAATTTCCTCCCGGAGCGCCTGGTCACTCTGAGGTCAAGGGTAAGCGCAGCATACAAGGGAGTCTATGCGATACAAATGAAGTACGGCGCCAAAGACTGGATTACGGGAAAAGACTTGGACATAGCAACCTACGACAACGAGCACATTGACATCCATCACATCTTCCCCGTTCACTGGTGCCAAAACGTGGCGAAGCCAAAGGTGTCTAACAGACTCTACGACTCGGTCATCAACAAGACTCCTCTAAGCGCTGCTACCAATAGACTGATTGGAGGCCGTGCACCCGCGAAGTACTTGGACCTGATTCGTAAGGCCATTTCTCCCGAGCGTCCCCAAGGTCTTGAAGAATCACTCGAGGCCCATTGGATACGCGTGGGGAACTTGGAAGCCGATGACTTTGCCACCTCGTTTGTGGCGCGCGGCGAGGCCATGCTCAGCCTGATAGGTAAGGCAATGGGGCGCGACCTTGGCAGTGGTAGAGAGGTGTTCCAAAACGCGCTAATAGCCTCAGGTTTCCCAAACTTGTACCTCGACGACGAAAAGGACGAGGACGACAGGAGCGAGGGTGACGAGGAGGCGGGAGAGGCGGCCTAACCCCCTACCCCGCCCGCAGCCATGCGTCCAGCGCGGACGGCCACTCCGCCAGAGTTGGCACGTGAACGTGCGGCGACGCGATGCGCTCCTGCCCGTCCGCTTCGCCCAGCAGCGCAGTCCACGTGCCCGCGCGGTTGCCGCCCGCGATGTCGTTCGCGATGTGGTCGCCCAGGTGCATCGCCCGCTCCGGCGACGTGCCCAGCGCCTCCAGCGTCACGTGGAAAATCTGCGGCGAAGGCTTGCACAGCAGCGCCTCGTCCGAGAACGTGAGCACGTCGAAGAAGTCCAGCAGGTCGTGCTGCGCCAGGAACCGCCGGAACACGCTGCCCGGCGTCATGCCCGTGTTGGAGATCATGCCCAGCCGGTAGCCGCGCCGCGCCGTCTCCGCAAGCACGGCGTGGGACGCAGGATCCACGCGCGGCGGGTGGTCGAAGAACGCCTCCGCGTACCAGTGCGTGATGCGCTCGACGGTCTCCGGGGGCAGCCGGCCGGACAGCCCGTCGTCTATCCGGTCGATGAACATCCGCACCTGCTCGTCGAACGACACGTCCCGTTCGTCCTTGTGGATGGCGCGGCAAGCGCGGAAGCAACTGCGGTACGCCTCCCGCAGGTGCTCGATCGAGCAGTCCAGGCCCGCGTCCGCAAGCGCGGTTTGCGCCTCGTCAAGCCGGCGCTGCGTCCTCGCGCGGCCTCGCTCGCGGTCGTCGATTATCAGCGTCTGCCACAGGTCGAACGTGACCGCGTCCAGCGTACGCAAGCGGGCTACTCCCTCTCCAGCAGCCTGCCCGCCATCACGTCCACCAGCCCCATGTCCGTCAGCTTCAGCTCCGGTATCACGGGCAGCGCCAGGAACGACAGCACGGAGAACGGCGAGTTGACGATGCAGCCAAGCTCCCGCGCCAGCCGCTCCAGCTCGTCCAGCTTGGCGGCGACCGACTCCAGCGGCTCAGGCGAAAGCAGCCCGGCGATGGGCAGCGGCAGCGATGCCAGCACCTCGCCGCCCGCGACGGCGCACAGCCCGCCCTGGTTACGCTCAACCTCCTTGACCGCCGCGTAGATGTCTGCGTCGTCCACGCCCACCACGACGATGTTGTGCGAGTCATGCGCAACGGACGTAGCCAGCGCGCCGCGCTTCAGCCCGAAGCCGCCTACCAGCCCAACACCGATGTTGCCGGTGGCCTTGTGCCGCTCCACCACCACCAGCTTCAACCGGTCGCGCTCAGTGTCCGCCACAATGCTGCCGTTGCTGCGGCTGGGCCGCTCGTCCAGACGGCGCGTGACTATCTGGCCGGGGATTATCTCGATGACCGGGAACGTGTCGGACGCGCCAGCCGCCAGTGAGAGCTGGTCAACCTCGAAGGGGCGGACGTTCACGGTGCGCTTGATCCATTCGTTGGGCGGCACGGCGGCTTGGAAGGTCGCAGCCCCGTCCCGCGCGACCAGTTCGCCCCGGTAGTACGCCTCCGCGATGTCCAGCGTCTCCAGGTCGCGCAAGATGAGCATGTTGGCGTAGTAGCCCGGCGCAATGCCGCCCAGGCCCTCCAGCCGGAAGTACTCCGCCACGTTGAGCGTTGCCATCTGAATGGCGCGTATGGGATCGAGGCCAAGGGCGATTGCCTTGCGAACCACAGCGTCCACGTCCCCCTCGCGCAGCACGTCCAGCGCGCTGCGGTCGTCCACCACCAGCATACACCGGTGGTAGTTGCCGTCGTTCACCAGCGGCAGCAGCTCCTCCAGGTTCTTCTCGCTGGAGCCCTCGCGAATCATCAGTCTCATGCCGCGGCGCAGCTTCTCCAGCCCCTCCTCGTACTCCGTGGACTCATGCTCGGAGCCGATTATGGGTGCCAGGTAGGCGTTGAGCGCCTTGCCGCTCACCCCCGGCGCGTGGCCGTCGCGCGGGCGGCCGTGGGCGGCGCGCACCTTGTCCAGCACCTGCTCGTCGCCGCTGATGACACCCGGGAAGTTCATCAGCTCGCCAAGGCCAAGCACGCCCTTCCATCGCAGCGCCCTGCGGATGTCGGCCGCGTCCAGCGTTGCGCCGGATGTCTCCATGTCGGTCGCGGGCACACAGGGCGGCGCCATGAAGAACAGGTCCATTGGCACGCGGCGGCCGCACTCCATGATGTACCTCATGCCGTCCAGTCCGGCCACGTTCGTGACCTCGTGCAGGTCTGTGACGGCCGCGAGCGTGCCCCGCGGCACTACGGCCCGCGCGAACTGGTCTACGTGCAGGTACGTGCTCTCCAGGTGGAAGTGTCCGTCGATGAAGCCGGGCGCGAGGTAGCGGCCTGCTACGTCAACCACCTCAGCGGCCTCGGTGTAGTCGCCGACGCCGGCCACGCGGCCCTGCGACACTGCCACGTTGCCCTCTTCAATCTCGCCCGTAAATGTGTTGACGATGCGGGCGTTCGCGAACACGACATCCGCAGGGGCGTCGCCCCTCGCCACGCGTATGAGCCTACCGAGATCCATCGAGTCCTCCCACGATTGCGTAGATGCCGGGCAGCGAGCGATACCGCTGGTCGTAGTCCAGGCCGTAGCCGACCAGGAACACGTCCGGCACGCTGAAGCCCACGTAGTCCGGCACGATGTGCGATACCCTGCGCGATGGCTTGTCCAGCATGGCGCATATCCGCACGGACGCCGCGCCCCTGCGCTTGAGGTATTGCGCGGCGTAGGCCGTGGTGCGGCCCGTGTCCACGATGTCCTCGACGATAAGCGCGTGCCGTCCGCGCACTCGGTCGGATACGCCCATGCGGAGCTTCACGCTGCCGGACGAGACGACGCCGCTGCCGTAGCTGGAGACGCGCATGAAGTCGACCTCCGCGTCACGGCGAAACTCGCGGACGAGGTCTGCCATGAACACGAAGGAGCCGCTGAGTATGCCCACGATGAGGGGCAGCTCCTGCGGGTAGTCCTCCTCGATCCGCCTGGCAATCCGCCTGACTGCGCCGGCTATACGGCGACTGGAAACGTGCAGTTCCAGCCCATCGCCTGAGCTCATCTCAACCCCGCGCACGACTATAGCAATGCACCCCGCGGCTGTCAATGAAGGGGGTGGCTTCCCAAGGCCCGCTCCCGGTGAGCTGGCATAACCTCTTTAGGGGGACAATCCCCGCTCCTGCGGCCCTAGCCCCCGCGTCTCGTACCGGCAAACACGCGCCTGCCCCAAGGGCACGTTAGCGCGTTGACATCAAGTCCAGCCTCCTGTAGTGCGTTGACCCACGTCGATTCCGGAAATATGCCAAGCACGTGCCTGTCGTGCTCGACGTTGACCGTGCCATCGGGTTGGCGAATCAGGTAGGCGAAGTCCGCCAAGTAGGTGGAGTCCAGGGGATCTGGATCCGTTGCCCACATGAGGTAGCGCAGGCCTCTCCCGTCCAGCCCGTCGTGGCCGCCGTGCTCCGCGTATGGCGGAGTGAACAGTTCGCGCACGTGATCCGGCAGCACAAGGACGGCTCCGCCCGGCCGACAGTGGTAGGAGGCGGTCGCTGCCATGGCTCGCACGTCGTCCTCAGTGGTCAGGTAGCTGACCGCGTCATGCACAAACACAGCGTCGAACTTCGGCCCGTCAACCCTCAGGGAGCGCATATCGCCCTGAATGTGCCGGAGATCCGGGTTGACGCCTCGGCTGACCTCCAGCATCTCAGACGAGAGGTCCGAAAGGGTCATTTCGAATTGACGCTTCATGTGAAGGGCGTTGTTTCCGCCGCCGGCACCCAACTCCAGCACGGCCCGCGCGGGGCCGGATGCCGCTTCCAGGATGCGCTCGACGCTGTACTCCGCTTCTTCCCGGTACTCGTGAGGCGCGGTAAGCAGGTGGAACCAGCCGGCCAGGTCAGAGTACAACCGTGGGCGCTGCATCATGTATCCATCACCTGACTGTCCCTGGATTCAAGGGGCGCCGGACACTCTGCGCTCAAGCCTTCGGGCAAGGTCTTGCATCTACTCCGTCAACTCAAACGTGGAGCCTTGCGCCGTCTTGGTCACCTCTATGCGCACGGGGAACCGGTCCTTCAGCTCCTCGATGTGCGTGATGACCAGGATGCGCCGGAAGTCGTCCTGGATCGCCTGTATGGCCTCCACCAGCCGATCCAGTCCCGCGGCGTCCTGGCTCCCGAACCCCTCGTCGATGAACAGCGTGGGCAGCGGCGCGCCCGACCGGTGCGCCAGCAGCCGCGACAGCCCGATGCGCAGCGCAAAGTCGATGCGGAACGCCTCGCCGCCGCTGTACGTCTCGTAGCTGCGCGTGCCCAGCTCGTCCGAGATGAGGATCGCCAGCGTCTCCCGCGGCTCGCCGCCGCTACGCCTCTCCTCCTGCGTCTCCAGCTTCACGCTCATGCGATGGTCAGTCACGCGGCCCAGCACCTCGTTGGCGTACGATTCCAGCTCAGGTATCGCCTGCTCGATGAGCAGCGCCTGTATGCCTCCCCGCCCGAACGCCGTGGCGAGATCAATGTACGCGCCCTGGCGGTGGGCGGCCTCGTTTCGCTCAGCGAGCAGCGACTCGCGCCGCTGCTCCATCTCCCGGCAGCGATTCAGCCACGCCTGCGCCTCCGTGCGCTGCGTGCGTAGCTCATCGCGCCGGCGGCGCGTATCGGCCAAGCCGGTGCGCGCCGCCTCGTGCTCCTCGACCGCGGACGGCAGCGCCTCGCTCGCCTCCCTCAGCGCGGGCATCGCGTCAAGCAGCGATTGCAACCGCAGCCGCGCGTCCGCCAGGGCCGCCGCCTCGTACCCGTGAGACTCCGCCAGCCGATCTATCGTGCCTGCGGCGGCGCGCGCGTCCGCCAACCGGCGTGTGACATCATCGCGTCTCCCCTGAACGGCGGCCAGCTCCGCGCGGCGCTCCGCCGCCATCGCCTCCAGGTCGCGTTCCAGCCGCTCACGCTCCGACTCCGAATCAAGGATCGCGTCCTCATTCTGCCGGTGGCGGCTGCGAGCGTCCTCCATGCCTGCGAGCCTGTTCCTGAGAGGCGGGAGCGCCTCCCTCGTCTCCTCCAGCCGCGAGCGGGATGCCCCCAGCGCGGCCGCCTGCGCGTCACGGGAGTCGGACAGGCGGGCGGCCTCAAGTGACGCGGCCCTGGCCTCCGCCACGCCTTGCGCCAGGCGTTCGAGCGCGCCTTGACCCTCACGCAACTCTGCGCGGCGGCGGCTGTCCAACGACTCCAGTTCCCGCTCGATGGCGGCGCGCTCAAGCTCGGCGGCGTGCGCCTCAGTTTCGTTCTCGCGGAACCGGGCGGCGAGCGTTCTGCCCTCCGATTCGTAGCTCTCGGCCAGGTGAAGGCAGCCTTCCTCGACCAGGGCCGTGCCGCAGAGTGGGCAACTGGCTCCGGCGCCGTCCGGCCCGGCGGCCTCGTCCAGCATGTCCTTCTTGCGCTTCAGTTCCGCCATCTGCTGCCTCAGCGAGCTGTTGTCCTCCCGCAGGTAGTGCACGCGGGACTGAAGCTCCTGCGACTGCGCCGTCATGCTCTCCGACTCCGGCGACGGCGACGCCAGCCTGTCTACGACAGCCCGCGCCTCGCCCGCCTCCGACTCCAACGCGGGCAGCCTGTCCGCCCTGGCGCGCAGGTGCTCCAGCCGTAGCCCATCGTCCGCGGCCTGCCGCTCCTGTACGTCAATCTCTTCCAGTATGCGGTTCTCCTCACGCTCCCGCACCTCAAGCTCACGCTGCGCAGTCTCCAAGGCCATGACGCTCTCCAGCAGCGATGCGGCGGCCTCGCGAAACCCGCGCACCGCCGCCTGAGTTTCCCGCACGCGCTCGCCCAGCGCGTCCATCGCCGGCGAAGGCTGCGATAGCTGCTCGACTAGCGCCGCCGCCTGCGCCGCCTCGGCCTCGAGCGCGGGCAGCCCGGCGGCCTGCGCCCGCGCCTCCTCAAGCTGCGCGGCTGCGTCCCTCTCGCGCTGCTCGCGAGCCGCCGCCTCATTCCGCACCCGTTCCGCCTCTTCCTCCAGTCGCTCTAGCTGCCCGCGCGCGTTCTGGAGCTTTTGCATACGCTCCTGAGACGACTCCACCTGCGCCTCGCGCTCCGCCTCTTCGCGCTGCACGATTTCCAGCCGTCCATCCACCTCGACCAGGCGTTGCTCGTGCTCGCCCTTCTGCGACACCTCGCGGTCGATGCCCTCGATCTGGGCGTCCAGTCGCTGCGACTCGCCCTCGTGCTTTCTGGCCCCGTCGCGCGCCCGCCTCGCAAGCTGCTCGTACCGCGAGATGTCCAGTACCTCGTTCAGCAAGTCCTTGCGCTCGGCGGGCCTGCTGGTGGTGAACATGTTGGCGCGGCCTTGCAGAATGAACGCGCTGTTCACGAACGTGTGGTAGGTCATGCGAAGCAGCGACTCGATGCGCTGCTCTGTGTCCCGCACGCTGCTGCCGGTGAGCGACTGCGGTTGCTCGCCGCCCAGCAGCTGCAACTCCAGCACGGTTGCGCCCTGCCGCGTCCGCGAGGAACGCGCGTACCGCCTCGACACGCGATACAGGCCGTCGCCTGCCAGGAAGTCCAGCTCCACCAGCATTTCGGTCTGGCCCTGAAAGATCAGGTCTGCCTGCGCGTCTGCGCGGGACTCGCCCCACAGCGCCCACGTGATCGCGTCCAGCAGCGCCGACTTGCCGTGGCCGTTATCGCCGCACAGGCAGGCCACGTGCACGCCCTCCAGGTCCAGCGTGGGCGCGCCGTCTCGATACGACAGGAAGTTTCGCAGCGACAGGCGTACGGGTATCATTCGGTCTCCGGGTGTTCGTCGACTACGCCGCCAAGCTCGACTTTCGGCGGCGCCAGCCGATTATGCGCGCACAACCGCCTCCAATTGCAATAGCTCTGCCCTTGGCCTTTGACGAACGTTGGCATTGCTCCTAAACTCTAGCCGCGGAAGCCCCGCGCCGCAAGTCAGGCACGCGGGCAGCCGCCACGCCAACGGAAGGAGAACCGGCCTATGCAACCGCCCGGCGCGCTGAATGACGCTGACGCGGCCCTGTTCACCGACCTGTACGAGCTCACGATGGCGCAGAGCTACTTCCGGCAGGGCATGTCGTCCGAGGCCACATTCAGCCTGTTCGTGCGCCCCTCGCGCGTTGCGCGCGCCTACCTGGTCTCCGCCGGGCTGGAGGACGTGCTGCGCTACCTCCACAGCCTCCGGTTCGACCATGCCGCCATCGACTACCTGCGCTCGACCGGCGTTTTCGCGGATGATTTCCTGGACTTTCTGCGCGAGCTGCGGTTCACGGGCCGCGTGCGCGCCGTGCCGGAGGGCCGGCTGTACTTCCACCACGAGCCGGCGCTGGAAATCACCGCCCCCATAATTGAGGCGCAGATAGTCGAGACGCTGGTGATCAACCAGGTCAACCTCCAGAGCCTCATAGCAACCAAAGCCGCGCGGTGCACGTGGGCCGCGCAGGGCAGGACACTCGTCGACTTCTCGCTACGGCGGGCGCACGGCGCGGACGCAGGCATGAAGGCCGCCCGCAGCAGCCACGTCGCCGGGTTCGCGTCCACCAGCAACGTGCTGGCCGGCCGCGCCTACGGCCTGCCCATCGCAGGCACCATGGCCCACTCCTACGTGACCAGCTTCGAGAGCGAGATCGACGCCTTCCGCGCCTACGCGCGCAGCTTCCCGAACGACACCGTGCTGCTCATCGACACGTACGACACTATCACCGCCGCGCACAAGGCGGCGACGGTCGGCCGCGAGATGGAGGCGCAGGGGCACCGCCTGCGCGCCGTCCGGCTAGACAGCGGCGACCTGCTGAGCCTCAGCCGCGAGGTTCGCCGCATCCTGGACGACGCCGGCCTCCAATACGTGCGGATTCTGGCAAGCGGCGGCCTGGACGAATACGCCATCGACTCGCTGGTTCGCGCAGGCGCGCCCATCGACGGCTTCGGCGTGGGCACTCGCATGGCGGTTTCCGCCGATATGCCTTCGCTGGACGCCGCCTACAAGCTGGTACGGTTCGCCGGCCGCCCCGTGCTCAAGCTGAGCGAAGGCAAGGCGACGCTGCCCGGCGAGAAGCAGGTGTACCGCCTGCGCGACGACTACGGCAGGCTCCGGGGCGACGTGCTGGCGCTCGCAGACGAGGCGCCGCCCGTGCCGGGCGCGGAGCCGCTGCTGCAAACCGTGATGGAACGCGGCGAGCCAATATCCGAACCACCGCCGCTTTCGGAGGCGCGTGAGCGGTTCCGCGATGAGTTCGCCGCGCTTGACGACCGCCACAAGCGATTGAGCCGGCCTGCGCGCTACCCGGTGAGGCTGAGCCGCCGGCTGCGGCGGCTGAGATCTGAGCTGGCGTCGCACCGGGACAACGGGCGTTAGAGGCGGCGACGCGCGCACTGTGTTGCGCTTGAAATTGCTTGTGAGAGCTTCCCCAGTGCAAGAGGGCGTGGGCGGAGGGCCGCCGCCCAACCCACGTGCTTCGACAAGCTCAGCACGAACGGCGTTACGGTGTCCGCTCACCCCTTGCTTTCGCATGGGCAAGCTCTGAGCGTGTCGAAGGGTCTGTCTCGTAGGGACTGGCGGGCGGATGGACACCACTGCCCCTCCTCCTAGATTGCGGCTTGCGCCGCAATGACGGTTGAGGGCAGCCGCGGCGTCACAGTCACCCACGAGGGGCGACCCTACGCGGGAAGCGCGCCGCCGCTACTCCTCCTCGTCCTCTGCGTCCGGGAGGCCGGGGTTGTCCAGGACCGACTTCAGCCTGTCCACCATCTCAGGCGTGAGCAGGAATGCGTGCGCCACCCCGTCGTCCGTGTTCAGCGTAAGGACCGTGGCGCTATTCTGCGAGTTGGTCAGCCATGCGGCGTCGCACTCCCGCACAGCGCGAAAAGGCGCGCCCGTTGCCATTCCTTCACCTCCAAGCATGGATTGAGCGACTGCAAGTATACCACCGATGTTTCGCGCCGCTCGCGTGCCCATGCTGCCTCATCGCCTGCGCCTGCGTGTTGCGTCAAATCAAGGTGTTACCGGGCGGTGGTCGTTGCCTCATAATTGATGTTACCGGGAGGGTGGTGGTTGTCGGGGTGTGGGTCCGCCGCGGCCCACAACTCCTCCAGGGCATTGTTCAGCTGGTTGCGAAGCGACACGGGGTTGAGCGACCGGTATAGTCGCTGGAGGCTGTCCCTCTGCTCATCTGAGAGCGCGTCGAGTTCCAGAAGCCTCTGGTAGGGCGTCCTGGGAGTGTCGAACACCTTGTGCACGCGGGCGCCGTGACGGGTCTTGCGCTGGAGCTTCATGGTAGGAAGGAAGAAGTTGTGGAGGAGGCCGGCCAGCCGGTGGACCTCCTGGAGTCGCTCCAAGGCGACCCGGCTGGAGTAGCGGTCGTAGCCCACGTGCCGTCTCACGGCCGCCCAGTTCTTCTGCTCCACGTGGGCGTTGTCGTTCTTCTTGTAGGGTCGGGAGCGACTCAACTGGATGCCCCGTTCCTGGCAGTAGGAGAAGAGCTTGTGGTTGATGAACTCGCCGCCATTGTCGGCGTGGATGTCTCTTACGGCGAATGGCAGGGCGCGAGCCATCTCGTGCATGGCGGCGGTTACACGATCCTGGCCCTTGCCCCACACCGCCCGGCAGTGCACCCAGCCTGTGGCGATGTCCACGCAGGTCAGAGTGTTCAGGTAGAACCCCTCCGTGCTCTCGCCGCAATGGGCTACCAGGTCGACCTCCAGGAACCCGGGCGGCGGGTCGCCCCACTCGCCGAAGGTGCGGATGGGGATGGCCGCCTTGAGCTGGCTGCCGGACGACTTGCCGCTGGTCCAGGGTCGCCGCAAGCCCCTGACCCTGTAAGGCTTCATCAACCGGTCTATGGTGGATGCGCTCATGCCGTTCAGCTGCTCCACGATGTCTTGAGAGACTACCAACGCCTCCCACGCCTGTAGGCGGGCTGCCAGCTCCCCCATGAAGGGAGCCAGGCGCTTCCCGCACAGCCGGTCGCTCATCTCCCACACCTGGCGCAGCGCCGACACCGCCTCAGGCCCGTACACACTCGGCCGCCCTCGCCCCTTGCGCTTGATCCTCACATCCACGCGGCGAGCCATCAGCCGCGTGGCCGACTTCCTGTGGTAGCCGGTAACGGCCTCTATCTCGTCCAGCAGACTGCCTCGTTCGGCTCGCCCCGCCACTCGATACCTCTCCTGCATCTTCTCTATGTACTCCTTCACGCTGCTCCTTCTCATGCTTCCTCCCGGTAACACGATTTTTGAAGCAACGATACCCCACTCGGTAACATTTATTATGAGGCAACTCGGCTTGTTGACTTGCCGCCCAGTGGCGGTTAGAATTGAAGCACAGTACAGGGCAGTCGGCCCTCGGTGAAGTGAGGAAGCTATGCCTCTGACAATCGGCATCTCGGAGACGGCGGCCAGGAAGGCCAGAGAGTTCGCGCAGAAGGGTAGCCACGAGGAGTTCGGCCTCCGCGTGGGCGTCAAGGGCGGCGGCTGCTCAGGGCTAACCTACACCCTCTCCATCGACGCGGAGTCCCGGCCGGAAGACAAGGTCATCGAGGAGAACGGCATCAAGCTCTTCATCGACAAGAAGAGCTACGTTTTCCTGGCCGGCACCATCCTGGAGTACTCGGACGGCTTGAACGGCAAGGGGTTCGTGTTCAACAACCCGAACGCCAAGACGGTCTGCGGCTGCGGCACCTCCTTCTCCGTTTAGCCGCCGCCTAGCCGAACCGGCCCGCAAGGAGTCGCCCATGATGCCACCGGCAACCGCCGCGTCCCTGCGTGAAGCCCAGTTGAGCGCGGGCGCAGCGTTCCATCCCGGCGAGGGCGGCTTGCCGTTGCCCGCCCACTTCGGCGACGCCGCCCGCGAGTACCGCGCCGCCAGGCAGGCGGCCGCCCTCCTCGACCGCTCCGCGTTCGGGCGGCTGCGAATCACCGGCGCGGACGCGCTCGACCTCCTCAATCGCCTCTCCACCAACAAGCTCGTAGACGTGCAGCCCGGCCGCGGCGCGGCCACCGTGCTCACCACCAACAAGGGCCGCGTCATAGACCTGCTGATTGTCGCAAACCTGGGCGAGGAGCTTCTGGTGATCACCGGCCCCGGCTCACAGGCAAGGGTTGCGGAGTGGATCGACACGTACACGTTCGGCGAGGACATCGCCGTCGAGGACGCCACGCACAGTCACGCCATGCTGTCGGTGACGGGGCCGCACGCCGCGGCGCTCCTGGGCGATGCGGCATCGGGCCTCGACCCGTTCGACTTCGCGGAGCTTGAGCTTGAGGGCCGCCGCGCCTCGGTCATCCGCACGGACACGCTGGGCATCGACGGATTCGACGTCGTGACGCCTGCCGAGCACGCCGCCGCCGTGTGGCTGGCGCTAGCCGACCGCGGCGCAGTCCCAATCGGCGCGCTGGCCGCGGAGACGCTGCGCGTGGAGCAGGGCGTTCCAGGCTGCGGCCGCGAGCTGTCCGAGGACTACAACCCTCTGGAAGCAGGCCTGCTGCCCTTCATCAGCTTCGACAAGGGGTGCTACATCGGGCAGGAGGTGGTGGTGCGCCTGAACACCTACCGCAAGGTGCAGAAGCGCCTGATGGGCGTTGCGCTGGACGGCGAGAAGCCGGACGCAGACGCACGACTCACGGCGGACGACCGGGACGTGGGCTTCATCACGTCAGTGGTGGACTCGCCGGCGCTGGGGCGGCCGCTTGCGTTGGCCTACGTGCGAACAAGCCACGCGGAGCCTGGCCTCACCGTGCAGGCGCACTCCGGCGACCGCGTTGTCGGCGGCGTCACGGTGGAGCTGCCCGTGGCCGCGCCCTCCGCGTAGCCGCCGCCCCCGCTCTGCTTCGACAAGCTCACCATGAGCGGGGAAATTAATCCCTTTCGTGCTAGCTGGTCGGAGCATGAACGGGGGACACGACCGTCGACCATCCGCCCACCCTTCGACATGCTCAGGGTGAGCGGGATCTATGACCGTTCGTGCTGAGCATGTTGAAGCATGAACGGGGGACACTACCGTCGACCATCCGCCCACCCTTCGACACGCTCAGGGTGAGCGGGATCTATGGCCGTTCGTGCTGAGCTTGTCGAGGCATGAACGGGGGACGCTATCGTCGACCATCCGCCAACCCTTCGACATGCTCAGGGTGAGCGGGATCTATGACCGTTCACGCTGAGCTTGTCGAAGCGCAGGCTGCCAGGCCGCCCTCCCCCTACAGCCCCAGCAGCGAGACACCGCCGTCCACCACAAGCACGTGGCCCCGCACCATCTCGGCCGCGTCGCTGCACAGGAACACGACCGCCTTAGCCATGTCCTCCGGCGTGACCAGCCTGCCCGCCGGCGTGCGCCGCTCCGAGTCGCCGATCATCTGCTCTCGGTTCGGGAAGTGGCGCAGCGCGTCCGTGTCCACCACGCCGCCAGCCACCGCGTTCACCACTATGCCCCGCGGCGCAAGCTCCACCGCAAGGTAGCGCGTCAGCGCCTCCAGCGCCGCCTTGGACACGCCCACCGCCGTGTAGTTCTGGAGCACCAGCCCTGAGCCCATGCTGGATATGTTCACGATGTGGCCGCCGTTGGGCATCAGCCTTGCGGCCTCCTTGGCGCAGAGCCAGGGCGCTCGCGTGTTCACGTCCAGCGTCCAGTCCCAGTGCTTGGTCTCCAGCTCCAGGGCGGGCCGCTGCACACCAGACGCGGCGTTGTTGACGAGCACGTCCAGCCTCCCGAACTCCTCCTCCACGCGGCGGAACATATCGCGCACACGGTCCGGCTCGCCGAGGTGAGAGCGGAGCGTCAGCGCGCGCACGCCGAGAGCGCGAACTTCGTCTGCGGTGGCGGCGGCCTCGCGCTGGTTGCGCGCGTAGCACACGATGACGTCCGCGCCCTGCCGCGCAAGCTCCAGGCATATCGCCCGGCCGATGCCGCGCGAGCCGCCCGTGACCAGCGCTACCTTGCCGCTAAGGGACACGCGCGCCTCACAGCTCGATTCCGCCGTCTACGCGGATCACCTCGCCGGTGATGTAGCCGGCCTCCTCGCTCGCCAGGTAGCCCACCATGTTCGCCACGTCCTCCACGGTGCCAAACCGGTTCTGCGGGATGCGGGACATGATAAGCTCCTTGAACTCCGGCGAGAGGTCGGCGACGATCTCCGTCGAGATGTAGCCCGGCGCCACGGCGTTGACGGTGATGTTGCGGGACGCAACCTCCTTGGCGATGCTGCGGGAGAAGGCGATGACGCCCGCCTTGGAGGCCGCGTAGTTGGACTGGCCGGGGTTGCCCTCCAGCCCGACCACCGACACGACGCTGATGATGCGGCCCCATCGCTGGCGCACCATGTGGCGTAGCGATGCCTTGGTGCAGTTGTACGTGCCCTTCAGGTTGGTGTTCACCACGTCGTCCCAAACCTCCTCCGCCATGCGCATCAGAAGGCTGTCGTGGATGATGCCGGCGTTGTTGACCAGGATGTCGATCCCGCCCAGCGTGTCCAGCACTCGCTTGACCATGTCGTCCACGGCGGCCGACTGCGAAACGTCGGCGGCGACGGCCATCGCCTCGCCCCCCGTCTCGGCCACGGCGTCCACCACGTGCTTGGCGGCGTCCTCGTTCGAGCGGTAGTTGACCGCGATCTTCACGCCGTCGCGGGCCAGCCTCAGCGCAATGGCCCTGCCGATTCCCCTGGAACCGCCGGTGATGAGGGCAACCTTCCCGTCTATGCTCAAGCTATCTCTCCTGAACGTCCTTCACCTGGCTGCGCACGCGTGCCAGCTCCCGGCTCATCTTGCCAACCAGGTCTCGCTCCATCGAGGTGCGCGCCATCTCTATGCCGGCCGTGACGGACGCTGCCCTGGACCTGCCGTGGCCCACAATCGCCACGCCGTTCAGGCCCAGCAGCGGCCCGCCTCCCATGTGCTCAACGTAGTTGGTGAGCTGCGACAATTTCTGAAGCAGCGCCCCGTCGCGGCTTCCGGCTTCCGTTCCCGCCGCGTTTCGCAGGTACTCGACAACCGCCATTCCCAATCCTTCCGCAAACTTCATCAGGATATTGCCCACGAACCCGTCGCACACGATAACATCTGCACGGCCAAGCGGCACGTCCACGCCCTCCACGTTGCCGATGAAGTTCAGCCCGCTTTCCCGGAACAGCTGGTGCGCCTCCCTCACCTGCCGGTTGCCCTTGCTCTCCTCCGCGCCGACGCTGAGCAGGGCGACGCGCGGCTCCTCGATGCCCAGGAACACGGTTGCGAGCACCGAACCCAGTACGCCGTAGTTGAGGAGCTGCGAAGGCCGATTGTCGACGCTGGTGCCAAGATCCAGCATCACGGTGCGCGGCGCAAGTCCGAGGAACGGCCCGCCCAGCGCCGGCCGCTCTATGCCGTCCAGGCAGCCCAGGGCAACCACGCCCGCGGCCATCGCCGCCCCGGTGGAGCCCATTGTCACGTAGGCGTCCGCCATGCCCTCCTTCACCAGGCCGGCCGCAACTGCAATCGAGGCGCGCGGCTTGGCGCGCAGCGACTCCAGCGGCTGGTCGTCCTCGGTGATCACGCCGTCCGAGGGCACAACGCGCAGGCCGTCCGGCATCGGCGAAGGCAGCAGCGGCTCCAGCGCGTCCGGCTCGCCCACCAGCAGCACGTCCACGCCGCCCTGCGCCGCCGCGTCAACTGCGCCGCGCACGGTCTCCGCGGGCGCATGGTCGCCGCCCATCGCGTCAACCGCTATCCGGTATCTGCGTCCGTCCTGCGATTCCGTCACTGGATCTTTCCGTCCTCCTCAGGCATTGTAACCCAAGCCTCGCCGTTTATCACCTCGTCCCCGCCCTGCCTGCGGCAGCCAACCGCGCACTTCACGCGAACGCCGTCCTCGCTTTCGGCGACCTCAACCACTTCGCCGAACGTCGAGACCGTGTCGCCGGGGTACACCGGCGCGCGAAAGTGTATGCTCAGCCGCCCGGACTCCAGCCACCTGCGCCCGAACGCCAGCCCCATCATCTCCGACACGTAGGCCAGCACCAACATGCCGTGCGCGACGATGCGCCCGAAGTGCGTCCCCGCCGCGAACTCCGCGTCCAGGTGCAGCGGGTTGGGATCGCCGCCCGCCTCCGCGTACAGCGAAATCTTCTCCTGCTCCACCGTCCTGACCACCTGCGGCAGCGTCTCACCGTTCTTCATCAATCCCGGATCTCCTCTCGCGCGCCCGGCACCACCACAACGCTCCTGCCGTCGATGACGTGCCACCCGTCCGCGTCCTCGCCGGTGAATTCGACGGAGAGGAAACGCATACCTCGCATGGTAGTGTTCCTGGTAAGCCTGATTCGGAAGACCACGTCCTCGTCGGAGGCGACGGGCCTGCTCACCGAAAGCTCCTGCGCTGAGTGGATCGAGCCAGCAGGAAGGTTGATTGCTCGGAACAGCGCGGCAAGGGCATAGGCAACCAGCGCCGTGGGCGGGACGTAGCCGTCCGCGCGGTAGAGCGCGCTCTCATCGCCTACCGACTCCAGGTAGAGGGCCACGTCCTGCGGCCGGAGCGTGTGGCTGGCCGGCGGGAACTCGTGGCCTACGATGAGCTCAGCGATGTTTGGCACTATGGGTATCCGTAGCGGAAATGATTGCCCTGTGGCTGGCCTGATTATAACGGCGTTTGAGATGGCAAATCAAGGACGGCGCGGGCCGCGCCAGCCAGCCCATTCGTCCCTTGCTTTCGCAAGGGCAGGCTCTGGGCCTGTCGCAGGGTGAGCGCAAGGACGGCGGCGCGTACTCATCCGCTCATGGTTCGACAGGCTCACCACGAGCGGAACGGGAGACTGCGGCATCCGTCGTAGGCGCGGTTCGCGAACCGCCCACGGGCAGGCCGCCAGCCAGCCCGTTAGTCCTGAACCTGTCGAAGTGCAAGCGCGCTCTCCAACCATCCTTCGCCGACAAAACCCGAAACCTGCGCAAGGTTGCCCACGAACGCCTTGACATTGCGATATGAAGTGACTACTATTCTTGCGGCCTGAACAGGCACGGACTTTGACTACAGTGTCTCCAACTCTACGCAAGTTTACAGAAGAAACTTCGGGAATCGTCAACGAGTATCTGGGGAAGAACGGCCCCCAGCTTGCGGCGGCTATCTCGTACTATGCCCTATTCTCGCTGTTCCCCCTGATACTGGCGTTCACGCTTGGCATGAGCTTCTTCCTGCAAGAGGACACAATCGAGGATGTCGCCAAGCGAATAGCCACGCAGGTGCCCGTTTCGCAGGAGGCCGTCAGCAACGTCCTCAACGATACGCTGGAGAGCCGGGGCATTGCCGGCGCGCTGGGCGCGGTCGGCCTCTTCTGGGCCGGCTCCACGGTGTTCAGCGCAATCCGCAAGGGTGTCAACGCCACGTGGGGCATCACAAGGCCCAGGCCGTTCTTGCGGGAGCGGACGATTGACCTATCGCTCATGCTGGCAGCCGCCATCCTCATGCTGGTTTCGATATTCTCCACGGCCGCGCTGAGCCAGCTGCGAGAGCTGGTGGACCTGATCACCAGGGAGACGGAGACCCAGATCAACGCCGACATCTTCTGGGAACGCGTTGGCACCCTGGTGGCCGCAGCCCTCTCTTTCATCGTGTTCATGGGTGTCTACTGGGTGCTGCCCAACACGCGGGTCTCGTTCCTTGAGGCGCTGGTGGGAGCGTCCATAGCCACGTTCGTCTTTGAGCTTGTGAAGAACGTGTTTGTCTGGTACGTGCTCAACTCCTCCATCTACAGCACCATCTACGGCTCCATCGGAGGCGTGGTTGCGCTTCTCACGTGGGTGTACGCATCGGCGAACATCCTGCTGTTCGGCTCGCTGCTCACTTACCGGTTCGCCACCTACAGAGCGACCCGCATAGGCTCAATCCACGACATTGTGGAAGCGGAGATGGCGCGCTCCGCGCTTCAACCCGTAGGCCGTGAGTGACCGGCGGCGCATCTGCGGTGTGTCGTAGGAGCGGTTCGTGAACCGGCCGCGAGCAGGGCCGCCAACACCCGCTCACTGTGAGCCTGTAGAGGGGGCTTGCCCCTGAGCCTGCCGCCCACGCGTAGGGGCGGTTCGTGAACCGGCCGCGAGCGGGCCAGTGTGTGTCCGTTCGCCCCCTACTGCCCCGGGGGCTGAGCGAGCCCCACACCCCAAACTCGTAACAGGCTTGTTACCTGGAGTCGCGCGAACAAGCCTGCGGTGTGGTAGAGTATGGTTGCAGCCGGACGCGGCACAGCGCAACCGCAACCGCGCCGGACTAGTACGCCTGAGGGCCGCAATACATGATGCTGGACTCCATATCGCTGGGCAGCTCCGTCAACGAGTGCTTTGAGCAGGACGGCTCGGTTCGCCCCGTCTACAAGAGCCTCGTGGACAACCTGGAGGCCCTGGGAGTCGAGGAGATGCAGAGGCGATGGCGGTTGGCGGAGCAGTCCGCAACCGCCGACGCCTTCACCTTCCGGCTCGACCCGCGGGAGTTTCGCCCCGTGCCCACGGACTGGATACCGCGCATCATCCCCAACGACGACTGGGAGGTCATAGCGCGGGGCGTGTCGCAGAGGCTGCGCGCCCTCAACGCCTTCATCCTCGACCTCTACTGCGGCGACCAGACCATCGTGCCGCCCGATGTCCTCTTCTCCTGCCCGTACTTCAACCCGCAGTTGCAGGACTTCCGCCCGCCGCGGGACGTGTTCGTGCACATCTACGGCATAGACCTGGTTCACATGGGCAACGGCAGGTACGTCATCCTGGAGGACAACCTGCGCATCCCCTCCGGCATCACCTACCAGATGAAGTGCACCGAGATCGGACTGCGGGTCATGCCGGAGCTGGCCGCCGGATACGACATTCGCCCGTACGACATTCGTGACGCATACCGCGAGATGTTCCTCTCGCTCTGCGACACGGACTCCCCCACCTGCGTTCTGCTAACCGACAGCAAGTACGGCTCGGCGTTCTTCGAGCACCGCTTCCTCTCGGAACTGCTGGGCGTCGCCCTGGTGGAAGGCTCCGACCTGTACGTTGGGCAGGACGGCCGCGTGTTCGCCAGGGCAATGGACGGCGACTTCCCCGTAGACCTTATCTACCGCCGCGTGGAAGACCTGGACATGTTCGTGCCCGGCCTCATGGACGCATACCTGAACCACAAGGTCGTGCTGGTGAACGCTATGGGCACCGGCGCTTGCGACGACAAGCTGGTGTTCCTGTGGGTTCCGGACATGATTCGGCAATACCTGGGCGAGGAACCCATACTCGCCCAGGCGCTCAGCTATGACCTGCGAGAGGCCGCCAACCGGCAGCACGTGCTGCAAAACCTGGACCGAATGGTCATCAAGGCACGCCACGGCTACGGCGGGCTGGGCGTATACATCATGCCGGACCTGGGCGCAACGTACAGGGCCGGCCTGGCGAGGCAGATCATCGAGCAGCCGCAGGGCTACATTGCGCAGGAGACGCTGGACTTCTCCCGGCACGTGGTGTTCGACCGCGCGGGCGGCCGCATGGAGGAGCGCTACGTGGATCTGCGCGTGTTCGCCACGCAGGACGGCAACGGCCGCGTCTCCGTCTTCCCCGGCGGCCTCACAAGAGTGTCGCAGCCCGCAAGCCGCGTCACCAACAACTCCTCGGGTGGGTCATGCAAGCCGAGCTGGGTAGTCACGTAGACGATGGCCGCGTCCCCGTCCACTACGCTTACGTGGCGCGCTATTCCTATTCGGACGTGGTAGTCCAGAACGACAACTTCCTGCGGCTGACCGCCTTCACGGACGAGCGGCAGACCGCCGAAAGCTACGACGTGTTCACCAACCCCGCAGGCAGGAAGGTCTGCTACCCGGATCGCCTCGGCAACGTGGTGCACAGGGTGCGCGTCATCGAACCGCACGAGACGCTGGTGATAGCCGCGTTCGGCCGCGTTTCGCTGGAGCCTCGCTCGCCCTCCGTGCCGGACATGCCGCTGTTCGGCATGGCCTACGACCGCGAGACGGACGAGTTCCTGACGCCCACGCCGCTCGTCGACCCCGCCACCGTAGAGGCGGCCGCCCGCGACGTGACCGCCGGAGACGACACGCTGCTCGCGGCCGTCGCGTCCGTGACGGACTGGGTGTGGAAGTCCGTCCGATACCGGCGCGGCAACACCTCCGTGACAACCACGGCCGCGGAGGTGCTCTCATCGCTGGAGGGCGTGTGCCAGGACAAGACGCACCTTGCGCTGGGTATGCTGCGCTCCCTGGGCGTCCCGGCCCGCTACGTGAGCGGCCTGCTGACGAGGCAAGCCGGCGAGACTCACGCCTGGCTGGAGTTCCAGCATCCGCAGCTTGGCTGGCTGCCCGCCGACCCCACGAAAGGTATCGTGATAGAGACCGGCACCAACTACTTGAAGTTCGGCGTGGGCAGGGACTATACCGAAGTGCCGCCTGTGACCGGCTCCTTCGTGTCCAGGGGCCACGGCGGCCTGGACGTGGCTACGGCGCGCGTGTTCTTCGACAGGGAATCGATCACCTTCCACGACGCCATAGCGCTTATCGATCAACACCTCGAATGACGGAGGCACGAACTGCAATGGTTGAACCAAGATCGCTATCCTTCAACAACGACCGGTGGCTCACCGACTCCCGCATCTACAACCTGATCTGGATGGGCAGGTGGCTGGAGCGCGCCGAGAACATCGCCCGCGTCATCAACACGTTCGCGGGCGCCGCCGCCGAAAGCGGCAACAGCATCGAATGGCTGCAACACTCGCTCGTGAACGCCGCCGTCATCCGCGGCATACCCATAGACGACCCCACGCGCACGCTCTCGCTGCTGCTGCGCGAGCACGCCTCATCGTCCATCTATCACAGCATCGCAACCGCGCGCAACAACGCAACGCAGGTGGCGCCCGTCGAGCTGATACGCGCCATATCCGCCATCATCCAGCGCCTGGACGATGCCACGCTGCCCATCCCGACGCCACAAGAGGCCCGCGACCTGACCGGCGACGTGCTGGATGGGCTGACCAACGTGTACAGCGTGATCGAGGCCATCTGGTTCCACAGGGAAGCCATGTCCGAGGAGGAGGTCTACCTGCGGTTCGTGCAGCAGTGACCGCCGCGGGCTAGTGACGCCAGGCGTCGTCGTTCTGTAGCAGCGCCCTCGCATGGTTGATCTCGCCCGCGTGGTAGAGGTCGTGCTCCAGCATTGTGGTCACCAGGAAGTACGTGGAAACGAGCTCGCCCCAGTGCGCCCTGCGCGGCGCATCCAGCTCAGCGTCCGACTCCAGCTCGCGGAGGCAGTCCGTCAGGTACGCGTGCCCCTCTCGCAGCCACGCCTCGGCCGCCGCCGCGTTAGCCAGCCGCTCCGGCGCAGGCGTAGCGGGCGCATCGTCGTAGTCCATGCTGCCGTCGTGGAAGCCGCGGTTGGTGTACATGAACTTGAACATGCCCACGTGCGCCACCAGGTCGCGGACTGAACGATTCCCTCCCGGCGGCGTCCGCGCCCAGCAGTCCGGGGCCACAGTGCGTATGTTCTGGAGCAGCGAGTGCTGGCTGCCCTCGAACGCCAGGTCCATGAGGGCGATCAGTTGCTCAATTCTCGGCTTTGCCAACGCGGCGTCTCCTCCCGCGGCTACCCCATCCCGTGCCGGCTGCCCTTCGCCTCGAAGAAGTCCAGGTCTATGGCAAACGCCGAGGCGAGCAGCAGCAGCCGAACCTGCTCGTCCTGCCCCACATCGCCGAATTGGATGCGGAAGGTGTCGGCGTCGGTAAAGCCCTCACGCATGAAGCCGCCCCACTCCTTCACGATGCGCCCCAGCTCGTCGCCCTTGTAGTCGTTCAGCGTGAAGGTGAACGGGCGAAAGATGCCGCCGTTCAGCCCTGCGATTTGCTCGCCCTCAGCGTCCAGCACTGCGAACTTGCGCTTCAGCCCGCCCCACTTCCGCTTCAGCGACCCGAGGGCCGCGCCCTCGCCGTCCTCCACGTTGAGGTGCGAGAAGAACCAGAAGAACTCGCGGTTGGCGTTCAGCACGGGCGACCCGTCGCCGTCCAGCACGTGCAGGCTGAGCGGCCGGTGCGTCCCCATGAACTGCCGGCTCAGCATCCCGGACTCCTCATAGGCGTACATGACCTCCTCGCCCTCGGCGTTCAGGATCCTGTACTTGTTGGCCGTCTCGAAGCCGGTGAAGATCTCCAGCATCTCCCTGGTCTGGCGAATCACCAGCTCCTGATGGTCGGCTAGCTCCATAGCGTTCCACTCCTGCTTGGGAATTGGCCGAATCATACAGACATTCGGGCGCGGACTCAATAGCGGGCGATTAGGCGGCGACCGTGGTCTCCCCGCTCTGGTTCGACAGGCTCACCCCCGTATCAAGTACGGGGCAGGCTATGAGCGGGGCCAACCACCCTCAACCGTCATTGCGGGGGAAGCCGCAACCCAGGGGGCGCGGGTTTGCCCTCCACTGTGTGCAAGCCCGGCAGTCGCCTCAGTGATTCCCGCCTGCGCGTGAATAGGTGCACGCGGCCCGTTCACGCTCCGACAGGCTCACCATGAACGTGGGCAACCACCCTCAACCGTCATTGCGGCGAAAGCCGCAATCCAGGGGGCGCGGCGTTACCCTCCACTGTGTGCCAGCCCGGCAGTCGCCTCAGTGATTCCCGCCTGCGTGTGAATCGGAGCACGCGGCCCGTTCATGCTCCGACAGGCCCACCATGAGCAAGCTCAACCACCCTCAACCGTCATTGCGGCGAAAGCCGCAATCCAGAGGACGCGGCGGCGGCCGAAGGGGCGGTTCGCGAACCGCCCACGCGGCCGCTAATCCTAAGCCTGTCCAAGGGCGAGCGGGGTTCCCAACCGTCATTCCTGCGAAAGCAGGAATCTAGCACCCGGCGGGGCCGGGCTGGGGTGGCCGCCTCCCTCCCCATTCATGCTTCGACAAGCTCAGCACGAACGGGATACCGTGTTCGCTCGTCCTGGGTCTGTCAAAGGGCGAGTGGGCGTGCGATTAGCCGGAGACCGTGGTGGCCCCGCTCTGGTTCGACAGGCTCACCATGAGCGGGGTGTTTAGTGTCCGCTCGCCCCCTGCTTTCGCAGGGGCAAGCTCTGAGCCTGTCGAAGGGTCTGACCCGAAGGGGCTGGGCGGACGGCAGACTCCGCGCCGTTGACATTACACCGCCGCAATCCCTAAACTGCCCACACCGATAGGACGAGCCAACCACACCTACGCAGGAGGTACAATCGCAGATGAAGGTGGAATCTTACCCGCAAGGCGCTCCGTGCTGGGTGGAGCTCGGCACGTCCGACCAGGAGGCAGCCAAGTCGTTCTACGCCGAGCTGTTCGGCTGGACGTACGCAGACCATCCCATGCACGACGGCCACGGCCACTACTCGATGGCGATGAAGGACGGTTCGACCGCCGCGGCCATCTACACGCACCACGAGGGGATGAGGATGGACGGCACGCCTCCGCACTGGGACATCATCCTGGCCGTGGAGGACGTTGACGCCACCACGGCGCGCGCGGCTGGCCTGGGCGGCGCCGTAGTCGAGCAGCCCGTCGACGTGGGCGGCTCCGGCCGCATCTCAGTCGTCGCCGACCCAACCGGCGGCGCAGTCGGCCTCTGGCAGGCGGGGTCGCACCTCGGCGCGCAGGTCACGCACGAGCACGGCTCCATCGGCTGGTGCGAGCTTCTGACGACCGACACGGAGGCCGCCATCAGCTTCTACACCGCCCTGCTGAACATCGAGTCGGAGACGGCGGACATGCCGGGCGGCACACGCTACACGGTCTACATGGCCGGCCAGTTTCCCCTTGCCGGCACCATGGCCATGCCGGAAGAGGTGCGCAGGATGAACATTCCGCCTCACTGGAGCGTGTACTTCCAGGTGGACAGCGTGGACGAGACCGTTCAGAAGGCCAAGGCCCTCGGAGCCACCGTAGCTTTGCAGTCCTTTGACGTCCCCAGCGTGGGGCGATTCGGCTTTGTGCTGGATCCGCAGGGCGCGGGCTTCGGCCTGCTCACTCCGGAGACCGACTGGAGCGCCGCGATTGATTAGGGCTGCGGCGGCCCGCCCGCTCACCCTGAGCATGTCGATGGGTCTGCCCCGCAGGGGCTGAGCGGGCTGGCGATTAGCCAGCGACCGCGGGGGCCCCGCTCTGGTTCGACAGGCTCACCGTGAGCGGTTGATAATGCCCGCTCACCCCGATCCTGCCGAAGGGTCTGCCCCGCAGAGGCTGAGCGGGCGGGCGATTAGCCAGCGACCGTGGCGGCCCCGCTCTGGTTCGACAGGCTCACCCCCGTATCAAGTACGGGGCAGGCTATGAGCGATTGATGATGCCCGCTCACCCCGATCCTGCCGAAGGGTCTGCCCCGCAGAGGCTGAGCGGGCGGGTTGCCCCTTCTTACCCACTCCCTACCCCAGCGGCGCCAGTCCCTTGAGCATCGCCAGCAGCCGCGCCGGTGCAACGTCCACGGCGGCGGCCATCACTGACGCGCTCTCCAATCGCACGTGCGCGAGTGTCACCTGCTGCGGATCGCTCCACTGCGCAACCTCAACCTGCGCCGGCGAGCCGCCCACGTGCAATGTCATGCTCCTCCGCGGAGCGGCCGCCAGCCTGCGCAGGTTCCAGTGGCGAAACACGTTGCCGCGGTCGGCGTAGCGTTCTCGCTGGCCCCGCGCGCCGTGCTGCTCCACCACCTGCACTATCGCGCGCAGCTCCCGCTCCGGCGGCCGCGCGTGGTCGTCGACGACGCCCGCGGCCGACTGCTCGAGCAGCAGCCGCGGGCGCGGCGCTACGCCCTCGACGGCCTCGTACAGCAGCGCGACGCGCCTGACCGACGGACGCACCCGGCCGGTCTCCCACGTGACGCTACGCAACGCCATGCCGTACGTCTGCCCCGCGAGCCCGTACACCGGGAACGGCGCAGCCGACATCTCAGCAGGAAGGCCGCCCTCGGTTACGGCTACCGTGCGGCGGACGGGGCCGAAAGGCGACCGTTTCGGTGAGACGTGCGGCTCGCAGCCGAGGACGTCTTCTCGCCACTTGCGCTCCGTGTCGGCGCGGCAGACCCGGCACTTCCAGTCGAAGCCGCCGAATCGAAAGTCGTAGAAGTTCTTCAGCCAGATATACGGGAACGCCAGCATCGACAGCATCTCGACCAGCCTCGACCGCCGCCGGTACATGACGAGCACGCTCGTGCCCATGCCCAACTCGCTGCCGCAGCGGTAGCAGTGCTTCTCCCTGGGCTCATGTATGGACGATGGCGCGTAACCGACGAAAGGCATGGACGAATGATAGCACAGCAGGCGGCGCGGCGGCCCATTCTCCGTTCGCCCTGAGCCTGTCAAGGAGCAAGAGCGAACCCGTCCAATTGTTACGATATGCCCCCGCGCCTTGCCTACGGCGCTCCATCGTGGTAGTTTCGTGTGGAAAGCGGCCCATTCACCGGGCAGCCGCGGATGCTGTTCTCTAATCCTGTGTATTGGCTCCCGCAACCGGGCAGAACGGGATCACCTGAATGAATAACCGGACGAGGCCATTCGAAATCCATGGGCTGAGGCCGATTCTCCCGCCGCTGGCTTTGCTTGCGGCGACTTTTGTCATCGTCTCATGCAGCAACGATGCTCTGCCATCTCCCACGGCAACCGATACGCCGCCGCCGCCCACGGCAATCGACACGCTGCCGCCGCCCACGGCAACTCACGCCCTGCCGCCGCCCACGGCAACCGACACTCCGCAGCCCACGGCAACTGACGCCCTGCCCTCTCCCACGGCAACCGACAAGGCGCCGGCCCCGGTCAGGGTACTCCCAGCCCTATCACCATTTGCAGCAGTTGCGGATGGCAGGACAAGCTGGAACACCTTCAGCGCGGTTAGTGGAGGAGACCTCTTCAGCTGTGGGATACACGACGATGGTAGCATGGTCTGCTGGGGAAACAACCGCTCAGGGCAGGCATCACCGCCTCCAGGCGTCTTCACCTTGGTCAGCGCAGGAGGTGCCCACACATGCGGGCTGAGGAACGACCACTCTATAGAATGTTGGGGCAAAAACGAGTGGGGCCAGGCCTCCCCGCCGGAAGGTTCCTATACTTCCGTCAGCGCAGGCGGGCAACACACGTGCGGGATACGGAAAGATGGCTCTGTGGCCTGTTGGGGCTCTAACCGGAATCGTCAAGCCTCTCCGCCGGAGGGCGTCTTTTCCTCTTTCAGCGCCAGTGAAACGCACACGTGCGGGGTGCGGGCCGATGGCTCTATGGCCTGCTGGGGCCAATACTGGTTTGGTCTAGCCACCCAGCGAGAGAGTTCAGTCATCTCTGTCAGTGCCGGTGAGAATCACACATGCGCGCTGAGAGGCGACAACTCCTTCGTGTGCTGGGGCGGCAATCTCGATGGTCGAGTTTCCCCGCCAGGGCACAACTTCATCTCGCTCAGCGTCGGTTCGAATCACGTTTGTGGGGTAACGGACGACGGAACTGTCATGTGCTGGAGCGACAATCCCGTTGCTCAGACTCCTACGCCTGAAGGACCCTTCGTCGCTGTTTCCAGTGGGAAGTACCACTCCTGCGGTGTACGTGACGATGGCGCAACCACCTGCTGGGACGGCCGGCAGTTTGGCTCAGCGCAACCTCCCGCAGGCGGGATTACTTCCGTAAGCGCAGGACTGCGCCAGGCTTGCGGCATCAGAGACGACAACTCCATAGCCTGCTGGGGCGGGATTGAGGGGAATCCACCGCCAGGTGCTTTTGTTTCGGTGAGCGCCGGAGGGCATTCTGACAAAGTGCCCTACGTCCCTGTATGCACGAAGCCTCCCTGTCCGACTTTGTTTCCGGTGTATGTCGATCGATACTACCACCATGCTTGCGGGGTTAGAGACAACGGGTCTGTGACCTGCTGGGGAGACAACAACCGCGGACAAGCCCGTCCTGATCCACCCGGCACATTCACCGCCGTCAGCGCGGGAGCATCTCACACCTGCGCGCTACGAGATGACGGAACCGTAGCTTGCTGGGGCAATGACTCGGATGGCCAGGCATCCCCGCCGGATGGCACATTCAAGTCAATCAGCGCAGGAGGCACCCTCTCTTGCGGACTGCGGGATGATGGAACGATAGACTGCTGGGGCGTGAACACGCGTCGTCGGGCTTCCCAGCCGGAGGGCACGTTCGAATCGGTGAGCGCAGGAGGCACGCACTACTGCGGACTGAGGGGCAAAGGAACCATAGAGTGTTGGGGGAAGGACTCACATGGCCAGGCTTCCCCGCCCGATGGCACGTTCAAGTCGGTCAGCGCAGGGGGCCTCCATACCTGTGGATTAAGGGAAGATGGAAGCATAGAGTGCTGGGGAGAGCAAAGGGCTGCCTCAGCCGCACCGCCGGCGGGCGTTTTTGCAGCGGTGAGCGCGGGTTGGGAGCACAGCTGCGGCATCAGGGAAGACGGCTCACTCATTTGCTGGGGATCATTCCCGATCGTCATACCCGCCGCAACCGCCGAGTAGTCTGCGCGCGGTGCCTAATCCCGCTCATGGTTCGACAGGCTCACCACGAACGGGGGATGATTCCGCTCGCCCTGAGCTTGTCGAAGGCCGGGCAGAGGCAGCGCGCGCCCGCCGCGCCCCCCCTACTCCGCCGCCACCCTGAACCGCCAGACCGCAATCGCAAGGAATGCCGCGGCGAACGCCGCCAGCGCAGCGAACTCCTGCGTCACCTCGTTCGCCTCTGCGCCGAACAGCATCAGCTTGTTGAACCCGCCGTTCGCCCAGCCGTGCGGCGTCAGCTTCGCCAGCGACTGCATCCACTGCGGCGCAATGAACAGCGGCCACCAGCACCCGCCTATCGGGGCCAGCACCAGCGACGCAAGCACCCCCGCCGTGCTCGCCGCCTGCACGCTTCGCACGAAGCTGGCAAGCAGCACGCCGAACGCCGCCGAGGCAACCGCCATCAGCAGCGATATGGCGATCACGGCCGCCGGCGAGATGCCCAGGTATATGTCGAATATCAGGATGCCGGCCAGCCACATCACCGCAAGCTGCGCCATCGCCCTGTACCCCGTGCCGATGAACTTGCCCAGCACTATCGACTGCCGCCGCGTGCCGTTGGCGATGAGCCGCTCCAGCGTCTGGTTCTGGCGCTCTCTCGCGATGGCCTCCGCGCTCAGGGCCGCGCTGAAGAACACGAACATGGTAAGGTACGCGGGCAGCGTGAAGCTGGATGCCCGGAATGGCACCACGTCGCCCACCCGCTCCAGCTCCAGCCCCACGGCCGGCGCTGTGTCGCCTCTCGATTCCTGCGCGATCCTGTCGTCCGTCGACGATTGCGGCGCGCCCTGCGACTGTTGAGCGCCCTCCGGCGGCTGCGGCGCAAGCGCGGCGGCCGCGGCGGATGCGATCTGCGTCTCCGTGAAGCGGCCCGCCACCTCCTGCGCGAACCCGGCAAGCGCCGCCTCCGTGTCCGGCTCGTTGTCGCTCACCATCACGCTCAGCGAGGTATGCGCCCCGCTCTCGATGCTCGACGTAAAGTCGGCCGGAAACGCCACGAAGCCCTTGATCTCGCCGTTCCGCAACGCAGACATCGCCTCGTCGTAGGGCATAGTCCTGATGCTCAGGTACTCGCTCTGCGAGAGGTCTTCGATGACCTCCAGGCTTATGCCCTCCGCCTCCTGCGTGACCAGCGTAATCTCAAGCGGCTCGTCGCGCGGCCCCTGCCCGGACAGCGCGGCAGACCACCCCACGATGAAGATGAACGGAAACAGGAACGCGAACGCCATTGCGAACCTGTCTTTGAAGAAGATCCGCGTGTCCTTGGCCGCTATGAGCAGCGCCTGCCGGACTACCACCGTCACGCTATTGCCTCCCCTCGGACGTTCTGAACAGCGCGCCCGCAAGCGCCACGGCGAACAGGCCCGCGCCCGCAAGCACGACCGCCTCCGCGCCCAGGTCAAGCAGTCCTTCGCCGCGCGACAGCACGCTCACCATCGACTCGATTGCGTAGCGGTTCAGCGTGAAGCGCGACAGAATCTCCATCAAGCCGCCGTCGATCTCGAAGAACGTGCCGCCGAATATGGTCATGAACATGGTGAGGAACACCGCGCTCCACGACGCCTGATCGCGGGTGCGGGCCACTGCGGCGATCACCAGCGCAAACCCGCTCACGGCCGCCGCCACAAGCACGCAGATGAGCGCGACCTGCACGAATCCGACCGCGCCTCCAACCCGGAGCAACGCGAACGCCGGCACCAGCAGCACGAACGACTGCACCGACCCGCGCAGCACGTGCGCCGAGAACTTGCCCGCGAAGAGCTGCGCCGCGCCAAGCCGCGTGGTCATCAGCCGCTCCAGAGTGCCCAGCCGCCGCTCCTCTACCAGCGTCTGCGCGCCAAGCGTGATGGTGAACATCAGGAACATCACGATGATGCCGGGCACCACGCGGTGCAGGAATTCGCCCTCCTCGCCTTCCAGGTAGGCGAGGTCAACCCCAACGGGCGGGTTCGCCCACGAGTCGGCGATGAGCGGCGCAGCCTGCTCGTCCACCTGCGCGGGCGTCACGCCTGCGCCCTCCAGCGAGGCCAACGCCAGCCGCCGCACTCGACCCTCGCGCCCCATGTCCTGCGCCATCCTTCGCACGATAGTCGCGACGATCTGGCCCTCCTCGCCGCCGTTGCCGCGGCGCATGAACGTCAGCGACACGCTTTCGCCCGACTCCACGGCCTCGGAGAAGCCGGCCGGAATGACGAACGCGGCCAGGATGGCAGACCTGTCGAGCGCAGCCCGCGCGCTTTCGAGAGTCCGCTCCCGCACCGAGATCTCATCCGAGGCGTCCAGCCGCCGCACAAGCTCGCGCGCGCCCGGCCCGCCATCCAGGTCAACAATGTTCGCCGTGGCGTGGAAGCTCACGCCCCCGCCGAACACGCCATATATCAGGCCGAACAGCACCACCGGCAGCGCCAGGCCAAAGGCAAGCTCTCCCCGATTGCTCAGGTATCGCTTCAGCTCCAGGACGGCTATGTGTATGGCGAGTGTCATCTGCGCGGCCGCCCGGCGATGCGCCTAGTCCCTCAGGCTCCGGCCCGTGGACTCCAGGAACACGTCCTCCAGCGTCACGCGCTCCGGGTCGCCGATGCCGGCCTTCAGGTCGCGCGGCGTGCCCAGGCTGATGATGCGCCCGTGATCCATGATGGCGAGCCGGTCGCAGAGGCGGTCGGCCTCCTCCATGTAGTGAGTGGTGTACAGGACGGTCAGGCCCTCGTCGCGCAGTGCCTCCACGGTCTCGAATATGTGGTTGCGCGATTGGGGGTCGATGCCCACGGTAGGCTCGTCCAGGAACAGCAGCTGCGGCCGGCTCATCAGCGCAATGGCGATGTTGACGCGGCGCTTCATGCCGCCCGAGAACTGCTCCACCCGGTCGCGCGCCCTGTCCTGCAGGCCCACGCGCTCCAGGTTGTCGCGCGCCGCGCTCTTCGCCTCGCCTCCGCTCAGACCGGCCATGCGCCCGAAGAACACGAGGTTGTCGATGGCGGAAAGCTCCGGGTACAGCGCGAGCTCCTGCGGGCACACGCCGATGAGCTTGCGCACGCTGTCGCTTTCGCCGGTGACGGACAGGCCGCCGATGGAGACGCGGCCCTCGTCCGGCTTCAGCACGGTGGACATGATTCGTATGACCGTGGTCTTGCCCGCGCCGTTGGGGCCCAGCAAGCCGAATATCTCCTTCCGCGAGATGGTGAAGGAGACGGAGTCAACCGCCTGAAACGGCCCGAAAGCCTTTCGCAGGCCGTCGGCTACGAGGAAGTTCTGTGATTCGGCCATTAGCTCTCTGCTCCAGTATACGCGCGCCGCCATTATACACCCGCGCCCAGCCCGCCGCCACGCGCGGGATTCCCGTCCGTTCACTCTGAACTGAGCCTGTCGAAGGGCATAAGTGAGCCGCCAACCCCAACCGTCGTTCCTGCGAAAGGAGATTCTTGCATAACTGCTGCTCACCAACATTCCGATGTCGTTCTGAGCGCAGCGAAGAATCCAAGGCAGTCAATTGGATACAGCGTAGCTTTGCCAGCATTTGCTTTGGATTCTTCACTTCGCTCCGCTTCGTTCAGAATGACATTTGGAGCACTTCCTCTGTGGACAATGCAGGCGTTACGCAAAGGTCTCCGAAAGCAGGAACCTAGCACCCGGCGGGGTATGGCGTGGGGGTCTCTCGCCCATGCTCAGACAATCTCAGCACGAACGGAGTCAGTTAGTGTCATTTCGGGCGGAGCGCAGCGAAGTCGAGAAACCTCGGGCATTGCGGTATCGTCCCCGCCCGACCCCACAGCGGCGCGAGTCAATTGTGGGGCAGAGGCGCCGCAACGTGCGGAGGGTCTGAGATCCCTCGACTGCGCTCCGCTCGGGATGACAGTGTTGGCTGGCAGCCTCAAGTCCGCTCACCCCGAGCTTGTTGAAGGGCGGGCGGATGGCCGGCGGCCGCTGTCTCCCCGTTCATGCTTGGACAATCTCAGCGCGAACGGAATACTGCGCCATCCTCCCCAATCGCGAGAGGAGGCCCGCCGAATCGTAAATCGGCGGGCCTCCCGGTTCCACCTATCGTGGGGCCTCAGAGGCCATTGACCCCGGCTTGCTCGGTCTACCCGACCGCACGGGCTTGGGTCACTGCTCAGCGTCCGTGCCCTTCCAGTGCGGGGCCAACCGCCCCGTTGCCTGCCTCACCGACCCTGCCCTCCGCACAGCTAGACTCTTCTATCCTCCGCCGCCCAGGCCGGCGAGGCGCTCAGAAGGGAAGTGCCATCTATGATTCAGGACGTACTTGGGAACCATTTCGACCTCCTTCCGCTAGCTTGACTACATTATACCACTGCCCTGCCCGCCGCGCAAGCGCCCCGTGCGGCCCGACTCGATTGCGAACAACCTCACCCAAGTCGCGCCTGCCGGTCGGCCGACGGCGCAACAACGTCCACCCTGCGCCGCGTTCGCACGTCACGCGACTTCGCCAGGTCAAGCACAACCTCCAGCCACCACTGCGAGCTGCCGACCGACGAGTGCGGCGGAGGCTTGTCCTCCACGTGCAGCAAGAAGCTGAGCTGCTGCACCGTGCCGGCGTTCAGCCTTGCGCCCTCCAGGAACACCGCGCTGCTGTGGATGAAGCTATCGCGCTCGTCGCGGTTCACCTGCTTGGGCATTCGGGGCGGACGGTACACCCCGAACTGTCCCCACGGCGAACCGTAGTCCGTAGGCGGGCCGCTGGGCACGTTCACCGTGTAGCTCTGCGCGTAGCGTTCCTCGCACACCAGATCCAGCCTGGCCTCGCGGATCTCCGCCGCGCGGCCCGCGCTCAGCCGCACCTTCACGCCAATGCTCTCGCCGAGTCCGTAGGGACGCTCGTCGAATGTGATCTCCGCGCTCACGGAACGGAGCCAGGAAACGGGCATGGCGGCCTGTCCTCCTTCGGGATGCTTGCCACATTATAGCCTGAAATGGCGCGTCTCTCACCACTCCCCTTTTGCGCGCGCCGCTAGAGTGATATACTGGCAGCCGTCTCGCACAATACAACAAGTCGTCTGGAGCAGATATGACCGCAGAAATCAACTGGCTCGATGGGGGAACCATCACGTCCCCCAAGGGATTCACCGCCGGCGCCACCTACTCCGGCATCCGCACCTACACGGAGGACAAGCTGGACCTGGGCATCGTATGCTCGGAGTCGGTCTGCACGGTGGCGGGCACCTTCACGAAGAACATGGTGAAGTCGCCCTCCGTGACGCTCGACCAGGAGCGCGTTGCGACCGGCCGTGCGCAGGCCGTGGTCATCAACAGCGGCATTGCCAACGCCTGCGTAGGCGACCAGGGCATGACGGACGCAATCGAGATGGCCGCGCTCGCCGCAGCGCGGCTTGGAATAGACGCAGAGCTGGTGCTGGCGTGCAGCACCGGACTCATCGGCGTTGAGCTGCCAATGGGCCTGATCCGCAGCGGAATGGGCAAGATCGAGATGCACGAGGACGGCGGCCACGAACTGGCGCGCGCCATTTGCACCACGGATCTCGTCTCCAAAGAGGCCGCCGTCAGCTTTGACGTGGATGGCGTAACCTACTCTCTGGGAGGAATCGCCAAAGGCTCAGGCATGATTCACCCCAACATGGCTACCATGCTCGCATTCCTGGCGACCGACGCGCCCGTGGGGGGCGGCTTCCTGCAAGCCAGCCTCTCCGCGGCCGTGGACGCATCGTTCAACATGATAAGCGTGGACGGCGACACCAGCACCAACGACACCGTCCTGCTGCTGGCGAACGGCGCGGCCGGCGGCAGCGCTATCGACGCCGGCGTGCCGGGCGCCGACGCGTTCCGGGCCGCGCTCGACGCCGTCTGCATAGAGCTGGCAAAGGCCATCGCACGGGACGGCGAGGGCGCATCCAAGCTGATCGAGGTGGTGGTGCGGAACGCCGCCAGCGAGAGCGACGCCCGCGCCGCCGCCCTGTCCGTGGCATCCTCGTCGCTGGTCAAGTCCGCCATCCACGGCGCGGATCCCAACTGGGGCCGCATAATCGTAGCCCTGGGCTACAGCGGCGCAGAGGTCAAGGAAGAGCGCGTGGCCCTCTACATCAACGAGGTCTGCATCATGGAGGGAGGCCGCCCAATCCCCTACTTCAAGGACGCCGTGGTGCTCTCCATGAGCGGGCCGGACGTGAGCCTGCGCCTTGACCTGGGGCTGGGCGATGGCTCCGCGCGGGCGTGGGGCTGCGACCTCAGCGAAGAGTACGTGACCTTCAACAGCGCCTACACCACCTAGCGACCGGATCCGCTCGAGCCGCCCGGAGGCCCCGATGGATATGACACACGCCCCGACCGATTCGACAGTTCGGCCCGCCCTGGTGGTGAAGATCGGGGGCAGCGTCCTCGGCAGCCAGGACACCTCGCTGGAAGACCTGGTCGCGTTGCAGCGCAGCGGCCGCCCTCCCGTGGTGGTTCACGGCGGCGGCCCCGTCATCTCCGGCTGGATGGAGCGGCAGGGCCTGACCCCCAGCTTCGTGCGCGGCCTCCGCGTCACCGACGCCGCCAGCATGGACATCGTCGCGGCTACGCTTGGCGGGCTGATCAACAAGCAGCTAGTGGCGGCCGTGCGCCGGCTGGGCGGCCGGGCCGTGGGCATCAGCGGCGTTGACGGCGGAATGTTGGAGGCCGAGGTGCTCGACCCGGAGCTTGGCCTGGTGGGACGCATCACAAGCGTCGATACCTCGCCGATCCTCGGCGCGCTGGCGGCCGGGTTCATCCCGCTCATCGCGCCGCTGGCCGTCCACGCAGTCGACGGCAGCGAACTCAGCGCCGCGCTGCTGAACGTCAACGGCGACACCGCCGCCGGCGAGATCGCGCGCGCCTTGCAAGCCGAGGCACTGGTCTTCCTGACGGACGTTGAGGGCGTGATGGACGCCGAGGGCCGCGTGCTGGAGCGGCTCACCGCGGCGCAGGCGCAGGAGCTTATGCGCACGGGCGCAGTCGCCGGGGGCATGACGCCCAAGGTTGAGGCCTGCCTGCGCTCACTCGACGGCGTCGGCGAGGCCCGCATAGTCGACGGGAGGAGAAGCGGCGCGCTCATGGATGTCGTCGAGGCGCGGGCAACCGGCACCAGGATCGACAGGGGCGATGTTTAGCTTCCGGGGCGATCAGGACTGGTCGCCGTTCCAGGACGGAGAGAGCGGAAGGGCAACCATGCCCTTTGACGCCACGCCCCTGCTGAAGTGGGGCGCAGTGGCCTTCGCCCTGGTGATGCTCCTGATTCTGCTGAACGTCCTGCGGCAGATATACACCGACTGGCTCTGGTTCGACGCCCTCAGCTATCGCAGCGTGTTCACGACCATACTGTTCACCAGGGTGTGGCTGTTCCTGGCGGGCGCGATGCTGTTCACTGCCATCGTCGCGCCGAACGCGTTTCTGGCGTTCCGCAACTCCGTGGGCGAGCCTGCGCCGCTCCTCGCCGCCGACCTGTACGCGCTGCTCCTGCGTATGCTGGTGTGGGGCGCGTGGGTAGGCGTGTTCCTCCTGGCAATCCTGTTCGGCTCAGTGCTTGGCGGCCAGTGGGAGACGCTGCTGCGATTCTTCAACAGCACGCCGTTCAACGTGCAGGATCCGGTGTTCAACCGCGACGTGTCGTTCTACGTGTTCGACCTGCCGGTGCTCACGCTGATACAGGGGTGGCTGCTTGGCGCCGTCATCACAACCATGCTGGTTGCCGGCGCCATATTCCTGACCAACGTCAGCCTCCGAAACGTCAGTCTTGGGCAGGCCATCACCCCGGCGGCGCTCAGCCACACGACGATACTGCTGGGCGTCCTGCTGCTGGTCATCACCTGGAGCTACTGGCTGGACAGGTACGAGCTGCTCTTCTCCGCCGAGGGCGCAATCTTCGGGGCCGCCTTCACCGACCTCAACGCCCGCCTGCCCGCGCTGTACATACTGATTGGCGTAGGGACGGTCATCGGCGTGCTGCTGCTTGCCAACGCCTGGTTCCGCTCGCCGCGCATCATCATAGGCGGAATGGGGCTGTGGATCGCGGTTGCGATTGTGGTGGGCGCGCTCTACCCCGCGCTGGTGCAGCGATTCCAGGTTGCGCCCAACGAGCTTGACAGGGAGCGCGAGTACATCCCGCGCAACATAGAGTTCACCAGGCAGGCGTTCGCCCTTGACCGCATTGAGGAGGAGGACTATCAGCTCGCCACCATAGACACCGGCGCGTCCGCGGGAGAGCTTGCCCCCATCAACGCCGCGACCGTCGCCGCCAACCCCGGCACCATAGAGAACGTGCGGCTGTGGGACCGCAGGCCGCTGCGAAGCATCTACAACCAGATTCAGTTCTTCCGCGCCTACTACCGCTTCGTCGGTGTGGACATAGACCGCTACGAGGTTGACGGCGAGATCCGGCAGATTGTGCTGGGCGCACGCGAGCTGTTCCCGGAGGATCTGCCGCCGGAGTCGCAGTCGTGGGTGAACCGGCGGCTCCAGTACACGCACGGATTTGGGGTAGCAATGAGCCCCACAACCGAATTCACCGACGACGGCAAGCCGGAGTTCTTCATCAAGGACATCCCGCCCAAGGCGGGCCGGGAGTCGCTGGAGGGATTCGTGCCGCACGTGGACGTGCCGCAGATATACTACGGCGAGAACAGCGCGAGCTACGTCATCGTCAACTCGAAGGAAACTGAATTCGACTTCCCGGCAATCGACTCCGAGGCCGAGGCTGCCACGGATTACGTGTACGACGGCGGCGGCGGCGTGCATCTCAGCTCCCTGCTGAGGCGGTTCGCCTACGCGTGGGAGTTCGCGGACATCAACGTCCTCATAAGCGGGGCAATTGCGCCTGAGAGCCGGATTCAGTACCGCCGCCTGATCCAGGACAGGGTGAAGCAGATCGCGCCGTTCCTGCGCCTGGACTCCGACCCCTACATGGTGGTGGCGGACGGCAAGCTGTGGTGGTTCCAGGACGCCTACACCATCACCGACCACTACCCCTACTCCGACCCGTACCGCGACGAGTTCAACTACATGCGAAACAGCGTCAAGGCAGTCATAGACGCATACACCGGCGAGGTGGACTTCTACGTCTACGACGACGAAGACCCCATCATCAAGACATACGTGGGCGCCTTCCCCGACCTGTTCAAGCCGCGCAACGCCATGCCCGCGTCGCTCCAGTCGCACGTGCGCTACCCGCGGGACTTCTTCTCCGTGCAGGCCGAGAAGTACCTCCTGTACCATATGCGGGACACCACCGACTTCTATCGCAAGGAAGACCCCTGGAGCATACCGCAGGAACTCTTCTTCGAGACCGTCCAGCCCATTCTCCCCTACCACGTCATAATGAAGCTGCCGGGCGAGGAGAAGGAGGAGTTCGTGCTCATGCTGCCGTTCACGCCGCTCAACAAGCCCAACCAGGTCGCGTGGCTCGCCGCCCGCATGGACAACGACCGCGGCCAGTACGGCAGCCTCAAGGCGTTCTTCTTCCCCAAGGGCCTCCAGGTGGACGGGCCGGAACAGGTCGAGGCGAGAATCGACCAGGACTTCACCATCAAGCAGCAGTTCACCCTGCTGTGCCAGCGCGGCGCGCGCTGCATCCGGGGCAACCTGCTTGTCACGCCAATCGAGCACGAGGGCGACCGCTTCCTGATGTACGTCGAGCCGCTCTACATTCAGGCCGAGAACATTGCGTTCCCGGAGCTGAAGCAGGTTATACTGGCGGACGCCAAGAGCGTGGTCATGGCCGACGACCTGAACAGCGCACTGGAAGCGCTTCTAGCAGGCGGCGAGCCGGAATCGGTCACGCCGCCCGACCCGGCAACTGAGCCGACCGATGACATGAACGCGGAGGAGATTCGACAGGCCATCGCTCAACTGCGCGATAGCCTGGACAGGCTCGAGCAGGCCCTGGAGCGGCTGCTGGAGTCAAACCCGGCCAACACGGCCCAAACGGAGGGAGGACAATGAGTACCTGGAGAGACCTGGAGAGCCAATACTACATGCAGGTTGCCCGCCGGCAGCCGATTGTGCTGGTGAGAGGCAGCGGCAGCCGCGTATGGGACGAGGACGACAAGGAGTACCTGGACTTCACGGCGGGCTGGGCCGTCAACACTCTGGGCCACTGCCACCCCGCGTTGGTGGACGCGGTGGCGGAGCAGGCGCGCACGCTGATTCAGACATCCAACCAGTTCTTCACCGTGCCGCAGGTGAAGCTGGCGCAGCTCCTGGTGGAGAACAGTTGCCTTGACCGCGTGTTCTTCAGCAACAGCGGCGCAGAGGCCAACGAGGGCGCGATAAAGCTGGCCCGCAAGTACGGCAAGCTGAACCGCAACGGCGCGTACCAGGTGATAACCGCGCTCAACTCCTTCCACGGCCGCACCCTCACTATGGCAGCCGCCACCGGTCAGCCCGCCTACCAGGAGCAGTGGCAGCCCCTCTCGCCAGGCTTCGTGAACGTGCCCTACGATGCCATCGACGCCATACGCGAGGCCACCACCGACGAGACCTGCGCCGTCATGGTCGAACCCGTGCAGGGCGAGGGCGGCGTCATCGTGCCTGCGCCCGACTACCTGGCACAGGTGCGCGAGTGGTGCGACCGCCACAACCTGGTCATGATCCTGGACGAGGTGCAGACCGGCATCGGCCGCCTCGGCACGCTGTTCGGGTATCAGCAGTTCGGCGTGGAGCCGGACGCCATCACGCTGGCAAAGGGACTCGGCGGCGGCGTGCCCATCGGCGCGTTCATGGCCAAGGAGCGGTTCTGCGTGCTGGCCCCCGGCGACCACGGCTCAACCTATGGCGGCAACGTGCTCACGACCGCGGGCGCGTTCGGCGTCGTCGACCACGTCATCAAGAATGACGTTCCGGCGCACGCCGCCGAGATGGGCCGCCGCCTCATGGAGGGGCTGAACGCGCTCGCCTCTCGCCGCCCCGTCATCGACCAGGTGCGCGGCATGGGCCTGCTCGTCGCAGTCCAGTTCACCGGCGACGTATCCGGCCAGGTGGTTTCGCAGAGCAACCAGGAGGGGCTGCTGCTCAACCCCGTGCGCCCCAACGCCGTCCGGCTCATGCCGCCGCTGACCATCACCGCGGAGGAGATCGACGAGGGCATCGCCAAGCTGGACAGCGCGCTCGCCGCGGTGGCCGGCGAGTAGAGCGCGGCCATCGCAGCCGACACACCGACTCAACCGCGCGCAAGGAGACTGAACATGGCTACCAAAGTGGTGCTGGCATACAGCGGCGGCCTGGATACCTCCGTTGCCATCCCCTGGCTGAAGGAGAATTACGACGCGGAGGTCGTCACCCTCACCGCCGACATGGGCGGCGGCTCCGGCCGCAGCGACGTGCGGGAGCGTGCCATCGCCGCGGGCGCGTCCAGGGCCTACGTGGTGGACGGCAGGCAGGACTTCGTGCGCCACTTCGTCTTCCCCGCGCTACAGGCAGGGGCAATCTATCAGGGCCAGTACTCGCTTGCCACAGCGCTCGGCCGCCCGCTCATTGCGCGCTACCTGCTGGCCGCCGCGCACCGGGAGGGCGCGCAGGCGGTCGCACACGGCTGCACGGGCAAGGGCAACGACCAAGTGCGATTCGACTTGAGCATCGCGGGCATGGATCCATTGCTGAAGATCATCGCGCCCGCCCGCGAGTGGGGCATGAGCCGCGACGAGGAGATCGAGTACGCCCGCGCCCGCAACACGCCCCTCGATCTGGGGCCGCGCAGCCCCTACTCCGTAGACGAGAACCTGTGGGGCCGCAGCATAGAGGCGGGCGACCTGGAAGACCCGTGGGTGGAGCCGCCGGAGGAGGCGTTCGCCTGGACGGCCTCGGCGGAGAACGCGCCGGACACGCCCCTGTACGTGGAGGTGACGTTCGCGCAGGGCATCCCCGTTGCGCTTGACGGCGAGGAGATGAACGGCGTCGACCTGATAGGCCACCTGAGTCGACTGGCGGGCGAGCACGGCGTGGGCCGCGTCGACCACGTGGAGGACCGGCTCGTTGGCATCAAGTCCCGCGAGGTGTACGAGGCCCCGGCCGCAACCGCGCTCCACGCCGCGCATCGCGCGCTGGAGGCCGTCACGCTCAGCAAGGACCAGCTCAGGCTCAAGGAGCGAATCGCGCAGGAGTACGCGGAGCACGTCTACAACGGCCTGTGGTTCACCGCACTGCACCAGGACCTTCAGGCGTTCGTCACCAGCACGCAACGCTACGTGACCGGCTCCGTCAGGCTCAAGCTGTTCAAGGGCCGCTGCGCTGCGGTAGGCCGCAGCTCGCCGTACTCGCTGTACCAGCACGACCTGGCAACCTACGACACGGGAGACCGCTTCGACCATCGCGCCTCGGAGGGTTTCATCCACGTATTCGGGCTGGCAGGCCGCACGCAGGCGCGGGTGCAGGCACTGGAGCTGCCGGAGTTGAGTGAGAGCGTCTAGCGCGAAATCGCGCCGCTGGAATAGCCATGCAAGGCAGAGACTCCGTACCGCCCTACATCGCCTCCGTGGGCTACGACCGCCGCCTGTACAGGCAGGACGTGGCGGCGTCCATCGCGCACGCGCGGATGCTGGCCGCCCAGGGCATCATCGCCGAGGAGGACGCGCGCCTGATATGCTCCGGCCTCGAGTCCATCCTGCAAGAGATCGAGGACGGCGCATTCCCCTGGCGCGAGGAGCTTGAGGACATCCACATGAACATCGAGGCGCGCCTGTTCGAGCTGGTCGGCGAGGCCGCCGGCCGGCTGCACACCGCGCGCTCCCGCAACGACCAGGTGGCAACGGACGTGCGCCTCTACTGCAAGGAGGCCATCGGTGAGACGATTGCCGGCCTGAGGTCGCTGCAAGAGGCGCTGCTGTCGGCGGCGCAGGCGCACGCGGACGTCATCATGCCGGGCTACACCCACCTCCAGCGCGCCCAGCCCGTGCTGCTGGCGCATCACCTGCTGGCCTACTTCCACATGCTCCGGCGCGACCGCGAGCGGTTCGCCGAGTGCCTGCGCCGGGCGGACGTGCTCCCGCTCGGAAGCGGCGCGCTGGCCGGAGTCCCCTACCCCATCGACCGCGAGCGGGTCGCCGACGAGCTCGGCTTCAGCCGCATCAGCGCGAACAGCATCGACGCCGTCTCCGACCGAGACTTCATCGTCGAGTACCACGCCAACGCCGCGCTGTGCATGGCGCACCTGTCGCGGCTGGCGGAAGAGCTGGTGGTCTGGTCGTCGCAGGAGTTCGCTTTCGTGCGCCTCGCAGACGGCTACACGTCCGGCAGCAGCATCATGCCGCAGAAGCGCAACCCGGACGTAGCGGAGCTGGCGCGCGGCAAGACGGGCCGCGTGTACGGCCACCTGATGGGCGCGCTGACCATGCTCAAGGGGCTGCCGCTCGCCTACAACCGAGACCTGCAAGAGGACAAGGAGGCGTTCTTCGACACCGTGGACACGCTGCTTGGTACGCTCTCGGTGTTCGCCGGAATGGTCGCCACGATGGAGATCGACCGCGAGCGAATGCGAGAGGCCGCGGGAGACGCCCCGATGCTCGCCACCGACCTTGCCGACTACCTGGTGGCGAAGGGCGAGCCGTTCCGCTCGGCGCACGGCGTGGTGGCTGAACTGGTGCGCTACGCCGAGACCAGGGGCGTGAGCCCGGACAGGCTGGAGCTTGAGGAGTACCGCCGCTTCTCGCCGCGCTTTGACGTGGACGTGTTCGACATCTCCGCCGGTTCGGCCGTGGCAGCCCGCGACGTGCCGGGCGGCACTGGCCCGCGCCGCGTCGAGGAGGCGCTGCGGGAGGCCGCCCGCCTGCTGGAGGAGGCCCCATGATGGTGCAAGCACATAAGGCTATCGCCCGTTCGCACAGCCTTCAACGGGCCGTGCGGAACGTAATCGAGAACAACGCCGCGCTGGGCTTTCCCGCGGTGCGATTCAGGCAGGCTACTCAGGAAGGACAACATCCTGAGCTGCTAAGGGTATGCGAGGAGCTTATCCTGAACCCCAGCGCATTTGCGGCGATGGAGAGAGCCGTTCAGCAGTACCCCGGCTTCCTGACGCTGGAGGACTACGCGGCGAGATGGGGCCGCGAGTGGGGACTCAGCGCGCTGGCCGTAGAGCACGCGCGAGCATCCGCGGAGGCGTTCGACCGGCTGCTGGGCTTCCGGCGGTGGATCGCGGAAGGCGAGGCAGTCGATGGCTGACGTTAAGCTGGCGCCGTCAATCCTGTCCGCGGACTTCGCGCGGCTGGGCGAGCACGTGGCGGAGGTCACGCGCGCCGGCGCGGACATGATCCACGTGGACATCATGGACGGCCATTTCGTGCCTGCGCTCACGTGGGGGCCGCGCACCGTCGAGGCCATTCGCAAGTGGACGCACCTGCCGCTGGACGTACACATGATGGTCGAGCGGCCGGAGCGGCACGTGGACTCGTTCATAGACGCGGGCGCGGATGTCGTCACCGTCCACTTCGAGGCTTGCGTCCACCTGCACTGGACCGTCGACCGCATCCGGTCGCGCGGCGCTCGGGCGGGCGTGGCGATAAGCCCGGCCACGTCGGTCGCGGCCATCGAGGAGGCGTTGCCGTGGCTGGATCAGGCGCTGGTCATGTCGGTGAACCCCGGCCTGCCCGCGCAGAGGTTCATCGCGTCCAGCCCGCGCAAGATCGAGCGGATGCGGGAGCTGGTGCGCGAGCGCGGTTCGGACGCTGTCGTGGAGGTGGACGGCGGCGTGAACGCGGAGACTGCGCCGCTGGTGGCCGCCGCGGGCGCGCAGGTGGTGGTGGCAGGCTCCGCCGTGTTCGACCACCCGGACGGCATAGAGGCCGCGGTGCGGCTGCTCAAGGAGCGGCTGGGCGCGGGCGGAGAGTGAGCCGGCTGGCAGAGGAAAGGAAGATGAACGACAAACCCAACTTCCCGCCTGGATGGGACGCGGAACGCGTTGAACTTGTCCTACGGCACTACGACTCGCAGACCGAGGAAGAAGCCGTTGCTGAGGACGAAGCCGCCTTTGAGGACTCCACGCTGGCAGTTATGTTGGTGCCAAGGGAGTTGGTGCCCGCCGTACGCGCGTTGATCGCCCAACATGGCGAATAGCCCGGTATCGCCCATGAACATTTCAGCCGTCAAGGCTCTGACCTTCGACGTATTCGGCACCGTGGTTGACTGGCGCGGCAGCGTCATCCGCGAGGGCGAGCAGCTGGGCAGAGCCAAGGGCATCGACGTCGACTGGGCTGAGTTCGCCGACAGATGGCGGGCCGGATACGCGCCTGCAATGGCTCGTGTGCGGAGCGGCGAACTGCCCTGGACGAAGATCGACGTGCTGCATCGCATGATCCTTGACGGCCTTCTTGACGACTTTGGCGTCACATGGCTCAGCGAGGACGAGAAGAGTCACCTGAACCGCGCGTGGCACAGGCTCGCGCCCTGGCCGGACTCCGTGGCGGGCCTGACCCGGCTGCGCCAACGCTTCATTGTGGCCACTCTTTCCAACGGCAACGTGGCCCTGCTCACCAACATGGCCAAGCGCTCGGGCCTGCCCTGGGACTGCATCCTCTCCGCTGAGCTGATGCGGCGCTACAAGCCGGATCCGGAGACCTACCTCGGCGCAGCAGACCTGCTGGGCTTGCGACCGGAGGAGGTGATGATGGTGGCGGCCCACAAGAGCGACTTGAGGGCGGCGCAGGCTGTGGGACTCAGGGCTGCGTTCGTTGCCAGGCCCTGTGAGTTTGGACCGAGCGTCGACGTGGACGCAGCCCCCGGCGCAGATTTCGACGTCAATGCCGCGGACATCGAGGATCTTGCGGGCAAGCTGGGCTGCTAGCTCCGCGCGCCGCGGGCGATAGCCCCCGTTCGTGCTGAGCCAGTCTAAGCACGACCGCGCCGCGTGTGGTATGCTGTACTCGAATGTCGTACGGCAAGGGCCGCGGGAGGTCTCCAGGATGCGATTCGCCATGAACATCGCCGTACTGATCGCGATCGGCGCGCTGCTGCTCTCGGCGGCGGCGTGCCAGGAGGAACCCACGCCTACGCCAACCGCGCAGCCGACCGACACGCCTGCCCCAACGGCCACGTCCGCGCCGGCGCCGACCGACACGCCTGAGCCAACAGCCACGATGAGCCCGGACGACACGGTCTCCAGCGCAGACCCGCAGCCATCGCCGGAGCCTACACCCGCCGTGCCGGACGACATGATCAAGTCGCTGGCGCCCATCGAAAGCGTTGCGCTGCGCGTGGCGGAGTCGTACCCGCCGCAGTACTTCATCGACGTGGTCTCCGGCCTGTCCGACGCCTGCGTGGAGTTCTACGGGTACGAGGAGGATCGCTCCGGCAGCGACATCGCCATCACGGTGTTCAACCTGGAGCCTGCGCCGGATCAGCAGGTGGCGTGTGCGCAGGTCTACACGACTCACGAGTTCGTCGTGCCGCTTGGCAGCGACTTCCAGCCCGGCGAAACGTACACCCTGCGCGTCAACTCGACGATCACGACGTTCGTCGCAGAGTGACGGGGCGCGGCCATTTGCCATCCGTTCGTGCTGAGCTTGTCGAAGCATGAACGGAAGACCGACGACTGTGTTCATCCGCTCACCCTTCGACAGGCTCAGGGCGAGCGGAATGTGAACGCCCTATCGTCCGCCACTGCCCGGCCACACGCCCTCCCACTCCCACGCAAGGTGCGGGTAGCGCCCCGCCATCAGGTCCAGGTGCTCCGCGGACAGCAGCGGCGCAGGCGGCAGCCCCGACTCGCCCGGCGCGGCCCTCCGCAGGCGGCTGTCAGGCGAGAAGCCGAGCAGCGTTGCGCCGTCCCCCAGCCCTCGCGCCTGCGCCAGCGCGCGGAACTCGCCCATGCCGCCGCGCTTCACAAGCTCCAGCATCCCCATGCGGTTGCCGTCCCGCTCCCTCTGCGACAGCCCCATGCCTGCCAGCGACTCCACCATGCCGCTCAGCCCAAGGTTCAGCAGCAGCTCGCGCTGCGTGGCGTATCCCAGCGTGGTGAAGCCGCGCGCCTCGCCCGCGCGGGCCAGCGACGTGAAATCCACGTGCGCCGTCATGTCCTGCGCGCCCACGCGCCGATACGGATCGCCTTGCAGCGTGTGGTCGTAGTAGCAGCGCAGCGTGCCACCCGAACGCTCCGGCGAGTACAGGTCGCGCGCCTCGTGGCCGTAGTCGATGGTGAGCACGACGCCGCGCTCCAACGCCTGCGACACCTCGTCCATCCAGTCGTCCAGCGCAAGGTTGACCTCGCCGCGGAATCCGTCCGGCAGGCGCATGCCCAGGCCGGCCAGCCGCTCCTCGACTCGCGGCGTAGACGGCTCGCCGAGCGTCTCCGCAAGCCGGCCTCCCTCAAGCGTGACGTACGCCTCCATCGCTCGCCCGCCGCGAACCTCGAACCGATGCACGGGGAACGAGTCCGGCAGCTCGTTCGAGAGCACGCAGCCAACCACGCCCCTGAACGGCAGGCCGCGGCCTCTCACTGCGCGCACGCCCTCATGCGCGGGCCGAGCGACTGCGTAGTCCACCGCGACGTACTCGAGCGCGCGGGCAAACTCCGGCGACAGCAGCGCGGCGTAGTCGACGAACGAGCGCGCGAGTTGGCAGCCGCCCGCGCCAACCTCGATCACGTGGAACCGCGGCGGCGATCCCATGAGCTCCCACGCCTGCCTTGCCTGCACGGCCAGCAGCGCGCCGAACGCGGGATGGGCAGTGGGTGCCGTGAAGTAGTCGCCGGCGCGTTCGCGGTTCTCGTGGACGTAGTAGCCGCCGGGCCCGTAGAGAGCCAGCTCCATGAAGCGGGCGAACGTGATGCGGCCGTGCTCGGCGATGAGCCGCTCTATGGTAGCCTGCGGCTCGGCAAGGTCGTCGCCGGGCATCGTCCGGGGCGCGCCGACGGCGAGGTCTGTACTCCCTTCCCCCGTCTGCGGGGGAAGGTCAGAGCCTGCCCCGCACTTGATGCGGGGATGGGGGCCATCGGGTAGAGCGCCCACGCAGGGGTCACCCCCATCTCAATCTTCCCCCTTGAGGGGGAAGAGGGTTTGGCGGCCGCCAATCGAGTTGTGCAACGGCCTCAGACTTGTCTAGCGAGACACCGCGCGGCCTAGCCCCGCTCGTCTATCGGCGTGAACTCCAGGTCCATCGGGCCTTCGTAGAGGAGCAGAGGGCGCAGCAGGATGTTGTTGGAGTGCTGCTCCATCACCTGGACCGTCCAGCCCGGTATGCGCCCCATCGCAAAGATGCAGATGAAGATGTCCTTGGGAATCTCAAGCAGGTGGTACATGGCGCCCGCCCAGAAGTCCACGTTGGGGCAGATGCCTCTGGCGCGGTACGGCTCCATGACCTCCGCAACCTTGCTCAGGATGCTGAACCACTTGGGCTGGCCGCGCTCCTGGCCCAGCGCCTCGCACTCCGACTTCAGGTGCCGGGCGCGCGGGTCTTCCACCTTGTAGACGCGGTGGCCGAAGCCCATCACGCGGCCTCCGCCCTCCAGAATGCCGCGGGTGTACTCCTCCGCCCTGTCCTCCTCGCCGATGTCCAGCGCCATCTTCATCACCTCCTCCGCGGCGCCGCCGTGGGCAGGCCCCTTGAGCGTGCCGATGCCCGACACAACGGCGGAGTGCAGGTCGGATACGGTGCTGGCGGCCACGCGCGCGGCGAATGCGGATGCGTTGATGCCGTGCTCGGCGTGCAGCACAAAGTCCTTCTCCATGATGCGCGCCTCGTCCGCGGTGGGCTCCTTGTCGAACAGCATGTACAGGAAGTTGGCGGCCTGCTTCAGGTTGGGGTTGGGGGCGACAGGCTCAAGGCCCTGCATGACGCGGGCGTGAGCGGTGACGATGGTGGGCGCCTGCGCGGTGAGCCGGATGCCCTTGCGAAGCGTGGCCTCCGGCGAGTTGTCTGCGGTGTCCGGATCGTAGGCTGCGAGCGCGGAGACGGCGGTGCGCAGCACGTCCATCGGGTGGGCGTTCTTGGTGAGCCGCACGACCTCCATGACCTCGGGGGGAATCGCGCGGTTGGCGCGCAGGTCGGCGTCGAATGAGTCCAGCTCGGACTGGTTGGGCAGCTTGCCGTACAGCAGCAGGTAGACCGTCTCCTCGAACGTGGACATCTCGGCCAGGTCGTGGATGGAGTACCCGCGGTAGAGAAGTTTGCCCTCGTTGCCGTCAATGAAGCTGGACTGGGTCTTGTCGATGTAGACCCCCTGCAATCCCCTCTTGAGCTCTACTTCCGTTGCCATTGCGCCCCCCTGGAAGATTGGTTGATGGTGCTGCCGAGCCGCCTCCCCGCCATGCCCGCCGCTGCGAGCGCCTCTCAAGCCAAGTATAGCCGCTGCGAGATATAATTCAATAGGGCATTTGCCTATACCAGCGATAAGCGCGGGCTATCAGAGGGGGGGTGCTCGACTGCCGCGGTTAGTGGTGAAGACACGGGCCTAAACTAGACCTTTCAGATGTCTCCTACCACTTGCCTGGTGGCAACTCCAACAGTTAATCTAGAGCCAGACGGAAGAGACTGGCGAAGGCCAAGGAGTAGTTCACTTGAAGCTCTAGCGCTCATTCTGCAGTTGGGCATAGCGGAGCAGCTGCCTGGTAAGGGATCCGACCTCGAACCTCGACCGCAATGGTCGCAAAGTACCACCTAGTGCAGCTAACGGGTATGGTCAGTATGGGTAATTGGCGACTCTCTCCAGCAACAGCGGTGCTTGGCATCAGAACATTCTTCAAGTGGTTGTTGGCAGGAATCTGGTGGACCGTGCTGACGGTGGGCCTTTGGGTTATGTCACTGCCTATTGTGGTCGATGAGGTAGCACTAGGACCTAGGTTTCGCTGGGCAATGTGGGGGACCGCTACTGTGGCAATCTGCCTCTCACTCTCGCTACTTACGGCCGCCAGGCCAGCGTCAAGGTGGGTCAACACCCGATTTGGAAACTACCGAATCTCAAGACGATTTCGTCCGGGGGATCGCGCCTTGGCCGGGTTAGTGCTTCTTGCGTTAGTGAGCTTGCCCGCAGTGTGGCTCATCTGGTTAAGAATTGACCAGTCAAGAACCGCAGCTGATGCCGATGCTGCTGAGGCAAATTTCCATGTGCACCATGCAGGCGGAGCCGACCAGTCTAGACTCAACCAAACGCTGGCAGAGTTTGAGCGTGCCCGACGCAGTCTTGTGCGGGTATGGCAGATCCCGGCGGACAGCACGCCCATTACCCTCTGGCTATATGAGAGCATTGAGGGATACCACTCGGTAACTGGTCTTTACCGTTCAGCTGGAGCGGCTTCTTGCGAACCTACTGGGCCGGTTGTATGGGCACCACTTGAGCAAGCCCCTGAGTTGCCGGGAGAGGATGACCACACGCTTACACCTTTGCACGAGATGGTTCATGCGACAATGTGTCAATATCTAGGTGCTGGGAGGTATCATGCAACTCCCCGGTGGTTTCACGAGGGGATTGCAGAGTTGTATGAGAATGACGCTCGACACCTAAAGGCCACTAGAACTATCAATCGACTCTATGTGTGGTTGCACGGTGACATCCTTATGCCACCTCCATTCTTCTGCACGGAGCCATTGAATCGAAACGGATTTGAATTCAGATTGTTCTATAGAACTGCTCTGGAATTCACCCGCTCGCTGGAAGCGAAGCATGGCAGGGACTCCCTGTTGGGGGTAGTAGATGATGTCCAAGGCGGCATTCCATTTGAGAAGAGTCTGCAAGATCGGTTTGGCGCGACATGTGTAGAACTGTATGGCAATTGGTTGGAGAGTTGGTAGTGCGCCCTCAATATCGCTTCATCTGGCCTACAACGGGACAACCCCCTCATTCGCGCTTCTCTTTCGGCACTTTGCCCGCCCCCTACCTCAATCCCTCCCGCTTCAAGATGGCTACAAACTCTGCCTGCGACCTGGTGCACTTAAGCCTCTGGCACCGTGTTCAAAGCACTCGAAAGCCGCTAGGTGTCCCTAGCCTATTCGCCAGGTGTATCCGTCTGGACGGCAAGAAAGCCCCCTCTCATCCTCATGAATGGGAATCTTGTTCTCGCGAAAGAACTCGTGATGATCCCATCTCGCCGCCTCGTAAGTCTTGAACGCAGAGGTGTAGCTCTCAAGGATCGCCCTTCCCTCTCCGTCCAACTCCCGCGAAGCGAAGCCCCGGAGGTGGCCCTCCATATACTCATCTAGCACCCGCAACTTTTCGTGACAAGACTCCCTCGCCATTAGATGCCACTCTCGCTTTTCCTTCGCACGCTCTGCTATCGGAATCGGTGTCGATGTAGGACGCGGCGTCCACGTAGGGCGTGGTGTCGGGGTCGATACAGGCGTCGAGGTAGGAGATAGCGTAGGTGTAGGCGTCGTAGTGGGGATTTCCGTAGGCGTAGAGGCCGCGCTGCAACCGACCATCAGCAACAGAGCTAGTGCCACAACCATCAATCGTGAGACCATTTCTCCTCCTGCATGTGAGGGGGTTCGATACAGGCCCACAACGCCTTCTCCGCCCCGGATGTTTCAATAAGGACCTCGAACTTATGCCTTAAAGGCCGCGCCCGCAGCAGCAGAGCCGATGGGCGCGGAGTAGTCCTGATTGGAGTTGAACGGCGGATCCAGATAGATCAAGTCCACGGACTCGGAGTTGATCCCGCGCATGACGTCAAGGTTGTCACCCGTCCAAAGAGTCCGGCTTTTGATGTTGAGGTCAGCCACGGCTAGCAGTCCTTCCGCAATTTGCCTGGATTATAGTCGGTGTCGAACGTAAGTGCAACAAGCATTGCTACGGGCGTTCTGGCAGCTTTGGGGAGAGTGTTGCCGTAGTCAGCCTGGCTGTGGTTGGAGGCACAGGCCGGAGTGAGACTCGATTGGATGCCCTACGCCGCGGGCTGCGGCTGGTATGGCTTGACCAGAATCCGGTCTTCACCCTTGCGCGCTTCCGCAAGGTCATAAGAAGTCTGGCGGCGCAGCCAGAAATCGGCGCTTGACCAACCGGCCTTCTCAAGGCGAATAGCCATGTCGGGCGAGATTGCCGCGTGGCCGTTCAATACCCGCGAAAGCGTGTGACGGGCAACTCCCAGGACTTCCGCAGCCTTGGTAACGCTCAGGCCAAGGGGAGCCAGGCAGTTCTCCCTGATGCTGCGACCGGGATGGGGCGGATTCTTCATAGTCATGGCATCTTCCTCTCGCTAATGATAGCCAATCGGATCGATGTCGTAAACATCGCCGCCGGCCTCCCCGCGTCCTGATTCAACTTCCGTGTCCGGCTGTGCCCCCCCCCTAGTGAATCCCGTCACGATTGCGCCAGGCGTGAATCGCAGCGTGTTGCGTCAAATCAAGGTGTTACCGGGCGGTGGTCGTTGCCTCATAATTGATGTTACCGGGAGGGTGGTGGTTGTCGGGGTGTGGGTCCGCCGCGGCCCACAACTCCTCCAGGGCATTGTTCAGCTGGTTGCGAAGCGACACGGGGTTGAGCGACCGGTATAGTCGCTGGAGGCTGTCCCTCTGCTCATCTGAGAGCGCGTCGAGTTCCAGAAGCCTCTGGTAGGGCGTCCTGGGAGTGTCGAACACCTTGTGCACGCGGGCGCCGTGACGGGTCTTGCGCTGGAGCTTCATGGTAGGAAGGAAGAAGTTGTGGAGGAGGCCGGCCAGCCGGTGGACCTCCTGGAGTCGCTCCAAGGCGACCCGGCTGGAGTAGCGGTCGTAGCCCACGTGCCGTCTCACGGCCGCCCAGTTCTTCTGCTCCACGTGGGCGTTGTCGTTCTTCTTGTAGGGTCGGGAGCGACTCAACTGGATGCCCCGTTCCTGGCAGTAGGAGAAGAGCTTGTGGTTGATGAACTCGCCGCCATTGTCGGCGTGGATGTCTCTTACGGCGAATGGCAGGGCGCGAGCCATCTCGTGCATGGCGGCGGTTACACGATCCTGGCCCTTGCCCCACACCGCCCGGCAGTGCACCCAGCCTGTGGCGATGTCCACGCAGGTCAGAGTGTTCAGGTAGAACCCCTCCGTGCTCTCGCCGCAATGGGCTACCAGGTCGACCTCCAGGAACCCGGGCGGCGGGTCGCCCCACTCGCCGAAGGTGCGGATGGGGATGGCCGCCTTGAGCTGGCTGCCGGACGACTTGCCGCTGGTCCAGGGTCGCCGCAAGCCCCTGACCCTGTAAGGCTTCATCAACCGGTCTATGGTGGATGCGCTCATGCCGTTCAGCTGCTCCACGATGTCTTGAGAGACTACCAACGCCTCCCACGCCTGTAGGCGGGCTGCCAGCTCCCCCATGAAGGGAGCCAGGCGCTTCCCGCACAGCCGGTCGCTCATCTCCCACACCTGGCGCAGCGCCGACACCGCCTCAGGCCCGTACACACTCGGCCGCCCTCGCCCCTTGCGCTTGATCCTCACATCCACGCGGCGAGCCATCAGCCGCGTGGCCGACTTCCTGTGGTAGCCGGTAACGGCCTCTATCTCGTCCAGCAGACTGCCTCGTTCGGCTCGCCCCGCCACTCGATACCTCTCCTGCATCTTCTCTATGTACTCCTTCACGCTGCTCCTTCTCATGCTTCCTCCCGGTAACACGATTTTTGAAGCAACGATACCCCACTCGGTAACATTTATTATGAGGCAACTCGCGCAGTTGACACCGCTCACGGGCCAATGATATAGTAGGCGGGAGTCTCGGGGCTTGGCCCTGACGCGTTAGACCTCCAGTTGAATCGGAGGCGCATTGTTGCAGAAGCTCGAAAACGAGTCCCGGTGGTTCGGCGCAGGTGGAGGTTGGAGTCGCCCGCTCCCCCTCTCGGCGGTGTCCCCTTTGCCCTCGGTGCGTGAGGCGCGCGCCCCATTCGCTCCGCTTGCCATGCCGTCCCATCCATCACACTAGCAGCATAGGAGACAGCATATGCGAAATAGCGACTTTGTGGTCCGGTTCGCCGGCGAGGGTGGCGGCGGTCTCGTAACATCGGCGGAGTTGCTTGCCCAGGTGACCGCGCAGGTGGGCTATCACGTCAAGACGTTCGTGACATTCCCATCGCAGATCATGGGCGGCCCCACCTTCGCACAGGCCCGCATCTCAACCTCGCCCGTCCTGAGCTACGGCGATGAGTTGCACGTGCTCGTAGCCTTCGACCGTGAGGCCTACGACACCCACTTCGACCAGGTGCGCGAGGGCGGCGTCATCATCTACAACTCGCAGGACTTCCAGCTGGAGGACGACGGCAAGAGCTTCGGCATGAGAATCGACGAGCTCGCCCGCTCCACCGGCAACCCCAGGGCCGCCAACATGGTCATCCTCGGCGCAATCGCCCATCTCGTCGACATGCCGGAGCACTACCTGCCGGAGTTCGTCACCAAGCGCTTCACCCGCGGCCGCCCCGGCGACGAGGAGATAATCCGCGGCAACATCATGGCGCTTGGCCTGGGCGCAGAGGAGGCCAAGAAGAGCGGCTTCAGCCTGGGCGCGCTGGAGGAGCCGACGCCTCCGCAGGGCGCTCAGATCATGATCAAGGGCAACGACGCCCTGGCCCTCGGGGCCATCACCGCCGGCCTGGACTTCTTCGCAGGCTACCCCATCTCGCCCGCGACGACCATCCTGGTGTACATGGAGCGCAACCTGACCGGGCCGGGCAAGTTCGTCTACCAGGCCAGTTCCGAGATCGAGTCGATAAACGCCATCGTCGGCGCAGGCTACGCCGGCAGGAAGGCCATGACCTCCACCGCCGGGCCGGGCGCAAGCCTCATGAGCGAAGGCATCGGCATGGCGTGGATGGCGGAGATCCCCTGCGTAGTCGTCAACGTGCAGCGCGGCGGCCCCGCAACCGGCCTGCCCACCAAGGTCGAGCAGTCAGACCTGCTCTCGTCCATACACCCCGCGCACGGAGACGTGAGCGTCCCCGTGATGGCGGTGGGCAGCGTGGAGGAGTGCTTCTGGGCCGGCGCCCACGCCCTCAACTGGGCAGAGCGATACCAAGGCCCGGTCATCCTGCTCAGCGACCACGCCCTCTCTGAGCAGGCGCAGAACATCCCCACGCCGGACCTCTCCAAGGTGGTTGACGAGCGCAGGCTCACCTACCAGGGCAGCAACGGCTACGAACGCTACGCAGGCCCCCACGTGTCCGCCATGCCCATTCCGGGCGGCCCCGGCCCGTACGTCGCCAACGCCAGCGAGCACGACGGCATGGGCGACACAACCCACCTGCCGCAGCGCCACATTGAGATGACCGAGCGCAGGTTCGGCAAGCTCAAGCTCCTGGAAGAGGACAACTACGAGCGCGAGAACACGGACGAGCCCATCGCCCTGATGACGTGGGGCGGCTCCAAGGGCTCCACGCGGGAAGCCTTCGACCAGATGACGGTGGAGGGCCAGACCATCGGGTGGTACTACACCATGTTCCTCAACCCGCTGCCTCCCAAGCTGCTGGAGGAGCTGAAGCAGAAGGAGCTGGTGCTGATTCCGGAGCTGAACTACCTGGGACAGATGTCCAGCCTGCTGCGAGCGCAAGGCGTGAAGGCCGAGTCCATTACCCAGTACACAGGCACGCCCTTCAAGGTCCGCGAGCTCAAGGCCAGGATCATCGACAGGATGCAAGCCCACAAGAAGGAGCTGGTGCAGGTATGAGCAAGAAGAATCCCGAATACGACTTCAAATGGTGCCCCGGCTGCGGCGACTTCGGCGTGAAGCGCGCGATTGAGCTTGGCGTGGAGAGACGCAACATAGAGCTTGAAATGCCGATGGAGAACACCGTGATTGTGGCCGGCATCGGCTGCTCCGGCAACCTGGTGCATCTCCTGGACGGCACGCAGCCGTTCGGCATACACGGACTGCACGGCAGGTCGCTGCCCGTCGCCTTCGGCGTCAAGATGGCAAACCCGGACCTGAACGTGCTAATCGTCTCCGGCGACGGCGACTTCCTTAGCATCGGCGGCGAGCACATCGCCCCGCAGGCGCAGCGCAACCTGAACGTGACGGCCGTCATCATGGACAACGGCGTCTACGGCCTCACCAAGGGCCAGAGCTCGCCCACCACGGAGCTTGGCGTTATCACGCCCACAACGCCGTTCGGCAAGCTGGAGAATGCCCTCAACCCGCTCCAGCTGTACCTGACCGTGGGCGCAAGTTTCGTCGCCTCCGGGTTCTCCAGCAAGACCCGCGAGCTTGCAAACCTGATAAAGGAAGGCATGAACCACCCCGGCTTCTCGGTCGTCCACGTGCAGTCGCCCTGCACCACCTACAACGACAACTTCGACCAGTTGAAGGGCAACGCAAAGAAGGGCGTTGACCCGATCACGTGGGACATCCCCGAAGAGCACGACGCGGCGGACAGGCAGGCCGCCTTCCAGCTCATCGAGCAGGGCGGCATACCCTTGGGCGTGCTGTACCAGGACCCGGAGTCGGAGCCGCTGGACGCGCGGGCAGAGGGCATGAGGCAGCGGGCAAACCCGCGCAGCGTGGAGCAGCAGCTGGGGGCGTTCCGCATCTAGCCGCCGCTACGACAGCAACAAGCTCGCGAGCGCAACCTTTCATCCCTTCCCCCGTCTGCGGGGGAAGGTTAGGATGGGGGCAAGCGGGCCTGTGGGCTGGCGGCCTCCCGTAGGGGCGGTTCGTGAACCGCCCGCGTGTCTAACACCACAATCGGGCTACCGTATCCGCCTCGCCCATCTCCCTATTCCCGCGGAGGCGGGAATCCACTCAATCGGGTCTTGGTCTGCGGCGCGATAGAGCGTGACCCCTAAGCTCGCCCCGTGGACACCCGCTTGCGCGGGCGTGGGGTGTGGGGTGGGCGGCGGCGCATGCTTCAACACGCTCAGCACGAACGGGATACAGTACAAGCCCACCCTGAGCCTGTGGAGGGCAGTCTTTGAGTGTGTCAGGGCTGACGGACAATCGCCCGCGAGCAATGTAGCACGGTTGGCGTGCACCTCTGTCCGGTGGTACAATTACCCATGCAAATGGCGAGGAGGAAGTCGATGACCACCATTGAAGCCAACGCCGCCCACATATTCGCAGACGCCCGCCAAATGGGGGAGGCCGCGATTGAGCGCATGGCGGTCGGCGACTTCCGGGACGCGGCAGAGAAGGCGTGGTGCGCCACTCTCCGCGCCACAGAGGCGTTGGTTCTCGTGCGCTCAGGACAGGAACCGGGCACGTCCACCATGGCAGGGCGAAGACTGCGATCCCTCTCCCTACACGACAGATCCCTTGGGGATATCGCCCGCACCTATTCTCATCGCCAAGGCGTGCTGCACGGCGAATGCTTCTACCACGACTACTACGACCCGGAGGAGATCGCCTTCCTGGTCGGTGAAACCGCGGACTACATCCGGGACGCCGAGAGTCTGGCTGGAGCGTAGGCGCGCGTTCGTCCGCTCACCCTGAGCCTGTCGAAGGGTCTGCCCCACAGCGGCTGAGCGGGCAAGGCGCGGATGGTACCCGTAGTGGCGGTTCGTGAACCTCCTGCGTTCCAACACGACAATCGGGCACCCCCCCCGTGCTTCCACACGCTCAGCACGAACGGGCAACGGCAGCCCTCAGGCGGCCGCTTCAGCCTCGTACTTGGAGGGGCACTTGACCAGGATCGACTGCGCGTCGAATGTGCCGTTGGAGGCGTACGTGCCCTGCAACACGATCTCCGAGTGCTCGTTGAAGAACAGGTCAGGCAGCAGCCCATCGTAGACCACGTTCATGGTCTCGCCGCTGTCCTCGGCGTCCGCAAGCGAGAAGTGCACCAGCGTACCGCTCTCGTCTCGCACGAAGGACGTGTCCACCAGCTTGCCGCTTACCCGCAGGTTCTGGCCGTAGACCGAATCGCCGCGTTGCGTCAACTCGCCGACGGTCAGGTAGTACGCGCTGGCGCCCTGGAACGCAATGAACCCCAGGTACGCGAGCGACAGCACGAACACGGCCGCGGCCACCAGCAACTTGCCGCGGTGCGCCATCACGGACCGCCCCTCCATCTGCACGGGCGGCACGTATGACTGCGGCTGATGCGTCCCCTCGCCGATTGTGCTTTCGTTCACTCACTCATCATACCGCGATGCCACGCGCATTTCAACCGCGGCGGCGCGGCCCGCGGAGAGTCGTTGCCTCGCCGTCCATGCTTCGGCACGCTCAGCACGAACGGGTCACCGTGTCCGCTCACCCTGAGCCTGTCGAAGGGCGAGCGGATGACTGCGGTTGTGGTCTCCCCGCTCTGGTTCGACTGGCTCACCATGAGCGGGCAAGAGAAGCCGCGGACTGCGCCTGCCCGCATCGCCGCCCTGTGCTAGAATGTAGCCAGGAAAGCGAGGTGATAGCAGCATGAAGCCCATATCCGAAATAGCGGCAGGCATGGGACTGGACGACGCCTGGGTGTTCCCCTACGGCCGCCACAAGGCCAAGCTCAGCCTGGACGCCATCGGCGGCGGCGACCGCCGCGGCAAGCTGATTCTGGTCACCGGCATGACGCCAACCCCCGCCGGCGAGGGCAAGACCACCGTGACCATCGGCCTGACGCAGGCGCTGGGCCGTCTGGGCCGCCGGGTGGCGGCCACGCTGCGAGAGCCGTCGCTCGGCCCCATCTTCGGCATCAAGGGCGGCGGCACCGGCGGAGGCGCGGCCATCGCCGTACCGCAGGACGAGATCAACGTCCACTTCACCGGCGACGCTCACGCGGTGGCATCCGCGCACAACCTCCTCGCCGCGCTCGCCGACAACGCAGCGCAACGCGGGCAGATCGAGGGCTTCCGCCCGCAAGACATCACCTGGCGCCGCGTGATGGACATGGAGGATCGCGCCCTGCGCTCCGTGGTCGCGGGCCTTGGCGGCTCGCCCAACGCGCCCCTGCGCGAGACCGGGTTCGACATTGTAACCGCATCGGAGGTCATGGCAATCCTCGCGCTGGCCTCCGGCCCCGACGACCTCCGGCGGCGCCTGTCCGCGGTGGTGGTCGGCTTCACCGCCGAGGGCAGCCCCGTGAACGCAAGCGACCTGAACGCCGTCGGCTCCATGATGGCGCTGCTCAGGGACGCCATTCGCCCCAACCTGGTGCAGACGCTGGAGGGCCAGCCCGTGCTCGTCCACGCCGGGCCGTTCGGCAACATTGCTCACGGCTGCAACTCCGTCATCGCCGACAGGCTGGCCCTCGCACACAACGACTACGTGGTGACCGAGGCGGGTTTCGGCGCAGACCTGGGCTTCGAGAAGTTCATGCACATCAAGGCGCGCTTCAACGACCTGGAGCCAAGCGCGGTCGTGCTGGTTACGACCGTTCGCGCCGTCAAGCACCACGGCGGCGTGCGCATCCGAGACCTCAATTCGCCGAACGAGCCGGCGGTGTCGGAAGGCGTGTGCAACGTGGAGCACATGGTTGGCGTGATCAGGTCGTTCGGGCTGCCGGTGGTGGTTGCCGTCAACCGCTTCCCGACCGACACGCCGGGCGAGGTGTCCATCGTGAAGTCGCACGCGGAGGCCGCGGGCGCGCTTGCCGCCGTGGAGTGCAACGTGTTCGGCGCAGGCGGCGAGGGCGGCATCGACCTGGCGCACGCCGCGTTGAGCGCGGCCGACAGCGGCCCGCACGAGGTTAGCTACCTCTACCCCGTGGACGCCCGCATAGAGGACAAGGTTCTGGCCCTGGCGCGCGGCGTCTACAACGCCGCGGACGTGGAGTGGAGCGCGGAGGCCCGGCGGCGCCTGCGCACGTACGAGCAGCTTGGATGGGGAGACATGCCGGTGTGCATGGCAAAGACAAACTTCTCGATCTCGCACAACCCGCGCCTGCTGGGCAGGCCGTCCGGCTACACCTTCCGCGTGACCGACGTTCGGGCGTCGGTGGGCGCAGGGTTCATCTACCCCGTCTCAGGCGCGATCACGACGATGCCGGGGCTGCCCGGCTCGCCGCGCACGCTGGACGTGGACGAGGACGGCCGAGTCATAGGCGTGTAGCGAGCTACCGCGTTCGTCCTGAGCTTGTCGAAGGGTCTGCGGATTACAGACGGTCGTGGTGGCCCCGCTCCGGTTCGACTGGCTCACCATGAGCGGGAGGATTATGTCCGCTCGCCCTGAGCTTGTCGAAGGGTCTGCCCCGCAGGGGCTGCGCGGGCGAGTCGGCGTTCCCCCTGGATTGCGGCTTCCGCCGCAATGACGGTTGTGGTGGCCCCGCTCTGGTTCGACTGGCTCACCATGAGCGGGAAGATTATGTCCGCTCGCCCTGAGCTTGTCGAAGGGTCTGCCACGCAGGGGCTGCGCGGGCGAGTCGGCGTTCCCCCTGGATTGCGGCTTCCGCCGCAATGACGGTGTGGAGGAGGCAACCAGCGCCCATATCCCCCAATCGCCGCAACAGGCTATGCTACGCATCGAGCGTGGGGCTGTAGCTCAGTTGGGAGAGCGCCTCCTTTGCACGGAGGAAGTCAGGGGCGAGTCCGCTCAGCCCCACCTGCTCCGGGCTGGCAGGCAGTGTGCGCAATGCAGGGGCTGTTACAATCCCCGTCGTCGCGGGCGGCGGTCATGGCCTGAGACCGGTCAGGCTGAGTGGCATTGGCGAAAGCCGCTCTTAGTCTCTCACTACGCCGGCTTTCGCCATGCTGGTAGGCGCAGCCGGTAGCGCGCTCTATCCGGGATTTTCGTTATAATGAGCAACTCAGGGAGGCATCGCTTCAAACGTGCGTATTAGACAGATCATTCCGGCTGGGATGGTGTACGCGGTATCCCCAACCGCCGCGGTGATCATGGGCGACTCTCTGATGTACGTTGTGCTGCCTGTCGCCGCAGTCGATTTTGGGATCCATGAGCAATTCGGACTTGGCGCGGCGTTCTGGATTGGGCTGGCGCTCAGCATCAACCGCTTCATTCGACTGGTCAGCAACGCCCTTGCCGCATCCGTGTATCAGCGATTCGGCGTGCGCTGGCCTTTCGTTGCATCGATTGCCGTAGGCGCTCTGACCACGCTTGCATACGGTTTTGGCAGCGGTCACGTGTCGCTGCTGGTCGCCCGAGCCGTCTGGGGCGTCTCTTACTCTCACATGCGGTTGGCCGCGCTCCTGACGGCGTTTGAGGTTGGCACATCCTCAATGCGAGGCAGGCTGGTTGGGTTCTTCAACTCCGGCCAGCGCCTCGGCAGCCTTGTCGCAGCCACCGGCGGCGCTCTGCTGTTCCAACTCACGTCCAGAGAGGCGACCTTCGCGATCCTGGCAGGCTTCGGACTGGTTGGAGTGGTAATCGCCACGCGAGTGCCCAACCTCAAGCCGGAGCGCATACGACCATCCGGCGGAGGCCTGCGGAGCCGGCTGAACCTCTGGGATATGGCGGTATCCAGGCTGCCCGAATCCGGGCGCGGGCTAAGGCTTCCCCTGCTCTCGATCAGCTTGATGCGGTTTGCGACGACGTTTGCGGCGAATGGCCTGGCTATTGCAACCGTGGCGCCGTATCTGGCCGAATTCGCCGACGACAGCGGAAAGGTGCTGGGTGGGTCGCTTGCCGTGGTGACGCTTGCAGGCTTCCTGGTCGGGTTCAGATGGCTGTCTGATCTTGGCCTTGGAGTGCCGCTGGGCCACCTGTCGGACCGGATGGGCAGGCGCACGTCCATCGCCTGGGGAATGGTCGCAATGTTCACCCTGCTGGCCTTCATAGGCGCCCTCGATTCTCTGGCAGGCGCCATCATCGGGATACCGCTTCTGTTCCTTGTGGCCGTTGGAGTGAACACGGCTCTGGACGCCGCCATAGGCGAAGTTTCGCCCGATTCGGCCCGCGCCGCCGTAGTAGGCAGATACTCGACATGGCTGGATCTGGGCGCGGCGCTGGGCCCGTTCACGGGCTTCCTCATCGCTGACCGGATTGGATTCGATGGGGGATTCCTGGTCGCAGCCGTACTTGTGGCAGGCGCCTGGACGCTATACGCCGCTGTCACGGGCAACCCGTTCCAACGAAGGGCCGGCTAGACGAACCGATAGGAACGCAGTCCCAGGCGGCAACCTTGGCCTCCCGTTCATGCCTCGAAAAGCTCAGCACGAACGGGGTGAGATGCGGGCGCGGGGAAAGGCCGCGCGCGCCCTTTCCGCCATCGCCGCAACAGGCTATACTACCAGGCAAGCGTGGGGCTGTAGCTCAGTTGGGAGAGCGCCTCCTTTGCACGGAGGAAGTCAGGGGTTCGAGTCCCCTCAGCTCCACATCTTCCTGCACGGATAAGGCTTTGAAGAACGATTCGTAGGAGACTGACCCGTGAGATTGCACAGGCTATGAGAGAACCGTCCAACTTTGTGAGGGCGGTGCGCGCGCCCATACAGTCCTTCATCCACACCGAGGAGACCGGCGCGATGGTCCTGCTGGCGGCAGCCGCCGCAGCCATCGCATGGGTAAACTCACCCTGGTCAGACTCGTACTTCGACTTCTGGCACACCTACGTCTCGTTCGACATACACATCTTCGCCATCTCGGAAGACCTCGATCACCTGGTGAACGAGGGCCTGATGACCGTCTTCTTCTTTGTCGTCGGCCTGGAGATAAAGCGTGAGCTGCTCCACGGGGAGTTGTCGTCATTCAGGAAGGCAGCCCTGCCGGTCATGGCGGCCATAGGCGGCATGGCTACTCCGGCGATCATCTACCTTCTGATAAACGGGTCTGGCGAAGGCGTGGTCGGCTGGGGAATCCCGATGGCGACCGACATCGCATTCGCTCTTGGCGTGCTGGCGCTGCTGGGGCGGAGAGTCCCCGCCGAGCTGCGGGTGTTCCTCCTGGGCCTTGCGGTGGTAGACGACCTGGGCGCGATCGCAATCATCGCCATCTTCTACACGGAGTCAATCGACTGGACGCACCTGGGCATGGGTGTCGCCATGTTCGCCGTCATCGCCGCGTGCGTCCGACTGGGGTTCACCTCTCTGGGGATGTACTTCATCCTGTCCGTGGTCATGTGGCAGTTCTTCCTGGAGTCCGGCATACATGCCACGCTGGTCGGCGTGCTGGTGGCGGCCATCGTGCCCGCTCAGCCGTACCTGCAACGCAAGCAGTACGCGGCCGCCGTGGACGACCTTCTACACGACTTCCGCGTGGCAATGGCGAACGGCGACGAGGAGACGGCGGAGACGATAGTTGGGCAGATCGAGACCCTGAGCCGCGGCACGGAAGGCCCATTGGAGCGGCTGGAGAGATTGATTCACCCGTGGGTCAGCTTTGTGGTGCTGCCCGTCTTTGCCCTTGCGAACGCCGGCATAGTATTCACGACCGACACGCTGTCCGAAGCGGCGGCCAGCTCGATCACGCTGGGCGTTGCGGCTGGGCTGCTGCTGGGCAACCCCCTGGGCGTCCTGGGCATGACGTGGCTGGCGGTGCGCCTGCGGATAGGCGATCTGCCCTCCGGCGTCACCTGGAGGCACGTGCTGGGCACGGGATTCCTGGCGGGCATTGGCTTTACCGTAGCAATCTTCATCTCAGGCATCGCCTTCGACGACCCTGCGCTGGTAGACCAGGCAAAGATGGGCATTTTCGGCGCCTCCCTGCTGGCGGGCGTCACGGGCTACCTGTTCCTGCGCGCCGGCAGCCGTTGAGCGCGGCGCGCTTCGACAGGCTCAGAGCCTGCCCCTGCGAAAGCAGGGGGTGAGCGGACACAGTATCGCCCGCGCGCTGCCCGCGCCCCCGCCCCCACTGGATTGCGGCTGAGCCTGCCCTGAGCGCAGCCGAATGGGCCGCAATGACGGCTGAGGTGGGCCGCCGCCGCGACCGTTGGCCATCCGCCCGCCCTTCGACAGGCTCAGAGCCTGCCCCTGCGAAAGCAGCCGGTGAGCGGGCATAGTATCGCCAACCCCGCGCGGCGCTCCAGCCCCGTTTCCTTCTAAAGTCACCTCAATATAAGCCCCGTTTCCCCGCTAAAGTCACCGCAACATAACGCATATTGGCTGTTTTGTCACCCCTATATCATTGCAAAGCGCATATAATGGCACGGTAGGGATTACTCTGAGAGGGAGTCTACCATGAGCATTAGACATGCGCTCTTGCTATCCCGACCTGCGTGGCTGCTTGCCGCCGTCCTGGCGCTGCTTGCCGCGATCGCGCTATCCGCGCTTCCCACCGCAGCGTCCCAGCCGCCGGACGCGCCCGCATCCGTCACCGTCACCCGCGGCGACTTCGGACAGGGCGTCCTCAACGTCTCATGGCGCGCCGTCAAGGGCGCCGCCTTCTACAACGTCCGCTACACCGATGACGGCGGCCAGACCTGGGACAGCGGCCCCTCCCGCGTCATCGGCGATTCCGCCGCCGTCAACGGCGTCAACGACTCACTCCCCTACTACGTCGCCGTTCAGGCCGAGAACGGCAAGGGCGCAAGCGGCTGGACGCAGTCGGCGCTTGCAAACGTGGAGTGCCCGGTCGGTCACGCCTGCGCGATGAGCACGCCGCCCGACGCGCCCGCATCCGTCACCGTCACCCGCGGCGACTTTGGACAAGGCATACTCAACGTCTCATGGCGCGCCGTCAAGGGCGCCGCCTACTACAACGTCCGCTACACCGATGACGGCGGCCAGACCTGGGACAGCGGCCCCTCCCGCGTCATCGGCGCTTCCGCCACCGTCAACGGCGTCAACGACTCACTCCCCTACTACGTCGCCGTCCAGGCCGAGAACGCCAAGGGCGCTAGCGGCTGGACGCAGTCGGCGCTTGCAAACGTGGAGTGCCCCGTCGGTCACGCCTGCGCGATGGTCACGCCGCCGGACGCGCCCACCGGCCTCGCCGCATCCGCCGGCGACGGCAGCGTCACGCTGTCCTGGAACGACCCCTCGGACTCCTCCATCACCGGCTACGAGTACAACGTCAACCACAACGACACCGGCACCGGCAACCTCTCCGGCTGGAGCGAGTGGACGGCCATCTCCGGCAGCGGAGCATCCACCACGTCCCACACCTTCTACGGCCTGTCCAACGGCAGCGAGTACCGCTACCACCTGCGCGCCGTCAACAGCGCGGGCAGCAGCGCAGGCGCGCCCAACGCCGCGCCCTGGTTCGTCTCCGCCTCGCCGATGTCTGCGCCTGTACCCACGGCCACGCCTACACCCGCGCCGACACCAACACCCACGCCTACACCTGCGCCGACTCCTACCCCTACGCCGACACCCACGCCTGTGCCTGCGCCCCTGATCTCGCCGCCCGGCGCCGTGGCGAGCGTCACCATCACACGCGCAGACGGCACGCTGACCGCATCGTGGGACGCGCCCAGCGGCGCCACCAAGTACCACGTCACCTACAAGGCCGACAACGGCGGCTGGCAGGCGCCCGTGGACGGACACAGGAACCTCACCGCCAGCAGCCTCACGTTCGGCGTCGACAACGCCAAGACCTACGTCGTAGGCGTGCGCGCCGGCAACACCGCCGGCTGGAGCGGCTGGCGCAACTCCGCGGCCGCAGGCCCCTACACGCCGCCCGCGGTCGACCCCACTCCTACGCCAACACCCACGCCCATTCCCACGCCTACGCCCGCGCCTACGCCTACTCCAACCCCCACCCCCACGCCTACGCCCGGCATCATTGTGCAGGACGCAGGCGGCAACGGATTCACCGCTCTGTCCGTCCCCGAAGGCGGCGAGGCCGGCTACCAGGTCAAGCTCGCTTCACAGCCCGCGCAGGACGTCGAGGTCTGCGTCGCCCTGTTCACCCGCGACAACGACGACCCCGACATCACCTTCAAGGGCCAGGCCGCCGACGTAGTGTCGATCAAGCTCACGTTCACCCCGGCCAACTGGAACACGGCGCAGACCGTCACCCTCGCGGCAGCCGTGGACGCCGACGCCGTGAACGGCGCGCGCGGCGTGACTCACGACGCAAGGGAGTACTACTCCGGCCACTTCGACATAATCGCCACGGAGGTTGACAACACCACCGTCCCCGCCGCGCCCACGGGGTTCACCGCATCCGCGGGCGACGGCAGCGTCACCCTCTCCTGGGACAACCCCGGCGACTCGTCCATCACCGGATACGAGTACAACGTCAACCACAACTACACCACCAGCGGCTACATGACCGGCTGGAGCGACTGGACGGCCATCGCAGGCAGCGGCGCGGGCACAACCTCCCACACGTTCAGCGGCCTGGCCAACGGCAGCGAGTACCGCTACCACCTGCGCGCCGTCAACGCCGCGGGCAAGGGCGCAGGCGCGCCGAACGCCGCGCCCTGGTTCGCCTCTGCCACGCCCGCGATCCCCGTGCCCGCCGCGCCCGACAACTTCGTCGTCGACCCGGGCAACGGCTACCTCGACCTGTCGTGGAACGCCGTCGAAAACGCGACCGCGTACGACATTCGAGCCAAAGAGTCCGGCCTCAATGATTGGCACTCCGTGGCCAACAAGGTGACCGGCACGTCCTACCGCTACACCACCGATTTGACCATCGACCACGTCGCCGTGCGCGGCGTCAACCAGGACGTCGTCGGCCCCTGGACTGAACTCTCGCGGCTGCCGGATCACGGCTGGCTGAACACCGTCCAGTCCTCGGGCGGCGCGTCAATCGCGTCCGCGCAGTCCCAGAGCCAGCTCGCCGCGCCCGTCTTTGGCAAGATCACGCGCGGCGACGACACCAAGCGCCGTAGCGGCCGGATCGACGTGAACTGGACGGGCGACAGCAACGCCACGGGCTACAACCTCGTCTGCGCCGTCGCCGGCTCCACGCCCTCATCGACGGGTTGGAACTGGCATCCGTGTGGCTGGGTCGACGCGGCGACCGACAGGGTCAAGTTCACGACGGTACCAGCCAACGCCAGTCAACCCGTCGGCATCGTCAGCTACAAGCGTGGCGCCGAGTCCCAACTCCCGCCGGGAATCATCCCGCTGGAGGGTAGTCAAGTGCCGCATAGCATTCCGCGTAACTATGCCGTCGCCATCCGCTCTGTCTCAGCCACGCCCAGTGATGCCAGCGCATGGGTGCCATCCGCGAGCATCAAGCCGCTGAACCCGCAGCTCAGCAACCTCACCTGGACGCGCACGGACGGCCAGATTGAGCTGTCGTGGACGCCGAACCCGTGGACGACCGGCTACGAGATTGACTGCGCCGTGCTCGGCTCGTCGTACACGCGCTGCGCCACGCTCACAAACCAGGATCACTCCGCCACAGAACACAGCGTCACCATCTCGACCTGGACCACCGGCGGTACGAACTACAGCATCGACAACACCAGCATCTACGACATCAGGATCTGCAGCACTAACGCCACGGGTTACGGCTGCTATCTCGCGCCGTTGGTCTACCCCAACCCCGCGCTGACCGTCTCGGATATTGGCGTGACCACGGCGACGCTGACCATCGCCCACCACTCCGGCAACTGGTGGTACAAGGCGAACACCGGGCCGGACGCCTCCTGCCAGGGCCCGGTCGCGGCGGGCACGGCCCACAAAGACCTGACGGGCCTGAGCAGCGACACGACGTACAGGTACAGCGCCTACAGTGATAGCGCCTGCACGAACGCGAACCTTCTGGCCACAGCATCGCAGTTCACGACACCCGTTACCGTGAGCAACCTCGCCGGGGCTGAGAACGGCACGATGCAGATCGGCAAGCAGAGCGGCGTCCCGCGCCAGGTCGCGCAGGCGTTCACGACGGGGAGCGACGCGGGCTACACGCTGTCGAGCATCGACATTCAGTTCGGCGCGGCGACCGGGAGCCCGGCCAGCCTCGTGGTCACGCTCCACGCCGCCTCGGGGGATAACCCGGACACGACCTCGACACTGACCACGCTGAGCGGCGACAACCCGACGACGGCGGGCAGCTACACGTACAGTTGCTCCGGCAGCGGCTGCAACCTGTCGGCGAACACCACCTACCTCGTCGTGGTGAATGCCCCCAACTCGCCCAGCGACGCCTACTACAACGCGTCCCTCACGCTCGCGGCCGAGACGAGGGAGCCTTCCAACAACGGCTGGTCGATCGCGGATGCAGGCAGGGCGTTCGTCGGCGCAACCTGGTCCGGCATCGCGAACTCGGCCGCGCTTCGGATCACGGTGACGGCGGTGCCGAACCACAGCCTCACCGTCTCCTCCATAACGGGCACGGGCGCAACGCTCACCCTCTCCCACCACACCGTCGCTTGGTACTACAAGGCGACGAGCGGGCCGCACACCACCTGCCAGGGGCCGGTCAGCGGCACGAGCCAGGCCATCAGCGGCCTCACGTCCGGCACGTCGTACACCTACAGCGCCTACAGCGAAGACACGTGCCCGCCGACGACCGAGCTGGCGACGGCGTCGGAGTTCACGACCTTGGTCATCGTCTCGGTGAGCACCCTGGGCGGGGCTGATAACGGTGTTGTGAATGTGGGCGGCGGCAGCCCGACACAACGGGTGGCGCAGGCGTTCACCACGGGCGAGCAACACCGGCGGCTACACGCTGTCCAGCATCGCCATTGCCTTCCGTGCGACCGTTGGGAGCCCGACCGACCTTGAGGTGACGCTGCACGCGGCGTCGGGTTCGAACCCCAACACGGGCACAACGCTGGCCACGCTAAGCGGCAGCAATCCCTCGACCGCCGGCTCCTACACTTACACCTGCTCCAGCGGCTGCGACCTGAGCGCGAGCACGACCTACTTCGTCTACGTCAAGGCCCCAAACTCGGCCAGCGGCTCTCACTACCTAGCAACCTTCACGAGCTCGGACGAAACGCTGACGCCGTCAGGCAACGGTTGGTCGATGGCAGATAAGGGCCGGTTGCAATACGTCGGAGTAGGCTGGTTCGACTCCGGCTCACACTACCGGATCGCGGTGACGGCGACGGAGAAGTAGGGGTTGTGGTGAATCGAGGCATCGGTAGGGGCGGTTCGAGAGAGCCGCCCCTATGTGGTTTTGCGGGCAGGCTGCGGCCTCCCCTTCCCCATTCCCGCGCACGCGGGAATCCACCAAACCGAGTCCCGGCTTGCTGCGCGGTTGAGGCCAATGGCGAGTCCCGTCCCCGTGGATGCCCGCCCCGTATCGGGGTACGGGGCAGGCTCCGCGGGCATAGGGGGATGGAGCGGCGGGAGCGGGCGATGGCAGGCGGCCCGCCACCTTCACCGTCATTGCGGCGAAAGCCGCAATCCAGAGGTGGGGAGGGCGGCGGGGCGGTGGTGGGCAACCGTCGCCCTCGCGAAAGCGGGGGCCTAGCCCCCTCCCCCCGCCGGGTGATAGATTCCTGCTTTCGCAGAAAAGACGGTTAGGGGAAGGCGGCAGCAACCGTCGCCCTCGCGAAAGCGGGGGCCTAGCCCCCCTCCCCCCGCCGGGTGATAGATTCCTGCTTTCGCAGGAAAGACGGTTAGGGGAAGGCGGCAGCAACCGTCGCCCTCGCGAAAGCGGGGGCCTAGCCCCCTCCCCCCGCCGGGTGATAGATTCCTGCTTTCGCAGGAAAGACGGTTAGGGGAAGGCGGCAGCAACCGTCGCCCTCGCGAAAGCGGGGGCCTAGCCCCCTCCCCCCGCCGGGTGATAGTTTCCTGCTTTCGCAGGAAAGACGGTTAGGGGAAGGCGGCGGCAGTGGTGACGGTGGCACCTCCCTGAACCAGGGCGGTTCGCGAACCGCCCAATGCCCCCGTTCGTGCTGAGCCTGTCGAAGCACGGGCGGCGCGCGCCGGCCGCGCCAATTGACCGATCGTCCTTACCCGCATACAATAGACGTAAGGAGGAACGCCATGTTGGTCAAGATCACCTCTAAGCGTCAGGTTACCTTTCCCAAGCGTGTGCTGGACGAGCTGGGAGTGGGGCCGGGAGACCGGCTGGAGCTGCTGGAAGGGCCGGACGGGTTCACCCTGCGCCCCAAGCGCATCGACTACTCCAAGCTGGGAACCCTCAGAGACAAGATAAAGCCTGGGACGCCGCCTTTCGACATCCGCAAGTTCAGGGACGAGCGAGAGCAAGGGTATGGCCCAGCGCTACGGTATTGACACCTCTATCCTGGTAAGGTTGGCTGCGCGGGAGCCGCGAGCCGACTTCGAAGACTGCCTGAACCGCCTTAGCGTTCTGTTGGAAGAGCGGGGATGCGAGTTCCTCGCTTCCAACCAGGCCATAGGTGAGGCTTATGCCGCCTTGATCCACCACTACGACATGGCTAGCGCAGATGCCCGCGCCCTCCTCCTGAACGTCCTGACAAGCGGCCTCGTAATCCCCATGAACGGCCGCGCCATCCTGGAAGCCCTGGCAGCCTCCGCAGGCCCCGGCCTGTTTGACCGCCTGATTGCCAACGACTACGCGAACGCCGGGCTGGAGACCCTGACGCTGGACCGGCAGATGGCATCGCTGCCTACGTCACTGTTGCTGGATGGTCAATCCTGACGCCGGTCTCCATCGAAGGGCAAGCGGCCGCCTACCCCGCTCGCCCTGAGCTTGTCGAAGGGTCGCCCTGAGCTTGGCGGAGGGTCGTGCTGAGCGTGGCGGAGGGTCGTGCTGAGCGTGTCGAAGGGTCGTGCTGAGCTTGGCGGAGGGTCGTGCTGAGCTTGGCGGAGCATGGACGGGGGCAGCCCGCCACCTTCACCGTCATTGCGGCCACCTTCACCGTCATTGCGGCCCTTCGGCTGCGCTCAGAGCCTGCCCCGTACCACGATACGGGGGCAGGCTAAGCCGCAATCCAGCGGGGGCGCGCGGCGGGTGTGCTACAATAGCCTGAAGCACACCAAGCATCAACACGAAAGCGCCCTGTGTGGAGGAGACGAATGAGCGCAGTGAGAGCGAAGTACGAGAACGGCGTCCTCACGCCGCTGGAGCCTCTTGACCTGGAGGATGGCGCGGAGGTCATGGTGTCGGTGGAGGGAGTACCCACGGAAGCGGCAGAGGGCAAGCCTGCGGCAAAGGGCGGGCTGGCGGCCATTGTGGAGTGGGTTCTGGAAATGCAGAAGGAGATTCCTCCTGAGGAGTGGGACACTCTCCCAACAGACCTCGCCAAGAACAAGAAGCACTACCTCTACGGCCATCCAAAGGAAGAGGACTAACGGACATGGTGTTTGCAGATGCGGGCTACTGGATAGCTCTATGGAATCCCAGGGACAGTCTGCACACGAAGGCAGTCAGAGTTGCGGGCGGACTAGGAACAACCAACATCGTGACAACCCACATGGTCTTGACTGAAACGCTTGACTCTTTGGCGAGCATGGGGGCGTTTCGTAGGCGACTGGCGATTCGTATGCTTCACAGATTGGAAGGTGACGCCGGCGTAGAGATAGTCCCCCAGACGGACGCGCAGTTCAGAGCCGCCGTGGAGCGGTACGCTTCCCGCAGCGACCAGCGATGGAGCCTCACGGACTGCTCCAGCTTCCTCGTCATGGAGGAGCGCGGCATCACCGAGGCTCTGGCATACGACCGGGACTTCGAGCAGGCCGGCTTCGTCGCTCTGCTGCGGGAAGGCTAGCCAAAACCGGCCATCCGCCCGCCCTTCGACAGGCTCAGGGTGAGCGGTTATAGTGTCCCGTTCCTGCTGAGTGTGACGGAGCATAAACGCCCCCCTACCCCGCGCCGGGCTCCTCGCCCCGCGCCATGCGGTAGCCCAGGCGCGGCTCGGAGACGATGTACTTGGGCTTGTCGGCGTCCTCGCCCAGCTTGCTGCGGAGCCTCCGCATAAGGGTGCGCAGCCCCCGCAGGTCGCCGGGCTTTTCGGGGCCCCAGAGCCTGCGCAGCAGCTGGCCGTGGGTCAATACCCGTCCCGCGTTGGCCGAAAGAGCGTGGAGCAGGTCTTGCTCCTTGCGCGTCAGATGCACCGGTTCTCCCGCAATGGTGACCTGGCGTTCGGCGTAGTCGATTGTCAGGTCGCCCAGCGTGAACGGCCTGGACGTTGCGGCCCGGTAGCGGTCCTCCCGCCTCAGCAGCGCAACCTTGACCCTGGCCGCAAGCTCCGTTGGCGTGAACGGCTTGACGATGTAGTCGGAGGCCCCCGCCTCGAAGGCCCGCGCAATCACCTCGTCGTGGCCGTAGGCGGAGAGGAAGATCACCGGCGCGTCGGCAACGCTGAATATGTCCCGCATCAGGTGAATGCCGTCGGAGCCTGGCAGCATCATGTCCAGCAGGGCCAGGCTGGGCTGTTCGTCCTGCATGAGGCGCAGCGCCTCCTCCGGGTCTGCTGTCACCAGCGGGTCGTAGCCCGACTCCAGCAGGGCGTTGCGAATCACCCTCAGCATCTGCGGGTCATCGTCGACAACCAGGATGGACTCGTCCCTCGACTGCCGCCGTGAGCGCGCCGATGCGGCAAGCGAACCCGGCGCCTCAGACGCTTCAGCAATCGGAATGGTGAAGGTGAACCGCGCGCCAAGGCTTGCGCCTTCGCTATCCGCCCAGATGCGCCCTCCGTGTGCCTCCACAATGCCCTTGCAGATGGAGAGGCCCAGGCCGGTGTCGTCGCCTCCGCCGCCCCGGCGGGCGCTCTCGGAGAACCTGCGGAACAGCCGCTGCAGCTGCTCGGCTGGAATGCCGCGCCCCTCGTCGGCCACGGAGATTGCGATGTGCGCGCCGTCCCTGGCCGCCCTCACCCTGATCACGGACGTCTCCGGGGAGTGCCTTGCCGCGTTGGACAACAGGTTGCCGATAACCTGGGCAATGCGCCGTCTGTCCGCCATAACCTGGGGCAGGTCCGGATCCAGGCTTATGTCCAGGTTGTTTCTGCCTCCTCCGCTCAGAAATGTGTTCCTGGCCCGGTCCACCAGCTGGGCCACCCGGACGGGTTCCGGGCTGACCGGCAGCGCGCCCGTTTCGATGCGCGCCACGTCCAGCAGGTCATCTATGAGATCGCGCATGTTGTCGGCCTGGTCAACGATGATGCGGAGGAACTGGCGCAACTCGGCGGCGTCCAGGTCGTGGGCGGCGTCCTGCATGGTGGTTGCGGAGCCGCGGATGGAGGTCAGCGGCGTGCGAAGCTCGTGGCTGATCATGCCCAGGAACTCGGCGCGCAGCCGTTCCATGTCCTCCAGCGGCGTCATGTCCTGGAGGGTGACGACAAACGACTCCACCTCGCCATCCTCAGAGCGGATGGGCGTGGCGTTCAGCAGAGCGGTGACGCTCCGGCCGTCCGGCACGCTGAGGACTATCTCTTCGGCGCGCACCGTCTCCCCTGAGGGCAGCAACTCCGCCAGGGGCCACTCCATCAGGGAGACCTCCCGCCCGTCGGCGCGCCGGCACGTGAACGACTCGAGCAACTGTGTCGGCGACTGCTCCGGATCCCTCAGGTCGTCCACAATACGCATCATCTCCCGGTTGAAGGACACCGGCGCGCCTGTGCGGGCGTCGAATACGGCTACGCCCACCGGCGACGTGTCCACCAGCGTCTCCAGCGAGACCCGGGCGCGCCGCTCCTCGCGGTATCTGCGGGAGTTGGAGACCACCATCGCCGCCTGGGAGGCGAACATCACCAGCGTCTCCTCGTCCTCCTGGCTGAACTCCTGGCCGGGGGCGCTCTTTGCGATGTGAATGCTGCCCAGGTTGTCTCCCAGGCGCCTTATCGGGACTGTGAGGAACGCGCTCATTGGCACGGGCGGCCTGAAGTGCGGCAGCCCCACGGCGCTGGCATGGACGGCAAAGTCCGCAATCCGCATGGGGCCGGATATGGTTCTCAGGTACCGGAAGAGTTCCATTCCTCCGGGCATTGCCCAGAGCTTCTCCTCATCTTCCGGGGCAAGGCCGGAGGCCAGGAAGCCCATCAGTTCGCCGGACTCGTCCAGGGTGGTCATCACGCCGTACTGGGCGCCGGTCAGAGATCGGGCGCTGTCCAGGACGTTCTGCAACACGGCGTCCGGATCCAGGCTGTTGTTTATGTTCATGCCCGCCTCGCTCAGCCGCGCCAGCCGTTCCTTCAGCGCAGCTATCCGGCGGTCTCGTTCCTCAAGTTGAGACAACGCAAATCCTCCATTTTGGCGGTTTCAAGCCTAATGTCGCCGCAATATAACACAAAACGACTTGAATGTCACCCCTATATCACCCTCATTGGTGTAGCCTTTAAGATGGGCGATTTACGCCCGCAGGAAGACCTACAACCATGAAGGGCCGTTTGCAGACCGTCAGGGTGACGCTGATAGTGGCGGGCGCAATTCTCGCGCTTGCCGGGGCAATCCTGTTCGCCTCTGAAACCGCCACCACCGCCAATGATCCGCCCGCCGCGCCCGCCGGCCTCACGGCCGCGCCGGGCGACCGCAGCGTCACCCTGTCCTGGGACAACCCGGCGAACCCGTCCATCAGCGGCTACGAGTACGCCCACAGCCAGGAAGGCGCCGACTGGAGCGGCTGGACGTCCATCCCCGGCAGCAGCGCCGACACCACGTTCGTCGCACTCACCGGCATGGCGAACGGCATGGAGTACCGCTTCAAGGTTCGCGCCGTCAACTCGGCGGGCGCGAGCGACCCCGCGGCCGACGCGGCCGCCACGCCGGCCGATCCCGCGCCGGCGTCGCCGCCGGACGCGCCCGCGTCCGTAAGCGTGACGCGCGGAGACGGATCGCTCACCGCATCGTGGCCCGCCGTGGAAGGCGCAACGAGCTACCACGTCACCTACACGCGGGACTACCCCCGCGACTGGCAGCTCGCCGCCCTCAACCACACCGACACCTCCATCACCATCACCCTGGACGGCTTCTCCAACTTCCTGTCCTACGTCGTCGGCGTGCGTGCCCGCAACGCCGCCGGAGACAGCGAATGGCGCAACTCCGATCCCGCGCCTCCGTTCACGCCTCTGTCCCCGCCCGACACGCCCGCATCCGTCAGCGTGACGCGCGGAGACGGAACGCTCACCGCATCGTGGCCTGCCGTGGACGGCGCAACAAGCTACCACGTCACCTACAGCTCCGACAACGGCGCAAGCTGGAGCCTGGCCGCGCTCAACCATCCTGAGACTTCCATCACCATCCAGGGCGTTGCAAACGGCGAAACCTACCTCGTGGGCGTGCGCGCCCGCAACTCCATCGGCGATAGCGGCTGGCGCAACTCCCCGTCCGCCGCGCCATACCAGCCGCCGGAACCGACACCCACGCCTGAGCCGACTCCTGAACCGACGCCGGAGCCTACACCCACGCCTACCCCGGAGCCGACGCCAGAGCCCACGCCTACTCCAGAGCCGACTTCTACGCCGGAGCCTACGCAGACGCCCGGCGAGACAACAAACGCGCCGACCGAGGAGACGACTCACTCCGCGCAGCAGGATGACGGCGCGCGCATTGCCGCCACCGACTACGACTCTGACGACGACGGTCTGATAGAGGTCACCAAGCTCGAACAGTTGTGGGTCATCGGCTTTGACGTCGACGGCGACGGTACGCCGATTACAAGCATTTCCGGCGCGGCCACCGCATACAACAACGCCTTCAGCGACGCCGAAACCGGGATGGGCTGCCCCTCCAACACCTGCACGGGCTACGAGCTGCGGGCCAACCTGGACTTCGACCAGGACTCCAGCTACCAGAACGCCAGCGCATATAAGGATAGATGGACGACGGAAACCGCCATCTACCGGGGATGGTGGGTCATAGGCAGCACCGCGGATACGACGAGCGGCTTTCCGGCGGCGACACACCGGCCATTCACCGCCACCTTCGACGGCAACAACGACACGGACGCTTCCGGGGACGGCGGCCCCTACAAGATTTCCAACCTGTTCATCAGGCAGGACGGCTCCCAGTTGGACGGCAATCAGAACTACCGGATTGGCCTCTTCGGAGAGATAGGCAGCACGGGGAAGGTACACAACCTCACCCTGGAGAACGTGGACATCGACCACAACCCGTCCTGGGCCAATGCGTCCACAGACATCCGCGTCGGCGCAATTGCCGGCGCCTCCGCGGGCACGATAGAGGACTCATACGTCATCGGCGGCACGGTCAAGTTCGGCAACGCCGGGGGTGACGGCAGCAGCCCCAACACGGTCACCACCGGGCGCGTTGGCGGCATCGTGGGCTATCTGGGGAGCGGCGGGGAGATCGTCAGCAGCTACAGCAACGTGGCCGTGGAATCATCCGGGCCTATCACCAACATCCACGGCGGCGGTGTCGCCGGAGAGGTTGCCGGAACCGTCAGCGCATCCTACGCGGTGGGCGAGGTAGACCTGGCCACCAGCGTCACCAGTTCGTCCACCGCCAACGCCGGCGGCCTGGTGGGAATCCTCAACAACGGAGACGTCAACGCCACCTACGCCACCGGCGCGGTCGAGGCCACCGGCGCAGCCACCAACCGCGCCGGCGGACTCGTAGGGTACGCCAACGGAACCATCTACTACAGCTACTCTCTGGGCACGACCACGGCGACGACGGACGGCGGCCTCACCGCCGCCGTGGACACCAGCAAGCGCAACGACACCTACAGTTCCTACTACGACTCCGAAATGTCCGGCGACTCCTCCAGCGCGACAGGCACGGCCAAGACCACAAGCGAGCTGCAGACGCCCACCGCCTACGGCACACGCGGCAGCGACATCTACAAGGACTGGAACATCGACATCGACAACGCGGACCGGGACAATGACCGGACGACGCAGACGGACGACCCGTGGGCCTTCGGCACAAGCACCGCTTACCCTGTCCTCAAGTACGGGTCGCTCTCCTCCGTAGAACAGCGGGGCAGCCTCACCATCTCGGCGTCGCCTGCCACCATCTATGAGCGGGCGGTTGGGAGCAGGGTAAACTCCGCCACTCTCAGCTTCACGCTGCGCGCGGCGTGGGAGGTGGACCTGACCCTCACCCTTCCTACCAGCACGGCCTACACGCTGAGCGACTACACCGTCTCGTTCACCGCGGGCAGCACAACCGCCAGCCCGGCGTCCGTCACGCTGACGGCGGTGAACAACCAGGTGGACGACGACGACAACGCGGTCAACCTGGCAACGGGTTCCAGCATCAGCGACACGCGGGTGATTCTAAGTTCCGCCAGTCCCACGCTGACCATCACGGACGACGACGAGCTGGCCGCGCCGGCCAATTTCGCCGCGGCCAAGGGAACCAACTTCACGTCGCTGGTTCTCTCGTGGGATCCGGTGACGGGCGCAGACAACTACAAGGTGGCGTACAAGGAGTCCACAAGCAGCACGTGGGGCGCGGACACCACCGTCGCAACCACCAACTGCACCGGCACGCCCGTCAAGTGCTCCTACACCATCTCAAGCCTCATCAGCGCCACCCTGTACGACGTTCGCGTCTTCGCGGTCAAGACGGACGCAAACGTTGACGACGGCCCCGCCAGCACGGCTCAGCAAAGCCCCGGCAAGGACTACGACGTGGACGACGACGGGCTGATTGACGTAGGCTCGCTGACACAGTTGAACGCTATACGCTACGACCTGGACGCCGACGGCGTTTCCACCGACACCAACTACAGCGCATCGGGCGCATTCCCCAACCCCACCGCCAACATGGGCTGCCCCTCCGCAGGCTGCACCGGCTACGAGCTTACCGCCGCCCTGGACTTCGACACGAACAACAGCGGCGGCCCCAACACGGGAGACACCTTCTGGAACGGCGGCAACGGCTGGCAGCCCATCGGACACACCGCAACCGGCTTCTCCGGCACGTTCGAGGGCAATAGCCGCATCATCGCCGGCCTGTTCATCAACCGCACCAGCACCACTACCGCCTACTTCGCCGGGCTGTTCGGCGAGGTCGAGAGCGGCGCTACGATACGGAACCTGGTACTTTCGGGCGTAGGTGTGACGCTCACGGGCGCGACAAGCGGGACGCTGCCTGAGATATACGCCGGCGCGCTGGCGGGCCGGAGCGCCGGAACCATCTCAGGCGTGGACGTATACGGCACGGTGAAGGGCGACCAGCCAAGCGCCACCGGCGCGGGCAAGCACCCGAACGTGGGCGGGCTGATAGGCCGCATGGAGGGCGGGGCAATCCACACGTCCTCCTTCACCGGCTCCGTCACCGCCGAGCAGAACGACGTGGACAACAACGGGAAGTCGCACGCAGGCGGGCTGGTGGGCCACAAGAACAGCGGCGACATCTGGACGTCGTTCACGCGGGGCAGCGTCAAGGCGACCATGTCCGCCACGGGCAACAACAACGGCGATGCCAACGCGGGCGGGCTGGTTGGCTACAACATGGCCGGGAACATCCACACCGCGTACTCCCTCGCGGACGTGAACGCAAAGGCGAACAGCGCGGTCGGCGGCTCCAGCAGCAGCTATCTGAGGGCCGGCTTCCTGTCGGGCTACTGGGCGGCCGGCAACGTCACCAACAGCTACGGGGCCGGGCGTCCCACCATTACGGAGCCGTCCGGCGGCAACGCGACCGAGCGGAGAGAGGGCCTGGCCGGCAACATGAACAACGGCACGGTCACGGACAGCTACTGGGACACCACCGTCTCCGGCATTCCGTACCCGGGGTATGACTTCAACGGCAGGGGCAAGACCACCAGCGAGCTCCAGACACCCACGGCCTACGGCACGGGCAGCAGCATCTACGCCAACTGGAACGCGAACGTGGACGGCGTGACGGGCAACGATGACCCCTGGGACTTCGGCACGTCCAGCCAGTACCCCGTGTTCAAGTACGGCAGGACGGCGGCCTCGCAGCGTCCGGCGGTCACGCTGAGCATATCGCCGACCACCATCTGCGAGACCACCAAGGGCAGCAACACCAACGCCTGCGGCGCGAACCCCGTCGCCTCGGCAACCCTCACCGCCACGCTCAACGCGGCGCAACAGGTGCCCGTCACCGTCACGTTCACGCCCGCAAGCCCAACCGCGTACAGCCTGAGCGCGGCTACCGCCACCATCGCGGCCGGCGCAACCACCGCGACGGTGACGGTCACGGCGGTCAACAACTACACGGACGCGTCGGACGCCACCGTGACCATCGGCGGGACGATTGGGCAGACCTGGATCGCCGCGCCCGCCAGCGTGTCACTCACCATCAAGGACGATGACCTGCTGGCGAAGCCCACGGGCGTCAAGCTGTCCGTGGACGGCACGAAGATACGCGTGGACTGGACGGCGGTGACCAGCGCCACCGGCTACAAGGTGCAGTGGCACACGTCCGACGCGTGGACAAGCCCGTCCGAGGGCACGGTGTCAAGCGGCAGCACGGTGACCTACACCATCAACCCCACCCCTGCCCTCATAGCCGGCACGCGGTACTACGTGCGGCTGATCGCCAACGCCACCGGCTACGACGACTCCGCGCCCTCGGACGTGGTGAACACGAAGACGCACGGCACGTCGCCCGCCACGGTGGACTACGACGCCGACAACGACGGCCTGATCGAGGTGTCCACGCTGGCGCAGCTCAACGCCATGCGCTGGGACCTGGACGGCAACGGCCAGGTTGCCAGCGGCGACCAGACCAACTACGACACCGCCTTCCCCAACGCCGAGGACAACATGGGCTGCAACGAGTCGGTTGTGACCATCGCCTCCAACAACACGGGCAACCCGGACTGCACGGGCTACGAGCTGAGCGCCAACCTGGACTTCAACACCAACGACAGCGCCAAGTCGTCCAGCAACCCCACGGGCGCGGACTCCGGCGACACGTACTGGAACAGCGGCAACGGCTGGGATCCCATCGGCGGAACGAGCGGCACTGCGTACACGGGGGATTTCAACGGAAACACCTACACCATCTCCAACCTGTTCATCGACCGGAGCAGCGGGAGCTACGCGGGGCTGTTCGCGTATCTGGACGGGACGAGCGGCACGACGGTGAAGAATGTCTCGCTGGTGAACCTGGACGTGACCCTGAACACGTCGACGGGCAGCAGCGTCCACGTGGGCGGCCTGGCGGGGCGCGTCGGCAACGGCGGCGTGACGCTGGAGGACAGCTACACCACGGGCCGGGTGCGGGGCGGTGAGTCGGCCACGGAGCCGGTGACGCTGACCGCCTCTCCCGGGTATTCCTATGTGGGCGGGCTGGTCGGCAGAGCCAGGGCCGCCATCACCGGCAGCTACTCCCTCGCCGACGTGACGTCCAACACCAAGAGCGCTTCCACCGGCCCCAACGCGTTGGTTGGCGGCTTGGTGGGGGAGGTGCGGACATCCGGCAGCGTCACCGCCTCCTATGCGTCCGGCGACGTTACCGCCAACATCGTGGGGCAGAACAACAACTTCGTCTACGCGGGCGGGCTGGTGGGACAGCTGGAAGGCAGGGTGACGGCCTCCTACGCCAGGGGCGCGGTCGCCGCGACCAGCGACGCCACGGTGACCAACAGCATCACCGGGAACGCCGCCGCCGGCGGCCTGGTTGGATCGACGCCGAGCGGCTCCAGCATCACCGCGTCCTTCTCCACGGGCGCGCCGACGGCAACGGGCGACGGCCAGATTGTACGAGCCCGCGGACTCGTCGGCATGGTGTTCTCTACGGCGACCGTCACCAACTCGTACTGGGACACGGCCACCTCCGGCATCACGGAGACGGGCGCGGGCACGGGCAAGACCACCAGCGAACTCCAGACACCGACGGCATACGGCACGGGCGCGAACGACATCTACAAGGACTGGAACCTGAACCTGGACGGCGTGACTGGAGGTGATGATCCGTGGGCGTTCGGCACGGCGAGCCAATACCCCGTGCTGAAGTACGGCGGGCAGACCGCATCCCAGCAGCGCGTCACCGTCACGCTCACGGCGTCGCCTACAACCATCTGGGAGCGGGCGCTCACCACGCCCAGCCGCGTCAACGCCAGCACTCTCACCCTGACGCCGGGCAGCGCGTGGGACAAGCAAATCGTCATCACTGTGCCTGCCAACGCAGACGCCTACACCCTCGGCGCGTCCAGCTTCACCATCAGCGCCGGATCGACCACCGCGCAGACCACCACCATGACGGCGGTCAACAACTTCACGGACGCCGCCAACAACGCGATCAGCCTCGCCATCACCGCGGACAGCCCCTGGGTGACCATCGGCGCTGCGCCCACCGTCACAATCAACGACGATGATGAGCTGACCAAGCCCACAGGCGTCAAGCTGTCCGTGGACGGCACGAAGATACGAGTGGACTGGACGGCGGTGGCGAACGCGACCGGCTACAAGGTGCAGTGGAACACGTCCGACGCGTGGACAAGCCCGTCCGAGGGCACGGTGTCCAGCGGCAGCACGGTGACCTACACCATCAACCCCTCTACCGCGCTCGCCGCCAACACCCGCTACTACGTGCGAGTGCTGCCCACCAAGAGCGGCGCAGACGAGCCGCCCTCGGACGTGGTGGATGTCAAGACCCACGCAACCGGCGCCAACGCCACCGTGGACTACGACGCAGACAACGACGGGCTCATCGATGTGGCGAACCTCGCGCAGCTCAACGCCATGCGCTGGGACCTGGACGGCGATGGCGTTGCCTCCTCCGGCAACGAGACCAGCTACGCCACGGCCTTCCCCAACGCGGAAGACAACATGGGCTGCAACGAGTCAGCCGTGACCATCGCCAGCAACAACACGGGCAACCCCGCCTGCACGGGCTACGAGCTGAGCGCCAACCTGGACTTCAACACCAACGACAGCGCCAAGTCGGCCGCCAACCCCACGGGCGCGGACTCCGGCGACACGTACTGGAACAGCGGCAACGGCTGGGATCCCATCGGCGGCGTGAGCGGCAGCTCGTACACCGGCGACTTCAACGGCAACACCTACACAATCTCCAACCTGTTCATCGACCGGACAAGCGGCAGCTACGCGGGGCTGTTCGCTAAGCTGGACGGAACCGACCAAACCATTGAGAACGTGTCGCTGGTGAACGTGGACGTGACCTTCAACCCGTCGTCCGCATCGGAGGTGTATACCGGCGGACTGGCGGGGCTTGTGGAGAGCGGCGCGACGGTGGAGGACAGCTACACCACCGGCCGCGTGCGGGCCGGAAAATCGTCCACAGAGCCGGTGACGCTGACCGCGAGCGACTTGAAATCCGACGTCGGCGGGCTGATCGGCCGGTCGTCCGGCAGCATCGTCTCCAGCTACTCCCTGGCCGACGTGACGGCCCATTCGAAGAGCTCGCAGAACGGCATCGCAACCAACGTGGGCGGCCTCATCGGCCGCGCCAGTGGTGGCAGCGTGGCCGCGTCCTACGCGGGCGGGGCGGTGTCGGGGAACACCGTCGCCCAGAACGACGGCAGAGTCCACGCGGGCGGCCTGGTCGGGTCCAACAACGGGTCGGTTACAGCGTCCTACGCTCGCGGCGATGTCTCCGGCGACTACGACGCCGTCGCAACCACCAGCGTCACCGGACGGGCCCGGGTTGGCGGACTGGTTGGTTGGCAGGTTGGCAACGTCACGGCGTCCTTCTCAACGGGCGCGCCGACTGCGACGGGAGACGGGACGCTGGCGGCGGGCGGACTGGTTGGCGCGCACACTGGAGGCACGAACACCTTCTCCTACTGGGACACGGCCACGTCCGGCATCGCCGACGACAGCGACAACAACTCGCCGGAGGGCAAGACCACCTCCGATCTCCAGTCACCCACGGCCTACGGCACGGGCGCGAACGACATCTACAAGGACTGGAACGCGAACGTGAACGGCGAGACGGGCAACGATGACCCGTGGCACTTCGGGGCGGCGAACCATTACCCCGCGCTGCAGTTCGGCGCACACACCGCCGCCGACCAGCGCGCCACCGTCACCCTGTCCGTCAGTCCTGCCACCATCTGGGAGTCCAGCACCGGCGACTCAACCCGCGCCACGTCCACCACCGTCACCGCCACGCTGGATCGCGCCTGGAACGAGGCGGTGGTGGTCACCCTGCCAGTCAACGACACCGCCTACGCCGCCAGCCCCACAACCATCACCATCTCCGCCGGCTCTACCACCGGCACCGCCACGCTCACGGCGGTCAACAACTTCAAGTGCGGCACGTCCGACTGTCCGTCCGCCAAGGTCAATGCCACCGTCGCCCTCACCCAGGCCACGCATCCCGCGGATACCAAGTGGATCGTCAAGGGCACGGACGTATCCCTCACCATCAACGACGACGATGAGCTTGCCAAGCCCACCGGCCTCAAGCTGTCCGTGGACGGCGTGAAGATACGCGCCGACTGGACGCAGGTGACGGGCGCGACGGGCTACAAGGTGCAGTGGAACACGGCGGACTCGTGGGGCGGCACAATCACCGGAAGCGCGACCATCTCAAGCGGCAGCACGGTGACGCACAAGATAACTAGCGGGCTGTCCGCCAACACCCGCTACTACGTGCGCGTGCTGCCCACCAAGAGCGGCGCCGACGAGCCGCCGTCCGACGCGGCGGACACCACGACGAGGGCCAGCGCAGGCACCGGAGACTACGACGCCGACAACGACGGGCTGATCGAGGTGGCGAACCTGGCGCAGCTCAACGCCATGCGCTGGGATCTGGACGGCGACGGCGTTGTGGACGACTCCGCCAACGCCACAAGCTACAGCACGGCCTTCCCCAACGCCGAGGACAACATGGGCTGCAACGAGTCCGTCGTGACCATCACGTCGAACAACACGGGCAACCTCGCCTGCTCCGGCTACGAGCTGAGCGCCAACCTGGACTTCGACACCGGCACCAAGGGCACTCGCACGGACGACACGTACTACAACAGCGGCGCGGGCTGGGATCCCATCGGCGGCGGCGCAACCGCCTACACCGCCACGTTCGACGGCAACAGCGACACGGACTCGAGCGGCAACAGCGCAAGCTACACCATCTCCAACCTGTTCATCGACCGGGACGCAACCACCACCGGAACAAAGTACTACGCAGGGCTGTTCGGCAGGATAGACACCGGCGCGGAGATCAAGAACGTCAAGCTGACGGGCGTGTCCGTCACGCTGGAGAGCACCACCACGGAGAACCCGCAGCCGGAGGTGTACGCGGGCGGGCTGGTCGGCTACCAGAAGGCCGGAACCGTCACCGGCAGCAGCGTGGTCGGGACGGTGAAGGCCGTGGTCAAGCCGGTCACGCCAAGCACCACCACCACGAACGCGGCCAACGCCGGCGGCCTCGTCGGCTACAAGAAGGCGGGCAGCATCGTCTCCAGCTACGCGCTGGCCACCGTCACCGCCGAGCAGAACGCATCGGCCGGCAGCCTTCACGCCCACGCGGGCGGCCTCGTCGGCGTGAACGAGGCGGGAAACGTCATCGCCTCATACACCGCCGGATCCGTCAACGCCAAGGTGTCGGACGACAACGGCAACGCCTACGCCGGCGGCCTCGTCGGCGAGCACAGCGGCGGCGGCGTCAAGGCCGCCTACTCCTACGCCGCGACCACGGCCTCCAACTCCGGCAGTTCCAACACGTCCGTCAGCCTCTACGCCGCCGGCCTCGTGGCGCACCAGGACGGCGGCAACATCACTGCCAGCTACTCCACCGGCGCGCCCACCATCGCCAAGGACGGCGCGACGGTCACCGAGTACAAGGGCGGGCTGGTGGGCCGCAACAGCAGCGGGACAACTACCGACGGCTACTGGGACACGGAGAAGTCCGGCGTCACCGCCACGGGCCAGGGCACGGGCAAGACCGGCTCCGAACTGAGGACGCCCACGGACTACGGCACGGGCGCAAACGACATCTACAAGGACTGGGACATCGACCTGGACACGACTACGGCGGGAACGCAGGACGGCTGGGATTTCGGCACGGCCAACCAGTACCCCGTCATCAAGTTCGGCCTCACGCCCGCCGACCAGCGCGTGACCGTCACCCTGTCCGCCTCGCCGCCTACCATCTGGGAGCGGGCGCTCTCCGCAAGCGAGCTTCCAGGCAACACGGCCCGCGTCAATCAGACCACCATCACCGCCACGCTCAGCGAGGCGCTGGTGAACGCCGTTGTCGTCACGCTGCCCACCAGCACGGCCTACACGCTCAGCGGAGGCAGCACGGGCGCAACCATCACCATCGCCGCAGGCTCCACCACCGGAACCAAGACGCTGACGGCGGTGAACAACCGGGTGGACGCCGTCAACAACGCGATCAATCTTGCGACCGGAGCGACAGCCGACGATCCCCGCGTGAGCTTCGCCTCCGCCAATCCCACGCTCACCATCAACGACGACGACTCGCTTGCCGCCCCCGCCAATCTGGAGGCTGCCAACAAGAACAACACCACCCTCGCCCTCACGTGGGATCCCGTAACCAGCGCCGCAGGCTACAAGCTCCAGTACAAGCAGACAACCTCCGAAACCTGGGGCAGCGAGGTCACCGTTCAGACCTCAGCCTGCGCCGGCTCCCCCGTCGAGTGCACTGAGGACATCACCGGCCTCACCGTCGGCAAACTCTACGACATCCGCGTCTGGGCCACGCCCGCCGCCAACTCCGGCATAGACGATGGCCCCTACGCCGAGATCATCGACAGCCCCGGCGCTGACTACGACACGGACGACGACGGGCTGATCGATATCACGACTTTGGCGCAGCTCAACGCCATCCGCTACGACCTGAACGGCGACAGTCTCGTAGACAACCCCGCGAACCAGTCGGAATACGACGCGGCCTTCCCGGGGGCGCGCTACTTTATGGGGTGCCGGGAGGCGACTCCCCCGAGAATTTGCTGGGGCTACGAACTGCGCGCCAGCCTGGACTTCGACACCAACGGCAACGGCATGGCGGACTCCGGCGACACCTACTGGAACAGCGGCGCGGGCTGGGATCCCATCCGCGGCGAGACCAGCCAGAACGTCTTCCAAACCGAGTTTGACGGCAACAACGACTCCGGCGACGGCGGGCCTTACGTCATCTCCAACCTGTTCATCAACCGCACGACGGCGGCGACCCACGTCGGCCTCTTCGCCGAGGTTGGCGGAGGCGAGTTGCGCAACGTCGCGCTGGAGGACGTGGACATACGCGTCGCGCCCGCCACTGCCACCACCGACAGCGTTTACGTCGGCGCGCTCGTCGGCCAGGGCCAGACGGCAATCAAGAACAGCTACTCGACGGGCAAAGTCGTCTTCAACGGGAGCCTGAGCGGCGACTCCACGCAGTCGTTGCACGTCGGCGGACTGGCGGGGCAGGCCGACGGGCCGGAGGGGCAGCAGACCAGCACGGACGTCACCTCAAGCTACTCCTGGGCCACGGTCACGGTCACCGTGACGGGCACGAGCGACGGCACGGTGAACGCCGGCGGCCTGGCGGGCAGCGTGGGGGTCGACGGCGCAATCATCGCCTCGTATGCGGCGGGCATCGTTACCGTCACCGGCACGGGAGACGACTTGACCGTCAACGCAGGCGGCCTGGTGGGAAGCACGGCCAACAACGCCGAAGTGACCGCCTCTTACGCACGGGGCGCCGCCGGCGCCACAATCGCCTCCGGCACGGGGACAACGGCCGCCAACGCCGGCGGACTGGTGGGGCAGACAGTCTCCGCCTCCACAATCGAGTACAGCTTCTCCACAGGCGCGGCCTCGGCATCCGGCGCGTCAACGTCCTCGGCCGGCGGGCTTGTGGGAAGCAACAGCAGTACGGCAACCATCACCGCTTCCTACTGGGACACGGTTACCTCCGGCATCACCGCCACGGGCGCGGGCGCGGGCAAGACTACGAGCCAGCTCCGAACGCCTACGGCCTACGGCACCGGCACGTCCATCTACAAGGACTGGAACGAAGACCTGGACTCGGTCGCGTCGGGAACTCAGGACGGCTGGGACTTCGGCACGACAAGCCAGTACCCCGCGCTGGACTTCGGCCTCACCGCCGCCGACCAGCGCCCCACGGTCAACCTCACCGCCAGCCCAACCACCATCTACGAGGCTGTCGGCGGCGCAACGTCGTCCACCATCACCGCTACGCTGAGCGCCAAGTGGAACGAGGACGTAACCGTCACCATTCCGGCCGCCGCCAAGGGCCTCACCGTCGGCGGCAGCGGCGTAACCGATGACGCCCTCAGCTTCACGTCCGGCGCTTCCGGCAATTGGAGCACGGCGCAAACGGCAACCGTCAAGCTCGCCGCGGATCCCGGCAGCGGCAACACGGTTGTCGTTGACTTCACGCGCCTCAACGTAGATGACCCGGAGGTCTCGCCCAAGTACCTGACCTTCACCGGCGGCGCGTCCGGCACCTGGAACACGACGCAGTCCATCAGCGTCAAGTTCCTTGCGGAGCCGACGGCGGCCACCACGCGGGTCGAAATCGTCAAGAACTCCAGCGACGTGACTACCGGCTACAAGGTCAACGTGAGCGCCTACCGCCGTCCCTACGACCTGGGCAGCCCGACGATTACCGTGTCCGCGGGTTCGCTCACCGGCACGGAGACGCTCACCGCGCAGAACGACTACAACGACCTGGCGAACGCCACCGCTACCCTGACGCTCGCCACGCTCCCGACCGACTCCACGTGGATCAGCAAGGGCACAGGCGCCGCGCCAAGCCTGACCATCACGGACGACGACGAGCTGGGGCAGGTGACGGGCGTGGCCGTCGTGCAGAAGACGGATGCCGCGAGCAACCCGGCCGGGGGCGCAACGGTCACCTGGACGAAGGTGACGGGCGCGACGGGCTACGTGGTAGAGTGGAAGTCCGGCACGCAGATATACGACTCCAGCCGCCGCGGCGTGGTCGGAGACGTGGCAACCTACAACATCCCTGCCTCCAATCTCACGCCCGGCACGACGTACTACATCCGCGTCTACGCCACCAAGAGCGGCGCCGACCACGGCCTACCCTCCGATGAGGTCTCCCGCGCCTACACGGGCTGGCTGGTGTTCGCCCCCGTCGCGGCGAGCCTCAGCGTCACGGAGCCGACCACCGGCACGGCCACGGGGACGTACACCGTCAAGCTCAACGTCCAGCCATCGGCGTCTGTGACGGTTGCGCTAACGCGCGGCACGGGCTCGTCCACCACCACGCCGCTCAATCCCACCTTCTCCCCTGCCAGCCTCACCTTCAGCACGAGCAACTGGAACACGGCGCAGACGGTGACCGTTACCGTGACCGCGGACACGGACGGCGTGGACGACGTGGTGAAGATACTCCACACCGCCAGCAGCGATGGCGCGGACTTCAGCGGCGTCACCGCCACGGTGACCGCCACCGAGGCGGACAACAACGAGCCGCCCACCAGCAGCGACTTCACCCGCTACGTCAAGGCGGGGAGCGCTACCAGCCTGCGCGCCGGCGTCTACTTCCCATTCACCGACCTCAACAATGACGCGCTGGAGGCCGTCCACATAGTGACGCTGCCGGACGCTACCCAGGGAAGCCTCCAGTTCTACCAGCGCAAGGTGGGGCCGCGCAGGAACGTCATCACCAACGTCAATGCCGGCGACCGCGCGCTTGCCTTCCCGGGGAATCCAAGCTCGCGATCCAAGTTGCTGTACTTCTACCCGTCCGGCAGCTTCACGTCCGCCACGTTCACGTTCCGGGTGGAGGACAAGGCCGGCAACCTCTCGGATGCCACGTACACCGTCACGCTTCTGCTTGAGGGAAACGCCCCCGCCAAGCCATCGAACTTCGTGGCTGTTGCGGGCAACGAGCAGGTCACGCTGAGCTGGAACGACCCCGGCGACACCAGCATCACCAGGTGGCAGTACCAGCAGCGACACGGCAACGTGCTGTGGGGCAACTGGACGGACGTCGATGCCGCGCTGGTCTCCAGCCCGGCGTCCCTCATGTTCACCACGCTGAACTACGACACGGCGCAGACGGCAGCGGTGAAGCTGGCCGCCAAGCCTGCGGCTGACGTGACTATAACCCTGCGGCAGACCAACGTGGAGTTCACGCCGTCCACGCTCACCTTCACGACTGCGACCTGGAACACCACGCAGAGCGTCAGCGTCAAGCTGAAGGCTGCGCCCGCGGCCGACTTCACGGTCGACCTGAGATGGGCCAACGCCACGTCCCACCTCATCACCGGCTTGACCAACGACACAACGTACTATTTCCGCATTCGCGCGGAGAACGCCGGCGGCACCAGCCCGGAGTCGGATGAGAAGCACGCCAAGCCGGGCGTCCTGCCCGCGCCGTCGGGCCTCGCCGCAACCGGCGAGGCCGCGCAGATAGACCTGTCGTGGAGCGGCTCCGGCAACGACTCCGTCATCGGCTACCAGGTGCGCCAGCGCCAGGGCAACCTCTCCGCCATCGCAGGCAGCGAACAGATCGACCTGTTCTGGTACAGCCCCGGCGACGCCTCAATCACAGGCTGGCAGTACCGCTACAAGACCGGCGAAAACCCCTTCGGCACATGGACTGCCGTGCCAAACAGCAGCGCATCCACAAGCTCCTACACCGTGGGCAGCCTGACCAACAACACCTCGCACACCTTCCAGGTGAGGCCGGAGAGAAGCGGGACGCCGGGGGCTGCGCTGAACGACGTCACCGCCACGCCGCAATCCGGCGCCTCCGACGGCTGGACGGACGTGACCATCGGCCTCACCTCCAGCCCGGCGTCCCTCCCGTTCACCACGCTGAACTACGGCACGGCGCAGACGGCGACGGTGAAGCTGGCCGCCCAGCCCACGGCAGACGTGACCATAACCCTGAGGCAGGACAACGTGGAGTTCACGCCGTCAACGCTGAACTTCACGACTGCGGACTGGAACACGGCTCAGAGCGTCAGCGTCAAGCTGAAGGCCGCGCCCGCAGCCGGCGTCACGGTGAGCCTGGCAACGGCGCTGTGGGCCAACGCCGCGTCCTACGCCGTGACCACCGGCCTCACGTCCGGCAAGCTCTACGGCTTCCAGATCCGCGCGCTGGACTCGGTAAGCCCCGGCCACGGCTCCGGCTGGGTTCCCTCCGCGCTGCTGCCCGCCAAGCCCGCGGGCCTGACCGCAACGCCCGGCAACAAGAACGTCACGCTGGCGTGGACGGATCCCGAAGACGACACGATATACAGGTGGCAGTACAGCAAGGACAATGGCGCAATCTGGAGCGATGTCGCCGCCACGGTCACGCTGTCAGCGGACAGCCTCACGTTCACGCCCAACATCGCGGCTACGCTCGGCTCGTCCAGCCTGACCTTCACGACGCAGAACTGGAGCACGGCGCAGACCGTCACGGTGAAGCTGGCGGCCGCGCCCCCCGGCACAACGACCGTGGCATTCAACAGCACAGGCGTGGAGTTCAGCCCCGCGAGCCTGACGTTCACCACGCAGAACTGGAACACGAACCAGAGCGTGCAGGTCAAACTGAAGGCCGCTCCACAGGCGGACACGACGGTCTCCATGACGGCGGCTCATTCGGTCAACTCGCCCCAGAGATGGGACGCGCACCAGTACGTCTCGGTGAGGCTGGCAGCCGCGCCCACCGCCGAGACGACCGTGTCCTTCAAGGCGTCCAACGCGGAGTTCCTGCCCGCTACACTGACGTTCACGCCTCAGAACTGGAACACGAACCAGAACCTGGGGGTCAGGCTGAAGGCCGCGCCGGCGGCGAGCACGACCGTCGACCTGACGTCTGCGCACTCCATTCCGTGGGACGGCGCCGTAACGCTCACGTGGGGCGGCTCAACAAGCGTCATCGTGACCGGCCTCAGCAACGCCACCGCGTACACCTTCAAGGTGCGCGCCGTGAACGCGGGCGGCACCGGCCCGGTGTCGGATGGCGCAGATGCCACGCCTACGACCAATCCGACCGCGCCCGCAGGCTTCACCGCCACGCCCGGCGCGGCGAGCGCAACGCTGTCCTGGACAGACCCCGGCGACGACGACATCACCGCCTATGAGTACCGGCAGACGCAGCCCGTCAACGGCCTGACGGCCTTCCCCGAAAGCCGCTCGGTTGCGCTCTTCTGGAGCAGCCCAGGCAACACCTCCGACATCGACAAGTGGCAGTTCAGAGCCAAGCGCGCCGGCGGCATTGACGACCTATGGGCGGACATACCCGGCAGCAGCGCCTCCACCGTGAGCTTCACCGCCACAACCGAGACCAACGGCACGCTCCTGAGCAACGGCCTGGCGTACGACATCGAGGTGCGGGCGGCCGCCGACTCCAGTTCTGCGGGCGGCTTGACCGCCTTCCCCATCTACCGCGGGGTAGACCTCGCCTGGAGAAGCCCAAGCGTCATCACCAACATCCACAAGTGGCAGTATCGCTACAAGACTACAGGGGCCTACGGCGCCTGGACGAACATCTGCGACCCTGCCATACACAGCAAATGCAACGCCACGACCTTCGCCCAATTGGCAAACCTGACCGGCGGCGTGGCCTACACCATCCAGGTGCGGGCGGTGGACAGTGACGACAACCGGGTGGGCAACGTGCTGGGCGGGTCTACGGGGGTTACGGCAACCCCGTTGGCCTCGCGGCTGCCGTCTCTGGGCCCGGTGACGATAACGCCGTCCGCATCCGGCGGCTGGACGGCAATCACAGGCAGCGGCGCGTCCACCGTCACGCACACCGTCCCCAGCCTGACCAACGGGACGCTGTACGCCTTCCAGGTGCGGTCTCGCCGCAGCAACGCCATCGGCCCCGCCGCCGGCCCCGCCTACGCCACTCCGCTCGCGCTTCCGGCTCAGCCCACGGGCCTAACCGCCACCTCCGGAGAGAACGAGGCCGTCACGCTGTCGTGGCCTACCTCCAACATCGCCAACTCCTGGTCGTACAGCAGCGACGGCGGCACAACCTGGACGACGATAACCACCGCCACGCCCGTTGTGGCGGGCAACCGCACCTACAAGGTCACCGGCCTTACCAACGGCACGGAGTACACCTTCAAGCTGCGCGGGCTGAACCGCAACGCGCAGCCGGGGACGGCCTCGGTCGCGGCCACGGCCACGCCCAGGCTGCTGCCTGCGCCCGCGGGCCTCACGGCCGCGCCGCTCGACGCCAGGATCAACCTGTCCTGGACAGACCCAACCGACTCAACCATCGACCGCTACGAGTACCAGGTGACGCTGGAGGATGCCGCGCCGACTACCGCCGGCTGGGCTACGGTGCCGAACAGCGGCGCGACAACCACCACTCACTCCGTGACCACGAACCTGGTCAACGGCAAGGCCTACGACTACCACCTGCGCGCCGTCAGCGCCGTCCAGACGAGCGCGGCTGCCAAGGTGACGGCCACGCCGGTTGCGCCGCCCGCCGCGCCCGCCAACCTGGCCGCCGCCATCAGCGACGGGCAGGTGAAGCTCACCTGGAACGACCCGAATAACGACAGCATCACCCACTGGCAGTACCGCAAGGACTCCGGGGACTGGACGGACGTGACGAGAACCATCGTCCGCAACAAGCCCTCGCTTGGCTTCGACTCAAACGACTGGAACGTGAACAAGAGCTTCACCGTCAAGCTCGCCGCCGCGCCGCTGGCGGACGCAAAGATTCGGTTCTCCGTGCAGGGGTTCGTCTTCACCCCCTCGATACTGACCTTCACTACCGACAACTGGGACACGAACCAGACCGTCCAGGTCAAGATGACGCAGGCGCCGCCGTCGGCGCCGGTGTGTCCAATCCCCGGACTCTGCCCGCCGATTCAGCCCGTGGAACCTCCCGGAGTGGCGCTCATCATCGACGAGGAGCAGGTCTGGATCAACGCCACGTCGCACACGGAGACGGGCTTGACCAACGGCACGGAGTACACCTTTGACGTGCGCGCGGTGAACGGCAGCGGCAACGGCGAGTCGTCCCAGGTCAAGGCCACGCCCTACGCCCTCCCCGCCGCGCCTCACACACTGGCGGCCTACGGACGCAACACTTACGTCGTCGTGGAATGGAGCCTGTTCGACTCCTCCGTGACCCGCTTCGAGTTCCAGAAGCGCACGAAGACTGGGCAGTCCTGGGACGACTGGGGCACGACGTGGACGGACACGCAGCACCCCAACGAAGCGCAGATGGGGTACAAGGCCAGGGCCACCGAACTGACCAACGGCACGGAGTACCAGTTCCGGGTGCGCGCCGTGAATCCCGCCGGCAACGGCCCGGCCTCCACACCCATCGCCGCCACGCCGCGGGCCAGGCACACGCCGCAAGCGCCCACCGACGTGCGCGCCTTCGGGCTGGACGGCAAGGCGCAGGTGACGTGGACAACGCCCGCGCTGCCCCACGACGCCTACACGCGGGACTCAACCATCATCGGCTACCAGTACCGCAAGAAGCTGTCCGACGCGTCCTGGCCTACCACCGGAAGGCTTGGCTGGTCGGCAACCGTCGCCGCGTCGGGGCCGGATACCACCGCCTTCGAGTTCAGAAACCTGGTCAACGGCACGGCATACGACTTCCAGGTGCGGGCCGTGAACGGGAACGGCAACGGCGCGGAGTCCGCCAAGGTCACCGCCACGCCGACAGCGACGGCATCGGTTCCCGCCGCGCCCACAGGGCTGAGCGCCGCGCCGCAGGCCAACGCCGTCGCCCTGACGTGGAGAGATCCGAACGACAGCAGCATCACCGCGTGGCAGCTCCGCATCCGCAAGCAGGGCGAGGCCGCCGACGTGGTCATCCCCAAGGCGACCTCGGAGACCGTCACCCTGACGTGGAACAATCCGGCCAACAGCAGCATCACCAAGTGGCAGTACAGCACGGACGGCTCGAGCTGGACGGACATCTCCAATAGCAGCGCGACCACCACGTCCCACACGCTCACCGCATCGAGCCTCACCGTCGGCACGGCGATCACCTGGCGGGTGCGCGGCTACGTCGCCGACGACAACACGGTAACGCCAACCAACCTTCAGGCGTGGACGCAGGTCAGCACGAGCGCGTCAAACAGCGCGCACACTGCCACCGGCCTGCAGGCCGGCCTCTACACCTTCAGCGTGCGCGCCGTCAACGGCAACGGCGAGGGCGCGGCGGCCACGGTGACAGCCGGCCGCCTCGAGGCGCCCCACTTCCCCCTCAACCTCACGGCGGAGCCGGGCCACCAGCAGGTCACGCTGGAGTGGTACGCCGCCAACGACTCGACGATAACCGGCTGGCAGTACAGGGTTGCGGGCGGCGCCGACTGGACGGACATACCGGGCAGCCGCGCGTCCACCACGTCCTACACGGTGACCAGCCTGACCAACGGCACGCGCTACCTGTTCGGGCTGCGGGCCGTCAACTCCGCGGGCAACGGGCCGGAGAGGAACGTCATCGGCGTTCCCGTCGGCATACCGGACGCGCCGACACGCCTGCGCGCGACGCCCGGCAACCGGCAGGTCATCCTCACCTGGGCCGCCGCGGATCGCGCAACCGGCTACGAGTACAACTACCGCACGGGCGGGCGCGGCGATCCCGTGAGGGAGGTATGGACGAGCGTCGGCTCCGCCACCAGCGCCACCATCACCGGGCTGACCAACGAGACGGAGTACGAGTTCCGCGTGCGCGCCTCCAACGCGGACGGCACGAGCCTGCCGTCCTCCGCGCTGAAGGCAACGCCCACGGGCAGGCCGCCCGCGCCCGCCGACTTCGCGGCGACGGCCGGCAACACCGAGGTCACTTTGACGTGGACAAGGAGAGCAGCCGACCTCTCCATTACCGGGTACGAGTACCGCTACAAGACCGGCGACGACTACGGCGACTGGACGGCCATATCCCTAAGCAACTGGAACACCGTCTACCACAAGGTCACGGGGCTGACCAACGGTGTCGCACACACCTTCCAGCTGCGCGCGGTGAACGGGCACGGCAACGGCTTCCCGGCCACGGCGGCCGCGGTCACCCCCGCGCTTGCGGCGGTTATTCCCGCCGCGCCCGCCGGCCTCACCGCCACGGCAGGCGACGGCCAGGTCACGCTCACGTGGACAGACCTCAACAACTCCTCTATCACCAAGTGGCAGTACAGCACGGACAACGGCGCAAACTGGACGGACGTCTGCGTCACCTCCAGCGACTCCAATTGCCCCAGCGTCACCACGGTCACGGTGACCAACCTTACCAACGGCACGTCCTACATCTTCAAGATCCGGGCCGTGAACCGGTCGGGCAACGGCTTGCAGGCCGTAGCGGTCGCCAAGCCTACGGCCGTGCCCGCCAAGCCCACCGGCCTCACCGCCACGCCCGCCCATCAGCAGGTCACGCTGGCGTGGACGAATCCGGGCGACGCCACCATCACAAAGTGGCAGTACAAGCAGGACACGGGCGAGTGGACGGACGTCTGCGTCACGGCAAGCGACTCCGGCTGCCCTGCCACCACGTCCTACACGGTGACGGGCCTCACCAACGGCACGGCCTACGGCTTCAAGATACGGGCGGTAAACGCCTCCGGCAACGGCGCGCAGTCCGAAGAAGCATCCGCCACGCCGAACACGCCGCCGGGCAGGCCGGGCACGCTGAGCGCCGGCGTCTCCGGAACTACCGCTAACCTGCAATGGACTGCGCCCGCGGGATCCACGATCACCAAGTGGCAGTACCGCCTGAAGCAGACGAGCGGCAGCTACGGCGCATGGACGGACGTGCCCGACAGCACGGGCACGACCACCACCTACACCGTGACCACCCTCACGGCGGGCGTCGCCTACACCTTCCAGGTGCGCGCCGTCAACGGCGCTGTGCCCGGCCCCGCCTCCAATGAGGCCGGCGCGCTGTCCCCGCCCGACAAGCCCACCGGCCTGGAGGCCCACGCAGGCGACGGGCAGGTCACGCTCCAATGGGACTGGCCCAACAACATGAGCATCACAAGCTGGGAGTACGCGCAGGGCACAGGCACAGGCAACAACGTCACCTACGGCAGCTGGACGACCATGACCTGCGCGTCTCCCTGCGACCCCCGCACTCTCATACTCTACACGGTGGACGGCCTGACCAACGGCACGGCCTACAGCTTCAAGATCCGCGCCGTGAACATCGCCGGCAACGGCGCGGAGTCCGATGCCGTGTCCGCCACGCCCATAGCCGCGCCCGGCGCGCCCACCGACCTCACCGGCAGCGGCACAGACGGCGAGGCCGCCCTCAGCTGGAAGGCCCCCTCCGGAGCCACCATCACCAAGTGGGAGTACAGGCAGAAGGCATTCTCCACGAATCTGGGCGGCGGCTCCTGGAGCCTCTGGATCACCGTCACCCCCGGCAGCGGCGCCAACAACACGCTTACCCACACCGTGACCTCGCTGAGCAACAACGGCGTGTACCAGTTCCAGGTGCGCGCCAGCAACTCGGTGGGGACGGGCACGCCGTCGGCGGCGGCCCAGGTTGCCGTCGTGTCCGCCAAGCCCAACACGCCCACCGACCTCAAGGGCTGGGGCGGCAACGCACAGCTCAGCGTGAGCTGGGGCTACCCCACCTCGCCCTGGGCCTACGTGGACAAGTGGCAGTTCACCACCGACAACGGGGACAACTGGGCCGACATCCCCGCCAACAGCGGAAGCTACCGGGAATGCACGGGAGGAGGCCCTGATACGCGCTCCACCTGCGTCGATATTTCAACCCCCGCACAGGGCGGCAACGTCAACACGCGGCACGCCGTCATCACCAAGCTCTCGTCGAACACGAGCACGGACGTCTCCAACGGCAAGAGATACGTCGTGAACATTCGCGGCGTCAACGCCAAGGGCAACAGCGTGATCCCCCAAGGCACGGCCTCCGGCGCGGTCAACATAACCACCATCCCCCTCGCGCCTGCCCTCATCACGGGAACCGAGCCCGCCGATGTCCCATTCAATGCCGTCGCCGGCGACGCCCAGGTGTCGCTGAGCTGGGAGAAGGATGCCGCCGACGCTACCGTCACCGGCTGGCAGTACCGCTACAAGACCGGCGGAAGCTACGGCGGCTGGACGAACGTCCCCGGCAGCTCCTCCGCCACCAGGGCCTACGTCGTGACCGGCCTGACCAACGGCGCGGCCCACACCTTCCAGCTGCGAGCCGTCAACGCTACCGGCGGCGGCATACCGTCCGGCGAAGTGACCGTCACCCCCCGCCTGTCTGTCCCCGCCGAGCCCGCCGGACTTGAAGCCCACGCGGGCGACAAGTCCGTGACGCTCCAGTGGGACAACCCCAACAACGCCACCATCACAAGCTGGCAGTACGCCTACGGCACGGGCCCCACCAGCAGCCCCAACTACGGAAGCTGGACGGCCGTCCCCAACAGCAGCGCGTCCACCACCATGTACACGGTGACGGGACTCAAAAACGACACGATGTACAGCTTCAAGATTCGCGCAGTGAACTCCGCCGGCAACGGCGTCGAGTCGGGCGCTGTGGCCGCCACGCCGGATGCCGTGCCGGGCGCGCCCACCGGCTTCACCGCCACCGGCGACGACGGGGAAGTCGACTTGGTCTGGCACCCGGTCGCCGGCACCGACCCCTCTTGGGAGTACCGCATCCGTACGGGAGGCAACGCCTGGCAGCCCTGGCGCTCCATAACCCCGGGCAGCTCCAATGGCGCCCTCACCCATACCGTCACCCCACTGGGCAACAACCAGCCCTACTCCTTCCAGGTGCGCGCCAGCAACGTCTACGGCACGGGATTGCCGTCGGCGGTGGTCACCGCGGTTCCGGTCTCCGCCGCCCCCAACGAGCCCTCCGGCTTCACTGCCCGCGGCGGCAACGCCACTGTCACGCTGGACTGGGGCTACCCCACCTGGCCCTGGGTCTACCTGGTCAAGTGGCAGTACAGCAGCGACGGCGGAACCAACTGGGCCGACATCCCCGCCAACAGCGGAGGCTACAAGGTATGCGGGTGGCAAAAGGACGGCGAAGACACCGTATACAGATGCGTCGTCACTGAGACTCCCGCCCAGGGCGGCGACATGAGCACGCGGTACGCCGTCATCACCACGGAGTCATCGGCAGCCGCCACGAACCTCCTCAACGGCAGGGTCTACTCCTTCAAGATTCGCGCCGTCAACGACAAGGGCAACACGGCCTCCGACGACGACACCGCGTTCACGCTCCCCCTCGCCCCCACCGGCGTCGCCGCCACCGCCGGAGACGAGCAGGTCACGCTGAACTGGGCGAAGCATAGCGGCTCCTCCCCGAATCCGGCCGCCATTACCGGCTGGCAGTACCGCTACAAGCCAAAGAGCAGCACGGAAAGCGGCTACGCCAACTGGACACACGTGCCCGGCAGCACAAACTCCACAACCTCCTACACCGTGACGGGTCTCACCAACGGCACGGAGTACACCTTCCAGGTGCGCGCCGTGAACGGGACAGGCGCCAGCGCGGCATCGTCGGAGGCGAGCGCAACGCCGGCTATCCAGCCTCCCGCCAAGCCCACCGGCCTCGCCGCCGCAGTGGGCGATAAGAAGATCACCCTCACCTGGGACAATCCCCACAACAGCCGCATCACCAAGTGGCGGTACTCCAAGGACGACGGCGCAACGTGGACGGACGTGCCCAACAGCGGCGCGTCCACCACCACCTACACCGTGACCGGCCTGACCAACGAGACGGAATACACCTTCCGCGTGCAAGCCTTCACCACCAGCGCAGGGCCTCAGTCGGACGACGTGAAGTCAACGCCAAAGCCGGTCGCGGCCACGCCGACCAACTTCACCGCCACCGTGGACTCCACCGTCGCCAGCCAGGCGGTCAAGCTCGAGTGGGACGCCCAGTCCACCGCCACCGACTGGGAAGTGCGCTACAAGACCACAGGCGGCTACGGCCACTGGGCGGACATCTGCGACTCCAACTGCACCGCCGGAACCCTGGCGACCTACACCTTTACGGACCTGCACAACAACGTCCTGTACACCTTCCAGCTGCGGGCGCAGAACAACATCGGATGGGGGCTGCCCGCCACGGACAGCGCCCGGCCGCTCGCCAGCGCGCCGCCCGCGCCCACCGGCTTGACGGCTGAGGGCGGCGCAACGCAGGACGGCGACGCGAAGATCGACCTGGACTGGAGCTACTCCGGCGTCTGGGTGGACAAGTGGCAGTACAGCACGGACGACGGCACAAGCTGGGCGGACGTTAGCGGCTCCGACAGGTACACCCGCTCGGCCGCCGTGACCAAGCTCTCGTCGAACCCGAGTACGGATCTGTCCAACGGCACGAGCTACAAGCTCAAGGTGCGCGCCGTCAACACCAAGGGCAACGGCGCGGCGTCCTCCGTCACGGAGCCGACGCTGCCCCTGGCCCCCGCCACCCTCAGAGCCACGGGCGGATACGAACAAGCAACCCTCGACTGGACCAAGTCCTCCAGCGACAATACCGTCACCGGCTGGGAGTACCGCTACAAGCCCAAGAGCAGCACGGAAAGCGGCTACGGCAACTGGACAAGCGTGTCCGGCGCGGCTACCACCACCGTCACCGTCGCCGGGCTGGACAACGGCGCGACCTACACCTTCCAGCTGCGCGCGGAGAACGCCGCGGGCGTCGGCCCGGCAAGCACCGTACAGTCAATCGCCACGGCGCCGGGCAAGCCCACAAACCCGTCTCCCAAGCCGGACCAACCATCGGGGCCAACGGCCACGCCGGGAACGGAGAAGGTCACGTTGAGTTGGAGGAACCCGTCCGGTACGCTGACCAGCCATTCCTACCGGTACAAGCCCAAGAGCAGCACGGAATCCGGCTATACCGCCTGGAAGGACATATCCGGCGGGGCTGCCACGTCCAAGGAAGTAACCGGCCTGACGGCCGGCGTCAGCTACACCTTCCAGGTGCGGGCGCGCAACAACGCAGGCGACGGCACGCCCTCCGACAAAGTGTCCGCGTGGACGTTCCCCGCCGCGCCGGCGAACCTGGCCGCCGCGCCCGGCGACAAGCTGGTCTCGCTCACCTGGGACGACCCATCCAACAGCAGCATCACTCGCTACGAGTACCAGCAGTCCACCTCCGGCAGTTGCAGCGGCTCCTGGACACAGATGACGGGCAGCGACGCGTCCACCACTCAGCACGTGGTGAAGTCGCTCACCAACGGCATTGCCCACACCTTCTGCGTACGAGCCTACAGTGAAGGCGCGGGAGCAGCCTCCGCGGCTGCGACTGCCACGCCGCAGCCGGCCCCTGACTCCCCCACCAAGGTCAGCGCCAGCGCAATAGGCGTGACGTCGGCAACCGTGACGTGGAGCTACGAGAACCTGAGCCTCATCGACAAGTTCCAGGTGCGTGATCGGGCGGGTACGGAGAAGTGGACCGCGTGGAGCGACGTGGCCAAGACGGAGGCAAAGTCCTACTCCTACTCCATCACCACCGTCACCCGCGGCACGGTCTACACCTTTGAGGTGAGGGCGGTCAACAACCAGTCGGAAAACAGCACAGGCGCGCAGGCCAGGGCCGCCACCGCGCCCGCCAAACCCGCGGGATTCTCGGTCAAGCCCGCCGTGCAGCAGGCAACCCTCGGCTGGAGCGACCCCGGCTATCCCTCCATAACCTCCTGGGAGTACAGCTACAAGTCTACGGGCGCCTACGGCTCCTGGACGCCCATTTCCAACAGCAGCGCTACAACAACCTCCCACAAGGTGACGAACCTCATCAGCAACAGTGAGTACACCTTCAAGGTGAGGGCAGTCAACCTGGCGGGCAACGGCTTGGCCTCGGATGAGGTGACAGTGACGCTGCCCGCGCCGGACAAGCCCAACAGTCCGGCCGCCACGCCCGGCTTCGGGAAGATGACCCTAAGCTGGAGGAACCCCGGCGGGACGCTCACCGGCAACGCCTACCGCTACAAGCCCAAGGCCAACGACGACGACGGCTACACCAACTGGACGGCCATATCCGGCGGCGCAACGACGTCCCACGAGATCACGGGCCTCACCAACGGCGTGCAGTACACCTTCCAGGTGCGGGCGAGCAACAACGCAGGCGACGGTACGCCGTCGAATGAAGTGTCCGCGTGGACGTACCCCGCCGCACCGGCGAACCTTGCCGCCGCCCCCGGCGACAAGCTGGTATCGCTCACCTGGGACGACCCCGGCAACCCCAGCATCACCCGCTACGAGTACCAGCGCAAGACAGGCGGCAACTGGGGCAACACCTGGATGGCCATGACCGGCACCGGCGCAACCACCACGCAGCACGTCGTGAGGTCCCTGGTCAACGGCACGGCGTACACCTTCCGCATCCGGGCGTACAGCGCCGGCGGCGGCACGGCGTCGGCGGAGGTGACGGCCACGCCGCAGCCTCTCCCCGCCCTGCCCGCCAACGCAAGCGCGACCGCGGTGGACGCGTCGTCGGCTACGCTGACGTGGGAGTGGGATCAGTCGAAGGAGAACATCATCACCAAGTTCCAGGCGCGCTATCGGGCCGGCAACGGCAACTGGAAGGCGTGGGCGGACGTAGCCAAGACGCTGCGAACCTACGCCGTCTCATCCGGCCTCACGCGTGCCACGGTCTACACCTTCGAGGTGCGAGCCGTCGGCAACCAGGGCGACGGCCCCGCGGCCCAGGCCAAGGCAGGCACCGCGCCCGCCAAGCCTACCGGCCTCAACGCGGCCCCCGGCTTCAAGCAGGTCACGCTGTCGTGGGACAACCCCGGCTACTCCTACATCACCGGCTGGCAGTACCGCCGGATGGAACCCAAGGGCGGCCTCCTCGCCATACCCAACGACAGCAGCGTGCCGCTGTACTGGAGGAGTCCCTCCGAAACTACCGGCATCACCAAGTGGCAGTACCGCTACAAGTCCTCCGGCAACTGGACTAACGTTGCCTGGACGGACGTGCCGTCCAGCGACGCCAACACCACGTCCGCCACCGTCGGCAGTCTGACCAACAACACGGCTTACACCTTCCAGGTGCGCGCCGTCGACGCCAACGACGACATCGTCGGCAGCGTCCTCGGCGACCCGACCGCAACGCCATCCACGACGGGCGGCTGGACGAACATCGCCAACAGCAGCGCCAACACCACCTCTTACACCGTGACGGGGCTGACCAGCAACACCGCCTACGCCTTCCAGATCCGCGCCGTAAGCGCCGCAGGCAACGGCCTCCCCTCCGACATCTCCGGCGATGCCTACGCCACGCCGCCGGCCAAGCCGCTGGAGGTCACGAATCTTGCCCTGGTCGAGAAATTCAACGGTTCCGGGCTTCTCGGCCACTTCTCCCTGAAGGCAAGCTGGACTGCTCTCAACGACGACACCATAGACGGCTACCAGTACCGGTATGCGGAGACGGCGGACAAGCTGTCGTCTGCGGCCTGGGCCGGCGTGGCGGGCAGCAGCTCCGCAACCACGTCCTTCACGCTGCCCACGCAGTTCAAGGCCGGGGCCGCGTGGCACGTCCAGGTGCGCGCCTTCAACGAGGCGGGCTACGGCCCCGACTCCGACGCCGTCTCCGTCACACTCACGCCGGCCAAGCCGAACGTCACAGTCAGCAAGTCCTACGTCACAAACGGCTTCAACGTGAGCTTCACGTGGGACAAGCTCCAGCGCAACGGCGCGGCCGACCCCAGCATCGCCTACTGGCAGTACCGCGGCGTGTACGGAGAGGCGGGCGTTACCGACTCCACCCTCACCTCGCAGCTGAGCAAGAAGGAGTGGAAGACCATCTCCAACAGCGGCCCGAATACCGGCAGGCTGACGTTCCGGGACACCAGCTATCCCAGGTTCGCCGTACAGGTGCGGGCGGTCAACGTGGCCGACAACAGCCCCGCATCGGAGGTGAAGATCGTCACCCTCGCGCCGGACAAGCCCGCGGACTTTGAGGTGAACTTCATACTGCCCGCGGAAGGCTCCAACTCCGGCGGCACGGCGACGCTGTCCTGGAAGAAGACCGCCGACGCCTCCATTCAGCGTTACGAGTACCGCGAGAGCAACGATGAGGACGCCTGGCCGGGCGCCGACAAGTGGCGGATCCTCCGCTGCCCCAACGACGACTGCGACGCCTGGACGGAACCCAGCTACACGGCGTACCTGAGAACGGGCAGGACTTACGCCTTCGAACTGCGGGCCGTCAACGTGACCGGCCCAGGCCTCGCCGACGACGATCCCGACGTTTCCATCGAGAGGCCGGATGGGACGGCAATCACGCCGGCCCCCGGCCAGTCGCTTCTCGTCCGCTCGCCGCCCAACCCGCCTGCGTCGTTCGCCGTCGTCGCAGGCGACTCCAGGGGGCTTGCGTACCTCCAGTGGGGCAAGCCGTCCGCTGACGAGCAGATCACCAAGTGGCAGTACCGGCAGAGGCAGCGGCCCATCATAGACCTTGGGCGCTACTCCTGGACAAGCGCAGCCCCGTCCGCCGTCGGGCAGATGACCATTGGCGCGCCCAGCAGCGGCCTGCGACAGGTGACCATCATCGCCGCTGCCTCCGCGTTCGCTGAGATGCAGACCAACCTCAGGCACGACGAAGAGGTGCGGATAGGCTCGTGGCTGGCGCGGATCGACGGCGCGCCCACGTTCGATACCGCAAGCCGCACGGTGCGCTTCAAGGCCTTCACCACGTACGGAACGCCGCCGAGCTCCGGCGCGTCGATCGCCGTCAGCGTGACCGGCTACCCCGACATGGGCGCGTGGGTGGACGTGACCAACCCCGCGCTCAACAGCCAGACCGACACGCACAGCCACGCCGTTTCCGGCCTGAACGTCGGCGCCACGTACGACTTCCAGATGCGCGCCGTCAGCGGTGAGCTCATCGGACAGCACTCGGCGGTGCTCACCTACAAGACCCGCGGCATCCTGTCGTCGCAGCCGGACCCGTTCGCACTCCAGGAGAATGAGAGCGAGACCTACACCCTGGTACTGGCGGTGAAGCCGACAGCCACGGTGACGGTGAACATCGTATCTTCCAGCGAGCACGTCACCGTCACTCCGGCCTCGCTCCGCTTCACCACGTTCAACTGGAGCCATCCGCAGAGGGTCACCGTGGCGGCCGGCGCGCTCGCCCATGACGGCGGGATCATTACCCACACGGCCGCCAGCGCAGACGCAGCCTACAACGGCCTGCCAGGCGACGACGCCCGCGTCTACAGCAGGCCAATCGCCAGCGCAGGGGCCAGCATGGCCGTCACGGAGGGCGAGAGTGTCACGCTGACAGGCTCGGGCACGGCCCAGCCCGTCCCGTGGGCAGCTTGCGTCACGGATACCACGGCCGCCTGCACGAGGGAGGAGCTCGGTCTGCCGCTCGCCTACGCCTGGACGGAAGGCTCCCGGTCATCCGATGCCGAGACGATTACCTTCGAAGCGCCCGACGTCGACGAAGACACCACGCTGTCCTTCGTGTTCAGGGTGACGGACTCCAGGGGCCTGTACGACGAGGACACGGCGACGGTGCTGGTGCGCAACTCCGTTGCACCCGCCACGACGCCCACGCCTACATCGCGGCCTGGAACCGGCGGGTTCAATCCTCCAACCGACCACGCTTCCGCCTCAGGGCCTACGCCAACGCCCACGCCTACAACTACTCCAACGCCCACGCCTGTCGCTACGCCGGATGCCACGCCCAGCGCAACGCCGGACGGCACTCCGACCGCAACACCGGATGGCACGCCGACGCCCACGCCGGAAGCTACTCCCGCGCCCACACGTGTCGCCACGCCCGGCCCAACGCCTACGCCGGGGACGCAGCCCGGCGCGGGCAGGACGCTGGTCTCTCCCGGCCAGCAGACCGTGATCGAGACGGCGGACGGCACGGCAAGGCTGGTGGTGCCCGCGGGCGCAGCGCCGGAGGAGCTGGAGATTCGGTTCGAGAAGGTCGACCTCGTTTCCCTTGGGCAGCCGCCCGGCGAGAACACGTACGTGGTGGTAGCCGTCTCGGTCAACACGTACAAGGTGGGCAGCGACATCCCCTACCCCACCACCTACGCCGATGGCGTGGAGCTTTGGCTCCGGCTGCCCGATGACGATCAGGCCGCCTGCGTGGAGGAGCGCGCATGGGTCTACCTAGTCGAGGAGGAGACGTGGACGCAGGTGGCGCACACCTGCGAGATCGACGAAGAGGGCAATAGCTGGACGGTCTCCGTGCTGACCCACTTCAGCATCTACGCGCTGGTTGTGGAGCGCGTGCCGGAGGCCACACCGACCGCTACGCCCGCGCCCGTACCCACCCCCACCGTGGAGGCCACCGTCGCGCCGGAGCCGGGCGCAACGCCAACGCCTGCGCCGCCGACTGAGGAAGACGACACGCCGCCGCCGTGGATGTTCGGCGGGATCGTTGGCTCGCTGCTCGTCATTGCCTGGCTGTTCTGGCTGGCCGGCTTCCGCCGCAGGGGAGAGCGCGAGCGGCGCGCGTAGGGGCGGTTCGTGAACCACGCAAATAATCCGCTAGTCCTGAGCCTGTCGAAGGGCGGGCGGACGGACGGACGACGGTCGTGTTCCCCCCGCTCTGGTTCGACAGGCTCACCATGAGCGGGAATGGATGCAGGCTCAGAACGAACGGGGCCGAATGGCCATAGTATCCGTTCGTGCTGAGCTTGTCGAAGCATGGACGGCCGCGTAATCCGCTCACCCTGAGCCTGTCGAAGGGCGGGCGGACGGACGACTGCCGCCCTCAACCGTCATTGCGGCCCATTCGGCTGCGCTCAGGGTAAACTTCAGCCGCAATCCAGCCCCCGCTCCTTGCCGGGTGCTAGACCCCTGCTTTCGCAGGGGTGACGTTGTTGTTTGCCCGTCCATGCTTCGACAAGCTCAGCACGAACGGACAGTTGTATCCGCTCACCCTGAGCCTGTCGAAGGGCGGGCGGACGGACGACGGTTGTTGTTTGCACGTCCGTGGTTCGACCACTCAGCACGAACGGGCGATGCGGCCACCCCCAGCCCGCCTACGCCGCATCCTCCGCCGACTCTGAACGCCGGCCGAAGATCCGCGCCAGCAGATTCGGAATGCCCTCATTGAAGATCAGGTAAACGATGGGCAGCACCAGCAGCGTCAGCCCGGTGGAGCTCACCAGCCCGCCGATGACCACTGTCGCCAGTTCCGCGCTTATCAGGCCGCCGCCCGCGGTGGCAAGCGCAAGGGGCAGCAGCGCAAAGCTGGTCGTCATCGCCGTCATCAGTATCGGGCGCAGGCGCACCCGCGCGCCGAACATCAGCGCCTCCCGCACGGGCATCCCCCTGGCTCGCTGCTGCTCCACGAAGGCAATGAGCACGATTGCGTTCGTGACGACAATGCCGATGAGCAGCAGAATGCCCATCATCGCGGCCAGCCCCAGCGTCCTGTCCGTGATTGCCAGCGCCGCGAACACGCCGATCAGAGCGAGCGGCAGCGTGGTCACTATCACGAACGGGTTGCGGAGCGACCCCAGGCTGATGACCATGACCAGATAGACCAGCACAATGCCTATCGCCATCGTGGCGAAGATGGCCTGGAAGCCCTCCGCGATGTCGGCGAATACGCCGCCGCTCACCACGCTCACGCCCGGCGGCAGGCTGAGCGCAGCTATCTTCTCGTCCACCTCGAATCCTACTTGCTGGGTGTCCTCCGCGGTGATGTCCGCGGTTATGCCCGCGGAGCGCAGGCCGTCCGTGCGGCTGATGGAGACCGGCCCCTTGGTGACCACCAGCTCCGCAATATCGCCCAACCTGGCCGTGCCCAGCGGCCCCACTATGGCGAGCGACTTCATCCGCTCGATTCCGCCCACGGCTCGCGGGTTTCCTGAGAGCCTGACATCCACCGTCTCGCCGTCGATGACCATTGTGGTGACGGCCTGCCCAATCAGGTACTGGCCCAGCTGAAAGCCCACCTGTCGCGTGGTGAGGCCGATGAAGGCTGCTCTCGCCGGGGATACCTGCACCGATATCTCGTCGCGAGCCTCCGCCACGGTGTTCTTTAGGTTGGCGATGCCGTCAACCTCGGACAGGGAGGCCGCCAGCTCCGTGGTCACCTTGGCGATGTCGTCGTAGTTCGGGCCGGTCACGGCAATCTCAACGCCGCTCACGGGCGGGCCGGCCCGCAGCTCTATGATGCTCACGGAGCGTCCCGGCCCCTCCAGTTCCGCCCTGAGAATCTCCGCCACGTCTTCGGGCGCGTCCTCGTTGAGGTTGGCGGAGAACAGGGCTCTGTCGAACCCGCCGGGAATGCCGAACGACGGATTGATGTCGCCAATGCCAACGATATAGACGCCCGCGAAGTCTGCGAGCCTGGCCTCAACCTCCGTCACTGCCTCCACGGTTTCGTCCAGCGTTGTTCCAGGCGGCAGCGTGAGTTCGATGTTCAGGTAGCGCGCGCCTCCCCCGCCGCCGAACAGCGTAACGGGTATGACGGACAGCAGCCCCAAACTGGAGACCGTCAGCAGGAAGGCCACGCCCAGCGTGATCACCCTGTGGCCCAGCGCCCACCTGAGGATTGCGGCGTAGGCTCGCTGCATCCACGTCTCTTGCAGCGGAATGTCGCCCTCGTCGCCCGCGCCCTCCGGCAGGTCGCCGGGCCGTAGCAGATACGCGCCCAGGACGGGCACGACGGTGAGCGCCACCGCCAGCGACGCCACCAGCGCAAATGTCACGGTGAGCGCGAACGGCAGGAAGAAGGAACCGACGATGCCCTCGATGAACCCAAGCGGGATGAACACGACGACGGTGGTCATCGTCGAGGCGAAGATGGCCGGGCCAACCTCGCCCGTGGCCTCCAGCGCGGCGCGCCACCGCTCACGCCCCGCCTGTATGTGGCGGTACACGTTCTCAAGCACCACGATTGAGTCGTCGACCACCCGCCCAACGGAGATGGCCAGGCCGCCGAGTGTCATGAAGTTCAGCGTCATCTCCTGCCACGACATCAGCAGGATGCCGGTGAACACGCTCAACGGGATGGACAGCGCGATCACCAGCGTGGGGCGCAGGGTGCTGAACAGGCCGCGCACCACCGTTGGGCGTATGGTGAGCATGAAAGCGAACACCACCGTCACGGCGAACAGGAAGCCGAATATCGCCTCCCTGACCAGCGCGTCAATCTGCTTCTGAATCTCCGGCCCCTGGTCGGAAATCGTGATGATCTCCACGTCCGGCGGCAGCCCCGCAATTCCGTCCAGCGCCGCTATGATGCCCGTGGTCACGTCTATCGTGTTGGCGTCCGGCAGCTTGGAGACTGCCACGCCAATGCCGCGCTTGCCGTTGGTGCGCGAGATGCTCTTGGGCGCCGCCTCGCCGAAGGTCACGTCCGCCACGTCAGCCAGGGTAATCGGGCCGAGCGTCTCCGAGCCGCCGACGATGAGCTTCTCGAGATCCTCAACCGAATCGAAGGTGTGCGTGGTCTTGGCGACCACCCCCTGACCGCCGTCGAACACGACGCCCGCGGGCAGCGTGACGTTGTTTTCGCTCAGCGCGCCCGCAATCTGGAACAGCGACGTGCCGGACGCGGCCATCTTGTCCGCGTCCGCCACCACGCGGACGCTCCGCTCCACCTCGCCGGTCAGCGAAATCTGCATGATGCCGTCCACCTCGGACAGCGCGGGCATGATGAGCGACTGCACTATGCCCTGGAGCTCGTGCAGCTCCCGGTCGGAGATTACGCTGAACTGGAGAATGGGGAACTCGTCCGGGTTGATGCGGCCGACGGTGGGCGGCCCCACTCCGGCGGGAAACGGGATGTTGTTCAGGGCCGCCTCAATCGCGCTCTCCGCCTCCGCCATGTCCGTGCCGTACTTGAAGGTTGCCAATATGGCCGCGTTGCCCTCCGATGACGACGACTGTATCTGCTCCAGGCCCTCCATGCCGCTGATCGCCCGCTCGATGGGGGCCGTCACCTCCTGCACGACGGCCTCCGGCGCCGCGGAGGGATACGTGGCGAACACCGTCACCAGCGGGAACTCGATCTGCGGGAACAGCTCTATCTGGAGCGAACGGTAGGCGAATACGCCGGACGCCAGCACAAGGATGGCGGCCAGAACTGCAACGGTTGGCCGGCGCAGGGCCAGCGAGGTTATGAAGGTCAACGGTATCTCCTTGCTCCGCGGCGCCTCACGAATGCCGGGGACTGCTTCTTCTGCGTCAGCGCATCCTCGCCATGATACCACAGCGAACCCCGCCAGCGCGCGCGGGGGGATGGGGGGCGTGGAGGAAGGTGACGCGCGCGCGGGTGGAGGGGTGTTGTCATTCTGAGCGCAGCGAAGAATCCAAGATACTCCTTGACCCTGCTGGGCAACTGAAAGTAAGATGATATGGTCAAAACAACTGGTTGGATTCAATCATGCGTGAGATTCAAGCCACTGAAGCCAAGGCGCGCCTGGCCGAACTCCTTCGGGCCGTTGAGCACGGAGAGACCGTCGCCATAACACGGCACGGCAAGGCGGTTGCTCATCTCGTCCCCGCCAACGCTCAGGATCGCGCCGGCCGGGAGAAGGCGATAGAGCGGTTTCGGGAGCAGCGCGCCGGGTGGCGGAAGGTCAAGTTCTCTACTGACGAGATTCTCGCCGCACGCCACGAGGGCCACCGTCTATGAGTGGACTGGTCGTCGATGCTTCCGTCGTCGTAGCGTGGCTCTTCGACGATGAGGAAGACCCGCGCGCAGACAAGGTATTGGCCCAACTTGCGGATAATGGGGCGCTCGTGCCCCAGCTATGGCACCTGGAGACCCGCAACGCCTTGCTCACGGCTGAGCGGCGAGGCCGCCTTTCGCACGATGAAGTCAGGGAGCGCCTGGACGCATTGAAGGACTTGCCCATCGCCACCGATGAGGAACTCGACCTTCAGTCCGCTTTCGACCTGGCAAGGACGCATGGGCTGTCCCTGTACGACGCCCTGTACCTGGAGCTAGCCAAGAGGGTAGGGGCTGAGCTTGCAACACTGGACGACTCACTTGGCCGGGCAGCCCTTGCCGAAGGGGTGCCGCTGTCAGCCTCCTGAGCCGGGTGGGAGCTACGCCCTGTCTGCTCCAAGCAAGGCTAGTGACCAGAGGCGCACTGTTATTCTAAATGGCGCGTCCAGGTTGTCATTCTGAGCGCAGCGAAGAATCCAAGACCTCCGGCTACGAAACCCCAACCTGAAAGCGCGAGATGCTGTCATTCTGAGCGGAGCGAAGAATCCAAGACTTACGCCTACGAAGCCCAACCGGAAAGCGCAAGCTTGGGATTCTTCGTCACTCCGTTCCTCAGAATGACAGTCGCGCCCCGGTTGTCTTTCTGAGCGCAGCGAAGAATCCAAGACCTCCGGCTACGAAACCCCAACCTGAAAGCGCAAGATACTGTCATTCTGAGCGCAGCGAAGAATCCAAGACCTCCGGCTACGAAACCCCAACCGGAAAGCGCAAGATACTGTCACTCTGAGCGCAGCGAAGAATCCAAGACCTCCGGCTACGAAACCCCAACTGGAAAGCGCGAGATGCTGTCACTCTGAGCGGAGCGAAGAATCCAAGACTTACGCCTACGAAGCCCAACCGGAAAGCGCAAGCTTGGGATTCTTCGTCACTCCGTTCCTCAGAATGACAGTCGCGCCCCGGTTGTCTTTCTGAGCGCAGCGAAGAATCCAAGACCTCCGGCTACGAAACCCCAACCTGAAAGCGCGAGATGCTGTCATTCTGAGCGCAGCGAAGAATCCAAGACCTCCGGCTACGAAACCCCAACCTGAAAGCGCGAGATGCTGTCACTCTGAGCGCAGCGAAGAATCCAAGACTTACGCCTACGAAGCCCAACCGGAAAGCGCAAGCTTGGGATTCTTCGTCACTCCGTTCCTCAGAATGACAGTCGCGCCCCGGTTGTCATTCTGAGCGCAGCGAAGAATCCAAGACTTACGCCTACGAAGCCCAACCGGAAAGCGCAAGCTTGGGATTCTTCGTCACTCCGTTCCTCAGAATGACAGTCGCGCCCCGGTTGTCATTCTGAGCCCTTCGGCCATGCTCAGGGTACACTGCGCGAAGAATTCAAAGCCTAAAACCACTCGGCGCTCAGGTCAACCCAGCCAGGATTTTCCGACTCTATGAGCGCCACCTTCTTGTACCGCTTCCATCCCTTTATCTGCTTCTCGCGGGCTATCGCGGACCAAACGTCCGTAGTCGATTCGTAGTGCACCAGCCAACGCAGGTTGTACTTGCTCGTGAAACCGGGGATCAGCTTGTTCTTGTGCTGGTACAGCCTCCGTTGGAGGTCGCCGGTAACGCCTACGTACAGCCTGTGAGTCTCGTTGGTCAGTATGTAGACGAAGTACTCTCGCAATGTCTTGGATTCTTCGTCACTCCGTTCCTCAGAATGACAGGGATTCCCCCCTACTCCTCCGCCAGGTACTCGTCGCGGCGGCGGATGCTGTAGCCCGCCGCGCCGTGCAGCAGGCTCTCGACGGCTGCCCGCGCCGTGTCCAGCGACGTGAAGCACGGGATCCGGCGCTCCACAGCCGCCCTGCGAATCTCGAACCCGTCCTGAAGGTTGGCGCGCTCGCCGGTCACGGTGTTCACCACAGCCTGTACCGTCCCGTCCATGATGATATCCATCACGTTGGGGTGCCCCTCGCTCAGCTTCTTCGTAATCATCGTCACGGGCAGGCCCAGTCCTTCGACCAGCCCTGCCGTGCCCTCCGTGGCGTACAGCTCGCACCCGGCCTCCACAAGCGCCCGCACCAGCGGCAGCGACTCCACCTTGTCCCGGTCTGCGATGCTCAGCAGCACCGACGCCCCGGAGCGGAACGACAGCCCTCCGGCCAGCAGCGCCTTGGCCACCGCGCCCTGAAAGTCCCCGTCGATGCCCATGACCTCGCCCGTCGACTTCATCTCCGGCCCAAGGTAGGTGTCGACGCCCGCCAGCTTGGACATCGAGAACACCGGCGCCTTCACGGCAACCAGCTTGCGCCGCTGCCACAGCCCGCCCTCGTAGCCCAGCTCGGCGAGTGTGCGGCCCAGCATCACCCTGGTGGCAAGCTGCACCATCGGCACGCCCGTCACCTTCGACAGAAACGGCACCGTGCGGCTCGCCCGCGGGTTCACCTCCAGCACGTAGGCCGTGGACTCCACGCTGTCATCTCGGAGGACGCTCGGGCTGCGATACGGGCTGCCGCCAACCAGCACGTACTGAATGTTCATCAGTCCCCTCACCCGCAGCGCAAGCGCGATCTGCGTGGTGTGCTTCACCAGAACGTCCACCTCGTCGTCCGTGAGCGTGACGCCGGGGTAGATCGCCATCGAGTCGCCGCTGTGGACGCCGGCCCGCTCCACGTGCTCCATGATGCCGGGGATGAGCACGCGCTCGCCGTCGCAGATGGCATCCACCTCAACCTCGCGGCCGCCCAGGTACTTGTCGATGAGTATCGGGTGCTGCGTGCCCAGGTCAACCGCCGCCGTCACGTAGCGGATCAACTCCGTGGTGTTCTGCACAATCTCCATCGCCCGGCCGCCGAGCACGTAGCTGGGGCGCACCAGCACGGGGTAGCCCGTGCCCTCCGCAACCTTCATGGCCTCTTCGAGCGAAGTCACGGCCGCGCCCGGCGGCTGCGGTATGCCCATCCGCGCCAGAAAGTCCTCGAACCGACCGCGGTCTGACGCTATGTCTATGGAGTCTGCCGTGGATCCGAGGATGGGCATCCCCTCGCGGTCGAGCGCCTGCGACAGGTTGATGGCCGTCTGCCCGCCGAACTGCACCATGCTGGCCGGGTACTCCGGCGAGTCCGCCTGCTCGTCCAGCTCGTTCTCCAGGATGTCCAGCATACTCTCCTCGTCCAGCGGCTCGAAGTAGAGGCGGTCGCTCGTGTCGAAGTCCGTGGACACCGTCTCCGGGTTGGAGTTCGCCATGATGCTGCGGACTCCCTCCGCCTGCAAAGCCCACGCCGCGTGCACGGAGCAGTAGTCGAACTCGATGCCCTGGCCTATGCGAATGGGGCCGCTGCCGACCACCACGGCCTTGGGGCCGGGCAGCGGCTGCGCCTCGTTCTCCTGCTCGTATGCGCTGTAGAAGTACGGCGTAGCCGCCTCGAACTCCGCGGCGCACGTATCCACCATCTTGTAGACCGGGCGAATGTCCCACTCGCGACGCAGCGCGCGCACCTGCTCAGGCAGCCTGTCGGCCAGTGTGCCCACCTGCGCGTCAGAGAAGCCGAGGCGCTTGGCTTCCCACAGCAGCCGCGGCGTCAGGTCCTGCTTCAGCAGGCGGCGCTCCATGTCCACGATGCGCCGGAATCGGTACAGGAACCACGGGTCGATGCCAGTGCGCCTCGCGACATCCTCCGGCGAGATGCCGCGGCGCAGGGCGGCCATCAGCGCCCACAGCCGCAGGTCGGTGGGCATCATGGGCAGCGCGTCCAGGCCGGAGCGGCTGTCGTCGCGCCAGTCGCCGTCCTCCCACATAATTGTAAAATTGCCAATCTCCAGAGAGCGCACCGCCTTCTGGAACGCCGCCTCGAACGAGCGGTCAATCGCCATCACCTCGCCGGTGGCCTTCATCTGCGTGCCGATGACGCGGTTGCCGGCCGCGAACTTGTCGAAGGGCCAGCGCGGTATCTTGACCACGCAGTAGTCGAGCGCAGGTTCGAACGCGGCGAGCGTGCGCTGGGTGACGGCGTTCGGGATCTCGTCCAGCCGCTTGCCCACCGCAATCTTGGCGGCCACGCGCGCGATGGGGTAGCCGGTGGCCTTGCTAGCCAGCGCGGAGCTGCGGCTGACGCGCGGGTTCACCTCGATGACGTAGTAGGGGCTGTCCGCGTCCCACTCGCCCGGCATGGCCTCGGCGACAAGGTCGCTGGGGCGCAGCGCGTACTGCACGTTGCACCCGCCCTCTATGCCCAGCGCGCGGATGATGCGCAGGCTGGCGGAGCGAAGCATCTGGTACTCGCGGTCGGTAAGCGTCTGGCTGGGCGCAACCACGATGCTGTCGCCGGTGTGGACGCCCATCGGGTCGATGTTCTCCATGTTGCAGATGGTGATGCAGTTGTCCGCGCCATCCCGCATCACCTCGTACTCCAGCTCCTTCCAGCCGGCCAGCGAACGCTCCAGCAGTATCTGGTGGATGGGGCTTGCGCTCAGCCCGCCCTGCGCCACCTCCTCAAGCTCCTCCCACGTGTTGGCGATGCCGCCGCCCGTGCCGCCGAGAGTGTACGCCGGGCGAATCACCAGCGGCAGCCCCATCTCGCCGGCGATGCGCGCCACCTCCTCCATCGACTGCGCGGTTGCGCTCGGCGGGATGGGCTCGCCCCTCTCCACGAGCAGCTCGCGGAACAGCTCGCGGTCTTCCGCCTTGCGGATGGTGTCCAGGGGCGTGCCGAGGAGGCGCACGCCGTAGCGGTCGAGCACGCCCGCGTCGGCAAGCTCAACGGCGAGGTTGAGGCCGGTCTGCCCGCCCAGCGTGGGCAGGATGCCTTGCGGCCTCTCGCGCTCGATGATGCGGGCCAGCACCTCCACGGTGAGCGGCTCAATGTAGACGATGTCGGCGATGCCTTCGTCGGTCATTATGGTTGCGGGATTGGAGTTGACTAGAACGGTGGTCACGCCCTCCTCGCGCAGGGCCTTGCACGCCTGCGTGCCCGCGTAGTCGAACTCCGCCGCCTGCCCAATAACGATTGGGCCGGAGCCGATGACCAGGACTTTGGTGAGGCTTGCGTCGGTTGTCATTGGCGGTTCATCCCGGGCAGTCAGCTTGTAGGCGGCTGGTAGAGAATGAGATCAGGAATGCCACTGAATCCTCGATCCAATGTAAACAGAGGTATCCCGTAATGTATGGCTGTGGCTGCGATGCTCAAGTCCACAACGGTCATGCTTTCGCCTGACCGCAACAGCCGACTCCCCAAGAGGCCGGTGGTTACCCAGACTGCGAAATCCATCTCCAGGAACTGGACCTTCGATATGCGCCCGGTAAGGTAATCCACTTCCGCTTGGTTGCGGGCCCCCTGCATAAACTCCGCAACCACTGGCCCGGTGACCGCGGCTTCACCTGAAACTAGGAGGCTTTCCAATGCTCTGCTAATCTCCGAGTTAGGTTGCCTCTGGGCATGAATCAGCACGGATGAGTCTACCAGGATGGTCACTCCGTGCCTTCCCGCAGCGAATTGAGGAAGTCCTGACGCCTCTTATCCGCGCGTTTCATCTCCTCGCTATAGTCATCCACGATGATCTTGCCCCAGGAGTCAATCAGTTCCTGTATATGCTGGCGCCTCACGAACTCCTTCAGGGCGGCGTTCACGGCCGCGGTCTTGGTCTTCTCGCCCGTGATTTCCAGGACGTACTTCATTGTCCGGTCGTCTATCTTCAGCGTTGTTCTCATTTCCGCACCGCGCCTTTCCCGGCATTCAACATAGCGTCATTATAGCGCATCAATCGGCGGCGTCACGCCTTGTTCCTCGTCACCATGTCCAGGAAGCGATCGAACAGGTACACGTTGTCCAGCGGGCCTGGCGAAGCCTCCGAGTGGTACTGTATGCTCATTATGGGCAGCTCACGATGGCGCATCCCTTCGACCGTGCCATCGTTCAGGTTGACGTGGCTGACCTCCAGCTCCGGCGGCAGCGTGTCGCCGTCCACGGCGTAGCCGTGATTCTGGGCCGTGATGTGCACTCGGCCCGTCTCCAGGTCTCGGACGGGGTGGTTCCCGCCCCGATGGCCGAACTTCAGCTTGAACGTGCTCCCTCCCATCGCTCGCGCGATGACCTGGTGCCCCAGGCATATCCCCAGCATGGGCGCTTGCCCTATCAGCCCACGCGCCGTCTCGACCACGTAGTCCAGCAGCGCCGGGTCGCCCGGCCCCGGCGACAGCACGATGCCGTCCGGCTTCAGCGCCAGGATGTCCGCCGCCTTCGCCTGCACCGGCAGCGCCATAACCCGGCAGCCGCGTGAGCGCAGCAGGCGCAGGATGTTGTACTTGAGGCCGTAGTCGCTGACGAGCACCAGCGGCCCGCCCTGCCCACTCGCAGCGTCGTCCCAGGCGTAGGGCGATTCCGCGCTCACGCCCGCCACAAAGTCGATCTCGTCGTAGCGCGGGGCATCGCGCAGCCGCTCCAGCGCCTCCTCCGGCGACGCCTCGACCGCGATCATCCCCATCATCACGCCCGCGAACCGCAACTTGCGCGTGACCGCCCGCGTGTCGATGCCCGCGATGCCCGCTATCCCCTGCGAGGCGAGATAGTCATGTATCGTCATCGTCGATAGGTTGTGGCTGGGATCCAGGCAGTGCTCCCGCACCGCGAACCCGGCAACTCGAATCGCCCGCGACTCCACGTGCTCGCCGTTCACGCCGTAGTTGCCAATGATGGGGTACGTGGGAATCACTATCTGGCCCGCGTAGGAGGGGTCGGTCAGAATCTCCTGGTAGCCGGTCATGCTGGTGTTGAACACCACCTCGCCGAACGAGTCAACCTCGGCGCCGAACGACTCGCCCTCGTACCAGGAGCCGTCCTGGAGCGCAAGTATCGCCCGCCTAGCCAAGCCTCGCCTCCTCGCTTCGATACACCACGCGCCCCTCGACCAGCGTAGCCGCCACGCGCCCCTTGAGCGTTGCGCCGTCAAGCGGCGTGTTTCTGCCCGCCGATGCCATGCGGTCTGCGCGCACCGTCCACTCCGCGTTCGGGTCAAACACTACAACATCCGCGGGGTTGCCCGGCGTCAGCGCGCCCAGGCGTAGATCGGGCTGCCCCAACACTCGCGCAGGCGCGGCCGTCATGCGCTCGACGAGCGTGGGCAGCGACAGCCGCCCATCGTGTACCAGGCACATGAGCGAGCCGAGCGCGAACTCCAGCCCGCTAATGCCGAACGCAGCCTCCTCGAAGGCGCAGTCCTTGTCGGCCTCGCTGTGGGGCGCGTGGTCGGTTGCCACGCAGTCGATGATGCCCTCCGCGAGCCCGCGCACAAGAGCGTCGACATCCCGGCGCGTTCGCAGCGGCGGGTTCACCTTGGCGTTGGTGTCGTACAGACCGTGGCGGCTCGACCTCGCGCTCACCCACTCCTCCGTGATGGTCAGGTGGTGAGGCGTGGCCTCCGCCGTGACGGGCGCGCCCCGCTCCTTGGCCCTGCGAACCAGCTCAACGCCTCCCGCCGTGGTGACGTGCGCCATATGAACTCGAGCTCCGGTGGCCTCCGCGAGCGCGATGTTGCGAGCGATCATCACTTCCTCTGCCGACGCGGGCCAGCCGCGCAGCCCCAGGGCATCCGCCAGCCCACCGCTGTTCATCACGCCGCCCGCCGACAGAGACGTGTCCTCGCAGTGGTCGATGACCGGCAGTCCAAGCGCGCCCGCCCTGACCATCGCCTCGCGCATGAGCTGCTCGTCGCTCACGGGACTGCCGTCGTCGCTGAGCGCAACCGCGCCTGCGCGCGCAAGCTCCTCGACATCCACAAGCTCCGCGCCCGCTCGCCCCTTCGTCACGCAGCCGATGGGGAGCACGCGAACGACCGCCTCCGCTCGCGCCACTGCAAGCAACAGCTCCACCACCTCTGCGCGGTCGATCGGCGGCTGCGTGTTGGGCATGGTGCACACTGTGGTGAAGCCGCCCGCGGCCGCGGCGGCCGTGCCGGAGGCCATCGTCTCCTTGTGCTCCTCACCGGGCACGCGGAGATGGCAGTGGACGTCGACGAAACCGGGACACACGATCAGACCCGCGGCGTCCAGCAGCTCCGCGCCAGCCGGCGCCTCGACGCGCTCAGCCACCGACACCACAACGCCGTCCTCAATCAGCACGTCGCCGACGAGATCCACCCCTGCGGCGGGGTCGATGATGCGGCCGCCTCTGATGACCATGCTCATTGGCTGCTCCCAACGGCTATGTCCAGCCATCGCTGCGCCTCATCGGCGGGCTTGTCGGGCAGGTTGTCCCACCTGGTGGACGCGCGCCTGAACCCCGCGGATTCCGCCGACTCCTCGGTGCGATGGAAGCGCACGTGGCCGGGTCGCACGTGAGGCCGGAAGCGGTCGAGCAACTCAGACGGGTAGTAGAAGCGCGATTCCGTGTTGCCCACGTACGCGGCGCGGGTCTCCTGGTCGCAGTAGAGGCATCGCAGCAGGTACTGGGTGTCCCGTATCACCTCGAACTGGGGCGTGGCGAAGCGGCTTTCGTCGTTGGATATGCACGTGGCGTTTGAGCAGTCGAAGCCTGCTTGCGAGTACCGCAGGCCCGCAACCGCCTGCTCGTATGGCTGCTTGCGAACGCCGCCAGTCTCGCCGAGGCCGAGCGTGTGCCACAGCAGCGCCATGCGCACAGGTATGCCGATTGCGGCTTGCCGGAAGTACAGGCTGCGCGGGTCTCGATCCACCTCCGGGCTAAGCTCGTCCACGCGGGGCAGCGGGTGCAGGATGGATATGTTCTCGAACTGGCTGCGCTTGAGCGTGTCCGGCGTGACGGCAGGGTATCGACCGGCGGCGTCTCCGCCGCTGCCGCGTTCCGTCTGCCGCCGCGTCACATACAGAGAAAGCGACTCGCCGCTGCCTACGCGGAACTCCAACGTCGTGCCCTCCACGGACGACATGGCAAGCTGGTGCGGCTCGCTGGGCGTGATGTAGATTGCGTTGACGGTGGCGGGGCCGTCTTCCATCTGCGGCCTGTCGAAGAGCGCGCTCAGGATTCCCAGCCGCTCTCGCTGTATGTGCGCGTGGTAGTCGCGCTCCAGGCGGCGCAGCACGTAGTCCGGCACATCGTTGCCCGCGCCGGGCACAAACACGATGTTCGCCTCCATGCGGGCAAGCGCAAACGCCAGCGAGTGGACGGTGCGCCCGTGCTGGAGGTCGCCGCACAGCGCCACGTTGAGGCCCTTGATTGCGCCGTGACGCTCCCGAAGCGTGTAGAGGTCGCAGAGCGTCTGCGTGGGATGCTCGTGTCCGCCGTCTCCGGCGTTTATGACGGGCACCGGCGAGTACTCGGCGGCGAGCTTGGCCGCGCCCTCGCAGGGGTGCCTGATGACTATCAGGTCTCCGTACGCGCCGACCACGCGCACCGTATCGGCCAGCGACTCGCCCTTGGCGACGGATGAGGCGCTCACGTCCCACGTGGAGATTGCGCCGCCGCCAAGCCTCTGGATCGCGGCCTCAAAGGAGAGACGCGTCCGCGTGCTCGGCTCGTAGAACAGCGTTGCCACTATCCTGCCGGCCGCCGCGCCGTAGAACGACGGCCTGTCCTCCACGATACCGTCCGCAGTGTCGAATATGGCCTGGATGTCCGCCAGGCTCAGGTCGTCCACGGAGATTGTGCTGCGACCTGCAAGGCTGTTCACGCTGCGGCTCTCGCTCATATCGAACGCTCCGGCAGCGCGCTGACCCCTTGAGAGCGGAGCCCGTTCCCGTAGCGGGGAGAGCGCTGGATCACCACGCCGTCCTCACCGTCGACCTCAGCCAGGCGCACCTCAACGCGCTCGCCGATGGACGTGGGCACGTTCTTGCCGACGTAGTCGGCGCGGATGGGCAGCTCGCGGTGGCCGCGGTCTACGAGCACGGCGAGCTGGATGAGGCGCGGACGGCCCAGGTCCATGAGCGCGTCCATTGCCGCGCGGATGCTGCGGCCGGTGAACAGCACGTCATCAACCAGAACCACCTTGACGTCGGCGATGGATACGGGGATGTCCGTGCGTGGGCTCGTGACGACGGGACGCGCAGGGAGGTCGTCGCGGTAGCGGCGGATGTCGAGCGCGCCGACGGGGATGTCGCGCCCCTCGAAGCGGCGTATGCGCTCGGCGAGGCGATGGGCCAGCGGCACGCCGCGGGTGTGCATCCCGACCAGCGCCAGGTCGTCGACGCCGCGGTTGCGCTCCAGCACCTCGTGCGCAATGCGGCTGAGCGCCCGGTGGACCTCGTCCTGGGACATCAGCAGCTTTTCGGCCATCAAAAAACCCCTTGCCGAGGTTGGCAAGAGGCTACACTTCGTCCTGCAAGCTATGGGTTGGCCCAACGCTCGCTGCGCACCTTGCCAGCCTCACGGGACTGGAATTAAAGGCTCCCCGCGCTCCTGCGGCGCGCCGGGTGGCGGCCGCGTGTTGGCTTCATTATAGCATGATGCGATGGGGGCGCACAAGCGCGCGTTTGAGGTTGGACGAGCGCCAGATTCATCTTGCTTCAGTCTCCCTAGCCGGCATCCAACATGAGTAAGCCTCCCCGTCATTGACGCCTATGTTTACTGGGGTTGACAAGAAGCTAGTAGTAGACACAATGGCAGGAAGTGAATCTTGGCGGAGGGGCCAAATGGCTACAGTCCAGAATCAGAGTAATCACGAAAGAGCCGCCCGCAGCAAGTACCACCTGCTGTACGAGCACCTCTGCGGACTCCAAGCGGAAGAGTGGCAGGTTACGTTTGCTGAAATAGAGACCATCGTCGGATTCTCTCTCCCCGCTTCCGCGCATAAGCGCCGGGCCTGGTGGGCCAACCAGCGCGACATCACCAGCCGACCTCAAGCCCTTGCCTGGACTGCCGCCGGGTGGAAGACGGCGGAGGTGGACATGCACACTAAGACGCTGGTGTTCAGACGAATGAATGGCGTGCAGCCTCGCCTCCAGCCCACGGTTGACGAGATCCTGCCGGCTCGCTCCGTGGGAGGCTGGCCTGAGGGCCTCAGCCTCAGACGAGAGGACATGTACGAGGATAGGGTTTAGGCGTCGCTTATGCTCGTCGACGCCCAAGCCCTCGTAGAAGCGAGACCCCGCGCCCCCTACCCCAGCGCCCCCGCCAGGAACGACGCCGCTCGCTCTGCCGCAGCAGCCTCCACGCCCGCGAATGCGTGATCCGCGCCCGGCAGCACTTCCCACTCTGTCGGCGGCGGCATCTGCGACACCAACGCAGCCAGCTCCTCATGAGGCGCCAGCAGGTCGCGGTCTCCGACCATCACCAGCTTGCGGCCCTTGAACCCGCCCAGCTTGACGCGGCGCACGCCGCCTGTCGTCGGCGCCAGCGCGGCCACCGCCGCGACCGACTTCAGCCGCCTCAATGCCTCCAGCGCAACCACCGCGCCGAACGACACGCCCGCCACGGCGACCCGCTTGCCGTCCACGCCCGGCCAACGCCGCAGCGTATCCACCGCGGCGCGCAGGTCGTCCTGCTCCGCCTCGCCGCGGTCGAAGCGTCCTTCGCTTGCGCCCACGCCGCGAAAGTTGAAGCGCAGCGTTGCCGCGCCTCGGTCGTTGAGCGCGGAGCACAACGCCTGCACTATCGGCGATTCCATACTGCCGCCGAACATCGGGTGCGGATGGCACAGAGCCACCCCTGCGAGCGGCCCCGGCGCGCCTGTGGGCAACGTCAGCACGCCCTCCAGCGTCAGCCTGCCCGCGCGGAATGCGATGGCCTGCTGCCTCACGCCCGCTCGACCTCAGGCGCGAGCCTCGACCGCAGGAACCGGGCTACCAGCGTCCCAATCTGCCGCTCACGGCCCGCGAAGAAGTGATCTGCGCCTGTAATGACGTGAAACTCCGGCGGCTCCTCAAGCGTCGCGCGCAGCCTGTCGGCATGCTCCGGCGATATCTGCCTGTCCCGCTCACCGATGACGAACTGCACCGGCAGCGACGGCCTGCGCTCCGGCCCGTCGTCCTCGTCTACCCTGGCCCTGCCGATGACCGACAGCGCGCCGCACGACTCATCGCCGAACGCAGCCCTCATCGCCACGCCAGCGCCGAAGGAGTAGCCGACCAGCCCTATCGCCTTGCCCTCAAGCTCAGGCCGGGCCGCCAGGAAACTCATCGCCGCCAGCGCATCCGCCGTCTCCCCCCTGCCCTGATCGTGAGCGCCACCGCTGGCGCCCACGCCGCGGAAGTTGAAGCGCAGCACGGCAATGCCGCGCGCCGCCAGCTCACGGCACACGCCCATGACCACGTTGTTTTGCATGTCTCCGCCCATGAGCGGATGTGGATGGCACACCACCGCGCCGGCGGCCGGCGCGCCGCTCTCCGACAGATGTAGGCGGCCCTCCAGTGCGCCGGCCGGCCCGTTGATGGTTACCGGCAAGGGTTCCACGTTGCGGACTCCGCGAGCGGCTAGAGGCCCATCGCCTGGATGCCCAGCTTCGCCAGATCCTCGTCCTCCTGCGCGCTGAGGCCGCTGACGCCGATAGCGCCCAGGAACGCATTGTCGCTCGGACGCTGGACGGTCACGCCGCCCTGGAGCGCGAGCATGTTGGGGTCGCCGAAGTCGCTGATGCTTCGCCCCATGCTCTGGAACCGCTCGGCGATGGCGGCTGTGTCGCTGCGCATGACGGCGGCGGTGTACGCCTTCTTGAAGGCGATCTGCTGCGGCATGGCGCGGCAGCGGTCCATCCGCGCGTACTGCACCAGCTTGCCGCTGCCGTCCACAATGGCAACGGCGATGGGGCGATCCGGCTCCTTCAGAGCCTGCTCCAGAATCGCCTGCATGGCCCTATTGGCTTCGTCCAGTCCCAGGATAGTCTCCTCGTACACGCTTCACCTCCAGAGTAGTTGTTGCGATGGCGCGACAACGCGCGCACACTGGGTCCGCCGACGCGTCGGCGGCGGTTCGCCACGCACCCGAGCGACAAGCTAGACATCGTTGCGGCTGTGCTCCCGTCTACGCGGACGGAACCGGAAGCCGATCCTCGTTCGCGCCCACGTTCATCATCCGCTCTACGGTGGCCCTGGGAATCAGTATGCGGCCGCGGCGGCTGAGCCTCACGCTGGGGATGCTCCCCTTGTGCACCGCCTCGTACACCGAGTCCGTGCTCAGGCCAAGCTGCTGGGCTACCTCCTTCACCGACATCGCCAATCTATCGTCGAACATGTCTGCTCTCCTTCCGCGCAGGTTGGTGAATACTGCGGGATGGAGTATAGCACGCCCGTTCGCTCGATGCAACCCCCTGCCAGGCAACGCCTGCGGCGATTCCCTGACGCTGCCTAGTACCTGTCGATGATGCCCATGTAGCGCAGGAACGGCCTGGCCAGCCATCTTGCCGGCGCGGACAGGGTGAAGGCCGTCCGCTCGATGCGGGCAGCCACCGGCGGCGGGCAGTAGTAGATGGCGCACCAGGTCACGGCCGCCGCCACGGATGCCGCCACTATGTTTAGTATCACGTTTCCCACTTCGCCTGTACACCTCCAGCACGGGGCGGCATTCGCCCCGGCGCGTGTCTAGTCGCCGCTTGGCGAGACCTTGCGGATCCAGTCCGCAAACGCCGTCAGGTATTCGACCACTCTTTCGCGGACGCCCTCATCGACCAGGTTGCCCTCCTCGTCGAAGTTGGACGCGCCTCCGGCCACGCCCACGTCTCCGTAGGGTATGGGGACCGCCCGCGGCGAGATGAGCACGGTGCGCAGCTGCGCGCGGGTGTACGCGCCAATGCCCATTCCGGCCGAGATGGACATGATGGCAACCGGCTTGTCCATCAGGACGTTGCCCGGCGGCGACTGCCTGCGTGACGCCCAGTCGATGATGTTCTTGGTCACCGCCGGAATGCCCCAGTTGTACTCCGGCGTGACGATGAGCAGGCCGTCCGCGGCCCCTATCGCCGCCTTGACGTCGAGCGCAGGCTGCGGAGCGTCCTCGCCATCAACGTCGCCGTTGTAGAGCGGGACTTCGCTGATGTCCAGCTCCGCTATCGCCATGCCGTCCGGCGCCAGACCTACAGCGGCCTTCAGCAGTAGCTTGTTGAACGACGCCTTGCGCAGGCTTCCGGCAAAGGCTGCTACCTTCAGCTGATCGTCTGCCATAAGCCTCCTATCTCAACTCTCGACGATGGCCTGTCGCGGCCGTCTGGCGGGCCGCGCTACACGACCGCGCGTCCCATGCTGGCGGGAGCGGGAGGGAGTCGAACCCCCCGTGGACACCGCAGGGCGCCCACCAACGGATTTGAAGTCCGCGAAGCCCACCAGAGCCCATCCGCCCCCGCGGCCGCTTGCGCCCAAGCGGCAGGCTGCCCACCCCGGCGCGAATACGAAACTTCCGCCCGCCCGCGGCGCCTACAGGCCCGTCCGCTATCTACAGGGTAGAATCCAGGTGCTTCTTGATGACGGCCTTGGGCACCGCGCCCACCACCTGGTCTACGGGACTGCCGCCCTTGAACACCAGCAGCGTGGGGATGCTGCGAATCCCGTACTTCATGGCGGTCTCCGGGTTCACGTCCACGTCTACCTTGGTGAACTTGATCTTGCCGTCGTACTCCTCGGCCAGGGCGTCAATGACGGGAGCGACCATCTTGCAGGGGGCGCACCACTCCGCCCAGAAGTCCACCAGTACCGGGGTCTCGGCCTCCAGTACCTCCTGCTCAAAGTCGTTGTCCGTTACGGCCACAGGTGCGGTCATGTCCTGTCCTCCTCATTCGACTAGCAGCGTCCGCTGCTCCATTCGATTCCAGATAGCGCCTTCCGACTTGCGAATGAGCGAATCGGAAGGAATACGAGAATTGTAGGGCTATCTAGCCGCCTAGTCAACCGTTGCCACAGCCGCGGCCGCCTCCCGCAGCCGCGTCAGGCACGTCTCGCGGCCCAGCACGGCCATCGTCTCGAACAGCGGCGGCGCCGCCTTGCGGCCGGTCACCGCCACGCGAATCGCTCCGAATAGCTGTCCCGTCTTCACGTTGAGGGCCTCCGCCAGCGGCCTCAGCTCGCCCTCCAGAGCCTCCGCCGTCCACTCCTCCGTCTGCGATAGCTGCTCCAGCGTGGCCGCAAGCGCGCTCGCCGTGCCTTCCGCGTCAAGTCCGCGCTGCACCAGGTCGGCGGCCGGGTAGTTCAGGTCTCGCAGGAAGAAGAAATCCGTGAGCTCCGGCACGTCGGCCAGCGTCCTAATGCGCTCCTGCACCAGCGGCGCAATCGCCCGCACGTACTCCCTGGACACGGGGCGAGGCACGTCCGGCGGCAGCGCGCCATCCAGCTCCCCGGCGATTCCCTCCAAAAGCTCATCCTCGCCGAGGCCGCGAATGTACACGCCGTTCATCCACGTGAGCTTTTCCAGGTTGAACACGGCGGCCGAGCGCACGATGCGTTCGATGCTGAAGTATTGCACCAGTTCCTCGCGGGTGAGCAACTCCGTGTGGTCGTCCAGCGACCAGCCGAGCAACGCCAGGAAGTTGATCATCGCCTCAGGCAGGTAGCCCATTTCCCGGTACTGGAGCAGGGCCACGTCCCCGTGACGCTTGCTCAGCTTGGCCTTGTCCGGCCCCAGGATGATGGGCAGATGCGCCACGTGCGGCATGTCGTAGCCCAGCGCCTCGTACAGGTGGACGTGGCGGGGCGTGCTCGGCAGCCACTCCTCGGCGCGCAGCACGTGCGAGATGCCCATCAGGTGATCGTCAACCGTGCTCGCCAGGTGGTACGTTGGGTAGCCGTCCGACTTCAGCATCACGAAGTCGTCCACGGTGGAGTTGGCGAAGGTCACCTCTCCGCGGACCAGATCGTGGATAGTTGTCTCGCCTTCGAGAGGCATCTTGAAGCGCACTACCGGCCGCGTATCGCCGTCCGGCCCAAAGCCGGCGTCGCGGCAACGCCTGTCGTAGCCCGTTGGCTGGCGAAGCCGCTGCTGCTCCTTTCGCATCTCCTGCAACCGCTCCGGCGAGCAGTGGCAGTAGTAGGCGCAGCCGCTGTCGACCAGTGAGCGGGCCGCGTCCTCGTATAGCTCCAGCCTCTCCGACTGCACGTAGGGCCAGTGCGGCCCGCCCACCTCAGGCCCCTCGTCCCACTCCAGGCCGAGCCACCGCAGCGATTCCAGGATGGCCTCCAGCGACCCCGCTTGCGTGCGCGCGACATCCGTGTCCTCGATCCGCACGATGAAGTCGCCGCCGGTGTGGCGCGCGAACAGCCAGGCGAATAGCGCGGTGCGGATGTTGCCCACGTGCGGGTCGCCCGTTGGGCTGGGCGCGTATCGAACTCTCACGCGTTCCGTAGCCATGCGTCAACTCCTCTCCGCGGCCGCCAGCGCCGCCGATGCAACGGCTGGCGCAGCCGCGCCGCGCAGGCTCGCAAGCGCAGCCTCAAGCTCCGGCGGCAGCGGCGCGTAGTGCTCAATGTATCGCCCGTCGCCGGGCAGCCGGAAGCCGAGCGCGCTCGCGTGCAGGAAGTGGCGGCCAAGTCCTATATCTCGCGCGCCGTACACGCCATCGCCCGCAAGCGGATGCCCCAACGATGCGAAGTGTACGCGTATCTGGTGCGTCCTGCCAGTCCTGGGATACGCCTCGACGAGCGAGTAGCCGGGCAGCCGCTCCGTCACACGGTAGGCGGTCTCGGCGTCACGGCCGCCGTGCACCATCGCCATGCGCTTGCGGTTCCGCGGGTCTCGCGCGATTGGCGCCTCGATTGTGCCCTCCGGCGGCTCCAGCCGTCCCTCAACCAGCGCAGTGTACACCTTTCGCACCGTCCGCTCCTTCAGTTGCCGGGCAACGTACTCGTGGGCGAGTCGTGTCTTGGCTACCACCATCAGCCCCGACGTGTCCCTGTCGAGCCGATGCACGATGCCCGGCCTCTCTCCGTTCTCGAGACGCGCTAGCTCCGGCATACGCCCCAGCAGCGCGTTGACCAGCGTGCCGACGGGGTGCCCGGGCGCGGGATGAACCACCATCCCCGCAGGCTTGTCGACCACGATCACGTCTGCGTCCTCATACACCACGGCGAGCGGTATGTGCTGGGGCGTCAGCGTACTCGGCGGCGGCGGCGCGATCTCCACCTCGACCGTCTCGCCGCCCTTCAGCCTGTACGACGCCTTCACGCACGAGCCGTCCACCCGCACCAACCCCCTGCCGACGAGCGCGGAGACGTGCGAGCGCGACAGGTCGGCGTGGCGTTCCGCCAGGAAGCGGTCCAGCCTCTCGCCGGGGGCGTCCGCCGTCAGTCTTCGCACTACTCCCACGCCCGCCCCCTCTCCGCCCGCGCCGCGTCTCCCGGCGCTCCGGTCGCCTCGACCAGGTGGTCGTTGTAGTCGTCGAACCAGGCGTCGGGCGCCTGCGCCGTCCAGTCGGTCTCCGCGGGCGTGAACGCCGGCAGCGACGCCGGCTCCTCAGAGGGGCGCTGGCCGTACTTCACCGTCGTCACCGTCCACAGCAGGCCTATAAGCCCCACCACGATTGCGGAGTCGGCCAGGTTGAACACGGGCCACGAACCCACGTCGATGAAGTCTACCACGTGACCCAGCCTCACCCGGTCGATCAGGTTGCCCATCGCGCCGCCAAGCTGGAGACCCAGGCTGAACCGCAGCATACGGCTGTCGACGGGGTGCGTGCGGTAGAACACAAGCAGCACGCCGATGCCCACCACGGAGGCGAGCGTGAGCAGCAAGGTCTGGTCCGGGAACAGGCCGAACGCGCTGCCGGAGTTGACGACGTACGTCAGCCGCGCAATCCCGTCGTCCGGGATGGACTGGCCGGGCGACATGGAGCGGGTGACCAGCCCCTTGGTGGCCTGGTCCGCCATGAGCGTGACGATGAGCACTACGAGCGCGGTCACGTCAGAGCGCCCCGAAGCCGTTGTGCGAGCGGCGCGTGACGCTGCGCGGGTGTGCGTGGTGCGGGTGTGGAGATGCGGTAGGCCATGTGCGCCGCCGTGCGTAGTCTCGGTCTCAGTTTAGCACACGGCCAGAGTGCCGCACAACGAAGGGTGGCGGGCGCGCGACGTCACGCCGCGGTCGCTGCCATGCCGCCGAGCAGCAACTCGACGGCGTGGCACAGGCGGCGGAAGGAGCGGGAGTTGGCGTGCGCCGCCTCCAAGTCGATGAGGCCGCTCATGGCAGGCTGGTGAGAAACCTCCTTGTAGGTCACGCCAAAGGGCATCTGGCCTGAAAGCCAAGCCTTTGGGTTTGAGATATTCTCGGCCGCCTGAGTGAGATTGGCGGACTCTGGTATCCCATGCCGGCCCCTGATGGTGTCCAGGCTGGCAAGGAACCAACTCTCGTACTCACGATTCGCGCAGACAATCTCCACCGGGCAAAGCACTTGAATGGCCTGGCACGCTTGGCGCAGCTTCCCTGCCAACTCCACGGGGCAGTCGCTGTCGGCGTCAAGCAGTATAAGGATGGCATCACACTCGGATTTCTCAAGCGCATGTCCCAGAAGAGTTTCCAGCCTGGACTCGAGATTTTGCCTGCCATGCGCGTTCACGACGCCTTGCTTGCCGTACGCCACCGCGACGTCTGTCCGGCCAAGTCGCTCCAGCAGGATCCTATTCAGAAGAATTGGCGCCGCGGCAAGATCACCGTCTCCCTCAACGACCAGAATGATCGTCGGCATAGCCGCTACTTCCCCACCCGCTCCGGCGCAAGGCCCTCCATCGCGTGCACCTCGCCGGGAAGAAAGAGTTTTTTGGAAATTGACTTCAGCTGAGACTCTACAATTTCGCCAACTCTGGTGGAGCCGTTCTCCGCAGATACTGCCCGAATGCTCTCAACGGGGAATCGATCCAGCAATTCCGGCCTGTGCGTGGTGAGCACCACTTGCCCGCGCATCGACGCCTCGTAGATGTACTCCGACAGAACTGCGATTGTCCAGGGATGGATTGCCATCTCCGGCTCCTCCAGGCACATGAGCGCAGGCGAAGGCTGCTGGTAGAGGGCGGTCAACATGGCTAACAGGCGGATTGTGCCGTCCGACTCGTTTAGCAAATCAATCCACCGACCGCGGCCGCTTCCCGGCTCGCTCTCGTGCTTGACCTCCACGACGCAGTGGCTCCCGGCCTGCGTAACGCGGAAATCTCTAACCCCTTCGATTGCCACAGCCAGGGCTTCCTTCAGATTCGGAAGAAAGCCGTTCTTCTTCCGAATCATCTCGCGCAGAGCAGACGCAAGATTTTCGCCGTTAGCCGCCAACGGGTGACCCTCCGCAGCCACCTGAGGGGCGCGCAATGCATCCGGAAACAGGCGATACAGGGCGACGCTGCTGAGGAAATTCTTCATGGCCCATAGAGCCTCACGAAGCACAAGAGCGGGCGTGTCAGCGAGATTGCCGCTAGGAGGAGAGTATACGCCGGCAAGCGCCCAAGCTACTCCCATTCGCTCTGGCGGAACCAAGAGAAGGCTTTGCCCATCCGCAGCTTCGATTGAACTGTACGCCGCAATAACGCCGCTCGTCGTCTTTATCCGGGCAAGATCTTCCTGAGATACACCTTCTCCCGCAAGGCTCTCAAAGGTCTCCTCACTAAGCCGACCCTTCACGATTTCAATGCTGTATGGCACGCCTTGGTAGCCGGTCGGCGCATAGGACGCGTACTCGCGCTTGACCTCGTACCCGCCGCCGCCGCGGTGCGCGAGCGCAAAGCCGTAGTCGAGCACGCCCTCCAGCGTATCCATTCGCAGGCCAATCTCCGGCGCCAGCGCCCTGCCCTTGGGCGGCTTGCGGCCGAAGGTGCCGATGCCACCGCGCCGTTCGATGGCTTTCGCCAAACCGTCACGCGCCGTATCTGACAGAAACCGCAGGATGTCGACGAGGTTGCTCTTGCCGGACGCGTTGGGGCCTACGAGCACTGTCAGGTCGCCAAGCTCCAACTCTGCCGACTTGATACTGCGGAAGTTTCTGGCCCACACCTTTGTGATCGTTGGCCTGGGTTCCACCCTTGACATTGCCCTCTCCTGAGTGCGACTAGCCTCCGCAAGATTATAGCACGGTACGCCCTGTGGAATCGCCTTCACGTGAGCGTGGGATGTTTGCCTCAATCACCCCCTCCCCTCTTGTGCTACAATCCACAACTGAGCAGCCACCACCCCATCCTCAGTGAGCGACATTTTGCACTACGCCGTAAGGTTCGCCAGGGAACAGGACGTCCAGCAGCTGGCGGAAATCGAGAAGGAAGCCTTCCCCACCAACTGGCCTTCCACTCCGTTCAAGCGAGACATCTCCAGAGAGTCGGTAAGCCTGCTGGTGGTCTACCGGCCGCCCGCGTGCGACGACGCCCCGGCCGCCGCGAAAGCCCAGCCCGACGACGACGAGCCTCCTCGCGGACTCGCCGCGCTGCTCGCGCGCGTCCTGCGCAGGCCGCCAGGCCGGCAGTCGAGCCGCGAGCCGCGCGACTTCATCGCCGGCTACGTTGCAACCTCGTACATGACCGACGAGGCCCACGTCACCGGCATCGCCGTGCGGGCGTCGCACCGAGGCAACGGCCTTGGCGAGCTGCTGCTCATGTCGTGCATTGAGCTTGCCATGAAGCGGCAGTGCCGCGTCGTCACACTGGAGGTGCGCGTCTCCAACCACGTTGCGCAGTCGCTCTACACCAAGTACGGCTTCAACCAGGTTGGGCTTCGAAAGGGCTACTACACCGACAATCACGAGGACGCCTACATTATGACCACCGACCCCATTTCTACCGAGCCGTACGATGAGAGGTTCCGCACGCTGGAGCACAGCTACCGCGAGCGGCACGGCAACGCGGCAATCAGCCTGGGCTGAGAGCGCGGCCTAGATCCCGAACACAAGCTGCCGCCCCCCCACTAGTATCATCGAGACCGCCAGTATGACCAGCACCACCCGGTGGTCCACCCGCGACCTCAAGTAGATGCCCACCTGCGCCCCAACGAGCGCGCCAACGCCCAGCAGAGCAGCCGTGCGCCATCCCTCCTGGAACTGGCCCGTCGCCACACGCGTGATCAGGCTTGAGGACGAGGTTACAACCAGCAGCAGCATTGCCGTGGGCGCCACCACGCGGGGCGGCATCCTGAGGATGAACGTCATGGCGGGCACGTTGACCACGCCGCCGCCTATCCCGAAGAAGCTCGATATGTAGCCGGATATGGGGCTGATCCCGGCCGCCATCAGCGTGCTCACGTAGAACCGATGAGTGCGCCCCATCCGCTCGCGGATCTCCCGGTTGGGCGTCTGCTCCACGTTGCCCTCCAGCTCCACGGCCTTCGTGCTGCGCCACAGCACGTACACCGCGCCAAGTATCAGCACTATGCCCATGTACACCTCGAACGAGTCCCGGGTCACGCGCCCGGCCGCTATCGCGCCGACAACCGCCGCCGGGACGCCGCCCACGGCCAGCAGCGCCGCCGTCTTGAAGTCGATGCGGCCGTCCCGGAAGTGGCTCACCGTCGCCGAGACCGCGTTCAGGAACACGACGGACAGCGATATGCTCGATATGACGGCCGGCGACTCGTCCGGGAACATGTACAGCAGCAGGGGCACCAGCACGAACCCGCCGCCCAGGCCGACCAGCGTGCCCATTGTGGCTACCGCAGCGCCAATCAGCGGCAGCATCACAAGATGGAGGATTGTCAGCTCGTAAGACATGGCCTCGGTTGGCGCGGCGCGTGGCGACGCAGCCGACGCGTCCTCCCCACCGCCGGCCCCGAACGCTGCCCTGCGCGGCGGCCGGTTACGGCTCCTCGACTATCTCGATTCGCTCTATGGTGGGCGGGTCGACCGGGCTGGAACGCTCGCCGGACGCGCCGGTCGTCACGGGCAGGTTCGCCAGGCCGTCCACAACGTCCATGCCATCCCGCACCTGCCCGAATATGGTGTAATTTGGTGGCAGGCCGGCTCGCTTGTGCACCACGAAGAACTGGCTGCCGTTGGTGTTGGGGCCTGCGTTTGCCATAGCCAGGATTCCCGCGTCGTAGTCGCGGGAGACCGGCTCGTCCTCGAACGTGTAGCCCGGCCCGCCGCGGCCGGTTCCCGTGGGGTCGCCGCCCTGGATCATGAACCCGGAGATGATGCGGTGGAAGATGACACCGTCATAGTAGCCCTCGCGGGCCAGGAACACGAAGTTGTTGACCGTCTTGGGCGCCTCCGCGGGAAACAGGTCGAAGGTGATGGCGCCCCCGCTCGTGTGCATCACGGCGGAGAGCTTGCCGGCCGGGTCGATGGTCATGGGTGGTGGTGCGCTGTACGAATTGGCCACGCTTGAACCTCATTCGATTGGGATTAGCCGAGGCCGCCGCAGGCGGCGATTCAGCGCGGGCAAGTCTACCAGAAACGGACGCGGCGCGCCAACTTTGGGGCGCGGTTGCAGTCAGCGGCTTTATGGCCTCGTAGGGGCGGTTCGTGAACCGCACGATGGTAAGGGCGCACGCCCCCATCCTAACCTTCCCCCGCAGACGTGTGAAGGGACAATTCAATCGCGCAGGCAAGAGCGCAAAGGTTTGGGGCCAGGGATGGTACCGTCCCCGGCCCCGCATTTTCACCTGACATGGTCTCACTCTCAGGGGCTCGCCCGCACGTGTAGCTGTGTAGCGAGCCCGTGGAGAGAGTAACGCCAGGGGGCATTCCGCAGTCACTTGTACCACCGACTTGCAGGCGTGTCAATATATGGCACTGGCGCATCATGCCCGCAATGTGGCATAATCAGGGGCGTTCGACAAGCCCACCCCACAAGAAGGAAGGTAGGTACATGAGCCAACAGAACCTGCGGCAGAGATCCCTTTCCACGCTGCAAACCCCCAGCGGCGAGGTGAGCTACTTCCGGCTGGCGGCCCTGGAGGAAGCCGGCCTCACCACTCTCGCCGGCCTCCCGTTCTCCATACGCGTCCTGGCGGAGAACGCCCTGCGCAACCTGGACGGCTACCTGGTCACCGAGGACGACATCGCGGCCGTCGCAAGCTGGCAGCCCGGCTCGCAGTCCTCTCGAGAGTTCCCCTTCATGCCCGCCCGCGTGCTAATGCAGGACCTCACGGGCGTACCCGCCGTCGTCGACCTGGCGGCGATGCGCTCCGCAATGGCCCGCCAGGGCGGCGACTATCGCAAGGTCAACCCCATCGTGCCGGTAGACCTGGTCATCGACCACTCCGTGCAGGTCGACTACTTCGGCGTCTCAACCGCCTTCCGCATGAACGTGGAGCGCGAGTTCGAGCGCAACCAGGAGCGGTACACCTTCCTGCGCTGGGCGCAAAACGCCTTCGACAACTTCACCCTTGTCCCGCCGGGCACCGGTATCGTGCATCAGGTTAACTTGGAGTACCTGGCCTCCGTGGTCGCCACCGGCAATTCCCAGGGAGTGACGGCGGTGTACCCGGACACGCTCGTAGGCACCGACTCCCACACCACCATGATCAACGGCCTGAGCGTTCTCGGCTGGGGCGTCGGCGGCATCGAGGCGGAGGCCGTGGTGCTCGGCCAGCCCTACTACATGCAGCTGCCGGAAGTCATCGGATTCCACCTCAGCGGCTCCCTCCGCGACGGCGTCACCGCCACCGACCTCGTGCTCACGGTGGTGCAGATGCTGCGGGCGAAGGGCGTGGTCGAGAAGTTCGTGGAGTTCTACGGCCCCGGCCTTGCCAGCCTGCCCCTGCCCGACCGCGCAACCATCGCCAACATGGCGCCGGAGTACGGCGCAACCTGCGGCTTCTTCCCCATCGACTCCATCACGCTGGACTACATGCGCGGCACGGGCCGCGACGCGGCGCAGATTGAGCTTGTGGAGCAGTACGCACGCGCCCAGGGACTGTTCCTCACCGCGGATACGCCCGACCCGGCCTACACAGACACGCTGCGCCTGGACATGGGCGACGTGGCCCCCAGCCTGGCCGGCCCGCGACGGCCCCATGACCGCGTCCTGCTTGGCGCGGTGCGCGACAACTTCCGCGAGACGTTCGGCGACAACGACGACAAGACCGAGCTGGAGATCGACGGCCAGGCGGCGTCGCTGGGCAGCGGCGACGTGGTGATCGCCGCCATCACAAGCTGCACCAACACCTCCAACCCCTCCGTAATGATAGGCTCCGGCCTCATCGCCAAGAAGGCGGTGGAGCGCGGCCTCCGCAGCAAGCCGTGGGTCAAGACCAGCCTTGCGCCTGGCTCCCAGGTGGTCACCGACTACATGGACTCTGCGGGGCTTACGCCCTACCTGGAGCAACTCGGCTTCCAGACCGTCGGCTACGGCTGCACCACCTGCATCGGCAACAGCGGCCCGCTGCCGGAGGCCGTATCCGCGGCCGTGGGCGAGAACGACCTGACCGTCGCGGCCGTCCTCAGCGGCAACCGCAACTTCGAGGGGCGCGTCCACGCGGACGTCAAGGCCAACTACCTCGCCTCTCCCATGCTCGTCGTGGCCTACGCCCTCGCCGGCACGGTGGACATCGACCTCAACAGCGATCCGCTTGGGCAGGACGCGCAGGGCAACGCCGTCTATCTCAGAGACCTGTGGCCCTCCCAGGAGGAGATCAGGGACACGGTGGGAGGCTCTCTCAACCCGGACATGTTCAAGAGCCGATACAGCAGCGTGTCCACCGGCCCGGACGAGTGGCGCAACCTTCCCACGCCGGAGGACGACCTGTACCAGTGGGATCCGGACTCCACCTACATTCAGGAGGTGCCCTTCTTCGCCAACATCGGCGACGAGGTCAAGGACACGGAGGACATACTCGGCGCGCGCGTGCTGGTCATGCTGGGCGACTCCGTCACCACCGACCACATCTCGCCCGCGGGCGCCATTCCCGCCAGCAGGCCCGCCGGCCGGTTCCTGACCGACAAGGGCATTCAGCAGCGCGACTTCAACACCTTCGGCTCACGCCGCGGCAACCACGAGGTGCTCATGCGCGGCACGTTCGGCAACATCCGTCTGAGAAACCGCCTCACGCCCGAACGCGAGGGCGACTGGACCGTCTACCTGCCGGAGGACGAGGAGACGAGCATCTTCGAGGCGGGCGAGAAGTACCAGGCCAACGGCATCCCCACCCTGGTCATCGCCGGGAAGGAGTACGGCCAGGGCAGCTCCCGCGACTGGGCAGCCAAGGGGCCCAACCTGCTGGGCGTTCACGCCGTGCTCGCGGAGAGCTTCGAGCGCATTCACCGCAGCAACCTCATCGGCATGGGCGTGCTGCCCCTTCAGTTCAAGCCGGGCGACAGCGCCGACAGCCTGGGCCTCAACGGCCGCGAGACCTACGACGTGACAGGCATTGCGGGCAGCATCACGCCGGGCCAGGACGTGCAGATTCGCGCAGCGCGCGAGGACGGCTCGGCGGTCGAGTTCAACGTGACCTGCCGCATCGACAACCCGGTGGAGGTTGACTACCACCGCAACGGCGGCGTGCTCCACACCGTCCTCCGCCGTATGCTCAGCGAGGGCTAGGAGGCGCAGTCTAGCCAGGCACGTGAAGAAAGGAATAGAGCATGAGCGCAATCTACGTCAACGCCATCATTCGCAATCCCTTGGATTTGGAACGGGAATGGCAGGGCAGTTTCCTCGTGGACACGGGCTCAATCGATTGCCTAGTGCCCAGGCAGGCGTTGGAGGCTATTGGCCTGGCTCCATTGGATCAGCACACCTACACGCTTGCAGATGGCAGTGAGTATCATGCGGACGTGACGGTGGCCGCGCTTGAGCTGATGGGAAAGATAGTTGGTGCAACCATCATCATGGCAGACATAGATACAGAACCCCTGTTGGGGGTCACGGCATTGGAGTCGGTGGGGATTGAAATCAACCCGCGGGACGAGACTCTCAAACGATTGCCGGCGATCCGGCTGTAGGGCCTGCGCTAGAAGCCCACAGGCGAGGACTAGCGCCGCCGCAACAGGAGGCAACAGATGCTGATACTGCTACAGAGGCTGCTGGCCGAGAAGCTGGCAGCCATGCCGTCCAGGCTGCCGCCGCTGCGGCCGGCTCCAATCGCACGGCCGCAGCCGCCCATCGACGCTGCTCCCGCCGTCGCGCAGCCGCCGCGCGCAGCCGTATCACCGGTGTCAGCCGCGCCGCAACCCGCAGTCGCCGCCGCGCCGGCCGCGGCTGTGTCGCAGATCGCAGCCGCGGAGGCGGCAATCGCCTACTGGGTATACACCAACAGCCGCAATCGCTACTCGCGCGTCCACCAGTCGTCCTGCTCGTGGTATCGGCGACCGCGCGCCGCTCGCCAGACCGACAACGGCTGGTGGCACGGCCCCTACGACCGCAGGGACCTCGCCGAGGCCAGCCCGCAGAACATCGGCGCGGTAGCCGCCTGCGGCCACTGCCTGGGGTAGGGCCACACAGTCCCGCTCGTGGTGAGCCTGTCGAACCACCTTGGCGGGCCTGTCATGCGCTCTCCCAGCTCGCCCTTTGGCAGGCTCAGGGCGAACGGTTGCGGCACGCTTCCAACCCACACCGTCATTGCGGCGGAAGCCGCAATCCAGGGGATGGGGGCTCGGCCTTTACGGTTTACCAAGGCGGAAGGTGGCTGGGTGGATTGCTGCCTGCGCGGGAATAGGAGTTAGGATGCCGCGGATGTCGTTCGTCCGCTCGCCCTTCGACAAACTCAGGGTGAGCGGGATAGCACTGGCCCGCTCGTGGTGAGCCTGTCTAACCACCTTGGCGGGCCAGCCAAGCACCGCGTTGCCCCCAGCCCCACCGGGTGATAGATTCCTCCCCCCGCAGGAATGACGGTCGGGATTCGCGCCGCCGCCCGTGTGCTATAATCGCCGCGTGATGGAAGCCGAGCGCAAACTTCAGATTGCCGTCATCGGGGCGGGCGAGCCGCCGCCGGAGGCCGTCCCCCTCGCCGAAGAGGTTGGCCGCGAGCTGGCCCGGCGCGGCTCTATCGTCGTCACGGGCGGCCTGCGCGGCATCATGGAGGCCGTGTGCCGCGGCGCAAAGGAGGCCGGCGGCACCACCATCGGCATCCTGCCGGGCACAGACCCGCAGGACGCCAACCCCTACGTGGACATCGCCATCTGCACAGGCATAGGCTACGCCCGGAACCTCGCCGTGGTGCGCTCCGGCCGCGCCGTCATCGCCGTGGCGGGCGCGTACGGCACGCTCTCGGAGATAGCGCACGCGCTGGGAGACGGCATACCCGTCATCGGCCTCAGCACGTGGTCGATCTCACGCAACGGCAGCGTGGACGCAGCCATCCAGGTCGCCGACAGCCCCGCGGACGCCGTCGACAAGGCCATCCGCGCCGCGCAGGACAGAGACTTCTCCGCCGTAGCAGCAAGAAGGGAGTTTGCATGAGCGCCATAAGAGACGTGCGCGCCAGGGAGATACTGGACTCCAGGGGCAATCCCACCGTGGAGGTTGACGTGACGCTGGACGACGGCTCGACCGGCCGCGCAGCCGTGCCATCCGGCGCGAGCACCGGCGCACACGAGGCCGTCGAGCTGCGCGACGGCGACCCCGCGCGATACGACGGCAAGGGCGTTCTCACCGCCATCTCCAACGTCCACGAGCGCATTGCACCCGCCGTGGCGGGCATGAACGCTACGGAGCAGCGTACCCTCGACGAGCGGCTCATCAGCCTGGACGGCTCGCGCAACAAGGGCAACCTGGGCGCAAACGCCATCCTCGGCGTGTCGCTGGCGGCCGCCCACGCCGCCGCGGCCTCGCTGGGCGTCCCGCTCTATCGACACCTCTGCGCCGGCGACCCCGCCGTCCTGCCCGTGCCCATGTTCAACATCCTGAACGGCGGCAAGCACGCCCAGGACTCCACCGACTTCCAGGAGTTCATGGTCATGCCGCTTGGCGCGGCATCGTTCAGCGACGCGCTCAGGGCGGGCGCGGAGGTCTACCAGGCGTTGAAGCGCGTGCTGTCCGGCCGCGGCTACGGGACCAACGTGGGAGACGAGGGCGGCTTCGCCCCATCGCTGCCCTCCAACCGCGACGCCGTCGAGTGCGTCCTCGCCGCCATCGACGCGGCGGGCTACCGCCCAGGCGTCGACTGCTTCATTGCGCTGGACGTGGCCGCCACGGAACTGCTCCAGGACGGCGCGTACGTCCTGCCTCGCGAGGGCGTCACTCTGGACAGCGCGCAGATGGTCGACTACTACGCGCGGTGGGTGGACGACTACCCCATCGTCAGCATCGAGGACGGGATGGCGGAGGACGACTGGGACGGCTGGGGCCTGCTGATGGAGCGGCTGGGCGGCCGCGTGCAGCTCGTAGGCGACGACCTGTACACAACCAACACCAACCGGATGCTGCGAGGCGTGCAGGAGCGCGCCAGCAACTCCATACTGATCAAGCTGAACCAGATTGGCACGCTGACTGAGACGCTGGACGCAATCGAGATGGCTGAGAAGGCCGGGTGGAGCGCGGTCGTCAGCCACCGCTCCGGCGAGACGGAAGACACGACGATTGCGGACCTGGCGGTTGCCACCGGCGCGGGCCAGATCAAGGCGGGCGCGCCGGCGCGCAGCGAGCGCGTGTGCAAGTACAACCGCCTGCTGCGAATTGAGCAGGAGATCGGCGAGGCCGCCCGCTACCCCGGTCGCAGCGCGCTGCGCGTGTGAGAAAGGTTGCGATGAGCGCAGACATGACGTTTGAGGCGGAATGGGCGCAAGTCAAGAGCGAGCTGAGCAAGCTGGCGGGGCAGATTGTGTACACCATCGGCGACGGGATACCAAATGACATCTTGGACTCCGATTACCTATACGGCTTGGAAGTCCAGAGAGGATTGGTGAATAGGAGCGGGCAAAGGGTTCCGAGAGAAAAACTGCCAAAGCCTAGATGGATCAGTTGGGAAGAAATTGAACACAGGTACTTGAAGCTTTGGCTAGAGGGAGTACTCTGGCCAGAGCAAGGCTCGGATAACCCGCGCATTGGTTCATCTTGCAAAGCAATCATATGCAGACTGACCACTGCCAAGAAAGCTAAAGAGGGACTCACGACCATCCTCAGATATGTGCCGGAAGGCAGGCCGCCCAGGCTGAAGGACGGCAGCTTCACGGAAGGGGACAGGACTTAATGCGCTTTCGGCTCGCTGCCCTGATCGCCATCGTCGCGGTGTTGGCGCTTGCGGCCGCCTGCTCTGAGGCGGCGCCGGAGCCTACAAACATGCCCGCGCCAACCGTCACACCCGCACCCACAGCTACAGCCGCGCCGGCAGCCACGGTTGCACCACAGCCTGCCGACACGATCGCACCAACAGCCACCGTTGCACCCGCGGCGGCCGCCACGCCCACCGACGCGCCGCAACCTACCGACGCACCCGCGCCTACCGCTACAGCCGCGCCGGAACCCACGCCCACCGACCCACCCGCGCCAACCGCCACCGCCGCCCCTGAACCCACCGCCACAGCCACGGCCGTCCCGGATCCCACCGCTGCGCCAACGGCCACGCCCGTACCTGTCTCCCCCATCGACGCCGCCTTCGAGCGGTTCAACCGCCAGCGGCAGGAGATGGGCCTGGGCACGTTCACCGCGGCCGTAGATGGCGACGACTCGTACATCCCGTTCCTGACCTTTAGCGCGGGCTGCGAGGCGTCCGTTTCGGAGTTTGCGGAGCTTATGGAGGAGGAGATCCACGCCGTCAGCATGTCCATCATCCAGGGAATCACGGAGTGCGGCCTGAGCGTCGTGTTGTATCACCACGTGCCGCTTGAGCAGCGTATGCGCGTGTCGCAGAGCGATTGGGACTGCTTCACGCAGCACCGCGACATCCGTGAGCCGAGCGACATCTCCTGCGCCGGAAGGTTCACATTCCTCGACAGGCACGTGCGCTGGCTGCCCAAAGAGGTCCACTACACCATAGTCGAGGGCGAGGCTCATCGGGACAAGTTCACCGCTCACATACCCTGGATCGAGGAGAAGCTGAAGGTCAAGGTGTCCGAGGCGCAGGAAGGCCGGCGGCCCCACCTGTTCCTCCACCTGGGCGCGCAGTCGCCTGCCAACTGCCCGGAGCGGTACGGCTGCAACGTCTACGTGGAGGACGAGTTCGGCCCTTTCTCGACGATTTACGTCTCCGCGCCGGACGAGTACTTCAGCCAGGTTCTCAAGCACGAACTGCTGCACGCGCTGTTGCCGATGGGCCACCTGCCGCAGGGCAACTACCTGATGAGCGTCCGGCCCGCCGACCCGTCTCAGACGCACGCGCTATCGCCGCTGGAGGAGCGGCTGCTGGCGTTGTACACGCATCCGTACCTGCGAGACAACATGACAATGGACGACTTTCGCCGCTACCTGGTGATTGAGTAGCGGCCCAGCCCGTTCACAAACGTCGCCCTCGCGAACGCGGGGCCTAGCACCCGGTGGGGCAAGTGGGCGTCTCCCCATTCCCGCGCAGCCTGCCCCCTCCATTCGTCATTGCGGCGAAAGCCGCAATCCAGTGCCCGGCGGGGATACTGGCGTCTCCCTATTCCCGCGCAGCCTGCCCCCCATCCGTCATTGCGGCGAAAGCCGCAATCCAGTGTCCGGCGAGGAACGGGCGGCCTTAGCTCCCGCTCGTCCTGAGCCTGTGGAAGGCGGGCGAACGACGGTCACGGTTCCCACGCTCCGGTTCAACAGGCTCACCATGAGCGGGACATTGTGTTTGCTCGGCCCACCGTCGCCCTCGCGAACGCGGGGGCCTAGCACCCGGGGGTGGGGGCTATGGGCCGTCGCCCCTCCCCTCCGGGCGCTAGATTCCTGCTTTCGCAGGAATGACGGTTGTGGTTGGCGTCCCCCCGTTCATGCCTCAACAAGCTCAGCACGAACGGGATTCCGCGCCCCCCGCTTCCGCCGCGCGCCGGCGCTGTGCTATGCTGTAGCCAGCACAACCCGGAGCAATCGTCATGCGCAACCTGATACTATCGTTGCTGGTACTTTGCCTGGCAGTCTTCGCCGCGAGTTGCGCGGACGACCCGGAACCCACCGCGATCCCAGCAACGGCAACTCCGCAGCCAACCGCCACGCCGACCTCGTCAAGCGAAGGTCAAGGCTCCGGAACGGACTCCTCCGGCACCAATGGCGCCGCGGTCGCCACCAACCCCGGCTTCACGGGGGTCGGCCTCGACATCAGCCGCAACGTGGCACTTGCGGGAGCGGAGCCGCTGGGCGTCGTCACGTGGGACGGACGGGCCGGCAGTCGGAAACGGCGAGCTCTCGGCGTCGGGCCGGCTGGCCGACGGCTACACGCTGTTCAACCCTATGGTGGACGGCGAGGGGGCCGGCTTCATCGTCTACTACAAGGGCAATCTGGAGCCGCTAGCCCTGCTGCTGCCTGACGCAGGCGCAACGCACACCTGGGATACCCCGATCACCGTCGCCACAATGGAGCACGAGTTCGAGGGGCAGTCGTTCTCGTTCACGGCCTACTCCCCGCTGTTCATGGACGTTGGCGCCGGCGACCTGGAGATCGCGGCATTCGGCTACGACTCGACCGGCACGGACGCCGTGTTGGGCGTGCAGACGGTGGGCGATCCGTCTGGTGGCAGCTCCGGCGCCAACCAGGGCGGCACGGGCACCGACGGCGTGGTCAGCGCCACCAACCCAGGCTTCACGGGCGTCGGCCTCGACATCAGCCGCAACCAACGCGCTTGCGGGCGCGGAGCCCCTGGACGTCGTAAACTGGACCGGGGAGCCTGCCATAGAGGGCAGCGCGCTCTCGGCCCACGGCGTCCTGGACCACGGCTATACGCTCTTCAACCCAATGGTGGACGGCGATGGGGCGAGCTTCATCGTCTACTACAAGGGGAATTCGGAGCCTCTGGCCCTGCTTCTGCCTGACCTCGGCCCCATGCAGATATGGGAGACAGACCACACCGTCGCCACAATGGAGCACGAGTTTGAGGGGGAGTCGTTCTCGTTCACGGCCTACTCGCCCCTGTTTATGGACGTTGGCCCCGGCGACCTGGAGCTCCGCGTCTTCGGCTACGACTCTACCAGCGGCGATGAACGGAATATCAAAGACGCCCTCCTGGCCGTCATCCCGGTGGCCGTCGAGTAGAGCGGGGCTACTGGCAGACACGCGCGCAGGAATGTATACTGGATTGGAAGTTTCTGAAGGAGGCGGCCATGACCACGCGAATAGGCATCAACGGGTTCGGAAGAATTGGACGGCAGGTGCTGCGGGCCTCGATGGAGCGGCACCCCTGACAAGCTGGAGGTGGTCGCCGTCAACGACCTCACGGACGCCAAGACCAACGCCCACCTGTTCAAGTACGACACCAACTACGGCGTCTACCCCGGCACGGTGGCCGCGGGAGGAGAACGCGCTGGTCATCGACGGCAAGGAGGTGCAGGTGCTCGCCGAGCGCGACCCCGCCAGCCTGCCCTGGGGCGACCTGGGCGTGGACATCGTCGTCGAGTCCACGGGCATCTTCACGGACGCCACCAAGGCAGCCGGGCACATCAGCGCCGGCGCCAAGAAGGTCATCATCTCGGCCCCCGCCAGGAACGAGGACGTGATGGTGGTGCTGGGCGTGAACCATGAGAAGTACGACCCTGCCAGCCACAACGTGCTGTCCAACGCGTCCTGCACCACCAACTGCATTGCGCCGATGGTGAAGGTGCTCCACGACAACTTCACCGTGAACCACGGCTTGATGACCACAGTCCACGCCTACACGAACGACCAGCGCATCCTCGACCAGGCGCACGACGACCTGCGACGCGCCCGCGCGGCCGCTCAGAACATCATCCCGACGACCACCGGCGCGGCGAGGGCGGTTGGCGTCATCGTGCCGGAGCTTCAGGGCAAGATCCACGGACTGGCGCTGCGCGTTCCGGTAGCCACGGGCTCCATCACGGACTTCGTGGCGGAGGTGGACAAGCCGGTCAGCGTGGACGATGTGAACGCGGCGTTCAAGGCGGCCGCGGAGTCGAACCTGAAGGGCGTGCTGGAGTACAACGAGGACCCGATTGTGAGCGCGGACATCGTGTACAACCCGCACAGCGTCATCTTCGATGCCCTCTCCACGATGGTGATGGAGGGCAACATGGTCAAGATCCTGGGCTGGTACGACAACGAGTGGGGCTACTCCTGCCGCACGGCGGACCTCTGCGCCTACCTGGTTGACCAGGGGGCTGTAGGCTGGACGGGTGGAGCTACGGACAATCAAGGGAGGCCCCTGCCTGCGGGCGGGGGCCTCGTATTGCTCATGCATGGAACGGCTCTTGCTGGCTACAGGGTGAAGGCGTGGCTCACTTGGGCCACTTTGCGCCCCAACCCTCCTTGAAAACGTCCGGGGGCAATGGGGGCGGCTTCTCGCTGCTGCCTTCGCTCACGGCCTTATTCTCAGTTTCAATTCCATAGGTCTCCATGGCCCTCCTGATCTCCGCACCGAATGCCCTCAGTTGACGCGCAACGTCGTCCAAGATTGCGTCATACTCAACGCCGGTTTGGGGATATATGGCCAGATTGATGGGCCCGGCCACCAGCCACAACGGGGTGTCACCACTTGTAGCCCATTGATCGTGATTGATGCCAAACCACCAATCCACATTCTCGCCTGAGAATCGAAAGTACCTTCCATAACCGTACCATTGCGGCGTCGCACGTGATCCCGCGTCCATCCATCCTTCTGGAATGCCCCGGGCATGAATCGCGTCATCAATCAGTCGCATGAATCCCCTCATACGCCGGGGCGAACGCCGGGGCAAGCTCCTCAGAGTGCAAAGGCAGAAAGGCATCCTTATCCTGGCTCTGAGCAAGGCCGTGTAGTTGCGCTATCTCCGCGCGAATGTCTGCGTCCTCGGCAACGACCAGCATACCGCCCAGCAAGTTGTCCCAGCTTACAGGCATCAAATGCCGCTCCGTGCCGGATACTTTCGCGGTTGGCACACGGGCGGGAGAGTCCACAGGTTCCAGCTGGATTCCGCCTTTGCCCGCCTTGGCCTTGATGGTGGCCCATAGGGTGTTGATTCTGACGTCCGGCGCTATGAAGAGAAGCGTAGACCGCCCTGATTCGGGTAGTTGCTGAATGTACGAGCCGGGTTGATTGTCCGTGAGACCAGCCCAGAACTTGGCCTCAACGATAATGCGCTTCTCGTTGGAGGCGTCAAAGCATACCAGATCAGGCCGAGATTGATCATCAGCCAATTCCTGGGTCGAAACTCTCACTAGTCCCGCCCTGTCAACGCCAACCAAGCCGGCCAGCGCGCCCTTCGATGCGGCCGACTTGTTCAGGATATAGGCAAGAGCCTCAGTCGCAGCGTCCTCAACTTCATTGGTAAGCTTAGGGACAAGGTAGGCCAGCAGCGTGTCGTTATCTGGCATGAAGCTCCTCCGTCAGCCTTGCCTGCCGCTCAGTGGCGGCGCGGCCGGGTAGTCCTCCGGGAATCGGGTATCGCCCGGCTGGATGATGAAGTCGCGGCGGTCGTAGAAGAGACGGGCGCGGTTCAGGACGTACTCCTCGTCTTCCCGCAGTGAGTCCAGATCCTCCAGAGGAGGATCGAACCAGTACTTGTATTCGCCCAGAAACACGTACGTCGGGCGAATGCTAAAGAAGCGCCCCCGCACGCCTTCCCCGTCCTTGAATCGCCGTGTCATGGCTGCAAACAGTTCTCGCTGGTTGTCCTTGCGCAGGAGCACGTACTCGTGCGGCCAAGTGTCGCTGTAGGTTACCGCCTCCCGCCAAGGCGCATTCCCGATGAGTTCCATGAGTGTCAATCCGCTCGCCTCCATCGCCTCCAAAGCCTTGATATGGGAATGCCCGTATCATAGTCCAGCCTCACCAAGCGGGCAATAGCTCACTCAGGCCGCCGCCGCGCGCGCTTTCCCCGCTCCGCTCGCCTTGGTAGAATAGCCTAATCGTGGAGCAACCCGCCGAACAGCAACCCTCGCCCCAGGACTCGCACGCGACGCCGTCGCCGCGCGCGCGCCGCAGCGCCCTCGTCGCGCCTGCGCTCATCCTGCTGCTCGCGCTCGCCCTGCGCTTCTACGGCATCGACTGGGATCAGGGCGGACTGTTCCACCCCGACGAGCGCGCAGTCCTCTTCCGTGTCAACGACATGCAGTGGCCCGCGCTCTCCGAACTCGGCGCGCTGCTGAACGCGGAGGAAAGCCCGCTCAATCCGCAGTGGTTCCCCTACGGCAGCCTGCCGATATACGCAGGCATGGCCGCCGAATCGCTGCTCTCCCCGTTCGTGTCGCTGGACTTCCGAGACCTGCGCTTCCTGGGCAGGACTCTATCGGCGCTGTCGGACGTGGGCACCGTGCTCATGGTGTTCCTGCTGGGCTGCCGCCTCTACGGGAGACGCGCGGGCCTGCTGGCCTCGCTGCTGGCCGCGATGGCCGTCATTCACGTGCAGCTAAGCCACTTCTACACCGTCGATACGTTCCTCACCTTCTTCATCGCGGCGGCCATGTACTTCATGGCGCGCAGGACGTTGGACGGCGGGCTGCGAAACTCGCTCTTGGCGGGCGTGTTCATCGGGCTGGCGCTGGCCTCCAAGATAAGCGTCGCCCCGCTCCTGCTGGCCCTGGCGCTTGCCCACGCAATCCACGTCTTTTCGAGCTCCCGTGAAGGGATTGCGCTCGCCAGGCCCACGCGTCCCGTCCTGCGCGCCGCCACGCATCACCTGCTGCTTTCGTGCGCGGCCGCGCTTCTCGTGTTCTTCCTCGCCACGCCGTACGCCTTCCTCGACTGGTCGCGGCCGGAGCCGTGCCCCGTGCCGTACTCCGCGCTGTCGTTCCTGGACCGCAACTACTACGCCTGCGACGTGGGCGGCGAGTTTGCGATGGCCCGCGGCACGTCCGGCCGCCCCTACACGCAGCAGTACGAGGACACCACGCCGTACTGGTACCACGTGCGGCAACTGGCGCTCTTCGGGCTGGGGCTGCCGCTGGGAGTCGCGGCCTGGGTGTCCATCGGTTTCACCGTCGCGTTCGCAGCGACCCACCGCCGCAAGGCAGACCTGCTGCTGCTGGCGTGGGTTCTGCCGTACTTCCTGCTGACCGGGTTCGTGCAGGTCAAGTTCCTGCGATACATGCTGCCTCTTACGCCGTTCCTGCTCATCATGGCATCTCAAATGCTTGTGTGGGCGCACGACTGGGCGCAGACGCACAGCCGCGAGCGGGCAATCGCCGTGCGATGGGGCATCGGGTTGCTGGTGGCCTCCACGGGCTTCTACGCCCTGTCCTACGCAGCCACCTACGCCCAGCCGCACTCGGCGCACCGCGCGTCGGAGTGGCTGAACGAGAACGCGCCGAAAGGCTCCGTCATCCTCATGGAGCACTGGGAGGAGTCGCTGCCGAACATGCACGGCTACGTCATCGGCTGCCGCGGCGTGCCGGACGACGCCCGCTCCTGCATGACCACCTACGACGCCGACGCCGTCCGCTACTCCGGCCGCACGGACAAGATCGAGCGGACAGCGCAGCAACTCGCCGGAGCCGACTACGTGGCGTTCTTCAGCAACCGCCTCTACGGCAGCATACCGCGCCTGCCCGACAAGTACCCCATGAGCGGCGACTACTATCGAATGTTGTTCGGCGGAGAGCTTGGCTACCGGCTGGCGCACCATGAGGCCACCTACCCGCAGCTTCTCAGCGTGGCGTTCGTGGACGACACGTTCTCGCGGCCGGGGCTGCCCGCGCCCGCGGAGCTTGGCCCATATCGGCCCGCGCCGCTCGCCATAAGCATGGGCTACGCCGACGAGAGCTTCAGCGTGTACGACCGCCCCAAGGTGCTCGTATTCGAGAACCGCGAGCGGCTGGCCGCGGACGAGATCCTGCGGCGCATCCTCGCGCCCCAGCCGGAGCCGACTCAAGCCAAGTCGCTGCTCCTGTCCGACGCCACGCTGGCGGCCCAGCGCGAGGGCGGCACGTGGACGGACATCGTAGACCCCGGCAGCCTGTCCAACCGCTTCCCCGTCGCAGCCTGGTATCTGTGGGTGCAGCTTCTGGCGTTGGCAGCCCTGCCGCTGAGCCTGATCGCCTTTCGGCCTCTGCCCGACCGCGGCTACCTGCTGGCGAAGCCGCTGGGCATACTGGTCGTCGCGTACGGCGCATGGATGCTCGCAAGCCTGCACTGGATGCCGTTCTCGCGCGGCTCCGTGATGCTGATTGCGCTGTTACTGGCGGGCGCCTCCGCCGTCGCGGCCTACGCCCGCCGCGACGAACTGCTGCCGTGGCTGCGCGCCAACGTGCGGCTCTTGCTGACGTGGGAGGCCGTGTTCCTGGCATCGTTCGCGGCGTTCCTGCTGGTTCGCGCTGCTAACCCCGACCTGTGGCACCCGTACAACGGCGGCGAGAAGCCGATGGAGATGGCCTACCTCAACGCCGTGCTGCGCTCCACCTACTTCCCGCCCTACGACCCGTGGTTTGCGGGCGGCTACATGAACTACTACTACTTCGGACAAATGATTGTGGCAAGCCTGGTGCGCGCCACAGGCATCACAACAGAGGTGGCGTTCAATCTCGCCGTGCCGCTGTTCTTCGCGCTCACCACCTCGGCGGTGTTCTCGCTGGTATACTCGCTGGCGATGGGCACGCGCCGCGGCCTCAGCATGGCGGGAGGGCACGCAGGCGCGGTGGCGGCCGGGCTGGCAGGCGCGGTGTTCGTCGCAGTGCTTGGCAACCTGGACGGCGCGGCGCAGGTGGCTCAGGGCGCGTACAGGGCGCTCGTCGAAAGCCGGCCGTTCGGAGAGTTCGACTTCTGGCGCAGCAGCCGGCTCATTCCGCCCGGCAACCCTTCCGGCAACGAGATTACCGAGTTCCCGTTCTTCACGTTCCTGTTCGGAGACCTGCACGCGCACATGATGGCGATACCCTTCGCGATGCTGTCCGTGGGCCTGTCGCTGTCGCTCGCGCTGCGGATACGGGACGGGGCAGGCATCGGCGCGAGGGCGGCGCACCTGCTGGCGCTGGCGCTCGCGGTAGGCTCGCTGCGCGCCATCAACACGTGGGACTACCCCACACAGCTTGCCGTGGCCGGGGCAGCGATACTGCTCGGCGAATACGCGCGCTCGCCCAGGCTTTCGCCGCCTCTGGTCGCGCGGGTAGTCCTGCAGGCCGCGCTCCTGTACTGGGCGACTACGCTGCTGTTCGCGCCGTTCATCGCAAGCTATCAGCCCTTCTCCGATGGGATATTCCCCAGCCGATGGCAGACGCCGCTCTACTCGTACCTTGGCATACACGGGCTGTTCCTGTTCGTGGCGGTGACGTTCCTGGTGTATTCGAGGCGCAGCTACCTGCCGCAACTCGTCGAGTTCGTCACCGGCGCAACGCCCGGCCGCGGCCTGCGCGGCTATGCCGCGGATCTCGCCGCCGATGTGGGCAAGCCGGTTCGCCTTGCGCTGCTTGCCGGACTGCCGCTCGCCGTACTGCTCGCGATGGCGCTGAGCGGACACCTGACCACCGCCTTCATACTGCTGATGCTCGCGCCTGCGGCGGCCCTGGGCTGGCGGTGGGCCGCCACGCGGGAGGAGACGTTCGGCGCGTTCGCGCTGCTGATGCTGTCGGCTGCGCTCTCGATTGGCGTGATGGTGGAGCTGATAACCGTCGAGAACGACATAGCCCGCATGAACACGGTGTTCAAGTTCTATCTTCAAGCGTGGTGGCTCATGGCCGCGGCTGCGGCGTACCTGCTGTGGCGCATGGAGTTCGGCGCCGCGATCCTCGGGCGTTTGCGTGGCGGCGCGGTGCGAGTTGGAACCGGCCGCCGCATCCTTGGCGCGGCGTGGCTGGGTATGCTGGCGCTGCTGGTGGCTAGCAGCGCGATCTATACGGTGGCAGGCACGCAGGACAGGCTGCGCGACCGGTTCCAGACGCTGCCGCTCACGCTGGACGGCCTGGCGTTCATGGAGGGCGCGTCGTACACGTTCGACCGGGGCGACGCCGAAGAATCACTGGCTGGCGAGCGCGAAGCGATACGGTGGCTGCGTTCGGACGCAATCGACGGGTCGCCCGTGGTGCTGGAGGGTCACGGCGACCTCTATCGCAGCCTGCACTCGCGCGTCGCAATCTACACCGGCCTGCCAACAGTGATGGGCTGGGACAATCACCAGTCGCAGCAACGCGGCGGCGCAGGCGTGGCTGAGCGTGTGCGAGACGTGCAGCGCATCTACTCCACCAACGTGCCGGACGTTGCGCTGAGGCTGATGGACAAGTACGGCGTGGAGTACGTCTACGTGGGCGAGATAGAACGACACTACTACCCGGAACGCGGCCTGGACAAGTTCCGCGAAATGTTGGGGGCGCAAGTCGAGCTGGCGTATTCCAACCCAACAGTGGAGATTTATCGCTTGCTGCCGCCCGCCCTGCGACTTGAGGCGACTATCGCCCCGTGATATGATGGCTGCGTGAAGCGGCAATCGAGCGGCAAGGCGCAGCCGCCGGAAGGGGGGCATGAACGCTGCGGAAATCATAGGGGTGATTCGCGACCTGACCATCATCTTCTTCGCGATGGCCGGCGTGCTGGTGTTCATGGTGCTCAGCGTGGTGCTGTTGCTGCTGTACCGCAAGATCTCGCCCACGCTGGACTCCGCACGTGACACGGCGAAGCGCACGCAGGAGGCCACGACTGAGATTTCGGAGAAGTTCATCAAGCCAATGGTGAACGCCTCCACCCTGGCCTACACAACGGGCCGGGTGCTGGGCTTCATCGCGGGACTCTCACAGGGAAAAGGAGACAGGAAAAATGGCAAATGAAGCCGGCTTCGGGACCGGACTGGTGCTTGGAGGGGCCATAGGACTGCTGGCGGGACTGCTGCTGGCGCCAAAGACCGGCGAACAGACGCGCGCCCAGATGGCAGAGACCACCGCGGGCCTGGTGCAACGAGCCGAGTACGTGACGGCGGACTTCCGCGAGCGCGTGCGCGAGACGGTGCGCGAGGTCATGGACGAGGGGCGCACCAGGGCGAACCGAATCATTCCCACGCGCGAGCAGGACGGCTCGGCCGCAGCCGAGCCTGCCGCGGACGGCCGGGAGGAAGGCACCGCCTAGCTCCCCTCAAACCGCGGGTACGATCCAAACACCTTGAGCAGGGAGACCTGGGCCGCAATGCGGTCTAGCGCCTCCTTCACCACGGCGTCCTGCCTGTGCCCGTCCAGGTCCACCAGGAAGACGTATCGCCCCAAGCTCTCCTTGTTTGGGCGTGACTCCACCTTTGCCAGGTTGATGTTGCGCGTGGCGAACTGGCCCAGCACGCTGTACAGGATGCCCGCGCGGTCGTCGCTGAACGAGAAGCAGAGCGAGGTCTTGTCGTTGCCGGTGGGTGGATGGTCGCGGTGCGCCAGCACCACGAAGCGCGTGAAGTTGACCGCGCTGTCTTGAATGCCGCGGGCCAGCGTCTCCGCGCCGTACAGTTCCGCCGCCCGCACGGTGCCTATGGCGGCCGCGCTTTCCGGGCCGGCCATCATGTCCTCCACGGCCGCCGCCGTGCTCAGCGCGGCGACAAGCTGCGCGTTCGGAAACCGCCTCTCCACGTGACGCCTGCACTGCCCCAGCGCCTGCGTGTGGGAGTGAATCGACTCGATCATGTCCGCGGTCACTCCCGGCTTCACCAGCAGGCAGTGCTCGATGGGCATGACCAGCTCGCGGCGAATGGACAGCGTGGAGTCGTGGATCAGCAGGTCGAGTGTGTCTGTGACGGAGCCTTCCAGGCTGTTCTCAATTGGCACCACGCCCTCATCGACCGAGTCGGAGTCCACGGCGGCGGCCACCGCCGCGATGGAAGCGAGCGGGGTGAGCTCCGCGTCGGGGTCGTACAGGATGGCTGCCGCCTCGGTGAAGGTGCCGGCCGGCCCCAGGTATGCGATTCGCTTGGTCATGCGCTACGCCGTCCCCGTCAGTGCCTCGCGCAGGAGATCCTCGTCCTCCGCGGATGTTACCGCCACAACCTCGTCCTCGGTGCCCAGCACGGTATCCGCCTCCGGCGGCAGGAGCGTTCCGTTGCGCTTCACGATGAAGCACACCAGGCTGTCGGCCGGCAGGTTCGCCTCGCCGAGCGTCTGCCCAACCAGGGGCGAGTCGGATGGTATGCGAATGCCGACCACGTGCCGGTTTGCGCCCCGCAAGGCCATGAGATGCACCAGCGAGCCTTCCAGCAACTCCTCCTCGATTCGATGCAGTATCACGTCCGTGCTGCTGATCCAGACATCCACGTCCAGCGCCTCGAACAGCTTGCCGTTGCCCGGGACATTGACCAGCGCGATGGTTCTCGCGGCCTGGAATCTGTGCTTTGCTATCTGGCAACTCACGAGGTTGTCCTGGTCTCTCCCCGTGGTGGCGATGAACACGTCCGCCCTGGAAGCGCCCGCGCGCCTCAGCGTCTCCTCGTTGCAGCCGTCTCCTGCTATGACCATGTTGCCAAGCTCCCGGCGAACGGCCTCGCAGCGAGCCGCGGCGCGCTCCACCAGTATCACCTCGTGCTCAGCTCGCAGGAGGAACTTGGCGAGATTATAGCCGATCTTGCCGGCGCCAACCACGATTATGTACATGAACCCTAGCCGCCGACCAGCCGGAGAATCTCGCCTGAGGCGGCCTCCGCCGCGCTCACGGCCTCCAGCCCAAGCTCCGCATACATGGCGCAGAGGGCCGCGTCGTCTATCCGGCAGGCCACCCGCTCCACCTGAAAGACGTGACGCGCCATCTGCGCCGCGAAGATATTGTCCGTGTCCTCCGCGGACGCGGCCACGAAAGCGTCCCTGCTTTCGATGCCGGCCTTACGCAGGTCGTCCTCCTGCGCGCCGTCGCCCAGGACGGCGTCACGCTGTAGCTCATTCGGCAGCCGGCGCAGCCTCTCGGCCGCAGTGTCCATGACGGACACTTGGTGCCCCTCCCGATGAAGCGCAGTTGCAATCAACGCTCCAAGCTCACCGCAGCCCATCACAAGGACTCTCATGTCATACCTGGCCGCGCGCTCAGCGGTTCACGGCAAACCCGTCAACAGCGTCCCTGCACAGGAGCACCTGGCACGGCGCGTTCTCCAACACGTAGGGTACTACCTCGCCGAGCGTGAACGCCCCGAACCGCCGCTTGAAGGACGCTTGAAGAACTATCATGCTGCACCCACCCTCGACCGCCGCGCGCACCACCGCCGGGCCAACGTCCCTGGCCTGGAGCATCGTGGCCTCCATCGTACACTTCAGCTCCCTGCCCAGCCGCTCCACGCGCTGGAGCACCTTCTCCGCGCGGTCGGTTTCCTCGGCGATCTCCGCGTCCAGCGGCAACGCGTGATCCACCTGAATCACGAACAGGGCTTCCACCTGCGCCTTGTTGGCCCTGGCCAGTTCGCCGGCCAGGTGCAGGGCCCTTTCGTCGCCGCCGTTGCCCGCCACCGGCACGAGAATCTTGCCGCCGGCGCGGAGCAATCCATTTGGTGCGCTCATCAGCGCCGATTATACGGAGCGATTCCGCAGGTATCAAGGCGTATGGCGGCAAAGTTTGCGGGAAACTGGCGCGGTGAGCGGACGCTATGCTCCCGATCATGCTTCGACTGGCTCAGCATGAACGGGGCCGTCACAACAACCGTCATTGCGGCGGAAGCCGCAATCCATTCCACACACCCCACCGGGTGCTAGGTTCCTGCTTTCGCAGGAACGACGGTCGGGGGTCTCCCTCGCGCTCCGTTCGTGCTGAGCCTATCGAAGCACGGGCGGGCGAACGGATACAGTATCCGCTTACCCAGCCCCGTTCGTGGAATTGTCCGTCTGCGAGTACCAGCGCTCCAGCTGGTCGCTGCGCGCGGCCACCACCAGAATGTCGCCCCGGCGCAGCACCTCGTCCTCGTCCGGCGCCAGCGTCAGCTCCTTGCCGCGCCGTATCGCCACAACCGCCATGCCGTACTTGTCCCTGGCGCCGCCGCCCAGGCCCGCAGTGCGAAGGCTGTGGTTCTCCAGCGTGTCCGGAATCCGCAGCTTGCTCAGCCCGAACTCCGGCGTCAGATCCATGTACTCCAGCACGTCGCGGTTGAACAGGCTGTGGGCCAGAAACTCCCCCATCTCCTGCTCAGGGTAGATGATCTTGTGCACGCCGATTCTGAGCAGCGTATCGCCGTGGAGCTGGTTCTCCGCGCGAGCCACGATGAAGGGAACGCCCAGCGTCGTAAGCAGCACGGAGGTCATCAGGCTGGCCTGCATACCGGAGCCAACCGCCACAATCGCCGCGTCAAAGTTGGGCGCGCCCAGCTCTCGCAGGACGGTCTCGTTGGTGGCGTCGCCCTGAACGCTGTACGTCACCAGTCCCAGGTTGTCCTGCACCACCTGTTCATCAGTGTCCATCGCAAGCACGTCGTAGCCAATCTGGTACAGCGTCCGAGCAACGCTGGTCCCGAATCGCCCCAGTCCTATTACCATCACTGATCTAGCCATTTCTCAACCTATCTTAACCCTTTCCTCAGCGTAGCGGTAGGTGGCCGTCTCCTCTTTTTGCGCCAGAACCAGCGCAAGCGTTAGCGGCCCTATCCGCCCAAAGTACATGGTCAGTATGATGATGAGCCGCCCAACCGGCGAAAGCTCGCCCGTTATGCCCGTGGACAGCCCCACAGTGGAGAACGCCGACACCGTCTCGAAGAGCGTCTGTATGAGCGGCAGCCCTTCGCTCATGGTCAGGAAGAACGCCACCGCAAACACCATGACTATGCCGAGCACCAGGACGGTGAGCGCACGGAACACCTGCGTCTGCGGCAGCTCCCTGCCGAACGCCGTTGCGTGGCTTCTGCCCGCAATCGACGACAGCACGGCAGCCATCAGCACCGCAAGCGTGTTCACCTTGATGCCTCCCGCCGTGGAAGCGGAAGCCCCGCCTATGAACATCAGCCCGGTGATGAAGAAGCTGCTGTGAAGCTCCATGTTCTCGAAGCTTACGGTCGTGAACCCGGCTGTACGGCCGCTGGCGGAGTGAAAGAAGGCCGTGTGCACCTTCGACACGACCGACAGCGGGCCCAGCGTCTCCGCGTTGCTGTACTCGCCCACCATGATGACCGCCGTGCCCAGTAGCAGCAGGGCCGCCGTAACGGTTACAACCAGCTTGGAGTCCAGCGTGTAGCGGTTGAACCTCCGGTAGCCGAACACGTCCAGCAGCACCGTGTAGCTCACGGTGCCCAGGATGATGAGCAGCGTCATTGGGACCAGCACCGCGTAGTCGTTCAGGTACGCGTCCAGGCTGTCCGACTCCGGGAAGATCACGAACCCCGCGTTGTTGAAGCCGGAGACCGCGTGAAACGCCGATTGCCAGGCGGCCGTGCTCAGTGGAAACTCGCTTATCAGCCTTGCCGTCAGCACCAGGAAGCCCGCCAGCTGTATGCCCACAACCACAAGCACAATGCGAATCGTAAGCCTTATCAGGCCGCCGAGCTGGTTCGTGCCCAGGCTCTCCCGCATCAGCAGCCGGTTGGCAAGCGTGATGCGCTGCCCGATGATAAGCAGGAACAGCGTTGCGCTGGTCATTATGCCAAGCCCGCCGGTGAATATGAGTATCATTATCACCAGCTGGCCGGGGAAGCTCCAGTAGGTGGGCGTGTCGACCACCACGAGGCCGGTGACCGTCACCGCCGAGGTTGCCGTGAATAGCGCGTCCATGAACGGCGTGACGCCGCCCTGGTTGTTGGTGAACGGCATGAGCAACAGCGCCGTGCCCACGGCTATCAGAAAGGCAAATCCGCCCAGCAGCAGGTACGGAGAGCCAAAGTTCTTGGGCGGAACCCTGGGCGGAGAGGCCGTTATGTGCAGCGGCCTTATCTCCTCCTCCCGGGGACGCCTCACCACCCTGTCGCCCGGCCTTGGGCGCCACGACTCCTGCAAAGCGGTTCTACCTCATCGCATTTCGCCGCGCGCCGTCGGGCGCCGGATGATTCGGTTGAGCGAAGCGAGCGCTGCACGCGGCGGACATTCGCTTCACCTCGGCCGGAACGCGCCCCGAACCACGTCGTCCGGAAAGAGCGAGGGCACCTGGCCGTCCGAGGCGTAGTTGTACAGCGCCGCCTTGAAGATGCCGTCCAGCGTGGCAAACACCAGCGCAACGCCCACCAGCAGCGCAACGCCTATGCCAACCGCCAGCGCGACGCCCACGACTCCAAGCGGCGACAGCACGAAGAACAACACCGCGGCGATTGCCACGGCCGCGAGTCCAGCTACCAGCCCGGCTATACCCAGCCCGAAGTTGGCCGTAATCTGCTCGCCCCACGTGCGGCGCAGCATGGACAGCGATGTCTTGAATGAGTCGCTCAGCGACCTGCGCTCTATGACGATGAGCGGCACCACGAAGAAGGTCACCATCGTCCAGGCGGCCCCCAGCATCTGCACCACGATATAGCCGATGATGCCGACGATCCCGCCTCGCTCTCTCGCCTGGCCGGCCAGAATGCGCAGGATCAGGCCCACCGTGGCCGCGATTATCGCCCACTTGAATATCGTAATCACCCGGAAGAACGCGCCGTTCAGCCCGGAGCGTATGTTGGGGTCTCCGCCGGCAAGCCTCTCGTGGGCGGCGTACACCAGCGCGCTGTTGAAGAAGATGATCACGAAGTAGGCCGCCACGTAGAAGCAGAACAGCACGGCCAGGTCGATGACGCCTGGGCCTTCCTCGCTCTCCAGCCGCTCGAACGCGCCTATGCCAAAGCCCACCCCCGCGAACGTCAGCGACACGAATATCACGCCTATTGCGGAGAACACGGGGAAGAATATCAGCTCCTTGTCCACCGCAAGGACGTGCAGGCACAGCTTCAGCAGCCTGAAACTCCGGCCTATCGTCTCGAACATGACGCCTCCCGTTGCAGTGGATGTCCTCGGCCTCCGCATCGTGGCCGACTGCCGCGCTGCGTGTGCGGCGCGCCTCCGGTCGCTGCAACTCCCGCGATTCTATATCCGCCGTGCGCGCCAGTCAACAACCCGCGCCGGAGCTAGGGGCGACATCCATCCATGCTTCGACAAGCTCAGCACGAACGGAGTTACTGTGTCCGCTCACCCTTAGCCTGTCGAAGGGCGGGGGGCAGGCCGCAGCCCTCAACCGTCACTGCGGCGAAAGCCGCAGCCCAGCGGCGGCCGCGGGGGACTGGATTGCGGCTTCCGCCGCAATGACGGTTGGTGTGGCGGCCTCCATCCATGCTTCGACAAGCTCAGCACAAACGGGTGACTGTAATCCGCTCACCCCCTGCTTTCGCAGGGGCAGGCTCTGAGCCTGTCGAAGGGCGGGCGGACGGGCGGACAGGCGCGGGGCAAGCCAGCCGCACATACCGTAGGTGCGTCCCTTGTGGGCGCCCTGGACAGTCCGCGAACTGCCGCCTCCCCACTACCGCATAGGCGAGTAGTCCGTGGGCCGCAGCAGGCGGTTGGTGATCCTGGCAACCAGTGGGCCGTCCGCCTCCGTCTCCGCGAACAGCCGCGCCCGCTCCTCGTCCGCGCGGAACGCGCTCCACGCACGTTCCCGCTGCGCCACGTCCTCGAACTCAAGCAGGTAGATCAGCCGGTTGTTCGCGCCGAACTCCTCCGTCCAGAAGCCCACCACGCTCAGGCCGTGCTTCTTGAAGTACCCCATCGTTATCTCGGCAAACCGGCGGTTCAGGGCCGGCAGCTTGCCCGGTATGGCCTCGTACGTCCTCAGTTCGTATATCACCGCGTCACCTCCGTTGTTTGCGCCTCTGCGGCCGCCAAGCACGCCAGCCCTTCGACAAGCTCAGCGCCTGCCCCTGCGAAAGCAGGGGTGAGCGAGCATAATCCGTTCGTGCTGAGCTTGTCGAAGCATGAACGGGAGGACACAATCGTCGTTTTTCCGCCCGCCCTTCGACAGGCTCAGGACGAGCGGAGAGCCGCCGCCGCTCACAACAGCTTGCCCTGCTCCTTCAGGCCCAGCTTCGACATCGACGCCTCGCCTATCCTGCGACCGCCCGGCGTCCTGAGCACGAATCGCTCCTTCAGCAGGAACGGCTCCACCACGTCCACCAGCGTCTGCACCTCCTCGTTCACCGTCGCCGCCAGCGCTTCAATGCCCACCGGCCCGCCGCGGTAGTTCTCCGCAATGGTGGTCAGGTACAGCCTGTCCAGCTTGTCGAGGCCGTGCTCGTCCACGCCCTCCCGCTCCAGCGCGGTGTCCGCCACGGCTCGGTCTATGTAGCCGCGGCTCTTCACCTGCGCGTAGTCTCGCACCCTGCGCAGCAGCCGGTTCGCCACCCGCGGCGTGCCGCGCGAGCGGCCGGCTATCTCACGCGCGCCCTCCCGGTCTATGTCAACCTCCAGTATCTCCGACGACCGGCTCACCACTTCCGTCAGCTCCTCCGCCGAGTAGAAGTCCAGGTGGTATATCATCCCGAAACGGTCGCGAAGCGGCGGCGTGAGCAGCCCGGCCCTGGTGGTTGCGCCGATGAGCGTGAACCGCTTGAGCTGGAACGGCAGCGTCCTGGCATACGCACCCTTGCCGGTCACAAAGTCAACCTGGAAGTCCTCCATTGCGGAGTACAGGTACTCCTCTACCGTGTGCGGCAGCCGGTGTATCTCGTCGATGAACAGCGTCTCGCCCTCGGCGAGGTTGGAGAGCACGCCGACGATGTCCAGCGGCTTTTCGAGCGCGGGGCCGGACGTGTGCACCATGTCCGCGCCCATCTCGCGGGCGATGATGTGTGCCAGCGTGGTCTTGCCGAGGCCGGGCGGCCCGTGGAACAGCACGTGCTCCAGCGGCTCGCCGCGAGTCTTGGCGGCGGCGATTGCGATGCCCAGGCTCTCCACCACCTGCGACTGCCCCACGTACTCGCGCAGGCTGCGGGGGCGCAGGCTCAGCGGCAGGGCCTCTTCCGGCTGCGCGGCCGCTTCCGGGGGAGCTTCCTGCTCGTTCTCGCCTATGACGCGCTCTCTTGCCATCTACTCACTCGCTCCGCGCTCGATTCTGAACACCTCTCGCAGCAGTTCCTGCGGGTCTCCGGGGTTGGACACGGCGGCGGCCGCCTCCTCAACCTTCTGCCGCGCCTCCGCGCTGCGATGGCCCAGGTTGACCAGCACGCTTACCACCTCCTCCAGCACGTTGCCGCGCTTGCGAGCCGCGGGTGCCTCGGCGTAGCCCTCATCACGCAGCAACGCCCATTCCGCCATCTTGCCGCGCAGCGTGGCGACCATCTTGTCCGCCGTCCTGCGGCCTATGCCCGGCATCTTGACGAGCACGCCAGTGTCCCCGTCCTCGATGGCCCTGGCGACGGTCGAAACCGAGAACACGAGGGCGCGTGCCGCCGTGTTCACGCCCACGTCCTCTACCTGAATCAGCCTCTCGAAGAATGTCCGCTCGAACTCCTTGCGGAAGCCCACCAAGAGCGGCTTGGGCTGCCTCTCCGAGGCGTGGTAGTACACCTGCATCTCCACCTCATGCCCCTCGCCTATCTCCTCCTCCTCCAGCGAGCGCATCACGAAGTACGGCAGCAGCAGGTCATAGCCCACGCCGCCCACGTCCAGAACGACGCGCGCCTCGTCCGCGTACACGTGCCGGATTGAGCCGCGCAGGTAGTTGATCATGGCCGGTCACACCGCCGCCGCGCCGGTCATGCTGCCAGCGCCGCGCCCGGGCAGCGCCGCTCCTGCGCCGCCAATCGTCTGCCAGTGGCACAGCGCGAGCGCAAGAGCGTCTGCAACGTCGTTGGGTTCCGGCAGCTGCGTCAGCCTCAGACGAGCCTGCACCGCCCGCTGCACCTGCGCCTTGCTGGCGCGGCCGCTGCCCACCATCGCGTGCTTCACCTGGGTGGATGCGTAGCTGTAGAGCGGAACGTCGCACTGCGCGGCGATGAGGCAGGCCAGGCCGCGGGCGTGTCCCATGAGCACGGCAGTGCTCGGGTGCGCGTAGTGGGAGTAGACCTCCTCCAGCGCAACCGCGTCAGGGCGAAACTCATCCACAACCTCGCGCAGCCCGTCGTACAGAACGGCCAGTCTGCGCCCCACGGACTCTTTGGGCGAACCTCCGCGGATGACGCCTCCCTCCCGCAGCCGCAGGTCGTTTCCCGCGGCCTCGATCACGCCGTAGCCCATTCGCAGAAGGCCGGGATCCACTCCCAGAAGGATCATTTCGTCAAACCCCGCTTCGGCGTCCTGACGATGCCACTACAAGCCTCCCCCCCGCGCGTGAAGGCTAGAGACTGCCCCTGCGCAAGCAGGGGGCGGGGGTGACAGTGAGGCCGAGCGTCCATGCAGGATTCACCCCCATCTCAATCTTCCCCCGCAGACGGGGGAAGAGGTTTGATGCGCCGCCGCGATTTCGCCGCCCCGGCCTCTTTGACCCGCCGCGGACTAGGGCCGGACGGCGACTATCTCCAGCCAGTTGCGCGGGATGAAGCTCACCTTCATCTCCTCGAAGACCTGCGCCGCGCCCTTCTGGAGCGACTTGCTGGCCTGCTCCAGCGGCACGCCGGGCATCACGCCGGTGATCCAGTCCTCGAACCCGCTGATGAGCACCCAGCCCTCCAGCGGAACCTGCACCGTGTTGACCCTGTGCTCCTTGATCGCAAAGCCCTGTTCCCGCAGCAGTTCCATGTACTGCTCCACCGTAAGGTGCTGGCGCGCCTCAACCTTGGCCGCCTTGACCGGCGAAAGGCCGTACTCCTGCCGCAGGATGCGCAGCGAGCGGAACATCCATCGGCGATACCACTCCTCCGTCTCCGGCGGGTGGCTGCCCTCGTAGAACGAGGTGTTGAACGCAAACACGCCCCCGCTTCGCAGCGTGGAGAACACCTCGCCGGAGAGCCGCCCCTTGTCATTCACCAGGTGGATGGCGTTGCAGAACACCACCGCGTCCACCTTGTCACGCACAAGCTGCGAAAGCTGCTCGCCGCGCCCCAAGACAAACTCCACCATTGCGTCCTTGGCGTTGCTCAGGTCTGCCTTGGCCTGCTTGAGCGCCGACATGGACATGTCCACGCCGATGACCACGCTGTCCCTCGCGCCGCGCAGCTTCTCCAGTATGATCTTGGTGACGCCGCCCGTGCCGCACGCCAGATCCACCACCTTCTGGCCCGGCCCCACCTGCGATAGATCAACTAGGTCCTGGTTGATCTTCTGGTAGAAGGGCGCTTTGGAAAAGGCAGAGAATGAGAAGTCCCCGCTGCCCTCGTTTTCCGCCATGTTCGATTCCCCCCGTATATCTACGATTGACCTGCTCGGTCCACCCGGCCGCCTATGCGCCGGCTCACAGGCTCGTAATCCGTTTCGCACAAATCATACTAGAGCGGGCAAGTCCAGGTCAACGCCATGCCGAAAGCAACGAGCAGCCCTCACCCAACCACCGCGCACACGGCGCGAGTCCGCCCCGCAAGGTCATCGTGGAGCGTGACGACGGCATCCGGCGCAGCAGCAAGGCACATCTCTCGCACCGCATCGCCCTGCTCCGGTGAAAGCTCCATGATGAACGCGCCCGGCCTGCGCAGCCTGCCGAACGCCTGCGGAATCAGCAGCCGGATAATCTCCAGCCCTGCGTCGCCGCCGTCCAGCGAGACCAGTGTTTCCGTCCGCACTTCACGCGACAGGTAAGGCAGCTCCGTCCTTGGCACGTACGGCGGGTTGCTGACCACAATGTCCATGCCTCCGGGCACGCCGCCAAGCAGGTCGCCCTCGATGATGGTGACTCTGTCCGCCACGCCGTGCTCCTCGCTGTTGCGCCGCGCCGCGTCCAGCGACAGCACGGCGATGTCGGTGGCGTACACATGGGCGTTGGGCAGGTGTACCGCCAGCGCAACCGCTATCGCGCCGCTGCCCGTGCAGGCGTCCGCAATGCGAATCGTGCTGTCTGCGGGCAGGGCGTGCGCCCGTTTCAGCGCAAGGTCAACCAGAAGCTCCGTCTCAGGCCGCGGGATGAACACGCGGGGGCCAACGTGGAAGTCCAGGCCGTAGAACTCCCTGTGGCCGGAGATGTACGGCCACGGCTCGCCGTTGAGGCGCCGCGCCAGGTCTCGCGCCAGAGTCTGCCGCTCCTCCGCGGTCAACTCGCGCTCCGGCGAGGCGTAGAGCGCGGCCCTGTCTATGCCCAGCGCCTTCATCAGGAACAGGTCGGCTTCCACCGCCGCCTCCTCGATGCCGTTGGCCTCCAGCGTACGGCGGGTCTCCTCCAGCGAGAGTGCCAGCGTCACGTCACGCCTCCTGCAGCAGGCGCGCCTGCTCTCGCGCGGCCAGCTCGTTTATGAACTCGTCAAGCTCGCCCAGCAGGATGCGCTCCAGGTTGTGGCTGGTGACGCCGATGCGATGGTCGGTCACGCGGTTCTGCGGGAAGTTGTAGGTTCGCACCTTCTCCGAGCGGTCGCCGCTGCCGACCTGCGAGCGGCGAGAGGCCGCCATCTCCTCCTGCTGCCTGCTGACCTCCCGGTCGAGCAGCCGGGCGCGGAGTACGCCCATTGCGCGCTGCCGGTTCTTCAACTGCGAGCGTTCGTCCTGGCACACGGCCACTATGCCGGTTGGGTTGTGGATGATGCGAACCGCGGTCGCCACTTTCTGCACGTTCTGGCCGCCGTGGCCGCTTGCGTGGAATATGTCGATTCGCAGGTCGCCGGGGTCGATTTCCACGTCCACCTCCTCCGCCTCCGGCAGGACGGCGACCGTAGCCGCGGACGTGTGGATGCGCCCCTGGGTCTCGGTGGTGGGCACGCGCTGAACGCGATGCCCGCCGCTCTCGTGCTTGAGGCGGCTGAACGCGCCCCTGCCCTTCACCTCGAACACCACCTCCTTGAAGCCGCCTATGCCCGTGGGGTTGGAGTCTATGACATCCACGCCCCAACCCTTGGCCTGCGCGTAGCGGGCGTACATGCGGTACAGGTCGCCTGCGAACAGGGCGGCCTCCTCGCCGCCGGTACCGGCTCGTATCTCGACGATCACGTCCTTCTCGTCGTTGCGGTCCTTGGGCAGCAGGGCCAGGCGCATCCGGCTCTCTAGCTCCTCTCGCTGCCTTTCGAGCGAGTAGACCTCATCCTGGGCCAGCGCTTTCAGGTCGTCGTCGCCGCTCTCGTCGAGCATGGCGCGGGCGCCCTCAAGTTGGCGGGCTACGCGCTCATAGCGTTCGTACAGCCCGACGACGTCTTCAAGCGAGGAACGCTCCTTAGCCAGCTCCTGGAGGCGCGCCGGATCCGTGGCGATTTCCGGGCGCGCAAGCAGGTCTTCAATCTCGGCGAACCTCTCACTGAGGGTTTGCAGCCTGTCCAGCATGGCCTATGTCACCCGTCGTTGTCGTTCCCTGCACATTATGGAGCTTTGGCCGTAATCTTTCAACGCTTGAACAGCGCGAAACGCAGGCAATCGTGCCGCGTAACGCCTTGGCCCACCTGCCCCACGGCCCGTCCACGCTTCGACAAGCTCAGCACGAACGGGATACCGTGCGCGCTCACTCTGCGCCTGTCGAAGGGCTGGTCGCGCCGCGCGCCGCAACCGTGTCATCATGTGCGCGGCCGCGCAAGACTCGTTGTCAAATCGCATTCATTGTGTGACAATTGGCTCATGACCATCGGTTTCGATTGGAGCGAGGAGAAAAACCAACAACTTATCGAGCAACGTGGAGTTTCGTTTGAAGCCATCCTCTCCGCAATGGCGCGAGGCGGTTTGGTGGATGTTGTGAGCAATCCGAACCAGGCACGCTATCCGGGCCAGTTGATATACGTTGTGGAATTGAATGACTACCTGCACCTAGTTCCTTTCACAACCCAAGCAGATGGAACGCGATTCCTTAGGACAATAATCCCCAGCCGAAAAGCAATGAGAGACTACCGCAGGAGAGAACCGCAATGAACCACAACTTTAGCGAGGAAGAGCGCGAGATTCTCGACGGCTTCGAGCGCGGTGAGCTCACCACAGCCCCCGACGCTGAACGCGAGATGGAAGCTGCCCGCGAGGCGGCTCGCAAGGCGTTCAACAAGACCAGGCAGGTGAACCTCCGCGTAACCGAGCGCGACTTCAATCTGGCCCATTCCCGCGCAAGGGAAGAAGGGATGCCCTACCAGACGCTCCTGTCCAGCGTCATCCACAAGTATCTGTCCGGCCGCCTTGTGGAGAAGCGATAGCCTACGGCCGCGACCTCCTACGCGCGTCCGCCCTGAGCCTGCCGGCGGGCGTGGGGCGCCCGTTCTCCGACAAGCTCAGCACGAACGGGATACTGTGTCCGTTTGCCCTGAGCCTGTCGAAGGGCGTGGGGGCGTCCGTGCTTCGACAAGCCCAGCACGAACGGGATACTGTGTCCGCTTTCCCTGAGCCTGCCGAAGGGCGTGGGGCGTTCATGCTTCGACAAGCTCAGCAGGAACGGGGGCAGCACCTTCCGTCTGCCCCGAGCCAGTCGAAGGGCGTGGGGGCGCCCGCGCTTCGACAAGCTCAGCACGAACGGGATACGGCGCCCGCTCGCTCTAAGCCCCCCGCGCGTTGCCCCCTCCGCGCAGTAGCGCTACAATCCCGCAACGGGCTGTGGCCGAGCCACCAGCCCCTTTAGTCATTGAGGAGCAAGCACATGCCCCTTGCAGGTCTATTCAGCCTGCTATCGCAGAGCGGGCAGCACCGCAGCCTCGTTGCGCAGCTCAGGGGTGAGGGCGGCGCGGCGCGCGCCGTCGTGCTGGACTCAGCCGTCTCGTTCTACGCCGCCGCTCTGCGAAACGAGCTGGCCGCGCCCGTCCTGCTGCTGACGGCCAGGCCCGCGCGGGCGCGCCGCCTCTTCGACGACATCCTGCTCTGGTGCGGCGAGGACGCGGCGGCGTACCACCTCCCGGAGGGCGAGACGCTGCCCTTCGAGCGGCTCACCGCGGACGACGCCACCACTCACGGCCGCATCCGCGCCCTGGCAGCGTTGGCCGGCGCAGACCCCGGCGCAGGCTCGACGCCGCCGGTGGTGGTAGCGTCGGTGTCCGCGATCGCGCAGCGCACCATCGCCCGGTCTGCCCTGCTGGAGGCGGCCCACGCCATCACCGTCGGACAGCGCGTCGACCTGCCAAGACTGCTGGAGCATTGGCAGCGGCTCGGCTATCGCACGGAGCAGGCGGTGGAGACGCCGGGCGTGGTCAGCAGACGCGGCGGCATCATCGACGTGTACTCGCCCGGCTCGGAGCTGCCGGCGCGCATCGAGCTTCTGGGCAACGAGATCGAGAGCATCCGCCTGTTCGATCCGCACTCGCAACGCTCAGTGCGGCCGGTCGATGGCGTGTTCGTCCTGCCAGCGCAGGAGGCGCTGCCGGCCCTCGCAGATCGCCTACAAGTGGAAGCCCTCTACGACCTGCTCGACGCCTCCAACTGCCCTACGGCCGCGCAGGAACGCATAAAGGAAGAGATGGCGCTGCTGATGAACGGCCACGCCCTGGACGAGCCGGGCTTCTACAACGGCTTCTTCTGCCAGGGCGCGCCGCTTGAGTACCTGCCGGAGAACGGCCTGCTGGTGATGGAGCGTCCCTGGGAGATCGAGGGCGAGTTGCTTGCGATGGAGGAGAAGTTTGCGGAGCTGCGGGCGGCCAAGGAGTCGCGCGGCGAGATTCCGCGCCGCCTGCCCTCAATCTACGCGCCCCGCAGCAGCATGGAAACGCAGCTATCCGCGGCGGAGCGTCGGCTGCACCTCTATCCGTGGTCGCCGGAGCGCGGCGTCGCAGATGAAGCGCCGCCGTTCGACCTGGGGTTCGCGCCGGCAGGCGGCTACATGGGACGGCTGGACACGCTGGCCTCGGACGTGCGCGGCTGGCTGGCGGACGGCGACCGCGTCGCGCTGGTGTCCCAGCACGCAGCCCGGCTGTCGGAAGTGCTCCGCGAGCAGGGAATCGCAGTGCAGCCGGACGGCGATCCGGCGGAAGGCGCAGCAGTCGGCAGCGTTGCGCTGGCGCGCGGGTCCCTGTCGGAGGGATGGAGCCTGCCGATGGGCAACTCGTCGGTTCGGCTGCTCTCGGACGCGGAGATCATGGGCACTGTCAAGGAACGGCCGCTGCGGAGGCGACAACCGGCGCAGCGGGCCGCCTTCCTGTCCGACCTCACGCCCGGAAACTACCTGGTTCACACGGAGCACGGAATCGGGCGGTTCGCGGGGACGCGGCGCATGGAGGGCGGCGATAGAGAGCGGGAGTACCTGGTGCTGGAGTACGCCGCGGGCGACAAGCTGTACGTGCCCACTGACCAGCTGGACAGGGTATCGCCGTACTCCGCGCCCGGCGAGCGGCCGCCCACGCTCACGCGGCTGGGCACGCAGGAGTGGAGCCGCGCCAGGGCGCGCGCTCGGGCATCCACGCGGGAGATGGCGCGGGAGCTGCTGGCCCTCTACGCCTCACGGGAGGTCGCCGACGGCATCGCGTTCTCGCCGGACACGCCGTGGCAGCGCGAGATGGAGGACTCATTCCCGTACACGGAGACCACAGACCAGCTCCAGAGCATCAGCGATGTCAAGGCGGACATGGAAGCGCCTACACCTATGGACAGGCTGATCTGCGGAGACGTGGGCTACGGCAAGACCGAGGTTGCCCTGCGAGCGGCCTTCAAGGCGGTGATGGACGGCCTGCAAGTAGCCGTGCTGGCGCCCACAACCGTGCTGGCGCATCAGCACCACGCAACGTTCACGCAGAGGCTTGCGCCCTTCCCCGTCAAGGTCGAGGCGCTGAGCCGCTTTCGCACGGCGGAAGACCAGCGGCGCGTGACTGAGCGGCTGGCGGCCGGAGACGTGGACATCTGCATCGGCACGCACCGGCTGCTGCAAAAGGACGTAGCATTCAAGAACCTGGGGCTGGTGATTGTGGACGAGGAACAGCGATTCGGCGTAGCCCACAAGGAGCGGCTAAAGAGCCTGCGGCGAGAGGCCGACGTCCTGACGCTCAGCGCAACGCCCATACCGCGGACGCTGCACATGGCGCTTGCCGGCGTGCGCGACATGAGTTCCATAGAGACGCCGCCGGAGGAGCGGCTGGCGATCAAGACCTACGTTTCGGAGTTCAGCGAGGAGATTGTGCGCGAGGCCATCCTGCGGGAGATGGATCGCGGCGGGCAGGTCTTCTACCTGCACAACCGCGTTCGCTCCATTGAGGAGACGTCCCTGCGGGTGCGGCGGATTGTGCCGGAGGCCCGAATCTCCATCGGGCACGGCCAGATGGCGGAGGAGCAGCTTGAAGGCGTGATGGCGGACTTCGCGGCATACGGCAGCGACGTGCTGGTATGCACCACGATAATCGAGGCCGGGTTGGACATGCCCAACGTCAACACGCTCATAGTCGACAGGGCGGACATGCTGGGGCTGGCCCAGCTATACCAGCTCCGTGGCCGCGTAGGCAGAGGCGCGAACCGAGCCTACGCCTACCTCATGGTGCCGCGGCAGTATCGCATCACGGAGACGGCGGAGAAGCGGTTGAAGACGATTCTGGCCGCCGCGGAGCTGGGCGCGGGGTTCCGCATCGCCATGCGAGACCTGGAGATAAGAGGCGCGGGCAACATCCTGGGCGCGGAGCAGAGCGGCCACGTCCACGCCATCGGATACGACCTCTATTCGCAGCTGCTGTCGCAGGCCGTGGCCGAGCTGCGCGCGGAGCAAGGCGAAGGCGGCCCCCCTACACGGCCCACGGACGTGAAGCTCGACCTGCCCATCTCCGCCTACATTCCGCTTCAGTACGTGCCCGACCTGCCGACGCGGCTCGGCGTGTACCAGCGGCTTGCCAAGCCGCTGCGCCGCGACGATCTCGCCGGCATAAGCGCAGAGCTGCGAGACCGATTCGGGCCGCTGCCGCGCGCCGTCCGCGACCTGCTGTACGTGGTGGAGCTGCGAACGCTCGCCGGAGACGTCGGCGTGGAAGCCGTATCGAGAGTGGGCCGCGAGGTCGTGCTGCAACTGCGCGAGCCGGTGAGCGGCGCGCGGCTGGCGCTTCAGAAGTCGCTCGGCCCCACGCCAAGGGTTGGACACAGCCAGATACGGCTTCCCCTGCGTGAGGGATGGCGGGAAGACCTGGTCAAGACGCTGGAGGGGCTCGCAAAGTTCAGGGCGGAAGTGATGGAGCTTGCGGCTGCGCCCGCCTAGCCCTCCCGGCCGGCGGCCTCCACCAGCGGCGGCAGCTCGTCCATGCCAAGGATGCGCGGGCAGTCGGTCACGTCGGGCTTCATGTCGTCCCTGTCCAGCAGCACGGGATGAATGCCCACCGCCCTTGCGCCTAGCACGTCGGTGTCGTACTGGTCGCCCACGTGCATCGACTGCTGCGGCTCCGCGCCTGCCCGGCGCAGCGCCTCCAGGAAGATGGGGGCTTCCGGCTTGCCGGCCCCAACCTCCTCAGAGCCTACCGCGAAGTCCAGCGCCGGGAACAGCCCCTGGCTTTCGCACAGTTCAGTTGCGTCTCCCCTGAGGTTGGTGAGCAACCCCAGAACCAGGCCTCGCCCCTTGAGCGCGGCCAGCGCAGGCAGCACGTCGGCGTAAAGCGCGTATCCCCGCGGCGCCTCGCGCACAAGGGCGAACACCCGCAGCGCCAACTCCCGAGACACGTCCACCCCCGCGCCCGCCAGCAGCAGCCTCTCATACTCCGCGAAGAACTCGTCACGGGCGGCCTCGCTGCGCGACCACAGGGGCAGGCGCGCCGTCTCCCGCGCCATGAACGCGTCTGCGACTGCGTAGCCACGCGTGACGCCCTCCGGCGTAACATCAATGCCGAACTCAGCGCAGGCCGCGGCCTGTATCTCCTCGCGGGGCGGGTCGAATCGGCCCAGCGTGTTGAAGAAGTCGAAGAACACTGCCCTGATCGCCAATCCCCTGCACTCCTTGCGCCATCGCGTATTGCAGGCTAATCTTATCACAGGGCAATACTGGGCCGGGAAGCCAGCCAAGCCCTCTTGACACGGGATATAATCGCGTATACAATGTGGCAAGCTGCGAATGGGACAACGCCAAGCGCAGGAAGAATCGGTACAAGCACGAATCAAAAGCCTGCGCAGAGCCGGCCGGGAAGAGAGGCAGCGAATTGCCAAGCCAGTCAATCGAGGAGTTAGCCGCAAGCCGCCTGACCTTTCAGGAGATAGCGGCGGAGTACGGCGAGGAGACGGCAATCCAGGTCGGCATTGCGCGCGACCCGGACGCGCCGGAGCTGGGCGAGGACTGGTTCCGCAACGCCCGGCCCGCAAGCGAAGTCGCGCCCGCGGTGGTGGAGCGGTCTCGCAGGATGCGCGGCAAGCAGAGAGCGCCCACCAAGGAGGCCATCTCCATAAGGCTGGACAGGGATGTGCTGGCCTACTACCGCTCAACAGGAAAGGGCTGGCAGGGCCGCGTCAACGAGACGCTCCGCAAGTACGGCATGGAGGCGGCTCAACGGGCATCGGCGGAGGCGGCGCCGGAGGCTGCGACCGACACCGGAGCCGCGCCGCAGCCGTAGGCCGCGCCGAATCATCAGGCCGCAGGCATCCGCAATCGCCAATGCAGACCGCAACGCTGCTCAATCGCCTCTCCCGCATCGCGGCGGCCGGGCTGGATCTGCTGTACCCGCCCAGGTGCGTGGGGTGCGACCGCGAAGGGCAGTTCATCTGCGACGACTGCCTCAACGCGCAGCCTCGCCTGCTGCCGCCCTTCTGCCTGGCCTGCGCTCAGCCGCTCACTCGCGGCAGCCTGTGCGCCGAGTGCCGGCGCACGCCAATGGCAATCGACGCCATCCGCGCGCCGTTCCTCATGGAAGGCGCAATCCGCCACGCGATCCACCGGCTCAAGTACGGCAACCTGCGCGCCATCGCGCCCATGCTCGGCGGCCTCCTTGCCGACTTCATGTCGTCAGAGTGCATGAACGCCGACGCGCTGGCGCCGGCTCCGCTTCATCCCAGGCGCGAGCGGCAGCGCGGCTACAACCAGGCGAACCTGCTGGCGCGCGAGGTCGGCAAGCGATTGGACATGCCCGTGGCCTCCCGCGCCCTCTCGCGAGCGCGAAACGCTCCCCCGCAGGCCCTCAGCCTCTCCGCAGCAGACCGCAAGGCGAACGTCCGCGACTCCTTCATTTGCCCGGATCCGTCCGCGGTAGAGGGCAAGGTGATAGCGCTCGTGGACGACGTGTGCACCACCGGCGCAACGCTGGACGCCTGCGCCACGGCGTTGAAGGCGGCCGGGGCCGCCCGCGTGTACGGCCTGACGCTGGCGCGCGAGGCGTGAGCGAGGCAACTCGTGGCGTTGACATCAATCCCGTCTTTCCCTAGACTATGCTGCGAGTCACGCCCTGCCACGCCGTCCGAGGCTCAGGGCAAGCGCAGGATCGGCAGGCGAGAGCTATGGCGAAGGGCCGCCTAGCTCTCGTTCCATTTGAACCATGACCAGGACTCGCATTGCGCGGGACTGGAAGGAGACGTAATGGGCGCTCTAGCATCGCAGGACCCGGACGTTGCCCTCGCCATCGAAAGGGAGGCTGAGCGGCAGCTAAAGAACATCGTCCTGATTGCCTCCGAGAACTACGCCAGCAGCGCAGTGCTGGAGGCGCAGGGCTCGCACCTGACGAACAAGTACGCGGAGGGATACCCGGGACGCCGCTACTACGGCGGCTGCGAGCACGTGGACGTGGTCGAGCAACTGGCTATCGACAGGAGCCGCGCGCTATTCGGCGCGGGGCACTCCAACGTCCAGCCTCACAGCGGCGCGCAGGCCAACATGGCCGCGTACTTCTCGCTGCTCAAGCCCGGCGAAACCGTCCTTGGCATGAGGCTCGACCAGGGCGGGCACCTTACCCACGGCAGCCCCGTCAACTTCTCCGGCAGGCTCTACAACTTCGTGGCCTACGGCGTTGACCGCGAGACGGAGCACATCGACTACGATGAAGTGGAGCGCCTCGCCCACGAGCACACGCCCAAGGTCATCGTGGCCGGCTACACCGCCTACCCTCGTTCCATAGACTTCCGGCGGTTCCGCGAGATCGCGGACGCGGTAGGGGCTAACCTGATGGTGGACATGGCGCACATCTCCGGCCTGATCGCTGCGGGCGTGCATCCCTCTCCCCTGCCGCACGCGCAGGTGGTCACCTCCACAACCCACAAGACCCTGCGCGGCCCAAGGGGCGCGTTCATTCTCTCGACCGAGGAGCTGGGCCGCTCCATAGACCGCGCCGTGTTTCCCGAAACACAGGGCGGCCCCTTCATGCACATCATCGCCGCAAAGGCCGTGGCGTTCGGCGAGGCCGCCAAGCCGGAGTTCCGCGACTACCAGCAGTCCGTCGTGGACAACGCCCGCGCCCTGGCGCAGGGACTCACCGAGGGCGGCCTGCGCGTGGTCTCCGGCGGCACCGACAACCACCTGGTTCTGGTGGACGTTTCGCCCCTTGGAGTGACCGGGCAGGACGCCGAAACGGCGCTCGGAAACGTGAACATCACCGTCAACAAGAACGCCATACCGTTCGACACCAAGCCGCCGCGCGTCACCAGCGGCCTGAGGCTGGGGACGCCGTCCGTATCCAGCCGCGGCTTCGGCGTAAGCGAGATGGAAGACATCGCCAGCCTCATCGTCAAGACGCTGTCCAACGTGGGTGACGCAGGCGTGGAAAGAGAGGTACGGGAGGACGTGGAGGCAATCACCTCCAGGTTCGCCGCGCCGGGGCTGCAAGCCTGACGCAACATTCGTTGTCCCTTCACCCTTGCGGTGCTATAATGTCCGCGGCTTGAATGTGACAGACATCGGAAACGGACGGCCCGGCTAACGGGCCAGGAGAGACGCTTGAGATACTACGAGCTAATGATGGTGGTGTCGCCCCAGTTGGACGACGAGGGAATGACGGCCGCGCTCGACCGCGTGAACCGGTACGTCAACGACCGCGGCGGAAGCGTGGTTCGGCAGGAGCAGTGGGGAAGGCTGCGGAGGCTGGCATACCCGATTCGCAACTTCAGCGAAGGCAACTACGTGTTGACCCACCTGGAGATGGATCCGCAGGACACGCGAGACCTGGAGGCCAGCCTGCACCTTGCGGAGGACGTGCTGCGGCACCTGCTCGTCAAGATAGACGCCATACCGCCAGCGCCGGCGCCCAGGGCAGAGCCGGCGGAGGCCGCAGCAGCAGAAGCGACTGAGGCGACGACCGAGGCCGCGCAGGCTGAGACCGCGGCGGACGACGCTCAGCCTGCCCCCGCAGCAGAGTCGCCGGAGGCCGCAACAGACACGACGGAGACCGCGGCCGAATCGACTGAGCCGGAGGCCGCAGCCGATGCAGCGGCGTCGGAGCCTGAGGCGGCAGCGGATACGCCGGTGTCGGAAGCCGCCGCGGAAGAGAGCGCGGAGCCGGCCGCGGAGGAACCAGCCGCCGGAGAGGCCAGCAGCACGTGAACCCGTATGCTTCGTAGAGTCGTGAGAGGAGCAGAGAGATGGCGGGCTTCAACAGGATGACGGTGATAGGCTATCTGGGCACAGACCCGGAGATGCGCTACACCCCTAACGGCAATCCCGTGACCTCCTTCCGCCTGGCCGCATCCCGGTCTTACACCAACTCCAGCGGCGAAAGGCAGGATGAGACGGAGTGGTTCACTGTCGTGGCCTGGAACCGGCTCGCGGAGCAGTGCAACCAGTACCTCACCAAGGGCCAGCTCATATACGCTGACGGGCGCCTGCGCAGCAGGTCGTGGGAGGGGCAGGACGGCCAGATGCGCCACGTCAACGAGATCAACGCCGACAACGTGCGATTTCTGAGCCGCCCCGGACAGGGCCAGTCGTCATCCGAGGAGCGTTCGGAGTCTACGTTTGACCCGGAGGATCTGCCCTTCTGAGGCCGGCCGCAATCGGGTTCGCGTACAGCGGCAAGCAACATCAACGATAGGAGCATCAGCAGCACATGACCAGCAGGCCAAGACCGGGAGGCCCCAGAAGGCGCGGAAGGCCAAGATTCTTCGCGCGGCGCAGAGTCTGCTCCTTCTGTGTGGATAAGGTATCCAACATAGACTACAAGGATCTGCCCAGGATGCGCCGGTACGTCTCCGAAAGAGCGCGCATCGAACCCAGGCGCAAGACGGGCACCTGCGCCCGGCACCAGAGAGCGCTGACTCTGGCAATCAAGCGGGCCAGGCACGTGGCGCTCATCCCGTTCATTCAGGGCCACTTCCGCTCAGAAAGAGAGGCCGTCGCCTAGCCGGCGCGCCTGCACGGGCCGCAACACCCCATCCCGCGCGCCAACGCACGAGCAATCAGCATGGCAAGACAAAGAAGTCAGATCATCATCCGCCCCAGCCAGCGCAGGCAACGGTCAAAACTGCAACGCGAGCAGGCAAAGCAGCGCGCGCTGCTCGTGGCCGGCGCAATCGCAATTCTGTTCATCATCGCCATACCCGCGTACGGCTACTGGGCCAACTTCGTCGCGCCGCCCCGGAGCGTGGTGCTCCAGGTGGACGATACCAAGTACACCCTGGGTTTCATCACCAAGTACCTGCTGGGTCTGGAGGCGCTGGGCAGCACCGTCAACCTGAGCAGTGAGCCGTTCCGCCTGATGCAGCAGTTGCAGCAGGACGAGCTTGTGCGAAGCGGGTCTGCGCGCATCGGCATCACCGTGGAGGAAGCCGCCATCGACCAGGAGGTGCGCGACAGGATAATCGGCAGGTCGCCGGAGCTGGCGGACGTTCCGCCTGACCAGCTCGACAGAGAGTTCAACGAGACTTACCGCCAATACCTGGACACGTCCAACCTGTCCGAGAGCGAGCACCGAATGTTCGTAGAGGCATCCCTTCTCAGGGACGAGCTCAGGGAGTACCTTGGGCAGAACCTGCCGGAGAGCGCCAGGCAGGTCAACCTGTCCTGGATACTGATCTCCTCACGCGCGGAAGAAGGCGAGGAGGCGTCTCTCGCCGCACAGGAGACGGTCCGGGAGGTCGCTCTTCGCCTGGAGAACGGCGAGGACTTCGCAATCGTGGCCGAAAACTTCTCGGACGACCGCACCTCTGCGGTCAACGGCGGCGAGTACGGGTGGGTCCCGGAGGGTACGCTTGGCATCCTCGACGAGACCATCTTCGCCTTGGAAATCGGCGAGGTAAGCGAGGGCATCAACACGGGTGATTTCACGTACTTCCTCACCGTCACGGACGTTGACGAAGACCGGGTCATTGAAGAAGACCAGCTTGACCGGCTGCGTGACGCCGCGCTCCTGGAGTGGCTTGCCGAGGAGCGGGGCAACCACCGCATAACCTCCTGCTTCGGCGGAGGCTCCGCCGGAGGCCCCTGCGACTGGCAGTACGACTGGCTGGTCCGGAAGGTACGCGAGGCGTCCGTTGAGTAGATGGCGGTATGCGCTCCCAAGATAGCCCTGTCAACGTGGGCCTGCTGGGCCTTGGCGTGGTGGGGGGCGGCGTCCTCACCGCCCTGGGCCGCAACGGCGACGCCATAGCCCGCTCCGTGGGCCGCCCCGTCCAGGTCACCGGCGTGCTCGTAAGAGACCCCGACAGGCCGCGGGCCGTCGAGTTCGACCGGCAACTGCTCACCACCGACGCCACGCGCATACTCGAGGACGCATCCGTTCACGTCGTCGCCGAGGCTATGGGCGGCGAACAGCCCGCCCTCGACTACATCCGCGCCGCCCTGGAGGCCAGCAAGTCGGTCGTCACAGCCAACAAAGAGGTGATGGCAAAGCACGGTCCGGAGCTGCTGGAGCTTGCCGCCCGCAAGGGCGCGCACCTGCTCTTCGAGGCCAGCGTCGGCGGCGGCATCCCCATTCTTGGCCCGCTCACCCGCAGCCTGCGCGGCAACGAGATTCGCGGCATTCGCGCCATCATCAACGGCACAACCAACTACATACTCACCAAGATGAGCCAGGAAGGTATGGAGTTCTCGCAGGCGCTTGGTGAGGCGCAGGAGCTCGGCTACGCCGAGGCCGACCCCACAAACGACGTAGAGGGCATCGACGCAGGCTACAAGCTCGCAATCCTGGCCTCGCTGGCCTTCCACACCCGGGTCGCCGCTGGGGACGTACACCTGGAGGGCATTTCGCGCCTCACCGGCAGGGACTTCCAATACGCCCGCGAGCTGGGCTACGTCATCAAGCTCATGGCAATCGCCGCCAGCAGGGACGGCCGCATGGAGGCGCGCGTGCACCCCGCGCTGCTGCCGCAGGACGCGCCGCTCGCCAAGGTGGACGGCGTGCTCAACGCCGTGGAGGTTGAGGGCGACCTGGTCGATCGTGTGCTGTTCCACGGCCGCGGCGCCGGCTCGCTGCCCACCGCCAGCGCAATGGTGGGCGACATTCTGGAGGTGGCGTGGAGCGTGGCGAACGGCCTTCCCGCCGCCGGCCTCCTCACGCTGGACCGCCGGCTCAGCCTCTCCCCCATCGCCGACCTGGAGACTCGATACTACATCCGCGCCACCGTGCTGGATCGCGCCGGTGTGCTAGCGCAGATGGCCGCCATTCTTGGCAACCTCAAGATAAGCATCGCCTCCGTGATTCAGAAGGAGGTTGGCCGAAACGACGGCACCGCGGAACTGGTCATCACCACCTACCACTCCAGGGAGCGCGACGTGCAGCAGGCGCTCCGGGAGCTGGAGCAGCTGGAAGTGGTGAAGGAGATAGGCAACCTGCTGCGAGTGGAGGAGTAGGCCGCCTCCGGGCGGCGCGGCCATGCGGCAAGGCGTACTGGAGAGATACCGCGATCTGCTGGAGATCACCCCCAACACCCCCATGATCTCGATGGGCGAGGGAAGCACGCCCCTTGTCCGTTCGCGCTTCATCGAGAACGAGATCGGCTGCGGCGAGCTGTACTTCAAGCTGGAGGGCTGCAACCCGTCCGGCTCGTTCAAGGATCGCGGCATGGTCGTGGCAGTCGCCAAGGCGATTGAGGACGGCAGCGCAGCCATCATGTGCGCCTCCACTGGCAACACCAGCGCCTCCGCCGCAGCCTATGGCGCGTACTGCGGCCTGACCACGATCGTGCTGGTGCCCGGCGGCGACGTGGCGGCCGGCAAGATGGCGCAGGCGCTCGCCTACAACCCCCGCATCATGGTCGTGAAGGGCACGTTCGACCAGGCGCTTGACATGGTGCGAGACTTCACCCGCCGATACCCCGTCACGCTGGTCAACTCGCTCAACCCGTACAGGCTGGAGGGCCAGAAGACGGCTGCTTTCGAGATTATCGATGACCTGGGCAACGCGCCCGACTACCTGTTCATTCCCGTGGGCAACGCCGGCAACATAACCGCCTACTGGCGCGGATTCTGCGAGTACGCCGACCTGGGCCGGGCGGCCACGCTCCCCCGCATGATGGGCTTTCAGGCGGAGGGCGCGGCCCCCATCGTTCGCGGCGAGCCAATCGCAGAGCCGCGCACGGCGGCCTCAGCCATACGCATCGGCAACCCGGCAAGCTGGCAGCAGGCCATCGCCGCTCGCGACCAGTCCGGCGGCGTAATCGACTCAGTCACAGACGACGAGATCCTCGCCGCCTACCGGCTTCTCTCGCGCCGCGAGGGCATCTTCGGCGAACCCGCCTCCGCCGCGTCGGTTGCGGGCGTCGTCAAGCTGTCCGGGCAGCTCGACCTGCGGGGCAAGCGCATCGTGTGCGTCATCACCGGCAGCGGCCTGAAAGACCCGGATCTCGCCTCGCAGAACGTGGAACTGAACGTGCAGGAGCTTGAGCCTGAGGTTGAGGCAATGGAGAAGGCATTGGAAGAGGTGGTGCAGGGAGCGCTCAGCCTGAGGCCCAAGGCGTGACACAGCCGGGAGTATCCGGGCGGCCTCGATAGAGGCCAGACCGGTCGCACAGGAGCAGCGTTGGATCTTTCCTTCAGACTGGAGAGCTTCCGCAGCGTGGACGCCGAGTGGGAGAGCATTCTCGCCGGCAGCGCTCACAACAACATCTTCCTGACGCCCTACTGGCAGGCGGCCTGGTGGGAGAGCATGGGCGCCGCCGGGCAGGAACTCCGCATCGTGAAGGTCTTGGACAGCGAGGCCGCCATAGGCATCGCGCCCCTGATGAAGGACGGCGGCGCCATCACCTTCCTCGGCAGCACAGACCTGTGGGACATGCACGACTTCATCGTGCTCAACGGCCGCGAGCAGGACTTCTACCGCGGCCTGACGGCGTACCTGGACGGCGAGGAGTGGTCGGAGGTGCGGCTGGAGTCGCTGCCGGAGGCGTCGCACACGCTCAGTCACCTGCCCGCGCTGGCGGAGGAACGCGGCTGGCGCGTGGATCAGTCGGAGGAGGACACGCTGATGGGCGTGGCACTGCCAGGCGCATGGGACGACTACCTGGCGGGCCTGCGCAAGAAGGACCGCCACGAGCTGCGCCGCAAGCTGCGCCGGCTGCAAGAGGCCGTGGACTTCAAGGTGTACCGCCTGAGCGGCGCAGAGGACGTGGCCGAGGCCATGGACGACTTCCTGAACCTCATGGGCCAGAGCCGCGAGGAGAAGTCCCACTTTCTGACCGATGAACGCTACGCCTTCTTCCGCGAGGTGTCCCCGCGCATGGCGGAGCGCGGCCTGCTCCACCTCTTCTTCATGGAGGTGGAGGGCGTGAGGACGGCCGCCACTGTATGCTTTGACTACAACAACGTCTGGTCGCTCTACAACAGCGGCCACAACACCGACTACGCCGCGCTGGGCACCAGCTTCCTCCTCAAGGCGCTGTGCCTGAAGGACGCGATAGACGCGGGCAAGGACTACTTCGATCTGCTGCGCGGCACTGAGCAGTACAAGTACCACCTGGGAGCAACCGGCCGCGGCCTCTACACCCTTTCGATTCTGCGATAGGCAGCCGCGCCGCCCGCCGCAGTGCACGGCACAAGCCGCCATGACCGACACCGAAAGCTCCACCTACACGCCTCAGCGCCGCCCCATCGAACGGGTTGCAATCGTCAGCGTGCACGGCTGCCCGGACGCCCAGCTCGGCAGCAAGGATGCGGGCGGCATGAACGTCTACATCCGCAAGGTGGCGCAGGAACTGAGCGATCGGGGCGTGTTCGTGGACGTGTTCAGCCGCAGCCACGACCCGGCGGCTCCGCCCACCGCGCCACTCGCCGAGCGCGCACGCGTCGTACACGTCCGCGCCGGCGACCCGCTCGACGACAAGGCCGACCTGCCGCGCCACCTGCCCGCCTTCGTGCGGGCCGTGCTCGACTACACCCGCGAACACCGCCTGGCCTACGACGTAGTTCACTCGCACTACTGGCTCTCCGGCCGCGCGGCCACTCCCCTGGCGCGGCGATGGGGCGCGCCACACGTGACCACCTTCCACACACTGGCCGAGATCAAGAAGCGCGCTCGCGCGGGCGAGAACGAGCCGGAGGAACGCTCCATGGGCGAGGCCAAAGTCATCCGCGCCGCGGACTCAATTGTGGCGTTCAGCCGCCACGAGCGGGACGCAATGGAGCGATTCTACGGCGCATCTCCCGCCAAAGTCACGGTCATACCCTGCGGCGTGGACGTCGATCTCTTCCGTCCCGTGAACCGGAACGAGGCCAGGCGCAGGCTGGGCCTCGGCGAGGAGAGCGTGGTGCTGTTCGTGGGCAGGCTGGAGCCGCTCAAGGGGCTGGATATCATGCTAAGGGCAGTGGCGCAGCTCGAGCGCAGGGAGGCAACCAGAACGCTAATCGTGGGCGGCGACCCGGAGGGAGACGCGGAGATGGCCCGGCTGCGGGCCCTGTGCCAGGAGCTTGGCATAGCGGAGCGCGTGAGCTTCATGGGCCGCATGGAGCAACAGGATCTTCCGCTCTACTACAGCGCGGCGGACGTGTCCGTTCTGCCCTCCTACTACGAGAGCTTTGGCCTCGTTGCGCTGGAGTCGATGGCCTGCGGCACGCCCGTCATTGCCTCCCGCGTAGGCGGCCTGCCCACAATCGTCAAGGACGGGCTGAACGGCTACCTCATCCCGTGGCGCTGCCCGGAGCCGTTCGCGGACGGGCTGGAAGCTCTGCTCGGCAACGCCGCAATCCGCCGGGCGATGTCCGAGGCTGCGCGGCAGACCGCCCTGTCTATGGGCTGGGCGGCCGTGGTAGATCGGCTGCTCGAGACCTACCGGGCGTTGATTTCTGAGGCCCGCGCCGGCGCATCGTGACGGTTCAACATCTTCCGCGCGCAACCTCCACCCAATGATAGACCTGCACTGCCACATACTGCCCGGCGTAGACGATGGGCCGACCACAATGGAGCAGTCCATCGCAATGGCGGCCGCAGCCCTGCGGGACGGTACGCGAACAATCGTCGCCACGCCGCACAGCCGCGACATCAACGAGCGCGGCACCGTGGCGGCCGTTCGCGAGCTGGCTGCAAGCCTGAATGCGGAGCTGCGCGCCCGCGACATGCCGCTCGACGTGCTGCTTGGCATGGAGAACCACCTGGCGCTCGACACGCCGCAGCAGGTGGACGCGGGACTCGCCCTGCCGATGGCAGGCTCCAACAGCATCCTGATCGAGCTGCCGTTCGAGTTCATGCCGTACCACGCCGCGGACAGCCTGCGAAGCCTGCGAGATCGCGGCCTGCTGCCCATCATCGCGCACCCGGAGCGCAACATCGCCATTCAGCGAGAGCCGAAGCTACTGGCAGATCTCGTGCGGGACGGCGCAGTCTCGCAGATTACGGCCGGCAGCCTCACCGGCGAGATGGGGCAGGACGCGCAGATAACCGCGGAGGCGTTGCTGCGCCTGGGTCTCGCTCACGTCATAGCGTCGGACGGCCACGCGCCGGACGGGGCAAGGGCGCCGCTGCTCTCGCAGGGAGTGGCTGCGGCGGCAGCCGCTATCGTCGGCGCGGAGGCGGCGCGGCGAATGGCGGACGCGGCGCCGCGCGCGGTGCTTGAAGGGCGGCCGCTGTAGTCGGCGGCGAGGGGTTGGCTACGCCACGCAGAGGAACCGGGCCAGCTTCAAGGCCATTGTGGGCAACGGCTCGATACGACGCAGGAACAGGTAGGCCAGGCCCACGCCCGCAACTCCCACCAGCGCGCCGCCCAGCACGTCCAGCGGGTAGAACACGCCCGCGTACACCCTGGAGAAACCGTAGATGAAGGCGGCCGCGAACATGGCCCCGCCGATTCGCTTGTCGGCCATCCACACGCCCATCGCCATGCCTGCCACCACCGCAACCGGGTTGGCCGGGAACGATGAGTCGGTCGGCGGATAGAACAGCATCTCGATGTCGAACGCGTCGAAGGGGCGAGGCCGGAAGAAGAAGATGTTGGACGCCTTCACCATCGCCGCGCCAATGCCCACGCCCACGCCAGCCAGAATCACGCCGCGCTGGTGACGCTCTCGCATCTCCTCGTTGCGCCAGCCGAACCACAGCCCCAGCAGCGTCAGCGAGCACGCGACCGGTACCAGGTAGTCGCTGACCAGCCACTGGATCATCCGGTCAAAGGTGGCCCACGTGCCCACCCAGCCGTTTATCCAGAGGAAAACTTCCGAGTCAACCTGTGAAACAGCTTCCATACCGCCTTCACGTTCCGCATGACGGGGTGCAGGTAGGACGTATCCCTGATGAGGTTACGCGCCAGCGCGTACAGGTAGGTGGTCTCCTTCAGCGTGGGCAACCCCTCCGGCGTGTCGTCCGAGGGCTTCCTGCTGACGTTGGTGAGCGAGGTGAACAGGAACGTGGTGAGGAGCGCCAGGAAGCCGCCCAGCATGAAGAAGTAGAACTGGGACGCGCCCGCGATTCCGCCGCCCGTGTCCGGCAGGTTGCGGCCGCCTTCCCAGAAGAACCAGATGAGCGCGCCCGCCACCAGCAGCGCTCCTACCACGATGGAGAACCGCCTGTCGCCGGCGATGAGCATCCCCTTGAGACCGCTGAACGCCGCCGCAAGCTGCAACACGCCGCAGCAACCCACGAACGTCAGGAGCAGATACTCCTGTCCCAGGTTCATCGTACAAACACTCGTCTAATGTTCTGCCGCCATCGACCGTCGGCCAAGACAATACACCATTCGGCCTCTGAGGTCAACTGCCGCGCACGTGCGGCGATGCGAAATCCGCCGCCACTCCGGCCGCCGCGCGCTCCGTGCTCCTACGTCGCGGCCTTCGCCGCCGCGGCCACGGGCGAGCACCAGTGGAGGTATCGGGGCAGCTTGCCCCGGATGACATCGAAGTAGAGGTTCTGCATCTGCCGGGTCACCGGGCCCATGCTGCCGTCCCCCACCATGATGTTGTCTATGGAACCCACAGGCGTCAGGTGCGCCGCCGTGCCCGTGAGGAAGCACTCGTCCATGTTGTACAGCTCGCTGCGCCGTATGCTCCGCTCGACGGTTTCAATGCCCAGCTCGTTGCGCGCTATCTGGATCACCGCGTCCCGCGTGATGCCGGACAGGATGTTGTCGGAGATGGCGGGCGTGACCAGCTTGCCGTTCATCACCGTGAAGATGTTTTCGCCGGTGCCCTCGGACACGCAGCCGTCCTGCGTGAGCAGGATGGCCTCGTCGAACCCCGCCAGCGTGGCCTCGGTCTTGGCAAGGATGCTGTTCACGTACAGCCCGCCGATCTTGGTTCTTGGCGGTATCATGGTGTCCTCCATGCGCCGCCAGGAGGACGTGCAGCACCGCGCCGCCCCCTCCGGATCCAGGTACGCGCCGAACGGGATGGTCAGGATGCACAGCGAGTCCGACAGGTCTTGCAGCTTGAGCACGGCGATCCGCTCCTCGCCCTTGAACGCAAGCGGGCGAATGTAGATGTCCTGCTGGTAGCCGCTGCGCTCCACCAGCTCCAGTATGATGCCGCACAGGTCGTCCGCCGAGTACGGCAGGGCGATTCGCATTATCTTGCAGCCCTGAAGCAGCCTCTCGCAGTGCTCCCGCAGGCGGAACACGTACAGCTTCTCCTGTTCATCGTTCCAGTTGCCGCGTATGCCTTCAAATACCGAGGTGCCGTAGTGGAGCGCGTGGGTCATCACACCAACCCTGGCATCTTCCAGGGGCATAAACTCTCCGTTCAGGAAGGCGTACGTCATTCTTTGGCTCCTCTTGCCGTAGGCTGGACGCATTATAAGCGAGCGCGGTTTCCCGCACAATCCCCGCGCCGGGCGGCGCAGCCCGTCACGCCGTGAAACGAGACAGGGCGAACGGCCGCATCGCGGCGCCGTCGCCGCCGCCCGCAACGTAATCCGCGATGAGCTTGCCCGTGGCCGCGCTCAGCAGGACGCCGCTGCGGTAGTGGCCCACCGCCAGCAGCAGGCCGTACCAGCCCTCGACCGGGCCGAGTATCGGAGCGTCGTCCGGCGAGCCGGGGCGCAGGCCGGCCCACACGTGGCCCAGCTCCGCGTCCGCCACCGCCGGCACCAGGTCGATTGCACCAGCGAGGATGCCCGACACCCCCCTGAGCGTCGCGCTCTCCTTGAAGCCCACGCGCTCGCGGGTGGTGCCTATGACGATTGCGCCGTCCGCCTTGGGCACCAGGTAGGTTATCCCCCGCCACACTATCGAAGATATGGGGCTGGGCAGGATGCGGGCAGATACAATCTGGCCTCGCACCGGCACAACGGGCAAGTCCAGGCCCAGCCACTCGCCGCAGCGGGCCGCCCACGCGCCGGACGCCATCACCACGCAGTCAGCCTCCAACTCGCCGGACGCCAGCCTCACGCCCGTCACGCGGCTGCCCCGCAGCGTCAGGCCCATGACCTCCGTGTCCTGGAGTATGGCCGCGCCTCTTTTGGCCGCCGCCTGCGCGTAGGCGCGCACGAGCCGCCTGCTGTTGAGATGCCCCTCGTTGGGCGAGAAGAGCGCGCCGCGCACCCCCTCGCCCAGCGCAGGCTCCGCGGCGTACGCCTCCCGCGATTCCAGCCATCTAACGCCCATGCCCAGCGGCGACTGCCACTCCAGCCGGCCGCGAAGTTCTGTCTCTTCGTCCTCAGTCGCGGCCACGTGGAGGATGCCCGGCGAGCGATACTCCACGTCTATGCCGGACTCCGCCTGCAGCGATTGCAGTTGGTCAAGGAGCAGGGCGCGGCTGTGCAACGCCAGATCAAGCGGGTCGCCGAGCGCGAGATTCTCCGAGAGCGCAGCCACCATGCCGGCCGCCACGTCCGAGGCGCCGCTGCCCACCTTGCCGCGCTCCAGCAGCGTCACGTCCGCCCCCGCGCCGGCGAGGTGATACGCAATGGAGCAGCCGATGACGCCCCCGCCGACTATGACTATGCGCTGTCTGGATGCCAACTCGCTCCGTTCTCCTGTCTCACCCGCCGCCAACCGGCCTTACCACCTCAACCACGTCGCCATCGTTCAGGACGACGTGCGCGAAACGCTCACGCTCCACCACGTCGCCGTTGTGGGCCACCGCCACGAACTGCAAGTTCACGCCGCTGCCCTCCAGGAAGTCGATGAGCCGCGTGGGGGCCTCCAGCTCTCGATTCTTGCCGTTCACCCTGAGATTTATCATCCCGCCGACCTTGCCTTGTACCTCATGCCAATCGCCCGGCCCGCGTGTGCGGCGGCCTATTGCAATTCCATGTTCCCGCGGATGCGCGCCAAATCCAGGGATTGAGCCTGCACCGTCGAAACTATAGCCTGAAGCAACTCCGTATGCCCCATGAGTATCCCCGTGTGTTGCTGCTGAGTCTCCATTACGCCCCTGAGGACGGGGGTGTGCAGGTCAAGGATGGCGGTGTGCCGTCGCTGAGTGGCAGTGAGTTCGCGTAGAGTGGCCGAGTGCTCCCCTTGGGTAGTAGTGATTTGCCGCAGAGCGTCAGTATGCTCCCGCAAGGTGGCAGTATGCTCCCGCAAGGTGGCGGTATGCTCGCGCAGGGTGCCAGCATACTCACGCAGGGTGGCAGTATGCTCCTGCTGTGTATTTTCCATGCGGAGGACAGCCTGGGTTAGCACACCCAGGGCCTCGAGCGTCCTTTCCTCCGTTCGCGCCACGCTGGCGACTAAGTCCTCCAGCGACCGGAAACGTTCTTCACTAGAAGCCATCGCTCGCCTCCTTCGCGGGCTAGTATAGCACGCGCGCCGAATCACCTCGAACGCACGGCTTTAGCGAAGCAACTTGAATTCGGGCGACCGTCCTTGCCTCGCGCCTCATGCCCGTGAGCCTGGCCGCTTCCGCGCCTTCCACGCAGCCCGCATGGCCTGCTTCAGATCACGCGCTGCCGCCTCCGGGTCCGGCGCAGCCATGATGGCCGATATGACCGCCGCGCCGCTCGCGCCCGCCTCGATGACGGAAGCGGCGTTGGCCGCGGTGATTCCGCCTATGCCGAGCGTGGGGGCGCGCACGCCCCGCGTGGCCTCGCGCACCAGGGGCAGGCCGCCGGGCGGCGCGCCCGGCTTGGAATCAGTCTCGAACACGGTGCCGAGCACCAGCATGTCCGCGCCTTCAGCGTCCGCCACGGCGGCGGCAGCCGGGTCGTGGACAGCCTTGCTGATAAGCAGGTGCGCAGCCGCCGCTTTCGCGTAGCGCACGGACAGCGCATCTTCCGGCAGGTGCAGCCCGTCGACGCCGGCGGCATTCGCATCGGCCACGTATCCGTTGATCAGCAGGAGCGCCCGGTCGCCAATCACGCGCCGCAGGTGTGTCGCCAGCAGCAGCAACTCCACGTGCGGCAGATCCTTCTCGCGCAGCTGCACGATGTCCACGCCGCCCGAAACGGCCGCATCCACGGTGGCTTCCAGCGCGTCCTCGCCGCACATCGCGCGGTCCGTGACCAGGCACAGCAGGGGGAGTCGCCGGGCGAGCGTTCGTCTCATGTCCGTCTAGCTCCGTCCCACCAGGCCCTCGACGGGGCTGCTGGCAGACGCGTGGGGCCTGCGGGCTATTCGCCCAGCCCTCCAGGCCTTTCGTCCCGCCTCCACGCCCAGCCGGAACGCATCAGCCATGAGCGCGGGATCGTCCGCCTGAGCGATTGCGGTGTTCACGAGCACGGCGTCCGCGCCCATCTCCAGCGCCTGCGCAGCGTCCGAGGGCACCCCCAGGCCCGCGTCCACAACCACGGGCACGCCGGCCTGTTCGATAATGATGCGTATCTCCTCGGCGGTGTGTATGCCCTGGCCGGAGCCTATCGCCGAGCCGAGCGGCATGACGGTGGCGCAGCCCATCACCTCCAGCCTGCGCGCCAGCACGGGATCCGCGTGGATGTACGGCAGCACGGTGAAGCCGTCGTCTATCAGGGCGCGGGCGGCTTCAAGAGTGCCCACCGGATCCGGCAGTAGGTACTTGGGATCCGGTATGACCTCCAGCTTGATCCAGTCGGAGAGGCCCATTGCTCGCGCCAGCCGTGCGACTGTGAGGGCCTCCTCCGGCGTGCTGCATCCTGCGGTGTTGGGCAGTATGCGATACCGGCTCCAGTCCACGTAGTCCAGCAGAGTCTTCTCGCGCGGGTTGTCCAGGTCAAGCCTGCGGATGGCGACCGTGATCATCTCTGCGCCGGACGCCTCGATGGCGCTCACCATCTCCTCCATGCTGCGGTACTTGCCGGTGCCCAGGATGAGGCGCGACGAAAGCTCGACTCCGGCGATGGTCAGCGTATCGTTCATGGGCGCACCGCCTCACGGCCGCGCGCCGGCCCGGCGATGCGGCGACGGTGGAGGTTCGATTGAGGTTTGCCGCACAAGGGCGCACCAGCCCGGCGGCGGTCTGCAATGCGAGACAACGTAAGCAAGTTCGCTCTCCCTTCGCTGGCATTATCCAGTTCAGGTTCCGACGGTCGCCCCAATGCGTTGGGGCCTCTCAGCCTGTCGCAACAAGCTCCCGCAGGACTCTCCCCTAGAGTAAGCCAACTGCCGCCCGTATGTCAATTGCCGCGGCCTGCGAAAGCCGGGGCCTGCCGCCCTCAGCCCGCTCGTGCTGAGCTTGTCGAGGTACGAGCCGGGGCACTCCACACTCGCTCGTGCTGAGCCTGTCGAAGTACGGGCGGATACGCCGCCGCGCAGTTGACACCGCGCAGCCTTGGCCTTACAGTGAAGCCAGCGAGGTTGCATCCAGTGGCTACCGAGACACCGCACAGCCCACGAGACGAGGACGTGGTAGTGAACTACTGCCAGGTCTGCGGCCGCACGGAGCGCCGCCCGTTCAAGGATGGCGGCCACTGGGCCGCGCCCTTCTTCTACCGCGACGCCTGGTGGGCCCGCGGCCCATGCCCAGGCTGCGCGCCCCGCTAGCCGAGCAGCGTCACCGCGGCGTGACGATGCCGCGCTCCACGCGGAACACCGACGCCCGCGCCAGGTACCGCGCCTCTATCCTGTCAACGTCCGTAGTCGAGACGATGGCCTGCTGGCTGCGCGCCACCCGCTCCAGAAGCAAGCGCCTCCGCGTCTCGTCCAGCTCCGACAGCACGTCGTCAAGGAGCAGCGCCGGAGACTCGCCGCGCTCGCGCTCCAGCAGCATACCTTCCACCAGCTTCAGCGCCACGGCCACCGTGCGAGCCTGCCCGCGTGAGGCGTAGACGCCGGCCTCCATGCCGCCCAGCGTCAAGCGGACATCGTCACGGTGGGGGCCGGCCTGCGTTGCGCCCATCGCAATCTCCCTCTCCGCGCCCTGCTCGATGGCAAGCTCAAACGCCCGCCGCAGTTCCGCCTCCTCAGTGCCGTCCGCAGGCACGCCCGGCGCGTACTCCATCGAAAGCTCCTCGCCCGCATCCGTAAGCTCGCCGTGCAGCGATATGAGCAACGAGCGCAGGTTCTCGACTGCCCCGTGCCGCCGCCGCATGATGTACACGCCCTCTTTCACCAACGCCTCGTTCCAGAAGTCCAGCTCTCCGGCCCGGCTCCTGCGCTCGCGCACCTGCCGCAGCAGGTGGTTGCGCTGGTACACTACCCTCTGGTATCGCTGGAGCGACCGCAGGTACATCCTGTCGATCTGGCTGATCAGTATGTCAAGGTAGCGGCGTCGAGTGGACGGCGCCCCGGTGACCAGCCGGATGTCCTCGGTGTCGAACAGGACGGCGTTGACCACGCCGACGAGGTCAGCGGCCGAGACGTGGATGCCGTCTACCCGCACCTCCTTGCGCAGGTGCGGCGGCCTTTCGCCCTCGTCGCGGGCGCCCTCCAGCGTCATGTCCACCAGGATGCGGACTCGGTCCCGCGCCCGTTGCGCCGCGCCCACAACCTGCGCGTGGCCGCGATCCTCCGCGGCGGTGCGAGAGATGGCCTCCCTGTCTCCGTTGGCGCGGTACGCCTTGGCGATGGACAGGAGGTACAGCGCCTCCAGCAGGTTGGTCTTGCCCTGGCCGTTGCCGCCGGAGAGGACGAGCAGGCCCTCCGGGAGGTCGAGCTCCAGGTGGTGGTAGTTGCGGAAGTTGGTGAGGCTGAGATGCGAAACGTACACGGGCGGCAACCTGTCGCGGGCTTTGGGCCGCCCGCGTCATGGGTGCGGCTCCCGGCGTCACGGGCAAGCGGTTGTGGAGCCAGCGAGGGGATTCGAACCCTTGACCTGCGGTTTACGAAACCGCTGCTCTACCACTGAGCTACGCTGGCTCTACCACTATTATATCGCAATTCCATGCGAAAGTAGACAGGAGCTAAGGGCCGGATACTATCGTACTTGAAGGCTACCACGATTGCCCATTAGGCCACAAACAGCCATAGCGTGAGACAACAAAGCGAGTTCCGAATCAGCCCTCGCTCGGTAGTCTTTCGTGGGGCAGCCTCGCTTCTCAGGTGTCTGGGTGGGATGCAACGCTCTAGCAACACGCCATCAAGACCGCTGACCCCAACCTGCGTTGCCGTTTGACTCTTCCGACTTTTGATTCTTCTCCTCTTCAAGCCGTGCATAAGTGCCTTCACCGTACAGCTTGTCTATTCTGTCGGCAAGCTCCTTCCGCTGCTGCTCACGGACCTTCTCCTTTAGCCAACCACCAAGCACCATGATGAAGCCTCCAAGGTTCCAGAGTTCTACGGCAAGAAGCGACAAGCCCGCCGAGCGATGCGTCACTCCGCCGCGCTTCCTGCGCTACCCTCGCCGCCGCGCTGCGCCCGGTGCTCGTCCCACAGCTCCGCGAGCCGCTGGGCGACGGCGCGCTCGTAGCCCTGATCGCCCGGCACGTAGTAGCGGCGGCTCGCCAGCGAGGGCGGCAGGTTGTCCATCGGAGCAAAGTTGCCTTCGTAGTCGTGCGCGTAGCGATACCCTTCGCCGTAGCCGTGCGCCCTCATCAGCCCCGTGACGGCGTTGCGCAGGTGCAGAGGCACAGGCTCGTTACGCGTCTGCCGTGCGTCCTCGCGGGCGCGGCCCAGGGCCGCGTACGCGGAGTTGCTCTTGGGAGCGGTAGCCAGGTAGACCGTAGCCTCCGCGAGCGGTATCGCGCCCTCCGGCATTCCGATGAAGTGGACGGCTTGCTGTGCCGCCACGGCCACCGGCAGTCCCTGCGGGTCGGCCATGCCCACGTCCTCCGCGGCGAGTATCACCAGCCGCCGCGCGATGAACATGGGATCCTCGCCCGCCTCGACCATGCGGCTCAGCCAGTAGACGGCGGCGTCCGGGTCGGAGCCGCGCACCGACTTGATGAAGGCGGAGATGGTGTCGTAGTGCTGGTCACCCGACTTGTCGTAGAGGATGGAGCGATGCTGCAAGGCATCCTCGACCGTCGCCAGCGTGACAAGCCGCTCGCCGCCCGGGTCCGCGGGCGTTGCCAGCACCGCCAGCTCCAGCGCGTTGAGCGCCGTCCGCGCGTCCCCGTTCGCGATGACTACCAGGTGGCGCATCGCGTCCTCGGCCAGGCGCGCCTGCGTATCCCCCAGCCCGCGCTCATCGTCCGCAAGCGCGCGCTCGACTATGGCGGCCACGTCCTCGTCGGAGAGCGCGTTGAGCGTGAACACCCGGCAGCGGGACAGCAGCGGCGCAACCACCTCGAAGGATGGATTCTCCGTGGTGGCCCCGATGAGGGTCACCGCGCCCTCTTCCACGTGCGGGAGTATCACGTCCTGCTGCGCCTTGTTGAAGCGGTGGATTTCGTCGACGAACAGGAGCGTACGCCTGCCGTGCAACCCGCGCCGCTCCCTGGCCTCTGCAACGAGCTTACGCAGATCCGCCACGCCCGCCGTCACCGCGCTCACCGGCGCGAAGTGCGCCTGCGTCACGCCCGCGATGAGGTTTGCCAGCGTGGTCTTGCCGCTGCCCGGCGGCCCCCACAGGATCATGGACGGCACGTGGTCGGCCTCTATGCTGAGGCGCAGCGCGCGGCCGGCGCCCAGGACGTGCCCCTGCCCCACGAACTCGTCGAATGCGCGAGGCCGCATCCGGGCTGCCAGCGGCGCCTCCCGGCCCAACGCTTCCTGTCTGCGCCGCTCGAAGAGGTCCGTAGCGTCACCTCCTCACTGGCGTCGCCGCAACGGCCGCACCTCGCCCGCGAGCGGTCTCACTCCCCGCCCATGAGGCGACGCGGCGCGTTCACGGTCATCTCAGTGATGGCTTCCTCGCTCACGCCCAACTCTCGCAGCCTTGGCAGCACCCTGCGGATGATGAAGCAGTAGCCGTCCGGGTTGTGGGCGGGTCGAGCCGCCGCAGCCTCCGGCAGCGCGGGCCGCGCTCCGCCGTAGTCGTGCGACAGCGTCACCTGGGACGCGAAGCCCAGGTCTACCAACTGCTTCACGACCTCCGTGCGCTGCTCCCAGTTCAGGCCGCCTGCGCGGCCGCCGGGGTAGCGATCCATGCCCAGGAACGCGCCCTTGCGCATGATGCCCGTAAGGTACTCGATGTTGTCGGTGTCGTTGCTATGGCCGATGCACACGCGCCCCAGGTCGACGCCCTCGTCCTCGAATATCGCCACTTGCAGGTCGCCGGCCCTGGAGGGCGCGGCCGTGTGCGTACAGATTGGGATGCCGGTGGCGTTGCAGGCGCGGGCGGCGGCGCGCAGGATCAGCTCGTTGGGGCGCGTCAGCCCGTCCTCCGTCATGTGCTCCACGTCCGTTGCCACCTTGATCACGCCGGCCTTGATGCCCGTATTCTCGATGCCGACCTCGATCTCGCGGGTGAAGGCTGCGGCCATCTGCTCGACTGTGGCGCCCAGCCCGATGTGTCGAGGGATGTCCCGCCACATGCCGGTTGCCGGCACCATGTGCAGGTTCACGCCGGCCGCCACGTCCTGCAACAGCCGCATGTCCCTGCCCAGGTCGAGCGGCGTCACGATGAGAACGGTGTTCACGCCCTCGGCGGCCGCCTCGTTGAGCCGCGAGATGCCGCGGGCCACGTCTTCCTCGTGGTCGAAGAGCTCGGGGTAGATCTGCGGCACGCCCGCGGAACTCTCGCGAACGTGCTCATGCGTCAGGACGAACCCAAGCTCGTTGACATCCACAGGGCCGCGCATGGTGTTCACAGTTGGCATGATACCTCCTTTGCGCTCTTGCGTTTTCGATGGTGTCCACGCTCCGCGCCAGCTCGCCGGCTCACGACTCCAGCGCGTCCTCCAGGCGACTGATCTCGCGTTCCACCTCTTGCAACCGGCGGTAGTCCTCCTCGAACAGCTTGTAGCACCGCTCCAGGTAGAGCTGGGCCAGCACGGACGCGCCCGAGGATGGCATCTCCGTTGCCTGCACCAGCCGCGGTATGCGGTAGTGTTCCGGCAGGAACCGGGCCAGCGTGGCGATCTCTTCCTCTATCTCGCGCACCATGCGCGGGTCGGTGCCTTCCGCCGCGAACCGCAGCTTGCCGACCAGCTTGGCGAGTTCGCTCAGCTTGTCGCGCTCGCCCATCAGCTCATAGATAAGCTCGTTCACCGAGGGCGAAGGCAGGGGAGTCCGCGCCTCCATCGACCGCTCCCACTGGCGGGAGTACGTCTGCTGAACCTCGCTGACCACCTGTATCAGCTCCATCGGGTCGTTGTCGTCCACCGAGCCGCCGTCGATGAGATCGTCGTCCCGCGCCTCAGCCATGCGCCGGATGTGCTCCAGGTCGTCGATCTGCTCCGGCATGGGCGGGAACGCGAAGCCGGCCAGGTCGTGCGTGACCATGTCCTGCATCTTGCCCGCGAACATGGGCGGGATGTACTTGGTCACGTCCACCTTGATGGGCAGCGCGATTACGTACGTTGCCAGCACCACGTCGGGGTCGAACTTGCGGCGAAAGAACACCAGGGCGTGCCCCTTGGGTGTGTCGCTCTCCCCCCGCTCGAAGTACAGATCCATGCGCCTCTCTCCTCAATGCTGGCGACATTATACTACGAAACGGCGATGCGTGGCTTGCCTGCGGGCGGCCGTGTTCCCCGCAGGCCACCACTCGCTGAGCTATGCGCGGCCACCTTTTCCCGTCATTCTGAGCGCAGCGTAGCGGAGTCGAAGAATCCAGGACATCCCGTTGGCGTACACCCATAGCCCAGGCCGCGCGATCATGCAGGGCGGGGTGTGGCGCCACAGCACATGCCCGACGTTTCTCGACTCCGCTACGCTACGCCCGAAATGACAGTTGTGGAGGGCGGATCCGTTCCCGCTCACCACGAGCTTGTCGAAGGGCCTGCCCCGTAGGGGCTGAGCGGACGGCAGTTGACAGGCCCACCAAGGTGGTTCGACAGGCTCACCACGAGCGGGCCGAATATATCCCCACCCACCCGTGGGCGGCTCCGCGAACCGCCCCTGCGATACGCGACACGCGCCTCCGTCTCCCTATTCCCGCGAAAGCGGGAATTCCCATGCCGCTTTCCGGTGCCAGATAAGCCAATGAAAATGTCGGCCGCGCCTCCTCCGCACCCTTGCCGCAGCGACACAATCGCGTGCCTGAATCGGCCTATTTTCATAGCAATCCACGCAACCGACTGCTGGCTGGCACGCAGTAGAGGCTGCCGGCCGCCCCAGCCGTCATTGCGGCGAAAGCCGCAATCCAGGGGGCGGGGCCGTGTTCGGCGGTAGGGCAACCGCCCACCCCCTCCGGGTGCTAGACCCCTGCTTCCGCAGGGGCGACGGTTGAGGTGTATAGCCCCGTTAGCACTGAGCCAGCCCTCTTTCCCGCTCACAGCCTGCCCCGTACTTGATACGGATGTGAGCCTGTCGAACCAGAGCGGGGAGACCACCGCAGCCTCTCACAACCGCCCTCCCCGTCCCCGTGCCATGTCCCACTGTGCTAGAATGTACGCGCCGCGGAGGTGGAACCGCCCACATGAGCGCCGACGTCAGGCAGGACATACTCGCACGCCGGGAGGAGATGGTCGCACTCCGGCGGGATCTTCACGCACACCCGGAGACGGCCTTCCGCGAGGAGCGCACGTCACGGCTGGTCGCTGAACGGCTCCGCGAGCTCGGCCTTGAGGTTGCAACCGGAGCGGCGGAGACCGGAGTAACCGCGCTCGTTCGCGGCGCGGCCCCCGGCCCAACCCTCATGCTGCGCGCCGACATGGACGCGCTGCCCATCCAGGAGGCGTCCGACAAGCCGTACGCATCCCGCACACCCGGCGTCATGCACGCCTGCGGCCATGACGGGCACACCGCCGCGCTCGTCACCGTCGCGGGCATACTCGCCGAACGCCGCAGCAGCCTGCGCGGCCAGGCGCTCATCGTGTTCCAGCCCGCCGAGGAGAACATGGGCGGCGCACGCCGCATGATAGAGGAAGGCGTCATGGCAGACCCGCCCGTCGACCGAACGCTCGGCTTCCACCTGTGGAACGGCTTGCCCGTGGGCCAGGTCGGCGTGAAGCCGGGGCCGATATTCGCAGCCGTCGACGAGATCGAGCTTGTGGTCAAGGGAACGGGCGGGCATGGCGCAATGCCTCACCAGACCGTTGACCCCATACCGATAGCCGCGCAGGTGATCGGCGCGCTCCAACTGCTGGTCAGCCGCGAGAAGCACTACGCAAAGGGCGCGGTGCTCTCCATCGGGCGGATCCAGGGCGGCAGCGCGTTCAACATCATCGCAAGCGAGGTTGAGATGCGGGGCACGCTGCGCACCTTCGACGAAGCGGAGCGCAGGCGGCTTCTGGCCCGCATCCCGGAGGTGACGGCCGGCGTCTGCGCCGCCCTCAACGGCTCGTTCGAGTTTCGCCACTTGCAGGGCTGCCCCGCCGTGGTCAACGACCCGGAGGTCGCGGCCTTCGTGCGGCGCGTGGCTGCCGGCGTGGTCGGCGAGGCCAACCTGCCCGCCGTCGTGCCCAGCACCGTCGGCGACGACATGGCGCTCTTCCAGTTGGAAGCCCCCGGCTGCTACTTCCTGGTCGGTTCGGCCAACGCCGACGCAGGGCTGGACGCGCCGCACCACAGCGCGCAATTCGACTTCGACGAGGACGCGCTGTCCATCGCCGCGGAGACCCTGGCCTCGGCCGCGCTGGAGTACCTGGCCTGACACTTCATCGGCGGCGCGGCCGACTCGATTCCTTCGCCGCCTCACCCTGAACGCGCAGGAGGACACACCGAAATGCAGCAGTACACGGAGCCAAGAGACCGCCTTCTGCTGGGCCCGGGCCCCAGCAACGTCAACCCGCGCGTCATCCGCGCAATGACCCTGCCCCTGATGGGGTACATCGATCCCACCTTCCTCCGCGTGATGGACGAGACCGCCGCACTGCTCAGGCAGGCGTTCGGCACGTCCAACGAGCTGACGCTGGCCGTCTCCGGCACCGGCACGTCCGGCATGGAAGCCGCGCTCGTGAACCTGCTGGAGCCGGGCGACTCGGTGGTGATCGGCGTCAACGGAGTGTTCGGGCAGCGGCTGGCCGACATCGCCGCGCGCTGCGGCGCGAACGTGACCACAGTCGCCGCCGACTGGGGCCGCACGCTTGATTCGGCCGCCGTGGAGCAGGCCATCACAGATGCCGGGCCGGTCAAGCTGCTGGCAGTCGTCCACGTCGAGACTTCGACGGGCGTGGTGCAGCCCTTGCCGCCGCTCGCGGAGGCGGCCCATCGCCACGGCGCGCTGTTCCTGGTGGATGCCGTGACCTCGCTGGGCGGCGTCGATCTCCGCGTGGACGAGTGGGGCATAGACGCCTGCTACAGCGCAACGCAGAAGTGCGTAGGCGCGCCCCCGGGCCTATCACCCATCACTCTCAGCCCTCGCGCCGTTGAGGCCGTGCTGGCGCGCACCGCGCCCGTCCAGAGCTTCTACCTGGACCTGCTGCACCTTCAACGCTACTGGATCACCGACAGGACGTACCACCACACGGCATCCATGCCCCTGATCTACGCTCTGCGGGAGGCCCTGGTCATGGCGATGGAGGAGGGCCTTGAAGTCAGGCAGCAGCGACACACGCGAAACGCAGCCGCGCTCCGGGCGGGCCTGGCGGAGTTCGGAATGAGGCCGCTGGCGGTCGAGGGCACGCAGGCGCCTCCGCTCACGGCTGCGCTGGTGCCGGACGGCCTGGACGAGGCGAAGGTGCGCCGCACCCTGCTGAACGAGTACGGCATCGAGATTGGCGGCGGGTTCGGGCCGCTGGCGGGCAAGATCTGGCGTATCGGCCTCATGGGCGAGTCATCGCAGGCCGCGCACGTGCTGACTCTGCTGCACGCGCTCGAAACGCTGCTGGCCGGCGAGGGTATTGAGCTGGCATCCGGCGCAGCCGTTGCGGCGGCGCACAGGTCGCTGGCGGAGCGGTAGGCGCACGCTGGCGGGGGCCTAAACCTCTTCCCCCGTCTGCGGGGGAAGATTGAGATGGGGGCGAACCGTGCGCGGACGGTCAACCTGAACGCCCCCATCCCCTGCTTTCGCAGGGGCAGGCATTAGCCTTCCCCCGCAGACGGGGGAACGGACGCCAGGTTACGCGAGGGACTCCAATCAGCCGTTCAACGCAACAACCTACGCGCTAGGTGCTGCGCGGGCGGTACTGCACGGCCTCCGCCACGTGCGCAACGCCTATCTCGTCATCGCCGGACAGGTCTGCAATGGTGCGCGCCAGCTTGAGCGTGCGGTGAAACGCCCTTGCCGAGAGGTGTAGCTGGTCCATCGCGGCCCTCGCAAGCGCTTGCGCGGCCTCGTCCAGCTTGCAGTGCTCCCACACCTCGGCCGGGCCCATGTCCGCGTTGGACTGCACGCCCGCCGATTCCTCGAACCGCTCGCGCTGCCTGCTCCGAGCCGCTTCCACGCGCTCGCGCACCTGCGCCGAGCTCTCGCCCGGCTCGTCGCCGGTCAGCTTGTCGTACTCCACCCTCGGCACCTCGACGAAGATGTCGATGCGATCCAGCAGCGGCCCGGAGATGCGCTTCTGGTACTTCGTCACCATGCCCGATGAGCAGGTGCACTGCCGTTGCGGATCGCCGTAGTAGCCGCAGTAGCAGGGGTTCATCGCGGCCACCAGCATGAAGTTCGCGGGGTACGTCACCGAACCCTGCGCCCTGCTGATGGTGACCACTCTGTCCTCCAGCGGCTGCCTGAGCACCTCCAGCACGTTGTGCCCGAACTCCGGCAGCTCGTCCAGGAACAGCACGCCGCGGTGGCTCAGCGTGACCTCGCCCGGCCGCGGCAGCCTGCCGCCGCCCACCAGCCCGGCGTGCGATATGGTGTAGTGCGGCGCGCGGAACGGCCGGTGCGCCACCAGGGGCGTGTCGGACGGCAACAGCCCGGCCACGCTGTAGATTCGGGTGAGATCCAGCGACTCCGCGGCGCTCATCGCCGGCAGTATGGACGGCAGCGAGCGGGCCAGCAGCGTCTTGCCGCTGCCCGGCGGGCCGCTCATCAGCAGGTTGTGTCCGCCGGCCGCTGCCACCTCCAGCGCGCGCTTGGCGTGTTCCTGGCCGCGAACGTACGCCAGGTCGCCGCCCACCCAGGACGGCTGGAGCACAAGCTCGTCGCCCTCCGCGGCCTCGTATGGCGGAATGGCGATGTAGCCGCGCAGGTGGGCTGCCAGCTCGCCCAGCGAGCCGGCCGGGTACACGCTCACGCCCTTCAGCAGCGCGGCCTCCTTGGAGTCGATTGCGGGCACGTACACGTCGTAGATGCCCTCATCCTCCGCGGTGCCCACCATCGGCAGGACGCCGTTTATGTGCCGGATGCCCCCGTCCATCGAAAGCTCGCCCAGGAACACGGCGCGGGAGATGTCCGCGTTGATCTGGCCGGTGCTGGACAGGATGGCAATGGCTATCGAGAGGTCGTAGGACGGGCCGGCCTTCTTGAGGTCTGCGGGAGCCAGGTTCACGGCAATGCGGCGCATCGGGAAGTCGAAGCCGGAGTTGCGAATGGCCGCTCGCACGCGTTCCTTGGCCTCCGTCACGGCGGCGTCCGGCAGCCCGACGATGTGAAACTGGGGCAGGCCCGGCGAAATGTCCACCTCCGCCTCCACCAGAGACCCGTCCAAGCCTATAATGGCGCACGTTAGGGCCTTGGCGAGCATAGGGCGTTCTCCTCTTCAATGGTGGATGCGCCTATCATAAGAGGCAACAAGCCTGCCGTCAAACGCGCCCGGCGACGCTTGGCCTGCGGCGGCCTTGCCGTAACCCGATGTCCCTTCCCCCGTCTGCGTGGGAAGGTCAGAGCCTGCCCCTGCGAAAGCAGCGAATGGTGGCAATCCGGCGGACTGTCCACGCACGGTTCCCCCCCATCTCAATCTTCCGCCGCAGACGGGGGAAGAGGGTTGGGTTTTCCCGAAAGAGAGAAGGCCGAGGGTTGAACCCTCGGCCTTCTCCTGTTCTCCGCGTTGGAGACCCGGTCGCTGCGTCTAGGTGCCCCGCAGGCGGGGGTCAAGCACGTCCCGCAGCGCATCGCCGAAGAGGTTGAAGCCGTACACGGCCAAGGAGATTGCGATGCCCGGGAAGATTGCCATTTGAGGCGCCAGTGCGAAGTACTCGCGGCCCCTCTGGGACAGCATACCACCCCACGTTGGCGTAGTCGGCGGCACGCCCATGCCCAGGAAGCTCAGCGAGGCCTCCGAGATGATGGCGGTGCCAAGACCCGCGCTTGCGATGATGAGCCACGGAGCAACGCACTGCGGCATGATGTGCTGCAACATGATCCGCATGTCGCCCGCGCCGATGGAGCGAGCCGCCAGCGCAAACTCGGACTCCTTGACGGCCAGGGCCTGCGACCGCACGATGCGGTTGGCCCTGGGTATCTGTACAATGCCGATGGCAAGCACCACATTGTTTACCGAGCCTCCGAGGGCTGCCATGATGGCAAGGGCCAGGATGAGCGTTGGAATGGACATCAGCGCGTCCATGATCCGCTGCATCACCACGTCCACCTTGCCGCCGTAGTAGGCGCTGACCAGGCCGAGCAACCCGCCGGACCCGGAGCCGAACGCCACGGACAGGATGCCCACGTACAGCGATATGCGGGCGCCGTTCACGATCTGCGCCCAGATGTCCTGCCCCACGTCGTTGGTGCCCATCCAGTAGTCCGCGGAGGGCGCCAGGAAGTTGTCGCTCAGGTTCCACTCGTTGGGGTCGCCGGCAACCAGCGGCGCCGACAGCGCCAGGAGTATCATGAACAGGATGATTATGGCTCCCGCCGCGCCAAGGGGCTTCCTCCTCAGGAAGCTGACCGTCCCCTTGTACATCCGGACTCCCAGTGGAGCCCGATCACCACGCCGAAAGACGTCTATGCCTTCTTGCTGTGCCGCCATTTGCTTCTTCCTCCTTAGCCGAGACGCGCCTCAAGCCTTAGACAGATGCTCCTCTAGTCGTACCGGACGCGGGGATCGAGCCAGCCGTAGCTCAGGTCCACCAGCAGATTGGTTATCACGATCCAGCCGGCGAAGAACAGCACCAGCGTCTGCACCGCCGGGTAGTCCCACCTGCTCAGGCTGTAGACCAGGAACGATCCCATGCCCGGGAGCAGGAAGATGGTCTCCATGATTACGGAGCCGCCCACCGTCAGCGCCACGGTGATGCCGATGATGGTCACAACCGGCAACAACGCGTTCTTCATTGCGTGCCGGTACACCACCACCATGTAGCGCAACCCCTTGGCGTGCGCCGTGCGGATGTAGTCCTGGCGCAACACCTCCAGCATGGTCGACCGCATCATCCGGGCCTTGGTGGCCTGCGATACCCAACCGGTTGCCAGCGCCGGCCACAGGAACATGATGAAGTTGCCACGCGGATCCTCCAGAGGCGACACGTACTCCAGCCTGGGGCTCCAGTTGAAGTAGAGTGTGCCGACGAGGATGATCATCGTGCCGGTCCAGAAGCTGGGGATGGAGAGGCCTCCCAGCGACAGGATGCGCAGGAAGTAGTCGAGCCAGGAGTCCTGCCTCAGCGCCATGAGCACTCCAACCGGTATGCCGAACAGCACGGCCATCGAGACCGTCATTATCGCCAGCTGGAGAGTGATTGGCAGCTTCTGCTGGATCTGAGGCCAGATGGGCTTGCTGTCCACGAGAGACTCGCCCCAATCGAGCCTCACGAAGTCGAACATGAAGATGAAGTACTGCTCGTACAGAGGCTTGTTGAGGCCAAGCTGTTCTCGCAGCAGTTCCTCCGTCTCCTGGGAGTAGAAGGCGTCCTCTCCGCCGAGGATGACATCCACCACGTCCCCGGGTGCGATCCGCAGGATGACGAAGACGATTACGGACACAAGCAGCGCCGTAAGTCCTCCCAGAAACAGCCGCCGCAGCGTGTACTGTAACATGGCTCCTCCTACAACCGATCTGGCTGTTGTGCCTGCTGCTCATCCCAGGCTAACGCATCGCCGCCTGGGAACTCAGGTTGCCCTTGAACATACCACCGCCGCAGCGTTTTGTCAATAAACCCGCGCCTCTCTTTCTTACAATATCCCGAATCAACACGCGATAGCCCCAGGACTCCGAAAAGAGACGCGGGACTGCCCCTCCTGGGCGGTTCACGCCGGCCCTACGGCGCCACACCCCGCTCAGAGCCTGCCCCGTACCTGATACGGGGGTGAGCTTGTCGAACCAGAGCGGGGAGGCCACGGTCGTCGCCGGTCGGGTGCCCGCTCAGCCCCTGCGGGGCACACCCTTCGACAGGCTCAGAGCCTGCCCCGTACCTGATACGGGGGTGAGCGGACTTTTCTCTCCCGCTCATGGTGAGCCTGTCGAACCAGAGCGGGGCGGAGGTCACCCGCGCCGCCTACTCCCTATTCCCGCGCACGCGGAAATCCACCCAGCCGGCTATCGCACCGCCATTCACTCGAGCCGCCGCCCTGGATTGCGGCTTTCGCCGCAATGACGGTTGAGGGCGGCAGGCGAGGATCCATCCCCAGGGCGCGGTTACCCTCCGGGACTGTGGAGCACGTCGCAAGCAGGCCGAGTGGATACCTGCCGTAGTCTACCCTGAGCGCAGCCGAATGGGCGGGCATGGGGTGAAGGTGGACGGATGAGTCCTCCGTAGGGGCGTCCCTTGTGGGCGCCCATGACACCCGCCGCGCACCCGCCATGGACGGTTCGAGAACCGCCCCTACGGCGCCACACCCCGCTCATAGCCTGCCCCGTACCTGATACGGGGGTGAGCCTGGCGAACCAGAGCGGGGAGGCCACGGTCGTCGCCGGTCGGGTGCCCGCTCAGCCCCTGCGGGGCACACCCTTCGACAAGCTCAGAGCTTGCCCCGTACCTGATATGGGGGTGAGCGGGCTCTTCTCTCCCGTTCGTGCTGAGCTTGCCGAAGCATCAACGGGGCGGAGGTCACCCGCGCCGCCTGCTCCCTATTCCCGCGCACGCGGGATTCCACTCAACCGACTGTCGCCCCGCTATTCACTCGAGCCGCCGCCTCCCTGGATTGCGGCTTTCGCCGCAATGACGGTTGAGGGCGGCAGGCGAGGATCCATCCCCAGGGCGCGGTTACCCTCCGGGACTGTGGAGCACGTCGCAAGCAGGCCGAGTGGATGCCTGCCGTAGTCTACCCTGAGCGCAGCCGAATGGGCGGGCGTGGGGTGTGGGTAGGCGGCCGTGCCCACCGTAGGGGCGTCCCTTGTGGGCGCCCATGACACCCGCCGCGCATCCGCCGCCCGCCCTTCGACTGGCTCAGGGTGAGCGGACTAACGCAGGCCAGCCGCGCCTTGACTTAACACTTAACGCGGAAGCGCCCCCGAATCGGGGGCGCTTCCATCGGTATCCGATCCGGTCAGGTTCCGGTGAGGTTACTCGACCAGCCAGACCCTGTCGTGGAGCCGCTGCTGCGAGTAGGTGCCCAGGTTGTAGTACCGGACTCCCTTCACCTCAGTCCTGTTGGGCCAGGCCACGTTCATCACGCCAAGCTGGTAAGCCGTGGTCCGCTCGTTGACCATGTACTCTTCCAGCTCCAGCGCCAGCTCGCGGCGTCGGTCCTGGTCCAGGCTCTCGTCGAGCTCTACGATCTTCTCGTTGATCCTGGCCAGTTCCTCATCGGGGGCCCGGCCGTCGCCCATCCAGCCCGTCACGTCGCACTCAGGACTGGTGGTCAGGTCGGTGTTCATGCCCCAGAAGGCGTCCGCCGGGTCTGAGGTGTACACCTGCCTGTTGGGTGCGGCGTTGGCCTCTGCCCTGATGGTGTAGAGGCACTCGGTGCTGATGTTGCCGTACGTGTCAACGTACTGCACGTCGAACTCCCAGCCCAGGTGCCTCTTCATCTGGTCGATGAGCCAGAGGCTGATCTCACGCCGGCTCAGCAGCTGGATGACGTACTGGTCGGTCTTCGGGCGGTTGCCCGGCCCGAACGCGTCGTCCAGAATCTGGTTCGCCTCTGCTATGTCGGCGTCCTTGGTGGCGGGGTTCCAGCCCTTGAGCTGCATGAACTCCTCGGCAGGCTTGCCCCAACCGCTGTCGATGTGCAGGAAGTAGGCGGGGTTGGACATCTTGATGTCGCCCACGGTGCTGAACGTGTCCCAGTCACCCCTGTCGAGGAAGATCTGGACGGCCCAGCGGACATCCCACCTGTCGAACGGGGGCCTCAGGGGGTTGACCCTGATGCCGGAGATGTGGTTGTACCGGACTATCTGCTGTTCGATGATGTCCGAGTACTGGTCCGATACCTGCTTCACCTGCGCCTTGGTGATGCCGCTGCTGCCGTGGCCGGCCTGGTTGATCTTGCCGGTCACCAGCGCAGCGAACTTCGTGTTGTAGTCCTGGATGGCAAAGTTGTCCATCCCGTCTACGAAGGGCGCGCCGGTCAGCCAGTAGTTCTGGTTCTTCCGGGACTTCATGACCGTCTGCGAGTCCGCAGAGATTGGGATGAAGGGCCCGGTGCCCATGTTGATCATGTAGCCCTCAGGCACTGCCGTGGACTGCACGCCGGGGTGCTCCGCATCCATCCACTCGCGGTAGTCCCTCTGCCAGATGGCTATGCCGGCCGCCATCCACTGGAGCGTGGCGTTCCTGAAGCGGTCGAACTCGATCACCACTGTCAGGCCGTCGGGGCCGTCCGGGCAGAGAATGTCTTCCTGGTGGCCCATGTAGGCCTGTCCGGTCTTGATGTAGCTTGCTCGCGTCTCCGGAGGCGGGTTGGCAAACCACTCGTGGCTGGCCTTGACGTCCGCGCATCCAAGCTGCTCGCCGAATCCGGGCGCGCCCTGCTCCTTGGCCCAGCCTTCCTCGTGGAAGTACACGTTGTCGCGCAGCACGAAGGAGTAGGTCAGGCCATCGGCGGAGACCTCAAAGCTCTCGCACAGGTCGCACATGGGGGCGTCACGGATGGTGCCCCACGGGTCCTGCATCAGCAGGGCGTTGTGCGCAGCGAACTGCCAGCGGCTGAACGCGCTGTAGCCCAGCGTCGTCTGGTATCGGGACGCCGGCCTGGGGTCTGCGGTCTTGTAGATGCCGCCGTACTGCGGTTCGCCCCACTCAGGCTTGTAGCCGCGGTGCTCCAACAGGTATTTGACCCAGTCGTCCCGGTAGTTCGTCACCGCTTCCGGCGGCGGCGTAGCCGTGGGCTCGGGCGTGGCCGTGGCCTGCGGCGTCTCACCGGGAGCCAGGGTTGCCGTCGGCTCCATAGGCACGTCAGTTGGGGTAGGTGGAGCTTCCGTCGCCGTGGGCGCTGGCGTGTTGGTCGGCGCAGGCGTGTTGGTCGGGTCTTCGCCGCCTCCACACGCAAGCGCCACCACCAGCATGGCGGCGGCCATCACCCCTATCAGGGATCTCAGCTTCAATCTCATATTCGCCTCCTCCGTCTCAGTTGGGCAGAAACGTTGCCCGAAAGCCTAGCACAGCGCATTTTGCCTTGTCAATACGTTTGCGAACCGGATAAACCTTACAATCCGCGGCGATGCGATGGAACTCGCGGCGGGTTGTGTTCCTTGGCGCTGAGCCTCACGCTCCCGCTCATAGCCCGCCCCGTACCTGATACGGGGGTGAGCCTGGCGGGGAACCACGGTCGTCGCCGGTCGTGCGCCCGCTCAGCCCCTGCGGGGCAGGCCCTTCGACAAGCTCTGGGTGAGCGGACACGGTCGTCGCCAGCCATTCGCCCGCTCAGCCCCTGCGGGGCAGGCCCTTCGACAGGCTCAGGGTGAGCGGACTCTTCCCTCCCGCTCATGGTGAGCCTGTCGAACCAGAGCGGGAAGACCACAGTCGTCGCTATCCGCTCGCCCTTCGACAAGCTAAGGGTGAGCGGAATAAGACAGGCCCGTTCGTGCTGAGCTTGTCCAAGCATGAGCGGGGTGGAGGTCACCCGCGCCATCACTCCCCATTCCCGCGCACGCGGGGATCCACTCAACCGGCTATCACACCGCCATTCACTCGAACCGCCGCCTCCCTGGATTGCGGCTTTCGCCGCAATGACGGTTGAGGGCGGCAGGCGAGGATCCATCCCCAGGGCGCGGCTACCCTCCGGGACTGTCGAGCGCGTCGCAAGGTGGCCGTGTGGATGCCCGCCTTCGCGGGCATGGGGTGGTGGTACGCGGGCATGGGGTGGTGGTAGGCGGCCGTGTCCTCCGTAGGGGCGTCCCTTGTGGGCGCCCATGTATGACACCGCCGGCCGCGACCGTGTACCAGGGCAGCAGGCGCATGGGTGAATGCCCGCCTGCGCGGGCTTGGGTGTTGGCGGCCGTCCGCTCGCCCTTCGACAGGCTCAGGGTGAGCGGAATAATACAGGCCCGTTCGTGGTGAGCCTGTCGAACCAGAGCGGGGAGGCCACAGCCGCCGACCATCCGCCCGCTCAGCCCCTGCGGGGCAGACCCTTCGACAGGCTCAGAGCTTGCCCCTGCGAAAGCAGGGGGTGAGCGGACACGGTACGACGCCTGCTCGCTCATCGCCCGCGCGCCCCCCCAAACGCGGAAGCGCCCCCGTGCGGGGGGCGCTTCCATCGGTATCCGATCCGTCCGGGTTCCGGCGGGCTTACTCTACCAGCCAGACCCTGTCGTGGAGCCGCTGCTGCGAGTAGGTGCCCAGGTTGTAGTACCGGACTCCCTTCGCCTCTACACGGTTCGGCCATGCCACGTTCATGATGCCCAGCGGCGTGTGCACTGCCGACTCGTACAGGTACAGCTCCAACTCTCTTGCTATCTCCTCGCCCCTCTCCCTGTCGAGCGTCACGTCCAGCTCTTCAATCAGGGCATCCAGCTTGGCCCACTCCTCAGCGGGTATCGGGCCCTTGCCGGTCCATCCGGGGTCGTCACGGCACAGCTCACGGCCCTGCCACTTGCTGTGGATCTTCAGGAAGCCGTCTATGGCGTGCTGGATGTAGGACTGGCCGTAGGTGGGGCTGGCCTCCGCCCTCAGCGTGTACTGGCAATCCGTCTGGATGTTCCCGTACGTGTCGACGTACTGGACGTTGAACTCCCAGTTGAGGTTCTTCTTGAAGAAGTCGATGCCCCAGAGGCTGACTTCTCGCCGGCTCAGCAGCTGGATGACGTACTGGTCGGTCTTCGGGCGGTTGCCCGGGCCGAACGCCTCGTCAAGCAGTCGGTTCGCCTCTGCGATGTCGTCGTCCTTGGTCGCCGGGTTCATGCCCGGGAACGTCTGGAACTCCTCTATGGGGATGCCCCAGCCGGCGTCCGAGTGGAGCACCAGGTACGGGTCGCCCATGTTCACTTCGCCGACGGTGGTGAACCGCAGCCAGTCCTCGCGGTCAAGCGCCAGCTGAACGGCGTTCCTCACGTTCCAGTCGTCGAACGGCGGCCGCAGGTGGTTCAGCAGGAAGTGCTGCTGGTGGTTGTACCGGACAATCTGCAATTCGATGATGTCCGTGTACTGGTCCTGCACCTGCTGCACCTGCGCCTTGGTGATGCCGCTGCTGCCGTGGCCGGCCTGGTTGATCTTGCCGGTGAGCAGCGCTGCGAACTTGGTGTTGTAGTCCTGGATCGCGAAGTTGTCCATCCCGTCGATGAACGGAGCTCCGTTCAGCCAGTAGTTGGGGTTCTTCCGGGACTTCATGACCGTCTGCGAGTCCGCGGACAGGGGGATGAAGGGCCCGGTGCCCATGTTGATCATGTAGCCCTCTGGCACTGCCGTGGACTGCACGCCGGGATACTCCGCGTCCATCCACTCGCGGTAGTCCTTGTCCCAGATGGCGATGCCGGATGCCAGCCAGCCGACGGTTCCGTTCCGCACCCGGTCAAAGTGCATCACAGCCGTCTTGCCGTCGGGGCCGTCCGGGCAGCTCACCTCGTCCAGGTGGCCCATGATCCTGGCGCCGAACGTGATGTAGGAGGCGCGGGTCTCAGGCGGCGGGTTCGCAAACCACTCGTGGCTCGCCTTGATGTCCTCGCAGGCTAGCTCCGTGCCGAAGCCGGGAGCGCCCTGCTCCTTGGCCCAGCCTTCCTCATGGAACTGCACGTTTTCGCGCAGCTTGAAGGTGTAGGTCAGGCCGTCCGCCGAGATTTCGTAGCTCTCGCACAGATCGCAGATGGGTGCGTCAGTGACCTGGCCCCAAGGGTCGAACATCAGCAGGCTGTTGTGCGCCACGAACTGCCAGCGGCTGAACGCGCTGTAGCCCAGCGTGGACTGGAAGCGCGACGCCGGCCTGGGGTCTGCGGTCTTGTAGATGCCGCCGTATACCGGCTCGCCCCACTCAGGCTTGTAGCCGCGGTGGTCCAACAGGAAGTTCCTCCAGTCGTCCCGGTAGTCCGTCACCTCCGGCGGGGGCTCCGTGGCGGTGGGAACCGGCGTTGCCGTGGGCGTTACGCCAGGCGGAAGGGTCGCCGGCGGCTCAGTTGGCTCCGGCGTTGCCGTGGGCGGGGCCTCCGTGGCCGTAGGCGCTGGTGTGTTGGTTGGCGCGGGCGTGTTGGTCGCCTCCTCGCCTCCACACGCAAGCGCCACCACCAGCATGGCGGCGGCCATCACCCCAATCAGGGAGCTCCACTTCAATCTCATGTTCGCCTCCTCCGTTTCAGTTAGGCAAGAAACGTTGCGGGCAAGCCTAGCACAGCAAAATCCGCGTTGTCAATACGCCGTCACGCTGAAGATTCTTACATTCCGCCGCCGTCCGGTTTACGAGTCCAGCGGCGATTCCGTGCGACTTTGCGCCAGGCCGCGCTCCGCGCCAGCCGGGCCGCTCGCCTTGCCAGCGGCCCGCCGCCGTGATAGAATTGACTCGTAAGTGGCGCATTCGTCTAGTGGCCAAGGACGCCGCCCTCTCAAGGCGGAGATCACGGGTTCGAGTCCCGTATGCGCCACCACAGTTTCCCCAGCCGTACGCGGAGGCGCGCCACCTCCTTCCCATTGTTGTCCACTTTGGCAGTTCCCGAAAAGCCACGCGCCTCTCCCCCGTTGCCTGCGAGCAATGAGCTAGCTCCGCTCTACCACGTTTGCCAGTCATCGCCAAATCCAATATAATCATCCTGATACCCGTGCCTTTGCGGACACGCTTCAGGGCAGGGGCCGACCGGTTCCTCCTGACGCTGACGCAGGCCGCAGCGGCAAGACTACGTGAGAGGACTGAATCACATTGAACGGAAGAACCGCCCACATGAGCAGAGGCGTTGCGACACCCCGCGTTCGCCGAGACTTCCCCAAGTTGACCGCATTGTTTCTGGCCTTCCTGGCCGCGGCGTTGGCCGCCACCATGAGCCTGCCCAATGCCCAGGCGTCCAACGGCGTATACGACACCGACAACGACAAGCTCATCGAGATCACCTTCCTGGAGCAGCTTGACGCTCTCCGCTACGATACCGACGGCGACGGGGCCGCCGAGGTCAGCAGCGACGACGCTTCCTATGCCGCAGCCTTTCCCGTAGGCAGCGGCCTGTCCGTCTGCAACAGCGGCTGCGTAGGCTACGAACTCGCCGGAGACCTGGACTTCAACAGCGCCTCCAGCTACAAGTCCGGCACGGTGAACACCGCCTGGACAGACACCGACGGCAATGGCTGGACGCCCATTGTCCGCATAAAGCCAGGCGGCGAGAAGGGCGAGGGATACAGCGCCATCCTGGAGGGCAACAACAACTCCATCTCCAACCTGTACACCAAGGGATCCGTCCTGGACCGCGACTCCGGCCTCTTTGCCGTCCTCCAAAGGACAGGCGAGGTGCGATTCCTCGGACTGACCAATGTCAACGTAGTCGGAGGCTACGGCAACTCCGGCGCCCTGGTCGCCAACAACAGGGGGAGTGTGTCCAATTCCTATGCCAAAGGCGCAGTGACGGGCAAGGGCAACGTCGGCGGACTGGCGGGAAACAACGGCACAGACGGCGGCGTGGCCGGCAGCTACTTCTCCGGCACGGTTTCCAGTACCGAGAACTACGTGGGCGGGCTGGTGGGCGACAACATCGGAAGCATCGTCGACAGCTACGCCGCCGGCTCCGTGACCGGCAGCAAGGACTACGTTGGCGGACTGGCGGGCTACAGCCTTGGCCCCATCAACAACAGCTACGCCTCCGCTGCCGTAGCAGGCTCAGACGACTACGTTGGGGGGCTGCTGGGGAAGAACGGCGGCATGGCGTCCTCCAGCTATGCCGAAGGCACGGTCTCCGCCACGGACGATTACGCAGGCGGGTTCGCAGGTGACAACATGGGCACAATCCTCATCAGCTTCGCCGACAGCGACGTAAGCGCCGGAGGCGACTACGCGGGCGGGCTGGTGGGAAACAACAGCGGCGTTGTGAGGTCCACCTACGCCATAGGCAACGTAGTGGGCAATGTCTCCGTTGGCGGGCTGGTTGGCGACAACAGCAATACCGTCAAGTACTCATTCGCCGCCAATTGCCACATGAGCGGACAGCAGTCCCTCGGCGGGATGATCGGCTCAAACGCCGCCTCCGGAACCGCCGTTGTGGACAGCTACTGGGACAGCGCTATAGGCGTGCTCTCGTCCGCCGCCGGAACGGGCAAGACCACAATCGAGCTGAAAACGCCCACAGGCTACACCGGCATCTACGCAAACTGGCAAAGCGCGAATGGCGATGGCGATGTCTGGGACTTCGGCACTGCCAGCCAGTACCCTGCCCTGAAGTACGACATGAACAGCGACGGTACCGCAACAGTCGGCGAGTTCGGCCGGCAGCGCACGCAGACCGGCTGCCCCGGCGCGGCCACGCCGACTCCGGTGCCCGCACCTACGGCCACTCCAACGCCTACCCCAACCGCCACGCCTACTCCTACGCCAACACCCACGCCAACACCCACGCCTACGCCGACGCCGACCCCTACGCCAACACCGACCCCCACGCCTACGCCAGTGCCAGCGCCGCCCGCGCCGTGACGGAGTGAAGCGCAATGCCGGCCGAGGAATCGATAACCAGCAGACGCAGGAACAAGCCAGCCCGGCGGAGTACGCCCGCCGGGCTGGGCGCGCTATCCCTATTGCTGGTTGTCGTTTCCTTCATGGCCTTTGCCGCTGCCTGCAGCGCAGACCCAACGGCAACACCGGAACCCACGGCCACCGCGACCCCGGCTCCCACTGCCACAACACCGCCGGAGCCTGAGCCGACAGCCACGCCCGAACCCGCGCCCGCCGACAACGAACTCACTATGGCATACGTGCTGGCAGCCATAGACTTCTACGAGGAGAACGGCCTTGAGGCGACAGCCGCGCGCTACAACAGCGCGGCCGGCCTGGAGGGCGAGCGGGCGCTGTTCCTGGTCGCGCAGGACGGACTGGAAGTGCTGGCCGCGCCGCTGGAAGGGGCGCTGCTGGGGCCGGCCGCCGGCGCTCTACACGAGCCGCTCATACGCCACGCATCGGAGCTGGCGTCGGAAGAAGGCGGCTGGTACGAGTTCCAAGGCGTCAACGCCGCCACCCGGCTGGCGGAACTGCAACGCGCCTTCATCGTCGAGCGCGACGGCCTCGTGTTCTGGGCCGGCCACTCAATCCTGCTGGAGAACGTGGAGGACGCAACCAGGGAATACGTGAACAAGGCCATCGCCAGGTACGACGATGAGGGCCTGGACGCCACCATCGCCTACCACAACAGCCGGCATAGCCTGGACGGCCAGTTCTACCTGTTCCTCATAGGCGCGGACGACATCTACCTGGCGCATCCCGTGTTCCCCCACCTGATAGGCACCGACATCAAGGATGTGGTCGGCTCAGACGGCTACGAACTGGGCAAGGAGATTGCCAAGGCCACAGAGGATGGGCACTGGGTGGAGTACCTCTGGCCTCATCCCGTGACCCGCCGCGAGCAGCCGAAGGCCGCTTGGGTTGTCCGCCACGACGGGCTGATATTCGCCTCCGGCTACTACGCCATCGGGCCGGAAACCGGCGCCCGTGAGTGGCTGGACACCGACCCCCGCGAGTACACGCTGCGCTACGTCCGCCGCGCCATCCAACGCTACAACAACAACGGCCTGGACTCGGTGCTCAACTACTACAACAGCGTTGCCAGCTTCGAGGGCCAGTGGTATCTCTTCGCCACAGACGCAAACGACATCTATAACGTCCATCCCCTGCTGCCGCACCTGAGAGGCACGGACATCAAGGACGTGGTGGGTTCGGACGGCTACGAGTTGGGCAAGGCGCTGGCCGGGGCCACGGAGCAGGGCGTCTGGGTGGAGTACCTCTGGCCTCACCCAGTCACGCTTCAGGAAACCTCCAAGATCTCCTACGCCGTTCGACATGACGGCATGCTGTTCGCGTCCGGCTACTACGAAGGCGCAGTCAACGCCGCTGTCCGCACTCAGGACTACGTCCGGAAGGCGATTGACTACTACGAGGAAAGCGGGCTGGAGGACACAATCGCTCGCTACGGCAGCCGGGTGAGTTTTGAGGGCCAGTGGCGCCTGGCACTGGCCGATGAGGCCGGCGCGTTGGTTCTCTCCCCCTTCCTGCCGCAGGCATTGGGCGCTCCGCTTGCCGAGCTCACGGCTCTGGACGGTCAGCAAATCGGCAGGGGGATGGCGGCGGCCACGGAGGACGGCCTTTGGGTATCCTTCGTCGTGCCAGCGCCCAACGCCTCGGAGACGGTGTACGGCCACGCGTGGGCCGTGCGCTACGATGGGCTGCTCTTCATGTCGCAGTTCTACGACGAGTGGCCGGAGGTCTCTACGGAGCAATGACCGGCGCCACGCGCCCGGATGGTCTACACCTTTGCCTCTGCTGTAGCAGCATTGTTCTTCTACGCAGCACGGTGCTACCCCGCCAGTGCGCCGGCGTAGACGTTCTGCATCCTCAGAAGCTCTTCATCGGTGAAGCACTCCCATACCTTGACCCCATTGTCCGCTATCTCCACCAGGTCCTCGATGCCCATCGACGAAAAGTCGAGCAAAGTTGGGTTGACCAGCGCTGCGTAACGCGGGTGCCCGCCGGCGAACTCTGTGATGCAGGCTTGGCTATCGTCGCCCAGCCCTCCGGTCTGGGACCCGATGACCGACACGAAGATGGGCACGTAGCTTTCTTGGGAAATGCAGCCAGCCACGGAGTCCGATATTCCAAAGCCCTGGGATGCCGTGGAGCCCAGCAGCGTGGCGTACTCTTCGTCCGTCAGCGCCTCCTGGATGCAGGCGGCCTCGGACTCCGGAATCATGCCGATAATGTCCGCCGACGCCGACGTGTTGACGTCCAGAACGGCTTGTATGCGGGCCAGGTACCCTACCTGCTCCACCGGGGTCATGCAGTTGTAGAACTCCAGGGCATACGGCCGCGTTGCCGAAGTTTCGTGAATTTGGCCCGGTGGCGTCATTCCGAGACCCGTCAGAACCGCGAGGGGACTTTCTCTACCGATACTGATCATGCACTCGCGGGTGTTGGATGTCCATCCCACCTGCAAGTCGAGGAAGGCGATTCCGAAGACCACGAGGTTTTCGGGCTCGGCGCACTGGAATATCGGCAATACGAACTGCTCGCCGCTGGCCGCCAGAATCGACAGGATCGGCTCGTTGGACATTGTCTCGTAGGCGGTCTCCCCAATGGCCGCACGGAGGCAGGAGGTCTCGGCTTCGGAGAAGAGCGCAAATACGTCCTTCCCTGTCGTAGTCAGAGTGAGCCTCAGCTCCTCAAGTACCGGGGCGGCGGTGGGCGGAGGAGGCGTTGGTGTTGGCGTTGCCGTTGGTTCAGGCGTTGGCGTTGGTGTTGCCGTAGGCACAGGGGTTGGCGTTGCCGTGGGTTCAGGGGTTGCAGTTGGGTCGGCCGCACAGGCGGCGGCTAACAGGGCCAGCAAGATTGCCGGCAAAGCTACCCAAAGCCACTGTCTCCTCAGCATCGACACAGACATTGTTTTCGCCTCGTTGCCCTTGAGCGGGCCATATTCTACGGGTGACATTCTATCACGGCGGCGGCCGCCTATTCCCCAGGGCCGGGTTCTCCCACCGCGGTGAAGTAGCTGGAGATGAAGATCAGCCCGTCGTGGCGAACCACCCACAAGTTTCTCTGCAATCTCTCCGATGTATTCGGGTTGAACCAGGGAGTGTCATGCCAGGCGCCTTCCTCCGTGGCCGTGGTCAACATGGCGCCGTCGTCACCGCCCAGGGGCGAGTCTCTATGCCTGCCGTCAGTGCCAATCAGATGCTGGAAGTAGGGGTCCGCTATGTACAGGTAGTTCTCATCGATCAGGGTCAGCCACCACTGGCTGTCAACGCTCTCCCGGCTGTTGTAGTGAGCGATGGTAGCGTCCCGGCCGTTGGCCTCGTAGTAGTCGATGGCCTTCTGCACGTACGCCTGAGTCGCTGCGGCCTGGTCTTCAACCTGCGGGTAGTAGCCCGAGGCGAAGATCATCCCGTCCCTGCGCACGGCGTAGCCCACCTTGGGAACTTCCTTGAGCGTAACCGGATGGGGCCACAGGTATTCGACCCAAACGCCTTCGCCTCCGTCCTGGGCCGCGGCAAACGCCTCGCCCAGTTCGTAGCCGTCGGAATCCTCCACGTCCTTGATGTCTGTCCCTATGAAACGGGGGAACAGCGCGTGAACGATGTAGATGTCGTTTTCGTCCGTGGCGAACAGGTACCATTCTCCCTCGAAGCTGGCAACACTGTTGTAGTAGTTGAGCATGGATTCCAGGCCGTCGCGCTCGTAACGCTCAACGGCGCGGTTCACATAGCCCTCCGTGTACTCGCGCGGGTCGACCCCTTCCCACGGCGCCGTTTCGCCTTCAACGTCTCGTCCGGCGTAGTAACCGGAGGCGAATATCATCCCGTCGTGACGAATGGCCCAGGTGACCTTCTCCCCTTCTTTGCGGCTTACCGGATGGGGCCAGAGGTACTCCACCCAGATCCCGTCCTCCGTGGCCTTGGCTATCTCCTTGCCCAGTTCCTGGCCGTCAGAGCCTATCACGTCCTTGATGTCCGTCCCGATGAGGTGAGGGAATATGGGATGGGCCAGGTAGTTGTCGTCGGCGCCTATGAGGAACAGGTACAACTGTCCTTCCAGGCTGGCCTGACTGTTGTAGTAGCCTACGGTGGCTTCCAGGCCGTCGCGCTGGTAGAGCTTAATCGCCCTGTTGACGTAATCCTGTGTGGCCTCCTCTACGTTTTCACGCACGGGGAAGTGTCCTGAGGCGAATACCAGGCCGTCGTGCAGGATGAAGATGGCTCGCATCGGCGACTGAGCGCCGGTGGCGGGATTCAAGCCAACCAGGTTGACCCAGATCCCTTCTTCCGTAATTTCCTCTCGGGCGGGGAAGGCCCCTGTGCCAAGGCCCAGGGGAGACCCCACCAACGCCGGGAAGGGAGCGACGCTCAACAGGGAGTCTTCGTTGATGATGAACAGAGCCCGCTCTCCATCGTGGCTCTCCCGGCTGTTGTAGTAGGCGAACGCAGCCTCCGGCCCATTGTCTTCGTAGAAGTCAATTGCCTCCTGGACGTAGGCGCGGGTGACGGCGTCGTCGCCCCTGGCTCCCACAGGCACGTCAGGCCGGTCGTCGTAGTAGCGGGACATGAAGACCAGCCCGTCGTAGCGGATGGCCCAGTTGTGCGCGTACAGCGTCTCCGATGACCTGGTGTTGGGGAAGACGTGGCTGACCCATACGCCTTCGGTCGTCGCTGCCGCCAACTCTTCGCCTATCTGCCGGAACCGGCCCCGTCCCAGGTCCTTGAGGTCGGTGCCGATGGTATTCGGAGCGAGGAGCGCTACTAGCACGACGTAGTTCTCGTCCGCCAGTGTCAAGCTCCACTGGCCTTCAACGCTCGCCTGGCTGTTGTAGTGGGCGACGGCGGCGTCCAGGCCGTTGGCCTCGTAGTAGTCGATGGCCTTCTGCACGTACGCCTGGGTCGCTGCGGCCGGGTCTTCAACCTGCGGGTAGTAGCCGGAGGCGAAGAGCATCCCGTCGTGGCGCACCGCGTAGCCCACCTTCGGAACTTCCTGCAGCGTCACCGGATGGGGCCACAGATACTCCACCCACACGCCTTCCTCCGTGGCCGCTGCAAGCGCCTTGCCCAGCTCGAAGCCGTCGGAGCCGACCACGTCCTTGATGTCTGTCCCCCGCAGGGGTGGAATCAGCGGATGGACGAGGTAGTCGTCGTCGGCGTCGGTGGCGAAGAGATACCACTCGCCCTCGAAGCTCGCGACGCTGTTGTAGTAGTCGAGCATGGACTGTAGGCCGTCGCGCTCGTAGCGTTCGATGGCGCGGTTCACGTAGTCCAGGGTGTACTCGCGCGGGTCGGCGTCCTGCCAGGGCGGAGGCCCGGCCTCGAACCCGCCGGCGTAGTAGCCGGAGGCAAAGATCAGCCCGTCGTGTCTGACGGCCCACGTGACCTTCTGCTGTTCCTTGCGGGATACGGGATGAGGCCACAGGTACTCCACCCAGATCCCGTCCTCCGTGGCCTCGGCAATCTCCTCGCCCAGCTCCTGCCCGTCGGAACCCACCACGTCCTTGATGTCCGTGCCGATGAGGTGCGGGAAGATGGGATGCGCCAGGTAGTTGTCGTCCGCGCCGATGAGGAACAGGTAGAACTGGCCCTCCAGGCTGTCCTGGCTGTTGTAGTAGGCGATGGTGGCGTCCAGCCCTTCCTCGTTGTACCTGGCGATGGCCTTGTCCACGTACTCCTTGGTGGAATTCGCCACGTCCTCCGTCAAGGCGGAGTGGCTGGAGAAGAACACCAGGCCATCGTGAAGGATCAAATAGACCCTCCGCGGCTCTTCCTGCTTGGTGACCGGGCTGACGCCGCGAGCCGTAAACCAGAGGCCGTCTTCCGTAGCCATGGTTATCAAGCTCGTCAAGCCTGAGAACCTTGAGCCGGGGCCGACGTACTGGCCCTCCAGAGAGCGGATGGCGTGGTAGACCAGCATCACGCCTTCTTCCGCATCGATGAGGGTGAGCGTCCTATCGTCTTCGACGCTCTCATCCGACCGATAATGCGCGACCGTGGCGTCCACGCCGTTCGCCTCGTAGTAGTCTATGGCCTCCTGAACGTAGGCGCGTGTGACGTCGTCCTCACTGACGGGCTCCGGCTCCGGGGTTGCGGTAGGTTCCGGGGTGGCCGTTGGCTCAGGTGTCGCCGTCGGCGTGACCGTAGGCGCAGGCGTGGCGGTAGGCGCGGAGGTTGCGGTGGGAGTCGCAGTAGGCTCTGCGCTGCAAGCCATGCCGAAGACTGCCACAGAAGCTAACACAAACAACAGCATCAATACGCTCACGCCGGCCCGCCGCCGAACTGCCCTGCCTCTTTGCAACATCATGCCTCTCTCCTGTCAACGCAACGCCTGTCTGCGCCGCGCCAATGCCTTGCGCCAAGCTGCAATCCAGTGTACGCTAGCGCCAACTACGATTTATCGCACAATCACTCTCGAATGTCAACTCTGAGCGTTGAGAGTTGGTATCAATGTCGTGGTTATATGGCGCGAAAGTCACACGTGGATTAGAATCGCTTCCCTTAGCCCGCCGGATTGCGGCCGGGCCGCTCCGTCAGGCCAGGGCAAGCGCTCCATCTGTCAAGAATAGCTCTGAAATGAGTCAAATTCGCTACGAACCGCAGGAGAAGTGCCCGCCTTTGGCGGCGGCGACTTCCGCGCTACAGATATTCATACCCAACACCATCGGCCTAATCATGCTGGCGGCGCTGGTGGTGCAGGCGTCCGACGAGTCCGACGCCTACCTGGGGTGGGTGATATTCATGGCGCTGGCAGTCTCCGGCGCAAGTATGCTCATGTACGCCCTGCGGTTTCGGCATCTGGGGACTGGGCGGCTCATCGTCACCAACTTCAACGTGCCTTTCCTGGCGGTGTGCGCCCTGGCGCTCCAGGCCGGAGGGCCAAGCTTGCTGGCGAGCCTGATGGTGGCTTCCACGCTGGCGCAGTCTGTCTTGACCTTGCGCCTGGCCTCCCTCCGCCGGATATTCACCTCGACGGTGAGCGGAGTGGTGGTGATGCTGGTTGCGGTTTCCGCCGTGCCATACATCGTCAGCAGCACGGTGGTCGTGCCGGAGGGCGTATCGACGGCGCTCTTCTTGATGCCTGGGCTGGTCGCTCTGACCGTTGGGGTTGTAATTTCTCTTCACGGCACGCCGCTCTGGCGCATGTGGATCCTGCCGGTCATGGCGGTAGTCGGCGTGATTGCAGCCGCTCCCCTTGGCTTCTACGACTTCGACGCCGTAATCGATGCTCCGTGGGTGAGCTTGCCGGGTTTCGGCTGGCCGGGGTTGGACCTGTCCTTCAGCACGGACTTCTGGGCGCTGCTTCCCGTCTTTGTGTTTGTGAACCTGACCGCCTTCATGAAGACGGTGGGAGATCTGCCGGTGATCTACAGAGCTTCCTACCGCAAGCCCACTGCGCTCGACTACCGCTCGGTTCAGGCGGGCCTGAACACGTATGGTGCAGGCACCCTTGCTTCCGGCCTGCTGGGAACCATCCCCGTAGCCGCGCCGTGGGCGGTCACCGCGGTCTACATCGGCTTCACCGGCGTCGCCGCCAGCAGCGTCGGGATATACCTGGGACTTATGACCATGGCGGTCGCCCCCTTCTCCAAGCTGCTGGCGATACTGGTCGCCGTTCCCAGCCCTGTGGTGAGCGCGATATACGTCATCATATTCGGGCTGCTCTTCGTCGAGGGCGCAAAGACGGTGTTCAGCGGACTCTTTGCCGGCCAGGTTGACCAGAAGCAGTCCACCATCACCGGAATCTCAATGGTGCTCGGACTGTCCGCCGGAATCTTCAGCGGACTTACCGAAGGGGTCACGAGTCAGTTGGTGGGCAATACCATCGTCGTGGGCGGTATTGCAGCCATTGCCATGACCCTGTTCAACGAAGTGTCAAGCCTTGGCGTAAGGAGGCTGCGGGTTGACTTGAGTCGGTCTTCCCTGCCTGCCGTTGACGACTTTCTCAGCCGGTTTGCCCACAGATATTCGTGGACGGAGAAAGGGGGAAACCGGCTACGACTGGTTGGGGAAGAAGTGGTGTTGAGCCTGCTGGGAGAGGAGAACGGTGGAGAGACGGAGCGGAAGCGCAGGTTAGTCGCCACGATTCGCCCCGAAGGCGGCTCCGCGGAGTTGGAGATCGTCGTTGCATCGGACGACGCCGCCCGAGGGAACATAGAGAACCGCATGGCGTACCTGGACGAGGAGCAGGGGCTGGAGGCCGAACAGGGAATGTCCGTCCGCATCCTGCGACAATACGCCTCATCGGTGCACCACCGCCAGTACTACGGCATAGACGTAATCAGCTGCCGCGTGGAGGACGAGTAACGCAGCCGCGGCGAGGCGGCTTCCTTCAGGCGCGGACGCCGCCTCGGTTGTCCCAATCCGCCATCACGCGGTACAATCTAAGCGGATTGACCCGCCGCAGAAAGGATTGCAGATGACCAACGCCAACGCCCCTCAGAAGCCGCGCCGCCCTATCAAGGAGACTGCCCGCCTGGGCAGGGCGATATACAAGGAGACTATCCTTCCCCTGGTGGAAGCGGATCACTTTGGGGAGGTAGTCGCCATCGACGTTGATACCGGGGACTGGGCTATTGCCGATAGCGCGATGGCGGCGTCGAAATCCTTGCGGGCGCAGCGTCCCGAAGCGGTCGACATCCTGTGCGAGCGCGTCGGATACAAGGCCCTGCGCAGCTTTGGAGGCGCGGCTCTGGGGAGGCCCGATTGATCGAGGGGACAGTGAATGCCGCCCATGAAGCGGTGGTCCCACTTCGGATACAGGGCCCGGATGGGCAGACCCGGGGCATTGAAGCCGTGATTGACACGGGATACAGCGGATTCCTGACCCTGCCGGTTGCCTTGGTAGACGAGCTAGGGCTGCCCTTCGCTCATACCAGCTACGCATACCTGGCAAACGACGCAGTGGTGGAATTCGCCGTGTACGGAGTCACCGTGATCTGGGACGGCCAACCCAGAGACATCGAGGCCGACGCGACGGGCAGCACGCCTCTGGTGGGTATGCTGCTGCTGGACAAGCACAACCTGAACATCCAGGTCGAGAGCGGGGGCCGCGTCGTAATACTGGACACAGCCACAGCCTAATCTCGCTCGGCACGCGAACGCAGCCTACTTTACAAGGAAGGGACATGCCGTACCCTTGGGCCAACGTCTTCGTCCTGATAGTCGGCGGCGTCTCACTGCTGAGCGGCTTCTTCGGGCTGCTGGCAGGCTCGCCCGAGTGGGGGATCGCGCTGGACGCGCACCGCATCTCCGGCTTCGCCCTGGTTGCGCTGCTCATCTGGAAGGGGCGCAACATCCTCGTATCGCTGACCAACCGCGCGCGCTGGCGGCGAAGGCCAAGCGTGATGATCGGCTCACTGGCCGCGCTCGCCTTGCTTGCAGTCGCCCTTGGCCTGGGGATAGGCTGGAGTGTCACCGGCTACTTCACTTTCCTGGGCTTCAGCGCTCTGAGCTGGCACATCTACCTGTCGCTGATTCTCGCGCCGTTCGTGCTGGGTCACGTGTACACCCACTCCTGGCCCCTGCGGAGGCGCTTCTGGCTGGAGCGGCGGTCGTTCCTGCGGCTGGCCGGGCTGGGCATCGCCGGCCTGGCGCTCTGGCGAACGGGCGTGATCGCGGCCTCCGTCCTGCAACTTCCGAGCAAGGACAAGCGATTCACCGGCTCATTCGAGCGCGGCAGCTTTGAGGGCAACGCCTTCCCGACCACCTCCTGGCTCAACGACGATCCCGCTCCGGTTGCAAAGGACGGCTGGCGACTCTACGTGTCCGGCCTTGTACGCAAGAGCATGGCGATACCCTTGGCAGACCTGGACAGCGGCGGAGCAAAGTTAACCGCCGTGCTCGACTGCACGGGCGGCTGGTTCTCCACGCAGGAGTGGGAGGGCACGCCGCTGCTGGATGTCCTGCAAGCCGCAGAGGTTGGAAGCGGAGCGGGCAGCGTCACCGTGCGCTCAGTGACGGGCTACCAGCGCAGGTTCTCGCTGGCGGAGGCGGATGGCTACCTGCTGGCGACGCGTGTGGGCGGCGAGCGCATATCGCACGGGCATGGCGCGCCGGTGCGGCTGGTCGCTCCCGGCAAGCGCGGCTACGAGTGGGTGAAGTGGGTGGACTCCATCCACGTCAACGACACGGGGAAGTGGTGGCAGCCGCCGCTGCCGCTATCGTGAGCCGTGCGGTGGCCCCCATCCGCTCGCCCTGAGCCTGTCGAAGGGTGGACGGGTGAACGGCGTATATGGCCTCCCGCTCATGCTTCGACCGGCTCAACACGAACGGGGATACTGTGCCCGTCACCCGCAACGCTGCAACAGCCAGTAGCGCTGGTTGGTTCTGCCTGCAAGCCGCTCATACGCCTTGACGTATCCGCTTTGCAGCAGCGTGAAGCCGTCCTCAAACAGGCGTGTATACACCTCCGCGGGTCTGTACGTCGCAGGGTTGTCCGGCGAGCCGCGCTGCCCGGATAAACCGGGATTGCAGCTCTCGCGAAAGAACACCAGGCCCCCTACCCTCGTCCACGAACGAATCATGTCCGCCAGCGAGGCCGTGTCCGCATCGCCTAGATACATGAGCAGCCAGTTCCAGAAAACGAAGTCGAACGCCCCCGCCTCGAACTCCATGTTCATCACGTTGTCGCAGTGGAAGGCGGCGTTGCCGTGTCCGCCGTTCGCCTCCCGGTTCTGCTCCAGGAACCTTTCGACGAAATCGACCACCGTCACCCGATTCGCCACGCGCACGAAGTGAGACGTATATCGCCCGATGCCCGCTCCCAGCTCCAGAACGTCCTTGCCCTCCAACTCCGGCAATTCAGCAAGGATCTCACTCCTTTCCGCCTGCCCAAGGTCTGGCACGTCGTCCTGGAGCAGCATACCGGCCACTGTCGCAGGCTTCACCTGCCAGAAGCTCTGGCTGTGTGGAGTGTTCACTCGCGCCATGGTCTCCCCCCTGTATGGCAGCGGCGCATTGGGCCGCTCGAAGCTGGGTGTTGGATCGAGGAGCGGCTGCGCCTTCCGCGCGTCCGCACACGATCAAGGGCTGCGGCCTGCGCGTAACTCCGCGGCGCAGCGCGCCAGACAGCCTATCACTAGCCGCAGCCGCGGGTCAAATCGACAGATGGCGGCGGTAGTGTAACGTGGAGTGTGTAAAAGGGAGAAAGGGCGTATCCTTCTGGGTGAAGCAAACCCACTGAGAGGAGGACACGCCCGTGGCACAGGTCAAAGACCTGACAGAACTGACAATAGAGGATAGGTGGTCCGCAGTCAAGGAAGAAGAGGATTGGTGGGACGAGATCAAACCTCGGACGTTAGCCGTGGTCAAGACTCTAATGGAAGAAGCGATGGAAGCTGAGTTGATAGAGCAACTCCACGCGGCCAAGTACCGGCGAACGGAAGTCAGGCGGGGCTACCGAAACGGGTACCGGTACCGGGGTCTGCTCACCGAGTTTGGCCCGATAGAGCGAATACGGATCCCTCGAGATAGGGACGGGCAGTATCGTCCGCGGGTGCTGCCCAGATACCAGCGTCGGCAGTCTCAGGTCAATCAGATGGTACGCAAGATGTTCTTGGCCGGGGTGAGCGCCCGGAGAGTGCGAGAGGTAGTCCAGCCATTGCTGGGTGAGGGGGTTAGCGCCCAGACTGTGTCCCGCATATGCCGTAGCCTGGACGCAGAGGTGCAGCGCTTCCACAGCAGGCAGCTCGACGACCGATACAGATACCTGCTCCTGGACGGGATCGTGCTCAAGGTCAAGGGCGCGGTCGAACTGAAGCGCCGGGTGGTTCTGTGCGCCTACGGCGTCACCCACGGCGGCGTCCGTGAGCTCATCGACTTCCGCCAGGCCTCATCGGAGAGTGAGGCCATGTGGACTGCCTTCCTGGACAGCCTCTACCAACGGGGACTCAAGGGAGACAGGCTCCAAATGGTCAGCACTGACGGGTGCGCCGGTCTGCACCGCGCCCTCGACATGGTCTACCCCTTCGTACCCAGGCAGCGCTGCTGGGCCCACAAGATGCGCAACGTGGCTGCCAAGCTGCCACGCAGGCATCAAGAAGCCTGCTTGGCCCAGGCCAAGACCATTTACCAGGCCCACACTCGCCGCGAGGCCGTTCTGCGCTTCCGCCAGTGGGCTGCTCGCTGGCGGAGCGCCTCACCCAACGCTGTCCGGTGCATTGAGGATGACCTGGAAGAACTCCTGCCCTTCCTGGAATGCCCTCAACCCCTCTGGAAGAAGGTGCGCACCACCAACGCCATCGAAAGGACCTTCAGAGAAGTGCGCCGGAGGACGCGACCCATGAGTTGCTTCCAGAACTCAGACAGCGTAGAAAGGATTATCTTCGGAGTCATCAGCCATCTCAACACCAACTGGAAGGTGAAGCCCCTCTCTCAATCTACACACAATACTTGACACTACCACTGGCGGCGGCCGCCGGCCGCCCGACGCGCGTATAGGCCGTGGCGGCGAAGAGAGCGCGCTATTGACGAGACGAGAAGCCAATGCGGATAATGGGCGGCGCTCATACGCAGTCCGGCAGCCATTGGGCAAGCGTTCGCTGCCATCCCGCGCCGCCGAACGATGACACTGTTCCAGCAAGTTGCCGCACACTCCGGGCTGCGGCGCCCGCCGAAAGTCCTGATTGGGAGTAAGGAAACGCCGTGGAAGTCCACACCCTCCTATACCAGATTGGGCTGCTTCTGGTCTGCGCCAAGCTGCTTGAAGGGGTCTTCAAGCGGTTCGGCCTGAACTCGATTATCGCTTACGGCATTGCCGGAGTTGTCCTGGGCCCCGTGACCGGCCTGGCGAAGGACAGCGTTGAGGCCGAAGCCGTGATGAGCATCGGCATATTCCTGTTCTTCTTCCTCATTGGCCTGGAGGAGCTTGACCTCAAGGGGTTCATCAGGGCGATGCGCGGCAGGCTCTTCTTCGCCTCGGCGATGTCAGTGTTCCTGTGCGTGCTGGCGTCGCTGGCAGTCACAAGCGGCGCATTCTATGATTTCGGGCTGGACCTGGACTTCAACCAGGCGTTGGGGCTGGCCGGAATCCTCTCGCTGTCCAGCCTCGGAGTGGCAGCGAAGGCCCTTATAGACCGGGGACGCCTCAGGGATCCCGTGGGCGTCCAGATATTCGTCGCCGTCATCATCGCGGAGCTGCTGTGCCTGTTCATAGTCGGATTCACGGTGAGCGAGCACTTCTACGCGGAAGGCGAGGCACACACCCCGGACGCGTTGAGCGTGGCGACGGTGGTTGTGCAGATTCCGGCTTTTGCCCTGGTCACCTGGTTCATTGCCACCAAGATACTCCCAAAGGTAATCGTTACGCTGCACCAGTTCCTTCAGGTGCCGCAGCTCTCCTTTGGCGTCCTGCTGGGAACCCTCTTCATCGTGATTGAGGGAGCCGAGCGCGTTGGCCTTCACGGAACGCTGGCCTCGTTGCTCTTTGGAGCGGCCCTGTCCATGCTGCCCTACCAGGAGAGGCGGGACATAATGCCCGGTCTGAGGGGTGCAGCCGAAGGGTTCTTCGTCCCGCTGTTCTTCACCGCCGCGGGCCTTCACCTGAGCCTGGAGTTCCTGGACATGCCGCCGCTCACCATTCTCGCGCTGATTTTCGTGCCCCTGGTGGGCAAGCTGGCAGCGTCCTTCTTGTGCACCTTCATCGCACGGCTGGAGGCGCCTTTCGTGACGGCCACGGGGCTTATGGCCAAGGGCGTTGCGGAAATTGCGCTGCTGCTTACGCTCCTGCACTACGACAGAATAGACCACGGACTCTTCTCCCTGCTGGTGACCGTGATGTTCGGTTACCTGCTCATAACGCCCGTGGCAATCGGGTTTGCGCTCAAGAAGCTCGCGAGGCCCCAGCCCGCCGGGCCGCACGCCCCGTATCCTCCCTCGCTGGTGCGCTTCGTCCTGGAAGACGTCAAGGTTCGAGACGTGCTGGACGGCTCCCGGACGTACCCGGAGAAGTCGCTGTCCGTCAGGGCGTTCGTCGACACCTGGCTGCTGCCTGAGGAGCGCGACTACGTGGTGATGGACAAAGGCAAGCTGGCCGGAATCGTGTCACTGGGCATGTTGCGCTACCTCCCACGCAGCGAGTGGGCGCGCACCCCGCTTAGCGAGGTATTGCGAGTCGAAACGCACAAGGCATACGCCGACGAAATGGTGGAGGACGCGCTGCAACGCATGACCGAGAATGCCCTTACCGTCCTGCCGGTGTCCGACAGGGAGACCGACGAGTTCATCGGCTCCATCTCCAGCTACGAGGTGCTGGAGATGCTTGTGCTCAGCGAGCACGGCCCTGACATCTAACGCGGCGCGCCGCGGCCCCCGATACGCTCACCGTGAGCTTGTCGAAGGGCGGGCGGCCTCCCCCGCCGTCTTTCCTGCGAAAGCAGGAACCTAGCGCCCGGCGGGCGGTGGGGCGGCGGGAGGCTTCTACTCCGCTCACCGTGAGCTTGTCGAAGGGTCTGCCCCGCAGGGGCTGAGCGGGCAGATGGTCGGCGGTTGTGGCCTCCCCGCTCTGGTTCGACAGGCTCACCATGAGCGGGATGGGGGGCCACACGAACGGGCGCAACCCCATTCGTCTGTCGCCGTAGGGGTGGTTCGTGAACCGCCCAGGGGGAAAGGCGGGCAGATGCCGTACCGTCTTTCCTGCGAAAGCAGGAATCTAGCACCCGGCGGGTGGGGGGCAACGCGGCGGTGTTCACCGCCTCCGTGCTTCCACAAGCTCAGCACGAGCGGGAAACTGCGCCTCAGGACAGAATCTTGGACAGGAACTCCTTGGCTCGATCATGCTTGGGGTTGGTGAAGAACTCCTCCGCCGTTCCCTCCTCGACGATGATTCCCTCGTCGAACATCATGATGCGGTCAGCCACCTCCCGCGCAAAGCCGATCTCGTGGCTCACAATCAGCATCGTCATGCCGGAGTGCGCCAGTTCCCTCATCACGTCCAGCACCTCGTTGATCATCTCCGGGTCAAGCGCGGACGTCGGCTCGTCGAACAGCATGATACGCGGCTGCATGGCAAGCGCGCGAGCAATCGCCACTCGCTGCTGCTGCCCGCCCGAAAGCTCGGACGGGTACTTGCCCGCCTGCTCCGGTATGCCCACGCGCGTCAGGAGCTCGTTGGCAACCTCCTCCGCCTGCGCCCGCGGCCACTTCCGCACCTTCTGCGGCGCAAGCGTGATGTTCTGCATCACCGTCAGGTGCGGAAACAGGTTGAACTGCTGGAACACCATCCCCACCTCGCTGCGAATGGCATCCACGTTCCGCACGTCGTTCGAAAGCTCTATGCCGTCTACCACGATGGTGCCGCGCTGGTGCTCCTCCAGCCGGTTCAGCGTCCGAATGAACGTCGACTTGCCGGAGCCGGACGGCCCCAGTATGACCACCTTCTCGCCGCGCTTCACCGAGGTCGTTATGCCGCGCAGCACGTGGAACGAGCCGAACCACTTGTGCAAGTCCGTGCACACGATGATGTCTTCCGAAAGCTGTTCCGTTTCCGTATCCATGATCTATCCCCCGTGCGTCAGCGTCTTCCGACTCCCAGGTTCTGCTCTATCTGCCTGCTTATGTAGGACATGCTGTAGGTGAATATCCAGAAGACCAGGCCCAGGAATATAAACAGCTCCAGCGCGCTCGGTATGAACTCCGGGTTGCCCTGGATGAACGCCCTGCTGTACGTCACAATGTCCTGCATACCGATAATGTACACCAGGGTTGTGTCCTTGAACAGCGCGATGAACTGGCCCACGATTGCGGGTATGACGTTGCGAATGGCCTGCGGCAGCGTGATGAACAGCGTGATCTGCCAGTTCGGCAGCCCCAGCGACTGCGCCGCCTCCGTCTGCCCGCGGTGAAGCGCCTGCAAGCCGCCGCGGATGTTCTCCGCCATGTACGCCGCGCTGAACAGCGTTATCACGATTGCGGCGCGGTACAGCGAGTTCAATGGAAAGTCCTCCGGGAACGCCAGCGGCACCAGCACCTGGGACATGAACAGGAGTGTAATCAGCGGCACGCCTCGGAACACCTCGATGAACACCACGCAAAGCAGCTTCACCACCGGCAGGTCTGACCGGCGGCCCAGCGCCAGCGCGATGCCTATCGGAAAGCTGAGCGCGATACCGGCCACGGCCAGCAGCAGGTTCAGCATGAGGCCGCCCCAGTGGATGACTGACACCGGTTGCAGGCCGGGCACTCCCTCCCTGCCGCCCAGCAGTAGCAGCGTCGCCGCGAACGTGCAGACGGCCAGTATTGCGATCCAGCGAACCGTGCCCAACGGCGTATACCGGGCCAGCGCCCAGCCCAACGCCAGGGCCGGAATGTTCGCCACAAGCAGCAGGCGCACGTCCATGCCCATCTCTTCCAGGCCGTTGGGCAGGAGCGAGAAGGCGGCCAGAACCGCCGTAACTCCAATAGCGATGCGTTTCGTCAGCCCGCCGCCGGCCGCCACCCACGCCATGCCCAGCAGCGTCGTCACCATCAGCAGCGACACCTGAGGCCGCCAGAAGCAGTCCTGGCCGGGGCAAGCCTGCTCGGTGTTGTACGGGCCGATGATTAGCCGCCCGCTCAGGGTGGCTATCAGGGTCCAATCGGAGTCCTGTATCACCCACCGCAGAGAGAACCACGCGACCGCGCCCAGCAACGCAGCGGACAAGATGCTCAGGGCGGCGTTGAACCGGCTGCTGAACAGGTTGGCGTGCGCCCAGCCCAGCAATCCGCGATCCAGTATCGGCGGCGGGAGCGCGGTGGAGAGTGTCGTTTCCGGATTGGCTGACATCACCTTGTTCTCACGAGAAGCTTATGCGGCGGTTGTACAGGTTGCCGATGATCGAGTAGGTCAGGCTCATTGCCAGGTACGCCACCATGATGAGGATGAATATGGACACGGCCGGCGCCGTCTGCGTCATGGTCTTGGCTACGTTGGTGAGGTCGGAGTAGCCGATGGCGGCGGCCAGGCTGCTGTTCTTGGTCAGGTTCAGGCACTGGCTGATGAGCGGCGGGATGATTACTCGCAGGGCCTGCGGGAAGGTCACGTGGCGAAGCGTGTTCATGTAGGGCAGCCCCAGCGACCTCGCGGCCTCGTTCTGCCCGCGGCCCACGGACTGTATGCCCGCGCGGACAATCTCGGCGATGAACGACGACGTGTATATCACCAGCCCCGCCAGCAGCGCGAGCAGCCCGCCGGAGGCGGTGAAGCCGCCCACAGGCCGCCCGAACGTCCCCTGTGGCTCCGGTATCGAGATGCTGAACGGCGCCTGTCCGGCTGCGGCCGTCATGCCCAGCCAGCACGCCACGCCTATTACGACGGTGGTTGAAATGCCGAGAAACAGTGGATAGGATGACCGGCCGGTCGTGGTCTCACGCCTTATCATCGCCCTGTGGACCGCCACGCCCGCGAACACCGCGGCGGCCGCCAGCGCGAAGTACAGCAGTCCTCCGCCGATTGTGGCCGCCTGGAGCCAGGGCACGGAAATGCCGCTGTTGTTGACGTAGATCAGGTCGGAGATGACGTGCCCCTCGCGAACGGGCGGCAGGGCCAGCACGATGTAGAACCAGAAGAACAGCTGCACCAGCAGGGGCACGTTGCGGAAGAACTCGATGTAGGCCAGCGCAGCCCTGGACACTATCCAGTTGCCGGACAGCCGGCAGACGCCCACGAATATGCCCAGCGCCGTCGCAAGTATGACGCCCACGATGGAGACGATGATGGTGTTCGTAGTCGCCACGCCGAAGGCGTAGAGGAACGTGTCGGACGACTCGTATGGCAGGAAGTGCTGCCCGATGGGCGTCTGGTACTCGCGGGACAAAAAGCTAAAGCCATACGGGATCTCTCGATCCCGTATGGCTCTGCCTATGTTGACGAAGAACCACGCTACGAGGCTCACAGCCACGAGGCCGGACACCACCTGCAAGGCCGCATGGATTACCTGGGTGTGCCGCCAGAGCGGGATACCCTTGTAGGTCAATCCTCGCGGTATGGCCGCCATAGCGTTGGTCTACCTCAGAGGCGCAGCGTAGATCTGCCCTCCCTTGGGACAGTCCGTGCAGCGGGCGTCCGCCCACAGCGCGTTGCGTCCGTCCTCCCTGGGCAGGTTGATGCCGCCTGCGCCCAGGTTGCGCTCGTAGATCTCGCCGTAGTTGCCCACGCTGCGGATAACCGTCTGGGCCGCCGTCTGGTCGATGCCCAGCGTCTCCTGGCCGTAGGAGCCCGAGAGGCCGAACAGCCTGTCGACCACCGTATCGCCGGTCTCGGCGGATGGCACGCTGGCCGAGGACACGCCGTAAGCCTCTGCGTAGATCAACATGCCCATCACGGTCTTCACGATGTCGAACCACTGCTCGTCGCCGTGAGGGACTACCGGGCCAAGCGGCTCTTCGGAGATTGTCTCCGGCAGGATGACGTGGTCGTCCCTGTTGGCGAACGCGCTGCCGATGGCGGCAAGCTGCGAGCGGTCGTTGGTGAAGGCGTCGCACTGCTGGCTCTCGTATGAGGCCACAACCGCGTCCGTGTCCTCGAAGGTGACTGCCGTGATGTTCAGGCCGTACTGGTTGGAGAAGTCCTGCAGGTTCAACTCCGTGGTGGTTCCCTGCGTCACGCAAACCGAAGCGTCCTTCAGCTCCAGGGCGCTGTCGATCCCCAGGTCCTTCCTGACCATGAACCCCTGGCCGTCGTAGAACATCGTCTGCGCGTAGTTGCCCCACTGGGCGTCGCGGGACGTTGTCCACGTCACCGTTCTGACCAGCAGATCGACTTCGCCCGACTGGATGGTCGGGCCGCGCTCGGCTGCGGTGATCAGGCGGATCTCAAAGGCGTTCGGGTCGCCAAGAACGGCTGCGGCAACGGCTCGGCACAGGTCTATGTCGAAGCCGACATTGTTGCCGGCGTCGTCCAGGTAGCCGTAGCCGGGAACGTCGTTGCGGCTGGCGCAGATTATGTTGCCCCTGTCCTTCACCGTTTCAAGACGGCTTTCTACCTCAGGAACAGGTGTAGCTTCAGGAACGGGCGTAGCCTCTTCCGCACACCCGATCACAGCCAGGAGGCCGACCATAACGGCCACCAGAACGATTGCAGTTCGAGCGGTCAACTTCACTTTCCTCCATTTCCAAGAGTCTACAGGCAAGATAGCACACCAGTTTAGGGAAGTCAAACCGCAAGTCATTGTAATGTCACCATCGAGCCAAATGTCGGCTGGCAGAAGGAGCGATGTCCGCGCCAATAAAGCGTGCGCGCTTGCACGGGCCGACCGAGCGGCGAGTCCAGCAACGCGTGTAGGCGAGTTTCCCGGCTGAGCCGCCGGAGCGATTGTAAGGCTCGCTCTGTATTTCCACGCACCACTGCGCTATAGTGTTGGCATGACACGGACATTGTTTCAGACCGACAGGCGCGGCTCCGAGGCGAGTCGGTATTCGCCGATCGAGCGGCTTCCGCGCCGGGCCGGCCTAGTCCTGGCGGCCGCTATCGCTGCGATGGCCCTGCTTCTCGCCGCCGCCTGCGGCTCCGGCGGCGACGAGACCGCCACAGACTTCACGCTGCCCTCCGCCTTCGGCACCGACGTATCCCTCTCTCGCGTGCTGAGCGAACACGACGTGGCTGTACTGGTATTCTACCGCGGCTCCTTCTGAGGGGTCTGCCAGAGCCAGCTGGTTCAGCTGGCAGAGGCGTACCCGCAGCTTGAAGCTGAACGAGCCGAGGCGCTGGCAATCAGCATGGACGGAATCGTGAGCGCGGCGCAGATGGCCGCCTACGCAGGCGCGCAGTTCCCCGTGCTCTCCGACCCGGATGGCAAGGTGGTGCGCGACTTCGGCGTGTACAACCTGCTTGGCGACGGGCTGGCCGCCCCCGCCACGTTCATCGTGCGCACGGACATGACCATTGCCTGGCGGCACATAGGCGAGGACGTGTCCGACCGGCCCACGCCTGACGACATCCTGCGGCGCATCCGGGAGGCCGCGTCCTAGAGCGGCCCCGACCTCCGCGCCAACGCCATGCCTACCGCAGCGACACGTCCCGCACGGCGTCTCGCCATCCTGCTTCTCGCGGCTCTCGCGCTGGCGGCAGCAATCGCGCTGTCGCCGGGCGCGGCCTACGCCCAGGATCGCGACGCGACCGCAGTCCCCGACGGCAGCATGGATCACGGCGCGACCGCAGTCCCCGGCGAGGGCATGGATCACGGCAGCATGGATCGCGGCGGGGACACTGAGGAATCGTCCTCTCTGCTCACTCCCTGGATGTTCATGGGCGTAGGTCTGCTGGCGCTTGGCGGCCTGCTCATGGCAGTTTCGTTACGGCTGGGCGGCTGGTACACGCGGAAGGGCGCGGGCGTGATGGCCGGGGGCCTGGTCGGATTCGCCGCGGGCGTTGCGCTGGTGGTGAGCAGCCTTCCCGGAGGCGACGACCAACTGACCAACCCTATCCCTTCCAGCGAGGAGTCGATACGGGCCGGGCTGGAGGTCTACGAGGTCAGGTGCCTGTCCTGCCACGGCGAGACCGGCCAAGGGGACGGGCGGGCCGCGGCGGGTATGGAGCCTCCGCCCTCCGACCTACGGATTCACGCGTATCACCACCCGGACGCTGAACTGTTTGGGATCGTGCGTGACGGCGTCCCCGATACGGCCATGACGCAGCTCGGAGACGCCCTGACCGCCGACGAGATCTGGCACGTCATCAACTACATCCAGACGTTTGAGTAGGGGGGGCGGCGTCCCTCCATGCTTCGACAAGCTCAGCACGAACGGGAAACTGTATCCGCTCACCCTGAGCCGGTCGAAGGGCTTGGGCTAAAGGCGGCCTCCGCCGTCGTTCTGTGGAATCAAGAATCCAGGGCCCGGAGGGGAGGCGAACAGAGCGCCTAGCACCCTCACGCCCCTGGGGCTACATTCCCGCGTCCGCGAGAATGACGGACTGTATCCCCCACTCACACGTAACGGCCCATCTGCGCGCCGCCCAGCACGTGAAGGTGCGCGTGCGGCTGGCTCTGCATGGCCTCCGGCCCGAAGTTGGACAGCAGCCGAAATCCCCGCGGGCAATGCTCCTTGCCGGCGCGCACGGCGGCCTCTGCCACCTTTGCCATCACCGGGTCGCGCCACATCTCCTCCTGCGTCATGTGGCGACGCGGCATCGCCAGCAGCATGACGGGCACCCAGTCCAGCACGTTATGAATGACCAGCACGTCATCGTCCTGGTGCACGATGCGCGCCGGTGACTCTCCGGCTGCGATGCGGCAGAACTGGCACGGCCCGATGCCGCTCATCGCGGGATGCTGCCATCCCTCCGGCGCCGCGCCCACCACTACCCGCTCCGGCCCCGCCGGCCGCCGCGCCTGTAGCGGTAGTCCGGCGCGTCCATCGGCATGGTGGTCACCAGGGTGGCGTCCTGCAAGCGAGACCTGATGAACTCCGACTGCTTGTCCTCGTTGAGCTCAGTCGCAATGATGATAGTCGGCAGCCTGGCGTCGTAGCGATGCACCAGCAGTTGCTTCAGCTTCTCGCGCGCCCAGGGCGTCACGTGCTCCATCTCCAGGTCAAAGTCGTCCAGCGCCAGCAGGTCGGCGTTGCGCACGCTCTCGAACAGCCGGAAGTGGCTGACCGCGCTGTCCGGGCTGAAGGCGTCCCGCAGCCGCTCCAGCAGATCCGCCGCCAGGAAGTAGCGCACGTCTCTGCCCTGCCTGAGCTGCTCGTCGGCAATGGCGACCGAGAGGTGGGTCTTCCCGCAGCCACGCGGGCCCAGGAATACCAGCCAGCCCTCCGGATCCCCGGCGAAGTTCCGGGCCATACGCAGGGCGGCGTCCAGGCTCTGCCGCTGCGACGGCCCGGCCGCGTTCCCCCTCACGTCAAAGCTCTCGAACGTCATGCGACGCCTCATCTCCGGCTCAACCATGCCCCACTTCTCCCCCGCGCCGCGGCCCGTACCTACCTGGAACGACGCGGACAACTGCGGATCCCAGATGCGCGTCTGCCATCGCTCGTCCAGCGACTCCGGCGAAACGCCGAGCGTTATGACCGTAGGAAGCTGCGACAGATGGCGATGGTTTAGAACCTGGTATAGTTTCTCCTGCGCCCACGGCGTGCTGCTGTGCCCGCCCAGGTCATCGAGAACCAGCAACGGAGCGTTCCGCACCTGCTCGAATAGCTGGTCGTAGGTGATCTCGCTTGCGGGCGTGAACGTGGAGCGCAGATGGTCAAGCAGGTCCGGCACGAACACGAAGAACACCGGCCGGCCCTGCTCCATCACGCGGTTTGCCACGGCGGCGGCCAGGTGAGTCTTGCCGCCGCCGCTGGGGCCGGTGAGCACCAGCCAGCCCTGCGGCTCCTCCGCATACGCCATCGCCGCATCGTGGGCGCGGCGGAAGAGGGCGCGGTCGTCCGGGTCGTCTCTGCGGCCGTCCGGCATGGTCGCATCGAACGTAAGGCGCGTGAGCAGCCCCATGTTGCTGTATCGTTGCAGGCGTTCAAGGCGGGATGGGTCTTCCGCTCGCTCCTGGCACCGGCACGGAATGGCCTTGCCGAAGTAGGGATGGCCTACCGGCACCTGCACCCGCACCCAGCCGAAGTCGCCGCAGATTTCGCAGGCCGGCGCGGGTTGCTCCTCCCCAAAGGGATCGTAGGCCGACCCGTCGCTAGACCTTGGGTAGCCCGTACCGTCTGATCCATTCCCGGGCGTCAATCGTCTTAGGACGTCTCCCAGGCTCTCCATGATCTCTTCCTTCCTTGTCCCACCTGGCAAGTATGGCCTCTATGTATCGCCAGTTGCGCTTGTTTCCCTGCACCGCTATGCGAAACGCATCCTCTATCCAGGCGGCGGGGTAGGTCTCCTCCGCGGCCTTCAACGCCTCCGCCATCATCGGGCCGATGATGCCGATGTTCTCCTCGTACAGCGCGAAGATGTTGGGCTTGGCGGCCGGCGCCTGCCGCCGGCTGGGCGGCGACTGTACCGCCGCGCCAATGCCCACGGCCTTCAGGCGTTCGGCGGCGCTGCGGCCCTCTCGGTTGTTGGGCACGTACACGTCCCGGCTGCCCTCGCCCTGCCTCATGCGCAGGTGGATGAGCAGGCCCATGTCCTCCAGCTTCCCCAGCGCATCGTCGAGCGCGTCCTCCGGGCGCGAGCGCGCCGACGCCAGCGCGCGGGTCATCGTGCGGTCGGCGAGCATCTCGCCCCGCGTGACGTACCTCGGAAACGCCCGCTTCTGCGAGTGAAGCAGGAACGCACGCAGCAGGCACTTGAGGGCGGGCAAGTCGTCCAACTCCTCCAGCACCTGCCCGAAGACCGGGTTGGGCAGCGGCGTGGAGCGGGTATCGTCCGGGAAGCCTGCGCGGAGCGTCATCACAGCTCCCGAGAGGGGGTGTCCTCGAACCGGGCCATCGCGCCGTTGAACCGCAGCGTGATGGTGTCCAGCGGGCCGTGGCGGTGCTTGGCAACGATGAGCTCTGCAAGGCCCCTGGGGTACTCCTGGTCAGGGTACTGGCGCTCCCACTCCTCCCTGCTGTAGCGCAGGTCGTCCCGGTGAATGAACATCACCACGTCCGAGTCCTGCTCGATGCTGCCGCTCTCACGCAGGTCGGAGAGCTGCGGCCGGTGCGATGGGCGCGCCTCTACCGCGCGGCTTAGCTGCGAAAGCGCGAGCACCGGCACGTTCAGGTCGCGGGCGATGCCCTTCAGCGCGCGGGTAATCTCGCCGACCTCCTGCACGCGGTTCTCGCGCCGGCCCGTGCCCTGTATCAGTTGGAGATAGTCGACAATGACCAGATCCAGCTTGCGCTCCATATGAAGCCGCCGGGACTTGCTGCGTATCTCGACGATGCTCTGCAAGGGCGTATCGTCTATGAAAATGGGCAACTCCGAGAGCGCGCCGGCCGCCTGCACGATGCGCCTCTCAGCCATGTCGCCGTACAGCCGCTGGCGCACGGCCCGCAGATCCACGTTGGCCTCGCTGGACAGGAAGCGATGCCCAATCTGCTCACGGCTCATCTCCAGGCTGAACACGGCGACGCCGTTGCCGTGCTGCGCGGAGTTGCGCGCTATGTTGAGCGCTAGCGTGCTCTTGCCAACGCTCGGGCCGGACGCCAGCACCAGCATGTCCGACCGTTGCAGGCCGCCGAGCAGTTGATCCAGGTCTGAGTATGACGTGAAGACGGGCGCCTGCGTCTGCTCCTGCGGGCTGTCCAGTCGCGCGCTCTCCTCAAGGTACTGGTCGAGCACGTCACGGATGGCAATGAAGTCCCGCATCTGCTGGCCGGTGCGTATGCCGAACAGCAGATCCTCCGCCTGAGCCAGCACCCTGTCTACGTCGTCGCCGCCTTCGTAGCCCAGCGACGCGATCTCGCCCGCAGCCATGATCAGCCGCCGCAGCAGGTGCGTCCTGCTGACGATGTGCGCGTAATACTCGGCGTGAGCGGACGTGGGAACGGCGCTGACCAGGTGGCCCAGGTAGGCGGGGCCGCCCACCAGATCCAGGCGTTCCAGCATCGCCAGCCGATGGCCCACCGTGACGGGATTGATGGCCTCGTTGCGCTCCCACAGCGAGAGGCAGGCCTCGTAGCACCACCGCTGGCGTTCGCCGTAGAAGTCCTCCGGGCGCAGCAGCGTGGAGACGGTCAGTATGGCGTCGCCGTCTATCAACAGCGACCCAATGACCGACTCCTCGGCCCGTTCGTCGTGCGGGGGCAGTCTCTCGACGTACATGGGCGGTTACTGAAGCGGCTCCACCGCAAAGCTCACGGTGGCCGTCAGGTCCGGGTGAAGCCGAACCCTGGCCTGGTACTCGCCCGGCTCGTGGATGGTTTCGTCGAGGATGACGTTGCGCCTGTCTATCTCCACGTCCATGAGCGCGGTCAGCTCCTCGGCCAGCATCGCGCTGGTGACCGCGCCGTACAGCCGACCCGTGGGGCCGGTGCGCACCTTCAACGACACTTCCGCGCCCTCCAGCCGCTCCGCCAACGCCTGCGCGCCCTCGCGCAGCTTGGACTGACGCTCCAGGCCGACCTTGCGTATGGTCTCCAGCCTGGAAAGCTCCTGCGCCGTGGCCGCGACCGCAAGCTGCTTGGGCAGCAGGTAGTTCTTGGCGTAGCCCGTCTTGACCTCTTTGACGTCTCCGGCGCGGGCAACGTTGGGAATGTCCTCCAGAAATATCACTCGCATGGCTTCCACCCCTCTATGCCGATGGTTTGTTCTATTGTAGCGGCCTGCGGAGCAAATGGCAAGACCCCCGATTGGGTCAGCTTTGCCCGCGGCACATCGCAGAGGATAGCATAGCGGGATGATGGGCCTGGCAAGTCGCGGAGGGGGTAATTTTGCGGGTATTCGCGGCCGCGCCGCGGGCCGGCGGCGGCCCAAGATGCGCGAGCGGCCCGCGCCATCCACACCCCGCCTGTCATTGCTATGAAAGTAGGCGTGCCGGGCGGCTTGCAGGATGAGGCTACCAGTCTCGCAGGCCAGCGACAATCGCCCCCTGGGTCGCCCGCCCGCTTTCATCCTCTTACGTGACCTTGGCAAGGCCATAGTGATTTCGAGCGGAGCGATAGCGGAGTCGAGAAACCTTGGGCATTTGGTGTTCGGCCCCACGGCGGCGCGAGAGTGCGGGGGATGTGTAGACCTGCGGAGGCTTTAGATTCTTCGACTCCGCTGCGCTCCGCTCAGAATGACAACTGTAGGTGGCCGCTCGCCCCCTGCTTTCGCAGGGGCAGGCTCTGAGCTAGTCGAAGGGCGTAGGCACCACCCTACCCGCGCGCCCGCCGCACCTCTACGGCTGCGCTATCCAGCAGCGCGCCGCGGATTGGCGCGTGCGGCTTCGCCACGCGCACCGTCACGGCGTCGAGCGGGAAGTCGTCGAGGAGACGGCGCGCCAGGCCGTCCGCCACCGACTCCAGCAGGTTGCGGCCCGGCCCCTCGACAATCTCCCTAACCACGCGGTACACCGCCGAGTAGTCCACCGTGTCACGCAGGTCGTCCGAGAGGCCGGGCTTGCTCAGGTCAAGCTCCATCTCCACGTCCACCACAAACGGCTGGCCCTTCTCCCTCTCCTGGGGCGTCGCGCCGTGGTAGCCGTAGAAGGCCATGCCTTCAAGGAGTATGCGGTCTGTCATTGCACCGGCGGCCGTACCGCCGCGTCAGCCCTGCGCGCCGACACCCGTGATGGCGTCCTGGAGTGTCAGCAGGTTGCGCGCCCGCTTGACGACCGGCTCGTCGATCATCTTGCCGTCCAGCGAGGTTGCGCCCCTGCCCTGCGCCTCCGACTCCTCGAACGCGGCGATGACACGCCTCGCGTACTCCACCTCCTCCGGCATGGGGCTGAGTATCTCGTTGATGGGGCCAAGCTGCGCGGGGTGAATGGCGAACTTGCCCTTGTACCCCAGGCTTTTGCCGACCAGCGTGTCGCGGCGCAGCCCCTCCTCGTCGCGGAAGTTGGCGTACACCACGTCGATGGGCGTCACGTCCGCGGCCCTGGCGGCGATTGCAACCGCGGCCCTGGGCATCAGCACCTCCGCGCCCTGGTCAGTGCGCTGCGTGCCCATGTCGACGGTGAAGTCCTCCGCGCCGAACGCGGCCGCCACTATCCGCGGCGTCGCCGAGCACACCGCGTACGCGTTCACCACGGCAAGCGCGGTCTCGATGTACGGCGCCATGCGAACGCTGCCCCGCGGCAGCCCGATCCTGGCCTCGGCCGCCGCCATGATGGCGTCGATCTGCTGCGCGTCCCACGGCGTGTCCACCTTGCCCACGTTCACGGCGTATGTGTGCGGCGTGACGGCCGCCCGCAGGTCTTCCTCCAGCAGGCCCGTGCTCAGCGCGTTCACTCGAACCATGACGCGCTTGCCCGCCTGCGCGAGCGCCGGGATCGTGTCCGCGACGGTGTCTCGCGCCGCGCTCTTCTCCGACAACGGCACCGAGTCCTCCATGTCCGGCACGACTATATCGGCGGGAAACGCCGCCGCCTTCTCCAGCATGTCCCGCCGGTTCCCCGGCACGAATATGAGGCTTCTGAACAGCTCCACGACTACCTCTTCAGGTCAAGGTTTGGGGCCGGCTGCGCCGGCCCGCGTGCGGTGCCAGTATACCACCGTTGCGGCCGCCTGCGAATCGGTTGGCCCGCGCCGGTCTGTCCGAGGTTGCACCCGTAGAGGCGGTTCGCGAACTGCACCAGGCGGGGATGAGCGGCAGGCGGCCTGCCGTCTCCGTTCGTGCTTGGCCTGTCGAAGCATAGGCGAGGGGGGGGCGACACGCGCTCACCTCCCCCATTCCTGCGCAGGAGGAAATATACTTAGCCGCGTCTCGCCTCGGACACCGAGTGGGGCAGCGCCGCCTCCCTCCGCTGGATTGCGGCTTGCGCCGCAATGACGGTGGGAGTTGCCATTGCCATCCCGCTCGTCCTGAGCCTGTCGAAGGGCGGGCGGACGATCGACAGTCGCGGTCTTCCCGCTCTGGTTCGACAAGCTCACCCCCGTATCAAGTACGGGGCAGGCTATGAGCGGGGGCGGGATGCTCACCATTAGCGGGAGTCAGATGTTCAGCACGAACCAGCTCGCACAAACGCGCTACGGGTAGAACCCCCGCAGCTCTATCGCCTGAACCACCCGGCTGACGGCCAGCGCAAGCGCAGCCTTCCTCATGGTGACGCCGCGTTCCTCCGCCGTCTCAGCCACCTCGTCGTAGGCGCGTGTCATCACCTGCTCCAGCCGCTCCTCCACCTCGCGCCGCTCCCAGAACAGCTGCTGCCGGCCCTGAATCCACTCGAAGTACGAGGTCACGACGCCGCCCGCGTTGGCGAGTATGTCCGGCGCAACGCGCACGCCCATGCGCTCCAGCCGGCGGTCGGCCTCAGGCGTGACGGGGCCGTTCGCGCCCTCGATGATGATGCGCGCGCCCACGTTGTGCGCGTTGTCCTCCGTGACCTGGCCCTCCAGCGCGGCCAGCGTCAGAATGTCGCAGGGCATGGCGAGCAGGTCGTCGTTGGTAAGGCTCTCCGCGCCCGGAAAGTCGACCAGGCGGTTGCCTTCGTCCTTCCAAGCCCTCAGCTTCGCCAGGTCTACGTGCCCGCCCAGGAAGCAGCCGCCGCTGCTGTCCGTCACGGCGATGATGCGGCAGCCGCGTTCCTCCAGGAGCTTTGCCGCGTAGTAGCCCACGTTGCCGAACCCCTGCACCGCCACGGTGGCGCCTTCCAGGCTGCGACCCTCGCGCGCCAATTCGCGGGCAGCGACTATCATGCAGCCGCGGCCTGTGGCGTCCAGCCTGCCCAGGCTGCCGCCTATGCCCACCGGCTTGCCCGTCACCACGCCCGGCTCGGAGTAGCCCACGTGCATACTGTAGGTGTCCATGATCCACGCCATCACCTGCGGGTTGGTGTTGACGTCCGGCGCGGGGATGTCGCTCTCCGGCCCAATGAGGATGGAGATCTCGGTGGCGTAGCGGCGCGTGAGCCGCTCCAGCTCCGCCTGAGAGAGCGGCCGGGGATCCAGGGCCACGCCGCCCTTGGCGCCGCCGTATGGAATGGAGGCAACGGCGCACTTCCACGTCATCCACATGGCGAGCGCCTTCACCTCCTCCAGCGTGACCAGCGGGTGATAGCGGATGCCGCCCTTCGCGGGGCCGCGCGCCAGGTTGTGCTGGACGCGGTAGCCTGTGAACATGCGGATTGAGCCGTCGTCCATGCGTACCGGGAAGTTGACGGTCAGTTCGCGCTTGCAGGTCTTGAGATACGCGGCCATGTCGTCCGACAGGCCGAGCAGCGCGGCGGCCTCGTCAAACTGCTTGAGCGCCACCTCGTGGGCGGAGTCGCGTTCCTGAATTGCTGCGCCTTCCATCAACTGTTCACCTGCCGCTCATATGACCTTGGAGCAAACCCAATTCCCTTCCCCCGCAGACGGGGGAAGGTTAGAGCCTGCCCCTGCGAAAGCAGGGGATGGGGGCAATCAGGCCAGACACCCACGCTCGAGTCACCCCCATCTCAATCTTCCCCCTCAAGGGGGAAGAGGTTCTGTGTACGCTGGCCCCGCGTCGTGCATTGGCGCGGGAACGGGGCGAGTCGGAACGGAGATGCGCGGCCCGGAATCGGCCGCCCGGTCGATAGCTCAACGTCCGCAGCCACGCGCACGCCGGCCTCAGGATCGCTTGCGTTCGAAGTCCTCCAGGTCGAGTCCTCCGATGAACTCGCTGAACGCCGACAGCTTCTTCATGTCCTCCTCGGACATTTCCGCCTTCTCCTCCCCGCGAAGCTCGCCGCCCGCGGAGACCGGGCGATTGGTCTCCTTGTCCAGCGCCACGCCCGCCTTGTTCAGCACCGTGTCCTCCGCGTAGATGGGCGCCTGCACCCTCACGGCAAGGGCGATGGCGTCGCTGGGCCGGCAGTCGATCTCGTAGGCGCTGCCGTTCAGCTGGATGTGAATCTTGGCGTAGAACGTGTCGTCCAGCAGGTCAGATACCACGATGTGCGAGACAGCGCCGCCCAGAGACGTGATGACGAGGTTCAGCAGGTCGTGCGTCAGCGGCCTCGGCGTTGCCACGTCCTGCAACTTTACCGCAATGGAGTCAGCCTCCGCGGGCCCAATCCATATCGGCAGGTATCGGTCAGAGGACTTCTCCTTCAGGATAACCACCCTCTGATAGTTGACGAGGCTCAGCCGGATGCTATCTATCTGCATTTCCTGCATCTGAGACGGTCTCCTTCCCGCTTGGCCTGGCCCCTGCATTCTAAGTCCAGCCAATCCTTGTGTCAACGACCCTAACGCTCGCGCTGTCCGGCTGCCTTGACGCTGCGCCTGTAGCCTCTCATAATCCCGCGCATGAGACGACTCGCCGCGATGCTGGCCCTCGCTCTGCTCCTGGCGGCCTGCGCCCGTGAAAGCCCGACGGAGACGCCCACGCCGCCAACTCCCACGGCCACCGCGACTGCCACGGTTGCCCCATCGGCTACAGCGACCGCGACGCTCGAACCCACGCCCACCGCGACACCCGAATCCGCGCCTACCGGAACCGCTACGCTCGCGCCTACGCCAACCTCTGCGCCCACAGCCGCGGACGTCTCCGCATACGACCGCGTTCTGCAAAGCGTCGTCGAACTGCGCGGCTTGGACGCGGCGGAAGGCACAACCCCGCAGTTCTTGACCCGGGAGGAGCTAACCGCATCTCTGATAGAAGACCTGGACGAGGACATGGATGACCTTCTCAACGCCCAGGCTCTCTACAGGCTACTGGGCCTGATTCCCCCGGACGCAGACCTGCGCCAACTGCTGCTTGACTTGTATGGCGAGCAGGTAGCCGGGTTCTACGACACGGAGACGGAGGAACTGTATCTGATTGCGGAGTCGGAGGGCCGGGCGCTTTCGGCCACCGAAGAGCTGACGCTGGCCCACGAGTTCACTCACGCCCTGCAACAGCAGGTCTTTGACATACACTCAATGAGGGAGTCCGTGGAGGACAACGCCGACGAGGCCGCCGCCCTGCTCGCGCTCATCGAGGGGGACGCATCGATCTTGCAATCCCAGTACATGCTGGAGCGGTTCACCCAGGAACGGCTGATGCAAGCGCTGGCGGAAGGCGCAAGCGTGGACTCCTCGGCCCTGGACTCCACGCCATACGTTCTGCAACAGAGCCTGCTGTTCCCCTACGTCCACGGCGCAAACTTCGTGATCGGCCTGGCGGCTTCCCTTGGCATCGACTTTCTGGATCCGCAAGCGCCCTCGGCATGGGGCATCGTCGATGACGCTTACGACGACCCGCCGGCTTCCACGGAGCAGATCCTGCACCCGCAGAAGTACGTGGAACGCGAGTCCCCTGTCCCGGTCGATCTGCCGGACGCGGCGGCCGCGCTGGGCATGGGGTGGGAGAGCGTCGACTCGGACGTGATGGGTGAGTTCTTCCTGAGGACATACCTGGAAACGCGAATCGGGCAAGGTACGGCGGCAGCAATAGCACAGGGCTGGGGCGGCGACAGGTATGCGCTGCTGCGCGGGCCGGATGACCAGCACGTCCTAATCTCGCATTCCGTTTGGGATACGGACGCGGAAGCCGAGGAGTTCTACGATGCGATGGTGGACACGGAGAGCGTGGCCGCGAGCCGCTTCCTGGGCCTGAATGGCGATGGCGTGCTGTGGATCATCTCACCGTCGCAAGAAGTCACGGACTCCCTACGCTCACTCTGGCCGGAGTTCTGGCCGGACTCAGGGTAGCGCGAGCTTGTGTGGCCTCCCCGGCGCCTACCCCTCTGCCAGCGCGTAGCTCGTGCTGCGGCCGCCCGCCGTGCTCCGCACCAGCACGCCGCGCTCCACCAGGTTCGTGATGTCGCGCAGCGCGGTATCCTGCGAGGAGCCGGTCATGCCCGCCCACCTCGTGGTGGTCAGCCTGCCCTCGTATCCGTCCAGCAGCCGGTCGATGACGCTGCGCTGCCGCTCGTTCAGCGACAAGCCGGCGTTGCGCTCCCAGAACCGCGCCTTGCCGAGCACCGCGGCCAACGCCGTCTCAGAGTGCGCGATGACCTCTGCCAGGCAGTCCAGGAACCACGCCATCCAGCCCGTGACGTCCACGCCGCCGCGCTGGGTGCGCTCCAGAATGCGGTAGTAGTCGGCCCGCCGGCGCAGTACCTGAGACGACATGCTGTAGAAGCGTTGCGGGCTGCCCTCGGAGCGCGCCAGGGCCATGTCCGCAATGGCCCGCGCAATGCGGCCGTTGCCGTCCTCGAACGGGTGGATGGTCACGAACCACAGGTGGGCCAGGGCAGCCCTCAGCACGCCGTCCATGCCTGCGGGCGAGTTGAACCACTCCAGGAAGCCGCGCATCTCCTCGTCCAGGCGTTCCGCGGCCGGCGCCTCGAAGTGGACGCGCTCCCTGCCTTTGGGGCCGGACACCACCTGCATGGGGCCGCGGCCGCCATCCCGCCACTCCCCAACGCTGATCGCGCCCACGCGGTCGCGCCCGGCGGGAAACAGCCCGGCTTGCCAGTCGAACAGCCGATCCCGCGTCAGTGGGCGGTCGTAGCCCTGCGTGGCGTCCAGCGTCATATCGACCACGCCTTCCGCGCGGCTGTCCACTGCGCTAATGCCGCCCGCGTTCATGCCCAGCCGACGCGCCACGGACGAGCGCACCTGCGCAGCGTCCAGCGTCTCGCCCTCTATGGCGCTGCTGTTGACCGCCTCCTCCGTCAGGTGTCCAGCTGAGCGTCCATCCGCAGCGCAAAGCCCAGCGCCTCCATGCGTCCTCGCAGCCAGCCCTGGCGGTACTTGAGCGCGGCCAGCCGGTCGGCAATGCGCTCTTTCTGCCAGTGCATGTTGGGCCAGGCCGGATCTTCGTGGATGTACATTCTCCGCATCATTTCTGCGTTTCTCCGCATTGCCTGCGGTGATTATACGCCCAATCTCCGCTCCGAACTTGCCCGCCTCCGGGCGTTTTGAGCGTGACTGGCGCGGTCACTCGCCTGGTGGCCGCGCGTAATATCCGCATATACTGCGTAGCTTATGCGGAGAATAGCGTGCCATTCTCCGCACGGCCGCCCCGCCCTCACGTACTTCGACAAGCTCAGGACGAACAGACACAGTTGGCCGTTCGTGCTGAGCCAGTCGATGCATGGACAGGGGCGCCACGACCGTCGTTCCTGCGAAAGCAGGAATCTAGCACCCGGCGGGGCGCGGCGGGGGATGGATTGCGGCTTTCGCCGCAATGACGGCGAGAGTGGAAACGGCGCGGGCGCGCGTCTCCCCGCTGTGGTTCGACAGGCTCACCCCCGTATCATGTACGGGGCAGGCTATGAGCGGGGCTGCCAACCTCAACCGTCATTGCGGCGAAAGCCGCAATCCAGGTGGGGGGGGGCGGCGGCCGAGTGGATGCCCGCGGAAGCGGGCATAGGCTGCCTTAAGCCCGCTCGCCCTGAGCTTGTCGAAGGGTGGGCGGACGGCCGACACGCGTGTTCATCCGCTCGTGGTTCGACTAGCTCAGCATGAGCGGGAACGAGTGAAGCGCCCGCGCAACCAAAGTAAGCAAACGCTCACTCTCAATTGTGGACAGCCCATCGATTGCCTGCTATAATCCTCAATCGCAAGAGGTTGACGCCCCGGAAATGGCAACGATACACCAATCCATAACCGTTAGCGCTTTGTCCTCGGCGCAGGCCGCCTGCCGCCGAGGCTTATTGTTGAGTCGCAAGCGAGCGTAGCAATGAAGCAAATCTCCCTGGACGAGTTGACCACCACCGCAGTGCAGCTGCGGCGTGACATCCTGAACATCATCACCGAGGCGGGAAGCGGCCACCCCGGCGGCTCCCTCTCGGCGGTGGAATTGCTCACGGCCCTGTACTGCAAGGAACTGCGCCACGATCCCGCCGCGCCCGGCTGGCCCGACCGCGACCGCTTCATCCTGAGCAAGGCGCACGCTTGCCCAGTCCTCTACGTGACGCTGGCCCACTGCGGCTACTTCCCGCGGGAGGAGCTGTGGACGTTCCGCAAGATCAACAGCCGACTGCAAGGCCACGCCCACACCATGACGCCCGGCGTGGAGATGTCCGGCGGCTCGCTTGGGCAGGGGCTGTCGTTCGGCGTGGGCGCGTCGATCGCCGCCAGGCTGGACGGCCGCGACTCCCGCGTGTTCGTCATGCTGGGCGACGGCGAGTGCGACGAGGGCCAAGTGTGGGAAGCCGCCATGGCAGCCTCGCACTACCGCCTCGACAACCTCGTCGCCATAGTCGACCGCAACGGCATCCAGAACGACCGCTTCACCTCCGAGGTGGTGGATCTTGAGCCGTTCGCAGACAAGTGGCGCTCCTTCGGCTGGCACACCGTCCAGGCCAACGGCCACGACATCCCCAGCGTCATCAACGCGCTGGACGAGGCCGTGTCGGTGAAGGGCCGGCCGGCCGTCATCATCGCCGATACCGTCAAGGGCAAGGGCGTCAGCTTCATGGAGAACAACCCGGACTTCCACGGCAAGGCTCCCACCAGGGAGCAGCTTGAGCTGGCCCTTGCGGAGCTGGCGGACTAGCGGAGACTATTCAACGTGACCACTGCATCAACCAGAGAGACATTCGGCCGCACCCTGCTGGAATTGGGCAGGGAGAACCCGGATATCGTGGTGCTTGGGGGCGACCTCAACAAGTCCACGGTGATAAACCTGTTTGCCGAGGAGTTCCCGGACCGTTTCTTCGACACCGGCCCGGCGGAGCAGAACATGATGAGCATTGCCGCGGGCCTCGCCAGCTCCGGCAAGACCGTGTTCGCCAGCACGTTTGCGGTGTTCGGCAGCGGCCGCCCCTATGACCAGATACGCATCGGCATCTCGCAGGCGCGGCTCAACGTCAAGATCGTAGTCACCCACGCCGGCATCACCACCGGCGAGGACGGCATGTCGGCGCACGGCATCGAAGACCTGTCGCTCATGTGCGCGCTGCCCAGCTTCACCGTCATCGTGCCCGCGGACGGGCCGGAAACCGCGCAGGCCGTGCGAAAGGCCGCCGCAACGCCCGGCCCCTTCTACGTCCGCCTCTCCAGGCCAGCAACGCCCATCGTTCACGAGGGCGACTTCGACTTCACCATCGGCCGCGCGGAGGCCCTGAGGCAGGGCGGCGACGCAACCATCATCGCCTGCGGCACGATGGTCAGTACAGCCCTAACCGCCGCGCAGACGCTTGACGCAGAGGGAATCGACTGCCGCGTGCTGAACATGTCCACGTTGCAGCCGATTGACGCTGAAGCCATTGCGGCGGCGGCCCGCGAGACTGGCGCAATCGTCACCGCGGAGGAGCACTTGCGCCACGGCGGGCTGAGCAGCATCGTCGCGCAGACGCTCGCCGAGTCTTGCCCTGCGCCCATGCAGATGGTCACGCTCACCGGATACGCCGAGTCGGGCGCTCCCAACCTCCTGATCGAGAAGTACGGGCTGGCCCCCGCAAACGTCGCGGACGCCGTGCGCACGGTCGTGGAGCGCAAGGCGCAGCTTTCCGCCAACGGAAGGGCCGGCGCCTAGCGCGGCCGGGCGCTGACGCTATGGCGCAGGCGGAGGTACAACAGGCAGAGCCGCGGAGCGGCGGCTCGCAAAGGGCCAAGGTGGCGGTGGTCTACTCCCGCCCCGAAACCGTGTTCGAGGACATCGGCAGGGCCATGCGCCTCGCCGACTACCAGTCGCACCTTCCCGCCGACCTCTCGACGCTCCTGAAGATCAACATCTCCTGGCAGCACTACTACCCTGCCTGCTCAACCACGCCGTGGCAGCTGGAGGGCGTCATCAAGACGCTGCTTGCGGACGGATACGACGACCTGATCGCCGCGCACAACGGCACCGTCGTCGTGGACTCGTTCGAGGGCGAGGTTCGCAACAAGCAGAAGCCCGTCCAGGACAAGTACAGCCTGCCTAACGTGCACCTGGACGTGGCCCCCAACAAGTGGATCCCCTACACGCCCAAGGCAAAGATGATGGTGCTGGACGAAATCTTCCCGGAGGGCCTCACCATCCCGGAGATATTCCCCGGAAAGAACGTGATTCACCTGCCCACCATGAAGACCCACGTGTTCACCACCATCACCGGCGCAATGAAGAACGCGTTTGGCGGCCTGCTGAACCGCAAGCGCCACTGGACCCACTCCGTCATCCACGAGACGCTGGTTGACCTGCTGGCGATTCAGAAGGAGATACACCCCGGCGTGTTCGCCGTTACGGACGGCACGTTCGCGGGCGACGGCCCCGGCCCGCGCGCCATGCGCTGGCACCAGAAGAACGTGTTTCTCGCCAGTGCAGACCAGGTGGCGATTGACGCGGTGGCGGCGAAGATGATGGGCTTCGACCCCATGTCAATACGCTTCATCCGGCTGGCCCACGAGCGCGGCCTAGGCTGCGGCGACCCGTCGCAGATTGACACCGTGGGCGAGGACATCGCCAACGTGGACTGGCAGTTCGCCGGCAGCGAGAACACGTTCGCCAGCCGCGGCCAGAAGCTCATCTACTGGGGGCCGCTCAAGCCGCTGGAGAACGCGCTGCTGCGGTCGCCGATAACGCCGTGGGCGTTCTTCGCCTCCAACGTATACCACAACGCTTACTGGCTGCGCTTCATCGGCAGCCGCCGCGTCAAGGCCGCAATGAAGACGGACTGGGGCCGGCTCTTCCAGCAGTATTAGGGTCTGCGAATTGGCGAACGACCTACCACCTCCGCCAGCCGCGCCGGGCTACCCACCACACCCGTCCATCACAGCCGTCCTGTTCGACTTCGACGACACGCTGGTCAGCACCTACGCGGCGCGCCTCGACGCGCTCGGGCGCGTGTTCGCCGACGCGGGCATCGAGCAGCCGACGGCGGAGGAATTCCTGCGCGACATGCGCGGCCGCCAGCTCGAGGACACGCTCAGGCCGCTAGAGGAGAGGGAAGGGCTGCCGCCCCTGGAGCTTTTTCGGGGCTACCGCGACACGTACTGGACACAGACCGCGCCAGGACTCGTCCGCCTGTTTCCGGGAGTGCGGGATCTCCTGGAGGAGTTGCATCGCCGCGGGCTGAAACTGGGCATCGTCACGCAGAAGGGATGGGTATTCGAGGTGGAGGGACGCACCGTCGGCGCCTCTTATGAGCTGGCCCAAACCGGCGTGAGCAACCTCTTCTCCGCGGGCGTGGGATTCGAGAGCGTGACCAACCACAAGCCACACCCGGAGGGCGCGCTCCTCGCGCTGGAGCGGCTGGGCGCGCGGCCGGAGCAGAGCGTCTTCGTGGGCGACACGCCCGCCGACATGGAAGCGGGACAGGCGGCCGGCGGCTGGACTTGCCTCGCCACCTGGGGCATCCCGGCGGCTAACCGCAGCCACCTCAACACCGCAACTGACTTCATCATCGACACGCCGGACGCGCTGCTTCGGCTGCCCGTGTTCCAGGCGTGATGTCGCCTATCCGTCATTCCTGCGAAAGCAGGAGTCTAGCACCCACGGCGGGGCTGGGAACGGAAGGGCAACACTTCCCGTCCGTCCATGCTTCTACAAGCTCACCACGAACGGAGTCGAGAGGCGGCGGCAACCGTAGGAGCGGTTCGTGAACCGGGCGATGCGAGTCTGACGCCCACGCGCCTCAGTACATCCCCACCGCAAAGTGTGTCATAATGGCCGCGCCATGCCAGAAACGGCAGAAACCCGCGACTCGCTCACCACGGAGGCGGTGAAGTCCATTGCACTGGAGCTGGGCTTCGATCGCGTGGGCGTCACCTCCGCGGAGCCGTTCGAGCAGGCGGAGGCGGTTGCCTTGGAGCGTGTGCGCGGCGGCCTGATGGACGGCCTGCCCTGGTATCACGAGGCGCGAGTCCGGCGCGGCGCCAGACCAATCGACATCCTGCCCGGCGCCCGCTCCATCATCGCCGTTGCCATGAGCTACTACGCGCCCGACGAGTCGCCGCCCGGCGAGCCGCCCGCGCTGCGCGGCAGTGTGGCGCGTTACGCACGCGGCCGCGACTACCACGGCGTCATGCAGCGTCGCCTGAAGCAGCTCGCAAGGTCGTTGTCGGAACGGGCCGGGCGGCCGGTGCAGGCCAAAGTGTACGTGGACACCGGCCCCATGCAGGACCGCGCCGTCGCCGAGAGAGCAGGAGTAGGCTGGTTCGGCAAGAACACCAACGTGCTCACGCCCGGCCTCGGCTCCTGGACCGTCTTGGGCCAGATAGTCACCGATCTTGACCTGGAGCCGGACGCGCCCATGAAGAAGACGTGCGGCCGCTGCACCACCTGCATCGACGACTGCCCAACGGGCGCGCTCATCGCCCCCTACGTGCTGGACAACACGCGGTGCATCTCGTACCTGACGATAGAGTTGCGCGGCCCCATCCCTCGCAGCCTGCGCCCCTTGGTCGGCGACTGGGTGTTCGGCTGCGACATCTGCCAGGACGTGTGCCCCGTGAACCGCAAGGCGCAGCCCACCCGCGAGCCGGCGTTCCGCACGGGCGAGCACGGCTTTGCGGCGATGGACCTGCTGCCGCTGCTAAGCATGACGGAGTCCCAGTTTGCGGAGCGGTTCGCGGGCAGCCCGATACGCCGGGCAAAGTACCAGGGCCTGCTGCGAAACGCCTGCGTGGCCCTCGGCAACATCGGCGACGCGCGGGCGGTGCCTGCGCTGGCCGACGCACTGCGCCACAATAGCAGCCTGGTGCGCGGCCACGCCGCGTGGGCGCTGGGCGCAATCGGCGACGACGACGCCCGCGCCGCGCTGCTGTCCGCGCAAGCGGCTGAAACCGACGATGACGTGCGGGAAGAGATTGCGGCTGCGCTGGCGGCAGTCGGCTGAGCTTGTCGAAGGGTGAACGGATGGCGGGCGACAACCCCCCATGCCCGCGAAGGCGGGCATCCACTCGACCGGCTTAGGATATGCACGGCAGTTCCGGCAGGCGGCCCCCGCCTCAACCGACATTGCGGCGAAAGCCGCAATCCATCTCCCCGCCGCGCCCCGCCAGGCGCTAGATTCCTGCTTTCGCAGGAACGACGGTTGTGGCGCCTCCATCCATGCTCCAAACAAGCCCAGCATGAACGGGGGTTACTGTGTCCGTTCGCCCTGAGCCTGTCGAAGGGTGGGACGGAAATCGCGCCTCCCGCGCCTACTCTATCCCCAGCTCCGCCTTCACCTCCCGCACCGCGTCTCCGATGACGCGCAGCTTCGCCACGCACTCTTCCTCCGTGCGCGTCTTCATCCCGCAATCCGGGTCGATGAACAGCCTCTCCGGCGGCAACACGTCCAGCCCCATCCGTATGCCCGACTTCACCGACTCCAGCGACTCCACCCGGTGGCTGTGGACGTCCACCACGCCCATCGCCACGTATTTGTCAAAGGTCGGATGGCCCCGTATCAGTTCGAGGAAGTCGTAGTCGCTGTTGGTCGTCTCCATGTCCAGCATGTCCACGGGGAAGTTTGCCAGGTGCGGGAACACCGCCGCGAAGTCCCCGTAGCAGATGTGCGTGATGGTGAAGGCGTCAAGGCCGTCCGTGACTATGGCGAACGCCCTGGCAGCCATCTCCATCTCCTCCGGCCGCACGGACAGCGCCGGCTCGTCTATCTGGATATACCGCGCGCCTGCCTTCGCCAGGTCCATCGCCTCCTCGTGCACCACCCGCGCCATGTCCATCAGGAACGCCTCGCGCGTCGGATAGTGCTCGTTGAACGACCAGTCCACTATCGTGTACGGCCCCGTGAGCATCCCCTTCACCGGCTTGTCGGTGAGGCTCTGCGCGTACCGCCACCAGTCGACGGTTACCGGCTTGTCGCGGCCCACCGGCCCCGTGGCGATGGGCTTTCGGTAGTAGCGGTTGCCGTACGAGCGCACCAGGCCGCTGTTGGTGAACCCCGCCATGTTCTCGGCGAAGTATGCGACCATGTCGCCGCGGTACATCTCCCCGTCCACCAGCACGTCCATGCCCAGCTCCTCCTGGACGGCGATCCAGTGCGCGGTCGCCTGCTTCTCGAGGTCGGCCAGCTCTTCCGCGCCGATCTGTCCCCTCTGGAAGCGGCCGCGGGCGCGCGTGATGTAGTCCGGCTTGGGATAGCTCCCCACGGCGGTTGTCAGCAGTCCGGTGGTCATGACGTCTCCTTCCGGGCGAGTTCCGCGCCCTCGACCAGCCTCACCAGCTTGGCCCTGGCGTTGGGCCGCGGCAGGTAGTCCAGCCCGCAGCTTGGGTTCAGGTGCAGCCTCTCCGCGTCCACAGTCCCGGCCAGCCGCCGGATGGCCGCGGCCACCTCCTCCGCCGTCTCAGCCCTAGTGTTGCGTGCGTCGACGATGCCGCAGCCCAGCGTCTTCTGCTGCGGCAGGTCTGTGATGAGGTCGTAGTTGGCCGGCCCCATCACGAAGTCCAGCCCCACCACGTCAACCGACAGCCCGAACAGCACGTGATGAATGCCCGCGGCGTCGCCGAAGTAGGTGCACAGCGCCTTGGCGGCCGTCACGCCGTCCAGCGCGCGCTCGACGGCCTCCTCGAACAGGTCTACGTCCTCCTTGTGCTTGAGGATGGACGGCTCGTCGAGCTGGATGACCGGCGCGCCCGCGTCCTGGAGCGCCTTCGCCTCCCGGTTCAGGATGTCCGCCAGGTCCATCGCCAGCGAGCGCAGGTCTGCGTAGCAGCCAAGCTGCGAGAGGCGCGCCAGCGTGTACGGCCCGGTGAGCACGGCCTTGACCGGCTGCCGGCTGTGCGCCGCCGCGAACTCGTAGTCGTTCACGCTGATGCTGCCGTTGGGCCGCAGCGGCTGCTCCGGTATCGGGTGGCGGTAGTAGGTGTTCGTGTCGAAGTAGCGGATGAGGCCGTTGACGGTGTAGCCTGAGATTCCGCGTGCGAAGTAGGTCTGGCCGTCGTCCCAGCGAATGTGGCCGTCCGTCACCAGGTCAAGCCCGGCCTCGATCTGGTCGTCGATGACCTCGCGCGTCACCTCTTCTTCCACGCGGCGCAGCTCATCCGCCGAGATGCGCCCCTCGTCGAAGCGATTGATGGCGGTGCGCAGGTTGGGCGCTTTGGCGTCCGGCGAGATCTTGGGGTAGTTGCCCACCATAGTCGTAATCAATCCGGCCTCTCTCCTTCCGTTTCAGTGCTTGGCGGCGACAGCCTACGCGGGCTTGTGCGCCACCACCTTCACGCTCACCACGTCCGGGAATCCGCCGCCCTGAGGCTTCGGCTCGCCGTCCTGCTCCAGCGCCACGTCCACGAACCCGGCCGCGGCGAGGCGGCCCAGGTAGGCGCCGCGCTCCTCCGCGCCGGACACGCAGCTTGCCCATTTCTCGGCGTCGTCCCGCATCTCCTGCGGCATGGGGCCCAGCGCCATCATGTCCGACAGGTGCAGCCTGCCGCCCGGCGCAAGCACGCGGTACGCCTCTGCGGCCACAGCGTTCTTGTCCGGCGAAAGGCACACCACGCAGTTGGAGATCACCACGTCCACGGAGGCGTCCGGCAGCGGTATGTCCTCGATGTAGCCCTCGACGAACTCCACGTTGGTCACGCCCAGCGTCTCCGCGTTGCGGCGCGCCAGCGAGAGCATGTCCGGCGTCATGTCCACGCCGATGACGTGGCCGTCCGCGCCAACCTGCCGCGCGGCGAGGAAGCAGTCGATGCCGCCGCCGGAGCCGAGGTCGAGCACGCGCTCGCCGGGGCGCAGGCCGGCGAGGGCCGTGGGGTTGCCGCAGCCGGCTGAGGCGGCGACGGCCTCCATCGGCAGGCCCTCCAGCTCGCTCTGCACGTAGAGGTTGGGGAATGCGCCCAGCGAATCGTCCATGCCCGCGGGTGTCTCGCCCGATGCGCAGCAGGCGGCCTGCTCCACGCTAACGAGCGTCAGCCCGGACACCTGGCGCGCCCGTTCGCCGTATCGTTCCTGCACGGCCTGCTGTATGGTGGCGTTGTCATCGGCCATCTCGAAACCTCCCGTTGTGGCTGCCGCCGCCGCTGCGTCTCGCCGCGGCGGCGCGTAGAGTATACCACGCGCCGCGGGGGAGTGGGGCGGGGGCGGCGGTGAGATGAGTCTCAGGGTGGTGATGCTTTGTCAAGCCGAAAGTTAGCGTCCTCCGCGAACGAACCCGTGGCAATCGACATTCGTATACTCCCGGAAGGAGTGCACGTCTCCAAATCGGTCCCGCACCCGGAAGCCTCTATTACCAACCGCTCTTACGTCATAGTGGAACTGAGCTGGGACGAGATAAGTGTACTTCCAACGCCACTCTCTAGTCGCCTCTCCGTGCCTAGGGCCTCCTGGATCGAACACGAGGCCCACCCGATCCTGCCAAACCCCATCCGAATAATGCCTGGCGCGAAGAGAGCTGAGCAATGCTGAAACTCGTTCCAAAGAGTCGCTTTCCGTTTGGACGCGCTGGGCCCGCGCCCACGCGTTTCTCAGCGCAGCATCCGGCTCAAAGCTCGGCTCCGGTAGAATGAGAGCATGACGAGTCTCAGAAGGCCTCAAGGCTTCTCTCCACCGGCTCTCAAAGTCGAGTATGCGCTCAATGTAGTCGGTGAACTGCTCTGTGCCGTACTCACCTAATCTGTGTTCATCCAGCCACACAAGCCGATGCCTGCCGTATACGGTCGCCTCAAACTCCCCTCGGTCCTGAATCCTAGGATGAAATCCCAGGATGTGTGCACCTGCTTCCTCGGCTCTATCCGCGCACTCCAGCACAGCGCTCCACGACCGCACAACCGATGCCTGATTCAGGGGTGAGGGTAAGACAATCACCTCCCAACCGGGAATACCAGGCGAATAGCCTCTGTGACGTAGGCCAATTGGCTTTGGAACCCCCGCAAGAAGACATAGGGGCATGAGGATTGCCTAAGCGCGCCCCTTCGTTAAATCCCTGAAGTACGCTTCTACTGCCCGAAACGGCACGTTCATGTTCCGTATTTCCTGTTCGGACATGTATTGCACTAGCCTTGTGATAATCTGTTGTGGGGTATCTCTTCCGGGATCAAACGAGGTGTTGTGCCAAGCGGGAGACACTGCAATGCCGTTAGTGCTTGCCCACTCGCTGAGCTTGGCGTACAAGTGATCGAACTTGAACCGATGCCAATCGTCCGAGAGCCCCGTTCGAGCAAGTTCGCGCTTGTAATTCGCGAGGGGACTTGCACCTTTCTCCAAGGCCCCAATTAACGCTTGCGCGTGTGGAGAATCGCCCAGAGACTCAGCGAATTTCCGTCTTTGGTCAATCAAATCTTCAAAGGTAACCGGCGGCATCGCAATTGCGCCCGAGGCATCACCCCTGCCGGAGGCAAATTCATCGGTGCTGGGTGAGTAGTGGTAACCGGCCTCCGAAAGGACAGTTAACGCCTCATACAGATCCTGGCGTAGTCTGGGTTGCTCTGACGTCTGCGCTAGCGAAGTGGTAGGCCAGCCTGCTCCTTCCAGCCCCACCAACATGTCCGTTCCTACCTGCGTCTTCACTTCTACACCGTCGGTCCGTTCGAGGAAAGTCTTGAAGCGCATTCCCATTGCCCTGAGGTAGCTGTCCAAGGCGTGTTCATCCCCGGAAGCTGAAACTAAAATCTGCTTAAGTTTTGCGCCGGTTACCAGCGTCTCCTCTCCGCCCGCCTCGCGGAGAACTCGGCGAACCAGTTCCGCCCATTGTGTGTCGTTCATGTCTTAGCCCAGTCCAAACAGAAAAGGGGTGTCAGTATTCCTGCACCCCTTTCGAATATGCCACATACAATGGCACTGCCCATGGACGCTGAGGGCTTTTTCGAGGTCCCGGTCTTGCACTGGGCAAACGCGCAAACCATCGCCCCACCCTGGACGCCCGGATGTTACGCCGGTCGGCAAATGTCCGAGTAGGCGTAACCAGTAGCTATTATCCTAAGGCTGTCAGCCTCTTGTCAAGTAGTTTTCAACCCATAGTCAACACTAACGCCCCCCTACCCCCCAAACCGCGCGCGCAGCCACTCCAGCGCGGCCGCCATTGCGGTTGGCTCGCTGCGGAAGCGGTGGGCCACGCCCGGCAGCATCCGCAGCTCTCGGCCCTCGCCGGCGCGCTCGTACAGCGCGTGCGCGTTGTGCGGCGGCACCACGTCGTCCGCGTCACCGTGCAGTATCAGCAGCGGCCGCGGCGCGATCATCGACACCCACCGCGACGCGCTGAGCTCCGCGCCCTCGTTCGCCCACGCCTCCAGCGACGGCGGAAAGTCCGCGTCGCGGATGATGCCCATCTCCCTCATGCGCGCCAAGTCCTCGGCGGGGTTGGCTCTCGTCCGCGTCTCCGCCGGCCCCGCGAACGCCGCCAGCCCCGCCACCTCCGGCCGATGCGCCGCCGCGTAGACCGCGACGGCCGCGCCCATGCTCGAGCCGAGCAGCGCCAGGCGGCGCGCGTCCACCTCCGGCCGCGCCAGCATCCACGAGATCACCGCGTCCAGGTCATGCGCCCAGCCGAGCGGGTGGAAGTTGCCGCCGCTTTCGCCCGTCCCGCGGAAGTTGAAGATGAGCGTGGCGAACCCCTCCAGCGCGCACCACTCCGCCACGCCGGGGTAGCTCAGGCCATCGTCCGCGGGCGGCGGCGCGCCCGGCTCCGGCCGCGGCCCCGCCGGCATACCGTGGCAGATGATCAGCCCCGGATGCGGCCCCGCGCCCTGCGGCGCGAACAGCGTCGCCGCGAGCGATACGCCGTCTGCGTCCAATCGAAAGCTCTCAGAAGTGACCAACCGATTCCTCCTTGTCGCGCGATGGGCTTCCATCGCTATGCCTTGCCATTGTACCATTGCAATCGGGCCGCTCGCGCCGTTTCCACTGGCGGCAATGTAGCGTATAATCGAGCCGACACAGAGGCCACTCGCACAGGAAGGATAGAGCACATGACCACACAATCAGCCTACCGGTTGCCCGCCAACGTCCGACCCGTCAGGTACGCCATCACGCTCACGCCGGACCTGGAAGCGTTCACTTTTGCCGGAGAGGAAACCATCGACCTTGAGATTGAGGAGGCGGTCTCGTCTATATCGCTCAACGCGATTGAGCTGGACGTCACGTCCGCGGAGCTTACGCCGGCGGGCGGCGTTCCCGTCTCGCCCGGCATCACGCTGGATGAGGAGATGGAGACCGTCACCTTCTCGTTCGGCGGCGAAATCCCAGCCGGATCCGCATCTCTCACGATCGGCTTCACCGGCACGCTGAACGACCAGCTGCGCGGCTTCTACCGCAGCCGTTACACCACGCCGGGGGGCGATGAGCGATACCTCGCCACCACACAGTTCGAGGCCACGGACGCACGCCGCGCATTCCCCTGCTGGGACGACCCCGCGGTCAAGGCCGTGTTCGACGTGACGCTGGTCGTTTCCGCAGACCTGGTCGCCATATCCAACACGCTGCCCGTCAGCGAGACGCCCGCGCCCGGCGGCCGCAAGTCCGTCCGCTTCGGCGATACTCCGCGGATGTCCACCTACCTGCTAGCCTTCATCGTCGGCGACTTCGCCTCCGTCGAGGAGCGCGCGCCCAACGGCACGCTCGTGCGTGTGTGGGCCACGCGCGGCAAGGAGGAGCAGGGTCGATTCGCCGTCGAGAACGCCGTGCGGCTGCTCACCTACTTCAACGACTACTTCGGCATCCCGTACCCGCTGGAGAAGCTCGACCACATCGCCGTGCCCGACTTCGCCGCGGGCGCAATGGAGAACTGGGGCGCCATCACCTACCGCGAGACCGTCCTGCTGTTCGACCCGGAGAACTCGTCTGCCGCCACGCGGCAGCGAATCATGGAAGTGGTGTCACACGAGATGGCCCACATGTGGTTCGGCGACCTGGTCACGATGGAGTGGTGGGACGACCTTTGGCTCAACGAGAGCTTTGCGTCCTGGATGGGCGACAAGGCGGTAGACCACCAGTACCCGGAGTGGCACATGTGGACGCAGTTCGTCTTTCAGGACACCAACTCCGCCCTCAGCCTGGACGGCCTCCGCAACTCGCACCCAATTGAGGCCAGAGTGGACAACCCTGCGCAGATCCGCGAGCTGTTCGACGCCATCAGCTACAGCAAGGGCGGCTCCGTGCTCCGTATGCTGGAAGACTTCCTTGGCCCGGACGTGTTCCAGCGAGGCCTCCACGGCTACCTGTCCGCGCACCAGTACGGCAACGCCCGCACGGAGGACCTGTGGAAGGCGCTGGAGGAGGCGTCCGGCCAGCCCGTCACCGCCATCATGGACTCCTGGGTCAAGCAGATGGGCTACCCTGTCCTGGAAGCCCGCTCCCATGCCCACGAAGGCGAGCGGCGCGTGGCCCTCTCGCAGAGCAGGTTCCTATACGACAACCTGATGGGCGAGGGCGACGACCCCACGCTGTGGCAGGCGCCCGTGCGCATCGCCCGCGCCGGCGCGGACGACCGCGTCACCGCGCTCATGGGCGAGCGCGAGGCGGACGTGTCCCTGGGGCCGGACGCCGGCGATGGCGGCTGGGTCAAGGTGAACGCCGGCCAGACCGGCTTCTACCGCGTCAGCTACGCCGAGCAGGACGCGGAAGCCCTGCGGCGCGCAGTCGAACGCCACGAACTGCCCGCCATCGACCGCCTGGGCGTGCAGAACGACGCGTACGCGCTCGTGCGGGCGGGATACGTGCCCGCGTCGCGATTCCTGGCGCTCGCCGAGTCTTACCGCAATGAGGTTGACACGTCCGTCTGGAGCGACCTGTCAACCAACCTCCGCGGCCTGGAGAACCTGCTGCTGGACGAAGGCTACCTGGGCGGCTACCGCGCCTTTGCCGGTTCGCTGTTTGAGGACGTGGTTGAACGCGCAGGGTGGGACGCCAGGCCCGGCGAGGGCCACCTGGACTCGCTGCTGCGGGCAACCGTGCTCGGGCAGGCAGGCGCATACGGCAACCCCGCCGTCCTCGCGGAGGCGCGCAGCCGCTTCGAGGGATACCTGAGCGATCCCGCGTCGCTTCATCCGGACCTGCGCGGCCTGGTCTACGGCCTCGCCGCCCAGCAGGGAGACGAGTCCACCTACGACACGCTGTGGCGGCTGGAGAAGGAGGCAGACTTGCACGAGGAGCGCATGAGGCTGCTCGGCGCGCTCACCCGGTTCGAGAGCCGCGAGCTGCTGCACGACGTGCTGGAACGCTCGCTGTCGCCGGACGTGCGCTCCCAGGACACGGTGCTGCTGGTGGTTGCGCTGGCAGGCAACCGGAACGGCCGGGAGCTGGCGTGGGAGTTCGTGAAGGAGAACTGGGAGGAGTTCGACCGCAGGTACGGCCGGGGCGGGTTCGCCATCATGCGGCTGGTGAGCATCACTGGCGCGTTCACCACGCCGGAGCGGGCGCGGGAAGTCGAGGACTTCTTCAGCGCCCATCCCGCGCCGTCCGCGGAGCGCACCATACAGCAGTCGCTGGAGCGCATCCGCCTGAACGCGCGCTGGCTGGAGTTGAACCGCCAGGACGTGGGAGACTGGCTCTCGGCGCGGGCGTAGCGCAGGAAGGGGCGAGTTCCCTCTTGCCCTTTGCCCGCGCTGTGATATACTATCCACACCCTAAGAGAGGATGTGCCATGCGAGATTTCGAGTACGTAGCGCCAACAACCATCGATGAGGCCGTCAGGCTGATGGCCGAAAGCGGAAGCAAAGCCAAGGCTCTGGCCGGAGGCACGGATGTCATCGTCCAGCTAAGGGGCGGCAGGTTCGACATCGACCGCCTCGTGGACGTGAAGAAGATCCCGGAGCTCATGTCTATCTCCTACTCGGAGGCGGACGGCCTTACGGTCGGCGCCGGCGTGCCCTGCCACAGGGTGTACGAGGACGAGACAGTCCAGGCCGTCTACCCCGGCCTGGTGGACGCTGCCTACCTGATAGGCGGCATACAGATACAGGGCAGGGCCACCCTTGGGGGCAACCTCTGCAACTCCTCCCCCAGCGGCGACACCATACCCGCGCTCATGGCCCTCAGCGCCACGTGCGACATTGCCGGCCCCAGCGGCCGACGCAGCGTCCCCGTGGAGGACTTCTGCACCGCGCCCGGCAGGAACATCCTGCAAGACGGCGAGATCCTGGTGGGCCTGAACTTCCCCAACCCCGCGGCCAACTCCGGCGCCGCCTTCCTGCGCTTCATCCCACGGAACGAGATGGACATTGCCATTGCCAACGCCGCGTCCTCCGTCGTCCTGGACGACTCCGGTGAGCGCATCGTCTCCGCACGGATTGCGGTTGGCGCAGTGGCGCCCACGCCCAGGATGGCAACGGCAGCCGCCGAGGGCCTGGCGGGCCAGCCGGCCAACGAGGACAGCATAGAGGCGGCCGGCGAGGCGGCCAAGGCCGTCGCCAGCCCAATCAACGACATGCGGGGCACCGTCACCCAGCGCGTTCACTTGGTGGGCGTCCTCACCAAGCGAACCCTTCGAACCGCTATTTCCAGAGCCAAGGGAGAGTGAGCAGACATGGCAAAGGTACACGTACAGACCAACATCAACGGCACCGAAGTCGACTTCCTCTGCGAAGCTCGCCAGAGCCTTCTGGAGGTACTGCGGGACGTGCTCGGCATGACCGGCACCAAGGAGGGCTGCAACGACGGCAACTGCGGCGCCTGCACGGTCATACTGGACGGCCGCATCGTGACTCCTGCTGCGTCCTGGGCGTTGAGGCCGCGGGCAGGGACATCGTCACCATTGAAGGCGTGGCCTCACCGGAGGGGCTGCACCCGCTCCAGCAGGCGTTCCTCGAAGAGGCCGCGCTACAGTGCGGCATCTGCACGCCGGGCTTCATCGTCGCCGCCAAGTCCCTGCTCGACCGCGAGCCGGACGCCGACGAGGGCCGCATCCGCCACTGGCTGGCCGGCAACCTCTGCCGCTGCACCGGCTACGACAAGATCGTCCGCGCCGTGCTCTCGGCTGAGGACATAGCCAGCGGCCGGGCCGACCGGGCCGCATCCGGCGCAGGCGCCGGGGCAGGCTCCACCGACCAGCGCGACGTCTACAACGACTAACATTCCAGCGCGCGCCCGCAGCGATTCGTCGCGCGGGCGCTTGCGCGCCGCCGCACAACCATCTCTGCCCATCTCTAAGTGAAGGGGGGATACGCAGCATGACCATCACAACCGATAGAGACGCAGCGGCACAGGGCAAGTACAAGGTGCTGGGCACGCGGCCCATTCGACACGACGGCATCGAGAAGGTGACGGGCGCGGCCAGGTACGGCGCAGACATCACCCTGCCCGGCACGCTCCACGGCAAGGTGCTCAGAAGCCCCTACGCTCACGCCCGCATCGTCTCCATAGACACCAGCAAGGCTGAGGCCGTGCCGGGCGTGCGAGCCGTAGCCACGTCCCAGGACTTCCCCATCGTCCGCAACCGGGACATCAACTTCGCGCAGTCGCTCCAGAACCCGCGCGTCATGGCTGAGAACGACCTCGCCGCCAGGAAGGTCCTCTACAAGGGCCACGCAGTCGCAGCAGTGGCGGCCACCAGCCCGCACGAGGCGGAGGAGGCACTGAACCTCATCGAGGTGGAGTACGAAGTGCTCCCCACCGTGCTCGGCTGGCGCGAGGCCATGAAGGACGACCCCGTGCTGCTCCACGACACCCTCACGGAGCGCAAGACCGTGTCCCGCGCCGACCCCGGCCAGGACACCGGAAAGCCCAGCAACGTGGCAAGCCATCTCCAGCTCAAGCTCGGAGACGTGGAGGAAGGCTTCAAGGAAGCCGACGTCATCATCGAGCGGGAGTACAACACCCAGACGGTGCATCAGGGCTACATCGAGCCGTTCGCCTGCACCGCCCAGTGGATACCGGAGGGTCGGCTGACCATCTGGACAAGCACCCAGGGCATCTTCGGCGTGCGCGGCAACGTAGCCGCCATCCTGGACGTGCCGGAGTCCTTGATCAAGGTCATCCCGATGGAGATCGGCGGCGGGTTCGGAGGCAAGGGCACCGGCTACCTGGAGCCGGTCGCCGCCGTACTCTCCCGCAAGACCGGCCAGCCCGTCAAGATGGTGATGAGCCGCAAGGAGGTGTTCGAGGGCACCGGCCCGTCCTCCGGCAGCTACATCTGGTGCAAGATAGGCGCCAAGAACGACGGCGCATTCACCGCGGCGCAGCTCTACATGGTCTACGAGGCGGGCGCATACCCCGGCTCGCCGATGGCGGGCGGCGCAACCTCCGGCCTCAGCGCCTACAAGCTGGAGCACGCCCTGGTCGACGGCTACGACGTGGTCTGCAACAAGCCCAAGACCGCAGCCTACCGCGCGCCGGGCCACCCGCAGGTCTGCTTTGCAGTGGAAAGCTGCATTGACGAGCTGGCGCAGATGCTGGACATGGATCCCATGGATCTCCGCATCAAGAACGTGGCACAGGAGGGCGACCGCGCCACAACCGGCGTGCCCCACGCACAGGTCGGCCTGCGCGAGGTGATGGAGGCCATGAAGGCGCATCCCCACTACAACGCGCCGCTCGGCGGCCCCAACCGCGCACGCGGCGTTGCCACCGGCTACCGCCTCAACGGCGGCGGCAGCGGCTCGTCCGCAACCATCAACGTGCTTGCCAACGGCACCGTCAACATCACCACCGGCTCCATGGACCTGTCCGGCACCCGCGTGGCTGTCGCCATGCAGGTCGCCGAGGCGCTGGGCCTGGCCGCCGAGGACGTGACGCCGCAGGTCGTCGACACCGACTCCGTGGGCTGGACGGGCGGCTCCGGCGGCAGCCGCATCACCTTCGACACCGGCCGCGCCGCAATCGCAGCCGCGCGGATCGCCGTCGACCAGATGCGGGATCGCGCGGCGCTGCTGTGGGAAGTGCAGCAAGAGGACGTAGAGTTTGTGGACGGCTCGTTCGTCTGCACCAAGAACCCGGAGGATCGCTTCACGTTCAGGGAGCTTGCAGGCAGGCTCATGGCTACGGGCGGCCCCGTCACCTGCTCCGCAATGGACACGCAGGGCGGCGTGGGCGGCGCGCTGGCCGGCAACATCTTTGACGTGGAGGTTGACCCGGAGACCGGCAAGGTGGACATCATCCGCGCAACCGCCTTCCTGGACATAGGCCAGGCGGCGCACCCCTCCTACGTGGAGGGCCAGATGCAGGGCGGCACTCTCCAGGGCATCGGCTGGGCGCTGAACGAGGAGTACTACTTCTCCGAGGACGGCGTGATGGCGAACTCCAGCCTGCTCGACTACCGGATGCCCACAACGCTAGACCTGCCCATGATCGACTGCGAGATCATCGAGTACGCCAACCCGCGCCATCCCTACGGACTGCGCGGCGCCGGCGAGCACCCGATCATCGCACCCCTGCCGGCCCTGGGCAACGCCGTCAGCCGGGCCATCGGCGCGCGCATCTACACGCTGCCCATAACCCCCGGCTCCGTCATGGAGACCAAGGCCGGGAAGGACGCCCAAGCCTAGCGACAACCACGGCCAAAGGCATCGCAGCACGAAGAACGCCCGCCCCGCTCCGCACGTGAGCGAGGCGGGCGTAGCGTTTGAGACTGCGCGGCCTCCCCAATCCGCTCACCCCGGGCTTGTCGAAGGGTCTGCCCCGCAAGGGCTGAGCGGGCGAGGCGTCCGACTATTGTGGCGGCCCCGCCCTGGTTCGACAAGCTCACCATGAGCGGGTTGCTTATGCCCGCTCCCCCTGAGCCTGTAGAAGGGTGAGCAGGAAACCAGCGCGCCCCGCCCTACCGCAGCCGGTACGCCGGCGGGCGCGCGTCCACCTCTACCCTGCCGTCCTTGATCAGCTTGTCCAAGTGCGCCGTCACGTTGCGCGCCGCCGCGCGGCGCAACCCCTGCTTCAGGTTCCGCGGGTAGATTTCCCGCACCATGTCATTCACGTCCGTTATGCCCTTCTCCAGCGCGGCAAGCACCTGTTCCTCGCGCTCGTTGCGATGGTTGATGTACCACTGTATCAGGCGCGCGCCGCGCGGCGGCAACGCCACCGGGCCGTGACCGGGGCATATAACTTCCGCCTTGAACCGCAAGAGCCGCTCCAGCGAGTTCATGTACGCCGAGAGATCCTGCACCGTGGACGATGAGCCTCCCAGGACGGTATCGCCGGTGAACAACGCCTTGTCGCGCGGGAGGTAGTAGCAAACGTGAGTGTCGTCGTGGCCGGGCGTGAAGACGGCGTTCAGGTTCACGTCCGGCAAGATGCGTATCCGCTCGCCGGAGCGTAGGCTCTCCACATTCTCCGAGCCCACCACCGCGCTCAGCCGCGCTGCCAGCTTGGGGTGGCAGCGAACCGCAGGCGCATTCATCGCCTCGGAAATGCGGTCAAGGCCGCCTATGTGGTCGCCGTGCGAGTGAGTTATGACGATGGTGTGAACGTTCGGACGGCCCAGTTCGGCCCAGCCGGCAAGTATCTGCCGCGTCCACTCCCGGTCGTGCTCGCCCGTGTCGATCATCACCATGCCCGTGGCAGGATCGCCTGCGAAGTAGACGCTGGTGCCGCCAGGGTGGGCGGCCGCCGTGTCCGGAATGTGCACCGAGTAGACGTATCGCGTAACCTTCACGATTCCACCTCCGCGCGTCGATTAGTGGATTAGCCCGCGCTCCCTGGCGCCCTTACTGGCGAATCACGGTGTTCCTGCTCCTGCGCCACCTGGCGCGCAACTCCTCGCTTGCGTCCAGCAGCCTTTGGAGCGTCCGGTACGGCGATGCGCTCAGCTTGGTTGCGCCCAGCACCTCCGCGGCGTCTGCGGCTGCCGTGGGGCCGGGTATGGCGTCGCCGCGGCCGGCTGCCCGCCTGCCCCATGCAGCGTCCACGGAGGGCCACCACGTGCCGGAGTCCTTCTGCTCCGCGGCGGGCCGCCCGGCCTGCGCCGTCTGGCCGCCGTTCGCGGCCTCCGGCCTGTCCTTGGGCGGCCGCCCCCTGCGCCGCGCGGGCTGCGCCGGTGAGGCGGCCGCGGCGGGCGCGGACGGGGACACGTCCGCGAGCTCCACAGTCAGGTCGCTGGCGCCGCGTCTATGCGTCACCTTCACGTCAGGCGACGCCTCCAGGTACTTCGTGAAGGTGGAGTAGCCCGTGGAGCGCACGTCGAAGGCGGGATCCAGGCGCATCATCGTCTGACGCAGCTTGCTGCCGGCAACGCGGCCCTCCTCGTCCATCGCGGCCGACATGGCCCGCAGGATGAGTATGTCGACCTGCTGCCCGCTCACGGCGACGGCCTCCTGCGCCTTCTCTTCGCCCCGATCCATGTAGATGTACCGGTCGCACGAGATGACCAGCGCGCGCGACGCACCGCCGCGGCCAGCGCCAATGACCATCTTGCCGCCCGACCTCAGCTTGCTCACCAGCGGCACAAAGTCGCTGTCCGAGGACACGATGACGAATATGTCTATGGGCGACTGGTACAGCAGGTCTACGGCGTCTATCACCAGGCGGATGTCGCTGGCGTTCTTGCCGGAGGCCGTCACGTGGAACAGGGTGATCGGCTCTATGCCCAGTTCCACCATCTGGTTGCGAGCGCTTCTCGTCACCGAGGACCAGTCCCCGTACGCTCGCTTTATGGTGACGCGTCCGTAGTCGGAAATCTGGTCGAATAGCCACTGGATTGAGCTCAGGCCCACGTTCTCCACGTCTATGAGAACGGCAACCTGCCGCTCGGTCCCGTATCCGCCGTTGCTAACCATGCTCAACTCCTGTCCTGCTCTCTGTGTATGCGCGTTCGGCCCGGCCGGGCGCGGCTACTCGATTGAAACCAGCTCTATCTCGAACGTCAATGCCTGCCCCGCCAGCCTGTGGTTTGCGTCCACCCGGAACGTCGAGTCGGTCACCTCCACGATAACGCCCTGGCCGCCGTTGGTGAAGACCACTCCGTCGCCCTCGCCCAAGCCATCCGGCAGCTGCGCGATGGGCAGCGTGAAGACCAGGTCATCGCGCCGCTCGCCGTAGGCGTCCGCCGCCTCCATCCTCACAGTGCGCGACTCGCCGACCGCCATCCCGCGCACCGCCGAGTCGAACCCCTTGATCATCCGGCCGTCTCCCACGACGAAGCTCAGCGGCTCTCCGCCGCGCGAGGAGTCGAACTCCTCGCCGCTGTCGAGCGTGCCTGTGTAGTGCACCGACACCGCATCGCCCTCGCCCGCAACTCTCGCCTCGCCGGGCGCATCGGTCGCAGTCGGCGATGGCGCGGCGGTCGGCGTAGGCGTGGGCGCCGCGGTTGGCGTGGACGTTGGCTCGGCCCCGGTGCAAGCCGCGACTGCAAGTACCGTCAACACTAGAACCATGACCCCAATGGGGCGATTGCGCATGTGCCAATTATAGCGGGTTTCCCGCACGGGGCAACACCCGCGCGCGGCCAACACCCCTTCACCCCTTCAGGGAGAAGATTTGAGATGGGAGGTGAACGAGGGGGAATTGAGGCGTATATCACCCGCTCACCCTGAGCATGTCGAAGAGCCTGTCCCCCCGCAGACAGAGACCATTGCACATACCTGTATTTTCCCAATAGGAAGCGTTCCAATTGTCATTCTGAACTGAGCGGAGCGAAGTGAAGAATCCAAAGCATAAGCTCGCAAAGCTACGCTGCATCCAATAGACCGCCTTGGATTCTTCGCTGCGCTCAGAATGACATCGGAATGTTGGTGAGCAAGGGTTACGCAAATGTCCGCTTGCACCACCACGCCAACACCGCTAAGATTCAGCGCGTGAAGGCATTGATTGGCGTGGCGATGTTCGTCCTTGGGCTGCTGTTCCGCCTGTGCAGCCTCATCGGCTGGCGCAGGAGTATCGGAGCGCTGAGCGTGATTGCGGTCGCGGCGTGGCTGTTCGGGCGGAGCCGCCGCCGCAGGCCGGCCGCAGATTCGACGCGCTCGCCCGGCGCGCCCGCGAGAGCGGCGGCCCGCCGGTGGACTCCAGCGCGCGCCGCGGCGACAATCGCCGGAGCCGCGTTCTTCCTGGCCGTCGGCGGGCTGCACGGCATAACCGCAACCGCCGCGTCGTCCATGCCCAGCCTGGCCGTACTATGGCTGTTCGCGCCCGCGCCCCTGGTGTTCCTGGCGCGTGCGGCCGGGCTGCTGGCTCGATTTCGCAGGCTATCCGCCGCCTACCTGGGCGTGTCCGCCGTGTTGAGCGTGATAGTGCTGTTTGGCGTGGGCTGGATCGGCTCCGACCGCGGTATGCACCCGGAGCCGCCCGACGACCTGCCCGCGCTGGAGGACTATCCTGCGCTTGCGGCTGCCATCGAGGAGGCCGCATTCCCCAGCGCGGACGGCACGGCCCTGGTAGGCTGGTTCATTCCCGGCGACAGCGACACCACCATCGTGCTGCTGCACGGCTTCGGCGAGAACCGCAACCAGATGCTCCCCCACGCCGACTTCCTTCACGAGGCCGGCTACTCTACGCTCCTGTTCGACCTGCGAAGCCGAGGCGAAAGCGAGGGCAACTCCGTCACGTTCGGCTACCACGAGCGCGGCGACCTGGAGGGCGCGCTGAGCTACCTGGCGCAACGGCCGGACGCCGACGCCGAGAGCGTGGGCGCGCTGGGCATGTCGATGGGCGGCGCAACGGCCATCATGGCGGCCGCGGACATGCCTGAGCTGAAGGCCGTGGTGTCGGAGTCCGCATTCCGCAGCGTCAACAGCGCGGTGGACAGCAGTTTCGAGTACTTCATCAACCTGCCCGCCTTCCCGTTCTCGCCCGTCACGGTGTTCATCATGGAGCAGCGGCTGGGCATAAAAGCGGCGGACGTGAGGCCGGTCGAGTACGTGGGGCGAATCAGCCCGCGAGCCGTGTTCATCATCCACGGCGAGGACGACGTGACGATAGTTCCGGGAGACGCCGTAGCCCTGCACGCGGCGGCCGGCGAGCCCAAGGAGCCGCTGTGGCTCGTCGAGGGCGCGGGCCACGCGGAGGGCATCGAGCAAGCGCCGCAGGAGTACGAACGGCGCGTGCTCTCCTTCTTCGAGCGTCACTTGCCGCGGTAGCGGGGCGGCCCTTAATCCTCACGCAGCTCCATCCGCCCGCACTTCAACACGCTCAGCGCGAACCGGTTAAGGTTCCGCTCACCCTGAGCCTGTCGAAGGGTCTGCCCCGCAGGGGCTGAGCGGGCGGGCGGATGACAGGTGGCTGTGGCTTCCCCGTTCTGGTTCGACAGGCTCACCATGAGCGGGAGCTAGGCGGCCCAGCACGAACGGGTTAGGGTTCCGCTCACCCTGAGCCTGTCGAAGGGTCTGCCCCGCAGGGGCTGAGCGGGCGGGCGGATGGCAGGTGGCTGTGGCTTCCCCGCTCTGGTTCGACAGGCTCACCATGAGCGGGAGCTAGGGCGGCTCAGCACGAACCGGTTAAGGTTCCGCTCACCCTGAGCCTGTCGAAGGGCGAGCGGGGGGAGTTCTTCAACAGGCCCAGCACGAACGGGTTAGGATTCCGCTCACCCTGAGCCTGTCTAAGGGTCTGCCCCGCCAGGGGCTGAGCGGGCGGGCGGATGACAGGTGGCTGTGGCTTCCCCGCCCTGGTTCGACAGGCTCACCATGAGCGAGAGCTATGGCGGCTCAGCACGAACCGGTTAGGGTTCCGCTCACCCTGAGCCTGTCGAAGGGTCTGCCCCGCAGGGGCTGAGCGGGCGGGCGGATGACAGGTGACTGTGGCTTCCCCGCTCTGGTTCGACAGGCTCACCATGAGCGGGAGCTAGGCGGCTCAGCACGAACGGGTTAGGATTCCGCTCACCCTGAGCCTGTCGAAGGGCGAGCGGATGAACGCGCCGCCGCTCAGCCCACGCTCTGGCGCGCGCCCGTCTCGGATGCGGCGCGTATGGCGTCGATGAGCGCATGGAGCTTCACCGCGGCGTCGAAGTCGGGATCCGCGTTGCCGCCGTCCCGGATCGCCTCGCCGAACCGCCGGTACATCTGCGCCACGTTGAACGCCGGCCCCTCCGGCACGTCCGCGGGCACCCACGTCAGGCGGTCGGGTATGGGCAGCTCCTCCAGTGCGGAGTCGCCGGCGCGTGCGCCGAGCAAGCGGCTCTCGCCGCTGTCCACCACAAGCGTGCCCTCGCGGCCGTACACCTCAAGCCGCTGGCCGCTGCCGTGCGCCGGCTGCGACGCCACGTGCGCCGACACCACGCCGCCGCTCTCAAGCCTGCCGCTCACCAGAACGTTGTCCGGCGAGGTCACGTCCGCGTGGCCGCCGGTGTCCGTCAGCAGCCACCGGTCGATCTGCGTAGCGACTACGCCGGACACCTCGCTGAAGTCGCCGACGCACATGGCCAGCGCGTCGATGGCGTGGCCGAACGAGATGGACATGGTGTTAGCGCCGTTCGCATCGTCGCCCATCCACGCCCGATCCGAGGTGCGTGACGCGCTGCCGCTACCCATAACGCTGAGGTTGCAGGACAGCACGTCGCCCACGTACCCCTCCTGCACAAGCTCCTTGACACGCAGGTAGAGCGGCGAGCAGCGCCGCTGCATCCCCGCCAGCGTGCGAACGCCCTTGGCGCGCGCCAGGTCAGCCATCTCCTGCGCCTGCGCCAGGTTCGCGCCCAGCGGCCACTCCGTGAACACGTGCTTGCCTGCGTTCAGGGCCGCAATTGTCATCTCGTGGTGGTAGGGCACGCGCACCACCACCGCAACCACGTCTACGTCATCGCTCGCCGCCATCTCGCGGTAGTCGTGAAACGCCAGGCGCGCGCCGAACCGCTCTTTGGACGCCGCCGCGGTCTCCGGCCGTGACGTGCAGATGGCCGCCAGCTCGAACTCCGGCAGCGCGAGGATGGCGGGCAGGTGCGCCCTGAGTCCCCATCCGTAGCCCACGTTGGCCCCGATGACACCCACGCGAATCTTCTGCTCAGACATGGCTCCTCCTGTGACGGTTGTGGTGGATTGAGCACGAGGCCGAGCCTCGCTGCGCGCCGCAGCCTGCGGCGACTCGCGAACGCCCGCCTGCGGCTCTGCCCGCCGCAAGTATAGCACACGCCGGCGATAGGGCGGGCCGTCGGCGCTCACGCCGCGACGGGCCGTTGGCGCACGCGTGCGAAACGTGCGATAATTGAGCGCGCGGCCGCCGGGCCGCGCAGCGTGCGCCCGTAGCTCAGCGGACAAGAGCATCGGTCTTCGGAACCGAGGGTCGGGGGTTCGAATCCCTCCGGGCGTACCACGGTCATTCGCCGCACACAATCCGCTCTCCCTTGTATCTTGGGGGTGGCGGCGCCATAAGATAGCAGGGACGTGACAGGCCGGTTCACCCTGGGTCCGTAGAGACCGAAGCTCAGCTTGACCGTCACGTCCCGCTAGCTCAGAACCCGAACAGTTGCCTGGACCATCGAGTCCGTATCGTGCAAGGCTGGGTCGAGCCGGCAACCATGCTATCACTACCGGAAAGGAGATGGAAGTGGACAAGGTGTTCGTGGGAATCGACGTGTCGTCAGACCGGTTGGACGTGTTCGTGCGCCCCATCGGCGAGGTCTGGCATAGCGACAATGAAGCGAAGGGCATAGAGGCTTTGGTGAAGCGCGTGGGCAAGCTTGAGCCTAGCCTGGTGGTGGTCGAAGCCACGGGCGGCATGGAGATGCCCCTGGCCTCCGAGCTGGCCGCCTCCGGCTTGCCCGTGGTCGTGGTCAACCCCCGAAAGGTCAGGGACTTCGCACGGGCGCTGGGCAGGCTCGCCAAGACCGACGTCATCGACGCCCAGGTGCTCGCCCACTTCGGCGAAGCCGCCAAGCCGGAGGCGCGGCCTCTGCCGGACGACGCCACGCGGGAGCTGCGCAGCCTGGTAGACCGCCGGCGCGAGCTGAAGGAGATGCTCACCCAGGAGCAGAACCGACTCCGCACCGCCAACACGCGGGTGCGCGCTGATCTGGAGGAGCACGTGCGATGGCTCCAGGAACGCGTGAACGCCCTGGATGAGGAGTTGGCAGGCCTGGTCAAGTCCAGCCCCGTCTGGCAGGCCCAGGACATGCTGCTGCAGAGCGCTCCCGGCGTGGGGCCCGTGTTGTCGAGGACGCTGATGGCTGAGCTGCCCGAACTGGGAACGCTGAACAGAGGACAGATAGCCGCCCTGGTCGGCGTGGCCCCGTTCAACAGGGACAGCGGCAAGCTCAGGGGCAAGCGCACCGCTTGGGGAGGCAGAGGGCAGGTGCGGGCCACCCTCTACATGGCAGCTCTCTCAGCCACCCGGTCCAACCCCGTCATCCAGCCGTTCTACGCCCGCCTCTGCGAGGCGGGCAAGCCCAAGAAAGTGGCGCTCATGGCCTGTATGCGCAAGCTGCTCGTCATGCTCAACTCAATGGTCAAGAACGGCAGGCGCTGGGATCCCGGATCCGCCAAGCGCACGGCTTGACATCCAACACAGTTGCTGAGCCTGTCGAAGGGCGGATGGCCGACGACCGTGGTGGCCCCGCTCTGGTTCGACAGGCTCACCATGAGCGGGGTGATTATGCCCGCCCATGCTTCGACAAGCTCAGCATGATCGGGACTGCGGAACCCCTACCGCCGCACTCGCGCAGGCGCACGCGGCGGCCTCGCAATCGCGAAGAAGAACGAGCCGATGCCCGTCAACGCCGCTATCACCACGAACGGCACTCTGTACCCGTCGAACAGGTCTGCCATGAACCCCGCGAACAGCGGCCCGCCAGTCATGCCCACCATCACCACCAGCGACGAGAACCCCATGATGGTTGCGAACGCCGCCCGCCCGAAGTAGTCCGCCCGAATCGTCGTCATCATTGGGCCGCGCACACCCCACGCCGTGCCGTGCAGCACCGCAAACGCGTACACGTGCGGCACGCTGGAGGCGAACGCAAGTATCAGCAGCGCCAAGGCATGGGCCAGCATTGCCAGCGCGCAAAGCATCCGCTTGCTGAACCTGTCGCCCAGGAACCCGCCGCCTATCTGCCCAAAGATGTTGAACACCGTCATCACCGCCACCGCGCCGGACGCCGCCGTGATGGAAAGCCCCACGCTGTCCATGATGTGAGGCACCAGGTGAAGCGACACCGCGCCCACGGTCAGCAGCGCCAGCGAGTGGCCAAGGCTCAGCAGCCAGAACGCGGGCGTGCGCATTGCCTCGGCGGCCGTGAAGCCGTCCACGCGGTCGGGCGCCTGCGCGCTGCGGGCCGCGGCCGTATCCCGCGCCGCGGGCGGGTCGCCGTCCGGCAGATAGCCGTACTGCTCCGGCCTCTGGCGGAACAGCTGGCCTATCGGGATGCCCAGCGCAATGATCACCAGGCCGGAGATGAAGGCAGTCTGCCGCCAGCCTAGCTCCGTAAGCGACCAGGCAATCGCAGGCACCAGCAGCCCGCCAATCCCGAAGCCGCTCATCGCAACGCCCATCGCCACGCCGCGCCGCCGCTCGAACCAGTTGACCACCGTGGTCGCAACCGTCAGGAAGCCTCCGACGCTCGATCCCAACGCCATCAGCGCGAACGACACGTAGTAGTCCAGCGCCGAGTCCAGGTTGCTGAACATGATGAACCCCAGCCCGAATATGAGCATTCCCGCTCTCACCATGACCCGCGGGCCGAACTTGTCGATGAGCCAGCCCTGGAGCGGCCCCAGCAGCCCGCTCTCCGCACGCGAGAGCGCGAACGCTCCGGACAGCAACGAGCGGCTCCACCCGAACTGCGACTGCAACAGAGGGAAGTACGCGGTGAAGCTGTGGATCATCAGCGATCCAACCAGCATCTGGAGGGTGAAGGCCCCGCCTACTATCCACCAGCCGTAGAAGACGCGGGGCGCGCGGCGCCGTCCAACCTCTACGCCGGGCGGAACGGTGTCCATACGAATCTCGAAAGCAGCATTGCCTGTCAATCCTAACACAGTTCGGGGCGTTGTTGCGCGCCTCAGCCCGCGCTCCGGCTCGTTTCGCTGGACACCGTCACGGCGCAGGCATACAATGGCGAGCGTCGCCGGGGTTCCAACACACGACCCGGCGAACGGAGCAGTCCCGCATGGAAATCGCCCCCGGCGTGCATCGCCTGGAGAACGTCAACGGCAGCAACGTGGTGCTCCTTGCCGACGAGCAGATGGCCGTGGTGGACACGGGCATAGCAGGCAACGGCGACGCCATCGTCGGCGAGATTCGGAAGCTCGGCCGCAGCCCGTCCGACCTGCGGTGGATCATCCTGACCCACTTCCACTTCGACCACTCCGGCAGCGCAGCCGAGCTTCACGAGTTGACCGGCGCGCGCATAGTGGCGCACAGCGCGGAGACGGTCGCAGGCGCAGACGGCGCGTTGCAGCTCCGCAAAGGCAACGAGGGCGAGCCGCCTCCATCCTGGTATCGACTAGCCATGCGGCTTGCGGGCGGCGGGGGCGGCGGCCCGCAGCGGCCGCAGGCGCCGGTCAGCATCCCGGACACGCCCGTCCACGAGACGGTTGAGCACGGCGACGTCGTGCCCTGCATGGGCGGCCTGCGAGTCCTCCACGCGCCGGGGCACACGCCCGGCAGCATCTGCCCGATCCTGACCGGCCCCAACGTGCTGTTCCTCGGCGACTCCGCAATCAACAACATCGACCGGCTCAGCCGGCCGCTCATGTGGGATCGCTCGCACCGCAGGCAGTTGGACGCATCGCTGCACTCGCTGCGCGAGCTGGAGGCGGACGTGGCTTGCTTCGGCCACGGGCCGCCGCTCACGGACGAGGTGATGACCCGCGTTCGCGGCCTCACGGATCGCCCCTACGACCTGCCGACGTGGCGGATTGCGCTGAAGAACTGGGGCACGCTGCGCCGCTGGCGCGCCGCAACGCGGAGGCCCGGCCACTGGGGAGCCGGCCAGTAGGGCCGCGCCTCCCATGCGGAGACCCCTTGCACAACGCGGATGTCCCTTCCCCCGTCTGCGGGGGAAGGTTAGGATGGGGGCATGAACCCACTCACGATTCACCCCCCATCTCAATCTTCCCCCTTGAGGGGGAAGAAGTTTTAGCAGCCACCCGGCGAGCTACGCAATGCCCCCACCCGCAGGAAGCTCAACCCGAACGCCAGCGCGCCGGCCAGAAACAGCCACAGAGCGTTTAGCGTCAGCCCGCCGCTGAAGTCTCGCGCCATCGCCTGCGCTACGTCGACCACCTTCTCCGCCGCCAGCTTCGCCGCCGGACTGTCCGCGCTCGCGGTGGCCTCCGCGTGGATCTCGCCTAAGGCGTTCTGGAACGCGGGGCCCACCGACAGCGCGAACACCATCAGCAGCACGAACGACGCAGAGGCGAGCGTGGCCGACGCCCACGCCAGCCGCCCGCGCCGGCTCTGCCCGCCCAGCAGGCCCGCGGCGGCCAGCATCGCCGCCAGCGCAACCACCAAGACGAGCGTCAGCCATGCCGAGCCAACCGGCACAGACCTGAGCTGCTCCAGGACGCCGGCCGCGCCGGTTCCGCCGTCCTCTGAGGCCGTCAACTCCTCCAGGTCGTCAAGCGTGAACTGCCAGCCGCCGCTGAGCGCGGCGCGCAGGTCATACACGCCGGAGCCCTCCTCGCCGGCCCAGTCCTCCAGCAGAGCCTCGTCCGTGTACGTCCATCCATCTGACATCAGGCCGCGCAGCCTGTCCATGCCGCGCACGCTGGGCGAGTCCTCCCCGCCCATGCCGCGCCGCAGGTCGGCCTGCGTGTACTCGACCGAGCCGGGGAAATTCGCGCCGACCAGCCGCTCGACGTCACCCGCCACGTCCACGTCCATCATGCGCGAAAGCGTGTCCGCACCCATGCCCGACGGCAAGCATCGCGGCAACTCGTTAGGCGCGGGCGCGCCTGCGCGGAACGGTGTCTCACCCTCCGCGCAGGCGGGCAGCGCGGCCAGGCGCGCCTCCAGCCTTGCCCAGGTCAGCGCCTCAACCGCTCCAAGCGCCGCGGCTCGAACCTCGATAGCGGGAATCTCCGCCCTGAATCCGTCCGCGATTCCCACCACGTAGGGCGCGGCGGCAGCAGCCGCCAGCCTTGCCTGCTGGACAAGCCACGGGCCGGAGAGGCCGCCTACGGCTGCCTCTACCACCTCTGCCCCGGCCAACGAGACGCCGAACGGCATGTCTACGGCCGCGGGAATCCGAGACGCCAGGTCATAACCGATGTGCCACGCCAACTGCGCGCCGTCAAAGTCGGCTTCCGCAAAGAGCGCCTTCAACTCCTCGGCTGCGGCGTCAGCCCGCTCGTACAGCGGCAAGCGCAGCTCCATCGTGTCCTGCCTGCCGGACAGGTAGGCCGACGACTCGTCTATGATTGCGGCCGCGTGCTTGTCTACCCAGTCCGGCGGCACGCTCCGCCCTATGGCGGCGACGACATCCTCGTTCTCGAGTGACACGCCGAAAGGCGTCGCGCCCTGCCCCAACGCCTCGTCCACCTCCGCGGCCGCGTACTGCTCCAGCGCCAGGCGGTGCAGGCGCGGGCCGGTGAACAGCGACTTCAATTCCCGCGTGACGGCCGGAACACGCTCATCGATCGCGACCACTATGTCCAGGTCGTCGCTGTCCCGGTTGAGGTAGCCGATTGTCCGGTCTATCGCGCCCTCGGCCTGCCGCTGCACCCACTCCCGCGGAAACGCGGCGTTGAGGGCATCGACCACCTGGGCAGTGGACAGCCCCAGGGCATCTACTGGGTGGTATCCCAGACCTTCGAGGACGTAGTCAGGGGGCTGCTCTATGGCGGCCGAGGCAAGGTCACCAAGGGCAAAACCGTACACGTCCTGCTCTGCCAGGTGACGCTTGTAGAAGTCAGCGTCATACACAGTTGAAGCCACCCTGGCGCTGAACAGCGAAAACGCCAGCGTCACCAGGAACACCGCCCACACGGGCAGGACGAGGAATCGTCTCACCGTGATGATGTCGCTTCACCTCTCGATGCCGCGGCGTACGTCCACGCCCGGCCGGTTAGCCATCCGCTCAGTCTGCGGCCGGCTGCGGGGGTGTCCAGCCGAGGGCCCGCTCCAGCCCGTGCCGCCAAGCGTCGTCCAGCGCGGACAGCGGCACGTCCATGACGCCGGGCAGCGACAGCGAATCGCCGCCGGTCACGCCCAGCCGTACCATCGGCGCGTCCTCCTCCGCCGCCAGCCTCTCGAGCGCGGGCAGCGCGCCCGCGGCAAGTGATACTACGATACGCGACTGCGTCTCGCCGAACAGCGCGGCGTCCCATCGCCCGGTCACCGCGGCAGCGCCGATGAAGCCCACGCCGCCGGCGATGCAACTCTCCGCTAGTGCAACCGCAAGCCCGCCATCCGCGCAGTCGTGCGCCGACTCCAGCAGCCCCTCGCGTATCGCCCTCCGGCACAGCCGCTGCACGCGGCCCTCCAGATCCAGGTCTATCGACGGGATGCCCGCCACCATGCCGTGCTCAGCCATCAGGTACGCGCTGCCGCCCATCGCAGCCGCTTCTCCCGACACCTCCGACGCGCCCAGCAGGACTACCTCGCGGCCCGCCGCGCCGAACGCAACGCCGCAGCTTCGCCCGGCATCCTCCAGCAGGCCGAGCGCGCCCACGACGGGCGTGGGCCACACGGCTACGCCTCTCGTCTCGTTGTACAGGCTGACGTTGCCGCTTATGACGGGTATCCCGAACGCCTCGCAGGCCCGCGCCATCCCTTCAACGCAGCCCTCCAACTGGTAGCTCACGTCCTCCCGCTCAGGGTTGCCGAAGTTCAGGCAGTCGGTGAGAGCAAGCGGCTCTGCGCCCACGCACGCGAGGTTGCGGCAGGCCTCCGCAACCGCGATCGCGCCCCCCGCAACGGGATCCAGGTAGCAGTAGCGTCCGTTGCCGTCCGTGGTCAGGGCGATAGCCGCGGGAGTGCCCTTGATGCGCAGCACGGCTGCGTCTCCGCCGGGCGGCTGGAGAGTGTTGGTCTGCACCTGGTGATCGTACTGGCGATAGATCCACTCCTTGCCGGCGATGTCCGGGACGGTGAGCAGCCGCAGCAGCGCCGCGCCCGCGCCGTCGGCACGCAGCGGCAGCGCGTCGAGGTCGACGTTGCGCGTCCGCTCCAGGTACGCAGGCGTGGAGCCGCGCAGGGTGTAGAGCGGCGGATCAGTGAGCACGTCCACCGGGAGCGCGGCCTCTTCGCTGACGCCGTCGTAGACGCGCACAAGGCCGTCTCCGGTCACGCGGCCAATCACAGAACTCTCCAGATCCCACTTGTCGAACACGCTCCGCACGATGGCCTCGTGCTCCGGCGCAACCACCACCAGCATCCGCTCCTGCGACTCGGACAGCATCACCTCGTAGGGCGACATGCCGCGCTCTCGCCGCGGCGCCTGTGACACATCTACCACTGCGCCCGCGCCGCCGCGCGCCACCGACTCGACGACCGTGCTGGTGAGGCCCGCCGCGCCCAAGTCCTGCATCGCCAGCACGCAGCCGGTCTCCAGCGCCTCCAGGCACGCCTCAATGAGAACCTTCTCCAGGAACGGATTGCCAACCTGCACGGTGGGGCGCATCTCGCGCTCGTCCTCGAACGTGCGCGAAGCCAGCCCGGACGCGCCGTGAATGCCGTCCACTCCAGTGTCCGCGCCCACCAGCACAAGCAGGTTGCCCTCGCCGGACGCACGCGCCCGCATCAGGCGGTCACGCTCCACCAGCCCGGCGCACAGCGCGTTGACGAGCGGGTTGCCGGAGTACGACTCCGAGAACGCGACCTCTCCGCCCACGTCCGGCACGCCGATGCAGTTGCCGTACCACGATATGCCTGCAACCACGCCCGCGAACAACTCCCTGTTCCTTGCGCTGTCGAGCGGGCCGAAACGCAGGGAGTTGAGCAGCGCAATGGGTCTTGCGCCCATCGCCAGGATGTCCCGCACGATGCCGCCTACGCCCGTTGCCGCTCCCTGGTACGGCTCCACCGCCGAGGGGTGGTTGTGCGACTCGACCTTCATCACCACGGCCAGCCCGTTGCCCACGTCGACCACGCCGGCGTTCTCCGCGCCCGGCGCAACCAGCAGGCGCGGGCTGTGCGAGGGCAGCCGTCTCAACAGCAGCTTGGAGTGCTTGTAGCCGCAGTGCTCGCTCCAGAGCGCGCCGAACATGCCAAGCTCCAGCGCGTTCGGCTCCCGGCCCAGCCGCTCCACTATGGCGGCGTACTCGGCCTCCGAAAGCGCTATCTCGTCGAGGACTTCCCTGGAAACGGGCATGAGCAATACCACACGTCAGGTTTGCGATGCCGCGGGCGAAGCCAGGCGCGCACGAACCGCGGCTGGCGGCCGCGATCCCGTCACGCCATCGCTCGCAGCACGGACTCGAAGATGCGGCGGCCGTCAGTGCCGCCGAGGACAGCCTCGCAGCACCGCTCCGGGTGGGGCATCATGCCAAGCACGTTGCCCCGTTCGTTCACGATTCCCGCTATATTCTCCAGCGAACCGTTGGGGTTGGCGTCCGTAGTGGCGTCCCCGCCCGGCGTGCAGTAGCGGAAGGCCACGCGGCCGCCGGCGTTGAGTCCCGCGAGCGTATTGGGGTCGGCGTAGTAGCTGCCCTCGCCGTGCGAAATGGGGATGCGCAGCACGTCCCCCCGCTCGCAGGCGGACGTGAACGGCGTGTCGGCTGTCTCCACTCGCAGGTCTACCCACTGGCAGCGAAACTGCACGTGATGGTTGCGGGTCAGCACGCCGGGCAACAGCCCGGCCTCGCAGAGCACCTGAAACCCGTTGCAGATTCCGATGACAAGCCCGCCTGCCTCCGCGAACCGCTCCACGGCTTCCATGACGGGCGAGAAGCGCGCGATTGCGCCCGTGCGGAGGTAGTCGCCGTAGGAGAAGCCGCCGGGCAGCACCACGCAGTCGATGCCCGACAGGTCGGTGTCCTTGTGCCACACGTAGCGCGCGTCCTGGCCCAGGACGGAGGTTGCGACGTGGTAGCAGTCGCCGTCGCTCCACGTGCCGGGAAACACCACAACGCCGAATCTCACCGGCGCATCCCCATTGGCAGCGACTGGCTCACATCGCCTCCAGTATGCCGGTGACCACTTGGTTGACCACGGAGCCGTCGGCGCGGCCCCGCACCATAGGCATCAGCTTGCCCATCACCCTGCCCTTGTCGCCCGGCCCGCGGGCGCCGGCCTCGCGGACGGCTTCCCGCGCCATGTCGGCGATCTCGTCCGGCGTGAGTTGCTGCGGCAGGTACTCCAGAAGGACGGCCAACTCCGACTCCTCGCGCTGCACGAGGTCGTCTCGGTTGCCCTTGCGGAACTCGGATATGCTCTCGCGCCGCTGCCTCACCTGCCGGGAGATCACGCCGATGATGGCGTCGTCGTCCTCCAGCGGCTTCTGCTGCGCAATCTCCTCGTTGTGCACCTCCGAGCGGAGCGAGCGGAGCACGTTGCGGCGAAGCGCGTCCTGCGCTCGTATCGCACTCTTGAGGTCATCGTCAAGGCGATCCTTGAGAGGCATTTGCGTATGCGAAGGGGCTACCGGCGCCGGCCGATGCCGCTGGCAGCGTTGGTGCTGCGAATGCTCTTGCGCCGCTTGGCCGCAGCCTTGCGCTTGCGCTGCACGCTGGGCTTCTCGAAATGCGACCTGCGCCGCGCCTCGGAAAGGACGCCGTCCATTTGCACCCGCTTGTTGAAGCGCCGCAAGAGGCTGTCGAAGGTCTCGCCCTCTCTCACCACCACCTGGGACAAGCTATCACCCCTTTCTCCGAAGGTTGTCGCGGCACGGGGAACGTGACGAGCACGGAAGCCGCGCCCGTGCGCCGCCGGGAATGTCAATTATAGCCACGCGCAGGCGGGGTGTCAAACTATAGGGGCGACCCACGCACGCCTCACGCCAAGGCTGCGTGATCGAGTCGCGTGAGGCCCGGCACGACGGGGACACCGACTAAGCCTCTCAATCCACTCGCCTGATCGCTCCCATCACTTCCCGTTGGGAGGCGGTTCGCTGAACTCCCGCCCTTCCTCCATCGCTCGAGTCCGGCGCTCATTCCACTCCACCCATGCCATGCGCTCTAGCTCACGGCCCACCTCAATCCCTGCCTCGCGCCCCTCCTCGCGTCCCTCTTCTCTCAGTTGCTCTCGAAACTTCTGCGTTAGTACCATGATGCCTGCCCCTCCGTCTATGGCAAGACAGCCGCTTTGCGAGGCGGGTAGCTCTCGCCAACCATTGAGCGGCGTGTCAAGCCTACTTCCCGTTGGGAGGCGGTTCGCTGAACTCCCGCTCTTCCTCCATCGCTCGAGTCCGGCGCTCATTCCATTCCACCCATGCCATGCGCTCTAGCTCACGGCCCACCTCAATCCCTGCCTCGCGTCCCTCCTCGCGCCCCTCCTCGCGTCCCTCTTCCCTCAATTGCTCTCGAAACTTCCGCGTCAGTACCATGATGACCCCTCCTCCGTCGATTAGGATGAATGTTACCGCCCCCGCGCCTACCGCGATTATGCCAAGCTTCTCCCAAAACTCCAGCAATCGCATGGGCCACGTCGGCTCCGACAGTGAGCCCGTGACGATGATGAGCACTGCGCCGGCAACGACCTGTAGTGTGAACACCACATAGTAGGCCAGGGCGGCCCCGCCGGCTACCTTCCAGACTGAAACTCGATCTTCTCTCAAGGGCTAACCTGGACGCCGACCCAAAGCCGCGTAATCGGTTGCTCGCTTTGCCATGCGCTGCCTCCTGGTGAGGATTGTATCTACTCGCGAGATTTCGCGCAACACGCACGCAAGCACGACAGCCGGCTCGTGGTTGGGCAGACTCACGCCCGCATCGGGTACGGAGCGAGCAGGCGGACCACTTCGTCAGGCCCCCCCCAACTACCCCTAGCCAAACTGCCCGTTCAGCGATAACATATCCCCCGTGACTACCATGCAACACATACGAGACCTGCTGGCGAACGCCCTCGACGAGGCGCAGGCGTCAGGCCAGCTGCCCTCCGCGCCGCCCATCGACGTGCCGGTGGAGCGTCCGCAGAGCGCCGACCACGGCGACTACGCCTCCAGCCTGCCGCTCAGGCTGGCGCGCTCGCTGCGCATGAACCCGCTGGAGATTGCCAACCGCCTCGTGCCGCTCATACCCGCCGTAGACGCCTTGGCGCGTGTGTGGGCGGAGCCGCCGGGCTTCATCAACTTCGCGCTGGAGCATCGCTGGCTGGCATCGCAGGTGGAGGCTGTCCTGGAGGCGGGCAACTCGTTCGGCAACGTCTCGCTGGGCAAGGGCGAGAGCGTGCAGGTGGAGTTCGTCAGCATCAACCCCACGGGGCCGATACATGTGGGCCACGCCCGCGGCGGCGTCCTGGGCGACGTTCTCGCCAGGGTTCTCGCCGCCGCAGGATACAACGTCACCCGCGAGTACTACTTCAACGACGCGGGCAACCAGATGGACAACTTCTACGGCTCGCTCTACGCCCGCTACCAGCAAGTCCTGGGGCGGGAGGCTGAGATGCCGCAAGGCGGCTACGTGGGCGAGTACATGATTGACTTGGCGAATGAGATCGTGGAGGAGGAGGGAGACCGCCTGCTGGACATGCCCGCAGAGCAGGCAGTCGAGGAGCTTGGCCGGATCGGCCTCGCCAAGATGATGCAGGCCATACAGAGAGACATGGAGCGCCTGCGAATCGACTTCGACGTTTGGTTCCGGGAGCGCAGCCTCTACAGCGACGGGCAGTACGAACGGGCGATGGATCTGCTGGCACGCAACAATCACCTTGCGGAGCGCGAGGGCGCGACCTGGTTCGTCTCCACGGCGCTTGGCGAGGACAAGGACAACGTGCTAGTCAGGGGCAGCGGCGTGCCAACCTATTTCGCCGCAGACGTGGCATACCACTACAACAAGTTTGTGGAGCGCGGCTTCTCGCGCGTAATCGACGTGTGGGGCGCAGACCATCAGGGCCACGTCTCACGCATGAAGGCCGCCATCGGCGCGCTGGGCATCGACCCGGACAGGCTCACTATCATCGTCCACCAGCTCGTCGCTCTGAAGCGCGGCAGCCAGCTCCTGCGCGCCTCCAAGCGCGCCGGCGAGGTCATCACACTCGAGGAGCTGCTGGACGAGGTAGGCCCGGATCCCTGCCGCTACTTCTTCCTGGCCCGCTCCCCGGACAGCCAGATGGAGTTTGACCTGGAGCTTGCGGTGAAGAACTCCAACGAGAACCCCGTCTTCTACGTGCAGTACGCTCACGCACGCGTGGCCGGCATCCTGGAGCTGGCCGCGGAGAGCGGAATCGACCACGCGGACGGAGACGTGTCGCTGCTGACCGACCCGGCGGAGCTCGCGCTGATACGCAAGATACTGGAACTGCCGGAGCTAATCGAGTCGATGGCAGTGAAGCTGGAGCCGCATCACCTGCCCCACTACTCGCAAGACCTGGCCGCCGCGTTTCACTGGTTCTACCAGCAATGCCGCGTCATATCCACCACGGGCGGCGACGAGGCCGTGACAAGGGCGCGGCTCAAGCTGGTGCAGGCCTCCGCAATCGCTCTCGGCAGGACGCTGTCGCTAATGGGAATGGACGCGCCGGAGAAAATGTAGCCCTACGCGCCGCCTCCGGCCGCTGGCGTATCCGGCCTCCATGCAGGCTGGCCGCTGTGAACGCCCTCAGTGATGCGCACCTGCCCCGTACCGTCCGCGTTCATCAGGTAGACATCGTAGCGCCCGTTCTCCCTGTCCGACATGAACACTATCTGCCTGCCGTCTGCGGAGTACGCCGGGAACCTGTCGTCGTAGGGGGTCGCGGTGAGCCGACGCACGTTGGAGCCGTCCGCGTTCATCACGTAGATCTGGCCCTGGCCGCCGACTCCCTCCCGCGTAAACACGATCTTCGAACCGTCCGGCGACCAGTTCGCGCTGATCTCGTTCGCCTCGGTGTTGGTCAGGTTCACCTGGTTGGAGCCGTCCAGGCCCATCACGTATATCTCAGAGTTCCCGTCGCGGTCGGAGATGAACAGTATCTTTGAGTTGTCCGGCGCGACGCGGGGAATGCCGTCCTCTGCGCCGTTGTTGGTAAGCTGGACGGGGCGCATCTCTATCAGGTTCATAATGAATATCTCTTCGTCTCCGTCGCTGTCCCTGTTCGACTGGAACACGATGCCCGTCCCGTCGCCGGACCAGGAGGGGAAGGTGTCCGCGCTGTCCCCTTCTTCCGAGAGGTTGATCGGGTCGGAGCCGTCCGCGCCGATGGCGTAGACGTCCAGCGTCTCGTTGCGCGTGGTATCGAACAGCAGCCGTGCGCCGTCCGGCGACCACTGCGGCGACGCGTCATCTCCCTCTGAGGACGACACCGTGACCAAGCCCGTGCCGTCGTCGTTGATTCGCAGTACCTCGATGAGTCCGGTCTCGGAGGACAGGCCGTGGTAGGCGATGGGCTGTCCGCTCAGCGGCCTGTAGAGCGGCGACGCGCTTGGAGACAGGTCGGTCCCCAGGCTGTAGGTCATGGCCACCGGCTCGCCGCCTTCCGGATCTATGAGGTACACGTCCGCATCTCCCCTCGCCAGCGAGACGTAGAAGACCGACTCGCCGTCCGCCGACCACGCCGGTTGATAGTCACGCGCATCGTCCCGCGTGAGCCGCACTACGCCGCTCCCGTCCTCGTTCATCGCGTAAATCTCGATGTTGCCGTTCCGTCCCAGCTCGTCGCGGTCGGATTCGAACAGTATCCTTCCGCCGCTCGGCGACCAGGCCGGCGAACCCTCGAACGATGGCTCGTTGGTCAAGCGCGTCTGCCGGCCCGTGGCAACGTCCACCACGTATATCTCGCCGTTCCCGTCCCGCTCCGACTGGAAGGCTATGCGCCCGCCGTCCGGCGCCCACGTTGGCTTGAGGTCCAGGCCAACGCTGCTGGTCAGGTTCGCCAGCCCGCTCCCGTCGGCGTTCATCACGTAGATGTCCGCGTCGCCGTCCCGGTATGCCCAGAAGGCCAGCCTCCTGCCGTCCGGCGACCACGCCGGGTCTCGCTTCACGTAGCCGGTTTCCGTCAGCCGCGAGGTGTCGGTTCCGTCCGGCGTGATGGTGTAGACGTCCCAGCCGCCATCCCTGTCCGAGACGAATGCCAGCGAGCCGCCGTCCCGCGACCAGTCCGGGTCGAGGTCTGAGGCGGTGTCGTTCGTGAGCTGGGCGTGCACGGAGCCGTCGCCGTTTGCCAGAAAGATCTCGAAGTCGCCGGTTCTGTCGGAGGCGTATGCCAGTGCCGGGTTGCGGATGACTTTCACCCTGGCGGGGAGGCGCGGCGACCACGCGCCGTCCATGTCCGTGGCCGGGTTCCTGGTCAGGCGGTACAGCCCTGTGCCGTCCGGCCTGACCGAGTACAGCTCGTTGTTGCCTGCGTGATCTGAGCGGAAGATGACGGCCTCGCCGCTTGGAGACCACGCGGGGCTGCGCTGCGAGCCTGGGAGATCCAGCAGCCTCACGTGCCCGCTGCCGTCCGCGCCGATGAGATAGATGTTGAAGTCGCCGCCTATGCTGGACTCGTAGGCGATGGTCTTGCCGTCCGGCGACCACGCCGCTCGGAAGCTGAGGGCGTTGTGGTTGGTGAGGCGCCGCACGTTGGAGCCGTCGGAGTCCATCACCGCAAGCTCCGGCGAGCCGTAGCGGCTGGTGGTGAACACAATCGACTGCCCGTCCGGCGACCACTCCGGGCTGCGATCCACGCCGGAGCGGTCGGTGAGGTTCACCGGCTCCGTGCCGTCCATGTTCATCACGAAGATGTCGTCATTGCCATCGCGGTCACTCTCGAAGGCTATCCGCGTTCCGTCCGGTGACCAGGCCGGGAGACCGTCCTGCGCCTGGTTGTTGGTGAGGTTGCGCTGGCCCGAACCGTCCGCGTTCATCACGTAGACCTCGTCGTTGCCGTCGCGAGAGGTTCTGAACGCGATGAGGCTGCCGTCCGGCGACCACACGGGCGCCTCGTCCCGGCCTGAGCTGTCGGTCAGCCGCAGGATGTTGCCGCCATCCGACTGCATCGAATAGATGTCCATCTGGCCGCCGCGATTGGACACGAACGCAATATCGGCGTTGGGCTCCGCGGTAGGCCGCGCGTCCGCCGGCGGTTCGATCCAGCGGGGGTACAGCTTGGCCCCGCCGCCATGCGTGATCTGCCGCCGCCCCGTCCCGTCCGCGCTCACCACGAACAGCTCCGTGGCCCCGTCTGCCAGCGTAGCACCGAACACGATCATGCTGCCGTCCGGCGACCACGCCGGAAAGCTCTCGGTCAGGTCTAGGCCGGTGAGGCGCGTTGGGTTCGCGCCGTCGCTGCCCATCACGTAGATGTCGCCGTTGCCAGTGGCGTCCGACTGGTAGGCAATAGTGCCGCCGTCAGGAGACCATCGCGGGAAGCGTTCGTTGTCGCTGTCCCTGGTCAACGGCCGGGCGTTGGTCCCGTCGATGTCCATGACGTATATGTCGTTATGCTCGCCCACGGCCGCCCTGTCTGAGTTGAAGACGATGCTGCCGCCATCCGGCGATATGTGAGGCGCATAGTCGAATGCGTCGTTGAAGGTGAGCTGCTCCAGCCCTGTACCGTCGCCGTTCATTATGAAGATCTCGTAGTCGCCGTCACGGTCGCTGGCAAAGACCAGCTTGTCGCCGTCCGGCCCCCAGGACGGGAAGCGATCCACGCCCTGATCGTAGGTCAGCCGTGTCTCTCCCGTGCCGTCCGCGTTGGACACGAATAGCTCCCCACCTTGCCTGACTCCCTGCGGCAGCGCATAGACGATTTTGCCGCCGTCCAGAGACGGATCAAGCCAGCCGCCGGCCCTGGTCTGCCTGGGCGCCAGCTTGCTGCCGGAGGCGTCCGAGTCCGTGATGAACATGTACGGCTGGTTGGAGATCAACCCCACGCCCGTGTAGTAGATCTCGTCCCTGATTTCCGGCGGCGGGTCAAGCCCAACGCCGCGCGTACGCACCGCCTCCGCCACGTCCGTCACCCACTGCGACAGGCTGCCCACGTATCCGATTCCCACCAAGCGACCCTGCTCGTCCACCAGCGGCGCGCCGGCTCCGCCGGGAATCTGGGGAAAGTCCACACTCACAAACGTCCGATTCGCCCCTGTTAGAGACGTAATGTTGAAGCTCGGTTCCGTCACCTCTCCGATAGTCTCAACCACGCTGCCTTCAAGCGGATATCCAACCATCATCACAGGGTCACCGGCCTCCAGCGACTCGGAGTCCCCAATCTCGATGTTGGTGGGATAGCCGCGGCCGGAGATCTTCACCAGCGCAAGATCGCTCAGCCTGTCCGTCCACAGCACAATGCCGGTCTTGCGCGTGCCGTCCTCCAGTTCCACCGACACGGTGGAGTCGCCGCCCACCACCAGCCGGTTCGTGACCACCAGTCCGTCCTCCGCAGCCAGGAACCCGGTGCCCTGGTCAAACGAGCTTACCACCCGCACCACGCTCTCACGCAGCGAGAGAATCAGCGCGGGACTGAACGGCTCCGGCGTTGACGATGGAGTTGGCGTCGGTTCGGCGGTGGGCGTTGCCGTGGGGACAGGCGTGAGCGTTGGCGTAGGCGCGACGGTGGGGGTTGGCGTGGAAGCCGCGGTTGGCGTAGGTGTCGGCTTGGCCGTGGCCGTAGGCGCGGGCGTGTTCGTCGCGGAAGGCGTGGAAACGGGCGCCTCCGTGGGCGTTTCGGTGGGTTCTCCCTCCCCGTCGCAGGCCGCCATGAGCAAGACCGCGAATCCGGCGATCAGGAGCAAGCGCTTCCAGGATGTCATGGGGTCAGAGTCCTCCCCGGCGCGACGGCGCACACCCGGGCGGGCAGTCGAACCCTGTCACGGACGCAGCTGATTGACACCAGGGAATCATACTCTCAACGGAACGCGCTTGACAACACCCGCGCCGCCGCGTGGCGGAGATTCGGCAGCCGGCGCGGCTCTCCCGCAAGGACGCCGTGCGCCCTCAGGCACGCGAGGATGTCGCAGCGCGTGCGTGTTGCGCGAAACATCGCGAGTGGATACAATTCTCGCGAGGAGGCAGTACATGGCAAGCCGAGAATCCGGTTACGCGGCCTCGGGTTGGCGCTAGGACTAGCCATTGAGAGAAGATCGCGCTACAGTCTGGAGAGTGACCGGTTGGACCGCCCTGGCCTACTATGTGGCGTTCACGCTTCAGGTCGTCGGCGGCGCGGTGTTCATCATCGCCACGGATTCGTTGTCGGAGTCGACGTGGCCGATGCGACTAGTGGAGCTATTGCAGGCGATCGGTCAACTTGCGGTAGGCGCGACAGCGACCTCATTCATAGTCATAGACGGAGGGGCAGGCATCATGGTACTGACGCATAAGTTTAGAGAGCGACTGAGGAACGAGGGGCGCGAAGAGGGGCGCGAAGAGGGGCGTGAGGAGGGGCTGGAGCGGGGGCGCGAGCTGGGAATTGAGGTGGGACGCGAGATAGAACGCATGGCTTGGGTGGAGTGGAATGAGCGTCGGACTCGTGCGATGGAGGAAGGGCGGGAGTTCAGCGAGCCGCCTCCCAACGGCAAGTGAGTCGAGCGCACCACTCATTCGTCGGCGAGAGCCTGCACGCACATATCGCCACAGACCGAGGCGCAGGAATCATGGTACTCACGCAGAAGTTTCGAGAACAATTGAGGAACGAGGGGCGCGAAGAGGGGCGTGAAGAGGGGCTGGAGCGGGGGCGCGAGCTGGGAATTGAGGTGGGACGCGAGATAGAACGCATGGCTTGGGTGGAGTGGAATGAGCGTCGGACTCGTGCGATGGAGGAAGGGCGGGAGTTCAGCGAGCCGCCTCCCAACGGCAAGTAAGCTCGACGCACTGCCCAACGGCTGGCTGGAGCCTACCCGCCTTGCCACCCGGCGGCCATTGGTAGCAACAGCCAATCACGTCATGCCGTGAGGCCCCCAACGCATTGCATCGGACGTGTCCATCGCCTACAATGGGAGCAGAGGCCGCGGCGCACGCGCAACGCCGAAAGTCGGCCTGCCTCTTGCAGGCGCTCCCCGCAACCGAAGTCGTCATCCGTGGGGAGATACACCACCAGGCAAAGGGGGAACCCATGCAGAGATTCTCAACGGATCGGCTGAGAAACATCGTCCTACTCTCTCACGGTGGCGCCGGCAAGACCTCGCTCGCGGAGTCGCTGCTCTTCGCCACAGGCGCCACAACCCGCATGGGCCGGGTTGAGGACGGCAACACCGCATCCGACTACGAACCTGAGGAGGTCAAGCGCGGCAGCAGCACGCAGCTATCGCTGGTGCCTTGCGTCTGGGCCGACCACAAGATCAACGTCATCGACACGCCGGGCTACGCCGACTTTCGCGGCGAGGTGGTGTCCGGCCTGCGGGTCGCCGATGGCGCCTTGGTTGTCATCGCCGCGCCCTCCGGCATAGAGGTGGGCACCGAGCACGCATGGTCGCTCCTGGACGAGCGCGCAACCCCCCGCATCGTGTTCGTCAACAAGATGGAACGCGAGAACGCCGACTTCCAGGCCGTTCTGGCCGCGCTTCAGCAGCGGTTCGGGCGATCCTGCGTGGCAACTCACCTTCCCGTGGGCGCGGAGTCGAGCTTCCGCGGCATCGTGGATCTGCTAAGCAGCGACGACCACCCCGCGGAACTGGCCGCCGAAATCAGCGCAGCCCGCGAGCTACTGACGGAGGCAGCCGCCGAGAGCGACGACGACCTTGCCACCAAGTACCTGGAGGGCGAGTCCATCACGGACGAGGAGCTGCAAGAAGCACTGCGCCGCGGCGTGGCCGCCGGCCAGTTGGTGCCGGTCATACCCGGCTCCGCAACGTCCAGCATCGGCGTGAAGGAACTGCTGAGCGCCGTTGTGGAGTACATACCTTCACCGGGCGGCGTTGCGGCCGGCGGCGAAGAGTCGCCCGCGGCTGACCCGGACGGCAAGCTGGCCGCGCTGGTGTTCAAGACTTCCGCGGATCCGTACGTGGGCCGCATCTCCTACTTCCGCGTGTACAGCGGCACGTTCCAGGGCGATTCCCAGGTGTGGAACGGCTCCAAGGGCCAGGCCGAGCGCGTGGGACAACTGTTCACGCTCCGCGGCAAGAACCAGGAGCAGGCCGAGGGCGTGCCCGCCGGCGACATCGGCGCAGTTGCCAAGCTCGCCGTCACCACCACCGGCGACACGCTGTGCCAGCGCGAGGCTTCGCTGGAGCTGCCGGGCATCACCTTCCCCCAGGCGCCTCACACAGTGGCCGTCTACCCCAGGAGCAAGCAGGACGTGGACAAGATGTCGGCGTCGCTGGCCCGCATGACAGAGGAAGACCCCAGCCTGGGCGTGCTCCGCGAGCCGGACACTGGCGAGGTGCTGCTGACCGGCCTGGGTGACGTTCACGTGGAAGTGACGGAGGAGAAGATACGCAGGAAGTTCGGGACTGACCTTGTGCTACAGACGCCAAGGGTTCCGTACAAGGAGACCATCACCTCGTCTGCCAAGGTGGAGTACAAGCACAAGAAGCAGACCGGCGGCCACGGCCAGTACGGCCACGTGTTCCTGGAGCTTGAGCCTCTGCCCAAGAGCGGCGGCTTCGAGTTCGACTCCAGGGTTGTGGGCGGCAACGTGCCGCGGGAGTACTTTCCCGCCGTGGAGAAGGGCGTGGTCAAGTCGCTCGAGGAGGGCGCGGTGGCCGGCTTCCCCGTGGTGGACATCAAGGTGGTGCTCTACGACGGCAGCTTCCACCCAGTGGACTCCTCCGGCATGTCGTTCGAGATTGCGGGGGGCTACGCCTTTCGCAAGGGACTCTCGCTGGCGCAACCGGTGCTCCTGGAGCCGATCATGAGTGCCTCCATACGCGTCCCGGACACCTTCACCGGCGACGTGACGGGCGACCTCAACACCAAGCGCGCCCGCATCCTGGGCATGACGCCGGAGGAGGGCTACACCACCATCGACGTGGAGGTGCCGCAGGCGGAGATGCTGCGCTACTCCACAGACCTGCGCTCGCTCACGCAGGGCAGAGGCTCGTTCACCATCGGGTTCGACCACTACGAGCCGGTGCCCGCCCACCTGACCGCCAAGATCGCAGAGGAGGTGAAGCGCGCCGGCGGCTAGCGCTTTGGCGGCGCTTCCATCGCAAACGCATGATCAAGCTGATAGTCAGTCTGCTTCGAAGGCTCCACCACGCCCTCGCGGCGATCGACAACGCGGTGCTGGGAGGCAGGGGCTACCCCTCGACTGCGTCCTGAGGATACGACGCCGTAGTGGGAAGCCCGGTCTGGGTTTCGAGGCTCCGCAGCGACATTGACGCAGAGGTTGGCGTCAAGAGATAGGCGCGCGCGTCCTGCGCTAGGAAAGAATTTCATCCAGCGAGCGCAGTTAGCAACTTCGCCGTAATTCGGCCAACGCCTTGCACAGGAAGGAATGGTCTGATAATCTCACTATTGTGGGAAACAATCTAGTCCTTTGGATCGGGACGCGCATGAAGATTGACATTGAGAAACTGGTGGCCCGGCTAAAGGAGTTCGACGCGTTGCGCGATAGCGACGCGATCCGAGTGGATACAGTTGAGCGTATCCGACCTCAGCACGCAACCGATTGGCCTCCTGAACTGGACTCAAGAGTACGAGATGCGTTGGTAGATGTAGGAGTTGCCAAGCCTTATCTCCACCAGTCTCATGCCGTCAGTAAGTCCCTGAGCGGAGCGGACGTGGTATTGGAATCGCCTACCGCCAGCGGAAAGACGCTTGCCTTTACTGCGCCAATGCTTCATTCCTTGGTACGCAGCAGAGGATCCCATGCGCTTATGATTTACCCAATGAAGGCACTGGCATTCGACCAAAGAGAGCAAATCCGGGGGCTTGGCGATCTCCTCGGTGTTGAGTCATGGCCCTATGACGGTGACACGTCCAATGAACACAAGAGCGCGATGAGAGCAAGTCCTCCTCAGATCCTGCTGACAAACCCAGAGTATCTGAACATGTCTTTCTTGGGCTGGCGCCAACAATGGGAAGGGTTCTTGCGAAACCTTCGCTACGTGGTTATCGACGAGATGCACGAATATAGGGGATTCTTTGGTAGCAATATGGCGCTTCTACTCAGGCGCTTCTTCCTTTACCTGAGCCGCCTTGGTGTGTCGCCAACTGTCTTTCTCTCAACTGCGACTTGTGCTAATCCGTCGGAGCATGCAAGGAACATCACGAATCGCGCGGTTGAGGTGGTTTCAGCGAGAGACGTGTTCCGCCCAACACGGCACTTTGTCTTCGTGTCCCCTGACATTCGAGACTATGGCTACCGAGAAATCCTGCAACTGCGCGTTGAGCAGGCTGCACTAGCTGTCTTGACTGAGGGACTCCAGACCTTGGTGTTCTGCCCTACGAAGAGATTCCTTGAAGATGCTTTCCTACGTTGCCGGCGCAAGGCAACGGATTTGGGTATTGAACCCAGTAGGATTTCCCTGTTCCATGCCGACCTGAAGAACGAGGACCGACAAGACATACAGCGGAAGATCAAGTCCGGTGACATAGATTTGATCTTCACCACCAACGCACTGGAGCTCGGCTTGGACATCGGCGGGTTAGATGCGGTTATCCTAGCCGGATTCCCGCCTAGCACTATGTCGGCATGGCAGCAAATTGGAAGGGCCGGAAGAGGCTGGGACAAAGACTCCCTAGTACTATTCTACGCCATGAATGATCCCATTGATCGCTTCTTTGTGAAGAATTTAGACGCCTTTCTCAACAAGCCGTTTGACGAACTGGTGGTCGACCCAGCTAACGAAGAACTGATACAAAACCACCTGCCATCGCTCGTTTCTGAAACAGACGGCAAGCTATATCCGAGCGATGAAGCAATACTAGGCAGTGCCTTCTTTGAAGCTGCTCAAAGCAAGGGCGGAGCACCAGTGCCGGGTTATAGGCCTGAAATGCACCTGGACATGCGGGGGGGGATTGGGCCGTCTTTCGAGCTGAAGAGAGGAAACGAAGAAATCGGACACATCTCGGCAACTAGGCGGTTCAGGGAAGCTTATATCGGGGCAACCTTCACCTTCTTTGGGAAAAAGTATCGCGTCCATTCCCACGAAGAGAAGGCGGTGGTACTTACTGATGACGATTCAAACCTCAGAACCGACCCAGGATTCTACACTGTGCTCTCCCAAGCGGACACATTCGAGGGTTTGGGATATGGAGATATTGAGGTGTATCTGGGGAAACTAAACGTCGTCATGAACTTTACGGGCTACAAGCTCGTGGATGAGACAACTGGAGAAACTAAAGGATCAGGTGGTACGAGCGACGCAGACTTTCAGAACAACCGGCACGCCTTCTGGATCAATGTACGGCAAGATGAAGCCATTGTCGCCGGAATAGGCGCCCTGGAACACTTGATTAGAGTGGGTGCAATGTTTGTGATACCGGCGGACAGGTTCGACGCTAGCACCTATTCGAGGCTCGGTGAGGAACCGGCAGTCTTCTACTACGAGAATTATCGAGGAGGCATCGGGGTTGCCAAGAAGCTGTTCAATGTTTGGCGAACTGCCCTTGAAGAAGGAATTAAGATTGCCAGCCGTTGCGAGTGCCGTTCAGGATGCCAAAACTGCATTGAGCCGGCCAAGTCCTACGACATGAACAATCCAATCATAGATAAGGACCGCGGCATACAATTGGCGAAGAGGATCCTTGCCTACGCAGAAAAGGGCCCTGACAGGCATTTCCAAAACGGGATAATGGTTCCGATTGGGCCGTCGGTTTCTCAGCCCCCAGACGCTGTTAGTCAGGCCGATGCGGCACTGGAGACCATCCGCGCCCTTCAGCGTTCCCTTTCGACGGGCGGACAAAAGTTCACGCGGGACGAGATGAATGAACGCTGAAGACTTCATCGACACCAACGTATTGATTTATCTGTTTGACGAAACCAACGCAGACAAACGTCAATTGGCCGAGAGCCTCGTATATCGTAGCTTAAGGGATGGAACTGGCTGCATTAGCTATCAGGTCATCCAAGAGACGTTGAATGTAGTCATCTCAAAACTTGGCGCGTCGGCCGAGACTGCTCAGCGCCTACTGGACGACATCCTTATACCGCTGTGGCAGGTGGATCCAACGCCGGACATTTATCGCAGTGCCGTCAGTTTACGTTCACAATTTGGGTTCAGCTTTTATGACTCGCTCATTGTAGCTGCCTCTATCGCGGCAGGCTGTGTCAGGCTATACACCGAAGACATGCAGCACGGTCAGAAAATACAAAACCTAACCATTCAGAACCCGTTTGCGTGAGACACGCGTTGCCCTCCCCTCGCCGCGCGCGCGTCCACCATCGCTAACGCCCCCCGTCTGTACCAGGCTTCACAATTGCCCTTGAAGATTGCACTCGCGGGTGATAGAATCGCCATGCCTGAACGCCCTTCTCCGCCTCAGCGTTACGCACGGCGCGCAGGACGTTGGGGCGGCGCAGCCGGGTCTCTCATATTCCCAACAGCCCGGCTGAAGGAGCAGGCACCAGGGGCCAAGCTTGATCGACAAGCCCGCCGAATCGCTCGACCGCGTGCCGGAGGTGGTGGTTGTACGCCTCCCCCAGTACGTGCGCGCCCTGAGTGACCTGCTCAGGCGCGGGGTTCTGGTGGTCAGCTCCCACCAGCTAGGCGAGCAACTCCAGATGACTCCGGCGCAGATTCGCAAGGACCTCAGCTACTTTGGCCGCTTCGGCAAGCAGGGTCGAGGCTACCCCGTCAACTACCTGCTGGAAGAGCTGCGCCAGGTGCTGGGACTGGAGCGAAAGTGGAACAGCTGCCTCATCGGCGTGGGAAGGCTGGGCAGAGCGATCATCAACTACCCAGGCTTCACGCCGGAGGGCTTCAACATAGTGGCCGCATTCGACGTGTCCTCGGGCGAGATTGGCGAGAGCGTCGGCTCGCTGGTGATACAGCCGATCAGCGAGCTGGAGCCGACTATCGCGGAGCGCGACGTGCGCATCGGCATTGTGGCGGTGCCGGCATCGCACGCGCAGGACGTGATAGATCAACTGGTGGGCTACGGCATCCGCGCCATACTCAACTACGCGCCGATTGGCCCGCAGGTGCCGGACGGCGTACGCATCCGCAACGTAGACCCCATCCTCGCGCTCCAGTCCATGACGTATTACCTGAAGGACGCGTAGGCCCAGGCCTCCCGCCGGGAGTCTAGCGACTGCCGAAGCTCCGGCACTCGATTCCCGCTACCGCAGACCTTTACGCAACCCAAATCCCTTCCCCCGTCTGCGGGGGAAGGTTAGAGCCTGCCCCTGCGAAAGCAGGGGATGGGGGCCTGCAAACCAACCTGTCACGCCAGGTACACCCCCATCTCAATCTTCCCCCTCAAGGGGGAAGAGGTTTTGGTGGTCGCCAGCAAGCTGCACAAGGATATGCTACCGTACACCATCGGCGCGCGTGCCGGCGCGGCCGCCCGCGGGCCCGGCGTTCAGGTGCAAGCCCCACTCGACCGCGGCGGGATGCAGCAGGATAGCGGCGGAGTAGCCGACTATCAACGCGCGCGGAAAGTCGTCAAGCGAGCCAAAGAGCGACACAACGCCGGCAATTCCCGCCATCGCAAGCAGTACGACCGGGAGCCTCAGCAGCCATTTCGAACGCCGCCGCGCCTTGCCCAGCGCGCCCCCCAGCGTGTAGCACAGGCAGAAGCTCCAGTACAGGAATATCCCATCTGAGATTGCGAATGCGCTCGTGTTCTGCGCCGCGATGGCTACGCCGCGAACCATCGCGTAGACGGGAAGGGCGAGCAGTAGACTCAGCTTCGTAAGCCCGTTCACCCGCGCCTGCCAGACGGATGCGCCTGCTGAATCGCGAGCGGCCTCACCTGCGGCCTGTTGCCCGTCCGTCTCTCGCGAGTCCTCTCTCATTCGAAGGCTCTACTCACGCCGCCGCGATAGTGGCGGAGTGCGTCCGTTCACGCTTCAACTGGCTCGCCACGAACGGCCCCAGTCCGCTCACCCAGAGCTTGTCGAAGGGTGGGCGGAGGGACGACATCCGTGGTTTCCCCGCTCTGGTTCGACAGGCTCACCATGAGCGGGGCGAGAGCATCCGCTCGTCCCCTGTTTCGCAGGGGCAGGCTCTGAGCCTGTCGAAGGGCAAGCGGATGGCGCGCCCCTACCCCCCCGGCGGTGGCGCCGATGGCCTCATGCGGCGGCGCTGCGCCACGCGCAGCCTGGCCTGCGAACGCCGAAGCGAGGCCACTGCCCGCTCCAGATCCATGTCCGAGGCGCGCATCCGAATGCGCTCCTCAGCCCGGCGCATCGCCTCCTGCACCCTCGCCTCGTCTATCTCGTCCGAGCGTTCCGCCGCGTCCGCCAGGATGGTGACCTGGTTGCCCATCACCTCCAGGAAGCCGCCGCTCACGGCAAGGTAGCTGTCCTCCTCGCCCTCCTTGCGCACGGTTATCTCGCCGGGCGTCAGGACGGTCATCAGGGGCGCGTGGTGCGGCAGAATGCCAAGCTCGCCCTCCTGGCCGGGGGCCACGAGCAAGTCCACGTCGTCCGAGTAGACCACGCGCTCCGCCGTGATGATTTCAAGCCTCATTGGCGCCATGCCGCGTACTCCTAGCCCGCCTCGGCTCGCATCCGCTCCGCCGCCTCCACCGCCTCCTCGATGTTGCCCACCATGTAGAAGGCCTGCTCCGGCAGGTCGTCGTGCTTGCCTTCCAGAATCTCCGCGAAGCCGCGGACGGTGTCGCGGATGGACACGTAGCGACCCTCGCGGCCCGTGAACACCTCTGCCACGAAGAACGGCTGCGTCAGGAATCGCTGGATCTTGCGAGCGCGGGCCACTGTCTGCCTGTCCTCCTCGGACAGCTCCTCCATGCCAAGGATGGCGATGATGTCCTGCAAGTCCTTGTATCGCTGGAGCACCTGCTGCACGCCGCGAGCCACCTGGTAGTGCTCCTGCCCGACCATGTTGGGATCGAGGATGCGGGAGTTGGAGGTCAGCGGGTCCACCGCCGGGTACAGCCCCTGCTCCGTCAGCGAGCGGTCCAGCGAGATAACCGCGTCCAGGTGCCCGAACGTGGTCACGATGCCGGGGTCGGTGTAGTCGTCCGCCGGCACGTAGATGGCCTGGAAGGACGTGATCGACCCCTTCTTGGTGGTGGTGATGCGCTCCTCAAGCTCGCCCATCTCCGTGCCCAGCGTCGGCTGGTATCCCACGGCGGAGGGCATACGGCCCAGCAGCGCGGACACCTCCATGCCCGCCAGAATGTAGCGGTAGATGTTGTCGATGAACATGAGGACGTCCTGGCCCTCTCTGTCCCGGTAGTACTCCGCCATAGTCAGGCCGGTGAGGGCGATTCGCAGGCGCACGCCCGGCGGCTCGTTCATCTGGCCGAACACCAGCACCGTGCTGGCGATGACGCCCGACTCCTGCATCTCGTGCCACAGGTCGTTGCCCTCGCGGGAGCGTTCGCCCACGCCCGCGAACACGGAGTAGCCCTTGTGTACGTTGGCGATGTTGCGGATGAGCTCCTGAATGATGACCGTCTTGCCCACGCCCGCGCCGCCGTATGCGCCGATCTTGCCGCCGCGGGTGAACGGGGCAATCAGGTCAATGACCTTGATGCCCGTCTCCAGCATCTCCGCGCTGGTCTCCTGCTCCTCGAACGAGGGCGGCTCGCGGTGGATGGGCCATCGCTCCTCCGCGTTAACCTCGCCCAGGTTGTCCAGCGGGTCGCCGGTGACGTTGAACAGCCTGCCCAGCGAGGCCGCGCCCACCGGCACAGCGATGGGCTGGCCCATGTCGATGGCGTCCTCGCCGCGGCGCAGGCCCTCCGTGGGGCCCAGGGCCAGGCAGCGCACCCAGTTGTTGCCGATGTGCTGCTCAACCTCCAGCACCAGGCGTTCCCCTTCGTTGTCTATCTCAAGCCCGTTGTTGACCTCCGGCAGCTCGTCCGGCGCAAACTCCACGTCGACAACGGTGCCTATCACCTGCACAATCTTTCCCTTGGCTCCCGCTCCCATGCTCGTGTCTCCTCTCGACTCTCAGGGTGGGCTACCCTTCCAGGGCCGCCGCGCCTCCCACAATGTCCAGCAGTTCCGTTGTGATGGACTCCTGGCGTACCTTGTTCATAAGCAGCGTAAGGCCCTGTATCATCTCGTTGGCGCTGTCCGTTGCGTTCCGCATGGCGACCATGCGGGCGGACTGCTCCGAGCCAATCGACTCCAGGATGGCGTGGTAGACCTGCATCTCCACGAAGCGCGGCAACAGCGAGGCCAGCACGTCCGCCGAGCCCGGCTCGTAGATGTAGCCGCTCATTTCGCCCGGCTCCAGCTCCGCCGGCTCCACCGGCAGCAGCTTCTGGATCGTCGGCCGCTGCACCACCGTCGACACGAAGCGGCCGTAGGCCACGTACACCTCGTCCGCGTAGCCGCTCTCGTAGTCGTCCATTGCCAGCCGTGCGATGGGCAGCACGTCCACCAGGTTCGGCCTGTCGCCCTGGTCTATGAACACGGCGCGCACGTCCCGGCTGGAGCGCACCATGAAGTCCCGCCCCTTGCGCCCAACCGGAATCACCGATACAGGCGTCGGCTGGTCGAGCATGAACCGGCCCACAAAGCGGTTCAGGTTGGCGTTGAGGCCGCCGCAGAGGCCGCGGTCGGGCGTGACGTGGATTATCTCCACGCGGTTGACCTCCCGCCGTTCCAGCAGAGGATGGACGTCGTCGCCCAGGTCTGCGGTCTGCGCCGCCAGGTGGCCCATGACCTCCATGATGGTGTCGGAGTATGGCCGGCTTGCCAGCAGCCGCTGCTGCGACCGCCGCAGCTTGGACGCCGCGATCATCTCCATCGCGCGCGTCACCTTGGCAGTGTTCTGCACGCTGCGAATTCGTCGCCGTATGATGCGTATGTTGGGCATACTTCTACCCTGGCCGCGGCTTCAGGAGCGCGCCGCCTAGAACGGCACCGTCCGCTTGAACTCCGCGATGGCCGTAACCAGCGCCTCCGTGATCTCCCCGTCCAACTGTCGCTTGTCCAGGATGGAAGCGAGCAGCTCGGCGTGCGCGCCCTCCATGTAGCGGTGGAACGCGTCCTCGAAGTCCTTGATCTTGTCGATTGCCACGTCGTCCATGTATCCGTTGATCACGGCGTACATGATGGACACCTGCTTCTCAAGCGTCATGGGCTGGTACTGGAGCTGCTTCAGCACCTCCGTTATGCGCTGCCCGCGCTCCAACTGCGACCGCGTGGCCGCGTCCAGGTCGGACGTGCCGAACTGCGCGAACGTCACCAGCTCGCGGTACTGCGCGAGATCCAACCGCAGACGGCCCGCAACCTGCCGCATGGCCCTGGTCTGCGCCGCGCCGCCCACGCGGGACACCGAAAGGCCAACGTTCACGGCCGGACGGATGCCGGCGTTGAACAGGTCTGCCTCCAGGTATATCTGCCCGTCCGTGATGGAGATGACGTTGGTGGGGATATAGCCGGACACGTCACCCGCCTGCGTCTCGATGATTGGCAGGGCGGTCAGGGAGCCGCCGCCGAACTCGTCGTCCAGCTTGGCAGCCCGTTCCAGCAGGCGGCTGTGCAGGTAGAACACGTCTCCTGGGTACGCCTCGCGGCCGGGCGGCCGCCTCAGCAGCAGCGAAAGCTGCCGGTAGGCCCAGGCGTGCTTGGACAGGTCGTCGTAGATGATGAGGGCGTCCTTGCCCTGCTCCATGAACTCCTCGCCCATCGCGCAGCCGGCGTACGGGGCGATGTACTGGAGAGCGGCCGGGTCGGCGGAGTTGGCCGCGACCACGATGGTGTGATCCATTGCGCCGTTCTCCTCCAGCGTGCCGACGGTCTGCGCCACCTTGCTGGCCTTCTGGCCCACCGCAACGTAGATGCAGATGAGGTCGCCGCCCTTCTGGTTGACGATTGTGTCCAGCGCGATTGCGGACTTGCCCGTGGAGCGGTCTCCGATGATCAGCTCTCGCTGGCCGCGGCCAATGGGGATCATGGCGTCGATGGCCTTGATGCCCGTCTGCACCGGCAGGTTCACGGAGCGGCGGGAAACCACGTTGGGGGCTACGCGCTCCACCGGGCGCTGCTTGTCCGAGCGGATGGCGCCGCGGCCGTCCAGCGGCCGGCCCAGCGCGTCCACCACGCGGCCCAGCAGGCCGTCACCCACCGGCACCTCCACGATGCGGCCCGTGGAGCGAACCTCGTCGCCCTCCTTGATGCGGGAGTCGTCTCCCAGGATCACGCAACCCACGCTGTCCTCTTCCAGGTTCAGCGCAATGCCCATGATGTCGCCCGGAAACTCCACCAGTTCCGTGTAGCGGGCGCCGCTCAGGCCCTGCACGCGTGCGATGCCATCGCCCACCTCAACCACCGTCCCCACGTCCACCATGGTGACTTCGCCGCCAAAGTCCTGTATCTGGCGCCGTATTACCGACGTTATGTCCTGTCCTCGAACTGCCATGTTTCTACCTCTACCTCTAGCGAGAGTTTGGGAGGCGCGCCTAGTAGGCCGTCTCGGCGAGCGACCTCCTCAGGTCCTGGAGCCGGGTCCGTACGCTTCCGTCTATGAGCCTGTCGCCGACCCGGGCCACAAGCCCTCCAAGGATCGATGGGTCAATCGCCGTGGCAACCTCCACGTCCTTGCCCACCAGCTCCCCAAGATAGGCGGCCAGGCGATCCACCTGCCCCGCCTCCAGGGGCGTCGCGCTTGTCACGAGCGCACGCTCGCGGCCCTCCTGCCGGTCGACCAGCCTGCCGTACTCCTCGCGCACGGAGGGCAGCGCGCCCGCCATGTCCCGCGAGATGAGTACGCCCATCAGGTTGTGAATCATGGTGTCAACCCCCGGCAGCCCCTCGCGAATCACGCTCATCTTCTGCTCCAGGCGGATCTTGGGCATATCAAGGAACGCGGCGAACTCCCGCTCCTGCATGGCCTCGTCCACGGCTTGGAGGTCAGCCTGCCAACTCTCCACGCTGCCCCGTTCCAGGGCAAGCTGGTAGAGCGCCAGGGCGTATCGCTTTGAGGAGGGCCGTCTGGGCATGTCGCTTGCTACCTCCCGCCCGCGCTGGGGCTCTCCTCGAGCACCCTCTCGATGATGTCGCGGTGCGCGCTCTCATCCAGGGAGCGTTCGATGACGCGCTCCGCGGCGAGTATAGCCAGGTCGGCGAAGTGGCGCCTCACCTGCTCAACCGCCTCGTCGCGCTCGCGCTGGATGTCGTCGCGGGCGCGGGCAATGAACGCCTCAGCCTCCTGGCGCGCCCGCTCGCGCTCCTCCTCGCGGTATCTGTCTGCCATCTCGCGCGCCTGGTTCAGAAGGGCCTGACCCTCGCGGCGGCCCTCCTCCAGTTGCCGCTCCATGTCTTCACGCTGGGCGGCCGCCTCCTGCCTCACGCGCTCAGCCACCTCCGTGCTCTCGCGGATTCGCTCGGACCGCTGGTCCAGCATTGCGATGATCCGCTTGTAGCCCACGAAGTAGAGGATCGCGAGCAGCAAGGTGAAGTTCACCAGGTATGCCAACAGGCTGGGTATGTGGAAACCCAGCTTTGCCAGAGCCTCCATGCCTTCCTCCCTGTGGAATGTGCGCCGTGCAGCGCGAACGCTGCGCTACGCCACGAAGATTAGCACGATGGCTACGACCAGCGCGTAGATGGCGATGGCTTCCGCAAAGGCGATTGCCAGGATCATGTTGGTCAGGATGGCGCCCCTGGCCTCCGGGTTGCGGCCTATGGCGTTCATGGCCGCCGCTCCCAGCACGCCGATGCCCACGCCGGGGCCTACGGCTCCAAGTCCAATGGCGAGCGCAGCCGCCAGCAGCTTCATCGTTTCGGCGTCAATCATCTCTACTCCTCCGCTGTTGGGTGTTTGCGATTCCGTAACCGGGCAGTCTTTCGCCCGGCGCTACTCTATCTTCGAGTACAGGGCCAGCACGCCGGCAAGGATGGCCGCCAGCAGGCCCACCCCCATTACCGCGAACGCCAGGAATACTATCTCCATGCCCTTGACCTCCCGCTTCTAGCGCTTCTAGTGTTCTTCCTCTGAGTGCGGCGTCACCGCCAGCACCACGAATACCAGCGTCAGCCCGGCGAATATCAACGCCTGGATTATGCCCACCAGCAACTCCAGCCCGTAGAATACCACCACGGCCACGAACGGCACCAGATAGGTTATCACAATCAGCAGAATCTCGCCCGCCGTCATGTTGCCGAACAACCTGAACGTGAAGCTCACGATGCGGACGAACTCGCTCAGAAGCTCCAGCAGCCCCACGAAGAAGTCGATTGGCACCTGGAGGAAGTTGCCCTTGCGCAGGTTCTCCAGCCGCACGAACTTGCCGAAGTAGCCGACACCCAGCATCTTTATGCCCCAGTACTCCACGAACACGAATGAGGCGAGCGCGAGCGCGAGCGGCATGTTCAGGTCTGTGCCGGCCGGCCGCAGCAGGTGGGTGTGGATCGGCTCAGTGGTGAAGAACGACTTGGCGTCGTAGGCCAGCGTGGGGTAGAACGGCAGCAGGCCAACCCAGGCGTTGAGCAGCACGAAGAAGAAGATGGTAGCGATGAGCGGGAAGAAGCGGCGGCCGTTCTCCGCGCCCGCCACGCCCTGCACGAAGCTGTACAGCGCCTCCACGGCGGCCTCCACGAAGTTCTGCAACCCTCGCGGCACCGTCTCCATGCGGCGCGTGCCGAAGAAGAACAGCGCGATCAGCAGCAGCGACACGAACCAGGACGAAAGGAGCGTGTTGGTGACTACGAACCCGTCCTTCTCGGTGATGTCGTACTTGGCCTTGTCGCCCGCCTCACACGCGCCGTCCGTGGGCGCGTAGTACTCGTGCGTCTCGTAGTCCTCGCACTTGGAGATGGACAGCTTCTGCGGCGGAATGTGCGGCACCGGCTGCTCGACGAATACCGGCTCGCTGTCCTCGCCGCCGAACACGGCGGAGCCAATGGCGCCGGTGACAAGGCCGGCGAGCAAAAGAGCCAACACGACTAAGGCGCTCAGCGCAACTATCTGTTTGGCTGAACCCGACATAGCGCGGTTATCGCTCCTCGTCGTCCTTGCGGTCGCCGTAGCTGTTCTTCACCAGGGGCATCACCATCTTGTACGTCCCGTACAGGGCCACGACTGCGCCCAGCGCAACCCCGGCCAGCGTGAGCGCCGGCAGCGTGTCCAGCTTCCGGTCCAGCCACAGCCCACCCAGCGTTCCGCCCACAATGCAGAGCGCAACATACCACCCCACCCCTACCAGTTGCAGAACCGTGGCCAGCGTTGCTCTGTCCATACCAGACGCTCTAAAGCCTTGCGCATACTATCACAGACTTTCGGAGCGGTCAACGCCAATTGCACGCTGAGGGGGAGCGAGGCTGAAGCGCGGTTTCTGTCCGCTCATTCTGAGCCTGTCTAAGGGCGGGCGGCGTTACGCCGCCTCGCCCATCTCCCTATTCCCGCGCAGCCGGGAAACCACCCAACCGACTCTCCCCTTGGTTCACCGTTGAGGCCGGGGGCGAGACTCGCCCCCGTGTATGTCCGCCTACGCGGGCGTGGGGTGCGGAGCGGAGGCGGCCTCACATCCCGCTCGCCCTTCGACTGGCTCAGGGCGAGCGGACGAACTACTGTCGTGATCTCCACGCCCATGCTTCGACAAGCTCAGCACGAACGGGATTCTGTGTCCGTTCCCCCTGAGCCTGTCGAAGGATGCGACACCGGGCGGCCTCCCCCTACCGCTCCCGGAACCCGCTCTGCCTGCCGAACCGCAGCGCCCGCGGCATGACACGCGCCAGCCGCAGCCACGAAGGCGCCGAAAGGTGCCACTCCACCATGCGGCGGATCCGCCGGTCAGCGTTCGAGCGGAACACCCGTCCGTGCGAGAGGCACGCCACGTCGTACTCCATCGCCGCAATCCTTCGCAGCGATGCCTCGTACTGCCTGAGGTTGGTCCCAGGAAACGGCACGGGCGCGCCCACGTAGTCGCCCAGGTTCACCACGTTGTCGCCGGGAAACAGGACGCGCCGCGACTCCAGGTAGAAGCACACGCTGCCCGCGGTGTGCCCCGGCGTGTGCATGACGCGAAGCCCGCCCAGGATGGGCAGCGTCTGGCCCTCCTCCAGGAAGGCGTCCGCCACAACCCTGCGCAGGAACGGGACGGGCAGCCGCGTAGCCCCAAACAGGTTGAGATAGGAGACCAGGGCGCGCCCCTCCGCGTCCAGGCGGGTATCGGCGCGGTGCGCCATCACCTGCAAGCCGGGGAGCATCGCCTTCAACTCCGGCACGCTGCCGGTATGGTCGGGGTGCGCGTGGGTGAGAAGAAGCCGCTTCAGCTCGCCTGGGCTTCGCCCCATGCCTGCCGCGTACTCGACGATCGCGCGGCCGTTGCCCGGGAACCCGGAGTCGATGAGCGTCAGGTCATCGTCCGCCAGCAGGTAGACGCTGGGCCCCCTGGCTGCGTAGACGCGGTGAATGCCGTCCGCTATCTCCACGCGCTGCTCCAGCTCGCGACCTCGGCCGGTCACTCCTCCAGTTGGACGTCGCCGCTCTGCCCGCCCGTCTTGCGGACGAGCCGCACCGCCTCGATTCGCATGGCCCTGTCCACGGCCTTGCACATGTCGTAGACGGTGAGTGCGGCGACGGAGACTGCGGTCAGAGCCTCCATCTCCACGCCGGTCTTGGCCGTGGTGCGCGCCGTGGCGGTGATGACGACGCGGCTGTCGCCCTCGTCAAGGTCAAGCTCCACGCGAACCTGGTCTAGCGGCAGCGGATGGCAGAGCGGGATGAGGTCGGAGGTGCGCTTGGCTGCCATCACGCCTGCGATGCGGGCCACGCTGAGCACGTCGCCCTTCTCGAAGCCGCCGCTGCGAATGAGCGCGAGGGTGGCGGGCTGCATCGAAACGTGGCCGCGGGCCACGGCCTCCCGCGTCGTCTCAGGCTTCGCGCCCACGTCCACCATGCTGGCGCGGCCCTGCTCGTCCAGGTGCGAGAGGCGCGCAGGCGACTGTGTGGATGGCTGCGCCGGCGCAGGCGACGGCGCGGGCGGCTGCGGCGGCTCAGGCTGGGGCGCGGCGGCCTCGGCGGCGGTGGCCCTGCCGCTTGCCAGTTGGTCGGCGCGCTCGTTCTGCGGATGGCCTGAGTGGCCGCGCACCCACTGCCAGGCGACGCTGCGCTTCGCTGCCAGGGCGTCCAGGCGCTCCCACAGGTCGGTGTTGACGTTGCGCTTCCAGCCGCGCGTCATGGTGTTCACCAGGTACCGGCTGTCGCTGTGGATGGTGACGCTGGCGCCCTCCGGGGTGGCCTCCAGTCCCTTGATGGCGGCGGTAATCTCCATCCGATTGTTGGTGGTCCTCGCCTCGCGGCCCGACAGCTCCCTGCGCTGGCCGTCCTGTTCGATGACCGCACCCCAGCCGCCGGGGCCGGGGTTATCCTGGCTGCCGCCGTCCGTGTAGATGTTGATCATGCGCTTGCTACCTCTTCGTCCCCGTATACTGATGTCAGAAACTCAATCCTGCTGATCTCATCGCCGTGCAGGAGGACGCCGCTGGTTCCCTCAATCTCTCTCCACGCAGAATCCTCTTCAGACCAGATTCTCGGAGAGGTCAAGTAAACCTCCGGCCCGGGATCAGACCTGTCGGCAGAATAGTATTCCGGCCAACCGCTCAAGAGATTTCCATCCTTCAAGTATACACGAATCGCACGACTCTCGCGAAATTGGCCGCTCCATAGGTCTCCGCGCCTAACGAGGTCGATTCCAATCTTGAGGAGAAGGCTGCGAACGTACCCCCTCCTTTCCGCAATGCCAAAGGATATCCCAACAACCAGGCTCTCCGCGTATAGCCCAATCCAAACGAAGGCTGGCATTTGAGCGGGATCCGCGAGAACCTCTAGCAGGCCTGGCCAGGAATCAGTCCCGGAGGGTGGCTCTACCCGCCAGACATAGGTAGCATAAGTCATCCCAACCAGCAAGAAGCTGACAAGCAAGCTCCAGGCGGTGCCGTGGAACGCGGATAGTCTCCGAAATGTGCCTACTAGCAGGGCGATGTTTATCGCGAGGAATCCCGGAAGCAGCAGAAAGAGTACAAGAGGCAGGCCAGCAAAGTCCATTCGACTGGCTCCTAGTCGCGGTTTCGGGATCGCCTGGGCGGGACAGGCGGCGGCGGGGGCACTGGTAAGGGCTTGTCCGGCGGCGGGTTGTATCCTATGTCTGGATGCAGTGGGAGCGTCTTCCTCTTGGCTTTCTTCTCTGCGACGACCTCGCTTCTCTTTGCTCTGCCGTTCGCTGCTTCGGGCGGCGGCGGGGGCATGGGAGCCGGCTTGTCCGGCGGCGGATTGTACTCGAAGTTCCGCTTGAACGGAAGAATCACCTTCTTGGACTTCTTCTCTGCCACTGCTTCACCCCCTATTGCATTGCCGCTCGCGCGCCCCATTGTACCACGCCCGCATCGCGCCCCCGAACATCCCTACCCGCCTATCTGGTACATCTCCACTTTGCGCTGCGGCGGCCGCGTCAGCGACGCACGTATCTCCGAGTAGCGGTCCACTCGTCGGCTCCACACGTCCGTGACGATCGCGGCCAGCTCATCGTCGCTTGCGCCCGCGCGCAGCGGCCCGCGCAGGTCGCGCCCTTCGCCGGCGAACAGGCACGTGAACAGCTTGCCGTCCGTGGACAGCCGCGCACGCGTGCAGTCGCTGCAGAACGCCTCCGTCACCGACGATATGAACCCGATCTCGCCGCTGCCGTCCAGATACTGATACCGGTCTGCCACCTCGCCGCGGTAGTTCTTGTCGACCGGCTCAACCGGCATCTCCGCGTCAATCCGCGCCAGCAGCTCCGCCGACGGCACCACCTCGTCCAGCTTCCAGTCGTTCAGGTTGCCAACGTCCATGAACTCAATGAAGCGCACAATGACGCCCGTGCCCTTGAAGTACCGCAGCAGGTCGATCACGGTGTGGTCGTTCACGCCGCGCTGCACCACGGTGTTCACCTTGATGGGGTCGAGACCGACCTCGCGCGCCTTGTCGATGGCATCCAGCACCGTCTTGACTCCGAAGCCGCGGCCGTTCATCCGCCCAAACACCTCGTCGTCCAGGCTGTCCAGGCTGACGGTGACGCGTTGCAGGCCGGCGTCGCGCAGCGCCTGCGCCTGCTGCGCCAGCAGGTAGCCGTTGGTGGTGAGCGTCAGGTCGGCGATGCCTGGAATGGGCGCGAGCATGGCGATCAGCTTCTCCAGGCCGGAGCGCACCAGCGGCTCGCCGCCGGTCAGCCGCACCTTCTCCGCGCCCAGTCCCACGAACACGCGCACCAGCCGCGCAATCTCCTCGAACGTGAGCAGGTCTGCCCGCGGCAGGAACTGATACCGCTCGCCGTAGATCTCCGCGGGCATACAGTAGGGGCAGCGGAAGTTGCACCTGTCCGTGACCGAGACGCGCAGGTCTCTCAGGAGCCGCGCGAAGACATCCCGTATCGGCGTCGGCTGCTGCGCGCCCGCGCCGTTCCCATCGCCGAGCGTCGTATCGTCAGTGCTGCTCACGCGTTCACTCCTGCCGTGATCCGGTTCCGGCGCGGCCGTATCGCTCCATCGCCTCCGCGCTCGCCAGGTACTCGGCCGCCTTGCGGACCGCCTGCCCGCGGTGGCTCATGCGATTCTTTTCGTCCATATCGAGTTCCGCCATGTGTCTGTCCAGGGTCGGAATGTAGAAGATGGGGTCGTAGCCGAATCCCTTGTCGCCGCGCGGCTCGAATGCGACCACGCCCTCGCACGCCCCCTCGAACAGCTTTACCTCGCCGTCGGGATGCGCCAGCGCAACCACCGAGCGAAAGCGCGCGCTGCGCCGCTCCCATTCTACGCCCTCCAGCTTGCCGAGCAAATACCGCACGCGATCCTCGTCCGACGCCTCCGGGCCGGCGTACCGCGCCGACCGCACGCCCGGCTCGCCGCCGAGCGCGTCCACCTCTATGCCGGAGTCGTCCGCAAGCGCGGGCAGGCCGCTTGCCTCCGCGAAAGCTCTGGCCTTGAGCGCGGCGTTCGCCTCGAACGTGTCGCCGGTCTCCTCCGGGTCTAGCGCGAGTCCCAGGTCGCCCGGCGTGACCATCGCGAAGGGCGTGTCCGCCAGCAGCGCAACCATCTCCCTCACCTTGCCGGCGTTGTTGGTTGCCAGAAGAATCCTGGGACTGCTCATGCTCGCCGGAGCCGTGGGCCTATACTCCCGAAAGCTCCTTCTCCATGTCCGGGACGTACGCGCCCTGCCGCGCCGCGCTGGAGAGCATGGCTCGGCGATGGAACGCCTGCTGCGCCGCCGGCACGTTCGCCGCCTGCCCGCCCCACGCCTTCAGCGGCGCCGCCTGGAGCGCGCGCCCGTATGAGTAGCTGAGCTGCCACGGCGCGCCGACCTCAGCGGCCCGCACGTTCACCGCGTTCAGGTTCTCAATTGCCTCGTCGTCGCCCTGGCCGCCGGACAGGAACACCACGCCCGGCATCGCCGCCGGGATCGAGCGCATGAAGCAGGTCACCGTGCGCTCGCCGACCTCCGCAGGCCCGGCGCGGTCGGGGGCCTTGTTGCCGGAGAGCACCATGTTGGGCTTCAGCAGCATACCCTCCAGGCACACCCCCTGCCGGTTCAACTGCGCGAACACCTCCCGCAGCGTGGCCTCTGTCACCTCGAAGCAGCGGCCGATGTCGTGGCCGCCGTCCATGAGCGTCTCCGGCTCCACGATGGGCACCAGCCCCGCCTCCTGGCTCAGCGCGGCGTAGCGCGCCAGCGCGTGGGCGTTGATCTCAATGCAGGCGCAGGACGGGATGCCCTCGCCGATGGTGATGACGGCGCGCCACTTGGTGAATCGTGCGCCAAGCTGAGCGTACTCGTTCAGCCGGTCGCGCAGGCCGTCCAGTCCCTCAGTCATCAGCTCGCCGGGGTAGCCGGGTATAGCCTGAGTGCCCCTGTCCACCTTTATGCCGGGGACGATGCCCTGGTCGGTCAAGACCTTGGACAGGGGCGTGCCGTCCGCGCCGTTCTGGCGCAGCGTCTCGTCGTACAGGATGACGCCGCTGATGTACTCGGACGCGCCCGGCGTTCGGAACAGCATCTCCCGGTAGTCGCGGCGGTTCTCCTCCGTGGACTCCACGCCAATCGAGTCGAACCGGCGCTTGATGGTGCCGCTGCTCTCGTCCGCGGCAAGGATGCCCTTGCCCGGCGCCAGCAACGCCTCTACCGTCTGTGCAAGCCTCTGTTCGTCCATGACCATCTCCTTCCTGCGCGCAGGCCGACGCCCGGCTAAGGTGACGACGGCCACGGCGGGTTGTGCTGTGGGTGTGGTTTACCCGCTGCGCGCCTCCCGCTACTGCGTCGTGGTCGAGGCGCTCACCGCGGCGGCCTCGTGGCCGTTGCGCACGCTGAACTGGCTGAGCAGTCCCTCCACCGTGTCCCGGAATCCGCTGTACTCCAGCTCGTTGTAGGGCAGCATGGCCGCGCCCGACCAGCCCTGGTCGCGCATTGCCAGCGCCTTCTCCTGCGCCCGGTTTCGTACATAGTCCCACGCAGGATTGTCGAAAATGTCCACCACCTCGTTCGAGAAGCGGCCCTCCGCGTCCAGCGAGAAGCCCACGCACGACACCAGCGGCAGGCAGTAGATGCCTGTGACGGCGGTGTTCAGCGGAACGGGCATGAGCGGCATGACGTGCGAGCCGCGGGCGTCGCCGCCGATGTAGTGCGCCTTGGTGAACGGCGAGACCAGCTCCTCTGGCGCGGGGAAGATGCGCTGGTTTCGCACCAGCGCAACCGGGTCGTCCTTGCCGGTGTACGTCCCTGCGATGCTGTGGAGACGCTGCGCGGAGACGGCCGCCGCCTGCTCGCCGTACCTGCGGGAGTAGATCGAGTCGATGCCGAACCGCTCGTTATCTCGCAGCAGCATGGCGATCTTGTAGACATCCTCCGGCGCGTTCAACTCGATGATGCTGTCGCCTTCGGTGTGGTCCATGTCGATGATGTTGAAGCGGAAGCCCTGGATCATCTGGGGCAGCATGAGTCCGCCGCAGTACATGGGGTCCGCGAAGCCGAGAAACAGGGGCAGGTTGTAGGCGCCCGGGCCGCACTTGTCGGCGGCGAAGACCATGAACGACTCCGCCGGACGGACGGGGTTTGTCTTCACGGGGTCATGATCGAACTCCAGCTCCGCCACGGCCGGGCCGGCGCCGCGGATGTTGCCGGACGGCGCGTCGACGAGCAGGTCCTGGCCTGCGCCGTACAGGCCGCCCTTCTGCGCGATGGCGGTGGCCTCAAGGAACGTCTGCCAGGCGAACTGGTGGATGTCGTCGTTGTCTGCGCCGCGGGTGTGCGACACGATCATGGCGATGTCGTCGCCGGTGTGCGACACGTATCCGTCTATGAGCAGCTTCTTGTCGATGGCGTCAGCCACTGCCCTCCGCGTGGCCTCCATCATCCCCTCGGATGGCTTGGTGTGACCTCCTATGGAACCGACGTCGGCCTTCAGGATGGACAGGGTGATTCGCATGTTTCCCTCCGTACGCAACAAGGACTTGCGTCCAGTATACCAACCGCCGTTCCACAGGGTCAAGGATGGATATGGGGGGCGATTTGGTGGTACAATGTAATCGACCATGCCGAAAATCAGAGAAGCCATTAGGATTCTGGAGAGGGACGGTTGGGTCTTGGCCAGAACAAAGGGGGAGCCATAGGGTCTTCAAGCATCCTTACAAGCCGGGTATAGTTGTGGTAGCAGGGAATCTTGGTGTGGATTTGCCTCCCGGCACGTGGGATGCAATACAGGAGCAAGCGCAGCTTGAGTGAGGAAGGTCAGGAAATGACGTACGCGGTCATCATCGAGAAGGGGCCCACCAGCTACGGAGCGCAGGTTCCGGACCTGCCGGGCTGCGTCGCGGCGGCTGAATCAAGGGATGAGGTGTGCAGGCTAATCCAGGAGGCGATTGCGATCTACATTGAGGAGTTCAAGTTGGATGGCCTGCCCGTTCCGCAGCCCCAGTCCTACGAGCTTGTGCAGCTGCCCGCGTAGGCAGCCCGCCGCCGACGGCGGAGCGGCGCGTGGGCAGGCGTGGAGGCGCGGCGTTGCGACTGGGCAGTTAGTGAGCGACGACCGTCAAGCGTAAGGCGGCGGCCCATTCGATTCCGCATGAACAGACCAGGTACACAAACTTGACTGCCTTACCAGGATTCCTTAGACTCAGGCAGCCCGACGCTGGATTCTGGAGCAAAGCGGTATGAACCCGCCTGAACTGGTGCCCCCAAAATTCATCAGTCTGAAGAACCATCCTACGCTGAACGAGCGTTGGCTCCACGACCGTCTAACCGAGAACCCGTCATTGCTCGGGTTGGGCGATTTGGACATTCGCGATAGCGAGCGACGCCAGCCAAGTGGCGGACGACTTGATTTGCTCCTGCAAGATGTCGAAAACTCAAGGCGGTACGAGGTTGAGATTCAACTTGGCGCGATGGATGAGTCCCACATAATCCGCACAATCGAATACTGGGACATTGAGCGCCGCCGCTACCCGCAATACGAACATACAGCCGTAATCGTCGCAGAGGACGTGACTAGCCGGTTTCTCAACGTAATCTCCCTCTTCAACGGAGCAATTCCGCTCATTGCCATTCAAATCAGGGGTGTTGAGGTTAATGGAGCATTCACTCTAGTGGCAACGCGGGTAGTTGACCAAACGACGCTGGGCACTGAGGAAGAGGATGCGGGCGAAACTGTTGACAGGGCATCTTGGGAACGAAAGTCATCCAAGGAGTCATTGATTGTTGTGGACGGCCTGGTAGACCTGGTAAAATTGATCCAGCCCGGACTGAGCCCTAACTACCACAAACACCACATCGGACTCGCAGCTAACGGAGTTTCGCGAAACTTTGTTGTCTTCTTTCCGAGAAAGAACTACGTACTCACGAACTTCAAGATCCCGCAAGAAGAAGACCAGACCACTTGGCTAGATGCAACCGGTCTGTATGTCGCGCCGTACGATACCAGATATGGAAACTACCGTTTGCGCGTTCGTCAAAGTGACCTAGAGGGTCATAGAGAAGACCTACTAGCCCTCATTCGCAAGGCGAACGATGCCTATCGATCTTGACGGCAAAACGGGAATACTAGTGTGATGGCCGGGAAATCGGATGCCCGTGTATACAAGCCAAGTGTCCGCGCCGCCCACCCAAAATCTTGACATCTCCCCCACTCATCATCCAATCGCTGTGCCGCCGACCCGCCGGGGGCATTCGCGGTTGGTTATTCAGTCTCCCCTACTGCTTCTCTGGCGTCCGTGACGCTTCGACATGCCAGCCCATCCGGTGTCGTTCCAGATACCTTTGGGTGGTGACGATAGTTGGAGGCCTGCCTGCGCCGGCCCACCGGTTCTGCTCACTGTCGAGGGCCTTGATGCCGTTCTCTACCAGGCCGATCTGGTAGTCAAGCAAGTCGTTCTCGTGAATGTCGTTGTAGAAATTGACGTGCATTAGCTCCGCCGCAATGAACCCGTTTCTGATGTCGTCCCTGTACGGGGATTGGGCGGCGACTGCGTGCAGAATCACGCTGGCGTCGTCGTGGACGGTGTAGGGCAGGCTGCGCTCATTCGCCACAACCTTGATGGCGTGGGCCATCGCTCCCCACGCCTTCTCGCTGGCTTGCAGCCTGTCCCCGCTCTCCAGCATGTCCCAAGCGTGCTTCATCAGCCGCTCGCTGTGTACGCTGTGCGATTCTATAGGCGGCCTGTGATGCATAGCCAATTCAGCGCCATTCTACACCAGGCAAGCCCGGCATACCATCCCACCCAGCGAAAGCGAACACTTGCAACCCACCCCAAAATCTTGACATCTCCCACGCACGTTGTACAATCATCTTGCCACCGACCCGCAGGGGCGGCGAGCCACTCGGAATCATGCAGCAGGGGGCCGCGGGGATCGCGAGACCACGACGGCATTTGAATACGCAAAGCAACTCTCAGGCAATCGCCTTCCTCTTTACCTTCCCCGTCTCACGGGTGAAGAGTCCCTTGTCGTTCCTCGCGCGCAACACTGCCATCGTGGAGCGCGCCCGTGGGTAACGCAATCACGGACGTGGCCGGCGTACTCGTGGGCCACGCAACCAACACGGAGGCCGCAACCGGCTGCACCGTCGTGCTGTGCCCGCAGGGCGCAGTCGCAGGCGTGGATGTGCGCGGCTCCGCGCCCGGCACACGCGAGACAGACCTGCTGCGCCCCGGCAACCTCGTGCAGCAGGTGCACGCCATCCTGCTGAGCGGCGGCAGCGCCTACGGCCTCGACGCGGCCGCGGGCGTCATGCGATGGCTGGAGCAGCACGACTTCGGCTATCGCATCGGCGCAGGCGTGGTGCCCATAGTGCCGGCCGCGATCATATTCGACCTTGGCCTCGTGACCCACCAGGTTCGACCTACCCGCGACGACGGCTACGACGCCTGCGCCACCGCATCGGACGCGCCGCCCGCTGAGGGCAGCGTGGGCGTGGGCACGGGCGCGACCGTAGGCAAGACGATGGGGCGCGAGCGCGCCACCAAGGGAGGCGTGGGCACAGCGAGCGTCGAGCTTGACGGGCTGACGGTCGGCGCGCTGGCCGTGGTCAACGCTCTCGGCGACGTGGTGGATCCGGACACGGGCCGAGTCCTCGCAGGCCCCCGGGACATGGAGCGCGGCTGCTTCCTTCGCAGCGTGGACGTGCTGGCAGGCGCGGCGGAGTCGCCCGCTCTCGCATCGCCCACCAATACCACGCTGGCCGTTATCGCCACCAACGCATCGCTCACCAAGGAGCAGGCGAACAAGCTGGCGCAGGTGGGCCACGACGGCCTTGCGTTGGCCGTGCGACCCTGCCACACGATGGCAGACGGCGACGTGGTTTTCGCGCTGGCAACAGGCGCAAGCGGAGAGCCTGTGGACATGAACAGGCTATGCTCGGCCGCCACCAGGGCAGTCGCGCAGGCCATCGTGAGCGCGGTTGAGCACGCAACTGGCCTCGGCGGCGTGCCGTCGGCGCGGGAGGCGTTCGCGCAATGAGCACGGAGATGCTGGGGCCACGACTGCTGGCGTGGGGAATGACCGCCGCAGGGCTGGGCATTGGACTGATTGTTGCGGCATTCGTGGGGGAGTACACCCCGGTTCTGGCAGTTTGGGGTGCAATCCTGCTGATTGGCGGAGTGACCCTTGCCGTCGCGTCCCGGTACTTGAGGAGCGGAAGGCATGATTAGCAGCGATCCGAAAGTCGGCTTCATCGGCGCGGGGCGCGCCGCCGGCGCAATCGCCGCCGCCCTCCGCGAGCGCGGCTATCGAGTGGCGGCGATCGCGAGCCGCAGCCACGCATCCGCGCTCGCGCTGGCGCAGCGCATCGAGGGGTGCGCCGCCGCGCCGACCGCGCAGGCCGTCGCCGAATCATGCGACATCGTGTTCATCACCACGCCGGACGACGCCATCGAGGCCGTCGCCGCGGCGGTGGACTGGCCCGCGGGCGTCGGCGTGGCACACTGCTGCGGCGCGGCGTCCGCCGCTATACTGGACGCGGCACAGGCGCGCGGCGCGGTGACCGGCTCGTTCCACCCCATGCAGACCTTCACGCAGGCCACGCGCGGCGCGGAGACCTTCGCAGGCGTGGCAATTGCAGTCGAGGGCGGCCCTCCCCTGCTGGACGCGCTGCGAGAGATGGCGCGCGCGCTTGGGGCGCGCCCCGTTGACGTGCGGCCGGAGCACAGGGCGCTCTACCACCTTTCGGGGTTCCTGGCCTGCGGGCTGATGACCGGCCAGGTGGGCCAAGCCGCAGACCTGTGGCGAATCATGGGCTTCTCGCGGGAGCAGGGCTTGCAGGCGCTCATACCCATACTGCGGGGCACAGTGGACAGCATGGAGGCGGAGGGGCTGCCCGGCGCGCTCACCGGCCCCATTTCGAGGGGCGACCTGGGCACCGTCCGCAAGCACCTGGAGGCGATGGAATGCTACGCCCCATCGCTCCTGCCGCTGTACTGCGAGTCGGCGCTGGGCGCGATTGAGCTTGTCGTCGAGAAGGGCGGCATCGACGGGGCCGCGGTGTCCGAGCTGCACGCCCTGCTGGAGGAGTGGCGAGCGTACGCGGAGCGGCCGCCGAGTATCGCAGCGGAGTCCGGCGCCGTATCGCCGGTCGTAGGTTGATTTCGCGCGACCCCACGAGGGCGCGCAGGAGGTGCAACGTGCGAGTTACAGTCAACGACCTGAAGGAGATGAAGGCCAGGGGCGACAAAATCGCCATGATGACGGCCTACGACTACACCTCGGCGCGCATTGTGGACGATGCCGGCATTCCCGCCATACTGGTCGGCGACACGCTGGGCCAGGTGGTGCTCGGCTACGACTCCACGCTGCCCGTCACAATGGACGAGATGCTGCACCACACCAGGGCGGTCGCCCGCGGCTCGCAGCGCGCGCTCATCATCGGCGACATGCCGTTCATGTCCTACCAGACTGGCGCAAAGGACGCCATGCGAAACGCAGGCCGCTTCCTTCAGGAGGGAGGCGCGCATGCCGTGAAGCTGGAGGGCGGCGTCCACGTTGCCCCCACGGTGCAGCGCATGGTGGAGGCCGGAATCCCCGTGATGGGCCACGTCGGCCTCACGCCGCAGTCCGTGCACCGGCTTGGAGGCTACCGCGTGCAGGGCAAGTCGCTCAAGTCCGCAGTGCGCATCATGGAGGACGCGCGGGCGCTGGAGGACGCAGGAGTATTCGCGCTGGTGCTGGAGTGCGTGCCCGCATCGCTTGCGTCTCTGATCACGCAGCGGCTCACAATTCCCACCATCGGCATCGGCGCGGGCGCGGGCTGCGACGGCCAGGTGCAGGTGTTCCACGACATGCTCGGCCTCTTCTCCGACTTCGTACCCAGGCACGCCAAGCGTTACGCCACGCTGGGAGAGGCAATCGCAGAGGCGGTCACGGCGTACATGGCCGAGGTTCGGGACGGCAGCTTCCCCACAAGCAAGCACAGCTACCACATCAAGGACGAGGTGCTGGCCGAGCTGGAGGCGCAGGTCCGATAGCCCATGAGGCTTCTGCACACCGTCGCGGAGATGACGGCGGCCCGCTCGGAGGCTGCGCGGCCGCTGGGGCTTGTGCCGACGATGGGCGCGCTCCACGAAGGCCACCTGTCGCTGGTGCGCCGCGCCCGGAGCGAGAACGCTACGCTGGTCGTCACCATCTTCGTCAATCCAACCCAGTTCGGCCCCAACGAGGATCTCGCCGCCTACCCGCGCGACACGGAGCGAGACATCGCGCTGCTGGAGTCGGAGGGCGCGGACGTGGTGTTCATGCCGCCGCCGGAGGAGGTCTACCCGGCCGGATTCGATACGTGGGTCAGCGTGGAGCGCACGTCCGCGCCGCTGGAGGGCGAGCACAGGCCGGGCCACTTCCGCGGAGTTGCCACCGTGGTGTGCAAGCTATTCAACATCGTGCGGTCGGACAGGGCGTACTTCGGGCAGAAGGACGCACAGCAGTTGCAGGTCATCCGCAGGATGAACGCCGACCTGAACCTTGGCGTGGAGCTAACGGCCATGCCCACCGTGCGGGAGCCCGACGGCCTGGCGATGAGCAGCCGCAACGCCTACCTCAGCCCGCCGGAGCGACACGCGGCGCCCGTGCTGTACGCCGCGCTCACGGCGGCCCGGCAGCTGTACGAGAGCGGAGCGCGGGACGCGTCAGCCCTCCGCGAGGCCATACAGCGAGTCCTGGCCGCGGAGCCGCTCGCCAACCCCGACTACGTGAGCATCGCCGACCCGGACACGCTCGCGGAACTGGAGCGGATCGAGGGGCCGGCGCTGGTGTCGCTGGCCGTGCGCATCGGCACAACGCGCCTCATCGACAACGTGACGCTCAGAGAGGGCGCGCCGTGACTCGCCGGGTGTCCGGCACTGGCGCGGCGGCCGCTGGTTTCGGTCGGCGCGGCATAGCCCGTTATGGTATGATGATACGCGAAACAGCATTGAGGGTATAGCAATGGACAGCCATCGCATTGAGAGATAGGACAGTTACGTGCCCGCAATCGCCAGGGAGCGCGAAGGCCAGTTCCTGCTCCTGTTCCTGTTGTTCTTCGCCTCAACGCTGGGAGTGGTAGTCTGGTATGAGATTGGACATGAGACCGCAGACGATGGATGGGACACCGCAATCGCCATTGGCATTGGGATGTCCTACTGCGTGGTCATATCGTCCGCGTGGGCATACGTGCTGGTGGAGGTAGTAGAAATGCTGGCTGAGCAGTTCAAGAAGAAGCGATTTGACGCCGGAGTGGAGGTGGGAGAAGTCAGGGGGATTGAGAAGGCTAACGCGGCGTGGGAAGCGTGGCTAGAGCGTCAGCAGACGGCGCAGTCCAGGGGCGAGCCGTTCGATGAGCCTCCGCCCTCACGGAACGGCAACGCCAATGCCAACCACGGCTAGTGGAGGGAGTCGCCGGGGCCGCGAGTCTCCGCATAGACGGCGTTCAAGACGGTGATTGTGAAAGGAACGACCATGTTCTCGCTTGCGGAGAGCTTCCGCAGGAAGCGTTACGAAGCAGGATACCGGGAGGGCCTGCGACTCGCCTACGAGGATAAGCGTGCCGAGTTCAACGAGGAGTGGCAGGCGTGGAACGAGCGTAAACAAGATGCGCTGTCCAAGAGCCTGCCTTTCGACGAGCCGCCGCCAGTCTTCACCGCCAGAGAGCCGTCATCCATACCTGTGCCACCGTCCACGGAGATACCGACATCGTTTTGGCTCGCGGAGAGCTTCCTCAGAAAGCGATACGAGGCAGGAAGGCGACAGGGTCGCAAAGAGGTCGACGCGGCTTGGGAAGCGTGGCTGGAGCGCCGGCAGGCGGCGCAGTCCAAGGGCGAACCCTTCGATGAGCCGCCGCCGTTCCGGCGCAGCCGCGACAACGGCCGCTAGCGCCAGACAACCCTCAACACGCAGGAGCCAACACTGAGAGTCCTGGCAATCAACGACGACGGCATCCACTCGCCCGGCCTCTGGGCCGCCGTGGCAGCCCTGCGAGACGTGGCAGACGTGACCGTCGTCGCGCCGGACCGCGAGCAGAGCGGCGTCGGCACGGCCGTCACGCTCGCGCAGCCCCTCCGCGTCGTCGAGTTTCCGCCGTACGTGGAGGGCATCCCCGCCTACGCCGTCGAGGGCACGCCCGCTGACAGCGCCATCGTCGCCCTACAGACCATCGTCCAGGAGCCGGTTGACCTGGTCGTCTCCGGCATCAACAAGGGCGCAAACATGGGCAACGACGTGTTCATCTCCGGCACGATGGGCGCGGCGCTCCAGGCCCACTTCCGCGGCATACCCGCCATCGCCATCTCCGTGGCCGCACTGCGGGACGTGGAGTTCGAGGCGGCGGCGCGCGTGGCCCGCCTCCTTGCCGAGGCCGTCGCCGAGGGCAGGCTGTCTGCGCCGCTGCTGCTCAACGTCAACCTGCCGAACGTGCCGGCGGAGCGAATCCGCGGCGTGTCGCTCACCCGCCTGGGCCGCCGCACGTACATGGACGTGGTGAACGAGGGCGATGACGGCCGGCGCAAGTACTACTGGATCGCGCGGGAGAGGCCGGGCTGGACGCTGGAGCGCGGCCTGGACGTGTGGGCGGTGCGCCGCCGCCGCATCTCCATCACGCCCATCGACACGGACTTGACCGCGGAAGCAGCGCCCCGCGCCGTGCGAGACGTCACGCGCCAGGTGCGCGCCGCCTTCCGGCAGTAGCGTGGCGGGTGCGTCCATCCGCCTGCCCCTGCGGAAGCAGGGGGCGAGCGGACAACAATGCCCGTTCGTGCTGAGCCTGTCGAAGCATGAACGGGGGTGGCAATCCCCTATTCCCGCGGAGGCGGGAATCCACCCAACCAACTGTAACCTTGGCACACAGTAGAGGCCGTGGGCGAGTCTTGTCCCTGTGGACGCCCGCCTGCGCGGGCGTGGGGAGTGTGGTGGCCCGCGCCCTTCGACAGGCTCAGAGCCTGCCCCTGCGAAAGCAGGGGGTGAGCGGACAACAATGCCCGCTCGTGCTGAGCCAGTCGAAGCATGGACGGGCGCGGGCCTGCCCCCATCAACTACCACGCCGCCTGCGCAGCCTATCCGTATCCGCCTTCACAAACTCCGCGCTGACCTCCGCGCCATGCTGCAACCGCACTCCCCTTGCGTCCATCTGCCTGCGCAGCTCCAGGAACAGCCTCTCGCCCAACCCGCGCTCCTTCAGCGCAGCCTTGAACCCGCCTATGGCCGAACGACCCGGCGTGCCGTCCCCAAGGCTCAACCCAACGAAACGGCGAAACGAAATGCGGTCGGCCAGCGCCTCCGCCATCCGCGCGTCCGACAGGTTGTACAACCGCTGCAATAGCAGAACCTTCGCCATCATCAGCGGCGGATAGCTCCCCTTTCCGACACGCGCCGCCTCCAAGCCGGACACCAGGCTCTCGAACCGTGGCCAGTCCACCAGCTCATATATCCGTTCCAGCGACGGGTTGCTGCCAAGTCCCTCAGGCATTGAACCCGCCTCCGGATCCAAACCGCCCATTAGTCCGCGCATGGCGGCCTCCCGATTGGTTGCTTGCGCCCCATTCTGCCCGACTTTCGGGGTCGCTGCCAAGGCGCGCGGGGATTAACGGCAGTGGCCCCTGTATGGGGAAGGCTAGTGCTCATACCACGCCCTCGGACGCCATCCTGAAGCATATCTCTGGGCAAGGTTGATTGTGTCTTGGTCTTCCTTGGACAGGCCAGGCTCCAAGAATGCGCGGCCTAATCTCTGTGCGGCCCTCGTGATCTCCTCGCCAAACATCTCAACCAACTCGTCCCAGAAAATGCGTTGCTCAGTGTGTCCGTTGGTGTGTGCATAGTTGACGGCGGTCCGCAAGAGGGCAAGGACGAAGTGATCATCAGCAAGATGTGCCTGAAGTTTCAAAGCAAGCTCATGCCTCTGTTCACATTGCAGGCGCTTTAGGGTTCTCAACAACATTGCAAATAGGTTCCACTCACCTACAAGTTGTTCAGTGGAAGCGGATTCTAGTCGTTCCACGAATTGACTCTCCAGTAACCCTGCTTGGTCTGCGTCAACGAGTTTGTGCCCAACCGACTCACGATGTCCAACCATTTCGAGCAACTGAAACCAACCAGACAGAGTCTCAACTTTGTGGACCATTGCATTCATGCTGGACATAAGGTCATTGGGTGCCTCTATCCTTCTCAGTAGCCTATAGGCGACACGAGTCACCTTGAACCGCGGTGAGAAACTGAGCATGCCGGCGTTGTGTGGGCTCAACCTCTTCATTCGATTCACAAGCGCTGGAACTGCAATGGGCACTGCTTCGACTGGAAACTCCTCCTCAAAGTCCTCAAGTCGCTCCAAGATTCTCTCGAAACGTTGGTTGTCGAGGGTGTCCAGCAATCTTCTAAGCCTTTCCTCGTCAGACAAGGCCCCTACAAGTTCTTGTACATTGCTCGACGAGACTTCCCCTTCGGCAATGCCAGCTTGAAAATAGACATGCAACACTTCCTCACAGGCCACACGCCTCTGCTTCCGCCACTCTGCAACCCAAGTCTCTCCATACCAACCATGACCAAGAAAACCCTGCGTCACCGGAAACAGAATCTCCATGACAGCGTTCAGTACCTCTCTCTCATCCCCTGCATGCTCAATCATTGCAGAAAGTCGTTCCTGGTATTCTTTGTTCTGAATCTCTTGTGGTTTCCACGGTAGAGATGCTGACGCGGAATGCACCAGACAATCGCCGTGTGACCTCAATTCAGCGAACAGTGAAGGTCTGAGAACACGTATTGCTTCCAAGCCAAGAAGATCAGCCAGTGCCACCTCTTCCCCGATTGTGTCAAGGGTCACAGGAAGCGAGTACAAATAGCGCTTTACATCTCGTAAGTTGTGGAATAGTGGCTTCATTATCTCGTGGAAGACTCTCCCCCACGCGACTCCATCCAACTGCATTAGGTTGCGACCTCGAATCACCTCGTCGAGCCATGGCAGGAGCAATCTTGGCAAGGCAGCTTCTTGGACCACGGGAATGTCATACCTCATTTGAATAATCTTGTCCAAGTACTGTCGCCCTTCCGACTCGTCAACTCTCAAACTCCGGGAGACGTATCGGCTATCAAATGCTAACAGAAAGATTATGTTTGGAAGATCAGAGATTAGACGAACCAAGCGCATCAACTCACGAGTCTCTCTTGGCTCAAGTCGATCAAGGTCATCAATAAGGACAACGATTCTTGCATCAGACGCCCGCAGGACCTCACTGAGATGGATACGCGTATCGTGGAGGCTACGTGGTTTCGGCCAGCGGTTTGCGATTTCCGATAATAGCTTGGCAAACCAGGTCGTGCCCCATAGAGGACTAAGCGGTGCCAACAAGTGGCCCAGTCTTGCCATTGCCTTTGCCACGTCCTTCAGTTTCTCAGCACGAATCAGACCAAGCTGCGCGCTCAGTTCGTGGAAAAACCGCGCTACCAGATCATCTGCATTGCCAAAAAGCCAAGGGTTGAAACGTAGAACAGTTAAATCGGCACGGCTGTTCTCCAGCGTCTCAGCGATCATATTCATCACTGAAGTCTTGCCCGTACCCCAAGCACCCTCTAGAGAGATTGTGAATCCACGATCAGCGGGAACGGCACATACCTGTCGAGCAATCTCCTCGGCAAATGACCACCTCCCCAGACGGTCTTGCTCGCGACTCTCAATGGGGCGGTCAGCGTCGGTGTAGCTGCTATTGGAAGTGTCTTGAACGTCTTTCATTGGAGTTGAGCGGAACGACACGCTGGGAATACCAACGATTCTAACACAATCCAGTGTTTCCGTCCTACAACTCGACCACATAGGAGTGCCACATTGCAAGCAGTGAAGCCGCTCAAGAAGTACAACTTCCATGAGCACCAGCGAGGCATTCGAATTCAATGGAGAGATCTCGCAGACACAGTTGGTTATTGGGGCCCGGCGGAGTGGAGAAGGTTCAATATATCCGTGGGCAGTAACCGCATGAGAGCAATAGGTAGCCTCCCCCGCGCGCGCTTGCCCCGCGCGCCACAATCCCCTAACATAGGGGCAACATCAACTACCCCAGCGCTCACCGGGAGGCACAATGCCCGTTATCCGCATAGGCCACACACCCGACGCCGACGACGCCTTCATGTACTACGCCATCGCGCACGGCCACGTGCCCGTAGGCGGCTTCCAAGTGGAGCACGTGCTGGAGGACATCCAGACGCTCAACCACCGCGCGCTCACCGGCGAGCTGGAGGGCACCGCCATCTCCGCCGGCGCCTACCCCCAGGTGGCCGACAAGTACCGCATCATGCGCGTCGGCTCGTCTATCGGGCGCAACTACGGGCCGATGGTGGTTGCCACCTCAGAGCGCGCCGACTTGCAGATCGAAGGCGCGCGCATCGCCATTCCGGGCGAGTACACCACCGCCTACCTGCTGCTGCGCCTGTACGCGCAGGGCTTCGAGGCGCTGCCGATGGCGTTCGACTCGATAGTCGGCGCGGTGCAGCGTGGCGACGTGGACGGCGGCCTGCTGATTCACGAGGGGCAGGTGACGTACGCGGGCCTTGGCCTAGCCAAGATCCTCGACCTGGGCGAGGCGTGGGGCAGCGACACCGGCCTGCCCATCCCGCTCGGCCTGGACATGGTGCGCCGCGACCTCGGCGAGGAGGTCGAAACGCTGATGGTGGAGTCGCTGCGGGACAGCATCCAGTACGCGTTCGACCACGAGGACGAGGCGCTCGACTACGCCATGCAGTTCAGCCGCGGCACGGAGCGCGAGACGGTTCGCCGCTTCATCCGCATGTACGTGAATGATGACACGCTGGACATGGGCGAGGAGGGGGAGCGTGCGCTCCGGACGCTGTTCGGCAAGGCGCTGGACAGGGGCATCATAAGCTCCATGCCGCCCATAGACCTGATCTAGCCGCCGCCGCCCGGCATCGCCCCATCCCACAGCCGCTCAGCCGCCGCCATGCGCTCCGCAATGGCGTCCCGCAGCGTCTCCGCCGAGTCGAAACGCAGACGGCGCACCAGGTAGCCGAACTCTCGCGAGTCAACCGCGGGCGTCGTCAGGTCCTTGGCGTGGCCGCGCACCACGCGCAGCGCGTCTATGAGGCGGCGCAGGAAACCATAGGTCTCCTCCATCTCGCTTGCAAGCCCGCGCGAAACGTGGCCTCCCTCCGCCAGCCGGGCGATTGCGTCCAGCGTGTTGGGCACGCGCAGGCTTTTGTCGTTGCGGCCCATTGCCACCTGCCACGCCTGCACGTAGTACTCCACGTCCGTCAGGCCGCCGCGGCTGTACTTGGCGTTCAGCGCGCCGCGCTGCACCAGCTCATCCGCCTGGCGGCTGCGCAGGTGGCGGATGTTCTCCACGTCCAGGGGCGCGCCGGAATAGACGAATCGGTCGCGAGCCTCCATCACGCGCTCGCTCAGCGCGGCGTCGCCTGCCACCGGGCGAAGCCGCACCAGCGCCATGCGCTCGAACTGGCGCGCCGGGCCGCCCTCCGAGTAGTAGTCGCGGAAGCCGTCCAGCGAGCAGGCCAGCGCGCCCGCGTTGCCGTGGGGCCGCAGCCTCATGTCCACCTCGAAGATGCCCTCCCGCTTGGTCTTCAGCGCGCCCAGGAATGTCCGCACAAACTCGGCGAAGAACCGCGAGTTCGGCACAGACTCCTCGCCGTTCGTGCTGCCCTCGCCCTCGTACACGAATATCAGCTCCACGTCCGAGCCGAACCCCATCTCGCGCCCGCCGAACTTGCCCAGCGCGCACACGCACCAAGCGCAAGCGCGGCCGTCCGGCATAGTCGGCTCGCCGTGCTGCTCCGAGCGTGTCCGGTACGCCAGAGCCGCCGCCTCGCTCACGGCCACCTCGCCCAGCGTGGTCAGCTCCGCCGCGAACTCCCTGAACCCGATGCGGCCCGTAATGTGCCGCAGGTCTATGCGGAACATCTCGCGGTCCTTGAACCGATTGAGCACGTCCACCCTGTCCGCGTGGTCGTCCAGCCGCGCCAGCCGTTCGTGCAGCTCAAGCTCCAGCCGCTCCGCCGGCCTCTGCTCGTCCAGCGATGGCAGGTCGACAACCACGGGGAACAGCTCCTCGTACTGCATCCGCAGGAAGTCCTCCCACAGGAACTCGCTGACGCCCATAAGCTGCGCCAGCGTCCCCATGACGGTGACGGACTCCAGGTCTCGCAGGTCGCTGCTCCAGTCCGGGCGGGACAGCATCTGGAGGGTCAGGGCGTTGAACTGGCGCAGAGCCATCGCAGGGTTGGGCGAGCGCGGCAGCAGGTGCGTGAACTGCTTGATGAGCGCGGCGGCAACGCGCACCTCGCGCAACTGCTCCTCGCCGACTATCTTGCCACCGTCGCGGCCGCTGACCATGAGCACGTCCCGCGTCTCCCCGTCCACGGTGCGAATCTCCGCCCGCTCCACGTTGACGTTCAGCACCGCCAGCGCGTTGGCGAACGCATACAGGAAGCCCACGCTGTCCTGCGAACGAATCTCAACCTGCGTGTAGTCCGCCGAGGCGTCGTTGCTCACCTCGATTGCCACGGGGTAGACACGCTCGCCGTGGCTTCCGAACGTGGACATCGCCTCGCTAACCCGGTCGATGAGCTGCTCCCGCGCGGCGTCTCGCCTGCCCGCGGCCAGCATCGCCACAAACCCCTGAAGCTCAGCGCGGAACCTCTCCCACACGTCATCGCTCACGGCAGACAGGGCGCGCACGCGAAACACGTCCAGCAGCCTGCGCGATACCGGCGCGGAGCGCGCGGCATCCGCCCTCCAGCGCCGGCGCGCCGACTGCCCGATTGCGCCGTGCGAGCGGATCGCGGCCGGCCGCGCGTTGGGCGATGGAACACGAAGCGTGAACGCGTCCGCGCTCTCGATGTCCATGCCGTACGCCGGAAACAGCCCGGCGATGGTGGCAAGCGCGCCAACCCAGTCGGAGGTGCAGACCGTCACCGTCCAGCGCAGCTCGCCCGCGGGTTCGGCGTGGACTGCCACGTCCTCCGGCCGCAGCGCCGCGGCGAGCAGCCGCTCGTGGAGCGCCCGCGCCTCGGCGCCGTATTGCTCGTAAGCGGCGCCAAGCTGCTCCGCAGGCGAGGCCGCGTTCGCAGCGCCGGTTGTGTTCGTCATGCAATCCCTCCCGCCCCGCGCGGTGAACGCCCACCGCTCAGGTACGACGCGTCGCGCGAATCCATGATACCATACGAGGCGACGCGTGAGTCCGAGCGCGGGCGCCGCGTACGCAACGGAGACGGCAACATGAGCGACCTGGACGAGCTGCTTGCTGCATTCGACAGCGGCGAGCTGCTGCGCCCCTCACATCTCGCGCCCAACATAGTCGACCTGGCGAGGGCTTTGGCGACCCTGGCCGGCGCGGAGGGCGTCCCGCCAAGCCACGGCTCGGAGGCCATCGAGCGCATCATTGGCCCGGCAGACCACATCGTGTTCGTGCTGGCGGACGGGCTGGGCGTGGAGCAGGTGACCGCGCTGCCGGAGGACGCCTTCCTGCGCCTGAACCTGCGCGCCGAGTTGCAGACGGTGTTCCCATCCTCCACCGCGCCAGCCATCACGTCGTTCGCAACGGGCGAGTGGCCCGCGCGCCACGGCGTGACCGGCTGGTGGACGCACATACCGCGCATCGGGAGCGCCGGCGCAGTCCTGCCGTTCGTGGCGCGCACCGGCAGGCGATCGCTGACCTCGCTCGGCGTCACGCCTGACGACGTCTTCCTGCTGCCGCCCCTCCTGAAGTCCATCCCGCGGGACACCGCCTGCATACTGCCCTACCAGCTCGCGGAAAGCCTCTACTCCGAGTACATCAGCGGCGGCTGGCCCCGGCAGGGGCACGGTTCGCTGCGCCAGTCTGTGGACGCGGCGGTAGCCAGGGTTGCGGGCGCATCCGGCCCAACCTACACCTACCTGTACACGCCGCTGGTGGACGCAGCGGCGCACCGGTACGGGGCCGTTCACGAGCGGACTCTGGAGGCGATTTCGGAGGTGAACGCGGAGATTGCGCGGCTGGCCGCCGGCCTGCGCGGCCGCGCTCGCCTGGTGGTGAGCGCCGACCACGGCCTGCGCGACGCTCCGCCAGGCGCAAGGCGGCGCATCGTGCCTTCCGCCGGCGTCACGGGCAGCTTCCGATACGCGCCCACGGGAGACGCCCGCGCGCTGTTCCTCCACCTGGTTCACGGCGCCGGCATCGACGACCTGGAGGGGCTGCGGAACCGGTTAGGCAACCACTTCTTCATGCTGACGCTGGAGCAGGCGGAGGAGCTGGAGCTGTTCGGGCCGGGCGCGGTTGCGCCGGAGGTGCGGGAGCGCATGGGCGAGGTTGTCGCCATCTCCCGCGGCCGCGACGTGGCCTCCTACGGCCCCGACGACATGATACGCCCCATCATGGCGGAGGCCGCTCAGCACTCCGGCCTGTCGCCGTCAGAGATGATGTCGCCGCTGGTGGTAGCGTAGGGCGAGCGTGCGGCTGGCCCAGCCTCGTTCGTCCTGAGCGTGTCGAAGGGCGGAGGGATGGCCGACGTTCGTGGGTTCCCCGCTCTGGTTCGACAGGCTCACCATGAGCGGGGGGGGGGGCAAATCGCGGCCGTAGGGGCAGTTCGTGAACCGCCCAAAGCGTGACGGAGGCCAGGCCCGCCGCCCATACTTCAACAGGCTCAGCACGAAAGGGGTGCTTATGTCCGCTCGTCCTGAGCCTGTCGAAGGGCGGGCGGATGGCCGACGTTCGTGGTTTCCCCGCTCTGGTTCGACAGGCTCACCATGAGCGGGGGGCGGGGGGGCAAATCGCGGCCGTAGGGGCGGTTCGTGAACCGCCCAAGGCGTGACGGAGGCCAAGCGCCGCCGTCCATGCTTCAACAAGCTCAGCACGAACGGGGTGCTTATGTCCGCTCGTCCTGAGCCTGTCGAAGGGCGGGCGGATGGCCGACGTTCGTGGTTTCCCCGCTCTGGTTCGACAGGCTCACCATGAGCGGGGGGGGGCAAATCGCGGCCGTAGGGGCGGTTCGTGAACCGCCCAAGGCGTGACGGAGGCCAGGCGCCGCCTCCCATGCTTCAACAGGCTCAGCACGAACAGGGCAAATCACGCGCAACGTGCGCCACTTTGAGCCAACGGGCGATCCCGTCCTCGACCCATTCGCCGCAGAGACCGCGGACGCGTGACGGAAGGGAGGCGGCCTCCATCACCGCCGCAATTGCGGCGGAAGCCGCAGTACAGTTGTGGCGGAGGGGCAGGGCCAGGGGGCAGTACACTTGCGTTGGCGGCGAGGTAGCGTCTAGAATGTCGTCGCAGTCGGCCGGTCGGAGGTGAAGCTATGCCAACAGTCCTGGAAATCAAGCAGTCCATTCTGAACCTGTCCGAGACCGAATATGCGGAAATAATCGAATGGCTGTACGAGCAGGAAGAGGCGGAATGGGATCGACAGATTGAGGCCGATGCCGCCGCCGGCAAGCTGGATTCTCTGAAAGCCCAAGCCAGGGACGCGAAACAAAACGGTGCCCTGGTCGACCTGTAACACCCGGTCTTCAATGCATCGTACCACGCCGGAATTCTGGGAACACTTTGCCCGCCTGCCTGAATCGGTGCAAAGCACGGCGCGGCGGAACTATCGGATGCTAAAGGTTGACCCGCGCCACAGGTCGTTGAGGTTCAAGAAGATCGGCGACTATTGGGCAGTGCGGGTTACCCGCTCCTACCGAGCGCTGGGAATTGAAGATGGAGATGACTTCATCTGGGTATGGATTGGCAACCATGATGAGTATGACCGTCTGACCGGGTAACCGCAAAAATCAGGAAATCGCCGCGGGAAGCAACACCCGTATTGTCCAGCATCACGCCGTTTCCGTCTAGTCGGTCGCTCCTCTCAGCGCCCTCCCATAGCTGCCCCGCGCCCCGCTTGTCCAAATGCTCCAACAGGCTCAGCACGAATGGGGCACATCACGCGCGCGCCGCGCCCTCAACCTGTATAATGCAGGCATCGCCGCGGAAGCCCATAGCCCGCCATGCTGCTGCGCTCCATAGACATGCTGTTCAACAACCCAGGCGCGTTCCTGGACGTGCTGATCGTGTTCTTTGCCGCCGTTGTGCCTGCGCTGATAATCGCGGTCACGGTGCACGAGTTCAGCCACGCAGCCGCGGCCACCTACCTCGGCGACCACACCGCAAGGAGGCTGGGCCGCCTGTCGCTGAACCCCGTGCGACACCTGGACCCGATGGGCGCAATCATGCTGCTCCTGGTGGGCTTTGGCTGGGGCAAACCCGTGCCCGTCAACCCGTACTACCTCAGGAGCGGCTTCCGCGGAGGCATGTCCGCCGTGTCCGCGGCCGGCCCCGTCTCCAACCTCATCACAGCCGCGTTCTGCGCCATGCCCATCCGAATGGGACTGACGGATTGGCGTTCCCCGTTCTACTTCACGGGGCTGGAGGGGCAGACGTTCAGCGGCCTCTTCGCCGACCTGCTGGGCTTCGTCATCTTCTACAACATCGTCCTGGCGATATTCAACCTGATACCGCTCGCCCCTCTCGACGGCTCCAAGGTTGCGATTGGCCTGCTGCCGCGCGGCCCGGCCGCCGCGCTCGCCCGCGTAGAGGCGTACGGCCCGATACTCCTGCTGGGAGTTATAATGCTGGACTGGGCAACCAACCTCAATTTGCTTTGGGGGGTTCTACGCCCGATAGTGAATGTGGTAGGCTTAGTTATCGTGGGTCAGGACATCTAGAGCCGCCGGCGGCCCAGCGCGGCTGACCGGCTGGCACAAGGAGGCCCGGAGTGGACAGAATCACCATAGTCGGCACGGGGCTTATAGGCGCATCGCTGGGCCTGGCCCTGAAGAAGACGCAGGCGGGCATCGAGATCGTCGGCACCGACCGCGACCGCGGCGTGGCTGCGGCCGCGCGCAGGATGGGCGCCTGCGACTCGACCCAGAACAACCCCATCGACGCCATACGCGGCTCTCGCATGGTGATACTCGCCACGCCCGTCGGCGGCATACGCGAGATGCTCCGGCTGTACGGGCCTGAGCTTGAGCCGGGCGTCATCGTCACCGACACAGGCAGCACCAAGGCGGAAGTGCTGGCGTGGGCGGAGGAGTTCCTGCCGGACACGGTCAACTTTATCGGCGGCCACCCGATGGCCGGCAAGGAGCTGTCCGGCCCGGCGGCTGCGGAGGCCGACCTGTTCAACGGCGCAACCTACTGCATCCTCCCCGGCCGCAACGCCGACCCGGAGGCCGTCGGCATTGTAACGCACATGGCGGAGTCGATAGGCGCGAAGCCGTACTTCATCGACGCGGCCGAGCACGACAGTTACGTCGCCGCCATCAGCCACCTGCCGCTTGTGCTCTCGACCGCGCTGGTCAGGCTCAACTCGTCTAACCCCGCCTGGCCGGAGATCGCCAAGCTCGCCGCCAACGGCTTCCGGGATGTCAGCCGGCTGGCCTCCGGCAGCCCCGAAATGAGCCGCGACATCTGCCTGACCAACCGCGAAGCGCTGGGCCGGTGGATAGACGACTTTACCCGCGAGCTTCAGGGCCTTCGCGAGATGATCGAGGAGGGCGACGAGCGGACGCTGGGCAGGGCGTTCGACGGGGCGTGGGAGGCCCGCGACCGATGGGTGCAGAACAAGATCACGGCCAAGGGCGCCGCGCCCAGCGTCGAGCTGCCCACCACCGCCGAGACGATGGGCGGCCTCCTTGTGGGAGACAGGGCCGCCGGCCGCGTCCGCGAGATGCTAAACTGGCAAAAGGACGACCGAAAGAGAAATGACTAGTCCAAGCGCTAACAGATCGGTTCTTCCCGCCCGTGAACTGGCGGGCGCGCTCGCCCCGCCGGCCGACAAGTCCGTCTCGCACCGGGCCGCCATCCTCAACAGCCTGGCGTCCGGCAGCGTCACCGTGCGCAACTACTCGGAGGGCGCGGACTGCCGCTCCACGCTTAACTGCCTGCGCCTCCTGGGCGTAACCGCGGAGGTTGTCGAGCCGGCAGACGGCTCCGACGATGCGCCCATGCTGTCGCTCACCTCGCCCGGCCTCACCGACTTCCACGAGCCTGACGACGTGCTGGACGCCGAGAACAGCGGCACCACCATGCGGTTCATCATGGGTCTGCTGGGCGGCGCGCCGTTCCTGTCCGTGGTCACCGGCGACCGCTCCCTGCGCACTCGCCCTATGGGGCGCGTGGTGCAGCCGCTGCGGCTGATGGGCGCGCAGGTGATGGGCCGCGGGGGCGACGCGCTTGCGCCGCTTGCCATACGCGGCGGCGACCTGAAGGGCATCGAGTACACGATGCCGGTTGCCAGCGCGCAGCTCAAGTCCGCGCTGCTCATGGCGGCGCTGTTCGCCAACGGCGAGACAGTGCTGCGCCAGCCCGCGCTCTCCCGCGACCACACGGAGCGGATGCTTCGCGCTATGGGCGCGGAAGTGGAGGAGGACGGCATGGTGCTAATCGTCAAGCCCGGCCCGGCGCTCAAGCCGCTGGACATCACCGTCTCCGGCGACGTCAGCTCCGCGGCCTTCTGGCTTGTGGCCGGCGCAGTCCACCCCAACGCGCGCATCCGCCTGACCAACGTGGGCGTGAACCCAACGCGCACCGGCGTGCTGGACGTGCTGCGCGGCATGGGCGCAAGCGTCACCGAGCACGACGCCCGCATGGAGGGCGGCGAGCCAGTGGCGGACCTCGTGGTCGAGTCCGGCGAACTGCGCGGAGTCGAGATCGCCGGTGACATGATACCCATCGTGCAGGACGAGGTGCCCGTGCTGGCCCTCGCCGCGGCCCTCGCGAACGGCACAACCACCATCCGGGACGCGCAGGAACTGCGTTACAAGGAGTCGGACAGGCTGCACGCCACCGCCACGGAGCTGAGCAGGCTTGGCGCGAAGATCACGGAGCTGCCGGACGGCCTCGTCATCGAGGGCGTTGGCGCGCTAAGCGGCGGTGCCTGCGACAGCCACGGCGACCATCGGCTTGCAATGACGCTCGGCATCGCCGGGCTGGTCGCGCAGCAGGAAGTGAACATCGCCGACGCGGACGTGGTGGACGTATCATACCCAGGCTTCTGGGAAGACCTCGACTCGCTGAGAGCCGACTGAGAGGCGCAGTAAGTGAGACCTCTGGACAGACCGGTATACGATCAGGCGGGCGGGGGCCCGCTTCTGGTGGTGCTGTCCGGCCCGTCCGGCGTGGGCAAGGATTCCGTGCTCAGGCTGCTGAAGGCCCAAGGGCACAACTGGCACTTCACCGTCACTGCAACCACCCGCGCGCAGCGGCCGGGCGAGGTTGACGGCGTGGACTACGTGTTCATGGACAGGGACACGTTTCACCAGAAGGTGGAGTCCGGCGATTTCCTTGAGTGCGCCCAGGTGTACGGCAACTGGTACGGCGTTCCGCGCGACCAGGTTGCCGGCGCGCTGGAGGAGGGCAAGGACGTCATCATCAAGGCGGACGTGCAGGGCGCGGCAAGCATCAAGGGCAACGTCCACGATGCCGTGTTCATCTTCCTCATGCCTCCATCGCCGGAGGAGCTGGAGCGGCGACTGCGCGAGCGCAAGACCGAGACCACGCCGGACCTGGAGTTGCGCATCCGCACGGCAATGGACGAGCTGTACCAGCTGCCGCTGTTCGACTACGTGGTGGTGAACGACCTGCTGGAGTCGGCGGTGGAGAGCATCGCGGCCATCATGTCGGCGGAGAAGTGCAGGCTGCCCTCGCGCCGCGTACAACTGTAGGGCGCGTGTCCGTTCGCCCCCTGCTTTCGCAGGGGCAGGCCCTGAGCCTGTCGAAGGGGGGAGGCCGTCCCCCACTGTCATTGCTATGAAAGTAGGCGTGCCGGGCGGCTAGAAGGACGAGATAACCAGTCTCGCAGGCAGGCCAAAATCGCCCTGGTGTCGGCCGCCTACTTTCATCCCCTCACGTGACCTTGGCAAGGCCATAGTGATTTCGAGCTGAGCGAAGCGGAGTCGAGAAACCTAAGACTTGCCGCTGTCGCGCCACGCCCGCCTCCCGTATACGCGTGCCGCTGCCGGGGTGGGGCGCGTAGACCTGCGGATGCCCTGGATTCTTCGACTCCGCTGCGCTGCGCTCAGAATGACAATTGTAGGAGTCCGTTCGCCCCCTGCTTTCGCAGGGGCAGGCTCTGAGTCTATCGAAGGGCGGGCGCGGATGGAGGCTTGGCTACTCTATCGCCTGAATGGCTACGCGCCCGCCGGCCAGGACGTCCACGTGCAGGCTGTGGCGGGCCAGCAAGCGCATACCGAGCAGGGGGACTGCGTCTGAGACGGAGTCCCTGGCGTTGCGCAAACGGCCGTCCCAGACCACAGCGACGTCATAGATGTCGAGGGTAGCTTCGCTGCCATCCGCCAGAATTGCCTCTATCTGGCCGCGGAAGGGCAGTCCCAAGTCAGCCACCACCGACGGCGGCAGGGTCAGGGCGCCGTTGTGTCCGGTGTCCAACACGGCGTTGATCTCACGAGACTGTCCATCAGGACCTTGCAGAGCAAGCGTGACGATGGCTTCATAGGCGGAGTTGACTGCCCCTTCAATCATTCAGTTCTTCGCAGCGAACCGCCCCCAAAGCTGTACATCGCACGGAATCCCACGCGCTCCATCCAAACGTCATTGGCGTCCGGCTGCTTAGCCCGCAGCAGGTCGGTTGCGACGATTTCGTCGTTGTCTATGGCCCAGTTGCCGCTCTCCACGTCAATAGCGACCACCGCCCCATAGTGGTCGGCCTCTACCTGCGCCCTGATGTCCCGTTGGTATATCTCCTTACCCAGGCGGGCCGTCTCTTCCCGCGGAAGGCGCGGGCGCCCGGCCGCGCCAAGGCCCGGTGACTGCTCCGATGCCTTTGCGTGCGTCATGCTACCCCCTTCCAGTCATGTTCCCGCGCCGCCATTCTACCACAGGCCCCGCACTAGAGGAGATGGCGCGCTCAAATGAGCAGGCACTGATGAATCGCTCTCCCTCTGCTTGCGCAGGGGCAGGCTATGAGCTTGTCCAAGGGCAGGGACGGCGATTGCAGTCTCCCCGCTCTGGTTCGACAGGCTCACCCCCATATCAAGTACGGGGCAGGCTATGAGCGGGGTGGGGCGCCACGCCGCGCGCCTGCCTCTCCCCATTCCCGCGCAGGCGGGCGTCCACGCCCAAAGGGGTAATGCCGCCTGCGCGCCGCTCCCCCGCGCCCGCGCAGGCGGGCGTCCACTCAGCCGCAGTTGGAGGTGTGCCACAACCCACGCCGCGCGGCCGCCCTCATCCGTCATTGCGGCGAAAGCCGCAATCCATCCCCCGCCGGGTGCTAGACCCCTGCTTTCGCAGGGGTGACGGTTGATGTTCCCCTCGTCCATGCTTAGACTGGCTCACCACGAACGGGCTAGCCGCCCCCTTCCACCCCTCACAGGCAATTGATTTCGGCGCGAAATGGAATACAATAGCATCGCCCGCGGTCGCGCGGGCAGGCAGCGATATGGAAGCAAGCGCAAGAGTAGAATACCCCGTATCCGCCGGGGGCGTGGTCTACCGCGTGGGAGACGCGGGCGTGGAGCTGGTCATCTGCGGCAATCGAACGGACGGCGGCTGGACGTGGGGCCTGCCCAAGGGCACGCCTGACCCCGGCGAGTCGATGGAGGAGACCGCCCTGCGCGAGGTGCGCGAGGAGACCGGCCTGCACGTCAACCTGGAAGCGCCCATCGACTCCATCCGCTACTGGTTCGTCAGGCCGGACGACGGCGTGCGCTGCCACAAAACCGTCCACTTCTACCTCATGTCGCCGACCGGCGGCGCGCTGGAAGACCACGACCACGAGTTCGACGAGGTGCGCTGGTCGAATGTAGCGGAGTCGTGCCAGTCGCTCACCTACCGCAACGAGATCAACATCGTGGAAAAAGCCATTGCGATGGTTTCGTAGACAGCCGGAGATGGAGCCCACCTTGATCAAGGGAGAGCTAATCGTGCTCCGCGACAAGCGCGTCGAGGACGCGGAGCAGGACTACAAGTGGCGCGTGGACGAGGAGCTGGCGACGCTGGACGCCACAACGCCCCTGCGCATGACCTACGCAAGCTACGTCCGCCTCATCGAGGACGAGCTGCGATACCCCGCGCCCTGGTCAAGGCGCTATGCCATCGAGACCCACGACGGCAAGCTCATCGGCAACTGCATGTACTACGACATCGACACCGCCAGGGGGCAGGCGGAGCTTGGCATCCTCATCGGCGACAGGGACTACTGGAGCAAGGGCTACGGCACGGACGCGGTCAACGCGCTGGTGGCCCACGTGTTCACCACCACCGGCCTGAAGCGCATATACCTGCACACCCTCACGTGGAACTTTCGCGCTCAGAAGTCGTTTGCGAAGTGCGGGTTCCTGCCGCTCCGAGAGGTGCGCCGCAGCGGCTACGACTTCCTGCTCATGGAGCTTATGCGCGACCGATGGGAGCTGCTGTCCGGCGGGCAGGCCGCCGAAAGCGCGGAGGCCGACGCCGGCGGGGGATTCGACAAGACGGCGGATTAGTGGCACAATTGCGGGTGTGAGATCGTGCCCCTGTAGCTCAGAGGACAGAGCAACGGTTTCCTAAACCGTGTGTCGGCGGTTCGAGTCCGCCCAGGGGTACCACCAAGCTCACCGATGGCGCGATCCCACCCTCTGCAACAAACCGGCCTTAGGGTCTCGCGCAGGCGCACGCATAAGTCAGCGCTCCTCGCCAGCCGAACCGGCCGCGTCCTCCGTATCCGGCTCAACGCCCGTCGCAGCGGAGCGTTCGCGCACAACATAGACAATCGCGAATAGCGCGAGCAGCACGGCGACCTGAATCACCACCGTCACCGCGAAGGCCGCGAACCCCACAACCGCCCGGTCCACCATCGGAAGTATTGTCAGGTGCGGCCCTTCCACAAGTCCAATCAAGTACCCAATCGCTTCCCTTGCGTACGGGCTCAATATCAGTACTGCCGCCAAACCCATGACGGCGTTCCTGCGGAACACGATACCCCTGCTATCGAATGCGCCGAGCAGCCATACCTTGGCAAGCGCCGCGCCCAGCGCGATTGAAATGCCTATGAAGGTGTAGACCAACAAGAGTTGAATGTTGAGGAAACCCGGTGCGTGTGAACCTAACGGGGGTTTGACCACAGCCAGAGACGCGAAGACTATCAAGAAAGCCGCGTGCGTCAGGCTATACCTTGATGCGCGGCGAGCGAACCATAGCAGAGCCAGGACTTTAAGCAGCAAGGCGAGTCCCACGATGGACAGCGTGCGACCGAGGACGACCGCAAGCTCTTCCTCTGGATAGAAGACTCTGAAAGTGTAAGAAGCGGCACTTGAAATCGTCCCGATGACAGTTGCCACAACAACGTATCCCCACAGAACGGCAAGGAAGTCCCTGCCAAGTTTGCGAACGCGCGGGTAGGAAACGGTGAGCAGCAGTATGCGGGTTACGCCCTCAACGAGAGAGTACACGCTTATAGCTGGGATAGTGAAACCCCAGATACTAGTGGAATATAGTGCGACCAACGCCACCAGATACGCCATCGCAGGGATGCCCACAACTAGCCAAAGCTCCCATCGGTAGGCAACAATGAAGCGTCGCAGGATAGTCTCTTCTCGGTAAGCCATCGCTCTCTCGGACTTAGTGATGTTTCCGCTGCCGTGCCGGCGTCCGTGCCCCCGCGTAGCAGTATACCTTTTCGCTAGCCTCCTTGCTCCAACGCATTGGGTTTCCCCTTCCGCTTGAATCCCAAGGCGGCTAGTGGCATAATGGCACGAAACGGCTCCAATCACCCCGGCCGCAGATTCGCAATGACGGGCGCATCTGGAGCGCAGCAAAGCAACATCGGAGAGAGACTACCAGCCGCAACACTCGAAGCCACATAGCAGAACCACGGCGGTAACAGAATCGGTATCGCGGCGCGCAGGCGCACGCAGGAGAGGAGGATGCCATGCCGGGACCTTGTAGCGGACTGACTGTGTTGGACTTCAGCTTCGGTATGCCGGGAACGCTGACAACGGCGGTCCTGGCCGACTATGGCGCAGACGTCATAGTCGTGGAGCCGCCGGACGGCAACCCCTTCCGCTCCAATCCAACCTGGCTGGCGTGGAACCGCGGCAAGCGCGGCATCGTCCTTGACCTCAAGGATCCGGAAGACAGGGCGAAGGCGCAGACGCTCGCCGCACAGGCGGACGTGCTCGTCGAGTCGTACCGGCCGGGCGTGGCGGAGCGACTGGGCATCGGCTACGACGACCTCGCCGCCGTCAACCCCCGCCTCGTCTACTGCTCCATTAGCGGCTTCGGCCGCAGCGGCCCACTCAGCAACGTGAAGGGCTACGAGGGCGTGGTCGCAGCTCGCAGCGGCCGGATGCACAACTTCGCCGGCCAGCTCCACCGTGAAGGCCCCGCCTACGTCGCCGTGCAGGCCGCCACGTGGGCCGCCAGCCAGGGCGCCGTCCGCGGCATCCTCGCCGCGCTGCGAGCCAGGATGAAGTCCGGGCGCGGCCAGCGCGTGGACACCAGCGTGCTACAGGGCATGATCCCCTACTACGGCGGCCGCCAGATCTCCACCTACTTCACCCGCCTGGACGCCGAGAAGTTCCCCAACACTCTGCCCGGCCCGCGCACGCTGCCCAACCTGGGCTACATTCCCGTGCGCACCGGAGACGGCCGCTGGCTCCAGCACGCCAACATCCAGTTCAGCCCTCGCCTGCTGCACGCGCACCTGCGCGCCATCGGCCTCGGCTGGGTGCTGGAGGACGAGCGGTTCAAGAACACGTCCGCGCTCACGCCGGAGAACCAGGAGGCGCTGCGCGAGCTCATCCTTGAGCGGATGCAGGAGAAGACGCTTGACGAGTGGATGGAGATATACGTCGAGGACGGCGACATCGCCGCCGAGCCGTTCATCCACACGGTAGAGGCGATGAACCATCCGCAGTTCGTACACAACCGCCACGTGGTCGAGATCGACGACCCGCGCGTCGGCCCAATGAAGGTCGTCGGCGTAATCGCAGACCTGGCCGACAATCCCGGGGAGGTCGGCGGCCCCGCGCCTGACCTCGGCGAGCACACGGAGGACGTGCTGGCGGAGCTTGCCGGCCGCGAGCCTGCGGTGGTGGCGGGCGCCAGCTCCAACGGCAGCCATCCCATGCCCACGCGCCCGCTGGAGGACGTGACCGTGCTGGACTTCTCCACCGTCATTGCCGGGCCGTACGGCGCGGTGATGATCGCAGACCTGGGCGCTCGCGTCATCAAGGTGGACGCCACGCCCGGACGCGGTATGCCCGGCGTGGGCGCGGTCAACCTCAACAACATCCGCACCTACTCCGGCAAGGAGTGCATACGCGTCGACCTACAGACTGAGGAGGGCCGCGAGCTGGTGCACAAGCTGGTGGCGCGGGCGGACGTGCTGCTGCACAACTTCCGCCCCGGCGTGCCGGACCGCCTGGGCATCGACTACGAGACCTGCAAGAGCATCAACCCGCGGCTGGTTCACGTGTACGTGGGCGCGTACGGGGCGAAGGGGCCGCACAGCCGCAGGCCGGGCGCGCACCCCATACCCGGCGCGCTGTTCGGCGGCGCGCTGAGGCAGGCCGGACGCGCCATGCCGCCGCCTACCTACCAGCCCATGACGATGGACGAGATCAAGGACGCCTCCCGCCGCATGATGCGCGCCAACGAGGGCAACCCCGACCCCAACTCCTCGCAGGGCGTCGCAACCGCCATAATGCTCGGGCTGTACGACAGGGAGCGCACCGGCCAGGGCCAGGCCATCCAGGTAACGATGATGTGCGCCAACGCCTGGGCCAACCACGACGAAGCCTACGACTTCCAGGGCCGGCCGCCCTACGCCGTGCCGGACGCCGACTGCTACGGCCTCGACGCGCTCTACCGGATCTACGATGCGAGCGACGGCTGGGTGTTCCTGGCCTGCCCGTTCGAGGAGGAGTGGCAGACGCTCTGCCGCGCCATCGACCGGGCTGACCTCATCGGCGACCCGCGGTTTGCGCCGGCGGCCCGCGCATCCCACGACGATGAACTGGTCGAGCAGCTTGCGGCGGTGTTCGCCACGCGCACGGCCGCGGAGTGGGAGGAATCGCTCACCGCGCAGGACGTGGCCTGCGTCCGCGTGAGCTACAGCGACGACGAGGAGTTCTTCATGGACGACCCGCACGCGCAGCAGCTTGGCTTGGCCGTGGAGATCGAGGACGAAAGCCCGCGCTTCGGCAAGTACGTGCGCAACGGCGCCATCGTCACCTTCTCGGATATGTCGCCCAGCTACCGCTCCGCGCCCTACCCCGGTCAGCACACCCGCGCCGTCATGTCCGAGATAGGCTACAGCGAGCGCGAGATAGACGACTACAAGGAGCGGCACATCGTGGACTGGGAGGAGGCCAACCCCATAGCAGCCCGATAGCCGCCATCGCACACAACAAACCCGCAGGCGCGCGACGCACGAAAGGAGAATCGACATGCCCAAGCTGATACCGGTGCCGGACGACCTTGGCAAGCCGTTCTGGGACGCCGTCAACGAACGCAAGCTGGTAGTCCAGAGCTGCAACGACTGCCCCACGCTGCAATACCCGCCCAAGCCCAAGTGCCTGGACTGCGACTCGGAGAACCTGGGGTGGAAGGAGACCAGCGGCCGCGGCCGCATCTCCACCTACGTGGTGATGATGGACATCCACCTGGCGCGGCGCGTGGAAGACCAGCCCTTCAATCTGGCCTTCATAGAGCTGGACGACGACCCGCGCATCAACTTCTACTCCAACCTGCCGGGCGTACCGGTGAGGCAGGTGCCCATCGGCGCGGCCGTAGAGGTGATGTTCGAGGAGGTCGCGCCCGGCCAGCTCATCCACGAGTGGAAGATCGTCGAGTAAGCGGGACGCTCTCTCGAACCCACAACTTCATTCAGCACGAAGGAGAAGACCATGACGACAGAGACCGGTTGGAGAAGGGACAGGAAGGGACTCGGCGTCTGGCCGCACCAGGGCAAGGTTGCCATCACGGGCTGGGGCATGTCTCCGGTGGACCGGCGATGGGACGGCGTGTCGATGGACCGGACGCTGGGCCAGTTCTGCATACTGGCGGCGCAGCGCGCGCTGGAGGACGCGGGCGTGAAGCCGGAGGAGGTCGACGGCCTGCTCCAGTGCCCCAACAACATGGCGGGGGCAAACGGCGGCAGTTCGGCAAGCTGGGGGCCGTATCGCCCGTACTTCCCGCCGCCCTACGACTCGGAGGACGGCCTGACCATCGTCACCGGCAAGTGGATGCTCAACAACATGCCGGGGCTGACCGGCGTCACGTACGCGCCGGAGCAGCTGCCGGACATCGGCGAGGGCCTGGGCTTCGCCGCCGAGGCCGTCGCCACGGGCAAGTGCGAGGTTGCGCTGTACATCTACACCGCCAACAACCTGGAGGGCCGCTACCGCCGCGGCGGCGACAACGCCCGCGACTACGCGGCAGGCCCCAACCAGTGGAACTTCCCTTGGGGCGCAAACACGCTGTCCCTCCAGATCGACGGCACCATCTGCATCCAGCAGTACTGCGCCCGCTACGGCACCACCTGGGAGGAGCTTATGGCGCCTCTCATCCTCACCGAGCACCGCAATGGCATGATGACCTCCTGGGGCTTCTACGCCACCAACGGCGCGTCCGGCCTCACACTGGAGGACTACCTGGCCTCCAGGCCAATCGCGTGGCCGGCCCGCATCTGGGACTACGACAGGCCGGTGAACGCCGCGGGGGCGTTCGTGCTCACAACCGCGGAGCGCGCAAAGGACATGCGCCAGAAGCCCGTCTACGTGCTGAACCACAACCAGGGCCGCGGCAACGTGGCGCGCAGCAGCTACCTGACCCTGGACGAGTGGATGGCGGGCAAGCGTTACATCGCCGACATGGTGTACGAAGGCTCCGGACTCCGCGCGCAGGACGTGGACATCTTCAACCCGTACGACGGCTTCTCGCCGTTCATGCCGCTGGCGCTGGAAGCGTTCGAGTGGCACGGCGTGAAGGAGGGCGAGGCCAAGGACTTCGTCAAGGGCGACATCAGCGTTGAGGGGCCGCACCCCTTCCTGTCCGGCGGCGGCAACCTGGGCTGCGGGCGCACGCGCACCGCCATGTACATCGACGGCATAGAGCAGCTCAGGGGCACGGCGGGCGCGCGGCAGGTCAACGTCAAGGCGGAGACCGCCGTCGTCGCCTACGCTCCCGCAATGAGCGCCGCCTACCTCACGCTGGCCAGCTCACCGCCGTAAGCCCCCGACTCACCTGCACGACAAGGAGGCTCCATGACGACTAACGGCGAGAAGCTGGGCATATTGGTGGGCGGCGGCCCCGCGCCAGGCATTAACAGCGTCATCAGCTCCGTCACGATTGAGGCGATCAACTCCGGCTTCGAGGTGGTGGGCATCATCGACGGCTTCCAGCGCCTGATAGAGGGCAGCACGGAGCACGTCCAGCCGCTCACCATCGCTGACGTGTCGCGGATCCACTTTCAGGGCGGCAGCGTCCTGCGAACCTCCCGCGCCAACCCCACGCGCAGCGAGGAGCACCTGGAGACCGTGGGCCGGACGCTCGGCGAGCTTGGCGTCACGCGGCTGGTCACCATCGGCGGCGACGACACGGCGTTCGGCGCGTCGGAGGTGGCGCGCGTCTCCCACGACTCGCTGCGCGTGGTGCACGTCCCCAAGACCATCGACAACGACCTGCCGCTGCCCGGCGGTATGCCAACCTTCGGTTTCGAGACGGCGCGGCAGGTGGGCACGGAGATTGTGCTGAACATGATGGAGGACTCGCGCACCACCAACCGGTGGTACATGGTGGTCGTCATGGGCCGCACGGCGGGACACCTGGCCCTGGGCATCGGCAAGTCCGCAGGTGCCACCACAACCATCATACCGGAGGAGTTCTCCACTCCCAGCCTCTCGCTCGACCAGGTGTGCAAGGTCATAGAAGGGGCGATCATCAAGCGCAGGGCGATGGGACAGCGGCACGGGCTGCTGGTCGTCGCGGAGGGCATCGGCAGCAGGCTTGACCCGGAGGAGCTGGCGCAGGTGCCCGGCGTACAGGTGACCCGCGACCCCTACGGCCACATACGCCTTGCGGAGATTCCGCTTGCGATGATACTGCGGAACGAAGTACAGCGCAGGTTCTCCGAGCGCGGCGAGACGGTGCAGCTTGTGGACTCCACCATCGGCTACGGCCTGCGCTCCGCCGCGCCGGTGCCGTTCGACATCGACTACACGCGCACGCTGGGCTGGGGCGCGGTGCGCATCCTGGCGGAGGAGCCGCGCGAGGAGCTTGCGCGAGGCGCGCTCGTCTGCATCGAGAACGGCGACCTGACGGCGCTGCCCATGCACCAGTTGCGCGACCCTGACACGGGCCGGACGCGCGTGCGCCTGGTGGACGTGAACTCCTCGTACTACAAGACTGCGCGGGAGTACATGATCCGCCTGGAACAGCAGGACCTTGAGGACGCGGTCATGCTGAGCCGGCTGGCCGCCGCCGCCAGGACGTCGGAGGAGGACTTCCTGCGAGCCTTCACGCCCGTGGTGAGCTGAGGAGGCGCGGCACCCCGCTCGTCCTGAGCCTGTCGAAGGGCGGGCGGAGAACCACAACCGTCATTCCTCCGCACGCAGGAATCCAGTGCCCGGCGGGGCCGGGGGCGGACGGCACTAGCCCGTTCGCCCTTCACAGGCTCAGGGCGGGCGAGAACGTGGGCGGTTCACGAACCGCCTCTACGGGCTGCGGCCGCGTGGCTCCCGCTCATAGCCTGCCCCGTACTTGATACGGGGGTGAGCCTGTCGAACCAGAGCGGGGAGACCACAACCGTCGTACTACCGCTCGCCCTTCGACAGGCTCAGGGTGAGCGGATAAGCGGCGCCCACCGTGAACATAGCCCCTCGCACCCATCGGCAAAACTAGAATTCACCAGGAGCGCAACATGAGCAATCTTGAGAGAATGCAGAGCCGCATCACGGCGGGCGAGACCATCCTCATGGACGGCGGCATGGGCTCGGAGTTCGAGCGACGCGGGATGGCAAGTCCCACCACGTGGTCGGGCGGCCCGATGCTCACCCACCCTGACCTGGTGCGGGAGATCCACGAGGAGTACATAGCCGCGGGCGCCGAAATCATCATCACCAACACTTTCGGCGCGGGACGAGACATGCTGGAGCGGGGCGACCTCGGGCACATGGTCGCTGAGGCCAACCGGCTGGGCATCGAGGCGGCGGTGCAGGCGCGGCGAAACGCCGGGAAAGAGGACTCGGTGGTCATTGCGGCCTCCGTGGCGACAATGATGCCCAAGGAGCACGCGGAGACTCCGGTGCCGTACGAGACTGCGCTGGAGACTTATCGCGAGCAGTTTGTCGAGATGGCGAAGGGCGGCCCGGACGTGGCGGTCGGCGAGATGCTGATACGCATTTCGGACACGCTTGCGTCGATAGACGCGGCGGCGGAGTTGGGGCTGCCGGCGTGGGTCGGCCTCTCCATCATGCAGGACGGCGACGAGCTATACCTGGGCATACCCGGCAGAAATCGAGACGGCGGACACGCGAGCGAGACGCTTCAGGACGCGCTGGACGCGATCAAGGACAGGGATGTCGCGGCGGTGTTCGTGATGCACACGCCGGTGGACCTGACGGGGCCTGGGCTGGAGATCGTCAAGCGGAGCTGGCCGGGCGTCTTCGGCGCGTACGCGCACTTCCCGCGCCACCAGGGCCCGAACCCGCGGGCGAACGTGCTCGACCCGCAGCAGTACATGGAATACGCGAAGGGCTGGCGCGAGCAGGGCGCGCGCATCGTCGGCGGCTGCTGCGGCACCACGCCGGAGCACATCCGCACGCTGAGTGAGTGGCTGCGCAGGGGGTGATTGGGGGGGCGGGCTCAGGATGAGGGGGGAGGCGTAGACAACTGCCGGCCTCTCAGTTGTCCCGCGGTCCCAGAAACTTGTCTCCGTTGAAGTGAATCATGTGGTCGGGAATCTCAGCCACCCACACCTCTGTCTCCCACGCAATCTGGTCTACGTGCCTCCTGAACTGCCGAAAGTCCAGGAACGCCGATACGTACAGCCGTCCGGCGACGCAGTCCCTGAACGCGATCTCCAACTCTTCCACTCGCTTTGGCGTCACGGGGCCGTGCGAGGTGACGGCTTCGACCAGGAACAGCCAGTTGCGCTCCTTGTCATAGAACACCACGTCGGGCAGCTTGCCGTGCTCGGTAAGTGGTACGCCAAGCTCAGCAAGGCTGTCGCTTTCCAGGTGGAGGAGCTTGTTTGCCGCGTCGCCCAGGTACAACAGTATGGCCCCCGGAGCAAACCTGGGCCCAAAGCTCGATACCACCAAGGCCTGAAGCCGGTTGTGGTTGCCGGGAGACAAGCGTACCTCCTCACCCGACGAAGTACGAACCGGTATCTCCCTCATCTGGCGGCGCCGCTGGTACAACTCCAGCAGCGCGCCCTGGCTCGACCTGAAGCCGCGAAGCTCCCGCATCCAACGACGGCTCCGGTACGACCGCAAGACCTTGAGCGCCTCGTCGGTGAGGCCGTAGTGAGTGCGCGGGCTGTTGGTGGCAAGATCCGGATCGTCGGGGTTCCTGTCCACCACTCTCGCCTGCTCCAACTGGTGGATGACCTGTCGCCGCACCACCTCTCGCGTGTTCTCCGCGTAGGCCCTGCCGTAGGTCTCTCGCATGAACACCATCATCTCGTGGATGGTAAGCGAGGGCTTGGCGGCCCTGCGCCAAGGACTGCCTTCGGGTAGACCGCTGAGCGCCAACAAGGTGAGGCAGGCGATGTCGCTTTGCTGGGCCGGTGGCAGCCCTAGCTGCTCAAGAACATCCCTGGCCTCGTCAATCTTGCTCATCGCGCGGCCTCCCCAGGCCCAACGCAAATGTCGAGAGGGATGCCGAGGGCTGCGGATACGATGGCGTCGAGGTCGGAGAGACTTAACTCTGAGCCTGGTCTCGCTTGAACGGCGTCGCCGATGATGCGAATGTCCTGTTCGGCGGGCAAGGGCATGGCCCGCAACTCGGTCGAACTCACCTGCGTATTGCCGTTGGATACGCGAAAATACCTGTCCAGCAAGGCGGAATTGAAGAGAGCGGCAAGGCCGTAGGCCAGCTTCTCATCCAACCGTCCAGGCTCCCCACGAATGTAGTTCAGATGGTTTTCCAACCCAACCACGTCCGCGCTGAGACAGCCCCGGATGAGAGGGGCAGCTACCAGCCGCCGTCTCTCCTCTTTGGCGCTGAATCGCCTCACCAGGACGTATGTATCGTCCCTCACCAGGAGTTTCCGGGACACCGGAGAGCTCTTGATCCACTGGGGCTTGTGACCGCCCTTCAAGGGCCACTCCAAGCGCATGGGTTTCACGTGGTTCATCCACAGCAACGGGACGCCGCAGGGTTCCGTATCGTGATCAACCAGGAACTGCGTAGCCCGAAACGGCACGACAGGCCCGGTTGAGACGTTGAGGCGCAACGAACCCAGAGATTCCGGCCACGCATGGACCGTCCGCACCAACTCCATGTCTTCCTTGCAGACCGGAATGGACAGTTCCCTGTTGACGCTTCTTCTGTCCAACACGGAATCCAGTTCAGTCAGCATTTGCCCCCGGTGTGCGAGGTCGTCAGCTGCCTTGCTCTGAGACACAAGCACCTGCCCATTGCTTTGGCCTTCGCCATCCTCCCTACGGCGCGCTGCAAGTATCAGGTTCTCCTGGAGAACCGTCTGGTTCGCGAAAACATCCTTCCTGGATTCGAAGAGATGGATAGCCGTGGGGGTGACCCGTTGGAACAAGACTTCCCTGAATCTCTTGAAGTACGGCCCGGACGTAAAGCTCCGCGGCACGATATAGACAAGCCTCCCCGACTCCGAGAGCAGCTCGGCCGACGTGGCCATGAATAGGGCGTAGATGTTCGGCTGCCCATGCACGATTGACGCCGCTGCTACAGCCCTTGGGTCATCCTTGCCTATCTTGTAGTACGGCGGATTGGAAATCACCAAGTCATAGGCGGGCCGCCCATCGTGGCTTCCTTCAAGCCCGCGGTGCGAGGCCGTCTTCAGGACGGTTGCGTGGGCCAGAACAAAGTCCCCATGATCTACGCGGAACGTCAAAGCGACCTCTCGTTGCTCGAGCCAGTCACGCGAGAAGCAAAGTGAGAGGCGCGTTAGCTCTGCCAGCAGAGGATCGGTTTCGTAAGCGTCAACGTGCAGGCTCTCGACCGTCCTGCCGGCGTAGGCAGCTTCGCACACCGCGGCCGACAAGATGCCCGCGCCGCTTCCGGGATCCAACACCCGCAGTCGCGGCTCCGTGTACGACACGGACTCCGCCATGAACCTGGCCACGGCGGCAGGCGTCATGTAGTGGGCGCCCCGCTTCTGCTGATCGCCTTTTACGAAAGCCAAGTAGGCTCGGCCCAGGACTTCTGCATACTCCAGCGGCGTACAGCCCGGCTCCGGCAAAGGAACCTGCAATTGCCGCGGAAACAGGTCAGGCTGTAGCGCCATAGGGTATCCAGTGACGAGATTTCCAGTCATGCGCGAGACTCCCGCCCCGCGCGCGCTACTCCAGGAAGTCCTTGAGCTTGCGGGAGCGCGAGGGATGGCGGAGCTTCCGCAGCGCCTTCGCCTCAATCTGGCGGATGCGCTCTCGCGTCACGCCAAACTCCTTGCCCACCTCCTCCAGCGTGCGGCTGCGGCCGTCCTCCAGCCCAAACCGCAACTGGAGCACGCGCCGCTCGCGGAGGTTCAGCGTGTCCAGCACGTCCTCCACAAGCTCCTTAAGCAGCTGGTACGAGGCGGCGTCCGCGGGCGCGATTGCGCCGCGATCCTCGATGAAGTCGCCCAGGTGGTTGTCCTCTTCCTCGCCGATGGGCGTCTCTAGCGACACCGGCTCCTGCGAGATCTTCAGAATCTCGCGCACCTTCTCCGGGCTGACTTCCATGTCCAGCCCAATCTCCTCGCTGGTCGGCTCGCGCCCGAACTCCTGCACCAGCCGGCGGCTGGTCCGCATGAGCTTGTTGATGGTCTCCACCATGTGTACTGGGATGCGAATGGTGCGCGCCTGGTCTGCGATGGCCCTGGTTATGGCCTGGCGAATCCACCACGTGGCGTACGTGCTGAACTTGTACCCCTTGCGGTAGTCGAACTTCTCCACGGCGCGGATGAGGCCGATGTTGCCCTCCTGCACCAGATCCAGCAGCGACATGCCCCTGCCGATGTACTTCTTGGCTACGCTCACCACCAGGCGAAGGTTCGCCTCCGCCAGGTGTCGCTGCGCCTTGTTGCCCTCCTCGACTGCGGCGTGCAGGTAGGCCCTCATGGCGGACTCGTTGACGCGCAGGTCGCGCATCAGTTCCGGGTCGTTCAGCACGCGCGGCAGATGGCGGAGCGGCGTCGCATCGCCTACCGACTTCACCGCCTCCGGCGGCACGATGCGGCTGTTCACCGAAAGCTGGAGCAGGCCGTTGCGAACCTCCTCCGGCGGGCACTCCAGCCTCATCGCCATCTCCGCGACCATCTCCTGGTTTATCTCGCTGTCGATCTCCTTGAGCACAAGGCGATCCCGGTTCAGGTGCCACAGGCTCAGGCCGCCCGCGATAGCAAGCCTCTCGCCCAGCGCGTCCGCCAGGTACGATGCGTTGGCAAGGCGAGTGAGCAGCAGGTGAACCACCTCGTAGGCCTTGGGCTCCCAGCCGCCCTGAACGCTGAGATCCTTCTCCAGCGCGCTCACCTGGATGCCGCGCTCCATGCTCCGGGCAAGGTTGCGCTCGTCGTTGGCGGTCAGCAGATGGACGCGGCCGATCTCGCGCAGGTACATGCGGACAGGGTCGTCGATCATGTCCAGGTTCGCCAGGTCAGGCTCCACCTCGATCTCGACCTCGGCTTCCGCTTCCGCCTCGGCTTCTTCAGTCAGCTCCTCCGGCTCCTGCTTGGCGAGCGACGTGGGCAGCGCGTGGCCGCCGTTGCCGTCACCATCGCCGTCGCCCTGCGCGGGCACGATGTTGATGCCAAGCTCCTTCACGTCCTCTCGGATGGACTCCACCGCCGCCATCATGTTGTCGGAGGTGGGTTCCTCCTCTTCCGGGCTGACTTCCATCTCGTTGCTTCTGTCTCTTACCATGTCCCCTTCTCGCGCTCTACTCCGAGTCCGTACCGGAGTACAGTTCCTTCAGCTGCCGATTGATCTCCCGCGCCACGTCCTGCGACTGCTCAAGTCCGGCGATGTCCGTCCAGTCCGCGTCCTCCAGCCCCTCCAGCAACGCCAACTCCTGCACCTTGAAGTACCGCTCCTTCAGGCGGTTCACCACCGCGTGGAGACTCCTCTCCCGCTCCTTGATGTTGAGGGGCGGTTCTTCGGTGTCCAGGAGAGCCTGCAAGTGGTCCGCCAAGTCAACGGGCACACTCCCAGACATTGCTTCAATTGTATCACATTCCAGCCATCTTGTGAATACGTCCCTGTTCTCCGACTGCTCGAAGTAGTCCGGCGAAATGGACAGGCCGCGATCCCTGAGCTCGGGATGCCTGAGCAGCAGCGAAAGGCAGTGCTCCTCCAGGCTGACCGCAGGCGACGCGCCCGCGCGCCCGCCAGCCGCCGCACGTCGACGCGCGCCCGAGGGCGGCCGACCCTGCGAACGCCACACGTACCGCTCAAGCTCCGTCTCGCTCAGCGAGACAGTGTCCGCAAGGCGGCGAACGTACCGCCTGTACGTGAACGGGTTGCCCTCGCCCTTCACGAACGGCGAGAGCGCGTCCAGCAACTGCCGCCTGCCCTCGTCCGTGCTCATGTCGAACCTCGGGGGCAGCGCCTCCATCAGGAAGTCCATGAGCGGCTGCGCCTCCGCAACCAGCCGCTCCCACTCGCCGGCGTCCGAGCGTATGAGTTCGTCCGGGTCGCGGCCCGTGGGCAGCGGCGCAACCTTCAGCGATGCGTTCAGGTGGCGCTGGCTGAACACAATCCCGCTTCTGCCTCCGGAGCGCACGTAGTCGATCTGGAGCGCGCGCCATGACGACTCCAGGCTGCGGAGCGTGGCCTCGCGGCCCGCGTTGTCCGGATCCAGCGCCAGCACGAAGTTGGTCGTTGCGCCGCGCAGCAGGCCCACCTGCTGCTCCGTCAGCGCAGTGCCCATCGAGGCAACCACGTTGCGGAAGCCGTGCTGGTGCGCGGCGATCACGTCCATGTAGCCCTCGACGATAACGGCGCGGCCCGCGCCGCCTATGGCCTCCCGCGCCATCGAGAGGCCGTAGAGTATGCCGCTCTTGTCGAATACGGGGGTGCGCGGCGTGTTGATGTACTTGGGCATTGCGTCGTCCAGCGCGCGCCCGCCGAACCCGGCCACGCGCCCGGAGGAGTCCAGGATGGGGAACATGAGCCGCCGGTGGAACTGGTCTCGCGCCGCCCCCGTCTCCGGGCGAGTCGCCAGCCCCGCGGCTATCGCCTCCGCCTCGGAGCGGCCTTTGGCCTGTAGGTGGCGCAGCAGCGCCTCGCGGCCGCCGGGGCTAAGCCCCAGCCGGAAGCGGCCAGCGGTCTCGTCGTCAACGCCCCTGCGCCGCAGGTACTCCCGCGCCTGCGCGCCCTCCGATGACTCCAGCACGAGTCGGAAGTAGTCGGCCGCCTCATCGTTGAGCGCGTAGAGCGCGTCGTGGCGGCTTCTCGTCTCGCGCGAGGGGAGCGTCACCCCTGCGCGCTGCGCGAGACTGGCGAGCGCCTGCCCGAAGTCCTGGTTGTCGGACTTCATCACGAATGTGATGACGTCGCCGCCGGTTGCGCACGCGCCAAAGCACCGCCACGACTGCCGCTCCGGGAACACGAAGAAGGACGGCGTCCTCTCCGCGTGGAACGGGCAGTTGGCCTTGAAGTTGCGCCCCGCCTTCTGGAGCGCAACGTGCTCAGACACCACCTCTACGATGTCCGCACGGCTCTTTACGTCCTGCACAGCCGTCATATGGCTCTGGCCTCACCTCATGGCGCGCCGGTGCGCTTCCCTGCTATTGTAACCGCTCGCGCTAACCTTTGCATAACTCAACCGGCGTCCACCAACGCCTCTTCCTGCTTGAGGAAACCTTTGCACAACTCGCCTGGCGGCCACCAAAACCTCTTCCCCCTTGAGGGGGAAGATTGAGATGAGGGTGAATGGCTGCGATTGGGCCCCCATCCTAACCTTCCCCCGCAGACGGGGGAAGGAATTACGACAGCCGCTCACAGTTGCATCTCTCTTTGGCCCGGCTGCTGGCTGATGGACGCAAGATGATCCTCCAGCTCCGCCATGCTCCTGACAACAACGTCGCCGCGCTGCCCGATGAAGGGAGTCGGATCGCGGGCGGCCTCCCACAGTATGACCACCTTCTTGGCGGCGGCCGCGTACTCGATTTCCGACTGCACGCCGCCGGCGATAACCGGCTCTCCGCTCGCGTCCGCGGGGAAGAGCGCCACCACCATCTCCGACTGGTCTATCAGCTTGAGGTCGCGGGCAACTATCTGCCCGTCTATGTCGTCCGCTATGGACTCTATTTCGCGGCGGCTCAGCTTCAACGTCTGCCCCAGCGTCTCGCACTCCACCTCGTCGGAGCCGCGCGGCGACTGCTGCGCCAGATGCACCAGCCGCTTCTCGTCTATCATCAATGGGTCGAAGGCCGTGAGGTACTTCCTCGCCAGCTTGCGAAACTCCACCACGCGCTCCCACACCTCCGGCTTAGAGCGCGCCACGCCTATCGGAAAGCTGACGTACGATGTCTTCCTCCACGGCTCGAACAGCAGGCGATAGACCACCTCCAGCGGCGTGTCGGAAGCCTCCGACTCCAGCGACACGCCCAGCACGTAGTGGGGCGTGTCCAGCACTGAGGCGAGAATCTCGGACGCCAGTATCTCCTCCTCGCGCCATACGAGCAGATCCTTCAGGCTGTACCGAATGTCCGGCGGCAGTTCCCCGGACTCCTTGTAGCGGTCCAGGCGCAGCTTCACGGCCTCCACGTCGTCTATGAGCGTGACGATGGCGTCCGGCTGCAGGTCTCTCACCTCCGGCAGTTCGAAGGCGCGGATGAGGCGGTTGTTCCAGCGAAACACGGCGTGCGAGTTGACCAGAACGTGCCGGCAGTCCGCTACCTCGCTGCGCACCAGGTTGAACGCGGAGCGGCGAAGCGCGCCAAGCTGCGCCAGCGGCAAGTCGAGAATCTTGCCCTCAGCCAGGCGATGGCCCGACCGACGGCTCTCCGCGTACATCACGTCGCCTATGTTGAAGACGGCGTCGACGCTGCGGCCCCTCTCCGCGCAGTACTCGCTGAGCGCGCGCAGCTGGCTCTTCTTGTCGATGCCCGTCTGCCCCGTGAAAAGGACTCGCATGAACGCGCTCTCCTTTGCAGGCGAGAAGTGGCGTATCGAGCGGCGGCGCGCCCGGCCGGTTGCGCGGCCTCCGCAGGCACTGGGCCCGGCCCGCGGGCCGGGTCTCACTCTACGGTAACGGTCTTCGCCAGGTTCCTGGGTTGATCCACGTCCCGCCCCAGCTTGACGGCAATGTGGTAGGCCAGCAGCTGCAACGGCACGCTTGCCAGTATGCACGTGAGCAGCGGCGAGAGCGGCGGAATGGCGAGGACGTGGTCGGCTACGCCCGCCATCTCCTCGTCACCCTCGGTTGCCACGGCAATGACGGTGCCGCCCCGCGCCTTCACCTCGAATATGCTGTTCAGCATCTTGTCTCTCAGGCCGTCGTCGGGCGCAATGGCGACGATGGGCATACTATCGTCCACCAGGGCTATGGGGCCGTGCTTCATCTCGCCGGCCGGGCAGCCCTCCGCGTGGACGTAGGCCATCTCCTTCAGCTTGAGCGCGCCCTCCATCGCAACGGCGTAGTTGGGGCCGCGGCCCAGGTACATGAAGTGCGGCTTGTGGTGGTACAGCTCGGCGAGTTCGGCCGCTTCCTCCTGGCGCGACACCAGGCCGCCCAGCAGGTCCGGCAGCCGGGCCAGGTCTCGCAGGGCGTCCGCCAGCGCCTCCTGCGACAGGTAGCCGCGCCGCCGCCCCACGTAGGCGGCAAGGATGTACAGCGCCTCCAGCGAGCAGGTGAACGTCTTGGTAGAGGCCACGCCTATTTCCGGCCCGCACCTCAAGTAGACGCACCCCTCCGCCATGCGCGCGGCGCCGCTTTCCTCCGCGTTGCAGACGGTGATGAGGCGCGCGCCCTTGCTGCGGGCCTCCTCCATTGCCGAAAGGGTGTCCGCGGTCTCGCCGGACTGGCCCACGGAGACGACCAGCGTGCGCGAGTCCAGGATGGGGTCTCGGTAGCGGAACTCGGACGCGTTCTCCGCCTCCGAGGCGATGCCCGCCAACCGCTCCATCATGTGCCGCCCAATCATCGCCGCGTGGTAGCTGGTGCCCATCGCCACAAATATCACCCGGTCGATGCCGCGCAGGTCGTCGTCGGAGAGGTTGATTTCGTCCAGCGCAACGTCCCAGTCGTCGAACGAGACGCGGCCGCGCATGGTGGCGATGGATGCCTGTGGCTGCTCCTGAATCTCCTTGAGTATGAAGTGGCTGTAGCCGCCCTTCGCCACGGACACCGGGTCGTAGGGCAGTGACTGCGGCGACTTGCTCAGCGCGGCGCCGTCCAGCGTGGAGTAGACCGCGCAGTCCGCCGTCACCGACACCATCTCGCCGGCGGACAGGAAGGCCACGCGCTGCGTGTGCGGTATGATGGCCGGCAGGTCGCTTGCCAACAGCATCTCGCCGTCACCGTAGCCCACCGCAATGCCGCCCGCGTTGCCGATTCGGAAGGCCATCACCTTCTCCGGCTCTCGCTTGAACGCCACGGCCACGGCCTGCGCGCCCTTCAGCCGCAGGGCAGCCCTTCGCACGGCCTCCTCCGGCGTGTCGCCGTTGTGAAGGTAGCGGGCTACGAGGTGTGGAATCACCTCGCTGTCCGTCTCTGAGGCGAAGGTGTGGCCCTGTTCGATTAGCTCCTGCTTCAGCTCCGCGTAATTCTCCACGATGCCGTTGTGGACGACGATGACCTCCTCGCGGCTATCGAGGTGGGGGTGCGCGTTGGACAGGCTGGCCTTCCCGTGGGTTGCCCAGCGCGTGTGGCCTATGCCCACCTTGCCTTCCGGCATCGAGCCGTTCAGCAAGCTGACCAGCCGCTCCAGCTTGCCGGACTCTTTCCGCACGGCAACCGCGCCGCCGTCCGACAGCACGGCGATGCCTGCGCTATCGTAGCCGCGGTTCTCCAGGTTGGCCAGGCCCTCCAGCAGGACGGGCGCGGCCTCTCTGCGTCCGGCGTATCCGATGATGCCACACAAGGCGCTGTGTCTCCTCAGTCCTTCCCGCCGGCGAGACCCGCCGCCGCGCGGCTCGCCAGCGCGTACTCCCCGCGGTAGCTGTCCGGCAGCAGAGCGGCTACCCGCTCCATGATAATCGTCGTGATCGACTCCAGCTGCCCGCGCGCAACCGCGCCCTCGAAATACGGCGCGGTGAACGGCTGGCCTATTCGAATCGTGAACGTACCCCTGGGTATCGCCACCTGCCACGGCGGGCCGATGACCTCCGTGCCCACAATGCCTACGGGCAGAATGGGCGCCCTGGAGCGCAGCGCTATCAACCCTATGCCTGGTATGGCCTTTCGCATTGCGCCCGGGCTGCGGGTGCCCTCCGGGAAGATGCCGAGTACGCCGTCCTGCTCCAGTAGCCGCACGCCGCGCTGGAGGGCGGCCAGATCCTTGCCGCTCTCGTTCAGCGGGAACGCGCCGTAGGCCGTGAAGAACCGCGAGGCGATGGGGTTGTGAAACAGGCCGCGCTTTGCCATGAAGGTTATGGGCCGCGGTATGCTGGCGGCCAGAATCGGCGGGTCCATGTTGCTCTGGTGGTTGGACACGACGATAAGCGGCCCCATCGGAGGCACGTTCTCCAGTCCCTCCACCTTCCAATCGCCGAAGATGCGGAGCGCGCCCCGCATGAGCGTGTTGCACACGCCGTACAGCACGGTCATCAGTCACCCTCCGCCAGCGTCATGATGCGCCCCACCACCTGGTCTATGCCCATGCTCTCCGTGTTGAGCACGTGCGCGCCATCCGCGGGCCGCAGCGGCGAGTTGGCCCGCTCCATGTCCAGCTTGTCCCTCTGGAGCAGCTCCGCAAGCACCTGCTCCAGCTCGACGGCCTGCCCCGCATCCAGCATCTCCTGGTGGCGCCGGCGCGCCCGCTCCTCCGGTGAGGCCGTCAGGAAGATCTTGAGGTCTGCGTCGGGAAGCACCACCGTGCCGATGTCCCGGCCCGCCATGATGAGCATTCCCACTTCGGCGAGCGCGCGCTGGTGGGCCACCATCGCCGCGCGGACGCCGGTGAACCTGGATACGAGCGACACGCCCTGCTCGACCTCCTTGGTGCGAAGGACGCCGGTAACGTCCTGGCCGTTCACGATGATGCGGGAGACGCCCGCGGCGTCGCCCGCAGATACCTCGATGTTGGTTTCCTCGGCAAGCGCCGTCACGTTCGCCTCGTCTTCCGGATCCAGGCCGTCCTTGAGGGCCGCCCAGGTGACGGCGCGGTACATGACCCCGGTGTCGATGAATCGATAGCCCAGGCGGGCAGCCAGCAGCATCCCCACGGCGGACTTGCCCGCGGCCACCGGCCCGTCTATGGCAATAGTAGAAGATCTGCTCAAGTAACGCCCTTGAGTGGTTGCTGAGAGATGCGCGCCGGCAGGGGTGCGCCTTGCCCAATTATATGTTCACTTGCCCGCGAGCACAAGCGCGAGATTTGGGTGTTGGGAGGGAAACGCGCGCGAGCGTCAGCTTCTTCTCCCGCTCGCCCTGAGCCTGTCGAAGGGCAAGCGGACGGACGACATCCGTGGTCTCCCGCTCTGGTTCGACAGGCTCACCATGAGCGGGAACGACGCGCCCGCCCGCCGTAGGGGTGGTGAGCCGCCAGAGGAACATTCATGCTTCGACAGACTCAGCACGAACGGAACGGCGGCGCGCGGACGGTGCATGGCCCCGCCGCGTGGTGTATAATGGCGTCATGCCGCCACTGCTGGAAGCCAAGGGACTTACCAAGCGCTACGGCTCCACCGTGGCCCTGGACTCCGTAAACTTCGAGGTCAACGAGGGCGTGACCGGCCTCCTCGGCCCCAACGGCGCAGGCAAGAGCACCGCCATCAAGCTGTTCCTCGGCCTCATCCCGCCAACCGCAGGCTCCGCCGAGGTGCTGGGCAGCGCCACGTTCGAGAACCCGGACAGCCGCGCACGCCTCGGCTACATGCCGGAGCACGAATGCCTGCCCACGTCCGTCACGGCCTCCGAGTTCCTCATGTACATGGCGCAGGTCAGCGGCATCCCGCCCAGCCAGGCCCGCACCCGCGCCGCGGACACCCTGCGACACGTGGGCCTGGACGAGGAGCGATACCGCTACATCGGCGAGTATTCCACCGGCATGAAGCAGCGCGTCAAGCTGGCGCAGGCCATCGTCCACGACCCCGTGCTTGTCTTCCTGGACGAGCCTACCGCAGGACTCGACCCGGACGGCCGCCAGGAGATGCTCAGCCTTGTGGAGCGCACCGCCAGGACGTTCGGCATAAGCGTTGTGCTCTCCACCCACCTGATGGGAGACGTGGAGCGCACCGCGGACTCGATCATCGTGCTGGAGTCCGGCGTGGTGGCGCGCAGCGGCGAGGTCGCCAAGCTCACGGAGGAGACGGAGACGCTGCACGTGGAGGTTGCGGACCGCAGGGACGAGTTCGCCGACGCGCTTGCCGCCCGCGGCGTGCGCGCCGAGAGACGCGGCGACCTGTTCGTCATCGACGGCGCGCAGGAGGACGACTACGACCACGTGCGGGACGCCGCGGTGGATGCCGGCGCACGGCTCAAGCGCCTTTCGCTGGAGCGGCTCAACCTGACCGACATCTTCAGGGGCAGGCCGGAGTGATGGCGCAAGAGGGAGAGGTCTTTGACCTTGGCTACCAACGCTACACCGGCCCGCGCGAGGGGCGGAACCGGGCGCGCATCGCGCTGTTCGTGAACGGCATACGCACGGTGCTGGGCATCGGGCGCGGCGGCCGCGCCAAGATCATGCCCGCGCTGCTCTTCCTCGCTTCAATGGCCCCGGCCGCGATCTTCGTCATAATTCTGGTGACGCTGAGCGATACAGTTCCAGGCGCGGAGGGCGCGGCGGATCAGTTCGTGCCCGGCCCCGGCGACTACTACTCAATCGTAGGGTTCATCCTGATCATCTTCTCCGCAATCATGGCGCCGGAGCTGCTGGTGCCGGATAGGCGAGAGAACGTCCTGCCCCTGTACATGGTGCGCCCGCTCACCGCCACCGACTACATCGCGGCGCGCTGCCTGGCCTTCTTCGCGGTTGCGCTGGCGCTGGCGTACGCCGGCCAGGCCGTGCTCCAGGTGGGCCACGTCCTCATCGCCGACAACCCCGTGGACTACGTGCGGGACAACTGGCTGGACGTGCCGCGGATCATGCTAGTCGGCGCGGCTATCGCCCTGTTCGCCACCATTGCGCCGCTGGCCGTGGCAGCCTTCACGTCCCGGCGAGCCTACGCATCCATCATCGTCATCGGCTTCTACCTCCTCTCGGTCTCCGTTGTCGAGCCCCTGACAAACGAAATCTGCTCGTCGACGACTACCACGCGCTCCAGTGATGGGAGCGTCGTGATCTCCCAGGAGGATTGCAGCGTCCCAACCGGCAGCTGGGCGCCGTACGTCGGACTGCTGAGCATGAGCTCCGTAACCGACAACATCAACAGCATGGTGTTCAACCTTGAAGAAGAGTTCGCATCGCCGGCGCAGGAAGCAAGGGATGAGCTGAACGACGCCTGGCCCATAGGCGTATACGCGCTGTTCACCGGGTTGCCCGCGCTGATACTGTGGAACCGCTACAGGAGGATGCGGCTGTGAGCAACGGCTACGACGCGCCGATTGAGGTTGAGCGCGTGTCCAAGTGGTACGGAAGCGTGGTCGCCGTCAACGACACCACCTTCCAGGTGCGCCCCGGCGTGACCGGCCTGCTGGGGCCCAACGGCGCGGGCAAGACCACGCTACTGGGCATGATGTGCGGCCTGATCGCGCCGTCCCTCGGCAGCGTGCGGGTTCTGGGGCAGGCCGTGCGCGACAACCCCGCTCTCTATCGGCGCGTCGGCGTCATGCGCGAGCACGACGCCCTCTACCCGTTTATGACGGGGCGCGAGTTCGTTCGCATGGCGGCGCGGCTGCAAGGGTTGAACGACGTCGAGGAAGCCGCGGAGCGTGCCATCTCCGCCGCCAACCTGCTGCCGGCGCAGGACAGGCCCACAGGCACCTACTCCCGCGGGATGCGGCAGCGCATCCGCATGGCGGCCGCCGTGGTGCACGACCCCGACGTGCTGCTGCTGGACGAGCCGCTCAACGGCACAGACCCGCGCCAGCGCGTGGAGTTCGCCGACTACATAGGACGGCTGGCGGCGCAGGGCAAGACCGTGCTCATCTCCTCGCACATCCTGGAGGAAGTGGAGGCGCTGGCGGACCGCATCCTGCTTGTGGTGAGCGGCAAGCTGGCCGCCGCCGGCAACTACCACGCCATACGAGAGCAGCTTGACCAGCGCCCCTTCCACGTGCGAATCGTCGCATCCCGGCTCAGGGAGATGGCGTCTGCGCTCGTGGGTCTGGACGCGGTGGACTCCGTGTCGCTGGACGACAAGGGCATAGAGGTGCTCACGCGGGACGTGGCGCACCTGCAACGCGAGGCGCCGCGGCTTGCCAGGGACATAGGCGTGCGCCTCTACCGCATCGAGCCTCTGGACGACTCCCTGGAGAGCGTGTTCTCCTACGTGGTGCAGCAGTGATCTCAGCCCTGTTCACGTTGTCACTGCGGCAGTCGATCTCCATTCGGAGGCTGTTGCTGATGGTGGGTGTTGCGCTGTTGCCGTTCCTGATAGTGTTGCCCATTATGCTGACCGGCAACAACGAGGACGGCGGCTTCATCGGACTCTTCGGCGCGGTGGTCATTCGCCTCACTCTGCCGCTGATTGTGCTGGTGCTTGCCACCAGCGCCTTCGGCAACGAGCTGGAGGACCGCACCCTGAGCCTGCTGACCACGCGGCCTGTGCCGCGCATCGCCATCGTGTCCGCCAAGCTGGCGGCCACCGTGGTAGTGGCGGCGCCGGTTGCGGTTGTGCCCGCCGTCGTCATGGTTTGGCTGGATCCGGCGGCCACCGGCGGCACAATCGCGATTGCGGCCGCGGGCGCGGCCGTCTGCGTGTTGACCTACTCCTCAATCTTCACCTGGGCCGGCCTCATCACCCAGCGGGCGCTCGCCTTTGCCGTGGTCTACGTGTTCATCTGGGAAGGGCTGGTGACGTCGTTCCTGGAGGGCCTCCGATACGTCAGCGTCCGCGGCTACACCTTCGCCATACTGCGCGGCCTGGACGAGGAGGGTTTTGCCTCGCTGGGAGAAGAGGTCATAGAGCTGCGGGCTGGACTGGTAGGCGCGGCCGTTGCCACCGCGCTGTTCTTCGCCGCCTCGGTGTACCGGCTGCGCCGCATGGACGTGCCGTAGCGGAGGCGAGAGTCCTCTGCGTAACCCAAAGTCCCTTGCCCCGTCTGCGGGGGAAGGATAGAGCTTGCCCCTGCTTTCGCAGGGGATCGGGCGCCCTCCAAGGAAGTGTTTCAACTGTCATTCTGAACGGAGCGGAGCGAAGTGAAGAATCCAGAGCCTATGCTCGCAAAGCTACACGGCGTCTAACAGACCGCCTTGGATTCTTCGCTGCGCTCAGAATGACATTGGAATGTTGGTGAGCAAGAGTTACGCAATAGTCTCCGAAGACAGGGAAGTGATGGCGCCATGACGGAGAAGTCCCGCATAGAGATCGAGTATTGCACGCAGTGCAGGTGGATGCTCCGCGCCGCCTGGATGGCGCAGGAGCTGCTGACCACGTTCCAGGACGACTTGGGCGAGGTTGCGCTGATTCCCGGCACGGGCGGCGTGTTCCACGTGCGCGCGAACGGCGAGACGGTGTGGTCGCTGAAGGAGGAGCGGAGGTTCCCGGAGCCTCGCGAGTTGAAGCAGCGCGTCCGCGACGTCGTTGCGCCCGGCCGCTCGCTGGGCCACGCCGACCGATAGGCGGCGCGGGCCGCCTCCTCACACGTCCGGGTGTTGCGTGTGCCACTCGGTCGACGTCTGGTAGGCGTGGGCCACGCGCAGCAGCAACGGCTCCGAGAGCGGCCGCCCCACCAACTGCAACCCCACCGGCAGCGCATCCTCCGTGAAGCCGCACGGTATCGAAATCGCCGGAAGCCCCACCGCGCTGAACACGCGTGTGATGCGTAGCAGCCCCTCCCGTATGTGCACCTGCCGCCCCTGGATCGTGACGTGCTGCTGCTCCAGCCTTGGCGCGGCGATGGCAGTCGTGGGAGACGCCAGCAGGTCGACCTGCTCCAGCGTGGACAGCAGCTCGCGCCTCAGCATTGCTCGAACGCGCTGGGCGTGCAGGTACGCCTCCGCCGATATGAACAGCCCGCTCTCGATGCGGCGGCGGATGGCCTGATCCATCTCGCGGCCGCGGCCCAGCACACGCTCGCGGTGTAGCGCGGCCGCCTCCGCTGTCTGCACCACGCTGCCCGCCGCGTTCACCAGCGCGAGGTCCGGCGTGGCGGCCGACCGCGCGTCCGCGCCCAGCGTCTCCAGTTGCGCCATCGCCGCCTCAAACGCCGATTTGACATCCGGCTCCGTGAGATCCCAGCCGAAGCTGTCCACCACGCCGATGCGTACGCCGGCCGCGCCCTCCGCGCCGCTCTCCTCCAGCCCGGCGGCGTAGTCCCGCGGCGGCGCGCGGAGCGAACCGGGGTCTCGCGGGTCGTGGCCCGCCAGCGCGTTCAAGGCCAACGCCGCGTCCAGTACGCTGCGCGCCAGCGGCCCCACGTGATCCATCGACCACGACAGCGGCGTTGCGCCGTATCTGCTTATCAGCCCGAACGTGGGCTTCAGGCCGGTCACGCCGCACAGTCCGGCAGGCACCCGCACGGAGCCGCCGGTGTCCGTGCCCACGGTCAGCGCGGCCATTCCCGAGGCAACGGCCACACCCGCGCCGCTGCTGGAGCCGCCCGCCATTCGCTCCGTGTCCCACGGGTTGCGCGCCGGGCCGTAGTGGCGGTTGAGGCTTGTGCCGTCGAAGGCCATCTCCGTCATGTGGAGCTTGCCGACCAGGCAGGCCCCCGCGGAGGACAGCCGCTCGGCCACCGCGGAGTCCTCATCCGGCACATAGTCACTGTCTATGGCGGAGCCGGACGTGGTGCGAACGCCCTGCGTGTTGAACAGGTCTTTCAGCCCGACCGGTACGCCGTGAAGCGCGCCGCGGTAGCCGCCCCGCAATATCTCGGCTTCCGCCTGGCGCGCCGAGCGCAGGGCGTGGTCGCTCGTGCGGGTGATGAAGGCGTTGAGGCGCGGCTCGGCCGCGTCGATGCGGCGGATGTACGCCTCCGCTGCCTCCACTGGCGAGACCTCGCGCCGCTCGATGAGCGCGGCGAGGGCCGACAGGGGCAGCCGCGTCAACTCGACAGAGGCCACGGCTACACCGGCTCGGAGTCGTCCCACGGCGGCAGGCCGGAGCCGGGCGGAACTGCGCCCGCGTCCACGGCGTCCAGCGCGGCGATGCGGTCGTGCATGGCCTGCACCTCCGGGAACAGAGCACGCAGGTGTTCCTCGTCCTCCACGTCCAGGCCGTACAGCAGGGCCAGCGCCGCGAACGTCTCGTATGTCAGGGGCGGCCGCTCCGCCATGACGATTGCCTTCGCAGGGGGCGGGCGCTAGCCGGACGACTCCAGCGCCTGCTCCAGCCGCTTGGTGTAGAAGTCCTCGGTCGAAACGAAGTGCTCCAGCGTCTGCCGGATCGACCACTCGCCTTCCGGCGCCCTGTCCAGGTCCTCGTCGGACAGGCCGACCAGAATCGCCTCGAGGTCGCCGCGCACCTTCTGCATGTCGGCCAGAATCATCTGCGGCTCTGTCTGTGCCATGCCAAGGTCGCGCATCGTCTTCAGCACCTGAGCGGTGTGCTCCAGGTCGTGGCCCACCATCTGGAGCATCATCATCCGGATTGGCATCGGGCGGTCGCCCCAGGCGCCCATTTCGCCCATGCGGCTCTCGGGGATCTGCGACAGCTTCTCATTGAGGGCGTCGTGCCTGGCCCGCATTTGGTTGAGGACATCGGTTACGGCTGACAATTGGACACCTCCACTTTCGAGAGTTTGCGCGTGTTTGCGCCTGTGCCATTGTACGCAAGCGAGCGCGGCAACGCAACACGAACGCGTCCGCGCCGCCCGTTGTGGTATAATCGGCGGCGCACACCAACACGCCGCGGGAGGACCGACATGACCACCAACGGCTACGCCCGACCCGAAATCCTCGTGGAGTCCGACTGGCTCCAGGCGCGCCTGGACGACCCCAACCTCCGCATCATCGACTGCGACCAGATTGACGGCTACCGCCGCGCCCACCTGCCCGGCGCTGTGGGCATCCCTGAGCACCACTACATCAAGCACCCGGAGTTCCCGCGGCAGCCCACAGCGTATCCCCTCGTCGCCTCCGCGGAGCACGTATCGGAGTTGATGGGCAGCCTGGGCATCGGCGACGAACACACCTTGGTCGCATACGACAACGCAGGCGGCCTCTACGCCGCCCGCGTGTGGTGGGTGCTCAACTACTACGGCCACGCAAACGTCAAGGTACTCAACGGCGGCTGGCCAAAGTGGTTGGACGAGGGCCGCCCCGTCACCACCGATGCGCCTACGCCCGAACCCGCCAAGTTCTCCGCCCGCGAGGTCGCAGACCTGGTGTGCACGCTGGACTACGGCGTGTCGTGCGTGGGCGATCCGGACACGATATTCCTGGACGTGCGCTCCACCGCAGAGTTTACCGGCGAGGCCGACCGCGGTAACAAGCGCGCAGGCCACGTGCCGGGCGCAATACACCTGGAGTGGCTCAACTTCGTCACGAGCGACAAGCATCGCACCCTCAAGCCCGCCAGCAAGATAAAGGCCATGCTGGAGGAGCGCGGCGTCACGCCGGACAAGCAGGTCATTACCTATTGACAGGGTGGTATCCGTGCGGCGCACGGAGCATTCGTACTCACGCTGATGGGCTACTCGCGCGTTCGCAACTACGACGGCTCGATGGGCGAGTGGGCCAACCGCGACGACACACCGCTGACCACGGAAGGCGCCGGCTGACGCCCGAACGCCGGCGCGCACACGCCCGCCAACCGGCCGCCGGAAGGAGCCAACGCCCATGCTGATACGACCCGACGACTCGCGCATCACTTGGCAGGGCGCGATCTCCTGCCATCGCACGCCGGAGTGGACGCAGCCCTGGCGCCTCCCGTTCGACGACCTGCCGCTGTTCCCGCCGGACGCCCTCCGCGAGCGCGCCGCCATGCCCGCAGGCGTGCGTATCAGCTTCCACAGCGACACAACGTCCGTCGCGGGGAGCATCGAGCGAGCGGATGATGAGGCGTCGCCCATAGACCTGCTGTGCGACGGGCGGTTGCACGCCTCCACGGAGCTGGCGGAGCGAGACTCGTTCGAGTTCCGCGGCCTGCCCGCGGGCGAGAAGCTGCTGGAGCTGTGGCTGCCGCAGTACACCGAGTTCCGCCTGCGCTCGCTGGAGTTGAGCGACGGGGCATCGCTCGCTCCGTTCGAGGACTCGCGCCCGCGCTGGGTCACGTATGGCAGCTCCATCACCCACTGCCGCACCGCCGCAAGCCCCAGCCGCACCTGGCCCGCGATAGTGGCGCGGGAGCACGGCCTCAACCTCACCTGCCTGGGCTACGGCGGGCAGTGCCACCTTGACCCGATGATTGGGCGGCTGATGCGAGACCTACCCGCGGACTTCATCTCCATCAAGGTCGGCATCAACGTCTACGGCGCGGCCAGCCTTGGTGTTCGCGCGTTCCGGCCCGCCGTCATCGGGTTCGTGGAGACACTGCGGGAGCGCCATGCCGACATTCCCATCGCGGTCATATCGCCGATCTTCTCGCCGCCGCGTGAGGACACGCCCAACGCGGTTGACTTCACCCTGCGCGCCATGCGCGAGGAGGTCGCTGAGGCCGTGAGCGCGATTCGCGAGCGGGGCGGCTCCAACGTCCACTACGTGGACGGCCTGCGGCTGTTCGGGCCTGAGCACGCCCACATGCTCCCCGACGACCTGCACCCGGACGCTGAAGGATACGAGACGCTGGCGCGCAACTTCCTGCGAGAGGTGGCGGGGCCGCTGTTCGTGAAAGAGGCCGCCAAAACCTCTTCCCCCTCGATGGAGACCTTTGCGTAACGCCTGTATTGTCCACAGAGGAAGCGCTCCAAATGTCATTCTGAACGAAGCGGAGCGAAGTGAAGAATCCAAAGCAAATGCTGGCAAAGCTACGCTGTATCCAATAGACTGCCTTGGATTCTTCGCGCAGTTTACCCCCGTATCGTAGTACGGGGCAGGCTCTGAGCGTAGCCGAAGGGCCGCAATGACGGTTGGGGGACGGTCACTCAACAATACGGAGGTCACAATGGCGCTGTTTCTTCGTGAAGAGGACGTAATCCGCCTGCTTCCCATGCCGGACGCAATCGAGATGGTGGAGCAGGCGTTTCGTGAGCAGGGCGTGGGCACGGGCGTGAACCTGCCCAGAGAGCGCGCACAGGCAGAGGGCGTGGGCATAACGATGATGGTTGCCGTGCTGGGCGGCCGCGGCGTGGCCGGCTTCAAGACGATGGGCGCGGGCCGGCCGCTCGTGCTGCTGTACGGCGGGGAGCCACGCCGCCTGCTGGCAGTGATGGAGGCGTCCAACCTGGGGCAGATTCGCACCGGGGCCGCCAGCGGCGTTGCCACCCGCCACATGGCGCGGCAGGACGCCGCCACTGTTGGCGTCGTTGGGACGGGCTTCCAGGCGCGCACGCAGCTTGAGGCCGTTTGCGCCGTCCGTCCCATCCGCGCCGCCGCGGCGTACAGCCGCACCCGCGAGCGGCTCGACGAGTTCTGCCGCACGATGAGTGAGACGCTGGACATTCCGGTGACTCCGGCGGCGTCCGCGGAGGAGGCCGTGCGCGGCAAGGACGTGGTCATCGCCGTAACCAACGTGCGTACGCTCGACCCCGTGATACTTGGCGAGTGGCTCTCGCCGGGGATGCACGTCAACGCCGCGGGCGCGAACTCGCTGGAGCGGCGCGAGCTTGACGACGCGGCCGTCTCGCGCTGCGCGGTGATCGTTGCCGACGACGTGCCTCAGGCAATGATCGAGTGCGCCGACCTGGCCATGCCCATCGGCTCCGGCCTGCTGGACTGGAGCGTGGTGCTGGAGCTTGGCTCGGTGGTGGCGGGCCACGCGCCCGGCCGCCTGTCGGACGACGACATCACGCTGTTCGAGTCGCAGGGCATTGCGCTGGAGGACGTGGCGGTGGCCGCGCACATACTGGAGCGCGCGGAGGCGGAGGGCGTCGGGGAGACGCTGCCCTTCTAGCCGTTGAACCATCGAAGGGTAGCCACGGCCGCGCTCCTTGCCCTGAGCCTGCTGCTGCTCGCGGCCTGCGACTCGCCCGCGCCCGCGCCATCGCCCACCGCAACGCAGCCGCGCCCGACCGCCACTACGGTGAGCGCGCCGCCAACGCCAACCGCAGCCGCGCCTGTCGAAACGCCATCGTCCGCCGCGGCGCAGCCACTCGACCCAACCGCAACCGCCGCGGCAACCCTCCCCGTCCGGCCAAGCGAGTCCCCGACGCCTGAACCCGCGCCTACCACGGAGGCCGCGCCGACTGCCGCGCCCGCGCCTGCGCTACCTCGGATCAGCCTGCGGCCCGCCTTCCCCAACCTGCGGTTCCGGCATCTCACCAACCTTACGCAGCCGGAAGACGGCACGAACCGCATCTTCGTTACCGAGCAGGCCGGGCGCGTGTCAGTCTTCCCCAACGACCCCGCGGTCGAGAGCGCAGGCGTGTTCCTGGACATCCGCGACATCGTAAACGAGGGTTCCAACGAGGAGGGGTTGCTCGGCCTGGCCTTCCCGCCGGACTTCAGCGAGACGGGGCGATTCTTCGTCCACTACACCGCGAGCTCGCCGCGGCGTTCCGTGGTCTCCCGCTTCTCGGTCAGCGAGGGCAACCCGGATCTGGCGGACCCGTCAAGCGAGGTCGTCATCCTGGAGGTTGAGCAGCCCTTCCAGAACCACAACGGCGGGCAGATCGAGTTCGGGCCGGACGGCTATCTATACGTGGCCCTGGGTGACGGCGGCGCGGCCGGAGACCCGTACGGCAACGGCCAGGACACCGGCACGCTTCTGGGCGCAATCCTGCGGCTGGACGTTTCGGGCGCGTCGCCGGACGCCGGGTACGCCATACCGCCTGACAACCCGCTCGTGGGCGTGACGGGCGCGCGCGGCGAGATATGGGCCTACGGCCTTCGCAATCCCTGGCGCTTCTCCTTCGACCCCGTGACGGGCCTGCTGTGGACGGCGGACGTGGGCCAGGACAAGTACGAGGAGATTGACGTGGTGAAGCGCGGCGGCAACTACGGCTGGAACGTCATGGAGGCGTCCAACTGCTACCGGCCGCGGCGGGACTGCGACACCACCGGCCTGGAGCTTCCCGTAGCCGAGTACGGCCGCGGCGACGGCTGCTCCGTCACGGGCGGGCACGTGTACCGCGGCGACGGCATCCCCGGACTGGCGGGCGCATACGTCTACGGCGACTACTGCACCGGCCGCATCTGGGGTATCACGTTCGACGGCGAGACTGCCGCGGAGCCGCAGCTGCTGCTGGACTCGGAGCTGCTCATCACGTCGTTCGGCAGCGGCGTTGACGGCAGCCTCTACGTGCTTGGCCGCGATGATGGTGTGTATGTCGCTGTGCCCGCGTAGGCAGGCCCCCGTCCCGTCCGTACTTCGACAGGCTCACAGCCTGCCATCTCTAAAGCAGGGCGTTAGCGGGCCGCATACAGTTGTCATTTCGAGCCCATTCGGCTGCGCTCAGAGCCTGCCCCGCACTTGATGCGGGGGTAGACTACGCGATAGCAGAGTCGAGAAACCTCGGGCAAGCGCACACGGCAACACTCGCCCGCAGCGGCCGCCGTCGCGCTGTCGCTACGGCGGGAGGGGAGACTGGATTGCGGCTGAGCCTGCCCTGAGCGCAGCCGAATGGGCCGCAATGACGGTGGAGGAGGCGGCCCGCTGTCCATCCGCCCGCTCAGCCCCTGCGTGGCAGACCCTTCGACACGCTCAGGGTGAGCGGGCATAACCTCCCGTTCGTGCTGAGCCTGTCGAATCATGGACGGGGTGGAAGGCTACCCGCCAGTCGAGAGCATGCCTAAGGATGTGCGAGTGAACACCAGTCGTTCCTGCGAAAGCAGGAATCTAGCACCCGGCGGGGCTGTGGGGCATCAACCGCCAATGCGAACGCCCGTGCGCGGCACAAGGACGGTAGGGGTCGGATTGAAACCGACCCCTACGGTATACCAGACCCCGCGAAAGCAGGGGGTGAGCGGACTCCATCCCACTCGTGGTGAGCCTGTCGAACCATCGTGCTGAGCTTGTCGAAGCATGGACGGGGGAATTTGACGCCCGCCCGCCTCCACCCCATGCCCGCGAAAGCGGGCATCCACTCAGCCAACCCTCACCTTGGTACACCGTCAAAGCCAGATCCACCCCACTCTGCCCTGGATTGCTGCTGAAGTCTGCCCTGAGCGCAGCCGAATGGGCCGCAATGACGGTGGAGGCGGCCGCCCGTCAGGACTGTCGCGCACATCCGTAGGTGGTCGAGTGGATGCCCGCCTCCGCGGGCATGGGGGGGGCTCCCCGTTCGTGCTGAGCTTGTTTGGAGGGCGGATGGGACGCGGCGCCATCCTTTTTCGTTGTGCTCAGGCGACCCCGTAGTATAGAATGTCTCCCGCAGAGTGCGGTGGGAGAGGCCCATCAAGCCGGCGCCGCCTGCGGAATCCCTGTCGCATAAGGGGAGTTTCATGGAAGTTGAACACCTGGTAGAGGATGATCGGGATGGAGGCGTATTTCGGGTTCACCGTTCCTCCATGACCTCCGACGATCTGTTCCACCTGGAACGCGAGCAGATACTCGACCGATGCTGGATCTACGTTGGGCACGAATCGGAGGTTGAGACCCCCGGCGATTACCGCCGCCGCACGGTGGCGGGCCGCCCGGTCTTCCTGGTGCGTGGCAAGGACGGCCAAGTCAGGGTCTTGCTCAATTCCTGCACCCATCGCGGCGCATTGGTCTGCCGCAGGGACGCCGGAAACGCCGCAGTGTTTCAGTGCTTCTATCACGCCTGGACGTTCAACACCGCCGGGGAGCTCATCGGCGTACCCGGCGAGGATGCCTACGGGCCAGCTTTCGACAGAAAAGACATGGGCCTCAAGCAGCCGCCCAGGGTGGACAGCTACCGGGGGTTCTACTTTGTGAGTTTCAATCCTCTTGTGGAAGACCTGATCACCTATCTGGCGGGGGCCAGGGACTACCTGGACATGGTGGTAGACCAGTCGAGTTCCGGGATGAGGGCGATACCGGGTTCCCACAAGTACACGGTGAAGGCCAACTGGAAACTCATGGTAGAGAACAGCCTGGATGGATACCACCTCGTCCCAACACATCGCACGTATCTCGATTACATGGCAAGCCTGGGAACGGACGAAAGCGGGCAGACTCTCCACAATCGCACACCCGCTACCGCGAAGTCCCTGGGCAACGGTCACTGCGTGGCGGAGGCTGTAGCCCGCAACGGGCGTCCTATCGCCCACTGGCATCCCCTGTTCGGCGAGGATGCCAAGGGAGAGATTGCGGAAGCCCGTCAACGTCTCGTGCAGGCGCACGGAGAGAGCCGCGCCTTCCAGATTGCCGATACCTACCGGAGCCTGCTGATCTACCCAAACCTGATAATCAATGACCTCATGGTCACCACGGTCAGGTATATCGAGCCGGTGGACGCCAAGCACATGGAGATCACCGCCTGGCACATCGTCCCGCGAGAAGAGTCGTCGAGAATGCAGTCCATTCGCTTGGACACGTTCCTGACATTCTTCGGGCCGGGAGGGTTTGCCTCTCCCGATGACGTGGAGGCTTTGGAGTCCTGCCAGTCCGGCTTCCGCGCCACCGAGGTCGAGTGGTCGGACATCTCCAGGGGGATGCTCAAGCCCGTTCCGGAGGGGACGGGCGAGTTGCAAATGCGTGGCTTCTGGCGCCAATGGCACGCCAACATGCAGGGCTTCAGCAAGACCAACGTGCAGGACAGGGATTTCATGGAGCGCGAATCTACCGCTGTCCCCGGCACGGGCAGGTGAATCATGTCACAGGCCGGCAACGCCGCGCTGCGGCAACAGGTTGAGGATTTCCTGTTCAGGGAGGCCACCCTTCTCGATGAGTGGCGACTTGACGACTGGAGCGAACTCTTTACGGAAGACTGCCGCTATGTGGTTCCCACCACCGACCTCCCCGAAGGAGACCCCGAACGCGATCTGGTGTTCATTGATGACGACATCTTCCGCTTGCGGGCGCGGGTGAAGCGGCTGAACAGCCGACACGCTCACCGTGAGTATCCCTGGTCTCGCACACGCAGGTTCGTCTCCAACGTTCAGGTACGGGAAGGCGATGGCGGCGAGATTGCGGTCAAGTCGAACGTGCTGGTCTATCGGTTCCGCAGCGGTGAGGAAGCTCCCTACGTCGGAAGCATCGATTACACTCTGCGTTGGGAGCAGGGAGAGTTGAAGATAGCTTATCGCCGGGCGGTTCTGGACATGGAAGGGCTTACCTCGCACGGAGCGGTGAGCATCATCTTCTGAGGGTGTCGGGATGCCCTTCGACTAGCTCAGGGCGAACGGACACAGCAGCCTGCTCGTGCTGAACTTGTCGAAGCGCGAGCTGGGGGACACCGCCGCTGTCCACCCACTGTTGTCATTCTGAGCGCAGCGGAGCGGAGTCGAAGAATCTAAAGCCTCCGCCAGTCTACACACCCGCCCCTCTGGATTGCGGCTGAGCCTGCCCTGAGCGCAGCCGAATGGGCCGCAATGACTGTTGCGGGCGGCCGCCCGTCAGGACTGTCGCGCACATCCGTAGGTGGTCGAGTGGATGCCCGCCTCCGCGGGCATGGAGAGTCTCCCCGTTCGTGCTGAGCCTGTCGAAGCATGGACGGACTTTGCGCCCCCTCACCCGCCCAGCGTCACCTCGCCTGCGGACAGGCTGAGCAGCGCCCCGTCCGCAAGTCGTAGCAACAGCCCACCCTCGTCGTCCACGCCCTCCGCGACGCCTTGGTACACCGCATCGCCCCACGTAACGCTCACGCGCTGTCCCAGCGTGTCCAGCATGGACGCCCACTCCTCGCGCACGGCGTCCTCTCGTCCCGGCGCAATGTACACCGCCTCGAACTCCTCCATCAGCGCGGCCAGCAGCTCCAACCGAGGAACGCGCCGGCCCAGCTCACCGAGCAGGCTCGTGGCCGTGTCGCGGATCTCCGCGTGGGCCGCGGGGTCAAAGTTCACGTTCACGCCAATGCCCACAATCGAGAAGCCGCCCGCGCCGTCCTGCGCAAGCGAGCCCTCTATTAGGATGCCGCCTATCTTCCTGCCGCCCATGCGAACGTCGTTGGGCCACTTGATGGTGACCGTGCCGCCCTGCCCTGCGGCCATGCGGCGGAGCGCGCGGGCCAGCGCCAGCGGCGCAATCATGGAAAGCTGCGAGGCGACCTCCGGCGACGGCCTCAGCAGCAGCGAAAGGTACAGGTTGACACCCGGCGGCGATACCCACGCCCGGCTGAATCGGCCGCGCCCGGCAGACTGCTCATCGGCAACGATGAGAGCGCCGTCGGGCGCGCCCTGCTCGGCGGCGCGGCGCGCGTCGTCCATCGTAGAGCGCGTGGATGCCGCGTAGTCGATGCGGCAGCCCATCACGGTTGTGGTGAGCGCGGCGCGGATGGCGTCTGCGTCGATTTGGTCGTCTGGAAGTGTCAGGAATGTCGTCATGTGCGGCCCCGAGCGAAGGCGAGCCGCGCTGCGCGGGCGCGGGCGAGTTCGACTCGTCGTTGATAGGCAGGCCTGTAAGCCGAGTTCTGTATCCCGCCGTAGCGGGACGGCGATCATCTATCTGGGACGCCCGTTGCCGGACGCCTCTAGCAGCCAACCCGAGGACGGGCCGGGCGCCCATAGTCCTCCTATTCGGCCTTGCTCCGGGTGGGGTTTGCCGTGCCCTCGATGTTGCCACCGAGGCGGTGAGCTCTTGCCTCGCCGGTTCGCCCTTACCCCGCAATCGGGGCGGTATGTTTTCTGTGGCGCTTTCCGTCGGGTTTCCCCGCCTGGCCGTTAGCCAGCACCCTGCCCGGTGGAGCTCGGACTTTCCTCCCCGACAGAGTCGGAGCGATCGCCCAGCCTACCTATCAACGCTCACCAGTTTAGCGCCCAAGGCGGCGGCCGGTCAAAGCCGCTATTCGGCGAGGGCGGGGAAGAGCGGATTGGGGCCGTTGGTGCTGAGCTTGTCGAAGCATGGGCAAGGCCGCCGACACGCGCCCATCGCCTCCCCATTCCCGCGGAGGGAGATTCTTGCATAACTACTGCTCACCTACATTCCGATGTCGTTCTGAGCGCAGCGAAGAATCCAAGGCAGTCTATTGGATACAGCGTAGCTTTGCCAGCATTTGCTTTGGATTCTTCACTTCGCTCCGCTTCGTTCAGAATGACATTTGGAGCGCTTCCTCTGTGGACAATACAGGCGTTACGCAAAGGTCTCCGGAAGCGGGAATTCCCATGCCGCTTGCCAGCGCCGGATAAGCTATTGAAAATGTCGGCCGCGTGTCCTCCGCGCCTTTGCCGCAGCGACACAATCGCGTGCCTGAGACGGCCTGTTTTCATAGCAATCCACTTGACCGGCTGCCGGGCCGGCACACTGTAGAGGCCCCCTGGATTGCGGCTTCCGCCGCAATGACGGTTGAGAGCAGCCGAGGCGTCCAGCCGCCCGAACTCCGACAGATCCACAGTTGCCCCTGATGTTGAGGGCAGCCGAGGCGTCCAGCCGCCCAAACTCCGACAGATCCACTGTTGCCCCTGATGTTGAGGGCAGGCAAGGCGTCCATCCGCCCGAACTCCGACAGACCCACAGTTGCCCCTGCGAAGGCAGGGGACGAACGAGACTCGTCGCGGACATTTGCGGCGGGCTGTGGTAGGATAGCAAGGCATCACTCGCCGGGAGAGGCAGAAGTGCAGGACAGCCGGGAAACATCGCAGGAACCGGGAGGCGTGACCTCCGGCCAGAGGCTCACGCTGCTCATCGTGGCGGTGGCGGGGCACGGCCTTAAGCACGCCTTCAACGCCGCCTTCTTCGTGCTGCTGCCGGAGATAAAGGCCGGCCTTGCCCTCAGCAACACGCAGATCGGCATCATGTCCACGTTCCGCAACGTGGCGGGCGGGCTTGCGAACATACCCGCCGGGTTCACCGGCGACAGGTTCGCCAACCAGCGCGCCGAGGTGCTGGGTCTCACCATCATTCTGGTTGCCGCGTTTGCCTTCTTGTTGGGGCTTGCCACCAACTTCATGGTCGCGCTGATTGCCGCCTCGCTGTTCACCACCGCCATCACCTTCTGGCACCCTTCCGCCATCGCGTCGCTCTCGCGGGAGTTCGCCACGCGGCGAGGGTTTGCCATCTCGCTGCACGGCACGGGCGGCAGCATCGGCGAGACGCTGGGGCCTGTGCTGGTGGGCGTGCTGCTGGGAGTGGTGAGCTGGCGGCTGATTCTCCAGGGCAGCATCGTGCCGGGAGTGCTGTTCGGCGTGCTGATATGGGCCGTGCTCAAGGGCATACCCGCGCGGTGGCCATCCGCGGTGAGCGTGAGGGGGTACATGGGAGCCGTGGGAGGGCTGCTGAAGAATCGACGCCTGCTGCTGGTGCTGCTATTTGCGGCCGGATTCGCGGGCGGGCAGAGCTGCATCCTGACGTTCCTGGCGATCTACCTGGACGAAGACCTGCAGGTATCGAGCGCGGCCCGCGGCCTGTACATGGCGCTTGCCCAGGTGGGCGGCATACTGTCGCAGCCGTTGCTGGGCTACGCATCGGACAGGGTTGGCCGGAAGCTCATCCTTGCGCCAAGCCTGGCGGGTCTTGGGCTGGCGAGCATCGGGCTGAGCGTTGTGCCGGCGGGCTGGCCCTTCGCGCTGGTGGTGCTGGCGATGGGGGCGTTCCTGTTCCCGTTGATGTCGATACTGCTGGCCTCCGCAATGGACCTGGTTGCAGTGGGCGCGCAGGCAACCACGGTGTCACTGGTGTTCGGCTCTGCGATAGTGGTGTCGGCGCTTGCGCCGTCTGTGGCGGGCGTGCTCGCCGATGCGGAGGGTACGCGCGCCGCCTTCCTGTTCGGCGCGGGCGTAGTGCTGTTCACGGCGTTCCTGACGGTGGTGACGCGCTGGCAGCCCGCGAGAGACGGCCCGCGGTGAGGCGCGGGGCGAGCCTCCGCTTTCCGCGTTTGACAACTCCGCCACCGTGTTCCTACAATCAATCACCACCACGCGGAGCCTGCCATGACCATTGCACAGCAGCTCTACGACCTCCTGTCGATAGATGACGAGCTTGACAGGTGCAAGACCTCCATCACCGCCATCGACGAATCCTTGGCGGACGACAAGCTGATCCGTGAACGCCGCCGCGCCGTCGAGGCAGGCCGCGCAATCCTAAGCCGCCAGGAGACGGAGCGCCGAGACATGGAGCTGTCCATCGGCTCATTCCTCGAAAAGGGCAAGCAGCTGGAGGAGAAGCTCTACGGCGGCTCCGTGCGCAACTCCAGGGAACTTGAGGCCATGAACACGGAGCTGCTCCTGCTGCGCGAGAACCAGCGCAAGCAGGAGGAGGGGCTGCTCGTTGCCCTGGAAGCGATTGAGCAGACCGAACGCAAGCTGGGCGGTTTCGAGTCTGCGCTACAGGCGCTGGAGTCGGAGCGTGAGCAGCAGCGCGTGAAGCTCCTCGACGAGAGGGCGCAGCTGGAGGCGGAGTCGGAGACGCTGGCGGCGAGGCGCGGCGGCGTGGCATCGCAGGTCGGCGCGGAGCACCTGCGCCTCTACGACAGGCTGCGCGCCACTCGCCAGGGCCAGGCCGTTACCCGCGTCGAGCGCGGTATCTGCGGCGGCTGCCGCCTCTCCCTGCCGACAAGGGTCGTCCAGCAGGCCCGCACATCGCAGCGGCCGATGCAGTGTCCCAGTTGCAGCCGCATCCTCTACGTGAGCTAGCGTTACATGAGGGCTATAGGATACTTCTGCGCCACCGACGGGCCGGAGATCGAGGCTGCGCTTCAGGAACAGCAGGAAGCCTTCGACTCCTACTGCCGCAGGAATCGCCACCAGACCGTCGCAACGTTCACCGAGGACTCCCCCAACGGCGACCGCCCGCGCTTCGAGCAAATGCTCGACCACATGCGCTCCTCCGGCTCCGAGTTCCTGGTGGTGCTACCCGGCGCACGCTACCTCGGCGACACAATCGAGGCGGCTGTGCGCCGCGTCCTGGAGCTGGACGCCCTGCGCGCCAAGGTGGTGTGCAGCGACAGCGAGATGCCCGACCCGCTCCAACAAGCGCTCCACCACTGGCGCAAGGGCGGCGCTCGCGGCGACCGCATACGCTCTGCCATGATGGCAAAGGCGCTCAGAGGCGAGGGTCTCGGCAAGCCGCCCTACGGCTACGCCATCGGAGCGGAGGGCAGGCTGGAGATAGCACCGGAGGAGAGCGAGACCGTTCGCCTGATCTTTCGCATGTACATCCACGACGGCGTGGGCCTGAGACGCCTGGTGCGCAGCCTCAACGAGGCGGGAGCGCCCACCAGGGGAGGCCGCGGCTGGAGCCTGGTCACCGTGAGGGACATTCTGCGAAATCGCGCCTACCTGGGCACGTATACTCGATTCGGCTTGCGAGTCCCGGCCAACCACACACCGATCATCGACCGGGACGACTTCCGGCTGGCGCAGGAGAAGATGGAGCAGAGCAGGACGCGGCGCAGGGAGTCCCATCCATCGGAACCGTTCCTGCTTTCCGGGCTGGCGTACTGCGCCAACTGCGGCAACCGCATGATAGGCGTGAGCCGCCGGCAGGCGTGGCGACGCAAGGACGGCGTTCGGAGCGTTGGGCAGTACCGGTACTACCAGTGCCACTCCCGCGCCAATCAGGGCACGTGTCGATACCACACCTGGCGCGCCGGAGACCTGGAGCAGGCGGCCCTGCGAGAGGCCCGCGATGCGCTGGAGCGCGGCGACATGGCAATCGACGCGGCCGCCTATCTCTCACAGCAGGCAAGGGAGGATGGCGGCGGGCTGCAAGCGGACTCGCGCTTCATGCGGGCGTTGGAGAGCGCGGCTGCTGGGATGACCTCGCTGGACAGGCTCCGCTCGGTGTTGGCCGAACTTGACGCCGAAAGGTCGATCGCGGGCGGCGAGCTGCCCGTCGCCGTGAGCGACGCGCTGGCCGCGGGCGACGCTGCGGCCCTGCTGCGGGAGTGGGACGCGCTGGAGGGGGCAGCCGCCGGCATCGTGCTGCGGGCGTTGGCCCTGCGCGTTGAGGTGAGCGACACCTCCGTGCAGGTGACGCAGGCCGCGGCCGCACAGCCGTAGGGGCGGGCGGTCATCCGTCCGTTCGCCACGAACGGGATGGGACGCCGCGAGCCGCCGTAGGGGCGGCGGTCATCCGTCCGTTCGCCACGAACGGGATGGGACGCCGCGAGCCGCCCGTAGGGGCGGTTCGTAATCGCCCTGGCGATGGCGCGACGCCCTCTCTCATTCGTCATTGCGGCGAAAGCCGCAATCCAGTGCCGGCGGGGGGAACGGACGGCCTCCTCTCCCGCTCACCCTGAGCCTGTCGAAGGGCGAGCGGCCGCCTACCCACCCCCACGCCCGCGCAGGGGGATGTCTATCCGATTGCATTCGCCCTCACACACCGTTGAGGACGCCTGCTCCTCCCCTGGATTGCGGCTGAGTCTACCCTGAGCGCAGCCGAATGGGCCGCAATGACGGTGGTGGTAGGCGGCCGAGTCTCCCCGCTCTGGTCCGACAGGCTCAGCGCGTGCGGGATACTGTGTCCGCTCACACTGAGCCTGTCGAAGGGCGAGCGGCCGCCTACCCCCCCACGCCCGCGCAGGCGGGCGTCCACCCAATCACAATTGCCCTCACACACCGTTGAGGACGCCGGCTCCTCCCCTGGATTGCGGCTTTCGCCGCAATGACGGTGGGGATTGGCGGCCTCCTCTCCCGCTCACCCTGAGCCTGTCGAAGGGCGGGCGCATGGACGACAGTTGTGATCTCCCCGCTCTGGTTCGGCAGGCTCACCACGATCGGGATACTGTGTCCGTTCGCCCTGAGCCTGTCGAAGGGCGAGCGGCCGCCTACCCACCCCCACGCCCGCGCAGGGGGATGTCTATCCGATTGCATTCGCCCTCACACACCGTTGAGGACACCACCGCCTCTCCCCCTGGATTGCGGCTTTCGCCGCAATGACGGTGGTGGTAGGCGGCCGCACACGGTCGCCGCAACCGCCGCACCGTCGCTCAGGCTGACAGACAGGGCGCACAGTGATACCATGTGCGCGGCAAAGCACAGCTTGGAGGGTAACCGTGAGCGACTTCGTCAGGGTGGCATCGGTATCGGATCTTCCGCCGGGAGGCGTGATGCTCGTGGAGGTTGACGGCGAGCGTGTGGCGCTGGTGAACGTGGACGGCGAGATGTACGCCGTGGCTGAAGAGTGCACCCACGAGCGTTGCCCGCTTTCGGAGGGCGATCTGGAAGGCAGTCTGCTGGTGTGTCCCTGCCACGGCAGCGCCTTCGACGTGACAACAGGCCGGCCGGCCAACCCGCCCGCATTCGATCCGCTTGCCCTCTACGCCGTCCGCGTAGACGGCGACGACGTGCTCATCCGCCCAATGGACTGAGCGGCGCTCCATCCCGTTTGTGCTGAGCCTGTCGTGGCATGAAGGCTCACCCGTCACTTACGCGAAGGCGGGAATAGTCGACTGGCGCGGCTATTCGCCCGATGATACAATGCACCGAGGAGCAAGCCAATGACCACCGTAGAAGCCAACGCCGCCCGCATATTCGAGGATGCCCGTCGCATGGGAGACGCCGCCGTGGCGCAAATGGCCGGCGGCGACGTGAGGGACGCGGCGGAGAAAGCCTGGTGCGCCACTATGCGAGCCACGGAGGCGTTGATCCTTGCACGCACCGGAGAGTAGCCCGCAAAGTCCACTACGGCCGGCCGCCGGCTGCAAGTCCTCTCCATGCGTGACCCAACGCTGCAGGATCTCCGACAGAGATACTATGATCGCCAATCCATCCTGCACGGCGAGTGCTTCTACCACGACTACTACCAGCCGGATGTGATTGCGGGACTTGTAGCTGAGACCTCTGACTTTGTCCGTGACGCTGAGCGGTTGGCCGGGGGTTAGCCGCGCGCGCCGTTCATGCTGAGCCTGCGCCTGCGAAAGCAGGAGGCAAACGGGCACAGTATCCCGTTAGTGCTGAGCCTGTAGAAGCATGGGTGGGGCAATATGCCGCCCGCGCCTACCATTCCCTATTCCCGCGCAGGCGGGAAACCGCTCGGCCGCCTACAGCCCTAATGCACAGCCTATGTCAGCGCCACCTCCCCACTGGATTGCGGCTTTCGCCGCAATGACGGTGGGGGACAGACGGCGCGCCGCCCGCCTCACTCACTCGGCGCTCTGTAGCTCACCTCAACCGCCGTGTGGATGCCGCCGCGCGTCTTGTAGTCCAGCGTCAGCGACATGCGAAGCGGCTGGCACGCCGCCACCAGGTCTTGCAGTATCCGGTTGGCGGCGTGCTCCTGCACTATCCCAACCTGCCGATACGACAACAGGTAGTACTTGAGTGACTTCAGCTCCAGCAAAGCCCTGTTGGGCACGTAGCGCACCACCAGGGTGCCCTGGTCCGGCAGCCCCGTCCACGGGCAGACCGCCGTGAACTCGTCAGTGTCCATCACAACCTCGCACTCACTGCCTGGGTAGTCGTAGTCGAACGCCAGCAGGCACGCGGCGTCAATCTCGGATTCCGGTCGAATCTCGTAGCGGTGATCGAGGGCGGAATACGCCTCCTGAAGCTCGCTTGTTCCGGCCACGTTGCACCTCCTTGCGATTGTGTCTCCGGTCAGAGTGGCGCGCCGGTCGACGCGCGGAGCGCCGCCGCGCGTCCCTCAGTCGCGCCGCCCAGCTCACCGAGCTCGTACATGGCCGCGGCCGCCATCGCCAGCCCCGCCGTCTCACTCCGCAGCGTGCGCCGGCCCAGGCTGACCGGCACTGCGCCCGCATCAATCGCCTCCTCGACCTCGGCCGGCTCGAACCCGCCCTCCGGGCCGACCAGCAGGCTCAGTCCCTCCGCGCGGGCCTGCTCGACTCGAGTCGTCAGCGCCTTCCGCAGTCCCGTCACGCGCTCGCCCTCCCAGGCCATGAGCGTCACGCCCTGCGCAGACGCCAGCGCAACGCGCAGCGACACCGGCGACACCACGACAGGAATTCGCGTCCTGCCCGACTGCTCCGCAGCCTCCCGCACGATGCTCCGCCATCGCCTGAGCCTGGAGTCGAGGTTTCCGGCGGCGGCTCTGCGTACGCTGCGGCGGCACTGCACGGGCACGAACGCGGAGACGCCAAGCTCGGTTCCCTTCTGGAGCGTCATCTCCAGCTTCTCGCCCTTGAGCACGGCTTGGTAGAGCGTCACGAACACGCCCGGCTCACCGCTCATGTACGATTCGCATTCTACGTCGCCCTCCAGCCTGGACGGCGATACGCTGCGCAGTGACACGACGAACTCCCGGCCCGCGCCGTCCATCAGGGCGACGCGCTCCCCCGCGCGCAGACGGAGCACCTGCGCCGCCTGCCGAGCGACAGAACCTTCCACGCAGGCGCGCCCGTCCCGTATGCAGTCGGGGTCTACGAAGAAGCGATGCACGGCTAGACCTCGCCCTTGCGCGTCACCAGCGCCGCCCAATCGCCCTGGATTTCGGTGCGCAGCAGCGCGCAGCCCGCGGCATCGAGCGCGCTCTCCACCTCGCCCGCACGTTCCGCCATGATGCCGCTAACCAGCAGGTAGCCGCCCGCCGCCGCGTGGGCTGCCAGCGCCTGCGCCAGGTTAACTATGACGTTGGTGTAGAGGTTGGCGACCACAACGTCGAACTCGCCCAGCGGCGCGGCGTCCGCGCTGAGGGCGCGGCGCTCCAGCTTGACCACGCGCCGCAGGCCGTTCGCGCGCACGTTGGCGCGCGCGGCCTTCACCGCCACCGGGTCAACGTCCAGCGCGTGGATGCGGCCCGCGCCCAGCCCGGCCGCCGCAATGGACAGGATGCCTGAGCCGGTGCCCACGTCCAGGACGCTGCTGCCGGGCTTCACCAGCCGGGCCAGCTCCGCCAGGCACATCCGCGTGGTGGGATGGTGGCCCGTGCCGAACGCCATGCCGGGATCCATGGCAATCACCACCTCGCCGTCCGCCGGCTCGTACTCCATCCATGACGGGCGCACGACCAGCCGCCCCACGTGCAGGACGGTGAAGTGGCTCTTCCACGCCTCCAGCCACTCGTCCTCCTCCATCACGCGCTCCTCCAGGGGCGGCAGCGGGCAGAGGAGAGCGATGAGAGCGACTGCGACGCGTATCTGCTCGCGGCGCGAGTCCGTAGTGCGGTCGAGCGGAATGTAGGAGCGCAGGACGGCGGTTGCGTCTTCGGGCGGCGATTCGCCCTCGTCCGGGTTGAATCCGCCCTCCAACTCAACGGCCACGCCGCCGTATCCGTGACGCTGGAACACCACCGAAAGCGGCTCCACGTACTCCTGCGGCGCGCGGAGGCTCAGCTCAAGCCACTTCATGTCCCAACCGCCGGGTCACGGCCCCTTGCCATCCTTGCCGATGGCATCCTTGAACTTGCCGAACCAGCTTCTGTCGTCGCGCGAGCCGTTGCCCAGGGACTCCGCAAGCTCCGCAAAGAGGCGGCGCTGGTTGTCGTCCAGGTTGTTGGGCGTGATCACGTTCACCACCACTACCTGGTCGCCGCGCCTGCCCCTGGCCGAGTACGGCACGCCCTTGCCCTTGATGCGGAACTCGGTGCCGGACTGGGTGCCGCCGGGGATTCGCAGCGTCTCCGTGCCGTTCAGCGTGGGCGCCTCCAGCTCGTCGCCGAGGGCCGCCTGTGCGAAGTTGATGGGCAGCTCCAGCAGTATGTCGTGGTCACGGCGCGAGAAGACGCCGTGGGGCTGCACCTCCAGGTCGATGTAGAGGTCGCCGGGCGCGCCGCCGTTGGTTCCGGCGTCGCCGCCGCGGCTCAGGACCACCTGCATCCCGTCCTCAACGCCGGGTGGGATGTTCACCTCCAGCCGGCGCCTCTTGCGCTCTCGCGCGGAGCCGCGGCAGTGGGCGCACGGGCTGCCGATTACGCTGCCTTCTCCGTGGCACTGCGTGCAGGCGCCCACCTGCGTGAACTGGCCGAACACGCTGCGCTGTACCCTGCGCACCTGGCCGGAGCCGTTGCACTGTGGGCACTGGGTCGGAGAGGTGCCGGGCTCCGCGCCGCTGCCCCTGCACTCGCCGCAGGGCTCCACGCGCTCAATCTCGATCTCACGCTCCACGCCGAACACGGCCTCCTCGAACGAGAGCGCGGCCCCGGCGTGGACGTCGCGGCCGCGCTGAGGCGCGCGGCGGGCGCGGGAGGCGAAGCCGCCGAAGAACGCGTCGAATATGTCGCCGAACCCGCCGAAGTTCTCGAATCCCTCGAAGCCGCTGCCCCTGCCTGCGCCCGCGCCCAGGTGCCCGAACCTGTCGTACTGCGCCCTCTTCTGCGGGTCGCTGAGCACCTGGTAGGCGGCGTTTATCTCCTTGAACCGCTCCTGGGCGGCCGGATCCTTGTTCCTGTCCGGGTGGTACTCCAGGGCCAGGCGTCTGAACTTGGTGCGGATGTCGTCCTGGGAGGCGTTGCGCGGAACTCCCAGCACCTCGTAGTAGTCTCTCTGGTTGGTCATGGTTTTGCGATGTCCACAAGTGGAATGAGCCACCGTTCATTATATGGCACAGCGCGCACAATGCACAACCGCAAACGCGCGGCGCGCAGCCCGTTCGCCCCCTGCCTTCGCAGGGGCCGCGCGCCTCTTCGGGGCGGGGCGTGTTCCATGACCGGCGGTCTTAGATTCTTCGACTCCGCTGCGCTCCGCTCAGAATGACAACTGTGGATAACCGCGCACCGCTCGCACTTCTACAAGCTCATTTCGAGCGGAGTCGAGAAACCTCCGGCAACCCGCACACCAAAAACATTCTCCCGCTGCGGCCGCGCGCCTCTTCGGGGCGGGGCGTGTTCCATGACCGGCGGTCTTAGATTCTTCGACTCCGCTGCGCTCCGCTCAGAATGACAACTGTGGATAACCGCGCACCGCTCGCACTTCTACAAGCTCAGCACGAACGGGGCGTACGCGGTGCGCGACACGGTGGCGTATTCTCAATGCTCTATAGAGACGCTGCCCAGTTGCCAAGCCAGTGGACATTCCCGCCCCCCTCTGCCGCCCGGTGGAACCTCTGGTCGGCTGTCCACAGTTGGCAGTCAAACTCCTCAGCCAGCGCCAGATAGTGGGCGTCGTAGACCGCTCCCTGCTGGAGCTCTCTTGCCAGCTCCAAGGCTCTCGCGTGAAGCTCTGCCGTCTGATGCAACTGAAGCCGCGAGCCAAGCAGTTGCGACATCATGCGAGCGGCATCACCGACGCTCAACTGGCCGCGCAGCGCCTTTCGATGCAGGGCATTAGCGACCTCAAAGGGCAGCAGGTGGGGAGCGGCCGGGGTGACCTCCCCATCATGCCATGCACGGAGAATCCCCAGCGCCTTGTCGGAATGTTCCTCCCTCACCAACCACTTGATTGCCACGCTCGCATCGACGACGACAAAGCCGCTCACTCCCACTTCTCCATCTCGGCGTCCCTGATCTCGCGGGACTCTCGAATCAGGTCGGCGGAATTCCCCGGCAGAGTCATGTCCCCGAATATCTCCTGCTGGAGTTCTGCGAACATTTCGTGGTCGGGCTTGTCAGCCATCAGTCCGCCCAAGCCGTTGGCCTCATCTCTCGCCAACTCCCGGTCGATTGCGGCCTGGCAATACCCACTCATGCTAACGCCTTTCAGCGCAGAGATGGCCTTGAGCCGCTGCTGAAGGCTTGGGGCCAGGGCCAGGGTGAGTCTCTTCCTCCCGGTTTCCATCGCTTGCGCTTCTCCCACACTGAATTCTCCACTGCCATGATATGAAACACACGGAAAGTTAGTCAATGCCCTGCCGATCGCCGCCTACCCTTTGGCAGGCTCAGGGTGAGTGGGCGAGCGCCTCCCCCCATTGACCGCGCGTGCGCGCCACATTAGACTGAACCGCATCGGAGACCTGCCTTGAACCACTCAACCGAGCCTCGCGTTACCGGCCTCTTTCTGGTGCTGGCCGCCCTGTTCGTGACGCTACTCGTCACGTCCAACATCATCGCGGTCAAGCTCATAGACGTGTTCGGCCGCGTCCTACCCGCGGCCATCGTCCTGTTCCCCCTGACCTACATCCTTGGCGACATCTTCACGGAGGTCTACGGCTTCCGCTTCGCCCGGCGCGTCATCTGGCTCGGCTTCCTGTGCAACGCCGTGGCCGTGGCCGGCTTCTGGGTGGGCGGCGTCCTGCCCGCCGCCTCGTTCTGGGAGGGGCAGGAGGCCTACGACTCAATCCTCGGCTACACGCCGCGGCTGCTTCTGGCCTCATTCGCCGGCTACCTGATGGGCGAGTTCGCCAACTCCATCGTCCTGTCACGCCTCAAGGTGGTCACCGAGGGGCGTATGCTGTGGGCGCGCACCATCGGCTCAACGCTGGTCGGCCAGGGGTTCGACTCGGCGGCCTTCATCACGCTGGCCTTCATTGGCACTGTAACCGGCGCCAGCCTGATCGAGCTTGTGATTACGCAGTGGGTCTTCAAGGTGGTGTACGAGGCGGCGGCCACGCCCCTGACCTACGCCGTGGTGGGATACGTGAAGCGGCGCGAGGGGGTGGACGTGTTCGACCGCAGCGCGTCCATGAACCCGCTCGCATTCCTGCGGTAGCGCAAGGCGGGCGACGTGGCGGTTCGTGAAGCGATACGGCATCTGAGAGGCAACTGGCGCAGGATCGCGGCCCGCGCCGCTATGGTCGCCGGGGCCGCCGCCGCGTTGCTGCTGTTGCTGGCTGTGGTCACGCCCCAGGGTCGCACGGCGGCCAAGACCGGCGGCTTCATCATGCAGGTGCTGCCAATGGTGCCCGTCAAGCCGCTGGCGTGGTTCACCGACGGCCCCAGTCGCAACGAGGTGCTATTCCCGCAGGCCGTTGGCGAGGGATTGGCGGACGTGTACCGGCCCGCAGGCGATGGCCCGCACGCCGCCGTCCTGCTGTTCCTGGGCGTCAACCCCGCCGGCCGCGACGACGCCAGAGTGGTGAACCTGGCTGAGGGGCTGGCGCGCTCCGGCATGGTGGTGATGGTGCCGTGGTCGGAGTCCATGACGCAGTACAGGATAGACCCGGCGGAGGTGGACAACCTGGTGAGCGCCTTCCTGTACCTGCAAGACCGGGAGTACGTTGACCCTGAGCGCGTGGGCATGGGCGGCTTCTGCGTGGGAGCGTCGCTGTCCGCGGTGGCGGCGCAGGACGCTCGCATACGTGACGGTGTGGCCTTCGTCAACTTCTTCGGAGGCTACTACGATGCGCGAGACCTGATGGTGGCGGTGGCAAGCCGCTCGCGCTTCGACGATGACGGCTCGCGCGAGTGGGAGCCGAGCGACCAGACGCTGCGCACGTTCCGCAACCACCTGATCGACACCGCGGAGGACGCTGAGGAGCGAGACCTGCTGCGCCGCGTGTTCGAGAATGGTGAGGAGCCTGCGCCTGACGAAGTCGCCTCGCTGTCCGATGCGGCCGCGGCGGCCTACGGCCTGCTGGAAGGCGCTACGTTGGAGGAGTCGCGAGAGCTGCTGAATCGGCTGCCGCCCGCGTTCCAGGAGGATCTGGACAGAATGTCGCCAAGCAGCAACATCGGCAACCTGAAGGCGCGGACGCTCATCATGCACGACGCCGAGGACAACAACGTGCCCGCGGAGGAGTCCCGCCGACTGACGGAGGCGATGGAGGAGGTGGACGGCAGCGTGCGCCACACGGAGTTCGTGTTCTTCCAGCACATGGATCCGGCCAGGGCGGTCAACCCGCTCACGTGGACGGTGGACACGCTCAAGCTGTTTCTGCACATGTACAACGTGGTGCGCGTGTCCACGTAGCCGTCACCGCTCCAGCGCCTCACGGATGCGATTGAGTCCCCCTTCCATCTCCTTGCCGAACACCTTGCGGTCGATCAGCCACAGCGTAGGCGGGAACCACATCTGCGGAGGCTTGGGATCGAAGCGGCGCTCCAGCAGCGTGTACCTGAGGCGGGTGGCATCGCCGCGCGGCTGAAACGTGTACGCCCATCGAAAGGTGTTCTGCTGGCCCGCGCCCTCGCTGACCGTCTCCCAGGCCAACAGTTGGTTCGGCTCCAGCTCCAGCACGGTAGAATTGTCCTCAACGCCTGCCCTGTGCGACAGCTTGCCCAGCGACCTGAACCGCGAACCCACCGCCAGCGGCCCATCCGTGAGCTTGGTGATGCGCTCCAGGCCGAAGCTAAGCCCCCCGGACCACTCGACGTGCCGCTCCACGTCCGCGATGTACTCGAAGACGCTCTCCACCGGCAAGCGTATTGTGACGCTCTTGCTTACCACAGCCATGTGCTCGCTCCAGACACGGGTTTGACCGGAACGCCGGGACTTGCGGGCGAACCGTTGCCCTACGCTAGCACACGGCAGGCTAAGTTTCAACACGGCGCGTCGGCGGGCGAGAATACCAGCCGCAGGGGCGGTTCGCGAACCGCCCGCGGGGAGGGGCGGCGGGCTAGCGGAAGGACGACGTTTGCGGCGCCGCTTCAACCGTCATTGCGGCGGAAGCCGCAACCCAGGTGGGGGGCTGTGCCCTCGGTTCACGATCGAAGGCTCCGCAGGAACAGGCTTCACCGTCCGCTCACCCCGCCAGGCCTATAAGGGAGGCCGCCGCCGCCCCATCTCCCCTATTTCCGCGCACGCGGGAATCCACCAGACCGCACTCGCCCTCACACACCCGTTGAGGCCAGCGCCACCGCAATCCCCTGGATTGCGGCTTCCGCCGCAATGACGGTTGTGGGTTGTTGACCTCCCCTATTCCCGCGCACGCGGGAATCTACCAAACTACAGTCGCACTCACACACCCGTTGAGGCCAGCGCCACCGCAATCCCCTGGATTGCGGCTTCCGCCGCAATGACGGTTGTGGGTTGTTGACCTCCCCTATTCCCGCGGAGGCGGGAATCTACCAAACTACAGTCGCCCTCACACACCCGTTCAGGCCCGCGCCGCCGTAATCTCCTGGATTGCGGCTTCCGCCGCAATGACGGTTGTGGTAGGAGGCCTCCTCTCCCGCTCACCCTGAGCGTGTCGAAGGGCGAGCGGATGGACGACGTCCGTGGTCTCCCCGTTCCGGTTCGACAGGTTCAGCCCCGTATCGCAGTACGGGGCAGGCTATGAGTGGGCAAAGACTGCCCGCTTGCCAGCGCCAAGTGTACGGCAACCGCTCCGCAACAACCCATACGCGCCCCTCACTCACCGCGCGCCCTGGACAACACTGCGCGCGCAGCAGACTGACCGGCGCGCACCGCGCCCTCCATTGTGCCGGGCCAATCGGTGTCTACCCACTCGCCGGCCAGGAACAGGTTGGCGATGGGCGTGGCGACGGGCAGCCGGTTCGCGCTTGCGCCGGGCACCGAACGGAAGGTGGCCCTGGGCTGCCTCACCACCAGCAGCCGCTCCACGCGTGCATCCCGCGCCCGCGGGAACACGTGGGCCATCTCCTCAAGGAACATCTCGCCCAACTGTTGTCTGGGCACGCTCGAATACTGCCACGCCCCGCTGAGCGATATGCACACGTACTGCCCGGACGATTCGCTATTGCCCTCCATGCGTGTCTTGTTGAACACCCATTGCAGTGGGCTGTCCACGAAACCCGCAAACTCGTCGTCCATGACCGGCCTGTCGTACCACACGTGCACGTTCACAATGGGCGAGTACGAAAGCCCGTTGGCGAGCGAGAAGAAGCCGCTCGCGGCGACGGCCTCCGGCAGCACTCCGTCCAGGTCGTGCGAGGGCAGCGCAAGCACATACCAGTCGGCGACAACACTTCCGCGGGACGTGTTGACGCCGCATACCCTGTCGCCCTCGACCGCCAGCTCGCTTACGCCCGCGCCGAGCCTCACCTCCCCGCCGCGCGCCGACAGGTACGCGATCACGCCGTTCGAGACCAGTTGCGAAAGGCCAACCTTGGCGTAACCCATGCTGCCGCTCTCCCTGGACTGCAACACACCCTCCTGAAACACCTTCAGCCCCATGCTGGCGCTCACCTCTGTGGCATCGTCGTTCAGCGTGGGGAGCACAACCAGGTTCCAGAAGCGCGCTATCGCCTCGTCCGACTGGTGGTGACGCTTCAACCACGCGGCGAACGTCTCGTTCTCAAGTGTTGGCGCGTCCCGGCGCCGATTGGCGAGACGTATGCGAAGGCCGCCGTACAACACTCGCAGCTTGTCCGCCCACGACAGGTGCGGATAGGCGAGCAGCGATGGCAGCATGTGGAACGGAGCCGGCAGCGGCGCGCCTTTGAGCAGTCCCCTGCGTCCTTCGCGGTCGAGCACGGGGACGGACAGCGCAGGCTGTAGGTGCGTGTTGCCGAGCGCCCCCAGCGCCTCCAGCAGCCCGATGTAGGCGGTGCAGCAGCCCAGGAAGACGTGTTGGCCGTTGTCCACCTCCCGGCCGGTGTCCGGATCCGTGAACGAGAACGCCCGCCCGCCCAGGAACGGCCGCTTCTCCAGGAGTGTCACAGGGTAGCCGCGGTCGGCCAGGTCGCAGGCGGCGGCGATGCCGGCCAGCCCGCCGCCAATCACCACTACTCTGCCCGATCCCTCGACACCACTACGCTTAGCCATAGCTTTGCCAGCAGCCCCAGCTTCTCGCGAGTGCTGAGGCTTATCCTCCCGCCGAACACGTTGTAGTCCACTGCTTCCATCCGATCCAGCAGCCGGCTGTACAGGCCGTGGAGCACCGCCGGGCACGCCCTTGAGCGAGGCGACAGGAGCGGCAACAGTCGCTTGCCGCGCTCGAAGTAGTCCCGGGCGCGCTCCACCTGGAACCGCATGAGGTCGCGGAAGCCGTCGCCGGGCTTTCGCAGCAGGAGGTCGTCCTCTGAGCAACCGAAGCGTTCCAGGTCCTCGCCAGGGATGTACAGTCGGCCTCTGTCCAGGTCCTCCTCCACGTCTCGCAGAATGTTGGTGAGCTGCATGGCAAGGCCCAGGTCAATGGCGTGCTGCCTGGCGCAGGGGTTGGAGTAGCCGAATATCTCAATGCAAATGAGGCCCACGGCGGAAGCCACGCGATAGCAGTACTCGCTTAGCTCCTCAAAGGTTGCGTAGCGAGTCTTGGTAATGTCCATCTCTACGCCGTTTATCACCTCATCCAGGTACGAGCGCGGGATGCCATAAGTGTTGATGGTGTCGTGCAGGGCAAGGTGAACGAGGCCATCCGGCCTGCCCGCGCACGTCCTTTCGAGCGCCTCGCGCTGCTCCTCCAACAGTTGCAGCTTCACGTCCGGATCGTCTGAGTCGTCCGTGGCGTCGTCGCAGAGGCGGCAGAAGGCGTAGGTGGCGTAGATGGCCCTGCGCTTCGCCGCTGGCAGGGTCACGAAGGCGTAGTAGAAGTTCTTGGCCCGCTCTCTGGTGAGCCTTCGGCAGTAGTCGTAGGCCAGGTCAAGGTCTGTGGTCACCGGCGTCTCCGTGTTCCATGCCCCTGCATGGAGGTCAGATCATCCTCCGCAGCTTCATGCGCAGCGCAGTGCCCAACGCCTGCCGCGTACGCGCGACTTTCGACAGCGTGGGCCGGCGGCTGAGCACGTCGTAGCCCTGCCGCTCGATGGCGTTCAGGACGTGCAGCCCGCCCTCCGTGAACAGCGCGATGTCCAGCCGCACGATGCCATCCACTGCGTCCACGAGCGCTGCTCCCTCCCGAAACAGGCCGCGGGCGCGCTCCACCTGAAACCGCATAAGCTCACGGAATGCGTCGTCCGCCACGCCCTGGCGTAGCTGCTCCTCCGTGCAGCCGAACCGCTCCATGTCCTCCAGCGGCAGGTATATGCGCCCCATCTCCAGGTCGCGGCGAACGTCCTGCCAGAAGTTGGTGAGCTGCAATGCCGTACAGGTAGCGTCCGCCAGGCGCTGCCGTTCCGCGTCGTCGTAGCCGAACAGGTACAGGAACAGCCGCCCCACCGGGTTGGCGGAGTGGTCGCAGTAGAACAGCAGGCCATCGTAAGTGCGGTGTCGCTGCGTCCTCTGGTCGATGCGGTTGGCCTCGATGAGCTTGAGGAACGGCTCCATCGGTAAGTCGAATCGCCGGATGGTGTCAGCGAGCGCCACGGAGATAGGATGCGCGGGCGTGCTGTCGTAGCAGGCGCGCAACTCGTCTTCCCAACGGTCGAGCAGCGCGAGGCGGTCGCCCTGCGCCTCGTCGCCCAGGTCGTCCACGAAGCGGCAGAAGGCGTAGACGGCGTAGACGTGGGGTCGCTTATCGCGCGGCAGGAACCACGAGGCGACGGTGAAGTTCTCGTAGTGGGAGCGGGCGAGCGCGCCGCAGTAGTGGTACGCCTCCTCCACGCTCCACGAGGCGCCGGAGCGCGCCGTAAGCCCGTCCATGCCAGCCTCCCGTGCCTGGGCTGTGCGCCTGCGCCGCCGATTCCGGCGAGTCGCCTGCCTCATGTTACAGGCTACCACAAGCCACGCGCCCCTTCAATAGCGGCGTCTACCGGTCTCGCGTGAGCAGGAAGTGTACCAGCTCTTGCAGCTCCCGCCTGGCTCGCCCCGATGCCCTCACGCCGTCCAGCGCCTCCTCTACCCGCTCCGCCTGCTGCGCGGCCAGCCCCTGCACATGCTCCGGCGCGCCCAGTCCCTCCAGCACGTGAACCACGTCCGCCACGTCCGAGTCGTCCACCTCGTCCTTGGCGTAGACGGAGCGGATGCGTTCCCTGTCCTCGCCGCCTGCCTGCTCCAGCGCGTAGACCACGGGCAGCGAGTTCTTCTTGCGGCGAATGTCGCTGCCTGCGGGCTTGCCCGTTTCGTCCTCGCGGCCCCAGATGCCCAGGTAGTCGTCTCGAATCTGGAACACCAGCCCGATGTGCCGGCCGCAGCGCGCCAGCGCCTCGACGGTGGCGGCGTCGCCGCTGCCGGCCATTGCGCCCATGTACATGGCGCACCGGATGAGCGCGCCCGTCTTCAGGCCGATCATCCGCAGGTAGGCGGCGGTGTCCACGTCCGTCCGCCCCTCGAAGTCCAGGTCGAGGAACTGTCCCTCGATCATCTCCAGGCAGGCAGCGCTGAGGGCGTGGCTGCACGCAGCGGCAACGGCGCTCTCGCCGCGTTGCTCCATAAGCCGGCGTAGGCTCAAGCCGGACAGGATACGCATTGCGTTGCCGGCCTGCACAGCTTGCCCCTTGCCGTAGACCGCCCACACCGTGGGGCGATGGTGGCGTTGCAGGTCTCCGTCCTGGATGTCGTCGTGGATGAGCGAGAAGTTGTGCAGCAGTTCGATTGCGGCTGCGGCGGCGAGCGCCTGTCCCGGCGCGCCGCCCACGGCCTCGCAGGCGAACACGCACAGCGACGGCCGCAGCCGCTTGCCCTGGCTCAACGATGATGGTCGCCCGGCCTGGTCCACCCAGCCCATGTGGTAGCGTTGCATCACGCCCAGGTCGGCGTCCGCCTGGCACAGCATCTCGTCGATGGCCTGCTCCACGCCGTCCAGGTAGCTGCGTAGAATGGCGGGGGTGTCGTCGGGTTCGCCGCGCTGCGTGGTCAAGGTACTCCCCTCCCCATAGCCCAGGGCCGCTGCGCCGCGTTACTGTAGGGTGATGGCCGAATGACAACGCGGCGGCTGAGATGCCGCAATGCTATCAGAGGCGCATTTGGGGTGTCAATGACGGGGGGTAGGCGGTAGTGTAACGTGGAGTGTGTAAAAGGGAGAAAGGGCGTATCCTTCTGGGTGAAGCAAACCCACTGAGAGGAGGACACGCCCGTGGCACAGGTCAAAGACCTGACAGAACTGACAATAGAGGATAGGTGGTCCGCAGTCAAGGAAGAAGAGGATTGGTGGGACGAGATCAAACCTCGGACGTTAGCCGTGGTCAAGACTCTAATGGAAGAAGCGATGGAAGCTGAGTTGATAGAGCAACTCCACGCGGCCAAGTACCGGCGAACGGAAGTCAGGCGGGGCTACCGAAACGGGTACCGGTACCGGGGTCTGCTCACCGAGTTTGGCCCGATAGAGCGAATACGGATCCCTCGAGATAGGGACGGGCAGTATCGTCCGCGGGTGCTGCCCAGATACCAGCGTCGGCAGTCTCAGGTCAATCAGATGGTACGCAAGATGTTCTTGGCCGGGGTGAGCGCCCGGAGAGTGCGAGAGGTAGTCCAGCCATTGCTGGGTGAGGGGGTTAGCGCCCAGACTGTGTCCCGCATATGCCGTAGCCTGGACGCAGAGGTGCAGCGCTTCCACAGCAGGCAGCTCGACGACCGATACAGATACCTGCTCCTGGACGGGATCGTGCTCAAGGTCAAGGGCGCGGTCGAACTGAAGCGCCGGGTGGTTCTGTGCGCCTACGGCGTCACCCACGGCGGCGTCCGTGAGCTCATCGACTTCCGCCAGGCCTCATCGGAGAGTGAGGCCATGTGGACTGCCTTCCTGGACAGCCTCTACCAACGGGGACTCAAGGGAGACAGGCTCCAAATGGTCAGCACTGACGGGTGCGCCGGTCTGCACCGCGCCCTCGACATGGTCTACCCCTTCGTACCCAGGCAGCGCTGCTGGGCCCACAAGATGCGCAACGTGGCTGCCAAGCTGCCACGCAGGCATCAAGAAGCCTGCTTGGCCCAGGCCAAGACCATTTACCAGGCCCACACTCGCCGCGAGGCCGTTCTGCGCTTCCGCCAGTGGGCTGCTCGCTGGCGGAGCGCCTCACCCAACGCTGTCCGGTGCATTGAGGATGACCTGGAAGAACTCCTGCCCTTCCTGGAATGCCCTCAACCCCTCTGGAAGAAGGTGCGCACCACCAACGCCATCGAAAGGACCTTCAGAGAAGTGCGCCGGAGGACGCGACCCATGAGTTGCTTCCAGAACTCAGACAGCGTAGAAAGGATTATCTTCGGAGTCATCAGCCATCTCAACACCAACTGGAAGGTGAAGCCCCTCTCTCAATCTACACACAATACTTGACACTACCGGCGTAGGCCCCACCCTTGGGCGGTCGCACTGCCTCCGCACGCGCCACTGCCTGCCGCACATATCCGTCATTGCGGCCCATTCGGCTGCGCTCAGGGCAGGCTAAGCCGCAATCCAGGGGGGGCCAGGGCGGGCACAAGGCCCGCCCCTACGGCATACCGAGATGGCGTATTCCGTTCGTGCTGAGCTTGTCGAAGCACGGGGGCAGGCACGGCGGCCGCGTCCCTCGTAGGGGCGTCCCTCCTGGGCGCGCCCATGACACACGTACGCGACTTACCGCCAAGGCGGCCGCCATCCGCTCGCCCTTCGACAGGCTCAGGGTGAGCGGACTACATACGCCTGCGCGGGAATGAGGAGGGTGATCACCCCCGCCCGCGCTCCGCCTCCTCTGCGATGAGGCGTTCAGCCATCTCCATCAGGGTGCGCGCCCGCTCCGCCGGCACGTTGTGCGTCTCCAGGTACAGGCGCAGCGCCTCCTGCGGCGATATGCCCTCCACCTTGGCCGCGCCCAGCCGTGTGCGCCGCGCCCGCGTCACCTCCCGCACGATGGGCGCGACGAACTGCGCCGACGCCAGCGCGCCGCGTATCTCGCTCTCACGAAGCAGCGGCTCCGCTTCCTGCGGCATGGCGACGCGCACCCGCACGATGGCTCCCGCCACGTCGCTGCGCTCTATGGCGCGGAGCGCGGCCTGCGTGGGGTCTTCCTCGGCGCGCACGTTGACCTCGATGGTGAGGAAGCGCCGCGCGTCCACTCGCCGGAAGGTGAAGTCTGCCAGGCGGCGGCCCTGCGGCGCGGCCGGGTCCAGCTCGATGACGCAGAACCCCTTGTCGTCGTTCTCCTCGCCAAAGTCTATGCGCTGAAGGCTGCCGGAGTACGTGGTGAGCGGGTCGTGGGCAAGCGTCTGGTGCCTGTGGACGTGGCCCAGCGCCACATAGTCCAGCGGCGGGCGGGCCAGCGCGCTCTGCATGAGCACGGGATCGCGGCCCAGCAGCATGGACTGCTCCGAGCCGGTGCGGGCGGTGTTGAGCGACACGTGGGCGGTGAGCACGGCGGGCATCGCCGGGTCAAGGGCGTTGAGCCGGTCGGTTACGAGGTTGGTGACTCGCTCCTGGATCTGGCCGTTGATCTCCTCGATCGAAAGGCCGCGCGTCTCCTCGCGGGTCAGGTAGGAGCTTCGCCGAATCCAGGGCAGCGCGATAATCTGCACGGGGCCGGCGCGGGTGTGCACCACGTGGGTTGCAAGGCGGTCTGCGGTGATGACGTTGGGCACGGCGAGCGTGGGGAAGATGTCCAGCGCGGTTGCGCGGGTGGCTACGCTGGGCACGTCATGGTTGCCGACGAGCAGGAACACGGGGATGCCTGCGTGCGCGAGGCGGGCGATGCGGCGGGCGAACTCGCGCTGGTGAGTCTGCGATGGGTCGCGGCTCTTGTAGGCGTCGCCGGCGAACAGCGCGAGGTCAACGCGGGTGTCTATGGCGTAATCGACGAGCTGGTCGAAGGTGTGCAGGAAGTCGCCGAGGCGTGCGCTGAGGCCGGTGGCGGGATCCGTGTGGCCGTAGGACTCCACGCCTATGTGCACGTCCGCAAAGTGAAGGATACGCATGGCTACAGGGCCTCCCACTCCTCGCGGGATATGCCGGCCTGCCGGAGGATTTCTGACAGCATACCCCTGCTTATGTCCCCTCTATGCGGGTTGGGAATCCGGACAGTGATGTCGCCGCGTTGCATAATCTGATGGCGACCACGGCTGAAGGGGCCCTCAAAGCCTGCGCGTCTGAGGGTAGCGATGAGCCTTCGCCTGGAGATAGGGCCAAATCGCGGCAACTAGACTGCTACCCGCACGTTGATGTCAATGCCGTCCGCGACTGGAACGTCCAGGTTGCGAGAAATGCGAAAGAGTAGCCAATCCTCCAGCACCTCTTCCAACTCGGTGCGACACTCCTCCAGCGTGTCGTTGTTGGCCCACACGCCCTGGAAGCCTGGTATTCTGCCGAAAAAAGTGCCGTCGTCGCACAGGATTTCGTACTCAGCCTTGGCCATTGCAGCCGATATGTACTCTCGAATCATGTTGCGCCTCCGGGGCGTATTGTAGCCGATGGCAAGCGGCTGCGGCTAGCGATGGCTCAATCTGCGGCAGCTAGGCGGTTGCCGTCACGTTGATGTCCATGCCGTCCATCACAGGGAGGTCATCCTGGAGCACGATGCCCAAGAGAAGCCACTCCTCCAGCACTTCCTCTAGAACCCTTACGCACTCCTCAAGTGTGTCGCCTACGGAATAGACCCCCTGAAAGCCGGGAATCTCCCCGTAGAACGTGCCATCTTCCGGGTAGATCTTATAATCTGCCTTGGCCATTGCCGCCGATATGTACTCTCGAATCATGTTGCGCCTCCGGGGCGTATTGTAGCCGATGGCAAGCGGTTGCGGCTAGCGATGGCTGAACCGCAGCAACTAGACAGCAACCCGCACGTTGATGTCTATGCCGTCCACGACTGGCAGGTCGTGTTGGAGCACAATGCCCAAGAGGAGCCACCCCTCCAGCACCTCCTCCAGCTCAGTTCGGCACTCCTCAAGTGTATCGTTGTTGGCCCACACCCCTTGGAAGCCGGGAATCTCCCCGTAAAACGTGCCGTCGTCACACAGGATTTCGTACTCCGCCTTGGCCATTGCCGCGGCGATGTACTCTCGAATCATGGCCTGCCTCCGGCGCGCTACTCGATCTCCGCTTCCCGAAACTTGAGGTCAAGGCCGTCCAGCACGGGAACATCAATGCCGTGGTACACGCGCGAGAGCGTCCACTTCTCCAGCGTCTCCTCCAGCGTGTTGCGGCACTGGGCGAGCGTCTTGGCCTGGGCGTGGACGCCCTCGAAACCGGGAATCTCGCCGTAGAAGGAGCCGTCTTCCGGCACGGCCTTGTACGTGGCCCTTGCCATAGCTGCGTCCAGGTATTCTCGAATCATGTTGCGCCTCCGAGGGCTATTGTAACCGTTGCGGGGCAGCCGCGCCTAGCGACGGGGCGATGGGCTACCAGTCAAAGTAGAGTTCAATCCCCTCGTCGTCCCACGGCAGCGACTCCACCCACGCCCAAACCTCGGATGTTTCCTCATCCGTGAAGTCATGCTGTTCCGCGTACTCCCAAAGCAGATGGCCGAAGTGTGGCTTGGTGAAGTGGGCTACGCTGCTGCAACAATCGCCAATTTTCCGCGCCCGTGCCTCTTGCCAAGTGCCTACACTTGCCCTTAACATGCAAGTGGGCAACGCCCTTGGCAAGGGACGGCTTCAAATCCAAACAGGTGGTTGCACACCTGCTGGAGCCGATGCGACGTTGCCCACTTACGCGGGGAGTTGGCAGAGCGGCTTATTGCGGCCGACTCAAGATCGGTTAGGCACGCAGCCTCGTGGGTTCGAATCCCACACTCCCCGCTTAAGTACAAATCTATCACAAACCACAACCCGCCGTATAGGCGAAACCGAGGCGAAGTAATGACAACGACAGGACACAACGAATTGAGGACACTCATTGAGAAGCTTACCAGAGAAGCGAGTGTTCTTGAAGAACAACTGGAAGAAGTGCGGTACACGCTAAAGGCAGCGGAGCATATAGCAAATGTGCTCAGCCAGCAGGATAGCGAGGTTGCGACAGGCCTCGCCGATGTTTCACTAGCAGAAGTGCGAGCATGTGCAACCCAGCGAGAGGTACTCTACCTCTATGCTAGAGCACACGATGGACTCGTGCATGTAGGTCGCGTAGCTCAGATGATTCACAAGGCTGGCAAGTCGAACGGCAAGGCCAGCAGCATTCGGTCAACACTGCACAACCACATGACAAAGCACTCCGACATTTGGGAATGGGTAGAGCCCGGGATCTTCCGACTAAGGTCCCCCCAATGGTGAAAGCGAGACGTCAGCCCCTCAACGGGCGGGCAGTTGGACTCTCCCGACAGGGCAAGGCAGGAACTAGCGCAATCCGGCAGCTTGATGGCTAAATGGCCCAGACCTCGGATGTTTCCCCGTCCGTGAAGTCATGCTGCTCGGCGTACTCCCAAAGCAGATGGCCGATGTGTGGCTTGGTGAAGTGGCCCAAGCCCCACTGTGGCATCCTGCCTTTGACCATCTTATATGAGCAACCTTCCACGAGAACGGCTAGGTTTCTGTTCCGCACTGACAAACCTAACGAGCTTCTCCCAATCAATGCTGCCATCTTCCAAGCAGAAGTCTCTGATGAACTCAGCCGTGAACTTGTTGATCGTGGCGTCCCACTTAGGCTGATACTCTCGCCTGTGATTGGATGGGGCATCCTTCATCAGCCGAATTAGCTTCAAATAGAAGTCTGGGTCGCCTGTCATTTCTTGCCAGAAAACCTGTCCTGAGCTGTCCCTATAGATGACCGTTTCGCTTCTGGTGTTTTTGCGACCATAGGCATGTGCCAGCACGGGATCGAATTCCTTGTGAATTCTGTACAGCCGGCTGCGCACAGCCAAGAATTCAACGTTCTGGCGCCGCTTTTGGCTTGCATTGTACGGATTAGGGCCGGACTTCATTGCCACCGCGGTATAACGTTCGTCGGTCTCCACCGTAAAGTCGACGCCGCGCGCATCAGATACCTTGCCTCCAGATACAACTCTCGCAATTGGCTCAAAGAAAGCATCGCCAAAGAGGCTCTCGTCTGAGGAGGCGATGTAATCGCTTGCCAAGCGATCAACTATCTCATCAGCCCTCTGTATCCCCAAGGCCCTAAACAAGTAAGGGTTCTTCCTCTTAAGTACATTGCGCAGCTTCAATGTGTTGATCTTCGTGATCCGGCGGTCATAGAAGTCGCGAAGACACTTGCTGATTACAGTTTCCAGTTCCTTTGTGTCCATTGCTCGCTCTTTCTATGGCCTGCTCAGCCATTTCGTGATAGGACTCCATAATCTCAATGCCAACGTAGCGCCTCCCGAGGTCGACGCAGGCCAAGGCCGTGGTGCCGGAGCCCATGAACGGGTCAAGGGCAACGTCGCCCTCCTCCGTGAAGAGCTTGAGAAACCAGCTTGGCAGGTCTACGGGAAACGATGCGCTGTGCCCACGGTTGCCGCACTCCGTTGCCAGGTGCAGGACGTTGGTCGGGTAGGCGTATTCCCTTCCCACCCAATGCGATATGTTCTTCCCGAACCCGCTACCCACGTGGGACTCATCCCGAATCTTGTCGGTATCGCTCAGGTTGGACAGCCTCTTTTCCTTCCAGTCGCCCATTGGCACCATTACGGCTTCTTGGTACATCCTGAAATGCCGATTCTTGGAGAAGTGGAGACAGCGTTCCCAGGCATCGCGGAACCGATTGGGCCACTTGCCGGGGTAGCAGTTCTTCTTGTGCCAGATGTATTCCTCTATCCAGTACCACCCCTGTTGCTTCATCCCCAATATCAGTTCGAGGACGTAGGTCTGGCGCTCGCCGTTGGCGGCTCTCTCCTTGATGTTGAGGACGAATGAGCCGTCCGATTTGAGGACGCGCAGCAGTTGCTCCGATATGGGCAAGAACCATTCAACGTACTTGTGAATGGGAACGCCCTCGTAGGTCTTCTTGCGGTTGTCCGCGTACGGGGGCGATGTGAATATGAAGTCTACCGAGTTATCGGGAAAGTCAGCGAGCACGCTGGCGCAATCCCCAAGGTAGATCTTGTCCAGTTCCACGGTCAAGCTCCGGCTCACTTGGCTGCGCCATCATTATAGCGCAACTTTGTTCTAGCAATGCAAGACGTACAGACGTTGTGAACCGGGCAATTTTGGGTGTTTCCCATCTCGTAAGTGCCGTCCACGTAATTCCAGTGGAGACGACAACTGGGACAATCGTAGCAGGCATTATAGTGAAGGCATACGGCATTCATCCAAACGCCGTCTTCTGGACAGTAGGCCATTGCGCTGCTCCTGTGCGCCGGGTGTTCGGGCTGCGGATACGGAGCTGTCGTTGCCATGCACCCTCACCGGCGAAGTGGTTTGGGGCATTGTATCGGACCCGCGCCGATTTGAGAGGACCTGCGTAGACACGGCGAGGCTTAGCCTGTCACAACCGTTCCCACTCTTCCTCTGTCAGCCCGGCTTGACGGATAATGGAACTAAGCGTGCTGGTAGGCACGTCCCCGGAATGGACTGGAACCGTCACGCGCCGCCCATCCTCACGAACGAGCCTGACGTGGCTGCCTCGCTGACGGGCCACAAGGAAGCCTACGCGCTCAAGCTTGGCGATGGCTTCGCGGGGCCTCAGTGGGCTAGGTGGCGCCAACAGCCAGCCTGACCTGAACGTACAACCCATCCTCCCGGCTCTGCTCGCGGGGAATCTCGTCGCCCTCCAGCGCCAGGCACTCCAGGTGGAACGCTATCATCTCCTGAACGCTGCTCAGGGCCTCCGCGCTGTCCGCGCCGTAGTCGGCAATGTCCAGGGCGGGAACCTCGGCTACGCACTGCCCCGTCTCAGCGTCGTGCGAGAGGATTACCCTGTAGCGATATACGTCCTGTTCCTGCATCTCGTTCACCTGCGGCCATTGTACCACGGTGGCATATCCGGGGTTGAACTATGACAGCACTTCCCATTCCTCTTCAGTCAGCCCTGCTTGACGCAGGATGTTTCGGATCACTGGGATGCGTATATCGCCTGCATGGATTGGCACGGTAACACGACGCCCATGTCGATCGCGATAGTGAGCGTGGCTGCCTGTCTGACGCGAGAAACTGAAGCCTGCTCGCTCAATACTCGCGATGATCTCCCGGGCCCGCAGGGGTCTAAGCGGCAACTACCGGCACCCTCACCTGAACATACAACCCTGCCTCTTGGCTCTCCTCCCGCGGTATCTCCTCACCGTCCAGCGCCAGGCACTCCAAGTGGAACGACAGCATGTCCTGGATGTTCTGAAGCGCTTCCTGGCTGTCCTTGCCCTGGTCTGCCAGGTTGAGGGACGGAATCTCCGCGATGGCATCGCCAGAGTCGGGATCGTGCGAGAGAATTACCCTGTAGCGATATACGTCCTGTTCCTGCATCTCGTTCACCTGCGCCCATTGTAGCACGGTGGGGGGAGGCGCGCGGTACTCACGCCTCCTGCTTCTGGGTCACGTCTTCCAAGACGACCTCGCGGAAGGCGTCCAGACCGCCGACGATGCGCTTGGCGTCAAGCACCTCAATGCCTGCCAACCTGCCTTCCTCGTCGATGTCCAGGATTATGTCCTCAGTCACGGGATGGTTCATGACCCTCGCATGGCGAAATGTTATGTACAGGACGTCGTACTTGGAGTCGTAGGTTACCTTCATGGCAGCCCCCTTTCAGAAATAGTATACGAGAACGGTTACAATGGCAATGTAGTCAGCCTCTTCAGCGAAGATCGGATTTACCTGCATTGTCTGGTAATGCCGCCCCAACCAATAGTCGTTGAAGGGGAAATCCCTGAAGCATTGCTGCCGCCCCAACTTTGCCGGCTCCCAAGGCGCGGTTTGCACCGCCAATTCAACCTGAGCCTCCGTGCACCCGCGCAGAGCTATCTTGACTCTTGCATGGTCAGGTATGTAGACCGGCTTCATCCCTTGTGTCATGCTACCGCCCCAGCCGCTCAGCCAGCACGGGCAGCAGCTCAGCGATGGGCACGCGCGTCTGCGTCATCGTGTCACGGTCGCGGATGGTCACCGAGTCGTCCTCCTCGATGGTCTTGAAGTCCACCGTGACGGCCAGTGGCGTGCCAATCTCGTCCTGGCGGCGGTAGCGGCGGCCAATCGACTGAGCGTCGTCGTACTGGGCCGCAAAGCTGGCGCGCACCATGTCGTACACCTCGCGGGCCTTGGGCGCCAGCTTCTCGTTGCGGCTGAGGGGCAGCACGGCTACCTTCACCGGCGCCAGCGAGGGGTGCAGGCGCAGCACCACGCGGGTATCGCCCTCCACAGTCTCCTCGTCGTAGGCGTCGAACAGGAAGACGAGCAGCGCGCGGTCGACGCCCAGCGCCGGCTCCACCACGAACGGAACCACGTGCTCGCGGGTCTCGTCGTCGAAGTACTCCAGGCGGTTGCCGCTGTGCGCCGCGTGCGCCTTCAGGTCAAAGTCCGTGCGGTTGGCAATGCCCATAAGCTCGCCCCAGCCCCACGCAAAGCTGTACTCGATGTCGTAGGTGGCCCTGGAGTAGTGCGAAAGCTCCTCGTCCGCGTGGCGGCGCAGCCGCAGGCGATCGGAGCGCACGCCCAGGTCGGAGAACCACGCCATGAAGTCGTCCATCCAGCGCTGGTGCCACTCCTCGTCCGTGCCGGGCTTGACGAAGTACTCGATCTCCATCTGCTCGAACTCGCGCGTGCGAAAGGTGAAGTTGCCGGTGGTGATCTCGTTGCGGAACGACTTGCCGATCTGCCCGATTCCGAACGGCAGGCGCTTGCGGGTGGCTACCAGCACGTTCTGGAAGTTGACGAATATGCCCTGCGCCGTCTCCGGCCGCAGGTACGCCTGCGACGCGGAGTCCTCCACCGGGCCGATGAAGGTCTTGAACATGAGGTTGAAGCTGCGGGGATCGGTCAGCTCACCGCCGCAGTCGGGGCAGTCCTTGGAGTCGACGTGGTCGGCGCGGTAGCGCTGGTTGCACTTCTTGCACTCGACGAGCGGGTCGGTGAAGGTGTCGGCGTGGCCGGACGCCACCCACACCTGGGGGTGCATGAGGATGGCGGACTCCAGCCCCACCATGTCGTCGCGATCCTGGATGAACCGCTTCCACCATGAATCGCGGATGTTGCGCTTCAGCTCGATGCCGAGCGGGCCGTAGTCGTAGGTGGAGGCGAGGCCGCCGTAAATCTCGCTGGACTGGAAGATGAAGCCCCTGCGCTTGCAGAGCGATACGATCTTGTCCATTTCCACGTGTTGCAGGGAGCGTTCCACGGCGCGCCTCCAGGCTGTTGATGTGAGAGTGACGTTACCAAGTTCGCCGTGGGTTGTCAAAGGGATGGGCGGCCTGCGGCCCCGGACAGATGCGAAACGGACGGGGAAGCGCCTGCCGCGCTAGACCGGCTCATCACCGAAGCGGTTGGGCCCGCTGGTTCCGGGAAGGGCGAAGAACACCAGCAGAACCAGCCCGCCAAATGGGACGAGACCGAGCAGTATCCACCAGCCGGATCGGTCGGTGTCGTGCAGGCGCCTCACCGTCACAGCCAGCGCAGGCAGGATCAAGGCGAGCGCCACCAGCCCGCCGACGCCAGAGATGGCCGGCGAAACAGCCACGCCCGCCACACTCAAGACTCCAACGAGTACGTTGACGAACAGGAAGAACCACCAGTATTCGGAGCGGCGCGCCCGGCCGTTGAAGTTGGCGTAGTTTCCTAGCGCTGATTGAATTGCCTGCATCGGGCCCATGCCGATTCACCTCTGTGCTTGTACTTTGATTCAGCGGCCGCGCGGACTCCAATCCAACAGTCCGCAGGGCCGCCATCGCCTCTCTCAATTGTAACACTACGAGTGTCACTGCAACAAGCCTGGACTCGGCGGCGCCTCTCCTGGGTCTCTGCTCGAAGCTGCCCCCTTACTTGAGGTGGGATGAGTGGATGGGTTAGCCCTACAGCCCGTTCGCGGTGAGCTTGTCGAAAGGCGGGCGGGGATTTTGAGAGTGGTCGGACAGCCTTATAGTCCGAAGTCTATCCGCAAGATGTCGCCAATCAGGGCCTGAGCAATGGCATCCACGTTCTCTTCACGCGCCACGCCGCCGGGGCTCATGGTCACAAAACGCTCCGATTTGGGGTTGTAACCGACTTCCACAATTCTGGGAACCTCCCTTCTCGAGTCCCGCAGACCAACGTAGTAGAAGCTGCCCTTCGGTTCCTCTCGTGATATGTGGAGAGTCACTTTTGCCTTTTCGCTCATCATATAGCTGGCGTACCCGAAGAAAAACAAGTAACGGGCGCTTGTATTCCCTAGCACGAAATCAATGCGGAAGAACCACGTCCGATTGGCAGCTCGCCCGGCCTCCAGCGAGATATACTTGTCCAACTCCAGGTTCCCGAACTCCTTGAAGTAGACTGGATACATACCTCCGCTGACTTGGGCCAAGCTGTCGATGACTTGGTGAAAGCCCTCGCGGAAGAGATCCATCGCCCGAGTCCACAGCTCGAACTCGTTTGTCAGGCGCACCCTCTCTGGCGCCGCCAGTCTCCCGGCCACGTCTGCAATCCACTGTCCCATTCGTTGCTGATCTGCAGCAGCCTGTTCATACGCCTCAAGGCTATCTTCGACACTCTCGTAGACAAGGTAAATGAGAGGTGAAAGGTCAGAGGACTGACTCTCCTCCAATGCCTCGTAGTACCGCAGCCGGTCCTCCCTGGTGATGATGGCGATGGGATAGCCGCTCCGCATTAGCAGCAAGTCCAGCAGGATTCGGCCAGTCCGTCCATTGCCGTCTGCAAACGGGTGAATCTGAACGAACCAGGCGTGCGCGGCAGATGCAACGGCTATCGGGTCCATGGAGCCGATGTCCTGCGACACTGATTGAAGCCAGTCCGAGAAGTCCGTCATCTGTGGGCCTACGGATTCGGGGCCGGGTGGTTCGTACTCGGAGCCGCTGATCTTCACGTCCACCCTGCGATAGTTGCCTGCCTCCTCATCGTCAATACCTGTCAGAATGAGCCTGTGTATCTGCCGTATGTCGACCTGTGTGATTGGCTGGTCATTCGACGCCAGTTCGACCAGAAAGTCCAGGGCCTGGTTAAGATTCTTCGCCTCGGCCTGATCGCGCACGGACTTTCCGGTTATCGTAATCCCCTGCTCAACCACCAGCCTGGTTTCTCCGAGGTCAAGAAGGTTGCCTTCTATCGCGTTGGAGTGGTAGATATTCCGCACGCGAAATAGTTGAGCAAGGTGTTTGAGCGCCTGAGGGGATAGCTTGCCGACACTTCTCATCTCCGCGACGCGGGTTGCAATATCTTCAATGTATCCGTCTAACGTTGGGGAGTACTCAAAGGGCGTACCTTCAACTGCCTTGAAACTAGAATTCGCCATCTTTCATCCCTCGATCTGCTCCACGCATTCACATCTTATCATGTGTTGCGGTCGTGAGAATAGTGGCAGTCTGGCTCGCGAGGCGAACACCCCCTTGAACCATCCGCGCTCATTTGCCATACTGTGCATCGGAGGCGATGGCTTGACGCTTTACGGCAATCAAGACAGCGAGCGGTTCACCACGCTGACGGACGGCGACCTGGCCTTCCTGGTGGGCGAGGCCGCGCCGGACGCCCGCGATCCCGCGAGCCTCGTGCGGATGGCACGCGAGGACGACCGGTTCCGCGAGGCGCTGGTCAGCGATGACCGCGTGTTCCGCCGGATGGTGGAGGACGAGGAGATCCTGGTCAAAGTCTCGCCGGCGCTCTACTTCGAGGCGCTGCTCAGGCGCGCCGCGAAGGATCTGGAGACGGCCACTCACACGCTGGAGCGCGCCGGCAGCCGGAGCATCCCCGTGTTCGACACGGACGAGGTGGTGGAGCTGCTCGCGCTGCCTGGCGTGCTGCCCTACCTCTCGCAGATGCTGGCGTCGTTCACGCGCATCAGCAGCCAGGTGACCTCCGTGCGGGTGCGCCGCGGCATACGCCGCCGCGTTCGCCACAACGACCTGGACATCGACAGCCTGATGGGCAGGCTGGGCAGCGCCGGCGATGAGCAGCGTTTCGGGCTGTACCGGCGCATCGCCGACGTGTGCCTGTTTCTCTCCGGCGTCTTTCCTGCCTACGCCCGCGCCGACCACCGCTACCCGACAGGCGCGCTGAGGCCCGCGGTCACGGGCCGGACGCGGCGCAGCGCGGAGGACTACGAGAGGGAAGGCGCTCGCTTCTACGGCCTGGCCGCGCAGCACCCGCTCGCGAGCTCATTGCGGCTGTCCGGCGTGCTGGGCACGCTGCGGCTGCGGTTCAACTCGGCGCGCAAGCCGCTGGAGTTCATCGCGGCCAACTACATGCGGTAGCTATGGCACTCCCACACTGAATCTGCCGTACGGCCGGGAGCGCGCCTGCTTGGGGAGACTATTGCGTAGCCCGAAATCCCTTCCCCCGTCCGCAGGGAAGGTTAGAGCCTGCCCCTGCGAAAGCAGGGGATGGGGGCGTTCTCGCCGGGCCGTGCCCTCTGCGCCTAGATGAACAGGGGCGCGAACACCAGGGCCACCACGGACATAAGCTTGATCAGGATGTTCAGCGCCGGGCCGGACGTGTCCTTGAACGGGTCGCCCACCGTGTCGCCGATAACGGCGGCCTTGTGCGTCTCCGACCCCTTGCCGTCGTAGTGGCCCGCCTCGATGTACTTCTTGGCGTTGTCCCATGCGCCGCCCGCGTTCGCCATCGTCACGGCCAGCAGGAAGCCCGCGGCGATTGCGCCAATGAGCATTCCGCCCAGCGGCTCCGGCCCCAGGATGAAGCCGACCGCAATGGGCGCGATGACCGCCATAGTGCCGGGCAGAATCATCGCCCGCAGCGAACCGCGGGTGCTGATGTCCACGCAGCGGGCGTAGTCCGGCCGCCCAGTGCCCTCCATGATGCCGGCAATCTCCCGGAACTGGCGGCGGACCTCTTCGACGATGTCGTGGGCGGCCGTGCCCACAGCCTGCATGGTGAGCGCGGAGAAGACGAACGGAAGCAGCGCGCCGATGAACAGGCCGACCAGCACGTTGGGCTCCAGCACGTTGAACACCACCTCCGCGCCGTCCGCGCTCTCTGCCTCGATGGTCAGCGCGTACGCGGCCAGAAGCGCGAGCGAGGTCAGCGCCGCGGAGCCGATGGCGAACCCCTTGCCTGTGGCGGCGGTCGTGTTGCCCAGGGAGTCGAGCGCGTCCGTGCGCTCCCGCACCTCAGGGTCCAGGTGCGACTGCTCGGCGATGCCGCCGGCGTTGTCGGCCACCGGGCCGTAGGCGTCGGTTGCCAGCGTGATGCCCAGCGTCGAGAGCATACCCACTGCGGCGATGGCGACGCCGTACAGGTCGGCCGCCCAGTACGCAATGAGGATGGCCGCCACAACCGACACAACGGGCACGAGCGTGCTCATCATGCCGGTCGCAAAGCCGGTGATTATGGTGGTGCCCGCGCCGGTCTGGGAGGCTTCCGAGATGCGCCGAGTCGGGAAGTACTCGTAGGAGGTGTAGAACTCGGTCGCGAACCCGATGACGTTGCCCGCCACAAGCCCGGTGACTATCGCCAGGAAGATCCGGTCGCCGTCCTCCACGCCCAGCAACTGGATTACGCCGTAGGACAGCGCAACCACCAGAATCGAGGCGAAGTATATGCCGCGGCGCAGCGCCCACAGCAGCTTGCTCATGGAGGCCTCCGCGCCGGTGCGCACCAGGAAGGTGCCCAGGATGGAGCTGACTATGCCCATGCCAGCTACCAGGAACGGCAGCACGATCTTGGCCGCAAAGTCGCTGGCGCCGGCGGCGGCAACGGCCGCTGCGATCGCAACGGTGGCGATGATGGACGAGGAGTAGGACTCGAACAGGTCTGCGCCCATGCCCGCCACGTCGCCAACGTTATCGCCCACGTTGTCGGCGATGGTGGCCGGGTTGCGCGGGTCGTCCTCAGGTATGCCCGCCTCCACCTTGCCCACGATGTCGGAGCCAACGTCCGCGGCCTTCGTGAAGATGCCTCCGCCCACGCGGGCGAACAGGGCGATTGACGATGCGCCGAACCCGAATCCGGCAACCATCGTGATGTCCTGGAAGATGAGGTAGAGGACGGAGATGCCGATGATGCTGATTCCCACCACCGTTATGCCCATCACCGCGCCGCTGGAGAATGCCACGCGCAGGCCGGGGTTCAGGCCCGTCATGGCGGCGCTGGCGGTGCGAGTGTTGGCGCGTACGGCTATGCTCATGCCGATGTACCCCGTGCCCGCCGAGCTGATTGCGCCGACAACGTAGGCGGCCGCCGTCTCCGGGTCTATGAACACGCCCAGCACCACCGCGACTATCACCACGAAGATGCCCAGTGTGGTGTACTCGCGGCGCAGGAAGGCCGAGGCCCCCTCCTGAATGGCCTTGCCGATCTCCTTCATGGTGTCGTTGCCCTGATCCTCCTGTAGGACGCGGCGGGTCAGCGCCAGCGCGAAGAGAAGGGCCAGGGCGCCCGTTGCAATGGCTATGTACAGGTTCTCCACCTATTACCTCCTGAGGGGCCGGCAAGGACTGCGGCCCGTCTTCCTGCCTATGCTATCCAAATGGGCAATCTATCACTGCGCGTTGGCCTAGTCAAGCTCTCTTTCGTCAAGGCGCTGCCGCAGGTCTGCCATTCGCTGCTCCAGGGAGCGCTGGCCCAGCGCCGTCGTGAGGTCGCCGCGGGTGCGCTCCAGAATGCCGCGCATGGCGTCGGTGGTTCGCCTGAGGCCGCCGGTGATGGCCTCCGGGAAGTCCATCGTGAACAGATGAGTCTGGATGCGATCCATCAGGTCAAGCAGCTCCTCGCACCGGGAGGAGTCGCCGTGGCGCAGCGAGTCGAGGATGAAGCGGCGCATCTCGCCGATTGCCTCGCCAAGGCCGTTGAGGTAGGCGGGGTATGCCACGCCCAACTCGTCGGGGCGAGGCAGCGGCGCGCAGGTGATGAAGGAAAGCGTGGCGTGCGCCTCCACGTACTCCTTCTGGGAGTCCTGCACGAAGCCGGCGTAGTAGACGTCCGGGTGCGCCTCCTGCACATCGCGCATCTCGGCAACGGCGCCGCGGGCCGATTCCAGCAGGGCGCGCGCCTCATCGAACTCGTGCCGGTGCGCGGAGCGTATGGCGTTGGCGGACTGCTGCCCCACCGAGCGCGAGAGGCTGAGAGCGCGCTCGCGGGCGGCGTGCTTCTGCGCGAAGAAGGCGCGAGCCTCCGCGGACAGGGCCGCCAGCTCCGAGGTTCTGTCCGGGTCGGTCAATCGTGGCTCCTTGGGGTGCGCGATGGCTGCAAGTGACCGCGCGCGGCGTCCCGCGCTCGCCATTATATGCGCCGCGCCGCCGCGGGGCAACGGGCGTGGGGTGGTTGGGGACGGTAGCAGCCTATCGGCAGCCGCACTAATGATGTATCATTCGCACGGCTTGACATTTCGGGCACAATCATCGAACATACGTGCAATGCCTGCGAGGACAGAACTATGGCGCCTTCCGCAATCGAATGGACGGATGAGACGTGGAACCCCGTAACCGGGTGCAGCCGCGTATCGCCCGGGTGCGACAACTGCTACATGTACGTGCTGTACCCGCGCCTCAGGGCGTGGGGCGTCCCGGGCTACGAGAACGCGCCCGACCACGTGCAACTGCTGCCGGAACGCCTGTTAACCCCGCTCAAGTGGAAGCGGCCCCGGCGGGTGTTCGTGAACAGCATGTCGGACGTGTTCCACCCGCGCGTGTCGTTCGCGTTCGTAGCCGCGATGTTCACCGTCATGGAGCAGGCAGCCCGCGAGCGCGGCCACGTATTCCAGGTGCTGACCAAGCGGCCGGGCCGCGCCGTCGCGTGGTGGCAACGCTACGGGGAGGCGTTCCCCGATGGCTGGCCTGCCAACGTGTGGATCGGTACCTCGGTGGAGAGCCAGAAGTACGCGCCGAGGCTGGACGTGCTGGCGCGCATACCTGCGGCGGTGCGGTTCGTGTCGGTGGAGCCGCTGCTGGAGCGCGTGGACCTGAGCGAGTGGCTGGAGTCCGGCGCCGTGCAGTGGGTGATCGTGGGCGGCGAGAGCGGCCCGCGCGCGCGTCCCATGGACGCGGACTGGGTGAGAGACCTGCGAGACCAGTCGCTCAAGGCGGGCGTGGCTTTCTTCCTCAAGCAGCTTGGCGGGGTACGCAACAAGCGAGGCGGCAGCCTCGCCGTCCTGGACGGTCGGCAGTGGCTCCAGATACCTGCGGCGGCGTAGCGACTACCTTCTACCGCCGCACGACGCGCTACCTTCCGCTTGTCCCGGCTTTCGGAGGGGCGAGCAGGACACCTACCGTTGTCGTTCTGAGCGGAGCGCAGCGGAGTCGAAGAACCTGAAGCCTCCGCCGTTGTGCCATGCCCCACCCTCCAATCGACTCGAGTCGCCGGCACACAGCGCGCCTCCATCCACACACGCCCTAGATTCCTCGACCGCGCCTCGCCGTCGCTCGGCTACGCTCGGAATAACAGTGGTTGCCGCCACCCGCCGCCCCACCTGGATTGCGGCTAAGCCTGCCCCCGTATCGGGGTACGGGGCAAGCTCTGAGCGCAGCCGAACGGGCCGCAATGACGGTTGATGGCGGCGGCCTCCCGCTTGCCCTTCGACAGGCTCAGGGCGAGCGGACACAGTAACCCGTTCGTGGTGAGCGGGGCCGATGAGTCCGGGCCGATTGCACACCGGGACGCACCGCTTCCGTACGCCCGGCTGCCCGCTCGGAGCGGCGAGCGCAGCAGCGTTACGCCGCGGCTGGCGGTGACGGAGCTAGCGCGCCTCCGGCGGCGTGGCCCGGCCATGCCTGTCATCTCCCCAGCAGGCCACGGAGCCGTCCTTCTTCACCCCACAGTTGTGAAATGAACCGGCGCTGACAGAGGTAAACTCCCCCTCCGGCGGCGTGGACAGGCCACCGCTGTCAAGGCCCCAGCACGCCACGGAGCCGTCCTTCTTCACCCCGCAGGTGTGTACAAAGCCGGCGCTGACGGAGGCGAAAGCCCCTTCCGGCGGCGTGGACTGGCCATGGCTGTCATTGCCCCAGCAGGCCACGGAGCCGTCCGTTCTCACCCCGCAGGTGTAAAGAGCCCCGGCGCTGACGGAGGCGAACTTGCCCTCCGGCGGCGTGGACTGGCCCACCTCAATTCCGTTTTGATCCTCGTTTGAGCCCCAGCAGGCCACGGAGCCGTCCGCCCTCACTCCGCAGGTGTGTGTATAGCCGGCGCTGACGGAGGCGAACTTGCCCTCCGGCGGCGTGGACTGCCCCACCTCAGTTCCGTTGCGATCCTTGTTTGAGCCCCAGCAGGCCACGGAGCCGTCCGCCCTCACTCCGCAGGTATGTAGGTCGCCGGAGCTGACGGAGGCGAAAGCCCCTTCCGGCGGCGTGGCCGCGCCATCGATGTCATATCCCCGGCAGGCCACGGAGCCATCCGCCTTCACTCCGCAGGTGCGATGACTGCCGGCGCTGACGGAAGCGTAAGTCCCTTCCGGCGGCGTGGACTGGCCCCGGCTGTCACTTCCCCAGCAGGCCACGGAGCCGTCCGCCCTCAACCCGCAGCTGTGATCGTCGCCCGCGCTAACGGAGACAAACATCCACGGCGCGGGTGTAGGAGTCGCCGTTGGCGCAGGCGTGGGCGTCGCAGTCGGTTCGGGCGTAGGCGTCGCAGTCGGTACGGGCGTAGGCGTCGCAGTCGGTTCGGGAATGGGTGTCGCAGTCGGTTCGGGCGTGGGCGTCGCCGTTGGCATGGGCGTGGGCGTCGCAGTCGGTTCGGGAATGGGCGTCGCTGTCGGTTCGGGCGTGGGCGTCGCCGCTGGCGCAGGCGTGGGCGTCGCCGTCGGCATGGGCGCGGGCGTGGGCGTCGCCGTCGGCGCGGCCGTAGGCGTGGGCGCGCTTGCTACTGTCGGCGTTGGCTGAGGAGTGACAGTAGGGGCAGCCTCTCCATTGCAGGCCGCAATGATCAGAGCCGCGAAGACACATACGGAAAGCTTTGAGAACTCACGCAGTCCTGGCATTTGACGGGCCTCCCCCTGGCAGAGATCTAGACGGACTCAGCCAAGAACCGCCGCAATCCAGTGTGGAGCCAGAGGGAGTAACCCACGTGGTGATGTCCAACTCCATAACTCCACACCTTCATGCGCAACGCTGCGGTCCGACCCTTGGCTGAGTCGAGGCCAGCATAGCGGCGGAGAGAGTAGATTGTCAATGCGCCCCCGGCGCGCTTTACGGCGCGGCGCTGTGGCTGGTAAACTTATGGGGACGACCAGCCAATGGTCAGGAGGCGTTGCTATGGGCGATCGAGATTACAGGCATCGAGAGGCCAAGAAGTCCAAGAAGTCGAGCCGCCCCGTGAAGGTGGAGGCGCTCACTCCCTCCGCAGAGGTGGAGGTGGTGAGGAAGCGGCGGTCGCGCAAGGACGAGGAGCCTTCCTCCTGACGTGGTCGATAACGTGCGGCTTCACGCCGTGGCGCGCGGCAAGGTGCAGGGCGTTGGGTTTCGCTACTTCGTGGTTCGCAGAGCGCAGGGCCTCGGCCTCACCGGCTACGCCTACAACGCGCCGGACGACCGCTCCGTCGAGGTGGTGGCGGAGGGCGAGAGCGACAGCCTCGTGAAGCTGCTGGACAGTGTGCGACAGGGGCCGCGGGGCGCAGAGGTGCAGGACGTGAGCGCAAGCTGGCAGGAGGCAACGGGCGAGTTCGCCGACTTCCGAATCGCGTACAGGATGCCTCTTGAGTCGCCGGAGAACAACGTGAGCTGGGCGCCGCCGCCGCGCCCGCAGCCCTGAACGCCCGCGGGCGACTTGGCGCCACTCATGCCGCAATCGCAACCCACACCCCACAACTCCCGGAGGGCAGCCGCATGTCGATGAACGTTGCAACGGGTCTCCCCTACATGCTCAGCGTGGAGGAGGCCCGCGCCCGCATCCTGAGCATGTTCGAGACGCTCCCAACGGAGCGCAAGCCGCTTCTGGAGGCGCTTGGGCAGACGCTTGCCGAAGACGTATCCTCCACGCTGGACATTCCGCCGCTCGCCAACTCCGCGATGGACGGCTACGCGGTGCGCCACGAGGCGATAGCCGGCGCCGACGCGGCCCGCCCCGTCGAGCTGCGGGTGGTGGGCCACATTGCCGCCGGCCAGCTCCCATCGCTGGCCGTGGACGGCGCGAACGCCATACGCATAATGACCGGCGCGCCCATCCCGCCGGGCGCGGACACCGTCGTGCCGTTCGAGGAGACGGACGAGTTCGAGCTTAAGGGCCGCGGCGTAGCCCCCGCCGACATCACCGAGATACGCGTGATGAAGGAGTCGCCCCTTGGCGCAAACCTGCGCCCCGCCGGCCAGGACGTGCGAAAGGGCCAGCTCGTGCTGAAGCGCGGCACCCTGCTTCGCCCGTCCGAGGTCGGCGTGCTGGCGTCGCTCGGCCGCGATTCGGTGGACGTGGTGCGCCGCCCGGTGGTCGCCATCATCGCAACGGGCGACGAGCTTCTGGAGCCGGGGGAGCCTCCCACGGCAGGCATGATATACAACAGCAACAGCTACGGCGTGGCGGCCTCAGCGCTCCGCTACGGCGCCGTTCCGCGGCTGCTCGGCATTGCGCGGGACAACCTGGAGTCCATGAACGCCAAGCTGGACGAAGGGCTGTCAGCGGACGTGCTCCTGACCTCCGCGGGCGTCTCCCGCGGCGACTACGACATTGTGAAGGACGTGCTGGTCGATCGCGGGGAGATCGACTTCTGGTCGGTCAGGATGCGGCCCGCCAAGCCGCTGGCGTTCGGCGTGTTCACCGCGCCGGACGGCCGCCGCGTGCCGCACGTCGGCCTGCCGGGCAACCCGGTCAGCGCGCTGGTGGCGTTCGAAGAGCTGGTGCGGCCCGCGCTGCTCAAGATGATGGGCCGTTCGGATCTCGAGAAGGCCGCCATCCGCGCCGTGCTGGAAGACGACATTGTGAACAGCGACGAGAGGCGCGTGTACGCCAGGGCAATCGTCACGCGGCGGAACGGCCGCTACTACGCCAGCCTCACCGGCGACCAGGGTTCCGGCGTCCTCACCTCTATGGCGCTGGCAAACGGGCTGGCGATATGCCCGGAGGACGTGCCGGTGATGCGCGCAGGCCAGGAGGTGGACGTGCAGATGCTGGACTGGCCCGCGGACGCAGGACAGGCGTAGCCGCAGACACTCGACAGCAGGGCTGTCGTGAAGTAACATAGCGGTATCCTGAAGCAATGGAGTTGTAGCCGCCCCAGTGCCTCCAGGCAACCGGATCCTGCTCCTCACGCCTCCGGAAGGGAGGGCCAGCTTCAGCGCGCTGGAAAGCGACGGGCTCATCGTGTCCTACGCCGATGACCCGGACGTGGTGGAGTCCATCCCCCTGGAGGAGGCCCCCAACCTCCTGCTGCTCAACCTCTCGCTGGTGCCGCCCGCCTCGCTGGGCGTCTTCGCGCGGCGATGCAGGGAGGCCGCGCTGCCCATCCTGGCGCTGGTGCCCAGTGAGAGCCACACGTCGGTTGACCCGCGGCTGGACGTGGAGGATTTCGTGTTCCTGCCCTTCACGGACGCGGAGCTTTGGGCCAGGGTGCAGAGGGCGCTGTGGCGGCTCGGCAAGTGGGAGGGCAGCCAGATCATCCACGCCGGCGACCTGGTCATAGACCAGGAGCGGTACGAGGTGAGCGTGGGCGGCCGAAAGGTCATTCTCACCTTCAAGGAGTACCAGTTGCTGCGCCTTCTGGCCTCCAACCCGGGGCGAGTGTTCACACGCGAGACGCTGCTGAACCGCGTGTGGCAGTACGACTACTTCGGCGGCACGCGCACGGTGGACGTGCACATCCGCAGACTGCGCAGCAAGGTAGAGGACGCCACGCACCTGTTCATCGAGACCGTCCGCAACGTGGGCTACCGGTTCAGGGTTGCGTAAGGGGCGGCCCGCAACCGCAGATTTTACACAGCCGTAACGTCACGGCAATACGGGCGCAACGATGGCGGTCTATACTTCCGCACGCAGATAGGCTATCATTTGGATAGTCCTGCAAGCTGGGCATTGGGCGATGGACTCGGAGCCTCGGTTGGCTACGCCGGCGGCCGCGAGTCCTCGCTCAGCCAGCAGCGCATACTTCAAGACAGGAGGACGAGCATGACGACAACCCCAGGCGAGTTTCCCGGCTTCTCCAACGCCGAAGAGGTGATCAAGTTCTGCGCCGACAAGGGCATCCAGATGATTGACCTGAAGTTCACGGACGTGCCCGGCACGCTCCAGCACGTGTCCATACCCCTGAACGAGCTGAAGCCGGACCTGTTCGTGGAGGGCACGGGCTTCGACGGCTCCAGCATCCGCGGCTTCCAGCAGATCCAGGAGAGCGACATGCTCCTGGTGCCGGACGCAACTACGGGCACAATCGACCCGTTCTTCAAGGTGCCCACGCTCAGCCTCATCTGCAAGGTCAAAGACCCCGAGTCGGACGCGGGCTACTCCCGCGACCCGCGCTTCATCGCCCAGAAGGCGGAAGCCTTCCTCAAGTCGTCCGGACTGGGAGACGTGAGCTACTGGGGGCCGGAGCCGGAGTTCTTCGTCTTCGACTCCGCGCGGTTCGACCAGACCACCAACAGCGGCTACTACTTCATCGGCTCGGACGAGGGCGTCTGGAACTCCGGCAGCGAGCGGAGCGAGGACGGCAAGCGGCTCAACCTGGCGTACAAGCCCAGGCTCAAGGGCGGGTACTTCCCCGCGCCGCCGTTCGACACCTTCCAGGACATGCGCTCCGAGATGTGCTTGCTGATGGCGGGGTTCGGCATCACGGTGGAGAAGCACCACCACGAGGTCGCCACGGCGGGCCAGGGAGAGATCGACATGGTGTTCGACTCCCTGACCAGCATGGCGGACATGGTGATGGCGTACAAGTACGTGGTGAAGAACGTGGCGTGGAACCACGGCAAGACCGCAACATTCATGCCCAAGCCTCTGTTCGGCGACAACGGCACTGGTATGCACACGCACCAGAGCATCTGGAAGGGCGGCGAGAACCTCTTCTCCGACCCGAACGGCTACGCCGGGTTCAGCCAGATGGGGCTGCACTACATCGGCGGCTTGCTGAAGCACGCGCCCGCGCTTCTCGCGTTCGCGGCGCCCGGCACCAACTCGTACCGCCGGCTGGTGCCCGGCTATGAGGCGCCGGTGAACCTGGCATACTCGCAGCGCAACCGCAGCGCCTGCTGCCGCATCCCCATGTACTTCGGCCACGCGCACGCCAAGCGGGTGGAGTTCCGCTGCCCTGACCCCACGTGCAACCCCTACCTGGCGTTCGCGGCCATGCTCATGGCGGGCATAGACGGCGTGCTGAACCAGATAGACCCCGGCGCGCCGCTGGACCAGAACCTGTACGACCTGAGCCCTGAGGAGGCGGCAAGGGTGCAGCAGGTGCCCGGCAGCCTGGGCGAGTCGCTGGACGCGCTGGAGCAGGACAACGAGTTCCTGCTGCGCGGCGACGTGTTCACGCCGGACCTCATCGAGACCTGGCTGGACTACAAGCGCACGAACGAGCTGGACGCGGTGCGCCTGCGGCCCCACCCCTACGAGTACTTCCTGTACTTCGACGGCTAGGCCGCGCAAGGATACGCAGATGCGAGGGAGGCCCGCGCAATGCGCGGGCCTCCGCGCGCGATTTGGGAGGGCGGCGCAAGGCCGCGCCAACACCCCGTTCGTGCTGAACTTGTCGAAGCACGCCCCACGCCATTCGGCAGGCACAGGTGCAAACATTGACAGCCTTCCGTTCGTGCTGAGCTTGTCGAAGCACACCCCACGCGATTCGGCAGGATCACGGCAAACGGTGACAGTCTTCCGTTCGTGCTGAGCTTGTCGAAGCGTGAACGGGCGCAACCACCTACACTTGTCATTTCGAGCCCATTCGGCTGCGCTCAGGGTAGACTGCAGCAGGAATCTAGCACCCGGTGGGGAGGCGGGCGGCGGTGGTGTTCGGCATCGCACCGTCGGTCTCGTAGGGGCGCTTCGCGCACCGCCTGGGTGGCGAGGGCGGGCACAAGGCCGCGCCCCTACGGGTAGGAGGCGGCGGTGTTCGGCATCACACCGTCGGCCGTCGTAAGGGCGAGGGCGGGCACAAGGCCGCGCCAACACCCCGTTCGTGCTGAGCTTGTCGAAGCACGCCCTACGCCATTCGGCAGGCTCACGGCGAACGGGGCAGCCCATCACTCCGCGCCGCCCTCGCGCGGCCGCGCCCACCTGTCGGCAAGCTCAACCACGGTGACGCCCGCGTCGCCCTCGCCGAGGTAGCCGTCCCTGAACGCAACCACGAGCGGATGCGCCGCAAGCGCCTCCTGCACGGCGGTCCGCATCGCCCCGCTGCCCTTGCCGTGAACCACGCGCACGGTGAGCAGCCCGGCCGTGAACGCCTCGTCCAGGTAGCGGTCCAGCCGGAACAGCGCATCCGCCACGGGCATACGCCGCAGGTGTATCTCGTTTGCGGGCCCTCGGCCCGATGACTCGTGCGGCCTGCTCGACAAGGCAGTCGCCTCCCCTCACGCGCCGCCTGCGCCGCGCTTCCGGTCGCGGCGGCCAGATTGACAATAGAATGTACCACGGCATAGAGTAAGCGCAAGCCCCGGGCTGGCGGATGACGCCGAGGAGTCGTTCCCATCGGCAGGCAGCCGCGGGGCCGGTTGCCAACAGTGAAGAGACTTCTCGTCATATTCGGGTATGGGGCCTCCGGCAAGAAGGCCACCGCCATACGCCTGTCCATTGCCGGCCTGCTCTGCGTTGGGCTGGGCTGGCTGGCCGCCCGCGGCCTGGACTGGCCGGTGGTGCTGGACACACTCACCGGCGTGCCGCCTCAGGTGGTCGCACTGTCGTTGGCCGTCTTTCTGCTCAGCAACCTGGTGAGGGCCTTCCGTTGGCAAGTGCTGTTCGTAGACGAGTCCATTTCGGTTCGCAGGCTCTTTCTCGTCGAGAACATGGGCCTGGGCATCAACAACTTCCTGCCCGTGCGAGTCGCCGGCGAGGCCACCCAGTTCGCCCTGCTCACGGTGCGGGACAACATCAGCCGCGGCACGGCCCTGGTGACGCTTGGCATGACCCGCATCATAGACGTGTGGTCTTCCACGCTGCTGCTTTCCGTGGGGCTGTTCATCGTGCCCGGCGCGGGCCAGCTCGCCCGATACACCGCGGGAGGCCTCGTAGTCTCCATGCTGCTGCTGGTGCTGCTGCACTTCATGGCGACCGGAGGCCGCGGCATAGGCTTCGTGAACCGGTTCCCCTTGCTAGCCACCTTCTCCACGGCCTTGTGGGAGCTGGAGCGTCACAAGGTGCGCCTGGTGGCCTCGCTGGCGGCGAGTCTGGCCCACTGGGGCGTTCTGGGCCTGAGCGCCTGGATCCTGTCCCGGAGCATGGGCATCGAGATCACACTGCCGCAGGCGGTGCTGCTTACGCTTGGCACAATCTTTGTGTCGACGTCCATTCCGACGGTGCCGGGCGCCATCGGCGTGTTCGAGGCGGCGATAGTGTACATCCTGGGCTTCTTTGGCGTGGACAAGAGCGTCGCGTTTCCGTTCGCCCTGGTGCTCCACGTGCTGTTCTTCCTGCCGCCGACCGCAATGGCTGTGCTGCTTCTGCCGCGCGAAGGGCTCGGCTCGCTTGGCAAGCTGGGGGCGCGCTCCAGAGACCTGATGAACGCACCGCCGACCGAAACCGAACGCGGGAAGTAGGCGCAAGCGTGTCGTCTCGCCTCATCCTGGCCCTTGCAGCGGCCCTGGCCGCGCTTCCGGTCGTCATATCCTGCACTTCCGGCGGTGCAACGCTCACGCCATCGCCCACCTCGACGTCGACGCCCGCGCCCACGCTGCCCGCCACTGCCATCGCGCCGGAGGGCGTCGCGCTGAACCTGACCTCGCCCCTGACGCTGAACCACTGGGACGTACACCTTTCGCCGTCCCACGTGCTGGCCGCGTGGGGGCCAGGCATAGTCTACAGCCGCCTGCTGCGCTTCCAGTCCGGCCCGGACGTTCCAACGCCCACCCAGGCCACGGAGTGCGATCTGTGCGAAAGCTGGGAGCAGGTGGACTCCACCACCTACCTGTTCCGCCTGCGAGAGGGCGTCCGGTGGCAGGACGCGGCGCCGGTGAACGGCAGGGAGCTTGTGGCGCAGGACGTGCTCTACAGCCTGCGACGACAGCTCACACCAAGCTACCCCAACGCCGCCATCCTGGCGGCCGTTCGCACGCTGGAGGCGGAGGACAGGTACACGCTACGAATCACACTCCACGAGCCGGACGCCGATTTCCTGGCGAGCCTGGCGAGCGGGTTCAGCAAGGTTGTGGCGCCGGAGGCGGTGAGCCTCAACGGCGACCTGCGAGAGGGGCCGGTCATCGGCAGCGGGCCGTGGCTGTGGGACGGCACGCGGGACGACACCGGCTACTTCTTCAAGGCCAACCCCGCCTACTACGAGAGCGGCCTGCCGACGGTGGATCGGCTCAACCTCATCACCATCGTGGACGAGTTCACCCGCGTGGCCGCCTTCCGTACGCGCAAGCTCGACCTGCTGGAGTCGCCGCCTGCCCACTTCGACACGATTCGCGAGGGCCACGCGGAGGTCGGCTCGCTGCTCTACCGTGAGGCCGGCGCGGGTCTCGAATTCGCTCTCAACGCTGAGTCGCCGCCACTGAACGACTTGGGCGTGCGGCAGGCCGTGTTCGCCGCGCTGGACCCGTGGGAAGCGAACGATGCCGCGTGGGACGGCCTGGGCTTCGTCAGCTTGGGGATGCCGGTGGCCGCGCCGGACTGGCTGCTGCCGGAGGACGAGATGCGGACGCGCCTGTCGCTTGAGAGCGCGAGCGGCATGGCGGCCGCCCTGCCGGAGGAGTCGCGCGCGCTGGAACTCACGATTGCCGACTACGGAGACGCCTACCTGGAGTACGGTGATCACCTGGCGGCGCAGCTGGAGCGGACCGGGTTCCGCGTCTCGACGCGAGCCGTCAACCCTACAGACTACCCGCAGCGCGTGTGGTACACCGGCGACTACCAGGCGTTCGTCGGTCCCATCGCTCCCATGTCCACGCCCAACATGTATCTGCGCTCCGTGCTGCACAGCCGCGGGGAGTGGAACACCCACGGATACCGGGACAGTGCGCTGGACTCGCTGATCGAGGAACAGGCTGGCGAGTATGACCTCGCTCGCAGGCGGGACATTGCGCTGTCGATCCAGCGTCACGTGATGGAGCAGGCGGTGCGGTTCATGCCGCTGACGCGGCAGTCGGCGTGGGTGTGGTGGCCTCACGTCGAGGGCTTCCACCCCAACCTGACCTTCGGCGAGTACTTCCACCTGGCATGGCTGCGCGCGGAGATGTAGGCGGGGGGAGGGCCGCGCGTCTTCGATAGGCCTTGCACACCCATGCAAGCACGCGCGCGTACCAGCAAGCGCTTAGCCCCTCTACAGAAGGTGAGCGGCAGAAGAAGCTGCCGCCGCCTCATCCCACCGTCATTGCGGCGAAAGCCGCAATCCAGGAGCGGGGCGGGGCCGTGTGCGGCGGTGGGCAACCGCCCGCCCCCACCGGGTGCTAGACCCCTGCTTTCGCAGGGGCGACGGATAGGTAGGCTGCCAACCGCCTGCGCCGAACTGCCACTCCCCTATTCCCGCGCACGCGGGAATCCACCCAGCCGACTGTCGCCCCGGTACACGGCTGAGGTCGAGGGCAGATCTCGTCCCTGTGGATGCCCGCTTCCGCGGGCATGGGGTGTAGGTGGCGCCGGCCATCCGCCCGCCCTTCGACAGGCTCAGGGCAAGCGGATTTCACCCCGTTCGTGCTGAGCTTGTCGAAGCATGAATGGGGATACGACCTCCCCTATGCCCGCGAAAGCGGGCATCCACTCAGCCAACTTCCGCCGTGGTACACCGTGTTGGTCAGTGCCCCTCCCCTCCCCCCTAGATTGCGGCTTCCGCCGCAATGACGGTTGGGGGAGACAGTCGTCCAGCCCCATCCGCCCTTCGACAAGCTCAGGGCGAACGCACACAGTATCTCGTTCGTGCTGAGCCGGTCGAAGCATGAGCGGGCAAGGGGACGCCTGCTACGCGCGCATGAAGTCCTGGATGGCGGCTGTGAAGGCGTCCGGGTTCTCCAGGTTGGACAGGTGGCCCGCGCCGGACACCTCGACGAGCGTGGCGTTGGGGATGACGGCCGCCATGCTCTGCGACTCGGCAGGCGGCGTAATCACGTCCTGGTCGCCAACCACTATGAGCGTTGGCACGCCGATGTTCGGCAGCAGGTCGGACGAGTCGCCCCGCAGCGCCATGCCGCGCAGGTCGCCTGCGATGCCTTCCACCGGGCACTCGGTGATCATCGTGGTCACGCAGTCCACCACGTCCTGCTTGTTCGCCACCGTGTCGGCGCACAGCAGGCGAGGCGTCAGCCGCTCGGCGATGGGGCCTGCGCCCTCGCTCTCCGCCAGCTGCGCCATAGTCTCCCGCCCAGCCTTGGCCTCCTCCGAGTCCGGCTGCGGCCGCGTGTCCAGCAGCAACAGCTTGGATACGCGCTCCGCGTACTTGCGGTAGAACGCGAAGGCCACGTAGCCGCCCATCGAGAACCCGCCGAGCGTCACCTGTCCCAGGCCCAGCGCGTCCAGGAATGCGTTGAGGTCTTCGGCCAGAAGCTCCATCGTGTACGGGCCGGGCGTGGCCTGCGACTCGCCGTGGCCGCGCAGGTCGGGCGCGATGACCCGGAACTCGCCGGACAGGGCTTCCGCCTGCGCCTCCCACATCCGCTTGTCAAGTGGGAAGCCGTGCAGCAGCACTATCGTCTCCTCGCCGCTTCCCTGGTCGCTGTAGGCAATTTCGATGTCGTTTGCGCGTACGTTGGGCATAGTGTCCTCCCAGGCTGAAGTGATGTGGTCGCCGCCCATCGCCGCCGGTTGGGCCTCGGCTCCGCGGGCCATGACGCCGCCTCCATTGTAAACCACTCAGGGAGCGGATGGAAGTCGATGGCGGTATGGTACAATACCCCTGACATGCTCACCAAGAGAATCATACCCTGCCTGGACGTTTCACAGGGCCGCGTGATCAAGGGCGTCAAGTTCCTCGACCACCGCGACGCGGGCGACCCCGTGGAGCTGGCCGCCTACTACGACTCGGAGGGCGCGGACGAGATGGTGTTCTACGACATCACCGCCTCCGCGCAGGGCCGCGGCATCATGCTGGACGTGGTGTCCCGCACGGCGGAGCAGCTGTTCATACCGCTCACCGTGGGGGGCGGCCTGCGCTCAGTGGAGGACATGAGCGCCATGCTCAACGCAGGGGCCGACAAGGTGTCGGTCAACACGGCGGCGGTCGAGGATCCTGAGCTGATTCGCCGCGGAGCCGAGGCGTTCGGCAGCCAGTGCATTGTGCTGGGCATGGACGCCAAGCGCGTCGCGGGCGAATTCGAGCCGCGGTGGGAAGTGTTCACCCACACCGGCAAGGACGGCGGCCGCCCCCGCGGACTGGACGCCATCGAGTGGGCGGTGCGCGCCGCTGAGCTTGGCGCGGGCGAGATTGTGGTGAACAGCATCGACGCCGACGGCACGCGGGAGGGCTACGACCTGGAGCTGATGCGCGCCGTATCGGAGGCGGTCAACGTGCCCGTGGTGGCGAGCGGCGGCGCGGGCACACTGGAGCACATGTACCGCGTGGTCGACGAGGGCAAGGCCGACGCCGTGCTGGCGGCCAGCGTCTTCCACTTCGGCACGTATCGCATTGCGGACGCCAAGAGCTACCTGGCGCGGATGGGCGTACCCGTCCGGCCCACGTGAGAGCGCGCATGACCATCAGAGCCGTCATCTGCGACGCATACAACACCCTGTTCCGCAACGAGGTCTCCTCGTGGATCTCGGCGTTCGGCGAGATATGCCGCGCTCAGGGCCTGGCCGCGGATCCCCAGTCGCTCTACGACACCTGGAAGAGCTACGAGATGCAATTCCGCCGCGTGCGCACCAACATGGAGCAGCCGGAGCTGTCGCCGCCGTTCAAGTCGTACCGCGAGGCGTGGACGGATGCGTTCGTGGACGCATTCCGCGAGCTTGGGCTTGCGGGCGACCCGCAGCAGGCAGCGGCGACCTGCGTGGAGGGGATGGGGCAGCGCGAGCCGTTCGAGGACACGATGCGGTTCCTGGAGCGCGCGGGGCAACGCTGGACGCTCTCGCTCCTCACCAACGCCGACGACGACTTCATTGCGCCTTTGCTGGCGCGGCACGGGCTGTCGTTCCGCTCCGTGGTCACGTCCGAGTCGGCGCTCTCCTACAAGCCGGCCGCCGCGGGCTTCCTGCGCGTGCTGCGTGAGACGGGCGTGTCCGCGGAGGAGGCCGTCTACGTGGGGGACTCGCCGCTGGACGATGTCCACGGCGCGCGGCTGGTGGGTATGCGCGCGGCGTGGGTCAATCGCAGCGGCGCAGGCTGGGACGACTCGCTTCTCGCCCCGGACTTCGTGCTGTCCGGGCTGGACGAGTTGGAGCGTTCGCTGGAGTCTTAGCAGGGGGTGACCGGGGACATGATGAAGCTGGATGGCAAGGGACTGATTCCCACCATTGTCCAGGACGCCGACACGGGAAAGACGCTGATGCTGGGATACTCCAGCCCAGGCTCCATCCGGCGCACGCTGGAGGACGGGCGGGTGTGGTTCTACAGCCGCAGCAGGCAGGAGCTATGGCGCAAGGGCGATACTTCCGGCAACTTCCTGACTCTCCAGGAAGCCTACGCGGACTGCGACGGCGATGCGCTGCTGTACAGGGTGAAGCCGGCAGGCCCCACGTGCCACACGGGCAGCGAGAGCTGCTTCTACACGCCGCTGGAGTCGCAGGAGTACGAGGCCGCGGAGGACGGGCCGGGCATCCTTGAGGAGCTCTTCGCGGTGATACAGGACAGGAAGGCGTCCAGGCCGGAGGGCAGCTACACGGTGAAGCTGCTGGACAGCGGCGTGGAGCGAATCGCGCAGAAGGTGATCGAGGAGGCGGGCGAGTCTGCGCTGGCGGGCGCGACCCGCGACCGTGACAACCTACCGAAAGAGCTAGCGGACCTGCTGTACCACGCGCTGGCGCTGCTTGCCTCGCTGGACGTGTCGCCGCAGGAGGTCTGGCGAGAGCTGCGCGCCAGGCGGGGGTAGGCTCATGCTCCGCTCGTCTTGAGCCTGTCGAAGGGCGGGCGGCTTACCACCCGCTCACCCTTGTATCTTGGGGGTGGCGGCGCCATAAGATAGCAGGGACGTGACAGGCCGGTTCACCCTGGGTCCGTAGAGACCGAAGCTCAGCTTGACCGTCACGTCCCGCTAGCTCAGAACCCGAACAGTTGCCTGGACCATCGAGTCCGTATCGTGCAAGGCTGGGTCGAGCCGGCAACCATGCTATCACTACCGGAAAGGAGATGGAAGTGGACAAGGTGTTCGTGGGAATCGACGTGTCGTCAGACCGGTTGGACGTGTTCGTGCGCCCCATCGGCGAGGTCTGGCATAGCGACAATGAAGCGAAGGGCATAGAGGCTTTGGTGAAGCGCGTGGGCAAGCTTGAGCCTAGCCTGGTGGTGGTCGAAGCCACGGGCGGCATGGAGATGCCCCTGGCCTCCGAGCTGGCCGCCTCCGGCTTGCCCGTGGTCGTGGTCAACCCCCGAAAGGTCAGGGACTTCGCACGGGCGCTGGGCAGGCTCGCCAAGACCGACGTCATCGACGCTCAGGTGCTCGCCCACTTCGGCGAAGCCGCCAAGCCGGAGGCGCGGCCTCTGCCGGACGACGCCACGCGGGAGCTGCGCAGCCTGGTAGACCGCCGGCGCGAGCTGAAGGAGATGCTCACCCAGGAGCAGAACCGACTCCGCACCGCCAACACGCGGGTGCGCGCTGATCTGGAGGAGCACGTGCGATGGCTCCAGGAACGCGTGAACGCCCTGGATGAGGAGTTGGCAGGCCTGGTCAAGTCCAGCCCCGTCTGGCAGGCCCAGGACATGCTGCTGCAGAGCGCTCCCGGCGTGGGGCCCGTGTTGTCGAGGACGCTGATGGCTGAGCTGCCCGAACTGGGAACGCTGAACAGAGGACAGATAGCCGCCCTGGTCGGCGTGGCCCCGTTCAACAGGGACAGCGGCAAGCTCAGGGGCAAGCGCACCGCTTGGGGAGGCAGAGGGCAGGTGCGGGCCACCCTCTACATGGCAGCTCTCTCAGCCACCCGGTCCAACCCCGTCATCCAGCCGTTCTACGCCCGCCTCTGCGAGGCGGGCAAGCCCAAGAAAGTGGCGCTCATGGCCTGTATGCGCAAGCTGCTCGTCATGCTCAACTCAATGGTCAAGAACGGCAGGCGCTGGGATCCCGGATCCGCCAACCGCACGGCTTGACATCCAACACAGTTGCTGAGCTTGTCGAAGGGTCTGGCCCTGCAAGGGCTGAGCGGGCGGGCCGGCGGCAGTCGCGGCCTCCCCGCTCCGGTTCGGCAGGCTCACCCCCGTATCAAGTACGGGGCAGGCTATGAGCGGGAACGGATGCGGCCGCCGCCTCCGTCATTCCTGCGGAAGCAGGAATCTATCACCCGGCGGGGAAAGGGCTAGACTCCCGCGCTCGAGAGAGTGACGGTTGAGGCAAGCGGCTGTGGCCTCGTAGGGGCGGTTCGTGAACCGCCTGGGGCGGGATCGCCCCCATCCCCTGCTTTCGCAGGGGCAAGCTCTAACCTTCCCCCGCAGACGGGGAAAGGGACAGGGACGCGCAACGCCTGTCAGTCCGGCGGCGGACGGTCATCCTCGCCGACTGGCTCCGCGCCGTCCACCTCCGGCGGCGCGTAATCGATCGAGGCGCCCGGCTCGACTGTCCCCTCGTCCACGGCTATCGCGTGGTTCATCGCACGGATCGCCACCTCTATCTGGTCGTCGTCGGGTTGGCGCGTGGTCAACGACTGCAGCGCAAGGCTGGGGTAGAAGATGAACCGCACAAGCGGGTTCGCAGCGCGTGCGCCGCTGAATCGGATGATCTCGTAGCTGATGGCGGCTATCACCGGCACAAGCACTATCCGGGATGCCACGCTCACCGGCAGAGACGGCCGGCCCACGAACGTGAACACGGCGATGGCAACCACCATCACCACCAGCAGGAAGGCCGTACCGCAGCGATTGTGCGCCGTGGGGAATCTTCGCACGTGCTCCACGTCCAGCGGCAGGTTGTGCTCCTGGGCGTGTACCGTCATGTGCTCCGCGCCGTGGTAGGCGAACACGCGCTTGATGTCCGGCATCAGCCCTATCAGCAGAATGTAGGCCAGGAACACGGCGAGTCTCAAAATCCCCTCCAGCAGGTTGCTCAGCCAGTCGGTGGCAACCATGCTGTCCAGGGAGCGGATGGCAAAGAGCGGCGCAATGAAGAACAGGCCGATTCCAAGGCTCAGGGAGATGGTCAGCATGAGCGCCATGCTCCACTTGGATAGCTCCTGCCCCTCCTCCTCCAGCGCCATGTTGGCGGAGCGGCTGAGCGCCTCGATGCCTATGAGCAGCGTCTCCAGCAGGACGATGACGCCGCGAACGAGGGGTATCCTGCGCAGCCGTCCCGTGTACAGCGTGCTGAGCCGCGAGGACGTGGCGGTTATCTCGCCGCTGGGCTTGCGTACGGCCAGCGAGTAGTGGCCGCGGCCGCGGATCATCACCCCTTCGATGACGGCCTGCCCGCCGTAGAGGACCCGCGCTTGCGACTGGCCCTGGCTCTTGTCCATACGTGCGTCCGCCCGACTAGGAGATAGGAGAAGCGCCATCGGGCGAGCCGGGCTGGCGCCGCGGGACTCGAAGGAGAAGGTTGACGCCTACTTGAGGTTGAACCGCCTCTTCATGCGCTCCACGCGCCCCTCGGTGTCGATGATGCGCTGCTCGCCGGTGAAGTAGGGATGGCACACGCTGCATATCTCAACCCTGAGCGAGGGCTTGGTGGCTCCCACGCTGAAGATGTTGCCGCACGAGCAGGTCACGGTGGCGTCCGGGTAGTACGTGGGATGGATGTCGGTCTTCATGTCGCTGCCTCTACGGGGTATACGCTGGCGCGCTTCTTGAACTTTGTGGCGTGCTCGAACTTGACGCGGCCGTCCGTGAGCGCGAACAGCGTGTGGTCGCGGCCGACGCCTACGTTCGTGCCGGACTGGATGCGAGTGCCGCGCTGTCGCACGATGATGGTGCCGGCGCGCACCTGCTGGCCGTCGTACCGCTTGACGCCAAGTCGCTGCGAGTTGCTGTCTCGACCGTTGCGGCTGCTTCCGCCGCCCTTCTTGTGGGCCATGATTCGCTGTCCTCCGAGGCGAGGGCGCGGGAGTTACTCGCCCTGCACTATCTCCGTGATCCTTAGCTCCGTGTACGGCTGGCGATGCCCCGTCTTGCGCTTGTAGCGCACCTTGGGCTTGAACTTCAGGACGGTTATCTTGCGAGACTTGCCGTTGCCGACCACCTCTGCCCGCACGCTTGCGCCCTCGACCACCGGCTGCCCAACCTTGACGACGCCGTCCGTGGACAGCAGCAACACCCTGTCCAGCTCCAGCACGTCGTCCTGGGCGTAGGGCAGCTTCTCCACCTGAAGCGTGTCTCCGGGGCGGACGGTGTACTGCTTGCCGCCCGTCTCAACGATTGCGTAGTCCATGTCTAAGGCTGGATTGTATGGCACACAGGCCGGAATGTCAAACGCGCGGGCGGGCAGTGCGTTCGTCCACCGAGCGCAACGCGGCCGATCCCCCTACTCCCGCCTTCGCGGGAGTCCAGAGGGGCCAAGCGGAAACACCACCCGCCGGGTGATAGACCCCCGCGTACGCGAGGGTGACGGATGTGGCGGGCGGCGTGGCCCCATCCGTCATTCCTGCGAAAGCAGGAATCTAGCACCCGGTGGGGATGGTGGAGGGGGCATCGCCCGCAACAAGGCTCAGCACAAACGGGACTTGCTACCCGCTCGCCCGCGGCAAGCCCACCCCCTACCACGCCGCCGCCCGCAGCGCGTCCACCACGCGCACCAGCGCCAGCGTGTCGCGGCCGCAGTACGCCAGCAGCGCATCCCGCAGCTTCGCCCGCTCCGCCTCCGACACGTCCGGCGCGATCATCCTGGCGTAGGCGACGGACGCCGCGCCCCCCTCTTGTATGTCAAGGTCATCGTAGGCAAGGTCGGGAACCAGCACGGGAAGCACCGCCTTGAGCGAGTAGCTCCCGTGGAAGTCCGGGTGATAGTAGTGCGCCCGAACCACGCCCAGCAGGTCCAGGTACCGCTCCGACAGCGCGCTCAACGCGTCCCTGTACTGCGGCAGCGCCTCGGCGAGTCGGCGCGTGATAGTCTTCTCGTACGAAGAGTAGACCAGCACGTCGCCCTCCGGCCCCACGGCGTCCAGCAGGCTTGCGGCGAACGCCTCCCGCGGGTCGTCCGCGCCGTCGTGCAGGTAGTCCCGGTGGGTCAATTCGCCGTCTGCGTCCAGCACGTGCAGCGACCACTGGAAAGGTATGACCTGGTAAGGGCTGGTCATCGGGTAGACGGGAAGCGCAGGGTTGAACGTCTCGAAGTCCAGGAAGTGGACGGGATACTCCAGCCGGTCGAGGGCGGCCGCCAGCCCAGCGCCAACGTACGGCTCGCCCTCCGCCACGGCGTCCCGCACGCGCCGATGTGTCTGCGTAAGGCCGGTGAAGTGAGGCGGTATGTCCCGAATGTCCAGTATGCCCTCCCCGCGCAGCCGCTCGATAAGGGCCTCCCTGGCGCCCGGCAGCTGCCCCACGTAGTGCTCCGGCAGGTCTCGGTGGCACAGCCCGTGGAAGGAGCAGGTGTACGGCCGGGTGCAGTGCCTGCCGATCTCCCTTTCAGGCGCATCGTCCAGGGCCAGCGCCTCCCACATCGGCGAAAGCGTGTCCGGCAAAGACGCCAGGTAGTCGCGGACGCGCTCCGTCACGTCCTCGAGGCGAAACAGCGACTCCAGGTCGTAGTCGCCGCCGGCGTACACGTAGGACGTGTCCAGGTGCATGATGAACGCCCGCGAGACTGACAAGCCCGCGCCCTCCAGCACGTATAGCTGGATGGCGGCGTCCGGCACGTGGTCGTCCTTCACGCTGGCGCTGGACTTGACCTCCACCATGTCCCAGCCGCCGTCTCCGTTTCGGCTCAACACGTCCACCCGCGTGCGTATGCCCTCAAATGCGAAGGATGCCTCGTACACGTGCGGGATGGCCTCGTTGCGCAGCGCCCTCGCCGTGGCGGCCACGGCCTCCGTGTGCGCGTAGTACGGCTCGTCGATGAGCGTACCGCCCGGGAATCGCTGCCGCGCCAACTCACCGACGCCCGTGCCGGACTCCAGGATGGCCTGCGTGGCTGCGTCCTGCGGGTCTGCGAGCTCGCGGTGGTACGTCTCCAGGTAGAGCCGTTTCAGGCACTGGAGGCCCGCCATGAACCGAGACTTGGAGAGCGTGAGCGCGCCGCGGCCGCTGGTCATTGCTCGCCGTCCTGCGCCGCGCCGTGACCGAGATCCGGGAACAGCGGCAGCTGCGGCGCGTCGGAGTCCTGGAAGCCGGACACGCCGACGCCCACCAGCCGGAAGCGGCGCACCGGCGCAAGCTCCCGCCTCAGCAGGTCGCAGGCGACGGGCGCGATCACCTCCGCATCCGCGGTCGGCGCGCGCAGTGTGCGGCTGCGCGTCAGCGTCGTGAAGTCTGACAGGCGCAGCTTGAGCGTGATCGTCTTGCCGGCCAACTCGTGCCGCCGCAGCCGACTCGCCACGCCGCGCGCCAGTTCCTCAACGCGGCGCACCAGCTCCGACTCCTCGCCCGTGTCTCGGCTCATCGTCTCCTCAGAGCTTACCGACTTGGTCTCCCGCTCGCTGCTGACCGCGCTGTCGTCTATGCCCATCGCCCGCTCGCGCAGTTCAGGCCCGCGCCTGCCGAACGTCTGCCGCAGCCACTCCGCATCGCGCGACGCCAACTCGCCCAGCGTGGCTACGCCGTGCGCGCTGAGTGTCTCCGCCGTCTTCGCGCCCACGCCGTTCAGTATGCCCACGCCAAGCGGCGCCAGCGTTTCGCGCTCCGTGCCCGGCTCCACCAGCAGCAGGCCGTTGGGCTTGGATAGCTGCGAAGCGATCTTGGCGACAGTCTTGGACGTGCCGCCGCCTATGCTCACCACCAGGCCAGTCCGCTCCATGACTCGCGCCTTGAGCCCGCCTGCAACCTCCTGCATCCCGTCCCACTGCGCCTCCGCGCTCACGTCCATGTATGCCTCGTCGAGCGAGAGCGGCTGGACGAGCGGGGTGAGCGCCTCGAACTGCGCCATGACCTGCCGCGAAAGCTCGCCGTAGCGGCTGAACCGCGGGTTCACCCGCACAAGCTCCGGGCACAGCCGCAGCGCAGTCCGCATGGGCATGGCGGAGCGCACGTTGAACTTGCGCGCCTCATACGATGCGGCGGCCACCACGCCTCGCTCCTCAGGCGAGCGCCCCACCGCCACCGGCCGCCCGCGCAGCGCCGGATTGTCCAACTGCTCCACGGATGCGTAGAAGGCGTCCAGATCCGCGTGCAGCACGTATCGCCAATGGCCGGCAGTCATGGCGCGCGCGGCCTCTGCTAGTCGTCCTCGGCGCGGAGGCGGCGAGCCAGCGCCCACGCGCCAGGCAGCGCCACCGACGCCACGTACAGCTTCGCCAGGTCGCCCGCTACGAACGGCCACAGCCCCCACTGGAGTGTGTCCGGGATGATCTTTGCGCCCGATGTCCACTCCTGATCCACGGCCCACCAGCCGAGCCACAGCAGTCCCGGCGCGTACAGCGCAACGTTGCCCGCCAGCATTGCAAGGAGCACCCGCCAACTGCGGTCCCAGCCGCGCTCCGCCAGCCGGCCCACTATCCACGCCGCGGCCACGAACCCCACGATGTAGCCGCCGCTGGCAATGTTCCACACGAACCCGTCGCTGCCCTGCCACGGCAGGATGAAGTGGACTACAGTCCCTTCGCCGAGCGACGGCGCGAACACCGGCAGCCCTACCATGCCAACCAGCATGTACAGCGCAAGGCTTGCAGCCCCACGGTTCGCGCCCAGCGCGCCGCCCGTCACAAGCACCGCAAGCGTCTGCCCTGTGATTGGCACAGGCGTGAACGGCAGCTTGATCGCTATCTGCGCGAACACGGCGGTGAACGCGGCGAATCCCACAATCAGCGCTGCGTCCGCCAGCAGGCTGCGGTGCGGCAGCAACAGGTCTATCAGGGTGGCGGATCCTCTCGCCGATTGCGCGGGCGCGTACTGAATGCTTCTCATATCGACCTCCGGTTGGTTGAGGGGAGTATAGCAATGCGCCGCGGGGATGGTCAACACGCGGGGGGCATTGCCCACGCCCAACGCGCGGTGTATCATGCAACCCACGCAGGAACCCGTCGCGCGAGCGCGCCAGGAGGCCCCCGCATGACCCACCACCAGAACCCAATCGCAAACGCTCAGCCGGAACGCACCCAGGAAGACCGGGCCAACAACTTAGCGCAAGTCCTCATGGTTCAGTATCTCAACCTGTTCACAGATCTCTTTGAGGAACTGCGCGCACGCACCCCGGAGCTCACCCAAAAGCACCCAGGCCAGTGGGTTGCCATGTACCGCAACGGAGACGGCTACGGCTACGTCACCGCTCCTGACGAGGAGTCCCTGGAAAAGGAAGTGGACGCCCACGGCCTCAGCGGAACGGACAGAGTCTTTAAGTTTCTGGATCCCAACCCGCCGCCGCTCCCACCCTTCCCGTCATGATCGCCGGCTACTTCGACGAACAAGGCCGTCCCCGCATCGCAGGCGTCATCCACCTGCCCAGCTTTGGCGGTACAGGCGAAGTCGACTTTCTCCTTGACACCGGCGCACGTTACACCTGCCTCGCGCCCGGCGACGGCCGCTCCATCGGCATCGACTACCGCGCCATCACCAATTGGGCCGGCGCCGCCCTCGGCGTGGGCGGTGTCGCCAGAACCACGGAAGTCCCCGCCCTGCTCCGCTTCACTGAAAACACCCGCATCGAACGATACTACCGCCTCCAGCTAGATATGCTCCAGGACACTCCCCTATCCGCCTCACTGCTATCCGTCATCGGCCGAGACATCCTCATCAACTGGCGCACCACCTACGACCCAACCCAACGCGAACTCACCGCGGCCGTCCACTCCGCAGACCACACCACCAGCCCGTAGCGGCGCCCCCCCGTCACCCGCGCACGCGCGCCGTCGCGTCCGCCGTCCTCACCCTGGCGTGCAGCGCGCCCACCGCCGGATCATGCACCGTACGCCACCGCCGCAGGACGTCCTGCCCCAGCAGCGACGGAACCCACTCACTCCCCGACGCGTCCTCCAGCAGCGCAACCTCCAGCTGGTAGCGCCGTATCGTCCCATCGTCCTCCCTGAAGTGCAGCCACACCCTGCGCGGCGCACTCCTGGCGCTGCCGCCTATTCCGCGCATCGACGTCCGCCAATCCGTTATGCTGCTGTAGTCCACGCCGAGCGCGCGCCCGTCCTCCGGCGCTATCGTCGTGGTGTCCGCGCCGGTATCCAGCAAGAACGGAGTGGGCTCCTCTCTGGGCGGCCCAAGTCCACCCACCCACGCGCGCACAAACGGACTGCCGCCGCTGAAGTATCCCGTTATCATGGCTACAGCGCCCAGATCCCCTTCTTCTTCAGACACCACCTTGCCACGCGCGGCCTCTCGATCCCAAGCTCATCCACCTTTGCCAGCAGCTCATCGGAAGTGTCCGCGGCGAAGTGCTGGAACGTGTCCCCCTCCGCGTACACCGCCACCCACTTGTCCGGGTAGAGCGTCTTGAACTCCTCCAGCCTGGACGCCAATTCCTGACTGGCACGCTTGTGAATCTCGTCCCACCGATGAATCTCCGCGTCCAACCGCTTGAACTCCTCGCGCTCCGCCTTAGTCAACCGTATCGCCATCACTCCCTCCTTGCCCGATTCTCCCGCGCCCCAATCCTACCACACCCCATCACTGCCGCCAAACCCACGGCCGCCCCCCCCCGCGGCGGCGGCCGTGGGCGCAGACACGGGCGCCCACAAGGGACGCCCCTACGAACACCATTCCCGCGACTCACTACACACAACCGTCATTGCGGCGAAAGCCGCAATCCAGCGAGAGGGGATGGATTGCGGCGTGCGCCGCAATGACGACAAAGGCGGCCGCCGCCGGCCCCTCCGTCGCCCTCGCGTACGCGGGGGCCTATCACCCGGCGGGGCAATGCGGGCGGCCTCCCCCCACAACCCCACCGGGCGCTAGATTCCTGCTTTCGCAGGAAAGACGGACACCCCCCCCGCGCCCCCCCCCACAGTGAGAGGCGCCCCCCCGATGGGGGGGCGCCTCCCGATTGCGCCTCTTGCGCTACGGCCCCTGCCCGCAGGCTGCGAGCCCAAGCCGCTTGTGTCCCGCCGTCCTTACGGCGTGATGGTGGAGTCGTACTGGGAGTAAACCCAGTAGCCCCTGCCGGCCACGGCGTCCATCTTGTCCGTGTTCTCCGGCGTTATGAGCTGGAAGCCCTCGCCAGGAGTCGGGTCGTACCAGTAGGCCCTCGTCCACGGCACACCCTTGAGGTAAGCGTCCATGTCCAGGCTTGTCTCGCCGCTCAGGACTGTCACGCCCACAAGGTTGTAGCCAAACCGCACCGGGTAGCTGGGCGGCACTTCCACACCCACCGGCTGTATCAGGACGTTCACCGTCACCCTCGCATCCGAGGTGATGAAGTACGCCTTGCCGGGCTGCAGCGTGCTGATGTCTCCCACGAACAGGCCCGTCTCCGGGTCTCGCGTCGACCGCAGCCAAGCGCTGCCGCCCTCAAGGTCCGCGGCTCTGTCGTAGGTGCTCACCACCGACACCCCTGCGTGGTCCTCAAACATCACGTTCAGGTTGCCGCCGTCTCCCACCGGGTTGCCGGGTATGGACACCAGGTTGCTGCCAGGATTCAGGTTCAGTTTGAACGGCTTCCGAGCAATCACCTTGAAGGTGACCGAGTCGCTCACGCTGTTGTTCACTGCGTCAACGCCCGTGGCCGACACGGTGTACGTCCCTGCGGTCAGGTTGATTGCCAGCGTGTGCGTCGAGCACTTGTCGACATCCGCCGCCGTGCTGCCCGTCGCGTGATCCTGGCAGGCTGCGTCCTTCCCTGCGAACGGGCTGGCGCTGTCCAGGTCGGCAACCACCGTCCCCTCGGAGTCCGTCAGGCTCATCGCCGTCAGGGTCACGTCCCTGTAGCTGTCGTCCGTGTACTCGTCATCGTCGAACTGGGCGACTACCCAGACCGCGCCCGCCTCAGGGCTGTTCTTGCTTTCCTTCAGATCGCCGCCCGTTGCGTTGACGAACTTCAGGCCGGGAGCCCTCTTGTCCACTTCAAACGTGATGACGTTCTTCGTGCTATCACCGGCAATGCCGAGACCAGCGGTACCCTTGACACCGGCTCTGTCGTTGGCCGTGACCACCACGTAGAACAGGCCAACCTCCTTGCTGCTCACCTTCTTGGTGTGCGTCCATGTAGGAGTTGCCGCGCCCACCACACGATTCACTTCGACGGCCGTACCCGTCGTACCCCTGCTCTCGTCCCCCCGAGGATTACTGGTCTGCAGGTATACCTTGGGAGCCCTCTCCAATGACTCACTTGCGGCCACGGTGATGACCACCTCTGTGTCAGACAGCTCCGCGGAAGGGGTCACCGTGATCCTGGGCGCAATACCGTCGGTGAAGCGCGTGGACGTGCCGCTTGAGCGTACGTTACCCGCTTCGTCCATGATCTCGCCGGTCAGGACTACCGTAGGCCTGGCGTCGGTCGCCATCTCGCCCACATGAAGGTATATGGACCCGCCGGCCGGTCGCATCGACTCACCGCTACCGTGGTCAATGGCGCTCACCTGTACATCCACGGGCTCCACGCCATCCACCCGGAAGTCGCTCGTCGTGACAGTGGCGGGATCCACGGGTGCCTTGCCCTTGCCAAGTTCCAAGTCCAAACGCACCCACTCACTCATTGGCACGTCGGACTCCGCGTTAGCGCCGCTCTCAACGCCCGGGTTCTTCAGGCCGCGACCGGTCATGCCAGCTACGCCTCTCCTCAACTCTGGGCCAGAGGTGTCCACGTAGAGCTTGTACGGCTTTTCCTTGCTGCCTAGCACTGCAGAGTCCGGCGGGTTGCCGACCTTATCTGTCACGTCGGCGTACCACGTATGCTCGCCCTCAGGCAGGTCCTTTCCCGAGGCCGTGCTCTGCGAAACGGTGTAGCCAACGACCTTCAAGCCGCTGAGCTCCGGCACCCGGTTAGCAGCATTGAACGTGGAGTCGGTCGGAATGGCCAGCTTGGCGGCTGCCTCTGTGATGCCTGCATCCACGTCCACCATAGTGGCGCTTAGAGTAACCGCTCCTTGGTTCACGTACTTCGTCGTCGGGCTGACCAAGGTAACCACCGGGCCTTCGAGGTCTACGATCGCTGACTTGGATATGGTCGAGCCTTGGTCGTTGTAGCGGACGGTCACCTGGTTCCCGTGGCTGGCGGGCAGGATTACCTTCAACAGGTCGTCGGCCTTGCTGTCTGGCGACAGCGTGATATCCGAATGATCTATCACCTCGTCCTCTATCCTGTCCATCAGGTCATCGCTGATTGCCTTGCTAGCCGCCTTAGTTGCGTCGTCCAAGTCGTCGATGGTCTCCACGGCATCCACAGCGGCTGCCTCATCGATTGCGAGGTAGTCCGCAACAGTGAAGAGCACCACGGTGGTCTTGAAGAGGCTGGTGGCCGGTCCCTGCTCCACTCCATCCAACGTCAGTTCATGGTCGTAGGAAGTGGAGGCTTCCGTCGAGACCGTGACCAGCTTCTCACCTTCCTGCTCGCTCGCCACGTCGTACTTGAACGTGACCACAAGGGCAGTCGGGTCGGGATCTGCCGCGTCGCTGATGTCAGGAACGGTTACCGTCCCCTGGGTCGTGTCAACGCCAAGCGTCAAGAGGTCGCTGGTAGCGTTCTTGAACGGCGTACTGCTGTTTACCAAGGTGTTCGGGTCGGCTGTGGACGGCACCTGGTGTATCGCGCCGTACCTCACCTCAGTGCCGGGGCGGCTCAACGGGGTACTCTGCTTGGCACTGAAGTCGTACTCGCTGTACTGGTACTCGATGACCACGTTCTCGTCCTTGTCATCTTCCGGATCCACCCCGGTCAGCTTCACGTGGGAATAGCCGTTGCCGGTGTTTGAACCAGTCCGCGTGTCGCCAGAGTAGTCGCCGGTGTCCTCCAAGGTTATTTTGGCAGCTTCTATCACCACCCCATCCACCGTAACCTTGACATCCGACTTGTTTACCGTGCCATCCCCGTTTTTGTCCCGGATTATCTGCCTCAGACTGAAAACGCGCGTCTGGTTGGCTGCTGTGGTTTCGGTCGGGTTGGACCAGAACGCGTCGCCCCGGTTCTTGCCTGCCTCCTGGCATGCCACTACCTGCCGTTGGTCAGTGCCACTATCGTTGTCATGGTCGTACAGGGCCTCGTAAATGGCGTCTGCCTCGCCCTGGTCGATCTTTCCGTTGTTGGCTGTCCCAGTCCCTGCTCCTCCGTCCGAGGCACGGACAGCACTTTGCGTTGTGTCAGTGCCATCCGGGTCGCACGGCGGATTGGCGTCGGCCCCCTTGAACTTGTCCGCAATGTCAATTTCGCCAGCGATGACAGCGGCACCCAACGTCAGCGTTGTGTCGCCTGGAATACTGGCGGCCGGACTCACGCCCCACCTGGCCATACCAGTGCGGGTCTTGCTCAGATCCGCGTCCTTCACCTCAATGGTGACGACATTGTGGCCGTCATTCGCGGAGAAATGGGTTGCGGCCTTGTTGTCCGCACCCTTGAGCGTTATCGTCCCCGCTACCGCGCCCGTAGGCAGGGCGGGAAGCAACGCAACTAGCAGCCCCACGGCTGCAAGGACTGCAATGAATCTGCCTTTGATCTTCACCTGATTTCCCCCTTTGTCCCGAATGAGTGTACACCCGGCGTTTCCAGTGATTGCGACCTCCCCGCGCGCATCGCCCCGAACTGCGTAGGCAGCCGAGGCGCGCCTGCGGGACCTGCTCTGCTCAGATGATATATCGGACAAGCGAATAAGTCCATACGCTTCCGTTCCTTTCGCGGTCGAACCCACAAGAGGTTTTACACCATCCAAAAACCTTTGTCAATACCTGCAAAGCGTCCTTTTGGCATATTGGCGAAGAATTTCGGCCGATGGTGGGCGCCGCGCTCCCTCCGTCGCCCTCGCGCACGCGGGGGCCTATCACCCCGCGGGGCGATGGGCGGCGGCGAATGTCCCTTCCCCCGTCCGCGGGGGAAGGTTAGGATGGGGGCAACCGTCGCTCTCGCGCACGCGGCGGCCCATCACCCCGCGGGGCGGCCGGGCGGCGGCGAATGTCCCTTCCCCCGTCTGCGGGGGAAGGCTAGGATGGGGGCAACCGTCGCCCTCGCGCACCATGCCCCGTACCCCGATACGGGGGCGGGGGCCCATCACCCCGCGGTGCGAAGGGCGGCGGCCCCTCCTCATACCCCCACCGGGGTGCTAGATTCCTGCTTTCGCAGGAAAGACGGACGAGGCCGCTCCCACGAACACCATCCCCCGCAACCGCCACAATCACCGTCATTGCGGCGAAAGCCGCAATCCATCCCCTCCCACTGGATTGCGGCCTCCGCCGCAATGACGGACAAGGCGGCCACCCCGCGGTGCGGCCGGGCGGCGGCGAATGTCCCTTCCCCCGTCTGCGGGGGAAGGTCAGGATGGGGGCAACCGTCGCCCTCGCGAAAGCGGGGGCCTAGCACCCGGCGGGGCGGCCGGGCGGCGGCGAATGTCCCTTCCCCCGTCTGCGGGGGAAGGTTAGGATGGGGGCAACCGTCGCCCTCGCGAACCATGCCCCGTACCCCGATACGGGGGCGGGGGCCTAGCACCCGGCGGGGCGGGGCCTCCCCATTCCCGCGCACGCGGGAATCCACCAGGACACAGCGCTGAGGCCCACACCGTCGAGGCCGCCACCACATTCACCGTCATTGCGGCGAAAGCCGCAATCCATCCCCCGGATGCGGCCCCCCCGCGCCGACTCCCGCAGCGGCAGGGCACCCCGCTCACCCTGAGCCAGTCGAAGGGCCTGGCCCCGCAGCGGCTGAGCGGGCGAATCCCAAATCCCTTCCCCCGTCCGCGGAGATTCTTGCATAACTGCTGCTCACCAACATTCCGATGTCGTTCTGAGCGCAGCGAAGAATCCAAGGCAGTCTATTGGATACAGCGTAGCTTTGCCAGCATTTGCTTCGGATTCTTCACTTCGCTCCGCGGAGTTTACCCTGAGCGCAGCCGAATGGGTTCAGAATGACATTGGGAGCGCTTCCTCTGTGGACAATACAGGCGTTACGCAAAGGTCCCCGTCCGCGGGGGAAGGTCAGGATGGGGGCCACCGTCGCCCTCGCGCACGCGGGGGCCTATCACCCGGCGGGGGGAAGGGCGGCGGCCCCTCCTCATACCCCCACCGGGGCGCTAGATTCCTGCGAGCCTGCCCTGAGCGCAGCCGAAGGGCAGGAAAGACGGACGAGGCCGCCGCCACGAACCCCATCCCCCGCAGCCGCCACATTCACCGTCATTGCGGCGAAAGCCGCAATCCATCCCCCCGGATGCGGCCCCCGCGCCGACTCCCGCAGCGGCGCCGACTCCCAAATCCCTTCCCCCGTCCGCGGGGGAAGGTTAGGATGGGGGCCATGCTCCCCCCCGCTCACCCTGAGCCAGTCGAAGGGCCAATCCCAAATCCCTTCCCCCGTCCGCGGGGGAAGGTCAGGATGGGGGCCCTATCGGCCCGCTCACCCTGAGCCAGTCGAAGGGCCAATCCCAAATCCCTTCCCCCGTCCCCGGGGGAAGGTCAGGATGGGGGCCCCTATCGGCCCGCTCACCCGCGCACAGTCACGTCCGCCGAGCGCACCCTCGCCCGCAGCGCCCCCACCGACGGATCATGCACCGTCCGCCACCGCCGCAGCACGTCCTGCCCCAACAGCGACGGAATCCACTCACTATCCGGCGCGTCCTCCATCAACGCAACCTCCAGCCGGTACTGCCGAATCGCCCCATCGTCCTCCCTGAAGCTCAGCGACACCGTCCGCGGCGCAGTCCTCGCAACGCCGCCCACCCCGCGCATCGACGATCTCCAGTCCGTAATGCTCCCGTAGTCCACGCCCAGCTTCCGCCCGTCCACTGGCGCAATCATCGTGACGTCCGCGCCCGTATCCAGCAGAAACTCGATTGGCCTCCGGCCGCCCGGCCCAAGACCGGTCACCCGCGCCGTCACATACGGACTGCCCCTACTGAAGTATCCCCTTATCATGGCTACAGCGCCCAGGGCCCCGTCTTCTTCTTCAGACACCGCGACACCACGCCCTCCCCATGCAGCCCCAGTTCATCCATCCTTGCCAGCAGCTCCTCGTTTGTGTCTGCGAAGAAGTGCTCAAACGAATCACCCACGGCGTACATCGCTATCCACTTCTCCGGGTACAGCGCCTGAAACTCCTCCAGCCTCGAGTCCAACTCCCGACGGGCCCGGTCGAAAGCCTCCAGCACCCGCCGAGTCTCCGCCGCCTCCTCAACGAACCGCTGCCGCTCCGCCTTCGTCAACCGTATCGCCATCACTCCCTCCTTGCCCAAATCTCTCGCCCCCCATCCTACCACACCCCCACCCCCCGCTCACCCCGCAGCGGCGGTTTGCGAACCGCCCTGGCCACCGTCGCCCTCGCGAACGCGGGGGCCTATCACCCCGGCGGTGCGAAGGGCGGCGCTCCCTCCTCATACCCCCACCGGGGTGCTAGATTCCTGCGAGTTTACCCCCGTATCGCAGTACGGGGCAGGCTCTGAGCGCAGCCGAAGGGCCGGCAAGACGGACGAGGCCGCTCCCACGAACACCATCCCCACCGCCACCACCACCCCCGTCATTGCGGCGAAAGCCGCAATCCATCCCCTCCCACTGGATTGCGGCTTCCGCCGCAATGACGGACAAGGCGGCCGCCGCCGATGGGACGCGGGGCGGCGACCCCAAATCCCTTCCCCCGTCTGCGGGGGAAGGCTAGGATGGGGGCCCTATCGGCCCGCTCACCCTGAGCCTGTCGAAGGGCCAGGCCCCGCAGGGGCTGAGCGGCCCAACCCCAAATCCCTTCCCCCGTCCCCGGGGGAAGGTCAGGATGGGGGCAACCGAAACACCTTCACCGGCCGCCACTGACCCCGCGCACGCGCAGGCCCCAGCAGCCCCACAAACCGCCCATCACCCGCCGAGTACGCCCGGCACAGCCCATCCTGCTCACCCCCAGGCCGCAGCCCAAGGAACACACTCTCCCCCCGCCGCATCGCCTCCTCCTTCTCACGCCCCACAATCGCAGCCCGCAAATGCAGCAAAGGATGATCCACGGCGAACAGCAGCCGCCGCCAATCCCCCCCCTCGCAAGCCGACTCCAACTCCTCGAACGTAATCGACTCCCCCATGCGAAACGGCCCGCTGCGAAGCCGAGACAGCTCCTTCAGGTGGCCCCCGCAGCCCAAATCAACGCCCAGGTCATGCGCCAGCGAGCGAACGTACATCCCCCGCCCGCAATCGATCTCCAGCCTCACCTCCGGCGGCGACCACTCCCTCACCTCCAGCCTGTATATCTCAACCTCACGCGGCGGCCTTGCCACCTCCACGCCAGCGCGGGCAAGGTCGTACAGCCGCTTCCCGTCACGCTTCAGCGCGCTGAACATCGGCGGCACCTGCCCAAACACCCCCCGATACGCGTCCAGCGCAGCGTCAACCTCCCCCAGCGTCACGCCGGAAGCGTCCGCCGTCTCCGTCACCTGCCCCAGCGCATCGTAGCTGTCCGTAGCCTCGCCCAGCCGCACCACTGCCGCATACGTCTTCGGGCTGTCCACCAGGTACTCCATCACCCGCGTCGCCTGCCCAATGCACACCGGCAGCACGCCCGTAGCCTGCGGGTCCAGCGTGCCCGCGTGGCCCGCCTTCTTCTGGCCCGTCAGGCGGCGCACCCGGCGCACCACGTCCATAGACGTCCACTCCGGCGGCTTGATCATGCTCAGTATGCCGTGAACTTCCGCCATCATCCCGTATCCTGTGAAGAGGCGTCGGCAGCGTCCTGCGAAGAGGCGTCGGCAGCGAGCGTCTGCGAAATGCGCGCCTGCATCGCGTCCCCCTCCTCTATGGAGTCGTCCGCGACGAAGCTCAGGCGCGGCACCGTCTTCAACTCCACGCGCGCCTTCAACTCCCGGTGAATGAAGCCCGCCGCCCGGTTGAGCGTGTCCACGGCAGCCCTGCGCTCATCCGCCCCGCCCAGCACGCTGGTGTAGACGCGCGCGTGGCGCAGGTCGGCCGTCACGCCCACGTGAACGATGGTAATGATGCGCGCCAGCCGCGGATCCTTGACCTCGCGCGCGATTATCTCGCTGAGCTGTCGGCGCAGCAGCACGTTGACCCGGTCGGTTCTGCGAAAGGCTTGCATGACGGCGCAGCAGGCGCAACGCTACGAGCTGACCACCTCTATCACGTCGCCCACCTGGAAGTCGTTGAAGCCGTCCACGCCAATCCCGCACTCGAAGCCGGCGGTCATCTCGCGCACGTCGTCCTTGTACCGCTTGAGGCTGGAGACGTGGCCGGTGTGCAGAAGCTGGCCTCCGCGCAGCACGCGCGCAACCGCGTTGCGGGTGATGCGGCCGTCCGTCACGTAGGAGCCCGCGATCCGCAGCCGCCTGCCCACGGGGAAGATGGCGCGAACCTCGCCGCGCCCCTCGACAACCTCCTGCCACACCGGAGTCAGCAGCCCCTCCAGCGCACGCTGCACGTCCTCCGAGAGGCGATAGATGATGTCGTAGAGCCGAACGTCCACCCGGTCGATGTCCGCCATTTGGCGAGCGCCGGGCTCCACGCGGGTGTTGAAACCAAGGATGATCGCGCTTGATGTGCGCGCCAGCAGCACGTCGCTCTCGTTGACTGTGCCCGCGGCGGCGTGTATGAGGTTGACGCGCGCGCCGTCTACGGCCAGCTTCTCGAGTGTGCCGCGGACGGCGTCCACGCTGCCCTGCACGTCCGTCTTGACGATGAGGTTGAGGTCTGTGACATCGCCGCGGCCTATGCCTGCGGACGCCTCCTCAAGCGTGGTGGGCGCGAGTGTCTGGCGCTCCGCTTCCAGTCGGCGCCTGCGCTCACGGATGAGGTCCTTTGCCACCTTCTCGCTGCGCACCGTCCAGAGCGTATCGCCGGCCTGCGGCAGGTGGCCCAGGCCAAGGATCTCAACGGGCGTGGAAGGCTCGGCGGTGTTGACGCGTCTGCCGGACTCGTTGATGAGCGCCTTGACACGCCCCCACGAATTGCCGACCACCACGGTCTGGCCCTGGCGCAGCGTGCCCGTCTGAACGAGGACGGTTGCCAGCGGCCCCTTGCTCTTGTCCACCCGCGCCTCGACGATGACGCCGACGGCCGGACGATCCGGGTCGGCGCGCAGCTCCGAGACCTCCGCAACGACGAGAATGTTCTCCAGCAGGTCTTCTATGCCCATGCGTTCCCTGGCGGAAATCGGCACGGCGATGACTTCGCCGCCCCACTCCTCGATGACCAGGCCGCGCTCAACAAGCTGCCGCTTGACGCGCTCTATGTCCGCGTCAGCCACGTCTATCTTGTTGATTGCGACGACGATGGGGACGGACGCAGCCCTGGCGTGGTCGATGGCCTCGACGGTCTGCGGCATGACGCCGTCGTCGGCTGCGATGACCAGCACGGCGATGTCGGTGGCCTTGGCGCCGCGGGAGCGCATGGCGGTGAACGCCTCGTGGCCGGGCGTGTCCAGGAAGGTTATCTTGCGCCCGCCGTACTCCACCTGGTACGCGCCTATGTGCTGGGTGATGCCGCCCACCTCGCCCTCGGTTATCTTGCTCTCGCGTATGGTGTCAAGGAGGGTTGTCTTGCCGTGGTCAACGTGGCCCAGGATCGTCACCACGGGCGGACGCTCTACCAGCCTGTCGGGGTCGTCCGCAAGGTTCAACTCTGAATAGGCGGCGAACTCCTCCGCTGCCTCCGGCATGGCGGTGACGTTGTAGCCGAGCTCGCGCGCGACCAGCTCGGCAATGCCGAAGTCTATGGTCTGGTTGATGTTGGCGAACACGTCATTCCGCATCAGCTCCTTGATCACGCTGACGGGATCCAGCGCCATCTGGTCGGCCAGCTGCTTGACGGTGAGCGTCCTGGGCAGTTCGAGGTCTCTGGGCACAGTGGCCTGGGGCGCGCCCCTGTACATGCCCCCGTTGTGGGAGCCTGAGCCGCGCCTGCCTCTTCTTCTGCCGCCGTATCTCTGCATAGCTGTTCTTCTACGTTTCGTCCTGCCGACCTGCGCTTGCCGGCGTGGGTGGGGTCACGCGCATGCTCTCCGCTACGGCTCCGATTCGGCCGCTGCACGCTTGCTGCGGAGCGAACGCGTCGCGGCCCCGGCCCGTCTACGCCCTTGACGCCGCCTCAGCCTTGTCGGCCAATCCCTCCGCGAACTCCCTCAGCGCCAACCTGTCCTCCGGCGCAACTGCGCTCTTGAGCCGGTGATCCAGCCGTTTCCTCTTGAGGGCAACGCTCCAGCACTCCGGGTTGTGGCAGAGGTACGCGCCCCTGCCGGGAAGCCTGCCGGTTGCGTCCACAGTCACGGCCCCGCTCGGCGAGCGCACGATGCGCACCAGCGCTCGCTTGTCGGTCTTGGTGCTGCACACAACGCAGGTTCTGAGTGGCACGTGGCCCCGGCTCAATTGACGCCTCCTCGCGGCGGGCTAGCCTCCCAGATCGTCCATGTCGTCCGCGTCCGATTCTTCGTCCAGCGGATAGTCGGAGCGGCGGGAACGCCTGCCTGGCCTGGGCGCGGGTTCCTCGGCGGCGCCCCTTTCGCCCCTGGCCGCTCTGCCCTTGCCCCTTCTGCCTCGCCTGCCTTCGGACGCCGCCTCCGACCGCGGGGCCATGATGTCCTCTGCGAACCGTATCCTGGGCGACTGCGGAGCGGCCTGTGGCACGGCCCACACGGAGTCCGGCACCTGCGCGATCTCCGGGGCCGCCTCTACCGACGCGGCCGGCGCCTCCGCAGCGCTTTCCATTCCAAGCGCCACCTCTGCCAGCTGCTCCTCGATCGATACGGCAGGCTGGGCCTCCTGGACGGGGGCTTCCTCCGGCGCGGTTGCAACCTCTTCGACTGTTGCCGCTGCGGGCGCTGTCTCCGGCAGAGGCGCAGCCTCCGCGCCGTCCGAGTCGGCGACCGGCGATGCGGGCTGGACGGTGACGGCGTGGCCCGCCGCCTCCGCGGCGCGTTGCAGCCTGTCCTCCTCCGCCTCGGTGACGCTCTTGATGTTGACCATCAGGCCGGAGAGCCTGGCGCACAGCCGGGCGTTCTGGCCCTCTCTGCCTATTGCAAGGGACAGCTGCCGGTCAGGCACCACCACCGTTGCCATGTTCTCCTCAGGGCCCAGCTCCACGCGGGTGACCGGGCATGGGCTGAGGGCGTTTGCGAGGAAGACCGACGGGTCTGCGTGCCACTGCACCACGTCTATCTTCTCGCCTTGAAGCTCGTTGACTATGTTCTGTATCCTGATGCCGCGCAGGCCCACGCAGGAGCCAACCGGATCTACGCCATCCTGCCTGGAGTGAACGGCAACCTTGCTGCGCGATCCGGCCTCGCGGGCAACCGACTTGATCTCCACGATGCCGTTGAATACCTCCGGCACCTCCATCTCAAACAGGCGGCGCAGCAGCTCGCGGCTGGCGCGCGACACCACAATCTCCGGGCCGCGGATCGAGCGGCGCACCTCTGAGACGTGCACCCGAATCTTCTGGCCGCGACTGTACCTTTCGGTAGGCACCTGCTCGGAGGGCGGCAGCACAGCCTCAGTGCGGCCGAGGTCGAGCGTGACCTGGCGGGAGTCCACGCGCTGGATGGTGCCGGTGACTATATCGCCTTCCTTCTCCGCGAACTCCTCGAAGACCAGCTCGCGCTCAGCCTCTCGCAGTCGTTGCATGACCACCTGCTTGGCGGTCTGCGCGGCGATGCGGCCGCTGCTTTGGATGTCGCTCTCTACTACCAGCGCCTCGCCGATTGCGGCGGTGTCGCTGATCTTGCGGGCCTCGCTCAGGCTTATCTCGCGGTGCGGGTCATCGACCTTCTGCACGACGGTCTTGTGGCTGAACAGCTTGAGCTCGCCGTTGGCGGGATTGAGGGAGACGGAGATCTCCTGGCCTGCAAGGACGCTGTCCCGCTTGTAGGCGGAGGCCAGCGCCGCCTCTATGGCTGAGATGACGGCCTCACGGGGAAGATGGCGCTCTGCGGCCAGTTGTGTTACCGCTATCAGAAAGTCGCTCTTCATCTCTTGTGCTCCCCTTACTCGCCGCGCTCCTGCTATGCAGGAACGCCTAGACAAAAGAAAGTGGGCCGTGACCCACTTTCCACCACGAGTATATCAGGGGGAGTATAACACCATCCGCGACTGTCGGCAACCTTTGAGCCAGGCGCAGCGACGCGCGGACGCGGGCGGCGATTCAGCGAAACAGGTCTTGGTCGGCGGGACGCAGCAGCGGCGCGGAGCCGGCCTCGTCGTCCAATGCGTATTCGCAGCCGCGCACGATTGCCACCGGAACCTCGCTGAGCTTGCCCAGCGTAAGCTCTGCCGCCGAGGCTATCTCGTCCGCGATGGCGGACACGCTTACGCGCAGCTCGTAGCCGTGCGGGTCTGTTTCGCCGCGGTAGTCGCGCATGGGGTGCATACCCGCCACGCCTATCGCCACGTCCGTGTTGCCCATCCGCCACGGCCGCCCGAACGTGTCGGAGACCACCACAGCAAGCGGGAAGCCCGTCGCAGCCCTCAGGGCGTCCCTGAGCCGACGCGCGGAGCCGTCCGGGTCGCGCGGCAGCAGCGAAACGACGTGCTCGCCGGGCACGTTGGAGGCGTCCACGCCGGCGTTGGCGCAGATGAGGCCGTGCTTGGTCTCGACGATGAGCACGCCGCGCTCCATTCGCACAACGCGCCGCGTCTCGCGCAGCACAACCTCGACCAGCCGCGCGTCCTTCTCGTATCGCTCCGCGAAATCCAGCGCCAGCGCGGACGGCTCCACGGTGCGCAGGTCGACCAGCGCGCCCTCAGCCTTGGACACTATCTTCTGTGTGAACACCAGCACGTCGCCCGGCTCCGGCGGCGTTCCCTGTGCCTGCGCGGCCCGTAGCGTGATAGCCGCGAGAGCGTCGCCCGGCTGCACCTCCGGGATGCCGGTCACGCCTATGACGCTGAGGCGGGGGATGGTCACGCTGGCCTTTCCTTAATATAGGGTGGCAACCGTCGAGGCGATTATAGCCGCGGTGCGGCGGTGCCGCCACCCGTCCCGCTCGTGCTAAGCGGCTCCCGCGCCCGCTCGTGGTGAGCGGCTCCCGCGCCCGCTCGTGGTGAGCGGCTCCCGCGCCCGCTCGTGCTGAGCCTGTCGAACCGGAGCGGGGAGACCACGGCCGCAGGTCAGCCATTTGCCCGCTCAGCCCCTGCGAGGCTCACCCTTCGACACGCTCAGAGCCTGCCCCGTACCGCGATACGGGGGCGAGCGGACACAGTTGCCGTTCGTGCTGAGCTTGTCGAAGCATGAACGGGGGGAGGGACACCTGCTCAGGCGTGAAAGTTGGGGTTGCTGCGCAGCAGCTCCCATAGCTCAAGCAACGCCTGCACCGCGGCGCGCTGCTTGACGACCGCGCGCTGGCCGGGAAACCGGCGGCTCACGTGATGCTCGCCCCACTGGTGCGAGTATCCAATGTGCACCGTGCCCACCGGCTGCCCCTCCAGTTCGTCCGGGCCGGCCACGCCCGTTACGCCGATTCCCAAGTCCGCGCCCATCGCCTCGCGGCAGGCGCGGGCCATGTCTCGCGCCACCTCCGGGCTGACCGCGCCGTGCTCCCGTATCAGCGACGCGTCCACGCCCCAGGCCGCCTTCACCTCGTTGGTGTAGGACACGATGCCGCCCAGGAAGTACGCCGAACTGCCCGATACCTGCGTCACTGTGTGCGCCAGCAGCCCGCCCGTACACGACTCCATCACGGCCAGCGTGAGGCCGCGGCGGCCAAGCTCGCGGCCCACCTGCTCCTCCGGCGCGTCATCGTCTGCGCCCCACACGTTATCGCCAAGCAGGCGGCGCAGCTCCGCCTCCACCGGCGCAAGCGCTCGCCCTGCGTCCTCTGCGCTTGCCGCGTGCGCCCGGATGCGAACCTGCACGCCCTGCGCCTGCGCGTACATGCCCAGGCTCACATCCGGCAGGTGAAACAGGGGGGCGATCAGCTCGTTGATAGCCGACTCGCCCAGCCCGTGCGTCTTGAGGCTGCGCGTGAGGATTACCGACCCGTCCGAGCGGTCTCGCAGCAGCGGCAGCACGTGCGACTCCCACATGGGGTGCATCTCGCCGGGCGGGCCGGGCATGGCGACGATGACGCGGCCGCCGCGCTCAACCCACCAGCCGGGCGCGGTTCCGTTGTAGTTGGGAATGGAGCGAGCCGAGGGAACGAGGTTGGCCTGCTTCACGTTGACCTCAGGCATGGTGGACAGTCCCCTGCGCCGGAACGTCTCGCGCAGCCGCTCCAGCGACTCCGCGTCCACGTACAGCGTCTCGCCCAGGAGAGCGGCGATGGCCTCGCGCGTGAGGTCGTCGTCGGTCGGGCCGAGGCCGCCGGTGGTAAGCACAAGCTCTGAGCGCTCCCACGCCTGCCGGAGCACGTCGGTCAGGGCGTCCAGGTCGTCGCGGGCGTGGGTGATGCGCTGTAGCTCGATGCCGATGGGCGGCAGGCGGGCGGCTAGCCAGGCGGAGTTTGTGTCCACCAGCTCGCCCATGAGCAACTCAGTGCCGATGGATACTATGTCGGCCTTCAAGTCCGGTCTCCTGCCGGCCTAGCCCGCGCCCGCGGCGCTGCCGGCAGTGTCCGTGTCTTCCGCGTGTGGGTAATCGGCGGCGAGATCCTGAAGTCCCTCCACCCATGAAGCCTCCATTGTGAAGACCTCCGGCAGCGGAAACTCTCCCCGTTGCGTCTGCACGTAGTAGGCGCCTCCGTCCTCAGTGGCGCCGCCCACCAGGTAGCGGGTATGGGAGATCACGTTGAACCCCTCATCGTCCAGCTTCTGCGTCTCCGTGAACAGGGAGAGCCAGGGCTCGTCCAGGCCATAGGGAACCAGGTCAAGGGTGTCGTACACCACAAGCTCCTGTTCCGGCTTTTGCAGCCGTTCCAGGATGGTCGAGAGTTTGTCGGCGTCTACCGGGTTGGCCTCCTCATCGTCCCCGTCGTTGAAATTCCACGCCTCATCCTCCTTGATGAGCGAGAGGAAGCCCTCCTCGGTGAACAGCTCGAAGCGTATGAGCGAGTCGGCGGTCACGTTGTAGTACCACTCCGGGTACGGCGGGTCTTCGATGAGCTTGACCAGGCTGTCCCGCCAGCCGGAGAACACCGTGAACACCTCGGGAAAGCCTTCCACCTGCGCGTAGTTGTTCGAGCCGTCCGGCGTGGCAGCGCCAATGAGCACGTTGATGGTGCGGCCGTCCTTCAGGTCAACCGCAATTGTGGTGGGCGGAGCGTCCAGGCCGTACGGGGCCAGGTCGGTTGGCTGCTCGTCCAGAAGCCGACGGCTGCGCGGCCCGGTCAGCAGCAGCGTGATGCCTCCCCATCGCTCCAGGCCAACGGGTATGCCCTCCGGGTCGCTGATGCGCCAGTGGCCGTCATCCCCCAAGTGGAAGGAGGCGACGCCCTCCGGGTCGTCTATCTGGATGCGCGTCAGGTCCTGGATGTCCAGGTTGTAGAACCAGGGCGGCTCCTCCTCTTCCTCCTCGACCTGCCTGAGTTGGACGAAGAAGACGTAGCCCGCGACCATTGCGAGCGCGACCAGCAGGATGATGGACGTGCGTATGCTCATGGAGCCGGTCTACCTTCTTCGCCACCATGCGATGCCGGCCAGCAGTACGAGGCCGGTGGGCAGCAGGAACCAGCTTGAGTAGCGTATGAAGTCGAACTCCCTCTGGTCTATGACCAGCAGGCGGAACGCCTGCGGCTTGGCGCGTATGGAGATGAGGTCGTACTTCTGGGCCAGCCAGTCCACGGAGTTGAGGAACAGGTCGCTGTTGTTGAGCGCGTAGTAGAACTTGTTGGCTGCGAAGTCCGAGTCTCCGAAGATGATCATGGAGGCGATGGTGGGCGGCTGGCCCGGCTCCAGGGACGGCGCAGGCTCGCCGACGATGGACACGGCCTCCAGCGCCACCGCCAGCGCGAACGGGCCGGCGATGTCGTCCTCGTCCGAGCAGTCGTTGGCGTCGCGCTCCTGGGTGATGCAGCTGAACAGCGACGATGAGGCGAGGGGCGTCTGCCGGATGTTGATCTCGTCCGGGTTGGGCGGCAGCCCCTCTGGCGCCCTCTCGATCACGTCGATGATGCCGGTGGAGTCCGTGAGGAAGGTGTCGTCAAGCTGGCGGGTGATGGGGTGGTCGGGATTGTACGCGCTGCGCCGGATGATGGGGCTGCGCGGGTCTGCCACTGTGGAGCTTGCGGTGTCCACCAGCGTACCCTGCGGCAGCTCTACGCCGAACTTGGCGAACGTGGTGTTCATTTGCGTGTTGATGGCGTCGTCTATCAGGAACAGGCCGCGGCCGCCGTTCAGCAGGTAGCGTTCCACCATCTCGCGCTCGTCCTTCAGGATGCTGTTGCGCGGGCCCGCCATGATTACCACGGCGGCGTCCTCCGGAACCTCCTCTACCTCCCGCAGGTTCAGCGTCCTGACGATGTAGTTGTCGCCCAGCAGGCCAGCCCGCGCCAGGCCGTAGCCGTCGCTTTCCACCGAGGCGTCGGTGGTGTTGCGCTCGCTGTGGCCGGTGGTGAAGTAGACCACCTTCTGCTGCTCCCCGGTGGCTATCAGGAGCGCGCTGACCAGGTCTTGCTCCGCGAGCGTGAACTCCTCGCCGAAGAACTGTGGAGTGACGAGGTAGGGGTTGCGCTCCGAGTCGGTGGCGCTGAAGGCGATGGTTGGGTACTCGGTGACGCCGTCCCGTCGGGCCTGCGCCGGCGTGAGATCCGGGTCTACGAAGTCGTAGGAGAAGCCGCTGTTGCGCCGGTTGAACTCGAAGAAGAAGTCCTCGGCCTGGCGCCGGATTAGCTCGTGGCGCGTGTCCGTCGGGCTGGAGTAGATAGTGGCGCGTATCGGCTCTTCCAAGCCGTCCAGCACCTGCTCCGTCTGCGGGGCCAGGGTGAACTGACGGGTTGCGGTGACGTCCAGCCGGTAGGAGTTCTCGTAGGAGATGTAGCCGAGCAGAACAAGGATGGCGGTCAGCGCGGCGACCATGATAAGGGTGTTGGCAGCGTAGCGGCCGGCGCGCGCTCTGACCGCGCTCTTGAGGGCGGGGACGTTGGTGGCGGCCGCGATTCCCATCATCAGGGCGGCCACGGCCATGAGAAGCTGCCCCGCGCCGCGCAGCTCCGGGATGGTGAGGAACACCACGAATCCGGCTACCAGGATGACCGCGCCGGAGAGTGAAAGGACGGGGCCGGCGTCTGAAACCGCCGTAAGCAGTTTCTCGCGGTCTATGCGGCCCCGCGGCTCCTCCCTGGCGCGGCTGCGGCGCTCCCTTCGCCGGTCGCCGCTGGTGCTCATCGCCACCTCCTGGACTCCAGCGACCGCACCGTGAGGAACAGCATGAACGTGGTGAAGATGGCGTAGTAGACCATGTCGTGAGTGTCGATGACGCCGCGTGCGAAGCTCTCCAGGTGCGTGGTGATGGACAACTGGAGCACCAGGTCGGCGAATATGCCGCCCGCGTACGCGGAGGCCAGGTCGAGTATGGTGAGGATTAGCAGGATGCCCATTGCCAGCACTGCGGCAACTATCTGGTTGCCGGAGAGGGACGAGGCGAACAACCCCACGGACAGCGTGGACATTCCGAACAGTACGAGGCCCAGGTAGCCGCTCAGGATGGGGCCTACGTCCGGCGTGGCGAACCACGTCAGCATTATCACCAGGTAGATTGTCGGCACCAGTATGGATAGCAGGCTGGCCATTGAGGCCAGGAACTTGCCCATGACTATCTCGTAGTCACGCACGGGCGAGGTCATCAGCAGCTCCAGCGTGCCCAGCTTCTGCTCCTCCGCCAGCAGCCGCATGGTGATTATGGGCGACAGAAGGGTGAAGATGAAGGTGCTGGGTATGACGTAGCCGCGGATGGTGGCCTCCGGGAGGACTCCGCTGATGCTGGTAACGAAGTAGTATGCGGCCAGGGCGGCGTACACCGCCATGATGATGTATGCCATCGGGGAGGCGAAGTAGGTCTTCGTCTCCTTCCAGGCTATGGTGAGGGTGTTCTTCATTCCTTGTCCGATTCCGGTTCCGTGAGGCGCAGGAAGATCTCCTCCAGGCTCATCTGAATGGGCTGCAGGCGCAGGAGGCCCCAGCCTCGTTGCAGCACGAGGGCTGAAATGGCCTCTCGCAGGTCGTCGCTTCCGGTGGTCTCGATGTTGTAGCTGCCCACGTCCGCCCTGTCCACGCGGACAATGTCCAGAACGCCGGGCAGGTCGCGCAGGGCGTTCATCACCTCTGCGGAGGGGCCGCGTATGTCCACCTCCAGCCGCTCTGTGCCGCGCAGCCGCTCCGACAGGTTGTCCGGCCTGTCCACGGCCACCACCTGCCCTTCGTGGATGATGATGACGCGCTGGCAGACCATGCTGACCTCCGGCAGGATGTGCGTGCTGAGGATGACGGTATGCTCTCCGCCGAACCCCTTGATCAGGTTGCGCGTCTCCACCACCTGAATGGGGTCTATGCCGATTGTCGGCTCGTCCATGATCAGCACTTCCGGCTCGTGGAGGATGGCCTGGGCAATGCCGACCCTCTGCCGGAAGCCCTTGGACAGCTTGCCGATGAGGGACGTGCGGTAGTCGCCCAGTCGGCAGGTGTCGATGACCTCCGCGATGCGCCGCCTGCGCCACTCCTTGTCCATGCCGCGTATGCGCCCCATGAAGTCCAGGTAGTCCGTGACGCTCATCTCCGTGTACAGCGGCACGGTCTCCGGCAGGTAGCCTATATGTCGGCGCACCTCCAGCGACTGATCGACCACGTCGTAGCCAGCGATGCGCGCGGCGCCGGACGTGGGCGGCATGAAGCCGGTGAGGATGCGCATGGTGGTTGTCTTGCCGGCGGCGTTGGGGCCCAGGAAGCCCAGAATCTCGCCGCGGTCTACGGTGAAGCTGACGTTCTCTATGGCGGGGTACTCGCCATAGAACTTGGTGAGGTCTTCGACCTCTATCATGGGCGTGCCGGCGTTGTCTTGCATGTCCCGCTTCCCGATTGTTATTGGCGCAGCCTCAATGGCGCGTTCGTGGATTATAAAGGCAATCATGCGCCAGCTTCAAGGGGATAGCGTTGCTCGTAAGGAATATGAAGGAAATGTTGGCAAGATTGCAGGAGACCGAGTCTTGCATTGGTCGGACACCCTGCCTTACACTGGTCTTATCTGCTCCAGTAGAGATGCGAGATGAAAAACGTGCATCAGTTCTTGGTGTATTTCAGGGATCCGCTGTCGGAAGAACGCCGTCAAGGAATTGCAGAGGACGGGCTGGTTCAGGACGTATACGCGCTATCCGATCATGACATGCTCGTCCGTAGCGAGATTGCTGACCCAAGGGCGCTGGCAGCATTGATGGGATTCAAGGGAGACGACAAGCACGCCGGCGTTATCCTCAAGCTGAACGGCTCTTACTCAGGCTACTATAGTCCAAGCCTTTGGGACTGGCTGGACGAGGCGCGGGATGACACAGCGTAGAAGGCCGGAACAGGAATATCGGGAGGGCGCCTACTTCGATCCCCGCCTGGACGACGTGAACAACCTGATTTACGAGATGCGCGGAGAGATGAAGCACTACGCTACGAAGGCTGAGATACCTGACCTCAAGGGGTATGCCACCGAATCTTTCGTCTCTGCGGCAGAGACCAGAATCACCAAGTGGATCATTGGGGTGCTGTTGGGGGCTATTGGAGCAACCGCCACCATCGTCTACCTCATAGTCCGGCTGGTTGACTGACTCTCCTTCCAAGCCGAATCTCTACGCCGCCGCGCTGTTGCCAAGACAGGTAAAGGCTTCAGCGCCGGCAAGATTGCAGGAACAACGGCGAGTCGCTATACTCTCGGCATGGCAAGGCCGCGCGTTGCGTACGAGACGCATTCGGCAGAGGACGTCCTGGCGAAGGCCAGGGGTCACGTGCCGCCCGACGGGCTCTCTCTGATAGAGGACGCCTTCGATTTTGCGTGCCTCGCCCACGATGGACAGAAGCGGCTGTCCGGCGAGCCGTACGTCGAGCACCCCATCAACACCGCCCTGTTCCTGGCGGAACTGAACCTGGACGCGGCCACGCTCGCCGCCGCCCTGCTCCACGACGTGATCGAGGACTGCGGCGTCACCTACGACGACCTGCGAATGCAGTTCGGGCAGGAGGTGGCGCGCCTGGTGGACGGCGTCACCAAGCTCAGCAAGCTGGACCTGATGAACTCGGAGGACGGCCTGCGCTACGGCTACGACGACGGACAGGCGGGCAGCCTGCGCAAGATGCTGGTGGCAACGGCGCAGGACATTCGCGTGGTGCTCATAAAGCTGGCGGACAGGCTCCACAACATGCAGACGCTCAGCGCCCACTCGCCGGAGAAGCAGGTTGCCATCTCCCGCGAGACGCTGGACATCTACGCGCCGCTGGCGCACAGGCTGGGCATCTGGGACATCAAGTGGCGGCTGGAAGACCTGGCGTTCAGCTTCATGGAACCCTCCCGATACCGCGAGATCTCTCGTTTGCTCACCACCAGGCGCGACGAGCGGGAGAAATACATCCTCAACCTGAGCCACATGCTCCGCGACGAGCTGAGCCGGCGAGGGCTTGAGGCGGAGGTGCTGGGCCGCCCAAAGCACATCTACAGCATCTACCAGAAGATGAAGAAGTACGCTGAACTTGGCAAGGAGTTCAGCCAGATTTACGACCTGTTTGCCCTGAGGGTGCTGGTGCCGGAGGTTCACGACTGCTACACCGCCCTGGGCGTAATCCACGGGCTGTATCACCCCATACCGGGGGAGTTTGACGACTACATTGGCAATCCCAAGGACAACATGTACCAGTCGCTGCACACTGCGGTGATGTACCAGGGCAACACGCCGCTGGAGATCCAGATACGCACCTACGAGATGCACGAGGTATCCGAGTACGGCGTGGCGGCCCACTGGCTGTACAAGGAGGGCGACGCCAAAGATCGCCGCTTCGAGGAGAAGATGAGTTGGCTGCGGCAGCTGCTGGACTGGCAGCGAGAGGCTGCGGGCGCGGAGGAGTTCGTGGAGTCGGTCAAGACCGACCTGTTCCAGGACCAGGTATTCGTGTACACGCCCAAGGGAGACATTCGGGAGCTGCCCGCCGGTTCCACGCCCATTGACTTCGCCTATCGCATCCACACCGACTTGGGTCATCGCTGCATAGGCGGCAAGGTGAACGGCAAGCTGGTGCCCCTGTACACGCAGCTGAAGAACGGCGACACGGTGGAGATACTGACCAGCAAACTGGAGCGCGGGCCAAGCCTGGACTGGCTGAACACCAACCTGGGCTACGCCAACACCGCCAACGCCCGCCAGAGGATACGGCTGTGGTTCCGCAGGCAGCAGCGCAGCGCCAACATCCGGCGGGGCAAGGAACTGCTGTCCAAGGAGCTGCATCGCCTGAGCGTGAAGATGGACGAGGGCGACGTGGCCGCGCTGTTCAAGTTCGATACGGCGCCGGAGTTTCTGGCGGCGCTTGGCAGCGGCCTGGTGAGCATAAGCCAGCTCACCTCGCGGCTGGCGGCGCAGCAAGATCAGTCGCCAACGGAGGCGGCGCCGGCCCCGGCAATCACGTGGCCGTCCTCCGGCATCGAGGTGCTGGGCGTGGGCGATCTCCTGACGCGCGTGTCGCAGTGTTGCAGCCCCATACCGGGCGACGACATCATCGGCTACATCACGCGCAACCGCGGGGTGTCCGTGCACCGGACGGACTGCCACAACGTGCGCAACGAAAGCGAGAAGGAGAGGCTGGTCAACGTGAACTGGGGCAGCGGCCAGACGCTATATCCCGTGCGGCTGTGCATTGATGCGTGGGACAGGGTGGGCCTGCTGCGGGACATAACCACGCTGGTGTCGCTGGAGAAGGTGAACATCGCAGGCGTGATAACCACTGAGCACGAGGACAGCAGCGCATCAATCTACCTCACGCTGTACACCACAGGCGTGGGACAGCTCAGCCGGTTGTTCTCGCGGCTGGAGGGGGTGGTGGGCGTGTTCTCGGTGACGCGGAGCGCTCCGGAGCAGGAGCGCAGCCTGCGGGTAGGCGCAGGAAGATCCAACTGATTGAAGGAGACGGGGAATTGCCAAGCGAAAAGTCCGCCCGCGTGGCGGCCAAGAAGACGCAGCGAAACAGACCGATACGCACGGCTACGCGCACCTTCGTGAAGAGGGCGCAGGATGCCGTTGCGGATGGCGAGCCGGAGGCGGCCGAGTCCGTGAAGCGCGCGATGCAGGCGCTGGACAAGGCGGCGGTGAAGGGCGTAATCCACCCGAACAACGCGGCGCGCCGTAAGTCCCGGCTGATGGCAAGGCTCAACCGGCAGAGCGAGTAGGCGCGCTTCCGTTCACCCCCTGCTTTCGCAGGGGCAGGCCTGAGCTTGTCGAAGGGCAAGCGGATGGCAGCGTGTCCTGTTGCGCTGTCACATTCTCCGTGTAGTGAAACCAACTATCAAGAAAACTCAGCTGCTCACGTGGAGCAGCTTCAAGGGGGAGGCGCCGCGTACCCAGGTACAGGGGCGCCCAGGCGGGTACAAATGTCTCTTGCGCCTAGGCCACGGCGTGTTCGTGGTGCTCGTGCTCGTCGCACTCGTGCGGGTCGTGGACGTGGCCGGGCTCGTCGCCGTGGTGCTCATGCGTGTCGCACTCGTGAGCGGAGTGAGCGTGATCCTCGGCGTGGTGCTCGTGCCCGTCGCACTCGTGCTCTGAGTGAACGTGGCCCGGCTCGTCGCCGTGGTGCTCGTGGTCGTGGCACTCGTGCTGGTCGTGCTGCTGCATCTCATTCCTCCTTTCTCCGGGATTGTTACGGCAGACTCGTGCCTGCCCTAATTGAGACTAGGATACAAGCAGCGCAGGGAGGGTGTCAATGGGATGTGCAATTATGGGAGTTTGTATCAGTCTCAGCCCGCCCGTTGTGCGCCGCCTTGCCGAGTGATACAATCGCGGAAAGGCCCCTGAAGTGAACGTCCCGGCTCTAGAGACCACCTCCACAGCCCGCCGATGGCGGGCTTTCGCTATACTGTGGTTCTCCATGTTCGTGATAGCGGGCGGGCTTGGCATGGTGGTGCCCATTCTGCCGGTGTTCGTGCGTGACCTGGGCGCGTCCGGCGTGTGGCTGGGACTGGCGTTCTCCGGGTTTGCGATTACCCAAACACCGCTCACGCCCATAGTCGGCAGGCTGGGCGACAAACTGGGGCGGCGACGCTTCATACTCGCCGGGCTGTCCGTGTACGTGTTCATCGGCGTTGGGCTTTCGATGGCCGACTCATACCAGTTCGTGACGCTGCTGCGCATGGGCATGGGCGTTGGCGCAGCCTGCATGTTCCCCTCCGCGCTCGCGATGGTGGGCGAGCTCTCCCCCAAAGGGCAGGAGGGGCGATACATGGGCCTGTTCATGGTGTCCTTCACGGCGGGATTCGGGGCCGGGCCGCTGGCCGGCGGCGTTCTCAAGGACAACTTCGGCGTGGACACCACCTTCCTCGCTCTGGCGGGAGTGGCGGTGGTGGCCGTGACGATGGTGGCGTTTCTGCTGCCCACCGTAGACGGCGCTGGCCGCGCGGAGGAGCGGATTGTGCCCAGCTTCCGCGAGATGGCCTCAGACCTGCGCGTGTGGTCGCTGATCGCCTTCAACTACACCTTCGGCCTTGGCATGGGGTCTGTGTTCACCTTCATCGCCATCTACATGACCGAGTCGCTTCTGGCAAGCGCAACGCTGGTTGGCCTGGTGATAGGGTCGCGCGCCATCATCTCCAGCATATTCCAGCCGCTATTCGGACGCCTGGCCGACCTCGTGCCGCGCAACCTGCTGGTTATCGGCGGCGGGCTGCTGATGGCCGCCGGCACGGAGGCGCTGCCCCTGGCGCAGAGCGTAACGATGCTGCTCGTGCTGTTCCTGGTGCTGGGCCTTTCGGAGAGCGCGACGCTGCCAACCTCGCTTGCCATCACGACCGACCTGGGCAGGATCTACGGCTACGGCACGCTGATAGGCTTCACCAACGCCGTGCTCATCATGGGCGTGCTCACCGGCTCCGTGGGCGGCAGCCTGATAGAGAGCGCGGGCAGCATCGAGGACGTGTTCCGCACGGCCGGGCTTGCCATAGCCGTTGGCGTGGCGATATTCACGATAACCTGGAGCCAGGGCAGGCGCAGGGCGGCGCGCGCCTACGAAGCCTAAGGCTGTCCCGCGTAGCCCGGGCACAGCGACCGCGCCTCCGGCGCGCACCACTCCACCTGCCCGCCGACCATCGTGACCAGCGTCTCCAGCCGCAGCAGCGCCTCCGGCTCGACCGCGAGCGGGTCGTCAGAGAGCACGACCAGGTCGGCCAGCTTGCCCGGCCTTATCGAGCCTGCGCTCTCCTCCGCGTGCAGCGCGTAAGCCGCGCCCGTGGTCATCATTCGCAGCGCCTCCTCGACGGTGATGGCTTCGTGCGTGAGCCAGTCCGGCGCTTCGCAGACGGGCGAATCGGGCAGGAACACCTCGTTGCGCGTTGCCAGGCTGTACAGGTGCGCCACAGGCCCCGGCCCGCCCCACGACATGTCGCTGTGGAAGGCGACGGGCAGGCCGGGGTTTGCGTCCAGCAGCGAACGCCAGGCGTTGATCCACGGGTGGGATTCCGGGCCTCCCCATCGGTGCGTCAGCCCGCCCTCCGAGTCACGATAGGACGTGCTCAGAATGGCGCACGCCTGCGAGCCCCAGATTACGGGCACTGCGCCGACCTCGCTGTACCGGCCCATCACTTCAGGGCGTACGAACATGTTGTGCTCGATTCGATGGCGCAGGGCGTTGGGCGCGCCCGCGAGAAAGTCGTCTATGGCGTTCAGCGCGTTCTCCACGGCGCGGTCGCCGACCGCGTGCAACACCGCCTGATAGCCTGCCGCGTCCAACTCCGACAGCACGCGGGCAAGCTCGTCCGGCCCGACCAGCAGGTCGCCGCGGGCGCGTTCGGGGTCCGGCGGATCGCGCAGCCGAAAGCTGAAGGCCGGCAGCAGGTCGCAGGTCCAGCCATCGGTGAAGACCTTTGCGCCAAGGACTCGCAGCATCACTCTGGGATCTCGCTGCGGCGGAATGTCCTCGTACCAGTGGCCCAGGATCTCGCCGCAGTGAAGGTTGTAGGGCGGGTAGACGGCGGTGCGGATACGCAGTTCGCCTGAGTCGTGGAAGTTGCGGAGCGCGGCCAGCATAGGCGGCTCCACGGACACGTCCGCCATTGCGGTGATGCCCAGGCTCAGGGCGTAGTCCTGGGCCTCGCGGAGCGTGGGCTTGCCCGTGCGAATCGCCTGGCTGAAGACGTGGTTGTGCGCGTCGATGAAGCCCGGCAGCAGCGCGTTCCCCTCCAGGTCGATTGTCTGCGTAGACGGCCCGGCCAGCGACAGCATTGCTTCGCTGCTCCCCACGGCGACTATTTCGTCGCCGCGCACGGCCACAGCCTCCGCGCGGGGCGAGTCCGGCTCCATCGTTATCACGCGGCCGCTGTGCAGGATGAGGCTGGGCGGCGGGCCGTCGAGAGTCGGCGGCGGTTCGGCGGCCGGCTCACACGCGGCCCAGGCGGCGACGGCCGCGAGCGCGAGGGAGGCGACACCAACTAACCCGCTCGCCCTGAGCTTGTCAAAGGGCCGGAGCGGGCGAACGCGCGGTCGCGGCCTTGGCATCACGGCGAACATGCCACAAGTCTAGCGTGTCGGCGGTAGCGGGACAACGGGCGTTGGGGGTACTTCGTTCGTGCTGAGCTTGCCGAAGGGCGGGCGGAAGCGGCCTCAGGCACCCCACGCCCGCGGAAGCGGGCGTCCACAGAGACAAGACTCACCCTCGGCCTCAACCGTGCAGCAAGCCGGAACTCGGTCGAGTGGATACCCGCTTTCGCGGGCATTGGGAGGCCGTGGCCCCGTCCATCCTCCGACAAACTCAGCACGAACGGGTCAATGTCTCAGCTCACCTCCGCATCATGCGCGGTGCGGGTTCTGAGCCTGACGAAAGGCAGGCGGGCGGCGGCCGCGGCGGCTATAATCATTGCGCGTACGCCATGAGACAAGCAATCCACACTCCGACCATCCTGCGCGCGGCCCTCGCCGCGCTGCTGCTGACCGCGGCCTCCGCCTGCATGATGCACAGGGCCATTGAGCCGGACGCCGCCTCGCAGCCCGCGAGCGCGCCCTGCGGCGACCACGCCGCGTACCAGCGCACGCCCGCCGCAGACGGCGTGTTCGCCTACCCAGCCGAGGCGCTCAATCCTCCGTGGCTGGAAGAGCGCAGGTCGGACCAGATTGCCGCCGCAGATCGGTTCGAGGTTTTCTGCGACTTCCGCCTCGTCGACCGCGTTGAGGAGAGCGGGATCGCCTTCCGGCACAGGCCGGTCGATGACGCAGCACGCACGTACAAGGCCGTCCACTATGACCACGGCAACGGCCTGGCGGTCGCGGACGTGGACGGAGACGGCCTCCACGACCTCTACTTCGTGAACCAGATTGGCGCAAACCAGCTTTGGCGCAACCTCGGCGGAGGCCGCTTTGAGGACGTGACTGCCTCCGCAGGCGTGGCCGTGGACGACCGCGTGAGCGTGAGCGCCTCATTCGCCGACTACGACAATGACGGAGACGCCGACCTGTACGTCACCGCCGTCCGCTCCGGCAACCTCATGTTCGAGAACGACGGCGCGGGCCGCTTCCGCGACGTCACCGCCCGCTCAGGCACGGGCTACGCAGGCCACTCGTCCGGCGCGGTGTTCTTCGACTACGACGCAGACGGCCTGCTCGACCTGTACGTCGCCAACGTGGGCCGGTACACGTCCGAGAGGCTGCGGCAAATGTCGCTCGATACGCCGCCGTTCGAGTACGAGTCCGGCCGCTACGCGTTCTACAACGGGCTGGAGGACGCTTTCGACGGCCACCTCTACCCCGACCGCGCGGAGAGCGGCATCCTCTACCGCAACCTGGGCGGCGGCCGGTTTGAGGACGTGACGGAGCAGGCCGGCCTTGCGGACGGAGCCTGGTCGGGTGACGCAACCCCCCTGGACACGAACGGGGACGGCCTGCCCGACCTCTACGTCCTGAACATGCAGGGCCACGACCGGCTGTACGTGAACGTTGGCGGCCGTTTCGTGCTGCATGAGGATACGTTCCCGCGGACGCCCTGGGGCGCGATGGGCGTCAAGGCGTTCGACTACGACAACGACGGGGACATCGACCTGTTCGTGACGGACATGCACTCGGACATGAGCGAGGACGTCGGCCAGGAGCGCGAGAAGGCCAAGTCAAACATCCAGTGGCCGGAGTCCTTCGTCCGCAGCGAGGGCCGCAGCATATTCGGCAACGCGCTCTACGAGAACACGGGCGAAGGCGGCTACCGCGAGGTCTCCGACGCGCTGGGCGCGGAGACGTACTGGCCGTGGGGCCTGAGCGTGGGCGACCTCAACGCGGACGGCTACCTGGACGCGCTCATCACCGGCAGCATGAGCTTCCCGTTCCGCTATGCCGTCAACTCCGTGCTGCTCAACAACCGCGGCAACGGCTTTGTGGACAGCGAATTCATTCTCGGCGTGGAGCCGCGGCGGGAAGGGCGAACCGCCGCCCCTGCGTTCGTCGTCGACTGCGATGGAGAGGACAGCTTGCACCGGCTCTGCGTGGAGGAGGGCCTGACCGGCCGGGTCGAAGTTTGGGGCGCAATCGGCTCCCGGTCGTCCGCGGTGTTCGACCTGGACGGTGACGGCGACCTTGACGTGGTGACGAGCGACTTCAACGCCGGGCCGATGGTACTGGTGAGCAGCCTGTCGGAGTCCCTGGACACGCTCAGCTACGTGAAGGTTGAGCTGGAGGGCGTTGAGTCGAACCGCAACGGGCTGGGCGCAACCGTCACCGTCCGGGCTGGCGGGCGCTCATACACGCAGGTGCATGACGGCAAATCGGGCTACATGTCGCAGAGCGCGCTGCCGCTCTACTTCGGTCTGGGCGATGCCGCGGCAATCGAGGGCGTAGACGTGGCGTGGCCCTCCGGGCGGCAGCAGACCGTGGACGGCCCGCTGGACGTGAACACGCTGGTACGCGTGCGTGAGGAGTAGGGCGGCGGGGGGAATCAGCCTGTTCGTGCTGAACTTGTCGAAGGGTTTTTCTATTCCCGAGCTGGCAGGAATCCCCCTGGTGCTTGCCAGCGCCGGATAAGCGGATGAAAATGTCGGCCGCGTCTCCTCCGCGCCTTTGCCGCAGCGACACAATCGCGTGCCTGAGACGGCCTATTTTCATAGCAATCCATCCCGCCCCCGCCCCCCTACAGCCGCTAGATTCCTGCTTCCGCAGGAATGACGGAGAATGACACATCAACCGTCATTGCGGCGGAGGCCGCAATCCAGGTGGAGGGGGATGGATTGCGGCTTTCGCCGCAATGATGGTCAGGGGCGAAAGTCGGCAGCCAGCCCGCCCTTCAACAAGTTCAGCAACTGTGTTGGATGTCAAGCCGTGCGCTTGGCGGATCCGGGATCCCAGCGCCTGCCGTTCTTGACCATTGAGTTGAGCATGACGAGCAGCTTGCGCATACAGGCCATGAGCGCCACTTTCTTGGGCTTGCCCGCCTCGCAGAGGCGGGCGTAGAACGGCTGGATGACGGGGTTGGACCGGGTGGCTGAGAGAGCTGCCATGTAGAGGGTGGCCCGCACCTGCCCTCTGCCTCCCCAAGCGGTGCGCTTGCCCCTGAGCTTGCCGCTGTCCCTGTTGAACGGGGCCACGCCGACCAGGGCGGCTATCTGTCCTCTGTTCAGCGTTCCCAGTTCGGGCAGCTCAGCCATCAGCGTCCTCGACAACACGGGCCCCACGCCGGGAGCGCTCTGCAGCAGCATGTCCTGGGCCTGCCAGACGGGGCTGGACTTGACCAGGCCTGCCAACTCCTCATCCAGGGCGTTCACGCGTTCCTGGAGCCATCGCACGTGCTCCTCCAGATCAGCGCGCACCCGCGTGTTGGCGGTGCGGAGTCGGTTCTGCTCCTGGGTGAGCATCTCCTTCAGCTCGCGCCGGCGGTCTACCAGGCTGCGCAGCTCCCGCGTGGCGTCGTCCGGCAGAGGCCGCGCCTCCGGCTTGGCGGCTTCGCCGAAGTGGGCGAGCACCTGGGCGTCGATGACGTCGGTCTTGGCGAGCCTGCCCAGCGCCCGTGCGAAGTCCCTGACCTTTCGGGGGTTGACCACGACCACGGGCAAGCCGGAGGCGGCCAGTTCGGAGGCCAGGGGCATCTCCATGCCGCCCGTGGCTTCGACCACCACCAGGCTAGGCTCAAGCTTGCCCACGCGCTTCACCAAAGCCTCTATGCCCTTCGCTTCATTGTCGCTATGCCAGACCTCGCCGATGGGGCGCACGAACACGTCCAACCGGTCTGACGACACGTCGATTCCCACGAACACCTTGTCCACTTCCATCTCCTTTCCGGTAGTGATAGCATGGTTGCCGGCTCGACCCAGCCTTGCACGATACGGACTCGATGGTCCAGGCAACTGTTCGGGTTCTGAGCTAGCGGGACGTGACGGTCAAGCTGAGCTTCGGTCTCTACGGACCCAGGGTGAACCGGCCTGTCACGTCCCTGCTATCTTATGGCGCCGCCACCCCCAAGATACAAGGGTGAGCGGACACACTCGGCCCGTTCGTGCTGAGCCTGTCGAAGCATGGACGGAGGGATGGGCTGCCGCCTTCTACTGTCATTCTGAGCGCAGCGAAGAATCCAAGAATATCGTCACTGCGCCAGATGCGGTATTGGAGCTACGCTGCCCCGTTGGTTGGGGCCGGGACACATCGGCAGGTCTTGGATCTTCGACTCCGCATCTCTCCGCTCAGAATGACAGTGAGGCGTGGCAGCGCGATAGATTGCCCGCATCGGCCGGGTGTAGGAACGACCACAAGGGTCGCCCTCTGCCGTCTTGCCCACGCCTGCAACGTGGGCGGTTCGCGAACCGACCTTACGAGTTCTGCGGCCTGCCCACGCGAAGGCAGGGGGCGAACGGACGGTTTAACTCCCGCGCAGGGGTTCAGCCGCCTTGCAACAATCGCGTATAATGGGGCGAGGGTCGGATCCGGCGGCCGCTGGCCGCACTCCATGCCGCCGACCCGCGGGAGGTTCGCAGTGGCGCTTATACCGAAGGTGATGAGCACGCAGCACCCGGACAACGCCAGGCCGGCGCCCTTCGCCGACGCCAACGGCGTCGTGAAGGGAGACGGCGAGGTGGACGAGGCCGTCGACGTCTTCGGGCTGGGCTGCGACGAGCAGATGTGGGACTCCGAGGGCAAGGAGGCCGACAACCACGTCGTCCGCAAGCTCCTCACCGGCTACTCCCGCGTGTTCGACAGCCTGCGACTGGGCCGGGACGTGGCGCTCACCCTCCGCGTCCCAAACCCCAGCGTGGAGCGGGACATGCGAAAGTCGATGGTAGAGGCGCTCCAGAGTGTGCCTTCCGCCTGGGACACCGCCTCCACCTTCTACGGCGCGGACGCGGACGCCCCCATCCAGGAGGTCATCCTGCCTCTGACCACCTCCGCATGGGAGCTGTCGATGATCGAGGCGTACTACCGGCGCATAATCGTGGAGCAGGAAGACCAGCCTCTCCTGGGCGGCCACCTGGTCAAGGAGTGGGTCGGCGAATTCCGGCCCAAGGAGTTGAGGGTTACTCCGCTGTTCGAGGTGCTGGAGAACATGCTCGCCTGCGACGTAATCGTCGAGGAGTATCTGCAAGGGCGAGACCTGCCGCACCAGCGCGTGTTCCTGGCGCGCAGCGACCCGGCCCTCAACTACGGCGTGGTCTCCGCCGAGATGATCCTGCGGGTTGCGCTGCGCCGCCTGCACGAGCTTGAGCAGCGCCTCGGCATCGGCATATACCCCATCATCGGCGCGGGCGGCGTGCCCTTCCGCGGCCACCTGACACCGCTCAACGTAGACCGCGCCTTCACCGAGTACCCCAGCGCGCACACCTTCACCGTCCAGTCCGCCTTCAAGTACGACTACGACCGCGAGGACGTGCGCCGGGGCATCGCCCAGATCCTGGCGCACGAGCGCGGCGAGCCGCCCGCCGTAGATGAGGCCCACGCCCGCGCCATCATCGACAAGGTCACTGAGGAGTACCAGGCGCAGGTGCAGCAGCTTGCAGGCATCATCTCCAACGTGGCGGCTCACGTGCCCAGGCGGCGGGACCGCAGGATGCACGTGGGGCTGTTCGGCTACGGGCGCACGCTGGGCGGCGGCGTCACGCTTCCCAGGGCTATCGGCTTCTCCGCCGCCCTCTACTCCATAGGAGTGCCGCCGGAGCTGCTTGGCATGGCGAGCCTCAGCCAGGTAGACCTCGCCTTCGTGCGGGAGCACTACCCCAGCCTGGACGGCGACCTGCGCGCCGCCCTGCGCTTCACCAACGAGGAGCGGGTGCGAGAGCTGCTAGGCGAGCCGTACGTCCGGCTGGTGTCGCGCTTCGCGGACGACATCGACCGCGTCCACGAGGGGCTGACCGGCGCAGTGTGGGCCGGCCTCTCCAGCAGCGACTCCGCCGTCAACGTGTTCAACTACGTCGACGAGGCCGCCCAGCTTCGCCACTTCCTGGGCTAGCCTCTCGACCGACTACGCAGCGAAAGCGAAACAGGCTATGACAAGAGTGAAGATTTGCGGTCTCAGCAAGCTGGACGACGCCCTTGCAGCGGCGGAGGCCGGAGCCGACTACCTGGGCATCGTCTTCGAGCCGCGCAGCCGCAGGCGACTGGAGGATGACGACGCCCGCGAGCTCGTGCGCGCCTTCCGCGAGCGGTGGCAGGGCGGCGCGCCGCAGTGGGTGGGCGTGTTCGCCAACCAGCCGCTAGAGGAGGTCAACCGGCTGCTGGCCCACTGCGACATGGACGTTGCGCAGCTGTCCGGCCAGGAGCCTACGGACTACTGCGCGCAGGTGTCGAGGCCGGTGTTCAAGGTGGTTCACGTCCGCAGCGATGCCCCGCAGGATGACGCGCTGGAGCGTCTGCAACGCTCCCTCACCGCCTACCGCGACGGGGGGTGCATGACCATGCTGGACACCTACAAGGAGGGCGTGCTGGGCGGCACAGGGCAGGCGTTCAACTGGGAGGTCGGCCGCGAGCTGGCCCGCAGCCACTCGTTCCTGCTGGCGGGCGGCCTGAGCGCGGAGAACGCGGCCGAGGCGATCTCAAGAGTGAGGCCGTGGGGCTTGGACGTGTCCAGCGGCGTGGAGACTGACGGCCGGAAGGACGGCGCTAAGATCGTGCGGTTCATAGAGCAGGTGCAGCGCACCGACCGCGCGCTGTCGCTCGGCGGGGAGGCGCAGACATGAGCGTTAGCTTCGAGAACCTGCCTGACCCGTGGGGCCGCTACGGCGCGCACGGCGGGCGTTTCGTGCCGGAGACGCTGATGGTCGCTCTGGAGGAGCTGGAGTCGGCGTACCGCGCCGCCCGCGAGGACGCGGCGTTCGCATCGCAACTGTCGGGCTACCTGAGCGCTTACGTGGGACGGCCCACGCCGTTGTACTTCGCCGAAAACCTGTCGCGCAGGCTCGGCGGCGCGCGCATCTACCTGAAGCGCGAGGATCTCGCGCACACGGGCGCGCACAAGATCAACAGCGCGCTGGGGCAGGCGCTGCTCGCCGTGCGAATGGGCAAGCGGCGCATCATCGCCGAGACGGGCGCGGGACAGCACGGCGTCGCCACGGCCACGGCCTGCGCCATGCTGGGGCTGGAGTGCCTGGTGTACATGGGCGAGGAGGACATGCGCCGCCAGGCCATCAACGTCTACCGCATGAGACTGCTTGGCGCGGAGGTGCGCGGCGTGGCGTCCGGCAGCCGCACGCTCAAGGACGCCATCAACGAGGCGATACGGGACTGGGTGACCAACGTCCGCACCACCTACTACCTGCTGGGCAGCGCGGTCGGGCCGCATCCGTACCCGATGATGGTGCGAGACTTCCAGTCGGTCATCGGCGAGGAGGCGCGCAGGCAGGCCATCGAGGCGGAGGGCAGGCTGCCGGACTACGCCATCGCCTGCGTGGGCGGCGGCAGCAACTCGATAGGGCTGTTCCACCCGATGATCGGCGACGAGTCGGTCCGGCTGGTCGGCGTGGAGGCCGGCGGCGAGGGCACGGAGTCGGCGCGGCATGCTGCGACGCTGTCGGCGGGCAGGCCGGGCGTGCTGCACGGCGCGATGTCGTACCTGCTCCAGGACGAGCACGGGCAGGTTCGGGAGACGCACAGCATTTCGGCGGGGCTGGACTACCCTGGCGTGGGGCCGGAGCACAGCTACCTGAAGGACAGCGGCCGGGCGGAGTACGTGGCTGTGACCGACGCGCAGGCGCTGGAGGGCTTCCACCTGCTTTCGACTGCGGAGGGCATCATACCGGCGCTGGAGCCTGCGCACGCGGTGTACTACATGAGCCGCCTTGCGCCGACGCTGCCCGCGGACACGGTGGTGGTGATGTGCCTGAGCGGCCGCGGAGACAAGGACGTAGACACAGTCATGGGGCTGGGGGTGTGAGGGGGGCGGCGATTGCCTACGAGCGGCCCGTTGACAAGACCGCTCGAATGTGCTAGAACGTCCGTACTCTACGCGAGGCGGTCGTAATGCTGCCCAGCCCATCAGCCACGTTCCGGGATCCGGTTCACGGCTACATAGACGTTCTTCCACATGAGAAGGACATCATCGACACTCCCGCCTTTCAAAGGCTGCGCTCGATAAGGCAGTTGGGCCTCACGTCCTACGTCTACCACGGCGCGGAGCACTCGCGGTTCGGCCACTCCCTGGGCGTGATGCACCTGGCCGGCAGGTTTGCGGAGAGGCTGGTTCACGGCAACAAGAGTCTCGTTATTGATGCTCTTGGCTGGACTGAACCAGACTTCGAAAGAAACGCTGAGAGGCTGGTTCTCGAGGCCAGACTAGGCGGTCTTCTTCACGACATTGGTCATGCGCCGTTCTCGCACGTGGGGGAGGAGCAGTTGTTCCCGCCAGGGAGGCGGCATGAAGACTATAGCGCTGCCATTATTGTTGCACCGGATTTGGGAATAGGCGATATCATAGACAGCCAGTTAGAGGACTGGGCCGTTACCAAAGAGAGTGTTGCCGCGCTAGCCGGTGGAAGTGTCCATGAGGCCGGTTTCCTGGGAGAGCTCATTTCAGGCCCTCTGGACGTGGACAAGATGGACTACCTGCTCCGGGACTCGCTGTTCTGCGGCGTGGAGTATGGCAAATACGACATCGGCAGGATTATGGACACGCTTGTCCTCTATGACGAAGAGGTAGACGGGAACCTGAGATTGGGCTTGGACGGCGGCGGGTTGCACTCAGTGGAGGGGTTCATCCTGGCCAGGTACTTCATGTTCAACCAAGTGTATCTTCACGCCGTCAGACGATCATTCGACCACATACTCACGGAGTTTATCCAAGAGTACCTTGCGTATACATTCGGAACAAATCGCTATCCGGAAGACTTGGAGAAATTCCTGCAACTGAACGATGATGCGCTTATGGCGGCAGCGCATAGGGACGCAGATAACCGGAGCAGGAACGCGGCTTGGCGCCTGGTATCTCGCAGGCACCTCAAGGTTGTGTACGAAAGCGAAACCCATCCCGACCCGTTGGTAGCCAATAGGGCGCTGATTCAACTGCCAAGCGCCATCCAAGGTCAGTTTCGCGACATTGCCGTTTGGTCAGACCGAGCCTCCTTCAACCCGGACACCTTCTCGGGATCCCCATTCCCAGTTCGCACCGGGAACTCGTGGAGGTCGCTGGGAGCTCGTTCGACAGTTCTCCAGAATCTGAGAGAGGTGAACAAGATCAGGGTTTATGCCGATGTACGGGGTGACACGTCACTAGAAACCGAGATTGCCGCATTTTGCACCCAACGCCTGGGCTGACAATGGAGGTGAAACGATGAGCAACTATGAACTGCTATGGAGACGTCAAGCCGCCATCAAACTCATAGTGGACAGGCTGGAGGACACCGGCAAGACCAAGTTGCAAAAGATCCTGTACTTCACTCAAGAAGCAATCGGCGCGCCTCTCCAGTACAGGTTCAGGATGCATCACTACGGCCCGTTCTCGCAGGACGTCGAAGACGACATCTCATTCATGAAGGCGATTGGGTACCTGGACGTCCAGCTCGATTCCACGGGTTTCGGCTACCACATACGATCTGCGTCAGACCACTTGCCAGCGTGGGACGATGAGATGCTCGGGTACAAGGACAAGATGACGAATGTAATCGGCAAGCTCGGAGTGCTGCACGTCAACGACCTGGAGCTGTGGGCAACCATCCACTTCGTCCAGCAGCTACTGAATGAGCCGACCAGGGAATCCGTCATCGAAAACGTGAGGCGGCTCAAGCCACGATTTACCGCAGAGCAAATTGGGGCGGCCTACGATCAATTGGTAGAGGCAGATCTGATGGCCGCCGCGCCCACCAGCTAGCCGCCTGCAAGCACGCGGCTGCGCGAACGCCGCAGTTCAACCCGCCCCAAACGCAAGAGGGCCGGCTTACGCCGGCCCTCTCTTCATTTCGGAATGTGTTGCGCCCCGCTACCTGATCGCGGCCATGTGCCGCGCCTCTTCGTCCGTGAGCACGTACGGCCGCTTCAGCCAGCGGTACACCTCGAACCAGCGGCCCGCAACCCGCACCGCAAGTATCGGGTCCACCTCCTCCGCCAGCACAACCGTATCCTCGATCTCGTTCAGCGTGGACAGCGGCAGCCGGTACGCCTCCGCCTCCACGCTCATCACCACCCTGTCCGCGGCGTACTTGGTGAACACGCCGCTGCGCGGAAGGCGCATCGTGAAGCTCGCGATGCCCGGCACGGCCACGCGAACCTCCTCCCGCCACGAAACGCGGTACGTCCCGGCCGTCTCCCACAGGCCCATGATGCCGCTGCCGAGCAGCTTGACGGCCAGCGGCTTGGGTGAAATGCCCAACGCCTGTGCCCGCGCAAGGAAGCGGTCGATAACCTCTTGCTCAAGGGCCTTCTGCGCGCCCCGCGGCGCGTATACGGATCCTGCGCCTGAACCGGTATTGCTGAAGGTTGTCATATCGACCTCCCCGGGGCGTTCGTCCGTGCGCCCCAATTGCGCTGTTGCGCTCCATTGTACCGCAACCAGGCCGAAAGTGGAAGCGGCCGGGCGAAGTGTAAGATTTGCGAGGGCGGCTGCTGTCTGCCTCGCTCATGCTTCGACAGGCTCAGCACGAACGGGATAGAGTGAGGCCGTCATCGCCTTACTGAGCAAAGCGCAGCCTCCACCATCCCCACTGTCATTCTGAGCGTAGCGCAGCCCCCACCCTCCCACTGTCATTCTGAGCGTAGCGAAGCGGAGTCGAAGAATCAAAGACGTATGCACCCAAACCGCGCCGCCCCTGGACTACTCGCTGCCTATCCGGAGAATCAACTACGGCAACAGAAGGCTGTGGATTCTTCGCTGCGCTCAGAATGACAGTGGTGGCAAGAGGAGCCGTTCCAATACCCAATTCCCGCGCTTCACAGGCTCAGCGCGAACGGGATGGTGGACGCCCGCATCGTCATACTGGCAAAACGCAGCCGTCACAATCCTGCAGTCATTCTGAGCGTAGCGAAGCGGAGTCGAAGAATCAAAGACGTATGCACTCAAACCGCGCCGCCCTGGACGACTCGCTGCCTATCCGTAGAATCAACTACGGCAACAGAAGGCTTTGGATTCTTCGCTGCGCTCAGAATGACAGTGGTGGCAAGAGGAGCCGTTCCAATACCCCATTCCCGCGCTTCACAGGCTCAGCGCGAACGGGATGGTGGACGCCCGCATCGTCATACTGGCAAAACGCAGCCGTCACAATCCTGCTGTCATTCTGAGCGTAGCGAAGCGGAGTCGAAGAATCAAAGACGTATACACCCAAACCGCGCCGCCCCTGGACTACTCGCTGCCTATCCGGAGAACCAACTACGGCAACAGAAGGCTTTGGATTCTTCGCTGCGCTCAGAATGACAGTGGTGGCAAGAGGAGCCGTTCCGATACCCCATTCCCGCGCTTCACAGGCTCAGCACGAACGGAACACCTGCCCCACCTCGCGCTCCTTCCTTGAATCCGCGCCGTGTCGCCCTGTATACTCTCGCCATGAGTCCGCGAAGCGTCAGCGTGCGAGCGCCTGCAACCACGGCCAACCTCGGCCCAGGTTTCGACTGCCTGGGCATGGCCCTGGACTGGTGGAACGACGTACACGTGGAGGTTTCCTCCGCGCCGCGCGTGCGCGCCCTCGGCGAGGGCGCGGACACCCTGAGCAACGCGGAAGACAACCTGGTCTACCGCGCCGCGCTGGCAGTCTTCCGAGAGGCGGGCGAGGAGCCTCCGCACCTGTCCATCACCTGCGAGAACCGCATACCCCTGGCCCGCGGCCTCGGCAGCAGCGCCGCCGCCATCGTCGGCGGGATGGTGGCGGCCAACGCGCTCTGCGAAAGCCCGCTCGACGAGTCCTGCCTGCTGCGGCTTGCCGCGGACATGGAGGGCCACGCCGACAATGTCGCACCCGCGCTGCTCGGCGGCTGTCGCGTGGTCGTCCGCAACGGCGACTCCATACTCACCGACGCCGTGCCCACGCCGCCGGAACTCAAGGCCATAGTCCTGGTGCCGGAAGCGCCAATGCCCACCAGCCGCGCAAGGGCCGTCCTGCCCGCGGAGGTCACGCGAGAGGACGCCGTGTTCAATCTCGGGCGGGTGGCGCTGCTGGTGAACGCGCTCGCGCAGGGTCGCACGGAGAACCTGCGGGTGGCTGCGCAGGACAGGCTGCACCAGCCCGCGCGGGCGCAGATATTCCCCGCCATGAAGTACGTCATGCGCGCCGCGGAGAGCGCGGGAGCGCTGTGCGCCTTCCTTTCGGGCGGCGGATCGAGCGTGCTTGCGCTGGCCTCGTCCCGGTTTATGACCATCGGCTTTGAGATGGCGGATGCCGCGGACAAGCTGGGCTGCCCGGCCAGCGTCAGGATAACCAAGCCAACAAACCTGGGCACGCACGTGAAATCCACGGAGTTACGGGAGTGACGGAGAGAGACATGAACAGCCTGATAGTGCAGAAATACGGCGGCAGCTCGCTGGCGAACGCGGAGCGAATCAAGTCGGCGGCCGCGCGCATCGGCCGCTCTCGTGACGGCGGCAACCAGGTGGTTGCGGTGGTTTCGGCGATGGGCGACACCACCGACGACCTGATCAGCCAGGCGCACACCATCACCGACAGGCCGGACGCGCGGGAGCTTGCGCTGCTGCTGTCCACCGGCGAGATCGTATCGTGTACGCTGGTCACGATGGCGCTGCGCTCGCTGGGTTACGACGCAATCGGGCTGAGCGGCGCGCAGGCCGGCATCCGCACGGACACCGACTACACGCGGGCGCGCATCGTGGACATCGACCCCAGCCGCATCGTCGCAGAGCTTAGCGAGGATCGCATCGTGGTGGTGGCCGGCTTCCAGGGCGCGACGGAGGACAGCGAGGTCACGACGCTGGGCCGCGGCGCATCCGACACGACGGCGGTTGCGCTGGCCGCCGCGCTGGAGGCGCGCATCTGCGAGATCTACACGGACGTTGAGGGCATCTACACCGCCGACCCCCGGGTGGTGCCGGACGCACGCGTGCTGACGGACATCACCTACGAGGAGATGCTGGAGCTTGCGAACTACGGCGCAAAGATGCACCCCCGCTCAATCGAGCTTGGCGCAATGTACAACATACCCATCCTGGTAACGTCCAGCTTCAAGGACGCGCCGGGTACACTCATACACTGAGAGGCACACATGGAGACTCGCAACCGTGTCAGCGGAATAGCGCACAACAAGAACGTCGCGAAGATAACCGTCCTGGGCGTGCCGGATCGGCCCGGCATATCCGCCTCGCTGTTCGAGCCGCTGGCGGAGCGGGGCATCAGCGTGGACACCATCGTCCAGAACGCCAGCGTGGAGCGGATAACCGACCTCACCTTCACCGTGGCGCGCGCCGACCTAGCGGCCTCGATGGAGATAGTGCAGCCGGTGGCGGAGGGCCTGGGCGCACGGGGCTGCGTCAGCGACGCCAACCTGGGCAACGTGAGCATCGTCGGCACCGGTATGCAGCACAACCCCGGCTACGCGGCGCGCATGTTCCGCGCCCTGTACGAGGCGGACGTCAACATCGAGATGATCACCACGTCCGAGATTCGCATAACCTGCATCGTGGCAGAGGACCGGGTGGAGGACGCCGTCCGCGCCCTGCACTCGGCCTTCCGCATGGATCAAGCGGACTGAGGCTGGAGTCTTCGCCTTGGCTCAGCCCTTCCTGTCAATCGTCATTCCCGCCTACAACGAGGAGGCACGGATAGCCCAGACCCTGGACACCGTGGCCGCCTACACAGGCGCGCAGGGCTACTCGTGGGAGGTGGTGGTCGCGGACGACGGCAGCGTCGACGGCACGGCCGCGCTCGTGGAGGCGGCCGCCCGCGAGCACGGCGAGATACGACTGGTGCGGCTGGCCCACGCCGGCAAGGGTTCGGCGGTGCGAGCGGGGATGCTGGAGGCGCGCGGCGAGTATCGGTTCCTGGCGGACGCAGACCTGTCGATGCCGATAGAGCAGGTGGAGCGGTTCCTGCCGCCGAACATGGCGGACTTTGAGGTGGCGATCGGCTCGCGTGAGGCACCGGGAGCCCGCCGCATCGGGGAGCCGCCGTCGCGGCACGCGATGGGACGCGCCTACAACGGCATGGTGCGGCTGCTGGCCGTGCCCGGCCTCTCCGATACGCAGTGCGGGTTCAAGTGCTTTGTCGCCGAGGCGGCGGAGAGCCTCTTTCCGCTGCAACGCGCAACCGGGTTCGGCTTTGACGTGGAGGTGCTGTTCCTGGCCCGCAGAATGGGTATGCGTATCCGTGAAGTCCCCGTGGACTGGTACTTCCGCGAGGGCAGCAAGGTGAAGCCCGTTCGGGACAGCTTCCTGATGCTGCGAGACCTGCTGTCTGTGCGGTGGAACCACGCCCGCGGCCGCTACGGCGACCTGCGCGCCGCCACGCCAGGGCAGTCGAGCGACGCCACGGGCACAGAGAAGCCGCGGGAGTAGCGACGCGGTTGAGCGGCGGCGGCCAGGCCCCTCCGTCATTGCGGCCCATTCGTCTGCGCTCAGGGCAGGCGCAGCCGCAATCCAGGGTCGGTTGGGGGTGGTGGGCGGCGCAGGCGAACCGCCCGCACACCCACCGGGCGCTAGATTCCTGCTTTCGCAGGAAAGACGATTGAGGTTGGCTGCCCCCCATGCTCCGACATGCCTAGCAGGAACCGGATACCGTGTCCGCTCACCCCCGTATCAGGTACGGGGCAGGCTCTGAGCCTGTCGAAGGGCGGGCGGATGGACTACGGCTGTGGTCTCCCCGCTCTGGTTCGACAGGCTCAGGGTGAGCGGGAACAACGCGCCCGCTCGCCGCAGGGGCGGTTCGTGAACCGCCCGAATGCTCCGACAAGCTCAGCACTTGCGGCCTGCGGCGAACGCGCTCAGCCCTCCACGCCAAGCTCCGCCAGCAGATCCAGGAACTCATCGTAGCTTGATACGCCTGACACGGCACGCACGAACTCGCCCAGCGATTCGCTAGCCTGCCGCACCGCCTCCAGCTGACCGTGGATAGGGCTGACCGAAGCCGCGCTGTCGGCGTAGCTGCCGTGGAACGCAAAGTATGCCTGGTTCAGCTTGCGGATGTAGTAGCCGTTGTCCGCCAGGAACCGCCTGCGCTCCTCCATGTACGCCTCCGCCTTGTCGATCATGCCTGAGGCCAGCAGCTCGTCCACCCTGAGCCGGGTTGCGCGCATCTCCGCTCGGAAGTCGAATGGCTGCTCCTGCGGCGGCGGAGTATCTGCGGAAGCGGGAGGCGCGTCCGGCTGATCCGGTCGAAAGCGCTCGTAGGCCGCGCCGGCCACCTCCGCGGCGAAGATGTTGGCAACCGTCTCGTTGAGTGTCGTCAGCTCGGCGCTTCGCCAGTACCCCTGGCCCAGCGGACGAAAGAACAGGTAGTGGTGCATCCATTCGTGCGCTGCGGTTGCCAGCGTGCCGTACATGGAGAAGTTCGGCGAGATTACGGCGGGGAAGGTAGCTACGCCCCCTGTGGCCTGCACCAGCGCGGACAGCCCGCGCTCCGCAAAAATCGCCTCTTCCAGCGCCTCCCTCTCCGCCAGGTTGGTGTCCGGCCTGAGCAGCACGTCCTCCAGCCTCTCGATACGGTCGCGCGGCGAGACTACCGCCACAGGCGGCGAAGCCTGGATGCGGAAGTCGACGGGCGGGATGTGGACGCCGAGCGCGCTCAGCGGCCCGCCCGCGTGCAACCCCTCGCGGTCGGCAATCGAGTCGATCTCGCCTTCCATGATCTCCTCCACCCTGCTGCGGATTGCGGCCTGTTCCTCCTCCACGGCGGCAAGCTGGTCGTGCAGCGAGTCCGGCAGTCCCGGCTGTGAGGCTGCGCGGTCGTCCCGGAGGGACTGCTCAAGCCAGCGGCGGCGGTCGGACAGCGCAAAGAACTCCCGCACCAGCTCCTCCTCCGCCCGCCTGTCCAGCGAATTGCCGGGAAGCGCCAGCCTGAGTCTGTAAAGCCACTTCTCCGGGAACGTCGAAAGCTCCCACTGCACGAGTGAGTAGCGATGAGGCGCGGCCAACTCGCCGACGGGCGACAGGTCGAGCGCGCCCCTGCCGGTCAACAGCAGCAGCGCCACGAGCGCGAACACGGCATAGCGGAGCGCCGCCCTGGCTATTCGCATGGACATCACCTGGGCACAGCTTATAGCATTGCGGCGGCGGTCTCAACGGGCGGCGGGGGGTGCCGCGGGCGCGTTGTCCCCGCTCATGGCGAGCCTGTCGAAGTATGGACGGGAACGGCGCAGCCTTTCTGACCCCTCCGTCGTTCCTGCGAAAGCAGGAATCTATCACCCGGCGGGGAGGGGGCTAGACCCCCGCTTTCGCGAGGGTGACGAATGTGGTAGGCGGACAGCGGCCATCCGCCCGCTCCTCGACAGGCCCAGGACGAGCGGGCGCAGTATCCCGTTCGTGCTGGGTATGTCGAAGGGTGAACGGATAGACGCGCGTCGGCCAGGAATGTGGAATGCACCGAACGGTGGCCGAGTGGATGCCCGCTTCCGCGGGCATAGGGAGGGCGGCTGACAGAGGCGACGCGTAGGGGCGGTTCGTGAACCGCCCGCGGAGGGATGAAATGTGCGCGGAATCTGCGTCAGGCGGGCGCGGCTGCCGGGGCTGCGTCCCTGGCAACGGCCGCCAACTGCGCGAACGCATCCGCGTCCCTAACCGCCAGGTCTGCGAGCATCTTGCGGTCGACCGCGACCTGCGCCTGGCTGAGTCCGTGCACCAGTCGGCTGTACGACAAGCCGTGCTCGCGTGCCGCGGCGTTGATTCGCATGATCCACAGGCGACGCATGTCGCCCTTGCGCTCCCGCCGGTGGTTGTAGGCGTGGCTGAGCGCGCTCAACGACGACTCCTTGGCCTGCCGGTACAGGTTGTGCCGGCCGCCTCGATGACCCTTGGTCATCTTGAGCAGCTTCTTGTGCCTCTGCCTTGCGGCCACGCCGCGCTTGATTCTTGCCACTGCGATTCTCCGAGCGTTCTACAGGTACGGCAAGACCTTGTGGATCCTGTTCAGGTCCGAGCCGCTGACCTCGTGCTTCTTGTGATACAGCCTGTGCACCCTGGCGGGCTTCTTGCGGCGCAGATGGCTCCTGTGGCCCTTCATGCGCAGCACCTTGCCGGTGCCCGTTACGTGGAACCGGGCCTTGGCCCCCTTGTGCGTCTTGAGCTTAGGCATTCGCCACCGCCTCTTGTTCTCTCCTGTCCTTGGCTTCCTGCTCCTTCTCGACCCTTGCGCGCTGCTGGCCGATGGGCGCTATTACGATGCTCAGCCTGCGACCCTCCATCGTCGGCGCCTTCTCCAGCTTGGCCTCGTCCTTGAAGGCCTCGGCTGTCTTGCGGAGCAGCTCGACTCCCAAGTCCTGGTGCGTGATCTCTCTCCCTCTGAACATGACCGTGAGCTTTACCTTGGAGCCTTCGTCCAGCAGCTTCTTCACAATGCGGCGCTTAGCGGCCATGTCGTGCTCGCCGATGCGCGGCCGGAACCGGACCTCGCGCAGCAGGTTGACCTTCTGCGTCTTGCGGCCCTCGCGCTCCTTCTTGGTCTGGATGTATCGGAACTTGCCGTAGTCCAGCAGGCGGCACACGGGCGGCTGGGCCGCAGGCGCCACCTCCACCAGATCCAGGCCTCTTTCCTGCGCAAGCTGGACGGCCTGAAGCGTGGGCATGGTGCCAAGTTGCTCGCCCTGCTCGTCTATGACGAGCACCTCCGGCACTCGGATACGCTGGTTGGTCCTGTACTCCCTTGGTATGCCGTCCCCCCCACCGATGAATTGGCAATTGTGGCGCAGAATATAGCACACCCTTCAAGCGCAAGTCAAATAGGACGCGGCAATCTCTAGCTCCGGGTTCTCTCAGTCCGCTCGTCGGGCAAGCTCTGATCCTGTTGAAGGGCGGGCGTTGGCTGACTGCCGCCCTCAACCGTCATTGCGGCCCATTCGGCTACGCTCAGAGCCTGCCCCGTACCGCGATACGGGGGTAGACTTCAGCCGCAATCCAGGAGGCAGTGCGGTGTCTGCCTTGACTGTGTACCAGCGAGGCAGGCGGTTGAATGGACGCCCGCGTGCGCGGGAACAGGATGGCGGTGAGCGCGTGTCGGTCGGCCCTACCGCAGACGGAACAGCGCCGCCCGCTTGATGCGGCTCCACGCGCGCGCCAGCCCGCGCGCCTCCGAATCGTCCGGGCGCGCGCCTCCGTACCTGTGCCGCACGTAGGCGCGCGCCACAAGCTCCACCTCCGAATGCGCCTCCGGTATCAGCGTCGAGAGGCTGTGCGAGAACTCGAATGCGGTCTGCGAGGTCGGCGCACGGAAGCCGAGCAGTGCCGCCAGCCGCCGCATCCTGCGGTAGGCCGCCTGCGCCGACCAGGGCGCGCCGTACTGCACAACCCACAGCGCGTACATCACCGCCGCGCCCGCCAGCATGAACCCGCCGAACATCAGGCCGCCCGCGCCCAGCGGCGTCCCGAACCGCACGCCGCGTTCCCGCGCCGCCTCGTCGTCGGTGGCGGGGACGTCGTCCTCCGCCGATGCGATCCGCTCGCGCGGCGTCAGCATGTCCGGGCCGCGGGGGCGCACCGGGTAGATCGGCGTCGGCTCGAAAGCAGCCCAGCCCAGGCCGGGGAAGTAGACCTCCGGCCACGAGTGGTTGTCGCTGTCGCGCACCACGTATCCCTCCGGGTCGATCTCGCCAGGCCCAAAGCCCAGCCTCAGCCGGGTAGGCACGCCCTGCGTCCTCAGCATCATCGCCATTGCGGAGGCAAAGTAGTCGCTGTAGCTCTCCCTGGCCTCGAACAGGAAGTAGTCCACGGCATCGGCCTCGTTGGGCAGGAAGATGGGCAGGCCGCTGTACTCGAACTCGCGCAGGTACGACTCGACGGCCGCGGCCATGTCGTAAGGGTTGTCCGCGCCTGCGACTACGTCCGCGGCGAGCGCGGCCACTCTGTCCGGCAGCGAAGGCGGTATCTGTAGGTATCGCTCGACGATGCCGGGCGGGTAGTCCCGCGGGGCGGAGCGAAGCGCGGCCACGTCCGCGACCATGACCTCCGCTTGCACAACGTAGCTGTTGCCCAGCCCAAGCTCGCCCTGCGTGGTGTACAGCGCAGGAGAGTCCTCCAACGGCGCGCGGACGACCTCCAGCGCGAGCGTGCGGCCGGGGCCGTCTAGCGCGCTCCGCAGATCCTCCGCGTACGCGGGCGAGCCGGGGTCTACGTCCACAGCCGACTCCTCACCGGCCGGCCCGTCCGCCTTGACCACCGCGGACACGCGCAGGTCGCTCGGCAGCCCGAACACGTCGGGAGCGCCAGCCGCCGCGGCCAACGCCGATTCCAGCGCGCGCAGGTCGTCCGGCAGGTCGTCGCTGCGGCCGGGCCGCGCCAGGTCCAGCCGGTACGCCTGCGAGGCCGGGGCCTGCGCTTCCACGGCGGGCTGCACGTTCGTGGGTTCTCCGGCCATGAACAGATAGGGCGTGTCAACGTACAGGTACACGGTGTACTCGACCGCCTGAGTGGGCGGCGCCGCGCTGCCGTCCGCGGGCTGTGACGCGCCTACGCTCTGCGTCGCGGTGTTCTGCACCTTCCACACCTTGGAAGTGTAGTGGTCGTAGGCCACCGCCGACCAGTAGAAGGGGTAGTCGGCCTCCGCGAACATTATCGGCTCCGTGCTGTTGGACACCGGCCTGACGAGCGACAGCACGGAGCCGAGGAATCGCACGGAAAGCGTCTCGCGGCTGCTTGGCCCGCCGAACACGCGGCGAACCTCGTCCCGCACTTCGCCCGTGGCGGCCCCGTTCACGGGGTTGTAGAACCAGTCCAGAGGCGTGGAAGGCGTCTCGCTGAGCGGTGTCGCCGCAGCTACCGCCACGATGATCGCGCCAATCCACAGCCCATGCACAACCGACGCGCGGTGCAGCGTCGCGGGATGCGCCACACCCTGCGCTCGCAGCGCGTCCAGCCTCCCGCGGCTGGTGGAGTGCGCGAGCGTGACCAGGCACAGCAGCAGGAAGGCCCACAGGTATGGCGAGACGCTGCCGGGCTGGTAGGTGACGTTGATGACCGTGGCCGCGCCCACGGGCAGGAAGGTTATCCAGACGCTGCGATAGCGCAGGAAGCCCCACGTGGTCAGGTATGCCGTTGCCCACGTTAGGGCGGTGACGGTGACCGACAGGGGCAGAGGGTCGGAGACGGTTTCGCCGTTGAGCACCGCGGATAGCCAGCCGAACAGCCCCGACCGTAGCCCGCCGAGGCTGTCGAACAGACCGTCACCATCGGCGACAAGTACGCCGCCCGCGCAGGCGATGAGCGCGCCGACCGCCGCAGCTCGCAGGTGAGCGTAGGCGTTGCGCTTCCTCGATTCGTAGTGCGATGCTTGCGCCTGGGCGGCGAGAACGGCGGCGATGAGCGCCGCCGGCGTCAGCAACGGCGCATCGACCCACCCGGCGAACTGCAAGGAGGCGGCCGCGGTTGCCAGCAGGGCCGCCTGTAGCCAGAAGGCTGCGCCCGGCCCTCGCAGGAAGCCCAGCGTGTAGCCGAATGGTGTCAAGCGCGGCCTCCGGGCCCGGCTCTACCGGGCCGCCGGTCTGCGCGCCGCGGGAGCCTTGCGCCCGCCGCCCGCCGGGGGAGCGGCGCCGGCGGCCCGTGACGCCGGGCTGCCGGACTCGCTCCCCGCGCTGCGGAGCGCGTACCCGGCTAGGACGGGACGTTGGACAGGCAGAGGTATGCGGAGCTGGTGAAGGGCGCAAAGGCGCAGATGGCCGTCTCAGCCTTCACGTTGACCTGCCGGCTGCCCGCCGTCCCGCGGAGCTGCTGGATGCTGTCGATGTACATGGAGGTGCGGGTGCGCCCGTTGCCCAGGTTCCCGCCGCCGGAGCAGAACGGATGCGGCCCCTCCACGCTGATGTCGCCGTTGAAGAAGTCCCTTGCCTCGCCGTAGCCCACGCCGTGCCAGCCGAACGCCTCCAGGAAGAACGGCAGGAACCACGAGTAGCCGTCGTATGGGTTGAAGATGTCCACGTCGCGCGGCGTCCAGCCTGAGCCTTCGTAGGCCATCTGCGCGGCCATCGCGTTCGCCACTTCCTGCTCGTCGCAGGTGATCTGGCTGCTGCGAGTCCTGGCCGTGTTGCCCTGGTTGTGGTTCATCACGTAGATGGGCTTCTGCTTCATGTCCTTGGCGCGCTCCGCCGTGGCGAACACGAACGCGCCAACGGCGTTGATGGGCCTGTCGCAGTCCCAGATCTTGATGGGCCAGAAGGTGGGGCGGGAGTTGACGTAGTCCTCCACGGTGAGGCCGGATGCGCCGTTCTGGTAGTAGAAGCTCCAGCCCTCCAAGTCGGACTCCTGCTTCATCAGGCCGTTGCGGTGCTCGTTGATGATGACGGGCGCCATCATGTCGTCCCACTCCACGCCGTACTTGTGGCAGTAGCCTTGCAGCGGCAGAGCGTCCTGGCCGCCGGCTGCGCCCCACGGCGTGTTCCACTGGCGCCCGCCCCGTGCGTGATCCTCCGCGTTGTCGCCGCCGCGGCGGTATCGCCCTTCCAGGTTGTTGGCGGTGTAGACGTACACGCCCACCTGGTACTTGCCCTCGGCGCAGGCCTGGGCTGCGTAGCCCATACCCTCGCCTATGGCCGGCACGTCGTCCGCGGTGTACGTCACGTTGGACAGTTCCGGCATCTGGCTCAGCAGCCACTTGTTGGTGACGATGCTGATGCCGTCCTCGGTGTCATAGGGCGGCGGGAAGTAGGGCCGGAATGGGCCCCACTGGCCGGACGGGCCCGCCACGTTGAAGCCGGCCATGTTGTCCGGGCAGCAGAGGAGGCCGTCGACCTCCTCAGGCTTCACGCCAGCGTCGTCGAGCGCGCGGCGTATCGCCATGATGGCGAAGTTGCCCAGGATCCTGTCCATTGTCACGCCGTCCCATCGCCGGTCAACCGGCGAGTGGCCCCATCCTGCGATCGCCACCTTGCCCTGGTGCGGCCAGACGCCAAGGCCCGTTCTGTCTCTTCTCCAGGTAGTCTCCTGTGTGGTCACGTTCCACCTCTTTTCGTCTGCGGTGATTGGCTCCGTATCGCCCGAACGATGCGTACGCTACTCCACCAGCTTCCACTCGTGTATCAGCTGGCCCGGCGCGACCTCTTCGAATATGACCTCCACGGCGGCGCCCACGGGCACCTCCCGCACGGGCACGCCCGGCAGGTTGGAGTAGAAGTTGATGCGCGGGTCGTCGTCCAGCGCGATGAGGGCGATGTTGAAGGGCTGGTCGGGAACGCGCCTCTGGAGCCGGGTGTCTGCGGACACCATGAACGTGGATATGCGCCCCTTGCCGCTGGTCTCCTTCCAGCCCAGGTTCTCGGAGTTGCAGTCCTGGCAACGGGGCCTGGGCGGGTATTGCAGCGTAGGGCAGTCGTTGCAGCTCTGGACCATCAACTTCTTCTCGTTGATGGCGTCCCAGAACGGCTTGCTCAAGTCATCTGGCACAGGGATCATCTTTGGCAATGGAAACCTCCTCTGCGTGCGACTCTTGGAAGACATGATATGCCACTTGGCGCGTTTCGGCAAGCGGCCCACCACCGTCGGTAGTGTAACGTGGAGTGTGTAAAAGGGAGAAAGGGCGTATCCTTCTGGGTGAAGCAAACCCACTGAGAGGAGGACACGCCCGTGGCACAGGTCAAAGACCTGACAGAACTGACAATAGAGGATAGGTGGTCCGCAGTCAAGGAAGAAGAGGATTGGTGGGACGAGATCAAACCTCGGACGTTAGCCGTGGTCAAGACTCTAATGGAAGAAGCGATGGAAGCTGAGTTGATAGAGCAACTCCACGCGGCCAAGTACCGGCGAACGGAAGTCAGGCGGGGCTACCGAAACGGGTACCGGTACCGGGGTCTGCTCACCGAGTTTGGCCCGATAGAGCGAATACGGATCCCTCGAGATAGGGACGGGCAGTATCGTCCGCGGGTGCTGCCCAGATACCAGCGTCGGCAGTCTCAGGTCAATCAGATGGTACGCAAGATGTTCTTGGCCGGGGTGAGCGCCCGGAGAGTGCGAGAGGTAGTCCAGCCATTGCTGGGTGAGGGGGTTAGCGCCCAGACTGTGTCCCGCATATGCCGTAGCCTGGACGCAGAGGTGCAGCGCTTCCACAGCAGGCAGCTCGACGACCGATACAGATACCTGCTCCTGGACGGGATCGTGCTCAAGGTCAAGGGCGCGGTCGAACTGAAGCGCCGGGTGGTTCTGTGCGCCTACGGCGTCACCCACGGCGGCGTCCGTGAGCTCATCGACTTCCGCCAGGCCTCATCGGAGAGTGAGGCCATGTGGACTGCCTTCCTGGACAGCCTCTACCAACGGGGACTCAAGGGAGACAGGCTCCAAATGGTCAGCACTGACGGGTGCGCCGGTCTGCACCGCGCCCTCGACATGGTCTACCCCTTCGTACCCAGGCAGCGCTGCTGGGCCCACAAGATGCGCAACGTGGCTGCCAAGCTGCCACGCAGGCATCAAGAAGCCTGCTTGGCCCAGGCCAAGACCATTTACCAGGCCCACACTCGCCGCGAGGCCGTTCTGCGCTTCCGCCAGTGGGCTGCTCGCTGGCGGAGCGCCTCACCCAACGCTGTCCGGTGCATTGAGGATGACCTGGAAGAACTCCTGCCCTTCCTGGAATGCCCTCAACCCCTCTGGAAGAAGGTGCGCACCACCAACGCCATCGAAAGGACCTTCAGAGAAGTGCGCCGGAGGACGCGACCCATGAGTTGCTTCCAGAACTCAGACAGCGTAGAAAGGATTATCTTCGGAGTCATCAGCCATCTCAACACCAACTGGAAGGTGAAGCCCCTCTCTCAATCTACACACAATACTTGACACTACCACCACCGTCATTGCGGCCCATTCGGCTCCGCTCAGGGCCTGCCCCGTACTACGATACGGCGGTAGACTTCAGCCGCAATCCAGCGGGGCGGCGCCAGCCTCTACCGTGTGCCGGCCCGGCAGTCGGTAGAGTGGATGCCCACTATCGCGGGCGTAGAAGATGGCGGCCCCATCCATGCTTGGCAGGCTCAGCACGAACAGTTTGCTGTGCCCGCTCTCAACCGTCATTGCGGCCCATTCGGCTGCGCTCAGAGCCTGCCCCGTACTACGATACGGGGGTAGACTTCAGCCGCAATCCAGCGGGGCGGCGCCAGCCTCTACCGTGTGCCGGCCCGGCAGTCGGTAGAGTGGATGCCCGCTTTCGCGGGCATAGGAGATGGCGGCCCCATCCATGCTTGGCAGGCTCACCGCGAGCGGGTTACTCTTCCCGCTCACCCTGAGCCTGTCGAAGGGTCTGCCCCGTAGGGGCTGAGCGGGCAAATGACCGGCCAACGACCGTGGTCTCCCCGCTCTGGTTCGACAGGCTCACCATGAGCGGGAGGGAGCCGCTCTCAACCGTCATTGCGGCCCATTCGGTTGCGCTCAGAGCCTGCCCCGTACTTCGATACGGGGGTAGACTTCAGCCGCAATCCAGCGGGGCGGTGCCAGCCTCTACCGTGTGCCAGCCCGGCAGTCGGTAGAGTGGATGCCCGCTTTCGCGGGCATAGGAGATGGCGGCCCCATCCATGCTTGGCAGGCTCAGCACTAACGGGTTACTCTGCCCGCTCACCCCCTGCTTTCGCAGGGGCAAGCTCTGAGCCTGTCGAAGGGCGGGCGGAGGGCCGACGGTCGAGGTATCTCCGTTCATGCTTTCACAGGCTCAGCAGGAACGGGAAGGGTAGGGCGCCGGGGGCGCGCATCCCCCGCGCTCAGCCGCCGCGTGAGTGCGCCAGCAGGTGGCCTACGTGGTGGTCCTCTTCCGTGCAGTCCGCGGCCGTCCGCTCCAGCTGTATCGTGATGTGGTTGATGCCGTACTCCTCCCGCGCCTTCTCGCGCATCCCCTGGAGCAAGGCGTTGATGTCGCCGGCGTAAGCCGGATCAATCAGGATGTGAGCGGTGAACGCCTCGTTGCCGGAGGTTATCGTCCAGACGTGAACGTCGTGGATTAGCGTCACGCCCTCCATCTCCTCCAGCTCGCTGCACAGCTTGTACACGTCTATGTGCTCCGGCGCGCCCTCCAGCAGCACGTTCACCACTCGCACAATCAGGCTCCGCGTGTTGTAGACGATGAACAGGGCGATGAGGACGCTGAGTATCGGGTCGACCAGCATCCATTCGGTGGTGAGAATCACGATGGCGGAGATGATGACGGCCACCGAGCCAAGCAGGTCTGCGAGCACGTGCTGGAACGCGCCCTCCACGTTCACGCTGTGCTCCGACGAGCGATGCAGTATCCAGGCGGCAAGGATGTTGATGATCAATCCGCCCGTGCCCACTATCAGCACGGGCAGCCCGTCCACGTGCACTTCCTCGGAGAAGACCCGGTGATACGCCTCGAAGACGATCCAGCCGGCAATCAGCCACAGGCTGAAGGCGTTGACCATCGCCGCGAGCACCTCGGTGCGGTAGTAACCGAAGGTGCGCTCCGCGGACGCCTCCCTCTCGCCGATCCACATGGCTACCAGCGCCATGACGATGGCCGCGGCGTCGGTCAGCATGTGGCCCGCGTCCGCGAGCAGGGCCAGGCTGCCGGAGATGATGCCGCCGATCACCTCGGCGACCATGAAGGTTGTGATGAGTGTCAGCGCGATGACCAGGCTGCGCTTGCTGGCGCCCCGCAGGTCGTGCGCGTGGTCATGCCCGGCGTGGCCGTGGCCGGAATGGTCGTCGTGCCCGTGGCCTGAGTGGTCATCATGCGCGGCGTGCCCGTGGCCTGAGTGATCATCGTGCCCGTGCCCAGCATGGTCATCGTGCCCGTGGCCCGCGTGCTCATCATGCGCGGCGTGGTCATGGCCCGCGTGCTCATCGTGCGCGGCGTGGTCATGTCCCTCATGCTCGTCATGCGCGGCGTGGTCATGCCCCTCATGCGCGGCGTGGTCATGCCCTTCATGCTCATCATGCGCGGCGTGGTCATGCCCCTCATGCTCATCGTGCGCGGCGTGGTCATGCCCTTCATGCTCATCGTGCGCGGCATGGTCATGCCCCTCATGCGCGCCGTGGTCATGCCCTTCATGCTCATCATGCGCGGCGTGGTCGTGGCCCGCGTGCTCGTCGTGCGCGCCGTGGTCGTGGCCCGCGTGCGCGCCGTGGTCGTGCTCATCGTGGGGGTGACCCCTATGGCTGCCGCTGTCCTGTGCCATGCTCAGTTTCTCCGAAATCGCTGCCAAGTATAGCACAGTCTCAACAAAGTCTCAAAAGCGATTGTGTCAAATTGGCGCCTGTTCAACGCGCAATTGGCAGACTCCGGCCCTGGGCATAGGGAAGTGAGATTCTGCGAGTGGGGAGAGCGAGAGCCAACGTCTGCTGCAATGCCTGCTACACCGTTGAGGCGCAGTCACGCCCAGCGCGGCATCGAAAGCCCCCCGGCCGCAACAGGCACCGGGTGTCGCGCCATCGAATGCGGGGGCCGGGGATAAACGGCTCAGGCTGTATGCAGCCGACTAGACGGCTCTGCGCGCCGCGCGGCCGCGCTTTGCCAGCGCTGCGGCGGCGAAGAGCGTCGTGGCCACAAGCGCCATCGCCGGGCCGGAGGGCAGGTCTGCGTAGTACGAGAGGTACAGGCCGGACACCGCAGACGTCGCTCCGACAAGCGCGCCAATCGCCATGACCTCCACGAACCTCCTGGCGAGCAGGTAGGCCGTAGCCGCGGGCGTTATGAGCATCGCCATCACCAGCACTATGCCCGCCGCCTGTATGCCAATGACGATTACCAGCGCAAGGAGCGCGAGCAGCACGTATTCCACTAGCCCGGTCTTGATGCCGACCACGGAGGCGCCCACTTCGTCGAAGGTGGTGTACACTAGCTGCCGGTGAAAGCCGTAGAGTCCGACCAGCACGACGGCCGTCAGCCCCAGCGACACGTACACATCGGTCTGTGATACGCCAAGCACCTGGCCCAGCAGCAGATCCTCTATGTCCACGTTTATGCCGGTGGCCCTGGACAGCATGACAAGGCCCAGCGCGAACATGCCCGCAAAGATGATGCCTATGGACGTGTCCTCGCTTATGCCGGTGCGCCGGCTGACTGTGCCCATGAGCAGAGCAATGGCTATCCCCGCGGGCACCGCGGCGAAGAACGGGCTGATGCCCAGCAGGAACGCAACCACCATGCCGGGCAGGACGGAGTGGGCAAGCGCGTCGCCCATGAAGGCGCGCCCGCGGGTGATGACGTACGCGCCAAGCAGCGGGCACATCACGCCTACCAGCACGGAGACTATCATGGCCCGAACCATGAAGCTGTACTGGAACGGGTCCAGCAGGTAGTCCACTACGACATCCCCTCCGCGGCGGTGTAGTGGTCGGGAGCCAGCTCAATTCCGTGCGAGCCGTACAACTCCTCCAGTACCCCCGCAGTGAACGTCTCGTTAGGCGCGCCGTAGGCGCAGACGTGATGGTTGATGCACAGCACGTTGTCGAATCGGCGGTTCAGGTTCGTGAGGTCGTGGGTTGCCAGCATGACGATCTTGCCCTCGTCGCGAAGCGACTGGAGCACCTCGATGATGCCCTCCTGCGCGCCCACGTCCACGCCGCTGAACGCCTCGTCCAGGAGCACGCAGCAGGCGTCCTGCGCCAACGCCCGCGCGATGAACACGCGCTGGCGCTGCCCGCCGGAGAGCTGCGTTATCATCGAGGAGCGTTGCTCCCACATCCCCACGCGCTCCAGGCACACCCTGACCGTCTCGCGGTCGCCGCGGCTGGGCTGCCTGAACAGCCCCAACCTGTTGGTGCAGCCCATAGTGACCACGTCCTGGACGGTGGCGGGAAACGCCCAGTTGATGCTGTCTCGCTGCGGGACGTAGGCCAGCGCGCCCTTGGCTGAGGCCGCTCCCAGCAGCCTTACGCTGCCCTCCGCTACGGGAAGCGTTCCCGCAATTGCGCCGAAGAGCGTGCTCTTTCCCGCGCCGTTGGGCCCAAGCACGCCGGTAAGTGTGCCTGCACCCACCGAGAACGAGACATCCGTAAGGGCGGTGTGACCGCCGCGAACGACGCAAACGCCTTCGCACACTATGCCGGGGTCGATGCTCACACTCATTTCGCTCCTCACGCTGCGGCCGAGGCGCGAGAACTCCCGCGCGCCGAGCCACAAATAATACTTTGTATCAGTAGCCGTCCGAGTTGAAGCTGGTTCTGCTCCAGTGTGGCTTTCGAGACTGTCCCGGTAGGTCGGCCTGGCTGCGTATTGCGCTGCGTGTCGCTCGATGCCATAATAGCATAAGTGATTCCGTATATCAAGTGGCGTAGATTCGCCCGCCCAGGAGCGCACGCGCGGGATGCGGACGGCGGGCGCGGAGACGCCAAGTTCGGGCAGCGCGCTGCGGTTGGAAGTCCAGGCGCGCGAGACCTCGCAGCGGAGGCCGGCCGATGGCGCCCCTGTTCAGAAACACCCTCAGGAACATGATGCAGTCCATGCCGCTGAGCGAACGCTCCCGTATGGCCGTCCGCAACTACTGGAGGAAGGTCACGCGGCTGAGCCTGTGCTGCGGCAACCCCGGCCAGCCCGGATGCTGACAGGATGCGCCTGAGGCTCCCGGCGGGAGCCATGCGGACCACTGCCACCCGGACGACGCGAAGCCGTCAGAGTGAGCGGACTGCCTCCTCTATCGCGTTCGTGGCGTCCTGGTAGGCGGTCTTGGGCGGGAACACCAGAGGCTCGCCGAAGCGTATCTCCACCGACCCGCGCCGGAGTATCGGGTACTTGGCCGGGCTGCCGAATCGCTCGATGTGCAGCTTCACCGGCACCACCGGCAACCGCCCCTCCACCGCGACCAACCCCGTGCCGTTCTTGAACGGCAGTATTGGCCCTCCCACGGTCAGCTTGCCCTCCGGGTAGATCAACACAGACCAGCCGCTGTCCAGTATCCGGCCCATGTTCTCCAGGCTGGGGCGTATCGGCCCGTCCTGCGCCAGGGGAAAGCCGTTGCCCAGCAGGGGGTTGAGCACCGAGCGAACTGGGTTCCGCCACAGCTTGGCGGCGGCGGCGATTGCCAGGCGGCGCCGCCACGTCTGCGGTATGGCCTTGATGATGAGCGGGTTGTCCAGGCCAAGGTGGTGGTTGGAGGCGAACAGCACCGGCCCCTCAACGGCTCGCAGCCGTTCCTGCCCCTGCACGCTCAGGCGGTAGGGCGCGAGCACCACGGGGAACAGCATCGTGCGTTGCAGGAAGCCGCGCGCCATTCGGCACCACCAGCGCATCCCCCAGGCCGGGAAGCGGGTGAGCGGCGGGTTGGCCGCGCCCTCGTCAATGACCCTCTGGAGGCGGCCGACGGTGGTTTCCGGGTTCACCTGGCCTTCGTCCAGGTAGACGCCCAGGTGCGTCTCCACGGCGGACAGCAGCTCCACCCTTCCGAGAGAGTCCAGGCCGAGATCCCTGCCGAGGGTCATGTTGGGGGTCACCTCGTCTGCGTCCACGGGCGCGATCTCGGCGATGATGTCGGCGAGTGTGGGCGTGCCGTCGCGCCGTCGCGCGGCCGTTGCGCCCTGCCGCGGCGCGGCCGCAGACTGAGCGGCAGCTGGTTGGCCGGCTGCGCTGCCCGTCAGCGCCTCAATGAGGGCCGGCTTCTTCACCTTCAGCGTGTGCGTGCGCGGGAAGTCCTCCTCCGGCCACACGGTGAAGCCCTGCACGTGCTGCTGCTCCGCAAGCTGCGCGTTGGCCCAGGAGACGATGGCCTGCGGCTCCTGGTCTTCCGCGAGTATGAGCGCGGCGTGAACCTCCACGACGCTGCCGCGCGGCAGCCCCACAACCGACGAATCGACCACGCCCGGGTGGCGGTTGAGCACCGTCTGGATGTCGTCCGGGTAGACGTTCTGTCCGCTTGGCAGAACTATCATGTCCTTCAGCCGCCCGCGAATGTTCAGGAAGCCGCGGTCGTCAAAGTGGCCCAGGTCGCCCGTCCTGTACCAGCCGTCCACGAACGCCGCGGCCGTCTGCTCCGGCGCGTTGTAGTAGCCGGGGGAGATGCTGTCTCCGCGCGCCAGTATCTCGCCCTCGCCGCTGATGACAACCTCGACGTTGGGCAACGGCCGCCCCACGGAGCCGGGCCTGCGGTCCTCCATCGTGTGGTTGCTGATGACGGGCGACGCCTCGGTTGCGCCGTAACCCTGCACAATCCTTACGCCCATCAGCTCCCACTTGCGCCCCAGCTCAGGGTCGAGCGCAGCGCCGCCGGAGACGATGAAGTCCAGGTTGCCGCCGAACTGCCTGTGCACCCTCCCGAACAGCCGCCTGCGCAGGCGGAACGGCAACCTTGCGGCCAGTTTCATCAGCTTGCCCCACATCGCCTCCTTCCCCTGCCGGCGCACCTCCCTTTCGATGCCGTTCATCAGCAACTCGAGTCCCTGCGGCACCAGCAGCAGCGTGGTGATGCGCCGCTCCCGCATGGTGCGCGCGAGCGTTGCGGGCTGGCGGCTGGTGGGATACGTCACGCTGGCGCCAAAGTGGAGCACGGCCAGCAGGCCGCCCATCTGCTCGTACATGTGGCTGAGCGGCAGGATGGAGAGGAGGCGGCTGGAAGCGTCGCAGGTGATGTACTGGGTGACGCCCTCTATGTTGGCGGTCAGGTTGCGGTGAGTCAGCATGACTCCCTTGGGATCGCCCGTGGTGCCGGAGGTGAACATGATTTCGACGAGGTCGTCGGGGGCGATGTCCACCGGCTCCGGCTCCGGCATGTCGTAAATGGCGCTCTCCAGCTCTTCGAAGGCGATCTCCGGCACGCCAAGGTGTACGTCACCCTTGGGCGTATAGCGAGAAGTGAAGGCCAGGCGCGGGGAGATACGGCTGACCACACGCTCCACGTAGTCCGGCGCGCTCCGCAGGTCGAGCGGCACTACGACCACGCCCGCCCTGATGCACCCGAAGAACACCAGCGCCCACTGCGGCGAGTTGGGCCCCCACAGCAAGACCTGGTCGCCCTTGGACAGCCCGCGCGCCTGCAACAGCGACGCCACCTTGCCGGACTCACGCCACAACCGGCTGTAGCTCCAGCTGAGGTAGCGGAAGCCGGGCTTGAACAGCAGCGCGTCGCGCGGCCCGTGCTCCCGCGTCCGGTTGCGCAGGAACTCCACAAGCGTCCTCTCTCCCGCGTACAAGGGGTTATGCGCTGTCCGGACCATCCAGACCTCCTGCAATCGGCTTGAAGGCGCGGGAGACTTGCCCGCGCTCGCTGAGCATTGCGCGCAGCGCAGCCTTGCCGCCGCTGCGCATTGGCGGGAAGTGGGAGAAGCAGATGGCGTCGAAGTCCAGCGCCAGCAGCTTCTCCAGCGAGGCGATTGCCTGCTCCGGATCCTCGGTGACCATAGCCGCAGGCGGGCTGAGCCTTCGCCCCAGCCTGTTCTGCAACGAGTCCCCCACAATGACCAGGCGGCGGTCCGGCACGTACAGGGCAAGGTTGCCGGCGGTGTGACCTGGCAGGTGTATCGCCTGCACCGGCAGCGCGAATGGCGCCCAGTCTCCGTGCTCCAACTCCACGTCCACGTGAATCGGCCCGCCGTTCACCCTGTACAGGACGGGCGCGGCCACGCGGGCCGCCAACGGCCTGTGACCGGCCTCCGGCTGGGCGTAGCGTCCGGCGAGGATGGCGGCGTCAAGCGGGTGAGCCATCACCGCGATTCGATGGCCTGCGACAAGCTCCGTGACGCCGGAGGCGTGGTCGGGATGGTGGTGCGTGACCACCAGCGAGCGCACCGAGCTGAGGGAGGAGCCGATGGCGTCCAGGCCGTCGACGATGAGGCCGGAGCTGCCGCGCATCCCCGCGTCCACGAGAAGCGTGTCTCGACCCGCGACCAACGCCGTGACCCTCGCGCCGATGGCGCGTATCTGAAACACGCCCTCCGCAACCTGTATGGGATTGCCCAGCTTCACCTGCCGGCCTCCGAGTTGTATGGCATGACCCTGCGCCTCCGTCCGTTTCGCGAGTCCTAGCCAAGTATGCCACTGCCGCCCTCACGAATCAAGCCGCCACCGATTCCGTTCGTGCTGAGCTTGTCGAATGGCAGGCGCGGCGGCCGCCTCCACCTCCCCATGCCCGCGAAAGCGGGCATCCACTCGAACAGCTTTGCGCGCGTGCCACATTCCTCGCTGGCGGCCACCCTCAACCGTCATTGCGGCTTCCGCCGCAATGACGGTTGTAAGTGCATTCCGTTCGTGCCGAGCTTGTCGCTGCATAAGCGGGGAAATTTCTGTCCGCGTGCAAGACAGCAGCGCATAGACCTCGCGATATGAGTATGCTATACTAATGCCATGACAAAGCGACTACAGGTACTCCTCAGCCCCGAGGAGTACGCGGACATCCAGGCCATCGCACGCGGCAACCGCATGACGATGGCGGAGTGGGTACGGCAGTCGCTGCGGGCCGCCAGAGAACGCCGACAGGAAAACGTACTGCACGAAAGTCCGGTACGCTATTTGACCCATACATTAGCAGTCGATTATACTGCGAACGTGACGAAGAGGCTACAGGTCATCATGTCTGACGAAGAGCTCACGGAGATTCAGGACGCGGCGCGCGGGGAGCGCATGACGGTGGCGGAGTGGGTTCGGCAGGCTCTGCGGAGCGCGCGGCACGACCGGCCCGGCTCCGTGGACGCCAAGCTCCGCGCCATCGCTGAGGCTTACAGCCACTCCTACCCGACGGCGGACATAGACGAGATGCTTCGCGAAATTGAGGCCGGCCGGCGATTGGCGTGATCTTCATAGACTCCAACGTGCCGATGTACCTGGTCGGGGGGCCGCACGCCAACAAGGACCGCAGCCTGGCGCTCCTTACGCGCCTGGTGCAGGAGGGCGAGCGTCTGGTCACAAGCGTCGAGGTGTACCGGGAGATTCTCCATCGGTACACGGAGGTCAATCGCCCGGACGCCATCGACCAGGCCTTCCGCGTCCTCGACGACATAGCCGACGACGTGCTCACGTCCGGCATGGCGGAGGTGCGCGCCGCCAGGGAGATAATGCGCTCGGTGAACGGCCTCTCGGCACGGGACGCGCTCCACGTGGCTGTCATGCGGAGCGCGGGCGTCAGCCGCATACTCAGCTTCGACGCGGGCTTCGACGCCTGCCACGGCGTAGAGCGTCTATGGTGAGGCGTCGGGGGTGGCCGCTGAGCAGCGGCGTTGTGCGTGTCGAAGCATGGGCGGGGAGACCGCTGCCCTCGCTAGCCGCCTGCGGCCGCTGCCCTCCTCCCCACCGGGTGATAGATTCCTGCTTCCGCAGGAATGACGAATGTGGCTGGCCTCCCGTTCGCGCCGAGCCTGTCGAAATACGAGCGGGGAGACCGCTGCCCTCGCTAGCCGCCTTCGGCCGCCTCCAGCGCCGCCGCCGCGCCGTCCAGCGGCGCCTCGTGCTGCTCGGCGCGGGCCATGTCTCGCAGGACGACAACGCCGCGGCTCAGCTCGTCATCGCCCAGGATCAGCGCGTAGGGCACGCCCATCGAGTTGGCGTACCGCAGCTGCGACCTGAGGCTGCGGCCGGCGGGCGCAAGCGCCGCGCCTATCCCCGCGTTCCGCAGCTCCGACGCCAGCGCCACCGCCCGCTCCGTGGCCGATGCGCCAAGGTGTACCACAACGGCCGTCAGGGGCGGCGCTTCCGGCGCGGCCACGCCTTGCCGCTTCAGGTTCAGGATGATGCGCTCCATGCCCGCCCCGAACCCGATGCCGGGCGTGGGCGGGCCTTCCAGCTGCTCCATCAGCCCATCGTATCGGCCGCCACCGCAGATGTTGGTCTGCCCGCCCTCCTGCGGCGGCTGTATCTCGAACACGGTGCGCGAGTAGTAGTCGAGGCCGCGCACCAGCCGAGGCTCCACGCGGTAGGGAATGCCCAGCGCGCGCAGGTAGCCGAGCAGCCGCTCCCAGTGGCCGCGGCAGTCCGCGCAGAGGTGCTCGTCCGTGCGAGGGGCCTCGTGCGCCATCTCGATGCAGGCGGGCTGCTTGCAGTCGAGCAGGCGGAGCGGGCTGCGCGTGAGCCGGAGCTTGCAGTCGTCGCATAGGTGGTCGACTTGCGTCGAGTAGTGGGCGCGCAGCCGCTCCAGGAACGCGGGCCGGCAGCCGGCGTCGCCGATGGAGTTGACGAGCAGCGACAGGTCGGTCAGTCCCAATTCGCCCATGAGCCGCCACGCCAGTTCGATGACCTCCGCGTCCACGGACGCGTCGGCGTCGCCGATGGCCTCCACGCCGAACTGGTGGTGCTGGCGGTATCGGCCGGCCTGTGGGCGGTCGTAGCGGAAGATGGGGCAGAAGTAGAAGAGGCGCACGGGCTGGGGCAGGTTGCGCATTCCGTGCTCCAGGTAGGCGCGGCAGACAGGCGCGGTGCCCTCCGGCCTGAGCGCTACGTGGTCGCCGCCCCTGTCCTGGAAGGTGTACATCTCCTTCTCGACGATGTCGGTGACCTGTCCCACGCCGCGCACGAACAGGCCGCTGCTCTCGAAGACGGGCGTGTCCAGGCGGCCGTAGCCGAATCGGCGAGCGACGCCGCGGGCCACGTCTTCCACGTAGCGCCAGTACGGCTGGTCCTCCGGCAGCACGTCCGATGTCCCCCTGGGCGCGCGATACGACAATGCAACTCTCCAAGCCGGTGAGTCCGGCAGGTTGAAGGATAGCCGAACGGACGGGGTTTGCCAAGGCGCGCGGGGGGGGCTTGGTCGAAGCATGGGCGGGCGCCCTGCCCTCTTGACTCCCGAACGAATGTTGTGTAAAGTACCGTCAATCCTTGGGTGAAGCGAAGGCCGGATGCACGATCGCCATGCCGCTACACACTGAGCCAAGCGCCAACAACGCCGTGGGCAGCCTGCTTCAGGCCATGCTGCCCCGCAGCCGCGTGGACTCCGAGACCACGCGGGCCATCTCCGGCCAGTCCGGCAAGCGGCCCGACGTGCTCGTCACCGCGCCCGGCCGCGCGCCCGTAGTCGTCGAGGCGGAGTTCATGCCGGCCTCCACCGTCGAGCCGGAGGCCAGGTCTCGCCTAGGGCTGAAGGTGGCGGCCAATGACCGTACCATCGAGGCCGCCATTGCCGTGCGCTACCCGGAGGCTGTCCGCCAAGCCGACGACCTCCACGCCGCGCTTCGGTCGGCGCGCCTCTCCTACTGCGTGTTCACGCAGGGCAAGGAGGCGCCGACACGCTTCCCGGAGTCCGGATGGCTGGACGGCAACATTGAGGACCTGGCGGACATGGTGCGCCTGGTTTCGGTTTCGCAGGAGGCTGTGGACAGGGCCGCCGACATACTTGAGCAGGGCATAGAGAGGGCCGCCAGACAGCTGGACGATGTAGACAGGATGAGCCGCGGCATCACCGAGGCAATCGCCGAGCTGCTTGGCATGTCCAACGTGCCTCAGACTCGCCGCATGGCCTGCGCAATCATCGCGAACGCCCTGGTGTTCCACGAGCGCATTGCCGGTATGCACGCCGAAGTGAAGCCCCTCAGGCTGGTTTGCGGTGACAGTGTTGACAATCCCCAAGGGGAGACGCTGGCTGCCTGGGACCAGATTCTCAACATCAACTACTGGGCCATCTTTGCCATTGCCAAGGATATTCTGGAGCAACTGCCTAACGGCTATGCCACCGAGATTCTGAGGCGATTGAGGGACACGGCTCAAGCGGTAGGCGCAACAGGTGTGGAGAACGCCCACGACCTGACCGGTCGCGTATTCCAGAACCTCATCGCAGACCGCAAGTACCTGGCCACCTTCTACACGCTGCCCGCCGCGGCGGCGCTGCTTGCGCGGCTGGCAGTCGCCAAGCTGGATGGTGTGGACTGGTCGAGCGCGGAGGCCATCGGCAAGCTGCGCATAGCCGACTTTGCGTGCGGAACGGGAGCGTTGCTCTCGGCGGTGTACGACCAGATAGCCGCGCGCCACGAGCGCGCAGGTGGCGACGCGGCAGCCCTCCACAAGGTGATGATGGAGGACGTGCTTTACGGCTGCGACGTCATGCCATCTGCCGTCCATATAACCAGCTCGACGCTCTCTGGTATGGAACCGTCGGTGAGATTCGACAACTCACAGCTATACACGCTTCCCTACGGCCGGCAGTTTGACGGCACGGTGCAGATCGGCTCACTGGAGTTGCTGCAATCGTCGGCGGTAATGACGCTGTTCAATACCAACGATCCCGCCAGGAGAACAGGGACGACGGGTGAGGAGACTGCCGCCAACATAATCGTCGACATACCTGACGAAGGCTATGATTTAGTGATAATGAATCCGCCGTTTACGCGCAATGTGACTCGCGAAGGCGCTTACGTTGCCGCGACTCACGCAGCTTTCGCGGCATTTGGCGCCAGTGATCAAGAGCAGCGAGACATGGCGAAGCGATTAGAGAGGATGAAGAGGGGTACGTGCTATCATGGCAACGCTGGTGTCGCCTCCGCATTCGCTGCTCTAGCCCACAAGAAGATCAAGCCCGGCGGTGTGCTTGCACTTGTGCTACCACTGTCCGTGGCTAGCGGCTTGGCGTGGGAAGGCCTTCGGCAGTTGCTGGACGAGAACTACACCGACCTGAACGTGCTTAGCATTGCCGCGAACGGACGCGACATGTCCTTTTCCTCAGAGACTGGAATGGCTGAGTGCCTAGTGGCTGCCCGCAAGATTAATCGGGACGAAAGCCCACAAGATAGAGTGCGGTTCACCTCGCTCAGCTATAGGCCACAGGGTTTCGCCCATGCGAAGTCTATAGCAGTTAGAATCTTGGATGGCGGCCGTGCCAGAACCCTCGAAGATGGGCCGTACGGTGGCACTCCAGTGAGTATTGGGGAAGAGCAAGCAGGCGAAACCATTACTGCCACCCGGGCAGCGCCAGGCGAGGGTTGGGGCGCTGTACGACTATCAGATTTTTCCTTGGCACAAACTGCATTCGCGCTCTCGGATTCAAGGCTATGGTTTCCGGGAGCTGCTTCGGCGCTTGATCTGAAGACCGCGCGCATAGGTGACATAGGTGAGCTCGGCCCATACCACCTTGACATTATCGGGCCATATCCGCGGGGGCCGTTTAACAGGGCGCGCCCAAGTCCCACCGCTACCTATCCGGCCCTCTGGAATCACAATGCCAAAAGAGAGACTAGGATAGTCTGTGAGCCGGACTCTCAATTGGTCGTGAGGCAAGGGCTGGAAGAGAAGGCCGCCGACATTTGGGCAACGGCCAGTCGTTGCCACTTGAACCAAGAATTCACATTAGGTTCCCAGGCCCTCGCTGTTGCGTTTACGGTTCGGGAATCCTTGGGAAGCAGTGTGTGGCCCAACGTCATATTCGCTGACAAGAGATTCGACTACGCCATCTCAGCGTGGGGCAATTCTACATTGGGACTGCTAGCGTACTGGTGGCACTCCAGCCGGCAGCAATCTGCAAAGGTCAGGATGACACGGCTCTCAGCAGCGTCCCTCCCCGTGCTGGACTTCCGCGCGCTCACGGACGGGCAGCTGCGCACGGCAGAAGCCATCTTCAACGAGTTCCGGGACAAGGAACTCAAGCCCGCCTACCTTGCGGACGCCGATCCCAACCGTGCGCTGCTGGACAGGCGCGTGGTGTGTGACCTGCTCGGCTTCGATGAAGCCACCTACGAGGGTGTGCGCCGGCTGGCGGCCAAGTGGTGCGCGGAACCGTCCGTGCACGGCGGCAAGGCACGGCCGCCGGGCGCGGGGCTTGTGGTGTGAGGAAACAGCAATAGGCATCCCACCATCGCCCTGCGACAAGCTCGGGGCGAACGGCATCCCCCCGCCCCCCGCCCTTGCCCTACCTCACCCCTATGCAATACAATGGGGCTGCCATCGCCACCGAGCCAGGCACGGAAGGGAGCACGGCAAGATCCGCCCTCGGCGGTCGTCCCATATGCGCTTGTAGCTCAGTTTGGATAGAGCGCAGCCCTGCGAAGGCTGAGGCCGTGGGTTCAAGTCCCGCCAAGCGCACCACCTCCGTCCGACCGCGCGCGGATCCCGCCGCTCCGCCGGCGACCAACGCGCGGCGCGAATCGCTACTCGCAAGGAGGCAACATGACGACCACCGAGAACCGCCCAACCGACTACAAGGTCATCGGCACTCGCCCCGTCCGGCATGACGGCGTGGACAAGGTCACCGGCCGCGCCCGCTACGGCGCAGACGCCAACCTGACCGGCGTGCTGTACGGCAAGGTGCTGCGCAGCCCTCACGCCCACGCCCGCATCCTGAGCGTGGACGCCAGCCGCGCAGAGGCCCATCCCGGCGTCCGCGCCGTGGTCACCGGCAAGGACATGCCGCGCATCACAGGCAGGGTGTCCATCGCCGGCGGCGAGGGCGGCGCCATCGACCTCTCCTACTACCGCGAGATGGTACTGGCCTCCGAGAAGACGCTCTTCAAGGGCCATCCCGTCGCGGTGGTGGCTGCCGACAGCCGGCACGAGGCGGAGGAGGCGCTCGCGCTAATAGACGTGCAGTACGAGCCGCTGCCCTATGTGCTCACCGCGCCGGAGGCTATGGCGGACGACGCGCCCGTCATACTCGAAGACCTGCGAACCAGGTCGATGGGCCGCGTCACCGACAACGCGGGCAACGTGGCCGCCCACGAGAAGTACGCCCTCGGCGACTCGGACGAGGCGTTCAAGTCGGCGGACGTGGTGGTGGAGCGCGAATTCACCACCGCCACAGTGCACCAGGGCTACATCGAGCCGACGAACGCCACAGTGCTCTGGAACCCGGACGGCGAGGTCACCGTCTGGACAAGCAACCAGGGCCCGTTCTACGTTCGCCGCGCCACGGCCGCGCTCCTTGGGCTTTCGGAGTCGCAGGTGCGCGTCATACCGATGGAGATCGGCGGCGGGTTCGGCGGCAAGATACTCTGCTACCTGGAGGCGCCGGCCGCCCTTCTGTCCCGCAAGACCGGCCGCCCCGTCGAGATCGTGATGACGCGGGCGGAAGTGCTGGAGGCCACCGGGCCGACTTCCGGCTCCTACATGCGCGTGAAGATGGGCGCGACCAAGGACGGCAAGATCACCGCCGCGGAAGCGTTCCTGGCGTTCGAGGCGGGCGCGTACCCCGGCTCGCCCGTGGGGGGCGCGGCCAGGTGCATGTTCTCGCCGTACGCCATCGACAACGTGACCATCGACACCTGCGACGTAATCGTCAACAAGCCCAAGACGGGCGCGTACCGCGCGCCGGGGGCAACCCACGGCTCGTTCGCCGTCGAGACCATCGTCGACGAGATTTGCCGCACGCTCGGCATCGACCCGATGGACTTCAGGACGCGCAACGCCTCCGCGGAGGGCGACCGCCGCGCCGACGGCGTGGTGCATCCGCGTGTCGGCAACGTGGAGACCCTGCGCCAGGTCGTCGAAAGCGACCACTGGAACACGCCCCTGGAGGGCAAGAACCGCGGCCGCGGCATTGCCAGCGGCTACTGGGGCAACGGCGGGCTGGAGTCCAGCGCAACGCTCAGCGTGAACGCAGACGGCAGCGTGAACCAGGTGACCGGCTCCGTGGACATCGGCGGGACGCGCGCTGCAACCGCCATGCACGCCGCCGAGGTGCTCGGCATCCGCGCCGAGGACGTAAACCCCATCGTCGGCGACACCGGCTCAATCGGCTACACCGCCGTCACCGGCGGCAGCCGCACCGCCTTCGCCACCGGCTGGGCCGCCTACGAGGCCGCGCACGACGTGGTTCGCAAGATGAAGGAGCGCGCCGCCCTGCTGTGGGAGACCACCGCGGAGCAGGTGGACTTTGCGGACGGCGTCTTCAGCCATCGCGCCAACCCGGAGCAGCAGTTCACCTTCAAGGAGCTTGCGGCCCGGCTCATGGACACCGGCGGCCCTATCATCGGCAGCGCGTCGGTCAGCCCCAAGGGCGTTGGGCCGTCCTTCTCCACCCACCTGGTGGACGTGGAGGTAGACCCTGAGACCGGCAAGGTGGACATCCTGCGCTACACCACCTTCACGGACGTGGGCAAGGCCATCCATCCCAGCTACGTTGAGGGGCAGATACAGGGCGGCGTCGTGCAGGGCATAGGCTGGGCGCTCAACGAGGAGTACTACTACGACCCGCAGGGCCGCATGGCGAACTCCAGCCTGCTCGACTACCGGATGCCGACCTCGCTGGACCTGCCGATGATCGACGCCGTGCTGGTGGAAGTGCCCAACCCCGGCCATCCGTACGGCGCGCGCGGCGTGGGCGAGATACCGCTGGTGCCGCCCGTGGCCGCCATCGCCAACGCCATCTACGACGCCGTAGGCGTGCGCCTGCGCCATACGCCCATGTCGCCCGGCCGCGTGCTGGAGGCGCTGTGGGAGAACGGGTCGGCGGAGTAGCGGTCAGCGACATCCGAGGTTCCGCCTCTTCCCCCGTCCGCGGGGGAAGATTGAGATGGGGGGTGACTCATACGGCCTGCTTGCCCCAATACCCTGCTTTCGCAGGGGCAGGCTCTAACCTTCCCTCTCAGGCGGGGGAAGGGACGAGAAGCGCGCTCAGTTGGAAGGAGGTAGGAGATGGTACAGCTACAGACGAAGACGGTCGCCAAGCCGCAGCCCCTCGCGGGCATACGGGTGCTGGACTTCACGTGGGTGCGCGCCGGCCCGTGGGGCTGCCGCTGGCTGGGCACGCTGGGCGCGGAGGTCATCAAGATCGAGTGGCCTCAGAACCCGGACATGGTGCGCAACCCCGGCCTCATGAGCCTGCCCGGCGTTGAGCCAAGCCTCAACTCCAACTACATGTTCAACGACACCAACGCCAACAAGCTCGGTGTCACGCTGAACGTGCGGTCGGAGAAGGGCATGGGCATCCTGAAGCGGCTCATCGCCGAGTCGGACATGATCGTGGAGAATTACAGCTCCCGCGTGCTCCAGAACTGGGGCCTGTCCTACGATGAACTGAACAAGATCAAGCCCGGCATCATCTACGTCTCGCAGGCCGGCTTCGGCCACACGGGGCGCAACCACACCTACCAGACGATGGGCCCGGTGGCGCAGGCGCTCTCCGGCATGACGCACCTGTCCGGCCTGCCCGGCGAGGAGCCCGCCGGCTGGGGCTGGTCTTACCTGGACGACACGGGCGGAATGTACACCGCAATGGCCGCGCTCACCGCGCTCAACCATCGCAACATGACCGGACAGGGGCAGCACGTAGACCTCTCGCAGATGATAATCGGCATACCCCTGAACGGCGCATCCCTGCTCGACCTCACCATCAACGGCCGCAGCCTGCGGCGGGAGGGCTACCCGCCCGGCAACCGCGCCCACTGGCCCGGCACGCCACTGGTGCACAACTACCGCGGCCCCATCGTCGCGCCGCACAACGCCTACCGCACCAAGGGAGGCGGCTACTACGACTGGTGCACCATCGCCTGCTTCTCCGACGACGAGTGGCGCAGCCTTGTGCAGGTGATGGGCTCGCCGGAGTGGGCCACCGCCGACCGGTTCGCCACGCTGCGGGGCCGCCTGGAGAACCAGGAGGAGTTGGACAGCCTGATCGAGTCCTGGACTACGACCGTTGAGCGGTACGAGATAATGGAGCGTTGCCAGGCCGTCGGCGTTCGCTCCATGCCCGTGCAGAGCAACAAGGACCGCGTGGCAAACGACCCTCAACTGCGCCACCGCGAGATGTACAAGGAGATGGAGCACCCCCTGCTCGGCACGCACCTGTTCCAGAACCCGCCGTTCAAGATGTCGGACTCGCCCGCCTTCAACCACATGCCCGCGCCCATGATAGGGCAGCACAACCGGCTGGTGTTCGAGGGGCTGCTGGGCATGTCGCACGAGGAGCTGGTGGAGGGATACGAGGACGGCACCTTCTGGCCTTCGTCGATGGATCGCTACCCTTACGTGGATGAGCTGATGCAGGCGGGGCCGCTCACTGAGGAGGAGGCGGGCGCGCTGGCGAAGTCGCTGCCCGTCCTTGGGCGAGACGGCTCGCAGGCGAACGGCGGCGCCCCGGCAGACCACGGCCCGCTGCACGGCATTCGCGTGCTGGAGGTCTCGGACGAGAAGGGCCAGTGGGCGGGCAAGCTCATGGCCGACCTGGGCGCGGACGTCATCAAGATCGAGCCGCCCGGAGGCGAGTCCACTCGCACGGTCGGGCCGTTCTTCCGGGACGTGCCGAACCGTGAGCGCAGCCTCTACTTCTGGCACTACAACACCTCCAAGCGCGGCGTCACTCTCGACCTCGACACGGAGGACGGCCGCGGGCTGTTCCGCAGGCTGGCGGAGGGCGCGGACGTGATACTGGAGACGCTGAAGCCCGGCTGCCTGCCATCGCTCGGCCTTGGCTACGACGACCTGAAGGAGAGCAACCCCGGCCTGATCATGTGCTCGCTGACGCCGTTCGGGCAGACCGGCCCGTGGAGCCACTTCGTCACGAGCGACCTCATCCAGCTTTCGGCGGGCGGCCAGATGGGCTGCTGCGGCTACAACGAGGAAGACGTGGCAGACCCGCCGCCCATCGCTGGCGGGGGCGGCCAGGCGTGGCACATGGGCAGCCACTACGCCTACATCGCCATCATGGCCGCGCTCAACCGGCGGGCCGTGACCGGCCGCGGCCAGTACATCGACTCCGCCGTGCATGACGCCTGCGCGCTCACCACGGAGATGCACGTGCTTACCTACATCTACACCGGCGAGGAGGTTCGCCGCAACACCGGCAGGCACGCCTCGTCTGCCACCGGGTTCACGCAGCCCAAGAGCCAACTGCGTTGCAGCGACGGCAAGTACGTGAACGCATCGCTGCCGCCGCTGCGCCTCACGCCCGCGCAGGTGAAGACGCTGGCCGCGTGGATGGACGAATACGGCATGGCCGGCGACCTGACGGACGAGAAGTACCAGGATCCGGAGGTCATCCGGGAGAACGGCGCGCACATCCACGGGCTGTTCGTGAATTTCGTGGGGAGCCGGACGCAGGACGAGGTGTACCACGGCGGGCAGCAGCGAGGCTTCACGTGGGGCGCAGTCCGCGCGCCGGACGACTTGGTCGACGACGGCCACCTGAACGACCGCGGCTTCTGGACGCCGGTCGAGCACCCTGAGCTTGGCGAGACGTTCACGTATCCGGGCCCGGCGGGCATCTACAACGGCTCGCCGTGGCGCATCGCCCGCAGGGCGCCGCTGGTCGGCGAGCACAACGCGGAGGTTCTCTGCGGAGAGCTGGGGTTGACGCCTGCGGAGCTGTCGGTGCTGGCGGAAGGCGGAGTGGTGTAGCGCGGAGGAAGCCCACCCCGTTCGTGCTGAGCTGGCCTCAGCACGAACGGGCAACGGAGTGCCAGCGGCTCTCTCAGGGGCGGTTCGCGAGCCGCCCGCGCGCAACCGTGCGGCCGCCTACATCATCCGTTGCGCCCGCCCCTGCGAGCGGCGACGACGCGCAGCGCGGCGGAACGTCGGCGCGTCCGCAAGACCGAGGCGCGGCACGTCCGGCCCCTTGCCGTTCAGCAGATCTTCGATGGTCGCTATCTGCACGCGCGGGAACTGACGGTCCGGGAAGCGCTCCGGCACGTAGAACCCGGCGGCGGCGGCCTCACGCAGCATCGGGGCGGTCGGAGGCTCCAGCGTCACCAGCAACCCCATCTCCGCCCGCTCGCGCTCCATGTCCCCCTTCAGCGTCGCAATGATGTTCCGCTGTACATGACCGCTCTTCACCTGCACTACCACCGTCTTGGCCTTGCCTGAGTCGTCGTCGAAGAAGTTGATGTAGCCGTCCACGCCTGCGTCCGCGCCCCTGCGCCGGTTGTTGCCCGGGCGCGCGTCGACCAGCCCCAGCGCCCAGTACTCGAACTGGTAGCGTCCATCGTGTTCGCTCTCTGCGGCGAGTGCCCGCGCGCTTTCGGGGTCCTGCGGCACGCCGATTACGCGGTACTCCGAAAGTTGCGTCCCGAACGTCTCGTGCAGCCTGCTCTTCATAATCGAGATGGCAAGGTGTGTGACGTCTATGCCGATCCAGCGGCGCCCCAGCCGCTCCGCGACGGCCACCGCGGTGCCGCAGCCGCAGAACGGGTCGAGCACCACGTCGCCTTCGTTGGAGGACGCGGAGATGATACGCTCCAACATGCCTTCCGGCTTTTGAGTAGGATAGCCGAGGCGTTCTTTGTGCCATGAACGCAACGACTCGATGTCTGTCCAAACGTCCTGAACAGGCATTCCGCTGGATTCATCGAGGTAGCGCTTTATTCTGGGAATCCCGTTCCTTGTGTAGAAGATTCGATTTTCGGCATTGAGGCGTTGCATGGTTTCAATCGGTACCCGCCATACACGGACAACGCCCTTCCACTCGTACTCGTACCCTCCGCCTTGCAGTCCAGCCGCCCCCAAATCTCCCGACATGAAACGGCGGCCGTCCGAATCAGTGTACCGATAGTATTGCTCGACGTACTTTGGATCGTAGGGCTGGAAGGCACTATTCCAACGATAGGCGTCTGACCTTGCATAGAACAAGACCGTGTCGTGGACAGAGCCGTAACCTCGAGCGTCGCTATGGGCGCTTTGTCGCTTCCATATCAACTCACTCCTGAAGTTCTCTTGCCCAAACACCGCGTCCATGAGCAGCTTGAGGTAGTGGCTGGCAGTGGGGTCGCAGTGAAGGTAGATGCTGCCGGACGGCTTGAGGACGCGATGCAACTCCACAGTGCGAGGAGCCATCATCGCCATGTAGGCCATCATGTCGTTCTGGCCCAGGAACGAGCGCATCGCCTGCAGCAGGTCTGCCAGCTTCTTTGGCCCGTTCTGCACCACGTCCCGGTAGGCGCGCTCGGACTCGATGTCCCAGTGCCACGTGTCATCGAAGGCGTGAATCTGGGCGGCAGAGCCTTCGCCACTTGCCTCGCGGAACAGCACGTTGTAGGAGGCGTTGGAGTTGAACGGCGGGTCCAGGTAGACCAGGTCCACCGACTCGTCCGGCACGTACGCCCGCAGGATCTCCAGGTTGTCGCCGTAGTAGAGGGCGTTGTCCATCGCAGCCCGATTAAAGCACACATCATCCGCGCCCGCAATGCGCGGAGGCCATGCCGCTTGTGACCCGTCCATGCTTCGACAAGCTCAGCACGAACGGGCAACGGAAGGCGGCGCCCACCCCGGCCCGCGGCCTCGCGCCCGGGCGCGCGATCTCCAAGCGCAGGCGGGTTGAAATGTTGACATATTCGGTACGCAGTGATACTCTGTCGCCATCTTCCTCAGGAGGGCAGATATGACGTTACGATATTCGCGCCTCGCTAGCAGGATGGTCATTACGATAACCGCAGCAATCGCCTTGGTGGTTGCCGTTGCATGTGGGGAGGATCCGACTGCCACCCCTGAACCTACCGCCACTACCGCTCCCACCGCAACGCCGGCTGCAACGTCAACCCCGGAGACAATTGAACCCACGGCTACGGCCGTGCCGGAGGCGGAGCCGGACGCCTTCCGGGAGGACTGGGCGGCCTACCTCATGGATCACCCCGGCTACCAGCCGGAGTGGGGCGAGCCTAAGCAAGGCGGCATCGTGCGGCTGAGCGGGCCCGCCAACCCCACGCGGTCTCAGATAACCATAGGCTGGAGCGCCTTCATCAACCTGTCGTTCGAGGCGCACAACAGCCTGCTGATGTTCGACCCCTGGCTGGAGCAGGACGACGGCGTGTTCTGCGACCTGTGCGAAAGCTGGGAAGTGTCGGAGGACGGCAAGACCTACACCTTCCAGCTCCGGGACAACGTGCAGTTCCACTCCGAGGGCCACGCCAAGGACATGGGCGCGCCCGGCTTCGGCACGGAGTTGGTGTGCGAGGACGTGAAGCACAGCATGGAGTGGTTCGCATCTCCGCCGGAGGGCACCGTGGCAAGCACCGCCGCCGCCGGCAAGGAGAAGATGGGACACCTGGACGAGGTCACCTGCCCGGACGGCCCGGAGGGCAAGACGGTGGTGCTGAACTTCGCCAGATTCAGAAATCCTACAACCGGCTGGCTGGCGTCCGGCATTGCCATCTGGGACAAGGACTACAGGGAGTGGATGGACGCGGAGCACCCGGCCGTCCAGTCCAGCGGTGAGGAGATCGGCTACCTGCTGGACATGGGCACCGGCCCGCAGATTCCCGTGTCGTGGGAGCCGGAGGTCGTGCTCAAGAGCCGAACCAACCCCGACTACTGGATCAAGGGCGCTCCCCTGGTGGATGGGTACGAGTTCTACCCCATCCTGGACTACAACACCAAGTTCACGTCCTTCATCACGGGGAAGATCGACCACGCCGGCCACGGCAGCAGCGGCCTGACCAAGGCGCAGGTGAAGCAGATCCAGGAGAGCTACCCCGACTACACCGTGCACGAGGTGCAGTACAACCACATCTCCCAGCTGCCCATGAACCCGTTCCGGCCTCCCTTTGACCAGTGGAAGGTCCGCTGGGCCGTCCACTTGGCCCTGGACAGGCAGGCCTGGCTGGAGTTCAACAAGGCTGGCACGCTGGACATGGCTGCCCACAACTACTACCTCCACCGCGCCAGCCCCTGGTCATGGCCGGAAGAGGAGTTCCTGAAGTTCCCCGGCTGGAGGGCCGACCAGAAGGACGCGGACATTGCCGAGGCAAACCGCATTCTGGACGAGGTATTCGGCCCGGGTGAACGCCCCAAGGACACGGAGATGACCATCTGGACGCTGCTCAGCCGCCGCGAGATCGGCGTGTGGGCGCTTGACCAGTTCAGGGAGTCGCTGGGCTGGGAGCTTGACGCCAGATTCGTGGAGGTGGGCGAGTGGATCCAGAAGCGCCAGGAGGGCACCTTCGTCCTCCAGCCGGACGCAGCCCCCATGCACGGCATGGGCTACATCCCCGACCCAAGCGACGGCTTCTTTGGCGCTCACTCCAAGACAGGCACACGCCCGGACGCCTACATCCGGGCCTGGAAGGGAGTGGATGAAGGCGGAGAACTCCAGCCGGAGCTTGACCGCATCGATGCGCTCATAGAGGAGCAGGACGTGGAGACCGACCAGGCGACGCGCCTGGAAATGTCCCGCGCTCTGTCCAAGTACATGATCGAGGAACGCACCACGGGCGTGTTCCTGGGCGCCATGAACGTTGCCTGGGGCACCGCGCCAAGGCTGAGAGGGACCCACTTCTACAGGCTGGGCACCTACTCTCAGCAGCGCCTCTACGACCGGTGGTGGATCAACGAGTAGCGGCGCGTAGTTCGGGAGGCAGGCTTGTCTCTGCGCCAGCGGAGCCCAACAAGCCGCAAAGGCCGATTTCGGGGCTGCAATAGCCCCGGAATCGGCCCGCGAATCCGGCGGGCGCGTGGCGCTCCACGGCTCGATCGAGAGTCGCTGAGCGCAGGTCGGCTTGACGCACGGCCCCCACGGTTTGCAAGTCAGGAGGCGAAATGACCGAGTACATCCTTCGGAGGCTTCTGCTAGGGGTACTGACCGCGTTCCTGGTTTCCATACTGGTCTTCACCCTGTTGCGCATTGCTCCCGGGGACGTGGTGGACGCCATCCTCGGCGGTGAGGGAGAGGTCTACTCCGACGAGGTCAGGGAGGCTCTGCGCGAGCAGCTTGGGCTGAACCGGCCACTGCCAGTCCAGTACGTCACCTTCATGCGGGACTTCGTGACCCTTCAGTGGGGAGAGTCCCTGCGCAACAACACGGAGATTTGGCCTCAGATCCAGAAGAAGCTGCCCATCACGCTGGAGCTCTCCATCATGACGCTGCTCATATCCGTGGTGATGGGGATACCCATCGGAACGCTGATGGCCCTCTACCGGGACTCGTGGATAGACTACTTGTTACGTGTGTTCTCGCTGGCCGGCCTGTCCATCCCCAACTTCTGGACGGCCACGATGATCATCCTGGGCGGCGCGTTCTTCCTCAACTGGAGCCCGCGGCTGGAGTACGTGTCCCCGTTTGAGGATCCGCGCGCCAACTTCGTGATGTTCTTCTGGCCGGCGCTGGCCGCCGGCTGGGTGGGACAGGCCACGCAGGCCAGAATGATGCGCTCCACCATGCTGGAGGTGCTGCGCCAGGACTACATTCGAACCGCCCACGCAAAGGGGTTGCAGTACTACGTGGTGGTGTACCGGCACGCCCTGAAGAATGCGCTGCTGCCCGTTATCACCATCATAGGCATCACCGTGGCGCTGATACTGGGCGGGACGGTCATCATCGAGACCATCTTCCAGCTGCCCGGGCTGTCCCGCTACCTGGTGCAGAGCCTTCAGAACTGGGACTACACCGTGGTGCAGACCGTGGTGCTGTTCCTTTCGATATGGATCGTGCTGTCCAACCTGGTGGTTGACCTCGCCTACGGCTGGCTGGATCCCAGGATTCGATATGACTAGCGCAAGGACAACGCAGCGCCGCCGGATGGACGGCTTCAAGGAGGCGTGATGGCGACTCAGCAGGAGAGAGTGGATCCCTTTTCCGGCCGGGCGCGTCCCTCCGCGCAGGCGCGCGTGTGGAAGGGCACAATGAACTTCCTGGTCAGGAAGCCTCTGGGCGCGTTCGGGGCGCTCATAATCCTGCTCATGGTGTTCATGGCCCTGGCCGCGCCCTGGATCTCCGGCGACCCCAACAAGTGGCACATCACCGATGCAATGTACGGCCCCTCGTTGAAGTACTGGCTTGGCACCAACGACCTGGGCCAGGACATGTGGGCGATGATTGTCAGGGGGGCAAGGGTGTCGCTATACGTGGGGTTCCTGGCCGTGGCGTTGGGCTCCTGCTCCGGCGGCGTCATCGGACTGGTCAGCGCCTACTACGGCGGCAAGGTGGACATGACCATCCAGCGAATTATGGACGCTCTCATGTCCATACCAACCCTCATCCTGGCCCTGGCCATCATGGCCGCGCTCGGCCAGTCGCTCAACAACGTGGTGCTGGCAATCGGCATAGTGCAGATACCAAGGGCGAACCGGATAGTGCGCTCGCAGGCCCTGTCCGTGAAGGAGTCCGAGTTTGCGCTGGCGGCCCGCTCGATAGGCGCGGGCGACATGCGCATAATGCTCTACCACATCCTGCCTCAGTGCATGGCGCCCTGGCTCATCATCGCCTCCGCCGCGCTGGGGACGGCCATCATATCAGAGGCGTCCCTCAGCTTCCTGGGCATGGGCGTGCCTCCCACGGTGCCCACGTGGGGGGGTATGCTCTCCACAAGGGGACGAGAGTTCTTCATAGACAACCCGTGGATGGCGATATGGCCTGGCGTGGCGATCTCGCTTGCCGTGTACGGCTTCAACCTGTTCGGCGACGCACTGCGGGACGTGCTGGATCCACGACTGCGCGGCCTCTAGGAGCGCCAAGCTCGCGCATCTCAGCCGAAGGGGCGGTTCGTGAATAGCCCGAACACCGTCGTCCATGCATCGAATCACCTGCGGTTCCACACCCGCTGTCACTTCGAGCCCGTTTGACTGCGCTCAGAGCCTGCCCCGCACCACGATGCGGGGGTAAACTCCGCGAAGCGGAGTCGAGAAACCTCGGGCATGTGGTTGCCATCCCCACCCAGCCCAACGGCGGAGCGAGTCGATTGTGGGCAGGGTGTGTACACCTGCGCAGGCTTTAGATTCTTCGACTCCGTTGCGCTCCGCTCAGAATGACAACTGCGGGTTCCCGTCCATGCTTCGACAGGCTCAGCACGAATGGGTTTCCCACGCCCGCTCGTCCTGAGCCTGTCGAAGGGCATTTGGGCGGGCGGCGGCTTTGGATTCTTCGCTGCGCGCAGAACGACAACGGCAGGCGGCAGGCGTAAGCCTGCTTTCGCGGGGAGTGCGCGGCGTGGCGAGCGTGGGGCGGGGCGCGGTCAGTCGGACTTGCGGAGCGCCACGATGGTCAGGCGGTTCTGCTCGTTCTCGCGCTTGTAGTCCATCTGGTCCATGAGCGTCTTCACCAGGTGAACGCCTAGCCCGCCGATTCGCCGCTCATTCACCGAAGCGTCCAGGTCCGGCTCCGGCGCGTCGTGGAGTGGATCGAACGCCTTTCCGCTGTCCACAATCTCTACGGTTACGGACTCAGCGCTGGAGATTACGTTGATTTCGATGTCATGGAAGTTGTCGTCGTAGCCGTAGTCCATGACGTTGAGCACCAGCTCCTCCAGCGCCAGGTGCACGCGATACGAGCACTCCGGCGCCCACTCCTCGCGCTCTCCCAGTTCCAGCACGGCGTCGATGACACCTTCCAACTGCTCGCGGTCGCTCTTTACATTCAGGTAAAGCGTTTCGCTCACTGTCCCGTCTCTTTTCTGCTGATGATGAGGCACGTGATGTCGTCCGACTGTGGGGTGCCGTCGGCAAAGCCGCGCACCGCCTCGAACACGGCGTCGCTGGCCTGCTGGGCGGTTGCCGGAGCGCCGGTCGAGAACACATCTATCAACCGGTCGTTCCCGAACTCTTCGTCAACGCTGTTCATGGCCTCCGTCACGCCGTCCGTGTAGAGCACCACGGTCTCGCCCGGCTGAAGCCTGGTTTCGACCTGCTCGTACTCGAAGCCGGGCAGTAGGCCCAGGGCAAGCCCGGGGCTCAGCGTCAGCAACTCGGAAGAGCCGTCCTTGCGCACGATGAGGGGCTGATTGTGGCCCCCGTTGGCAATGACCAGGTGGCCGTTGTCCGGGTTGTAGACGGCATAGAGGACGGTGACGAACATGGAGGACTCGTTGTCCTCCTGTAGCAGGTTGTTGACCTCCGTGAGCACGTTGCAGGGTTCGATTGCGCCAATGGCCGCGCCCTTTAGCAGGGTGCGCGCGGACATCATGAACAGCGCCGCGGGCACGCCCTTGCCGGACACGTCGGCGATAGCCACGCCGATGGTTTCGTTGTCCAGGCGAATTACGTCGTAGAAATCGCCGCCCACGCTGCGCGCCGGATCCATGCTGGCGAACACCTCGAAGTTGCGGCCAGAGGGGAAGTGTATAGGAAGAATCGACTGCTGCATCTCCGAGGCCACGTCCAGCTCGTTCTGTATCGCAACCAGCTTGTCGCGTGAGGCCAGGGCCTCTCGCCACTGCACGATGTTGGCAAGCGTGCGCTCGATCGTGATCTCCAGGTCTTCGAAGTCGATGGGCTTGGTGACGAAGTCGAAAGCGCCGCGGTTCATTGCGGTGCGGATGTTCTGCATGTCGCCGTAGGCGGAAATGATGACGGCGCGGAGTTCCGGGTTCAGGGTGGAAATCTGCTGTAGAAGGGTCAGCCCGTCCATCTGGGGCATGTTGATGTCGGACAGAACCATGTCGATTTCGTCGTCCGCGCGCAACTTTTCCAGGGCCTCCACGCCGTTCTGCGCAAATACGAAGTTGTACTTGCCCGCGCGGATCTGGCGGCGCATGCGCTGGAGAACCAGCGGTTCGACGTCCGGTTCGTCGTCAACTACCAGGATCTTGTATGGCTGCTGCTGGGATTCCGTAGTCATGTTTGTGAGGTTGGCCCCGGCTATCGAGAAGCATTAGCCCGCCACCTGCCGGGTGCAACGGGCGATGCTGCCCGGAGCGGAGCCAGGCGACTTGGCGGGTTCGCGAGGTTGCTACGACCCAAAGGCCGAGAGCGCGTCGGACTGAGCGGCATGGGTGGGTATGATCTTGTCGAAGCCACTGATCTGAAACACCTCGCTGATGGCGCCGGAGAGAGCGCAAACGCCGAACTTGGCGCCCTTGCCCTGCAACTGCTTGGATATGAGCAGGATGACCCTGAGGCCGGCGCTGCTGATGTAGGAGAGGTTCTCCAGGTCCAGGATCATTGCGCTTACGTTGTCCTTGAGCAGCGTCTCCAGGGCGTCCTGAAACTCCCTGGCGTTGGCTCCGTCAACGCGCCCGGCCGTGTTGGCAATGAGGATGCCCGACTTCATCTCTCCTTGCACGGTGAGGTTCTTGGTGTCCGCAACTGTCCAGGTGGCTCCGCTTTCCTGAGTCATGGGCAAATGCTCCTTTTGGTGGATAGCCTCGGATTGCTATTGCTCTCTCGGTTGGCAGTCAGCCTGCCTTACAAATCAGTGATACGCAGCGCCCCGTCTTGTCGCAGTCGCTATTTGCGCCCACTGCCCGAGACACCATATCATGCCCAGAGGACACCACGGCCCACTGGCGTTCTGCGCCATTATAAGGCCCGCAAGTGGGGTGGTCAATAGGGTGAAAATGCGGTATCAGGGCTGGCGGGGAATTGGGGGGATTCCCTGGGGGACGGCGATGCCGGTGACTTGCCGCGCTGCTCCTACAGCAGCGGAGACTGGAGCAGGTAGGGTCTGACGATGTTCAGGCTAAGGGCTGAAGACCAGCGAAGCAGTCCCGCGTCATAGGTGTGAAATTCGTCCAGCGGCAGGCTGACGGCCGCCAGCCATTGGGCTGTAGCCAGGTGAATCGCATCGAGGGGCTTCAGGCTCCACCCCTGCGCAACGGCGCTCCGAATCATATCTCTAGCGAAATCGCCGATGCCGTCGTGGTACTCAACAATAACCGTGGCGTCCGGGTCGGACCACAGTTGCGCTATTCGCTCCTCGACTTCGGGGTCAAGCGCTTGCCGCTTCTGTTCGGAGGCGGCGAACGCTACCTCAACCTTGGAGAGCGCGGACGTGTAGAGCTTGATGTCCCCGCTTTCGCGGGCGCTGGCGCCCAGCAGGGCCTCCAGCGTTGGAAGGCGGTCCGGCTGTGCGTTGATATACGACAGGAAGCAAGCGGCGTCCCAGTATATCATTCTGCGGCCGTCAGGCATCTCTCAACCGGCGGATGGCAATTTCCGGCAACTCATCTCCGGCTTCCAGGGGCACGGCGCCCCTGGCGAGTCGGTACGAGCCCGGCGCTACGTCCTCGAGTATCTCCACGGCGAGGATATTGCGAATCACAACCGGCCGGCCCCCCGGCCGCTCCCGCGAGACGGTTCCACTGACGCGTGCGCGTCTTCCCCACGCCTCGCGCATGGTATCTTTCTGTCCCTCCGAGAGATAGCACCCGACCGCCTGGTCGTGCACTGTATCGTACAGGTTGAATCTCAGCGCTCCTCTGTTGCTCAGCGTCTGCACCCGGCCGGTGATGGCTCCTATGCTCTTGGTGAGACGCCGCCGCTCTGCAGCATGGCCGTTGCCCTGGATTGTGTAGTCGTTGTCCGGCGTCTCAAGCCGTATGTACTCGACTGCTCGCGCAAAGTCCAGGACTGCGTCGGCTGCCCGAATGATCCTACGGCCGGTTCTGGGTAGTTCTCTGCGCTCCAGAAGCTCCCCAACACGGCCGAATTCATCGACGATGCGCTCTATTGTAGCCGGGTTGTCGGCCTCGCCGCGGAGAGTGGCCACGGGGCTTCCCGGCTGCAAGTCCTCCACAACCCAGTCTACGCCTGCGGTCCTGGTGAGGGCGCGAATCAGCCTCTGAAAGACGGCAAACCCCTTTGCCAAGTCTCCAATGGCTACTCGTCCGCCCATAGCAAAGGTCACTGTGTTTCCAGGCATAATCGACCACTCTCGTTGCGGATGTTGGCCCGCGTGATCCGTGAAAATGCGGTGATTGCGCTCATCTTACCACAGAGGCCGAACGGCTGCACACGTCCCGCAGGCGCGGAAGGCCTAGTAACGCGAGTGCATTCCCTCCATCGGCTTGACCTTTGGCAGACACCAGGGTACTATTCGCAACGTAAGGGTTCAGGCACGACTTGGAGATGTCCACTGCCTCCTTCGGGAGTGCGTACACGTGGACATCGATAGCACAAGCGACAGCCTGACCCTTTGCGTTGAGTTTCCGCGTATTCCCAGCCGCCCCCTACCCGCTGCGCTCCGCCTCCTCTATCGCCAGCAGGGAGGAGCGCGCCTTGTGCAGCGTTTCCTGGTACTCGCTGGCGGGCACGCTGTCCGCCACCACGCCTCCGCCCGCCTGGATGTACGCCACGCCGTCCTTGATGACCATCGTGCGGATGGTGATGGCCGTGTCCATGTTGCCGTTGAAGCTGAAGTAGCCTACTGCGCCGCCGTAGGGGCCGCGCCGCTCACCTTCCTGCTCCGAAATGATCTCCATCGCGCGGATCTTGGGCGCGCCGGAGAGAGTCCCCGCCGGCAGGCAGGAGCGCAGCGCATCGTAGATGGTGCGGTCGTCGCGCAGCCTGCCGCGCACCTCCGACTCCAGGTGCATCACGTGCGAGTAGCGCACCACGCGCATCAGGTCGGTCACCTCGACGGTGCCCGGCTGCGACACGCGCCCCACGTCGTTTCGGCCCAGGTCAACGAGCATGATGTGCTCGGCGCGCTCCTTCTCGTCCGCTCGCAGCTCCACCGCCAGCGCCTCGTCCTGCTCCGCGGAGGCACCGCGGGGACGCGTGCCGGCAAGCGGGAAGTTGTAGACCAGCCCGTCCTCGACGCGCACCAGCAGCTCCGGCGAGGCACCGACGATGGAGAAGCCCTCCAGCGAGAGGTAGTACATGTACGGCGAGGGGTTGAGCGTGCGCAGCGCCCGGTACACGTCAAGCGGCGCGGCCTGCGTGGGGCGGGCCAGGCGCTGGGACGGCACGGCCTGGATGATGTCGCCCGCGAACACGTACTCCTTGATGCGCTCCACCATCGCCTCGTATCGCTCGCGGGTCATGTTGGACGTGTGCGAGGGCGAGCCGTCGCTGCCGGGCCGCCGCTCCACGGCGAGGGGCGCGTCGAGCCGCTCGACCAGCCGGTCGATGCGGTCGACCGCCACAGCGTAGGCCGTCTCCACGCTGCCGCCGTCGAGGTGGACGTGGCTGACCACCTTGATCTTGTGGCGCACGTGGTCGAACACCAACAGGGTATCAACGAACATGAACACGGACTCCGGCAGGCCGAGCGGGTCGCTTGCGGGCGGCGGCACCGGCTCGTAGTAGCGGACGGCGTCGTAGGCCACGTAACCGACTGCGCCGCCGTGGAAGCGCGGCAGCCCCGGAATCGAGACCAGCGTGTGCCGGCCAAGCTCCTCCTCGACAAGCCTGAGCGGGTCGACCTCGCCGTGCGGCCGGCCCGGCCCGGTCGTAACGACCTTGTACGGCGCCGCGCCGATGAAGCTGTAGCGAGCAAGCTGCTCGCCGCCCTCCACGCTCTCCAGCAGGAATGCGTACGAACCCTGCGCGATCTTGAGATACGCCGACACGGGCGTCTCCAGGTCGGCGTTGATCTCGCGATACACGGGGATCAGGTTGCCGTGCCTGGACAGCTCCCTGACCTCTTCCAGCGATGGATAGCAATTGCTCATGTCGTGCTCACTCCGGCGGGCAACCCCGCGCCCGTGTCTCTTGTCGAATAGCAAGAAGCCCCGCTCCCAAAGGGGCGGGGCTTCTCCGCGGTGCCACCCTTATTGCGAGCGCCAGGCATTGACCGCCCGCGCCTCTCGCATCTCTGCCGAGCCATGCGATGATGGCTCGTGAGCCTGTAACGGGACTCTCCCGGCTCGGCCTACGGCCCCGAGCGATGGGGCTTTCGGCGTACGGCTCCCGGGCCCATTCGACCTCTGCGCAGGCGCCGGCTCGCACCTTCCCCGGCTCTCTGAGCCCCGCTTGAGGCGTACTATCCCCGTTCTCAGCCTTTGGCTATGTGGAGTTTGCGCGGAGTATAGGCGCGTGGTTGGCGGGGTGTCAAGCGAAGCGTGGCGGCGGGTAGTGTAACGTGGAGTGTGTAAAAGGGAGAAAGGGCGTATCCTTCTGGGTGAAGCAAACCCACTGAGAGGAGGACACGCCCGTGGCACAGGTCAAAGACCTGACAGAACTGACAATAGAGGATAGGTGGTCCGCAGTCAAGGAAGAAGAGGATTGGTGGGACGAGATTAAACCTCGGACGTTAGCCGTGGTCAAGACTCTAATGGAAGAAGCGATGGAAGCTGAGTTGATAGAGCAACTCCACGCGGCCAAGTACCGGCGAACGGAAGTCAGGCGGGGCTACCGAAACGGGTACCGGTACCGGGGTCTGCTCACCGAGTTTGGCCCGATAGAGCGGATACGGATCCCTCGAGATAGGGACGGGCAGTATCGTCCGCGGGTGCTGCCCAGATACCAGCGTCGGCAGTCTCAGGTCAATCAGATGGTACGCAAGATGTTCTTGGCCGGGGTGAGCGCCCGGAGAGTGCGAGAGGTAGTCCAGCCATTGCTGGGTGAGGGGGTTAGCGCCCAGACTGTGTCCCGCATATGCCGTAGCCTGGACGCAGAGGTGCAGCGCTTCCACAGCAGGCAGCTCGACGACCGATACAGATACCTGCTCCTGGACGGGATCGTGCTCAAGGTCAAGGGCGCGGTCGAACTGAAGCGCCGGGTGGTTCTGTGCGCCTACGGCGTCACCCACGGCGGCGTCCGTGAGCTCATCGACTTCCGCCAGGCCTCATCGGAGAGTGAGGCCATGTGGACTGCCTTCCTGGACAGCCTCTACCAACGGGGACTCAAGGGAGACAGGCTCCAAATGGTCAGCACTGACGGGTGCGCCGGTCTGCACCGCGCCCTCGACATGGTCTACCCCTTCGTACCCAGGCAGCGCTGCTGGGCCCACAAGATGCGCAACGTGGCTGCCAAGCTGCCACGCAGGCATCAAGAAGCCTGCTTGGCCCAGGCCAAGACCATTTACCAGGCCCACACTCGCCGCGAGGCCGTTCTGCGCTTCCGCCAGTGGGCTGCTCGCTGGCGGAGCGCCTCACCCAACGCTGTCCGGTGCATTGAGGACGACCTGGAAGAACTCCTGCCCTTCCTGGAATGCCCTCAACCCCACTGGAAGAAGGTGCGCACCACCAACGCCATCGAAAGGACCTTCAGAGAAGTGCGCCGGAGGACGCGACCCATGAGTTGCTTCCAGAACTCAGACAGCGTAGAAAGGATTATCTTCGGAGTCATCAGCCATCTCAACACCAACTGGAAGGTGAAGCCCCTCTCTCAATCTACACACAATCCTTGACACTACCGTGGCGGCGGCAGCGATTGACTACGCCTGGCCCTTGTGCTAGCGTGAGCGGACTAGGGAGGCAGTGAAATGACTGAGAGCGGCGATGACATCGCTTCTTCTGAACTCGCCTTTGTGATCCATCCGGCAGCCGAGCACGTGTCTGTCGATGTGCTGCTCAATGCTCTTGACCACATTCGTCGCCTGCTCCGAGACGTGGACTACGCGATTCACGGTGGAAAGCACCGGTCTCGGTGGGACGTGCGCAGGCTTCAGTCCAGTTCGCCCACAATTGCCGTCAGGCCAAGCGCGGCTAACGGGAATCGGGCGAACGCTGCGCATGCGATAAGCGCAGGCTTGCGCCTGGTGACCTCCGGCGTCGACTACCCGCCGCCGTACTTCACCGAACGATCGCTTCTCAACCTCAAGGCGATGCGCAGGGTGTTTCGAGGAAGCGATTGCGCCGGTTCAATTGCGGTGCAGGAGGATGGCGAGCAGTTGGCTTCTATAGGGCGTGACATCTCTGGCAAGGCGGAGCGTATACTCGGCGCAGGCTACCATAACCTCGGCGCGCTGGAGGGCACTCTGGAGGCCATCAACGTGCACAGGTCTCCAGTGGCAACCGTTTGGGACAGGCTCTACGGTTCGCCCGTTCGCTGTGCCATTTCACAAGACCAAGAGTGGCTATCCCGCGTCAAGGCGCTTCTGGGCAAGCGAGTCGTGGTGTCCGGGATGATTCACCACTTCGCAAACGGCACTCCGCGCTCCATTCGCAAAGTGGCCGCGATTGAGGACGCCACACTTGGGCAGAATCTGCCTGAGGCGGAGTTCGGTTCAATTCCTGACGTCAGGGCCGCGCACAACCCGGCGGCACTTCTACAGGCCGTAAGGGAGCCCGCCGGGGAGTATTGATGCCTGCCGCCAGACGACTGTGGGACTCGTCCGTCATCCTTGGCTACCTTGCGGGCTATGCCGAACTGCGCGACGACTGCGAGGCAATCCTCGCGCAGGCTGAGCGCGGCGAGATTGAGTTAGTGGTGTCCGCGATGGCAGCCGTCGAGGTGGCGTACCTGCATGGCGCCAGCGACCAGGACGCTGAGAACCGGATACGTGAGTTTCTGGGACGCCGATATGTCATCCCGGTAGCGATAGACGTGCGCTTGGCCGCTGCCGCAAGGGAGCTAGTGAGGCGGTATCGAAACTCGCCAAGCCTGAAGCCCGCCGACGCAATTCATCTTGCCACTGCCATCCAGCTTGGTATTCCCGTGCTTGAGACCGCAGATGGGGATCTTCTGAGATTTGACGGGCGGGAAGGAATGCCGCCCTTGAGGATTCGTCGCCCGCTCTATGAGGGAACGTCTCCCTTGCCCGGCTTTTCGTAGACTGCACTAGCCCCCCGCCCCCGCCCCCTACCCCGCGCACGCGCGCCGTGCTACAATTGCCGATGAGCAGCCGAGCCAATCCCTCGGCCGGCGCGGGAGTAGCTCAGCGGTAGAGCTCCGCCCTTCCAAGGCGGACGTCGTGGGTTCGAATCCCATCTCCCGCTCCACTCTCCCGACGAGCAGCACCGCGCAAGGAGTCTCATGCCATCCCCCAGGCGGGCCACACGCGCCGCGTCGCACGAGAGCCACGGCAACTCCAGCCCAACCATCACCTCCCTCGACGCTCTCCTCGCGCTGGAGGCCGAGCAAGGCCCCGTCGAGTGGGAGCCGCGCTTCGATGCGGTGTCCGAGCTGGTGTTCACCATCCTGTCGCAGCACAACTCAGACCTGAACGCGTTCAGGGCCTACGACAGCCTCCGGGACGCGTTCGGCTCGTGGGAGCGCGTGGCCGACGCCGACCCGGACGACATCGCCCGCGTCATCTGGAACGGCGGCTTGTCCAGGATCAAAGCGCCGCGAATCAAGGCCGTGCTGCTGGACATCATCGAGCGGCGCGGGTCGCTCGATTTGGACTTCCTGGGTGGGCTGCCGCTGGAGGAGGCCAAGCTGTGGCTGCGAGAGCTGCCCGGCGTCGGCCCCAAGACGGCGGCTATCGTGCTGTCGTTCGCTCTGGGGATGCCGGCGATGCCCGTCGACACGCACATCCACCGCGTGAGCCGTCGCCTGGGGCTTATCGGCCCAAGGGTGACGGCGGAGCAGGCGCACGACCTGCTGGAGCCGTCTGTGCCGCCGGAGCGGGTGTACTCGCTGCACGTGCACCTGATAGCGCACGGGCGACAGGTGTGCCGGGCGCGCCGGCCGCTCTGCGACCGGTGCGTGCTCAGCGAGCGCTGCCCGTCTGCGTATAGGGTGTGACGCGTTCGTCCTACCCTTCGACAAGCTCCGGCCTGCCCCGCGCTTAATGCGAGGGCGAACGGACACGGCATCACCCGTTCATGCTTCGACAGGCTCAGCGCGAACGGATGGGGACAGCCACGCCGCGCCTGCTCCGCAGGGGTTGACATTCACGCGGAAACCCACTAGTTTAGGTGTCTCGACCGAAAGCCTATCGGTCGAATCAAAAGATGGGGTTGCGTCCGCAGCCTCACTCGCCAGTCCAGAAGCCAACCCAGGGTAGCGTGACGCCCTGCGCTGCGCGGTTCCACTCCCGCCGTGGGGCAGGGTGTGGCTTCGAGATTGCAACGGAAACGTTGAACTACAGCCGCAGGAGGTGAAGACCCGGACACTGTTATCGGAGAACGCTCTCCGAACGGATAGGCAAGGCCCTGTCTCAACATGCCACGGTCTCTTCCTATCCCTGGCCCGGAACAGAAATCGAGAATCACCGATGATCGACACAAGGAGGCAACGGCAGATGAAAAGCAGATATGCGGCCCCCAGAGTTTTGGGGCTTTTCCTGGCAATTGTGGGGCTGACGCTCCTGGCGGCAGCGTGCAGCGAAGACCCCACGGCAACACCGCAACCAACCAACACCCCGCCCCCGGCGGCAACGGCCACTCCCGTACCCACGCCCACTCCGGAGCCAGTGATGGAGGAGAAGGAACCCGTCAAGGTCTACACCTCCAACTGGACCTCAGTCGAGCTCAACACCCGCATTCCCGCTTACATCCTTGAGCACGGCTACGGCTACCCCGTAGAGTACATCCCCGGCACCACTACCACCATGATTGCGACCTTCCCGCTCGGCGAGATGGACGTGAACATGGAACTCTGGCGCCAGAACATACTCGACTGGTACGTGGAGCACACGGAGGCCGGCACCATCATCGACCTGGCTGGCACCGCCGACAGCCTTCCCAACGGCTCCAAGGGACAGATTCTGGAGCAGTCGGCGCAGGGCTTCTACGTGCCACAGTACGTCATCGACGAGAACCCCGGCCTGCAGTCCGTGTCCGACCTGCCGGAGTACTGGGAGTTGTTCGAGGATCCTGAGGATCCCGGCAAGGGCGTGATGATCAACTGCATCATCGGCTGGAAGTGCCAGAGGCTCAACAGGGCCAAGTGGCACGCATACGGCCTGTTCGACACGTACAACGTCGCTGAACCCGGCTCGGCCGGCGCGCTCGACGCGGCCATCAAGGGCGCCTACACGGCAGGCGATCCCGTGCTGGCCTACTACTGGGAGCCCACCACCATCGTCAACGAGCTGGATCTGTACAGGCTGGAAGAGCCTGAGTGGACCCAGGAATGCCAGGACACCCTTAACGAAGCGACTGCCGAAGGCGTACAGGCGCCCTTCGACACAGCAACGGAGGCATGCGCCTACCAGGTCTGGGATGTCCACACCGCCGTACACCGCAACCTGCAGGAGCGCGCGCCGGAGGTGACGGAGTTCCTGGCCAACGTCTTCATCGGCGCACTCAACGTGGGTGACCTGGAGATATGGAAGGACGAGAACGACGCCGAGTGGCGGGACGTGGCGGTCTACTACCTGCAGAACAACAGGGACGTATGGACCGCCTGGATCACGGACGACAACGCGGACGAGATCATCGCACGGGTTGACGAGGCGCTCGCCAACGAGTAGAGACGCAATGCTGCGGACACGCGCCGCAACCAAGTTCGCGGTAACGCGATGCGAGCGGGGGGAGCGAAAGCTCCTCCCGCTCACTGTTGTTGCGGGTACGCGCCGGAACCGCAGCCCCCGGCTCGTCATGCTTCGACAGGCTCACGACGAGCGGGATACGGTATGCCCTCTACCACCACCGTCATTGAGGCCCATTCGGCTGCGCTCAGAGCCTGCCCCGTACCCCGATACGTGGGCAGGCTCAGCCGCAATCCAGGGGGCGGGGTAACGCCAGCCTCAACGGTGTACCAGCGCGGCAACAGGTTGGGTGGATTGCCGCGTGCGCGGGAATAGGGGGAGAATTAAGACCCCGTTCGTCGTCCGTCCGCTCGCCCCTTCGACAGGCTCAGGATGAGCGGAAGCTAGGGCCGCCCACCGCAACCGTCATTGCGGCCCATTCGGCTGCGCTCAGAGCCTGCCACGTACTGCGATACCGGGGTAGACTTCAGCCGCAATCCAGGGGGCGGCCGGGCAGCGCCGCGCAGGACAGGAGCAGCCGAAATGCGGTAGAATTGGGGGCGGGACAACGCGGAGGCGCGGGCGGCCCTGCAACTGCCGGGGCACGCGGTCGAGGCGCAGGGCGGCGCGAACTCGCCTGTCCCGGGATGGAGGCAGCCATGGACGCACGGGACATAATGACCAGCCCGGTGGTTACAATCGGGGAGGACGCCACGGTCGGAGAGGCCGCAGCCCTAATGATCGAGCGCAACGCAAGCTGCCTCCCGGTGCTCGACGGCAACGGAAAGATTGCCGGCATCATCACCCACTCAGACTTCGGCTTCCAACGCCGGTTCCTGCGCCTGGCGGGCGAGGCGCACACCCTCATGGGCTCCTACGTGCGGCCGGAGTCGGTGGAGAGAGTGGCGCGAGAGGTCAGCGCACGACCCGTCAAGGACGTGATGAGTCGACCGGTCGTCACGCTTGATGCCGGCGCCTCCATATCGGACGTCGCGGAGGTCATGATCAGCAAGGGCGTCAACCGGATCCCGATAACGCGGGACAAGGAGCTGGTCGGCATAATCACGCGCCACGACATGGTGAAGCTGATGCTCCAGAACATGATGGGAAGCTGACCGGCGTGTACGCTGCGTACTCGGCATCCCCGCGTGCCGCAGGCCCGGCCGCGCCCTACCGCCGGGAGAAGAGAGCGGGTCTTGAACCCGGGAAGTAGAGAAGGCGCATACCGCCGCTACCTGAAGCGCAAACTCTGGTCGGCGGCTGCCTGCGAGGCGATGGGGCGCCTGGAGCGCGACCCGGAACGCGCCTCTGCGTTTCACAGGCTGGCCCAGACCGAGACGAACCAGGCGCATCTGTGGGCCGAGACGCTGGGCGTCGACCGAGCGGCGCTCTCGCCCGTGCGCGGCAGCGCGCTGGCGCTCCTGCTCAGCCTGGAAGCTCGACTCATCGGCACGCGCCGCGTCGCCCAGTTCCTGATGCGGCGGAAGCGAGCGGACGCCGACGCCTACTCCGCGCACGAGGACACGCAGCAGTTCGCCGCTGAGGAACGCGAGTTGGGCCTGGCCCTTCGCCGCCTGGCCAGCCGCGCCGACGAGGCGGATTCGCCCGCGCTGGTAGGTTCCGCTCTTGCCAGCGGCAACCTCAGGGCCGCAGTGCTGGGCGTGAACGACGGCCTGGTCTCCAACTTCAGCCTTGTGATGGGCGTTGCCGGCGGCGTGAGCAACCCCGACATAGTTCTGCTGGCGGGCGTTGCCGGCCTGCTCGCCGGGGCGTTCTCTATGGCCGCGGGCGAGTACGTCTCCGTGCGGTCGCAGAGGGATGTCTACGAGCACCAGATCGAGCGGCAACGCTACGCGATCGCGGCGTGGCCGGACGAGGAGGAGCGGGAGCTGGCAGCCATCTACCGCTCCAAGGGGCTGACGCAGGACGAGGCGGAGACGGTGGCCCGGCGGCTGCGGGCGGACCCGGAGGCCATGCTGGACACCATGTCGCGCGAGGCGCTGGGGCTGAACCCGGACGAGCTCGGCTCGCCAATCGGGGCGTGCGCCAGCTCGTTCACGGCCTTCGTGGTGGGCGCAGTCATACCCATCTTGCCCTACCTGTTCGGGGCAGGCTCCATCAACGTGCCGCTCAGCGCGGCCATGAGCGCGGGCGCGCTGCTGCTGGTGGGCGGCATCCTGGCCAGGACTGCGAACCGCAACCCTCTGTGGGGCGCGCTGCGGATGGCTATGGCGGGCGGCGCGGCCGCAGCCGTCACCTTCGGCGTGGGCAGGCTGATAGGCACGACGCTCGCGGGCTAGCCCAACGCTACGCCAGTTGGAACACCACCGCCAGCCCGATCAGGTAGAGGCCCACGAACAGCGGCGGGCTCGGCTCTATGAGCGAGAACTGCTTGAGCGGGCGTCTCAGCTTGAGTTGCAGCAGCCCCAGCGACATGAGTAGCAGGGCGAACACCCCGGCGGCCACCGTGCCCGCGGCGTTCTCGAAGTCGTAGAGCGAGCCGTCCGTGTAGGCCAGGTCGGCGGCGGCCAGCGCCACGATGTTGAATGAGTTGGTGCCGTACATGTTCGCAAAGCCCAGGTCGTACGCCTTCATGCGGAAGGCGGCCAGCGTCGTCGTAAGCTCCGGCAGGGTGGTGACCACCGCAAGCGCCAGCACGCCGACGAAACTGGAGCCGATTCCCGTGGCCTCGGCGATGCCCTCCGCGCTGATTGCGAGCGCGGGGCCGGAGACGAACACGGCGGCGGCGGCGGCGGTGAACACCAGCCACCCCCACGCCAGCGAGTGAGCCGATTCCTCTTCTTCCTCCGCGGACTCCTCTGCCTCCATGCTGAATTGGCGCAGGATGCGCGATATGACCACGTACACCACGATTATCGCCACGGCAGGAACGCTAATCGCCAGTAGTTTGAAGTTGATCTGCGTGGCGGCGAACACAGTTGCCATCGCGGTAAGCAGTATGGCCGAACCTGCAACCCACGACTGCTGAGGCGCAAGCTGCCGGAACACCTCGCGCCCGCCGAACAGCGCCAGCAGGATGGCGAGGTTGCTGACGTTGAGCATGTTTGCGCCAAGGATGTTGCCCGCGGCAAGCTCGGTGGAGCCGCCGAGCGCGGCCGCGACGGCGGTCACAAGCTCCGGCAGCGAGGTCGCGCCCGCCAGCAGCAGCGACCCAACCCACAGCCGCCCCAGCCCCATCCGCGTGGCGATGACGTCCGCCGCCGCCGTCAGGAAGGACGCAGCCACCACGATTACAACGGCCGCGCCCAGGAACAGCCCTATGGCTACGGTAAGGCTCAGCTCCATGATGGCCTGTCTGTGTAGCGTTGGACAACGCCGCCCGCCGCCCCCGCGAACCGAGGCGCTTGCGCGATACCAAATCCCTTCCCCCGTCTGCGGGGGAAGGTTAGGATGGGGGCTAGTGCACTGCGGTTTGGGTTCTGCTGCAATTCGCGGTGTAGAAGCAAAGCGCTATCCCCTCTTTGGCGGATGGTAACGTCCATCGTTTGTCCGGTTGTGTTGAGGATTGTTGCCGTGCCTGTTTCGGTAGTCCCGGATCTTCGCGGCCTCTACCCGCTCCGCGTTTTGCCGCGAGATTGGGCGCGTTTCCACGACGAGCTTGTCGCCGGGCGCCATTTTCCCCACGGCTAGGTGTTGTCCGGCCCGGCGGCGAGGGTTATTGGTGCTCCCGTGGTACTTGGTGTTGCCCCCGGGATCCTTGATGGCGTACTCTACACTCTTGCCGTTTCTGATTTGCCCTTTTGGAACACTCGTTGAAGCTCGTGGTGACCGCGGCGCGCTACGATTGGCTGGACGCGGCCTACTGCCCCCGCCCCTGCTGTTGTTTCCGTATCTGCCCACTTCCTATCGTTCTCCTCTGCTGGAGTCACATCGTTCTACTACGTGTGAAGTGTAAGCGGACGCGCTTCGATCCAGTCGCCCCCATCCTAAACTTCCCCCGCAGACGGGGGAAGGGATTTGGAGCTACGCCAATGCCCATCCAGGGGGAATGAATGATGCGCCCGCTCACTCCTGCGCCTCCGCGCCCTCCGCGTCCAGCAGGCGCACGGGGACGCCAACCTCGCGCAGGCCCGGCTCGATTGCCTCGCGATCGCCCACCACCAGCAGCGTAAGGCTGCGGCCGTCCAGCAGCTCCGCCGCCGCGCGCCTCACGTCCTCCAGCGTCACGGCCTCGATTGCGGCCGGGAATGTCCGGTAGTAGTCGTCCGGCAGGTTGAAGGAGACCGCGTGCACCATCTGCTCGAGTATCTGCCATGAAGTCTCGAACGATGACGGGAACTGGCGCAGCATGGCTTCCCTTGCCCCGGCAAACTCCGCCTCCGTCACGGGCCGGTCTCCGACAAGTTCGCGGAGCTCCCGCAGGGTCTCCTCAACCGCCTCGCGCGTGACCGCCGTCTGCACGGCCCCGCCAGCCATGAACACCGACAGTCCCCTGTGCCACTCGAACCAGGAGCGGTAGCCGTAGCTATAGCCCTTGTCCTCGCGCAGGTTCATGTTGAGCCGGGCGGTGAACTGCCCGCCGAATAGCTGGTTCAGCAGCACGAGCGCGGGGTAGTCGGGATGGCGGCGCGCCACGCTCGTCAGCCCGACGCGTATCACCGACTGGGCGGCGCCGGGCTTGTCCATCAGGTATAGCGTTGTGGCGGGTTGCGACTCTCCGTAGGCCGGGGCAGCGGGTGACGCGTCTCCGTCCGGCGCGGCCCGCCAATCGCCGAGCCACTCCTCCGCAAGCCTCGCGGCCTCGTCCGGCGATACGTCTCCCACAACCACCAGCGTTGCGCCGTCCGGCCCGTATCGCCGGCGATAGAAGTCCGCCATGTCGCCGCGCGAAATCGCTTGGACGGACTCCTCGGTGCCGCTGAGTGGATGGCCGTAGGCGCTCTCCCTGCCGAGTATGAGGCCCGGCGCAAAGCGGGCGGCCATCGCCGACGGGTCGTCCTTCATGCGCCTGAGAGACGTGAGCCTCTCCGTGCGCAGGCGGGTAATTTCGTCCTCCGGGAAGGCCGCGTTCTGCGCCAGGTCTGCCGCAATCTCCAGCGCCTTGGGGAAGTGGCGGGTCAGCGTCTCCGCGGCCAGCATGGTGGACTCCCTGCCGGTTGCGGTGGCAAGCTGGCTGCCCATGAACTCCATTTCGTCGGCGATTTGGTTGCTGGTGCGGCCGGCTGTGCCCTCCTGGAGCATTGCCGTTGTGAACGACGCCAGCCCCGGCAGAGACGGGGGATCGCCTGCGCCGCCGGTCTCCATGACCAGGGCGAAGGAAACGGCGGGAAGCCCGCGCCTCTCGACTACCAGCGTCTCCACGCCGTTGGACAGCCGCCGTCGCACGGGCGCGGGCGGCTCGAAGGCGCGGGGCGACGCGGGCGCCGGCCGACGCGTGCGGTCGATGCCGGCGGCGGCGTGGCTTCTCGGCGGCTCCGGCAGGACGGTCATCTGCACGTGCCGCTCCCCCAGGTACACGCGCGCCACTCGCTGAACGTCCTCCGGCTGCACCGCAAGGAACCGCTCCAGGTCGCTGTTGATGCGGCCGGGGTCTCCGGCGAATACGTTGTAGGAGTTGAGGCGGTTGGCCCTGCCCCCGAACCCGCCGATGTTGGCGGTCAGGCGCACGTGCTGCCACTCGAGGCGGTTCCTGACCCGCTCGACCTCCTCCGGCAGTGGCGCGGCATCCTGGATGCGCCGGATCTCCGCGAGCGCGGCATCCGTCACCTCCTCCGCGGAGTGGCCGGCGGCCGCCGTCACGTCCATGTGGAAGTCGCCGGCGATCTCGGACGGGCCGTTGCGCACCACTACGCCCTGCGCGATGCGCTGCTCGTACACGAGCGAGCGGTGCAGCCGCGCGCTCTTGCCGTCGCCCAGGAGCGAGGCCAGCACGGAGAGGGCCGCCTCGTCCGGGTGGAAGCGCGGGACGGCGGGCCACGCAATCGTCCAGCGTGGGAGCGTCACCCGGTCGTGAAGCGTCAGGTCTGCGCGGCCTTGCAACGGCGAGTCGGTGCGCGTCGCGCGCGGCAGGGCTGGGCCGGGGGGGATGTCGCCGAAATAGCGTTCCACCAACTCCGCGGCCTGGCCCGGCTGAATGTCTCCTGCGATTGCCAGGCTTGCGTTGCCTGGCGTGTAGAACCGCCGGAAGAATGAGATTGCGTCCTCCAGCCCGGCGGCGTCCAGGTCTTCGTGAAAGCCGATGGTGGGCCAGTGGTAGGGGTGCGGCAGAGGGTATACCGCGCCCTGCAAGTGGATGGATGATCCGGCGTAGGGTCGGTTCTCGTAGTTCTGGCGGCGCTCATTCTTGACCACGTCGCGTTGCACGTCAAACCGGCGCTGGTCGAGAGCGTCCAGCAGGAAGCCCATCCTGTCAGACTCCAGCCACAAGGCCAGCTCCAGGTAGTGGGACGGCAGGTTCTCCCAGTAGTTGGTCCTGTCCGGCGTGGTGGAGCCGTTGAGAGTTGCGCCGACTTCCTGAAGCGGCTGGAAGTAGCCGCTGTCGTGGTGCTTGGAGCCCTCGAACATGAGGTGCTCGAAGAGGTGGGCGTAGCCGGTCTTGCCGGGGGTCTCGTCCTTGGAGCCTACGTGATACCAGACGTTGACGGCCACCAGCGGCAGGGCGTTGTCCTGGTGGAGCATCACGTCCAGGCCGTTGGGCAGGGTGAACTTCTCGAACTCTATCTGGTGCATGAACTCTCCGGCCGCAGTGGTGAGGCGGGCAGGCTGTGCCGCCAATGGCGCTTGATTGTCGATTATACCCCGCGCGGGGCCGTTCCGCTACGGGCTGCGGCTGAGGGGGGTGGGGTTGGGGCTGGTGGAGGCCCCTGATCTAGTCTTCGACGTCATCAAGGAGGGCGGGGTCGGACATGCGCCTGGCGAACGCGATCAGTTCCTCCGCCATCCGTGGGTCGAACTCGCCAAAGTCGAAGCCGTGCACAATGGCGTTCCTGTACGGGAGCAACCCGACCAGGTAGTCGTACTCGCTCCTGGACAGAATGCCCTCGAACACCGCCCCGTCCAGGGAGACCAGCGGCGCGGTGATGTCTTCCTCCGGTTCGCCGAAATACCGGATTTGCGCCCTGAGCGCTGCCTCGTTCGCTGACCACGCCGCGATGAAGGCGGCCTTTGGGAAACCGGCCTCCACAAGGCCGTCTGCCTCCTCCAAGCTGAGGAGGATTTGGTCGCGATTGAACGAAAACGCCCTTTCCGGCGAGTCCAGCTTCTCCGGTTCGGCCACCAATATCAGATCGAAGCTCCACCCAGGCCTGTCGTTGACGATCCTTGCTATCTCGGCCACGTGTCGGTTGGCGGCAAGCGAGGTGCGAGTCTTAACCTCAATGACCTTGAATTCGCCGCTCTTGCATACGAGCATATCGGGGGTCATGCCCCGCAGGAAGTCCAACGACGGCCTCAAGATAACCTCGTAGCCCTTGCTTCGATACTGCTCCGCCGTCTTGTGCGTGATCAGGTACTCCGCTTCCGCAGTACGAGTGGTCACTCCGTCACCTCCTGGGTGAGCGCTGGGTGTACAGTGACGTGTAGGAACTGCCGGAACCTGCTGCGGGTTTCCAGCAGAAGCGGCGTGGGGGCCTGTATGCGCAGGGCGGCGCCCCATAGCCTCTTGCGGCACAGCAAGTCCGAAACCTGGGTGTCGTCAACGTAGACCAGTCCTTTCAGCGCGTCGAGAACCGGCTTTGGGACGTTGTCTATGTCCAGCGACCTTCCTTCGAAGAAGTAGTTTATCGTCACCGCTACCTCAACTTCAAGTGGCGGCTCGCCGTTCCACGCGCTCTCGGCGGCATCATGCACCGACCGCGTCCACTGGAGCGACCTGCTCCTCCTGCGAGCTTGACTTGAGACCGGTGAACCCTCTATTACAAACTCGAAGGGCATTCGCATTGCGGCTTCAAGGGTCAACCCGGAGATCCTCCTTCTCACTCGCATACTTATTATACCACGCCACCGCCCCCCCCAACGCTTGACACGCCGCCAATTGCGAGTACGCTACGCCTTACCACGCTTAAGGAGCGCTGTCATGGACAACGTCGAGTCCCTGCTGGAGGAGCTGACCAACGCCCACGGCCCGTCCGGTTTCGAGGGCCCCGTGCGCGCCATCATGCAACGCGAGCTGTCCGGCATCTGCGACAGCCTGGAGACGGACGGCATCGGCTCGCTCATGGCGAGGCTGGGCGCGGAGGGCGGTTCGCCAAGGGTCATGCTGGCCGCCCACATGGACGAGGTGGGCCTGATGGTGAAGCGGGTCACCGCGGAGGGATACGTGATGTTCCAGCCTCTCGGCGGCTGGCTTGACCAGGCCCTCATCAACCAGCGATGGATCATCCTGACCAGGAACGGCCCCGTGCTCGGAGTCACCGGCATCAAGACCCCTCACGTGATGAGCGCGGAGGCCCGCGGCCAGCTCTTCAAGCGCGAGCAGATGTTCATCGACGTGGGCGCGGCAAACCCGGAGGACGCCGAGGAACGCCTGGGCATCCGTCCGGGCGACCCGATTGCGCCGGACAGCCGGTTCACGCCGCTAAGCGGCGGCTCGCTGTACCTGGGCAAGGCGTGGGACGACCGCGCCGGCCTGGCCGTCATCGTGGAGGTGATGCGCCGCCTGCGGGCGGAACCGCCGCCCGGCACGGTCTACGGCGTGGCTACGGTGCAGGAGGAGGTGGGACTGCGCGGCGCTCACACAAGCAGCTACGCCGTTGAGCCGGACCTGGGCATCAACCTGGAGTCCGGCGTGGCGGCCGACTACCCCGGCATCACACAGGAAGAGGCGCAGGAGCGGGTCGGCAAGGGCCCCACCATCTTCCTGCACGACGCGTCCATGCTGCCCAACCTGAAGCTGCGCGATCTCTTCGTCGACACGGCGCGCGAGAACGACATTCCGGTGCAGTTCGACGTGCTGACCGGCTACGGCGAGGACGGCGCGGAGATGCAGCGTTCCCGCAGCGGCGCGCCCTCGATAAACATTGCCATACCCACGCGTTACCTGCACAGCCACAACGGCATCATCAGCCGTCAGGACTTCGACCGCACGGTGGATCTGGTGACGGCCGTGATAAGGCGTCTGGACGCGGACACTGTGCGGAATCTGCGCAGCTTCGACTAGGGGGGCGCGCGCCTGCCACACACCTACGCCCGTGCAAGCGTGCGTCCACTCAGCCGAGCGTGGACGTGAGCGGCAATCATCCCGGGCGGCCTCACTCAACCGTCATTGCGGCCCTTCGGCTGCGCTCAGGGCAGGCTCAGCCGCAATCCAGTGGGGCGGGGCTGTGCCGGCCTCGACCGTGCAGCATCGCAGAAGTCGGCTGAGTGGATGCCCGCCTCCGCGGGCATAGGGAGGCCGACGGTCGTGGTCTCACCGTCCATGCTTCGACAACCTTAGCACGAACGGGGATACTGTGTCCGCTCGTCCTGAGCCTGTCGAAGGGCGGGCTGGCGGATGGATGCCCGACGGTCGTGGCCTCCCCGCTCTGGTTCGACTGGCTCACCATGAGCAGGAACGGGAGCGGCTCAGCATGAACAGGCAGGCGAGGCCGCCCCCCTGCCCAAATGAAAGACCCCGAAGCGCTTCGGTCTGCGACCGTCCCGGTGGACTTGAGCCGGGAGCTTCGGGGTCCGGTGCCTGCCGGTATTCCGCAAACGGATACCGGGCGGCTTTCGTCCAGCGCCGTTTACGCTACAGGCACCTCACTAACAGTCCGTTTCGCAGATAACAATCGGATCACCTCCTTTCTTAGCGTACCCACAAGATACACCCATCGCCGTCCACAATGCAAGGGGGTTGCCGTGCCGTTTCCTGCCGCATATCCCGCGTGGGGCGAGCCGGCGTCAGCCCTCGCCTTCGCCGGCCTCCTCCTTCTGCGCCATCTCAGCCACACGCCTGAACAGGTCGTACGGCTGCGCGCCGGAGAAGAAGTACCGCCCGATGATGAAGGATGGTATGCCCCTCACGCCTATCGAGAGGGCCTCCCTGTACTGCGCCTGTGCGATGGCGGTGTAGTGTCCGGAGGCCAGCCGCTCCTCCATCGCCGCGGGATCCAGCCCCACCTGCTCGCCGATTTGCTGGAGCACCGAAAGCTCGCCAAGGTTCGCGCCGTCCTCCCAGAAGGCGCGGTAGCAAGCCCTGTGGAACGGCTCGAACAGGCCCGAGTCCTTGGCGAACTCGGACGCCTCGAATGCGAGGCGCGTGTTGGGCGTGAGCGGAGCGCGGCGCATCACCAGCCCCGCCTCCTCCGCCACCTCGCCCAGGTGGCCCGTGAGCGGCGACCCTGTCTGCTCGCCCTCCCGCAGCTCCCGAACGATGCCTTCCGGCGGCATGTCCGGCCGCAGGTAGTAGCTCTTGTATGTGACTTCCAGAGGAAAGTCCTGTTCCAGCTGGTCCAACCTGGCCAGCCCAACGTAGCACCAGGGTCAGATGTAGTCGTACCAAACGGTCACTGGAACGAGTGTTGCGCCGGAGTCGTTGTCGGTCATTGGACACCTCCCTGTTGGCCTGAGCGCGGCCCGTGCGATCTGCGAACGCGGCAACCGGCTCGCCGCGCCATTCTATACGATACGGCCGGAACGCGCCATGCGGCGGCCCATCTGCCATCGAGCGCGGCGGCTCTGCGCTGTGAACGTTCGAATGTCCGAACTCAGGTTTGACCTCAATCGGTCACCCATCGCCCATCAGCGAGTAGACCACTCGGTCCGGCGGCCCGGCGTACGCCAATTCCCCGCCCGAAAGGAGCAGAATCCTCCGGCCGTGCCGCAGCGCCATGTCCAGGTCGTGCGTGATGAGGAGAACGCCCTTGCCGCCGTCAGCCAGATTGGAGAGCATCCCAAAGAAGAGGTCTCTTCTAGGATAGTCCATGTTGTGCAGGGATTCATCCAGCAGGAGAAATCTTCTTTGCTGCGCCAGACAGAATGCAAGCCAGACCCGCTGCTTCTCGCCGCCCGAAAGCTGGGCAAATGGCCGGTCGGCAAAGGACTCCACGTGACAGATTGCAATACACTCCTGTACGGCCTCTTTGTCCTGAGGGCTGACCCTCCATCCAATGCTGCGTTGCGGGTTGAACCGTCCCAGTGTGACCAGCTCCCTTACGGTCACAAAGGCAGGATCTTGAACGTCCTGCGGCAGGTAGGCGACGTTTCGCCCCACCTCTGAACGCTCTCCGACGTTGCCGCCTCCGCTTAGCAGGATCCGTCCTGCCGTCGGCTCCAGTTCGCCTGCAATCAGCCGCGCCAGAGTCGTCTTTCCGGCGCCATTGGGCCCCAACAGGCATACGAACTCCCCCGCCGCAATGGAGGCTGAGACCTCTCTTACGATTGACTTCCCGCCCTGCGAATAGGACACGCCATCCACTTGTATGCCGGATTTCATTGCTTCTTGCATAGCGGCGTCTCAACGCAGGTTTCTGGCAACCCATATCATTATCGGCGCGCCCAGCGCAGTGGTCACCACGCCTACGGGTATTTCAGAGGGCATGAAGGCAAGCCTTGAGATCTGGTCGGAATATAGCACGACGAGAGCTCCGACCGGGATTGAGACTGCAAGGACGGATCGGGCATCGTTGCCTACGACCAGCCTTACGACGTGAGGCGTGAGCAGGCCCACGAACCCGACCACGCCCGCGAGAGCTACCCCTGCGCCGGCCAGCGCTCCGGCGGAGGCCATAGCCGTCAGCCGAGTAGCCGCGGGGCTGGCTCCCAGATGCTCGGCAAGCCGGTCGCCAACCACGAGAACGTTCAGCCGGCCCGCCGCAACGACCGCCAACACGGTTCCGAGAGCAAGAAACGGAATGGCCGGCACGACGTCGTCCCAGCTTCGGTTGGCCAGGCTCCCGCTGAACAGCGCCAGCGCTTGCAGGCTGAACACCCGCGCGTGGGTCAGTATTGCGGCGGCAATCGCCAGGGTCAAGGCCCCTATGGACACGCCAATCAGGGCGAGCCGGGCCGGCGTCAGGCTCTCGCGTGAAGCCAGAAGGGAAATGAGCGCCGCGCCCGCCAGGGCGGCCGCCACCGATAGCGAGGTCAGCCCCCAAGCGCCCGCGTTCAGGATTCCGGCCAAGGCAAGAGCCTGTACAATCGCTGCCCCGCCGCCAAGGCCGAATAGCTGCGGATCTCCAAGTGGATTCCGCGTGGCGTTCTGGATGAGCGCCCCCGCAGCTCCAAGGCACGCGCCGGCAACCAGGGCCGCCGCGACCCGCGGCATTCGCAGGGAGTGAACGATTACCTCGGCCGTGGGGTCGCCGCTGTCGGTGAACAGCGCTCTGAGTGTAGTCGCAGCGCCCAGGTTGGCGGCGCCGAAGGCCACTCCCGCAGCGCAGCCCGCCAGCAGAGCAACGGCGAGTACCGCCAGCAGTGCAAGAGGCCGGCTACGCAACTACTGAGAGCCTGCCACGAGGGCCGCCATCGCCTCCACGGCCTCTGCAATGCGCGGACCGGGGTTGCGCAGGAAGATGACGTGGTCGATTTCGTGGAGTTGTCCGCTTGTGACGGCCCGCATCTGGGAGAACCCGGGCAGCAACGGCAACATCGCGGAGATTCGCGGCGCCGGCGGCGGCGCGGGTGTAATCGTGAACAGGAAGTCCGTGTCCATGGTCAACAACTGCTCTGCGGAGACGAGTGCGAAGCCCGGAAACGTTCCGCTGTCCGGCAGGTCGGCGGCCAGATTGGACAGTTGCAGCATTGCCGCTATGGCTCCGGGATACGACTGCGGCTTGGCCGCGTACAGGTTCCTGTCGGCGTCCGCGGTCAGTATCACCACGCTCTGGCCTCCCTCCACTCCCTCGATGGATGACGAAACCCGCGCTTCAATGCTCTGCGCCGCTTGTTCGGCTGCTTCACTATTGTCGGTTATCTCCCCTATGAGCCTGATGCCGGCGGTTACGTCATGCAGGGATGTCGCGCGAACCGCAACCACCGGAGCGCCCAACTGCGACAGCGGCTCCAGGAAGCGGGCCTGGGTCAGAGCTTCGATGATGATCAGGTCTGCTCCCTGAGCGGCGATGGCTTCGAAGCTAGGCGAGTAGGCTCCTCCCAGTTCGGGCAGGTCGACGACCTCGGCTGGGAAGGTGGAACTGGTGTCGCGGGCAATTGCCGTACCGCCGGCAACGTACAGCATCTCGGTGGCTGTTGGGCTGATGCTCACTATCCGCGCCGGCTTGGCAGCGATCTCCACGGTACGCCTCAGCATGTCCGTAACGGTCAGGGGGTAGGTTTCCGGCGCAGGTTCAGAAGTTGCCGTCGGTTCGACTGTGGGAGTTGGTTCGGCGGTAGCCGTTGGCGCGATTGTAGGCGTGGGGCTGGGCTCCGGCGCCGAGGTCGCGGTAGGCTCAGGAGTGTCCGTTGGCGCCTGGGTAGGGGGTGGCGGTGAAGCCGTTGGAGTAGCCGCGGGCATTGAGGTAGCCGTGGGCGGAACGGGAGTATTGGTTGCGGGTTCAGAACCGGAACACGCGGCAGCCGCCAAAGCCAATGCCAGCGCAAGAATTATGTATGAAGTCCAAGCTCTTTTCCCTGCGGCCGCGTCTGTGTTTGTCAATGCACTCCCTTTTGATTGGTGTAGGCTAATAAACGCCGTTAGCATACACTAGCAAAGTTTGCGTTGTCAACCTGCGCGGAGCCAGCCCTCTACCCTCACCCTATGCCCGCGCACTCCGGGCATCGGCACAGGCGCCGCAGCAGTTCGAACGGGTAGATGCCGGAGTCGTGGGTGTCGCTCCACAGGAACTGCACGGCGTAGCGGCCAATCTGGATCCAGTCCACCGCAAACACGTCCTCGCGCACGTCCTGCACGTCCACCCTGCGGCGGCCCGTCATCTCCTCAACGCAGCCTGCGCAGCAGCAGTTGCCGCGCAGGAAGCGATGCGGATAGAAGCCGACGTGGCCGTCTTCCCAGTCGATGTAGACGCCGTCGTCCTCCAGCCTGACATCACGCAGCGACAAGCCGCCTCCTCTGCGCGCGGCGCCCGCCCTTCGTCGAGGCTGCCATCAGCCCATCGCTCCAAGGCGTTGCCCGCCGAGCACGTGCAGGTGGAGGTGCTCCACCTCCTGCCCGGAGTCCGGCCCCTGGTTGATGACCACTCGGTATCCAGACTCGTCGATGCCCTCGATGCGGGCAGCCTCTGCCGCCATGGACAGCAGGTGCCCAAGCAGGAGCCACTCGACCGTCTCGGATTCCTCAATGCCGACCGCGTGCTTGAGCGGGATCACGAGCAGGTGCGTGGCAGATTGGGGGGCAATGTCGCGAATGACCATAGAGACGGGGTTGCGAATCACCGTCTCGCTGGGCAGTTCGCCCTGCGCGATGCTGCAAAAGACGCAATTCTGAGTCATGCGGGTGCGCTCGCTACATGCTCACGGAGAGGTAGGTTGCGGTGCGCTGGATGCCGACGATGGTGTGGATTCTGCCCGTCACCAGCTCACCGATGGAATTCAGGCTCTCCGCTTCCACCACCGCAACTATGTCGTACTCGCCGGTGACGGCGTCCGCCTCACGCACGCCGTTGACTGCGCGCAGGGCCATGAGCACGTCCCTGGTCTTGCCGACTGCCGTTTCGATGAGCACGTACGCCTTGGTAGTCATGAAGCTGCCTCCTTACCCGTGCGATGCGCCGATTCGCCCTGGTCGCCGCCGGAGGCGCAAGCCCCCGGACACGCCCATTCTAGGTTTGGGGCGTGCGGCTGTCAAACGCGCGTGGGCCAATACCTCTTCCCCCTTGAGGGGGAAGACTGAGATGGGGGCGAAGCGTGCGGGGACAATCGGCCTTAACGCCACCATCCCCTGCTTTCGCAGGCGCACGCTCTAACCTTCCCTCGCAGACGCGGGAAGGAACATTGAGGCTACGCAATGGTCTCGCGGGGCAGAGGCCGCGTTCCCGCGTGGGCCGCGCCGCCGCCCTAGTCCACCACCGGATAGTAGTTGGCCCCCCACGGCTCGTCCGGGTGGGCCATCATCACGTTGACGAAGGCCGGTATCAGGAACGCCATCAGCGCCGCGCCGTCCTCCACCTGATCGCGGTTGACGCTGCTGTTCCAGGTAGCCGCTCCGTGCAGGATCTGGTTGCGCAGCACGTACAGCCGGTCGAACAGGGATGCCAGCAGCATATCGGTCTTCTGGCCGGAGGGCGCAAGGTTTATCGCCCTGAGCTCGCGCTGGAGGCGTTCCTCCCAGTTGTGGTTGGCGGGCACGCCGTTCACGTGCTTCCAGAACGGCTCGTAGACGTACCGGTTTTCCAGCATGTCCTGGACACGCCTGGCGAACCGGTTCCAGATTGCGCCGTAGATCACCCCGTCGTCGTCCAGCCTCAGAATCCTGTCGATGTAGTCCCGGAAGAGGTCGCGCGCCGCGACCTCGGCGGAGCGCTCCGTGTCCTCGGCGTAGGCGGCGTTGAAGGCGATCCAGTAGCAGGTGAAGGCGACGTCCGGGTCGTTGTCGACGGCGGCCAACTCGGCGCGCTGGATCCAGCTTATGGCGCGATGCACGCGAAGGCGCAAGTTCGGCGGGTAGCCGTCGCCCTCCGACTCCTCGCGGCGCGCCAGGTAGTCGCCGTTGATGGGGTGCAGGCTGCTACCGGCCATGCTACCACTCCAGCTTGCCGTCGATGAGGTCCTGGGCGCACCTGTACTGCCAGTTCCGGCCGCCCTTGCCGGTGTACCGCACGGGCCTGCAACCGGGAACGGCCGGCGGATCGTTGGTGGCGAAGAACACGGGCTTATCGCAGTCGATAGGGCCGGCCAGATCGCCGAACAACGGCAGATAGTCCTTGCCTGCAAAGCACACGATTGGGCCTTCGATGGAGTCTCGGTACTCAGCCAGGGCGTTGAAGTCCCTGACACCGGAATCACGGCCATAGTCCCGCCTCTCCTCGTCAGGGGCCATGCCGGAGAATGTGATGTCGTACTGCGGCGTGAGGAAGTCGCTTCGAATGATTCCCCATCCCGCCGAGAGGATGAAGACGCTTTCGGCGCTGAACCTCTCGACCAGGTCGCGGTAGATGCGGTTCTTGTACAGCCGAAATGCGGGCAGGAGGCCGTTGGGGTTGTCGCCGCTGCGCCGATACTCGCGGTTGTATTCCACGAGCCTCTCGCGCCAGGTGCCGCCTGCGCCGTGATCGTCGTCCGGGTGGACGTAGAGCAGGCTGGGATCTCGGCGAGACTCCTCCGGCCGCTCCGGGTGCGCCACGAACTGCAACGGCTTGCCGTTCGGCGCATTGAGCCTGCCGGCGTCCGAGCTCTTGCTCCCCGCGCAGGATATGACGACAATCATCTGCGTGCCTCCGTGCGGTTTGGCGCGGCCTCAAGGCAGCGGCGCTGGGCCGTCCCTGCCGACCGCAAGAAACTTTGACGAAAGGACGGAGTGGAAACTCGCCGGGTGTATCGCACCCGCCCGACGACCCTAGTCCAGGCGGATGCCCATCTCGCGGAGGAAGCTCTCTACGCCGGGGGCCAGCGGCGGCGACTCCTCCGCCGGCTCCTCCTGCTGGTCGTCGTAGTACTCCTCCAGCTTGGACACCAGCGCCTTCACCTGCTGGTTCTTCTCCACGCGATTGCCCACGTCCTGGTACTGGCTGGCCCCAAGATCCGCCTCTACAAGGTGAGACGGCAGGTCGTAGAGCGCGCACAGCACCTCCATCAGGCGGGCCGTGCCCTGGTAGTCCTCGTCCAGGCTCAGGTAGTGCGGCAGGTGCACCATGAAGTTGACCATCTCCGTGCCCAGCTTCTCCAGCTCGTCCGTCAGCGAGTTCATTATGCTGGTTGGGCCCTGGTAGGCCTGCGTAGACCGGCGCGGCGTGATGAGCCCGGCCAGCTGCGGGAGCTTCTCCATCTCCGGCGAGCCGGTTATGCGCAGACGCCTGGTGTGCGGCACTGCGTTGTACATGCCGCTGATGCGGCAGTAGCGTTTGACGTTCAGCGTCTTCAGCAGCTCCACCACGGACTTCACGTACCTCTCCGCAAAGGCGTGAGGCTCCATGAGGTGTATGAACAGGAAGTCCGGGCCTTCGTCCTGCTGTGCGTAGTAGACGTTGGTGTTGGGCACGACGACGACGCGCTCGCCCTCGACGAACTTGGACGTGGGGCGGTATCGCGTGAAGTCGAAGAAGCTGCCGGGCCGATGCAGCTTCCCCAGCTCCTGCGCGCCGAAGTGGTTCTCCAGCCGCTCCAGCGTCAGCGTGCCCACGCTGCCTGCGTCCACCCAGGGATGCAGCAGGGCGATGGCGTGGAGATCCTGGAAGTCCGGGAGGGGATCGTTCAACTCGAATGCGCCGACTCTCATGGTGCCATTGTCTCACATCGGCGCGCATTTGGCAATTGCGAGAGCGCAGCACGGTCGCCTGACGCCGCCACGGGCTGGGGGCGTGTTCGCAACCCCCAACGCCTGCAACGTGTTGCGTCAGATGGAATTGTTGCTTGGCAGATGGTCGTTGCCTCACAATTGAGGTTGCCTGGAGTCGGTGGTGATACGCCGGTGTGGGTTCGCCGCGACCCCCAGCTCCTCCAGGGCATTGGTCAGCCGTTTGCGAAACGACACGGGGTTGAGTGACCGGCATTGCCCCCGTAGGGCATCCTTCTGCTCATCCGGGAGCGCGTTGAGTTCTATGAGCGGTTGGCAGGGCATCCTGGAGGTGTCGAAGACCTCGTGCACATGCGCGCCGTGACGAGTCTTGCGCCGGAGCTTCATGGTTGGGAGGAAGAAGTTGTGCAGCAGGCCAGCCAGTCGATGCGCCTCCTGGAGGCGCTTGAGGGCCCCGGCTGGACTAGCGATCGTAGCCTCCTTGGTTGGGCAAGGACAAGCTGGCCGTGGAACTGCGGAAGCGTGGCTGGGAGGCCGCCACCTCAACCATCGGGAGCATCTTGACCGACCTCAAGCACAGGGGCGTGCTGAGGGAATCACTACACCCCGGCTCGGCCTCGGTCAAACGCCGCCACCTACGACCCTACGCCATCCGCCACCCAAGGACTACCGCGCCAAGGAACCAAGAGACCTGATCCATCTGGACACCACCGACCTCCGGCCCCTCTCTGGCATCGTACTCAAGCGCTTTAGCGCCAGGGATGTCGCCTCACGATGGGACACCCTGCACCTCCGCTCTGCGATGCCTCCACACCATCCGCGCCACACTTGGACTATATCACGCAGGCAATTGAGGGAGGGGCAGTGCGAGGATGAGCTTGGCGGTGAACGCCGTTCGCTGCCTCGTGATTGGGATTGTGGCTGGGCTGTGGGACAATCACCGACCGCTCACGCCGGAGGCGCAGGCGTTCCTCATCGTGGGCTTGCTGGGCGGGTTCACCACCTTCTCCGCGTTCGGCATCGAGACCGTGCGGCTGCTGCGGGACGGCGCCTACCTTTCGAGCGCGGCCAACGTGCTGCTCCAGCTTGGCGTCGGCCTAGCCGCGGTGGCCGTGGGCCTGCGAATCGGGCAGGCGTTCAGGCCGGACGCGTAGGCCGCGGCAGTCGGCAATCCGCCCGCCCTTCGACAGGCTCAGAGCCTGCCCTTGCGAAAGCAGGGGGCGAACGGTGGGATGGCGCTACCGCGACAGCGCCGGCGCAAGGTGCACCACAGCCATCGCCACCACGCCCGCCAGCGCAACCAGCGCGATCACGTACGGAATCACCACGCGGAAGATGCTGCGCTCCTCGCCGCCAAGGCCGACCACCGCCGCCGCAACCAGCACCTTCGCAGGCGCCATCGAACTGCCCACCGACGCTCCTATCGACTGGATGCTCGAAATCGTCACCTCGCCGATGCCCAGCGCCCGTGCCGTCTCCATCTGAAGCAGCCCGAACATAACGTTCGAGTTGGTGTTGCTGCCGCTCATAAACGACCCAAGCAGCCCGATGAACGGCGACACTAGCGGGAACAGCGGGCCGGACACGCCCGCAATGCCTTTCGCCAGCAGCACGGTCATGCCCGTGTCGGCCATCACGACGGCCATCACCACCATCGCCGTGACGGACATCGTGGAACTGCGGCTCTGTCTGTACGTGAGCCTCACGGACTCCCGCGCCACGCCCCTTCGCCAGCGGCCCGCCCACGCGTAGGCCGCCACGCTCGCCAGCGTGGACATCACAATCAGCGGCGCGGGATGGTTCAGCAGGCTGATGGGCGCGTAGTCGTCCGCGGGCGCAACCTCAAAGCCCTGGCCCGTGGTGAAGCCGGGATAGTCGGCGGCCAGGCGCAGCCCGCTCACTGCCTCCTTCACCGGGCCAATCTGCGATATGACGCTCAGCGAAATCAGCAGCAGGTACGGCAGCAGCGCGAGCAGCACCGGCATCGGCCTGGACGACTCCTCCGAGCCTGCGACGTCGTCCGTGCGCGTGCCGCGCCACGTCGCGGTCGCCGTCTGGCGCGCAGGCAGCAGCAGCGGCGTCCTGGCCAGCAGCGCGATCGCAACCATGCCCAGTACGCCCGGCACCGTCGAGGCGATCTGCGGCGCGCCCATCAGCGTCAGCGCGTACATCGCGCCCGCCATGATCGACCCTGCTACGACCACGAGTGGCAGGCTGCGGCCCACGGCGGCCGCGCCGCCCTGGATGTGCGCCACGAGCGCGCCGCTCGCCACGATGACCGGCGCGAACAGCAGCGCCATGTGCGGCGCTATCACGTCGCCCTCGATTCCGGTCACAAGCTGTATCGTGTAGTAGGAGGAGGCCATCGAGCCGAACGTGACGGCCCAGCCGTGGCCCACCAGCGCCATCGCCGCGGCCCGCGCCGGCGAGAATCCGAGCATGATGAGCAGCGGCGCCGCCACCGCCACGGGCACGCCGAACCCGGTGATGCCCTGTATGAAGCTGGAGAAGCCCCAGCCTATGATGAGCGCCTGCGCCAGCCCGTCGCCGGACAGCGCGGCCATGCTGCGCCCAATTGACTCGATGGCCTTCAGCCTGTCGAGCACGTTGTACAGGTACACGGAGGTCCAGACGATGGTGAGCACGAACAGCGACAAGCTGACGCCCTTTGCGGAGGCGATGGCGGCGTGGCCCGGCTCCGCGCCGAACGCCAGCAGCGCAAGCGCGAGGGCGAGCACGCAGGCGCCCGCGCCAACGCGCGGCACGCTCCAGCCCAGCCACACGATGGCGGCCACCAGAAACACGACCGGCGAGGCCGCCAGCAGCCAGTTGGCGATGTTGATTTCGGGCCCGCTCACGAGATTGTGCCTCTGCGTGTGTAATGCCGACTCACACTAACGCAGCGCGCCGCAAGAATCAATGGCGCGGGCGCGAGGTGGTATGCCCTTTCATGCTTCCACCGGCTCACCATGAGCGGATAAGGGTGCAGGCGGTACGCGCGTGGGCGGTTCGGCGAGGCCGGCCTTCGCCCTGTGGCCGCGGGCGTGCAGGCGGTACGCGCGTGGGCGGTTCGCGAATCGCCAAGGGTGGTGGGGACTGGGAGGCGCGCGCGGCCCGTAGACGCAGAGAGGGCCGATGAGCGATCACTCATCGGCCCTCCCTTTCCGTATCGCTTGCGGCTCTAGTTCTGCTGCCTCATCTGGCGCATGTAGTAGCCGCCGGCTGCCATGAGGACGAGCGCCACTATCACCAAGCCGACCATCAAGCCGGACGTGGGTGCAGCGTCACCGACCACCGGAGGCAAAGGCGTATTGGTGGCCGTCGCCGGGCGGGTAGCCGTCGGCGGGCGCGTGGGGGTCGGCGTCGGCGTGGCCGTGGAAACGCCGGGCAGAGGCGTTGCCGTTGCCGTGGGCGTGGGCGTGGGGGGCTGCGGGAATCCCACAACGGCAAAGAAGCTCAGCCTGCTGACGCTGGTGGAGATGGTCCCGTTGACCACGTCCACGGTGGTGGTGAGAGGCGACCACGAGCTGAAGTTGGTGTCGTACTTGTAGAGGGCCAGCCGCGTGGGGTTGCCGTCCGCCGCACGAAGGTCGGTCGCCGAGTAGGCGACGTTGATGGTGACGGCGCCATTGAAGCGGGTGCTCGCCGTCATCTCGCCCTCGGCGTCATAGCCGGACAGGTCGAACAGCGTGTCGCCGAAGCTGCCGCCGTCCGGCGCCCGTGCCGGCGCCTGCCTGGATGTCATTGGCTCATACGTCAGGAAGCCGGCGGCCCTGGGAGCCGACGCCGGGATCGAGACGGTGACGTTGCCCTCCGGAGAGGACAGGGTTGCGGCCGTGCCTTCCGCAAGCGCGACCACCGAGCCGCCTGCAGGCGCATCTACGCTTGGCGCCTCAGTGGCCGTGGCCTCTTCAACGGGTGTGCCCTCCTCAGTGGCCGGAGCGCCCGCGTCCTGGGCGCTGGCGCTCTGCGGGCTGCCGGCCCAGCCGGTGAAGTAGAGCGAAACTACTAGTGCGAGGACTCCTATTGCGATCAGGGTGTAGAGCAACCCCTTCGATTCTCTTAGTGCAGGCATACTGCCCTCCTGGCTTCCGTATCTGCTATCGACTACTCGAGTTCCCTGACCGCAAGGAAGGGTTCGCGCGTGCGCGCTCAACGCCCTTCCCCCGTCACTCTGGCGAAAGCTAGCCGTTAGCCTACTACAACTCAATGGCATAGTCAAGAGATACGGAGCGCATTTGCCGCCAGTACGTCAACGATGGGGCGTCATGCACGGGCGGCGTTTTGCGGGCCTACAATTCCGGCGAGGCGCGGCGTGTACGCCAGTCTGCCCGTGTGCTATGCTACGGCTCTATCACAGGCGGGACCGGGCGAGAGAGGCGAGCAGACGGTCGCAACCGCATTGGGAGGCCTCTGCGCAACCAGGCCGTCGGCCACCAAAGCCTCTTCCCCCTGGAGGGGGAAGATTGAGATGGGGGTGAACAGCGTGCAGGTGTTTGACCTGATTGCCCCCATCCTCTGCTTTCGCAGGGGCAGGCTCTAACCTTCCCCCGCAGACGGGGGAAGGGACAAGGGGTTACGCATCAGTCTCAATTTGCGCAGTGAGGCAAGCATGACACCCACCAAGATTCTGGTCACAGGCGGCGCGGGCTTCATCGGCTCTCACGTGGTGGACCGGCTCATCGAGCTGGGGCACGGCGTTACGGTGATCGACGACCTCAGCGCCGGGCGCGCCGCGAACCTCTCGCCGGCCGCAACGCTGTACGAAACGGACATCGCCGGCCCGGCCATCGACGACGTGCTCCGCGCCGAGAGGCCGGAGGTGGTCTGCCACTTCGCCGCGCAGATCAGCGTTACGCACTCCATGCGAGACCCCGTCGCAGACGCCAACACCAACATAATCGGCTCGCTGAACCTGCTGGAAAGCTGCGTGCGAAATGGCGTGCGAAAGGTGGTCTACACGTCCAGCGGCGGCGCCATCTACGGCGAGCCTCAGTACCTACCGTGCGACGAGGCGCATCCCGTGCAGCCGCTTTCGTACTACGGCGCGTCCAAGTACGCCGTCGAAAAGTACCTGCACGTGTACAAGGCGGCTCACGGGCTGGACTACACCGCGCTGCGGCTGGGCAACGTCTACGGCCCGCGGCAAGACCCCACGGGCGAGGCAGGCGTGGTCGCGATATTCGCGCAGGCGATGCTGGAGGGCAGGCCTATAACGATATTCGGCACGGGCGAGCAGGAGCGCGACTTCGTCTACGTGCGAGATGTGGCGGAGGCGGCCGTCGCGGCGCTGGAGCGCGGCGGCGGCGAGTCGTACAACATCGGCGCCGGCGTTGGCGCATCGGTCAACCGCGTCTACGCGCTGCTGCGAGAGGGCGCAGGCTACGCGGGCGAGGCGTCATACGCGGCGGCCCGCCCCGGCGACGTGTTCCGCATCTACCTGGACGCATCCAAGGCGCGCGAGGGGCTTGGCTGGGCGCCGCGGCACTCCCTGGAGGACGGCCTGCGGGAGACGCTGCGTTGGTTTGCGGGGGGCAATTGAAGTGAGAGGGAAGCGGACATGCAACAGATAAGACTTTGGGAGATTACCTCAGACCAACGGCTTGTGGAGATAGAAGGCAACCCAATCCCGTTGGAGGAACGGTTGGAGGACTGGCTGGAGAGCGATATCTCCGTGCTGGACGCCAATCTGCTGGTGATTGGGCGGCAGGTGGAGACAGACTTTGGTGGCAAGATAGACCTGCTCTGCCTGGACAGCGTTGGCGACACCGTCGTTATTGAGCTAAAGAAGGGAACACCGCCAAGGGAAGTGACGGCACAGGCTCTGGACTACGCATCCTGGGTGAAGGGACTCTCCTTCGATCATCTGATGAACATAGCCGACGGCTATTTCAAGATCCCGAACGCTCTTGATTTGAAGTTTCGGGAGAGGTTTGAGGAACCTCTGCCCAGTGAGTTGAATCAGTCTCATCGGTCCCTAATCGTAGCCGAGACTATGGATGCCGGTACAGAACGGATAGTCCGCTACCTGTCTGACCTGAACGTGCCCATCAACGTTGCAACCGTCAAGCACTTCAGAGACGGAACCGGACGGGAGATACTGGCTCAGGTCTACCTGATAGAACCGGAAGTCTCAGAGGAAAGAGCAAGGGCCGCGTCCAAGCGTAAGGGTGTCACGCTGACGAGCCTCCAAGCGGAGGCAGACGGGAACGGCATCGGAGGGATGTTCAAGCAGATGCGGGAAAACACGCAGGGCATCCTTATGGCGAAGCCGTATCCCAATAGGATGTGGTACGGAATCTTCATCGAAAATGGGAGGCAGCGGGCACTGCTGTTCGTTTGGTCCGCTCCGCACGAATATGAAGCGGGCATGAGATTCCTAGTGCATGCGACGCGTTTCAGTGAACACCGAGGAGTGAGCAGAGAGCAGCTTATGGAGTGGCTACCTGCAAACGCCGCTGAGGCGGACGCAAGGGTTAGGAGTTGGACGGGCAGCTCCCAAGAGGAAAGGACGAATGCGCGCGGCCTGCAAGGCACCTTCCAAAGCGTGGAGGAGGTGGAGAAATTCCTCGCCGGGCTTGAGACGCTGAGGCAAGGCTAGTATTGTCCAGGGCAGGCGGTGGGCCTCAATGCATAGCCAGGCGGAAGGCGTTTGAGTGGATTCCTGCCTCCGCAGGAATAGGGTGCCAGGGGCTGTCGCCCCCGCTCACCCTGAGCCTGTCGAAGGGTGGGCGGGCTAAGTGGCGGCTATGACGGCGTAGTCACAAGCGACTTCTCACACAAGCCGCGGCGGTTCCGGCACTGATTCACGAGGCGGCAACTCCAACTCAACGCCGCCAAGCGGCGCGAAGCGAGCGCGGATGGCGCTCGCCAAGTCAATGTCAGGCCCCGGCTCCTGCTTTAGCGCCGACCTCAGGATGTCTCTCGCCTCCTGCTCCATAGACCTGCCGTTCTCGGCGGCCCGCACGCGCAGCCGGCGCTTCAGGTCGTCATCCAGGTTGCGTACTGTGATGCTTGCCATAGACCGTCCTCGGTGAGAATCGCAGGAGTATTCTACACTGATTGCATTGCAATCACAATCGACCCTGTTCCCTAACGCAACCCTGCGCCACTCTCCCACCGCCGTTGAACCTGCGCGCACCGTGTAGTAACATAGCGCCGTCAGCCACCACTCTCGCCGCACGGCAGGTCGCGCATGGACGACTTCAGGTACTCGCGTTGGGACGGCACTCAGCAGGTCTTCGAGCCTTCGGAAGATGACGTCATGGAGGAGCTCGCCGACGACCTCATGGGCCACGGCGACCTCATGCGTTCGCTCCGCAACCTGTTCCAGCGCGGTATGCAGGACGCGGACGGCAACCGTATGCAGGGCCTGCGCGACATGCTCCGCCGCCTCCGCGAGCAGCGGCAGGAGCAGCTTGGCCGCTACAACCTGGACTCCGTGCTGGACGACATCAAGGAGCGGCTGGCACAGGTAGCCGAGACGGAGCGACAGGGCATCGACCGCCGCCTGTCGGAGGCGCGGCAGCAGCAGTCGCAGTCGCCGCCCGGCGAGGCCGCGCAACGCGAGCAGCTCATGCGTATGCTGGAGGAGCGCGCCGGCCGCAACCTCGAACGGCTCGACAACCTGCCGGACAGCCCCGCCGGCGCAATCCGCGAACTGAACGACTACGACTTCATCGACCCGGAGGCGCAGCGCCAGTTCCAGGAACTCATGGACATGCTCAAGCAGCGCGTGCTGGAGAACACGTTCCAGGACATGCGCCAGAGCCTTCGAAACATGACGCCGCAGGACATGGCAGCCATGCGCCAGATGCTCCGCGACCTCAACCGGATGCTCCAGGACCGCATGAGCGGGCAGGAGCCGAACTTTGACGGCTTCATGCAACGCTACGGCAACCTGTTCGGAGACGACCCGCCGCAGGACTTCGACGAGCTGATGGAGCAGCTGCAAGCCCGCATGGGGCAGGCGCAATCGCTGATGAACAGCATGTCGCAGGAGATGCGGCAGGAGCTGCAGGAGCTTATGGAGGGAGCGCTGGACGCGGAGACGATGAGCGAGATGGCGCAGCTTGCCGCCTCCATGAACCGAATGTACCCGCCGGACGAGATGGCGAACCGCTACCCGTTCCTCGGCGAGGACTCGCTCACTTACGACGAGGCGATGGAGCTGATGGGCCAGCTACAGAGCATGGACGAGCTTGAGAGCCGTATACAGGAAGCCACGCGCCGCGGCAACCTGGAAGACATTGACCTTGACGAGGTGCAGGCGCTTCTGGGCGAAGACACCCGGCGAGACTTGGAGCGGCTACAGCGCATCGCCAGGATGCTGGAGGAGGCGGGCTACGTGACTCGTAGGGGCAATCGGCTGGAGCTTACGCCCAAGGGCATCCGGCGCATCGGGCAGAAGGCCATGAAGGACATCTTCTCGCAGATCAAGCGCGACCGCATCGGCCAGCACCAGCTGCACATGCGCGGCTCCGCCGGTGAGCGTCACGGCGACACCAAGCCCTACGAGTTCGGAGACCCGTTCGACCTGCACCTGGAGCGCACCATACGCAACGCACTGCTCAACCGCGGCGGCGGCACGCCCGTGGAGATCGCGCCGCAGGACTTCGAGGTGCACGTACCGGAGCACTCCGCGCAGGCATCGACCGTCCTCCTGCTCGACCAGAGCCGCTCGATGGGGATGCACGGCAGCTTCCTAGCCGCCAAGAAGATGGCAATGGCCCTTTCGACCCTGATACGGACGCAGTTCTCCCGCGACCGGCTCTACATCGTGGGCTTCTCCGACTACGCCGTGGAGATCCGCGAGGACGAGCTTCCGCAGGTCACCTGGAACGACTGGCAGCCCGGCACAAACATGCACCACGCCCTCATGCTGTCACGCAAGCTGCTGGCAAAGGACAAGGGCGGCACGCGCCAGATCCTCATGGTCACGGACGGCGAACCCACCTGCCACCTGGAGGGCGACTACCCGTTCTTCAGCTATCCGCCAAGCTACCAGACCATCCGCGAGACACTGCGGGAGGTGAGGCGGTGCACGCAGGAAGGCATAACCATCAACACGTTCATGCTGGAGAGCAGCGCCTACCTGGTGGACTTCGTGGACAGGATGATGCGAATCAACCGCGGCCGCGCCTTCTACTCCGGCCCCGGCAGCCTGGGGCAGTACGTGCTGGTGGACTACATGTCGAACCGCAGGCGGCGCATCGCGTGATGGGGGTATGCGGCTGTTCTTGCTGAGCTTGTCGAAGCTTGAGCGGGTGCAGCGGCCCAACCGTCATTGCGGCGAAAGCCGCAATCCATCTCCCTCGCCCCACCGGGTGCTAGGCTCCTGCTTCCGCAGGAGCGTCGGTTGGATCTCCGTTGCCCGCCTGTGCTTCGACAAGCTCAGCACGAACGGCCTCAAGACCGCTCACCCCCCTGCTTTCGCAGGGGCAAGCTCTGAGCTTGCTGAAGGGTCTGCCCTGCAGGGGCTGAGCGGGCGGACGGGCGGCGACCGTGGTGGCCCCGCTCTGGTTCGACAGGCTCACCCCCGTATCAAGTACGGGGCAGGCTATGAGCGGGTTGGGCGACTTAGGGGGCGGCATCAGTCCGTCCGCTCGTCCTGAGCCTGTCGAAGGGCGGGCCGCAACATCAACCGTCGTTCCTGCGAAAGCAGGAACCTAGCCCCCGGCGGGGAGCGGGGCGGCTGGATTGCGGCTGAGCCTGCCCTGAGCGCAGCCGAATGGGCCGCAATGACGGTGGTGGTTGGAGGCGCACCATGCCCCGCTCACCCTGAGCCTGTCGAAGGGCGGGCCGGTGAACGACGGTTGTGGCGACCCCGCTCTGGTTCGACAGGCTCACCCCCGTATCAAGTACGGGGCAGGCTATGAGCGGGAAGTGAGGCTCAGCTCGAACGCCCCCCTACACCCTCGCCAGGAACTCCAGCGCCGCGCGGTTGAACTCCTCCGGCTGCTCGTTGTTGATGGTATGGCCGCCCTCGAGCACCACAAGCTCCGCGTTCGGCATCTCCGCCGCCATCTCCTCGCCGTGCTCCGGCGGGAATATGTGGTCGTTCGTCGCCTGCACCACCAGCGCGGGCACGGTGATCGCCGCCAACTCGCCGATGCGGCGCGGGAAGTAGACCGAGCCGGGCCTGTCGCCGTCGCGGCCCCTGGCCGTTGCGCTGACGATCAGTGCGGCGCGGCACCTGTCCTGATACCGCATCAGGAACTCGATTAGCAGCATCCCGCCGTAGGACACGCCGCCCAGGAACGCTTGCTCCAGGCCCAGGCTGTCCATCAACTGCCTCATGTCCTCTACCCACAGATCGTACTTCTGCGGCACGTCAACGGGCGTGGAGCGGCCGCAGCCGCGGCGGTCGTACCGGATCACCCGGTAGTGTTGGGACAGCGCGTCCACCTGCGGGTCCCACTCCGTCACGTCGCTGAAGCCGCCGTGGCCCAGAAGGATAGGGTAGCCGTCGCCCGTCTCCTCGTAGTAGAGTTCCACGTCCTTCAGCTTTGCGAATGGCATTGCTTCTCACCCGTGAGCCGGCCGCGCGCTGCTGCTACAGCCCGGCGATGATACTCTTCTGAATCTCCAGGTGTTCGCGGATGCCCTTCTCGGCCAGCGAGAGCAGGCCGTCCATGGCCTGCCGCGAGAACGGGTTGCCCTCCGCCGTGCCCTGCACCTCGATAAAGTCGCCCTCGCCGGTCATAACGACGTTGAAGTCCACGTCCGCGCGGGAGTCCTCGTCGTAGCAGAGATCGAGGATGGCCTCGCCGTTCACCAGGCCAACGCTTGTGGCGGCCACTGCGCCGGTGAGCGGCACGGCTCGAATGGCGCCGGTCTTGACCAGGTGCGCCATCGCCTGGTACAGCGCGACGTATGCGCCGGTGATTGCGGCGGTGCGCGTGCCGCCGTCCGCCTGGAGCACGTCGCAGTCGATGGTGATGGTGCGCTCGCCCAGCGCCTTCATCTCGACCACGGCACGCAGCGAGCGGCCGATGAGTCGCTGGATCTCCTGCGTGCGGCCGTCCACGCGGCCGGCCTCGCGCTCCCTGGCGCGCCTGGTGAGCGTGGAGCGCGGCAGCATACCGTACTCGGCTGTGACCCAGCCGCGGCCCTGGCCGCGCAGGAAGGGGGGCACCCTGTCCTCTACCGAGGCCGTGCAGATGACCTTGGTCTCTCCGACCTCTATGAGCGCGGAGCCTTCGGGAAACGCCATGTAGGAAGGCGTTATCTTCACATCCCTTGGCTGGTCGTTGGCGCGGCCGTCAACTCTGAACATTCGGCGTGGCTTCTCCTTCTTGCGGTGGTTCAGTATAGCATACGCTGTCCCCCTCAACGCCCGCCTGCCGCTCCGTACGCACGCTGAGACTGACGCCATCCGACTCGATATCCACGCTGCCGTGCGCGCAAGTGGCAAATACGCGGTCGCTGCCCAGCGTCTCCTCGAGCAACTGCACCACCTCATCATGCGGGTGCCCGAACCGGTTGTCCGCGCCCACGGATATGACCGCCACCTGCGGCGATACCACCCGCAGGAAGTCCGCCGTAGTCGATGTGCGGCTGCCCTGGTGCGCCACCTTGAGCACGCTGCTGTCCAGCGGCGCGTCCCGCCGCAGCAGGTAGCCTTCCACGTCCCAGTGGATGTCGCCGGCCAGCAGAAACGATGTCTCGCCGTAGACCAGCCGCGTGACTATGGAGGCGTTGTTCACGTCCGAGGACGTGCCGACCAACATTCTATCCGGCGGGTACAAGACCTCCAGCATGAGGCCGTGGTCAAGGTGGATTCGCTGGCCTGGCTGCGCCTGCACCACTGGCCCGTCCCTCGCGGCCAACGCGGCCCGCCATGCGGCGTACTCGGACGCCGCGTGATCCATCTCGCGCTCCAGTACCAGCGCAACGTCGTAGCGGCGCAGCGCCTCGGTCAGCCCTGCGGCGTGGTCGGAGTGGGGATGCGTGAGCACAACCAGATCCAGGCTGCGGTCCCAGAACGGCATCCGCTCGCCGAGCAGGTTCAGCAGGCGCTTGGGGTCAGGCCCGCCATCTACCAATATTTGCCTGCCGCCCGGCGTTTCGATAAATATCGAATCGCCCTGGCCCACATCCAGGAATGTGACCCGGAGCCGGCCGTCGGGCTGCGCCAAGACCGCGCCCCACGTCGCCACGGCTGCGAGCAGCGCGAGGGCCACTATCGTCCAGAGCCTGAGCCCGCCGAACCGCGCCGGGCCGCCCGTCGACGATTCGATCATGGCTGCATCCTCCAGCGGAGACGGCGCCGCCCGCCGATCCCGGGCCCCCTGCCCATCAGCATGACGCCCGCCAGCGCAGCGTAGTAGGCGGCGACCAGGGGCGCGCCCATCCAGTTGACACGCACCGCCGAGCCGGGGATGGCGTCCAACAGCTCGACAACCTCCTTCAGGTAGGTGAGGCACAGCCATGCGAGCCATGCCGCGGGCCGCGCCAGGTTCGCGTCCACCATTGCCAGCGCAGCCGTCAACAGCCCCGCGCCAAGGGCCGCCGGCATCGCGGGCATCGCCAGCAGCGTTGCGGGCAGGCTCACCAGCGACACGTAGTTGAAGTAGTAGGCCACAAGGGGGAGCGTGGCCAGCGTGGCCGCCACGGACGCGGCGACCGCGAAGGCAAGTTCGCGGCTCCAACCTCGTCCATCGCCGCCGGACAGCGCGCTCAGCAGCCGCGCCTCGATGGGCGGCGCCAGCAGCACGAGTCCGGCCATCGCCGCAAAGCTCAGTTGGAAGGATACGCGTGTGATTATGGCGGGATCCACCCCCGCCATCACCGCTGCCGCCGCGGCCAGCGCTGGCATTCCGCTGTTCTGCCTGCCCAGGTACAGCCCCGCCAGGTACACGCTGCCCATGATCGCGGCCCTCTGCACGGACGGCGACATGCCGCTCAGGACGGCGTACACCCACACGGCGGCCAGCGGCGCGAGCACGTATAGCTGACCGCGCGCTCCAAGCGCCCACCTGCTGACCGCCAGAGACATGGCGAGGAACACGCCCACGTGCAGGCCGGATATGGCGAGCAGGTGAGACGTGCCGGTCTCACGAAACGCGCGGACGAGATCGGCGGGCATTGCGCTTCTGAGTCCAAGCACGATTGCCCGCGCCATCGCCCCCTGCGGCTCGGACAGAGACTCCGCCAGCCCGCGGGACAGGCCGTAGCGCAGGCGGTAGACGGCTCGCAGCGCCGGGCTGCCCTCGCCCTCGCCGACCAGCTCCAGGCCTGGGTACAGCATGACAGAGTGGATGCCCTGCTTTGCCAGGTAGTCGCTGTAGTCGAAGTCCTGGAACAGCTCCTGTTCCGGCCACTCCACTTCGCCCGTCAGAATCAGTCGGTCGCCGTAGCGCAGGAGCGGCTCGTCTCGCGAATTCGCTGGAGGCTCCAGCGGCTCGCACTCCTTGATGCAGAGAGGCTGCGGCGGCCTCGCGGTCACAAGCAGGCCTCCGTGCGTCTCTTGCCAGTCCGCGCCCGGAATCTCACGCTTCACCTTCTGCACCGCTAGTCGGAAGTGCCAGCCGGATGCCCGCTCGTCCGGGTCGGCGACTACCACGCCCTCCACAGCAATGCTCTCCTCGCGGTTGTAGGTCTGGATGGGCGACGATGCTGCGTCGTCCGCTCCCGCGCCGACCCTAAGCGCGCCCAGCGCGAACAGCGCCAGCGCCAGTGCCGGAACCGCCGAACGCCCGCGCATCCTGAGCGCCAGCGCAAGCAGCAGCGCCGAGGCCAGCAGCGGCGGCAGGCCGGCCGACGGCAGTAAAGTGGGCGGGGCCAGCAGGATGCCGGCCGTCCAGCCCGCCGCCAGCACGACAAGCGTCATGGCTAATCGACCGTCACCAGGTCCAGGATTCCTTCCACGGTCTTAGGGCCGAGTCCGGGCACCAGCAGCAGGTCTTCGCCCCGTGCGTAGGGGCCCTCAACCTCTCGGCGCTCGATGATGGCCTCCGCTCTCCCTGGGCCGATGCCCGGCAGCGCCTCAAGCTCCTCGGCGGACGCGGTGTTGATGTTGACGCGGCCATCGTCGGGAGAGGCCGCAGGGGAATCGACCTGCTCGCCGATGCGCGGCACGTAGAAGTGGGTTTCGTCATCGGCGCGCAGTGCGTGGTTGACGTGCCTGAGGTCGGCGTCCTCGGTGAGGCCGCCAGCAAACGCCAGCACGTCCTCCAGCCGGTCGCCGGGCTGCACCAAGTAGACGCCCGGGCGGTTCACCGCGCCGCTGACGTAGACCTTCAGCTCAGGCTGCGGCGTGGCGGTGGGCAGCACAATCTCAATGGCGCCCGGCGACGGCTGCAACACCAGCACGATGACACCCGCTCCAAGCGCGAACAGGCACAGGAGCAGGAGGGCAAGCTGAACGGTCGCTTTCAATTCGGCGCTTACTCCGGGGACACCGCCAATATAGGCGCCGCCCGCGGGGCTGTCAAGGAATGTGGCGCGACGCCCGCGGCGACGCCCGTCCATTCTCGCTCAGGGTGAGCGGACACAGTTTCCCGTTCGTGCTGAGTTGGTCGAAGCATGAACCCGGGCGAGCGGGCTGCGTCTGCGTGGCCCCCCGTCTCGACTTGCGGGGGCAGTTCGGATACAATGCAGGCGCGCGGGGGAGGCGGGCGGCGGGGCGGCCGCGAATCAGGCTGCGGGCAGCAGCAGAGATATTCGAGGAGGTGAGCAGTGGTAACGCAACCGCAGATGGCCCCGGATTCGATCTACCGAAGCACGGAGGGACTGGGCGTTTGGGAGCACAAGGGCAAGGTGGCGGCCGTCGGAGTCGGCGTTTCGCCCACGGCCCGGCGCTGGGATGAGACCGCCGACACCAGCGTTGGCGCATGGACTATCCTCGCCATCCGCAGGGCGATAGAGGACGCCGGCGTCACCCCCGACCAGGTGGACGGGCTGGTGCTCACCCCGGAGACCTCGACCGGCTCGCCCTGGCCGTCCGACAAGCCCATCCCGCAGGACTTCCTGGACACCTACGAGTCCACCGACGACCCCATGGACGGCATCGCCAAGCTCAGCTCCGACTGGATACTCAAGAACATGCCTGAGCTGACCAACGTCAAGTTCGTCATGTACGCGCCCATCTGCATGTCCAACGCGCTGGTTGTGGCGGCGCAGGCCGTGGGCGACGGCATGACCAACACCTGCCTGGTGGTGCGCGGCTGGCACAACTTCGGCGGGCGGTACTACGTGGGGCAGGGCGACGCCGCGGGCAACACGCTGTCCGGGCCCGGCAAGTGGCAGGGGCTGTGGGGCACCGTGGCCTGCTACACCACCGCCATGATATTCGAGGCGTACTGCCGCAAGTACGGCAAGAGCCACGACATGATGGCGAAGTTCGTGGTGGAGGAGAAGCGCAACGGCCTGCTGTTCCCGGAGGGCTTCTGGGCGCAGCACCGACCTGAGCCGCTGTCGGTCGAGGACTACCTGGCGGCGCGCTGGATCGCCAAGCCCGCCAACCTGTTCGACAACGACCTGCCCATCTGCGTCTCCGCGGCCTTCGTGTTCACCACGGCGGAGCGCGCAAAGGACATGAAGCAGAAGCCGGTCTACATCCTGAACCACAACCGCACGCTGCCGGCGGCCCGCAGCGTTGTGCCCACGCTGGAGGAGTGGCAGGACGCGGCCGACTTCACGGGCCGCAAGCTGTACGAGGGCGCGGGCATCGGCCCAAGCGACCTGTCGTTCGAGAACATGTACGACGGGTTCACGCTGTTCCACCAGTTCCACCTGGAGGGGCTGCGGTTCGCCGGCGTGCAGCGCGGCGAAGCGCTGGACTTCTACCAGACGGACATCTCGATCGAGGGGCCGAACCCGGCCTCGCCCAGCGGCGGCAACGCAGGGGCGGGTCGCACTCGCTTCTGGCTGCACATCGACAGCGTGCAGCAGTTGCAGGGGCGAGCGGGCGCGCGGCAGATACGGAAGCCTGCGGAGGTCGGCATATCGGGCGCGTTCATGCCGGACTTCAGCTACTCCGTGGTGTGGAGCGCCACGCCGGACTAGGGCGCGCGGGGGATCCAACCACACTCCCCGTCCCCTCATGTCCTTGACAGGCTCAGGACGAGCGGGCTTAACGCTCCGTTCATGCTTCGACAGACTCAGCACGAACCGCCCCCAGAACCGCGCCCGCGCCCGCATTGCCCAAACGTGCGCCAAGGCGCTATCCTTCGCACAAGGACGATTCGCCACAGGAGGGCCGGATGACAAGCAGGAACGCAGTATCCGGGACGCTGGTAAGCGTGGACACCGCCAGGAAGGAGCTGACCGTGGAGGAGAGCGTGTTCGCATTCGAGGCTGAACCGGCGGTGGACTACAAGAGCTTTTCCTATGATTTGGGCGATGATTGGGACGACCAGCGCATCCAGGGCGCGGTGGGCGAGCACGTGGTCGGCACGCTGGTGGACGGGGTGATCAGGCAGCTGCGAGTGAGATGAGCGGCATGGGTGAGGGATCAGCGGACACCTTCACGCCCGCCGAGTTTCCGCGGTCGGCGGCCTACGATCCCGACTGGGTCCTGGAGAACATGATGGGGCCTAACGCCCTGTGGCTGACGGAATCGCTGGCGGAGCGGATGAGCTTCAGCCCCGGTATGCGCGTGCTGGACATGGGCTGCGGCAAGGGACTGAGTTCGATATTCCTGGCTAAGGAGTTCGGCTTGCAGGTGTGGGCAACCGACCTCTGGATTGACGCAAGCGAAAACTTTCGCCGGATCTGCGAAGCGGGCGTCCAGGACAGGGTGTTCCCGATTCACGCGGAGGCCCACGCCCTCCCGTTCGCCGACGGGTTCTTCGACGCGATGGTGAGCGTGGACGCTTACCACTACTTCGGGACGGACGACCTCTACCTGGAGAGCCACATGGCGAGGCTAGTCAAGCCCGGCGGTCAGATGGGGATCGTTGTGCCTGGGCTGGTGGAAGAGCTGCCCTCCGGCGAGCCGCCGGAACACCTTTCGCAGTACTGGGAGCCTGCGCTCTTCAGCCTCCACAGCCCGGCCTGGTGGAAGCGCCACTGGGAGCGAAGCGGGCTGGTGACCGTCGACCACGCCGACCTGCTGCCGGACGGATGGCGGCTCTGGATGGCCTCGGACTTGTCGTGGTCGGAGAAGCTGGGCAAGCCGGCCGACGAGGCGGACATGCTGGCCCTGGACGCGGGCCGGACGCTCGGCTTCACCCGGATGGTGGCCCGCAGAAACGACCGGCCGGCGTCGCGGCTGGACGTGCCCTAAGCGTGCGAGTAGTGGCGCGCCGTACGCATGCCGCTGTAGAGGGGCGGCATAGGCCCGCCCTTAGATATGCTCAGGGTATGTGAGCCGGCTTTCCCCAACCGTCGCCCCCGCGAAAGCGGGGGCCTGGCACCCGGAGGGACGGGGCTAGACCCCCGCATTCGCGAGGGTGACTAATGTGGTAGTCGGACAGCGTCCTTACGCTCCCGCTCATGGTGAGCCTGTCGAACCAGAGCGGAGATACAGCGGCAACCGTCACCACCTCACACTACACCGGCAGCGCCCACGCCCTGATGATGTGGTGCGCTATCGCAAGCGGCGCGGGCAGCGTCAGTTCGCTGCTGTCTCCGTCCAGCGCCCGCACCACCACGTCCCGGTGGAACCAGCGCACGTCAGACATCTCCTCGTCGTCCGCGGTGATGTCCGTTGTGGCGGCCTCCGCGATGCAGCCTATCATCAGCGAGGACGGAAACGGCCACGGCTGAGACGAGTGGTAGCGCACGTTCCGCACCGCCACGCCCGACTCCTCCATAACCTCACGCGCGACCGCCTCCTCTATCGACTCGCCCTGGTCTACGAACCCGGCCAGCGCGGAGTAGCGGTTGGAGCCTGTGCCGCGCCCCCTCGACTGCCCAAGCAGGCACCAGTCGCCGCTGTGGACGGCCGTAATCACCACCGGATCCGTGCGCGGGTAGTGGATAGCGCCGCAGCCGGGGCAGTGGCGAGTCTGGCCTCCCCTCTGGATCGCGGTGGGCGAGCCGCAGGCGGGGCAGAAGCGGTTGCGGGCGTGCCAGTCCACCTGCGCCCGCGCCTGCGCCACTATGCCGCACGATGCCGCGTCCAGCAGCTCCGTTGCGGAGCGGGCGTCGACGTAGCGGCAACGGCCGTCCAGATTCGCCTCCCGCGCCTCGCCGTCCACCGCCGACACGTCAACCACGAAATGCGCCGCGCCGTCCAGCAGGCCCAGGAGCAGCGGCGCGCCCGGCGAGTCCAGCCGCCGCGCCTCCTCGCCCGTGAGCCACAGCAGGCCGCAGCCGTCGGCCTCTGATACCGGCACGTTGAGGTCGCGCATGGGCAGGAAGCGGCTGGCGGGGTTCGCGGCCAGCTGCGCGAGCGTTGCATCGTCGCGTCGCTCCCTATCGCCTCTGTCCAGCGGGTTGCCTGAGAATACGTGGGACGTGGTCAACGCGGGCCTCTCCATGCCTCCGAATTCGCTACATGATACACCATGCGGCGATATGGTAAAATTGACGGAGCTTCATACCGAACGGCGCTGAGGCGCGCGCCTTAGCCCGTGGATAGAGAGGACTGCCCTTGACTACCGACGCTTCCCAGGACGCTACGCCGCAAATGCCGTGGGACAAGCACAAGCGCGCAATGGTGGTTGTCGCACACCCGGACGACGCCGAGTTCGGATTCGCGGGCACGCTGGCCCGCATGACCAAGGAGGGCATGGAGCTGGCATACGTGCTCTGCACCGACGGCGACAAGGGCACCAGCGACCCGGAAATGACCTCCGAGAAGCTGGGCGCAATCCGGCAAGAGGAGCAGCGCAACGCCTGCGCCATCCTTGGCACAACCGACGTCACCTTCCTGGGCTACGGCGACGGCGAACTGGAGTCCACCCGCGAGGTCATCGGGCGCATCGTGCGCGAGATTCGGCGGTTCAAGCCGGATGTCATCTTCTGCCAGGACCCGTACAGCCGAAACCGCCACAACCACCGCGACCACCGCATGGCCGGACAGTCCACGTTCGACGCCGTCTACCCGTTCGCGCGGGACAGGCTGCACTTCCCGGAGCATGAGGCGGAGGGCTTCGGACCGCACAAGGTGCTGGAGATCTACACCTCCACGCCCACCGACCCGGACATCGTGGTCGACGTATCGGACGTGATGGACGTGCGAATCCGGGCGTTGCAGGCGCATCGCAGCCAGATAGGCAACCCGGAGGAGTTGGAGGAGCGCATCCGCGGCAGGGTGTCGGAGCTGGCGGAGAAGCACGGCTTCCGCTACGCCGAGGGGTTCCGCCTGCACTCGTTCAACCCCGGCCGGCCGCTGCCCTCCGAGCGCGCAGTCACGCAGGGCTAGGAAGCCGCCGAGGGACTCGCCGACTTGCGTCTGGGCATCATCCCCGTACTGCGCGAGCACCCGATGGTGCTGCTGCTGGCGGTGTCCACAACCCTGCTCACCACCGGTCAGGGCATGGTTGCGCCCATCCTGCCGCTCTACGCCGACAGCCTTGGCATGACAACCGCCACGGTAGGCATTGTGATAAGCGTGTTCGGGCTGGCGCGCTTCCTGACCAACATGCCCACTGCCGTCCTCTCCGAGCGGTTCGGGCGGCGCGCCGTGCTGGTGGGCGGGCCGCTGATCGCGGCGGCGGGCAACGCGCTTGCGGGAACCGCGGACTCGCTCGCGCCGCTGCTGGTGTACAGGTTCATCGCGGGGGTCGGCTCCGCCGCCTTCATCACCGGGGCCGTCATCTTCATCGGCGACATAAGCACGCCCGCCAACCGCGGGCGGCTGATGAGCGTCTACCAGGGCAGCTTTGCACTGGGCATCACGCTGGGCCCCGCGATGGGCGGCCTGATTGCGGAGGTATTCGGGCTGCGCGGCCCGTTCTTCGCCGTCGGCGTGGTGTCGCTGGTCAGCGGCGTGTGGGCGTTCCTGCGCGTGCCTGAGACAAGGCCGTCGTCGGACGATGCGGACGGAAGGCCGCAGGGAGAACGGCAAGCCGCCGTTGCCCAGGAGGGGCGATGGTCAAGGTACTCCTTCCTGCTGTCGCGCGACTTCATCCTGGTTGGGCTGGTGTTGGCCGTCACGTTCTTCGCTCGCGGCGGCGCGCAGTTCACACTGCTGCCGCTGAAGGGCGCGGATGAGCTGGGACTTTCGCCGGGGCAGATAGGCGCAATCTTCACCATCCCGCCCGTGCTGGCGTTTATCCTCCTGCCGTTTTGCGGCGCCGTGTCCGACCGTTTCGGGCGCAAGACCACGATAGTCCCGGGGCTGACGATAGTCGCAGCGGCGTTGACCGTGCTGGGTGTCAGCCCCACACTGATGCTGTACGTGGTGGGCATGACGCTGTACGGGCTGGGCAACGGCACCCAGGGGCCGACGCCGGTAGCCTACGTTGGCGACATCAGCCCGCGGACTCGCCAGAGCATAGCGCAGGGCGCGGCGCGCTCGTTCGGCGATCTGGCGCTGCTCATCGCGCCGCCGCTCATGGGCCTGGCGGCCGACGCCTACGGGACGACCACCGCACTGCTGGGCAATGGCGCGGTTGTTTTCGTGGTGGCCGCGGCGTTCCTGCTGTTCGCGCGGGAATCGGTCACGCGGCAGGCGAGCGCGAGAGAGGAACGCGCCGGCGAACGCCGCGATTGAGACAGCGGCGGATGTGTGTTAGACTAGCGGAAGCCTGCAAGACTTCACAGGAGAGAGGTACAACTCATGGCCACAACAACCGAGCGACCCAACGAGTACAAGGTGGTGGGCACACGGCCCGTCCGCCATGACGGCGTGGACAAGGTCACCGGCCGCGCCAGGTACGGCGCCGACTTCCACCCGGCCGGCCTGCTGCACGGCAAGACGCTGCGCAGCCCGCACGCCCACGCCCGCATCAAGTCCATAGACGTGAGCAAGGCGCTCCAACTGCCCGGCGTCAGGGCCATCGTGACCAGCAAGGACCTGCCGGAGACCACCAACGAGCCGGTCTCGCTGGGCGAGGGGCCTATGGTCAACCTGCGCCTGCTCTCGGCCAACATCCTAGCCCAGGACAAGGCGCTCTACAAGGGCCACGCAATCGCCTCAGTCGCCGCGGACTCCCCGCACGTTGCGGAGGAGGCGCTCGCGCTCATAGACGTGGAGTACGAGGTACTGCCTCCCGTCCTCACGGCGCCGGAGGCCATGAAGGAGGACGCGCCCATCCTGCTGGAGGCCCAGACCACCATGTCGCTTGGCAAGGACACGGGCAAGGTGAGCAATGTTGCCACCCACACCCGCTTTGCCGCGGGTGACGTGGAGAAGGGGTTTGCGGAGTCCGACTTGGTCATTGAGCGGGAGTTCACCACCCCCACGGTGCATCAGGGGTACATCGAGCCGCAGTCCGTGACCGCGCTCTGGAACGCGGACGGCGAGATCACCATCTGGACGAGCACGCAGGGACACTTCGGCATCCGGCAGAACTCCGCGGCGGTGCTTGGCGTGCCGGTGTCGCAGGTGCGCGTGATACCGATGGAGATTGGCGGCGGGTTCGGCGGCAAGACCACGTTCTACTTCGAGCCGCCGGCGGCCCTGCTCTCCCGCATGACGGGGCGGCCCGTGAAGATGACCATGACGCGCACCGAGGTTCTGGAGGCCACCGGCCCCGGCTCCGGCTCCTACACCTGGTTCAAGATCGGCGTGAAGAACGACGGCACGATACAGGCCGCGCAGGCGTACCTCGCATTCGAGGCCGGCGCCTTCCCCGGCTCGCCCGTGAACGCAGGCGCCATGTGCATGTTGAACATGTACGCAATCGAGAACATCCAGATCGACGCCTATGACGTGGTGGTCAACAAGCCCAAGGTGGCAGCCTACCGCGCCCCCGGCGCGCCGCAGGCCACCTTCGCCGTGGAGTGCGTGGTGGACGAGGTCTGCGAGCAGCTCGGCATCGACATCATGGACTTCCACCTGAAGAACGCCTCCAAGGAGGGCGACCGCCAGGCCACGGGCGTTCCGTTCCCCAAGATCGGCAACGTGGAGACGCTGGAGGCCGCCCGTGACAGCGACCACTGGAACACGCCGCTCACGGGCAAGTACCAGGGCCGCGGCATTGCCAGCGGGTTCTGGTTCAACGCCGGTATGCAGTCCAGCTGCAACATCGCCGTCAACCCGGACGGCACGGTGATGCTGGTTGAAGGCTCGGTGGACATCGGCGGCACCCGCGCGGCAATCGCCATGCAGGCGGCGGAGGTTCTGGGCCTGCCCGCGGAGGACGTGCATCCGGTGGTGGCAGACACCAACTCGGTGGGCTACACCGCCGTCACCGGCGGCAGCCGGACGGCGTTCGCCACGGGCTGGGCGTCGTACGAGGCGGCGCAGGACGTGGTGCGGCAGATGAAGGAGCGCGTGGCTCGCCTGTGGGAGACCACCGAGGACGAGATCGAGTTCAACGACGCGGTGTTCACCCGCAAGGGCGACGCAGAGCAGCAGATCACGTTCCAGCAGTTGTCCGCACGCCTGATGGAGACGGGCGGCCCGCTGGTGGGCAAGAGCACCGTTTCGCCCCGAGGCGTGGGCGCCGCGTTCGGGCATCACATCGTGGACGTAGAGGTTGACCCGGAGACGGGCAAGGTGGACGTGCTGCGCTACACGGCCATCCAGGACGTGGGCAAGGCCATCCACCCCAGCTACGTGGAAGGCCAGATCCAGGGCGGCGCGGTGCAGGGCATCGGCTGGGCCATCAATGAGGAGTACTTCTACAACGACCAGGGCACGATGGCGAACTCCTCGCTGCTGGACTACCGGATGCCAATCAGCCTTGACCTGCCCATGATCGACACGATCCTGGTGGAGGTTGCCAACCCCGGCCATCCGTACGGTGCCCGCGGCGTGGGCGAGGTGCCCATCGTGCCGCCGCTGGCGGCCATCGCCAACGCCGTGTCCCACGCCATCGGCGTCCGCATGTACGACCTGCCGATGAATCCCGGCCGCATCCTGGAGGCGCTGTGGAGCAAGGACAAGGCCGGCGCGTAGGCAGTCCCACGTAGTGCCATCGAATCGAGCGTTGGGGGAGGCACGCAGTGCGTGCTTCCCCCTTCACTGTATAAGCCCGTTCGTGCTGAGCCGGTCGAAGCATGGGCGGGGCGGGAGATGTAACGGCTGCTGGGTAGCCTCGCACCACTGGCCGTGCTACAATCAAAGCAGAAGCGGAAGTTGCCTGCGCGAGGACTCAGCTATGCACAAGAACGCAACGTATCGGGAACAGAGCCTTGCCTGCCTGGAGAGGGCGTATGCAGAACTTGAAGCGGGGGATTTGCTTCAGGCCTCGGAGGATGGTTGGGGCGCGGCTGAGGCAATACTCAAGGCCGTTGCCCAGGAGCGCGGCTGGGAACACGACAACCTCAGACAGATTGTAGAAGTATACGGAAGGCTGGCCGCCGAGGCCCAGAGGGGCAGGCTGACCGACGGCTTCGACGCGGCGTTCATGCTGTACACCGTGCTGCAAGAAGGCTGGACAGACAGCAATTGGGTACAGTTCAGCCTTGATGACGTTCGGGACTTCGTGGCGGACGTAGAGGGGATGCTCAACGGACGCTGAGACGCGGACTCCGGCTCAAAGTGGCCTGGCGCGCGGTGAGCGCAACGCGTCAGTTGAGTTTCCGCTGTTCGGGAGTTGGCATTTCTAGTCGGGAGAGCAGGAAGTGCCTCAGTACGCCAGCTATCGAGAGCGGAGCAGAGCCTTCCTTGAGCAGGCGTTGGATGAGTTTGAGGCTGGAGACTTGGTTCAAGCCTCAGAGAAAGGTTGGGGCGCGGCTGCGCAGATGCTGAAGGCGCTGGCCGCGGAGCGCGGATGGGAGCACCAGACCCATCGCCAACTCTTTGGGGTCTTGGGCAGGCTGACAGCCGAGACGCCGACTACCAGCCTAAGGTTGGGGTTCAGAGCGGCTAGCGCCCTTCACGCCAACTTCTACGAAGACCTATTGGAAGAAGCCATGGTGGAAGAGAGGCTTGGCCGTGTGCGTACCTTCGTTGCCGACGTAGAGGGGATGCTGGACGGCAGCTGAACGGGGGCTTGTCGGGCGGCGTGACCGTGTTCGATGGGCGGCCGCCCGCGCTCCATGATGCCGCAAGTCCGCGGGTGCGTCACGGCGGGCGGCGGCCGCCAATCGCTCCGCTCGAAGTGACAGACAAATGCGGCCTCTGCGGGCAACGGCGGCCTCACCACCATTCCCGCGCAGCCGAATGGCATCCGGCAGGCTATTGACAGGCGATGCCAATAATGATACTATCATGGCCCTCGAAAGGCTACAATATGATTTCCCATGAGCATTACACCTACAGAATCACTTGGTCCTCTGAAGATGGCGAGTTCGTTGGGCTGTGCGCCGAGTTTCCTCTGCTGAGCTGGCTGGCGTCTTCCCAGGAAGACGCCTTCTCCGGCATTCGGCGGTTGGTTGCGGACGGCGTGGCGGACATGGAGTCCAACAACGAACAGCCCCCGGAGCCTCTGGCCTCCCGCGCCTATAGCGGCCGCTTCATGGTGCGCGTGCCGCCGGAAACCCATCGCGCCCTTGCCATACGAGCCGCGGAGGAGGGCGTCAGCCTGAACAGGCTGGTAAGCGCCAAGCTCGCCGGAAGCTCATAGCCCGCAAGCGGCCCATTCCCAGGCGACGGTAGAGGTGCACGGCCGCAGCTGCCTACGTCTGCGGCGGGCCGTCTCCCCACTCGTTCGTGCAGAGCATGCCGAAGCATGGACTCGGAGATGCGGCCTCCGTCCATCCGCCCGCCCTTCCTCACGCTCAGGGCGTACGGACAGCGCTGCCCCCTACCCCCGCGCGGGCGAGACCGTGATCTTGCGCGCCTCTCCCATGCCCGTGCTCTCCGTGACCACGCGCGGGTTGTTCGACAGCGCAAGGTGGATCACACGCCGCTCGTTGGCGGCCATAGGCTCCAGCGTCACCGACTGCCCCGTTGACGCCACGCGTTCCGCCACGCGGGCCGCCAGCGTCCGCAGCGCAGAGTAGCGGCGCTCGCGGTATCCCTCCACGTCCAGCACCACGCGGCCCTCCGCGCGCCGGCCCACCAGCAGGTTGGTCACGTACTGGAGCGCGCGCAGTGTCTCGCCGCGTCGTCCTATAAGCAGCCCGGAGTCCTCGCCCTCGATCTCCAGCTCCACCGTGCCTTCCTCCTCCTCGCGGGTCGCCCGTATCGACGATGACGCCTGCACCTTCATGTTCCTCAGCAGGTTGTCCAGAATCAGCTTGGAGAGCGTGGGCAGGTTGGAGAGGGGCGCGGTGAGCACAACGCGCACCCGCGCCGGCTCCGCGCCGAAGCCCAGGATGCCGCCCTTACCTTGGCTGATTACGTCTACTTCTACCTGATCGCGCTCTGCGCCTAGCTGCTCCAGAGCGATTTCGATTGCCTCCTCGACGGTTCGTCCCGTTGTCTCCAGTGTTTCCATCTTCAATCTCCTTGACCGGCTGGGCAGGGGCCGCCTGCGCGGGCGCCGTCTCCGTTTTGGACGGCAGCAGATTGCCCCAGCCGGTTATAAAGTACTGGATTCCCATCTGTATCAGGTTGGACGCCACCCAGTAGAGGGCCAGGCCGCTGGGGAGCTGGAACGAGAAGAAGGTGAGCATCAGCGGCATCATCCACAGCATCATGGTGTTGGTCTGCGCCTGCCGCGGGTCGGCCGATGGCACGGTCGACATCTTCTGAACCGCCCACATGGACAGGCCAACCAGCGCAGGCAGGATGAAGTCGTTCTGCTCGCCGGGGCCAAGCGCCAGGTCCATCCAGAGGAAGCCGCTGCTCAGCGGCACCGATTCGTTGACCATCGGCAGCCAGGAGTACAGCTTCTGCGAGAGGCCGATAAGCCGCTCCGGCTGCGTGGGCAGCGTCTGGATGATGGCCTGGTACAGCCCAATCCAGACGGGCATCTGAATGACCATCGGCCCCAGGCAGCCTAGGGGATTGACGCCGCGCTCCCTGTACAGCTTCATCGTCTCCTGGGACAGCCGCTGGCGGTCGTCCTTGTACTTCGCCTGAAGCTCGCGCATGACCGGCTGAAGCTGTGTCATCTGGCGCGTCATGCGTATCTGCTTGAGCGTGAGAGGCAGCGTGACAAGGCGAACGAGCACGGTGAACAGGAGGATGCTGACACCGAAGTTGTCGAAAAACATGGCGTAGAGGAACACCAGGCTGTTGACCATAGGCCCAAGTATCAGCTGATCCCATATCAGGCCGACGAATTCCAGCATGGGTTACCTCTCGCCTCCGCAGGCTGCGGGGGTGGGCCTCCGAGCCGGCGGCGTCCATCGCAGGGGCGGCTGGTGAACCGCCCGCGTGGGGGATTCGTCATTCCTGCGGAAGCAGGAATCTATCACCCGGCGAGGGGCAGGGGTGGCGAGCGCATCGCCCAACGCGGCCCCACCGGGGGCTAGACCCCCGCGTTCGCGAGGGTGACGGACATGGCAGGCGCGGCGCGGCGTCCACCGCAGGGACGGTTGGTGAACCGCCCGGGTGGGGGACTCGTCATTCCTGCGGAAGCAGGAATCTATCACCCGGCGGGGGGCAGAGGTGACGAGCGCATCGCCCACCGCAGCCCCACCGGGGGCTAGACCCCCGCGTTCGCGATGGTGACGGACGCGGTAGGCGCGGCGCGGCGTCCATCGCAGGGGCGGCTGGTGAACCGCCCGCGTGGGCCTCTCGTCATTCCTGCGGAAGCAGGAATCTATCACCCGGCGGGGGGCAGAGGTGACGAGCGCATCGCCCACCGCAGCCCCACCGGGGGCTAGACCCCCGCGTTCGCGATGGTGACGGACGCGGTAGGCGCGGCGCGGCGTATGCCCCCATCCTGACCTTCCCCCGCAGACGGGGGAAGGGACTGGCGCTTGCTCACCGTTGCGCACCAGCAAGGGCGGGTGAACGGCGATGGTCATTCGCATTGCTGCCTGTCCTCCCTCGTGTCGTGGCACCAAAGCTCCTTCCAGAAGCCGCCCTCCAGGTCTGCCGCCCGCACGGAGTGATCCATTGCGCTGAAGTAGATCACCGAGTCCTCCGCCGTGAGGGGCGCTCGCACCCGATCCCTCACCGAGAAGGGGCGAATCTGCTGGCCGTCCCGTGCGCGCACCAGGAAGATGTCGCCGTTGTCGTTCGCAATCACCACGCCGTCCGGCACCAGCGCGGGCGCGGACACGATGGGCTGGCCCGTGGCAAACGGCTTGGGCCATGCGGCCTGCCCCGTCTGAGTGCTGATGGCGTACAGGTTGCCGTCCAGCGAACCCACGTACACGTTGCCGCCGTCCGAGACCGCCGTGGTCCAGAACCAGTTGTCCGCGCGGAACGGCTGCGCCCACGCCTCCGCGCCGGAGATGGCGTCCAGCGCGTAGAAGCGCCTGTCGAACGAGCCGACATAGACGCGGCCGCCCTCGACCAGCGGCGTGGACGCCACCGCGCCCTCGGTGGCGAACCGCCACAGCTCCGCGCCCTCGTCCAGGCTCACGGCGTACACGTTGTGGTCGAGCGAGCCGAAGTAGACCGCGCCGTCGTACACCACGGGCGCAGACCAGATCTTGTTGCCGGTCTGGAAGCGCCACCGTTCAACACCCGTTGCGGCATCCAGCGCGTACATGGCCCCGTCAGAGGAGCCGACCAGCACCGTCTCCCCGGCCACCGTCGGCGAGCCGACGATGTGGTCGCCTGTGGGATAGTCCCACACCTTGGCGCGCTGCACCGGGTCTATGGCGTACAGCCGGCCCAGCTCCTCGCCGTACGCGCCCACGTACACCAGCTCGTCAGTCACCGCGGGGCTGCCGTAGATGCCGACCAGGTTCTCCTCGTCCGGGCTGGGGAAGCTCCACAGCAGCGTGCCGCGCTGCCTGTCCAGGGCCAGCAGCTGCGCCTGCCGCGAGCCGACGTAGACCACGTCTCCGGCCACCACCGCGCCTGACCAGCCGGACTCCGCGGTGAAGCGGCCCGCCTCGCAGCCCGCGGCCAGCACGAGCATGAGCGACGCCAGCAGCAGCCAGGGGCGAAATCTCGCCGCGGGCGATGCGGTGTGCGAAGGGTTGTGGTCTCTCAGTGTTGCCATGAAGAGCGAGGGCGGCGGACGCCCGCGGATGCGCCGAGGGGCGCTTTCGCAGTTTGGTCGTCTAGGGAACGGGGTCGTACCCCCTTCCGCCGAAGGGGGTGCACCGTGCCATCCTGCGCACGGTGAGCCACAGGCCGCGCAGGAGGCCGCGGTCGGCGATGGCCTGGTGCGAGTACTCGGAGCAGGTGGGCAGATAGCGGCACGTTACGGGCAGAAAGGGCGAAACGGCCCTTTGGTACCATCGGATGGCCGCCAGCGCGCCTGCCCTCATGCGCTTGCCCTTTCGGTCTTGGCGGCCGCGTCCAGCAGGTCGGCGCGGCGCAGCAGCGACCGGGCGGCGCCGTTCAGCTTGCGATAGTTCGCCCCGCCGGAGCGCGCGCGTGCGATGAAGACGACATCCCAGCCGGGCTTGACGTTGCTTAGTCGGACCGTCTCCCTGAGCCTTCGCTTGATGGTGTTCCTGATCACTGCGTTGCCAGTCCGCTTCCCCGCGCTGAACCCGAACCTGCTGTCAGACTGCCCGTCGTTGGGCATGGCCTTGAGCACCAGAAGGTCGTTGGCCCAAGTGCGCCCAAGGCGATAGACCAGGGAGAAGTCCCTGGCCTTCCTGAGTCGGAGCTCCTTCTGCATTGAGCTTGAGCGCGGGCTGCAACAGGCGAGAGGGTTGCATGCAGCTAGACCGTGAGCTTTGCCCGGCCCTTGAAGCGGCGCCTCTTCAGCACCCTCTGGCCGCCCGGGGACTGCATACGGGAGAAGAAGCCGTGGACTCTCTTCCTTCGTCTGACTTTGGGTTGGTACGTGCGCTTTGGCATGGTATCACGCTGGATTATATTCCCGTTGGGCGCGTGTGTCAAACGCAGCTTTGGGCGGGGGGCGGTGCGTTTCTTGACACGTGCGATGGCGCGCCCGTATCCTTGGAGTTGGGCCTGGCAGCGCAGTGGCGGGGCGGGCTGCCCATGACTCCCATGTCGAACTAGAGTAAGGCAGAACCGGTATGGCAAACAGCTCAGAGCAACTATCGGCGACGAAAACTCCGGCCGGTTGGCGAAAACCCGATGTCGCGGGGCTTGATCTCCAGTTCCGGATGACCCGGAGCGTCTTGGACGAATTCGTGGAAGAACACGATGCGTCGGATGTCCTCCGTGAGTTGGCCCAAAACGAATTTGATGCTCAAGGCACACTAATGGAGATGGTGTTCAGTGCAGATTCTTTGCATATCCGTGGCAACGGCATTCCTATCGATGCCGCAGGGTGGAGGCGGCTGAGCGTCATGTTCGGCCAAGGTCAAATGGCAGGATCAGATCAAATCATTAGGCCGAAGACTAACGGCATCGGATCAAAGAATTTTGGCCTAAAATCCCTGTTCTCGTTCGGCCCGCAAATTTTCATCCGGTCGGCAGGACTACAAACGGTTCTGGATTATCACAGGGGAACTTTGCCCAAACCGCAGCCCGAACCCGACTCCAAGGGGAAACCCGGCGTCGAGATCCAAGTACTGTACAGGACGGTCGCTGACGGCAATTTGGCGCCATTCGGGTTGGAGCAGGAAAAGGCCGCCTTTGATCAGTTTGCCCAAAGACTGATCCCCACGCTGATAAAGCTCGTCGTACCAGATTCACCAAAGCAACTGAAGCGACTCGTGGTGAAGTCTGAGCGCGACGATCGACGAATTACGTGGACGCAGTCAACTAAGAATATTGGCTGTTCCACACGCTACGTAGCTGCAATTGAGCGGACTCTAAGAGTGGTGAGCAGCCGACTCGACAACAGCGAGTCCAGTCAACAAACGACCAGGGAGATTGAATTCCAAAGGACGTTCGAGGTGCCAGAGGAGTTCCGATACGTTACATTCCCGAGCTATTTCAGAACCTCAAGCCGCCGCAGAGTCAAGATCGGCGTGTCGGTACGGATAAAGGGGAGTCAAATTGACCTTAATCATCGGGGGCATCTCTTCTATCCCATTGGAGTTCCTGATGAGAGGAGCGGGAATGGTATTAGCATTAGTGCGCCCTTCAAGATGGACATGGATAGGAGTGCTATATTGGGGGATGATCAATGGAACCGATGGTTACTGCTACGCGCAGCCGATTTAACGGTGGACCTTCTTACTTCCGATTGGCTCGACCGGTTTGGTGCGGCCGCCTACTTGGCATCCTGGCCCAGTGAAATTCATCCAGAGAATTGCAAAGCATATTCCACTGCCCTTTCCGAATGCCTCGCCGATAAGGAATGTTGGCCCACCCGCGTTGTCGCAAGAGGAAGAAATCCCCGGACTGTTTTCAGCAAAGCGAGGGGGATTGTTATCCCGGCTTCTGAAGAACTCCATGACTACTTGAGCCCGAATCGTTACCTAGATCCGCGATTGGCTAAAGATGAACGCGTTGAACAGATGGCCATGAAATTCGGAGCTCGACGCTTTACTATCAACTCGCTGATTCGCTTACGGTGCGCAGGGAAAGAGAGTGGAAACTTGACCACGCGACTGGGTCAGTCCGAGGCCAGTTATGGGTACAAAAACTACCCGAATGCTTGGGCCAATGTCGAGCGCCAGAAGCGGTTTGCGCACGCTTTGGATGTCTTTGCGCGGCAACTGTCCAGCCAAAACCGCAAGGACTTGAGACAAGCCAGTACAACTTTGAACGCCGCCGGTGGCTTGTCTGCTCCGGACACGCCCCTCTGGGTAGTGCAGGACGGTATCGCACCGGCCGTAAATCTTGAACCTGAGCAACGATTGCATCCGGTCTTGTGTCAATACAAGATCTTACCTAGACTCTGCGAAAACTTCGACATCAAGACTTGGGTTCTCCAGACTGCAGAAAAGATTCGCTCAGATACCGCTTCTCCAAACCAACGAGACGCGTTGTATGCGCATGTAACCGAGAGGAGCGGCCAGTTTGATCAGACGACCAAAGCATACTTGAGACGGTCGCCTATATTGAGAACCGACCACGGTGATTGGGTAAACCCCGAATCCATAATTGATGTACGGGCAAGGAACGCCGAAGACCTGCGAGCTGTGTTGCATTTTCCCCACCCGGAGTATGCCCAAGATGCGGAGCTAGCAAGAGCATTGAGTTTCAAAAGAAGGGTAACAGGTGCAGACTTGGTGGCATACGCACTACTGGTTCCACATAACCCAGAGATGGCAGAAGGCTGTTCCAATACGTTGTGGAAGATGAGGAGACTGCTTGATTCAAAAACAGTCTCGAGTCTGTCTACAGTAGAGTTTGTAGTCAACACATTGGGCGGCTTATCCAGTCCGGAGGACACCTATTTGCCCACAGACTTAAACGTGGCATGCTTGGGGTCGGAAGTGCCGTTCGTGAAAGGAGGACACCGGTCCCTCTATGAGCAGTTGGGCTGCCTCTCCGCACCTCGATCCAAAGACATCGTCTCGTACATTGAACGACTCCGAGAGAACGGGGAGAAACCGGAGAACGCGAAGGTTCTATACGCCACTTTAGTGAAAGCGTTGGACTCAGAAGGGGAACCAACAGAGGCTCACAAAGATGATCAGATCCTGTGGGCGGAGGGCGGATTCCATAAACCTTCGGAAGTTCTCGTAGGGCGTGGCTATCGGGAGATGTTTCGCGGGATCATACCGCAATTGACCGCTCAAAGCGGCTGTGTGTCCGCGGCTCGTGGATTGGGCGCGTACTCGGAACCCCAACCGCAACATTGGCGGATGCTTCTCCAGTGGTTCTCAGAGAGATTTGATGAGACAGATGATTCGAAACCCCTACCTCGTTCCCACCGAATGAGATTGCAAGCGGTGTACGCGGTTCTTCCGGGCCCTCCAGCAGGAATTGATCCAAATACGCGCTTCCTCCTGGGCAAGAATGGAAGGCTCCATTCTCAAGTTGAAGCATCCCAGGGAATCTTGCTAATCGACGATGATCCGCGATTGGCCGCAGAATTAGAGCTATCCCAATCAACCGTTGTCTTTGCAGACACATCAAGGCTTGGCAGCCTCAGATTTTTTGCTGAAGCCTCAGTGAAGAATCTGACCGAGGTGAGGCAGCAGCAAGGTGTTCGACTCGGTGAATCTGTGGAGGCCCGCGAGCGTGTCAATGTGGCTGCCGTCATACAAAAGGTGCGATCAGATGAGTTTAGGCACGCATTTAGTACGCTGGTGGAACACGACGTTGAGAGTGACCAAGCGATGCTGAGGCCTTTTGACCTGTTGGAGGAGCTGAAGAAGCGATCCGATATTGCCTTCGTTGACAAGTTGCAGGTGGCTTACAATGTGTCAGGGCATACGGTGTATGTCGACGAAGAGATCATCGCCCAAGAGGACCGGTTTGTAGCTATCAGAGCTGCGAGTAACAGAGAATTGCGTGGCCGGTTAAGCAGTTCTTTGGCGGGCCTTGTCACCAAGAACCCAGTGCTCCGGCGTTCTTTGGCCGACTCGACATATAGGCTGCTCGACAGCCTGACGACACAAGACATGGAACACTATCTGAAGGGACGAGGAATCCCTTGGAAATGGGGCGGCGGTGCGGAATCTGAGACAATTGATGACCAATGGCTGGGGTCTGACACCGAACAATACCAAGACGAAATAGATGATGCCGTCTCGATAATGCTAAGCGAAAACTTAGACTCACGCACAGCCCGACATAGCATCGGGAACAATGAACAGAGGTCGGTTCCGAACCCTGCGGCAGATATAGACCAAGACGAACCAACCTTAGTAACACCGACGAGTCGGCGGTCGTTACCTCCAATTGGGGATGTAACCGTACGACAAGTTCCACCCAAGGGAACCTTTCACGTTCAGAGGCCTCAACAAACGCGCCCGCCTGGAGGTGGGGGTGTATGGTCGCCCCCAACGAGAGAACAAGAAGATTGGGATCGTGAGCTTGGACGGCGAGGGGAGAAACTCATCTACCGTTGCGAATTGGAAAGGGTCAAGAAGCTCGGGTACCCAGAGTCCTGCGTCGAATGGGTTTCTGACAGGGAACCTGGGGCAGATCACGACATACGGTCGGTGGATTGCGACGGTAAAACTCTGTGCATTGAGGTGAAGTCCACCACGGGGAGAGACGGGCGTTTCCAATGGTCGAAAAGCGAATTCGATCTCGCACGTTCACTTCGGGATCGTTACGTATTGTACCGGGTGTACGAGGTTGACAGTAAGTCTCCATCCATGAAATCATTTCAGGATCCGGTCGGGCTCCTGCTGCAAAATGCTCTACGCTTAGACATCAGTTCGTTGAATGCGGAGGTAGAATCACTTTAGACGATCGCAGCATGAAGTTGCTCCGTGCAGTGCCCGTGACGGCATCCTCTCTGGTAAGAGTCCCATTCGCCCCGATGCTCACAGGGCCACCTCCTACCGAAGTGTCCGCAATGTAGCACGCCGGGCACACACTCTCAACCCCAGTTGAGACTGAATCCATACCCCCCCAATCAGGTATAATGGCATGGGGCATACCCGCCCGCCTCCTCACTACGCGGATCCTATCCCCGCCGCTACTCGCGTTCGTCGTCGCCGATGCGCTGTTCCAGGCGGCGGAGCGTGGCCTGCGTAGCTCGAATCTCTCGCAGAAGCTCCTCCCTGCTTGCCGGGCCTTCCAGGTCGCGCAGCCTCTCCAGCTTGGCCTCGTCCAGGTTGTTGATGATGATGGCAATGAACATGTTGATGACCACGAACGTGCCCACGACCACGAAGCTGACGAAGTACACCCACGCCCACGGATACGCCGCCATTGCCGCGTCCATCACCTCCGTCCAGCCCTCCAGCGTGAGTATGTTGAACAGAGTCAGGAGCGCCGTGCCCAGGTCTCGCCAGTTTTCCGGGTCGTGCTTGTGAAACAGGTGATAGCCCATGATGGCGTAGATGTACACCACAATGCTCATCAGAATCAGCACGTGGCCCACGCTGGGGATGGACCGCACCAGGGCGGCGACGATGAGGCGCAGGTCTCTGATGGTGGAGATGAGCCGCACGACGCGCAGCAGGCGGAACAGCCGCGTCACGATGGCGAACTCGCCCGTGGCCGGTATCAGCGCCAGCACGATCACCGTGAAGTCGAAGATGTTCCAGCCGTCGGAGAAGTAGCGTTGCGGCCTCGGCCACCGCGCCGCCATCTTCAGCAGCGCCTCCACCACGAAGACGCCCAGGATGACGTTGTTGCCCAGGTGGAGCCAGCCGCCGTAGTCCCGTTCGATTGCCGGGGAGGTGCCGAGTCCGAGCAGCGCGGCGTTGAACAGGATTATGCCGATGATCAGGTACTCGAACCGGTTGGCCTCGACCATGCGCCTGCACAGTTCAAGCGGCCGGTTCGAACCGGCTCGCGTGGTCGCGTCTGAGTTGTGTCGTTGTTCGGTCAATGCACTGCCTGCGCGGCGGGTGTCTTGTTCATCCGGCGGAGTCTGCGCCCTTCCCGGTTTGGGACGATTGCCACCTGCGAGGCTATTCTAGGCCAGCGCCATGAACGCCGCAAGGCCGTGGGCTTCACCGCCCATCGACCCGTTCGTCCTGAGCCTGCCGCAGGGCGGGCGGATGGACGGAAATCGTGGTCTCCCACTCATGCTTCGACACGCTTATCACGAACGGGCGCGGGGGAACGGGCAGCCAACCCGCCGGTTGTAGTACAATGGGTGACAGCCAATAACCGGCGCATGACTTTGCAAACCGAAATCTCCTGTGAACCATGTATGACATACTCGGCAAGATAAGCAGGCTGATCACGGCGCGCCCGTGGATAACGCTCGCCGTCCTGTTCGCACTGACCGTCCTGTTCGGCTCAGGCGCGTCGTTGCGCGAGCCTCCGGCGGACATCGTCTCGGCGCTGCCCAAGGGGAGCGCAGTGGCTCAGGCCAGCGCTGAGCGCGACGAGCTATTCGACGAATCGGGCGACGTGAGAGTCGTCACGCTCCTGTTCCACGGGAACGCCCTCACGCCGGACGGCCTCGCGCAGATGGACTCGCTCCTGGCCGACATCGTGGGCGAGCCGAGCGTGGCGGAGCTCCTCGCGCCCACGAATCCCGTCATCGCGCCGTCCGTGCTGGTCAAGGCGCTGCTCCAGGTGGACGGGTTCGATTCGGTCACGCAGGCGGAGATCGAAAACCTGCGCGGCCCGCCGGAGCTTCTCGCCGCGCTCGACGCAATGACGGGGACGGACACCGACGGCGCTCAAGTGGCCGTTGCCTCCATCCGACTGCGCGACACCGGCGACCAAGCGGTTGTGGACGCTGAGCGCAAGATAGACGGCATTGCGGCCGGCAGCGAGGGCTCGCTGGAAGTGTCCAGCATCTCGTTCACGGTGATAGAGGACGAGTCTCGGAGGGCCACGGAGGAGGGGATGGGGCCGCTGGTAATGTTAGCGTTGCTCATCATTGCGGGGCTGATACTGCTGTTCATGCGCACGCTCTCCGACCTGTTCCTGACCCTTGCCGGGCTGGTGGTGTCGCTGGTCTGGATATTCGGCGCGGAGGGGTGGCTTGGGCCGAGGGGGCTGGGCCTGACCGGCCCGCCGAACGCGCTTACGTCCATGGTGCCCATCATCGTGATCGGCCTCACGGTGGACTACGCGATCCAGACCGTATCCCATTACCGCGAGCAGCGCGCCGCGGGCGCGCAGGTGGCGGAAGCCGCGCGAGTCGGACTTCGCAACGTCATCGTACCGCTGCTGCTGGCGGCCGTGACCACCATAGTCAGCCTGCTGGTAAACCTGTTCTCGCCCGTGGAGATGATGGGGGACTTTGGAGTCGTGGCGGGCATGGGCGTAGGGCTGAGTCTTATCGTGATGCTTACGCTGATACCGGCGGGACGGGCGATCATCGACCGGCGGCGGGAGTCGCGCGGCAATCTGCAACCGCCGCGGGCGATCGCGGGCGCACTGCCGGGCGTCGAGCGAGCGGCGGCGCTCCTGGGGCGAGAGGTCACGCGCAGGCCCGCGCCGTACATCATCGCCGTGCTTGCGGTGACGATAGGGCTGGGGTACGCGGCCACGGGCCTCAAGTCCGAGTTCAGCATCCGCGACCTGCTTCCTGAGGGCGGCAGCGTGCTGGAAGACCTGGACACGCTGGACAAGGCGGTGGGCGGGTCAACCGAGATCACCAGCGTCATCATCAAGGCCGAGGCTACGGAAACGCGCACGCTCCTCAACCTTCAGTCCTTCAGGCAGGCGCTTGTGGATGAGCAGCTCCGCCCGCAGGCCGCGGCTGGGCCGGTCATCCTGTCCTACGACCTGCTGGTGAATGACTGGGTTGCCGACCACGGCACGCCCGGCGACAAGTACGACGCTGAGCTGGCCGCGCTGTACAGGCAGGCCTCCGCGGGCGTGCGGCTGGACGCAGCCATGATGCAGGAGCTAATCGACAGGATAGAGGCAATGGATCCAGACCTCCGGCACACGCTGGTCAACAACCCCGACGGCATCGACACGCTCCTCATCCAGTTCCCGGCCTACACGGGCGAACCGGAGGCGTCCAGGCGGCTACAGGAAGACGTCAAGGCTATCTGGCCCGGAGACGACGACGCCATCACGGCAACCTCGGAAACCATCATCTCGTTCGCGGTCTCGGACTCCATCAGAGACCGGCAAACGGAGTCGATAGGCACCACCGTCTTCGTTGCCATCGTCGTGCTTGCGCTCTCCTTCCAGTTGACGGTGCGCCAGCCGCTGCTGTCCATCGTTGCTGTGGCTCCGACCATGCTGGTGCTATTCTCCGTCCTGGGCACTATGGCGCTGTTGGACATTCCCTACACCCTCATCACGTCCATCATCACCGCGCTTTCAATCGGCCTCTGCGTGGACTACACAATCCACCTGATCCACCGCTACCGGGAGGAGTACACGCGCCTGCGCAACCCGGAGAAGGCGGCCGTCTCGACGCTGGTGACCACCGGCTCGGCGCTGCTGGGATCCGCGCTGACGACCGCGCTCGGCATAGGGGTGCTGGCGGCCTCGCCGATGGCCGCGTCGCAGCAGTTCGGCCTCACGGCGGCGATAACGATTGTGTACTCGCTGGTTGTGTCCGTGCTGCTGGTTCCGCCCGCCATGACGATATGGGGCGCGTACCAGAACATGAGGCTGCGCTCCATGCTGAGGCGCCAGTGGGAGGAGCTGGACCTGACGGTGTAGGGGCGATGCAGCGGCAGCCCGTCCATGCTCCCACAAGCTCAGCGCCAACGGGATACTGTATCCGCTCACCCTGAGCCTGTCGAAGGGCGGGCGGACTGCCCCCTTTCCTCTATGCCCGCGGAGGCGGGCATCTACTCGGTCGCATTCTGCGTTGCAGCGCAGTTGAGGCCCCCGCCGAGTCTCGACCTGCCGGACTCCCGCCTCCGCGGGAGTAGGAAGTGGGAAGGCGGCAGGGCGGGGCGTGAATGGACGGAAGCCGCTGCGCGTGACTGCGGGCGGTTCGCGAACCGCCCCTACGGCGATGCGCCGCGCGCCTGCCACGCCACACCCTCTATTCCCGCGCACGCGGGAATCCAGCGCCCCGGAGCGTGGGAGGGTGCGATGTGCCGCAGCCCCTCTCCCCGCCGGGTGCTAGACCCCTGCTTTCGCAGGGGAGACGGTGGTTGTGTGCGGCAGGAGTGGCGGTGGTTGTAGGCGGCGGGCGAACGGGCTTGGCGGCGCCACCGCACCGAGTGCCAGATTCCTGCTTCCGTATGGGTGATGGTTGTGAGCGTCATAAGCGATACGTTGCCGCCGTGCGCCCCGGATGTTCCAAGGCGTGGACATCGTCACGGTGCATGTCGCGGGGAGTGGTTGAGGGGACAGCCTGTAGTTAAAGATTCGCTATCTATGCTAGAATGCGGTAGCACTAGAGAGTTCTTGAAGGGAGTAACTCAAGAGCGCTGAATCGGCACAATGAGGAGAAGACACCGCCGGACGCTGGAACTAATGCGGGAGACGCCAACGCCGGCGGGAATCAGGTGGGAGGAAATCGAGTCACTTCTGACCGCGCTGGGGGTCGATCTGGTTGAACGGGCCGGTTCCAGGGTGCAATTGGTGAAAGGAACAGAGTCTATAGTGGTTCACAGACCGCACCCACGCCCGGTGACAAGCCGTGAAACCGTCCGCGACATTGTGCAATTCATCGAGCGTACCGAGGTGAGTTGATGCTGGAGTACAAGGGCTACGTTGCAGAGGTGGTTTACGACGATGAGGCTGACGTTCTGCACGCCAGAGTCATCAACAGCGGCCCATACCCAATAGCCAACGCCGAGGCGACCGACGTGGAGGGCATCAAGCGGGAATTCCGAGCCTCGATTGACGTGTATCTCCAGGGGTGCGCCGAGCTTGGCATCGAACCGGTAACCCCCGCAGCTATGCCTGCTGTGACACCGGCACGCAACTGATACGCAATCCTTGCCTGGCTTCAATCCGGTGTCAGGATGCGGACGGCGCCGACTTCCCTGACGATGAGGAAGCAGCCAGTCGCGGGGCACAAGAAAGAGACTGGCAACTCGCGCTACTCCATTCGCCCCGCTCATGCTTCGACATGCTCAGCACGAACGGGAAGCCTTGGCCCGCTCGCCCCCTGCTTTCGCAGGGGCAGGCTCTGTGCTTGTCGAAGGGTGGGCGAAGGGACGACGGTCGCGTTCGTGGCCATCCCCACGAACTGCCGACCCGATGAGTGTCACCGAGAGACTCCCAGCGTGGTGACCCGGGAGCCATCGCGCTTGGGGACTCGCAAAAGTACGGCAGTTTCCAGGAGTCATCGCTATTGGCAGGCCGTGCCAAAGACTCGGCGCGCCGGCAGGGCAGGGACGCACAGTTCGTATTGACAGCCGGGCGATTGGTTGCTATCATATTGGTACAAAGTATCATCTGGTAGTGCGCCGGGGAGCACGTACGCTCGCATGGCGGGGAGGAGGCTCACTGCTCGTTTGTCACCAAGCTGCCCCGACCAAATCACCCAACCAGCGCTACGGGAGGACTCCATTGAATCCAGTTGCCGACGCCTGGCGAGAACAGGTCTATGCACATGACCGCGATATGTCCGCGCTGCGAGGAGGCGGTCATGGCGCGGGCCGCGGTCAAGCGCCCGCCAACCGTGGCGGATTCACCAACAGGCGCCTTGACCCACACCGCACCGATGACGCAGTGCTCAACAGGCTGTTCGCTGCACTGGGCTCCGGCACGGAAGCGCTGGACGTTGGAGGCGGCGCAGGCCGTTTCGCTCTGCCCCTGGCCACGCGAGCCAACCGCGTGACCGTCGTTGAGCGCTCCATGGACGCGGTGGAACTGCTGAAGTCCCGGGCTGACGAGGCCGGCATAGACAACATCACGGTCATCAATGAGCCGTGGGAGGACGCGGAGGCGCCGATGGCGGACATGGCGCTGTGCTCTCTCGTGCTGCACCATGTGGCGGAGGTCGCGCCCTTTGTCGAGAAGCTACAGCAGCACGCAACGGACAGGGTGGTGGTGGTTGAGATGGGGGAGACTCCAGGCTCTGTGGACCGCCCCTTCTTCGAGAGAGTGCATGGCTCGGCTCCGACTCCGTTGCCGGGGCTTTCCAAGGTCATGGAGCTGCTCTGGTCGATGGACATATACCCGGACGTGGAGATGATCGAACCCGAGACCGTCGTGATGGATACGGACCGCGACGGGGCGCTGGAGCAGTTGCGACTCAGGCTGGCCGTGCAGGAAGGCACGCCTCAGGATGACCTGCTGCGCGCCGCCGCGGACGAGTTGCTGGAGGAGACGCCCAAAGGCTTCGCCATTCGCGGCGTTGCCCCGCGGCGACAGGCGGTAATCTCCTGGAGGCCCAGCCGCCAAACCTAGAGTCGCAGTCATTGGTAGGACGAACCGGCTTTGGGGGGGCGCTCTGCCGAGCCAGTCTTTTACTCCGTCATCACGCACGGGCCTGAGGGCTTCGTGAACGGCGTCATCACAACCGGCCCGGGGAAGCCCATTCGCACTTTGCGACGTGAATCGGTTCGCGTCAGCGTCTGGCAGGAAGATCAGGTCATTGATGTCGTACATGGTCGAATTGACCGAAGGAGAGTGAACCATGCAGAAGATCGTCACCAATCTCTGGTTTGACGGCCGTGTCGAGGAAGCCCTCGATCTCTACACGTCTTGTTTCGAAGACGCCCGTGTCACCTCCGCCTTGCGCTACGGCGAGTCCGGCATGGGCAATGCGGGCGAGATCATGACCGCTGAGTTCGAGCTGGCGGGGCAGAGGTTCTGTATCATCAACGGAGGCCCAATCTACACCCTGAACCCGGCGATGTCGCTCGCGGTAAACTGCGCAGACCAAGACGAAGTTGACAGGCTATGGGAACGTTTGACATCCGATGGCGGCGAGGAAGGGCAATGCGGCTGGCTCACCGACCGCTTCGGCGTCTCCTGGCAGATTGTGCCCACCGCGCTGAGGGAAATGCTTTCGAGCGACGACACTGCGGCGGTGGAACGCGTCACCTCGGCGTTTCTGAAGATGAGCAAGCTGGAGATAGCCGAACTGGAGAAGGCGTTTCAGTATGAGCAAGCCTGATCCCAACCGCCACGCGCCGCAAGAGGTGGACGAGCGCCTGGGGGCGCCAGCCTGACTGACTGAACGAAGCGGACGCCCTGCCAACGTACGATGACCTTTGGCTGCGGCTGCTGGGGCATCACTCGGCAGCGGTGCGCAGCCGGAAAATCCACGGCGTGGACATAGTCGCTGTGCAGGTGGCAGGCAGTAGGGGACGGTACGCTCAGGGTAAACTACGGCGGGAGTCCACCCACGCGATGCGCCGCCCGCGATCGAGTGGATGCCCGCTTTCTCAGGCATAGGAGGTTGTGGGCCATCCTCCCGCCTGCGCACTTTCGCCGTTGGGCAATAGCTGGTAAGCTATCCCCACTCTCCCAACCGAATACGCCCAAGAGCCGGCACGCCGACCACTGTAGTCGGCCAAACATCTCGCACCTGCATGAACGTCAAGCGACATCTAACGGCTGCAATGCCCCGCAGGCCCAACTACGGCCTGGCCAACCTCCGCGGCGACGTACTCGGCGGCATCACGGCGGGAAGCGTCACGCTGCCAACTGCGATGGGCTACGGCGTGATAACCGGCCTTGGCCCTGTTCCGGGGCTGTACGGCGCAATGGCGGTCAGCCTGTTCGCAGGCGTGTTTGGCGGCGTTCGTGGGCTGACCTCCGGCCCGAACATCCTGGTCACGCTCACAATGGCCCTGGTGGTGACGGAGTACGCGCGGAGCATTGAGGAGGCGTTCTCCGTGGCAGTCCTGGCGGGCGTGATCCAGATCGGGTTCGGCCTGCTGCGACTTGGGCGATACGTGGCCTACATACCCTACTCGCTCATCGCCGGGTTCTTCACGGCGTTCGGGTTCCTGCTGATACTGAAGCAGGTGATGCTGGCTTTGGGGGCCACGCCCAAGGGCACCGCGCTGGAGAGCCTGGCGGCGCTGCCGGACGCGGTTGCGGAGGCGAAGTATCAGGCGCTCGCGCTGGCCGTCATCTGCGTGGCGCTGCACTGGCTGTGGCGCGGTCGATTGCTGCGATTCGCGCCGGCTCCGTTCGTGGTGCTGGTGGCGGGAACGGTCATCGGTGCGACGCTGCTGCGGGGTGCCCCGGCCATCGGCGAGATTCCCACGGGACTGCCTGCGCCGCAGATGCCGGATCTGTCGCCGGACTTCCTGGTCAGGGTGTTGCCGCCGGCCTTCACCATTGCGCTGCTCAGCACGGTCTCGACGCTGCTGGTGGCCTTGCAGCTGGACGCCATCACCGGCACGATTCACCAGCCGAACCGGGAGGCGGTGGCGCAGGGCGTCGGCAACGTGGCCGCGGGCCTCATCGGCGGCTGCCCGGGCGGCGCCGCGCCCGGCACGTTCGCAAACGCGATGAGCGGCGGGCGAACGGGAGTGGCGGGCGTCACGATAGCCGCGTCGTTTCTGCTGGTCATTGTGATTGCGGCGCCGGTTGCGGAGATGATACCGTTCGCCGCGCTGGCGGGCATACTCATCTTCAGCGGCCTGAACATCATCGACTGGAAGTTCATCACGGGCATACGCCAGATACCGCTCAGGTTCTCCGTGGTGATGCTGCTTACACTCTTCCTGACGCTGTTTGTGGACATCAACCTTGCGATAGTGGTGGGGCTGGTTGCGGCGTCGCTGACGGGGGCGCGGCAGCTCGAGGGGCTGGAGGCGAGCTCGATGGTCTCAACGCCCGTGCTGGACGTTGCCATCCTGGGAGACGACGAGACGGACGGCAACATCGATCCGTTTGAGGCCAGGACGGGGCTGGTCATCTTCCCGGATCGCGTGACGGTGGCATCGGCAAGGGAGATCAGCCGGGTTCTGCGCGCGGACATCCGCGGCCACCGAATTGTGGTTCTGGACTTGTCCCGCACGCTCTACGTGGACGACACGGCCGCAGTTGCGATTGGCGGGCTGTTCAGGATTGCGATGGCGCAGCGCACGCGCACGCTGATAGTCTGCGGGCTGAACCCGGACGTTGCCGCCGCGCTCAACGCGCTGCGGGTGATGGACGCTGTGCCGCGAGCGAACGTCGTCTCCACCTTTGAGGAGGCGAAGGAGATCATCCGGCCCATCCTGCGGCAACAGTGACGGCGTGCATTCACCATCCGCTCTGCATTCGCGTTCCAATACCCAAGCGCCATGAAAGTGTGGTATAGTCTTCCCACTGTCATGTGCACGTGACGCATCGGACATGCAGCCGTGATAGTCACGGCAATGCCATGAGAGTTGTCTAATCAGGGGGGGAAGCGGCGCGCCCTCCCGCGCCTAATCCCCCTCTAACTCTACCCGCCTTTCGCCCGCTTGGGCGGTTCACGCATCGCCCCGACAGCGGCCGCTCGCGCCTGTCAACCGCAACCGTCGCCCCTGCGAAAGCAGGGGTCTAGCGCCCGGGGGAGATGTGGGGCACAGCCGGCTCCGTTCGTGCTGAGCTTGTGGAAGCATGGGCGGGGAGACCAAGGCCGTCGTACGTCTGCCCGTTCAGGCCCGTTCAGGGCCGACCCTTCGACAGGCTCAGAGCTTGCCCCTGCGGAAGCAGGGGGGGAGCGGCCACGGTAAGCCGTTTTTGGTGAGCTTGTCGAAGCAGGAAGGGATGCGTTGGCTCCCCGAGTAGGATTCGAACCTACGACCTAGCGGTTAACAGCCGCCCGCTCTACCGCTGAGCTATCGGGGAATGGCGTACCGGAAGCGCGGGCGACTCGCGAGCCGTCCATCGCTCCGTACGGACTCGCATTATAGCGCCGCGGCCGTGTAGCAACAAGGCCGATTCGCAGCGCCGCCTGCGCGTTCGTAGATTCGACGCGCGCCGCAAGGCCGCCCGGCCGGCGCGGTGACCCGCATGACTCGAAGCGCGATACGGGGTATAATCGCCCTGTACCTGCTCGGAGGACAAAGCCTTGACGTTTGCGGCCGTAAGGAACTTCATAACGGACATTCTGGAGACCATCGCGCTGGCTCTCATCATCTTCTTCCTGCTCCAGTCCTCGGTGCGCAACTACAGGGTGGAGCTGTCCAGCATGGAGCCGACCCTCTCCGACGAGGACAGGCTGGTGGTGAACAAGCTGGTGTACACCAACCTTGACCCGGAGCCGATCGACCGGCTGGCGCGCTCCTGGGACATCTGGGAGGAGGGCGTCCGCCTGTTCCTCTTTCGCCAGCCTCAGCGCGGGGACGTGATCGTCTTCGGCTATCCGAACGACCCAAGCCGGGACTTCGTGAAGCGGGTGATCGGCCTGCCGGGCGAGACGGTGTCGATGGCGCGCGGCACGGTCTTCGTGGATGACAACGAGCTCGACGAGCCGTACCTTTCGCGGAAGGACCTGGACAACCTGCCGCCCGTGCTGGTTCCGCCCAACCACTACTTTGTGCTGGGCGACAACCGCCGAGACAGCAGCGACTCGCGGCACTGGGGGACAGTGCCGCTGGACAACATCGTCGGGAGGGTGGTGGTGCGGTACTGGCCCTTCGCCGAATTCGCGCTGCTGTCGGGGGAAACGCAGGACTAAGGCGCGTTCACACAATGTGGTGGTTTGCGGCATGACGTGCGTATGGAACGTTCAGAAGCGCGGCGCCAACGCATTGCTCCCTTCTTGCCCGTTCGACACGGCAACGTGCGAATCTCCAACCGGCAGGTCCTCAACGCCATGATGTACGTGGCCGACCACGGCTGCAAGTGGCATGGCCTCTCCAAGCCGTTCGGGCGGTGGCACACCATCTACGCCCGCATGAATCGTTGGGCCAAGAGCGGAATGCTCAACCGGGTAGTCGAACACTTGCAGCCGGAGCAAGTCGTGAGCGTCAAGCTGGAAGCCGCCTCCCTGGACAGCGGCATAGTGGAAGGTGTGCCCCGACGGCATGGGCGCACTACACTAAAGGAAGTGGGCCCCAGCCCATCTGGAAGTCTCGTGGCGGATGGATCACCAAGGTTCGTCTGGTTGCCGCGGATGCTCGAACGGCCGTAACCTTCTCCCTTTCCCCAGGGCAGGGCGGGCAATCCGTCCGCCCTTCTACAAGCTCAGGCCTTGCCCCTGCGAAAACAGGGGACGAGCGGATACAGTACCCCCGCTCATGGTGAGCCTGTCGAACCAGAGCGGGATACCATGTCCGCTCACACCTCCTCGCCCATGTCGTGGTCGGGATGGTTGGACACGCCGGCCTTCCAGTAGCCTTGCGTCCGGAGCATCGAGCGGTCGACTCCGCGCTCTTCGATGAAGCGCCTGCGGATCTCGCGCATTATCGACGCCTCGCAGCTGACCCAGACGCGTCCGTTGCCCAGGGGCAGCTCGACCGCGCCCATCGCGGAGGCGAGCGCCCGCCCCGGCATGTCCTCCGCCCGGCGATGGAGCCAGCGCACCTGAAGCTCTGCCGCCGACCACAGCGCTTGCTCCTCCTCCGCGTCCCACGCCTACGCCAGGACGCAGGCGTGCATGGTGGACGGCAGGGCCTCCAGCAGTGTGCCTATGGCTGGCAGGGCGGTCTCGTCTCCGCCGATGAGGTACCAGTCGGCGTCCATGTCCGGGAAGTAGGTCCCGCCTGCTCGCCCGCTGATTACGGCAACGTCGCCGGCCTTCACGCCATTGGCCCAGGCCGCGCCGGGCCCTTCGCCGTGGAGGGCAACGTCTATGACCAACTCGCACCGTTTCGGGTCCCACCTGCGAGGGGTGTATGCCCGGCTTGCCGGCGGCTGCCTGTCCTGCGGAAAGGAGTTGCCCTCCGGCCCCATGATCGGCAGGAGGAGCTCGCCCGTCTCGCTGTCTGGCAGGTAGACGCGCATGTGCTCGGCGGGGCCTTTGGACTCGAATCCCGCCACCTGCTCACCGCCAAAGGTGATTCGAACCATGCGAGGCGTGAGCCGGACTACGCGCCGCACCTCGACGACGCGCGGCGGCGGCGCGGTGTTCACGGGAATGGAACTCGTCATGGAATCTCTCCTCCTCAATGTTCTGGGCATGTTCTGAGCGTCCGCGGGACGCGTGGCAAAGCTGCCTGAGCAGCCACGCCGGTCAGTGGCCGCGGCCGCGTGTTCCTGCCTGTCGGTGAAGGCGCCGGAGCCGTTATGGCGCGCGCTGGGACAGATCGAAGCCGTTGCCCTCCGTGTCCACCAGACGAGCCAGGATAATGCCCTCGCCGGGGCGTGTCTGCGGGTACTGGACTACGCTGCCGCCGCCCCGGTTCACCTCTTCGCACGCGGCGGTCACGTCTGCGACGGTGAACGCCAGGCCCGTGCGGCGGTACTCGCCGGAGCCGCCGCCGTGCAGGGCCACCACAGCGCATTCGCAGCCCAACTCGGCCCAGTTGCTTCCATGACGCACCTGAAGCTCCAGGCCGATGACCTCCTTGTAGAAGGATACGGCCCTGTCCATGTCCTGGGCCATCAGAATGAATGCGACCTTCTGAATCTCCATCTGCGCCTCCTGGCCGACAGCCGTTCCGGCCGCCATCGAGCCGTTTCCTGCTACGCCGCGTTGTCCGGCAGTTCCGCGCTCTCCGGCAGCTACGCCGCGTTGTCCGGCCACTCTACCACCTGGAACGAGAGCAGCTTGGCGTGCGTGGCTACGGGGCCGTCCTTTGCTCTCCTCGCATGGCCCTTTTTGAACTCCTCGCTATTGACCCAACGCTCGAAATCCTCTTCTGACCGCCACCTGGTGTAGACGAAGTACCGGTCTTCGCCAGCCACCGGACGGAGCAGCTCAAATCCCTCGAAACCTTCCATGCGCTCCACTTCACGGCCGCGGCTGCCGAACCGCGCCTCCAGTTCCGCGCCCCTGCCCTCCGGCACCGTTATCGCATTTATCTTCACCACACTCATCTCTGAACCTCCTTATCCTCTCATGCTGGATGATGTTCTCTCCACTGCTTGAACGCTCTCTGCCTCTCCCTCATACGACATCAGAACCACCGGCTTGTCCGTCTGCGGATGCGGCACTACCATGACCTGCTGGTTGAACACGGCGGACAGGAGCTCCGCGCGAAGCGCCTCCTCCGGGCTGCCCACCTCGACAACCCTTCCTTCCGACATCACCATTACCCTGTCCGCGTAGGCGCCGGCCAGATTCAGGTCGTGGAGCACCGCAAGCACGGCCCGCCCATTGCTTGCGAGCTGCCTGCAAATGGACATTACCAACTGCTGGTGCCCGATGTCCAGCGCAGTCGTGGGCTCGTCCAGCAAGACCACCGGCGTGTCCTGGGCCAGAACGCGCGCAAGCGATACGCGCCGCTGCTCGCCTCCCGAAAGCGTCGGATACAGGCGGTCCGCCAGATGCAGCGCCTGCGTACTCCACATGGCTGCTTCCGCCGCTGCATAGTCAGCCTCCAGGGGCGCCCTCCAGCGCGGGATGTGGGGGTGCCGCCCCATCATCGCAACCCCACGCTGGCAACTTTGCTGAAGGTCACCCGGGCGTTGGGGCTGAGGCTGCGCCTTGAGCCCGTCGAGGGCTACGCAGAAAGCGCGCAACAGTCTGAGCGGCGGGATCTCCCGGCAGGTTCAACTCTACCCTAGCTTCTGCCTCGTCGTTGCCGTAGTTGCCTGGCAGAGCTGAGGGGGAGTATCGCCGGATGCGGCGATGGTGGATGGCCGGCTGTAGCGGCTGTCCACCCGCCCGCCCTTCGACAAGCTCAGTGTGAGCGGACTTTGCTTTCCCGCTCATAGCCCGCCCCGTACTTGATACGGGGGTGAGCCTGTCGAACCAGAGCGGGGCCACCACGGTCGTCGGCCAGCCGCGTTCTTCCCCTCTCACTCACCCCAGCGTCTCGCGCACCAGCGACAGGCCGGCTTCCAGACGGGCGCGCCAGTCCGCTTGCGGATGGCGGACGACGTTGGTGCACACGCGGAAGAGGCACACGGCCTCCCGCAGCCTGAGATCGTGCTCATCCCAGCCGAACCGCTCCAGCGCCGCGCTCCTGAACGCGTCCAGGCACACGTTCGTGGCGTCGTTCCGCGCTCTGCGGCCGAACTGCGCGCGCCAGCGCAGGTGCGCCGTGAAGTTGCCCGCGTCCAGCATCGGATCGCCGGGGCCGGTCTCCTCAAAGTCCACCAGCGCCATGCCGCCATCGGGAAGGACCAGAATCTGGTCGTCGTAGAAGTCGTTGTGCGCCGTCGCGGTGGGCTTCCACGACTCGACGAACGGGTCGAGCGCCGCGGCAATCTCTCGCACGTGTCGCTTGGCCGTGGCGCTGCCCTGTGCCGCGTGCCAGAGGCTGCGCCTGGCCCTGCGATACGCCCCATACAGGTTGAAGGGCTGCCCCTGCGCTGTGCCGTCCAGCGGGCGCCACAGGGTTGCCAGCCCTTGCAGGATGGGCGCGAGGTCCGGCTGGCGGTCTTTGAGAATCAGTTCTCGCAGATTCCTGCCGGGGATCTCAGACATCCACACCACGCCGCCCTCCGACCAGCATCCGGCGATCCGGGGCGCGACGAAGCCGGAGCGAGCGATAGGCTCCCAGTTCGCCAGAAAGTCCCGAACCGCGGCGGGGCGCATTACCCGCGCGTAGAACCTCATCCTGCCGACGCTGTGCCTGAGCACGGCGCGGTTGCCCGCCCGGTAGCGCACAACCTCCACGCGCAGCCTGCGCGCGCCAACCGCTAGGACGTGCCGGTTCACCAGCTCGATGGCGAGCGCGGGGTCGACCGCGTGCGGCAGGCCGGGCAGGTCAGGGTCATTCGGAAAGCGAAAGGTCTCCGCGGGCTTGTCTCGCTCGACCCTTGCGATGAACTGCTGCGAGGGCAGGTACGCATCCAGCGCCCACTCGGCCACGTAGCTGACGATTGCCAGCCTGTCGGGTGTGTGGCTGATCTGCCGGACGCGTATCTGCTCAGGCGGCAAATCGTACTCAGGGAAGAGCTGCTCGCAGGCGGAGCCAACCCAGCCGGGATCCATAAGCCTGGAGAAGTCCGGCAGGCCGGGGTCTTCGGGAAGTTCCACCTGCGGGACAAGGCGGGCTGAGGTTGCCGGGCTTGCCATGCCGAATCAGACGCTGTTGCCGCTGTCGTTATCGCTGGCGGTGGACGCCGCCTGCCCCGTCGTATCAATCCCGTCCGAGTCTGTGCCGTCGTTGTCGGTGAGCAGCCCCGTGGTGTCCACGCCGTCCGAGTCTGTGCCGTCGTTGTCGGTGAGCAGCCCCGTGGTGTCAATTCCGTCCGAGTCGGTGCCGTCGTTGTCGGTAAGCAGGCCTGTGGTGTCGATTCCGTCCGAGTCTGTGCCGTCGTTGTCGGTAAGTAGGCCCGTGGTGTCAACGCCGTCCGAGTCGGTGCCGTCGTTGTCGGTGAGAAGCCCCGTGGTGTCCACGCCGTCCGAGTCGGTGCCGTCGTTGTCGGTGAGCAGGCCCGTGGTGTCGATTCCGTCCGAGTCGGTGCCGTCGTTGTCGGTGAGCAGCCCCGTGGTGTCGATTCCGTCCGAGTCTGTGCCGTCGTTGTCCGTGAGCTGGCCCGTGGTGTCGATTCCGTCCGAGTCGGTGCCGTCGTTGTCCGTGAGCTGGCCCGTGGTGTCAACGCCGTCCGAGTCGGTGCCGTCGTTGTCCGTGAGCTGCCCCGTGGTGTCCACGCCGTCCGAATCGGTGCCGTCGTTGTCTGTGAGCAGCCCCGTCGTATCAATCCCGTCCGAGTCTGTGCCGTCGTTGTCCGTGAGCAGCCCCGTGGTGTCCACGCCGTCCGAGTCTGTGCCGTCGTTGTCGGTAAGCAGGCCCGTGGTGTTGATTCCGTCTGAGTCGGTGCCGTCGTTGTCGGTGGGGGTAGGAGTGTCCACGCCGTCGTCGTCACTTCCATCGCCGTCGTCATCGTCCTCAGCGTCTTCCGCGACGGCGGTTGCGCGCGGCGTAGTTGTCGCGTCCGGGGACGAATCTTCACTGATGAGTGAGTTGGCCGCGGGAGAGCACGCGACGGCCAACGCCAGCAGGAGCGAGAAGAAGAGCGCGCCTATCGAAACCACCCGCTTCACTTGTCCCTCCTTGAGACCCTCGCATTACGAGAGGGGGAAGCGGGTCTCTCAGCCGAAATTGTACAACCAGGACGCGCGCCCTGTAAACCGCAAGGGGATGCGGCGACGCACAAGCCACAGCCACCACGCACTCAGAACTTGCCCCTGCGAAAGCAGGGGACGAACGGACACAGTAGTCCCGCTCGCGGTGAGCCTGTCGGACCATGAGTGGAGAGACTGCGGCCGCCTACCATCCGCCCGCCCTTCCACAGGCTCAGGGGGTGCGGATTTCCTTCGCCTTGGCACTGCGGACGCTATGCGCTATAGTGGGATGAACCCGCCAATCGACATGGAGGACGTTGGTAGATGGACTTCCTGGGCATCGGCTCGCTGGAGGTTCTGGCGATTCTGCTGGTGGCGTTCCTTGTGCTCGGCCCTGCGCGCATGGCAGAGATGGCGCGCTCGCTGGGCAACTTCATTCGCGACATCCGGCGCACCACCGGCGAGATCCCCGCGCTGCTGGCGATGGAGGAAGACGAAGCAGCGAAGCGAAGCTCCGATGCGGAGCGCGCCCGCAGCGCGGCCCAGCCGCAGGGCGCGGAGCCAACGGAGAGGCGGCGCGATGTCGACTAACGCGCTGACGCTGAGCGAGCACCTGTTGGAGCTGCGCAAGCGGCTCATCGTGTCGGTGGCCGCGGTCATCGTGGGCACCGTGGCGGCGTTCGTGTTCCACCCCGTCATCTTCGAGCTGCTCATGGGGCCGGCGCAGGGGTTCGAGTCGCTGCGTGACAACAAGCTGGTATTCACGCAGGCCACGGAGATGATAGGCATCACCATGAAGGTGTCGCTGATGGGCGGGCTGGCGCTGGCCTCGCCGGTGGTGGTGTACCAGGCGGTGATGTTCGTGGCGCCGGGCCTGACGCCGCGGGAGAAGCGATACCTGTTCGCGCTGCTGCCGGGCGTCATCCTGTCGTTTGCGGCGGGCGCGGCGTTCGGGTACTTCGTCCTGCTGCCGCCGGCCATCAACTTCCTGTTCACGTTCGGCTCGGAGATAGCCACGCCCATGATACGGGTGGGCAACTACATCAACCTGGTGGTGACGCTGCTGTTCTGGCTGGGCGTGTCGTTCCAGGCGCCGCTGATAATGTTCTTCCTGAGCAAGATACGCGTGGTGACGCCGAGGGCGTTGGCGAAGCAGAGGCGGTTTGCCATCGTGGGCGCGTTCATCCTTGGCGCGCTCATCACGCCGACGTTCGATCCGATCAACCAGAGCCTGGTTGCGGTGCCGATACTGGTGCTGTACGAGCTGGGCATCTGGCTTGCGCGCCTGGCGCGCCTTGGCGAGCGCAAGGATCTTGTGGAGGCGGCCACGTCTGAGGGGTAGGGGGGGTGGCGCGCTACTCGCGGCACTGTGACGGTAGCTTGCGCCTCCGCCGGAAGTTAGCTCCCGCCTGTGCGTGCCGGCTCCTCCGCGTGGTTATACTGGTTGAGCTTGGCGGTGGCGGTCATGGTCTCGCATACTGTACACAAGAGCCAATTGGCCTATTCCGGCCCCAGTTCGTTGAAGATCTTCCGCAAGAAGCCAACTACTTGGGCCAGTTCTGACTCCGCTTGGTCGCGCGTTGTGAGTTCAGCCACTTCTTCGGCAAGAGCGGGTTTCCAACTGTTGCCTATTGCTTGGCTACGCAGCAACTTACTGAGAGATTTGGCTCGTCCCCCAGTGGGAATTGGGTCCTCGCTTCTAATGCCAAACTGGTTGTATAGGGCTAGTTGCAGCGCGTGCCAAGGATAGCAATCTTCTAAGTCACCTTCAGGAAGAATCAAACAGTTACCCTCTGTTAGCTGTGCTTTGGAAATAGCTGCATTCGCTTCCTCTCGGGCGCTCTTGTCTAGCAACACATATAGGGGAATTCCAGCTTCCCTGCCAACTTCCGACCAGAACTCAATCTTGAACTTACCACGGGACTTCCCGTTGGCCTTGATGACCTTGACATTCCGGCCAGCGAGAGGCACTCCAATCTTATTGCTCAGAATCTCGAAGAAGTTTTCGTCTGCAAGCCCTTCAACCAACAAAATCGCGTCGCAAAACAGGACGTCGCTTGGCCTTACGCCAATGTCGAATAGAATGCTCTTGAGGCCTTGGGTGCCCATCGGCGAGATTTGTGTACCAGTGCCTTCGTTCTTCACGACGAAGATATTCTCCGGTGCCGATCGGTCTACCAAAAAGGGTGAGTGTGTACTGACGAATATCTGCTTACCATTCCTCGCGGACTCAGCAAGTAGTCGCCCAGCCTTCTTGGCAAGAGCAGGATGCAGGCGAGTTTCAGGTTCCTCAACTGTGATAATCTGTGGACTACGCACAAGTCGGTCAATGAGGCGTAGCATGGCTTGACTACCCTCTCCAGTCATGCCTACCGGAAACGTCGATAGACCTTCCTGCATTTGTACAGAGTCCGAAATCCCAACTGGCCGCTGTTCGTTGGGAGCCAGCTTCTCAAACTGTCGTGAGACTTCCGCCCAGGGTTTGCGCTGGCTGGCTTTCGATTGAGATAGCCACCATAGTTCATTTAGGTGGTCGTCCTGAATGATTGAGGGACGCTCCGTAAACCTGTCGGTCCATGAGAGAGAACTATCATTTGCGTTTATGCCTTGAATGTTGGACCCTAGGAGATTTGCCAGACGACTTAGCACTCCCGCAATCCAAGACGCCTCGTCATCAGGAGGTTCACCGACTAGCATCTCCGCAAGCACATTATGCTTGGAGACTTCTCCATCCTCAACCAACTCAAAATAGCCTTCCTCTGCTGCTACGACAAGAATCTGGGAGGTAATCCAATAAACCCTCCCTGCATTCGCGATAATTCTCTTTGTCAACGAAATATAGGCTTCTTTGAGTATTTCAATCTCTACCCAACTGCCTTCGTCAAGGCCGAAGAGAAAGTCAAATTCTTCAGGTGCCAATGCGATGCTAACACTTAATTCTGGGGGCGGGCTCACTTGGACATCGTTCTGAGGAAAGAGGTGCTGAAAGTTTTCCAGGTCCCCCAAATCGCGCACGAAATCACTTCCAAATTCCGCAAAAAATAGCGTAAGCGCATCTGTGAGATTAGATTTGCCAGAACTGTTCTTGCCGATTAGTATCACTAGCTCGGGCAAGTCCAATAGCTGAACGTCGACAAGGCTCGTAAAGTTCCGAATTCTAAGATGTTTGATCTTCATTTCAGTGTCTGTCCACTCTTGGTGTGCGATTGCTCGCGCCTCAGGCGTTAGTCCCCCCCACTCGCACGCGCCCGGTGAGCGGCGCGTGCGGGGCGGATGCTTTCGGTGATTGTAGCATATTCGTTTCCGTATTGCACCGCTCTATGTGCTCATACCCAGGGCCCTTTCGTTGTTGGGATAGCGCCGTACAACGCCGTTCGCCACCGTATCAAGTACGAGGCAAACTCTGGGCGAGTCGAAGGCCCACTTATGGTTCAACAGGCTCACCACTAGCGGGCCTGGAAGAGACTCCGCCCTTTTGACCGCGCACGCGTAGTCGTCTATAGTGGGCTTGCGGGCGCTCGCGAATGCGCTTGACCATAGACGATTTCCCCACAAGCCCAGACCAGTCTCCCAGGAGGTAAAACACACCATGACATCCGGCAATGGAAGCGACAGGGCAGCGCTGGAACACTCCCTGAAGTACAACCCGCCGATAGACGCTGGGGCGGCGGAGCGCAACCTGAAGGAGGCCAGGCGCATCTTCGAGTCGCTGGGCGTGGTATTCCTTCTCAACTCCGGCACGTGCCTCGGCGCGGTGCGGGACAACGCCTTCATTCCCTGGGACGACGATGTCGACCTGGTCTCGGCAGCCGGCGCAAACGCGCTGGCGGAGGAGACCCGGAGAAAGGCGGCGGCGGCCTTCACGGAGAGCGGGTTCTTTGTGGGTGAGAACAAAGTCGTTGAGTACAAGTCTATGTCGATGATAAAGGACTACGTCAGAGTGGACTGGAGCTGCGTTTACCCTGTGGAGGGATACGTCCACACCTTCCCGGGGATTCGCCTGCCCGCCGAGCTGTTCACAAACCCCAGGGAGATCGACTTTCTGGGCGAGAAGTTCCTTGTGCCGAATCCGCCGGAGGAGTACCTGCGCCTGAAGTACGGCGAGGGCTGGATGGTTCCCCGGCGGCCCGGCGAGTACGAGCAGGACGTGGTAGCGGGAGTCCGCGACGCCGGCCGCTCAGGCCGCCCGTGCAGGATACGGATACTCGACCATCTCGGCAATCCGGCTCCGGAAGCCGAGGTTAGGATTGTGGGCATCGGCGCGTTCAGGGGCGACCGGCTCGGAAGCGCTGAGGTGATTCTCCCAGGCCCCGGCTGGTACGCCGTGGTCATCCGGTTCGCAGGCCACGAGCGGGTGTTGTACATGGAGCAACTGGATCCGGACAATAGCTACGTGTACCGGGCTGAGTCTGCTGACGAGGCGGCCGCGCGGGCTTCGGGTGAGGCTGGAACATTGGGGAATGTCCTGACGGAGGAGTAAGGCGCGCGCCCGCCCTTCGACAAGCTCAGAGCTTGCCCCTGCGAAAGCAGGGGGTGAGCGGTCACAGTTGCCCCCCTCCGTCATTGCGGCCCTTCGGCAGGCTCAGGGCAGGCTCAGCCGCAATCCAGCCCCCCATCTCCCCACCGGGTGCTAGGCCCCCGCGTGCGCGAGGGCGACGGTAGCCCCCACCCGCGGGCGGTTCACGAACCGCTCCTACGCCCGAAGTCTGCGCCCGCCCTTCGCAAGCGCACAGTACCCCGTTCGTGCTGAGCCAGTCGAAGCATGGACGGCCAATCGCTCCAGCCCGCGCGGTTGTGCGGCCGCGCCATCGGCGCTATGCTGTCTCGGCTTTGCGCTGCGGCGCGTGCCGCGGGCGCAGAGTCGCGCATAGTGGACTTGCGGAGGTTTCGCAGATGCACCTGCTCATAGACGGATTCGGCGGCAATCTCGACATGATGAAGGACGAGGACGCCGTCTACCGGTTCCTGGACGACTTCCCGGACAGCATCGGGATGAACAAGATCATCTCGCCCGTGGTCACCACCTACAACGGCCCCGTGCCGGAGGACTGGGGCGTGTCCGGGTTCGTCATGATCGCCGAAAGCCACATCAGCATCCACACCTTCCCGGAGCGCGCCTACGTCAACATAGACGTGTTCAGCTGCAAGGACTTCGACCACGAGCAGGCGCTGGCCCGCATCATGGAAGCGTTCTCGCTGGAGCAGGTCAAGCGATGGGTCATCGGGCGCGGCCTCGACTACACGCGGCCGAGCAACGGCGCGCCCGTCACCCGCGGCCGCGCTAGAGGCGTGCTGACCGGAGCGGGATGACGCTCCCCGGCGGCCCATCGCCCGGCTATCCCGCCATGCCGTGGGGGTTCGCGGGCGTCGGCCCGGACGAATCGCCTCTGGAGAGCAGCCGCGTCGTCGTGCTGCCCATACCGTACGACTCGACGACCTCCTTCCGCGGCGGCGCCCGTGACGGCCCCCGCGCCATCATCGAGGCTTCACGCCACCTGGAGGACTACGACCCGGAACTCGCCCGCGAGGTCTACCGCGTCGGAATCCACACCCTGCCGGAGATGGAGGCGCACGCGGGCGGCCCGGAGGCGATGACGGAGCGCATCGCGTCGGCGGTGCGGCCGCTGGCGGGCAGCGGCCGGTTGCTGGCCGTCCTCGGCGGCGAGCACTCGATCTCGGTCGGCGTGGTCAGGGCGCTCCGCGAGGCGCACGATGATCTGTCCGTGCTCTACCTGGATGCCCACGCAGACCTGCGTGACGAGTACATGGGCAGCACCTACAGCCACGCCTGCGCGGCGCGCCGCATCCTGGAGGCGTGCCCCGTGGTGGAGGTCGGCGTGCGCAGCATGAGCCTGGAAGAGGCCGACTTCATCCGCGGCGCGGGCCGCGAGCGGCTGCGCGTGTACCGGCACGGCGAGGGCGGACGCGCGGCCTCGTGGGACGCGGCGAGCGTGCTCGATGGGCTGTCGGAGCACGTGTACGTGAGCATAGACCTGGACGTGTTCGACCCGGCGCTGATGGCGGCGGTGGGCACGCCGGAGCCGGGCGGCCCCGGCTGGGAGGCCGTGCTTGGCCTGCTGCGGCAGGTGTGCCGGGAGCGCAAGGTGGTCGGCTTCGACGTGGTGGAGCTGTGCCCGTGGGCGGGGCCGCCCTCGTGCGCGTACGTCGCCGCCAAGCTGGCCTACAAGCTGATGGGCTACGCGACGGAGTGACGGGGGGGGCTATTCGTAAACCACGCTTCCGAGCAGCCCCGCCTGCACGATGAAGTCAGCCAGCGTAGCGTCGATTGCCCCGGAACGGTTGCTCCCGCTGGCCTCAGCGAGAGTGTTGCGGAGCGAGTCGGAGACTTGAACCTGGCCGGTGAGTATGTCCTGAATCCCTTGCTCTATGACGTCGGGTATCACGAGCATTTCGTCATCAGGGTCATCCCCCTTGACATCCAAGATCTCCATGTGCGCCCACATTAGGTTCCCGCCCCACTCCTTGAAGTAGAGCTCCTGAACCTCAGCCCAGCCTTCCATGCCATCCACGGCTGCCGTGACAAGTACGTTGGCGAGGAAGTCTGCTCTAACGAAGTCGCGCTCGGGCCAGTTGGCGTGATCCATTCTCTCCTCCATGCGCGGTCATGAATGGGAATCCCTGCGGAATTGGGCGGAATCAACCGCAAGTACCTAAGCAAGCTCACCTTGGCCAAGTCTGGATTGCCCTGCCGGCCAAGTCCTTTTGGCGGGCTTGGATCTGGCTAAGGCTCCACTCTTCCAATTTGCCCAGTGCTTTGGTGAGTTCAAGAGCCTGGTTGCCGTACAGAACCCTTTTGTCGGCAAACGGCAGGTCTCTTGCGCGTCGGTTCTCCACGTAGTTGAGCAAGGCCTGATTGCCTAGCATGTTCAGATGTGGTTTGAGTTCCTCTCCCAAGTCCTGCTTGCCCTCAGGAGTCTCCGGGACTCTACGCCCCAAATCATCAATCCACTGCCTGACTCTCTTGGTGAGAGTCTTGCGACCTGACAGTTTTGTAACCACGGCTTTTGGCATAATGTGCTCCAAATCAACATCCATAGGCTGAACGCCAGACCCGGGGCGGCTGATTGGATCTAGTCTGCGGAGCAGGTGCCGGGCGGTTGGGGCGGAACTTACCTCGGCGCTCAGAAAGTTCCTCTCGAATTCCTCATCCGGGACCATCCGGCTGCGCATGTCCCGAAACACATCCTCAATGAGTCCGTCGCGAACCTGCCCTGCCCAAAGCGGCCACTGTTTCTCAAAGGCGTGGGCCTGTTGGGGGCCTATAGTGATATTTCGAATTTGCAGGGACAATGTCAAGCTCACTGCCTCGCCAAGCCGGTCAGGCGCGTGTTCATAGACCATTGTCAAGAAACTGAAAGACTGTCTATTGAGGTGCCTGAGATCCTTCAGATCTTCATTTGTCCAAGACTTCCCAGATGGCGCTCTGATAGCCAAGTAGCTGTGGCAATATGTGGTCAACTCTGAAACTAATTCCCTACCGCGCCTGGCACCAGTAAGCCAGTCGGCTATCTTCTTGTCCATCGTGTATTTTGTTGTGTACCCGTTCATGGAGCACCAGACAGCGTGCAAGTAGTCATCCATAACGTCAATAGCAAGCACTTTGGGATCTGAGAACTCAATCCTCTCTTCCAAGAGAGTAGCGACTTTATTCCAGTCTTGCATCAACTCGTCTGACAGATTCCTGTCTTCCCTAGCAATTGCGGCAAGACGCGCCTTTGTCCCCTCCGCAGGCGAGAGCTTTAGCCCCCGGGTGTTGGTTGTGTCGAACACCAAATAGCCCTCACCCTCACTTGGAATTTGGAGTGGCAAGAATTGAACCTTGTCCTGCACAAACTGACACAGATCGCGTAGGCTCTCCACAGGGTTCGGCCGATTGATGTGATTCTCTACGCGTTCCTTCAATAGCCTGACCGCTTTCTCCAATAGGCCCTTGCCGGAAATGTGGCCGCTAGTTGAACCAGGTTCTTTGACTAACCTGACGTAGATCTCATCATCGGCATACTGCAACTTGACTACCAATGGCCCTATCGGGTTTCCGTCATAGTCTACACGAGCTATGAGTCGCTGAATGACATCCGCGCGGTGGGTAAGCTCCTCGAATTCCCGGCATTTGTCACGGAGTACCGCTAGCAGGAGCGAAAGCGTCGTAAGTCGCTGCTGTCCGTCGATTACCGACTGCACTCCGTCTCCTAGGTCGGCAAGCAACAGAGTTCCAAGGAAATAGGAATCTCGATTGCTGACATGGGCATTGCGAACATCTTCCCACAGTTGGGAGACCTCGCGTGCATCCCACTTGAAGCGCCGTTGGGGAGGGTGGATTTCGAAGAGAAGGCCACTATATTCCGAAAACAGGCTTCCGGCGGAAATGGCGCCATCTCTGATTGGTACGAGAACGGGCATGGAATTCTCCAGATTCCCGCGTGTTCCAGTTGGAGTAGCGGCTGCCCGTTGAGGCAAAGAGGTTTACGGGTGTCGCCGCTTGATGGACGCATCATAGCAAGTTCTGGCAACCCAATCAATCGCCCATCATCCCCCCCCGCACCCTTTATCCCGCGCCCGCGTAGCGCTACAATGGAGCGCGACAGCCCAACGCGGGGCGAATCGCAGGAGCGAATCGAATGATATACATGGACCACGCCGCCACTACGCCGGTGCGCCCGGAGGTGATGGAGGCCATGATGCCGTACTTCACCGAGAGGTTCGGCAACGCCTCCAGCCTCTACACGCTCGCGCAGGAGTCGCGGAAGGCGCTGGACGAGGCGCGCGAGGCCGTCGCACGCGTCCTCGGCAGCAGGCCCAGCGAGGTCGTCTTCACCAGCGGCGGCAGCGAGTCCGACAACGCCGCCATCAAGGGCGCCGCCCATGCGCTGGCCCGCACCGGCAACCACGTCATCACCACCGCCATCGAGCACCACGCCGTCCTCCACACCTGCGCATTCCTGGAGGACACCGGCTGGGACGTAACCTACCTGCCCGTGGACGACGACGGCCTGGTAGACGTCGAACGGCTGGCGGAATCCGTCACCGACCGGACCGTGCTCGTCAGCGTCATGCTCGCCAACAACGAGATCGGCACCATACAGCCCATCGCGGAGATGGCGCGCAGGGTCAAGGCGATGGCCCTCGAGCGGAACCGCACCATCGTCTTCCACACGGACGCGGTGCAGGCCGCCGGCTTTCTAGACCTGAACGTGAACGCGCTGGGCGTGGACATGCTCAGCCTGTCCGCGCACAAGTTCCATGGGCCCAAGGGCGTTGGAGCGCTGTACGTGCGCCGCGGCGCTCCGTTCGCGCCGCAGCAGCTCGGTGGCGCGCAGGAGCGGCAGCGGCGAGCGGGCACGGAGAACATGCCCGGCATCGTCGGCGCGGCCGTGGCGCTGGCGCTGGCCGACCGCGAGCGCGAGGAGGCGAGCGCGCACTGCTCGCGCCTGCGAGACCGGCTGGTCGCGGGCGTGCTGGAGCGCATCCCCGGCGTGCGGCTGAACGGCCACCCCACGAATCGCCTGCCCAACAACGTCAACTTCACGTTCGAGGGCGTAGAGGGAGAGCCGGTGCTGCTGGGGCTGGACTTCGCAGGCGTGGCGGCCTCCAGCGGCAGCGCCTGCTCGTCCGGGTCGCTGGAGCCTTCGCACGTGCTGCTTGCGCTGGGGCTGCACGCAGACCTGGCCCACGGGAGCCTTCGCCTCACGCTGGGCCGCGACAATACGGAAGAGGACGTGGACTACGTGCTCAGGGTCCTGCCGGACCTGGTGGGCCGACTGCGGGCCATGCCCAGCCTGTCCCACGCGACCCGCTGAGCGACTTTTGACATTATGACGATTCGCCTTTCCACGACCTGCCTCGCGCTCGCGCTGCTGCTTGCGGTTGGCGCGGCGTTGGGCTGCATCCGTACGCCCGATCGGGAGTACGGCGGCCACGGCGAGGTTCTGTCCATCGGCGCGCACAAGCCGCGGCTGCTGGACAGCGTGGTCTACACCTGGTCGGACGGGAAGAACTACGAGATCACGCCTGAGGAGGACGGGGCGAAGATCGCCGCGGTGAGGGCCAGGGCGGTCAACCTGACATCCACGCAGGCCACGCTTTCGATAGACGAGGCGGCCGTGGTTCTGAACGGCCGAGAGGGCGAGGCGTTCTACCCGTTCGAGCCAAGCAGCCGGCACGTGGAGACGGACGCGGAGCCGCCGGAGGACAACCCGTACGGCGCGCACCTGTGGGGCCGGTTCCAGCTACTGAAGGGATACGAGCTTGCGGGCTGGTTCTTCTTCGAGGTTCCGGAGGGCGTGGAGTTCGCGGACTTGGGGTGGGAAGACGTGGAGTTCATCCGCGTGCACTACCCGCGATAGGGATTGCGGGCGCAGGGCGCGCTTCCCAAGCGGAGCGCAATCGAACTTGTTGACGGCGGAAGCCCGTCTTTGATACCCAAACGGCTTTGAGTATAATCCAGTAGCCTCAAACCATGTTGTGTATGGCGCAGAGTCATCCGTTATACACAATGATTCGGACTATTCTTGTCGCCGCCGGAACGGCGCGAAGCGGTCTCTGGATTGCGGCTTTCGCCGCAATGACGGCGTTGGGAGTCTCGTACCTCGCGGGAGCAGCTCCGGCTTTTGAGGACTTGCGGCCGCAGGGATTGACACGGGGGCCGCAAGGGGTATAATGAGAGTTCCACCGCCATTTGCGGCGAGTTGGAAGGCGCACCTTAACAACTGAATAGTGGAAGGAAGGTTCTTTCAAGCGAGTTTGATCCTGGCTCAGGACGAACGCTGGCGGCGCGCCTAATGCATGCAAGTCGAACGGTTGCCTTGGCCTTCGGGCCTTGGCGATAGTGGCAAACGGCTGAGTAACGCGTAAGGGACCTGACCCCGGGAGAGGGACAACCCACCGAAAGGTGGGCTAATACCCCGTACGCTGGCTGGCTGCATGGCCGGTCAGGAAAGTTTCGGCGCAAGCCGATTCGCCCGGGGAGGGCCTTGCGTCCTATCAGGTAGTTGGCGGGGTAACGGCCCACCAAGCCTAAGACGGGTAACCGGTGTGAGAGCATGAACGGTCAGAGGGGGACTGAGACACGGCCCCCACTCCTACGGGAGGCAGCAGCAGGGAATTTTGCGCAATGGGCGAAAGCCTGACGCAGCGACGCCGCGTGGGGGAAGAAGGCCCTCGGGTTGTAAACCCCTTTTCTGGGGGAAGAGCAAGGACGGTACCCCAGGAATAAGCCCCGGCTAACTACGTGCCAGCAGCCGCGGTAATACGTAGGGGGCGAGCGTTGTCCGGAATTACTGGGCGTAAAGGGCGCGTAGGCGGCCCAGGAAGTCTCCGGTGAAATCTCCCGGCTTAACTGGGAGCGGTCCGGGGAAACTCTTGGGCTTGAGGACAGCAGAGGAGGGTGGAATTCCCGGTGTAGTGGTGAAATGCGTAGATATCGGGAGGAACACCAGTGGCGAAGGCGGCCCTCTGGGCTGTGCCTGACGCTGAGGCGCGAAAGCGTGGGGAGCGAACCGGATTAGATACCCGGGTAGTCCACGCCCTAAACGATGGATGCTGGGTATGAGGGGTATCGAACCCCCTCGTGCCGAAGCTAACGCGTTAAGCATCCCGCCTGGGGAGTACGGCCGCAAGGCTAAAACTCAAAGGAATTGACGGGGGCCCGCACAAGCAGCGGAGCGTGTGGTTTAATTCGATGCAAAGCGAAGAACCTTACCAGGGCTTGACATGTCGGTGGTATCCTCCTCGAAAGAGGGGGCGACCCTTCGGGGAGCCGTCACAGGTGCTGCATGGCTGTCGTCAGCTCGTGCCGTGAGGTGTTGGGTTAAGTCCCGCAACGAGCGCAACCCTCGTCGCTAGTTGAATTCTCTAGCGAGACAGCCCCTAACAAGGGGGAGGAAGGTGGGGATGACGTCAAGTCAGCATGGCCCTTACGCCCTGGGCTACACACACGCTACAATGGTCGGGACAGAGGGTTGCGATACCGCGAGGTGGAGCCAATCCCATCAAACCCGGCCTCAGTGGGGATTGCAGGCTGCAACCCGCCTGCATGAACGAGGAGTTGCTAGTAACCGCAGGTCAGCATTACTGCGGTGAATACGTTCCCGGGCCTTGTACACACCGCCCGTCACGTCATGGAAGCCGACAATGCCTGAAGTCCGTGGGCTAACCCGCAAGGGAGGCAGCGGCCGAGGGTGGGGCCGGTGACTGGGACGAAGTCGTAACAAGGTAGCTGTACCGGAAGGTGCGGCTGGATCACCTCCTTTCTAAGGAGCCCAACAGAGGGGCTAAACCCCCTCCATCGGGATCCCAGTTCGATCGGTGGGTGATTGGCCCCCGACCGCAAGGTCGCAGCATGACCCGGATCCGTTCGCGGAGCCGGAGGAAGCTCCCTTGCGACGGGGACCGTTCGAGGCGCAAGCCACGAGGGAACCCACTGCCAACCAATGGACATTCGCCTTCCTTCCGCTATTCAGGGGTCAAGGTGCGCCGCCTCCCCCACGTGCAGGCGGCGCTTCCTTTTGGCGCGAGCCGCGCCGCGCGCCTCTCCGCTCTCTTCGTTCTGAGCCTCCAGGTCCTCTATCGCCTTGTCCACCCGCTCCAGCAGCCGCCTCAGTCCAGCCGCGTCCAGCGTCTTGCCTCCACTGGCGTTCGCCCACACCTTGGAGCCGTCCACCGCCTGCACGGCCAGCTCTACCAGGTCCAGGTTCACCGCCATCTTCACCGTGCGCTTGAGCAGCTTCCTCATCTCCAGCCTGTTCCCCTTGTAGAACCGCCACAGGGTGTTGTGGTCGGGGCTGGGACAGGCTCCAAGGGATGCCCCTACGAGGGGAGGCGCCCGCACTGCCGCCAAGGCCCTCCAGTCTCGTATGTCCTGGACGAGTACCCCCCCGCCTTGCAATGCCCGCCCAAGTGTGCGATACTCTCGCACGCAGTCACTGGCGGAAGTCGCAGACAGGGAGGAGCGCGCACGAATGGTCGTATCCGATGAGAGAGAGGTAGCCTCGCAGCCGCAAGAGGCTCTAACCATGAAGTCGCTGCTGGAGGCGGGCGTCCACTTTGGGCATCAGACCCAGAGGTGGCACCCCCGCATGAAGCAGTACATCTTCTCGCAGCGCAACGGCATACACATCATAGACCTGCAACAGTCGATGTCGCTGCTCAAGCGCGCGCAGCAGTTCGTATCGGACGTGGTGGCCGGCGGGCAGAGCGTCCTGTTCGTAGGCACCAAGCGCCAAGCGCAGGACTCCGTGGAGCAGGCCGCGCGAAACTGCGGCATGTTCTACGTCAAGCATCGCTGGCTTGGCGGCACGCTCACCAACTTCCCCTCCATCCAGGCGCGCATCGACTACCTCGTGCGGTTGGAGGAACGCCGCGCCAAGGGCGGCTTCGCCCTGCTCACCAAGAAAGAGGCGCTGAAGCTGGAGGACGAGGTGCAGCGCCTCAACCGCAACTTCGGCGGCGTCAAGGAGATGACCAACCTGCCCGGCGCGCTCTTCATCGTGGACATCGGCAGGGAAAAGATCGCCGTGGCCGAGGGGCGGCGAATGGGCATACCCATCGTCGCGCTCGTGGACACGGACGGCGACCCCGACCTGGTCGATTACCCCATCGCCGCCAACGACGACGCCATTCGCTCCATCAGCCTGGTCACGGCCCGCATAGCCTACGCCGTCTCCGAGGGGATGCGCAGGCGCGCCGAGCTTGCCAGCGCAGCGCAGGAGGAGGAGATGGCGGAGGAGGCGTTGGAAGTGGACGCGGAGCCGGAGGAGGAAGGCGAGACGCTGGTGGAGGTCGACCCGGAGGCGCTCGCCCGCGCCATGAGCGGGGAAGGCGGCCCCGCGCCGGCATCGACGACGACAACCGACACGCCCGGGCCGGAAGCCGCGGAAGGAAGCGCATAGCCATGCCGGGCGTATCGCTGGAGGCAATCAAGGACCTGCGGGAGCAGACCAGCGCGGGCGTCATGGACTGCAAGAACGCGCTGGAGGAGGCGGACGGCGACATGGCGAAGGCGGTGGAACTGCTGAGGCAGAAGGGCCTGTCCATAGCCGCCAAGAAGTCGTCCAGGGAAACGCAGGAGGGCGTGGTCGACTGCTACGTGCACGCGGGCAGCCGCGTCGGCGCGATGGTTGAGCTGAACTGCGAGACGGACTTCGTGGCCCGCACGCCGGAGTTCAAGGAGCTGGCGCACGACCTGGCGATGCAGATCGCGGCCATGTCGCCTCGCTACGTGGACAGCGAGGCCGCGCCGGACGACGAGGCATCGGGCGCCGACGGTCTGACGCTCATGGAGCAGGCGTTCATCAAGGATCCGTCCCGCACGATTCGGGACGTGGTGAATGACGTGATGGCGCGGGTGGGCGAGAACATCCGCGTTCGCCGGTTCGAGCGGTTCGCGCTGGGCGAGGACACGGCCGCGGGGGAGTAGGCGGGCAGCGCCAGTCTGTGCACGCCCTTCGACACGCTCAGGACGAGCGGGATACACCCCACGCCCGCGCAGGCGGGCGTCCACAGGGACGAGAATCGCCCTTGGCCTCAGTCTTGCAGCAAGCCAGCACGCGGTAGAGTGGATTCCCGCCTCCGCGGGAATAGGGATGGGAGTAGGCGCGCTGTATTCCGTTCGTGCTGAGCCTGTCGAAGCATGAACGGTCGAAGGCCGCCTGCCACATTCGTCACCCTCGCGAAAGCGGGGGGCTAGCCCCCTCCCCTACGGGTGATAGATTCCTTCTTTCGCAGGAACGACGGACCGTATCGCCCGCCTTTCGGCAGGCTCTGATGAGCCTGCCCGGCGCGCTGATACGGGGCGAACGAGGGCCAATCCGTCAGCCCTAAGCCCATAAGCATGGATTGGGCGCTGCTTACGCCTCCCGCGGTGCTGGGCGGGCTATAGATCCAACAGCAGGTCACCGGCGCCCCTGTCCAGCGCATGGGCTATCGCGCTCAGTGTCCTGAGCCTGGGCGACCGCTCTCCGGCTTCCAGGCGAACGAGCGTAATGCGCCCGATGCCGGCCTTGCGCGCAAGGGCCTCCTGGGTCAGACCCGATGACTCTCTAAGCCGCCGAACCCGTCCTCCGAGCGCGCGCCTGCCCTCCGCTGCGATGGCCTCAACCGTAGGGCGATAGGACGCGTCGCAGTAGTGGCGTGCGAAGTCCCAAGGAATCTCGACGTGTTCGCCGGCGGCGGTTTCGATGACCAGTTCGTAAGGGTTGGGCAGCGCAATTGCGGACACTGCGGCGCGTTCGTGGAGCTCGGGAACTGCGGCGAACGGGATCAGGCCGCTGCGGCCGTCTGCAAAGCTCATCTCGATTCCCTCGTCGAGCAGCCCTGCGGAAGTCATCATCCTTTCGGCATTCTTGACCAATACGGCTTCCATCGGTTACTCCCCGTGAATGGCATCCCACTGCGCTCTTATATCTTGAGCGAATCTTGCGTAAACTCTCATGATTTCTCTGAAGTTGCCGGGCGGCGGACTGTCCATGTACGTCCCGCCGTTCAGCTCTATGCGGCACACATCCTCATTGCCCACCCAGACGTATACGTGCGGGGGCTCAAAGGTGTTCTCTCTAGTGTTGACTACAAAGCGGAATTGCCCCTCGACAGCGACTGTAGGCATTCAAATTTCCCGGCCGCCCGGATTGACTCGCGGCGCCATTGACGGCGAGAGTATCATGTAGTGATACATTGGTCAAGGGCAACTGTGCAAGACTGTTTGGCAATGCTTCCCTCTTCGGTTACACGTGCGCGCTCGAGAGCTAAGCTCTCTGCCATTGCCCACGCACAGCCTGCCCCAGCCCCCCCCACCCGCGGGCGGTTCAAGAACCGCCCCTACGGCCGCCCCCGTTCCCGCTCATAGCCTGCCCCGTACTTGATACGGGGGTGAGCCTGTCGAACCAGAGCGGGGAGACCGCGACCGTCCACCATCCGCCCGCTCAGGCCCTTGCAGGCCCAGACCCTTCGACAGGCTCAGAGCTTGCCCCTGCGGAAGCAGGGGGTGAGCGGAATGATGAGGGCAGCCGACCACCGCGCCAACGGTTGACAATGCGCCGCCCCATCGCTAGAGTCGCAAGAGCAGCCCATGCCCGCGACAAGCCGGGAGCTACTTAATGCCGTTCAAGCTCTCCAGGACACTGAAGGACCAGCCGGGCGACTCCCCAATCGCCTCGACCGTCCGCGAGTATGAGCAGGACTTTACGACCGCCAGGGACGCAGGGGTGGCCGCCGCGGAGAGCGCCGAGGTAGCGGTAAGCAACCTCTACTACAACCTGGCTACGGACTTCTACGAGTACGGCTGGGGTCGCTCCTTCCACTTTGCGCCCCGCGTGCCGGGCGAGAGCTTCAGGGAGTCGATAGTCCGCCACGAGCGCAACATGGCGGACGCGCTGGGCCTCAAGCCGGGTATGGTGGTCGCCGACCTGGGCTGCGGCGTCGGCGGGCCGCTGCTGGAGATCGCCCGCCACTCCGGCGCCAGAATCGTAGGCGTGAACATCAACGCCTACCAACTCGAACGCGCCCGCAGGTTCGCTGAGGAGGCCGGGCTGGCCCATCTGGTCGAGTTCATGCTCTGCGACTTCCTGCACGTCGACGCGCCGGACGAGTCGTTCGACGCGGTCTACTCCATTGAGGCGACACTCCACGCGCCGGACAAGGTCAGCGTCTACGGCGAGGCGTTTCGCCTCTTGAAGCCGGGCGGGCCTCTCGGTGTCTACGAGTACTGCATGACCGAACGATTCAATCCCGATGACCCTCTCCACGCCAGGATCAAGGCCGACCTCCAGCTTGGGGGCGCCATGCTGGTAATCGACGATATGCCGACGGTGGACAACGCGCTCCATACGGTCGGGTTCGACGTGCTGGAGACGCGAGACCTCGCAGTCCAGACCGGCCCGTCGATTCCCTGGTATGAGCCGCTGGCTGGTTCTGGCGTCGCCCTGGCCGGCTTCCGCAGCACGAGAGTCGGACGCTGGGCAACGCAGAACGCGCTGCGTGCTCTGGAGGCGGTGCGAATAGCCCCGCGCGGCTCAGCGCGAGTCGCGGAGACGCTGAACCTCTGCGCGCAGGCAATGGTCGATGCCGGCCGCCTCGGCATCTTCACGCCCATGTACTTCATCCACGCCCGCAAGCCGGAGTAGGGGGGGGGCGGGCGTTCTCGCGGCGGCTGCGCGCCGCCTTGACACAATCATCACACAATAGTATCGTTGTGTCGTGATGCCGGAGTTCGATGCAGACGGCCTGCTTCCGCCGGGCGTTCATTGGGCAAGCTGGGAGGAGTTGGCCGACCTCACGTGATCAAGAACGAACGCCAGTACCGGCTCACAAAGGCGCAGTTGAAACGCTTTGCACAGACGCTTGCGGCGCTCAGGCGGCAGCGCGCCGCCGGCACAATCGGAGTGCATCCGCTCATCGCCAAAGCCCAGGAGGACGCGCTGGCAAGCCAGATCGCCGATATGGAGGGTGATCTGCGCGAGTATGAGTCGCTGAAGGCCGGCCGGTTCCCAAGGGATCAGCTCGGCCTGGTTGCCGAATTGCCGGAACTGCTGGTCAAGGCCAGGGTGGCGCAGGGCCTTAGCCAAAGGGAACTGGCGATGAGGCTGGGGCTGAAGGAGCAGCAGGTACAACGCTACGAGGCTACGAACTACGGCTCCGCAAGCCTGTCTCGGATCCTGGAGGTTGTGAACGCACTGAGTGCGGGCGCCGATGTCTCCGAGTAAACCGCACGGTCGGCCTTGAGCATTTCGAGGTGTGAGCCTACGGGCCACTGGAAGCTGCCCAATTCCCACCCCTCAATCATCAAGAGGGGTGTATAATCTCCACAGTTCAACTAGCGCCGTCCTGTACGCCCAACCAATGGAGGGAAGACGGCAATGCCATGGGTGACTCATCGGATTGCAATCGGCTTGGGGTTGATCGGCGTCTTGGCCTCCGCCCTGGCTCTGACGGCGTGCAGCGCAGGTGAGCCATCCGAGCCGGGGACGGCGGAATGCCCCGATGGCCCCGAAAGTACGGCCACCCCGACGGCATCACAGGCCAGTGAGGCCACGCCTACGATTGCGACGCCCACCTCAACCGTTGACGGTACGGCGTCGCCCGGTGATGACAGGGCAACCCTTGTGGCCATCTACGATGCTACGGGCGGCGACTACTGGAGCTCCAGCTATGTCATGCCGCCGAGCTGGTTAACTGACGCGCCGATAGATGAGTGGTACGGCGTGGGGGAGGTCGACGACAACGGGCGCGTTATCCGGCTGCATCTCGGATCTAACCGGTTGAGCGGAGAGATACCGGTTGCACTGGCTAATCTCACCGAACTGGAGGTGCTGGGCCTCGGCGGCAATCTGTTTACCGGAGGCATACCGGGGGAGCTGGGCAATCTCACCAACCTGGAAGTGCTGGATCTCGGCAACAGTCGGTTGACCGGAGAGATACCGGCGGAGTTGGGTAATCTCACTAACTTGCGACATCTGCACCTCGACGGCAACCAATTGACCGGAGAGATACCGGCGGAGTTGGGCAAACTGACCAATCTGGAAACTCTGGATTTCGAACAAAACTGGCTGACTGGAGACATACCGGCGGACTTAGGCAATCTCACCAGGCTGGAACAGTTGGACATCAGCAATAACCGATTGAGCGGATGGATGCCGCCGGAGTTAGGCAATCTTACCAGCCTGAAAAGGCTGGACTTCAACTACAACCACTTGATAGGAGAGATACCGCCAGAGCTGGGCAGTCTCACCAACCTGGAAGTGCTGGACTTCCACCACAACCAATTGACCGAGTCTATCCCGCAAGAGCTGGGCAACCTCACTAACCTGAGAGCGCTGAACCTTAGCGACAACCGGTTAGACGGAGAGATACCAAGGGAGTTGGGCAACCTAACCTGCCTGGGAGGTGTGAATCTTGGCGATAACCGGTTGAGCGGAGTGATTCCGCAAGAGCTGGGGAATCTCACCAACCTGGGGAAGCTGAACCTCTCCAACAACCGATTGAGCGGAGTGATTCCGCGGGAGCTGGGAAATCTCACACGACTGTGGGACCTCACCCTCAGCAGTAACAGGCTAAGCGGAGAGATACCGCCCGGGCTGGCCCGCCTCACCGAACTTGTGTTTTTGCGCCTCTACGATAACTGGCTGAGCGGTGAGATATCAGCGGAGTTTGGCAAACTCGCCAATCTGATAGCGCTGAGCTTGGGCGAGAACCGGCTGAGCGGAGAGATACCGGTCGAGCTAGGCAATCTCGCCAACCTGAGATGGCTGTTGCTCAACGACAACCGCTTGACCGGAGAGATACCGCCGGAGTTGGCCAACCTCGGCAGATTGGAATTGCTGAACCTTGCCGGGAACCTGCTGAGTGGTGAGATACCGGCGGAGCTATCCAGCCTCATTTGGCTCGAAAGTATGAACCTTGCCGATAATCAGTTGACCGGAGAGATACCGGTGGAGCTAGGCAGCCTTCCCAGCTTGCTCTACTTTTACCTTGGCGGTAACCCGCTGAACGGGTGCGTATCCACAGGCCTGCAATTCCCGATTAAGGATCGTGACCGACTAGGCTTGCCCGACTGCTAGGAGCCCGGCATCTCGACCGTAGGCGCATTGAAGACAGGACAGGCCGCGAGTTCGTCCGCTCATGGTTCGACACGCTCACCACGAACGGAACGGTAGGCCGCGGCCGGCGCAGGAGGCTTACTCCCGCCCGCGCACCGGCACGTGGCAGAGCGTGAGCGCCATTCGCGGACGCAGCGTTTACGGTCTCCGCGGATGTGGTATAATGCCTGTGTCGTATCTCTACATTGCGGAGTGATGTCATGGAAGATGTATTCAGAGAAGCGCAGAACCTGCTGAGCAACGGCCGCCCCTTCGTCATTGCCACGGTGGTGGGCACCAAGGGATCCACGCCTCAGAAGCCGGGAGCCAAGCTCCTGGTGCGGGAGGACGGCAGCGGCGTGGGAACCCTGGGCGGCGGCTGCGTTGAGGGAGACATCTGGTTCGCCGCCAAGATGCTCCTGAAGGAGGGCGGCGGTCCCACCATCACCGACTACGAGCTGAACGAGGACATCGCAGCGCGGGAGGGACTGGTCTGCGGCGGCACCATGTACTTCCTCATCGACCCCGTGCTGGAGCCGGATGCCGCCCTGCCCACGGTCAGCAGCATCGTGGACGCGTACGACGGCAGTCCCAGCGTGGGCGTCGCCACCCTGCTCAAGCCCGCCAAGGGCAAGGGGCAGATCGGCGACAAGATCAGCATCGACGCCGACGGCCAGGCCAATGGCTCGCTGGGCGACCCGGCCCGCGACGCCCTGGCAGTCGAGTCGCTGCGCGAGCTCATCGACTACGGCCGCGTCAAGACGCTGAACACGGAGGACGGCGCGCAGATCTTCCTGGAGGGGTACACCACGCCCGCCTCGGTGATAGTTGCGGGCGGCGGCCACATCAGCAAGTCGCTCGCCCCCATCGTGACGATGATGGGCCTGCGCCTCCACGTGGTGGACGACAGGCCGGAGTTCGCCAACAAGGAGCGGTTCCCGCAGGCGGAGAGCGTGGTGGTCGCCGACTACGCGGAGGGGCTGACGCAACTGGACATTCGCCCCAACAGCGCCGTGGTGGTTGCAACCCGCGGACACCGCGAGGACGACCGCGCGCTGGAGGCCGCGGTACGCAGCCCCGCGGGCTACGTCGGCCTGGTGGGCAGCCGCCGCAAGACCATCCTCATCTACGAGGAGCTGCTCAAGAACGGCATCCCCTTGGAGCGGTTGCAGGCCGTCCATGCGCCCGTTGGCCTGGACATAGGCGCCAAGACGCCGGAGGAGATCGCCCTGAGCATCGTGGCGGAGATTGTGGCCTTCCGCGAGGGACGCTCCGGCAAGGGCATGACTATGGAGAACCGCTATCTCCAGCGACTGGCCCAGAAGGTTGGCGTTCCCGCATAACCCGCACGCGATGAGCGGAGTTTCGGCGATACTGCTGGCCGCGGGCGAATCGACCCGCATGGGCCGCCTCAAGGCGTTGCTGCCTTGGCATGGCGCGACCCTGATCGAGTACCAGGTCGATTCGCTGCTGGCCGCGGGCGTGTCGCAGCTTGTGGTCGTCGTGGGCCATCGAGGCGATGAGGTTGGCGCGCCGATTGCGGGCCGCGCGGGCGTGACCACCGTCGAGAACCCGGACTATCGCCAGGGCAAGACCACGTCCATCAAGGCCGGCCTGCGCGCCCTCTCGCCGGACGCCGCCGCCATCCTGACGCTGGCCGTCGACCAGCCGAGGCCGCCGGACGTGCTGCGCGCCGTCATCGAGGCGCACCGCGCCGGCGCGCCGCTCATCACCAGCCCCGTCTACGCCGGCCGCGGCGGCCACCCGATGATCTTCGACGCACGGCTACTGCCGGAGCTGGCCGCCATCACGGAGGAAGGCGAGGGCCTGCGAGAGGTGACGCGCCGCCACGCCTCCGCCATCTACAAGCTGGAGCTTGACGACCCGGTCGTGCGCGTGGACGTGAACACGCCGGAAGACCTGGAGGCCGCGCTGCCGCTGTTTGTGGGGCGTTAGTCCGCCCGCCCACCACATTCGTCACCCTCGCGAAAGCGGGGGTCTAGCACCCGGCTGGGGCGGGGGATGGACTGCGGCTGAGCCTGCCCCCGTATCGGGGTACGGGGCAGGCTCTGAGCGCAGCCGAAGGGCCGCAATGACGGTTGAGGTTGGCTGTCCACCTGCCCTTTGACAGGCTCAGGGCGAGCGAACACAGTGACCGTTGTCGTTCTGAGCGTAGCGTAGCGGAGTCGAAGAATCCAGGACATCCGGCAATCGTGCGCGCCCCGCCCGCGAAGAGACAGTCGTTTACGGGCCTGGGGTGCGACGTGACCGGCGCATCTCCAAGGTTTCTCGACTCCGCTATCGCTCCGCTCGAAACGACAGCGTTGGATGGCGGCTCTGTTTCCGTTCGTGCTGAGCTTGTCGAAGCATGAACGGGGGCAGACGACACGCCCCTACCTCCACCCTACGCCCGCGCAGGCGGGCGTCCACCCAACCGACTGCCGCCGTGGCACACCGTAGAGGCTAAAGGCGAGTCTTGTCCCTGTGGATGCCCGCCTGCGCGGGCATGGGGGAGATGGCTTGCCCTTCGACAAGCTCAGGGCGAGCGAACACAGTGACCGTTGTCGTTCTGAGCGTAGCGTAGCGGAGTCGAAGAATCCAGGACATCCGGCAATCGTGCGCGCCCCGCCCGCGAAGAGACAGTCGTTTACGGGCCTGGGGTGCGACGTGACCGGCGCATCTCCAAGGTTTCTCGACTCCGCTATCGCTCCGCTCGAAACGACAGTGTTGGATGGCGGCTCTGTTTCCGTTCGTGCTGAGCCAGTCAAAGCATGGACGGGGGCAGACGACACGCCTCTACCACCACCCTACGCCCGCGCAGGCGGGCGTCCACCCAACCGACTGCCGCCGTGGTACACCGTAGAGGCTAAAGGCGAGTCTTGTCCCTGTGGATGCCCGCCTGCGCGGGCATGGGGGAGATGGCTTGCCCTTCGACAGGCTCAGGGTGAGCGGGCATAAACTCCCCGTTCGTGCTGAGCCAGTCAAAGCATGGACGGGGGCGGACGACATGCCCCTACCACCACCCTACGCCCGCGCAGGCGGGCGTCCACCCAACCAACTGCCGCCGTGGCACACCGTAGAGGCTAAAGGCGAGTCTTGTCCCTGTGGATGCCCGCCTGCGCGGGCATGGGGGAGATGGCTTGCCCTTCGACAAGCTCAGGGCGAGCGGACACAGTGACCGTTGTCGTTCTGAGCGTAGCGTAGCGGAGTCGAAGAATCCAGGACATCCGGCAATCGTGCGTGCCCCGCCCGCGAAGAGACAGTCGTTTACGGGCCTGGGGTGCGACTTGACCGGCGCATCTCCAAGGTTTCTCGGCTCCGCTATCGCTCCGCTCGAAACGACAGTGTTGGATGGCGGCTCTGTTTCCGTTCGTGCTGAGCCAGTCAAAGCATGGACGGGGGCGGACGACACGCCCCTACCACCACCCTACGCCCGCGCAGGCGGGCGTCCACCCAACCGACTGCCGCCGTGGCACACCGTAGAGGCTAAAGGCGAGTCTTGTCCCTGTGGATGCCCGCCTCCGCGGGCATGGGGGTGATGGCTTGCCCTTCGACAGGCTCAGGGCCCGCCCCTGCGAAAGCAGGGGGTGAGCGGGGCTACATCGCGCCTGCGTCCCGCAGCGCGGCGAGCTCCGCGTCCGTCATGCCCGCCAGCTCTCGCAGCGCGTGCTCCGTGTGTTCGCCGAGGTCAGGCGCCGGCCGCTCCGCGCCGCCCGGCGTGCGCGACAGGCGCACGGGCGTGTTCGTCATGCGCACACTGCCCAGGCGCGGGTGCGGCACGTCCCGAATCATCCCGCGGTGCAGCGCCTGCGGGTCGTGCGCCACCTGGTCGATGGTGTTGATGGGGCCGCATGGGATTCCCAGCGGCTCCAGCGCCTCCAGCCACTCCGCGGTCGTCTTGCGCCGTATCGCCTCCGCGACCATCGGCTCCAGCGCCTCCCAGTGCAGGCTGCGCGTCCAGCCGTCCGTGCACCGCGGGTCGTCGATCAGATCGATGCGGTCGATTGCGGAGCACAGCAGCGGCCACATCTCACGCCGGCCGTCCGCCAGGGCGATGGTCACGTAGCCGTCGGCGGTGCGGAACGCCTGGAACGGCGCGATGACGGGGTGGCGCGTGCCCAGCGGCTGCGGCACCTCGCCCGTCGCGAAGTAGCGGCCGAGCGCGTTCTCCAGGATGGCGAGCTGGCAATCGAGCATGGCGATGTCGACCATCTGCCCCATGCCGCTCCGCTCTCGCTCCTGAAGCGCGGCCAGTATGCCGATGACGGCGTAGAGGCCGGCGGTGATGTCGCCCTGCGACACGCCGGGACGCACGGGCGGGCCGCCCGGCTCGCCGGTGATGCTCATCACGCCGCCCATGCCCTGCACAATCACGTCCAGCGCACGCTTGCCGGCGTACGGGCCGTCCTGCCCAAAGCCGGATATGGCGGCGTACACCAGGCGGGGGTTGCGCTGCGAAAGGACGGAGAAGTCCAGGCCCAGCTTGCCCATGACGCCGGGCGAAAGGTTCTCCAGCATCACGTCGGCGTTGTCGACGAGGCGCAGGAAGGCGTCGCGGCCTTCCGGCAGCGAAAGGTCGAGCGTGACGCCCAGCTTGCCGCGGTTGACGCTCATGAAGTACGAGCTTTCGCCTTCGATGAAGGGGCCGCTGGCGCGTGCGCGGTCGCCGACTTCCGGCTGCTCGATCTTGAGGACGCGCGCGCCGAGGTCGGCGAGCGTGGCGGCCGCGAACGGGCCGGCCAGCACGTGCGAAACGTCCAGCACTACTATGCCGTCCAGTGGGCCAGGCATGGCTCAGCGCCTCCGCGATGGTCAAGTGTTGTGGAGTTTAGCACAAGTGAGGGTAGGGGGGATTAGGGCTAGCTACGTTTCCGTGTCAATCAAGGCCCGCGACTGCTCGCCATAGGCGCGGGGATGGTCGCACCAGGCCAGAGGCCCAGGTCGAGCACTATGCTCTCTATTGGGTAACCGGCGGGTGCAGGTACCGCCACGCTGACTGAGCGCCCGGTTTCCGGTACTCCTGCGGGACTCTCTTGCCTACGTACCTGTCGCACACCTCGGATTCGGCCGGAGGGCCTCGAAACCCGACTCTGTCTGGGAAATAACCTAGATACCGGAATTCTTCCTCCGCACCCCAAAGCCACGCCGATGGCCTGAACGCCCCTCTTACTACACCTCTGATATGGGCGAGTACCAGGTTGTAGTGCTTCGCCCTTTCCATGTTCATTTTCCACAAACCCCGCACCGCCTCATACACGCCGAGCTTTTCGCCCAGTTGCCCAATCGAGATCAGGATGAGTGGCTCTCCCACTACGAATTCCTCGGCGCTGTACTCAACCACAATCTCTGCTACGTGTCGCGTTCCGCGGTCCCCTTTGCCCGCACCGGCCACCTTATTCTCCAAGCCCGGATAAGCATCGATCAGGGCCGCTTCGACTTCTTTTGCCACAGCCTCGGACATCCCGTGCCTGTGAATGACATGGGTTACACTCATTCCCCGCGCCCGTATTTCGTTGATTAGCTCCGACTTGCTGTCGAGGAAATCTGTGTCTACACCCGCCACGACGCCCCTTGCATGCTCGAACACCCTCTGCCCCCGGCCTCTCCCCACGTAGAAGGTCTTTCCACTTCGGGGATCTATCAGCCGATAAACGTAGCACTTCAGAGCCTCAGCCACCTCTTCCGGAAAGTGGTCGATGGTCATGGACCCTTACTCCTTTCCTTCGTCTCCTCGACGTTCCGAATAGCTCAGAAATGGACACATCGCTACAGCTTTGCCAGAAGTCCCCATACTTTACCTGCGCTTCCTGCATGATACCCACAATGGCACCGGGTACTCGCCCAACCTTTCGCGGTCGCCGACGCAGGGCTGCTCGCTTTTGAGGATGAGTAGCAAGGGGGCCGAGTGGGCTTTTTGTTGCTCTGCTCTTCCGCGATGGATGGGTGATGAATAGATTGTACCACAACCGTCGGGCGCGGCGCGGCTACGCCTAGCAGAACTTGAACATAGGCTGTTGGCAAGTTGCAATTGCACAACACAGGTGGTATAACTGAGGCGTTCAGTTCGCAGTGCCGTACCGAGTGTAGCGCAACTGTTCGGCAAGCGTGAACGATGGCAGCCGCCCCGTTTGGTTGCCTGCGATCAGTTCAATGAGCGAGGGATCAAGAAGTGGCCTATTGTAGCAAGTGTGGTAGTGAGACCACTCCCGGCCAATCATTCTGCCAGCGTTGCGGAGCTGCGCTAAACGCCACTACTGCAAGCAGCGCCCGAGTAACTTACCCCACGGCTCAACGCGGCGGATTCGGAAAGTTCTTGAAGTGGGGAGGAATAGGCTGTGGAGGGTTTATCGCCTTCTTTGTCATCCTAGCTATTGTTGGCTCAATTATAGGTACAGAGAGTGAAAACAACACTTCCACGGTGAGGATGACTCCCGATGCCACGAGCACTGTGGTCGCAACCTCGGCACCCACACAGATTTCCACCGCTATCCCGACACCAACTCCAATGCCTACCGCACCACCGACGCCAACCCCCACCTCCGTCCCAACTCCAACTCCAGTACCGATCCAACTGGAACTCTCGGCATTCCTGGAGGAATACTACCAGAATAAAGTCCGGGCAAATGCCAAGTTTCGCTACCTAGAGAACGGGAAGACTACTGTGTCCACTTCTGGCTTTGTGGATGAGATAAAAGAACACTACGTCATCCTCACACCCTCACTCGGGGAATACTGGTCTCAACGCTTGTATTGTTACTACGCAGACACTAGGACGGCTCTCCAATTGACCAGGGGAGAAAGAGTTTCAGTCATTGGTAGAGTCAGCGGGGATGGCGGCTATTCGAGCCGCGTTCACATGTTTGGGTGCAGATTTGAGGGAATGCAGTTGGAGACGAATCCCCGGCTATCAATCGAAGACCTTCGCGCGAATGTAGTACAAGTCTTCTGTTTGTCTGAGTCGCTCTTCTCCTCTGGCTCAAGGGGTACTGGTATCATTGTGGATGCCAAAGAAGGTTTGGTGCTAACCGTTCATCACATTGTTGCCGACGAGAATGAATGTGAAACAATTGAGGTACAGTTACAGGGATCCGAGAATCGAATAACAGCAACTCCCGTCAAGCACTGCGCTTCGATTGACAGAGCGCGATTGCGTATTCCTCCCGCAGCTCTGTTGTGGTCTTCGCTTCAAGTGACTTACAGGGCTACAGCTCCCGCTCAGATAGATCAGGAAATCTACTTCTGGGGATACGGTCCAGGCGAATTGCGACTGGCATCGGGCGTAGTAACGGATGTCCTACGCGAGGATGTCGTGACAGATGCGTACGCGGTTCCGGGTGACTCTGGAGCTCCAGTCTTTGATGAGAATGGACACTTGCTTGGAATAATGTCAAGGAGCAACCGTTCTGACATTGCGGTGTTCACGGGAGATGATTGCTAATCGCCCCTTATGCGCTTTAGGTGAACCTAACCCCACGCGTTGAGCGTCCAACTGTTGGGCGATCACGAGGATCTCCCCTGTGTCCTGCATGGCCGCCCCCTTCACCCCCCCCATTGTCCCGCTCACCGTAAGCTGATACCATCTGTGGCATGACGCAGTCCGAAATCTCCGCCAAGCTGGCAATCCTGATCGACTTCGATGGCACGGTGACGGATCGCGACATGGGCGTCGCGCTGCTGGACGCCTACGCAGTCGAGGACTGGCGGCGATTTGCGCGGATGCGCGATGCGGGCCTCATCGTGGGGCGCGAGTGCCTGGCAAGCGAGTTCGCCTGCCTGCCCAGCCACCTAGAGGTGGAGATGGCCGAATTCGTGCGGCGCGAGGCGGTGGTTCGGCCCGGCCTGCGCTCGCTTGTGGAGCTGTGCCGCGAGGCCGGCATACCGCTCAGCGTGGTGTCCAGCGGGTTGGGCTTCTACATTCGCTCAGTGTTGTCGGCGCACGGCCTGTCGGACGTGCCGGTGTTCAGCAGCCGCGCCACGTTCGACGCGGGCGAGCGTGTGCGCGTGGTATACGACGAGTGCCCGGAGGTCTGCGACTCGGTTGGCGCTTGCAAGTGCTTTCATGCGCTCAAGTACGCGGGCATGGGCTACACGGTGCTGTCGGTGGGCGACGGGTTCTCCGACACCTGCCTGGCCGCCCGCGCCGACTACGTCTTCGCCTGCGGCCACCTGCGGGAGCACTGCGAGGCCAACGGCATCCCGCACTTCGCCTTCAACGACTTCCACGACGTGATTGCGCGCCTGCCGGAGCTGAGGCCGCGCCGGTAAGGGGTGCCGGCGCATCAATCCGCCCGCCCTTCGACAGGCTCAGGGTGAGCGGACACGGCACGCCGCCTACCACCACTGTCATTCTGAGCGGAGCGCAGCGGAGTCGAAGAATCTCAGGCATTCGCGGATGTGCCCCACCCGCCCGCAGGCTGCACGCGCGGCCCGTTGGGGATGGGTGTGGACGACAGCCGCAGCCCTTAGGTTACTCGACTGCGCCTCACTGCGTTCGGTTCCGCTCGAAATCACTATGGCCTTGCCAAGGTCACGTGAGGGGATGAAAGTAGGCGGCCGACACCAGGGCGATTTTGGCCTGCCTGCGAGACTGGTTATCTCGTCCTTCTAGCCACTTGGCACGCCTACTTTCATAGCAATGACAGGGGAAGGCGGCCGCCCGCGGCGAAGGTGGCACACACCCCATCGGGCGTCTCACGAACCGCCCCTACGGCCTGCAACTGTCGCCATCCGCCCGCCCTTCGACAGGCTCAGGGTGAGCGGACAGTAAGCTCCCGCTCATGGTGAGCCTGTCGAACCAGAGCGGGGAGATCACAACCGGCATTCGTCCGCCCGCCCTTCGACAGGCTCAGAGCCTGCCCCGTACCTGATACGGGGGTGAGCGGACACGGTACGCCTTCCACCACAACCGTCATTGTGGCGGAAGCCGCAATCCAGCCCCCTTGCCCCGCCGGGGTGCTAGGCCCCCGCGTTCGCGAGGGCGACGGGGGGCCCCACCTCTGGGCGGTTCGCGAACCGCCCCTGCGGGGGAAGGCGGGCGCAGCCGCCTACTCGAACACGTGCAGCACTTCGTACTTGGTAGTGCGCTGCGCGGGAGTGAAGCCCGCATCGCGGATGATCGCCTGGATCTCGTCCGTGGTCGTGCGGTTGTAGAAGCCCGCCTCCTGCATCACGTTCTCGTCGAAGAGCGTGCCGCCGAAGTCGTCGCCGCCGAAGCTCAGCGCAACCTCGCCCGTCTTCTTTCCCTCCGAGAACCAGGATGCCTGTACGTGCTGCACGTTGTCCAGGTATATGCGCGCCATGGCGATCATGCGCAGGTAGGGGTTGGGGCCGGCCTCCTCCTTGACGCGCTTGGAGAGCGGCGTGCTGCCGCGCTTGAAGCTCCAGGGTATGAAGGCGGTAAACCCCTCGTTGCCGTCGGCCAGCGCCTCGTCCTGGAGCGACCGCGTGTGCTCCAGGTGCTCCACCACGTCCTCCGGCCGCTCCAGGTGGCCGTACATCATGGTGGCCGTTGTGCGATAGCCCAGCCTGTGCGCCTCCCGGTGAACCTCCGACCAGTCGTCCACGCGGCCCTTGGGCCACAGGCGGCTGAGGCTGCGCTTCACCCGGTCTGACAGCACCTCGGAGCCGCCGCCCGGCAGCGTCTCCTGCCCGGCCTCCTTCAGCCGTCGCAGCACGTCCGCGACCGGCAGCCCTGCAACCTGCGACATCTTCTGAATCTCCGGCGCGGAGAAGTAGTGCGGCAGCACCTGCGGGTATCGCTTGCGTGTCTCGCGCACCAGCTCTTCGTAGTACTCCATCGGTAGCTTGGGGTTGAGGCCGCCCTGTAGCAGCACGGTCGTCACGCCCTTGGCCGCCGCGTTCCCCACCATCTCCATCATCTCCTCCACCGAGTGGGTGTAGGCGTCATCGTCCTTCTCCGTGCGATAGAAGGCGCAGAAGGTGCAGTAGGCGTCGCAGACGTTGGTGTAGTTGAGGTTGGTGTCTATGACGAAGGTCACGACCTGCCTGGGGTTGTGCCGGTATCGAATCTCCTGGGCCAGGCCGCCCAGCTCCAGCAGGGGTGCCTCCTTGAGCAGCAGAACGCCCTCGTCGTACGTGATGCGCTCACCGGCCAGCGCCTTGGCCGTCACGTCCTTCACCGATGTCGTCGTGGTCATACGGCTGCCTCCTTCACCAGTCCGAGAGAGCGAAACGCCCCCTCGAACTCCTCGATTGCTCGTTGGTCGTCATTGTCCAGAACGTAGCGGAACGCCCGCAGGTAGTCGACGACCTCCGCGGCGGCCAGCCCCATGCGCTGCCGCTTGCGCGCGATGTCGTCCAGGCTGCCCGCCATGTTGCGCTCCAGGTTCAGCCGCAGCCCGTCCGCCAGCGACCGCTTCACCGCAGGCGGCAGGCCGCGCCGAACCATCCACACGGCGAACACGAACGGCAGGCGCTTCCACTCCCACCAGACCTCCGCTAGGTCGTAGCGGTACGGGTAGCCGTCCACGCGGTTGTGGGTGACCAGCGCGTCGTCGCCGATGAGCAGGAAGGCGTCCGGGTCCGGGCGAACCAGGCCGGCGTACTCCCGCGGGCGGACGTCGAACCGCTGCTCCAGCAGCACCTTCATCAGTTGTACCGCCGTGGCGGACTGCGTGGTGGCCCCCACGACCGCGCCGGATAGCTCGTCGATGGGCACGCGGGAGTAGAAGAGGATGCTCTTGACCGGCCCGATTACGCTGATGCCCATGTTGCCCAGGCTCTCGAACTCATCGCGCAGGTCGAAGCTCTGCACCAGCGAGAATGGCGCGGCGTCCAGTTCGCCGCGCAGGGCCAGCGGCCCCATCAGGCTTGGCGGCATGGGGCATAGCTCCGCGCCCTCCAGCGCGAGGCGGTGGAAGAACGGCTCGCAGTTGAGGTACGGTATCTGGCCCACTCTAGTTGTCATAGACGTGAACCTCGTTGTAGAGGGCGTCCCGCTCCACGGCCGTCTTGCCGGCGTCGCCGATGAGGCGCAGCATACGGTTGCGCGCCAGGCCAACGGGGCTGGCGGCCCTGGCGGCGTGGGCGATGCGCTCCTCGCCGATGGTGCCGTCCAGGTCGCTTGCGCCAAAGTTGAGCGCGATGGACGCGGTCTGCTCGCCGATCATCACCCAGTAGGCCTTGATGTGCGGGATGTTGTCCAGCATGAGCCGGGACGTGGCGATGGTTCGCAGGTCCTCAACGGCGGAGGCCTGGCGCGGCACCAGGTGCGTATCGCCCACCTGGTACTCCAGAGGGATGAAGGCCAGGAAGCCGGGGGCCTCGTCTTCCGCCTCGCGGAGCAGTTCCATGTGGTGGACGCGCTCCTCCAGCGTCTCGATATGGCCGTAGAGCAGCGTGGCGTTGGAGCGGATGCCCATGCCGTGAGCCAGGCTGTGAATCTCCAGCCATCGCTCGGCGGTGTTCTTGCCGGGGAACAGCTCGCGGCGCACGCGTGGCGAGAAGACCTCCGCGCCGCCGCCAGGCATGGACACCAGGCCGGCATCCTTCATGCGGCCCAGCACCTCTTCCTCGCTCATCTTGAACCGCTTGCAGAAGTAGTCGATCTCGGCCGCCGTCCACGCCTTGATGTGAATGGACGGGAACGCCTCGTGGATGCCGCGGATGATGCCCTCGTACCGCTCGAACGGCCAGTCCGGGTGGTGGCCGCCCACAATGTGCACCTCGTGCATGTCCGGGTGCAGCTTGCCCAGGATCTCGTCCATCTCCATCTCGTAGGCGCCGGCGTCGCCCTTCTTCTTGGCAAAGTCGCAGAACGTGCAGGAGAGGACGCAGATGTTGGTGGGGTTGATTTGGCGGTTGAAGACGAAGTAGACCTTCTCGCCCCACAGCCTGCGCTTGGCGTAGTCGGCCATCTGGCCGAGGGCTACGAAGTCCGAGGTCTGGAGGCAGCTGAGGCCGTCCTCGAAGCTGAGGCGCTCGCCGTCCTGCACTTTCTCCCAGACGGGTTCGAGCGCGGGGTCGCGGAACCGGATGTTAGGCGCTGTGGTTGGCTTGGGGGTGAGTGTTGCGGCTGTGGTCATGTCGCCTCCGATGGTGAAGTCGGCGGCCGCCTGCGTACGAAACCCAGTAGACCGACCAGTCAGTCTACATGATACGCGGGCCGGCGCGGCGCGTCAAGGGGATGGTCGCGCGTGACCATATCCCGCTCATAGCCTGCCCCGTACTTGATACGGGGGTGAGCTTGTCGAACCAGAGCGGGGGGGCCACAACTGTGGTTCATCCGCCCGCCCTTGGACACGCTCAGGACGAGCGGGATCACGGGCCATTCCCGCCCCCGCCGGGACTGGATTGCGGCTTTCGCCGCAATGACGGTTGAGTGGCTGCGGCATCATCGCTTCCGCTCATGGTGAGCCTGTCGAATCAGAGCTGGGGGCCACAACTGTCGTTCATCCGCCAGCCCTTGGACACGCTCAGGCCTGCCCCTGCGAAAGCAGGGGACGAGCGGACACGGTATCCCGTTCGCGCTGAGCCGAGTATCCTTCCCGCTCATAGCCTGCCCCGTACTTGATACGGGGGTGAGCCTGTCGAATCAGAGCGGGGGGCCGCGGCCGCCGCGTGATACAATGGGCCGGACGTTGCACCGGGCGGGAAGAGCTAAGCCAGCGGGCGTCAAGGAGGCATTAGATGGAACTCTACCAGTTAGACTACATTCTGCACGAACCGCGCGAAGACCAGGGCTGGCTCTACATGGCCGAGATTCCCGAACTACCGGGCTGCCGTGCGTGGGCCAAAACCGCCAACGAGACTCTCAACGAGTTGTCCACAGTGGCAGAACAGTTCATCCTCTCCTACGAGGACAGAGGCAAACCCCTGCCCGCGGGGATAGCGCGGTAGCCTCCGGCCGCGCTCACGGTGAGCTTGTCGCATCAGAGCGGGGGGCCGCGGCTGTCGTTCATCCACCCGCCCTTCGACTGGCTCTGGACGAGCGGACACGGTATCCCGTTCGCGCTGAGCCGAGTACCCTTCCCGCTCATGGTGAGCCTGTCGAACCAGAGCGGGGAAACCACAACTGTCGTTCATCCGCCCGCCCTTCGGCAGGCTCACCGTGAGCGGGCGGTGAGTGATTCGATAACGTCCCAGTCCCGTCACCTCCCCCCACGCGCCTCCCCCGCGCGCTTGCCAGCGTTGCGCTGCGGTGTTACAACTAGGGGAGCGGGCGGCCATCGAAACGTCACGCAGCAGTTGAGGAGTAGCGACTTTTGCGTCAACGCTTGGATTCGCTGAAGGGCGACCTGTTCGGAGGGCTCACCGCGTCTGTGGTGGGCCTGCCGGTGGCGCTGGCCTTCGGCGAGGCGTCCGGCCTGGGCGCGCTTGCGGGCATCTACGGCGCGATTGCCGTGGGGTTCTTCGCCGCGGTGTTCGGGGGCACGCGGTCGCAGATCTCCGGGCCCACCGGCCCAATGGCAATCGCCATGGCGGCCGTCGTCACCATCCACGCCGACAACCTCGCCGCCGCCTTCACCATCGTAATCATGGCCGGGCTGATTCAGGTGCTGCTGGGCCTGGTGGGCATAGGCAGGTTCATCGCCTTCACGCCCTACTCCGTCATCTCCGGCTTCATGTCCGGCATCGGCATAATCATCATCCTGCTGCAAACCCTGCCCGTCATGGGCGTGCCGGTGGCGGAGGGCCCCATGGCCTCGATAAGAGGCTGGGCGGGCGGCCTCACCGACTTCAACACCAACGCCTTTACCATCGCGGCCGTCACGCTTGCCGTGGGCGTGCTGTGGCCGGGGCGACTCAGGCGATTCCTGCCGGCGACACTCGCCGCGCTGGTGGCCGGCACGGCGATGGGCGCGCTCTGGCTCACGGACGTGCCCGTCATCGGCGAGGTACCCGTCGGCCTGCCCGCTCCGCAGCTGCCCGACCTGGCCCCGGAGATCATCGCACAGGCCGTCACTCCCGCGCTCACCCTCGCGATGCTGGGGTCGATCGACAGCCTGCTGACCTCGCTCATCGCGGACTCCATGACGCGCACGCAGCACGACGCCAACCGTGAACTGGTGGGGCAGGGCATCGGCAACATGGCGGCCGGATTCCTGGGCGGGCTGCCCGGCGCAGGCGCCACGATGGGCACGGTGATAAACATCCGCGCAGGCGGCAGGACTCAGATCTCCGGCGTCGTCCGCGCGGCGATCCTCCTGGCGCTCGCGCTTGGCCTCGCCAGGTACGTCGAGATCATCCCGCACGCCTGCCTCGCGGGCATACTCCTGAAGGTGGGCTGGGACATCATCGACTGGCGATTCCTGACGCGCATCATGCGCGTGCAGAAGGAGCATCTCGCGGTCATGGTCATCACCTTGCTGCTTACGGTGTTCGTCGACCTGGTGACCGCAGTCGCCGTGGGACTCATCGCGGCGGGCATGGCAACGTCCCGGCGGTTCGAGCGGCTCCAGATGGACAGTGTGATCTCCGTGCCCATCCTGGACGGCGTCTTCTTCCAGGACGATTCGCCGGACGCGGACTACGATTCGGCACGCGTGGGCATGGTGATACTCCGAGGCGTGTTCACGGTGGCCTCCTCTCACAAGCTCATCAGGGCAATCAGCAAGGACATCAGCGAGCACGAGGTGGTCATCTTCAACTTCTCCGACACGGCCTACATGGACGACAGCGCGTCGCTTGTGGTGGAGGAGTTGGTAGACACTGCGATTGCCGAGAACACCGCGTGCATCGTGATGGGCCTGTCCGACCAGCCGGCCATCACCCTGCGCGCGCTCAACGCCCTGGAGCGCATACCGGACGACCACTTTGCCGACGACATAGATGGGACCAGGGAGATTGCTGCCCGGCTGCTTGGCCGGGACACGCCGACGACGGGGTGAGGGGCGGTGTGAGGCGTGCTCGCCTAGTTCGGCGGAACTAAGCGCCGCGTGTTCTGGGCAAGGTTTCTGCGAAATTCCCTAAGGAACTGCACAGGCCCTACCACGGCCTCCACTTGCACGTGAGCATAACGCCAAGTTCGCCAGGCCTCAGATACGTACCCGTCATCGCTGCGCCACTCCACCTGCACATTGAAGAAACACCCTCCACGTCTGAAGCTCTACGAGCAAATTCAAAGTAGTCAGATACCAAGTGGTGAGCTTGCCCCGATCCGGCGATGTGCTCCACCTGCAAGTCTTCAACTCTTGCGCCGTGAGATTGCAGACTCTCAACATTCCACACGGATAGTGCAGCCTGCTTGAAGGCGCCCGCCTTTGGCCGGTCGTCTCGCCTGCTCCAGTCCTGAACGCGGACGAAACGACAGAGGGTATCGCCTATTGGGACCGGCATAGCTTCAGCCTAGAAGTGGCGAATTAGCTCGCTGCCCGTTGCATTGCGGAGGCGCTTGATAAGGATGCCCTGCTTATCGTCGTAGATGCTCGCGTCCAATTCACCCTGGACTTCCAACTCCGCCATCAGCAGCAGCCCGCTAGCCAGCCGCAAGTCGAATGACAGCGCGCCGTCCACGTCGACGGAGATCTCCGGCTGAACGGTCTTTTCGATGGCAGCCTGCGCTATCCTGTTGGCCGCGTCCACGACCGACGGCGCGGGCCGCTCGCCGTCTATGCCCTCCGCGAACTCGCTAATCGCCGGGTGCGCCGGTGCGTCAAGCCGAACGGGATTCACGTTTGTCATGTCTCTTTCACTCTCCGTTGGCGCGGTGGCCGCGCTCGCACTCCATTGTACCACACGCAGCTACGGGGGCGCGCTGCCCGCTCGCCCTTCGACAGGCTCAGGGTGAACGGAGTGGCGCAGGGCGGCATTGCGCCTGCGTCCCCGTGCTATACTGGCCCCGTCATGGAGCGAGTCGTAATCAACATCGAGGCTGATGGATCGTTCCGCGCCACGGAGGTCATCTCCGACCTGCGCAACGCGGCCGAGACGCTGTTCAACCCGCTCAGGCTGGTCGGGTTCTGGGACGGGCAGGCGGACGGGATGCACCTGTGCCCGCAGGAGCAGTTGGGCCGCGAGTGCCTGCACAAGCTGCCGCCGGACGACCCGCGCCGCGTGGACTACGCCGATACCGCCGCCAGCGAGATGCGCGCGGCGGTGGAGGTCGGCTTTCCGCACGCGGGCGTGTACCTGTATCTACGGTAGGCCAATCCCCGTTCGTGCTGAGCTTGTCGAAGCATGGACGGGGCGGCGGCCGCGCGGCCTCCTACCACATTCGTCACCCTCGCGAAAGCGGGGGTCTAGCCCCCCCCTCTCCGCCGGGTGCTGGATTCCTGCTTTCGCAGGAAAGACGGTGGGTAAGGCGGCCATCCGCCCGCCCTTCGACAGGCTCAGGACGAGCGGACACCAAACACTCCGCTCATGGTGAGCCTGTCGAACCAGAGCGGGGAGACAACGGACGCTGTCATACGCCCGCCCTTCGACAGGCTCAGGACGAGCGGACACTAAACACTCCGCTCATGGTGAGCCTGTCGAACCAAGGGGGGCGATTGTCTCCCTATGCCCGCGAAGCCTGCCCCGTACCCCGATACGGGGGCGGGCATCCACCTGACCGCGCTCTGGGTTGCTGCACGGTTGGGGCCAACGGTGAGACTTGTCCCTGTGGACGCCCGCCTCCGCGGGCGTGGGGAATGTGGGTCGTCCACCCGCCCTTCGACAAGCTCAGGCCTGCCCCCTGCTTTCGCAGGGGGCAAGCAGCCCGTCCAGGTGCGCGTAGGGCGGCCAATCGGATACAATGGGGGCAGACGGAGCAATCGGGAGGCGGCCAGTGGCCCACCGCAACCACGACGATCGCGACTCAATGGCGGGCAAGCGCAGCGCAGGCGCCCGGCGCATCCTGCGTATGTGCGGCCTGCTGCTTCTGCCCGCACTCGTGCTTGCCGTTGCGGCGTGCTCCGGCGGCGCAACGTCCGACCTGCCCGCCGCGCCGGACTTCGACTTCACCCTGTACCAGGGCGAGAGCGAGCTGGGCGCCGCCGCGCTCAGCATCTCGGACCTGAAAGGCAAGCCGGTGGTGCTCAACTTCTGGGCCGGGCTCTGCCCGCCGTGCCGCGCCGAGATGCCGGACTTCCAGACTTTCTACGACGAGAACCGTGACAGCCTCATCGTTCTCGGCATTGACGTGGGGCAGTTCACGAACCTGGGCACGCAGGACGACGCCCGCAGCCTGCTGAGCGACCTCGGCGTCTCCTATCCGGCGGGCTACACCGACGACAATACCATAATGCGCAGGTACGCGGTGCTGGGTATGCCCACCACCGTGTTCATCGACTCAGGGGGCGGCGTGTTCCGCACGTGGGGCGGCCTGCTGACCCTTGAGACCCTGAATGACGTAACCGCCGAGATGCTGGCCGGGGAGGCCGGCTAGGCGGCGCGTCCGTCCGAGCCGCACAGCAGCGCCATGTCAACGTCGAGCGTCACGCCTGAGGCAGGCCCGATTCGAAGGCTGGTTGTGCCCACGGCGGTCGCCGCCGTCTCGCTGACCGCGGCCGTAGTCGGCGCGCTGGCGCTGGGGCGCGACGACGGCATCGACGGCGTCAACCGGTTCGTCGAGACGCTCTCGGGCGACTCCGGCAACCTGCTGCGCGGCCTTGCGCCGCTTAGCTTCGCCTATGCCGCAGGGCTGGTCTCCGCCGTCAACCCCTGCGGGTTCGTCATGCTGCCCGCCTACCTGGGCCTGTACCTGGGCGTCAACGACAAGGACTCCGCGAGCGTCCACCCGGCGGTTCACGCGGCGCGGGCGCTGAAGGTGGGTGGAGCGGTGACGCTCGGATTCGTGGTGCTGTTCGGCGCGGCCGGGCTGCTCATGGCGGTTGGAGCGCGGGCCGCGGTGGTGGACGTGCTGCCGTGGCTTGGGCTGGTCATCGGCGTGACGCTGGCGCTGGCGGGCTCCTGGATGGTGGGAGGCGGCAAGCTGTACAGCGGGTTCGCCGCGCAGGCCGCGGCCAGAATCGGCGACCCGGCGCAGGTGAACGCAAAGGGCTACTTCCTGTTCGGACTCAGCTACGGCATCGCCTCGCTGAGCTGCACGCTGCCCATCTTCCTCTCGGTCATAGGCACGAGCTTTGCGGTCTCGGACATCGCCACGTCGTTGGGGCAGTTCATCCTCTACGCCGTGGGCATGGGAACGGTGATTCTGGCGTTGACGCTTGGCATGGCGTTCTTCAAGGGGGCGATGCTGCGCGTGCTGCGAAAGGCGTTGCCGTACGTGCAGCCCATCAGCTCCTGGCTGATGGTTGTGGCGGGATCGTACATCGTGTTCTACTGGCTCACAATTGGCGGCCTGTGGTAAGAGGGGCGAACGGAAACATTACGCCTCCAACCCCCTCCGTCATTGCGGCGGAAGCCGCAATCCATCAGCCCCCATCTCCCCGCCGGGTGCAAGGCCCACGCGTTCGCGAGAGCGCCGATGAGACCCGGCCCCCTGGGCGGTTCGCGACCCGCCCCTGCGGCAAGCGGCCGCGGCCCCCCGCTCGTCCTGAGCCTGTCGAAGGGTCTGCCCCGCAGGGGCCGAGCGGGCGGATTGCTGGCGGCGCCTCGCACGCACCAACACTTCCTGGATTGCGGCTGAAGTCTACCCCCGTATCGGGGTACGGGGCAGGCTCTGAGCGCAACCGAACGGGCCGCAATGACGGTTGAGGGAGCCGCCGCAATGACCGATTAAGGCGGCCGCCGGCCCTGTCCCTCGTAGCGGCGTGCTTTGGAACTCGCCCTGACACGACACATGGGAATCCAACGAGCGACCCACGGGGTCGCCCCAACGGTGATCGCGGCGAGCGGATTAGCCAGGGCGGATCACTCCTCCGTCCGCACCCAGGGTCTTTTTGCTATTTTGATGTAGATGGTCCCAACGAGGCGGCTGGAGGGCTGGGGTTTCAGGCAATCTCCCTGAAGGCGCGGGCTACGTTTCGAGCACCCGCTCAAACTCATCCACGTCCAGCCTCTTGAGCAGCCTTTGCAACGTGGATGCCGATGGGGTCTTCTCTCGCGTGATCCAACGCCTTGAGCATCGCCAAGTCCCGCGTCCGGCCCCATTGGGCTATGGCGTACAGACTTCGGGCGCCGCAAGCCATCGCCAATACCGACAGCGCAACATCGCGCCCAACCGATGACGACGACCATGTCTGGACCGGTGGCCAGCCGCCTGCTCCGGCGCTTCGAGCAGGCCTGCGCCTAATCCTTCTACCATAGAGCATTACTCCGGCGCCTCTGCACAATAACGAATAGACCCTGGGTCGGCCGCGTTGCGGCCTACCATCCTGCGCCGGAGTGTATTAGAATTGAGGTATGCGGCCCGCCCTCGGTGCACGGGCCACCAGGCGAGTCAATCTAAGGAGGCGGGCAATGCCATCTATACCAACCCTTGAGGGATACCCCAAGAGCTTCACCCTGAACGACGGCACTGAGGTTGACATTCGGCCTCTTGCCGCCGGAGACGGCGAGGCGCTGCTGAGCCTGTTCCAGCAGGTGCCGGAGGAAGATCTGTACTACCTGAAGGACACCGTCACCGACCCGGAGGTTATCGACGGCTGGACGCGGGACATCAACCTGGAGCGGGTCATCCCCATCGAGGCGCTGCACGGCGACCGGGTCATCGCGGACGCCACGCTCCACAGAAGCCGCGTCTTCGCTCGCAAGCACGTCGGCGAGCTGCGCATCGTGGTAGACCCGGAGTTCCGCGGCAGGGGCCTGGGCCGCAGGCTGATGCGGGAGTTGCTGGACATCGCCGCCGAGCTTGACCTGTACCGCGTGGTCATGGAGCTGGTGCCGGAGCGCGAGGACGCCGCAATCGAGGTTGCCCAGGCGATGGGGTTCGAGAAGGTAGCCACCCTGCCGGCCCGCATCCGGGACTACTTCGGCAGCTACAAGGACCTGGTGGTGCTGGAGATACCCCTCTCCGACCGCTCGTCGTGGTGGGAAGAGTAGCGCGCCGGGCCTCCGCCCATCCGCGGGGCCGCCGGCCCCGGAGCAATCGCGTTGGACTTCCGGTTCACCCCTGAGCAGCAGGCCCTCCGCAAGGAGGTGATGCGCTACGTCCGGGAACACGTGCCGGGCGAACTGCGCTGGTGTGAGCGCGACGCCTTCACGGACGCGCTCTGGCCGCTTGTGACGGACACGCGCAGGGAGCTTGCCCGCCTGGGCTGGACAACCATGCACTGGCCCGCCGAGCACGGCGGCCGCGGCTCATCGCACGTCTCCCACACCCTGCTCGTGGAGGTCATGGCCTACTGCGGGCTGCCGCAGGTCATCGCCTTCGACGACGGGCCGAACGTCATAGGCCCGGCTATCATGCGGTTCGGCACGGAGCAGCAGAAGCGCAGCCACCTGCCCGCCATCGCCCGCGCCGATTCGTTCTGGTGCCAGGCATACACCGAGCCGGGCGCAGGCTCCGACATGGCCGCGGTCTCGACCACCGCCAGGCAGGACGGCGACAACTACGTGCTCAACGGCGTCAAGAAGTTCGTGGGCGGCGCAGCCCGCGCCGACTGGGCGCACGTGCTGGCCCGCACGGGCGCGGAGGAGCGCAGGCACCGCAACCTTGGCTACTTCCTGGTGGACATGCGCTCCCCGGGCATCGCGCTGACGCCCATCGAGGAGGCTCACGGAAGGCGCGGGATGCTCAACGAGGTGGCGTTCGATGACGTGCGCGTGCCCGCGGCGAACCTTCTCGGCGGCCACGACGAGGGTTGGCAGGTGGCGATGAGCGCGCTCGACGCGGAGCGCGGCGGAATCGAGAACGTGGGCCGGGCAGCCGCCCTGCTGGACGACGTGATCGAGCACGCGCGGACAGCCGGGCGCAACGGCCGCTCCTCACTGGACGATCCGGCGGCGCGCCTGCGGCTGGCAGAGGCCGCCGTGAGGGTTGAGGCGAGCCGCCTGGCCGCGTACGAGCTGGCGTGGCGCAGAGACAAGGGCCTGCCCGTCACGCATCAGTCATCCATGAGCAAGCTGATGACCAGCGAGACGTGGCAGCATGTCGCGGCTGTGGCCCTCCGCACGCTGGGGCCGGACGCGCTGCTGCTGTCCGGCGCGGCTCGCTCGCCGCTGCGCGGCCGCATCGCGGAGGCCGCCGTCAGCGCGATATCGGAGACGATATACGAGGGCGCATCCGAGATTCAGCGCAACATCATTGCCCAGCGCGGCCTTGGACTGCCACGGTGATGGACTTCGGTCTCACCCCAGAGCAGGAGTCGCTCCTCGCCGCCGTCCGCGGGCTGCTGGCCCGCGAGTGGCCCGAGTCGCTGTTGAGGGCCGCGGAGTCGGAGGACAACCCGCTGCCGCCGTCGACGTGGCGCGCAATGGCCGCGGAGGGACTGCCGGGGCTGGCTGTCCCGCAACGCTACGGAGGCGCGGGCCACGGCCTTACGGAACTTGCCCTTGCGCTGGAGGAGACGGGGCGATGTCTGCTGCCCGGCCCGTTCCTCTCGACCGCCGTTTGCGCTCTGGCTGTCCTGGACTCCGGCACTGAGGAGCAGCGAAAGAGCCTGCTGCCCGCTATAGCCTCCGGCGAGCTTGCGATGGCGCTCGCGCTCAGCGAGCCGGGAGGCGGCTACGGCGGCGAGGGCGTGCGGATGCGCGCCGAACCGTACGCGGGAGGCTACACGCTCAACGGCGTCAAGACGCTCGTGCCTGCCGGCGCAGACCGGCTCATCGTGGCAGCCCGCACCGCCGCGGCGAGCGCGCCCGCGGATGGCCTGTCGCTGTTCGTGGTGGACGCGCGGAGCGCAGGCGTCGCGGTGACGCCGCTGCCGGTCATGGGAGTCGACAGGTTCGTCGAGGTCGAGTTGCGGGACTTGCGGGTGTCCTCTGACAGCCTGCTCGGCCCGGCGGGCGGCGCAGGGCCGCTGCTGGAGCGGCTGATGGTGTGGGACGGCGTCGGCAGGTGCGCCGAGCTTGTCGGGGCGGCGCAGGCGGCGCTTGACATGACCATTGATTACGTCAAGGGGCGTATGGCCTTCGGCAGGCCCGTCGGCAGCTTCCAGGCCGTGCAGCACCACTGCGCCAACATGCTAGCGGGCGTGGAGTCGGCGCGCCACCTGACGCGGCAAGCGGCGTGGCTGGCGTCGCGCGGGCAGTACGACGCGCCGGAGGTGTCGATGGCGATGGCGTGGACGGGCGAGACGGCTCGCAGGGTGACGGCGACGGCGCATCAGTGCCACGGGGCCATCGGCTTCACCACGGAGCTGACGCTGCACCTCTACCACAAGCGAGCGATGACGGGTGAGGCGCTGCTGGGCGGCACTGCGTACCATCACGAGCGGATCGCGGCGGCTTGGCTGACATCCCGCTCGTCCCCGCATCAAGTGTGGGGCAAGCTCTGAGCCTGTCCAAGAGCGGGCGGATGTCCGACAACCACACCCTTCGCCGGCGCAGGCGGGCGTCCACAGGGACGAGACTCGCCCTCGGCCTCAGCCATGCGCAGCAACCCAGAACGCGGCCGTGGGTATTCCCGCCGCAGTCTACCCTGAGCGTGGCCGAAGGGCGGGAATAGGGAGCTGCCGCCCATCCATGCTTAGACAAGCTCAGCACGAACGGGGCGCCGCGCCCGCTTGTGCTATCCAACGCGGAAGTGTATCATGTCGTAACCGCAGAGAACGGGGGATCCATGCCTAGAATCACACTTCCAGCCATCGCAGTCGTAACGCTCATCCTGGCCGCGATCGCGGCTTGCAGCAACCCGCCGCCGGAGGCCAGCGTGCAGGGTGACTCCGCCGTGCTCGCCGGACACGAGGCGGTGCTGAGCGGCGACTCAAGCTCCAATCCCAACGGCGGCGAGCTCTCCTATGAGTGGCAGATCGCGGCCACGCCGGAGGGCAGCGCGGCGCAGCTCTCCAGCCCTGACCTCTCCGTCATCAACCTCACGCCGGACGTGCCCGGCAGGTACGAAATCAGCCTGACAGTCAGCGACGGAGACCGCAAGAGCAAGCCGCAGGCATTCGTGGTCGAGGCCATGCCCTGGTTCACCCAGATAACCGAGATGGCAGGTGTGCCCGGAGGCGCTCCGCAGGACTTTCGCAACGGCTACGGGCCGGGCGCCGCGTGGATCGACTATGACGCGGACGGCCACCTTGACCTGTACGCCGCATCTGCCGGCGACAACTTCCTGTATCGCAGCAACGGCGACGGCACGTTCACGGATGTCGCCGCGGAGGCCGGCGTAACCGCGCCGTGCAACTCCTACGGCGTGGCCTGGGCCGACTACGACAACGACGGCGACCAGGACTTGTACGTTGTCTGCCACGGCGAGGATCAGGGCGTAGACATCTACCACAAGTCCACTGAGCCAAACTACCTGTTCCGCAACGAGGGCGACGGCACCTTTGCGGACGTGACAACGGAGGCGGGAGTGGGCAGCGTGGGCCACGGCACCGGCGCAACCTGGGTGGACTACGACGCGGACGGCCACCTTGACCTGTACGTCGCCAACTTCGGCGTCTACGGCGAGTTCGGCGAGGGCATGGGCGAGCACAACGTCCTCTACCGCAACAACGGAGACGGCACATTCGCAGACGTGACCGACGAGGCGGGCGTCCTCGGAAGTGAAGGCCCGGTTGTGTACATGTGGAACGGGGGCGATCTCGTGAGGTCGGGAATGACCTTTGAGTCGCTCTGGTTCGACTTTGACAATGACGGCGACCAGGACTTCATCGAGTGCAACGACCAGGGAGTCAGCCCGCTCTATCGCAACGACGGCGACGGCACGTTCACGGATGTCACCGAGGCGGCGGACATGATCGTGCTCGGCAGTTGCATGGGCATTGACGCAGCCGACTACGACAAGGACGGCGATCTGGACGTGTACTGGACGAACTTCTACGAGAACTACCTCTGGCGCAACAACGGAGACGGCAGCTTCACCGAGGTGGCCGTGGAGGCGGGCGTGGATGAAGCCAACGTGGGCTGGGCCACGGGATTCGTGGACTTTGACAACGACGGCTGGATGGACATCTACGTCACCAACGGCCTCGTAGGCGTGGGGGTGGAGGATGGCGGAGCCAGCGGCCAGTCCATCCTGGAACCCAACTTCCTCTACCGCAACAACCGCGACGGCACCTTCGAGGACGTGAGCCGGCTGGCCGGCTTCGACGACCAGGGCGTTGGCCGCGGCACGGCGGTTGGCGATTTCGACGGCGACGGCTGGGTGGACTTCTACCTGGTCAACGCTGACGGCGATAACGTGCTCTACCGCAACGAGCTTACGGGACGCAACAACTGGGTGATGGTGACGCTGGAGGGCGAGCAGGGCAACCTCGACGGCATAGGCGCACGCGTGACGTTCCACACGGACGAGTGGACGCAGATTGCGGAGGTGCGCGGCGGCTCCGGCTACCTGGGCGGCCACGGCAAGGACATCATCTGCGGGCTGGGCGGCATGACAACGGTGGACGAGATCGAGGTGGTATGGCCCAGCGGCAAGGTGACGCGCCTGACGGACGTGGAAGCCAACACCGCGCTGACGATTCGGGAGGGGGAGTAGGCCAACACTTCGGACTAAGCGAGAGCTACCGCTCTGCGGCTCAGGCTGCCACGTTCAGGCTTATGCCTGGCTCGCCTCTTTGAGCAGGTCGTCCAGGACTACGACAGGCAGCCCTTCGACACGGCGAAAGTCGGTGTCGTTGGTGACGAAGAGCGCGCAGCCTGCGCGCAGCGCCGTTGCGGCGTGGAGCGCGTCCGGGACCGCCAAACCCGTCTCAGCACGCAGGCGGGCAACGTCTTCCCAATGGCGGCGCGTGGCAGTTAGTAGCTGTACATCCGGGGCTGCGAACACAGCCTGAAAGGCGGCTGCTAGACCCGCATTGCCCTCGCGAATGGGTCTGACAAGAGTTTCCGCAACGACCAACTCACTGCATACGATGACGAACCGTCCCGCCTCAGCTTGTCGCCATGCCGGAGCCAATACGGTGAGGTACGGCTCCACACGCTCCACGCTGTATATGATGGCTGAGGTATCCAGGTAAATGGCCCCGTGCGACGGCAGCGTCATCGGTCCCAAGACGCTTTTTCCTCAGCCAGGTACGCCCTTACTTCTTCGGCGTTCTTGAAGAGGCGTTGCCCCGGCCCGTCCTGGATGATCTGCCAGCCGGAGCGAGCCGATGGCGCGGGCGCCGGCGATATGATTACGTCCACACTCTCGCCCTCTTGAAGCTCCTGGTTCACAATCTCCACCTTGCCGCCCGGCTGTACCGTCGTTCTTACGTGCAGCGCCTTTTGCATGGTCAAGTCTCCCTTCTACTCTCGTCATCTCCCATTCTACACGACTTGTACCCATTCGTGTGAGAGGGTAAACCTTGTCAACCGTAGAGGCCCTACCCCTCCCCCGCCAGCGCGAACGCCTCCTCCACAATACGCCGCAGCCTCTCGCCGGCCGCCGGGTCGGGTTGCGCGGCGGCCGCCTCCTCCAGCGTGACCGCGTACGCCTCCAGGAAGTCTGGCGGCGCTATCCCGTGCCGCGCCAACGCGCCGGACACCCCGATTGCCACCGCCATCGTCTCCGTCACACGGCCGTCTCCCCACGCGTCGGCAAGCGCCAGGATGAACGCGCCGTCCCGCTCCGGCGAGACACGCAGCGACGGCAGCGCGGCCTTGCGATGCGAGTCGTAGGCAAACTGCACGAGCGAGGAGCGCGCCGCCTCCGGGTCAATCGACTCCAGCGCGTCCACCAGCCGGGCCGCCAGCGCAGGCATCTCGTAGATGACGGCGTGAATCAGTCCCTGCGGCGTGCGGCCGTAGCCCGTCGTCTCAGCTATCAGCGCCGCCGCCCGCTCCGGATCCGAGGCTAGGATGTCGACGGTCTCGCGGGGCCGCTCCCGCAGCATGACCTCCAGGAACAGGCCCGATTCGAGCATCACGTCCAGCGCCTCGTTCGGCCTGGTCTCGCCGCGCTCCGCCACCAACGCGTAGACCGTCGACAGGTACGGACGGTCGGTGCGGTAGTTGCCGGACGTGGCCTGCATCAGCTCGCGGATGCCGCTAGCCAGCGTGGCTGCGTCCGCGTCCGCCGTCACGCCGAGGATGGGCAGCAGCATATCCGGCGGCAGAAGCTGCCTCACCATGCCAGGCTCCTCGGCAAGCAGCTCGCGCACCAGCGAGTGATCCAGCCGCAGCACAAGCTCTACCGCCAGATCGCGGTCCGCCGCCAGCGCAAGCTCGAGAACCAGGCCGGCGTCGCCGCCCCGTCCCTCCAGGACGCTGCGCAGAAGGGCCTCCAGATCGCGCACGCCGATGTCCATGTCGTCTCGCGCGCGACTGAGGATGGCGGATGCGGCGTCCGCGATGCGCGCCAGCCGTGCAATCTCGCCGTCCGTGGTGCGTTCCGCGGGATCCGTGTCCCGCGGGGTGACACCGCGGGCGTGAAGCTCCATCAGCGTTGCGCCGTCCACCAGCGGCCAGAATACCGAGAAGATCGGCTCAGGTAGGCGGGGGCCGAGCAGGTCGGCGCGCTCGTTCGTTGGCTTGCCGCCCAACTCCGCAAAGGCGGACAGGACGCGCTCCAGATCCGCCGCCGCGGGCGCGGCGTCCGCAAGGTCGGCCAGGGCTGCGGGATACCGTTTGTGCAGAGCCAGCTTGTCCATCAGGTAGCCGCGCAGGAATCGCAGGTCGGGCGCGGCGCGCCTGCGGTCCAACTCCTCCAGCCCCGTGACGGCGTCGAACTGGAGGGCGAAATCGACCAGCCGCTGCCTCTCCTCGCGCTCCACGACCTCCGCTATGCCCTCCGGCAGTGACGTGTCCGCCGCCGGTTTCAGGTCGCGGTACATGTCGAAGTCCAGGTGGTCGAGGCCGAAGTAGACGGCGGCGGCGCGTGCGTCCTGCGGCGATAGGCCCTGGTACCACTCCAGCGCCGCGTACCACGAGTCGAACCCGCCATCCGCCAGGTAGGAGTCGAAGTAGCGGCGCAGGATGGGCGGCAGCAGGCGCGAGTTGCCGCCGGTGGTGTGCAGCAGGTCGGCTTCCGCGAAGTGGAGCAGGCCGGACTCGTCGCCAAGCTGCACCATCGGCAGGTTGCGCAGCCGCTCGCGCAGCGGCTCGTACGCGTCCGGCGGCTGCGCCATGAACGCGAGCACGTCCGCGTGGTACTGGAGGATTGCCGAGGACTCGTGGCCGCCGTCCGGGTCGTCCCAGGTCAGGTCGGGCCGGCCGGTGACGCCGAACGCGCCCCAGTAGGCGTGGCCCAGCTCGTGCATGATTGGCCCTAGGCGAGACTCGCCGACGCCAGTCCAGCCGCCGTAGCCGAAGCTGCCGAACCATCCCGGCTCGACGCGCATCCAGCGCAGGTCGTGGTCATCAAGGAAACGCTCACCTTCGGGCGTGAGGCCGTAGACGGCCTTGATTGCCTCCAGCCTGGCCTGCACCCAGTCCGGCTGCGCCTCCTCGGATACGGCGGCCTCCGGCAGCGGGTCGCTGGTGCAGGCGAGCGCCGCAATGGGCACGGCCGCCAGCGCGATAGCGAGCCGCCGGACGGTGTTTCGCAGTGGGTTTGGCGGGGTTAGCAATGGCATTGATGGAGAGGGCATAGTAACGGGTGGCGCGTGGTAGTGTCGTTCTTGACCATTCTAGCCCGCGCGCCGCCGCCAGTCGATGAGGGGGGGCAAGGGGCTTGTGTTATGATTGCCAGTGAAGGCATCTGGGTCATTACCGGAATAGTCTGGGGGGCAACGATGGGGCGATGCGGAGTTTGGAGTGTGACACTGACGCTATGCGTCCTTCTGACACTCGCGTTAGTGGTTGGGTGTGACCGTGGCCAGTCCATCGAACAGGCCTCACCAACCACTGACGACAGCGGCCGGCCCACCGTGCAGCCTACGCCCACCACCGACGGCAGCGGACAGCCACCGAGCAGCCCACGCCCACAACTGTCAGCAGCGGCCAGCCCACCGTGCAGCCTACGCCCACCACCGACGGCAGCGGCCAGCCCACCGTGCAGCCTACGCCACCACCGACGGCAGCGGCCAGCCCACCGTGCAGCCTACGCCCACCACCGACGGCAGCGGACAGCCCACCGTGCAGCCTACGCCCACCACTGTCGGCAGCGGCCAGCCCACCGTGCAGCCTACGCCCACCACCGACAGCAGGCAAACTGTGACCTTCACGTCCATCAGTAGCGGTGCTTACCACACCTGCGGGCTGCGGGGAAGACGGCGTGGTGGTGTGCTGGGGCAGTGACGGAGATGAACGGGCAGGCCCGCCGATGGGTGAGGTCTTGACGGTCATAAGTAGCGGCTTTGGCCACAATTGCGGGCTGCGGGAAGACGGCTCGGCGGTGTGCTGGGGCATTGACCAGGATGGTCAGGCGAGCCCGCCGGAGGGTGAGGTCTTCACGTCAATCAGTAGCGGACTATCCCATACCTGTGGGCTGCGGGAAGACGGCTCGGCGGTGTGCTGGGGCGATGACGAGTTTGGTCAGGCAAGTCCTCCTGAGGGCGAGACCTTCGCGTCCATCAACAGCGGAACGCTCCACACCTGCGGGCTGCGGGAAGATGGCTCGGCGGTGTGCTGGGGCAGTACATGGTTTGGATATGATCAGGCAAACCCGCCCGCGGGTGAGGTCTTCGCGTCTATCAGCATCGGAACACTCCACACCTGCGGGCTACGGGAAAACGGCTCCGCGGTGTGCTGGAGCGGAGACAGTGAAGGTCGGGTAAGCCCGCCCGAGGGTGAGACCTTCGCGTCCATCAGCAGCGCGGCGTACCACACCTGTGGGCTGCGGGAAGACGGCTCGGCGGTGTGTTGGGGTGATGACGAGCATGGCCGGGCAAGCCCGCCGGCGGGTGAAGCGTTCGCGTCCATTAGCACCACGGCGTACCATACCTGTGGGCTGCGGGAAGACGGCTCGGCGGTGTGCTGGGGCGATGACGAGTTTGGCCGGGCAAGCCCGCCGGCGGACGAGAGCTTCGCGTCCATCAGCAGTGCACCCTTCCACACCTGCGGGCTGCGGAAAGACGGCTCGGCGGTGTGCTGGGGCGATGACGAGTATGGCCGGGCAAGCCCGCCGGAGGGCGAGAGATTCGCGTCCATCAGTAGTGGCCCTTACCACACTTGCGGGCTGCGGGACGACGGCTCGGCGGTGTGCTGGGGCGGGCAAGAACTGGGTGAGGCAGACCCGCCGCTGGGTGAGACCTTCGCGTCAGTCAGCAGCGGCTTGTACCACACCTGTGGGCTGCGGGAAGATGGCTCGGCCATGTGCTGGGGCGATGACAGGGACGGCCAGGCAAACCTGCCGGAGGGTGAGACCTTCGCGTCCATCAGTAGCGGACTGTCCCACACCTGTGGGCTGCGGGAAGACGGCTCCGCGGTGTGCTGGGGGTATGACAACGAAGGCCAGGCAAGCCCGCCGGCGGGCGAGACCTTCGCGTCCATCAGCAGCGGACCGGTCCACACCTGCGGTTTGCGGGAAGACGGCTCGGCGGTGTGCTGGGGCAGCACGTGGAATCGGCATGGTCAGGCAAGTCCGCCGGCGGGTGAGACCTTTGAGTCAATCAGCAGCGGAGGTCTGCACACTTGCGGGCTGCGGGAAGATGGCTCAGTCTTGTGCTGGGGCGATGACAGCGAAGGTCAGGCAAGCCCGCCGGCGGGTGTAACCTTCGCGTCCATCAGTTGCGGGGAGTACCACACCTGCGGACTGCGGAAAGACGGCGGAATCCTGTGTTGGGGTAATTCCTCACTGATGATTGATCCGTGACCCACGCCTACGCCCTCGGCATCGAGCAAGACGTGATTGCGTCTGCCCAAAACCATCGTGCTCAAGGCGTAGGCTCCACTCGTGACTACAGACACTAGAGGAGCCGGAGAAACCGAGGAAGCGGCTCACCAATTCCACGCCCGCGGAATCGTGGCGAGCGATTCAAGAGTCGCCTCCGAGGCAAGCGGTAGCCCGCGCGCCGCCTCCTAGTCGATGAGGGGGCCGCAAACGGCTTGTGCTATGATGGTCACGGCTGGATGAAGGTTGACGCTGACTCCTGCGAAACCTGCGAGAGTGTGTAGTGCAAGAGCGTCGCGGCCCACGCGCTGATGCGGCCGGAAGGCAGCGCCCTCTAAGGCTCAATGTCAAAGAGAAGTAAGGTGACTGCAAGTGGACGTTGGGTTTAAGCTGGCAACTGGGGTGAGCGAGGCCGACTGGCTCGTGGAGCGGCTCGCAAGGTGGCAAGAGATTAGCCCGACCTGGACCGTGGGCCAGGTCGTCCCGGAAGGGTACGACGCCTATGCGCGGATTTACCACCGGGCGGAACGGCGGGCTCCGGACGGAATGAGCTGGGAGCCTCTCAGTTGGACTGAGCTTGCGGAGCAGAACGGGAAGGCAGTTCACGCGGAGATGGTCTTCGATGAAATTGCCAACCTCGAACGGCAATTGTACAGGAGCTCAGAACCGCCGCCGTGGTTGATGCCTCCGTTCCGGCAGTTGCGGGACGATGAGTGCCAATCTCTGCTCTCCGTCCTCAAGGGCTTCACCTCAACGCCGGAACGCTGCTACTTCTGTGTCTGGAAGGGATACGGATTCCCGGACGGGCGACTGGGTAGGGCGCTCTATGGCCTCCTGGGATCGTGGTGGCGCATCAAGCAAGCCACCGTGCGCCTGCCGCGCCTGCCTGGAGCAGGCCACCGAGACGAGTACACGATGTTCAGCGGCCCGCTCGAGTCGATTATGTCCTTCTGTGGATATGTGGGCAATACTTGGTGGGGGCAGCCTCCCGATGTCTGGTGGCCGGAAGATCGGGCTTGGTGCGTGGCCTCGGACATCGACACGCTGGACACCTGCGTTGGCGGCAGCCACGCCTGCATCGCGGCCGTCCTTGAACACCCCGGCCTGGAGACGCTCCCCGCTAGCCTCACGGACAAGGTTGCCTGGTAGAGAGCGCAGCTCTCGATTCGACGCTCAGTTGTCGATTGACGCGCTCGGCATGAGCCACGCGCAACCGCCCCCCTTTCCTTGTAGCCCGCAAACGGCCTATGCTATGATGGGTTGCGCTTGATAGCAGTACCGAGGTTGTGAGGCAGGCCCGTGGCTGAAGTCCCCTCCCGGAGCATAGACGTGCAGGTGTTCCCGCCGTTTGCGCGCAGGCTCTCGAAAGCCTGGCTGCGTGACGTGGTGGAGCTTGCACTGGACGCGCGCGACGAGGAAACGCCTCTTTACGTCAGCCTCGTGATCGCCGACGACGAGACGGTGCACGGCCTCAACCGCGACTACCGCGGCCTGGACGAGACCACGGACGTGCTGGCCTTCCCGCTATGGGAGTCGCGGTTCGAAGTCGAGGACGACGATGGCGCATCGGACGGCAACGGCGCCGCGATCGGCCTGCCCCCGGAGGCGGGCGCGCCCGCGGGCGAGGTCGTCATCTCGTATCCGCAGGCGGCGCGGCAGGCCAGGGAGAGCCGCAAGCGCGTGCGGGCGGAAATCGCCCTGCTCGTCGTCCACGGAACGCTTCACCTGCTCGGCTACGACCACGCGGACGAATGTGAACAGCGGCGCATGTGGGCCGTCCAGGACAACGTGCTGGCCAAAGTGGCCGTGACATAGGAGAGAACGGAATTGCCCCAGGTATTCTATCGCAAGTGGCGCCCCCAGTTGCTGGCCGACGTAAGAGGCCAGGAGCACGTCACGCGCACCCTGCGGCAGGCCGTAGTGCAGGGCAGGACTGCCCACGCCTACCTGTTCTGCGGGCCAAGAGGCACGGGCAAGACCAGCACCGCCCGCATCCTGGCGAAGGCCGTAAGCTGCCTGGAGCCGCTGGACGGCGAGCCGTGCAACGAGTGCCGCACCTGCGCCGCCGTCAACGAGGGCAGGGCGATGGACCTGATCGAGATCGACGCCGCAAGCCACCGCGGCATCGACGACATCCGCAACCTGCGCGAGAAGGTCCACTTCACGCCCGCGGAGGGCGACTACAAGGTCTACATCGTGGACGAGGTACACATGCTCACCGAACCGGCCTTCAACGCCCTGCTCAAGACGCTTGAGGAGCCGCCCGCCCACGCAATCTTCATCCTTGCAACCACGGAGGCGCACAAGGTGCCCGCTACGGTGGTGTCCAGGTGCCAGCGATTCGACTTCCACCGCCTCTCGCTGGAGCACATTGAGACTCGCCTTTCGGAGCTTTGCGAGGGCGAGGGCATCAACGCCGAGCCGCAGGCGCTCAAGGCGCTCGCACGCGGCGCGGCCGGCAGCCTGCGCGACGCCGAGAACCTGCTGGAGCAGCTTGTGGTCTCCCACGACTCGGAGGTCAGCCTGGCCCACGTGCGGGAGATGCTGGGCATGGGCGACGACGAGATGGCGCTCGCCCTCGTCGGCCACGTTCTGCGCCGCGACGCCCGCGAGGGACTGACCACCGTCAACGCCGTGGCGGAGCGCGGCCTCGACCTGCGCCGCTTCCATCGCCAGACGCTGGACTACCTGCGCGGCCTGCTGCTGGTCAGCGCGGGCGCGGGCGAGCTGCTGGAGCAGTCCCCGGAGACGGCGCAGGCGCTTACCGAGATCGCTCAGACCGCCACGCCGGAACGAGTCCTGCGCGCAGTTCGAGCATTCGAGGGAGCCGCGCCGCGCCAGGACGAGCCGTCGACGCTCTCGCTGGAGCTGGCCCTGTTGGAGTGCTGCATGGAGCCGGCGCCTGCTGCTGCCCCCGTGGGGGCAGCACCGGAGCCACAAGCTCCGGCTCGGTCTCCCGCCGGAGCGGGCGCACGGCAGGCGCCGGCGGCCGCATCGCCTCGCGCGACTGCCCCATCTCCGGCCGCGGACACCCCGCCTGCGCGGCAACGCTCGGCCGCCTCGCCCACTCGCGAACCGGCGGCTCGACCCGCCGCGGAGTCTCCATCGCGCATTTCGCAGCCCGCCGTCGCCAACGGCGCAAGCGGCAGCTACGACGCGCAACCGCGGGCAGCCTGCCGGAGGCGCAATGGGAGGCCCTTCTCAAGGCCACGCGCGTCCTAAAGCCCAACAAGTTCAACATCCGCGCGCTCCTGCTCGACTGCGTGAGACGCTACACCGAGGACGATACGCTGGTTCTGGAGTTCAAGACGCGGCCCAACATGGAGCGGTTGCAGGAAGAGATCGACAACCCGGATGCCCGCAGGCAGATTCAAGAGACGGTGCAAAGCGTAACGGGCGTCCACTACAACCTTCGGCTGAGCCTTGCAGACGAGGGAGCGTCGCGCCCCAACGCCTCTACCGGCCACCTGGTGCGGGCCGCGCGGGCGATTGGCGCGCAGATTGTGCAGGAAGCCGAAACCGAGGAGGCGTAGAGTGAACAGAAACATGATGCGACAGGCGCAGCAGCTACAGGCGCGGCTGGCCAAGGCACAGGAGGAGCTGGAGAGCGCGGAGGTCGAGGCCACCGCAGGCGGCGGCGCGGTGAAGGTTGCCGTCACCGGCGGACTCAGGATACGCTCCATCGAGATCGCGCCGGAGGTGGTGGACGCAGAGGACGTCGAGATGCTGCAAGACCTGGTCATGGCCGCCACCAACGAGGCATTGGAGAAGGCGCAGACAATGGCCCAGGACAGCCTGTCCGCCATCACAGGCGGCTTCAAGATTCCGGGGCTTGGCTAGCCAAGGCAAGGACTCGCGGAGACCACTCACCACTACCCGGACAACCCCATGACCTACGACTTCCTACCAACCGTGGCTGCGCCCCTGGCACGCCTGATTCAGGAGTTCCACAAGCTCCCCGGCATCGGCCCCAAGAGCGCGCAGCGTCTGGCCTACTACCTCATACGGATGCCGCCGGAGGAGGCCAACTCCCTTGCCGAGTCCATCATCTCGGTCAAGGAGCGGGTGGTCTTTTGCGACGTGTGCCAGAACATCACTGAGGAGAGTCCCTGCTACCTGTGTTCGCACGTGGGCCGTGACCGCTCCCGCATCTGCGTGGTGGAGGAGCCGCTGGACGTGTTGTCGCTGGAGCGGACGCAGGCATATCGCGGGCTGTACCACGTGCTGCACGGCGCGATTTCGCCCGCCACGGGCATAGGCCCGGAGAACCTGCGAATCCGCGAGCTTCTGGAGCGGCTCCGCAGCAACGAGGTCACGGAGGTCATCCTGGCTACCAACCCCAGCCTGGAGGGCGAAAGCACCGCCATGTACGTCCATCGGCTGCTCTCGCCTCTGGTGCCGACGGTCACGCGGCTGGCGCGCGGCCTGCCCGCGGGCGGCGATCTGGAGTTCGCCGATTCCGTCACGCTCAGCCGCGCCCTGGAGGGTCGGCAGGAGATCTGAAGACACGCAAGCCATGACCACTCAACCGCGCATCCATAAGACAGAGGCCATAGTGCTGAAGCATCTCCCGCTCGGAGAGGCCGACTACCTGGTCACGCTCTACACGCCCAACCAGGGCAGGCTGCGGGCGATGGCCCGCGGCGCGCGCAGGTTCAAGAGCCGACTGGGCGGCCACCTGGAGCCGCTCACGCGCGCCTCGCTGCTATTGGCCCGCGGCCAGAGCATGGACTCCGTGCAACAGGCCGAGGCGCTGGAGGGCTTTCGCGCCGTGCGCGAGGATCTGGATCGGCTGTCGCAGGCGATCTACATGGCGGAGCTTGTCGACGCCGCAACGCCGGAGGGCCAGTCCAACTACCCCGTCTATCGGCTGCTGCTGGATGCCCTGCGGTCGCTCGATACGGCCGCCAGTCCCGCGCTGCTGCCGCACTTCCAGCTTAGGCTGCTGGGCCAGAGCGGCTTCATGCCGGAGCTTCATCGCTGCGTGGAGTGCGAGAGCGCGCTCGAGCCTGGGCGGCATCGCTTTGCGCCCGGCCGCGGAGGGTGCATCTGCGACGGGTGCCACCCGCCCGGCGTGTCCGTGCTGCCTCTCTCGCTGAACACGCTCAAGGCGCTGAGGTTCCTCCAGCGGTGCGAGCGCGTCGAGGAAGCGGCGAAACTGCGGCTGGATGATGATACGCTGAACGAGATGCGGCGGCTCATGGAGTCGTTGCTGCACTACGTGCTGGATCGCGAGCCGAGGGGGACTCGCTTCCTTGGGCAGGTGTCGCAGGCCGTCGCGCGCGACGGGGCGGCCGCGAGCGCGGCGGGAGGGGTGCGCGCATGAACGCGGAGCTTATGGAGGGACTCAGGCTTGCCGGCGTGGGCATGGGCCTGGTGTTCGCCACGCTGATCGCGCTCATGGTTATCCTCTTTGCGCTGGGCAAGATGTTCCCCGGCGAGGAGGTTGAGCAGGACACCACCGCAGACGCACCTGCACCGCCGCAGACGAACCGGTCGAGCCGCCCGCGCCGCTCGCGCACACCGAGACGCTCCCGCAAGCTGAAGCGCCGGCCGCAGCCGCCGCGCCCGCGCCGCCGCCGAATCCTGCGCCCGCCCCCGCGCCTGCTAAGGCGCATCAGGGCGTATCGGGCGAGCGGATCGCCGCGCTTGCCGTGTCGGTGTACTTGGCAATGGAGCAGGAGGAGGCGGAGCGCGCCGCCTACGCGGAGGCTCCCGCGGACGCGGTCGCATGGGCTGGGCCGCAGTCGGCGCAGCCGTTGAGCAGCTGGGGCAGCCTGGGTAGGGCCGCGTTGTGGCGCAGCCAGGGCCGCCGGCCTCCCGCCTTCGGCAGCAGGTCGCACAGCGCATACACGCCCACCAAGGGACAGGGGGCTTAGCGTGTTCGACGAGACGCTGATGGTAGCCGTCAACAACCTGACTTGGGGCGCGGTCGCCATGATGGCCGTTGCACTGATTCTGGTATACCTGGCGCTTGCCCGCAAGTACGAGCCGCTGCTTCTGCTGCCCATCGGCGTGGGAGTGCTGCTTGCCAACCTGCCCGCAACCGGCATCGCCGATGACGACGGCTTCCTGGGCGTCCTGCGCAAGGTGGGTCTGGACAACGAGTTATTCCCGCTCCTCATGTTCCTGGGCGTGGGCGCGCTCACCGACTTCACGCCTCTCTTGCAGAATCCAACCACCGTACTCCTGGGAGCGGCGGCGCAGTTCGGCATATTCGCGGCCATCATGGCCGCCCTGCTGCTAGGCTGGGACCTGAACAACGCTGGCGCCATAGGCATCATCGGCTCCGCGGACGGCCCGACAACCATCTACGTGTCCACGCAGCTTACCGACCCCGACCTGTGGGGGCCTATCGCAGTAGCCGCCTACTCGTACATGGCGTTGGTGCCGCTGATCCAGCCGCCCATCATGCGGCTGCTCACCACGCGCCGCGAGCGGCTGGTCAGAATGCCTTACCCCTCACGCGCCGTCTCATACAAGGCCCGCATCCTCTTTCCGGTCATCGTCATCATCCTGGCCAGCCTGGTTGCGCCCAAGGCCGCTCCCCTTGTTGGGATGCTCATGTTCGGCAACATCCTGCGAGAGGCGGGCGTGGTGGAGAGACTGGCCCGCGCATCCCAGAACGAACTGATAAACGTCACCACCATCTTCCTGGGGCTGACTGTCGGCTCGACGATGACCGCCGAACGCTTCCTGGAGCCGCGCACGCTGGGAATCTTCGCCCTGGGACTCCTGGCGTTCGCCGTTGCCACGATCGCGGGCGTGCTGCTCGGCAAGGTGATGTACCTGGCTTCCGGGCGCAAGATCAACCCACTAATAGGCGCGGCGGGCGTGTCGGCGGTGCCGATGGCCGCCCGCGTGGCTCACACGGTGGGACAGAAGGAGGACGCGGACAATTGGCTGATAATGCACGCAATGGGGCCGAACGTGGCCGGCGTAATCGGCTCTGCCATTGCCGGAGGCGTGGTGCTGGGCGCGCTGCTGTAGCGTCTCGCATTGCGCCGGACATGACACCACGCGGGAGGCTGCCTCAATGAAGTTCACCGAACTCTACGACGCCGGACGGCCCGCAATCTCCTTCGAGCTGTTTCCGCCGCGCACGGATGCGTCTATGGCGGAACTGGAGGAGCGGCTGCCGCACCTCATCGCGCTTGGCCCGTCGCACATGACGGTCACCTACGGCGCGATGGGCAGCACACGCGAGCGCACGCTGGAGGTGGCATCGCTCATCAAGAACCGCCTCGGCATGGAGACGGCCCACCACCTGACCTGCGTGGGCGCAACGCGCGACGACATCGCACGGCTGCTGGACGACATCCGCGAGCAGAACATCGAGAACATCGTGGCGCTACGCGGCGACCCGCCACGCGGCGAATCCACCTTCACGCCACCCGCTGACGGATACAGCCACGGCAACGAGATCGTCGAGCACGTGAGGCGTCACGGCGGCTTCGGCATAGCCGTGGCCGGCTATCCGGAGACGCACCAGGAAGCGCCCGACACCGAGACCGACCTGCGAAACCTGAAGCGCAAGGTGGACAGCGGCGCGGACGTTATCGTCACCCAGCTGTTCTACGACAACAGCGACTTCTACCGCTTTGTTGAAAGATGCCGAGACGCGGGCATTAGCCAGCCGATAGTTCCCGGCCTCATGCCCATCCTGAACGTGGAGCAGATCAAGCGCATAACCGGCATGTGCGGCGCCACCATTCCCGCGCCGCTCATGCGGCGTCTGGAGGAAGCAGGCGACGATGAGGCCGCCGTACACGAGGTGGGCATATCGCACACGGCGCAGCAGGCAACCGACCTGCTGGAGCAGGGCGTGGCGGGCATCCACTTCTACGTGCTGAACCGCCACTTCCACATTGCAGAGATCATGGAGCGCATCCGGCCCGCGCTTGGCGGGGAGGGGGCGCAGGGCGTTCCCATCCGCTCACCCTGAGCATGTCGAAGGGCGGGCGCCCATCCTCTTCCCCCGTCTGCGGGGGAAGATTGAGATGGGGGCCAATAACCCGTTCGTGCTGAGCCTGTCGAAGCATGGACGGGGATGCAACACCCTCCGCCCGCCCTTCGACAGGCTCAGGCCTGCCCCTGCGAAAGCAGGGGACGAGCGGGAGCTAATGTCCCACGCGGCTGGCCGCCACGTACGCGCCGGCTCCAATCGCCAGCAGCAGGAACAAGTCCGGCACAATCAATCGCAGCGTCGGCGGGCTGAGCGTGGCGGTCGCAACCAGGCTCGCCGCCACGTAGCTCGCCACTACGCCCGCCGCGGCAACGTACTGCAACGGCCTCCCGCGCTTGCGATTGACCGACAAGCCGACCGCCTCGCCCATCAGGTAGCCGATGCCCAGCGCTACGACCCAGGGCAGGTACGGAACCGAGAACACGCGGAAGAACAGCAGCCCCCACGCTGTGCCGGCCGCGCCCGCGAGCAGGGCCGCCGCGCCGATGGCCCGCGCCATCGTCAGGCCGTCCAGCCGCAGGGCTGGATGGAGCCGCACGCGTGCGCAGTCCGGGCAGCGCGCGCCCACGTCCGACTGCACAAGGCACTGCGGACAGATGATGACGCCGCACCTGCTACACCCCAGGCGGCTCTCCACCCTTGGATGGCGCGCGCAGTAGGTGGCCTCCGGCCCAGCCAACGCGCTACACCTCAGGAGGGCGTCGGCGCACCCACTCCTCGTTGCTGCCCGCGTCCCTGTCGAACAGCAGCCTGTGCAGCAGCGCCCTGCTCCACGGTTCATCGTCCGGGAGCGGCTCGCCGTTGGACAACAGCCGCTTGGCCGCCACCACGAACACAAGGCCGGTGCAGAGCGCGGTCACGTGCGGAGGGCTGCCGAATGCCGCGCTCCACGCCGGCGTCAGCGCCAGCGCGATGCCCACCCACAGCGCAGAGCTCCGAGTGATCAGCCAACCGATTGCGGCCACCAGAATCGCAGCCAGCAGCTCCTGCCACGCCAGCGCCAGCATCACGCCCATGACAACGGTTATCCCTCTGCCACCCGTCAGGCCGAGGAACGCCGACCAGTTGTGGCCGGCCACGGCTGCAAGGCCGGCCGCCACCGCGATCCAGGGGCTTGTCCCGAACTCCCAGGCAAGGTAGGCGGGGAGCGTCCCCTTCACGAACACGTCAAAGACGCCGACCGCCAGCCCGGTTCCCCGTCCGACCTGTACCCACACGTTCGATGCGCCCGCGTTGCCGCTGCCGTACCGCCGTATGTCGATCTTGCGCGCCATGCGGCCAGCGGCGTACGCCAACGGTATCGAGCCTGCGAGATAAGCCAGCAGGACAAGCGCGGCATCCGTCACCATGTATTCAACCTCGGCGAGTGTGCCGCGGCTACCGCGTCGAGGACACCATTGCGCCACCCCAATGTCCCTTCCCCCGTCTGCGGGGGAAGGTTAGGATGGGGGCAATAGGCCAATTGTACAAGCACGGTTCACCCCCATCTCAATCTTCCCCCTCAAGGGGGAAGGGGTTTTGTTGGCCGCCAGCCGAGATGTACAAGGGTCTGCGTCTCGCACGCGCCGCGCTCCGGAAGTATGAGCGTTGAAGCGCGCGAGCCGGGCCGCGCGGCCGCGCCGGGAGTGATGGCGAAGGCGCGCAGTCATCGCTGGGAGACCTCAGCGCCCGCGGCCCGCGCTCGTAGGCGATCCACGATTGCAAGCGGCGGCCCGGCGTCGCCCGGCATAGCTTCGCCCGGCGTGCCGAATGCGTGGTAGTCGCTGCCTCCGCAGGACAGCAGTCCGTGCCGCTCCGCCATCGCGCCAAACGCCGCAACCTGCGCGGGCGTGTACTCGCCGTAGTGTACCTCCATGCCGACCATGCCGGCCTCCACAAGCTCCGGCAGCAGCGACTCCACGTTGTCCACGACGTGAGGATGCGCCAGCGCGGCAACGCCGCCCGCGCCCAGGATGTATTGCACTGCCTCCACCGGAGTCATCTTCTCCCTCTCTGCATATGCCAGGCCGTTGCGGCCCAGGTAGTGAGTGAACGCCTCCTGCGGATGGGTGATGTAGCCCATCTCCACCATAGCCTGCGCGATGTGAGGACGGCCCACTGCGCCCTGCGCCAGCTCGCACACGCGCTCCCAATCCACCGGCAGGCCGAGCGCGGCCAGCTTGTCCACCATCTCCCGCGCCCGATCCACGCGCCCGTCGCGGAAGCTGCGCAGCGTCTGCTGGAAGTCGGCGTCCTCGTAGCGGAAGAAGTATCCCAGCATGTGGATCTCGTTGCCCGGAATGTCGGTGCTGAGCTCCACGCCGGGGATGACGGTCAGCTGCGGGAAGCGGGCGGCGGCCTCGATTGCCTCGGCGACGCCCTCCGTCGAGTCGTGGTCGGTGACGGCGGCCACGCGCACGCCTCTGGCCGCGACCAACTCCACAAGCTGCGTGGGCGTGAGGCGGCCGTCCGAGTAAGTGGTGTGCAGGTGCAGGTCTACTTCAGCCACGGCTAATCCAACTCCCGGTCTACGCGGGCGATTGCCGTGGCCGCGCCCGTAACCTCGTCTATGTCCACCATGACCGAGTTGAAGCGCAGGGGGCCGTCCGCAACGTTCAGGCGGTGCGGCGTCTGGCTCAGGAACCGCTCCAGAGCGTCCTGTACGTTGCTGCCGATGACGGAGTTGCGCGGCCCCACCATGCCGAGGTCGCTCACGAACGCCGTGCCCTCCGGCAGCAGCCTGGCGTCCGCGGTGGCAACGTGGGTATGCGTGCCCACCACGGCGGTCACCCTGCCGTCCAGGTACCAGCCCATCGCGGCCTTCTCGGAGGTGGTTTCGGCGTGGAAGTCCACCAGCGCTATGCGGCGGCCCTCGCCGAGCCGCGCGATGAGGTCGTCCATGGCGCGGAAGGGGCAGTCGTAGTTGCCCACGAACACGCGGCCGATGAGGCTGACCACCACAACGCCGTTCACCACCACGCTGCCTCTGCCCGGCGCGGAGGGCGGGTAGTTGAGGGGGCGCAGGATGGGCAGGTCGGAATCCAGGTGCGGGATGATCTCACGCTGGTCCCAGATGTGATTGCCGGACGTGATGGCGTCCACGCCTGAGTCAAACAGCTCCTGTGCGGTGTCGAGAGTGAGGCCGAAGCCCGCGGCGGTGTTCTCGCCGTTGACCGTAACGAGGTCGATGGCGAACTCGTCCCGGAGGCCGGGGAGCAGCGCCTTCACGGCGCGCCTGCCCGGCCTGCCGATGACGTCGCCGATCATCAGTGCGCGCATACGTCCACCTCCCCGCGGGCCGCCGGGATGCCGTTCCGTTGCGGTGTGTCGAGCGTGGGGTTCATGGCCGGGGTGCGCTCTTGAGGCCGCCCTAGCGGGCGACCTCCACGGCGCGAGTTTCGCGTATCACCGTCACCTTGATCAGGCCGGGGTAGACCAGAGTGTCCTCTATCTTCTTGACCACGTCGCGGGCCAGCTTGGAGGCCATCACATCGTCTATCTCCGCTGACTTGACCAGTATTCGAACCTCGCGACCGGCCTGTATGGCAAAGCTCTTCTCCACGCCGGGGAAGCTCTGCGCCACCTTCTCCAGCGCCTCCAGCCGCTTGGCGTAGTGCTCCAGCGTGTCGCGGCGAGAGCCGGGGCGGGCGGCGCTGATGGCGTCCGCGGCGGCCACGATGAACGCCTCCACGGAGCCGCGCTCCTCGTCGTGGTGCTCCATGATGGCGCGCTCAACCTCGTGCGGGATGCCGTACTTGCGCGCCACGTCCGCGCCTATCTCCGCGTGCGGGCCTTCTACCTCATGGGTGAGCGCCTTGCCGATGTCGTGCAGCAGCCCGCCCAGCTTGGCGACCTCCATGTTGGCGCCTATCTCCGAGGCGAGCATCGCGGCCAGCTGCGACACCTGTACGCTGTGCTGAAGGATGTTCTCGCCGTAGCTGTAGCGGTACTTCAGGCGGCCCAGCAGCCGCACCAGGTCGGGGTTCATGCCGCGCACCTTGGCCTCGAACACCGCGCGCTCGCCCTCTTCACGGATGTTCTCCTCGACCTCCTGGCGCGTCTTCTCCACCACCTCCTCCACGCGGGCGGGGTGAATCCTGCCGTCCGAGATTAGCCTTGTGATGGCCTGCCTCGCGATCTCGCGCCGCACCGGGTCGAAGCATGAGATGGTGACGGCCTCCGGCGTGTCGTCGATGATGAGGTCTACGCCTGTGGCGGCCTCGATGGCGCGGATGTTGCGGCCCTCGCGCCCAATCAGGCGACCCTTCATGTCGTCGTTGGGCAGGCTTATCACCTTGACAGAGTTCTCCGACACCACGTCCGAGGCAAGGCGATGGATCGCCAGCGTAATGACCTTGCGGGCGTTCTCGGCTGCCTCGTCCCTGGCTGCCTGCTCCACGTCCCGGTAGCGCCGGGCAACCTCGTACTGGATCTCCTCCTCGGCCCTGCGCATGAGCAGGTCCCGGGCGTCGTTTACCGATAGGGAGGCGAGGTTCTCCAGAACCTCGGTCTCCTGCCGCTTCATGTCCTCCAGCCTGGCATGGCCCTCCTCAAGCCGCTTCTCCTCAGCCGCCTGGTTGCGTTCTCTGTTGTCCAGGTTGTCCGAACGCCGCTCCAGGTTCTCCTCCCGGTTGGCGAGCCTCTGCTCCTGGCGCTGCAACTCCGAGCGTCTTTCCCGCAGGTCCGCTTCCGTCTGCGTGCGAATGGACAGAGCCTCCTCCTTGGCCTCAAGGAGGGCCCTCTTTCGCTCCTCATCCGCCTCTTCCACGATGCGGGACGCCTCTGCGACGGCGTTGCTGGTTCGCTTGCCCAGGACAGCGGTTCTCACGAAGAAACCGGCTGCTCCTCCTGTCCCCAGGGCTGCCAGGACGGCCAGGACAATGATCACTGCGTCCATTGTCCCCACCCTCCTTTCCGACCGGGCCGCCAAGGCCCGGAATATCCGTGCCCCCACGGATGGGGGTATTTTGTGGATGTTAGCGGGATACGTGAAGGGTGTCAAGGTGACGGGCGCGGGGGGCGCCGCCGCCATGCTGTATAATCTCGGCATGGCGGCCACTATCGGCGGCGATCACACCACCGGCGGCCCCTCGCAAGGCGCGCGGGCGCGGCGCATCGTCGTCGCTGTCCCTCGTTGACACGCCATGCGTTTAGTCATACCATTAGTCAAGCGAATTGAAAGGACTTGGATATGGCAACGGTGAATGTGCATGAAGCCAAGACACACCTATCGCGTCTGCTGGCGCAGGTGGAGGCAGGCGAGGAGATTACCATCGCCCGGAACGGCAAGCCGGTGGCCCGGCTGGTTCCCTGCGAAAGGCGCGGCAAGCGGCAGTTCGGCTCTATGAAGGGGAACAAGGCATGGGAAGAGTTAGGCGATCTCGTCTTGCAGCCGCTTTCGGAAGAGGAGTTGGCCTTGTGGGAAGGCGGCCGGTAGTTGGATCTGCTGCTTGACACTCATGCCTTCCTCTGGTGGGTGAACGGGAGCGGCCGGACACGGCTGCCCGTTCGTGCTGAGTTTGTCGAAGCATGGACGGCGGCGCTTGACCTGCGTTGACAGGCCAGGGCTTTAGCCATACCATTAGCCAAGATGACCGGAGAGGACTCTGCTATGGCAACTGTGAATGTGCATGAAGCCAAGACACACCTATCGCGTCTGCTGGCGCAGGTGGAGGCAGGCGAGGAGGTTACCATCGCCCGGAACGGCAAGCCGGTGGCTCGGCTGGTTCCCTGCGAAAGGCGTGGCAAGCGGCAGTTCGGCTCGATGAAGGGCCTCATAGAATTCGACGACCGCTTTTTCGACCCGCTGCCGGAAGCGGAGTTGGCCTTGTGGGAAGGCGGCCGGTAGTTGGAGTTGCTGCTGGACACCCATGCCTTCCTCTGGTGGCTTGAGGGCAATAGTCGGCTGTCCGTGGAGGCACGGAGGGCGATAGCGGACGACGAGAATGACGTGCTTGTCAGCGCGGCGTCGGCGTGGGAAATTGCGATCAAACACCAAAAGGGCAAGCTGCCGAAAGCGGGTCCCCTTGTCCGCGACATGGGCGGCGCCATAGCAGGCCAGGGCTTCGAGGGGTTGCCCATAACCGTCGAGGAAGCGGTGCAAGCGGGCGGGCTTGCAGGTACGCTCAACGACCCCTTCGACCGGATGCTCATCGCCCAAGCCCTGTCACGCAACCTGGCCCTCATCTCCAACGAGACCATCTTCGACCGGTACGGCGTTCGCCGCATGTGGTGAAGCGCAGCGCGCAAGGTTTCGCGCATTGGCGCCCGGCTCCCGCTCATGGTGAGCCGGCCCCGGCGAGAGCAGGGAGTGAGCGGAAGTAGCGGCCCGTCCATGCTTCGACAAGCTCAGCACGAACGGGATACCGCCCCGCCGTCATGCTGTATAATCACCGCATGGCAGCGTCAAGCGGCGGCAAACACACCGGCGGCGGCCCATCGCACGGCGGGGGCGCGCGGCGCATCGTCGTCGTGGGCTGCACTGGCTCCGGCAAGACCACGACGGCCCGCAGTATCGCCGCGCTTCTCGGCGTCCCGCACGTGGAGCTTGACGCGCACAACTGGGAGCCGAATTGGACCGCCGCGCAGACGGAGGTGTTCCGCGAGCGCGTGCGCGAGGCTCTGAGGGGCGACGCCTGGGTGGTGGACGGCAACTACTCCGCGGTGCGAGACCTGGTATGGCCCCGCGCAGAGCTGCTGGTGTGGCTGGACATGCCGTATCGAGTTGCATCGTGGCGGCTGCTGGGGCGCACGCTGCGGCGCGTGGTCAACAAGGAGGAGCTGTGGAACGGCAACCGCGAGGAGTTTCGTACGCAGTTCCTCAGCACGGACTCGCTGTTCATCTGGCAGGCGCGCACACATGGACGGATTCGCAGGACGATGCCGGAGGCGTTCGCGCAGCCGGAGCACGCGCACCTGGAGGTGGTGACGCTGCGGTCGGCGCGGGCGGTGCGGGAGTGGCTGGCCGCGCTCGGCGAGGCGGCGCGGCCGGCGTAGCGCGTTCGCATCGCCTGTCGAGTTCGAACGTGCCGGGCGATGGCGGGGCGGCCTTCGCCCAATTCGTGGTACACTGGCCTCTTGCGCGCCACGCGATCATCACAAACGCCGATAGGAGGAAGCCATGCAGACCGGTAGCGGAAGCGATCAGGCAGCCCTGGACTACACGCTGAAGTACAACCCGCCTATGGATCACGCAATAGCCGAGCGCAATCTGAAGGAGATCAAGACCATTCTGGACGGCCTTGGCGTGGCCTTTATGATGGGGTCAGGCTCCTGCCTGGGAGCCGTGCGGGACGGGGCGTTCATCCCCTGGGACGACGACATTGACCTTGTGACGGTGCTGGGCGTCAACGGGACAACCGAGGAGTCGATCGAGACGACTACGGCGGCGTTTCGCGCCGCGGGCTACCACGCGGACAGGCTGGACGGCACGGAGTCGTCGACGGTGATGACCATGAAGGACGGCGCCAGGGTCAGCCTGGAGTGGCTGCGCATATCGGGCGACCACGTCTTCACCTACCCGGGCATCTCGCTGCCCACGTCCATGTTCACGCAGCCGAAGGAGATCGACTTCCTGGGCGAGCGGTTCAACGTGCCCAACCCGCCGGAGGAGTATCTGGCCTTGAAGTACGGCCCGGAGTGGCAGACCCCGCGGCGCACGGGGGAGTACGAGCGCGACGTGGTGTTGAAGGTGCCCAGCGTGGAGATCGAGGGCAGCCCGTGCTGGGTGCGCGTTCTGGACGAGCGCGACAACCCTGTGGAGGGCGCGGAGGTCTCACTGGTGGGCGGCGCGACGTCCCGCACGGACGCGCGGGGATACGCGGAGGTGACGCTGCCGGGCTCGTACTACTTTGCGCTGGTGGTGCGGTACACGGGCCACGAGGAGGTGCTGTACATGGAGCAGCTGGAGCCTGGCGGGACGTATGCGTACCGGGCCGGCTCGATGGCGGCGGCCCGCCGCGGCGCCGGCGGCGAGACGGGCACCATAGGAGACGTCATGGTGAGGGAGGGGTAGGGGGGGCGAAAAATTGACTTGGCCTAACAGCCGCCGTATATTCACTCACAGTGGGCGCGAGTGAGGCTGGGCAGCGTGGGCTTCGTTCGCCAACCTTGGTAGTACACGGAAGAAGCGGTCAGCGAAGATGACTATGCAAGATGAGGCTATCAGCGCGCCGCGCTGTCCTTCATGCGACGGCCCGATGGTTCTGCGAACCAACAGGAGGGAAGGCTCTTCCTTTTGGGGATGTCGGAAGTTTCCGGCCTGTAGGGGGACTCTGGACGTAGCTGCGGAATCATCGGACTCAAATGTCGGGGACACGCAGACTTTGCCCCCACGAATAAGGGTTCTGTGGAATGACGCAACGATGGATCGGGCCGGATGGCAGTGCAGGTACACCACGGCTGGCGGAAGACTACGCTCATCTCCCTCACTGATATCTGTATCGAGTGAGTTTCGCCAATGCTGGATCGCACGCACACGCGGGAGCTTCATTGCTCCCGAAACGGTGCGCAGGGTAACAGGGGCGATAAGGAAACTAATCCAACGTGGGAGCAATCCCCCAATCCATCCCTACGCAGAGCGCGCGTTCCTGGACTTGCTGGGATTGAGTCAATTTGCGCGCCCGTCGGCGTTGCCCGGAGACATCAGTGTGCGGTTGGAGCCGGATGTCTTTCAGAACCTACTTGGCGGGGCGCCAAGCCTGCCAGCGCCGGAGTTCCAACGTGATGAAGCGGTTCGGTTGGACTCCGACCACGAACGCCGCTTGATCGACGACTGGGTGCCGCGGGAGCTGGGACCCTCGGCCGCCCGGTGGTTCGTGCCGCAGGCGTCACTCGATGCACTGACTGCTACGCTGCGCGAACAAACGCCTACAGGACGAAGAGTTGACTTTCTCGTTAGCGCTCCCTTTGGGACACACTTCGTTGTAGAGATTGACGGACCGCAGCATCAGGAAGCAACCGGTCCAGACAACGAGCGTGACGCACTGCTTGCAGAGGCCGGAATTCCCATAGTCAGGATACCAACGTCCGAGATTGACCAAGGTTACGGGCCGAATCTGGAACGGGTTACAGAGCTTTGGGGAAGCCCAACGGAGGTTGCGGACGAGAGAACTGTGGAAGCGGTTATGGTGCCGCAATCGCTTCACCGCCTGGTCATAGCCCTAGTGGATGCCGTGGAAGCCGGTTTCCTGAGCGGCCCAACATGGACTGTGGAGGTGGAAGACAACCTAGAAGTGTCCCCCACCCTACTTTGGCCGTACATGCGCCTCTTCTGGGCAATGGACAGTCTATGGGGCCCATCTGTGATGCCGGCGGAGGTTTTGCTCAAGGCCAAGAGTGGTTGGACCAGGTTCGACATTGAAGGCTCCGAGTTGCCCGAGGCCTGCGAAGCTCCAGATGCCGAGACCCAACTAATCGTCCGGCTCCAGCCGTTTCTGACCGCCTTAGACAAGCTTGAACGCTCTGATGGAGCTATCCCGGAGATTGTTGTAAGGAGCGCCTGCCTGCCTGTTGTGGTGGGAGATGATCCATTTGAACCCGCCACACGTCTTGACTTGGAAGAGGTGGACGTGCAAGAGATCGAGTTGCCGTTGACGGAAGTGCTTCAGGCAGTCTTTGCCAAGGAGAGCTTTCGTGAAGGTCAACTTGACTCTCTCCTAGAAATCTTGCAGGGGCGGGACTGCGCTGTCCTGCTGCCGACAGGCGGCGGCAAGAGTCTCATCTACCAAATGGCAGGTATATGCAAGCCCGGAAGGACGATTGTGATTGACCCGCTAATCGCACTTCTTGAAGACCAGCAGCGCGGTCTCTTGGAGCATGGCATAGACAACGTGGTGGGTATATCCAGCTTCCAAGTGGCCCAAGGTCGGCTTGAGGCATTGCTCAGGCAAGTGGCAATGGGTGACGCCCTCTTCGTCTTCGTTGCGCCCGAGAGGTTTCAGCAGAGGCAGTTTAGGGAATCCATCAGGTCACTCGCGCAGGCCACCCCCATCAATCTGGTCGTGATTGACGAAGCTCATTGCGTATCCGAATGGGGGCACCAGTTTCGCACTTCTTACCTCACTCTGGGCAAGACGCTCAGGGATGTGTGCAAAGACACGTACAATGCCTCTCCCCCCATGTTGGCACTTACTGGGACAGCTTCCCGAGCGGTGTTGAGGGATGTCCTCACTCAACTAGGCATCTCGACGGACTCAGAGAGCTCTGTAGTCAGACCAACCAGCTTTGATCGTCCGGAATTGACTTTGGACACACGCCTTTGCCAGCCTGAAGAGTCCCCGGCCATTCTAACCGGCACGCTGCGAGGGCTGCCCTCCAAGTTCGGGGTTCCTGCCGTCGAGTTTTTCAGCCCAATGGCCGAACGGACCTATTCGGGGCTGATATTCTGTCCTCACGTCAACGGCGACTACGGGCTCATGGAAGTGCAGAAGATAGTATCACGGGGTGTCGGTTCCCAACCGGTAATCTATTCGGGCGGTCTTCCCAGAGGACTCGGAACGTCGAACAGGGAATGGGAAGTGAAGAAGCGGGAGTCAGCAGAGAGTTTCAAGAACAATACCATCCCCATGATGGTCAGCACCAACGCGTTTGGGATGGGGATCGACAAGCCGAATATCCGGTACGTTTTTCACTACGAACTACCTGGCTCTATAGAAGCCTTCTACCAGGAGGTTGGGCGCGCAGGAAGGGATGGAAAGCCAGCCCAATGCCTGCTTATCTGGAGCGAGAGAGACCGGGCACGGAGTGACAGGCTAACAGTCACAGATGTCGGGTTGGAAGACGTCAGAGACGAAGTCGATGACATCCGGCCAGCCGACAGCGATTCAATCACACAACAGCTCTATCTTTTGCTGCAATCATTCAAAGGCGTAGATGCCGAGCTAGAAGAAGTAGAACGCTTGGTGGAAGAGCCATCTTTCCGAACTAACCTTGGCCGCCGTGCTACCATCGAGATGCCTAAGGGCAGGAGCGACAGCGAAGTCCAAGCACGCGAGAGGGCACTATATCGGCTCATGCTATTGGGAGTGGTTGAGGACTATCTTGTCGATTCAATCTTTGTCGTGAACCTTGCCAACATCTCACCGGTGGGGATATCTGAGGAGCTCTCCCGGTTTATCGGACGCACTGCCCCCGGTTCACAGCGGGCCGCAGTGAACGAACTGGCCGCGCAGGCCGGCTCAATTGATGTGCGCGAAGCGGTTACCAGAGGCGCAAGTGAGCTAATCACATTCATCTACGAGGTCATTGTAGAGTCAAGGCGACGCTCGCTGCGCGAGATGTATGTGGCGGCTCGCGACGCCTATCCGGGGAAGGACGAGCTTAGGGAAAGAGTGTTGGATTACCTGACCAGAGGGGATGTCAGCCCTGTCTTGGAGCGCCTGATGGAGTCCGCGGAGTTCAAGTACGCGGATTGGGAGGAGGAACTTGGCAGGCTACAAGGTTTGGAAGATGCCAGAGAACTTCGTGGCAACTCAGCTAGACTACTAGCCTCGTCCCCCTTCCATCCCGGCCTCTTGTACGCCAGGGCTTTTTCGGAGATGATTCATCCTGAGGGCGACCTTCAGGACTTTTCTGCCAATCTGGAAGCATCACTAGCGTCAGCCCGGGACAGATACGGCATCTCTGACAATGAAATGCAAGAGTTCGCGAGCTGGCTACTGTATTCCGTCAAGTCGAAGTCTTGGGATGGTTTGTCCGTGGCGGTGGATCTGGCGAAACGACTGGGCTTGGCATCAGGAATGGTCGCTCGCATAGAGAAAGAGGCGCTATCAGTGCCTGAGTATGATACAGGTGCGCGCATCATTGCACTAGCGAGCGTGATGACTTTTGTGTCGAGGGAACTTGAATCGGCTATAGGGAGTGTGAATCATGGTAGATGAACGTCGCAACCCACTGGAACTTGAAGCAGTTGTCCGGCGCTTCGCGGACTCCGCGGAGTCACTGGCGAACGTGAGGGAACAACTCCGTATCTTGACTGAACTCCGCGATTCTGAGGAAAGGGCAAAGGAAAACCTGCATGACAGTGCAGAGCAAGTCTCACTCTTCGTCGTGCAGGCAGCAAGTGTGCTCAGGGCATTGGAAGACGCGATGGCAAAGATCACGGAAGTGTTGAATGTCGGCGGAGACCTGATCAGTGGCGCAGAATTGAGGGGCATCACGGGAGGCGTAGAAGCCAACGCGGTGTCCATTGCTCAGGTTGACGGTCGCGTTGACGCGCTGGACGCAAAGGTAATGGAGCTAGCGGCCAACGTGGTCAGCCTGGAGGCCACCATTGGGCAGGAAGTGGGTGGCCTGAAGGCGGTTCTGCGGGAAGTTCTAGCAGCCGCGAAGGAGCCCAAAATTGTGAAGCGTCTGTTTTGACGGGCATCCGCGTCGGAGTGGCGCGGTCGCCTCCGTGTGGCATTCGAGCACACGCCGCCGCCGCCCGCGCTCCCCAATCCCCCCATTGCCATATTTCGTATCTTGTTGTACGATAACGGGCGAGAAAACACCGCGTGGTTGGTGATGTCATGGACGAAATGGACAGGAAGATAGTCGGAATACTCCAGGAAGACGGCAGGGCGTCCAACGCCAGCATCGCACGGAGGCTGGGCGTCAGCGAGGGCACCATCCGCCGCCGCCTCAAGCAGCTGATTGACGAGAAAGCCATCCAGGTTACGGCGCTTCCGGATCCGAGGAAGCTGGGCTTCAACACGGAGGCCATCGTGGGCCTGCAGGTGGATGCCAGCAAGATCGAAAACGTGGCGTCGGAGCTTGCGGAGGCGCAGGAGGTCCTGAGCGTGGCCGTGACCACCGGCGCATTCGACCTGTTCGCGTGGGTGGCGCTGCCCTCGCCGGAGGAGCTCCAGACGTTCCTGCTCGGCAAGCTCGGCGTGATAGACGGAGTCCGGCGCAGCGAGACGTTCGTGACCATGTCGGTCAGGAAGCGGGCGTTCACGAGGCTTTCGTAGCCTCGCCGCGCCGAGCCTGAACCGGAGGACTGAGCGGTGCTGGGCATCCTCTTCGGCGTAATGGCCGCCACGTGCTGGGGCTTCAGCGCCATCCTGGTGCGGCTGGGCTTGCAGCACATTCGCCCCACCACCGGCACCTGGCTGTCGCTGCTTCCAGGCTGCGTCCTGATCATGGGGCTGGCGCTGGTGTTCAACCGGGACGTGTTCCCCACGCTGACGGCGGTTGCGTTCCTGTGGTTTGCGCTGAGCGGGCTGTTCAACTTTGCGCTCGGCCGCTTCTTCAACGCCGTGAGCATCCAGCTGGCCGGCGTAGCGCGCGCCACGCCGCTGTTCAGCACGGCGCCGCTGTTCGCAACCATCCTGGCGGTTATCTTCCTGGGCGAGTCGGTCACGCCGTGGCTCATCGTGGGCACACTGACCATCGTGTGCGGCATCGCCCTGATTACGAGCGAGCAGGCGAGATGAACGCGATCCGATCCAGGCTCCGCGAAGGCGGCCGCGTCTGGCTGGGCTACGGCTTCGCGATGGGCGCGGCGCTGTCCTACGGGGCGTCTCAGACGGTGGGCAAGCACGTGACGACTGAGTACGCGCCGCCGCTGGTGGGCACGGCGTTTGCGCTGCTGTTCGGGCTGGCGTACGTGTCGGTGATGTTCCATCGGCACATACCGGCCGACCTCAAGAGCAGCCCGCGGAAGGGCTACCTGTGGTTCGGGCTGTCGGGCATCGCATCGTCGTTAGGCGTGACGCTGCTGTACTTTGCGCTGAGCGAGGCGCCGGTGGTGGTCGTCTCGCCGGTGGTGGCGATCAACCCGCTCATCACGCTGACACTGGCGCACCTGCTGTTGCAGAGGCTGGAGCGAATCACGAAGCGCACGATACTCGGCACGCTGCTGGTGGTGCTGGGCGTAGTGATCATCACGCTGAGCCGCGCGGCGAGTTGAGGAGGGGGGGGCGAATGTCGTTCGTCGCGCTGTTCCTGCTGCTGCTGGCGCTGCTGTTCTTCGCGGCCATCGGCGGCGTCTACCTGGCGCTGCTGGCCTACGCGAGGATGACGGAGCGCAGGAAGCGCGGTGGTGGTGAGTAGGGGGACACCAATCGACTAAATCAACATTATCACTGATGAGGAGGAAACCGATGGAGGCCCCCGAACCCATACACCCCGGAGAACACCTGGCTGAGATTCTTGATGAGCTGGGAGTCTCTCAGTACCGCCTTGCGAAGACGGTGGGAGTTCCCCCGATTCGCATACACGACATCGTGCGCTGCCGCAGGGGCATCACGGTGGACACCGCGCTGCGTATCGGCCGCGCGCTCGGCACGACTCCCGAGTTCTGGCTCAACCTCCAGCGCGGCTACGACCTGGAAGTGGCCCGCGCCAAGACCGACCTGAGCGACATAGATTCGCTGGTGTAGGCGGACGGCCAGGCTATCCCCGCCCCCCTACCCCTGCCGGTACCGGTTCACAATCGGCAGGCGGCGGTCCCGCCCGAACGCGCGCGGCGTAATCTTGACGCCCGGCGGCGCCTGCCGCCGCTTGTACTCGTTGCGGTCCACCATCGAGATCACGCGGCCCACCGTCGCCGCCTCGAAGCCCAAGTCCACGATGTCCGCGTAGCTGCGGTCCTGCTCCACGTACGCCTCCAGAATCATGTCCAGCACGTCGTAGGGCGGCAGCGTGTCCTGGTCGGTCTGATCCGGCTTCAACTCCGCGCTGGGCGCCTTGTCCAGCACGCTGTCCGGTATCACGTTGCGCGGCGAGCCGTGCTCGTTGCGATGCCTCGCCAGTTTGTACACCAGCGTCTTCGGCACGTCCTTGATCACCGAGAAGCCGCCCGCCATGTCGCCGTAGAGGGTGGCGTAGCCCGTGGCGAACTCGCTCTTGTTGCCCGTGGTGAGTACCAGCCAGCCGTGCTTGTTGGACAGGCCCATGAGGATGTTGCCGCGAATGCGCGTTTGCAGGTTCTCCTCCGCCACGTTGGGCTGAGCGCCGGCGAACGGCTCCGCCAGCATGTGCAGCATGGCTTCGAACGCCTCCTCGATGGGGATGGTCAGCAGCTCGACGCCCAGGTTGGCGGCCACGGCTCTCGCATCGGTCAGGCTGCCTTCCGACGAGTAGCGCGACGGCATCGCCACGCACACCACGTTCTCGCTGCCCAGCGCGTCGGCGGCGACGGCGGCCGTCAGGCTGGAGTCGATGCCGCCGGACAGGCCGATGAGCGTCTTGACGAACCCGCTCTTGCGCACGTAGTCCGCCGTGCCGAGCACGAGCGCGGCGTAGACCTCCGCAAGCTGGTCGAGCGGCTCGACGATGCGGCCGTCCAGCGGCGGCCTGTCGGGCGCGGGCACTCGCTCCGAGTGGCGCACCACCTCCGACGCGCCAACACTGCTCAGAATGGGCCGCTCCTTGCGCGGACGCGGGTCTCGCAGGCGATGGTGCAGCACAGCGTCCACGTCCAGGTCGACCAGCGTCAGGGACTCCTCGAACTGCGGAGCGCGCGCAACCAGCTCGCCGCCCTGGTCGAACACCATGCTGCCGCCGTCGAAGACCAGCTCGTCCTGGCCGCCCACCATGTTCGTGTAGGAGACGAAGACTCCGTTGTCGGCGGCTCGGGTCGCCACCATGCGCTCACGGAAGGCCAGCTTGCCCGCGTGGTAGGGGCTCGCGTTGATGTTCAGGATGACCTCGGCGCCTGCGTCTCGCTGGACGGCTGTGGGGCCGAGCGCGTACCAGATGTCCTCGCAGATGTTCACGCCCACGTGGACGCCGTTGACCACGTAGACGGGGCACTTGTCGCCGGCCTTGAAGTAACGGTCCTCGTCGAACACGCCGTAGTTGGGCAGGTACATCTTGTGGTAGACACCCAGCAGTTCGCCGTCGTGGGCCACGGCGGCGGCGTTGTAGATGTCGCCCTGCAGGTCGACGAAGCCGACCACGACGGTGATGCCGCGTGAGGCGGCGACCACGCGCTGCATGGCGTCCAGGTTGGCGCGTATGAACGACGGCTTGAACAGCAGGTCTTCCGGCGGATAGCCGGGTATTGCCATCTCCGGGAACACGACGAGGTCGGCCTGCCGGGCGCGGGCGCGCTCCACGTACTCCAGCACCTTGGAGGTGTTGCCCTCCAGGTCTCCGACAGTCGTGTTGATCTGGGCCATTGCCAGGCGCAGCTTGCGCATCATGCCGCCTCACGCGAGCGAGATTCGGCTATGAGTATAGCACACGGGGCGATGGGGCACAGGCGCGTGGTCAGGCGGCGGTCAGCAGGGCGGCCCACGCGCGCCGGTGGGCGATGTCGGAGCGGTGCTCGTCCAGCTGTGAACCCACCTCAGTCAGGAACTCCCTGCGGCCATCTTCACCTACGAGCGCAAGCGTGACCTCCGCCAGCCTGGACAGGCTCATGACGTAGACGTTCTGCCCGCTTGCGAACTCCCGCTCCATCAGCTCCGCTACCTGGTCGGGGTCTTCAACGCCCTGCTGTGCAACGAAGAATACCTCCGATACGCGCCTTTCTCGTATGTTCGCCATTTTCCCGGTTATCTGGCTAACCGTAAGCTCTCTGTCCTTGACCTCCACGACCAGAGCCACCTCGCCATCCTCCGTGACGCACTCCAGGTCAGCCAGCATACCGGTGGATGCGTCCGATGCTGTGATGGTGGAACGCTGCACCCGTGAATAGAGCCTGAATCTTCTGCCTATGGTGACGAAGAGAGCTGCGGAAAGCGCGAGCAGCCGGTCGCCGCCTGAGTGCTCGACCAGGAAGTCGTCGATGAGCTTGACGCTCCGGGAAAGGCTGATGCGCCGCGGCGCGGGGTAGGCCACTCTGACCTCTGCCAGCCTCCGGTATACCTCAACGATGACCTGTTGCAGCACCCGCGCCGTGAATCCCGTATCGCCGACGCTCTCCACGGCCTCCAGCACTTTGCAGAGGTGATCCCAGTCTGTGCGGTTTCTCTGCGCGCTGCGATACAGGGCGGAAACTTCCGGCACCCTTACGGGGTTGTTCACGTATGGCTCAGGCGAGCCTCCGAGTACCCTGTCGTTTGACTGGTCGAATGGCACGATGACCCTGTGGGCAACGGTACGAGCGTCGAATGAGCCCGCCCTGTCGGCGCCCGCCTGCAGCGAGCGGCAGTCCAGCGCGGGGTCGGCAGCCTTGGAGACCAGTTGCGTGAGCAGCACGTAGCGGTACGTCCTGGTATTGGAATTCACCGCGCTGCGTATGCTCTCTCGCAGCCCACCCCCTTCATCCTCGCCGATGACGTCCGTCAGGCGGCCCTGTTCCGCAGCGGACAGCGCTGCGTTCCATAGTTCATCCAGGACGGTGGTGGCTGCTTCCACTAGATCCGAGGGCATGTCAGGCTGAATCCTGCGCTAGTAGTTGGTCCACAGGGCCTCTTGCCTTTCGGCCTTGACCGAGTGACAGAGTTTCGGATTGGCGTCATGGCGATGCCAGCCTCCGTAGAGCTCGTCCGTCAGGTCACAGCGATAGCCGGAGACGGCTACCTTGGCGACACACTTCCGCAATGTTGCCGCCAGCTCCCTGTGGGCCGTCTCATCCATCTCGAAGCCGTACGCCTTGCTGTCTCTCCGGCTGGCATGAACGTACGGAGGGTCGCAGTAGAACAGCGTGTCAGGGCTGTCGTAGAGTCGAATCACGTCTACGGCAGGCCTATTCTCGATCTGAACGCGGAGCAGGCGCATAGCAATCTCCGGTAGGTGTTCCACGCTGCCCAACCAGCGCGATACCACGCCGGACATGCCAGCTCGGCTTGTGTTCTTGCAGTTGGCCCATCGGCCCAGAGAGGCAGTCTGGGCCAATCCGGTTCGAGACTGTCGGGCGCGTATGAAGAAACGGCGGGCTCGCTCCAAGTCGTCAAGACACTCCACATCTTCGGCGATGGCCCTGTAGAACTCCTCCCGGGAGAAGGGCGTGAGGGCGATTTGCTTGACCAACTCCTCCGTCCGGTCCCGCAACGCCCGGAAGAAGTTGGCAACCTCACCGTCAATGTCGTTGTAGGTTTCTACGGGCGAGGGCTGGCGGTTCAGCAACACCGCCGCGGAGCCGGCGAACGGCTCGCAGTAGTGGTGCGTCTGTGGGAGCAGAGGCAGCAGCCAGTTCAGGTGACTGTACTTGCCGCCGTACCAGCCGAAAGCGATCAACTTCTGTCGGCCACGGCCAGAGGCATTCGCAGCCGACCAGCCCGGTTCGACAAGTTCCTGCTCAAGATATATGGGAGACGGCATCCTGCTCATCGGTTCCTGCCTCCTATGTCGGCCTTCACCAGCCTGCGCGTTTGGCCGAATGTACGTTCGGCATTCTATCCGCCTGCGTACAGGCTGTCAATAGCCCGCATCAATGCTAATGCCGTCCGGCTGCAAGCTCCAAGTGGCAGCCCGCGAGAATCGCGGCGGATTGTGGCGCTACCACCCATTGTGTACAATCTCACCGGATGCCAGCTCCTCACGAAAGGGGAGGAATCCCTGCATGATGTCAACGCGCCTGACCGGCCTCAATACACTGCTCATTTCGGCGCTGCTCGCCGCGGTGACGCTGCCGGCGCTGCTCGCCTGCGGCGGAAGCGTGTCGCTGGACGTGTCCAGCGACGACGACTCCGACACACTGGGCTCGGTTGACCTGGGCCCGGGCGAGCCCATCCACGTGCGCTCCATGACCGCGCTCACCGGGGCGTCCAACTCGGGCATCCCAACGCGCCGCGGCTTCGAGATGGCGGTGGCGGACTACGGCATGATCCACGGCCGCGCAGTCTCGCGGGGCGCAGGCGTGGACTCGCAGTGCACCGAGGAAGGCGGCCGCCTCGCCGCCGAGACTGTGGTCGGAGACCCGCGCGTCGCAGGCATCATCGGCGCCACCTGCTCGGTTGCGGGCGCTGCCGCAGCGCCAATCGTCAGCGAGGCCGGGCTGGTCATGATCTCGCCGTCCAACACCGCGCCATCGCTCACGTCCGACCTGGCGGGCAACGCCGGCCAGAACTATCGCCCCGGCTACTACCGCCTCTCCAACAACGACCTCTACCAGGCCGGAGCCGTGGCCCGCTTCGCCTACGAGGAGCTCGGCCTGCGCAGCGTGGGCGCCATCCACGACGGCGACCCGTACACGTCCGGCCTTGTCAACGGGTTCGCGGACGCGTTCGGCAAGCTGGGCGGGACTACCGAGATTGCGTCTGTCGAGAAGGGCCAAACGGACATGAGCGCCGTCCTGTCGCAGCTTGCGGCCGGCAGCCGGGACGGCCTGTTCTTCCCGCTCTTTACGCCGGAGGGCGAGCGGGTGCTGCGCCAGTCCGCGGGCGTTGCGGGCCTGGAGGACGCTACAATGATCGGCGGCGCGGCCATGTTCGTGCCCGCCATCCTGGCCCTGGCGGAGTCTGAGGGGATGTACTTCCCCGGCCCGGAGGTGGACTTCGACGACCAGGTCAACGAGGCCACCGGAAAGAGCGGCGCGCGGCTCGCCGCCGACTACCTCGAACGCTACGGTGAGGAGCCCACTACGGCCTACGTGGCGCACGCCTACGACGCCACGACCGTGCTGCTGCGCGCCATCGAGGAGGTGGCGGTCATCGACGGCGACACGCTGCGGATAGACCGCGAGAAGCTGCGAGAGGCCCTGACCGCGACCGCGGGCTTCCAGGGCATCATCGGGCCGGTCTCATGCGACGAGTTCGGGGACTGCGGCACCGGCCGCGTCAACATCTACCACCACCCGGACCTCGCGGTGACGGCCATCGCCGACCTGCCCGTGGTGTACAGCTTTGCGCCATGACGCCGGGCCTGCCCGGCTCGCGGGGCCAATGACATATCGGAGTGTGACATGTGGACATTCGATGAGAACGTGACCCTGCGAGACAGGGACGGCGTGGAGTACGGGCGGTGTCGTATGCTCGGCTGGGTCAGCGCGAGCGAGGGCGGCGTGAAGCGATGGCACGGCGAGCTGATGGGCATCGGCGGGCAGTTCTTCGACTTTGCGTTGTCGCAGGTGGAGAAGAAGGCGCTGGTGGTGGAGTGCGAGGATGGGGCCACGGCGCGCATCCTGCCGCCCACGGTGATGGACGCGCAGAGCACGGGCACGCGCTGCTTCTTCGAGGGCGTGTGGCCGCCGCCGCGGCCGGTGGGCTAGCGCCTGGCCAGCACGACCAGCAGCTCAGTCTTCATCCGGCTGTCCGGCGCGCCCGTGGCCGGGTTCACCCGGTACGAAAACAGGTTCTTGCTGACGATGGTGTCGACCAGCGTGGCCTCGTGACGCCAGCCGAGCGCCGCGAAGTGCTCCACGAATATGCGGTCGATTGGAATGGGCCGCGTGCGGATGGTGGCCGGCCCCACGAACAGCAGCAGCCTCTCCGATACTCGCTCCTGTAGCCGCGTGAGAGCGCCCAGCACTCCGTAAAAGTAACGCCGGTACAGCCGCGCCATGTGCGGCTCGCTGATGGCCTCCAGGCATTCGCGGTACGTGGCGGAGTGGATGGGGATTTCGGGCACGTCCTGGTATGGGAACTCCAGCTTGCCCAGCCTTCGCACGGCCTCCGCTGAGTGGCCCAGCCAGAACAGGTCCATCTTGGAGGCGCGGATGTACTCCTGCGCCTGGAGGTACGGCGGCGAGGTGATCAGCACGTCGTGGTCGTTGTCCGGCGTCGCCGCAAGGCCGTTTACGCCCGCGCGCACGGTGGCGCGCACCGGCCTGGGGCCGAGCGCGGCGTACTCCGACTGCGCGGCCGCCACGTGCTCGACGCCCTCCCGCACGCGCCGGTAGAACTCCGCCTGCCAGTCCGCCTGCTCCAGCCTGTCCGCCCGCGCCCTGGCGACCTTGGAGCGGGACAGCTTCTGCCGCTTCTCGTCGTCCAGCGAGAAGTAGCGCGTGGTTTTCATAAGCGGTATGAGCAGCGCCCGCCGTACGTCCGGGTCGCGCAGGGAGTGGTAGAAGCCCCACGCCTCGGACAGCATGGGCAGGAACGGCTGCGGATACCAGTAGGCCGCGTTGGGCCAGTCGGGCACGAAAGGGGTGCGATGCGCGCGCATCGCGTCGACGAGCGCGGCGGCGTCCACGGACGACGGGGGAGCGACGGCGACGTCGTGAAGCGGCTCCAGGAGCGGGTTGAGGTCCCAAAGCTCGTAGTCGTGGCCTGCGATGCGCGCCACCGTGCCCGCGGTGCCGTAGCCCGCGAACGGATCGATGACGCTCGCGCCGGGCGAGGCGTACGCCTTCAGCGCGTAGGCGATGACCTGCGGGATGAACTTGGCGGGATACTTGTACAGCCCGAACGTGGCGTACGTGGTGGACGGAATCTCCGGCACCAGCTCGCGGAACACCACGGGGGTGATGGGTGGTGGGGCTATGGCGTTTGCGTTGTTCATCAAGAGGGCGTCACCCTGATTAGCGGAACCCGCCAGGGTCGGCGGGACTGCTAACACTCTAGCCCACGCCAAGGGCTTGCACAAGTCGCAAAAAATCTCTGCCGGTGTCGTTGACGTTCTGAACGGGCATGGGGTAGGCTACTGACACGGATGTAGCCGAGGGGAAAGCACATGCCAAGAAGAACGAGTGCCCGGCAACTCATTCTGAACTACTACCAGGAACTCCTTGGCGTTTGGGTACACAATCGAACGCTTCGTGAGATTACCGGCCGCAACGACGTTCCTCGAACGATTCGGACGTTGAGGCAACAGGGTTGGGAGATTGAGGTTAGGGGTGACGGCTTCAGCAGGCTGGTTTCACCGGAGAAGGGGCCGGCACTGGGATTAAGAGAAGCAATTAGCGACCGGGTCAGGTACTTGGTGTTTAGTCGGGACAATTATACTTGCACGGCTTGCGGGGCAAAGGCTAGGGAGGGTGCCGACCTCGTGGTGGACCATATGGTGCCAGTGAATTGGGGTGGAACTAGCGAAATGAGCAACCTGCAAACTCTCTGTACACGGTGCAATCGGGGTAAGCAGGCGTGGGTCAGCGATATGCCCAGAGAGCAGATGAGCTACATCATGTCGCAATCGACGGTGGAGAGACGAATCGAGGCGCTATTCGATAGCTTTCCCAATGAGGAAATACTGTCCTCCACAATACGGATGGTTTCCGGCGGCGCAATGGACTGGCAAAGAGCTCTGCGACGAATAAGGCAAAACACAGGAAAATCAATAGTACCCGCCAAAGGCCGCAACGGCTACATTTACCGTCTGGAGAAGTGAATGTCTACCATCGAAGAGATAAGGCTAGACAATGTAGTGTGCGGTGATGTCCTGGAGGTGATGAGCAGGATCCCCGATGGCTCTGTGCACTTTGCGGTTACATCTCCCCCGTACAATCTCAAGCTTGATTACGACCAGTACGATGATGACTTGGCGTACCAGGAATATCTCGACTGGCTCAGGGCAGTTTGGCTTGAAGTGAAGCGGGTCCTCGTGAGCGGGGGGCGTTTTGCTTTGAACATCGCACCCACCAGTATCAAGGACTTTCGCCCAGTTCACCACGACTTCTCCAATCAGCTGCGCGAAATGGGCATGATCATGCGGACTGAGATTGTGTGGTACAAGCAGACCATGAAAAAGCGGACTGCTTGGGGCAGCTGGATGAGTCCCTCAAATCCCCACATCCTGCCATCCTGGGAATACGTGCTCATATTCTCCAAGGATAAGTGGACTCTCAAGGGGAATCATGAAGATATAGACATAACGCGTGATGAGTTCCTCAGATTCTCCGATGGCTTTTGGTACATTCCCCCGGAACCTCAACGCAGAGGCCACCCAGCGCCCTTTCCGGAGGAACTGATATACCGTCTGGTGAAGTTCTACACGTACAAGGGCAACGTGGTGCTGGATATGTTCGGAGGCACCGGCACCGTTGCAGTGGTGTCACAGCAGACAGACCGCCATTTCATCCACATCGACATCTCTGCCGCCTACTGTGCAATCGCAGAGAGTAGGCTTGAGACTGCTAAGGCCAAGGTAGAGATGCCTGTACACGCAGGCCGAACTGGCACCTACCTGAGCGCAAAATCACTGCGATCCAACGGGAACGGGAAGGTACAGCCGCGCACCAAGAAGCCCTTGCCCGGGCCATCCAAGGACTCTGCCTCCGAGCCAACGCGGTTGCTGGAAAAGGGCACCAGTTACCCCAAGTGACGACCACCTGAATAAGGAGAGAGGTTTCACAGTGAATGAGGAAAGGGAAGAGGAACAACATTTCAATCGGATTCGGGGAGAGTACATTGGCCTGATGGCCTCCCTCGAGTTCAACTTAACCCTGCTATTGGCGGAATGGCTGGATATGGAGAGTCACCGACAGGAATTCCAGCATTGGTTCGTTGAGGCCCCGATCCCATTTCGCTCCAAGGTTCTCTTGTACGAAGCCATGACTAGTGACGACATTCAGCTAGCCCAGTTTGGCGACCTTCCTCAGCAAATGCGAGTAGCATATGACTTCCGAAACACGCTCGCCCACTCGTTCAGACAGTTCAAAAGCGTAGTGACGTCGAGAGGCATAGAGGTGCCGACCGAGAGAATTTCCTTAGAAGCATTGGACGCTAGGTTATGGGAACTGGCTCAGTTGGACAACTTGATACTCAATCTGCTGGTTTCGGCTATAGAAGGGCCACCAGAACGGGCTTTTACGGATGATTATGCAGACTGGCCCTACGGGGGATTTTATCCTTGAACCGTAGGGGAGAAACAGCACGCTTGTGCTAGTCTGGCAAGAACCTAAACGGCAACTACTTACATCGAGACCCTACTAGGTCCATAGTCCACCCATACCACGAAGGGTACAGGTCGCCGTCGCGGTCTGTATCAAATGTTGGGAACTCCCCCTCAAACTGTACGTAATTCTCGTCGCTGTCTTCGCGATTGGAATGACCCCGTTCGGAATGGCTTTCACAGAACGCCCGATAAGTGGGATACTGGATCTGCAACAGGCTCTCTTCCGTGTTGTAGAGATAACGCAGCATGTAAAACACCGTCGCTTTCTCCGAACACCCTGGCTGCGCGCAATAGTCCAGGTCTCTCGGCTTGTCAATGCCTTCAGTTTCTCGCACAGTGGCAACACCCCAAGGCACCCACGCCGCAGCTTCAGCCATACTGCCGAACTCCCTTCTATAGAGCGCGTGGCCTTTGCGGATCAATGTAACCTCTACCTTTGTCCTCCACTCGTGCCAAGGTGTACTATCCCAGAATACCGGAATTGTCCTGATACGTATTTCATCCCACGGTGCGTCTCCCTGTAAAGGCCGATACTGCGGTTCTTCGCTCATGCCAATCCAACTCCCAGTTCTTTGTGAATTTCCGCTCTGCAAACAGGCTCTGCCTTGACGGTCAGGTCATCTCAATGGGGCAGCGCTACCTTGCTTTCTCCGCTTTCTCCGCTAGCCCATGCTTCTTAGGGGGCGGTCACCTCTGCATCGCCTAGAATATCCGGTAGCGTGTACTATGTCAATACCCTCGGAAGGGTGAAAGCACCAGGGAAATCCCCCGCGCGCGCCGTTTCCCTTGCCGCCGAAACCGTAGTACAATGCTCCGATACATCACGGCCTCAGCCACGGGCTGATTGAGTCCGCCTTCACGAGTCTTGGAGAGGGGGATACCCGCAGGACATGGAGTTGGACCGCACATCGTACTTGCAGACCAACGGTCTGATACGACTGGCCGCCGCAGTCGCAGCCGTGTCCCTCATTGCCGCCGCCGGCGTGCTGCTCGTCGAGGCGCGCAGCCTGGACAAGCCGCTCATGCAGCTTCCCGCCGTGTTCGTCACGCTGGGCATGGGCGCGCTGACGCTCTACGCCAGCTCGTTCGCCGTCATGGGCCGCCGCGGGCTGGCCATGGCGATGTGGGGCGCGTGCATCGTCCTGCTGCTCGCCATGCCCGCGCTCCAGGTGCTTCCCATCGAGTACGACACGCCCACCCTGCTGGACGTGCAAGACCTGGCCCCCCCGCTGTGGCCGTACGCCATCGCCATACCCCTGCTGCTGTTCCTGTTCCTGGAGACGGCCTTGCCCCGCTACAGGCCCAACGACACATCCAGCCTGTTCCTGCTGATTGGCCTCACGTCCGCGGCGGCGTTCCTGTTCTTCACCACTGCGCTTATCGGCGACGTGGTCAACAACTCGATCCTCATCTTCGTCCCGGACAGGCTCTTCTACACCGTGGCCACTCCCGTGGGCATTAGCGCGCTCATCGTGCTTGGCGTTGCGCTGGCCCGCAAGGGGCTGGTTGCATTGGGCATCGCAATCCTGCTTGCGACCGGGCTGGGCCTGGAGTGGATGTCCACGTGGTCGTACACGGGGCCGCACTTCCTGGACGACATCGAGGGGATACCCTTCGCCCGCTTCCCGCTGCTGCCCGTGCTGGCAGGAACCATACCGGGCGCGCTGGCCGCGGCAGCGGCCGTCATCGGCGGCTGGGAGGTCTACGGCCGCCGCGCCGTCGAGGCGGAGGACGAGCCCGCCGCCGAGCCTGAATCGCCCACCGCGCCGGAGCACGCATGAAGCGCCTCTACGCCATATCGCTGCTTATGCTGGTAACGCTGCTCATGGCGCTTGGCTCCGGCGTGCCCGTGTACTACCGCGTGTTCTTCCTCACGTCGCTGGCGCTGGCTATTGGGCTGGCCTGGGCGTGGCTCAGCGTTTGGGGAGTCGGCCTCACGGTGGACCGCACCTTCGGCAAGCTGCGCGTGGGCGAGAGGCTGGAGAGCCGCGTGCAGGTGCGAAGCAAGAGCCCCGTGCCCAAGTTCGGCGTGGAGGTGCGAGAGCTTTCCGAAATGCCCGGCCACAACACCGCGGCGGTGATCAACCTACCGCCGTTCGGCGAGGCGGCGGTGACGCTGAGCGTGCCCCTGACCAAGCGCGGCGTGTATCGAATCGGCGCGCCCACACTGCATGGGGGCGACCCGTTCGGCATATTCAACCTTCGCAGCCGTCGCCCGGGAACGGAGCGGCTCGCCATCATGCCCTACGTGGTGGACATACCGCCGTTCTCGGTGGCGCAGGGCGACACCAGCGGCGAAGGCTCGCTGTTGCGGAGCGCGCCGGAGGCCACCGCTTCGGCCTCCACGATCCGCGAGTACCGCTCCGAGGACAGCACGCGGTACATTCACTGGCCCGCCACGGCGCGGCGGGGCCGCCTGATGCTCAAGCAGTTCGACGGCGGCATGGAGGACGTGCTGTGGATACTCCTGGACATGCAGGCCGGCACAAGCGTCGGCGATGAGCTGGAGAACACGGAGGAGTACGCCGTGACCGCGGCCGCGTCCATCGCCAAGAGCTACTCGGAGGTTGGATGGGCGGTCGGGCTGCTGGCGCACGGAGACCGGCAGTACCTGCTGCCGCCGCAGGAGGGCGCGCAGGCCCACGAGCGCATCGGCATGGCGCTGACGGAGGCGCGCGCTGAGGGCGCGTACCCCCTCAGCGAGATGCTCAGCTACTGGCAGTCGCACGTACCATCGCCGGCCGTGTCGCTGGTGGTGGTGTCTGCGTCCGCGGAGCCGGGCTGGGGCGTCGCCCTGGAGTCGGTGGTGCGGCAGGGCGTCACGGCCTCGGCGGTGGTCGTGGATCCGACCTCGTTCGGCGGGCGAGGCGAGCCGGCGCTGCTGCTGAGCAGGCTGCAACGGCGCGGTGTGCCCACCTACCTGATAGGCAAGGGCGACGACATGGCGCAGGCGCTTCAGCGGCGTTGGCATCCGGGCAGCGCGCAGCGCGTTGAAGAGGCAGTGGGGGCAAGGGCATGAGCGCAGTGCAGCAGGCCGGAGCCGCGTACGTCTCGTCCCCGTACCGCCTGCGGGGCCTCCAGAGCGTGCTGAACGTCACGTTCTGGCTGCAGGTGGCGCTGCTCGGCTCCGCCGCCTGGGCGGTGCAGTCCGCCGGCTGGGTGGAGTCGCCGCCGCTGGCGGTGATCGCATTCCTTGGCGCGGTGACCGCGTTGCTCATGGCAGACCTGAAGGGCCGCGCGGCGGTGCATCACGCCTCAGCCACCCTTGCGGGGCTGGTGATCGCGTACATCGGAGGCGTGTTCCTGGTAGATGTGGATCGATGGTATCTCGCGTTCGGCGAGTTGAACGGCAGGATCTGGGCGTGGTGGAGCGCGATAGTCGGCAACGACGCCACTGCGGACAGCCTGCCGCTTTCCATCACCATGATCGCCCTGGTATGGCTGGTCGCGTACTTCACGTCCTGGGCGCTGTTCAAGCGGCGGAACGTGTGGGCCGCGATACTGCCGGTGGGCACGGGCGTTGTCATCAACATGACGTATCTGCCGGAGCGGTTCTACGTGCACCTGTTCCTGTACCTGTTCCTTGCCATGCTCATGCTGGTTCACGTGAACAGCCTGAACGTGGGGGCGCTGCTAAGACTGCGGGGCACTCCGCATCCCGCCTCGCTGCACCGGCTGGCGCTGGCGCACGGCCTGCTGCTGAGCGCCGCGATCCTGGGAGTGGCGGTGTTCGTTCCGCTTTCGGACGACCCGGCCGCGCCGCTGGAGTGGATGTTCGAGCCGGCTGATCGGATGGTGGACGCTCTGCAAGACGAGGTGTATCGGGTGTTCGCCGCGGTGCCGGGCCAAAAGCCGGCGTCCGTGCGCTTCTTCGGCACGGTTCTGCCGCTGCAACGCGCGGTGCCCATCACGGAAGACGAGATCATGTTCTCCAGCGCGCGCTACCCGCTCTACTGGCCGGCCATAGCCTACGACGAGTACACGGGCAAGGCGTGGAAGGTGGAGAACACGGTGCCCAAGCGGGCGGTATCGGTTGCGCAGGAGCTTTCGGACGAGGAGGAGGAGGGCCTGGCAGGCACCATCTACAGGGTGGAGCTGAACGTGGATTCGCCGTACCTCATGCTGCCCGGCAACGTGCTGGACATCAAACCGAACGCCAACGAGTTCATGCCCGCGTTCCGGCCGCACTGGCTTGACCTGGTGGACCTGGAGCAGAACAGCGACCTGCCCCAGGACATGCGGGAGCTGGCGGCCTCGCTGAAGGCGTCCGCGGCGGGCACGGGCAACCCGAACGTAAGGGCGTTTCCGTTCAACATGGTGGTGACCAGCGTCACCAAGGAGCTGCCTTCGGGCGACAGGAGGAGCGTGGACATAGAGGGGAGCGAGCTCGTCGTCTACTATGCGAACCTGAGGCGAGTCTTCGGCGAACCGGGAACCACGGTGGGGGTGGAGATTGCGCGCCTGCCGCAGGAGGACTCCGTGGCCTACGTTGAGCCGGAGCAGAGGATGGAGAAGGGAAGCCAGTACACCGTCACCAGCGAGTTCATCTACGCCAGCGAGGAAGCCCTGCGTATTGCCGAGGTAGTGTACCCCGTGGGGATAGTCGAGCGGTTCCTTGGGCTGCCGGCGGGGCTGCCGGAGCGGGTGTCTGCGCTGGCGGCGGAGCTGACGGAGGGCGTGGACAACACGTACGACAAGGCCGTCGCAATCGAGACGTACCTGCGGGAGAGCATGGAGTACTCGACTCTACAGGAGGTTCAGGAAGCGCCGCACGACGCGGACGTCGTCGACCACTTTCTGTTCGAGTCCAGGACGGGGTTCAGCGACTACTTCGCTTCCTCTATGGCGGTCATGCTGAGGACGCAGGGCATACCCACGCGCATGGTTTTGGGATTCGGCCCCGGCGAGCCGGACGCGGAGGCGGAGGGATTCATCATACGGGACAAGGACAGCCACTCCTGGCCGGAGGTCTACTTCGGCGCGCTGGGTTGGGTGCCCTTCGAGCCAACGCCCATCTACCCGACGCGTACGCGCGGCCTGCCGGAGAGTCCGTTCGGAATCGGCGGACTGTTCGGGGAGCAGGTAGACGGCGGGACGGACGGACTGCTGGAAGGCGGGCTTGACCCCCAAGCCGAGGAGACGATTGAGCTGGATCCCGGCGGCCCGCTCTCCGGCGGAGACGGCCCGAAGCCGCTGCCCGTTCGCTACTTCGGCACGCCGCTGGGCCTTGGCGGCGGCCTGTTCCTTGCGTTCGTGCTGGTTGGCGTTGTTACGCTGCGCCTTGTGTGGATGATGCAGTACGGCAGGCTGCCAACCGGCCAGACAGCCTACGAGAGAGTGTATCGGCTGTCGGCGTTCCTCGGCTTCCGCGCCCGGCATTCGCAGACGCCAACCGAGTTCACCGGCGGGCTGAGCGCGCTGCTGCCGCAGGTGCGGGATGAGGTGGAACTGGTGTCGCAGAGCTTCGTGAGAGAGCGATACGGAGGCGTGCGGCCGAGCGCGCCGGAGCAGATGCGGTTGCTGTGGGCATGGCGGCGCATCAAGCGTGCGATCTCCGCGCGGCAGCCGCGGGCGGGAGAAGCAGCGCCGGGCTAGGTGTGGGAGCTGTTCCGCGTCCCAGGGGTGACACAACCGCGCAACTTCATGGTAAACTTGGTGACACCTAATCACTCCGACTGAGAGGATTACGCTTGAATCGACAATCAGAGGCTTCACAGACGGCGCTGGATCTGCTGGCGAACATCAAGGGAGTCATCGTAGGCAAGGAGCAGGCCATCGAGATGAGCTTGGTCGCGCTGATCGCGCAGGGCCATTTGCTCATCGAGGACGTGCCCGGCCTCGGCAAGACCACCCTGGCAAAGGCCATCGCCATATCCACGGGGTGCAGCTTCAAGCGAATCCAGTTCGTGCCTGACCTGCTGCCCAGCGACATCACCGGCGTCAACATCTACAACCAGAAGACGAGCGAGTTCGAGTTCCGGCAGGGGCCGCTGATGACACAGGTTGTGCTGGCCGATGAGATCAATCGCGCGCCGTCCAAGACGCAGGCCGCGCTGCTGGAGTCTATGGAGGAGCACCGCGTCACGGTGGACGGCGTAACCTACGACATGGACAGGCCCTTCTTCATCATCGCCACGCTGAACCCCGTGGAGTACCACGGCATCTTCCCGCTGCCGGAGGCGGAGCTGGACAGGTTCACCATCCGCGTAACCCTGGGCTACGCCAGCTTCCAGCAGGAGGTGGACATCATCGGCCGGCAGGAGCTGGAGGACCCGATCGAAACCATCGGCGCGGTGGCTACGCCGGAAGACCTGATACGGCTCCAGGACGAGACCAAGGCCATCTACGTGGATCCGCTGGTGCGCCAGTACATCGTCTCGCTTACGCAGGCGTCCAGGCAGCACCAGGACGTGGTGCTTGGCGCATCGCACAGGGGGTCGCTGGCGTTGTTCCGCACGGCGCAGGCGTTGTCGCTTATCCGCGGCCGCGACTTCGTAACGCCGGATGACGTGAAGGAACTGGCGGCGCCGGTGCTGGCCCATCGGCTGATACTGACGCCGGAGGCCAGGGCGCGCGGGATAGACGGCGCAAAGGCCGTCACCTCAATGGTCGACAACCTGACAGTGCCCGGCGCGCACGCCTGAGGCGCTTTGCGGCGGATTCCGCCCCCGCGTGGTGGAAATCGCCGCAAATTGGCGTGGAATCGTAAGAAAATCAACGGCATAATTCGCCCAGGCTTGTGGTATAATCGCTCGACATACCCAAACGGCCAACCTTGAGGGCTACCGGGAGGAGAAGTGCTACAGTACACACTACGGAGACTCTGGCTGGGAACCATTACGGCGGTGCTGGTGTCCGTAATGGTCTTCTGCATCATGCGCATCGCCCCTGGGGACGTGGTAGACGTAATCCTGGGAGGCGAGGACGCCTTCTACTCCGAGGAGACCGCTGACCTGCTCAGGGAACAGTTGGGCCTCAACGCGCCTCTGCCGGTGCAGTACTTCACGTGGATGCGGGACTTCGTCACGTTCCAGTGGGGCGAGTCGCTGGTGGACAGCAAGCCCATATGGGGACAGATACGGCAGAAGATGCCGCTGACCATCGAGCTCTCCATCCTCACCCTGGTCATCTCGGTTGTCCTGGGAATACCCGCGGGGATATTCATGGCGCTCAAGCAAGACTCAGCGGTGGACTACGTCATCCGCATCGGCTCGTTGCTTGGGCTGTCCATCCCGAACTTCTGGATAGCCACGATGATCATCCTGTGGGGCGTCCTCTACTTCGACTGGAGCCCGCGTCTGGAGTACGTCTCCATCTGGGTAGACCCTGTCACGAACCTGGGGATGTTCTTCTGGCCGGCCTTCGCATTGGGCACGTCGTCCATGGCCACCAAGGCGCGGATGATGCGCTCCACCATGCTTGAGGTGCTGCGCCAGGACTACATCCGGACAGCGCACGCCAAGGGCCTGCGGTACTACATTGTGGTGTACCGCCACGCCATGAAGAACGCCATGCTGCCCGTGGTCACCATCATTGGTATACAGATAGCCGGCATCCTGGGCGGCTCCGTGATTCTGGAGACCATCTTCCTGCTGCCGGGCATGGGCCAGTACCTGGTCTACAGCCTGAGCCGTTGGGACTATCCGGTGGTGCAGACGCTGGTGCTGTTCTTCGCCGCCTGGATCATCTTCACCAACCTGCTGGTGGATCTCACCTACGGCTGGCTGGACCCCCGCATCCGGTTCGATTAGCCGGAACCACTGCCGCAGAAAGAGAGGCGCCGCCCCCGGTGATTCAGGGGCGGCGTCTCTTGCGTTTGGGAGGCGCGGGCCGCCCCAGCAGACTGCGGGATCGTCGTTCCCGCTCATAGCCTGCCCCGTACTTGATGCGGGGGTGAGCCTGTCGAACCGGAGCGGGAAGAACACGAACGTCGGCCCTCCGCTCGCCCTTCGACAGGCTCAGGGTGAGCGGGATACATTGTCTGTGTGGGGACTTCGGTCACGCGCGCCCGCTAGCCCCTACGGGGCAGGCCCTTCGACAGGCTCAGGGTGAGCGGACAGTGATTTACCCGCTCATAGCCTGCCCCATACTTGATGCGGGGGGGAGCCTGTCGAACCGGAGCGGGAAGAACACGAACGTCGGCCCTCCGCTCGCCCTTCGACAGGCTCAGGGTGAGCGGGATAGGCGCCGCCTAAATGCCCATGATGTGGTAGCCGGCGTCCACGGGGATTACGGTGCCGGTGATGCCGCTGGAGAGGTCGCTGCACAGGAACAGCGCCGTCTTCGCCACCTCGTGGTGGGTGATGTTGCGCTTCAGAGGCGCCCGCTCCGCGTGGATTCGCCGCATGTCGGGGAAGCCGTGGATGCCGCGGGAGGCCAGCGTCTCCAGCGGCCCGGCGGAGATGGCGTTGATCCGCACGCCCGCCTCGCCGTACTCCTGCGAAAGCTGCCTGACCTCGTTCTCCAGGGCGGCCTTGGCCGTGCCCATGATATTGTAGCCCGGAAACACGCGCTCGGATGCCTGGAATGTCATAGCGGCCACACTGCCCCCGTTGGTCATGAGCGCAGCGGAGTGACGCACTAGCGGAATCAGCGAGTAGGCGCTGATGTCCAGCGACAGCAGGAAGCTGTCCCTGGACGTCTTGGAGAACTCGCCGCGCAGGTCGTCGCGATTTGCGAAGGCGATGCTGTGCACCATGAAGTCCAGCCCGCCGAACTCGCGGGCAAGCCGGGCGAAGGCGAGGGCAATGGAGTCGTCGCGGGAGACATCGCACTCCAGCAACAGCGTGCCCGGCATCGATTCCGTGAGGCGTGCGACGCGGTCGCGGAACCGCTCGTTCTGGTACGTGATTGCCAGGCGCGCGCCGGCCTCGTGCAGTATGCCGGCGATGGGCCAGGCGATGCTGTGCTCGTTGGCAACGCCGAACACCACGCCTCTCTTGCCGTTCAGGTCTATGGAATACATCTTCTGAACACCCTCCGATTGCTCAAAGGTTTTGTCCCAGGACTTCAGGATACCAGATTCTCACGCGGTTGGGAAACGGCAGGGCCGACAGAATCTCCTTTCGTGCTGAGCTTGCCCTGCGAAAGCAGGAGGTGAGCGGGCATATTCACTCCGCTTATAGCCTGCCCCGTACTTGATACGGGGGTGAGCCTGTCGAACCGGAGCGGGGCCGCCACGGTCGTCGGTAACCCGCTCGCCCTTTCTCAGGCTCAGGGAGAGCGGGCTGGGCTGCTCTTACTATTCAGCAGAATCGTCATCGTGTACCATATCGGCTCATGGAAGCCTCGCACGTTCTGCTGACGTTCGCCGCCGCCATGACGCCGGTGGGCGAGCTGCGGTTGGCCATACCCCTCGCGCTCCTGACGTACGACCTGGCGTGGTACGTGGCGCTGCCTGCGGCGGTTGTCGGCAACATGATGCCCGTGCTCATCCTGGTTCCGGGTCTCAAACGCATCTCCGCCGTCCTGTTGAGCTTTCCGAACCCGGCCGGTCGGCTGCTGCTCTGGCAGCAGGAGCGCGTGAGGCGGGTGCAGGGCCCGCGCTTCGAGAAGTACGGGTCGCTGGCATTGATACTGCTGGTCGCCATACCGCTGCCGATGACGGGGGCGTGGACAGGCTCGCTGGCATCGTGGGTCTTCGGGATACCGCCGCGTCGCGCGATACCCCTGATAGCGGCTGGAGTGGCGATAGCTGGCGTGGTAGTGACGGCGGTTGCGCTTAGCGGCATTGGCTTGGGCCGCATCATACTGGTGGACTAGCGGGGGGAGGCGCGCGGGCCGCGGGCGGATGGACGACGGTTGTGGTCTCCCCGCTCTGGTTCGACAGGCTGACCCCCGTATCAAGTACGGGGCAGGCTATGAGCGGGGTGTTTAGTGTCCGCTCGTCCTGAGCCTGTCGAAGGGCAAGCGGACAAACGACATCCGTGGTCGTCCCGTTCATGCTTCGACAGGCTCACCACGAGCGGGAACAACTCGCGGGCGCGGCCTTTTCTCCCGCTCGTCCTGAGCCTGTCGAAGGGCGGGCGGACTAGCCGCCCAACTTAACCCCCGCGCCCCCTTGCTGTCTCACCTACGCGCTTTGTGCTACAATGCACAATCACTACGCAGTACTGGCGAGAACCCATGCCCGAACGCATTTTCATAGGAGTGGCCTGGCCCTACGCAAACGGCCCGCTGCACATGGGGCACGTGGCCGGGTGCTACCTTGCCGCGGACGTATTCGCTCGCTACCACCGGCTAAAGGGCAATCACGTGCTCATGGTGTCCGGCAGCGACCAGCACGGCACGCCCATCACGCTCCGCGCGGAGCAGGACGGCGTACCGCCGCAGCAGGTCGTCGACAAGTACCACTCGGAGTTCCTGAGCACGTGGGAACGGCTGGGCATCTCGTTCGACCTGTTCACGACGACGGGAACGGACAACCACCGGGTGGTAGTGCAGGACATCTTCCGTGTCCTTCGGGACAAGGGCTACATCTACACGGACACAACGCCCCTTCCGTACTGCCACACCTGCCGCCGCTTCCTGCCGGACCGCTACGTGAAGGGCGAATGTCCCCACTGCTCCAACACCGATGCCCGCGGCGACCAGTGCGACCAGTGCGGCAAGCCCCTCAACCCGGAAGACCTGATCGACCTGCGGTGCCGCATCACCGGGGACACGCCGGAGATCCGGAACTCGGAGCACTTCTTCCTGCGGCTCAGCGCGTTCCAGGAGCAGCTGCTGGCGTGGGTCAGGGAGCAGCGCCACTGGCGCCCCAACGTGCTCAACTTCACGCAACGATACCTGGAGGACGGCCTGAAGGATCGCGCCATCTCGCGCGACCTGGAGTGGGGCGTCCCCCTGCCGGAGCCGGGCTACGAGGACAAGCGCATCTACGTGTGGTTCGAGGCGGTCATCGGCTACCTGTCGGCTTCCAAGGAGTGGGCCGCGCTCCGCGGACAGCCGGACGCGTGGGAGCCGTTCTGGGGAGGCGACGCCCGCGGCTACTACTTCATGGGCAAGGACAACATCCCGTTCCACACCATCATCTGGCCCGCCATGCTCACGGGCTACGGCGGGCTGGCCCTCCCATACGACGTGCCCGCAAACGAGTTCGTCACCCTGGAAGGCCGCCAGCTTTCCACCAGCCGCAACTGGGCAGTCTGGGTGCCCGACTACCTGGATCGCTACGAACCGGATCCTCTGCGATACCACATGTCAGCCACCATGCCGGAGACCAGCGACTCCGACTTCTCCTGGCGCGACTTCGTGCGGCGCAACAACGATGAGCTTGTCGCCACGTACGGCAACCTGGTGCATCGCACGCTCACGCTCACGCATCGCAGCTTCCAAGGCCGCGTGCCGGAGCCGGGCGACCTCGAGGAGCCGTCGAGGGAGCTGCTGGCAAAGGCTCAGCAGGCGTTCGCCGCCGTAGACGACTGCCTGCACGGCTGCCGCTTCCGCGCCGCGCTGGGGCAGGCCATGTCGCTGGCGCAGGAGGCCAACCGCTACATCGACCGGCGCGAGCCGTGGCGCACCGCCCGCAGCGACACCCAGGCCACCGCCGACACGCTGTGGGTGTTGCTGTCCGTCATCAACTGCCTCAAGACCGCGCTGCTTCCCTTCCTGCCATTCAGCTCGCAGAAGCTGCACGCCCTGCTGGGCTTCTCCGGCGATGCGGCGCAGGGCGGCTGGCGATGGGACTGCTCGCAGGAGTCGATGCCGCCGGGCCAGGCGCTGCCCGCGCCGGCTCCGCTATTCGACAAGCTGGACGACGACGTTGCCGCCGCCGAGATCGCGCGGCTTGGACAACAGGCCTGAGAGGATACGCCGTTGAACGTAACCGACCTGTACGCTCCTATTCAACCTGAACTGCTGGACGTGGAACGGCGGCTTGAGGGTGTCTGGAAGCGTGAAACGAACGCCGGCCCGGAGCTTCTCGACGGCATCCTGGGCCACGTGCTGGAAGCGCCGGGCAAGCGCACCCGCCCCGCCATCACCATCCTGGCCTCCAGGTTCCACCCGCACGACCACGACCTGCCGCAGATCATGGCTACGGCCGTGGAGTTGCTGCACATCGCCACGCTGGTGCACGACGACACGGTGGACAACTCGCCGGTGCGCCGCGGCAAAGCCACCGTCAGCAGCCGGTGGGGCAAGAACGTGGCCGTCCTGGTGGGCGACTACGTGTTCGCCACGTCCGCAACTTTCGTGTGCGACACGAAGAACGTCCGCGTGATTCGCCGCTTCTCGGAGACCATCATGGAGCTTTCCAAGGGCGAGCTGTCGGAGTTGTTCGCCGCCTACGATCCCGCCTTCAGCCGGGAGCTGTACTGGAAGCGCATCTACGAGAAGACGGCATCCCTGTTCTGCACCGCCGCGGAGTCCGGCGCGGTCCTGAGCGGCGCGCCGGAGGAGCTGGTGCAGCGTCTGAAGAGCTACGGCCACAACCTGGGCATGGCGTTCCAGATTGTGGACGACATTCTGGACTTCCAGGGCACGCAGGAGGAGGTCGGCAAGCCCGTCGGCAACGACCTGCTGCAAGGCACGCTCACGCTGCCGACGCTCCTGCTGCTGGAGCAATACCCGAACGACAACCCCGTGGCAAAGCTCTTCCGCGACGGCAACGTGGACGGCCATTTGCAGCAGGCCGTGGAGATGGTGCAGAACTCGGACATCATCCCGCAGGCCGCGTCCATCGCGGCGGACTTCTCGCAGCGCGCGCTGGACGCGCTGGCCCCGCTGCCGGACAACACGTACAAGCGCTCGCTGGTGGAGCTTGCGTCGTTCGTGATGGAACGCCGGCGGTAGGGGCGCGGCGTCACTCTCTGTTGATTGCCTCAGATCTGCCGCGCCGGAACTTGATCTTCTCGATTCCATTGGCCTACAGTGAGCTTGACGGACTGCGCGGCACTCGCTACACTGCCGCCGAACGAATGCGCTAAGGATGGGGCCTCCTGGAGAGCGCGCAAAGAGTCGAATTGATGCTGCAATCCACTCGACAACACAGTCCGGGCAATCAGGAGAGCCGTCCTGTGATTGCCGATGCTGCGACAGCCTCGGCGCCGGGACGCAGCCGGGTGTCGATTGCCTGCGAGGACAACCTTGCGTTCATGGCAAGGCTGCAAGACGAGTTGATCAAGCTAGTCGTCACCTCGCCGCCGTACAACCTGGGCAAGGACTACGAGGTCAGAACCTCGTTGAGTGACTACCTGAAGGCTCAGGAGCGCGTCATCAGCGAGTGCGTGCGAGTCCTCCATCCTCAAGGGTCTATCTGCTGGCAGACAGGGAACTACGTCAACAACGGGGAGATCGTCCCGCTCGATGCCGTCCTGTACCCCGTTTTCCTGAGTCATGGGCTGAGGCTGCGCAACCGCATCGTGTGGCACTTTGGGCACGGCCTGCACTCCACCAATCGGCTGTCCGGCAGATACGAAACGATAAGCTGGTGGACTAAGGGCGACGACTACACCTGGAACCTTGACGAGATCCGGGTTCCTGCGAAGTATCCGGGCAAGCGGCACTTCAAGGGGCCGAACATCGGCAAGCTGTCCGGCAATCCCAAGGGCAAGAACCCGAGCGACGTGTGGGAGTTCCCGAACGTCAAGAACAACCACCCGGAGAAGACGATTCACCCGTGCCAGTTCCCCGTGGAGCTGGTAGAGCGGCTCGTGCTTTCCATGACGAACGAGGGTGACGCGGTGCTCGATCCCTACGTGGGCGTAGGGTCGTCACTCATTGCCGCGTTGATGCACGGCAGGGACGCCTACGGCTGTGACATCGAGCCGGAGTACGTTGAGATAGCTCGGCAGCGCATCCGCCAGCTCTACGACGGCACTCTCCGCACGCGTCCAATGGGCAAGCCCATCTATGACCCGTCCCAGCCGAATGGGGGGCATGGATCTTGCGTCGTGCGTGATGGAACGGCGGGGGTAAGGAGCGGCGCGTGTTCCGCATAGATGCTATACGCACTTCTAGGAACGATGACTAAGATTTGCCTGCGTTGCGCTTGACATTGGGCAGCATATAGGTGTAATATACCACTGACGAACACATGCTCTATCACCGGCCCCGAATCTGATGCCTTGGAGTCAAAGACATGGCCGACGCGATTTTCTGGTTGGACAATACCGAATCCCCAGGGTGTGCCACCGTCAAGGTATTCTACAAGAAGCCTACTCCGCTGGACACAGCAGTGCACCGGATGACTGGCCATAGAGTGTGGCGCATAGAGATAGAGGAGGTCCTGAAGCCCTCCGCAGTCCGACGGCTCAAGTTGTATCCTGGTAGAAGGATGGTAGTTTCCGGACAACACCTTGGCTTCAGAAAGGATCGCGTTCTCCCGGATTTGGAAAAGCGGATGGGACAGAATGGCAACTAGAGCAGCGTGGCACTCGGAAGATGGACGCTCGTTTCTCCATCACGGAGATAGCCTGGAGTTCATGGCATCTCTGGAACCTGACTCCATAGACTGCATCTGGACTGATCCACCGTATTTGCTGTCGAATGACGGCACTAGCTGCATAGCAGGTAAGAGAGTCAAGGTAAACAAGGGTGAGTGGGATAGAAGTCATGGCATTGAGCTTGACCACGAGTTCAACCGGGTGTGGCTTGCCGAGTGCTACAGGATACTCAAACCCTCAGGAACCATTTGGGTCTCGGGCACTCTCCACGTATATCTGAGCGTGGGGATGGCCATGATGCAATTGGGTTTCCGAATTCTCAACGACATCATCTGGGAGAAGCCCAACCCGCCGCCCAATCTCGGTTGCCGTTGCTTCACGCACTCGACGGAGGTTGTTCTCTGGGCCACCAAGGCAAAGAAGGGCAGCAAGCACCGCTATACTTTCAACTACGACGCCATGCGGGAGGAGAACGATGGCAAGCAGATGAAGACCGTGTGGCGCATCCCCCCTGCCGGCAAAGATGAGAAGGTCTACGGAAAGCACCCCACACAGAAGCCGGTGGCGCTGATTGATAGGTGTCTACGTGCAAGTACAAACCCGGGCGACCTTGTGCTCGATCCCTTTACAGGTTCAGGTGCAACGGGTGTCGCCGCCTTGAGACTTGGGAGGCGCTTTATTGGGTGTGAGAGAGAAGCGGAGTTCGTGGATCTAGTCGCCAAGAGATTGTCCTCTGTCTCGGAATCTTCCTGCTACACGGTCTACCCGGATTCGAACGGCGCAAGTCAGCACAAGCTACTTGAGAAGAGACCCGAGCTAGCCACCAGCTCAACGTAAGGGCTACGCGCCGCGATTGACGAGGTATCAGGCCAATGGCTCAGTGTCCACACGGCTCCTCCATGCCGGATGAACTGATCGGGAGCCTCGGGGATTCGCAGGGAGGCTCCGGCAGACACAAGTGTGCCGTATGCGCCTATGCCAGGGGTGCCGACTACACCGGAGGCGGCGGCCAGGTGGAACAGTGCAGTCACGGCAACATCGCCCCTGTAGCGACTCTACAGGAATTGCCAGACTATCAAGGCGGCCCCGCTAGACACAAGTGCACGGTTTGCGCGTTCGTGGAAGGCGTGGCTCAGGGAGCCGCCAGCCTTGAATGGTGGGACTCCACGGAAGTCGCTGCCGAATCTGAACAGGAAGTCCCGGGTGAGGTTGAAGGTACTCCCGTTTGGCGTACGCACCGGACCTACGAGCGCAACACACGCAATAGGGCGCGGGCAATTCTCCAACACGGCAACGTGTGCTATGGCTGTGGGTTCTCATTCGACAGCTTCTATACTTCGGAACACGCGAGGGGCTATATTGAGGTGCATCACCTGCGCCCGCTTTCGGAGGGGCCAAGAACTGTCAATCCCTACGAGGACCTGATTCCCCTGTGCGCCAACTGCCACAGGATGGTACACAAGTCCGCGGAACGTTGGTTGAGTCTGAACGAGTTGCGCCAGATAATTGAATCGGCGCGCGAGGAGTCCGAGGACGCCAGCGCGTAGGGCGCGCGCCTCTAACGAACCCGTCATAAGGTAGGGACGTAATCATGCCTCCAAGAGATACAAGAACGGGTGGTGTACTGGAGCAGATGGTGATTCCGGCTCTGCAAATGGGCGGATACAACTGCCAGAGACAGGCACGCGTAGGACTCAGACCAGGGGGACGCAGACACGTCATTGATGTACTGGCAACTGATCCCCAGGGACGCAAGTACCTCATCTCGCTGAAGTGGCAGCAGGTATCCGGCACCGCGGAGCAGAAGGTGCCGTACGAGGCGATCTGTCTGGCAGAAGCGGTGCGTACCGGAGAAGGACAGTACCACAAGGCCTACCTCGTGCTTGGCGGTGATGGCTGGTCACTCAAGGCGTTCTACCTGGAGGGTGGCCTGGACTCACATCTAAAGCACAGCGAATTTGTCCAAATCCGATCTCTGGAGCAGTTCATAGCTCTGGCCAATCAGGGCCGCCTTTAGCCCCCCCCCCTCACCCCTCCCACGCCACGCGGCCGCCTGCAATCGTCATCAGCGTCTTGGTGTCGCGGATGGCTTCCGGCGCCACCGACGTCGGATCCCAATTCAGCAGCGCGAGGTCCGCGAGCTTGCCCGCCGCTATCGCGCCCTGCTCGCGCTCCTGCGCGCACGAGTATGCGCTTTCGAGCGTGTACATGCGCAACGCAGTCATCGCATCCACCGCCTCGCCGGGCGACAGTGCGCGCCCGCTCGACGAGCGGCGCGTCACCGCCGCGTAGACGCCGTCCATCGGGTTCATGGGCGCAATCGGCGCGTCCGAGCCGGCCGCCACAACCACGCCTCGCGCGCGCAGCGAGCCGATGCGATACAGCCACGGCTGCCTCTCCGCGTCCACCTCCGCCGCGTAGCGGTCGCCGCTGTGGTAGATGAACCCCGGCTGCGTCACCACCGTGATGCCGCAGGCTGCCAGCCGCTCGACAAGCCACGGCGGGCACTCCGAGCAGTGTTCGATGCGATGCCGCAGCGCCGGCGTCCTCCCCTCCGGCAGGCGGCATATCGCCTCGACTGCCGCCTCCACGGCCTCCGCCTCCACCGCGTGAATGGCGACAGGGAAGCCGTTGCGCGCCGCGTCCTCCACCACGCGGGCCAGCTCCTCCCGCGGAGGGCTGAGCGACCCTGTCGTCGTCGTCAGCATTATCTTGGCCGGGCCAAGGCGTATGCCGCCGCTCTCGCGCCCAAACGTCCAGCGCTCTCGCAGAAAGGCCGGCAGGTGTGCAACGCCGGGCATGATCGTCAGCGCGGGCGTTAGCAAGCCGCGCTCCCGCAACTCCGCGAACAGCCTCCACCGCTCCGGCGAGTTGCCGGGGCTTGCGTCCTGCAACGCCGTGACGCCCAGCGACAGGCACTGCGAGTTGAATAGCCGAACGCCCTCCTCCAGTTCACTGCGGGACAGCGGCGGGATGACGCCGTCCAGGTAGCCGTCCATCTCCAGCAGCAGGCCGGTCGGCTCGCCCGCGGCGTCCCGGTCGATTGCGCCTCCGGCAGGGTCGGGCGTATCGGCGCGAATGTCCGCCAGCTCCAGGCCGCGCGAGTTGAGCACGTGCGCGTGCCCTGAGCGATGCGCCAGCCTGACCGGCCGATCCGGCACGGCGGCATCCAGGTCGCGGCGATTCGGATGGCGGCTCTCGCGCAGGTAGAACTCGTTGTAGCCGACGCCGCGAATCCATGCTCCGGGCGGCGACGATGCGGCGCGACGCCTCAGCCCCTCGCCAATCTCCTCAATCGACGAAACCGCCGCCGGCGAGCAGTCCACTGCCAGCAGCGCGGAGGCGGCCGCGAGCACGTGACAGTGGGCGTCGTGGAAGCCCGGCACGAGCGCGCCGCCCTCGCAGTCGATGGCGCGCACGCCGCGGCGGCCGATGAACTCTCGCGGCGGGTCACCCGCGCCGGCTGCGTCCACGCGCCCGCCATCCACGGCAACCCACGATGCGCGCGGCAACGCCGGATCGAGCGTTACCACGCTTGCGTTGTGCAGCAGCAGCGATGGCGGTTGCGCGGGCATGGGGGTTCGGGGCGCGTGCGGCGGCCTGCGGCGGCGTTCGCCTAGCGGCGCGCCGCGGCCGACTGCTCGTCGGCGTGGTATGAGCTGCGCACCAGCGGGCCGGATGCCACGTGGCGGAAGCCCAGGCGTTCGCCCTCCACCCGCAGCTCGTCGAACTCCGCGGGCGTGTAGAATCTTGCCAGGACGTGGTGCTTGGGCGATGGCCGCAGGTACTGCCCGATGGTCAGCAGGTCGCAGTCCACGGAGCGGAGGTCACGCATGGTCTGGGCAATCTCGTCACGCTCCTCGCCAAGGCCGACCATCATGCCCGACTTAGTCACGGCGTTCGGGTCGATCTCCTTCGCCGCGGCCAGCAGCTCCAGCGACAAGCGGTAGTCGCCCTTGGGTCTCACGGAGTGGAATACGCGCTCGACCGTCTCGATGTTGTGGTTGAGCACGTCCGGCCCGGCGTCCATCACCGTGCGCAGCGCATCGCCCTGGAAGTCCGGGATCAGGACCTCAACCTCGCAGCCGGGCACCCGGCGGCGGATCTGTCGTATGCACTCGGCAAAGATGAATGCTCCGCCGTCCGGCAGGTCGTCCCGGTTGACGGACGTGATGACGCAGTACCGCAGCGCAAGCCTCTCGACCACGGCGGCGAGGCGCGCCGGCTCCTGCAAGTCGAGCGCGAGCGGCCGGCCGGTGGTCACGGCGCAGTAGTGGCAGCGGCGCGTGCAGATGTCGCCGAGAATCATGAATGTCGCGCTGCGCCGCTCCCAGCACTCGCCGATGTTGGGGCAGCGCGCCTCCTCGCACACCGTGTGGAGGCTGCTGCCGCGGAGCAGCCCTTCCAGCTCGCGGTAGTTGTCGCCGCCGGGCATGGGCACCTTGAACCACGGCGGCAGCCGCCTGCGCGGGGACTGTTGGGGAGTGACTTCGATGACCATGCAGCCCCATGATACCAGATTTGGGCGACGCGTGTCCTGCGCGGGGGCGCGGGTTAGGCGCGTGTCCGCTCGCGCTGAGCCTGCCGCAGGGTGTGGGAGTCACAGTTGTCATTCTGAGCGCAGCGCAGCAGAGTCGAAGAATCCAAAGCATCCCACCTGCGTACACGCCCCGCCCACCCCGAATTGCGGCTTCCGCAGGAAAGACGGTTGGCAGGCGCGGCCCCCTTCTACGGCGACGGCGCATCCGCTGGGGCGGCCGGCGCGGCGACGGCCTGAAGCCGCAGTCCCAGAGCGGACACCACCTTCAACACAGTTGCGAACTCCGGGTTGCCCTCGGCGGAAAGCGACTTGTAGAGGCTCTCCCTGCCCAAGCCGGTCTGCTGCGACACCGCCGCCATTCTGTGAGCCCGCGCAATATCGCCGAGAACAGCCATTATCAGGCTCAGGTCTTGCTCCTCCAGAGCAGCGTTCAGGTATGCAGCCATGTCCTCTGCGGACTCCAGATGCTCCGCCGGATCCCACGGCGTGGTTATTGTCTTGGTCATGGCTGCCTCCAACCTGCCGGCCCGTCGACATGCTCACCACGAGCGGGCCGCGGCCTGCGCGTTAAACGGGCCCCTACTCCTCCTGGTCATCAGGAGAGTCTTCGCCGTCGGCCGTTGAGGCGATGCCGGCGTCAAACTCCTCCGCCAGCTCCTTGGCAATCGGGACGACCTTCTCCGCAAGCCGCACGCACCTATCGACCATCCAGTCTGCGATTTCTTTCAACTTGTCTTCAGGATCGGTGACGCTCCGGTTGGGGAGGTACAGAGATATGCGAGACGCGCTGCCTCTGTCCAGCCTCTCCCAGGCGAACCCTTCCCCCATCGCAGCTTCCAGTTGTTCACGGTGGCTGTGAAGAAGATCAAAGAATCCCTTATTGAGTTCCTTGTCACCCCTATTGATATACAGTTCTACACGCGCGTCCTGACTGCTGAAGCTGACATTGCGTCCGACACCGCGAATCCCGGACGCGAAAGCCATCCAGCTTCTAGGGGAACTACTGCGGCTTGAAGTCAACCCGTGGTCATCCCTGAGCCTGTCTACTACCCTTGGCCAGAACGCGAAGTAGGCTTGCTCAGACACGCTCAGTTGCCCGCCTTCTCTACGACCAACTCTAATCTTCCTGGATGTGTTCGGACGCGACACGACCTCAAACACTGAGGCCGGAGCGGAGTTTCCGATGCGTACCGCTCTGACCACAACGCCCCAAAACTCTGTCTCCTCTCCCGTGCGCTGGTTGAGCCAGTCCAACGCCTGCCGGTGCTCATCTCGAAACTCCCTCACAACCCACACCATCACGTCAGCGTCGAACCCCGCCGCGTATGTCAGCACCTTGCCCAGGTGGTCGTGATTCGTTGGCTCAAGCTGGTTCTCGATAACGACCTTCCGATTCCCGTTTGCGTCCCTTGCCTGAATGTCCAGCGAGAAAGAGCCGACTGGCGCTTCCGTTTGCACGTGCTCAAGGTCCATGCCCAGCGCCTCGCCCAGCCTGTCCAGGTTCTCAGCGAGCCAGGGCGTGAAGTCGTTGGCCTCATTTCGCCAAACGTCTCTCAGGTCAACCGGCTCAAGTCGCGCTATGTCCGGCATATTGCTCCCCCGACATGAGTCTCGCGGCGCGCACTCAACAGACCGCGGCCGCAGTATACCCCATGCAGGCTGGCAGGCCAACGGGCGCGCGACCACCCACCGTTGTCATTCTGAGCGCAGCGGAGCGGAGTCGAAGAATCTAAAGCGTCCCGCCTGTGTGCATGCACCGCCCTCCAATCGACTCGAACCGCCGGCATGAGGCGCGCCTCTGTGCATAGATGCCCTAGATTCCTCGACTGCGCCTCGCTATCGCTCGGCTTCGCTCGGAATGACAACGATTGCGGCCGCCTGCGGGCGGTGCGCCATCTGCCCACCCTTCGACAGGCTCAGCATGAACGGGAATGATGCCGCCCCCCCCCCCCACTCGCCTTGCCCGCGCGTGCGCTCGCGGCATATAATCGGGGCGGCGGCTCTCGGCCGCGCGCCACATCGACCGCCCGTGAACGCAAGGAGGTGGACATGACAGCCAGGATCGCCGTTCTCGCGCCCAACGAAAACCAGATGGAGAACTTCCAAAGGCTGAGCGCCGGCGGTGAGGAGATCGCGTGGGTCGACTCCAACCAGCCCGTGGAGAAGCAGGCGGAGGACCTGCGTGGCGTGGTCGCCGTCATCCCCTTCCCCTCGCGTTACCCCGTGGAGCTTGCTCAGCTCACGCCGTCCGTGCGCCTGGTGCAGACCGTCAGCGCAGGCACCAACATGATCGACAAGGTTGCGCTGGGCGAGCTTGGCATACGAGTCGCCAACAACGGCGGCGGCAACGCCATCGCGGTGGCGGAGCACACCATCGCCCTGATTGTGAGCGCGTTCCGCAAGTTCCAGCTCCAGTTCAGCTCCGTGAAGGAGGGCCGCTGGGCCGGCGACGTGCGCGAGAACTGGATGTCCCAGGCGTACGAGATCGCCGGCAAGACCGTCGGCATAGTGGGCCTGGGGCGAATCGGCTCGCGCCTTGCCCGGCGCCTCCAGGGCTGGGAGTGCAACCTCGTATACAGCGACATCATCGACGTCGACCCTGCGCTGGAAGAGGAGCTGCGCGTCACCCGCGTCTCGCTGGACGAGCTGCTCACCGGCTCGGACATCGTATCGCTGCACGTGCCGCTCAACCGCAACACGCGCCACATGATCAGCGACCGCGAGTTCGACATGATGAAGCCGACCGCGCTGCTGGTCAACGCCTGCCGCGGCCCCGTGGTGGACGAGGAGGCGCTGTACCGCGCCATACGCGACAAGAAGATTGCCGTTGCTGCGCTGGACGTGACGGAGGAGGAGCCAACGCCCGCGGACAACCCTCTGCTCCAGCTGGACAACGTGCTCATCACGCCGCACCTGGCCGCCTTCGCAATCGAGTCGAACGAGCGGAGCCGCGCCTTCGCCGTGTACAACACGTCACGCGTGGCGCGCGGCGAGGAGCCGGAGTCGATAGTTGAGCCGGACGACTAGCGAGCGCCGTATCAGGCGTTGGTGGTGCCCTCAAGGGGATTCGAACCCCTGATCTCCACCTTGAAAGGGTGGCGTCCTAGGCCAGGCTAGACGATGAGGGCACGCGTGGCTTCGCTGCGAGTCCCGCGGCGGGCTGCGCCGGGGCTAGGGGTAGAGCGCAAGCTGCTCCAGCCCCTCGGTCTCCTCCAGCCCCAGCATCAGGTTCATGTTCTGGATGGCCTGCCCGGCTGCGCCCTTCACCAGGTTGTCCAGGCAGCTTATCACCATCAGGCGGTTGGTGCGCAGGTCCACGGTGGGGAACAGCACGCAGTTGTTGTTGCCCAGCGTGTGCTTGGTCATGGGCGAAGAGCCGACCACCTGCACGAACGGTTCGTCGCGGTAGAAGCTCTCGTAGAGGGCGCGAAGCTCCTTCACGCCCTCCGAGCCGGCGGCGATTGCGCCGTCCTTCAGGTTGGCGTAGCAGGAGTTGAGGATGCCGCGCGTCATGGGTATCAGGTGCGGCAGGAACGTCAGCCGCGGCTGGAAGCCGCCGCCGAACCGGCGCAGTTCCTGCGTGATCTCCGGCATGTGGCGGTGCCCGCCCACGGAGTAGGCGGACACGTTCTCGTTGACCTCCGAGAAATGCGTGGTGAGGCTTAGGCCGCGGCCCGCGCCGGACACGCCGGACTTGGCGTCCACGATGATGTCCTCGTGGATGAGGCCCTCGCGGATGGCGGGCGCAAGCGCCAGTATCGCGCCGGTGGGGTAGCAGCCGGGGTTGGCGACCAGCGTTGCCGAGCGCACGTCGCTGCGGTTCAGCTCCGGCAGGCCGTACACAGAGTCCTCCAGAAGCTGCGGGCGCACGTGCGCCACGCCGTACCACTCCTCGTACTCGGAGGCGTCCTTCAGGCGAAAGTCTGCGCTGATGTCGATCGACCGCACGCCCTGCTCGACGAGCGGCACGAGCGCCTCGGCGCTGGCCGTCTGCGGCAACGCGGAGAAGACGACGTCGACGCTCTCGGTCACCTCCGGCTCGATCTCCATGTCGATGTCCGCGAGGTGCGGAAACGCCTCGCCGAGCTTCTGGCCCACGGCGCTTCGCCCGGTGACCTGCGTAAGCTCCACGTCCGGGTGTCGGTGCAATATGCGGGCCAACTCTATGCCGGAGTAGCCCGTTACGTTGATGATGGCTGCCTTCTTCATGCCGTCCTCCGTGAATGCGTGAGCAACCAGTATAAGGCCAAGCAAGGGTTGCGGGCAAGCGGACGTACGCGGGCTTCAGGCCCGCTCGTAGCCTGCCCAGTTCTTCTTACGGGGGCGAGCCAGTCGAACCAGAGCGGGGCCGCCACGGTCGTCGGTGAATTGCTCGCTCAGCTCCTGCGGGACAGACCCTTTGACAAGTTCAGAGCTTGCCCCTGCGAAAGCAAGAAGTGAGCGGGCTAGGAGCGCCTAGAGCCTTCTCAGCCGCGGGAACAGGAGCAGCGCCGCCACGCCCAACGCAAGCAGCCCCGCGCCGTGGATGGAGAGCGCCGCGCCAACGCTCAGCAGCGAGGCCAACCCTCCGATCTGGAGGCTGCCCAGCGGCCCCATGCCCACGGCCAGCGCCCACGACCCCATTGCTCGCCCTCGCAGCCTGTCCGGCACCACGGTCTGCACCAGGCTCTGCGAGAGTATGTCCGACAGCGCCCCCATGCCGTTGATCGCTATTATGGCCGCCACCGCAAAGAGGAACGTGTCCGCGGTCGCCAGCAGCAGCATCGACACGCCGAAGACGAACACCGCCGCCAGGTACAGCGAACCCTTGAGCCTCACCTCGCCCATAGACGACAGCGCCAGTATCGCGGCGATTCCCCCAACGGCGCGCAGGGCGGTCATCAGGCCCAGTCCCTCTGCGCCCACCTGGAGCACGTCGCGCGCAATCACCGGCAGCAACGCCTGGTGCGAGAACCCCAGCATCTCCACCGCGGCGGACAGCGCGAGCATCCAGCGCAGGTTGGCATTGCGCTTCACCTCGGACACCAGCTCCCGCAGGTTCTGCACCAGAGGCGGGCGGGCGTCTCCCCCGGCGCGGCCGGAAGCACGTATCAGGTGAACGCTGAGCGCAGAGCCAAGGTAGCTCAACGCCAGGACGCCATACGCGGCGTCGGCGCCGTACCACTCCATCAGGAACCCGGCGAGGAGTGAACCGCCAATGCCTCCCAGCCTCATGCTCAGCGAAACGTAGGACAGCCCGTTGACCAGGTTTTTCGGCCCGACTATGTCGAAGACGAAGCTCTGCCTGGCCGGCTGGTGCATGGCGCGCAGGCACCCGCCGACAAACGTAATCGACAGTAGCAGCCACAGCGTCATCACGTCCAGCGCGAGCAGGACGGCCGCGCCCGCGCTGAGCGCGGCCATGCCCAGGCTGACCGCCCGCAGGAGGCTGCGGCGCTCCACGCCGTCGGCCACGGCGCCCGCAACCGCGCCAAGCAGCAGGAAAGGCGTCATCCGCAGCGCCAGCGCAGCCCCCACCATGAAGGCGGAGTCGGTGAGTTCCAGCGTCAGCCAGCCCAGCGCAACCTGCTCGCCAATGAAGCCCGTGGAGTTGAACAGCCCGGACAGCCACAGCAGCCGGAAATCGCGGAAGCGCAGCGCCGGCGGCGCCAGCAGGTTGCGGAGCAGGGAGCCGGGCCCGGTGGCCGGACCGTCCTCTTGCAAGTCGCCCCTCTCTTTCGATGCGCGTCCTGGCAGCCGGCCTGCGGCGAACGCCATGCGCGTGCGCGGCCTGTTGAGCATTGTAGAGCATGAGGCGAGTCGGTCAAGCATGGCAGGTTGCGAAAGGCGGCCGCAGGGGCCACCTACGTCCGCCAGTCCTTCGACACGCTCAGCCCGAACGTCCCCTCCGGCCGCCTACATCAGCTTGAAGCCGCCTGCGTGAAAGCACTATAATGGCGCGGGCGTCCACGTCACTTGAATGTGTCCCGTCCTCAGCCAACTACTCTGCTCCGAATCGGCTGCGCTGAATCAGGCTAATGCAACTCGCCAAACTACGCAAAGGGTTGATTGAAGCATACCGTGGAACGGACGTAGCCGGTCGCACGCAACGCTTCGATGGGTGGACAGGCAGAGCGTCCGCGGACAACGCCGCGGCAGGCTATGACCACACCGAAACCGTGAGGGAATACTACGACCTCTGCGGTGAGTTCATGGTGTTCAGTTGGGGTGAGTCCCTGCACTTTGCGCCGCTATCGCCGGAGGAGAGCCTGGAAGAGTCCCAGATCCGGCATCAGCGGCTGATGATCGGCAAGCTGGAGATGCGCGACGGCATGACGGTGGTCGACGTGGGCTGCGGGATCGGCGGCCCGATGCGCCGCGTCATTCGTGAGGCCGGCGTTATGGTGGTTGGGGTCAACAGCAGCAGGCTACAGCTCGAGAAGGCGAAGTCGCTGAACGCCGAGGCGGGGCTTGACCACATGGTCGACTACTTCGCGGGCAGCTTCATGGACATGAACGCCTATGCGGACGGCACGTTCGACCGGGGATACGCAATCGAATCGACGTGCCACGCGCCGGACAAGGTGGGCGCCTTCGCCGAGATCTACCGCGTGCTGAAGCCCGGGGCCCTCTTCTGGGGGCAGGAGATGTGCTTGACGGACACCTTCGATCCCGACGACCCGCAGCACCTGGCCATCAAACATGAACTGATGCACGGCATTGCGCTCAAGGAAATTGCGACAACGGAAGAGGTGAACCGGATGCTCGCAGAGGTGGGCTTTGAGGTCATCGAGGGGGTTGACCGGGCCGTTGGGCAGAACGATTCAACCACGCCGTGGTATCAGCCCATGGAAACCCTCAACAGAACGCTGGGCAACGCCGTGTTCAGGAACCCGCTGGGCCGCAAGGTGTTCATCTGGGGGGCCAGGCTGGCCGAGGGGATGGGCGTGTTCCCCAAGGGGTCGGCGGAAGTGGTCAAGCTGCTGAATCGGACGGCCAACGCCTATGTGGCGGGAGGCAAGACCGGGATATTCACGCCATTGTACTGCTTCCTGGCTCGCAAGCCGCTTGGGCGATAGGCTGAGGGCGAACGGGCACTGGCAGCAGCCCCCCCCACGCTCGCCGTGTTGCCCGTGCGGGTAGTGTGTGATATATTCACCGCGCACTCACCGACAAAGGGAGGCCGCGGCGCGCTCGCATGGACAGGATAAGAGACAGGTTCGACGCCCTGGCCGCCCGCGGCGAAATGGGACTCATTCCCTACTTGACCGTGGGGTTCCCGACCGTCGAGGACACCATGTCGCTCGTGCCCGCACTGGCGGACGGAGGCGCGGACGTGATCGAGCTTGGCGTGCCGTTCAGCGACCCCATCGCCGACGGCCCCACGATTCAACGCTCCAGCTTCCACGCCCTGACGCAGGGTGTGACGATGGCTGCCTGCCTGGACGTGTGCAGCCGTCTCAGGGGCGCGGGCGTGTCCGTCCCCCTTGTGCTCATGGGCTACTACAACACAATCCTCAGCTACGGGCTGGAGCGGTTTGCCGGAGACGCCGCGCAGTCCGGCGTGGACGGCGCAATCGTGGTTGACCTGCCGTTCGAGGAGGCCGGCCCTCTGCGCGGCTCCCTGGATCGGCGCAGTATCCACATCATCCCGCTTCTGACTCCCACCAGCACGGACACCCGCATTGAAATGAACTGCGAGGGAGCGGGCGGCTTCGTGTACTGCGTAAGCGTCACCGGCGTGACCGGAGCGCGCGACGAGCTGCCGCCGGGCATTGCCGACATGGCCCGGCGAGTGCGGAGCCGCACGGAGCTTCCGCTGGCCGTTGGATTTGGCGTATCGCAGAGGCGTCACGTTCAGACCCTGGCGTCGTGCGCGCAGGCGGCCGTGGTGGGCAGCGCGCTTGTGGAGCTGGTGGAGCGAACGCCGAGCGAGCGCAGGGCGGAGGAGGCCAGGGACTTTGTGGCAGGGCTGAAGGGCGCAGCGCCGGCGCAGAGGGGGCAGCGGCGATGACGATGGTTCGCGGACTGCGCGGCGCAACTACAGCGGCCGACAACACCCGCGAGTCGGTGCTGGAGGCCACGCGCGATCTGCTGGAGCAGCTTGTGGAGGCCAACGATCTCCGCACGGAGGACATTGCTGCTACGTTCTTCACCACCTCGCCGGACCTCAACGCCGAGTTCCCGGCCGTCGCCGCGAGGCAGATTGGCTGGGAGAACGTGCCTCTGATATGCGGCCACGAGATGAGCGTGCCAACCGGTCTTCCGCTCTGCATCCGCGTTATGGCGCTGGTGAACACGGACAAGTCGCAGCAGGAGATGAACCACCTCTACCTGAGGGATGCCGAGGGGTTGCGGGCGAGAACTTACTCACCGGAGAACGCGGAATGACCACGAACGACAAGCTCAAGGTGTTCCTGATCGGAGTGCCGGGCGGCGCGCTGCTCATAGCGGGCCTGCTCAGCATAACCTCGGACAGCGACCTGCCGCGGCTGTTCATCTCCGTGGGCGTTGCGCTGATAGTCGTTGCCCAGATCGTGCGATGGAGGGCAATGCGCCGATAGCGGGGCAGTCGCAGCGCGCGGCCGCTTCGAATTCATGCGGGCGCTGGACACGCCACGCTCCGAGTGGTAGAGTTAGCCCCTGTTGGCCTGCGGCGCAAATCGCCGCAGCCGACCAAATACCAACGCAAGCAGGTTTGCCATGACACAGCTTCACAACGTAAACGTAGAGAGAATCCAGCCCCTGGTATCGCCCAGGGAGTTTCTGGAGCAGTATCCCATCACGCCTGAGGTTGCCGATCTGGTCGTGGACGGACGGGAGCAGGTGGCGCGCATAATCAGCGGCGAGGACGAGCGGATGCTCATGATCGTCGGGCCGTGCTCCATCCACGACCTGGACGCGGGCTTCGCCTACGCCCAGCGGCTGCGAGAGTTGGCCGCGGAGCTCAGCGACCGGCTGCTGGTGGTCATGCGCGTCTACTTCGAGAAGCCGCGCACCACCGTGGGATGGAAGGGATTGATATACGACCCGCACCTGAACGGCAGCTTCGACATCGAAAGGGGTCTCCGCATGGCGCGGGAGTTCCTCCTCCAGGTGGGCGACCTTGGCCTGCTCACCGCCATCGAGTTCGTCGACCCCATCACTCCGCAGTACATGGCCGACCTCTACTCCTGGGCGGCCATCGGCGCGAGGACGGCGGAGAGCCAGACGCACCGGCAGATGAGCAGCGGCCTGAGTATGCCGGTGGGCTTCAAGAACGGCACCGGCGGCAGCGTGCAGCTTGCGGTGGACGGCGTGGTGGCCGCGCAGGCCCAGCAGGGCTTTCTGGGCGTGGACTCGGACGGCCGGGCGTCCGTGGTGGTTACGAGAGGCAACGCCAACTGCCACATCGTGCTGCGAGGGGGCAGCCGCGGCACCAACTTCGATGCGGCGTCGATAGCGGACGCGGTGGAGCGTCTGGAGAAGGCGCGAGTCTGCCCGCGGCTGGTGGTCGACTGCTCGCACGCCAACTGCGGCAAGGATCACACCAAGCAGCGCATCGCCTTCAACGACGTGCTGGAGCAGCGGGTGGCCGGCAACGCGAACATCGTGGGCGTGATGCTGGAGAGCCACCTGTACGAGGGCAACCAGCCCCTGGACGAGAAGAACCCCGACAACCTGCGTTACGGCGTGTCCATAACCGACCCGTGCGTGGGCTGGGAGGAGACGGTGGAACTGCTGACGGCAGCGCACCAGGCGCTTGGCGCGGCCCGCAAGGCCGCCGCCCCTGCGTAGGCGGGCTGTCCCGCCGCGGCGGTTCCCACTCCGCTCACCCCCGTATCGGGGTACGGGGCAGGCTCTGAGCTTGTCGAAGGGCGGGCGGTTGAGCGGACAGTATCCCAGTTCGTGCTGAGCTGGTCGGAGCATGGACGAGGGAGACGACACGAGTCCACCTCTCCCCCATGCCCGCGAAAGCGGGCATCCACTCAACCGAGTGCGGCCGCGGCGCACCGTCGAGGCCAGCGCCACCTAACCCCCTGGATTGCGGCTTTCGCCGCAATGACGGTTGGGCGGCCACCGTCCATCCGCCCGCCCTTCGACAAGCTCAGGGCGAGCGGACATGACCCTCCCCGTTCGTGCTGAGCTTGTCGAAGCATGGACGAGGGAGACGACACGAGTCCACCTCTCCCCCATGCCCGCTTTCGCGGGCATAGGGGAGATTCCGCCCTTAGTCTGGCTCAGGACTAGCGGACGCCGGATCCTGTTCGCATGGGTTTATCGCAGGCTTCCCCTATGCTAAACTTCCAATGTCGTTGCCCGCACGGTGCGCGGGGCGTCGCCGCTGGCAATTCTCGCAGGGAGAGTGACGCATGACCACGATAAAGGAAGTCCTGGAAGAGGGCGACAGAAGGAAGCAGCGCTCCGTGGAGGCGCTGAAGCGGGAGCTGGCAACCGTCAGAACGGGCCGCGCCAACCCCGCGCTGGTCGAGAACGTGATGGTGGACTACTACGGCACGTCCACGCCGCTCAACCAACTTGCCTCTATCACCGCGGCTGAGGCGCGCTTGCTGGTGGTGCAGCCGTGGGACAGGCAGAGCCTGCCCGCCGTGGAGAAGGCCATACAGAAGCTGAGCATCGGCCTGAACCCCATCAACGACGGCAGCGTGCTGCGCCTGGCCATTCCGCAGCTAACGGAGGAGCGGCGCAAGGAGCTGGTGCGCCTGGTTCGCAAGAAGGTTGAGGACGGGCGCGTTGAGGTTCGCAACATCCGGCGGGACGTGCTGGAGCAGTTGCGGGGGATGGAACGCGAGAAGGAGATCTCGCAGGACGAGGGCAAGCGCGCGCAGGGACAGCTACAGAAGATGACCGACCTGTACGTGGCGGAGATGGACGATCTGGGCGCGGTGAAGGAGAAGGAGGTCATGGAGGTCTAGGCTTCCAAGCGTCTCCCGCGGCCGGCATCGTCGGCATTCGGGAGGGAGCCTGGCCGGAGGGCGCATGAAGACGACGGAGCAGATAACCCAAGGCGCAAGCGCAGAGATTTCAACCGTGCCGGTGCACGTTGCCATCATCATGGACGGCAACGGGCGATGGGCGAAGCAGCGCAACCTTCCACGGCTGGCCGGCCACCAGGCGGGCCGCGAGAACATCCGCCGCGTCATCGAGGAGTCGGCGCGGATAGGCGTCAAGCACCTGACGCTGTACGCATTCTCCACCGAGAACTGGGATCGCCCGGCGGAGGAGGTGAACGGGCTGCTGGGCATACTGGAGGACGTGGTGCACACCGAGACCGCCGCGCTCCACGAGCAGGGCGTGCGGCTGTGCCACCTGGGCACGCTCGACAGGCTGCCGCCCGCGCTCCAGAAGGCCGTGGGCCGCGCCGTAGAGTTGACCAGGAACAACGACCGCATCACCCTGAACGTGGCCTTCAACTACGGCGGCCGGGCCGAGATACTGGGGGCAGTGCGCCGGATCGTCGAGGAAGGAGTTGCGCCCCAGGACATCGACGAGGTCACCTTCAGCAGCTACCTGGACACGGCGGGAATGCCGGAGCCTGACCTGATCATCCGCACAGGGGGCGAGATGCGCCTGAGCAACTTCCTGCTGTGGCAGTCGGCGTACAGCGAGTACTACTGCACAGAGGCGTACTGGCCGGACTTCGACCAGGCGGAGCTGCGAATGGCGTTCGAGGCCTACGGCCGGAGGAGGCGCCGCTTCGGCAGGATTGCGGGCTAGAGGCCCCAACCCAACCGGCGGGCCGCCCCGCGCAGCCGCCGCACGGCCGCCCGTCCAATGCCGGGGGACGCTGGACGTCTGACAATGGCTTCTCGTCTGGCAAGCGCATTTGTTGGCATACCCATCGTGCTGGCGGCCCTGTGGGTCGGCGCGCCCTGGCTCTCGCTGCTCGCCGCCGTCCTCGCCTCGCTGGGCGCGGTGGAGTTCTACCGCATGGCGGAGCGGCGAGGGGCGCGGCCCGCGACGCTGCTGGGCGTGCTGTGGGCGCTGGTGTTCGTGGCAGGCGGCCACGGCGACGAATACATCCCGTACCAAACGACGCTGCTAGTCGTGGGCGGCGGCGCGCTGGCACTGGTCTGGCACCTTGCGAGGCGGCTCGCGCCCGGCTCGGCCCGCGGCAGCGACAGCAACGGCTCTAGCCCTGCCCGCCGCGCCGACGGCAACGGCGCAAACCCGGCGTCCGGCAGTGAGAGTCGCGCTGCCCGCAGCGACCTCCTCGTCGATTGGGGTTACACGGCCGCGGGCGCAATCTACACCGGCTGGACGCTCTCGCTGTTCCTGCGCCTGCGCGCAGGGGACTCAGGCCTGGAGTGGGCGCTGCTGGCCGTCCTCGCCACTTTCGCCACGGACACGGGCGCGTTCCTGGTTGGCCGCGCGATTGGCAAGCGGCGGCTTGCGCCTCGCATCAGCCCCGGCAAGACGTGGGAGGGCGCGATAGGCGGCTGGCTTGCGGCCGTAGGCGCGGTGGTCGGGCTGGCGGCCCTGCTTGACCTGCCAGTGACCACGGCGCAGGCCGCCGCGCTGGGCGCGCTGGTAGGCGTCGCGGCGCAGGTGGGCGACCTGGTGGAGTCGGCGCTCAAGCGGTCTGCGGGCGTGAAGGACTCCGGTACGCTCATACCCGGCCACGGCGGCGTGCTGGACCGGCTCGATAGCGTTGTGTTCGCCATCGTGGTCGTGTACCATTTCAAGGTATGGATAACGGGATGAAGGGACTGGCGATTCTAGGCTCCACGGGGTCTATCGGCAGGCAGACGCTGGACGTGGTGCGCGCCTTCCCTGACCGATTCGCGGTCGTGGCGCTCTCCGCGGGGCGAAACCTGTCGCTGCTGGCGGAGCAGGCGCGCGAGTTCGGCGTCCCCGTCGCGTCGAGCGAGGCGTCCGCGGACGAGCTTGCGGCGGCCCTGCCGCACGGAGTCGCCGTCGTCACGCATGAGGATGTGGCAACGCATCCCGACGCCGACCTGGTGATGGCGGCGAGCGTGGGCGGCGCGGGACTCGCCCCCATCCTGGCGGCGATTCGCGCGGGCAAGACGCTGGCGCTCGCCAACAAGGAGCCGGTGGTCATGGCGGGCGCAATCGTGATGGGCGCGGCGCGGGAGATGGGCGTGGACGTGCTGCCAGTCGACAGCGAGCCGAGCGGCATCTGGCAGTGCCTGCGCGGCGAGGACAAGGCCATCGGGCGGGTCATCATCACGGCGTCCGGCGGCGCATTCAGGGCGCGCGCGCCGGAGGAGCTGGCGTCGGTGACGCCGGAGGAGGCGCTGCGCCACCCCACCTGGAGCATGGGGCGCAAGATCACCATCGACTCCGCCACGCTGATGAACAAGGGGTTCGAGGTCATCGAATCGCGCTGGCTGTTCGACCTGCCGTGGGAACGGATAGACGTTGTGGTGCATCACCAGAGCATCATTCACGCAATGGTGGAGTTCGCGGACGGCTCCACAAAGGCGCAGCTCAGCCCGCCGGACATGCGTATGCCGATTCAGCACGCGCTGCTCTACCCGGAGCGAGCGGAGAACGCCGCGCTGCCCCGGTTCAACCCGGCGGAGACGGGCGCGCTGACGTTCGAGCCGCTGGACGAGTCGAAGTACCCGTGCTTCCGGTTGGCGACCGAGGCGGGCCGCAGGGGCATGACCTACCCCGCCGCGCTCAGCGCGGCCGACGAGGTTGCGGTGGAGATGTTCCTGGCCGGCGCAATCCGGTTCACGGACATTCCCGCCGTGGTGGAATGGACGCTGTCGGCGCACAAGCCGGTTACGTCGCCCGCGCTGGAGGACGTGCTGGCGGCTGACGAGTGGGCGCGCCGCATGGCGCAGTCGTGGCCCGGCCGGGCGTGAGCCGAGCGGAAGGAGCGGTATGCTGGGCGGCCTGATGGTGGTGGTAGCGTTCTTTGTAATCCTCATGGCGCACGAGGGTGGGCACCTGGTCGCCGCCAAAATGCTGGGCATGAAGGCCACCAGGTACTTCCTGGGGTTCGGCCCAACCATCTGGTCGTTCCAGCGCGGCGAAACAGAGTACGGAATCAAGGCGATTCCGGCGGGCGGTTTCGTGCGCATCGTGGGCATGAACTCGCTGGACGTGGTGGAGCCGGACGAGGAGCCGCGCGCCTACCGCGGCAGGCCGTTCTGGCAGAAGTCGGTGGTGGTCATGGGCGGGATTGCCACGCACTTCGTGATTGCGTTCGCGCTGCTGTGGGTGGTGAACGTCATCATCGGCGAGCCGGACCCGTCGCACCCCGTGCTGGAGGTGGCGCGCGTCATAGAGGAGACGGAGGACGGCTCGCCGTCGGCGGCGACGCTGGCGGGCGTGCTGCCCGGCGACCGCGTTGTGGCGGCGAGCGGCAGGCCGGTCGAGACTTGGAGCGACCTGACCGCCGTGCTCAGAAGCAGCCCGAATCAGCGCATCGAGCTGGACGTGCTGCGAGACGGCGAACCGCTGCGTTTGACCCCGACGCTTACGGCGCGGACGGACGCCGCTACGGGCGAGCAGGTCGGTTTCCTGGGCGTGTCGCCGAGGGTTGCGCGGGTGCGCGACAACCCGATTGTGGGCGTGTTCAAGGCCGCGGGAGACGTTGCGCTGTACACCCGGCTGAGCGTGCAGGGGCTATGGCTGTTCGCCACCAACCTGGGCACGCTGGCGGGCGCGGTGGTGAGCGACGACGAGGCGCTGGACAGGGTGCGGCCGGTGAGCGTCATCGGCATCACGCAGTTCGGCGCGGCCAGCTCGCGGGCGGGGCTGAACGTCACGCTGGAGCTCATCGCCTACATCGCCATCTTCGTGGGCGTGCTGAACGCGATCCCGCTGTTCCCGTTCGACGGCGGCCACTTTGCCGTCGCGCTGTACGAGAAGGTCACGGGCCGGCCGCCGGACATGCGGAAGGTGATACCGGTTGGGGCGGCCGTGTTCGTGTTCGTCGTGCTGATTGGGATGCTTGGCGTGTACCTGGACATCGCGCGCCCGCTGGATCTGGGGTGACGGGGGGGCGGGCGGCGCTTGGCGAGTGCGAGCGAGATGTGTAGAATCTGCGACAAGACGTGAAGCGTGCTGAGCCGATTGACCCAATGAGGCAAGACACAGGCAGCGCAAGGCTGAGGCATGAATCTAACCTACTTGAACGTCGACCAATTCTGTAGTGAGGTCGATCTGTCGCAAGCCCAGCCGCTAATGGACTTGCGGGATGTCTCGTTCGTAGAGCCGTTTGCCCTGATCTATCTGGGCATGTTCCTTCGCTACCACAACCGGCAGGGCAAGGGGTTCACAATCAGGCCGCCGCTCTCGCCGAGAGTGAGCTCTTATCTCGCAACTCAAAGGTTTGACAAGCGGTTCAACATTGCCGCCGACCCAGCTGAGGCATCACGAATGCCCTTCAACAACCAAACGTCGTTCAACGAAGTCGTTGACATACAGCGCGGCCTCTACCTTGCGGAGGACATTGGACAGAGAGTCTTTGCCCTGCTTCGGAACAACCGAGTTCGCGTAGATGCCCCGCAAGTCGAGCAGTGGATCTCTGAATTGGTGGACAACTTCAGTCAGCACTCCGGGGAAGACCTGGCGGCTTGTGCGGTGCAGTGGTATCCCAGGGAAAGACGCCTGGACTTTGCCATAGGTGACTGCGGGGCTGGCATAAGGAGCAGCCTGGCAAGGAACAATCGCTATAGAGAATTCCTGCACAAGAGCCACACAGAAGCCGCCGTCAAAGCGCTTGAGGCAGGAGTTGGTAGAAAACCGGAAGGAGGCATGGGGCTGACGGAAGTGTCTGAGGAAGTTGTAGGCTACGGCGGGAGCCTGTTCCTCTCAACCGGCGATGGCTGGCTCCAGGTCACGAGTGACGGCGTAGAGAGTGGGAGTCAGCTTTGCGATCTGCCGGGAGTTCAGATAGAATTGTCCGTGCCAGCGGAGGAATAGCAATGAATGCACTAAAGTCGGTGGATCTCGCGAGCCTTGCGCCTCGGTTTACGACGCGCGGGCGCAGTGAAGAGGCCTACTCTAGGTTGAAGCCCTTGTTGGGTGACTGGTCAACGGCAATCAATCTCGACGGCATAGAGTCTTTGTCGGCATCCTTTCTGGATGGGCTGCTCCTGAGACTAATCGAGGGCCGCCATCTTCCCAACGTGTTGTTTGTGACGCGTGAGGCGCGTACGCTGGAGGTGCTGGCACGCTTGAGCAGCGTCAGGTCGGCGGACATCAGGCTGCTGAACGAGCAAGGCTTGGTGGAGTCCGTAACGCCGCGCCCGTATCGCGCGCTGCGCCCCCGGTTTTCCCAGAGCAAGCAGCAATTGCGGTCACGCACCCTCTCGTCGTCCGCGGACGCGCAGACCGCGCAGGATGCCTGACGACAGCAACGCCCCCGCGCGCCCTTCCACTCGCTCAGGGCTTATTGCGGTCTCTCCAACTCCGGGAAGTAGGTAGCGTAGAAGCCCAGGTCGCGGGTCAGAAGGGTGTCGGCAGTGGCAATGGCATGAGCGCCAATCAGGAAGTCCGCAATGATGCGTACCCTTGGGCCGCCCGCACTCCGGTATTGCGACCAACGCATACCAGCCTCGTAAGCGATAGCCGTGTCAATCGGCGAGACAGTCGCATTGATCTCCCTTAGCGTCCTAGCGATCGCGGAAGGCTGGAACCAGCTCAGCGTAGACGATGTCGCAGACCAGGATGGCACCCCTGTCGTAGGCTCTGATGAGCCACTCCTGCGATTGACCGTGGTGCGGCGCGCCAGGCGCCAGGACGTCCAGCAGGACGTTGGTATCGACCGACGTGATCATGTTCCGCGAATCTCTGCAATGTACCGGTCAACGTCGAAGTCGTCGTCGAGGATTCCGCTGATCCTCTCCACCGGATGCTCCTCCGCCGTACGCTTCTGGATGAGCAGGCCGCGCTCGGTCGGCGTGATCTCAACCTCCACGTCCTTGTACATGCCGAACCGGTCTCTGAGCCGCTTGGGGATGGTGATCTGTCCTCGTTCGGATATTCTCATGTCCGCCACACTTGATTTGCAGGTGGACAGTATAATACCAAGCCTCGGACGCATGGACAACCCTGAAGGCGCCCGCGCCCCCCTCGCCCCGCCCGCGGGCGGTTCGCGAACCGCCCCTACGGCGGAACGGGCGCGTTGTTCCCGCTCATGGTGAGCCTGTCGAACCAGAGCGGGGAGGCCACGGATGTCGTCCATCCGCCCGCCCTTCGACAGGCTCAGGACGAGCGGGCGAGCAACCCGTAAGGGATTGCTCTTGCTATCCCAAGGCAATGCGTATAGAATTGCCTCTACGCGCAACCGAGGGGGTAGCATGAAGGTGATTGGGCTGGCAGGCGGCATCGGCGCCGGCAAGAGCGAGGTTTCCCGCATCCTGGGCGAACTGGGAGCGGAAGTGCTGAACGCGGACAGGTTCGGCCACGAGGTCTATCTCCCCGGCACCGACGGCCATCGCGAGGTCGTCGAGGCGTTCGGCGAGGACGTGCTGCAACCCAACGGCGAGGTCGACCGGCGCGCGCTGGGCGGCAAGGTGTTCGGCAACCCGGAGGCCATGGCCCGCCTGAACGCCATCGCTTGGCCCCGCATTCGCCAGAAGATAGAGGACGGCATAGCGGAGCAGCGAGAGCAAGGCACAGAAGTGGTGGTGCTGGACGCCGCCGTGCTCATCGAGGCGGGCTGGACGGACGCCGCGGACGAGGTCTGGGTGGTCACCGCGCCGGAGGCGGACGTCATAAGCCGCCTTCAGGCGCGCAACAACCTCACGGAGGAGCAGGTGCGGGCGCGCATGGCCTCGCAGATGTCGCCGGAGGAAAGAGAGAAGCACGCCGACGTAGTGATCGCCAACGACGGAGACTTGCAGACGCTTCACCGCTATATCCAGAGGCTGTGGCAGGAGCGGCTGGCATAGCGCGGCCCTGCCGGGAGGAGCAATGACTGAGACCGACACCTACACCTCCTATCGTACCGAGGAGTACGTCATCAAGGAGGAGCCGTTCTACCTGCCCGTGGGCGACGAGGTCGAGTTGTTCGAGGTGGCTTACTCGCAGCAGATGCCCGTCCTGCTCAAGGGGCCGACGGGCACCGGCAAGACCCGTTTCGTAGAGTACATGTCGTATCGCCTGGGGCGGCCCGTCACCCGCATCACGCGGGGCAAGCGCGACGGCGGCCGGGCAACGGCAGCCAGCGTCCCTCTAATGACCATCGCCTGCCACGAAGACCTGACGGCAAGCGACCTGGTTGGCCGCTACCTGCTGGAGGGCGACGAGACGCGCTGGATGGACGGGCCGCTGGCAAGGGCCGTGAAGGTGGGCGCAATCTGCTACCTGGACGAGGTGGTGGAAGCCCGCAAGGACACCACGGTGCTCATCCACCCCCTCACCGACCACCGGCGCCTGCTGCCCATAGACAAGCGAGGCGAGGTGATAGAGGCGCACCAGGGCTTCCTGATGGTGCTCTCCTACAACCCCGGCTACCAGAGCGCGCTCAAAGACCTGAAGCACAGCACGCGGCAGCGGTTCATGGCATTGGAGTTCAACGCGCCGCCGCCTGAGCTTGAGGCCAAGATAATCGAGCACGAGAGCGGAGCGTCGGCGTCGGTGTCGCTCGCCCTCGCCAAGCTGGGCGAGAAGGTGCGCAACCTGAAAGACCACGGCTTACAGGAGGGCGTGGGCACTCGGCTGTTGATATACGCCGGCAAGCTGATAGACAACGGGATTGCGCCGCGGCGTGCGTGCCAGGTGGCCGTCACGTGGGCACTGACCGACGACCAGCAGGTGCAGCGCAGCATAGACGAGGTGATCGCCTCAATCTTCGAGTAGGCCGCCGTGTGCGCCGTCCCGCAGGGGCCCGCGCCGGCGGCTATCGCACAGCCCGCGGCTGGAGGAGACATTTGCGTAACCTTAGATCCCTTCCCCCGTCTGCGGGGGAAGGTTAGGATGGGGGCAATCAGGCCGACTGACCGCGCACGGTTCACCCCCATCTCAATCTTCCCCCTCAAGGGGGAAGAGGTTTTGGCGGCAGCCGGGCGAGTTGTGCAAAGGTGTTCGTAAAGTCGGGTCGGATTTCACAATGCAGCAAGTGACACTGGGCGAGTCCGAGGCGAAGTTTCAGCGCTACCCCAAGGAGCTCACGGAGGCCCTGAGGGAGGCGTGGCCCCCCGTTTCCGAGACGCTCAGCGACGAGGAGATGGCGGCGTGGGTGGACTGGGGCCTTGCCATCGCGCAGCAGGCCGGCCGCTCCTGGGAGGCGGCGCGAGAGTACTTCCGCGCAAGCCCCGCGGCCGTGCGGGCGCTGCCGTTCGTGCACCTGAAGCAGTGGGGCTACTGGGGCAACGCCCTGGCAGAGGAGTCGCCTGCGGCCTCCGGCGCATACTTCCGCGCCAGCCCGCGCATGGTGGCCGCGCTAAAGCCGTGGGACGTGCCTGAGTGGGCGCAACTCGGCAAGAAGCTGTACGGTCGCGGCAGGCGTTCCGGCGTACTGACCACTCGCTACTTCGAGGTCAGCGGCGACCTGATGGCCGTCCTCTCATTCAGCGAGCTCCAGCACCTCGTAGTGATGATGGAGTCCATCGCAGAGCGGTCAATCGACGAGGCGGCGGCCTTCCTGTCGCTTTCCAGGGACGTGCTGCCTACTCTCAAAGAGGACACCCGCTCCTGCCTTTCGCTCATCTCGTCGTTGCTGGGCAGAGAGTGGCAGCAGGCCACCACCTGCCTCGAGGTTGTCGGCGAGGCGCTTGCCCGCGTGGAGCGCGTGGAGCGTTCGCGCTACCTGGCGCTGGTGGGGCGTGTTGCGGAGGGCGGCGGCCTGAACGTGCCGGCGTTCCTGCGGGACAGCTCCGCGGCGCTGGGCCAACTTGACGGATACGTTCACGTTCACGTGCTCAACATGGCGGACTCGCTGTCCCGCGTAGACCACGCGGTGGTGCTGGACTACCTGAAGGGCGTGCCGCAGGTGCTGCGGCGCGTCAGCATCAACCAGCTTGAGACGTGGTACGAAACGGGCGTGGCAATACTGAAGGAGAACCCGGAGGGCGGCGCGGCCTACTTCAAGGGCGAGTCGTCGCGCTCCGAGGAGGTGCTGGAGAAGCTGTCGACGGGCGTGGAGCTTGGCCGCGTCAAGGAGGTCATGCGCCTCTACTGCCGCGCCCTCTCCGCGCTGGACGTGGAGATCGCGGCGCACCAGGCGGAGGAGGCGCAGGGCAAGGGCTGGGTTGCGCTGGAGAAGATGATGGCGGAAGGCGCAACCGTCTATCTGCCACCGGTGGCGGAGCGGTTCGGCAACAAGGATGAGAACTTCGACTGGTACAAGGTGGTTGCCACGCACCAGGTCGCCCACCTGGAGTTCCAGAGCTTCAACTTCTCGTTCGAAAGGCCCGCCACGCAGTTCACGGACATGCGGAGCCGCCTTCTCCCGGAGTCGTCCGAGGACGAGGATACAACCCTCCCGGACGGGCGCGCCGTGGGGCAGGCGGACATACAACGCTTCTTTGGCCTGTTTGTGGACGGCAACCTGGCGCGGGACATCTTCACCGCGGTTGAGGACTGCCGCCTGGACTATCGCGTGAAGGCGGAGTACCCCGGCATTCGCCGCTCATACGCAGAAGTGCAACGGCTGGCACTTGAAGAGCGGCCGCGGCTGGAAGAACTGCCGGCCCGCGAGGCGATGGTGGAGCTGCTCATCCGGTTCAGCCTTCAGCAGGGCAGCGAGCTGATGGCGCCGGAGCGTTACGCCAGGTGGGTCAGGGCGATGTGGGACGTCGTGAGGCCGCTCTCCAACCCGCAGGCGTTGGTAGAGGACAGCGCGGAGGCTACCATCCGCATATACGAGATCATATCGCAGGTGCCCAACCAGGAGGTGCCCGAGGAGGAGTGGCAGCAGGGCGACTTCCCGGATGAGCAGACGGGGCAGTCCGAGTCCATGAGCGACGACGAGTGGGAGCAGATGATGCGGGAGCTGATGGAGTCGTTGCAGCAGAGCGGCGAGGGCGATGAGCAGCCCTACGAGTCGCCGCCGCAGGTGGACTACCGCGGCGAGTTCAAGCCGGAGTTGATGCAGGTCATCTCCATGCTGCGGGAGTCGCAAAGGGAGCGCGGCGCCAAGGGCGAGACCATATCCAAGGGCGAGATGGAGCGGCTGCTGGCGGAGGCCAACCAGCCCGTGACCAACACCCCCGGCATGGATCCCCAGCGCAGGGGTATGTTCGTCACCGACCTGGTCAAGGAGGTTGGCTCCCGCGGGACTCCGCAGGGCGCAATCCAGCAGACCACTATGGCCTACGACCCATCCTACGACGAGGAGGAGCAGGGCGGGCCGCTGGAGGTCAAGGAGCCGGCGTCCTTCCTCTACGACGAATGGGACTACCGCATGTCGGACTACCGCTCGCGGTGGTGCCTGCTGCGCGAGAAGGACATGTCGGAGGGGGACGCCTCCTACTTCTCGACCACGCTGGACGGCTACGCGGCGCTGGCCTCGCAGATACGGCGGCAGTTTGAGTTGATGGTGCCGCAGGGCCTCCAGAAGGTGAAGCGGCAGCAGGACGGCGACGAGCTGGAGTTGGACGCGGTCATCGAGGCGATGGTGGACAAGCGGTCGGGCACCTCGCCCTCGGAGAAGGTGTACGTGCGGCGAAACAAGGTGCAGCGCGACGTGGCGGTCGTGTTCCTGATGGACATGAGCGCATCCACGGCGGAGGCCATCGACGAATCGCGCCGCCTGGCGGACGAGTGGGACGCGCCGGACGACCCGCTGGAGTACATGTTCTGGCTTCGCAGCCGCCGCGGCGAGGGTATGCGGCGCAGCTACAAGCGCATCGTAGACCTGGAGAAGGAGAGCCTGGTGCTCCTGATACACGCGCTGGAGACCATCGGCGATACCTACGGCATCTACGGCTTCTCCGGCTACGGGCGGGAGAACGTGGACTTCTTCGTGATCAAGGACGTGCAGGAAGCGCTGTCCGACAGGGTGAAGCGCCGCATAGACAAGGTTTCGCCGTTGCAGGCGACTCGCATGGGGCCGGCCATTCGCCACGCGGTGACCAAGCTGGACCAGTTGGAGGCGCGCACCAAGTTCCTGATCCTCATCAGCGACGGGCGGCCGCAGGACAGGGGCTACAGCCGCGAGGGCGTGGAGAAGGAGTACGCCATCCACGACACGCGGGTGGCGCTTCTGGAGACGCGGCGAAAGGGCATTACGCCGTTCTGCCTCACAGTGGACAAGGAGGGGCACGACTACCTGCGCTCCATGTGCCAGGACATGGGATACGAGGTGCTGGCCGACATCCACTCGCTGCCGCGCCGCCTGCCCGTGCTGTACCGCAGCCTTACGGTGTAGGGCAATCCCGTTTGTGTTGAGCTTGTCTAAGCATGGAGGGGAGAGGCGCGCCGCATCCCGCGTAGCGGACACAGTATCCCGTTCATGCTGAGCTTGTCGAAGCATGGACGGGCGGACGCCGCATCCCGCGTAGCGGACACAGTATCCCGTTCGTGCTGGGCTTGTCGAAGCATGGATGGGCGGCGGCCGCAGCGCCCCGCCGCTGGATTGCGGCTTTCGCCGCAATGACGGTTGAGGGCGGCCGCCGCAACGCCCCGCTCGCTGGATTGCGGCCTTCGCCGCAATGACGGTTGAGGGCGGCGTTGGCCTCAACCGTGCAGCAGCCCGGAGCGCGGCCGGGCGGATTGCTATGAGAATAGGCCGATTCAGGCACGAGATTGTGGCACTGAGGCAAAGGCGCGGAGGAGACGCGGCCGACGTTTTCATTAGCTTATCTGGCGCTGGCAAGCGGCATGGAAATTCCCGCTTTCGCGGGAATAGGGAGATGGTGGATGTGTGTCGTCCGACCCGTCCATGCTTCGACAAGCTCAGCACGAACGGACGGGCGGGCATGTGCAGCCCGCGCGGGCAGCAGTCCTGTATAATGTGCGTATGAACCCACGAGGGCCATCGACCGTAGCATGGGCGGCGCTGCTGGTACTGCTCGCGGGAGTCGCGCTCACGGCCGCCTGCAGCTCGTCGCCCGGGCCCGACGAGACGGCCACAGCGGAGGCGCATCCCGGTCGGGCCGCGTTCGCCTCGACGTGCGCCGCATGCCACGGCGCCGGCGGCGAGGGCCAACCGGATTGGCACGTCCGCAACCCGGACGGCACGCTGCCCGCGCCGCCGCTCAACGGCACCGGCCACACCTGGCACCACGCAGACGGCCTGCTCTACCGCGTGGTCAGCCTGGGCGGGCAGTTCTGGGAAGACCCAAGCCTCTCGCAGTTCAAGAGCGGAATGCCGGCGTTCGGCTCGCAGCTATCCCGCGAGGAGATCATCGCCGTGCTGGAGTACGTCAAGAGCCTGTGGGTCGATAGAGAGGTGCGCGGCGTGTCGATAGTGGAGCACCAGTCCCGCATCAGCGAGGCCGACCCGTTCCCGCCGGCGGACGGGCGGTAGGGCGGGGCGCATCACGTCGCCGCGCCCCCACCACCCCGCGCCTGCTATAATCTCGCGCAGCCCGCTCGCCCAACTGCAAGCGGCTGCATGAGGACACGTGACGAACAACGAGAAGTCCGCCAACCGCCGCCCGTCTCCTGCGCCCAGGCTGTACGCTATCCGCGTCGGCGGCGACACCATCCGGTTCGAGCTGCGGCGCAGCGCGCGGCGCACCAGGACAATCCATCTCAGGCCGGAGTTCGACCGCGTGGTGCTGGCAGTGCCCATGCGCACGACACTAGACCAGGCGCGGGAGGTCATCCGGCAGCGCGCAGGCTGGATACTGGCGCACGTAGGCAGGGTTCCGGCTCCGCCGCCTCGCCTGTCGGACGGAGGCTGCGAGCTGCCGTTCATGGGTCGCAGCCTTCCCGTGGCGGTCGACGATGCGCTGGTGGGCTGGCCGGCGGCCCGACAGGTCGACGGCGTCCTGCGCGTGGACGTGCCGTGGGGCCTGGACGACTCGCGGCGCGAGGATGCGGCCAGGCGCGCCGTAGTCGAGTGGCTGCGGGCGCAGGCCGCGGAGCGGCTGCCCGCGGAGGTGCAGCGTTGGTGGCCGCGGCTGGGTCGCGGCGACATCGCCCGCGTGACCATCGGCAACCAGCGGCGCCAGTGGGGGAACTGCTCGCACAAGGGCGTCATGCGGTTCAGCTGGCGGGTGATGAGGCTGGCGCCGGATTTGATCGAGTATATCGTGGTGCACGAGATGGCGCACCTGACGCGCATGGATCACTCCAAGGCGTTCTGGGCGATAGTTGAGGAGGCGCTGCCGGACGTCAAGGAACGCCGGAAACGCCTGCGGGAGACGCGGGACACACTGCAACTGTGAGATGGCCCGTCTCTTCTACACGCTCAAAGCTTGCCGGGCTCTTGACGCGGGGTGAGCGGACATAATCTCCCGTTCGTGCTGAGCTTGTCGAAGCATGAATGCGCGGACTATCGCGCCGCACCTAACATCTCCCGGGTAACCCAATTTATGGAGCAACTATGCCGATTTCAGAATCGGCGCGACCAATCCGATTCAACCCCTTGACAAAGACGCACGGCTGTTCTATGCTATCTCCATCACCAGCCAGGAGGCACAGGAAATGGAACTGCACCCGGACGACAAGTATCAGCTGATGAAGGCGCAGATGGACGCGGACAGGCGATCCCTGGAGGCGCGCAAGGCCCAGCAGGACCTCGAGCGGTTGACGCTGGAGCTGGAGCACAAATACGGCCTGATCGGGGACGACAGGGTCATCGACCCAAGGTCTGCCTCGGTGACAGTCCCGGCTGCCGACCAGCCCGTCACGCGCAGGGGCAACGGCAAGGAGAGCCAGGAGGCGCTGGAGACGTCGGTGCTGGAGCAGGCCGCGGCAGCCGGCTAGCCGCCGCCCTGGCGATGGCCGCGGCGCGAGGCGCGGCGAAGTCCGAGCCGTCGCGCAAGCGTCGCCAGAAGAGGCCGCCGCCGGGGCCTTATCCGCGACGCCACGTGCGCCGCGATGCCTCGGCCGCCGGCCAGCAAGGGATGGCCCGGCCCGCGCAGTCCCCCTCCGCGCGGGTCGCGGCCTCCTCCCGCAGGCGACACGGCGAACCTCTCGAAAGGCCGCCAAGAGCCGTCTCGCCACGCCAGAACCTCGCCGCCGGCTTCCTGAACCAGCAGCACGCCCGCGGCCACGTCCCACACTCGCGGGGCAGTCAGCAGCGAATACTGGAGCACACCCCTGGCAACAAGCGCGAGTTCGCAGGCTATGCTGCCCATGATGCGCGGCTCGCCCAGTCCCCATCCACGCTGCCCGCTGACGCTGAACGCCCTCAAAAAGCCGGACGGTACGCCGACCAGGCCGGACGGCTTGGGCGCAGGGCCGGTGAGAGCGATGAGCGGGCCGTGCTCGTCGAACGCGCCTCCGCCGGCGCGGGCGTACAGCACTCCGTCACCCGCGAGCGTGTTGGGCAGGAACATGCTGCCTACCACCGGCCTGCCGCGGTGAAGCAACGCGATGGACACTGCGAAGAACGGCACGCCCGCGGCGAAGTTCGCCGTGCCGTCCACCGGGTCTATCGCCCAGACGTATTCGGCGTCCAGCGGGGCCGGGGATGCCTCGCTCTCCTCCGCCACGATGCCGTGTTCCGGGAACTCCCTGCCGATGCGCTCCCGCAGGTATTCCTCGACACGCAGATCGGCCTCCGTGACCGGATCCGTATCACCCTTGCCCTTGAAGTCGACGCGGGTAGAGCCTGGCCGGAAGCTCAGCAGCACTTCGCCGGCGCCGCGCGCCAGGCTCACAGACGCCTGCGAGAGCTCCTTCAGGGTTGCGTCGTCCGATATGCTCGCGGTCATGTGCGGTTTCGGGAGGCGTGCTCAGATGGTAGAGGCGCACGGCCGGGGGCGGCTTCTGCTTCTGAACCTCATGTTTCTACATGAGATTCCGGTCCAGCCGAGGGATGGGTGCAATCTAGTGAAGTTGCACGTGCCCAGGCATGGCCGCAAACGCAACGCAATCTGCCGCGGCAAGTGGGCATGGGATCGAGAGCTTCAATGGTGACCGTCGATGCAAGGGCGTTGTGGCGGGACGGCCTGCGGCGTCGTCACCTGCATCGCCAGTCGTAGGCTCTCTTCAGCCCAGATACTCCTTGATGAGCTTGATGTCCACGGACTGCTCCTGCTGTGTGGCGACGATAGCGCGGAGCAGTGCCGTGTGTTCCTGCTGAGTATCGACGACGCCCCGGAGCAGAGCGGTGTTCTCCCTGATTGCCGCCCTGTGTTCCTGCTGCGTGTCTACGACGCCCTGGATTTGCGCCGTGTGTTCCCGCTGCGTATTCACCATCTCGCGCAGGATGACGCCAAAGTCCTCAAATCCTTGCTCCAGCCTGGTCAGACGATCATTGATTGTGGTCATGCCATTACCTCCCGTTCGGCGCCATTATACCACATGGTAGTGTCAAGTATTGTGTGTAGATTGAGAGAGGGGCTTCACCTTCCAGTTGGTGTTGAGATGGCTGATGACTCCGAAGATAATCCTTTCTACGCTGTCTGAGTTCTGGAAGCAACTCATGGGTCGCGTCCTCCGGCGCACTTCTCTGAAGGTCCTTTCGATGGCGTTGGTGGTGCGCACCTTCTTCCAGAGGGGTTGAGGGCATTCCAGGAAGGGCAGGAGTTCTTCCAGGTCATCCTCAATGCACCGGACAGCGTTGGGTGAGGCGCTCCGCCAGCGAGCAGCCCACTGGCGGAAGCGCAGAACGGCCTCGCGGCGAGTGTGGGCCTGGTAAATGGTCTTGGCCTGGGCCAAGCAGGCTTCTTGATGCCTGCGTGGCAGCTTGGCAGCCACGTTGCGCATCTTGTGGGCCCAGCAGCGCTGCCTGGGTACGAAGGGGTAGACCATGTCGAGGGCGCGGTGCAGACCGGCGCACCCGTCAGTGCTGACCATTTGGAGCCTGTCTCCCTTGAGTCCCCGTTGGTAGAGGCTGTCCAGGAAGGCAGTCCACATGGCCTCACTCTCCGATGAGGCCTGGCGGAAGTCGATGAGCTCACGGACGCCGCCGTGGGTGACGCCGTAGGCGCACAGAACCACCCGGCGCTTCAGTTCGACCGCGCCCTTGACCTTGAGCACGATCCCGTCCAGGAGCAGGTATCTGTATCGGTCGTCGAGCTGCCTGCTGTGGAAGCGCTGCACCTCTGCGTCCAGGCTACGGCATATGCGGGACACAGTCTGGGCGCTAACCCCCTCACCCAGCAATGGCTGGACTACCTCTCGCACTCTCCGGGCGCTCACCCCGGCCAAGAACATCTTGCGTACCATCTGATTGACCTGAGACTGCCGACGCTGGTATCTGGGCAGCACCCGCGGACGATACTGCCCGTCCCTATCTCGAGGGATCCGTATTCGCTCTATCGGGCCAAACTCGGTGAGCAGACCCCGGTACCGGTACCCGTTTCGGTAGCCCCGCCTGACTTCCGTTCGCCGGTACTTGGCCGCGTGGAGTTGCTCTATCAACTCAGCTTCCATCGCTTCTTCCATTAGAGTCTTGACCACGGCTAACGTCCGAGGTTTGATCTCGTCCCACCAATCCTCTTCTTCCTTGACTGCGGACCACCTATCCTCTATTGTCAGTTCTGTCAGGTCTTTGACCTGTGCCACGGGCGTGTCCTCCTCTCAGTGGGTTTGCTTCACCCAGAAGGATACGCCCTTTCTCCCTTTTACACACTCCACGTTACACTACCATACCACATCCGCGTTTTGACACCCCATGAGCGCGATGGTATCATTTGGCGCAAGCTGATGGGCTGGCAACTTCTCCCCTGCCGACCTCATTCCCGACTGCGACCTGTCCCCGCGCTCCCGCCTTGCCACAAACAACGGGCCTGCGACGGCTGGGGGATGAGTTCACCCCGACAGACAGCCGCCTTTGCCGCAAGCCTCATCGGCCACAGTAGACCACAGGACGGCCACGCGGCCGCATAGGTGTACGACAATGGACCAAGTATCCACGCTCTATCTCGCCCTGCTAGTCCCATCCCTGCTGCTCTCGGCCTTCTTCTCCAGCTCGGAGGCCGCCTTCCTCTCGCTGCGCAAGGTACGCATCCGGCGCCTCGTGGAAGAGGGCGCGCCCGGAGCGGAAAGGGTAGCCCGCATGGTGGACGAGCCCGCCAAGGTGCTGCCCACCATCCTTCTGGGCAACAACTTGGTCAACACCGCCTTTGCCGCGCTGGCCACCGTCATCATGGTGACGCTCATCGGCGAAGGCCGCGGCGTGGCGGCCGCAACCGCCGCGAGCACCATCGCCTTGCTGGTGCTCGGCGAAACGCTGCCCAAGACGGTGGCGATTCGCCACTCGGAGCGGCTCTTCTTCCTCTACGCGCGGCCCCTCCGGTGGATCGAGATCATGCTTCTGCCCCTCGCAGCGACACTCCAGCTGGTCAACCGCTTCCTCGCGGCACGCCTGGGCAGCGACTCGCGGGCGCTGTTCACCGAGGAGGAGATCAAGACCGCAATCTCCATCGGCATGGAGGAGGGCGCCGTGGAGGAGGAGGAAGCCGAGATGCTGGAGAACGTCTTCCGCTTCGGCGACCGGCAGGTGCGAGAGGTGATGACGCCCCGAACGGAGATTGTACAGCTTGAGGTTGGCGCAACTCTCAGGCAGTTCCTCTCGGTGTACCGGAATCACTACCACACCCGGTTCCCCGTGTTCGAGGAAGACATGGAGAACGTGGTGGGCATCCTTTCCGTGAAGGACGTGGTCATGGCCCTGGCGCGCGACGACGTCTCCGGCGACACGCCAGTTACCACGCTCCTGCGGCCCGTGGTCTTCGTGCCGGAAACCAAGCTGGTAGGCCAACTGTTCCGCGAGATGCGCGGCGCAGGCAACCAGATGGTTATGGCCGTGGACGAGTACGGAGGCATTGCGGGGCTGGTCACCATCAAGAGGCTCGTCGAGGAGATTGTCGGCCCCGTAGGCGAGGAGGGCAGGCAGCCTGAGGTGGAGTACGAGGCCATAGACGACAACACCTATCACGTGGACGGCGGGATGCAGATTGACGAGGCGAACGAGGAATTGAACCTGGGCCTCCCCAGGGGCGACTACAACACGGTTGCCGGATTCATTCTGGAAGCGCTTGGACGCATCCCCGTGGAGGGCGACCACTTCCACCACGACGGCCTGCGCCTGGAGGTGACGCACGTTCGGGGTATGCGTATCGAGAAGGTGATGGTGACCAGAGAGCAGGCCTCCGGCGAGGGCTAGGCCCTCCGGCGCGGGCATACACCGTGAGCAACCTGTCGTATACCAGGCTTCTGCGTAACCCTCTGTCCCTTCCCCCGTCCGCGGGGGAAGGCTCGGATGGGGGCAATCGGGCACACTGTCCGCGAACGACTCACCCCCATCTCAATCTTCCCCTCAGGTGGGAAGAGGATTCTGCGCTTGGATAAAGAGTCTCACAAAGATCTCTCTGGCGGTAATGCTCTCGAACGGCGGCTCCTCAACGGCGTGGAGCGCACGTTGTGCGATCTGTTGCCCAGCTTGGCAGGCCGCCGCATCATCGCCGCCGTCTCCGGCGGCCCCGACTCGATGGCACTGCTGCTTCTGCTGGAGCGGCTTCGCGCCTCCCTGGACTTGCAACTGCACGTGGCGCACGCCGACCACGGCCTGCGCGGCGATGAGTCGCGCGAGGATGCCCGTTTCGTGGAGGACGCGGCGCGTGGCCTGGGGTTGCCCGTCACAATTGGCCGCCTGGACGTGAACGCGCTCCGCGCCGAGCGGCACCTGTCACTAGAGGAGGCCGCGCGCGAAGCTCGCTACGCCTTCCTGGTCGAGACGGCTGCCGGCTGCGGCGCGTCCGCCATCGCAGTGGGTCACACCGCCGACGACCAGGCGGAGACGCTGCTCATGCGCCTGCTCCGCGGCAGCGGCGCCGCAGGGCTTGCCGGCATGGCCGCTGTCTCGAGCCTGCCGGGCGGACGCAGTGGAGAGCGGATCGCGCTGGTGCGGCCGCTTCTGGATTTTGCCATGGCGGAGACCCGCGCCTACTGCCGGTTGAGGGGCGTCACGCCCAGAGAGGACTCTTCCAACAGCGATCTCGCGCTCACCCGCAACCGCGTGCGGCTGGAGCTGCTGCCCCTGCTGGAGCGGTACAACCCGCGCATCCGCGACGCGCTGCTGAGGCTTGGGGCGTCGGCCGCGCTGGATCACGACTTCCTGTCGCAGGCGGCAGACGAGGCCCGCGGCAGGCTCTCGGCTGATGCCGAGCAAGGCGTCGTCTCCATCTCGCGGGCGGGCTTTCGAGCGTTGCATCCCGCGCTACAGCGCCACGTCCTGCGACTGGCGTATCGGGAGGTTGCAGGAACGGCGAAAGAGCTGAGCCACCGCCACGTGGAGGACATGGTGCGTCTTTCGGGCGGCAGGACGGGAGCGCGGCTGGCGCTGCCCGGCGGCCTCGCGTTCGAGGTCGGCTACGATGAACTGCGTCTCGCGGCCGCTGGTGTCCGGCCCGAATCGGCGCAGCCCATCGCTGGGGAGAACGAGCTAACGATTCCGGGGGAGACTCGCGTTGGCGCGTGGCGCGTTCTTGCGGAGCTGGCCGCGCCCGCGGCCGAGCCTCCCGCAGGCGGCCCCCTGCGCGTCGCGCTCGACGCGGAGCGGGTGGGCGGCGGCCTGCACGTCCGGTCGCGGCGGCCCGGCGACCGCATCAACCCTCTGGGGATGGCAGGCGCTCGCAACGTACAGGACGTGATGGTTGACGCCAGGACGCCGGCCGCGGACAGGGACGGGGTGCCTCTGGTGGTGTCGGAGAGGGGGGTTGTGTGGGTGGTGGGGCACCGAATGGCGCACTGGGCACGCGTGAGAGTGGACACGCAGCGCGTGCTGCTACTGGAGTTCCGGCCCGCCTGAGCAAACCTTTGCACAGCTCGCCTGGCGGCCACCAAGACCTCTTCCCCCTTGAGGGGGAAGATTGAGATGGGGGTGAGTCGTGCGTGGATGCTTGGCCCCCATCCCCTGCTTTCGCAGGGGCAGGCTCTAACCTTCCCCCGCAGACGGAGGAAGGGACAAGCGGGTTCCGCAAAGGTGTCCCTGAGCTAGATGACCTCAACCAACCGCGAGTTCTCGGTGACGCCCGGTATGCGCCCGCGCCTTGCCATCGGCTTGCCGTCCACCTCGTGGATGTCGGCGCGGAACCCCATCGGCGGAGCGCAGCTTATGTAGCTGCCCACCTCGAAGGCGGTAACGGGCGCGCCCGCCTCCACGAACGACCTGATGCGGTCGCAGTCCAGGTCTCCGCTGATGAATACCTCCACGTGGGAGAATCCGGCCAGATCGAGTCGTGAGCGGACCTCCTTCACCGTGTGCGGGTCGACCTCGCCGGTGGTGCGGAGCACGTCCAGCACGACGCCGCGCAGCCTCAGCCTTAGCGAACGCGCCAGCGCGAGCGACTCCTCGGCCTCATCCCGCATCACGTTGACGGGAGCGACGCGCGAGATCTCCTGCGGCAGGTGCCTGTCGAACGCCTGCATCGCCTTCAGCGAGTCGCCGAATATTAGTACCACGTCCGGCGGTATGGAGCCGGCGGGAGTGGTGCCCGCGAGCTTGGAGCCCACGGGGGTGGCGCAGGAGACGCAGCCCCCCACCATAGCGGCGTAGTCCATCACGCCCGCCACGCCGGGGTGGACGTAGCGCGCGCCCGCCGAAATCACGGGTATGCCCGCCGCGGCGGTCACGCACTCCTGGCTGGCCGTGGCCCAGCCGCTGCAATGGGAGAGCGTGCCGCAGATTGCCGTCTCGTACAGGCCGATCGAGCCGTAGGGAGCGGTGACGCGCAGCGCAACCTCACCGGCGGAGACCGCCGCGCCCTCCTCCAGCGCCCACACGTCGCGGTTGGCCTCCGGCAGCACCCTCTGTAGCAGCGTCTTCACCTCGTGGATGCCGCAGAAGACGCCCTTGCCCACCGCGGAGAACTCCACCGTCACAAGCGGGTTCAGTCCCTCGCCGCGCAGCACCGTCAGGCCGCGGTGAAGGCTCGCCTCTGCGGTGTCTCCCACCTGCACGGTGGGCCGCACCTCGAATTCAGGATCCGCCATTGCTCACTCCTTCACGGTTTCGAGGAGCCCGGCGCGCCTCGCAGCCATCACGCCCTGCCGGAAGTCGGCGCGCCTGCGTCCACCAGGCTGGCTCCAAGAATGTTCTCCATGTGCCGTAGCGCCCACGCGTGCGCGTCCTCGTCGAACGACGCCACCGCGCCGGTTGGCACCTCGACCGTGTAGTCCCTGTTGCGCGCGTCCGCCGTGGTGTGCAGCACGCAGATGTCGGTGCACACGCCCACCACCACGATGCGCTCGGGAGCCAGCTTCCGCAGCCGCTGCTCCAGATCCGTGTTGAAGAACGCGCTGTATCGCTGCTTGCTGATGCGCTCGCCGGGGTAGGCCGCAAGCTCAGGGATGACCTCGGACTCCGCGGTGCCCCTCACGCAGTGCACCGGGAACATCTTGAACTCCAGGTCGTCCGGCTCGTGGGTGTCGCAGACGTAGAACACGCTGGAGCCGCGGGCCGTCTCCCGCTCCAGTATGGCCTGCACCTCCGGTATGATCCTGCGAGCGGCGTCACCGCAGTAGAGGTTGTGCCCCTCTTCCAGGAAGCCCCTAAGCATATCCACCACAAGCACTGCGTTCGGCATCGGCCTGCACCTCAGCGTGTACTTCTTGCGGGAGTATATTACCCAAAGAGCGAGAGTAGATTCAAGGTGAAAGTGTCCGCAATTGTGCGCTATCGCCCCGGCGCGAGGGTCTTTGCGCAACCTGTTTGTCCCTTCCCCCGTCTGCGGGGGAAGGTTAGAGCCTGCCCCTGCGAAAGCAGGGGATGGGGGCCAAGCATCCACTCACGACTCACCCCCATCTCAATCTTCCCCCTCAAGGGGGAAGAGGTTTTGGTGGTCGGCCTGCGCGAGGTCACGGCTAGGCCTGCCCGTCGAAAGTGACTGCGCTGCCGTTGCGGAAGGCGAGCGGCAGGTGCGCGGGAGCCAGCCTCGCCTCCACCCGCTCGCCTACGTCCAGCGGCCGCGTGTGGCTGCCAAGGCTATGCACTACCGAACCGGAGTCCAGCGCCACGCGGTAAAGGTAGAACGCCCCCTGAAACCTTCGCTCCACGATGACGCCGCCGCCCGCCTCGCAGATGGATGCAGCGTCACGTCGTCCGGGCGAACCATCGCCTCCAGGCTGTCCTCGTCCGGCGTGGGCTGAGGCAGCGGCGCGCTGCCGAGCTCCGTGCGTATTGCGCCGTCCTTCACGCTTGCGGGTATGAAGTCCGCGATCCCCATGAAGCCTGCCACGAACCGATTGGAAGGCGCGTGGAATATCCGCTCCGGCGTGTCCACCTGCTCTATGCGGCCCCGATCCATGAGCGCGATCACGTCGCCGATGAGCATCGCCTCCTCTCGCGAGTGGGTCACGAACACGGCGGTCGCGCCCCCGGCTCTCAGCATCTCCGCCGTGTCCCGGCGCACCTGGTCACGGAGCGCGGGATCCAGGTTGGAGAACGGCTCGTCCAGCAGGAGCGCCTGCGGCTCCGGCGCCAGCGCACGCGCAAGCGCAACTCGCTGCTGCTGCCCGCCCGAAAGCTCGTGCGGCATCCTGTCGGCAAGCCCTTGCAGCCCGGCGAGCGACAGCATCTCCCCCACGCGGCCTTCCCGCGCCGCGCCGCGCGGCAGCCCGTAGGCGATGTTGGCGGCAACGCTCATGTGCGGGAACAGAGCGTACTCCTGGAACACCATACCCACGCTGCGCCGCTCCGGCGGAATCGACGACTCCGGCGTGGCTACCACCCGGCCGCCTACCTCAACGACCCCGGCGTCCGGCGTCTCAAAGCCTGCAATGAGGCGCAGGACGGTTGTCTTGCCGCAGCCGCTGGGCCCAGCAGCGCCAGCACCTGCCCGCGCTCTACGCTCAGGTCGACCCCGTCCACCGCGATGGTGGAGTCGAACGCCTTGGTGAGGCCGTAGCACAGGACAGCCGGTTCGTTCATCGCTCGCGCACCTCGCTTCTCAGCGCAAGGAAGGCCATCGGCACGGAGGATGCCAGCATCAGCAGCAGCCCTTCCACGGCGGCCCGCGAAAAGAACGCATCGTTGGCCGCGCCCCAGATGGACGTGGCGAGCGTCTCGAACCCTATCGGGCTGAGGATGAGCGTGGCCGGCAGCTCCTTCATCACCAGCAGGAACACCAGCGCGCCGCCCGCCAGCGCGCCCGAACGGGCCAGCGGCATCGTGACGCTGTACAGCGCGCGCAGTGGCGACGCCCCCAGGCCCCTAGCCGCCTCCTCTAGCGCGGGACTCACTTGCAGCAAAGAGGCCCTCACCGAGCCCAGCGCCGCGGGCAGGAACAGCGCCACGTAGGCAAAGACCAGCAGCGCCAGCGTCTGGTACAGCGGCGTGACGTAGCGCACGCCAAGGAACACCAGCGCGAGCGCAACCGCAATGCCAGGCAGCGCGAACCCCACGTAGCCGACGCGCTCCAGCGTCCGGGAGATCCGGCCGGGGTAGCGCACCGCCAGCGCAGCCACGGGCAGCGCCGCCGCCACGGTCACGACGGCGGCCACGCCGGACACGAACAGCGAGTTCCACATGCGGCTCCACAGGAGCGGCATGGTCTCGCCGGCGGCAAGGCCGCGAACCACCCAGTATGCCAGCAGGCCGGTGGGCATCGCTAGCGCAAGCGCCACAACCGCGGCGCAGAACGCCAGGGCAGGCCACCGCCAGCGGCCCAGGCGCACGGCCGCCGGTGGACGCCGCCCGCCTGCATCGGTCGCGTGGTAACGCGAGCGGCCGCGAGTCCAGGCCTCCAGCGCAAGTATGCCAAGCGCCAGCGCCGCCAGCATGAGCGACAGCACGGCCGCCGCGTCCCTCGCGAACGACCCGTACTGCACGTAGATGGCCCACGTGAAGGTCTCGAAACGCAGCAGCGACACGGCCCCGAAGTCGCTGAGCGTGTACAGCGCAACCAACAAAGAGCCGGCTGCGATGGCGGGCCTCAGGAGGGGCAGTGTCACCATCCGGAACGTCTGCCACGCGTCCCGTCCAAGGCAGCGCGAGGTCTCCTCCAGGCCGGGCTCCATCCGCGCCAGCGCAGCCCGCACGGGCAGCAGCACGTACGGATAGCTGAGCAGGGTAAGGATAAGCCATGCGCCTGCGAATCCGTATATCGACGGCAGCCGCTCGACGCCCAGAGGCTCAAGCCAGCCCTGTAGCAGTCCCTTCGGCCCGATGACGGTGACCATGAGAAACGCGCCAAGGTAGCTGGGTATCACCAGCGGCAGGGCCGTGAGCGCCGACCACAGCCCGCGCAGCGGCAGGTCGGTTCGGACGGTGAGCCACGCCAGCGGCGCCGCGATAGCCGCCGACGCCGCGGTCACCGCGGCCGCCAGCAGCAGCGAGCGCGCCAGGATAGCGAATGTGCGCGGCCGGAGCAGCAGATCCCACGCTTCCGCACCCGCCTCCAGCGAGCGCAGCGCGAGATAGGCCACGGGGAGCAGCACGGCCGCCCCCACGAGAGCCGCGGGCATCAGCAGGACAAGCGGCGGGCGCGAGCCGCGCCCCCTGCTTCCTGCGAACACTCTCGCCCGTGATCCGGCCAGCTCACCTAATGCCAAGTTCGTCCGCCTCCGCTCTCGCGCGCCGCTATGGCAGCGCCCCCGTTTCCTGTAGCAGCCTGACCGTGCCCTCCAGGTCCGCCATGTCCCTTGGCAGCACGTCCGGCCGGCTGACCTCATCCAGCGGCACGAGCAGTTCGCTCGTCTCGATGCCCTCCACCAATGGGTACTCAAATGTCTGTCCGGCGAAGTACTGCTGCGCCGCCTGGGAGAGCATGAAGTCCACGAACTTCTCGGCGTTGTCCCTGTTGCTGGACGTCTCCAGGATGCCCGCGCCCGCCACCATGACCACCGCGCCCGGGCCTCCGGCGCGGAAGTGGTAGTTGCGGGCCGGGAAGGAGTCCCCCTCCTCGGCCAGGAAGCGGAACAGGTAGTAGTGGTTGACCATGCCCACGTCGATCTCGCCGGCAGCCGCCGCGGCCACCTGAGGCGTGTTCTTGGGGTACACTACCGGATCGTTGGCCTGCATGGCCTCCAGCCACTCGCGCGTCCTGTCCTCGCCCCACACGGCGCGCATTGCGGTGACCATAGCCTGGAATGATGCGTTGGTGGGCGCCCAGCCGATGCGCCCCTTCCAGCGCGGCTCCGCGAGTTCCCACACGTCGTCCGGCAGATCGTCCTCCGAAAGTGCGGCGGTGCTGTACACCAGCGTCCTTGCGCGGCCCGATACGCCCACCCATCGGCCGTCCGGGGAGCGCGCCCACTCCGGCACGCGCTCCAGTATCGAGGCGGGTAGCGGCGCGAACATCCCCTCCACCGCGCCCAGCCCGCCCGGATCCTGCGCGAAGAACACGTCCGCCGGGCTCCTGTCGCCCTCCTCCAGCAGCGTCGCGGCCAGCTCCGCCGTGCCGCCGTACTTGACCTCCGCGTCTATGCCCGTTAGCTCCGCGAACTGCTCGATGATGGGGCCGGCGAGGCTCTCGCTCCTGCCCACGTACAGGATGAGGCCGCCGGGTGAAACGGCCGCGGCCGCATCCGCCACGCGGGCCGTGGATTCCACGGTCGCCGCCGGAGATTCGCCGCCGCACGCGGACATGACCGCAACCGCCAACGCGGCTACGGCCAGCGCAGGGATCACCGCCAATCGCCCCAACGCCATGCCGCCGAGCGTCATTCTTGCACGTGCCGCCTCTCGTTGTTTGTACGCCCTATCGCACTCATGCGTCCTCACAACCCGCGGGGTATTGGCTCTACACCGCATGACAGTTAGCATAGACTAGGCCGAAGGTTTATACCATCCTAACGACGGCTTGTCAATACCTGTTTGGCGTATTGACGCGGACGCGGGCGCGGGCTATCTTTAGGGGCGAGGCTTGCGATGACCAGTACAGGAAGACACACCGCACACTCGAGCACGGAGCGCCTGTCGCAGGTGGCGGAGAACTACCTGCTCTCGCTCTACGTGCTCGATGAGGAGGGAACGCGTGCCACTGCCGGCCACCTGGCGGAGTATATCAGGACGATACCGGCAGGCGAGGGTCTGGGCACCACGCTGCCGTCCGTGCTTGGAATGTTGCGCAGGATGGCCAGGGAGGGCCTGGTGGTCTTGACCTCCGACAAGGAGATAAAGATGACCCGGCGCGGACTGGAGCTGGCCGAGGGAATGGCGCGGCGGCACCGGCTGGCAGAACGGATGGTGGTCGACCTGCTGGGGCTGGAGCTTCACAAGGCCCACGAGGAGGCGCACCGGCTGGAGCACGCCATCTCGCCCGACCTGGAGGTGAAGATCCGGGAGAAGCTGGGCAACCCGGCCACCTGCCCGTTCGGCAGGCCCATTCCCGGCAGCGGCTACACCGAGCCTGCGGCGCCCAGGCTGTCGCTGGACTCGGTGAGGCCCGGCGTGCCCCACGTGGTTGACCGCGTGCCGGAGGAGGACTCGGAGTTGCTGCGGTTCCTGGTAGAGCTGCGCGTGTTGCCGGACCGGAGCGTCACCGTGGTAGAGGCCAGCCAGTCCAGGGGCGTCATTTCCGTGAGGACTGAGCAGGGCGAGGGCGCAGTGGGCTACTCGGTAGCCGCCCGCATCTGGGTGCGCCAGGGGAACGCCGGGGGGTGAGCCTTCCCTCGCAGCGCGCCGCCGGGCCAGCGCTCGAATACCGGCGGACTGCCCACAGACAGGCCGGAACACTACTCCTGCTGGCAGCAGGCGCCAACGCCGTGATGGTAGCCACCCGCGTCATGGCCGACGCCGACCGCGCCACGCTCGCGGAGTCTCTGGCCGCGATAGCCGACGCGCAGGGCGTGTACGCAGCAACGGGCGCGGCGCGGCTGCTTTCGGGCGCGCTGCTCGCCGGCGCCGTGTGGTTCCTGTGGAAGGCGTGGGCGGCAACATCGAGTCGAACGCTGCCCGCGCTCGCCGTGCTTGCCGCGTCCGGCGCGATCACCGCCGTCAGCGGCGCATCCGCGCTGTGGCTCGCCATCATCGCGCCCGCCACAGCCGAGGCCGCCGCCGCGGGCGCTCTCGACGCTCCGACCGAGATGGCGGCTGTCCTGCGCTGGCTCACAGGCAAGCTGGGCTTTGCCGCGGCGGGCATCGGCCTGGCGGCCCTGGCGATTCGACGGCCCCCGCCCGGCGACCCGATAGCCCGGCTGCCAGTCGTAACGCTGGCAATCGGCCTGTCAATGCAACTGATCTGGGTGGACGCGGCGACTGTGCTCCACCGCATCACGGGCACGGCATTCTTTGCCTGGCTGCTGGTATCCGGCGTTGCGCTGATTAGGCGCTCCCAAGCCCGCTCGTCCTGAGCCTGTCGAAGGGCGGACTGACGACTACCGTGGTCTACCCGCTCTGGTTCGACAGGCTCACCATGAGCGGGTTGATAGTGCCCGCTCGCCCGGAGCCTGTCGAAGGGCGGGCGACACCCCCAATGCCCGCGAAAGCGGGCATCCACTCGACCGACTTAGGATGTGCGACACAGCGCTGGCCGTGCGGCCGCCCTCAGCCGTCATTGCGGCCCATTCGGCTGCGCTCAGAGCCTGCCCCGTACTACGATACGGGGGCAGGCTCAGCCGCAATCCAGAGGACGGTGTGGTGTCGGCCTCTACGGTGTACCCAGGCGACAGTCGGTTGGGTGGATCCCCGCGTGCGCGGGAATATACAGCCGCGAGGGCTACCACTACCGGATCGTCACGGTGGATCCCCGCGTGCGCGGGAATATAGGGACGGTGCGCGGGCGGCCGCCCCAACCGTCGCCCCTGCGAAAGCAGGGGTCTAGCACCCGGAGGGGTGACGGGCGGCGGCTCATCGCCCCCATCTCAGTCTTCCCCCACAGACGGGGGAAGAGGCTTGGTGGGTGGCCGCCGCCCCAATCCCCAATGCCCCGGAAGCGGGCATCCACTCGACCAACTGTAGGTGTGCGACACAGTGCCGGCCGTGCGGCCGCCCTCAGCCGTCATTGCGGCCCATTCGGCTGCGCTCAGAGCCTGCCCCGTACCCCGATACTGGGGCAGGCTCAGCCGCAATCCAGTGGGTAGGGTGGTGAGGGCCACCGTCGCCCTCGCGAACGCGCGGGCCTAGCGCCCGGTGGGGAGGCGGGCGCACAATGCCCACCGCCGCGCCCCTGGGCGCTAGATTCCCGCTTTCGCGGGAATGACGGTTGTGGTGTCCTCGCCCGCCCTTCGGCAAGCTCAGCACGAACGGGAGTAAATCGTCACCCTTGCGAAAGCCTGCAACCCGCGCCCTTCGCCGAAAGTCGCCTGCCCGTCACAATGGTATCACACACAGCGGCTTCAAGGTAGCGCGGTTCGCCGCCACAGGCCGAGCCGATTCGCAATTCGCCTTGACACGTAACCCGCGTTCCATGTATATTTTCATTGCCGCTTTGGCCTATCCGTAGAGAGTCTCAGCCAAGGAGAGCGCAGTTGTCGCAGATGCTCCCCATCACGAGGGGATTTCGCACTACACCCCATACGCTTGCGCCGTGAAAGCGCGGGCGAAGGAGCGTAAGAGTTGGCGAAGAACAAGGACAGCGAAGGCACAGAGAAAAAGTCTGAGCGACGCGGGATTCTAAAGCACTTCGACAACCACATACAGACCCGGATCGTGGCCGGGCTAATCGGCCTGTTGCCCACGATGATGACTATCATCGTGCTCCTGTTCCTCGTCAACACAGTGGACGATATGGTTCCAATCCCGGAGCCGTACAACTTCCCGGGCAGCGGCGTGATTGCCCTCGTCGTCCTGCTGTACCTGGTGGGCTTGGTGGTGTGGATAAAGCCGGGGAAGAAGCTGGTGGATCTGCTCAACTGGTTCCTGAGCCACACGCCCATAGTGAAGAGCGTCTTTGGCGTGTCGCAGACCATCGTCGCCGCCTTTGCATCGCAGTATAACTTCAGCCGCGTGGTGTTCATAGAGTGGCCGCGGGAGGGTATGCTTGCGATGGGGTTCGTCACGGGACGCGTGTACGCGGCCTCCGGTGACTGGTCCGTGGTGGCGGTCTACGTGCCCACCGTGCCCAACCCTACGTCCGGCAACCTGGCCTTTGTGCATGAGGACGACGTAATTGAGACCGACCTTTCGGTGGACGGAGCGATGAGGCTGGTGTTCTCCGGCGGAATCGTGCTTCCCCAGTACCTCTCGCTGGCGAGAGTGCCACGCGACCCGGACGAGGAGCCGGTGCGCATGGTAGGCCGCTTCGAGGCGGAGCGATAGGCGGCGGGCGGCCGTTTCCGTTTGTGCTTCGGCAAGCTCAGCACGAACGGGTCAAAACATCACCGCGTGCGCCTAGCCCTAAACCCTCGCCGGTTCCTCCGCGTCGCCGTCTCCGCCGTCTGCGGCTACGCCGGCGGCCGCGCCCTCCGCGCCAACGCCGTCATCGTCATCGTCGTCTGCGTCCGCGTTTTCAGCGCCGGCCTCCTGCGGAACGGGCATCACGAACGGCAGGTCAACCGTCATCTCCGTGTACTGGCCCGGCTCCGAGACCACGCTGATGGAGCCTCCGTGCTGGCGCACAATGTCGTTGGAGATAGCCAGGCCCAGCCCCGTGCCCTGGTTGGTCGGCTTGGTGGTGAAGAAGGGGTTGAAGATCTTGTCCACAATCTCCTCCGGGATGCCGTCCCCGTTGTCACGGATGCGGACGTGAACCCTGTCGTCAACGCGGCGGGTGGCAAGTGAAAGCGTGGGCATGTAGTCCATCGACCCGGCGCCCGCCTCTATTCCGGCAACCCTCTTCTGGTGCGTGGCGTGGCAGGCGTTGCTCACGATGTTGAGGAACACGCGGCCCAAGTCCTGGGGGATGGCCTCGATGTCGGCTAAGTCCTCCTCAAAGTCTCGCTCTATGGTGAGCTGGAACTCTGCGTCCGTGGCGCGTGCGCTGTGGTAGGCCAGGTTGGCGAACTCGTTGAGCAGGTTGTTGATGTTCACGGCCTGATGCTCGCCGCCCCCGCGGCCCATCTGAAGCATGTCCAGCACGATGCGATTGGCGCGCCCGCCGTGGCTGCGTATGCGCTCCAGGTTGCTGTTCAGGTCGTCGGAGATCTCCTGAATGTAGCTCTTGTCATCCGGCCCAAGCTCTCCCTCCTTATCCAGAATCTCCTTAAGCTCGTCCAGCAGCTCGGCGGAAACCTCCGAGAAGTTGTTGATGAAGTTGAGCGGGTTCCGTATCTCGTGGGCCACGCCCGCGGTAAGCTCACCGAGCGCGGCCAGCTTCTCACGCATGACTATCTGATCCTGCGCCTTGTTCAGGTCGGCCAGCACGACCTCAAGCTGCTCGTTCTTCTCCTGAAGCTCCTCAGCCAGCAGCTCCACGAGGTTCAGGCGTTGTATCTCCAGCGCGTGCTGTCGGAACACCTCCAGCGCGGCCGCCATCTCCGCCACCTCGTCGCGGCCGCTGGTCTCTATTTCCGTCTCCAGGTCGCCCCGCGCCATGCTGCGCATCCGGTTGGAGAGCGCCTGAAGGCGGTGGAGAATCACGCGGGCAACGTACTGCCAGGCCAGCAGCACCGCGCCTGCCACGGAGACGACGCCGATGGTGAGCAGCAGGACGCGGCCCAGGAAGATCGCCTGCCGGGACGAATCGGTGGCCTCCTGCACGTGGGCGTTGGCCGCGCCCACCAGGCCGTCAACCTCGTCCACCATCTCGATTGCCAGCTCGCTGTTGATGTCCAGAAGCTGCTGCTGCCTGTCCAGTATGCCGAGCACGCTGGCCCGCAGTTCGAAGCCGTTGCCTTCTCCCATGCCCAGCTCGAATAGAAAGTCGAAGATGGGATTCAGTTGATCGAGCAACGCCTGGTCTGTGATGTCTCCCAGCCGCCTCTGGATTCGAGCGGCGATAGTCTCGAACCGCTCAAGCAGCGGCTCGATCAGCGCTGGGTCGGAGACGCTGAACGCGCTGACCAGCAGCTGCGCGGCTATGTTAACCTCTGCCTGTATCTCGGAGAGGTTGCGGTACAGCTTCACCTGGTCCTCCGAGAAGTACAGCGAGGCGTCGTCCGGCGGGGCTTCCAGGCTGCGGAACCCCGTGAGCGTGTAGAAGAACTGGTCGTCCACCGCCGGCACCACCGTTGAGTCCAGGCGAGTGTTGACGGTGGTGAGCTGGTCTCTCACCTCCTGAACGCTGTCCTGCGCTGTGAACAGCTCCTCCATCGAGTCTTCTATCTCCTGGATGTTGCTCACCAAGGCGTTCGAGCGTTCTCGCAGCTGCCCCACTCTCTCCGGGCTGGTGCCGCTCGCTTCCAGGGAACTGATCTCGTCCTCCAGGTCGCGGTACGAGTTCTGGATAAGGAGTTGCACCACCGCAAGGTCTCTGGAAGTGGCCGCGGACACCAGCCGCGGGGCGGCCGTGACCAGGGTGTTGCTGTGCTGCGCGATGCGGAAGGCGGCCTCCAGTTCCGGCACGCTGCCTTCGGTGACCTGGCTCTGGATGTCGCTCACGCGGCTGAACGAGAACCAGCCCACGAGACTGGCTACCACCGTCAGCGCGACCGCTCCCGCCATCACGCCGTACAGCCGCGTGGAGATGCGGAATCTAAGGTCCAGCAGTCGGCCTATCATGGCGCAGCGTCCCCCAAAGCGGCGGCGGCGTGGACGCCGCCGTCCTGCCCTATGAATGTCAGGAACACGGAGTCTGATCCCTGGTTGTCCTGGCTGCCGTACAGCAGCTTGAACCCGCCGATGTCGATCTCTCCCGCGCCTCGTATGGCGTTCATAAAGCAGTTGCGGTCAAGCTGCCGGCCGCAGAGCTCCAGGCCGGTTATGGCGAGCCGGCCCGCCAGGTAGCCCTCCAGCGACACAAACCCCGGCGCGGCCTGGTCGTCATACGCCGCCAGCGCGTCCAGGTAAGACGCCACGATGGGAAGCGAGTCGTCCGTTGGGAACGGCACCACCTGCGTCACGAACACGCCAGCGCCGTCCGCGCCAAGCTCCCCCGCCAGCGCGTTGCTCCCCACGAAGGAGACCGTCATAAACACCGCGTCCATGCCCACGCGCAGCGCCCAGGAGATCGCCGCTGCGACCGGCTCGTACGCGCCTATCAGGATGACCGCCTGCGGGTCTCCCTGTTGCACGTCCAGCACGGCAGTCTTGACTGCGGTGGTGTTGCGCGGATACACGCCTATCGAGACGGGCTTCATGCCTCGCCTCTCCAGCGCCAGCAGCGCGCCCTGGTAGCCCGCGCGCCCGAACGAATCGTCCTGGTGCAGCACGGCAACCCTGGTGAAGCCCAGTTCGCCCGTGAGGCGCGCCACCATCTCCTCGGTCTCCTGGTAGTAGGATGCGCGCAGGTTGATGACGTTGTCCAGCTCCGCGCTGCGCAGGAACTCCGCGCCGGTGAACGGGGCGATGTACGGCACGCCCGCTGCCTTGGCGACGGGTGTGGCGGAGCGGGACGTGGGAGTGCCGACGGCGCCAATGAGCGCGAACACCTCCTCGGCCTCGATGAGGTGCTGAGTCCTGTAGACTGCGGCCTCCGGCTCGTACTGGTCGTCGAGCGAGACCAGTTCCAGAAGCCTGCCGTGGATGCCTCCGTTCTCGTTCGCCTCGTGGAAGGCCACGCGAATGCCCAGCCTCATGCCGCGGCCAAGCTCCTGCGCCGGGCCGGTGAACGCCGCCGCCTGCCCGAACAGCACCGAGTCATCGTCCACGCCGGACGTCCCCTCGTCAGTGACCACAAGCGGGGGCGTAGGCGTGGGAAAGGTGACCCGCTCCTCCGTGGGCGTGGGTGTTGGCTCCCCGCCGTTGCAGGCCATAGTCACCGCAAGGGCCGCGACTGCAATTGCCATCCAGGCTACCCGATACGCGGCCGCCTTTGCGACCGCCCCTGTTCCGTTCTCCATCAGCTCCAATAGCCCAATGCGCGGCGCGAACCGCATTCGCGCCCGTTCTCAATGTGACAGCCCTTCAGAGGCCGTTTAGTTCTTGCGTGTAGCATACACCAATTGGCAAGCGTGGGGCAACGCCTGCTGCTTTCGGCTGGTTGCAGCGGGCACCTACAGTTGTCATTCTGAGCGTAGCGAAGCGGAGTCGAAGAATCCAGGACATCCGCGGTTGCGCCACGCCCAACCGCAAGGAGGCGCGGCCCCTGCGGGTGGAGTGTTGTGGTGTGCGAGTTGCTCGAGGTTTCTCGACTCCGCTGCGCTACGCTCGAAATGACAGGCGGGTGTGGAGCCGCAGGCGATTCGCTGCGCGGGCGACGTTATTCGGGCGGTTCACGAACCGCCCCTACGGTGCGCCGCGCGCTTCCGTTCCCGTTCGCGCTGAGCGTGTCCAAGCATGGACGGGGAGACGGCGGCCGCCGTCCATCCGCCCGCCCTTCGACAGGCTCCGGGCGAGCGGACACACTTCCCCGTTCGTGCTGAGCTTGTCGAAGCAAAGTTGGCGGCCGCCACACCAACCGTCATTGCGGCGGAAGCCGCAATCCAGTCCCCCTCGCCTGCCTCCGGGCTGCGGCTGAAGTCTACCCTGAGCGCAGCCGAATGGGCCGCAGTGACGGCAAGAGGAGCAGCGCGGCGCGCATCCTCCCTCCCCCCCTTCGACAGGCTCAGGACGAGCGGACACACTACCCCGTTCGTGCTGAGCTTGTCGAAGCAAAGTTGGCGGCCGCCACACCAACCGTCATTGCGGCGGAAGCCGCAATCCAGTCCCCCTCGCCTGCCTCCGGGCTGCGGCTGAAGTCTACCCTGAGCGCAGCCGAATGGGCCGCAGTGACGGCAAGAGGAGCAGCGCGGCGCGCATCCTCCCTCCCGCCCTTCGACAGGCTCAGGGTGAGCGGGATTTATGCCCGTCCGCCCTTCGACAAGCTCAGCACAAACTGGAATGCCCCGGCCTACACGTCCGGCCTGAACGCCTGCCCGATTCGCAGGCCAACCGCCACCGCGGTCAGGCCGACGCCAAGCTGGAGCAGCACGTTCGCCGCGCTCGCAAGGTATGCGCCGTCCCGCAGCAGCCGCACGGTCTCTATGCCGAATGCGGAGAAGGTGGTGAAGCCGCCCAGTACGCCCACGATTAGGAACGCCTGCGCCTCCGGCGAGAGCGGCCTGTGTCCGTCCCACAGCCCAGCCACAATCCCGATGATCAGGCAGCCCGCGGCGTTCACCGCCAGCGTGCCGTATGGGAAGGCCGCGCCGCCCGTCGCGCCGTTCACCCACGCGACCACCAAGTAGCGAGCTACCGCGCCCAGCACGCCGCCTGCGCCGACCCAGAGAACTACCACGTCTCACCCCGGAGCTGCCTGGCGCGACATGTGTTCGGCGGTTGGAGTGGTTGCGCGCTGCGCATCGTCATTCGATGTCCAGACCTCGTCGATAGTTGTACCACAAGCCAGGCAGCTCTGCCAGTGTTCAGTAGGTCACCGCCGGCATATCGGCTCCTGCGCTCTCAGCCACCGCGCAGGCGTATTCCATTTTGCGCTTCTCTGCCAATACGGGGGATTGACTACCCTACCGAATAACAATACCATATGCTGAGTAGCGGCCGCGGTGCGGCCGCATTCAGGCTTGCACAGCAATCGACAGGGCCCTTGGAGGTCACAGCATGGCGAGATCTACAACCCGATACTTGGCTCTGGCGGCAGCTGCGATGATGCTGGCCGTCTTTGCGGGATGCGGCGGAGGAGACCCGGATACTACGGAGGCCCCCAGCATATCGCACGGGCGGTGGGCGCACACCGCAACCCTTCTGGAGGACGGCCGCGTGCTGATTGTGGGCGGGCATGAGACCGCGTCACGGAAGCTGGACTCGGCTGAGATATACGATCCCGGCACGCAGACCTGGTCGTCTGCGGGCAGCATGTCCGAGAAGCGCGGCGAGGGTCTCAGCGCCACGCTCTTGAGCGACGGCAAGGTTCTCGTGTTCGGCGAGACCGACGAGCCATCCGCGGACATCTACGACCCTGCCACCAACGAGTGGTCAACGGTGGCGAATCTGAACGTGTCGCGGGAAGCGGCCTCGTCAACGCTGATGGCGGACGGCCGCGTGCTGGTGGCCGGAGGCCTGGACGCCACGAAGGCAGGCCGGGAGCAACTGGATACCGTGGAGATTTTCGACCCGTCCACCGGCGAGTGGACGGAGGCAGCCAGCATGGCGAACGTGAACTCCAACCACAAGGCGATTCTGCTCGAGGACGGCAGGGTCATTCTCATCGGAGGCATGAAGACGGAGATCTACGACCCTGCAACGGACACCTGGACAGACGCAGGAACCCCCGACCGCGAGAAGTCGTGGGGCTACACGGCTGACCTGCTGAATGACGGGAGAATCCTGGTGACCGGCGGAGTGTTCCTGCGCGGCGGCTGGCAGGGGATCCCCAGCGCGCCCATCAGAAACGCGGAGATATACGACTTCGCAACAGGCTCGTGGGAGAGAAAGGCCGACATGAACGAACCTCGCGGCGACCACGCTGCTGCGCTGCTCCAGGACGGAAAGGTGCTTGTGATCGCGGGCTCAGAGCTGGAGATGTATGACCCCGGCGCCGATACCTGGACGCTGGCCGGCAAGCTGATGACCGAACGGGACCTCGATGGCCCCCTCCACACGGCGACTGTGCTGAATGACGGCACGGTCCTGATTGTCGGCGGCAAGGGGGACGTGGAGGGCAGCTCGCGGGGCCTTACAGCCGTAGAGATATACGATCCGGCCACGTTTGAGGCCGCGGAGTGAGACCGGGAGCCGGGGCATAGCCCGCTCGCCGGGACTCAGGAGCATTCCAATGAAGAGAAGGCATCGGTATCTCTTGGGAGCGGCCTTCCTGCTGCTGGCGGTCTTCGCGGCGGCCTGCGGGGGCGATGGAGGCTCGGACGTGGCGCCCCTGGCCCAGGGTCGCTGGGGCCACACCGCAACACTGCTGGAGGACGGACGCGTGCTGATAGTCGGCGGCCAGTCCACGCCGTCACGCAAGCTCTCTTCGGCGGAGATCTTCGACCCGGCCACGGAGACGTGGTCCGCCGCGTCCGACATGGGGCACACGCGCAGCTCCGGGCACAGGTCTGTCATGCTCAAGGACGGCCGCGTGCTGGCGCTGGGTGAGAACGACGACGGCGTTGCGGAGATCTACGACCCCTCAACCGACCAGTGGGCCGACGCCGGTGTGATGATTCAGGCCAGAAGGTGGCCCTCCGCAACACTGCTGCCGGACGGCCGCGTGCTGGTGGCCGGCGGCCTGGACGCAACCAAGGCTGGCCGTGAGGAGCTGATCTCTGCGGAGATCTTCGACCCGGCCACAGGCGAGTGGACGCAGACCTCCGATATGGAGCAGGTGCACGCCGGACACAGCGCTTTGTTGCTGCCGGATGGCAAGGTGCTCATCGTGGGCAGGTACATGGGCGAGCTGTTCGACCCGTCAGCCGAGACGTGGTCGCCCGGAGGCACGCCCACCAGGGAACGCTCCTTCGGGACAACGGCAGACCTGCTGTCGGACGGCAGGGTGCTGGTTACGGGAGGCCGCTACCAGCAGGGCGGGTGGTCCGGAGCCATTGTGCCCGTCAGAACAGCGGAAACGTACAACCCCGACACGAACACGTGGTCAGAGGCTGCTTCCATGTCGGAGCCCAGGGAGAATCACACTTCGGTCAAGCTGTCGGACGGCAAGGTGATGGCCATAGGTGACAGAGACACGGAGATATTCGATCCCGCCTCAGGCCAGTGGACCGAGGCAGGCAGGCTGTCGACATCTCACGGCACTCTCTCCACCGCCACTCTGCTCCAGGACGGCAGGGTGCTGCTTGTAGGCGGCATGTCTATGGAAGGCGAGGGAGGCAGAGCAATAGGGGTCGCTGTAGTGGAGATCTACGACTCGGCGGAAGGCTGGTAGCCAGCGGGGTAGAGGGCGGCGAGAGCGCCCGCCCGGTCTCCCTCGACGAGCGAGTCAATCGCAAAGACGGCTTCCGTGGTTGACCTGCAACGGTCGACCCGCAGGAGGTACATGATGGCAAGCGGTGCAACCGGCAGACTGATGGCGTTGTTGGGCTTCTCGCTGCTGCTGGCAGCGTTCGCGGGCTGCGGCGGCGGTGAGCCGGACGCAGCGGAGGCCGCCAGCATATCCGTAGGCCGCTGGGGCCACACCGCAACGTTGCTGGAGGACGGGCGGGTGCTGGTGGTCGGCGGGCAGGAGACGCCGTCCCGCGAGTTGGACTCGGCGGAGATATACGATCCCGCCGCGGACTCCTGGTCGTCTGCGGGGAGCATGTCGGTAGCGCGGGGCGAGGGCCACAGGGCCACGCGGCTCAGCGACGGCCGCGTGCTTGTGATCGGGGGCACCGACGAATTTGTCGCCGAGATATACGACCCGTCGGACGGCCAGTGGTCGCAGGCGGGCGTCATGGCTGAGGCGCGAAACGCCGCCACTTCCACCCTGTTGGCGGACGGCCGCGTGCTGGTGACGGGCGGAGGAGACGCCACCAAGGCCGGCGAAGACCCGTTTGCATCGGCTGAGATCTTCGACCCTGCAACCGGCGAGTGGGCCGATGCGGGCAACATGCAGAACGAGAACTTTGCCCACGGCGCAGTCCTGCTGGACGACGGCCGGGTCATGGTAGCCGGCTCCACCCTGACGGAGATGTACGATCCGGCAACAGGTACGTGGGCCGCCGCCGGCGAGCCGCTCAGGGAGCGCACAGGCGGCTACCCGGTGATTCTGCTGAACGACGGCAAGGTGATGGTGCCTGGCGGCGAGTTCAAGCAGAGAAGGCGCGCAGGCGCCGATCCCATCAGGAACGTGGAGATCTACGACCCCGCTACGGAGGCGTGGACTCGCGTCGCAGACATGAACGACGCGCGCAGCCGCCACGCAGCAGCGCTGCTCAACAACGGAAACGTGCTGGTGGTGGAAACGCGGGAACTTCAGATTTACAACCCGTCCACGGACATGTGGGCATTGGCAGGCAAGATGATGCTGGAAAGGGACTCGTATCACACGGCAACCGTGCTAACGGACGGCAGAGTCCTGATTGTCGGCGGCAGCGCGGAGGACGACAACGGCAGGCTGCAAGGCATCACCGCCGTTGAGATATACGATCCTGCCACGTTCCAGGAAGGCGGCTAGGGCGGCGGTGTCCGCCAAGCCCCGTTCGTGCTGAGCCTGTCAAAGCACGGACGAAGGTGTACGGCCTCCCTATGCCCGCTTTCGCGGGCATCCACTCTGCCGACTGCCGCCTTGGCACACTGTGGAGGCCGCCGCCACACCCATCTGGACTCCCGCCTTCGCGGGAGTAGGGGGAAAGAAGGGCGGGCATGAGCTGGACGAGGCGGCCGCCGCCGCCGGCTCAACTCGCCTTGACACCCGCGCGGCCTATGGCTATAATCGCAAGCCATTGCAGGGGCGCACGCCCCCGGAGATTCACCATGCGATTCAACGTGGCCCAGTTGCTCAAGGAAGGCGTCGGAGCGCGCAGAAGCTATGCCCTCGACGAAACCCTGGAGCCGCTGGCAGAGACCGGCACAACCCGCGTCCGCGGCAGCGTCACTGTCACGCGCATCGACAGGGGCGTCTGGGCCAGCGGCTCAATCGAGACCAACGCAGTCAGCGCCTGCGCCAGGTGCCTTTCGCCAGTGGAGCACCCCGTAGACTTCAGCGTGGACGAGGAGTTCCTGCCCACCGTCTCCATCGAGACGGGCGCGCCCCAGGCCGCAAGCGCCGACCGGGCCGCCCGCGACGGCGCGTTTACGCTGGACGCAGGCCACAATCTTGACCTGACCGAGGCGGTGAGGCAGTACGTCATAATCAACCTGCCCATGAAGCCTCTCTGCCGCCGGGACTGCGCCGGCCTGTGCGCTTCCTGCGGCGTCAACCTGAACGACAACCCGTGCGGCTGCGCGGCCGGCGCGGACTCCCGATGGAGCCCGCTGCTGGAGCTGCTGGCAGCCGGCGGCCGAGGATGAACGGAGGCCAACGATGGGCGCGCTCCCAAAGAAGAAGAGGACCAGATCCCGCATTGGGCATCGCAAGTCGGCGTACCGCCTGCATGTGCCGCAATTCAGCGCCTGCCCGCGTTGCCGCAGTATGCGCAGACCCCACAGGGTTTGCGGCGCCTGCGGCTACTACAACGGCCGCGAGGTAATCGTGAAGGAGGAGGCCGGCCAGGCCGCGGGCGGCTAGCCGCCGTCCGGCCGCCGGGCCACGGCCCGCAAGCGCATGACCAGTAGCTCCGCAAGCTCAGACGCAAGGGTCGCCTTCCTGTTCCCCGGCCAGGGGTCGCAGGCCGTGGGCATGGGCCTTGACCTCTACCGAGAGTCGGCCGCGGCCAAAGCGGTCATCGACGAGGTGGACGAGGCGCTGGGCGCGCACCTCTCAACCATCATCTTCGAGGGGCCTGAGGACGAGCTTCGGCGCACGGTGAACGCGCAGCCGGGCATCATGGCGGTGAGCCTGGCCTGCCTGCGAGCGATGGAGGAGACGCTTGGCGAGTCGCTGCCCGTGCCGGCCCTGGTCGCAGGCCACAGCCTTGGCGAGTACACGGCGCTGGTGGCCGCCGGCGCGCTGAGCGCGGCGGACGGAGTGCGCCTTGTCCGAGAGCGGGGCAGGCTGATGCAGCTTGCCGCGGACGCCTCGGAGGGCGGCATGGCCGCCATCCTGGGCATGGACGACGACGCCCTGGAGGCTATCTGCCGCGAGACGGACACCGAGATCTCCAACATGAACACGCCTGACCAGACGGTGATCAGCGGCGAAAAGGCCGCCGTCGAGCGGGCAATGGAGCTGGCGAATGAGCGAGGGGCGCGCCGGACGGTGCCGCTGCCCGTGGCGGGCGCCTTCCACTCGCGGCTCATGCGGCCGGCGCAGGATGGGCTGAACGCTGCCGTCGACGGCGTGACGCTGTCGGACGCGGCAACGCCCATCGTAGCCAACTGCACAGGCGCGCCCATCTCCACCGCCGCGGAGATTCGCAGCGAGCTGACTACTGGCCTGTGCAGCTGCGTGCGGTGGCGGGACTGCGTGAGGCACATGCTGGATTCCGGCGTAAACGTCTTCTACGAGATAGGGCCGGGCAGAGCGCTGGCCGGAATGGTCAAGCGCATAGAGCCGGACGCGGAGGTCTTCAACATCGGCGACGTGGATGGCCTGCGGGAGCTTGCGGAGTCGCTGCGGGGCTGAATCGCAAGGCGGCTCATCGCGGGGTCGGCTGGTTGGCCTCGTTCGGGGTTCTTTAACATAGGCATCAGCATAAGCGCGGGGTGGATAGACATGGCGGATGACGGGTTCGTCACGGCGCGGCGCAAGGCCAGGGCCGCGGCATTCCAGGTCCTGTACGAGGTGGACTGCGTAGACCACCCGCTGGACGAGGTGTGCAAGCGACACCTGAACGGCCTTCGCTTGCCCAGCGAGGCGGCGTCCTTCGCGGAGGGACTGGTGGGCGGCGTGCAGGACAACCTGGACTTCATAGACGGCGTCATATCGTCGCTGGCGCCCACGTGGCCGGTGTCGCAGCTTGCAATTGTGGATCGCAGCCTGCTCAGGCTGGCGGTCATGGAGCTTATGGTGGAGCGGACGACTCCGCCCAAGGTGGTGATCAACGAGACGGTGGAGCTGGCAAAGCGGTACGGAAGCGACGGCTCGCCAAGGTTCATCAACGGCGTCCTGGGCTCAGCGGTGGAGATGAACGAGACCCCGGACGGGACAAACGCATAGAGGCACAACAGAACTCACAGGAGGTTCCGGGTGGCAACAGTTCTAGAGCGAGTACAGAAGATTGTGGCGGAGAGGCTGGGCGTGGACGAGTCGGCGGTGGTGGCGGAGGCGTCGTTTACGGATGACCTCGAGGCCGATTCGCTGGACCTGGTGGACCTCATCCTTGCCTTCCAGGACGAGTTCAGCACGGACGACAACCCGATAGAGATCTCCGACGAGGACGCGGAGACGCTGCTGACGGTTCAGGACGCCATCACGTACCTCACCGGCCGCGGCGTACAAGACGAGTAGGGCGGGAGGCTGCTCAATCGGCCCGCTCACCCTGAGCGTTTCGAAGGGTCGGCCTTGAAAGGGCCTGAGCGGCCGGGATCGTGCCCGTTCATGCTTCGACAAGCTCAGCACGAACGGATACTGTGCCCGTTCGCTCTGAGCTTGTCGAAGCATTCGGGGGGTTCGCGAACCGCCCCTACGGCTGGCTGCCCCCGCCTACTGCGCGTCGTCCGTGACGAGCGCGCCTTGGAGCACGTTCGCGCCGGTGGCGTCGGGGCTGCCCTCCGCCGGCTCGACGGACACCTCGATGTTCTCGAAGTCCCGCAGGTGGCCGAAGCCCCGCACCATCATCTGCGCGAAGCCCGCGCTGTCCACCGTGAAGGTGCCTGCGCTCGTCCGCCCATTCTTGGACATGAGCCATAGCTGGTAGACCTTGTCCCTGGGCAGTTCATCCAGCCCCATCGTGAGCAGCACGCCCCAGGTGGCCTTGGGGCTGAGCATGAGCATCCCGCTTGACCCAGGCGCGGACTCTCCCCCCTCCAGCATGACGGTGGACACGCCCGGCAGCGACGCCAGGTATGCCAGGTCGAGCTGGTCGAGGATCGTCTGGGCGAGCCTGTCGTTCTCCTCCTGCATCTGGTCGAGCTGCTCTTGCAGGTTGACCGAGAGGCGGGTGTCCTCGTCCCTGAGGTCGCTGACCTCCTGCCACAGCAGGAACGCGCCCGCGCTGAGCGCGATTAGAGTCACCGAGACCACCGCCATCGCCGCGGCGGCCAGCGGCTGCCTGAGCGCGCTGCGCAGCACGCTCGGCCGCCGTCCGGCTGCGCGGGGGCGTGCGCCGGCGCCCACCACGTCCAGGATGCGCTCTCGCAGGCCCGGCGGCGCGGGCGCAGAGACGCCCATCCTGAGCAGCCTCTCCATCGACGGGCTTTCCTCGTAGTAGATGGCGAGGCAGTTGGGGCAGCTCCGGACGTGCGCCTCCAACAGGCCCCGCTCGTCCTCGTCGAGCGCGCCAAGCAGATACGCGTGAATAAGCTCTCCCGCCTCCTGGCAGTTCATACCATCTCCTCCGCGGAGGCTGCAACCCGCTCCCTGAGCAGCTTCAGGGCCGCCCTCATGTGGGTCTTCACGGTGCCCAGCGGCCTGTCCAGCAGCCTTGCAATCTCCACGTGCGTGTATCCCTGGAAGAAGCCCAGGTACACCACCCGGCGGTACTCCTCCGGCAGGTCGTAGAGGGCGCTGCGCACCGACTCGTAGTCGATGCCCGACTCTGCGGAGTCCTGCGGTTCGATCTCGCGTTCCTCCGGGTGCGGCCTGGGGGGCCGGCTGCGCCGCCGCCTGAGCTCGTCCACCGCGCGGTTGTGGGCCATGCGCGCGATCCAGGTGGAGAAGCGCGCCCGCAGTGGGTCGTAGGCGCCGCTGTTCTGCCATACGGACATGATGACGTCCTGCGTGACCTCTTCCGCGTCGCTGTAGTCGCCCAGCAGCGTCAGCGCCACCGAGAACACCCTGGAGGCGTGCCGGTCGTACAGGGCCGCAAGGGCCTGCTGGTCTCCCGATGCGACCAGTGCGGTCAACTCTGAGTCCTCCAGAAGGTGGTATTCCACGGCGTCCCTTCCCGGTCGAGCGCCGCTGCTCCACTAACATATACGCAGTGGCAGCGCGTCTGGATTGAGGCCGGACGGGTGAATTATAATGCAATTGAGGCCGCTCCGCTAATCGCGCGCTGGCGGACTGTGGTACATTGTGGTTGAGGCCGTAAATCGTCGCAGAAACGGACACCTTTGCGTAAGCCAAAGTCCCTTCCCCCGCAGACGGGGGAAGGGTAGGATGGGGGACAAGCAGGGCGAGCGTTCTTCCAAGGCTCACCCCCATCTCAATCTTCCCCCTCAAGGGGGAAGAGGGTAGGGCAGCCCGCCGCCCTGCCGGGCGTTAGCGCCTTCGAGAGGAGCGTATGGTACTCAGCGATCGCACAATCAGGGAGGAGCTGGACGGGGGCAGGATCGTCATCGACCCGCTCGACCCGTCCTGCATTCAGCCCGCCAGCGTCGACCTGCATCTGGACCGCAAGCTGCTGGTGTTCCGCAACACCCGCCGGCCGTACATCGACGTGCGCCGCGACATGCCCGACCTGACGGAGGTGGAGGAGATACCGGAGGATGCCCCGTTCATCCTGCACCCCGGCGAGTTCGTGCTGGGCAGCACACTGGAGTCGGTGACACTGCCGGGCGACATCGTTGCGCGGCTGGAGGGCAAGAGCTCGCTCGGCAGGCTGGGCCTGCTCATCCACTCCACGGCCGGCTACGTGGATCCCGGCTGGTCGGGCCACCTGACGCTGGAGCTGAGCAACGTCGCCAACCTTCCCATCACCCTGTACTACGCCATGAAGATAGGCCAGATCTCCTTCCTGCGGCTCACGTCGGAGGCGGAGAACCTGTACGGCTCGCCTGCGTTGGGCAGCAAGTACCAGGGGCAGTTGGAGCCTACCGCGAGCAGGATTCACAGGGACTTCAACACGGGCGGGTAAGGCGCATGGGCTACATGCAGCGCGCCCTGGAGCTTTCGCGTGAGGCGCTGGGACTGTCCAGTCCCAACCCGCCCGTTGGCGCGGTGGTGGTCAAGGACGGGCAGGTTGTGGGCGAAGGCCACACGCTGCCGCCCGGCCAGTCGCACGCGGAGGTCATCGCGCTGCGGCAGGCAGGCGAACGTGCGATGGGCGCGCGCCTCTACACCACGCTGGAGCCGTGCTGCCACTTCGGCAAGACGCCGCCGTGCACGCGCGACATCATACGCGCCGGCGTTTCCGACGTCCACGTGGCAACGCTCGACCCCAACCCGCTCGTGAACGGCAAGGGGCTGGCAGAGCTGCGCGAGGCTGGCCTGGGCGTCCACCTGGACGAGTGCGGCGACGAGGCGCGGCAGGTGGTTGAGGCGTACAGCAGGTTCATCGAGACGGGACTGCCGTTCGTGACCGCCAAGTTCGCGATGAGCCTGGACGGCAAGATAGCAACCGTGTCGGGCGACTCTCGCTGGATCAGCTCAGAGGCGGCGCGCCGCCGCGCTGCGGAGCTGCGGCGGCAGTCGGACGCGGTGATGGTTGGCATCGGCACCGTCCTTGCCGACGACCCGCGGCTCACCGCCCGCGACGAGTCCGGCCAACCCCTGCCCCGGCAGCCTCTGCGCGTGGTGGTCGAGGGCGCGGCCGCGCTGCCGGACGGCGCGCAGCTGCTACGAGAGCCGGGCCGCGTGCTCGTAGCCACGCCTGCGGCAGCGCCCGAACGGACGCACGCGCTTTCGTCCGCGGGCGCGGACGTGGCCTGCTTGCCCGCGGGCGATGGCTCAGTAGACCTGCCGGCGCTGCTGAAGGCGCTGGGAGAGCGCGGCGTGACCTCGCTGCTGGTTGAGGGCGGCGGCGCGCTGCTCGGCTCGCTGTTCGACGCGGGGTTGGTGGACAAGGTGATTGCTTTCGTGTCACCGGTTATACTTGGCGGGCGCGGCGCTCCCACGCCGGTCGCCGGGGCGGGCGCGGCCGCGATGGCGGACGCGATACGGCTGGCGCGCTCGCAGGTCGAGGTCATCGGCGTGGACGTGATGATTACGGGATACGTGAGGTAACGAGAGTGTTCACAGGCATAGTGCAAGAGGTTGGCAGGCTGCGGGAGCGGGACGACTCCGGCATGAGGGTTGCGGCCGAGGCCACGCTCGCCGGGCTGCGCAACGGCGACAGCATTTGCGTCAACGGCGCGTGCCTCACGGTGACCGCAACAGGCGAGAACTGGTTCGCCGTGGACACGATGCCGGAGACGCTCAGGCGCACCAACCTCGGCTCGCTCGCGCCGGGCGATCCGGTGAACCTGGAGCCTGCGCTTACGCTCGCTACGCCGTTAGGTGGGCACATCACGCAGGGGCACGTGGACGCCACCGGTTCGCTGCTCTCCGCGGAGCCGGAGGGCGAGGCCGTGCTGATGCGGTTCAGCCTGCCCCCGCAGCTTGCGCGCTACGTGGTCGAAAAGGGGTTCATAGCCGTGGACGGCGTGAGCCTCACCATAGTCAAGTGCGATGAGTCGTCCTTCCTCGTGTCTGTGGTAGAATATACGCTGGAGCACACCAACCTGGGCAGCCGGTCGCCGGGCGATCCGGTCAACCTGGAGGTGGACATCCTGGCAAAGTACGTGGAGAAGCTGCTGTCGGCGCAGGCCGGGCGGGGGCCTTCCGCGTAGCGATATACGAGCAATCTCGACCGCCGCGGAGGCGCAGCATGGCTCTGGCTACCATCGAAGAGGCGATTCAGGACATTCGTGACGGCAAGGTCGTCATCCTGGTCGACGACGAAGACCGGGAGAACGAGGGCGACCTAATCATGGCCGCGGAGAAGGTGACGCCGGAGGCCGTCAACTTCATGGTAACGCACGGCCGCGGCCTGGTGTGCATCCCGCTTATGGCGCAACGGCTGGAGGAGCTTGGCCTGCCCATGATGGTGCAGGACAACACATCCCGCTTCACCACTGCGTTCACCGTCTCGGTGGACGCCACCCGCGGCACCACCACCGGCGTATCCGCGTTCGACAGGGCGGCGACGGTCAAGGCTATGCTGGATCCTGACACCAAGCCGGAGGATCTGGCGCGGCCCGGCCACCTGTTCCCGCTGCGCTACCAGGAGGGCGGCGTGCTGGTGCGCGCGGGCCAGACGGAGGGTTCCATCGACCTGGCGCGGCTGGCCGGCCTCTACCCCGCGGCCGTCCTGTGCGAGATCATGAACGAGGACGGCACGATGTCGCGTATGCCGCAGTTGGAGACGTTCGCGGAGCAGCACGGCCTGCGCATCGTGAGCGTGGAGCAGATCATCGCGCATCGCCGGCTGCACGAGAACATGGTGCAGCGCGTGGCGGAGGCCAGGCTGCCCACCGGGTTCGGCGATTTCACCGCGTTGGCCTTCAAGAGCGACGTGGATACGGCGGAGCACCTGGCGCTGGTCATGGGCGACGTGACCGCGGACGACGACGTGCTTGTGCGCGTGCACAGCGAGTGCCTCACGGGCGACGTGTTCGGCAGCCGCCGCTGCGACTGCGGCGCGCAGGTGGAGCTTGCGCTGCGCCTCATCGCGCAGGAGGGCAAGGGCGTGTTCCTGTACATGAGGCAGGAGGGCCGCGGCATCGGCCTGCACAACAAGATCAAGGCGTACGCGCTCCAGGACTCCGGGCTGGACACCGTGGAGGCCAACGCCAGCCTGGGTTTTGGGCCGGACCTGCGCCACTACGGAATCGGCGCGCAGATACTCGTAGACCTGGGTGTCAGGAACATGAGGCTGCTCACCAACAACCCCAAGAAGGTCATCGGGCTGGAGGCTTACGGCATCCGGCTTGTGGAGCGCGTGCCCATCATGGTTCCCCCTACGCCGGAGAACGAGCGGTACATGGAGACCAAGCGGCACAAGCTGGGCCACCTGCTGGGCATGGGGGAGGCCAGAAGTTGAAAGGCCCCTCTTACGATGAGGACGAGGGCGGCCCCGGCCTCCGCATCTCCGGCGGGCTGGACGCTGCGGGCCTGCGGATAGGCGTGGTGGCCGCCCGGTTCAACCGGTTCGTCACGGCAAAGCTGGTAGAGGGCGCGTGCAAGGCTCTGCTGTCGCACGGGCTGCGCGAGGACGATTTGACCGTCGTCTGGACGCCCGGCTCGTTCGAGGTGCCGCTTGCGGCCGCGGAGATGGCGCGCAGCGGTCGATGGGACGCGCTGGTGTGCCTGGGCGCGGTGATCAAGGGCGAGACGGCCCACTTCGAGTACGTGGCAGGCGAGGCGGCGAGAGGCATTGCGGAGGCGTCCCGCGAGACGGGCGTGCCGATGGCGTTCGGCGTGCAGACCACCTACACGGAGGAGCAGGCGTTGGCGAGGGCGGGCGGCAGCGCAGGCAACCGCGGCTATGACGCCGCCCTTTCGGCAATCGAGATGGCGAACCTGCTGCGGAGGCTGCGCAGCGAGGACGGCGAGCTGGCGGAGGGGTGAGCGGCGGGGCGGGGGCCACCTTTCCGTCACCCTCGCGAACGCGGGGGTCTAGCCCCCTCCCCACCGGGTGCTGAATTTCTGCTTCCGCAGGAATGACTATTTCGTCTCCCCCTCCGTCACCCTCGCCCTTCGGCTGCGCTCAAGGTAAACTCGCGGGGGTCTAGCCTCGCTCCCCACCGGGTGCTAGATTCCTCCTTCCGCAGGAATGACGGTTCTGTCTCTCCCATTCGTCACCCTCGCCCTTCGGCTACGCTCAGGGTAAACTCGAAGGAATCTAGCCCCCTCCCCGCTGGGTGCTAGATTCCTGCTTCCGCAGGAATGACGGTTCTGTCGCCCCCCTTGATAGCTCGCAGCCGCGATAGTAAGCTATTGCCAGGACAGGCAGAGGAGGTTGAACATGACGCAACTCAATCAGGAGAAGTGCGTGGCGTGCCGCAGGGACTCGCCGCGCGTGACGGACGAGGAGATCGCGGAGCTTCACCCGATGGTCTCGGAGTGGGAGCTTACGGAGCATGACTCCATCCCGCGCCTTGAGCGCACCTTCAGCTTCCCCAACTTCGCGGAGGCGCTGGCCTTCAGCGGCAGCGTGGGCGAGGCCGCGGAGGAGGAGGGCCACCACCCGCGCATCGTGACGGAGTGGGGCCGCGTGACCGTGGCGTGGTGGACTCACAAGATACGCGGGCTTCACCGCAACGACTTCATCATGGCGGCCAAGACCGACCGGCTGTACAGCTAGCCGTCCAGCATCCGCCGCGCCTCGGCGAACACTCCCTCGAACATGGCGCGGGTGAGCCTGCCCGTGTTCGTGTTCTGGCGGCTGGGATGGTAGGACGACATCAGCGTCACGCCGTCCGGCAGCGTGTGAGCGGCTCCGTGCGCGAACCGCGGCGACGGCCGCGGCGTCTCGAGTCCTGAGTCCCGCCGCGCCGCCAGGTAGCCGTCGAACGCGATCCTGCCGAGCGCAACGACCACGCGCACGCTCGCCAGCAACGAAAGCTCGGCCGCCAGGTACGGGCGGCAGCGAGCCTTCTCCTCGGTCGTGGGCTTGTTGTCCGGCGGCGCGCACCGCACGGCCGCGGTGATATAGGCGTCAGTGAGCGTCAGCCCGTCGTCCCTGCGCTGCGACACGGGCGAGCTGGCGAACCCGAACTTGTGCAGCATCTCGAACAGCCAGTCGCCGCTGCTGTCGCCGGTGAACATGCGCCCCGTGCGATTGCCGCCGTGCGCCGCGGGCGCCAGCCCGACGATTAGCAGGCGCGCGCCCGCATCCCCGAACGAGGGCAGCGGCCGCCCCCAGTACGACTCGCCGCGGTACATGGCGCGCTTCTCGCGGGCCGTGCGCTCGCGGTGCTCGACCAGCCGCGGGCAGAGGCGGCAGTCCACAACGCGCCGGTTGAGGTCGGCCAGGGCTTGCGCGTGGGTCACGACACTAGCCGGAGCGTATCAGCAGGATGGGCCGGTAGGCGGCGCGGAGCACGCGGTCGGCCACGGAGCCCAGCACCCACCGGCTGATGCCCGAACGCCCATGCGTGGACATCACGATGAGGCTGCCCTCGCTGTCCTCCGCAAAGTCGATGATGTGGCCCGCCGGGTAGCCGGCCTTCACCGTGCACGCGGCCTCCAGCCCCTTCGATTCCAGCTGCGCCTGCTTCTCCCGCAGGTAAGCCGCGGCTTCGCTCTCCATCTGCGTGAAGTAACCGGGATCGTAGGCGTAGGTTCCCGCGCCGGGGTATGCGATCGCGGGCGTGGTGACCACGAGTATGAGCGACAGCCCAAGCGACATCTGCGAGGCCAGCCCCTCGGCGTAGGTGAGCGCCTCCTCCGCAAACAGGGAGCCGTCCAGCGGCACAATCAGGGTGTCGATGGGCGCTGCGGGCGTGTCCCCGTTTCGAGGGCGCACCAGCAGCATGGGGATGGCGGTGGACTGGAGCAGTTTGTCGGCGTTGCTGCCGAATACCCAGCGGCCGACGCCCGAACGCCCGTGGGTAGACATGGCGATAAGCTCGATGGCGTTCTCTGCGGCGTACTGGGTGATGGTTGCCACTGGGTCGTGGCCGGCGATGGCGCGCGGGGTTGCGCCTGCGGGGAAGCGAGTTGCCGCCTGTGCCAGATACTCCTCGGCGGAGGCCATTGCCTGCTCCAGCATACGAGCGTCCATCTCAGCGTCGGCCGGGCTGACGTCGGGGTAGACAGCCTCGCCGGTGCCGGCCTCGCCCACGGCCATAGCCTCGATCCAAGAGCGGCGCGGGCCTGGCTCCTCCACGACGCGCAGCAGGTGAACCTCGGCTGCGGTGGCCTGCGCAAGCTGCGCGGCCGCGGGCAGAATGGCCTCCGATAGCGTGGAGCCGTCCAGCGTAACGAGCATTCTCATGTGTAGCTCCTGTGTGGTAGGGTGAGCGTCTCGCGTCCATTATACCGCATTGCCCAAGGCCGCCGCGAGCGCTGGCGTGTGGTATGATTGGTGTGAAGCGCGCGGGCGGGAACGCGCGCTAGAGGGAGTGAGTGATGCACATAACGAGTTTCATTGATCCAATCGATATACCCCCGCTAGACTTCACGCGCATTGACTTTGATGAGAAGGTTAACCTCTTCATCGGCCCGAACGCTTCGGGCAAGAGTACCATCTTACGGGAGATAAAGCGGTTTCACACTTTTGCATTGGAGGGTCCTGTTCCTCTCCTTGAAGAGAATGCAGACAGACCCATCTTTGCCGGTTCGGAGGGCGTGACGTATCTCATTAACCAATTTGGCTTGAGTGCAAGTGATGACTGGCCGCGGGAAGAGTCGGGAAGCGTCAAGTGGAGCGATGTTCCTTTCGTATACATACCAGCGACGAGAGTCAATCTTCCGGCAGATCGCATTTGGGGCCAGCACAATAGAGCGTCAGAGAGTCGTGAAGATGCGGCTCCACTACAGCTCTTGTTCGATACTGAGTCGGGTATCTTCGACGGTCGAATTGCGGAATTGGCAATTGACTGGCTGCGCGGAGGGATGGTTGGAAACCACCTGAGGCAGCATCAGCTTCGGATGGTCTTGCACCGAAGCTATTACTGTGCTAAAGCCATTTGCTCGGAAGTGATGTCTGGGCTGTCCCCGCGCCCCTACGTTGACGAGTACGAAAAGTCTGCCACGCCAGAGAGTCTGGTTCACTTCGGCATGGGGATCGAGACCAACGACTATCCCGGTGGTGAGCTTCTGTACGCTGGTGAATTGAGCTCGGGAACTCAGAGTACCCTCCTCTGGATCTACGCCCTCGCTCTCAAGATGGTTGATCACTATAGGTGGGAGGAAGACTGGGAAGAGCAGCCCGCCATCCTTCTTATGGACGAGATAGAGAACCACCTGCACCCCACCTGGCAGCGCCGCGTCATCCCCGCGCTGCTGGAGCACTTCCCCGGCCTCCAGATATTCGCGACCACCCACTCGCCGTTTGTTGTGGCCGGGCTGAAAGCGGGCCAGGTGCACCTGCTGAAGCGCGACGAGAACGGGAGAGTCACGGCTACCACCAACACGGAGGACATCATCGGCTGGACGGCGGACGAGATCCTGCGCACCATGATGGGGGTGGATGAGCCCACCGACCAAATCACCGTCGACAGAGCCAAGCGGCTGCGGCAGCTCAGGGAGAAGGAGGCGCTGACGGCGGAGGAAGAGTCGGAGTTGGCTGAGTTGCGCCGCCAGGTCAACGAAGACCTGCTGTCCAAGTCGGGGCAGCTTGGCGCGCAGCAGGAGCGTTACGCAGACCTGATGGAGCGATTCCTGCTCTCCCGCCAGTCCGGGCAGGCACAGGACGGAGAGTAGCCGCGTGAAGTGGGTCGACAGGGGGCTGGAGCCTGGCAGAGTTGCCGAGTACGCCAGCGGGTTCACGCAGGGCTGGATCGACTACTTCGAGCATAGCGTTGGCGCAAGGCCCGATGATTCCCACTGGCGGGAGTTTAGGCCTCAGTTGGGCGGACGCACCGGCGACAACTGCTGGTACTGCGAGAGGGCTTGCAACTCCGGTTCCGCTGAACGCGCTCCCACCGTCGACCACTTTCGGCCGCTCCGCAGGTTCCCGGCGCTGGCCTACACGTGGTCGAACTGGGTCTACAGTTGCCATAGGTGCAACAATAGCAAGGGCGACGGATGGCCGGAGCACGGCTATGTCGACCCGTGCGCCGCCGACGCCGCGGAACGACCGGAGAGACATTTCGACTATGACCAGCTAACGGGGGAGATTGTGCCCAGAAGCGGACTCGCAGTCGATGCCCGCCTGAGAGCGCTGCGGACTATCGATGATCTCGGCCTGAACGCTGTCGATGTGCGATACTATCGGCACAATTACACGAGGAAGTTCGTTGAGGACCTGTCGGCGCTGCCGATTTTCGACCGGCAGGACTTCGTCGCTACGTTCACCGGGCAGACCGTTGAATACGCCGGAGTGACCAGGATGGTGGTAGAGCAGATGACTGACCTCCTCCGGTAAAGATGGCCTGGAGGCGGCAGGCAGGCCGCTCAATCGGCCCGGCTGGCGGTCTGCACCGTCTCTCTGGGTTGCACGCGTTCCGCTATGTCCCTGCCTGACTTCATCTCAGCCGTTCGCAACTCAAAGGTCTTCTGGAGGTTCAACCAGAGTTCGGGAGTTGTGCCGAGATAGCGAGACAAGCGCAAGGCTGTGTCGGCGGTTATCCCGCGCTGTCCCTTCAGGACCGCCGTGATCCGGTTGGTTGGGACTCCCAACGCGGAGGCCATCGCACTGGCCGACATGCCAAGCTCTTCAAGCTCTTCGCCCAGTATCTCGCCGGGATGCACCGGGCGCATACCGTTGCTCACGCTCATTCCCGCCTCCTCATTGGTGATAATCCACAACCTCCACGTCGTACGGCCCCTCGTCTTCCCAGCGAAAGCAGATGCGCCACTGACGGTTGATGCGTATGCTGTACTGGCCTGCTCGGACGCCGGATAGCGACTCCAGCCTGTTACTGGGCAGACCTGATAGGTCTCGCAACGACACCGCGTTGTCCAGCACCGTCAGACGGCGCGTCGCTTGGTTCGCAAAGCCCTGGAAGGCCAGCACCTGCTGCCCACCAAAGAACCGTTCGGTTCTACGATCTTTGAAGCCTTGAATCATTTTACGCCTTACGTAAGTCGTTCGCAAGCCCGCACTCTACCACAGAGCAAGGGGCAGTTGCCAGCCGCCACAAGCGCGACTAAACTACCACTGGCATCACTCACAGCCGCAACACAGGAGGCGCGCCATGCAGGATAGACCGGGCCCCAACAACCTGAAGCACAGAAGCCGCGAGATCACCACCGGGCCGGCGCGCACGCCCGCCCGCGCCATGCTCCGCGCCACCGGCCTCGACGACGCGGCGCTCGGCAGCCCGTTCGTTGGCGTTGCCAACCTCGCCAGCGACGTCACGCCTTGCAACGTCCACCTGAGCAGGCTCACCGCACGCGTCAAGCAGGGCGTGCGCGAGGCTCGAGGCACGCCGTTCGAGTTCGGCACCATCACGGTCAGCGACGGCATCTCGATGGGCACGGAGGGCATGAAGGCGTCGCTGGTCAGCCGCGAGGTCATCGCAGACTCGATTGAGCTTGTCTCAATGGCCGAGTGGTTCGACGGCTTGGTCGCCGTTGCGGGCTGCGACAAGAACATGCCCGGCTGCCTCATGGCAATGGCGCGCCTGAACATCCCGTCCGTGTTCGTGTACGGCGGCACCATCATGCCCGGCCGCTTCCAGGGCCGCGACATCAATATCCAGGACGTGTTTGAGGCGGTGGGCGCGCACTCCCGCGGCTCCATGTCCGACGCGGAGCTTGACGAGCTGGAGCGCGTGGCCTGCCCCGGCGAGGGTTCGTGCGCCGGCTTCTTCACCGCAAACACCATGTCCTCCGCCATCGAGGCTCTGGGAATGGCGCTTCCGGGCGATGCCTCGATCCCTGCCGTGGATCCGCGCAAGCCTGAGGAGTGCCAGCGTTCCGGCGAGGCCGTGCTGCGAATGCTGGAGATGGGCATCGCGCCCAGGGACATCCTCACGCGCAAGGCGTTCGAGAACGCCATCGCCGTCGTGTCGGCGATTGGAGGCTCCACGAACGCCGTCCTGCACCTGCTCGCCATCAGCCGCGAGGCGGAGGTCGCACTGGATATCGACGACTTCGACTACATCAGCCGCAACACGCCCTACATCGCCGACATGCGCCCCGGCGGCAAGTACGTCATGGCAGACCTGGACAGGGCGGGCGGCCTGGCGCAGGTGATGAAGCGACTGCTGGACGCCGGCCTGATGCACGGCGACACCATGACCGTGACGGGCAGGACGCTGCGCGAGAACCTGGAGGGCGTGGAGGAGAACCACGAGCAGAAGGTGGTGTTCCCCGTGTCCTCGCCGCTGAGCGAGACCGGCTCGCTGGTCATCCTGAAGGGCAACCTGGCGCCGGAGGGCGGCGTCATCAAGATTGCGGGCCACGCCATGAGCTACCACCAGGGGCCGGCCAGGGTGTTCGACCGCGAGCAGGACGCGTTTGAGGCGGTTCGGCGCAGCGAGATCAAGGCTGGCGACGTGGTGGTGATTCGCTACGAGGGGCCGAAGGGCGGCCCCGGTATGCGGGAGATGCTGGCGGTGACGGCCGCGATCGTGGGGCAGGGGCTGGGCGACGACGTTGCGCTCATCACGGACGGGCGCTTCTCCGGCGCCACTCGCGGCCCGATGGTGGGCCACGTTGCGCCGGAGGCTGCCGTGGGCGGGCCCATCGGCGCGCTGCAAGACGGCGACATGATCACGATGGACATTCCGAACCGGCTGCTGGAGGTCGCGCTTACGGACGAGGAGTTGGAGTCGCGGCTCCGCGAGCGGGTCGCTCCCACGCCCTCGCACACCACGGGCGCGCTTGCCAAGTACGCCAGGCTGGTGTCGTCCGCGTCGGAGGGCGCGGTGACGGGGTAGGCGGCGCGTGCGTATTGACGGCGCAGGCGATGCGGGCTATCATTTGGCGCACAGGCGGGAAGCTGGCGAGGAGGTACGCTTCAAATGCCATTGAGACTCGGACCCACTGAGTTGATAATCATCCTGGTCATCATCCTCATCATCTTTGGGGTTGGACGGCTGGGCGAAATCGGCGGCGCGCTGGGCAAGGGCATCCGCGAGTTCCGCAGGGGCCAGTCCGGCGAACTGGAGCAGTCGCAGCCGGAACCTGAACCCGAAGCGGCTGCTCCCGCGTCCAAGCCGACCACCACCACCCGCCGGAGGCGCAGACAGAAGGCGTAAGAGGCTCGGCTCACACAACGCACACGCGCAGGCCGGAGGCTCCGCAAGGGGCCCCGGCCTTGGTGTTTGTTGGGGGGGCCCGCCCCCCTCAGCTTCGTAGAACGCGGCCGCTCGCGCAGCCGCAGCACGCGCGGCCCCCTATCGCTCGCCCGCGGCTACTGCCGCCTGCGCCCAGCCCTCACTGCTGCCCACGATACATCACCCTAGTTCGGCAATGTAGACCCGACGAAGTCCGCGTGTCCACGCAGGAACTCCGCGGCGTCCATCACGCGGCGGCCCTCCGACTGCACACGCACCAGCCCCAGCGTGCCATTGCCCGTTGCCACTCCCACGGCGGCAGGGCCGTCCGGCGGCAGCCGCAGGACAGTGCCGGGCGGCGTTGCGAACTGAGATGGCAGCGAGATGGCTTCCACCACCTTCAGCAGCCCGCCGCGCCATCGCGTGTAGGAGCCGGGCCACGGCGCAAATGCGCGCGCCTGCCGCCACAGCTCGACCGCGGGCAGCTCCCACCGGATCCAGCCGTCCTCCTTCGAGAGCTTGCGGGCGTAGGTGGCGCGGTCGTCGTTCTGGGGCGTGGGCGTCAGCTCGCCGCGGCCGTAGGCGGGCAGGACGCGGGCCAGCATGTCTGCGCCGCGGCCGAACAGCTCCTCGGTCAGGGCGCCGGTCGTGTCCGTGGGCAAAGCGGGCCGCGACTCCTGAGCGATGACGGGGCCGGAGTCGGTGCCGCGATCCAGCAGCATGATCGACACTCCCGCCGTCTCGTCGCCCTCCAGGATGGTGAACGCCACCGGAGACGGCCCACGATGCCGTGGCAGCAGGGAAGGATGGATGTTCACGCAGCCCAACGGCGGCGCCTCCACCACGCGCCTCGGCAATATCAGCCCGTACGCAGCGATGACGATGACATCCGGCTCCAACGACAGCAGCTCCGCCTGAGCGTCAGCGTCTCGCAGCGTGGCCGGTTGCAGCGTCCGCAGCCCCATCGACTCCGCGAACGCCTTGACCGGCGGCGGCTGGAGCCCGCGGCCGCGGCCGGCGGGCCGATCCGGCTGAGTCACGACCGCCGCCACCTCGTGGCCGCCCTCCAGCAGCCGCGCCAAGGGAGCTACCGAGTAGGCCGGCGTTCCCATGTACACGACCTTCATTCCGGCTCCTTTTGCTTCCCCGCAAGGGACGGATTCCTGCTTTCGCAGGAAAGACGACGGAAGGAGCGGCCGCGCGGCGGAGAATGCAACGCCCGCTCGAACTTGGAGCGAGCGGGCGTTGGAGATTCCTGGAGGCCGGGCCGCCTACGGGAACGTCAGGTTCAGCGTCTCCACCTTCAACTGCCTGCCGTGGTACGTGGCGGTCTGCGTGGCCTGCTTCTCCGTATCGTTGCCGTTCTCGTCTATGTAGTGGAACGTGATTGTCCGGTTGTTGAGCGCCCAGTCATTGGGGCCCACAAAGATGTCGGTGTAGCTGCCGTTGAAGACCTTGCCCTCCGGCCTGTCCCTGTTCGGGTTGGATTGCCACCACTGCTGCGTGTTCGGCCACTGGATCCTGGCCTGCACGTAGGAGCCGTTGGGCGGAGCCGCTCCTCCGACGGTGACTGTGCCGCTGAACTGGTTGTAGACCATGGGCAGCGATTCCCCCGACGGCGTGTTTATGGGCGTTGGCATCATGGTCGGCGCCGGCGTGGGCGTGGGTGTCGCCGTGGGGACGGGGGTAGCCGTGGGTGTCGCCGTGGGCTCCGGCGTAGGGGTAGGAGTGGGAGTTGGCACAGCGGTAGGCGTCGGCGTGGCCGTAGGAGTAGGGGTAGCCGTCGGCGTTGGCGTGGCCGTAGGAGTGGGGGTATGCGTGGGTGTAGGCGGCGGGGGGGTATAGGTGGGATACGGCGTGGCCGTCGGCGGCGGGGTATAGGTGGGATACGGCGTAGCTGTCGGGACTGGAGTGTTGGTAGATTCCGGTGTCGGCGTGGCGCTTTCGCAGGCCGCCACCAGCATCAGCGCTAGCAGAATCGGGACTATGTATAGTTTCCTCATGGGTATCCTCTCCAAGGTTCGGGGAGAACATACCACAAGATTCAGAGCAAATCAAGCGCAGGCAGTCGCAGCATTCTCTAGCCCGTTCGCGCTGGCGGGATTCCCCGCGATGATTGTATGATTGCGGGGTGAGATGAGCAGAAGAAGGAAGGCCAGACGCGCTCGCATCCGCGCCGTCCGCAGGCGCGGCCGGGTGTCGGCGCTGGGATGGTGGCCCGTTGCGGCGGCGCTGCTGCTGGCGTTGATCGTCGCGGCGGCCAGACTGACGCAATAGCGCAGCCTGGCGGCCTGGTCGATAAGCGGCTTGGCAAGTCGCCCGTGTCTCGGTTACAATATAGGTGAACGCACAGGAAACCCACGCGGAGGGAGCGGACTTGCAGGAGACCATAGTCATATACACGCATCCCGATTGCGGTTACTCCGCCTCGGCCAGGGACGTGCTCCTCCAGTCGGAAGTCCCGTTCCGGGAGGTTGACCTGAGCGTTACGCCGGAGGCGTGGCAGGAAGTGGAGCGACTCACGGGGGGGCAGCGCATCACCCCAGTCATGGTGGAGGGAGGCCTGGTGACCGTGGGGTTCGGCGGCGTAGGCTGAAGCTTCTGAGCGTAGGCCGTTGGCCTTCACGGTGGACAAAGCAGCGCAAGGCGAGAACAATCGATAGTCAACGTTGCCGCGGCAGGCGATGGGTCTGGTTGCGGCGGCAAGGCGTTACAAGCGGCCCGGTGGTGTAGCATGGTTCAACACGCCGCCCTGTCAAGGCGGAGATCGGCGGTTCAAATCCGCTCCGGGTCGCCACCAACATGACGAGTCCATGCGGCTGTCCGACATTCCTTCCCCATCTGCGGGAGAAGGCGAGATCCTTCCCCTGCGAAAGCATGGGATGAGGGCGTGACCACGACTCAGCCCGCTCAGCCCCTTGCGGGCAGTCCCTTCGACAGGCTCAGGGCTTGCCCCGTACCTGATACGGGGGTGAGCGGGCTGAGATCCCCATTCACCCCCATCTCAATCTTCCCCCTCAATGGGAAAGAGGTTTTGGCGTCCGCCCTTTTTCGGGCGGCGCGAAGAAACCGCGGCGCGTGACCAAACCGCAGTCCCGATTGCCATTCTGCGCGGGGACTGCAGGTCTACGAAAGGCTGCGCTGTGTCGAAAGACCTTTGTGTAACCCGATGTCCCTTCCCCCGCAGACGGGGGAAGGTTAGAGCCATCCCCTGCTTTCGCAGGGGATGGGGGCTTTCAGGCCAAACGTTCGCGCACGGTTCACCCCCATCTCAATCTTCCCCCTCAAGGGGGAAGAGGTTTTGGAGGCCGCCCGGCGAGTCGTGCAAAGGTCTCCGGAGCCTCTACCAGCGCGGGCCGCCGCCGCCGAAACCGCCGCCAGGGCCGCGAGGCTGGCGCGCTCGCGCCTCGTTCACGGTCAGCGTGCGGCCGCCAACGTCCCTGCCGTTGAGGGCGGATATGGCCGCCTCGGCCTCGGACGACGTGGGCATCTCCACGAAGCCAAAGCCTCGCGAGCGGCCCGTATCGCGATCGCGCACCACTGTTACTTCCTGCACCTCTCCGTACACCTCGAACTCCTCCCGGAGTTCCTCCTCACGGGTCTCGTAGGCAAGGTTTCCTACGTATATTCTCAAAGCCTTTTCCTCCTCTCGGATGAGCAATCCTGCCCATTGCGTCCTTCTTCCGCGCCCGCGTGGTGGTGAGCTGCGCCGGCCGCCCCACGCGGGCGGCTGTTTCACCAGCTTGTTCTGGACGGGGTTCGTCTCTGGCTGAAGCAGTCGCTACAGTACACCGGCCGATCTCCGCGCGGCACGAATGGAACCGTGGTGTCGCGGCCGCACTCGGCGCACACGACGGGATACGCCTCGCGGGCGCTTTGGCCGAAACTGCCGCCGTTGCGCTCGCTCCGCCGAGCCTGCCGGCACGCTCTGCACCGTTTCGGCTCGTTCATGAATCCCTTCTCGGCGTGAAATGCCTGGTCCTCCGCGGTGAACGTGAAGGGCTGTCCGCAGTCCACGCACGTAAGCGTCTTGTCCTCGTAATCCATCAGCAACCTCCTTTCTTCTTGTAGTTGGCGAGAAGGCGGTCACCGATACCGAGGAGTTCAAGACAATCCGCTGGGCGCCAAGGACACCAACCATTGGCCGGGCAGGGCTCAAAGGACGCTATTTCGATTCGGGCTTTGGGACTCAAACCACGCCACCGCCCGCAAGTATAGCACACTCCGCCCGCCGCCGCACCATGCCGCGCGCAAGCGCAACGCGCGCCATCGCGCTGCTCCTGAATCGCGCTCCAGCCCGGTAACGCGATTTGTGAAGCAACGACACTCACCGGCAGCGTCAATCGTGAGGCAGCTCGTGCGCTTGACATTCAGCCCCGCCTGCAATAAGATTCCCGCAAATGGACGCACGGCTTCGCTCCGCTTGCTGCTGTTGTAGGCCCTGAGGCAGGGGCTTGCGCGTCTTCAAGGACTTCAAGTCTCGCCCCCTCGGTTACGCGCAGAGGGGGCGTTTCATTCCAGACCCGAATTGCGGGCAGAGGCGGACTCCCAAGGAGGCATCATGAGCCAGGCACGCATCAACGAAAAGGGCATCCTGCCCGTTCTACAGGAAGAGCTGGACAACTTCGAGTCGGTGGTGGGCGAGTTCATCCAGGGCGACTGGGATCCCACCGCGTTTCAGGCATTCCGCCTGCGGATGGGCGTGTACGGCCAGCGACAGCCGGACGTTCACATGCTCCGGGTGAAGCTGCCGGTGGGAGAGGTCTTCGCCGAACAGTTGGAGACGCTGGGCGAAATCGCAGGCAGGTTCGCCCCGCTCAAGAAGGGTCACGTGACCACGCGGGAGAACATGCAGTTCCACTTCGTGCCCCTGACGGAGGCGCACCAGGCGCTGAACGTGCTGGGGCAGACGGGCCTCTCGACCCGCGAGGCGTGCGGCAACACCGTGCGAAACGTGGCGGGCTGCCCGCTTTCCGGCGTCTGCAACGACGAGCCTTTCGACGTCACGCCCTACGCTGGCGCGTTCGCCCGCTACTTCCTGCGCCATCCCGTCACGCAGTCCATGCCGCGCAAGATCAAGTCCGCCTTCTCCGGCTGCGAGAAGGACTGCGCCATCACCGCAATCCACGACATCGGCTTCATCCCGCGGGTGCGAGAGGTGGACGGGCAGGAAGAGCGCGGCTTCAAGATGGTGGTGGGCGGCGGCCTCTCCATCATGGCGCGCATTGCGCCCACGCTGTACGAGTTCGTGCCGGTGAGCGACTACCTGCGCGTGAGCGAGGCAGCGCTGCGCGTTTTCGACGCATCGGACGAGTTGCGCAAGAACAGGATGAAGGCGCGCATCAAGTTCCTCGTCGACCGCGTGGGCATCGACGAGTTCCGCGTGATGGTTGAGCGGGAGCTCGAGGAGCCGTGGGCGCAGCACACCATCGACCCGACTCCGCTCCTGTACCTGGACGACGCGGAGATGGACGCTCCGGCGGCGGACTCGACCGCGACGGCCGACCCGGCCCCGTCGCCCAACGGCGACGCCGGTGAGTTCGACCTGTGGGCGGCGACCAACGTTCAGCCGCAGAAGCAGGATGGCTACTTCGTCGCGCTTGTGAAGCTGCCTCAGGGCGACATTCAGGAGGAGCAGTTCCCGCTGCTTGCCGAGATTACCCGCAGGTACGCGGACGGCCGGGCGCGCTTCACACAGCAGCAGAACATGGCGCTGCGGTGGGTGCGCGGCGAGTCGCTGTACCCGCTCTGGCGAGACCTGAAGGCTGCCGGCCTGGCGGAGCCGGAGGTGAACACGATAACCGACGTTACGTCCTGCCCCGGCACCGACAGTTGCAAGCTGGGCATCACCTCGTCTATGGGCCTGGGCCGGGCGATACGCGAGGAGCTTGAGACGGTGGACCTTTCGGACCCGCTGGTGAAGGGGCTGCACATCAAGATGAGCGGCTGCCCCAACTCGTGCGGGCAGCACCACATAGCCAACATCGGCTTCCACGGCGGTTCCCTGAAGGGCGACGGCGGCAATCAGGTGCCGGCGTACGAGATGTTCATCGGCGGCAGCTACCAGGACCTAGCCGGGCAGAGCGAGGCGCGCATAGGTACGCGGCCCAAGGGCAAGATTCCGGCCAAGCGCGTGCCGGAGGTGATCCGCACTGTGCTGGACTACTACCAGGGCAACCGGGCGGAGGCGGAGACGTTCAACGCGTTTGTGGACAGAGTAGGCACGGCGCCGTTCGAGGCCATCATCGCCGAGCGCCAGGAGCTTGGCCCCCTGAACCGCGACAACATAGACACGTACATGGACTGGAACAAGACTGTGCTCTACAAGGTGGAGCGCGGCGAAGGTGAGTGCGCGATTTAGGCTGCCTCCGGCTTAGAAGCTCACCAGGCAACGGCAACCTTCCTCCGCCTCACCGGGCGAGTAGGCGTCCAGCGCGTTGAGGAGTTGGCGCGCAGTCCCAAGGGCTGTGTTCAGCAATTCCTGAGAGGCTATCGTCGCATCTATTGGAGTAAACGGAGAGGCAATGTCGTAATCGGCCATCCTCCGCAGAGCCAACAGGTTTCGCAAGAGCCGCCCGACTTCCCTTGCCCTCTCGTCTTCTTGGTTGCTGTACCGCCTTGGGAGTTCCGCGTGTCTTCGGCCGGCAAACAGCGGCCTGCCGTCAAAGTTGCTTCTGAAATACCTGCAACAGGCTTCGTGATGAAGTCCGTAGTACAGCCTGCTTACGGCGGTGCGTTGCGTGGCTTCGTCGTTCGCAGTCTCCGCCAGTGACAGTCCCAACCGATAGAAGTCTAGCGGCCTCATGGGTTCACTGGAAACAGACTGAAGTAGACCCGTGTCGCGTAGTCTTCCCAATCCTCTTTGTGCCACTGCCGAACCCAATCGTCGGCCTGTAGAAGTATCTCTCTCCCAAGCTTGTGGATGAAGTCCCAATCGGAGTCGATTCTCAGGGTGAGATTGATGGCTTCGGAGTCCTCTTCTCCGGTGTGACTTATCGACACACTCGCAGACTTCACGCGCTCTCCGGCCAGGTCAAGCGCGGTGGCGTAGATGTATTCGAGCGCGCTGTCGCGCAGAGGCGTGCGCATCCACGCCACTTCCGGCGGAAAGTAGAGGCCGTTGCGGTTTTCGCCGTGGTCGTTGCTCATTGCTTTGTCCTTCTCGCAGCACCGTTGGGGGGTGCCTCAGCGCTTGCCGATAGAAGTCGAGAGGCCTCACAGATTCACCGGATGCAGGCTGAAGTAGATCCGCCGTCCGTAGTCTTCGTTCTCACTGTCTGACCACTCGCTGGTCCATTCGCAGACCTTGACTAGGATGTCCTTTCGGAGCCTATTGATAAAGTCCCAATCAGCATCAAGGGTCAGGATAAGGTCAAAGGCTTCGGAGTTCTCTTCTCCTGTGTGACTTATCGACACACTCGCAGACTTCACCCGCTCTCCGGCCAGGTCAAGCGCGGTGGCATATATGTACTCGAGCGCGCTGTCGCGGAGTGGGGTGCGCATCCACGCCACGTCCGGCGGAAAGTAGAGGCCGTTTCGATTCTCTCTGTGGTCACTGTTCATTGCTTTGTCCTTCACGCAGTGCGGCTTGGAAGCGCCCCGGCACCAGCTGGCAAAAGCCCAGCTGACTCACAGATTCACAGGATACAGGCTGAAGTGGACCCTGTCCGCGTAGTCTTCCCAATCATCATCAGACCCGTTTCGTGCCCACTCGTCGGCCCTGACCAGAAGATCCACTCGGAGTTTATGGATGAACTCCCAATCGGAGTCGATTCTCAAGACGAGCTTAATGTATTCCGAGTCTTCTTCTCCGGTGTGACTGACCGCTACGCTCGCGGACTTCACGCGCTCGCCGGCCAGGTCAAGCGCGGTGGCGTAGATGTATTCGAGCGCGCTGTCGCGCAGAGGCGTGCGCATCCATGCCACTTCCGGCGGGAAGTAGAGACCGTTTCGATTTTCGCTGTGGTCGTTGCTCATTGCTTTGTCCTTCACGCAATGAGGCCCGGAAGCGCCGCTGCGCCTACCGCCGGAGCCAGCGCTGGAACCGCGACCACGCGCCCTGCTCGCTGGGCGGCTGCTCGATGGAGCGGCCGCGCCACCGCTTCTCAGGGCCGCCGCCGGGCCTCGCGAAGAAGAGCGCGTACCCAAGGATGAACAGGATCAGCCCCAGCCATACGAACGGGCCCAGGAAGCCGGGCGAGATGACGCTGACCAGCACGGCCAGCAGCAACAGCACAGCGCCGATTGCCAGCAGGCGGCCGGAACTGTGGTGGTAGATCAGGTTGGCGATACCGCGGCCAATTGCCCGCAATGCGGACGAAGGCACTCGCCTATGGGATCTCGCGGGCTCTTTGGTGGGAGTGTGTTCTCCCGCCTGCCGGAGGATCTCCTCTATCTCTCTCTGATACCGCTCGGACATGACATCCCCCCGGAGCGCCTATCATTATGCTTGATTATAGTCGATTATTCGCTCAGGGGAAAGACCCAACCCGCAATTGCGGCCGGCATCGGCCATTCGTACCGCTCGCTGGTCAATCGTGCGTGCGCTATGAGGGATTGCGCGCCTCTTGACACAGGGTTTACAATCTGTCACCACTTCACACGCAGGAGCGGCTCACATGGCCCAGGATGGCGACGGCAAGTCCAAGAAAAAGAGGGATAAGGCGAAGGAGGCGATATCGCTTGCCCTGGCCAGCCGTTGGCAGGAAGCAGAGACGCTCAACCGCGAGATCATCGACGAGTTCCCGCGAGACGTGGAGGCCCACAACCGCCTGGGCAAGGCGCTCTCCGAGCTTGGGCAGTACAGAGAGGCCAAGGCCGCCTTCAGCCAAACCCTGGAGATCTCGCCCGCCAACTCCATCGCTCGCAAGAACCTGCGCAGGCTTGACCAGCTGAGCGAGTACGCGCCCGCGCCGCGGCAGGGTTCCAAGGCCACGCTCCAGCTATTCATCGAGGAGCGCGGAAAGTCCGGCTCGCTATCGTTGATGCGGCTTCCCCAGGACGGCGCCCACCTCCACATGGCCCCCGGCGACGCGGTGCTGCTGCGGGCTGCCGGCAAAGACCTGGCAGTGGAGAGCCCGGAGGGCGTCTACCTGGGCGAGGTGGAGCCGAGACAGGGGCAGCGTTTGGCGCGCCTCATGGAGGGCGGCAATCGCTACGAGGCTGCCGTGACATCCGTGCAGGAAGACAGCCTGGTCATCATGGTCAGAGAGACATACCAGCACAGCAGCCAGCAGGGCATAATGTCGTTCCCGTACAAGCAGCCGATGGGCGGCGTCTACTCCTACCTGGGCAGCCCGCCGCTGCCGGTGGAGATCGACCTGGAAGAGGAGGAGATAGAGCTGGAGCGGCCGCCCATAATCGACTGGGACGAGGAGGGCGAGGTCACGATAGCCGCGCCTCCCTCTGACGACGAGGAACCGGTCACGTCCGCCGCAGACGACCTGGAGGAGCAACCCGGCTTCTAGCCCTCCTGTGCTGAGCCTGCCGAGATACGGGCGGGCACGCAGCCAACCGCGCCCCGCCACATCCCTATTCCCGCGGAGGCGGGAATCTACCCAGCCTACTGTCGCCTCGGTACACCGTTGAGGCCGCGGGTGAGTCTTATCCCTGTGGATGCCCGGTTTCGCGGGCATGTGGCAATCGCCTGCCCGCGGGCGGTTCGCGAACCGCCCCTACGGGTCACTGCTGCCCGCCCAACACAACCGTCGCCCCTGCGGAAGCAGGGGCCTAGCACCCGGCGGGGCGTGGGGGGTGCGCAATGCGCCGCCGCCCGCCTCCCCTCAGGGTGATAGATTCCTGCTTTCGCAGGAATGACGGTTTCGGTCTGCCGCAGGCTCATGTCCTTCGACAGGCTCAGGGTGAGCGGGCGCTATACCCTGCCCGTGCTTAGACTGTCGAAGTACGGGCGGGAGCGCGCCTCCGCATCCTTTCCGCGCGCCCGTGTCCTGGTGTATCATCACCATCGCCAACATGGAGCTATCTCGCCGCATCTACCCGCTGGACCCGCGCGAGCTGACGCAGGAGCAGCTCGCCGTCGCGTTCGCCATGACGTCGCGCAACCCCCAGCCGTTCGACGAGATCGCGCGGCAGGTGAGCGAGGCGCGCGCTGCCGACTTCCACGAGCGGTGGGTGCTCAACTACGGCCACGCCTCCGTGGCTGAGCATGCCGTGCTGCACCTGGCCGTCGAAAACGTCTCCCGCCTGGCCTGCGACACCCTGGAGGACAACCGCCTGGCGTCCTACACGGAGAAGTCGTCCCGCTACCAGGTGCTGGAGCAGGGAAACTACCACGTGCCGGGTGAGTTGGACGGCGACCCCGCGCTGCGCTCGGTCTACGTGCAGGTCTGCGACGCGCTGTTCGCGGCCTATGAAGAGACAATCGACGGCCTGCTTGCTCACCTGCGCTCCGTCACGCCCCGCGGTGAGAACGAGCGCGAAACGGCCTACAACCTGCGCCTGCGCCGCGTCGCCACGGACGCGGCACGCTTCCTGCTGCCCGCGGCCACGCTCACCAACGTTGGCGTCACGCTCAACGCCCGCTCGATGGAGCACGCGGTACGCAAGCTGCTGTCGTCGCCTCTGGCCGAGGAGCGGGAGATCGGCGAGTCGCTGAAGGAGGAAAGCCGGAAGATCACCCCCACGCTCATCAAGTACGCCGACTACAACGAGTACATTGCGCTTACTCGCGAGGCGCAGGCGAAACTGGCGCTCTCACCGGAGCAGGGCGGCGAGATGGACGACTGCCGCGCCGAGCTCGTCCACTACGACCCGCAGGCGGTGCACAAGCTGGCGGCAGCCCTGCTGTACCGCTTCTCGCCGATGCCGTACGCTGAGGTGTGGCGGCGCGTGGAGGGCATGGACAGGCCACAGATCGAGAACATCGTCCACGAGGCGCTGGACAGGCTGGGCCCGCACGACGTGCCTCTGCGGGAACTGGAGGTGGTGGACTACACCTTTGACCTGGTGATGGACTACGGCGCTTACCGAGAGTTCAAGCGGCACCGGATGCAGACCTACCTTGCGCAGCCCGCCACGGTTGACCTGGGCTACGTTGTGCCGGACATCGTGCGGGAGGCCGGGCTGGAGCAGCCGTTCCGTGACTCGATGGAGACGGCGCGGCAGGGCTACGCTCGCATCGCCGAGGCGTCGCCGGATGCGGCGGCGTACCTGGTCACGCACGCCCACCTGCGCCGCGTGCTCTCCAAGCTGAACCTGCGGGAGTGCTACCACCTGTTCAAGCTGCGCACAAGCCCGCAGGCGCACTTCACGCTGCGCAGGGTGATGCGGCAGGCGCTGGAACTGGCGTCGGAGCAACACCCGCTCCTGTTCAGGTATCTCCGGCTGCGAGAGTAGGCTTGCCAGCTGCGGCCGACATCCCCCATGCCCGCGGAGGCGGGCATCCACTCAACCGACAGTCGGTCTGGATTCAGTCGGTCTGGATTGCGGCTTTCGCCGCAATGACGGTTGAAGGCGGCCGACAGCTAGGGCTGTGTAGCACGTCAAAGGGTGGCTGAGTAGATTCCCGCCTGCGCGGGCATAGAGAATCGTGGCGGCGGCTATGAAGCTATCGCCTTCAAGTCAAGTAGGGTGACCCGCCTCAGTTCCTCATCGATTCGATAGTAGACGGCAACCGGCGGCCTGGTACGGAGCATCAGCACCCAGAGGTTGAGGTGTGGCAGATGGTTGCCTTGCTGGGGGTGTCTGCTCAGAAACCAGCGCCCTGAGCCGCCCCACCTGTACTCGTACCACTGCTGAAGGCCGCCAAGAGCGGACCTGACCAGGTAGCCAAACTCCGGGGTCTCCACTACCTCGTAGTATGGGCCGGATAGCCTACGCTCCTCCATGCTTCTCTGCCACCGTGAAGGCGTACTCCTCCGCCTCCTGAGGCACCGGCTCGGGGCTAAGCCAGGCGGTTTCGTAGGGTATGGCCTCTCCGTAAGCCGCCGCCAGCCAGCCCAATTCCCGGTGCGAAAAGTCTGACGCCTCGCGAGCCGTCATGTGCCACAGCGCCGCTATCGTCTCATCAACGATAGCCAGTTCCGCGGGCGAGAATAGAGCAGCCTTGGCCTTGCGCTGCGGCACGACCCGTTGCTGCACACCGGCAAAGTAGGGGCGATGCTCCATCGCTATATCGCCCGAATCAATCAGGACTTGCCTCTGCGGCAGCATTTCCAAAGGCGCGGGGCCCTCGCTTAGCTTCCGGTAGGTTGCGCCGGAAATGGGCGTTCCCAGCCGTCGATACGCCTCGAAGTCCGAGTAGTAGAGAATCTTGTTCAGCTTCACAGCCCCGAATCTGGGATCTTCGGCGCTCTTCTCCGATATGTAAAGCACCAACTCCCGGAACTTGGCTTCATCGAAGGAGTCCATGCTATGCCTCTCTGGGTTGTCCTGGGCCAACCGCGCGAACATTAGTTTGCGCCCCATCGCGCTTTAGCATAAGGGAAAGCTCCCACAAAGTCAATGTTCATTTGGCGGCTGGTTGCCGTTGCCTGTCCCCCCTCCACACCGCTCCTGAACGCCCTCTACATTGCTACCACACTGAATCAATCGGCCTGCCGTGAGCAGGCGACGGGTTGCCGCTTCCGTCAAGCTCCACCAGGAGTCGCGGGTCAGAGCCATCGGGCGCAATGGTATAGAGCACGAATCCCGACCTTTCAGATATCAGTGCCGCGATCCTGGAGCCATCAGGCGACGGGGAGGCAGCATGAACAGGCCATTCTCCCAATGATCGAATGCCTGAGCCGTCTGAGTTGACCACGAACGGGAAGTAGGATTTCTGTTCACCGCGGCCGCACTCGTCTACGGGGCCGCCTCTTTGGATTGCGATGAATAGTATCTGAGAACCGCCCCGAAACCATTGGACATTGCCCCAGAAATGTCTGTAGGTCTCCGGCTCCAAACCGGGATCGGCCACCTCAAGGGCATCGCCGCTGTTGAGGCGGACGATATAGAGTTTGGGTGGGCCGTCGTCCTCCAACAAGTGAGCTATGCGGTCACCATCGGGAGACCACGCCGGAGAACTTGCAACCCTCCCATCCCCCAGTTCTGTCAGGTCGGAACCGTCATTTCCAACAACGTAAATGTAGTGACTATCCGGGACGTTGGACTCGTAGCCTGTAAAGGCTATGTGACCTCCTTGCGGGGACCACACCAACTCGCCATCGACGTCGCCCCACCCTCCTGGCGGGGCGGTTATCGTCCGCAAGCCAGATCCGTTTGCATTCATTACGCTAATCTCCCAATAGCCCGGCCCTAGAAAGGCGATGCCTGACCAGTCTGGAGACCGCGCGTGATCTCCGCTTGCCACTTCGGTGATCCTGCGCTGGTCGGTACCGTCCGCATTGGCAGTGAATCCCCGCCAGCCTTCAGACTTGTCCCCGAATAGCCCTCCAGGCTGCTTGTAGGCGGTGTAGGCGATTCGAGACCCGTCGGGAGATACGCTCGGGCCGTAGGCTAAGTCCAATTCACTTCCTCCGCCGTCTATCAGTTGAACTTGCGAACCAGCGGAATCGACCACGTACACGCCGCCCTTGTAGCTGAAGGCTATTCGTTGTCCGTCCGGGAACCACCGCGGCGTCTGCGGCTCCGCAGCCTGCTTTTTCCACAACCCACGATAGTAGTGAACGCTCGGATCCTCAGGGCGGAATCCGGTCAGCAGAAACCAAAAACCCATCACAAAGATGGTGAACGCCGCACATGCACCTAGTATTACATAGGCCAGTTTCTTCAACATCTCTCAGCCTTTGAGTCTATGCTTCTACGTGTCGCCTCTCAACCTGCCCCTGAGAAAGCAGAGGGCGAGCGGGTTAACTTGGCGTGGGTGGGCAGTTCACGCCCCCCCGGGCTTCGCTCCGCTCATCCTGAGCGAACGGACTCATTCCCACCGTCTTTCCTGCGAAAGCAGGAATCTAGCACCCGGTGGGGATGGGGGCTAGACCCCCGCTTTCGCGAGCGTGACGAATGTGATAGGTGAGCGGCGGCATCCGTCCGCTTACCCTTCGACAGGCTCAGGGTGAGCGGACACAATATCCGCCCGTGCTTCGACCGGCTCAGCGTCGACGGATTGGGCGCGCCGCCCCCTACCGTGCAGCCGCGCCGCCGGCGTTCATGCTGGTTGCGGTGACCACGTAGTCGTCCTCGTCCGGCTTCATGATCTTCACGCCCTGCGTGATGCGGCTCAGCGAGCGTATCTCCGCCACGGGCGTCCGCATGACGACTCCCTTCGCCGAGACGATGATCACCTCCGTCGCGGCGTCCTGCACAAGGTGCGCCGTAGCAACCGGCCCCGTCTTGTCCGTTATCCTGAGCGTGGTCACGCCCATGACACCGCGGCCCGTGGTCTTGTAGGAGTTGATGGCGGTGAGCTTGCCGTGTCCGTTGCGACTGACCACCAGCAGCCGCGCGCCGGGTATCACCACGTCCATCGACACCACCTTGTCGTCGGGGACGAGGCGCATCCCGCGCACGCCGCCAGACTGGCGCTGCCGCACGGGCACCTTGTCGATGGAGAAGCGGGCCGCCTTGCCCATCTCGGAGACCATCACCACCTCGTCGCCCTCCGCGGCCTGCCACGCCGAGATGACCTCGTCGCCGTCCTCGATGTCCATTGCAATCAGGCCGTTGCTGCGTATGTTGGCAAGCGAGGCGAACTCCATCCTCTTGATCTCGCCCATGCGTGTTGCCAGCAGGACGTAGCCGCCCAGGTCTATGCCGGTCTGGACGACCACGGCGTTGATTCGCTCGCCCTCCGACAGGGACAGCAGGTTGACGGCCGGCGTCCCGCGGGTGTTGCGGGAGCTGTCCTGCGGCATCTCGTAGCAGCGCATGGAGTAGGCCTTGCCGCGGTTGGTGAAGAACAGCAGCGTGTCGTGGGTGTCCGCCACCAGCAGGTGCTGCAAGGCGTCGGTCTCCCTGGTGGACATGCCCATGACGCCGCGGCCTCCGCGGTGCTGGGCGCGGTAGGTGCTGGCGGGCATACACTTGACGTAGCCGCGCTGCGTGATGGTGATGACCACGTCCTGGTGAGGCACCAGGTCGGCGCGCGTGGGAGCGTCCGGCTCCCTGTCCAGCACCTCGGTGCGGCGCGCGTCGCCAAAGTCCTTGCGGACCTGGCGGGTCTCTTTCTTCACCTCCGCCAGTATCTTCTGCGGGTCGGCCAGCAGCGACTCCAGCTCGCCGATGGTCTTTGCCAGCTGCTGGAACTCCTCCTCGATGCGCTCCCGCTCCAGCGTGGAGATGCGCCGCAGCTGCATGTCCAGGATGGCCTGCGCCTGCACGTGCGTCAGGGCGAACCACTCCATAAGCCCGTTGCGGGCCGTCTCCGTGTCCGGGGACTGGCGAATGAGGACGATGATGCGATCCAGGTTGAGGAGCGCAGTCCGCAGCCCCTCTACGATGTGGATGCGCTCCTGCGCCCTTCGCAGGTCGTGCTGGGCGCGGCGCGTCACCACCGTGCGGCGGAAGTCGATGTAGTGGCGCAGCAGCCGCTTGAGCGGCAGCACCTGCGGCTGGCCGTCCACCAGCGCAAGCGTGTTCACGAAGAACGCCGTCTGCATGGCAGTCTGCTTGAACAGGTTGTTCAGCACTATCTCCGGCTGCGCCTCCCTGCGAAGCTCCACCACCACGCGCAGGCCGTGCCTGTCCGACTCGTCCCGCACCTCGCTGATGCCGTCTATCTTCTTGTCCTTGGCAAGCTGGGCTATCTTCTCGACCAGCGCCGCCTTGTTGACCTGGAACGGGATCTCCGTCACCACTATCTGCGAGCGTTCGGAGCGCCTTTCGCCCTCCTCAATCTCGGCCTTGGCCCTGACCAGTATGCGCCCGCGGCCGGTGGAGTAGGCGTTGAGTATGGCATCCGAACCCATGATGATGCCGCCGGTTGGGAAGTCCGGCCCCTTGATGAACCTGACCAGGTCTTCCACGGTGGCGTCCGGGTGGTCTATCAGGTGGGTGACGGCGTCGCAGACCTCGCGCAGGTTGTGCGGCGGGATGCTGGTTGCCATGCCCACTGCGATGCCTGCGGCGCCGTTGAGCAGCAGGTTGGGGAGAATCGCGGGCAGCACCTGCGGCTCGCGCAGGGAGTCGTCGAAGTTGGGAGAGAAGTCCACAGTCTCCCGGTCGATGTCCGCGAGCAACTGCTGCGCCATCACGGAGAGGCGCGCCTCGGTGTAGCGCATGGCAGCGGGCGGGTCGTCGTCTATGCTGCCGAAGTTGCCCTGGCCGTCTATGAGGGGGTAGCGCATGGAGAAGTCCTGCGCCATTCGCACCATAGAGTCGTAGACGGGGGAGTCTCCGTGCGGGTGGTACTTGCCCAGCACCTCGCCCACCAGGCGAGCGCTCTTCTTGTACGGGGTGTTGGCGCGCATACCCAGCTCGTCCATGGCGTAGAGTATCCGCCTCTGCACCGGCTTCAGGCCGTCCCGCACGTCCGGCAGGGCGCGCGAGACGATGACGCTCATGGCGTAGTCCAGGTAGGAGTTGCGCATCTCGTCTTCGATGCGCACGGGGCGTACGTTGCGGGTTGGCTGCGTTACCATTGATCCATCCTCTTTCCTGAGGTTATCTCGAGGCCGCCCCCGGCGCTAGCCGTGCGGCCCTTCTCTGCGAGTACGTCTCCCCCCGCTCCGCGAGGGCAAGGAAGAGGTTGCCGAAACTGCGCGGCACCTCATCCCGGTTCTCGTTGTGCCATTGTACACCAATTACCCAATCGTGGTGAGGGCTTTCCAGCGCCTCTATCAGGCCGTCCTCCAGCGAGTAGGCGGAGGCCATGAGCGAGGCGGCCTTGATCGGTTCGCTTACGCCCTGATGGTGCCGGCTGTTCACACGCACGAACCCGCCCGCGCCGATGATGGCGGCCAGCCTGCTGCCGGGCGAGATGTACACGCGGTGGTACGCGGAGCCGGCCACGCCGTCCTCCCGCCGATGGCCGGGCAGGTGCTGGATGAGCTGCCCGCCGCACACCACGTTGAGCAGCTGCATTCCGCGGCAGATGCCCAGCACGGGCATGTCGCGCTCCATCGCGTACCTGAGCAGGGCTATCTCCCATTCGTCCTGCGCGTGGGCGGGTTCGTCCAGGCCGGCGTTGGGGTCCGGCTCCCGGTTGTACCGCGGCGGGTGGATATCGGCGCCGCCCGTGACCAGCAGGCCGTCGATGGAGTCCAGGGCTGCGGTGGCGCGCTCCGGCGAGTCCGGCAGCAGGAGGCGCGTCTCCGCGCCGCCCCACTCGGCGGCCTCAACGTAGGTGCGCGCCCAATCCGCATCCGAAGCCGCCACGCCAATCAGCGGCATGGCCGGGCCTCCTCCGTATCGCGGTGACCTGGCCTTGCTGTCAACTGCTCAGTTTTCGATTGTGGCGAGGCCATTGCATAGCGCCAATATCCCTTCCCCCGTCTGCGTGGGAAGGCTAGAGCCTGCCCCGCACCTGATGCGGGGATGGGGGCAATCAAGCCGACAGTCCAGAGAGCGCTCACCCCCATCTCAATCTTCCCCCTCAAGGGGGAAGAGGCTTTGGTGACGGGCGCGCGAGTTGTGCAAGGCATTCCGCGAGCGTCGGCGAACCGCGCGGTGTCGGGGCGCGCCACGCAAGAGACGAGTGCTGCGATTTGGTTTCCTCGGAGCATAACGTGGGCCATCCGACTAGCTCGGCTGCGAGACTCCCAGGGACGCAAGCGTCTCCAGTAGCTCCGTTGGGAGTTGCAGCCCGTCCTCTACGGCCAACCGGTACTTCTCGGACAGCACGTTCAGTATGGCGTCGTCCGGGCGTTCGCCCTCGGCGGTGTGCGCCGCAAGCTCTTCCAGCGAGCCGTAAGCCTGCTGCACGTGCCAGAAGAACGAGAGCAGCCAGGCCAGCTCGCGCTCGTTGGAGGGCGGCGGAATCTCGTCCAGGTCGAATATGGCGTTGTTGACGCGCGTGTAGCGCAGGATGCCGGCCTTGTCCCTCTCGTTGTCCCCGTAGAAGCGCTTGCGCTTCAGGACGCGCACGCGCCTGCGGTACTCGTCCTCGCCGTAGATCTCGCGGGGCAGCCAGTCGCTGCGCAGGTCGTGCGCCTCGCGCCCCTCGCTGTCGACGATTGCCACTGCCACGTCCACGCCCAGCACGGGGTCGTGCTCGAACTTCACTGCGTCCCTGAGCACCGCCTCCTGGAGCATGAGGGTAAGCTCCCTGGTGATCTTGCGGTACAGCGGCCCGCTGGCTTCCTCGTTGCGCTCCGCGCCCAGGCCGCCGGTGTTGAACATGTAGAACTCCTGGGGCAGGCCGCCGTCCGCAATGTCCCTGAGGATGGCGTACATGTGGTTGGCGTTCTCATCCTCCAGTCCGATGATGAACGGGTCTGAGAAGTACTCCACGTACGGCCTGCCGATTGCGCCGGTGGCCGCGCCGGTCTGGACGGCCTCGCCGTACATGAGGGCGCGGACGTAGGTCTCGGCGGTGAGCCTGACCAGCGGCGGAACGACGGTGTTCTGGCGCATGACGCCTTGCCACAGCAGCCTGTCCGTGGCCTCCATCGGCACGTGCACCGTGTCGCTGAGATTGCCGTCCGTGAGCGACTGCGCCATGTGCGACACGCCCTTGCGGGCCAGCAGCCGCTCCCGCGAGAGTATCATGCGCATGTTGCGTACGGGGTTCTGCATGAAGTCCGGCGCGCCCTCCTCGTGATTGAACGGCACGTTCTCCAGTGTCTCCTGCGGGTTGGGCTCCTCTGCCGAGCCTCTCAGCACGTCGTAAGTGATGGGGTCGCCGTCCCTGGAGAGGCCGAACGGTACGGCGTACAGGTTGTTCTCCGTGCCGTCTATGCCGTAGTGGAGCGTGATACGGCTGCCGCCGCGCTCTACCTCTATCGGCTCCGCGAGCGGTTGCAGCAGGATGATGTCGTCGTTCATGGGGTAGATGCCCTCTTCGGAGTCGGGCGGGAGATTCAGCATGGATGCGAGTTGGCTATCGTGCAGCTCGATCATTATCGTCAGGGTGCTTTTGCCGTGGAGCGATGGGCCGGTGGTGACGAGGGCTGCGTTGGTGATTTCGCCTTTGAGAGTGCGTACGCGGGCAACGCTCAGCGCGGCCTGCAGGGCCAGGCCGTTGGCCTGCTTGACCTTGAACATGGCTATGGAGAGCGGCCCCATCTTGTGCTCGCCCATGTAGTCGAAGCCGAGGTGCAAAGAGAGTCCCTTGGTGGGCGCCTTGAATATGAGCTGGGTGAGCTCGGCCGCTTCAACGCGCCTCTTGAGGTCTTGCGGCAGTCCCAAATGTTCCAGCCACCGAGGGATGGAGACCTCCAGGATGTGAGGCTCGGCATCCAGTTCAGAGTCCGGCAGGTCGAAGGTGAGCTGGCGCCACATGTAAGGAAGCTGCGGGTAGTCCGTGCCGAACAGGAGCTGCCGGGCGTGGAAGGAGCGTCCGGGCGCATCGCCTATCTGCCGGTCGGTCTGGACGATGGTGTCGCCGGCCTCGAAGCGCGCCTCCATGTAGGCCGTGACGTACGGCAGTATCTCGGCAAAGAGGGCCTGGTTCTGCTCGCTGAACGCCAGGGCGTCGCGGTTACGGTGGAAGCCGTCTATGAAGTACTGCGTGAGGTCGGGCCTGCGCGCCACGCCAAGCTGGCTGAAGAAGCCCACGCCGCCGCTGTCGAGCCGCACGACTGTATCCGGCCACACGCGGATGCCCGCCTTGCCCTCGCTGTTGAGCCAGGCGCACTCCTCGACTATGTGGTCGGCTTCCAGCAGAACCTGCTCGCGCTGCTGAGGCAGCAGGTCCTGGAAGACGCGCATACGGCGGCCGAGCCACTCGCTGCCAGGGTTGAAGAACTCGCTTTCTCTCGCGTGACCCTTCCTGGCTGCGGCGATCAGCTCGTCCAGGGCCTTAGCGAAAGCGGGGTGTACCGGGGGGCCGTCGAGGGCCGTCCCTACCCCCTCTGTAGTTGCCATATTGCTAATCTCTCCCGATCCAAGTGTGGATCCGATACGGAAGGGCGTTCCTTGTCCTCAAGGAGGGACTTTGCCGTCGAACCGTGGCAAGTGGCGCGACAGAGCCATTCTACACGCAGCGAGGCCGTTTGGCAACCCAAATGCGGCTAAGGGGGAAACGGCCTCGCGGCTTGCGACAGGCGCACAGCCTGCTCGAGCTGCGGCAGACCCGCCTGCACGCAACTATGGATGGCGTGGCGTTTCAGGCCGCGGGCTTGAGCTATCTGCTGTCGGGCCGCGCGGTTTGTCCGTTGGATGGCGCCGAGGGTGGCTAGTGGCGAGACGGAAGAATCACAAGCATCGCACAGTCCACGAACACCGCACCACAAGCGTTCAGCCAGAACGCGTCCGCGATCCTGCCAAGGTCGTGGTACACCTGGGCACTGGCGAACGTGGGGACGGTCATGGACTCGAAAAGCGTAGTACTCAATATGTTCCCGATTCCCGAGGTCACATCGACACCTTGGTAGTGCTCATATCGTTACCCTTCCGGTTCGCCGCCTTGCGAGCCACTGCTACGTCTCAATGTCCTTAAAGCGGCAGCTACGGCAACCAGCAAGCCCGTGCCCCCAACTATGGGCAAGCCAGCTTGCGGGTATCCCAAGGCGGTGAGAACTGTACCTGATGCCAAGAAGCACAACGTTAGAAAGCCGCCCAGCAGACGAATCTTGAAGGCATAGCTCAGGATAACTGCACGCTGAGACGAGTAGTCGCGCTCTTGGGAATGACGATGGCGTTGCTGCTCCTCAGCCATACGCAGGATGCGGTCGGCAGCCCCTGGTAAAGATTGTTCGTAGGCCTCCAGCACAGATGGCGGAGGGAGCGGTCCTTGCCATTCCAGGGTGCGTCTTCGAACCGAGACATCCGATGAGGCCGAGGGGGACTCCTCATTCTCACTCTCTGGCCTTGACACTTTCGCTCGTCTCCTGGTCAAGCATATCCATGGCCAACTGAAGGTATTGACCGACAGCGATCCAATCCTCTCGCATAGCCTGTACGTCACCAAGTCTCATGATCTGGATCGGCGCCGGCTCCGGAGTCCAGAAAAAGTCGGCCGCCTCCGCAGCAAAGTCGCATGGAGCAGTCAGACCTTCGGCCAGGTTCCCAACAAAGTCCCAGAAGCCAGTTTGGGGGACTTCTATGTCGGCACCAGTAACAGGCCAATTTAGCGTCTTGAACGGGGAACAATTCCTCATCGCCATTCTCCTTCTGGTCACCGTTCCTCGCCGTACGCCCTGAAAGTGGACCCGGCACGTTCGTCCCGTTGAAGAAATCCTATCATATGCGCCAACGATTATGCTACACTAACTGCGGACTCTCGGCAAGACGTCTACCATCCGGCTCTGGCCTACGGCATTGGAGGAGGCGATGTGCCTCTCTCGGTTGCAAGCAGGCTCCAAGCGCTCAGAGCCTCTGCCGGCGGCTGGAAAGGCAACCATGACCCGGAGGAGCTCAAGCGAGTGATCTACGACGCCCGCAACAGCGGCTCCAGGGAACCTGAGGACTCGTGAACGACCCTATCACGTGACGAGAATGCGCTCCGGAAGCTCACAAGATGCGTTCTCTTACAGCGCGATTTTGATTGACGGGCAATGGACGGCGCGGCTCTAAAATGCCGCTTGCGGCCAAGATCCAGCTTTGCAGACGGCGCGATTTTGATTGACGGGCAATGGACGGGATGTAGCCCCAAGGCTCACCCACACAAGCCGGACGGAACAGGATCACGCACCTGCAAGGCGATGACGGGCGGAACCGCGCCCTCCCTCCCCCTCCCCCGACCCCACGCACGGCGCAAGCGAACATTCTTTTGACAATTGCTCTCGCTTTTGGTATGATTGTGGGCGCAATACTCATTACCCTGCGTCGCTTTCGATACGGCGATTGCGCCGTGTCGATTCGAAGGGGGGCGGATTCATCGCCCTTGAGCGGGAGAGAACACCGGCGGCGGCTTGTTCGCCGACCGGGCGGATTCCTGGGGCAAGCCCCAGATAGAGAGGTCAAGGCTATGGCGGAACAGGTACACGTGGCGGAGTATACCGCCGAGGACATTCAGGTACTCGAGGGGATGGAGGCGGTGCGGCGGCGCCCGGGCATGTACATCGGCAGCACGGATCATCGGGGGCTGCACCACCTCATCTACGAGATTGTCGACAACGCGGTGGACGAGGCGATGGCCGGCCACTGCACCTCAGTCGCCATTCACATCGCCGCGGACGGCTCGGTCAGCGTGGACGACGACGGCCGCGGCATCCCGGTCGACGTGCATCCCGCCACCGGCAAGACGGCGGTTGAGACGGTGATGACCACGCTCCACGCCGGCGCAAAGTTCGGCGGCAAGGGCTACTCCGTCTCCGGCGGCCTTCACGGCGTGGGAGCGTCCGTGGTCAACGCGCTCTCCTCTTGGCTGCGCGTAGAGGTGAAGCGGGACGGCTTCCTCCACACGCAGGACTTCCGCAAGGGCATTGTAGTCGGCGCGCTGGAGAGGGGCTGGCCCATCCAGGGCACGGGCACCAGGACGTCCTTCATGCCGGACGAGGAGATCTTCGGGCCGCCCGACTACGACTTCGACACGCTGAGCCAGCGGTTCAAGGAGATGGCCTACCTCAACAAGGGCCTGAGAATCGCGCTGGTGAGCGATTGGCACAGGGAGCAGGGCTACTCCACCTGGCGGCAGGAGTACCACTTCGAGGGCGGGATCGTGAGTTTCGTCTCCAACCTCAACCACGGCAAGGAGGTGCTCCAGGCAGCGCCCATCTACGTGCAGAAGGCCGTGGAGGGCACGATGGTGGAGGCCGCTTTCCAGTACAACTCCGGCTTCTCCGACCTCACCTACTCCTTTGCCAACTGCATCAACACAGTGGACGGCGGCACACACCTGACCGGGTTCCGCATGGCGCTCACCCGCGCCCTCAACGACTACGCCCGCAAGCAGAAGATGATCAAGGACGACCAGCCCAACTTCTCCGGCGAGGACGTGCGCGAGGGACTGACCACGGTGATCAGCGTCAAGCTCATGGATCCGCAGTTCGAGGGGCAGACAAAGGGCAAGCTGGGCAACTCCGAGGTGCGCGGCTACGTCGAGACTGTCGTCGCGGAGGCGCTCACCTACTACCTGGAGGAGCACCCACAGGAGGCCAGACGCACCATCGACAAGTGCATCACCGCGCAGAAGGCCCGCGAGGCGGCGCGCAAGGCGAGAGACCTGGTGCTGCGTAAGAACGCGATGGACGGCGGATCGCTGCCGGGCAAGCTGGCGGACTGCTCCGAGAAGAACCCGGAGCTATCCGAGCTCTACCTGGTAGAGGGCGAGTCCGCAGGCGGCTCCGCCAAGGCGGGCCGTGACCGCCGCTTCCAGGCCATCCTGCCGCTGAAGGGCAAGATCCTCAACGTGGAGAAGGCGCGCCTGGACAAGATGCTGGGCCACGAGGAGATCCGCGTCATCATCACGGCCGTAGGCGCAAGCCTCCGCGACGACCTGAACCTGGACAAGCTGCGCTACCACAAGGTCATCATAATGACTGACGCAGACGTGGACGGCTCGCACATCCGCACGCTGCTGCTCACCTTCTTCTACCGCAACATGGAGCAGCTGATCAAGGACGGCTACCTGTACATCGCCCAGCCGCCGCTGTACAAGATACAGGCCGGCAGGAACTCTCACTACGCCTTCGTGGAGTCGGAGAAGGACGAGATAATGAAGAAGATGGAGGGCCGGCGCGGCCTGTCCATGCAGCGATACAAGGGCCTGGGCGAGATGAACCCCGACCAGCTGTGGGAGACCACCATGAACCCGGAGACCCGCAGCCTGCTCCAGGTGACGGTGGACGACGCGGAGGCCGCGGACAGGGTGTTCACGGAGCTGATGGGCGAAGACGTTGCGCCCCGCAAGGCCTTCATACAGGAGCACGCCACCAGCGTTCGGAACCTGGACGTCTAGCGACGCTGCTCCGCCCGGCTAGCCTCTCGCGCCAACCAGCTTGGCTGTGACCAGCAGCCGGTGGTCGTACACGTATGCGGGCACGCACGCCACCATCGTTATGACGGCCTCAGGCGAGGGCGTGACGGCGAAGTCGTCCTGGTGCACCACCGAGGTCTCCGTTACGCGGTACAGGAACTCCGCGTCGTCCTCGTTTCGCAGCACGACGTACACCTTCTCGCCCTTGCGGAGCAGGTCAGGCACATTCGCCAGGTTGCGGAACACGGAGCCTTCGCCGCGCACCGGGCTTTGCAGGTGGCCGAACAGGTACACGTTGCCCTGCGCGCCGGGATTGGGCGTTGTTGGTATATGGCCCACAATGTCCTTGGGCGTCTCCCAGCTACGGGCGTCGCCGTATTCCACAACCTCCAGCTCCTTGACGCCGGAGGCCAGCCCTATTGCGGGGATCTGGATGAGGACGGCCGGGCTTTGCTCGCCGGGCTCCGCAGGCAGGCCGCTGCCCGCCGGAGACGTGAACCCTTCGAGCACCGACGAATACCCCTCGTAGTCTACGTCCGCCCAGCGCGGGTCAGTCCACGCCAGGGCAGGCACCAGACTGCCGGGAAATATGGACGTGAACTGCTCGGAGCCGTCGGCGACATCCTCGCCCGCGTAGTAGTTGAGGTCGTCCAGCCCGGAGCGCGCCAACTGCGCGTAGGCGAGGTAGCCGACGACGGCCAGCAGTATCGCCACGCCGAGCGCAAGCGCGGCCGCTGGCGCCCAGCGGCGCCGGGCCGGAGTGCGGGCGTTCAGAGGCGTTGCGTCTTCCACTGCGCTTGCTCCCGTTCGGACGGGCGGCAACTTGCCGCGCTTGCGCTCATCTTACCACAGCCGCCCGGTCAGCGAGTGGCTCAGGGTGAGCGGGAGAAACAACAACCGTCGCCCCTGCGGAAGCAGGGGTCTAGCACCCGGCGGGGTGTGGCGGGAGATGGATTGCGGCTGAGCCTGCTCTGAGCACAGCCGAACGGGCCGCAATGACGGTTGAGGGCTGCCGCCGCCATCCATCCGCCCGCTCAGCCCCTGCGGGGCACACCCTTCGACAGGCTCAGGGTGAGCGGCAGCGGCGGGTTCCAAGCCTGTCTAAAGGCTCAGGCTAACGGTTTGAGGCGTCCTGCTTCACAGCTCCAGTTCGCTGAGAAGTTCATCCACGCTCATTCCGTGATGCCGCGCGACGCTTTTCAAGATGCTCAGCAGCGTCTTCGCCTTGAGAGGGTTGTGTTGAGGAATCACCTCGTGGTGTTCGCCGTTGACCTGTGTTGTGACGCGCACGTGAGAACCGCGTTGCCGAACAGCTTCGTATCCCAGCCGTCGAAGCGAGGCCAGTAGAGCCGCGCCGCTGATGTCGCGGGGCAGCCTCACGTCGCCAACACCTCCTCGCGCACAAAGTGCAGCCGTATCAGCTTGGGCCGTTGCATGGTCTCGTCAAAGTAGCAATCGACAGCCTCTTTGACGTTGCTGCGCAGTTCTTCCAGGGACTCGCCCTCCGTGTGGATGCCGTATCCCAGCGCGCTGGCGGTGTATCCACCGTCTACCTCGTCCTCACTGACTTCGAAGATGATCTCTATCTCGGACATAGTCTCTTCCTTTCGGGCATGACAGGGCAGGCGATTGTCACGGGGCCGCCGTCCGTATTGTCCAGCATAGCGCCGTTCGCGTCTAGTGGGTGAACGTGGACGGGGCGGAGGCGTGATTCCGTGTGGGCGGGCACAGTATCCCGCTCGTGCTGAGCTAGTCGAAGCATGGACAGGGAAAGACTAACTCCTTGCCCGCTTTCGCGGGCGTGGGGGTGTGGGTTGTGTCGTTCTGAGCGCAGCGCAGCGGAGTCGAAGAATCCAGGACATCCCGTCGGCGTAGACACCGCCTGGGCCGCGCGATCAGGCAGGGCGGGAGACTGGCAGTAATGGGTTGAGTGAAGTCTGCTCCGGCCGCGTGTCGCAGTGCGCAACTATCCGGGAGCGCTTCCTGGCGCTTGTCCCTGAAACTGACTCTGTAGCCTGGCTTGAGCGGGCCTGCCTAATCGCTCCACAACCAACTGGCAAATGGGCTCGCCTGGAAATATCTCACAAACGAACGGCCCGCAGTTCAGAACTTCCAGCCTCAGGTGTCCCGAAAACGTCGCGTGGACCGTCGGCGCCGTTTGGTGAATTGAGATGCCAACTCGACCTATTGAGCTTCTTCCCTCAACTCGCGCGGCGAGTCCGGCAGACAGCGTAACCTCTTCCAGCGTATAGGCCAGGACGAATTGCCAGGGTTCCAGGGAGAAGGGCTTGCCCTGTGGGACGAATTCTAGCTTGCTGTATTGCCCGATGCCTTGTTCAATGTTGGTTCCCTGCTTTAGCTGCGCGGTTACGCGGAAGCCCGGTTCCGGGCGCGAAAAGGTTGTGAAATAGGAGCCAAGCCTCAGGTCAACGGAGGAGGGCGTTACCTGTTCAGGGTTCACATTCGGAGAGAAGGCAAGTTCTCCATTGAGAATTGCCTCCCATATCTCCCCATCGCTCAGGATCATGGCTGTGCTTGTCTAACGATACACCAGTATATCGTTCTTCTCACTGCCGGCTACCCGGATTCTGGGTCCCGTCGTGAGGGTTTCTGCCGGAATGTCAACGATCAGATCATCGCCATAGTCGGCGATGATGACCGCCGCCAGCAAGCGGTTCTCAAAGTCGACGAACCTCTCCGGCACAAAGGAAATGTAGTCCTTGCTATTGGCCTGGAAGTGAACAATTAGCTCGCCGAGAGCCTTGTAGAAGGGCTGTTGCTCCTTTTCAGAGATCTGGAAGCACCTGAGCCATACGTCCGTTGGCGCTTCTCGCCATTCTATGTTTGGCATTTTGCCTCCAGTTGGCTTGCTACCGAAACGATATTCGGCTTACGGCTGAAATGTCAATGAGAATTGCATCGCCCTTTGACGACTTTGCGGATGATAGCACGTTCGTGCTGCCCTGTGAAGCGGCCTGTACGATAGAGACTGGGCCAGCCCGTTCGTGCTGAGCCAGTCGAAGCACGAACGGGGAAAGCCGCCGCCGCATTGCCACAGTTCCCGCAGCCAAGCCCTTGACAACGGCTTTTGTCGCCCCATATCATCCTGCCGTGGGGTGGAAGCAGAGGCGGAACCGCGGTTGCCCGTGCATCCCAGACGACAGTTCCCTTGCAGCCGTGCGCCAGGACACTCCCAGCCTACGCTGAACATGACCGTCTACGTCAACGCCATCCATTGCTTCAACCGGAAGAACGCCGGGCATGATAGCCGTCCCTGCGCCGCGCCAGGTTGGGGGCTGCGCCCGTGACCCGCTACGTGTTCGTGACGGGCGGCGTGGTAAGCTCCGTTGGGAAGGGTATCGCCGTCGCCTCCATCGGGCGCATACTCAAGAGCCGCGGCATCTCCGTCTCCGTGCAGAAGCTCGACCCGTACCTGAACGTCGACCCCGGCACCATGTCGCCGTACCAGCACGGCGAGGTGTTCGTCACGGACGACGGCTCGGAGACCGACCTTGACCTGGGCCACTATGAGCGGTTCATCGACGTGAGGCTGACCAGCTCGTCCAACGTGACCGCCGGCCAGATATACAGCTCCGTGATAGCGCGCGAGCGTCGCGGCGAGTTCCTGGGCGGGACGATTCAGTCCGTGCCTCACGTCACCAACGAGATCAAGGCCCGCATCAAGAAGCTGGCAGACGAGACGCAGGCGGAGGTCGTGGTGGTGGAGGTGGGGGGCACAGTGGGCGACATCGAGGGCCAGCCCTTCCTGGAAGCCATCCGCCAGATGCGGAACGACGTTGGACGCGGCAACGTCTTCTACGTGCACGTCACCTACCTGCCGTTCATCCTGTCCACCGGCGAGCTAAAGACCAAGCCCACCCAGCACAGCGTCAAGGAGCTTCGCAGCACGGGCATTCAGCCGGACGCCATCATCTGCCGCAGCGACTACCCGGTGCCGGACGACATCACGGCCAAGATCTCGCTCTTCTGCGACGTGCCGCAGCAGCGCGTGGTGCCCCTGGAAACGGTGGCCAACGTGTACGAGGTGCCCATGATACTGGAGGAGGCGGGCTTGGCCGACCAGATTATCGGAATGTTGAACGTGGCCTCGCCGGGCGGCGACATGGCGGAGTGGCGGGACATGGTGCAGCGCATGAAGGGGCTGAACAACCCGCTGCCCATCGCGGTGGTTGGCAAGTACGTTGACCTGCCGGACTCCTACATCTCCGTTCGCGAGGCGCTGCGCCACGCCGGCCTGCACCACGGCCGGGAGGTGGCTGTCACGTGGGTGAACTCGGAGGACATCGAGCGCGAGGGGCCGGAGGAGTACCTTGGCTCGGTGAGCGGCATAGTGGTGCCGGGCGGCTTCGGCCCACGCGGAATCGAGGGCATGATAGTTGCGGCGCGCTACGCGCGGGAGCGGCGCGTGCCGTACCTGGGGCTGTGCCTGGGTATGCAGATGATGGTGGTCGAGATGGCACGCTGGTTGCTTGGCGCGGCGGACGCCAACTCCACGGAGTTCGACGAGGCCACGCCGCACCCGGTCATAGACCTGATGCCGGAGCAGCGCGCCATACGCTCTATGGGCGGCACCATGCGGCTGGGCGTGTACCCCTGCCGCCTGGTGGAGGGCACGCGCGCCGCTGAGGCGTTCGGCGTGGCGGAAGTGGAGGAGCGGCACCGGCACCGCTTCGAGTTCAACAACTCCTTCCGCGAGCGTCTGCAAGAGGGCGGGCTGATTGCCAGCGGCCTTTCGCCGGACGGCAGCCTGGTGGAGGTGTCGGAGATAGTGGGCCATCCCTTCATGGTCGGCGTGCAGTTCCACCCGGAGTTCCTTTCGCGCCCCACGCGGCCCCATCCGCTGTTCCGGGAGTTCATCGCCACGGCCAAGGACGTGCTGCGCGAGGGCGCGCAGCGGCCCCTGCCGATCTTCCCGCGGCAGGCCGAATCGTGATGCGCGTTGCAGTGGGTGGACTGGAATGATTGAGTGTGTTATACTTGCAGGGCGCGAGAGAAGGCAGCCCTCCCAAACCATCGCAGAACCGGGTCTGTCCCCGCGCGATCCCTTCCCCGCAGTGCAGGTGACAATCCCCCTACCAGAGCCGGGTATTTCGCTCCGATTCAACGGCAGGCGCGTCTACGCGCGCCGGACTCGCAGGCCCGCCCGCCCGCGCCTTGGAGCAGCCCACACACGCAACACCCGCGGCACAGGCGAGGTACGCCACGCGCCGCAAACATCCCACACTAGGAACCCACGGAGAGAGCCATGAACCTTGCCGAGTTAGACGGAAAGAACAAGCAGGAGCTGATAACCATCGCAACGCAACTGGGGCTGGAGAACGGGAACGGCCTCGGCACGCTCACCAAGGGCGAGATCGTGTTCCGCATGATGCAGTCCTACGCGGAGCAGCAGGGCTACATCCTGGCGAACGGCGTACTCGACCTCATCAACGACGGCTACGGCTTCCTGCGCCAGTTGAACCTCAAGCCCAGCCCGCACGACGTGTACGTCTCGCAGTCGCAGATCCGCCGCTTCGCCCTGCGCACGGGCGACCAGGTGATGGGACAGGTGCGGCCGCCCAAGGACGGCGAGAAGTACTACGGCCTTGTGCGCGTGGAGGGCGTCAACGGCCTGGACACGGACGCGGCGCGGACGCGGCCCCACTTCGACACGCTGACGCCCATCTTCCCCAACGTGCAGTTGAACCTGGAGACCACCAGGGACAACCTGTCCACTCGCCTCATGGACTTGCTCTCTCCCATTGGCCGCGGCCAGCGCGGGCTGATAGTGTCGCCTCCCAAGGCGGGCAAGACCACGCTGCTCAAGCACATCGCGCAGGGCATATCGGCCAACAGCCCCGGCGTCAACCTCATGGTGGCCCTCATCGGCGAGCGGCCCGAAGAGGTGACCGAGATGAAGCGTTCCATCGACGGGGAGGTGTACAGTTCCACGTTCGACGACCCGGTGGAGGACCACTGCCGCGTGGCCGAGCTTGCGTTGGAGCGCGCCAAGCGCCTGGTGGAGTGCGGCAAGGACGTGGTGATACTGCTGGACAGCATCACGCGCCTCACGCGGGCGTACAACCTCTCGCTGCCCACCAGCGGCCGCACGCTCTCCGGCGGCATCGACCCTGTGGCGTTGTACCCGCCCAAGCGGTTCTTTGGCGCGGCCCGCAACACGGAGGAGGGAGGCAGCCTCACCATCCTCGCCGCCTGCCTGGTGGACACGGGCAGCCGCATGGACGAGGTGATCTACGAGGAGTTCAAGGGCACGGGCAACATGGAGATCCACCTGGAGAGGAAGCTGGCGGAGCGGCGCGTGTTCCCGGCAATCGACATTCAGCGCAGCGGGACTCGCAGGGAGGAGCTGCTGCTTGGCGATGAGACGCTGCGCCAGGTGTGGCTGCTGCGCCGCATGGTGGCCATGGCAACCTCCGGCAACATGGAGTCCACGGAGACCACGGAGAAGGTCATCGAACGCCTGAAGAAGACGGCTTCCAACAAGGATTTCCTGACCACGCTCGCCAAGGGCATGTAACCGCGGCGGGGCCGCCCGTTCGCCCTGAGCCTGTCGAAGCGCGGGCGGATGAACGCCAAGCCCAACGTCATTGCGGCCCATTCGGTTGCGCTCAAGGCCTGCCCCGTACACCGATACGGGGGCAGGCTCAGCCGCAATCCAGTCGGCGGGGCGCTGCGGTGTGCGGTTGCCCGGGGTTTCTCGACTCCGCTCGAAATCACTATGGCCTTGCCAAGGTCACGTGAGGGGATGAAAGTAGGCGGCCGACACCAGGGCGAGTGTGGCTGGCCTGCGAGACTGGTCAACTGGTCTTGCAAGCCGCCCGGCACGCCTACTTTCATAGCAATGACAGTGGGGGACTGCGCCACCTCAACCGTCATTGCGGCCCATTCGGCTGCGCTCAGGGCCTGCCCCGTACCCCGATACGGGGGCAGGCTCAGCCGCAATCCAGTCCCCCCGCCCGCCCTTCGACAAGCTCAGCAACTGTCTTGGATGTCAAGCTGTCTGCATGGCGGATCCGGGATCCCAGCGCCTGCCGTTCTTGACCATTGAGTTGAGCATGACGAGCAGCTTGCGCATACAGGCCATGAGCGCCACTTTCTTGGGCTTGCCCGCCTCGCAGAGGCGGGCGTAGAACGGCTGGATGACGGGGTTGGACCGGGTGGCTGAGAGAGCTGCCATGTAGAGGGTGGCCCGCACCTGCCCTCTGCCTCCCCAAGCGGTGCGCTTGCCCCTGAGCTTGCCGCTGTCCCTGTTGAACGGGGCCACGCCGACCAGGGCGGCTATCTGTCCTCTGTTCAGCGTTCCCAGTTCGGGCAGCTCAGCCATCAGCGTCCTCGCCAACACGGGCCCCACGCCGGGAGCGCTCTGCAGCAGCATGTCCTGGGCCTGCCAGACGGGGCTGGACTTGACCAGGCCTGCCAACTCCTCATCCAGGGCGTTCACGCGTTCCTGGAGCCATCGCACGTGCTCCTCCAGATCAGCGCGCACCCGCGTGTTGGCGGTGCGGAGTCGGTTCTGCTCCTGGGTGAGCATCTCCTTCAGCTCGCGCCGGCGGTCTACCAGGCTGCGCAGCTCCCGCGTGGCGTCGTCCGGCAGAGGCCGCGCCTCCGGCTTGGCGGCTTCGCCGAAGTGGGCGAGCACCTGGGCGTCGATGACGTCGGTCTTGGCGAGCCTGCCCAGCGCCCGTGCGAAGTCCCTGACCTTTCGGGGGTTGACCACGACCACGGGCAAGCCGGAGGCAGCCAGCTCGGAGGCCAGGGGCATCTCCATGCCGCCCGTGGCTTCGACCACCACCAGGCTAGGCTCAAGCTTGCCCACGCGCTTCACCAAAGCCTCTATGCCCTTCGCTTCATTGTCGCTATGCCCGACCTCGCCGTTGGGGCGCACGAACACGTCCAACCGGTCTGACGACACGTCGATTCCCACGAACACCTTGTCCACTTCCATCTCCTTTCCGGTAGTGATAGCATGGTTGCCGGCTCGACCCAGCCTTGCACGATACGGACTCGATGGTCCAGGCAACTGTTCGGGTTCTGAGCTAGCGGGACGTGACGGTCAAGCTGAGCTTCGGTCTCTACGGACCCAGGGTGAACCGGCCTGTCACGTCCCTGCTATCTTATGGCGCCGCCACCCCCAAGATACAAGGGTGAGCGGAGACTGTTCAGGGGGTTGCAATCCTCGACCTTGGCACTAGTATAGTCGCAGTGCGCGCCGATTCGCAGGCGCGCCCGGGAGAGACGGAATGCAGGAGACCACAAGGCCGGATGAAGACCAGCAGCCCGCAGGCGCGCTTTCGGCGGAGGAGCGGCGGCGTGAGGACGTGGAGCGCGTCCTGCGGCACGTCGAGGACGGCGACGCGGACGCGGCCCTCGGCCTGCTGATCGAGCTGCACCCCGCAGACCGCGGCGAGGCGCTACTCGCTATGGAGCGCGGGCCGCTCGGCGAGGCGCTATCGCGCATGTCGCCGGAGGCCACGGCGCAGGCGCTGGAGTACGTGGACCTGGAGGAGGCGCTGGCCCTGATCTCCGAGATCGACCCTGCGCTGCTGCCCCGCGTGCTTGACGAGACCAGCCTGGACGTGGCCGCCGACGTCCTGCGCAGCCTGCCGCCCAGCCGCTCGCTGGAGGCGCTGGCGGGCATGACCGAGGCGGCGGAGGTGGCGCCGCTCCTGGGCTACGCCGACGAGTCGGCGGGCGGCATCATGGTGCCGGACTTCCCGGTCGTGTCCGCGCACATGACTGCGGGCATCGCGCTGGACGTGCTCCGGCTGCTGGGGCCGTCCGCCGAGGAGTTCGACTCCATATTCGTGGTGGACGCAGACGGCCGGCTGCTTGGCTCAATCACCGTCACGCGGCTCGCCCTATCGCCGCTCGACCACGTGGTGCAGGACATCATGCACCCGGAGGTGGTGTCGGTCACCGCCGACACCGACCAGGAGGAGTGCGCCCGGCTGATGGAGCGGTACGGACTGCGCCACCTGCCCGTGCTGAACGCGCGCGGGGGCCTCATCGGCATCATCATGGTTGAGGACGCGGTGGACGTGGTGACGGAGGAGGCCACAGAGGACATGTTCAGGATTGCGGGCATCGCCGGCGAGCGCGTGATGGGGCCGTTCGGCAGCTCCGTGCGAAGCCGGCTGCCGTGGCTGTACATCAACCTGGCTACGGCGTTCCTGGCTGGGCTGGTGATCAGCTTCTTCGAGACTACGATTGCGCGGGTGGCGGCGCTCGCCATCTTCCTGCCCATCGTGGCGGGGCAGGGCGGCATTGCGGGCACGCAGACGCTGACGCTGGTGGTGCGCAGCATGGCGCTGGGCGAACTCGACCACACGCGAGGGCTGCGGCTGGTGGGCCGCGAGCTGCTTCTTGGGCTATTGCACGGGCTGTTGCTGGCGGCGGTTGTGGGCGCGGCGGCCTACGCGTGGAAGGGCACGCCGGTTCTGGGCGCGGTGGTAGGCGCGGCCATGCTGGGCAACATGGTTGTGGCGGGACTGGCGGGCAGCGGCGTGCCTCTGCTGCTGCGCCGGCTGAAGATGGATCCGGCGGTGTCGTCCGCGATATTCGTGACTACGTTCACGGACGTTCTCGGTTTCCTGATGTTCCTGGGCCTGGCCGCGCTGCTAATCGAGCGGCTGGCCTAGCCCGGCCTCCAGTTCAAAGCCTCTTGCAGGTTGGACAGGTACTCGGCAAAGGCGCGGCGGCCCGCGGGCGTTGCCTGTATCCACGTTTGCGGCTTGGAGCTTGTGCGGCGGCTATGGGGGTGATATAACTTTGGGGAGCGTTGGCCCCCGCATGTGCAACAGGAGGATTCTCATGCCGAACATCGTATACGTGCTCACCAACCCGGCGATGCCGGGAATCGTGAAGATTGGCCTGACCCACCGGGATGACGTTGAGCGCAGAATGGCCGAGCTTTTTTCCACGGGTGTACCGCTACCGTTTGAGTGCGCAATTGCGCGTCAGCTCGAGGGTGTTGAAGCATCGCAGGTAGAGAATGCGCTACATGTTGCCTTCGGGCCGAGCAGAGTACACCCATATCGCGAGTTCTTTCAGATTGAACCTGAGCAGGCAGCTTCCGTGCTTCGAGTCATGCCGGGCAAGGATGTAACCCCAGGTGTTGCTCAGCAAACCGCAGAGCTTGAACCGGAAGACGTTGAAGCTGCTGCTGCCTACAAGAGGCGACAGGCAAGAACCAATGAGGACGATTTCATGGCGTCGCTGAGCGAGAACGGGATAAGGATCTATGAGAGGGTGCTGGCTTTGGGCAAGCAAGAAGGGATGTTCATAAGCTGGGGAAAACAGGGGTTCTCACTCAATGTTGTTTCCAAGGGCTCAAACGTGGTGGTCTGCTACGGCTACCCACCATCTGCATTCAATCAGAGACTCTGGACGGGCTTTACTACCGTCAGCAAGAAGGGCAATGTTCCGACAGAAGTGATTGAGGCTCTGAAGGGAGAAGCCCTGTCCACCGGCCTGTGGGTTCCGTCGGGCAGAGTGGGAGAGATTTCTTGCGAAACTGACCGCCAGTGGCAGGAGTCCGAAGTTGAAACGCTGCTTGCGTGGCTAGAGTCGCTGAATAAGACAATCCGGAAGTATGAGGATTCGCCTGTAGACACGGAGCAGCCAAGCGACCCCTCGTGACGGCAAGGGCGGCGCTAAGCCGCGTCAGCACCCTCTAGATCCGCAGCCGTGACCGCAGCGGCCCTTCGCTGCGGAACGGCCCCACTATCGCCGCGCTCAGCTTCTCCGTCACCAGCAGGTCGTTCGCCACGCGCCGCACGTCATCGGTCGTCACCGAGTCCACTGCGGCGAGCGCCTGCCTCACCGTGCGCACCCTGCCGGTGAGCAGTTCTTGCGCCCCAAGCCAGGCCGCCACGCTGCGGCTGTCCTCCATGCGCAGCACCAGCCTGCCCTTGAGGTACTCCCTGGCCTTGTGCAGCTCCTCCTCCGGCACGCCGTCCTTCACCCGGCCCAGTTCGTCCAGGATGCTGCGAACGGCGGTGCGGGCATTCTTCGGGTCCATGCCTGCGTAGGTGATGAAGGTGCCGCAGTCCTTCAGGTGGCTTACGGTGGTGTGAACGTCGTAGACCAGGCCTTGCCGCTCGCGCAGCTCCAGGAACAGGCGGCTGCTCATGCCCTCGCCGAGCACGGCGTTCAGCAGGTCGAGCGCGTACCTGTCGGGGTGCGACGACGACAGCCCCTTGAGCGCGACGCAGAGGTGCGCCTGCTCGGACTTGCGCCGCTCCATGTCGAACCTGGGTGACGACTGGCCGTCGTCGGCGGGGAACCAGTCGCCCGGAGCGTGCGCGGGCCAACCGCGGAAGCGGCTCTCGACCGCCTCGATTGCCTCGTCGTGGTGGACATTGCCGGCGATGGAGACCACCAGGTTGGGCAGCGTGTACTGGCGGCGCATGTAGTCCAGCATCATGTCGCGGGTGATGCCCGATACCGAGTCGCGGGTGCCGCCCACGTCCCTGCCGAGCGGCTGGTCGGGCCACATCACCTCGTCGATGAGCAGCTCAGCGCGGTAGCTGGGCACGTCGTAGGTCATGGCGAGTTCCTCGAGGATGACCTGCCGCTCCTTCTCGATCTCAGCCGGGTCGTAGACGGGCGCGCTGATCATGTCGGCCAGGACGTCGAGCGCTTCGTGGAAGTGGGTCACGGGCACCTTGCACCAGTAGGAGGTCAGCTCCCTGTCGGTTGCGGCGTTCATGACGCCGCCCACGCCCTCGATGGCCTCGGAGATGTCCTTCGATGTGGGGTATCGGGGCGTGCCCTTGAAGCACATGTGCTCAACAAAGTGCGAAATGCCCGCCTCCTCCGGCGACTCGTAGCGCGAGCCCGCGCCCACGTACAGCACGATGCTTGCCGACTGCGTGTGCGGCATACGAGAGGTGAGGATGCGAAGCCCGTCGTCCGTTACCGTCTTTCTGTGTGCGATGATGGTGACTCCTTGCGTGTGTGCTGGTTGCCTGGACGTGCAACCCCTGAGCATAGGCCACAGGGTAGGGACTGTCAATGCGCGGATTTGGGCGCGAGCTGTCGCAGGCAAGTCGCAGACGGCACGTCAATCTTCCTCAAGCCGCTTGCCCATGCTTATGACGTTATCCACTGAGTAGCCGATTTCCCAGTAGAAGCCAACCGCGCCCGGATTCGTGTTTCTGACCTGCAACTGGATCTTTGCACAGCCAAGCTCTCTCAGCCGTGCTTCCGCCTCCTCCATCATGCGTCGCCCGAAGCCCGCCCTTTGGCAGTCGGGAGCGACCGCCAGGTAGTTGATCCAGCCGCGATGGCCGTCGTATCCGGCCATTACGGTTGCAACCGGCCTGGAACCGATGGCTCCGACCAGGAACATCTCCCTCTGTGTGGTGAGCTTCCGATTGATGTCCTTCACGGGATCGTTCCAGGGCACCACCAAGCCGCACTCCACCCACAGCCTGACGACGGCGTCCTGGTCGGATTCCCTGAACGGTCTGATTTGTAGCTCCGTCATGCGCTCATACCCTTCCGCCCTCTGAGGTCATTGGGCTATATTCCAACAAAACTGTTAGCCAGGCAATACCCCACGTCTCCAGGCCTGGCTTCTCGAGTCTCCCCAAAGGACGCCGCGCGGCCACGGCCGACTTGCCGTTTCGCGCCGGATGCGCTATTATGTAAATGACTTCTCGCAGGAGGTGCGCCATGATGGGGAGAGGCAGCGAATGGAAGTCCGGCGCTGCGGACCGCCTGCACCGCAGGGGACGCGGCGATAGCGCCAAGGAACTGTTGGGCACGAGAAGCCCGTCCCGGCGGCCGGCCGGTGAGATGACGGCGGCCCAGATGCGCGAGGAAGGCGAGCGGCGCGCCGCCATGCCGGAACCCCGCCCGATGTCACTGCTGGCGCGGCTGCGGGCGTTGTTCAGCCGCTAGGGGCGGCCGGGAGTCGGCCGCGCGTACAGGAGGGTGTTCGCGTTGCGTGTGCTGGATTCCATCCGTCGGTGGTATCGCGGTACGCGCGGCGGCTACGACTGGCATAGCGCTCCAGGCCGCAGAAGCAGCCGCGGGAAGCAACCCGTACCTCCCTCCGCGACTCCGGTCCCTGACTTCTCGAACGGGAGTGACTTCTCGCCGGGGCTGTACGCGAACCTGTGCGCTTTCGACGTGGAGGGTTTGGGCTATCACGTACGCCTTGGGCAATGGGGGCGAAGCAGCCCGTTCGAGTATCCGATATGCAGCCACTTCCGCTTGGTGTACGCCTTCCCGGACTTTAGTCGCCCTGCAAGAGCCTTGGAGTTGGAGCAGGTAGACACCAGCGAAGGGCGGCGTAACATATGGCCGTACGAAGGTCGGCAAGAATCCCTATTCGCGCTTCACCAGCAGCTATACGGCCCCGGCGGTAGAGACCAGTCGTTCGAGCACGTGACCATGCGAGCCTTCACCCCGGACTGTATCGCCGCTCCGTTGACCTTCCTGGACTTCTGGAGTGGCCCAAGGCGAGGCTACTGCATTGCCCAGCTCTCCGTTGCCGATGTTAAGCTTCAAGCCGTGCTGTCAGGACTCGACCAGGAGGAAGCCGTCGAAATGATGAGGCGGCTCGTCCCCATTGCAGGCAACACTCGCCTGATAGAGTGGCACGACGGCACCTCAAGGCGGCTGCGGGCCGAGATCGATAGGCTGCTTGTAGGTCAGCCGAGGCAGGCTGAAGGTTGACGCGCGCGTGAGGGCACGCGGCGATGCGAGTGCCAAGCAGCCGCCCGCCGGGCGCGAGTCACACCTGATAATCCAGCGTCAAGTCGTGCTCCTCGGCGTGTCCGGCGGAGAACCCGCCGGTACCCGAAAGCCCGGTCAACTCGCCTGTGCCTGACCCGGGAACAACCTCGTACTCCGCCGTGGCCTTCTCTCCGTCGAAATGCCCCGCGTGCCGCAACACGAAGCTGCCTGTTCGCCCGCCCAGGCTGCCCTCGACCTTCTCGAAACCGATGAACGAGGCGACTCCACCATCTAGGTACGTCATTACGTACATGAGTTTGCCAGTCCCGGACAGGTCGCCGTGGAACGTCTTTGCTATGTGCGCCCAAGTCAGCTTCGGCCCGCCCTCCGGTTCGTCGAACGGCTCCTCGTCCCAGCTAACGATCTTGAACGTGGCGTTTGTGAGCATCTTCTTCTCCTGGACGTGAATGAGCTTCACAAGTCTACCACGCGCGCCTGGTATTGCGTTGCTCGTTCAGGGCAAAAGAGACTTGAGGGTTTCGTGGTGGAGCTGGGCCTCCAACAGTGCGCCGACATAGGAAACGCGCATGTTGACAACAACACAAGTGTTGTGCATGATGTGAGGAGATGAACGCACGGGAGCTTCGGCGCTGGCTCAGGGGCCGGGGGTGCACCTTTCACACCCACAAGGGAGGAAGCGGTCACGTCACCGTCCGGCTCGGTGACCGAACCAGCCAGCTGCCCATGCACGGCGGAGGGAAAGAGTTGGGCCGAGGGCTTGTTGCCAAGATCAAGAAAGACCTGGGGTTGGGCTGATGCTTGCCTATCCAATCACGCTGGAACACGACGATGGGACGCTGCTGGTGACCTCGCTCGACTTCCCGGAGTTGACCACTTTCGGAGACGACCGGGAGGAGGCCGTCGCCCGCGCCGTCGACGCGCTGGAGGAGGCGATAGCGGCCCGCATCCACGACCGCAAGGAGATCCCTTCTCCGTCAAGCGGGGAGACCTATGCTGTCCTGCCCACGTTGACCTCGGTGAAGGTCATGCTGTACCAGGGGATGATGGAGCAGGGCATAGGCAAGGCGGAGCTGGCCCGTCGCCTGGGCTGGCATCTGCCGCAGGTGGATCGGGTGTTGGATGTCCAGCACCGGTCGCGCCTCGACCAGATGGACGCCGCCCTTGGCGCCATCGGACGACGGCTGCACGTCACCGCCGCAGCGGCAGATTAGGCGCTCAGTCGCGCGATGAAGCCGCCTTCAAGCTGGCGGCAGAGTAGCTAGTATCACCGGCCGGCAGAGTTTGGCGCCGCCCCTACCCCTCCAGGCCCGGCGCGCGCGATCAACTGGTGTATAGTTCCTCTTATGCCCCCAGTGAAATGTGAGAGGCACAGGTGCATCATTACTGTGGCGCGTTACCCCTTTGATTGACTCTTGATGTGCTCCAGAAGCGTTGCCGTCAATTCTCTCTTGTCGTCGGGTTGCCATACGCCCTGAGATTCCGGCGTACGCGCGGAGATTTGCTCTTGCCGGATAGCGATGGCTTGCTCTACTAAGGGCTTTAGCAAGTTCACTTCAGGCGCGTAATCGCATTTGAGAAATAGGTCCACGAGTGCCTCCTGAAGTTCGCCGTTAGCTCCGGTGATTTCTGGGATAGTGAATCTGGCGAAATCATTCTTTAGGAACGCTTCTACCAGCATCAGCAAATCAGGTTCCCGATACTCATTCTTCCAGCATTCCCTACATGGGGAAGCCAGGTTACTAAGGGGGAACGAGGTGGTGGTTCTAGTCTCGCTGAGGGAAACTGTCTCCCTGGAAACTCTTACATCGAACCTTGGGGGTTCGGGGCATAGGTCGAAGGTTTGGTAGGCCAAGCACTTGCCATTTGTTTCTATGTCGGCCGACATAGTCTGAGCAGAGCCACCTTCTCTGACGCTCATAAACAGGAAGCCCACTGCGTAGGGGGGCCAAGACTGTGGAGAATAACGTATCGCTTTGGACACTTTTCCTTCAGCCGATAAGGACTCCAAGGCGTTCGCGACGTAATGGTCGTTGAGCCAGTGTGGCTTGTCTGGAGTGATCCCACGGAGCAAATTGCGGGTCGACAGCCACGGATCGCTTCGTAAACTGTCATCGTAGTTGCGAATACCTACCCGAAATGTTTCTCCTTCCAATGCTCGTCGGAGTATTGACTCGGCCCTCCATGACCTATACTTCCTAATGGCGTTTCTTAGGAGACTCGGGACTATTCCCCAAATCTTCCAGCGTGCTACATGGGTGACCAATTGCTTAGTTTCCTTGCCCACATTCAACAGAAGGGCAATCAAGGCCAATATGGTCGCTACTGACGCGCCCCATTGATCGTTCCAAGCTCTCCATATGTCGGAAAGGAAGTCCATTTGGGTAGTTCCCCTTAATCCGACTCGAAAGTGCACTCGCGACGGCGTCGTTTGGCTCCCCCCCTACCCCTCCAGCCCCGCCCACTCCGAGCGCGGCGCTCGGCCCATCAGCTCCGCCACCGCCGCGCGAGGCTCCACGCCGCGGAACAGCACGCCGCTGATCGCCTCCGTGAGCGGCATGTCCACACCCAGCCGCGCCGACAGCGTCAGCGCCGCCGGAGTCGTGTCCACGCCCTCAGCCACGTTCTGCATCGACGACAGCACGTCGTCGACTCGCCTGCCCGCCACGAGCTGCTCGCCCACGTAGCGGTTGCGGCTGAGCGGGCTGGAGCACGTCGCCACCAGGTCGCCCAGGCCGGCCAGCCCGGCCAGCGTGAGCGGGTTGGCGCCCGCGGCCACGGCCAGCCGCGTCATCTCCACCAGCCCGCGGGTGATGAACGCCGCCTTCCCGTTGTCGCCGTAGCCAAGCCCCTCGCAGATGCCCGCGCCCAGCGCGATGATGTTCTTCAGCGCGCCGCCCATCTCCACGCCCACCACGTCCGCGTTGGTGTACACCCTGAACACGGGCGACATGAACAGGTCGCGCGCCCGCAACGCCGCTTCCTCGCTGTGTGAGGCGATGACCGTCGAGGCGGGCAGGCCGCGGACTATCTCCCGCGCCAGGTTGGGGCCGGACAGCACGGCGATGCGGTCGTGGAACGGCTCCGGCAGCTCATCCGCGATCACCTCGCTCATGCGCATGGCCGACTCCTTCTCCAGTCCCTTGGTCGCGCTCAGGACGATGGAGCCGACGCCCAGGTGCGGCCGCACGGCGCGGGTGTTCTCGCGCAGGCTCCGCGACGGCACCACCAGCGCGACCAAGTCCGCGTTCGGCACGGCCTCCTCCAGCGATGCGGTGACGCGCAGGCCGGGCGGGAAGGGCGAGCCGGCTTGCAGGCGCGGGTTTTGCCCCGCCTGCTGTAACGCAGCGGCCTCCTCCTCAGTGCGCGCCCACAGCGTCACCTCACAGCCGTTGTTCGCCAGCAGGATTGCCAGCGTCGTCCCCCAGCCGGTGGTGCCTATCACGGTTGCTCTTGCCATGCGGCCTCCGTGGTCAGCCCTGCGTATCGCCAACGGGCACGGACTCGCCCAGCTTGCGCTCACGTCCCTTGAGCAGCAGTGCCAGGTTAGACCTGTGCTTGAACAGAATCAGTGGCACGCCAATCGAGGTGTAGATGGCGTAGGCGAGGGGCGGCGCGCCGAACGGTATCGACGCTCCGGTCACCGCCAGCAGCGGCAGCGCGATAGCCCCGGTCGTCGAGCCAGCTATCGACCCCAGCGACACGTACCGGCTGATCCCAATCGTGGGGAGGCCCACCGCCAGCGCGATGAGTCCCGCCACAGGCGACAGCGCGCAGAGCGCGGCGACTCCGGTGGCGACCCCCTTGCCGCCCCGGAGTCGAATGAACACCGACCAGTTGTGGCCGACGAGCGCGGCCAGCGCGGCCAGCGCCTCTACCGCCGGGCCTGCTTCCAGCGCGCGGGCCAGCAGCACGGCCGCGACGCCCTTGCCCGCGTCCAGCGCCAGCACCAGCAGGCCCGGCACAACGCCGATGGTGCGGATCACGTTGGTCATGCCCGTGCTGCCGCTTCCGTACCGGCGCACGTCTACGCCCTTCACAAGCCGCGACATGAGCAGGCCGAACGGCATTGCGCCAAGCAGATAGCCCGCCAGTATCGGCAGCGCGGTCGTCATCGTCTTCTACCCCTGCCGGAGAATATCAGTTGTATGGGGTTTCCCGCAAAGCCGAACGCGGAGCGCAGGCGGTTCTCCAGGTATCGCTGGTAGGAGAAGTGCACCAGATCAGGGTTGTTGACGAATGTGACGAACGTGGGCGGGCTTACGCCCTTCTGGTACATTCGATACACCTTGAGCGGCCGCCCGCCGCGCCCGGTGGGCAGGTGCTCCGAGAGCGCGGCGAGCAGCGTCCGCTCCAGCGCGCCGCGGGAGACCATCGTCCGGCCCTGCTCGTACACGGCAAGCGCAGTCTCCATGACCTCCTGCACGCCCGCGCCCGTGAGCGCGGACGTGAAGCGGACCGGCGCGTGCGAAACGAACCGCAGGCGGCGGCGCACCTCCGCCTCCATCCACTCCTCGTCCGTCTCGTGCTGCACGAGATCCCACTTGTTGACCACCACAACCACGCCCTTGTAGGCGTCCGTGACGTACCCGGCCACGTGCGCGTCCTGCGCCGTGATGGACTCCGTGGCGTCGATGACCAGCAGGCACACGTTGGCGCGCTCGATGGCGCGGACGGCGCGCAGCACGCTGTACCGCTCGATGCCGAGCTCTATGCGGCCGCGCCGCCGCACTCCGGCGGTGTCTATCAGCGTGACCGGCTCGCCGTCGAACGTGAAGGGGATGTCTACGGCATCGCGCGTGGTGCCCGGCGTGTCGGACACGATGACGCGGCCGTGCCCAAGGACTGCGTTGAGCAGCATGGACTTGCCCACGTTGGGCCGTCCGACTATCGCCAGCCTTAGCCCTGCCTCATCCTCATCATCGTCCTCGGTCTCCGGCAGAAGCTCGTCCAGCCTGCTCAACAGGTCGCGCACGCCCAAGTTGTGGTACGCGCTCATGGGCAGCGGGTCGCCGAGGCCCAGCGCGTAGAATTCCGCCGCTTCCAGCTCCCGCCGCGGGTTGTCCACCTTGTTCACAGCGAGCGCTATGGGCTTGCCGCGCTCTCTCAGCGACTGAGCGATGGCCGCGTCCGAGGGTGTCACGCCGTCAACCACGTCCGCCAGGAAGATGATGGCGTCCGCCTCATCGAGTGCCAGCTCCACCTGCTCCCGCACCTGCTCCCACAGGCTGGACGCGGGGGCCGTCTCGATGCCGCCGGTGTCCACGAGGATGAGCGAGCCGTCCCGCCAGGGCACGGTGGCCGTGACGCGGTCGCGGGTGGTGCCCGGCACGTCCGAGACGATAGCGAGAGGCTGCCCGGCCAGCCGGTTGAACAGCGTGGACTTGCCCACGTTGGGCCTCCCCACGATTGCTACCAGAGGCCGGGCCACGCTTCAGCCCTCCGTGGCGAACAGGTCGGCGAGTATCGCCCTCTGGACGTGCAGGCGGTTCTCCGCCTGGTCGAACACCACCGACTGGGGATGATCCAGCATACCCTCGGCGACCTCCTCGCCCGGGTGTGCGGGCAGCGGGTGCATGAACAGCGCGCCCTCTGCCGCCTGAGCCATCATCTCCGCGTCCACGCGGTAGCCGCGGAAGTCCCGGCGGCGAACCTCTGCCTCGGCTTCCTGGCCCATGCTCGTCCACACGTCCGTGTACACCACGTCCGCGCCGGCGACGGCCTGCTTTGGGTCGTCGGTGAGCGTGACCGACGCGCCGGTGAGCGCGGCGCGCCTGCGCGTCTCATCGACGGCTGCCGCGGGAAGCTCGTAGCCCGCGGGCGATGCAATCGCAAAGTGCGCGCCGACTGAGGCCGCTGCGATTGCCAGACTGACGGCACAGTTGTTGCCGTCGCCCACGTAGGCGATAGTTGCGCCGGCGAGCCGCCCCTTGTGCTCCTGGACGGTGAGCAAGTCTGCGAATGCCTGGCAGGGATGTTCGTCATCGGACAAGGCGTTGATGACAGGCACGGACGAGTGGCGGGCTAGCGTCTCCAGCGTGGCCTGCGCGAACGTTCGCACAACGATAGCGTCCACGTAGCGGGAGAGGATGCGGGCGGTGTCGGAGACCGGCTCGCGCACGCCCATGCCGACCTCATCGCGGCCGAGGTACAGCGCGTGGCCGCCTAGCTGGTGGATCGCCACGTCGAAGCTAACTCGCGTACGCAGGGACGGCTTCTCGAACACCAGCGCAACCGTCCTGCCGGACAGGACTTGCGGGGCGGGCGCGCGCTTGAGTTCGGCGGCGCGTTGCAGCAGCCGCTCGATCTCCGCGGGCGAGAGGTCGGCCACCGACAGAAGATGTCGGACGCCTGTGGACGTGGTCACGTACGCTGCCTCCGAGTGTTGGTTGCGGAGTAAAGTATAGCAGATTGGGCGGACGGGGTGTGGGGGTGGCCTAAGCCCGCTCGTCCTGAGCCTGTCGAAGGGCGGGCGGGTGAACGACGTTCGTGGTGTCCCCGCTCCGGTTCGACAGGCTCACCATGAGCGGGAGGAAAGGCGGCTGGCTCAGCCCGCCCGCCCGCGGCTGGGCTGCGGCTTTCGCCGCAGTGACGGGTGAGAGTGTGATTCTCCGTCATTGCGGCCCAGTATCAGGGTACGGGGCAGGCTCAGCCGCAATCCAGAGGGGGCGGGCATACGGCCGCTTGCGGCAGTCGTCCCGCGGGTGTAGAGTAGAGTCGAGTGATGCGCTAGCCTCGAAAGGAGCCGAAATGGACGCCAACGGGCGAACCCCCGTGATTCGTATGCCTCCGGGACAGATGCTGAAGGAGGCAGAGGAGGAACTCCGCGTCTATGAGGCGCGCTACGAGATGTCCAGCGAGAAGATGGCAACACTCCTGGAACTGGACGCTATTCGCCCCACTGCGGAGGTTCTCTTTTGGTACTCTACATATCAAGGCGCCAGATTGCTCCGCGAGAAGACCCCCACGACTGGAACTCCTGGGCCCACTACCTGACCATTCACGAAAGCAGGCTGAGGTCTCATCCATTCGTCGAAGGTGACAACCTCACCTTCAGAAGCCAGGATGAGGAAGGCCTTAGGCTGCTTGGCACCGTCCAGTGCCAGAAGAACGTCTTGCTGGCAGTGAGGAAGTGGTATGACACGCGGTACTCAGGCACCCTCCTCCGGGTGAGGGGCCGCGTCTACGTGTATGTGGCATGGCTGCCAGGCGAGCACCTGCTGCTCAAGTACCACAACCTCCATCGCGACCGCGACGAGTACCATCACCGCGTCTACGATCCACTCACGGGCGAGGAGGTCTTCCACGAGATCCTGGAGCGGTACCAATTCCCGGTGATGACAGAGGTTCTGGACGAACTGCAAGTCCTTACACGCGACCTCTGAAGGCCATGTCCCTAACGCGATCACCCTGAACCTGCCGAATGGCAGGCGGCATACCTATGCCAGCTCCGCCTCCACGCTCAGCGTGACGTTGCCCTGCATCGCCTGCGAGATGGGGCAGCCGTCCTTGGCGGCCTCGGCCGCCGCGCGGAACGCCTCGGCGTCGGTGCCGGGCACGTCGCCGCGCACGGTCAGCGCGCTGGAGGCCACCTTCGGCCCTGCGTCGCCTATCTCGAACGTGACGGTTGCGCTCACCTCCAGCTTAGTCGGCGGCGTGCCTGCGTTGCCCAGCACGTACGAGAGCGCCATGCTGTAGCAGGCCGCGTGCGCCGCGGCCACCAGCTCCTCAGGACTGGTGCGACCGCCTGCGTCCTCCGTGCGCGAGACCCAAGTGACCGGCAGGTCGGTGAACACGCCGCTGCTCACCGCGCTCACGATTCCGCTGCCGGATACAAGGTCGCCGTTCCAGGTAGCCTCCGCCCGTCGTGTTGTGGCCATTCGCGTCCTCCTCGATTATTGTCGGCTGCGCGCCCGCGCGGGATGCCCAAATGTTACCACACGCCGGCTGGGGAGGGCGATGGGGGGCGGCGTGGTTCAACAGGCTCACCACTAGCGGGCTGCTAGCGCCACGATACTGTGGGGCTTGGTCTTGGCCCCTTGCCGCCCGGCGCCGCTTGGCGGTATACTTTGCGGTACGGTAACAGGCTATGGAGACTGGCGAGCGGCGTTACACCGATGAACGCGGAAACGAGGTTCGGCTCACCGACGAGCGTATCCGGCACATCCTGCGGAGACACCCCGAGATGGCCTTCCAGATGCACCGGTTCTCTGAGACACTCGCCAGGCCGGACGCAGTGAACTCCTCCAGATCCAGCCCGGCGGTCAGGCTCTACTATCGGCTCTACCAGGACCTGCGGAGCAGGAACCGCTACATCTGTCTCGTGGTGAAGAGCGAGGGAAGCTACTCCGTCATCCTGACCGCCTATCTCGATCGGAGAATCAAGGGAGAGTGAGCAATGTCAAGCAAGAAGGTGTTGGTATCGTACGATCACAATGGAGACATGCTTGAGGTGCTATGGAGCTTGCGGGATGGGTACTTCACCCCCACGGACGACGAGCGCGTCCTCAAGCGGTTGGACGACGACGGTGAAGTCATCGGGTTCCTGATACACGAGATGAGCACGCTCAAAGAGCCGCACCCGGTCGAGTTCGAACTGGCGCCCGAGTCTCCCGCGGATGATGTCATCAACGTCACTGTGCAAGAGGCGGCTGTACGCCTGGGCGTGTCGGAACGCAGAGTACGCAAGCTGGCTCGCGATGGCCGGGTGCGAGGAGCGACCAAGAGCGGATCCGAATGGCTGATTCCCACCCCAGTCGAGGTGACTCCAGGAAAGCGCGGGCCCGTGGGCGTTGCGGGACGTGCTAATGCTGCGTGAACCTGAAGGAGACGAACGACCACAGCCATGCCGGAGTCATGTCAATCGGGATAAAGGGTTCCTCAAGAATCGCGCCGCTGGATCAGGCGGGGACGGTATCCCGTTCTCGCTGAGCCTGTCGAAGCATTGATGGGCGGTACAACAACCGTCTCCCCTGCGGAAGCAGGGGTCTATCAACCCGGCGGGGGCCTGGGGATGGATTGCGGCTTCCGCCGCAATGACGGACAAAAAGCGGCAGGCGGCAGTTCTGTCTGCTCAACCCCTACAGGGCAGACCCTTCGACAAGTTCAGGGCGAGCGGATACCCCCCCTGCCACCTCCCGCTTGCCCGCTCTCGCCGCGACTGCGTATCCTGCGCCAAACCACGCGCAGGAGCACAACATGAGCGACGAGGAGAGCACGACAGTCGAGACTACGACGGCGGAGCAGTCGGAGCAGCCGAATGAGGCGGCTGGCGAGGATCCCGCGGCCCTCGCCGTGCGCATCGCGGAGCTGGAGGCCGGCCTCGCGGAGGGGGAGCGGCGAGCGGCCAACCTCAACGGCGCGCTGGCGCAGCGGGACGCGCGCATCGCGGAGCTGACCGACGCCGTCGGCGGCCTGGAGCGCGCCGCCGCGGAGCGCGAGCAGCAGGCCGAGGCGACGAGGGCGCAGCTTTCGCAGGCGTTGGAGGCGTACCGCGCCTCGCTGCTGGCGGCCGAGCCCGGCCTGCCGGAGGACATGGTCGGCGGGGCAACCGTCGAGGAGCTTCAGGCGTCGCACGCAAAAGCGCGGCAGCTCGTCGAGCAGGTGCGCGGCCGCATCGAGGAGCAGGCGTTGGCGGACAGAACGCCCGCAGGCGCGCCGGCCCGCTCCGACCTCGACGTGTCCGCGCTGTCGCCGGAGGAGAAGATACGCCTGGGACTGAGCCGCCGCTAGCAGCCTTAAGCGTCGCCGCTCTACCGTTTGGCAAACTGCGCGCAAGGGAGTATAGTAGCGCCAACAGACTCCAGGAGGGTGACGATGGAGGAGCAGAGGCCGGAGATTGCCTTTGCAAAGCGCCAACGCTGGTCCGGCATGTGGAACGGCATAGTGATAGGCATGGGAGTGGGCTGGATCATCCTTGGGAATCCGCTCGGCTTCCTGCCCGTCGGCATGGGCATTGCGCTGGAGATCATTCAGCGCAGGGTGATGGCCGGCGACAGGTAGCCGCCGGCGGTTGGCCGCGGGTACAACCCCGCGGACAGATACGAGCCACAACGGGAACTTCAATTCAGGAGGTGCATCGTGAAGGCTGCCGTATTCCACGCCGTCAACACTCCCCTCACCATCGAGGAGGTGAACATAGACGGGCCAATGGCCCGCGAGGTCGTGGTGCGAACCGCCGCCAGCGGCGTATGCCACAGCGACCTCCACTTCGTCGAGGGGCTGTATCCGATGGTCACGCCATCCATCCTGGGCCACGAGGCCGCGGGCATTGTGGAGGAGGTGGGCGAGCTTGTGACCTACCTCAAGCCCGGCGACCACGTCATATCCTGCCTGTCCGTCTTCTGCGGCCACTGCCGCCAGTGCCTGTCCGGCCACCCCAGCCGCTGCTCCCAGCGGCCGCGCCGCGCCGAGGGCGAGCCGCCGCGCCTATCGCTTCAGGATGGCAGGCCGATCAACCAGGGCTTCAACCTCTCCAGCTACGGAGAGCGGATGCTCGTCCACGAGAACGCGCTGGTCAAGATAGACGACGACATGCCGCTGGACAGGGCCGCGCTCATCGGCTGCGGCGTCATAACCGGCGTGGGCGCGGTGTTCAACACGGCCCGCATAGAGCCGGGTTGCAGCGTCGCCGTGTTCGGCCTGGGAGGCGTCGGGCTGGCCTGCGTGCAGGGCGCGCGCATAGCCGGGGCCAGGCAGATCATCGCCGTGGACGTGGTGGAGCCGAAGCTCACCCGCGCGCTGGAGGTCGGCGCGACCCACGTGGTCGACGCCTCGTCGCGCGACCCCGTGGAGGCGATTCGTGACCTGAGCGACGGCGGAGTCGACTACTCGTTCGAGGCCATCGGCCTCAAGATCGCGGCGGAGCAGGCTTGGAACTGCCTGATACCCGGCGGCACCGCAACGGTGGTGGGCATGATTCCGGTGGGCGAAAAGGTGGAGATAGAAGGGCGGATGTTCCTGAGCGAGCGCAAGATCCAGGGCAGCGGCATGGGCTCCAACCGCTTCCGCACGGACATGCCGCGCCTCATCGATCTGTACCGCCAGGGCCGCCTGCTCTTGGACGAGATGATCACGCGCCGGGGCCGCCTTGAGGACGTGAATGAGGCGTTCCGCGCCATGAAGGCTGGCGAGGTCACACGCAGCGTCCTGATGTTTGACTAGAGGCGGGCGACCGGGACTGTCGCTCACATCCACAGGTGGTTGAGTGGACGCCCGCTTTCGCGGGCGTGGGGGAGTGGCTGGCGGCCCATCCGCCCACCCTTAGACAGGCTCAGGGAGAACAGGCCCCCCCGTTCGCCCTGAGCTTGTCGAAGCTAGGACGGGGATACTGTGTCCGCTCGTGCTGAGCCTGTCGAAGGACAGGCGGACGAACAACACTCACGGTCTCCCCACTCCGGTTCGACAGGCTCACCCCCGTATCAAGTACGGGGCAGGCTATGAGCGGGAAGGGGAGACTGCCGCCGTCGTAGGGGCGGTTCGTGAACCGCCCACGGTGGGGATGGGTGACGGCGCCCCGGGCTGGATTGCGACTGGAGCCTGCCCCCGTATCGGGGTACGGGGCGGGCTCTGAGGGTAGCCGAGCGGGCCGCCATGACGGTTGAGCGCGGTGGTCGTCCGTCCGCCCGCCCTTCGACAGGCTCAGGACGAGCGGGAGCCAACAGCTGTCATTCTGAGCGCAGCGTAGCGGAGTCGAAGAATCTCAAGCCTCCGCTAGTCTACACACCCTGCCCCCTGGATTGCGGCTTCCGCCGCCATGACGGTTGAGCGCGGCGGTCGTCCGTCCGCCAGCCCTTCGACAGGCTCAGGACGAGCGGGAGCCAACAGCTGTCATTCTGAGCGCAGCGTAGCGGAGTCGAAGAATCTAAAGCCTCCGCTAGTCTACACACCCTGCCCCCTGGATTGCGGCTTCCGCCGCAATGGCGGTTGAGCGCGGCGGTCGTCCGTCCGCCCGCCCTTCGACAGGCTCAGGACGAGCGGGAGCCAACAGCTGTCATTCTGAGCGCAGCGTAGCGGAGTCGAAGAATCTAAAGCCTCCGCTAGTCTACACACCCTGCCCCCTGGATTGCGGCTTCCCCCGCAATGACGGTTGAGCGCGGCGGTCGTCCGTCCGCCCGCCCTTCGACAGGCTCAGGACGAGCGGGAGCCAACAGCTGTCATTCTGAGCGCAGCGTAGCGGAGTCGAAGAATCTAAAGCCTTCGCTAGTCTACACACCCTGCCCCCTGGATTGCGGCTTCCGCCGCAATGACGGTTGAGCGCGGCGGTCGTCCGTCCGCCCGCCCTTCGACAGGCTCAGGACGAGCGGGAGCCAACAGCTGTCATTCTGAGCGCAACGTAGCGGAGTCGAAGAATCTAAAGCCTCCGCTAGTCTACACACCCTGCCCCCTGGATTGCGGCTTCCGCCGCAATGACGGTTGAGCGCGGCGGTCGTCCGTCCGCCCGCCTTTCGACAGGCTCAGGACGAGCGGGAGTGGGGGCCGCGCGCCCTTGTGCGCCGCTCGTACGGGCATTAGAATGTTCACTCCGAGGTAAGCCATCCCAATGAACGCAGCCGCCGACAACACCAACGCCATAGACGTGCGCGGACTCGTCCGCGCGTTCGGCGCGGTGCGCGCCGTGGACGGCGTGGATCTCACGGTGCGCAGGGGCGAGATATTCGGCTTCCTGGGCCCCAACGGCGCAGGCAAGACCACGGTCATACGAATGTTGGTCACGCTGCTCTCCCCAACCAGCGGCAGCATGACCGTGGCAGGCTACGACGCGATCAGACAGCCGGGAGAGGTGAGGCTGCGAATCGGCGTGGCCCTCCAGGACGCGGCGCTGGACGCGAAGCAGACGGGCCGCGAGCTCCTTCGCCTCCAGGGGCAGCTGTACGGCCTGTCACGCCGCCAGGCCGCGCAGCGCATCGCCGACCTCTCCGACCTCATAGACATCGGCGATGCCATAGACCGGCTGATAGGCACCTACTCCGGCGGCATGAAGCGCAGGGTAGACCTCGCCGCAGCCCTGATCCACAACCCGGAGGTGCTGTTCCTGGACGAGCCGACAACCGGCCTCGACCCCGTCAGCCGCTCCCGCGTCTGGGAGGAGGTGCGCGGCATCAACGAGAAGCTGGGCGTGACCATCTTCCTCACCACTCAGTACCTTGAAGAGGCCGACGCCCTGGCGCACCGCGTGGGTATCATCAGCCGGGGGCGGCTGGCCGCGCAGGGCACGCCGGAGGAGTTGAAGCGCGCCCGCGGCTCGGATCTCATCATCGCGAGAGTGGACGGAGACGTGGACGCGGCCGTGGAGGCGCTCATGGGCACCGGCCGCGTGAGCGGCGTATCGGTTCACGGCAACGAGCTTACGGCAAGCGTGGGCAACGGGGCGGCCGTGATAAGCTCCGCGGCTCTCGCTCTGGCGAACCGCGGCGTTGCGGTACAGGAGCTGACCCTGCGCACGCCAACGCTGGACGACGTGTTCCTGCAAGTCACCGGCGAACGGCTTCAGGACGAAGCCGCCGGGCCGCCGGAGGACGGCGCGGAGCCGGCGTAGCGGAGGCGCGTCCATCGCGCTCGCGGTCAAATCTATAGATGCGGGAGAGGTGCAGCAGTTGGCAACGCGAATCACCACCGCAGCGCCCGTCCAGGCTCGCCGGGCGGGATTCGTGCGGGACATGGCAGCCGTGGCGGAGCGAGCGGTGCGCTCGGTCGCCAGGGATCCGGAGCTCACCGTGCCCGCGCTCGTGGTGCCGGTGTTCTTCTTCTTCCTGAACATAGGCGCGCTGGCCGACTTTGCCGAGCAGATACCGGGCCTGGACTACAAGGCGTTTCAGCTTCCGGTAGCCATCCTGTTCGCCGTAACGGGCGTGTCCCGCGCCACCACGGTTGTGCTGGACATCCAGAGCGGCTACTTCGACCGGCTGGTCATTACGCCGGTCAACCGGCTGGCGCTTCTCCTGGGCCTCATGCTCGCCGACTTTGCGCTGGTGGTGCTGCTGACTGTGCCGGTTCTCTTGATGGGGTTCGCGGTGGGCATCGGATTTGAGTCTGGCCTGCTGGGAGTGGTGGCGTTCATGCTGCTGGGCGGCCTGTGGGGCCTGGTGTTCGCCGGATTTCCCTACGCCATTGCGCTCAAGACGGGCAACATCGCCGCCGTGAACCTGACGTTCCTGCTGTTCTTCCCGTTCCTGTTCATGACCACGCTGTTCCTGCCGCAGGAGGCGATGACCTCCTGGCTTGCGACGGTGGCGGACTACAACCCCGTGACGTACCTGCTGGCGGCGCTGCGGTCGCTGATAACGGAGGGCTGGGAGCCGATGGTGCTGCTGCATGGGCTGGGCGCGGTGCTGCTGGTGGGAGTGGTGAGCCAGGGGCTGGCGCTTGCCGCGTTGAAGGGCCGCGCCACGAGGCGATAGGGAAGCGGTGAGCGGTGCGCGGCTGCGGGTGGCCTGATTGCCCCCATCCCCTGCTTTCGCAGGGGCAGGCTCTAACCTTCCCCCGCAGACGGGGGAAGGGATTTATGGCTACGCAAGAGTCTCCGCGCGCGGGAGCAAGCGAGATTTTGAGGCGGCGGCCGTGGGCGGTACGCGCTAGAACATCTGCTGGTTCAGCGACGTGGCTATGGACACCTCGATGTCGCGGATGGCCTGCGCGGTGGCCTGCCCGATGAGGTCAAGCCTTCGCACCTGGTCGATGCGCTCGGCGGCGCTTTCCAGCTCCCGCGGTGACAGCAGCTCGCTGAAGATGCCGCAGGCGTCGGCCAAGCCGATGATGACGATGTCGCGCGGGTCAGGAATCTCGTCGCTGAACAGCACGCCCATGATGCGCAGCTTCACCTCCCGCTCCACCTTGCCGTCTATGGAGGGGTAGCGCCGCGCGCGGAAGACCCACAGGAAGCTATCGTCCCGCTTCTCCAGGACGCCAATCTCAACCAGACGCTTGAGGGCCTCCTCACGCAGGTCTTCGCCCCGGCTGGCGGTGCGTCCCACCCAGTAGCGGGCGTCGCTCTCCGCGCCGGCTGCGATGTCAGCGAGAGTGGGATCCAGCAGGCTGTCGCCCACGGGAGTCGGGTCGATGAGAACCAGCTTCTCCAGGTCCGTGTCGATGCGGTTCTCCAGGGCCAGGTCCATGAGCACGCCGCCGGCCAGCGCGTAGTGAAGCGACCAGCTTGGCAGCCGCGTGAACCGACCATCGTCGTCAAGCAGCAGCAGTATGATTTCCTCGGCAAACCTCAGCATGGCGGGTAGCCTCCCCTTGGCGAGATGAAGGCGCCTGGAACACTGCCATTATAGGCCATGCGGCCGCTTAGGGCAACTGCCGTTTTGGGAGTGGCGCGCGGCGTGGGGGTAAGCCCGGGGTTGCTCGCTGGGGCGGCGGTTGAATTGGTTTGGAAGCGCGTGCGGCTAGCCGTAGGAGTGTAGTTGCGCTAGAATACTCGCGTCGGAGGTTTACGATGACATCCAGGGAACTACTACCGCCTTTGCCGCGGGAAGACCGGCGCAGGTCTCCCTTTGGCCTCACGGAACACGAGCTCGCCTTTCACGCGGAGGGCTTGGCCGTAGAGATGGCAAAGCTCCGGCAACGGGCCATGGACCGCGAAGGCGCGGTGAAAGCGCTCCAGCACGCCGCCGAGCTCATCAGGGACGACAGCCTTCCCAAAGAAGCAGACCACGAAACGATGAAGAGCCTGCTTGCGGCTGCCATCGGCAAGTCGCCCGGCTCCGTCAAGGCGAATACTACGTTCCCGCTGGTCGAGGACTCGGACTCGGCCGTTCTTGAGGCGGTTCCTGCCATACGCGGCGTCTACCTGAATCTGTACAAGAACCGCAGGCTTGTGTCCATCAGGGTGAATCCAGCGAAGGTAAAGGAGTTTCGCACGATGATGAAGATCGTCGGCATAGGCGCGGACAGGGACACCGCCACTGACGTTGCCGCTAACCACGACTTCTACCTGGCTATGCAGGGCCCGCATGGCTACGCAGAGGCCCCATTGCAATTGACGCAACGCTTGCACCATTGCTAGAATAGCTTGCGATGAGAGTAAGACCGCTCAACGGCCTCGCCCTTCTGCTCGCCTTCGCCGTTCTTCTGGCGGTCGGATGCTCTGACGGCGCGGAGGACACACCGGCGCCCACCGCTCCCGCGCCAACCTCCACGGCTGCGCCAACGGCAACGCATACCCCCGCGCCCACGCCAACCCCCACGGTTGCGCCAACCGCAACGCAGGCTCCCGCGCCAACTTCGCCCCCCACGGCGGCGGCAACGCCAACCGACGCTCCCGAACCGACGGCTACGCCCATGCCCACGCCAACGCCCCGGCTCTCGACCGTGGAGCAGCTGCGGCAGAACGCCCGCGACTTCGAGTACGCCATCGGAACGCAGGGCGGCCCTCTGATCAGCTTCACCATTTCGGAGCCGCTCACATTCAACCTCGCCGTTTCCACGGACGCTGCTTCATCAAACGTCCTGGGATACCTCTTTGAGGGCCTGACCGAGATTTCGTGGCTTACCGACCAGGTAGAGCCGGCCCTGGCGGAGTCCTGGGAGCGTTCCGACGACGGCCTTACGTGGACGTTCCACCTCCGCCAGGACGTGACGTGGCACGACGGGCAGCCCTTCACGGCCCAGGACGTGGACTTCACCTTCAATCGCATCATCTACAACACGGACATTGCCGCGAGCGCCCGCGCAACCTTCCACTTCCGCTACCTGGACGAGGAGAGCGGCGAATGGGTGGAGTCGCCCATGACAGTCACGGCCTTGGACAACTACACGGTGCAGTGCGTGCTCCCCGTGCCGTTCGCTACCTTCCTTCGCAGCATGGGCACGTCCATCTATCCCAGGCACATCCTGGAGCAGCACGTGGACGACGGCACGTTCGCCGAAGCGTGGGGCATTGAGACCGACCCGTCCGAGATCATCGGCACCGGCCCGTTCACTATCGGCTCCTACGCGCCGGGAGAGAACGTGGTGATGCAGCGCAATACCGACTACTGGCTCAAGGACGAGGCGGGCAACTCTCTGCCATACCTGGATCAGGTTGTACACGTCATTGTTCCGGACCTGGCGGCGGAGCTTGCCGGCTTCAAGTCGGGCCATTCGGACGTACACGGCGTACTAGGAGAGGAGCTCGCGGAGCTCTATCCGCTTCAGGAGGAGGGGAACTTCACCATCCACAGGCGCGGCCCGGCCTTCGGCACAACCTTCCTGGGGTTCAACATGAACCCGGGAGCAAACCCGGACACCGGCGACCCGTACCTCACGCCTGAGAAGCTCAAGTGGTTCTCCACCAGGGAGTTTCGGCAGGCCATCGCCCACACCTTCGACAAGGACACCATCATCGCAGACGTGCAGCACAGCGTGGGGTATCCGCAGTGGTCGTCGATAAGCCCGGCCGCGGGCGACTTCCACAACCCGGACGTTCGCAAGTACGAGTACAACCTGGACAGGGCGAACGAGATCCTGGACGGCCTGGGCTGGCTCGATACCGACGGCGACGGCATCCGCGAGGACGACGAGGGCAACCCCATCTCCTTTGTGGTGGCAACGAACGAGGGCAACAGCGTGCGCCAGGAGGTCGGCAGGCTGATCAGCGAGAGCATCAGGGAGATTGGCCTGGACGTGGACTTCAGGATTGTCCCATTCGGCGAACTGGTAGCGCAGCTGACCACCACCTACGACTGGGACACCATCCTCATCGGCTTCACCGGCGGCTCCGACCCGCACGGGGGCATAACCCTGTGGCACAGCTCGGAGGGGCTGCACCTGTGGCATCCCAACCAGTCGGAGCCGGCAACGGAGTGGGAAGCGGAGATAGACGAGCTGTACGTGAAGGCCAGCCAGGAGCTTGACCGCGATACGCGGGTGGGCTACTACCAACGGGCGCAGGAGATTGTTGCGGAGAACGTGCCCGTCATCTATACCACCCTGTCGGAGCGGATAAGCGCGGTGCGAAACGTCTTTGGCAACACCACGCCCACGCTCTACGGGCTGTGGGACATCCGCTACCTGTACCGGACTGACGGGTAGGCGGCCGCTGGGCGCTGCTGGGGCCGCTCCCTTCAACCGTCATTGCGGCCCATTCGGCTGCGCTCAGAGCCTGCCCCGTACCCCGATACGGGGGCGAACTTCAGCCGCAATCCAGTGGTGCGGCGTGGCGGCGGCCTCTAACTGTGAGCCAACTCGGCAGGTGGTTTGGTGGATGCCCACCGGCGCGGGCATGGGGAGAGAGTCGGCCCCGCTCATGCTTCGACCGGCTCAGCGCGAACGGGATTGCGCGCCGTCTTGCCGACGCCCGCCTGCCGGTGTATCATAGGTGTATGTCTCGCACCAACGTAGACATTGACGACCAGGCGTGCGCCGAAGTGATGCGGCGCTACAGGCTTGCCACCAAGCGCGAGGCGGTCAACTACGCCCTGCGAACGCTGGCAGCCGAACCGGCCTCCCTGGAAGAAGCCCGCTCTCTGCGCGGGATCGGCTGGGAGGGCAACCTGGACGCAATGCGCTCGAGTCGGTTGCCGTGATCCTGGTAGACACGTCCGCCTGGGTCGAGTTCCTGCGCGACACGGGGTCCACGGTCTGCGTCCTGGTCGATGAAGCGCTGTCCGGCGAGACCGCCGTCTGCGACGCGGTGCGCATGGAGGTTCTGGCCGGGGCGCGGGACGAGTCGCACCTGCTGAGCCTGCGGCGACTGCTGGCGCGTGCGTCCGTGATCCCAACGCTGGCAACCGACTACGAGGACGCTGCCGCGCTCTACCGCCGCTGCCGACGACAGGGCGAGACCGTCCGCAGGCTGATCGACTGCCTGATCGCCTCTACGGCCATACGCGCCGGCGCGCCGATCCTCCACAGTGACGCAGACTTTGATGTGCTTGCGCGCCACTCGGCATTGCAGACGTACCAAGCCGGGCCCAGGTAGAATAGCCCTGCTCCGTCCGCTAGTCCTGAGCCTGTCGAAGGACGGGCGAACGGTGATAGGCCCCGTTCGTGCTGAGCTTGTCGAAGCATGAACGCACGGCAGCCCGCCCCGCCCGCGAGGGTGACACCGCCACGCGCGGATGGTACACTCTATCGTGCCCGCCATTCGACAAACGCGGAGGTGTACGGTGCCCAAGCTCATTCCGGTACCCGACGAGCTCAGCAAGCCCTTCTGGGACGCCGTCAACGAGAAGAGGCTGATCGTTCAGCATTGCACCGGCTGCGACACGCTCCAGTATCCGCCGCGGCCTGATTGCCAGGACTGCGACACCGGCGAGCTCGTGTGGAAGGAGACCAGCGGCCGCGGCCGCATCCTCGCCAACATGGTAGTGGCGGACGGCAGGCTTGGCAGGACGCGGCCGGACCAGCCGTTCAACCTGGCCGTCATCGCTCTGGAGGAGGATCCCAGGATCAACTTCTACTCGAACCTGCCGGGCGTGCCGCCCTACCAGGCGCCCATCGGCGCGGCCGTGGAGGTCACGTTCGAGGAGGTCGCGCCCGGCCAGCTCATCCACGAGTGGCGGCTGGTCGAGGAGTAGACGCGGCCGCGCGGCTCGCAAACTCGCACAGTACAGGAGAAGAGACCATGACTCAGCAGAGCGCAGGCTGGCAGAGGAACAGGCTTGGCCTGGGCGTGTGGCCCCACCAGGGCAAGGTGGCGATTGTGGGTTGGGGGCAGTCGCCCGTAGACCGCCGATGGGACGGCGTGAACATGGATCGAACGCTGGGAGCGTACGCGATCCTGGCCGTGAAGCGCGCGCTGGAGGACGCAGGACTCAAGCCTGAGGACATAGACGGCCTGCTCTGCTGCCCGGACAACATGGCCGGCAACCCCGGCCCTGCCGGCTCGTGGGGGCCGTACCGGCCGTACTTCCCGCCGCCGTATGACTCCGAGGATGGGCTGACCGTCGTCACCAACGGCTGGCTGCGCGGCCAGATGCCGGAGCTGACCAACGTCCGGTACGCGCCAGACAACGTGCCGGCCATCGGCGCGGGCATGGGGTTCGCGGCGCAGGCGTGCGCGGACGGCATGTACCAGGTGGGCGTGTACGTCTACACGGCCAACAACCTGGAGGGCAGATACAGGCAGGGCGGCGACTTCGACGACGCGCGGGTGAGCGGCAACCGCCAGTGGGGCCAGCCGTGGGGCGACTACCAGGGCCTGATGACATCGACCAACGTGCCCATCCAGCAGTACTGCGAACGCTACGGCGTGACCTGGGACGAGCTGCTAAGCCCGTTCGTCATCAACCAGCACCGCAACGGCCTGCTCAAGACGCCGGACGACTACGAGGGCTGGAGCTACTACCACCAGTTCGGCCCGTCCGGCCTGACCCTGGAGGACTACGTGAACTCCAGGCACATCTACTACCCGCTCAAGATCTGGGACTGCGACCGCCCGGTCAACTCCGTGGGCGCGTTCGTGTTCGCCTCGGCGGAGCGCGCGCAGGACATGAGGCAGAAGCCCGTCTACGTGGCTAACCACAACCAGGGCAGCGGCGGGGGCGCGCGCAGCAGCCAGGAGACGCTGGACGACACGGAGAAGGCCAAGGATTGGGTTGCCCGACTGGTCTACGAAGGGGCCGGCTGGTCGCCGAAGGACGTGGACATCTTCAACCCGTACGACGGCTTCTCGACGTTCATGCCGACCACGCTGGAGGCTTTCGGGTGGCACGGCGTGGGCAAGGGCGACGCAGCCGACTTCCTGCGCGGCGACCTGCGCGTGGAAGGCCCGCACCCGTTCTGCTCCGGCGGCGGCAACCTGGGCAACGGGCGCACGCGCACGGCAATGTACATCGACAGCATCCAGCAGCTGCGCGGTACCGCAGGCCCCAGGCAGGTGAACATCAAGGGCGGGCGGCCGCAGACCGCCATCTGCGCCTTTGCGCCCGGCAACAGCGCAGCCTACCTCTGCCTAACCAACGAGCCGCCGGGGTAGTCGAGCCGATGCCCTACGCTACCGCAAACGGCCTGAGACTCTCCTACCGCGTGGGCGGGCAGGAGGGCGCGCCTCCCGTGCTGCTCATCACCGGCCTGAGCGGCGACAGCCGGATGTGGGGCGAACTGGTGCCGCCTCTCGCGGCGTCCTTCCGCGTGATCGCATTCGACAACCGGGACAGCGGCCAGAGCCAGAGGGTCGATGAGCCTTACGCCATCCTGGACATGGCGCGCGACGCGGCCGGACTGCTGGAGTCGCTGGGCATAGCCCGCGCGCACGTGGTGGGCCACTCGATGGGCAGCGCGATCGGGCAGGAGCTAGCGATCTCATTTCCATCGCTCGTAGACCGGCTGGCGCTGCTGGGCACGTTCGACGCCCCGGATCCACGCGGCGCGGCGCTGTTCAGGGGGTTCGCCTCGCTAAGGCGGGAGATGCCAAGGGACGAGTACCTGCGCCTCACGCTGCCGTGGTCGTTCACCTACCTGGAGTACGAGCAACCCGGCTTCATCGAGCGGCTGGTACACGACGTGATGGACGACCCGCTGTACCAGGAGCCGGACGCCTACGACAGGCAGATGGAGGCCACCATCGCCTTTGACTCGCGGGAGCGGCTGGGCAGCATATCGTGTCCCACGCTGCTGGTGTTCGGCGAGGACGACGTGCTCACGCCGATGCGGTTCGCGCACGAGATGTCGCCGCGCATTGCCGGATCTCGGCTGGTGACGCTTTCGGGCACGGGCCACGGCTTCATCCGCACACGCGGCCGGGAGATAGGGGAGGCGGTGCACGCCTTCCTGCGTGAGGGAACGTAAGCGGCGGGCCGCCAACCTCAACCGTCATTCCTGCGAAAGCAGGAATCCAGCATCCGGTGGAGAGTGGGGGGGCGCATCGCCCCCATCCTAACCTTCCCCCGCAGACGGGGGAAGGGACATCGCCACACCCCGCCTCCCACGCCCGCGCAGGCGCGCCTCAACAGGGACGGGGCAGGGCACAACGGCGGATGTCCTAGATTCTTCGACTCCGCTACGCTGCGCTCAGAATGACAACTGTGGGCGCTCGGCGGCCGTGTCTTCCCACGCTCATACTTCAATTATCTCACCACGAACGGGCCTGTATAAGCCCGCTCACCCTTGTATCTTGGGGGTGGCGGCGCCATAAGATAGCAGGGACGTGACAGGCCGGTTCACCCTGGGTCCGTAGAGACCGAAGCTCAGCTTGACCGTCACGTCCCGCTAGCTCAGAACCCGAACAGTTGCCTGGACCATCGAGTCCGTATCGTGCAAGGCTGGGTCGAGCCGGCAACCATGCTATCACTACCGGTAAGGAGATGGAAGTGGACAAGGTGTTCGTGGGAATCGACGTGTCGTCAGACCGGTTGGACGTGTTCGTGCGCCCCAACGGCGAGGTCTGGCATAGCGACAATGAAGCGAAGGGCATAGAGGCTTTGGTGAAGCGCGTGGGCAAGCTTGAGCCTAGCCTGGTGGTGGTCGAAGCCACGGGCGGCATGGAGATGCCCCTGGCCTCCGAACTGGCCGCCTCCGGCTTGCCCGTGGTCGTGGTCAACCCCCGAAAGGTCAGGGACTTCGCACGGGCGCTGGGCAGGCTCGCCAAGACCGACGTCATCGACGCCCAGGTGCTCGCCCACTTCGGCGAAGCCGCCAAGCCGGAGGCGCGGCCTCTGCCGGACGACGCCACGCGGGAGCTGCGCAGCCTGGTAGACCGCCGGCGCGAGCTGAAGGAGATGCTCACCCAGGAGCAGAACCGACTCCGCACCGCCAACACGCGGGTGCGCGCTGATCTGGAGGAGCACGTGCGATGGCTCCAGGAACGCGTGAACGCCCTGGATGAGGAGTTGGCAGGCCTGGTCAAGTCCAGCCCCGTCTGGCAGGCCCAGGACATGCTGCTGCAGAGCGCTCCCGGCGTGGGGCCCGTGTTGTCGAGGACGCTGATGGCTGAGTTGCCCGAACTGGGAACGCTGAACAGAGGACAGATAGCCGCCCTGGTCGGCGTGGCCCCGTTCAACAGGGACAGCGGCAAGCTCAGGGGCAAGCGCACCGCTTGGGGAGGCAGAGGGCAGGTGCGGGCCACCCTCTACATGGCAGCTCTCTCAGCCACCCGGTCCAACCCCGTCATCCAGCCGTTCTACGCCCGCCTCTGCGAGGCGGGCAAGCCCAAGAAAGTGGCGCTCATGGCCTGTATGCGCAAGCTGCTCGTCATGCTCAACTCAATGGTCAAGAACGGCAGGCGCTGGGATCCCGGATCCGCCAACCGCACGGCTTGACATCCAACACAGTTGCTGAGCTTGTCGAAGGGTCTGGCCCTGCAAGGGCTGAGCGGGCGGATGACCGACATGCGTTGTCCTCCCGCTCTGGTTCGACAGGCTCACCAAGAGCGGGGTGTGGCGCCGGGGCGGTTCGCGAACCGCCCGCGGGTGGGGGGGCGGCGGGTGTCATGGGCGCCCACAAGGGACGCCCCTACGGTAGACACGACCGGCGGCCCCCAACCGTCATTCTCGCGGAAGCAGGAATCCAGCGCCCGGCGGGGAGTGGGGGCGCATCGCCCCCATCCTAACCTTCCCCCGCAGACGGGGGAAGGGACATCGCCACGCCCCGCCTCCCCGTACACGCGCGCCTCAACAGGGACGGGGCAGGGCACAACGGCGGATGTCCTAGATTCTTCGACTCCGCTACGCTGCGCTCAGAATGACAACTGTGGGCGCTCGGAGGCCGTGTCTTCCCACGCTCATGCTTCGATAAGCTCAGCACGAACGGGATACTACGTCCGTCTGCCCTCAACCGTCATGGCGGCCCATTCGGCTGCGCTCAGGGCAGGCTCAGCCGCAATCCACGGGGCGGGCGTATAGACTGGCGGAGGCTTTAGATTCTTCGACTCCGCTGCGCTGCGCTCAGAATGACAACTGTGGGCGCTCGGCGGCCGTGTCTTCCCACGCTCATGCTTCGATAAGCTCAGCACGAACGGGATACTGCGTCCGTCTGCCCTCAACCGTCATTGCGGCCCATTCGGCTGCGCTCAGGGCAGGCTCAGCCGCAATCCACGGGGGCGGGTGTATAGACTGGCGGAGGCTTTAGATTCTTCGACTCCGCTACGCTGCGCTCAGAATGACAACTGTGGGCGCTCGGCGGCCGTGTCTTCCCACGCTCATGCTTCGATAAGCACAGCACGAACGGGTTACCGTCTCCGCTCGCCCTGAGCCTGTCGAAGGGCGGGCGGTGGGGCGTGCTTCGACTAGCTCAGCGCGAACGGGGGATGCCCCTACGCCTTCTCCAGCAGCCAGTCCTTGAGCACGGGGTGCAGTTCGTCGCGGCGCTCGCGGAGGTTGTGGCCTGCGCCGGGGTAGAGTATCAGCCGTTTCGGTTCGCGCGCCCACTCGTCGATGAGGATGGAGCAGCGCGCGGGCAGCCGGTCGTCGTCCTCGCCGTGTACGAGCAGCAGCGGCCGCGGGCTGACCAGGTGCGCGTACCTCGCCCCGTGCGTCTGGCTCGCCAGCCCCACCACCGTCGTCACCGCATCGCTCAGCGGCGCGGCGGCGATCACCACGGCCCCGCCGAACGAGTGTCCCACCAGCGCAACGCGCTCGCAGCCCTGCGCCAGCAGGAAGCTCACGCCGGCCAGCACGTCCAGAATCGAGTGTTGCAGGTTGTTGGCGTGCCGGTAGTCCAGCCGCAGCGAGGATATTCCGTCCGCTATCAACTCGTCGGACAGGATCGAGTAGAGGCCGGCCCCGCCGCTGAACCCGCCGTACGCGCCGGAGACCCACACCACGCCTTTTTGCGCGGCCGGCGCGGGATGGTAGAGGCATCGAATCGGCCCGAGGTTGGTGAGCAGTTCCGTGCCCGTCCCGCCGCGGTCTTCCGGCGGCTGCCACGGGCGGGAGCCTTCGTAGCGGATATCGACGGGCGTTCGCCCAAGCGTCAGCCCCTCCCAAGCCGAATCAAGAACCACCCTTGACCTTCCGAACGAAGCGTCCCATGCGGTGCAGCGCCTCCTCGATCTCATCCGTGGCAACGGCGTAGCAGCAGCGCACGTGGCCCTCGCCGCTGGGGCCGAACGCCGAGCCAGGCACCAGCACCACGTGCTCCTCCATAAGCAGCCGCTCCGCAAACTCCACCGACGTCATGTCCAGGCTCTTGACGGATGGGAAGGTGTAGAACGCGCCCTGAGGCTCCAGGCACGCGAGGCCCATGCGGTTCAGCCCGCTTGTCATCAGGCGGCGACGGCGGTCGTACTCCGCGCGGGCCTCCTCCACCGCGCCGTCGCCGGAGCGCAGCGCCTCGATAGCAGCCATCTGGCCTTGTATCGGCGCGCACATCATGGTGTACTGGTGCACCTTCATCATCGCCTCGATTATCTCCGGGCTGCTGCACGCGTAGCCCACTCGCCAGCCCGTCATTGCGTAAGACTTGGAGAAGCCGCTCAGATGCACCGTGCGCTCCGCCATGCCCGGCAGCGAGGCGAAGCAGGTGTGCTCCGCGCCGTAGACCAGCCGCTCGTATATCTCGTCCGACACCACGAGCAGCCCGCGCCTGCGGGCGATGTCTGCGATGGCCTCCAGCTCCGCGCGGGGCATCACCGCGCCCGTGGGGTTGTTGGGATAGCCGAGGAGGATGGCCTTCGTCCGGGGCGTCACCCTGTCCTCTATGTCCTGTGGGCGAACGCGAAACCCGTTCTCCATGTGCGTGGGGACGGTGACGGCCACGCCGCCCGCCAGCGTGACGCACGGCACGTAGGACACGTAGGTCGGCTCCGGTATGATGACCTCGTCGCCGGGGTCAAGGAGGGCGCGCATCGCCAGGTCAAGCGCCTGGCTCACGCCGACGGTCACCAGCACCTGGTTCTCCGGGTTGTACTCCAGGCCGGCGAGCCGGTTGACGTATCCGCTAATCTCCTGCCGCAGCTCCATCAGCCCGAAGTTGGAGGTGTACATGGTGTACCCCTTCTCGATTGAGTAGATGGCGGACTCGCGGATGCGCCAGGGCGTCACGAAGTCCGGCTCGCCCACGCCCAGCGAGATCACGTCGTCCATCGTGTAGATGAGGTCGAAGAAGCGGCGGATGCCGGAGGGCGAGAGCGCCCGCACGCGCTGCGACACCAGGGATTCGCCGGGGCCGTTCTGCTGTTCGCTCTGCACTGCGTCACCTACGGGGTCATGGGGAGACGCCGGGCCGTCTCCTCCTCTTCCAGGATTACGCCGTCCTCCTTGAAGCGCCTGAGGAGGAAGTGGGTCTTAGTGCCCTGCACCTCGTCCAGCGCCGCGAGCTTCATGGCGACGAAGCTGGCGATGTCCTGGATGGTGCGGCCGGCCAGCAGCACCGACAGGTCGTAGTCGCCGGACATGAGGTGGAGGCTGCGAACCTCCGGGAAGCGTGCAATGCGCTTGGCAACGCCGTCGAAGCCCACATCTCGCTGTGGCGTCACGCGAAGCTCCACCAGCGCGAGCACTTCCTGCTCGCCCAGGCGTTCCCAGTTGACCACTGTCTTGTACTTGACGATGGCGCGGTCGCGCTCCGCCGCGGCTATGACCTCACGCACCTCGTCCGGCGAGAGGCCGGTCATGGCCGCGATCTCCTCACGCGTGGCCCTGGCGTTCTGCTCCAGTATTGCGAGCACGTCCTTTGTGGTTTCCTGTGTCACTCTGTTACCGCCTTTAGTTGTTCTTGTGGGTTGAAGTGTACCACATCACGCATCATCTCTCGCCTGGATAACGAGGGACGGCAGTTCGGCAATGTCCATCATGTCGTCAAGCCTCTTTGTGAGCTTGTACGTGACAGCCTGTCCCTCTGCCATTCTCACCAGCGTTCCGGCTCGATTCTCCGCAACCTCACCCTTGCGCCACATGTTGAACACCACGCTTTGCGGGCACACGCCAACGCATAGAAGGTAATCGTACTGCCGATCCAGGCGGACGTGGTTGAACTGGAACGTGCCGTTTGCCCCCAATGAGGCGGTCTTGACCTCGAAACGCAGATCGCCGATGCTCAGGTCAGTCCTGGACGTTCGGCCGCCGTTGCCGACCTCTATGTCATGCTGGGCCAGGTATCGCTTCACGAACTCCTCGCCTATTCCTCCCCGGTTGGTGTTGCCGAGCATACGATACCCTATCAGTGGCGAACCTTGCCAGATGTCTTGCGGGGCGTGCTCCTGGATTATCGCTGCGAGCAGCTCTACCGGATTCACTGCGGCGGCTCCCATGCGCCCCCGAATGTGCCGCGCTTCCAGAACACGAGAAAGTACGAGTGGTTCTTACGGGCGTGAACCTGCCGAACCGCGCTGCTCACTCCCGGCCGGTTGTTGCGCACCACCACGAAAAGATCCTCTGCCACGAACCCCATCGCCTCGTATGCCTGCATGATCTCGACGTGCGTGAACCTCTGGCGGTTGGAGCACACCTCGTCCTGGCACTTGACTATGAGCACGCCGCGTTCCCGCAGCACGCGGTAAGCCTCACGGCCCGCGTCCGCGTACAGGGCAAGCACTGCCTCGTGGTACTTGGCCTCCGTGCGATTGCCGGAGCCGTTGTTGCGATAGTGTTCCTCGAAGGCCGCGTGGGCGGTGTGCGCCGAACCTCCGGGCGAGTGCATGTACGGCGGATCCAGCGCCACGCAGTCGATGCTGCCATTCTCGTAGGGCAGTTTGCGGCAGTCAACGCCGTCCTGAATGTCCGTAGGCAGGACTTCATAGAGGCCCGGCGGCACGTGCCGCCAGAACGCGCCCTTACCGTACGTCACGTCCGCAATTCTGCTGCCCGGCTGAACGTACAGCCCCAGGATCTGCGGAAACACCCTGCCGTTGCCGCTGGTGTGCGCGGTCACCACCAGGTCATTGGTGGGTTCCCCGTTGCGGACAACCCGGGGCTGCGGCTCCGCGCCCTCACTTGCGCCGCGCTCCAACGCTTCCGAGTAGCTGAGCTGGCTGTTTTCCTGGCGTAGCATTGTTCCACTCACCCTTGCCCAGCGAATATCGAGAGCGCCGCTTCACTGGCCCGGCCTCGTTGGCCCGTTTCGACGTCACCGCGGTTCGGCGCAGCCTCCTTCACTATAAGCAGCTCGTGGGAGTCCTTGACGTAGCCGTCGGCGTCGTTTTCGATGCGGTTCTTGCCTATACGCGTCTCGCCCTGGCCCAGCGTGTACTGCCACTCCACCTCTACGATGCGGCAGTCGGCGTACATCTGCCGAACGGCGGAGCAGTCATTATAGGATAGCACAAATCCGCCGCGGTGCTCAGCCAGCAGGTCACGCAGCAGCCTATGGTCGAAGCCGCGGTGGTGCACCGGGAAGTTGCGCTGCGGGTAGATGCCCCGGAACATCTTGCTGTCGCCGTCCAGGTAGTACGGCGGGTCGCAGTAGAGGAAGTCGTCCCTGTGCCGTGGCAGCGTCTCCTCGAACGATCCTTGCGCCACGCTGAGGCCGGTGCACCGGAACGCCCGCACCTTGTCGAGCAGGCGATGGAACCGCTCCGGCTCCTCGTAGATGCCGGACATCCAGCCCAGGAAGCCGGGGCCGTAGCTCAGGTTGTGGTTGAACCAGTAGTGCGCCGCAAGCTCCAGCGGCTCCGCAATCGGCGATGAGCCGTCCCACTGCCCCTTCAGCCGCCGCTTCACCGCTGCGTATGTCTCCTTGGTCGGCTGCCAGCGTGCGATGCGCGACGCCAGCTCCTCCGGCGCGTCCAGCTGCACTTGCCAGTACGTGGTCAGTATGTCGAACACGTCGTAGGCGGTCACCGACATGCCAAGCTCGTTGGCGCAGGCGATCTCCACCGACGCGCCGCCCACGAACGGCGACACCAGCCGCGTGAGGCCCGCCGGAAGCTGCTCGACGACGTGGCCCACCGCCAGGCTCTTGCCGCCTGCGTACCGCAGCGGCAGTCCGTTGTATCGCCTGTAGCCGCGTCCGTCCGGCCGACGCAGCCGCGCCAGGAACCGCTCCCGCGGCGATTGCTCCGGCAGGGGCGGCAGCAGCGGCAGCTGCGAGTCGCGCGGGCTTGCCGCCGTCAGCGCGCCCGTCACAGGTTGGGCCTCATCGTGTGCCACTCCGTAGCCTGCTCGTAGGCGTGGGCGGCGCGCAGAATCGTCTCCTCGCCCAGCGGCCGCCCGATGATCTGCATCCCCACCGGCAGGCCGTCCACGAATCCCGCGGGCAGCGACATCGCCGGTATGCCCGCTATGTTGACGGGTATGGTGCAAACGTCGCTGAGGTACATCTGCACCGGATCCTCAACCTTGTCGCCGAGCCGAAAGGCCACCGTGGGCGAGGTGGGCGTGACCAGCACGTCGTACCGCTGGAAGGCGTCGCGGAACTCGCGGCTGATGAGCGTCCGCACCTTCTGCGCCTTCAGGTAGTAGGCGTCGTAGTAGCCCGCCGAGAGCGCGTAGGTGCCGAGCATGATCCGCCGCTTCACCTCCGGCCCGAAGCCGCGCTGCTTGGTCAGCTCCATTGCGTCCCACATCCCGCCCGCGTCCTGCGCCGAGTAGCCGTACTTCACGCCATCGTAGCGGGCAAGGTTGGCGGACGCCTCAGAGGGCGCAAGGATGTAGTAGACGGCGAGCGCGTAGGCGGTGTGGGGCAGCGAGGTCTCCTCGACGACGGCGCCCAGGCTCTCCAGCGTTGCCAGCGCCGCCCGCAGCGTGTCGGCCACGGCGGGGTCGATGCCCTCCGCGTAGTACTCGCGCGGCACGCCCACGCGCAGCCCGCGCACGTCGCCGGTGAGCGCCGCCGTGTAGTCGGGCGGCTCCGCGGGTATCGACGTGGAGTCGCGCGGGTCGCCGCCGGCGATGGCGTTGAGCACGATGGCGCAGTCGGTCACGTCACGCGTCAGCGGGCCTATCTGGTCGAGCGAGCTTGCGAACGCCACCAGGCCGTACCGGCTCACCAGCCCGTAGGTGGGCTTCATGCCGACGATGCCGCACAGCGAGGCGGGCTGCCGGATGCTGCCGCCCGTGTCCGAGCCGAGCGAGTAGACGCACTCTCCGGCTGCGACCGCGGCGGCGGGGCCGCCGCTGCTGCCCCCCGGCACACGCTCGGTGTCCCACGGGTTGCGCGTGGGGAAGAACGCCGAGTTCTCGGTCGAGGATCCCATCGCAAACTCGTCCATGTTGCCCTTGCCGACCATCACGGCCAGGCTGTCGCGCAGCCGCTCGACCACCGTGGCGTCGTAGGGCGGCACGAACCGCTCCAGCATCCGCGACGAGCATGTGGTGGCGACGCCGCGTGTGCACATGTTGTCCTTGATCTGCATGGGTATGCCTGCAAGCGGGCCCGCCCCGCCGCGTGCGATGGCGGCGTCGGCCAGGTCGGCCTGCCGCAGCGCCTCGTCCGGCGTGACGGTGACGAACGCGCCGACGCGCGGGTCAACCTCGCTTATGCGGTCCAGGTGGGCCTGTGTGAGCTCGCGGGCGGAGGCATCCCGCCGGTCGAGCAGGCCGCGCGCCTCGCCGATGGTGAGGCCGTGGAGCGCGGACGGCATCAGTCCAGCACCGCCTTGACGCGGAAGAAGTCGTCCTCTCGCAGGGGGGCGTTGGCGAGCGTGTCGTCGGTCGGCATGGGGGGCGCGGTTTCGTCGTCGCGCATGACGTTGAGCAGCTCGACGGAGTGGCCGGTGGGCGGCACGTCGGTCGTGTCGACCTGCTGGAGCGCGCGGAAGCTGTCGAGGATGTCGGATAGCTGGTTGCGCAGCCGCTCGACCTCCTGCTCGTCCAGCCCCATGCGGTACAGCAGGGCGATGTGCCTGACCTCTTCTGCGGTGAGCCGTGGGGATTCCATGCGCGCCTCCGTGGTGGCTGGCGCAAGTGTAGCAAAGCAGGCGGAGCGGGGCAAGGCGGGGGCAGTCGGCGACCACAGGGGCAGTTCGTGAGCCTCCCGCGGGCGGGGCGGGTTTGCCACGACAAGCTCAGCAAGAACGGAGTCCACCCACCACCGTCATTCCCGCGCACGCGGGAATCTAGCACCCCGGGCATGGGGTGGGGGACGCGCCCCGCCGCCCCATCGGGTGATAGATTCCTGCTTTCGCAGGAAAGACAAAGAAACACGTTCACCCACAACCGTCATTGCGGCGGAAGCCGCAATCCAGCGACGCGGCGGCCTCCTTCACTGCGTACCAGCCCGAAACCCGGCCGAGTGGATGCCCGCTTTCGCGGGCATGGAGTGGAGGCGGCGGCTGCGCTTTCGCCCCAAATTGCCCGCGCCTGCCTCTTGGGTCTTGCGCGCCTCAACCTGTATGGTGTAAAGGTACTCGCCGGAATGCCAAGCGGGAGTGTCCGCCATGCCGTCACTGGAGTTCAAGGGCAAGTATCACGTCTACGCCCACCACCTCACCGTGCCTCACCGTCCGCTTGTTCCCGATACTGAGCGGTCGGAGAACGGCGCCGGCGTGGACGACAGCCTCATCATCCACGGGGACAACCTGCACGCGCTCAAGGCGCTGCTGCCGCGCTATGCCGGCCGCGTGAAGTGCATATACATCGACCCGCCGTACAACACGGGCAACGAGGGATGGGTCTACAACGACAGAGTCAACAGCCCCCTCATGAAGGAGTGGCTGAAGGCCAACAGCCCCGTTGACGGCGAGGATCTGGAGCGGCACGACAAGTGGCTGTGCATGATGTGGCCGCGGATGCAACTGCTCAAGGAGCTGCTGTGTGAGGACGGGGTGATATTCGTGTCCATCGACGACAATGAGCAGCACCACCTGCGGATGCTGATGGATGATGTCTTTGGAGAAGACAACTACAGGAACTCTATCGTTATTCGGCGTGGAGTAAAGAGTGTCCAGGCCCAATTCGAGTCTGTTGATAGCCTGAATAGCGGTTCGGAATACATGCTGTTTTATAGCAAGTCTGCTGAGCAGAAGTTGCCTCACTTGACTACTGAGACCGCCACGGCTAGAGCCGGCGGATGGAACAATCACTGGCGCGGCACAGACAGACCGACAATGCGCTACGAATTGTTGGGAGAGACCCCTGCTAGTGGTCAATGGAGATGGAGTGAAGAGAGAAGCCGGACGGCAATTCGGAATTACGAGCGACTCCTGGAAGAGTGCGGAGATAATCCAAGCCAAATGCAGATTGATGAATGGTGGTTTGCTCAATCCCCTGAGAAACCTGATTTGCTTCGTCTTTCCTCTACTGACAGGCCCGAGCACTATGTGCCCCCCTCGAGTCGGCAGATTCTGAGTTCGCTCTGGACAGACGTTACCGTAAACGAGTCTGCATCCCTAATGCAACAGCTTGGCGTGAAGTTTGACAACCCAAAGAGAATATCGCTCATACAGCGAGTCATTGGATACGCAACAGCTTCCCAAGAGGACTCCATCGTCTTGGACTCATTCGCCGGAAGCGGCACCACCGCCCACGCCGTGCTCGCGCTGAACAAAGAGGACGGCGGCAATCGCAAGTTCATCCTGGTTGAGTGCGAGGACTACGCGGACAGCGTTACGGCTGAGCGCGTCCGGCGGGTGATCAACGGCGTGCCAGGCGCGCGGGACAAGTCACTTCAGGAGGGGTTGGGAGGCTCATTCACCTACTGCACGCTGGGAGACCCCATCGGCATAGAGGGTATGCTGACGGGGGAGTCGCTGCCGGAATACTCGCAACTGGCGTCCTACCTGCTGCACACGGCGAGCGTACGACTGGACGCCGGCGAGCTGCACTCCCTCAACGAGGATGGCTTGTTCTTCTCCACCGAGGATTGCGACTACTACCTCCTGTACCAGCCCGATCTTAAATGGCTGCGTAGCAGGGAATCGTTTCTGACCGAGGATCATGCCAAGCGCATCCAGGCAATTGGCAAAAGGGCTACTGTCTTCGCAGTGGACAAGTACATGGGGCAGCGCTATCTCAATGACATGAGAATCACGTTCTGTCAGATTCCTTACCAGATTCACACAATGGGATAGAGAAGCCAATGGAGTTGAAGGATTACCAACGCCGCACACTGGACGCATTCTCCCTGTGGCGCACCGAGTTGGCGAAAGCGCAGGCAGAATCGGAGAAGTCCGTGTCGGTTCTCGAGGGCGCGAACCTCCCTGTGCCCGCGGACACCCGCAACTATCCGAAGAAGGCGTGGGAAGCCCTGGCATCTACTGGCAACGTAGCCCACGTTTCGAGGCCATACGTGGATCGGACGGCCACCGCCGGTGACCCGATACCGCATGTGTGCTTCAAGATTCCCACCGGCGGCGGCAAAACGCTCTTGGGCGCAGGCGCCATAGAACGCCTAAATCGCACATCGGGATTGGTGCTGTGGATGGTGCCGACGAACGCCATCTACCAGCAGACCAAGGAGAAGCTGTGGGACCGGCAGCATCCCTACCGAGATTTGCTTGAGCGGGCCTGCGGCGGGCGGGTCAAGGTGATGGAGAAGGATGATCCTCTAACGGCAGCCGACGTTGAACACCGACTCTGTATCATGCTCATATCATTGCAGTCGGCGAACCGCCAGAAGGGTCAGGACTCTCTGCGGATGAACAAGGATTCGGGCCGCTACGAGACTTTCTTTCCGGACAGTGACGGCCTCCAAGCCAACGACAGCCTGCGCGCCAAGTACCCCGACCTCGATCCTCAGGAACTTGACAGTCCGGTCTTGCATAGCCTGTTAAACGTGATCAAAATGGTTCGTCCGGTCGTCATTCTAGACGAGGCGCACAAGGCGTACGGCAAGCAGGGAACCCACAATGACCAGTACGCCCGGGCGATCAACCGATTGAACCCCGGTCTGGTTATCGAGCTATCGGCCACCCCAAGCGCCTCCAGGAGCAACCTGCTGGTGGACGTGTCCGGCGCGGACTTGCAGAACGCGCACATGATCAAGCTGCCGATTCAGGTGACATCTGACGCAAACGTGCACTGGCACTCCACTATGGACCGAGCCCACAGCAAGCTGGGGGAGTTGGACAATGATGCGGTCTCACTGAACCACAACGAAGGCAGATATGTACGCCCGATCGCCGTCGTGAGGGTGCAGCATACTGGAGCCGACCAGAGATTCCGCAATACCATCCACGCGGAAGACGTTAGAGACTACTTGACACAGAACCTGGGTGTACCCAATGAGCATATCGCCGTCCAGTCAGCGACAAGCCGGGAGTTGCACCGTGTTGACCTGTTGTCTGAAAGTACCCAAGTGAGGTGGATCATTACACGCGCTGCCCTGATGGAGGGTTGGGACTGCCCGTTTGCCTACGTGCTGGTCATGCTGGACAAGACAAGCGCCAGGCTTGCCATCACTCAACTCGTGGGTCGCGTGATGAGGCAACCGGGCGCGCGGCGGACTGGGCGCGCAGCATTGGATCAGTGCTATGTGTATTGCCAGGACACCGACGTCAACGACGCGGTTCAATACGTCAAGGACGGCCTTGAACAGGAAGGAATGGCCGACCTCTACGACAGCGTGAGCACGAGCCAGTCAACCATTCTCAAGTCGGTTTCCGTTCAACGCAGGGAGAAGTTCGCCCAGGAAAACATTTTCCTGCCGTCTGTTTTGCACGCTGACAGCAGCGGAAGTTGGGAGGAACTGGACTATCACAGGCACATCCTGCCCGGCATTAGCCTGGAAGCAATCGCTCCTCCAGAGATACAGAGCTCACAGCCGGACAAGCCAAAGGAAAGCACGGCTTTGGTAAGCTTTGTAGGGGACGCCATCTCTGCCGCCAACTTCACTTCCCGCGACCTGGAGGTGGACAAGAGAGTAGCAATTGCCTGGTACGCCCGCCGGATTTCGGACATACTGCCCAACCCGTTTCAAGCAGGGCGCATTGCAATGGAAATGGTGGAGCGGCTGCAAGGACAAGGTTTGGATGACCAAGCAATATATGAGCAACGCGATTCGCTGGCAGAGCAGTTGAAAGAGTCGGTGGCGCGCCAAATGGAGCAGCAGGCCGAGGAACTCTTCCGCAGCAAGTTGGCAAGGGGAACCATTAGCCTTGAACTTGTGACGTCTGACAGCGGGCGTCGCTTGTGCGACCCCTATACGATAATGGTGGCGGAGAATGATCGCAGGTTGGAAAGGTATGGTGAAGAGGTTCAATTGAGCTTGTTTGAACCAGTCTATGAGCGCCAATTCGACTCTGATTTGGAGCGTAGATTTGCGTTCTATCTGGACGAGCAGAAGGCGTTGCGGTGGTGGCACCGCATCGCCGTTAGGCAGAACGAAGAATACTACTTAAGCGGCTGGCGGCCGCAGAAGGTATGGCCGGACTTCGTGGCAATGGCCGGGCAGGTTGAAGGCAAGCCCAGCGTACTGGTATTCGAGACCAAAGGCCAACACCTGGAAGGCAACGACGACACGGAGTACAAGAAACGGCTCTTTGAAGCGCTGGAAGGCGCCTTCAACGCCGGCAAGATGACGATCCATGACGGCCCGGCCAAGGGCGCGTTTAGGCTGGTGTTCGACCGCGTTGGCTTCCCGGACGCGCAGGGAGCCATCGACAGGCTGCCGGCGGCGTACAAGACGCCGTAGCCCCCCCCACCCCCTCCCCCGCGGGTGTATACTGTAGCCAACCCCATCGAGGGGCACTCTCTCGCAAGGATGGCTGGTATGGCGGACTATGATTTCGACGTGGCGGTAATCGGCGGAGGGCCTGGCGGCTACGTGGCCGCCATCCGCGCGGGCCAGCTTGGCCTGCGCGCGGCCCTGGTCGAGCAGGACGAGCTTGGCGGCATCTGCCTCAACTGGGGCTGCATTCCCAGCAAGGCCCTGCTCAAGAACGCGGAGGTGCTCAGCCTGTTCCACAGGGCAGAGGAGTTCGGCATCAGCGTCGACAACCTCCGGTACGACTTCGGCAAGGCGATAGACCGCAGCCGCGGCGTGGTCAGGCGGCTCACCGCAGGCGTGGGTATGCTGCTGCGGAAGAACAACGTCGAGCACGTGAAGGGCCGCGGCCGCCTGCTGGACGCGCACACCGTCGAGGTCGATGACGGCGCACGCAGCCTCACGGCCGCCAACGTCATCATCGCCACGGGCGCGCGGCCTCGCCCCGTGCCCGGCCTGGAGGTGGACGGCGAGACGATCATCGGCAGCCGCGAGGCGCTGGAGATTCGCGACGTGCCCTCGCCGGTCGGCATAGTCGGCGGCGGCGCAACCGGCGTCGAGTTCGCCTACCTGTACCGGGCATACGGCGCGGACGTCACCATCGTCGAGATGATGCCGCGCCTCATCCCCAGCGAGGACGAGGAGATGGGGCAGCAGTTGGAGCGCGCCTTCTCCGGCCAGGGCATCAAGGCGCTCACCGGCTCCCGCGTCACCGCGGTCGAGAAGCGGGCGGGAGGCGCAGTCCTGAGCGTTGAGACGCCGGACGGCAGCCGCGAGCTGGAGGTGCAGCGCGTGCTCGTGGCCGTGGGCGTGCAGGGCAACGTCGAGGGCCTGGGGCTGGAGGAGCTCGGCGTGCGAATCGAGAGGGGGTTCGTGCAGGTGGACGACCGGATGCGGACGGACGCGCCCGGCGTGTACGCCATCGGAGACGTGACGGGCCGGCTGCTGCTGGCGCACGTGGCGCAGGCGCAAGGAGTGCTGGCGGTGGAGACAATCGCCGGCGTGGACAGCCGGACGCTGGACTACCGCATGATGCCGCGGGCGGTCTACTGCCAGCCGCAGGTAACAAGTTTCGGCTACACTGAGCGCGAGGCCGCCGAGGCGGGCTACTCGACGAAGGTGGGCCGCTTCCCGTTCCGGGCGAACGGCAAGTCGCTCGCCGCGGGCGACTCGGATGGCATGGTGAAGGTGGTGTCGGACGGCGACACCGGCGAGATTCTGGGCGCGCACATGATAGGCGCGGAGGTGACGGAGATGCTGCCTGAGCTTGCGATGACCAACCTGCTGGAGGGCAGCGTGAGCGAGCTGGGCTGGCTGGTGCACTCGCACCCCACGCTGTCGGAGGCGATCAAGGAGGCTGCGCTGGACGCGGAAGGCGCGGCGATACACATCTAGACCGCGCACGACTGCTTTTGGTGCGCGGCGCGCAGGACGACTGACGCGGTGGCGAGCCGGCGGCCAAGGTTGTCAGCCGCGCGGTCAATCGCGTAGTATGTGGCTGAGCAAACCGGCGGAGGCACGAAATGGCAGAAGTGGCAACGCTATCGGAAAACATCGCAGCATACGAGGAGATGCAGAACCTCCTTGAGACCGACCACTGGGGAGAGTTTGCGGTCTTCTACGACAGGGAGTTTCGCGGGAGCTTCAAGGACTTTCGTGACGCGGTGGCGTTCGCCATCGCCCAGTGGGATCGCGATCCGTTCCTGGTAAGGGAAGTGGGCCGTCCGAGAATCGTCAACGCTCCAATGGTCCAATATCACGCTAGCTATGCCAAGAGTTGATCTCTATCCGACAACGCCGGATCCGCTAATCGCATTGGGTGGCGTACAGGGCGTGATGCGTAGGGCGAATGCCTCGACTGCGGCGGCGCGAGCGAGGTTGTCAGCCGCGCTAGCGGCGGCGTAGTATGTTACTGAGCAAACGGGCGGAGGCACGAAATGGCAGAAGTGGCAACGCTATCGGAAAACATCGCAGCATACGAGGAGATGCAGAACCTCCTTGAGACCGACCACTGGGGAGAGTACGCGGTCTTCTACGACAGGGTGTTTCGGGGAACCTTCAAGGAGTTCCATGACGCGGCCTGTTTTGCCGTGGAGCGGTGGGGGCGCGGCCCGTACTTGATTAGGAAGGTAGGCCGTACGCATTTCGTACTGCCGGCGTCCGTCTGGCTAAGAAGGGTCTATGCCGAAGACTGAACTCTTTCCAACTACGCCGGACGCGCTAGCCGCACTAGGGCCAACTATCAATGTCCAAGTCGGATTCGATCCGGACTACAAGCCGGCGCTGGGCGTTTACCCAGCACTTCCTCAAGACCAATATCCGGCTATCGTGGACACGGGGGCTACGGAATCCTGTATAGACGTCAGTCTGGCCTCAGCCTTGCGGCTGAATCCGGTGAACAGGCTGTGGATGAGCGGTATCGGCGGAGCCATAGAGGTCAACACATATCTGGTCCAAGTGGTCGTACCGTCTCTAAGCTTCGTGCTGTATGGCGAGTTCGCCGGCGTGCACCTGTTGGCAGGGGGCCAGGCCCACTTGGCACTCTTGGGCAGGGAGTTCCTGCGGCATCATCGGCTGGTGTATGACGGGCGAACCGGCATCGTGACGCTGGAGTCGGATTGAGGCGGCCGCCGCCGCGCCCACTCGCAAGAACGCTCGAAATTGAGACGAATCTCCCGCCGCCTGCGCCCCAACATCGCGTATAATACAGGCATGGCTACCGGAGACAAGCCGGACGGCGCGCAGCTGGTTGACTTCTACCGCCGTATGCTTCTCATACGCGTCTTCGAGGAGAGGTCGGCGGAGCAGTACATGCTCGGGCGCATCCGCGGCTTCCTGCACCTGTACAACGGCGAGGAGGCCATAGCCGTTGGCTCAATCTCCGCGCTGCAACCCCAGGACTACGTGATCACCCACTACCGCGACCACGGCCACGCGTTGGCCAAGGGCATGGATCCCAACGCGGCAATGGCGGAGCTGTTCGGCAAGGCTACGGGGTGCAGCAAGGGCAAGGGCGGCTCCATGCACCTGTTCGACCTGGAGAAGCGGTTCATGGGCGGCCACGCCATAGTCGGCGGGCAGCTGCCGCTGGCTACGGGGCTTGCCCTGGCGAGCAAGTACCGCGGCGAGGACAGCCTGACGCTGTGCTACCTGGGCGACGGCGCAATCAACGAAGGCGAGTTCCACGAGTCGCTGAACCTGGCGTCGCTGTGGAAGCTGCCGGCGCTCTTCTTCGTGGAGAACAACCTGTACGGCATGGGCGCCACGGTTGAGCAAATGCTGGCGTTTCACGATGAAATCTACAAGTTTGCTAACGGCTACAAGATTCCGTCCGTTCGCATAGACGGCATGGACGTGCTGAAGGTGCGAGAGGCCACGCAGGATGCGGTGGCCCACGTACGAGGCGGCAACGGCCCGTTCCTCATCGAGGCGATGGCCTACCGCTTCCGCGGCCACTCGATGGCAGACCCCGCGGAGTACCGGGCCAGGTCCGAGGAGGAGCGCTGGCGGATGCGCGATCCCATCACCACCTTCGGCGCTCAGCTCGTGGACGACGGCGTCGCCACCCGCGAGGAGCTCGACAGCATAGGCGGCGAAGTCGAGGAGATTATCGACGCAGCCGTCCGGTTCGCAGAGGAAAGCCCCTTCCCGGAGCCGGACGCGCTCTACGAAGACGTTTACGGAGGCATTTAGCAATGGCGGTCATCACCTACCGGGAGGCCGTTGCGCGGGCGCTGCGAGAGGCGTTGCAGGACGAGCGCGTGTTCCTGATGGGCGAGGACGTGGGCAGCTACGGCGGCGCCTACGCCGTGACCCGCGGCCTGCTGGACGAGTTCGGGCCGGAGCGCATCCGCGAGACGCCCATCGCGGAGTCGGGGTTCACCGGCGCGGGCGCGGGCGCGGCCATCGCCGGCCTCAGGCCGATTGTGGAGCTTATGACCATCAACTTCAGCCTGCTGGCAATGGATCAGATAATCAACCACGCCGCCAAGGTGCGGTACATGTCCGGCGGGCAACTCTCATGCCCGCTCATTGTCCGCACGGTCACCGGCGGCGGCGCGTCCGTGGGCGCCACGCACTCGCAGAGCCTGGAGGGCTGGTTCGCCTCCGTGCCCGGAATGCGCGTCGCAGTCCCGTCCACTCCCCACGACGTGATCGGCCTCTTCCGCGCCGCGATGGAGATGGAGGATCCCGTGATGTTCGTGGAGCACACGCTGCTATACAGCAGCCGCGGCGAGGTGGAGGACGACCACTACGTCATCCCCTTCGGCAGGGCGGACGTGAAGCGCACGGGCACTGACATAACCATTGCCGCCTACTCACGCATGACCCAGGTGGCGCTCCGCGCCGCCGAGAGGCTGGAGGCCAACGGCATAAGCGCGGAGGTGGTTGACCTGCGCACGCTCAGCCCTCTGGATTCGGAGACGGTGGTTGAGTCCGTGCGGAAGACGGGCCACGCCGTAGTCGTCGAAGAGACGTGGTACACGGGCGGGTTCGGCGCAACCGTGGTCGGACTCATCCAGGAGCGCGCCTTCGACTACCTGAACGCGCCCGTGGCGCGCGTAGCGGGCGTTGAGGTTCCCATGCCCTACTCTCGATACCTTGAGCAGGCTTCCATCCCTGATGAGGCCCGCGTAATCCAGGCGGTGGAGGCTACACTGGGCCGCTGACACATTCGGCAGGAGGCGTGAAATGGCTACATCGGTTGTAATGCCTCAGATGGGCTACGACATGCAGGAGGGAACCCTCGTGCGCTGGCTGAAGCAGGAGGGCGAGGAGATTTCGCGTGGCGAGGCCATCGCCGAGATCGAGACCGACAAGGCCGTGATCGAGATGGAGGCCTACGCCACCGGCGTGGTGCTCAAGACCGTGGTCTCAGAGGGGAGCACGGTGCCGGTGGGCGACACCATCGCCTTCATCGGCAGCCCCGGCGAGCCTGTGCCGGATGTCGCTCCCGAGGCCGCGCCTGAGGCCGAGGCCACCCCCGAGCCTGAACCCGCAGCCGAGGCGGCAGAACCCGCCGCAGCGCCGGCCGCATCCGGCGCGGTGAGAGCGTCGCCCGTGGCGCGCAGGCTGGCGCAGGAGAAGGGCATAGACCTGGCCGCGGTCACCGGCACGGGGCCGAACGGCCGCATCACCAAAGAGGACGTGGAAGCCCACGAGAGCGCGGCAGCCGCGGCGCCGGCCCCCGCAGCGGAAGCCCCCGCCCCAGTCCAGCAGGCCGCGCGCGGCCAGCAGGGCGAGCTTGTGCCGCTCACCCGCATGAGGCAGGCAATCGCACGGCGCACGGCGCAGAGCAAGCGGGAGGTTCCGCACTTCTACGTGTCGGCGGGCGTGGACATGACGGCGGCGATGTCGCTGCGCTCGCAGGTCAACGAGGCGCTCGCGGGCGAGGCGCGCGTATCGGTTAACGACCTCATCGTGAAGGCGTGCGCGCTGACGCTTGCCAAGTTCCCCGCCTTCAACGCATCGTTCGAGGGCAACAACCTGCGCATGAACCCGGCCATCAACGTGAGCATTGCCGTGGCCGTGGAGTACGGCCTGCTGGTGGTGTCGCTCGGTGACTGCCGCGGCAGGTCGCTGGTCGACATCTCGCGGGCGGCTCGCGGCGCGGTGGAACGGGCGCAGAGCGGCGTGCTGCGAGAGGACGACTACACCGGCGGCACGTTCAGCATCAGCAACATGGGCATGTTCGACGTGGACAGCTTCTCGGCGATCATCTACCCGCCTCAGTCTGCGGTCATTGCCGTGGGCACGGTGCGGCAGCAGCCGGTGGTGCGCGACGGCGAGATAAAGATCGCGCAGATGATGCAAGCCACGCTCTCCACCGACCACCGCGTTGCGGACGGCGCGCAGGCCGCGGAGTTCCTGGTAGAGGTGAAGCGCATCCTGGAGAACCCTTTCACCCTGCTGGTGTGAGGGTTGGGGGGCGCGCTGGCCCGTTCGTGCTGAGCCTGCCTTCCACCCCGCTCATAGCCTGCCCCGTACTTGATACGGGGGTGAGCCTGTCGAACCAGAGCGGGGATGCCACGGCCGCCCGCCTTCCGCCCGCCCTTCGACAGGCTCAGCACGAACGGGATGATGCGTCCGCCCGCCCCAACCGTCATTGCGGCCCATTCGGCTGCGCTCAGAGCCTGCCCCGTACTACGATACGGGGGCAGGCTCAGCCGCAATCCACGGGGGGGGGGGTGTATAGGCTGGCGGAGGCTCTAGATTCTTCGGCTCCGCTCCGAATTGTACATGCCATCTAATTCGCTGACGGATTTGGGAGATTTTGGATGGCTTGGAAGGGGGTTATGCCGTTGAGTCCCTGGTGTGGCCGCACCGTGTTGTAGTACAGGAGGTACTCCACCAGCTCGTTCTTCAGCTCATCGACCGACTCGAAGGTGGTCTCGTCCAGCATGTCTTCGTTGAGCGTGCGCCAGAACCGCTCCACCTTGCCGTTGGTCTGGGGCCTGTATGGGCGTGTGTAGCGGTGGGTGATGCCCAGTTCCTGGAGCATCCTCTCGAAGGGGTGGCGGTCCTTCTTGCCGTGTGAGGCTACCTCCGGGCCGTTGTCGGTGAGGATGGCTTCGAAGCGCAGCCCGTACTCCACGTTCAGCAGGTTGAGGATCTTGAGGGAGGCGAACATCACGCTGAGGCTCTTGACGTCGTCCACCACCTCGGCCCAGGCCAGGCGCGTACAGGCGTCCACGATGCACACCAGGTAGTAGCGCTGCTTGGCGCCTACGATGATGTCCTTGCTCAGGTGGTGGCAGTCCAGGTGGCCCAACTCTCCGGCTCTGGTCTTGATGATCCGCCTCCGGGACCGACGAATGGGCTTGGTCAGCCGGTTGAGTCCGTGACGCCTGCTGATGGCGTAGATGGTGGAGGGCGCAGGCGTGCGGGACTTCAGCGTCTCCTTGAGTATCGCATATATCTCGTAGCGGCTGCTACCCTGCCTCCTGAGCTCCAGCGCCTTCTGCTCGATGAACGGCAACGTGCGCCGGCTCTTCCACTTGGGGCCGCGCCGCCTGGGTGTCAGCGACTCATTGCTCCCGTCCTGGCGGAAGCGGTTGTAGTACTTGGCGAAGGTCTGCCGGTTGGTGCCGTGCGCCTCGTAGAATTCGTAGGCGTACCGGAAGCGGGGATGCTTCTTGGCCTTCACCAGTTCGTACTCCCGGATCAGGAACCGCCACGTCCGGTAGTAGCTCCGATCAAGGGTCTTATCATCGCTGTTGTCTCTCATCATCGCCTCCAGATATGTCGTTGACTTCTATACCATTCCGTCACCGAATTATCTGGCATCTACACGAATGACAATGTAGGCGGCCCGCTCATCCCTGCCCCGCAGGGGCGAACAGCTGGACAGGCGTTCACCCGCGTGACTCCGCCGAGCGTTCGGCGCGCCGGGCGATTGCCTTCGCAAGCCCGCCGAATATCCAGGCGTGAAAGGGATACAGCGCGTACCAGTAGGCCAGGCCCGCCAGCCCCCTGGGAATGAACGCCGCTGTCTGCTCCAGGTGTGTCGTCCCGTCCTCAGCTTCCCACACCCGGAATTGCAGCCAGGCGCGGCCGGGCAGCTTCATCTCCGCTCTCATTCGCACCAGCTCGTTGGCGCGCAGTTCTTCCACGCGCCAGAAGTCCACGGCATCGCCCACGCGCAGCTCGTCCGGGTGGCGCCGGCCCCTGCGCAGGCCCGCGCCGCCCAGCAGTCGGTCGGCCATGCCGCGCAGCCGCCACGTCCAGTTGGCGAAGTACCATCCCCTGCGCCCTCCGATGCCCGTGAACACACGGTACACGTCCCCGGCGGGCGCAGCGACCACGCGCCTGCGCCGCTCGATGATCATCCCCTCGCGCGACTCCAGCCGCACCCGGCTGTCGCTCGCAGCGCCGGCGCCCGCCGCGTCGCTCCACGACGTGTCGATGCGGCCCTCGTCGAGATCGCGTGCCACGCCGCCGAGGGCCGCGGCGTAGCCCTGCGGCTCGATCTGCGGGAAAACGCGGGCGGCGAGGTCGTTCGTCACCACCACGTCGTTGCGGAGTCCCTCAACCAGGGCCTTGGATATGCCTGCCGGAATGGGCGTGACCCAATGCACCCAGTAGGACGACAGCCGAGGCGTCAGGACGGGCACGGGCAGAAGCAGCCGCCTGAGTCCCCTCGCCTCCGCGTAGCCGAGCATCAGCCCCTTGTAGGTGGTCACGTCCCCGCCGCCAATCTCAATCGTCTGCCCCGCGCTCTCCGGCACGTTCAGGGCCGATGCGAGATACGCCAGCAGGTCGTCTATGGCTATGGGCTGGATGCGCGAGTATATCCACCTTGGGCAGACCATCACGGGCAGCCGCTCCACAAGGTGGCGAATCATCTCGAACGAGATGCTGCCTGAGCCAATGACCACGGCAGCCCTGAACTCCGTGACGGGAACGCCGCCTTCTCGCAGCGCGTCACCTGTTTCATGGCGGGAGCGCAGATGACGTGACAGAGCAGCTTGCGGGTCTCCCAAGCCGCCCAGGTAGATGATGCGCCTCACCCCCGCTTTCCCGGCTTCCCGACCGAACGCACGGGCCGCCTCCAGGTCCAGCGAGTGGAAGTCCGGGCCGCGGGCCATGCTGTGAATCATGTAGTAGGCGGTGTCGATGCCCTCAAGCGCCTCCGCAAGCGACTCAGGCTGGAGGACGTCGCCGACCGCCACCTCAACATCCTCAGACCACAGCCGCGAGGCGGCACGGCTCCGGCTGCGCACCAGAACGCGCACTCTCCGCCCATCCCGCACCAGCAGCGGCGTCAACCTGCCGCCTATGTATCCGGTGGCTCCGGTGACCAGTACCACTTCCCGGCCGGCCATCTGTCTCCTCCAGGCAACTCCGGTTGCGTATCACGGGCGCAGCGCATTTCGGCTGAGGCGGCCGCCCGCTCACGCCCTTCGACAAGCTCAGCCCCTACGGGGCAGACCCTTCGACAAGCTCAGTGTGAGCGGATTGGAGGCCGTTCGTGCTGAGCCAGTCGAAGCATGAACGGGCCGACTCACAATGCCTGCCAGCCGCCGCGCTACAGCGGCATGGGCCACGCCTGGTACACCTCGATTTCGCAGCCCTCGCCCCAGCCAAGGTGCGGGTGGCCCTCCAACAGCGCGACGGCGGCGTCCATGTCGTCCGCCTGCACCACGGAGTAGCCGATGACATCCCCCTTGCCGGGCGAACTGCCCGACTGAGTAAGCCTCAGGCCGCCCATGAGCGCAGAGCCGGGAAAGGTGAGGGCATCGCCGCAGCTATCGGCCCACTCCTTCCACGCAGCCATGCCCGCCTGCATGTCCTCCGGCGATATGCGCTGCATCTGCTCGACAACCGACGGCGAGGCGAAGTAGATCACGACAAAGTCTCCCATTCTTCTCTCCTGTCTCACTGCGCGTTTGTTCGAGCACTGTAGCACCATCGGATGAGCTGGGCAATCGGCCTGGCTGGGAGTGGCGGCCTCCCTGCAACTCCCCTATTTTCGCGCACGCGGGATTGCACCCAACCGACTGGCGGGCTGGCTCGCAGTTGAGGCGCCCGCCACATTCAACCGTCATTGCGGCGAAAGCCGCAATCCAGCCGCCCGCCACCCCGCCGGGTGCTAGACCCCTGCTTTCGCAGGGGCGACGGATGGGGTGTGTAGCCTCGTTCGTGCTGAGCCTGCCGAAGCGTGGACGGGGAGACCGAGACTGTTGTCAATCCGCCCGCCCTTCGACAGGCTCAGGGTGAGCGGATTGGTGACCGCGCGCCCACCACCTCCCTATTCCCGCGCAGGCGGGAATGCACCCAACCGACTGTCTGGCTGGCACGCAGTAGGGGCCGCTCGCCACATTCAACCGTCATTGCGGCGGAAGCCGCAATCCAGCCGCCCGCCACCCCGCCGGGTGCTAGACCCCTGCTTTCGCAGGGGCGACGGATGGGCCCCACACCCCCCCCTCCGTGTTGCCATTGCCCTTGCCATCTCCTATAGTGTTACCGTATGGAAGCGCGTGGGCCGGCGGCGCTATCCGGGCGTAGGAACGCCGCCGCCGCGCCGGACGGCACGTCGAGGCAGCCGCAGAAGGAGGAGCCGTGATACGCAGCTTTGGAGACAAGAGGCCCCGGATTCACCCCACGGCCTTCGTCAGCGAGGCCGCCTACGTGGTCGGTGACGTGGAGATCGGCGAAGGCTCCAGCGTGTGGCCAGGCGCCGTCATCCGCGCCAACCGCTACAAGATTCGCATCGGCAAGTACGTGAACGTCCAGGACAACAGCGTCATCCACGCAGATGAGGACGCCACCTACGGCGACTACATCACCATCGGCCACCAGGCGCTCAGCCACGCAACGGTCGTGGAGGACCACTGCCTCATCGGCAACGGCGCAGTCGTCAACGGCTACAGCACCATCCGCCATCACTCGCTCATCGCCGCCGGATCCGTGGTGCTGGAGCGCGTCGAGATCCCGCCCAACTCGCTCGTGGTGGGCGCGCCGGGAGAGGTCAGGCGCACCGTCATGGAGCGTCACCTGGAGATGATGGAACGGTACAACACGGACTATATTCGCTACACCCGCGAGTTCAAAGAGGCGGGCCTTCAAGACCCCGACCAGGAGAGCTTCACAGACCCCAACGTGTAACATACGCGTCTTGTCCCAGGCGCGCCCCGCCCATTAGAATCAACGCAACGGACGGTAACGAATCATGCGAACGATAGACCTGCGCAGCGACACGGTTACACACCCCTCGCCGTCCATGCGCCGCGCCATGTTCGAGGCCGAGGTGGGCGATGACGGCTGGGGCGACGACCCCACCGTGAACCTCCTCCAGGAGCGCGTGGCGGCACTGCTCGGCAAGGAGGCGGCTGTGTTCGTGCCCAGCGGCACTATGGCGAACCTCGCATCCGTGCTGGCCCACTGCCAGCGCGGCGACGAAATCGTGGTCGGCGACCAGTCGCACGTATACCTGTACGAGTACGGCAGCGTCTCCGCGCTCGGCGGCGTGGCTTACCGGCAGGTGCCCAACGCGGAGGACGGCACGCTGGATCCGGGCATGGTTGAGGACGCCATTCGCCCTGTGTCGCCAAGGTTCCCGCGCACCGCCCTGGTGTGCCTGGAGAACACCCACAACCGTTGCAGCGGCCAGCCGCTCACGCAGGAGTACACCGAAACGATAGCCGGGATAGCCCGCGCACGCGGCGCAGCCCTCCACGTGGACGGCGCGCGGATATTCAACGCCGCCGTGTGCCTGGGCGTGCCGGCAAGCGACCTGGTGCGTTCCGCCGACTCGCTCATGTTCTGCTTCTCCAAGGGGCTGTCCTGTCCCGTAGGCTCCATCATCTGCGGCGACAGCGAGTTTATCGCACGGGCGCGCAGGCTCCGCAACTCGCTGGGCGGCGGTATGCGGCAGGCGGGCGTGCTCGCAGCCGCGGCCCTGGTCGCCCTTGATGAGATGATCGAACGCCTTGCGGACGACCACGCCAACGCGCGGCGGCTGGCGCAGGGGTTGAGCGTCATCCCCGGCGTGCTGATAGACCCGGCCACCATTCACACCAACATCGTCATCTTCGAGGTGGCGGATGGCGATCCCGTAGGGTTCCTGCGCCGCCTGGGGGAGCGCGGCGTGCTCTCATCCCACACCCACGGGGCAAAGCTGCGCATGGTCACCCACTACGGCATCGAGCAGCAGGACGTGGACGATGCGCTGAACGCGGTGGAAGCCGCGGCCGCGGAGGCCGTGGGGGTACGCGCATGACGACAGCGCATACGAACGCGGACGCGCCCGGCGTCTCGCCCATACGCGCCGGGCTGACGGCCGGGGCGGCGGCCGCCGTCTGCGGTTCGCTGCTGAACCTGCCGCTTCACTCGCCATCTGACGCTATGCTGAACAGCGCGAGCGTGACGGCCGCGTCGCTGGCGGCGGGTGTTGGCGCGGGGCTGCTGTGGCGCGCGTTGGGCGGCTCCACGCGCCGTCACTTCTACTTTCCGGCAGGCATGGCTCTGGCGTTCGCGCTGGTGGCCGCCGCGGCAGCGGCGGGCGAGTCTCAGATCGAACGCTCAGCGTCCTACGTGACGCCGCTTGCCGGGTTGACCATCGCCGTGACCGCGGGGCTAACGCAGTATCTCGCTTCGGCCTGCCGCGCCCTGCCGATGGCCGTCACCATAGCCCTGGTGATTGCCGCGTTTGGCGTGGGCGGCGCGCTGGCAGGCGTCGGCGATCAGGAGAGCGGCAAGCTGGAGCTTCCGCCCAGGAGTGCGCCGTGGTCGATGGGCGGCGTTGAACCGGCGTGACGAACACGCGGAAACGGAATCGATCGATATGCGACTCAACACGGCTCGAATCATCACTGCGGCGGCTGCGACCGCCCTGGCCTCAACTGCTTTGCTACTCGCGGCCTGCGGCAGCGATCCCGAACCGACTCCCACATCGCCGCCGGCTGCAACGTCGACGCCCACGTCGCCGCCGCCAACCGTGAACCCCGGCCCGGCGCCCACCGCCACGTCGCAGCCTGTGGTGACGACGGCAATCCCGCTTTCGCCCGCCATCACTCCGACGGCGGACCCGGAGGCCACAGCCACCGCAGCCGACGCGACGCTCGCAACCGAGCCGCCGCCCACCGAGGCCGGCGCGCCGGCGCGCAGCACGGGCGAGTACGAAGGCTTCACGTTCGTCGTGTCGGACGGCTCTGAGGCCACGTTCACGGTTGAGGAGCAGCTTGCCAGCCTGCCCCTGCCGAATGACGCCGTCATGCGGACAACCGCCCTCTCCGGCAAGGTACACCTGGACGGCAGGCCGTCCGTGGTGGAGGTAGACTTGCAGAAACTGTCCAGCGATCAGTCGTTCCGCGACCGGTACGTGCGGAGCAGGATGTTCAACGAGCATCCCGTGGCAGTGTTCACGGTAGAGGACATCGGCGGCATACCGGACGGCCTGGCGGACGGCGAGGAGGTCGGCACGAGCGTTGACGGCTCGCTGGAGGTACACGGCGGCGTGTTCCCGATCACGTTCGAGATTCAGGCGCGGGACGATGGCGACAGCATCTTCATCCTGGGGCGCACCACGTTCACGTGGGACGAACTGGAGGTGCCGCGGCCGCAGGCCCGCTCAGTGGTGAGCATCGAAGACGACGTGCGCGTGGAGATTCTGCTGGCGGTTGTGCCGCAGTAGGCGGCGCTGACTTGAAGGAGGTTTGACATGAAGGCTGTCCAGATTTCGCAGACGGGCGGGCCGGAGGTGCTGGAGTACAGGGACGTAGCCGACCCGGTTCCGGGGCCGGGCCAGGCGCTAGTCGACATTGGGGCGTCGGGTGTCAACTACATGGACGTGTACGCCCGCTCCGGCGCAGGCATGAACCCGCCGTCGCTGCCCGCCATCCTCGGCGGCGAGGGCGCAGGCGTGGTGTCGCAGGTGGGCGAGGGCGTCACAGAGGTCGCAGTCGGCGACTTGGTAGCGTACACCGGCGCCGGTTCGTCCTACGCGGAGAAGGTGGTGGTGCCGTCCTGGCGGCTGGTACAGATGCCGGACGGGCTGGACGCGGAGGCCGGCGCGGCCGCCATGCTACAGGGCATGACCGCCCACTACCTCTGCTACGCCACCTACCCGCTCAAGCCCGGCGATGCCTGCCTGGTGCACGCGGCCGCCGGCGGCGTTGGCCTGCTGCTTACGCAGATGGCAAAGGCGCTTGGAGCGACCGTCATCGGCACGGTGTCCACCGAGGAGAAGGCGGAGCTTGCCCGCGGGGCCGGCGCAGACCACGTGATCAACTACGCCGAGCAGGACTTTGCGGCAGAGGTTGAGCGCATCACGGACGGCGCGGGCGTGCAGGTGGCCTACGACGCGGTGGGACTCACCACCTACGAGGGCAGCCTTGCCTGCCTGGCCCCTCGCGGGATGCTGGCACTGTACGGCCAGGCCAGCGGGCCGGTGCCGCCCATCGCCACGGCCATACTCGGCAGGAAGTCGCTGTTCCTCACTCGCCCCTCGCTCGGCTCGTACACCGCCACTCGCGAGGAACTGCTACAGCGAGCCGGGGACATCCTCGGCTGGATGAAGTCCGGCGCGCTGGACGTGCGAATCCACGCGCGCTTCCCGCTGAGCGACGCCGCCGAGGCTCACAGGCAGCTGGAGGGCCGCCTGACCACGGGCAAGCTGATCCTGATTCCGTAGCGCGCCATCGCCGAGCACGACTAGCGCGCAGCCCGTGCAGGAGACGCAATTGAACGCTGAGAACGACGAGATAGGCCGCCGCGTCCGCTCCCTGCGAGAGCGTATTGCCCGCGCTGCGGAGCGCGCCGGCCGCAACCCCGCGGGCGTGACGCTGCTGGGCGCGTGCAAGACGGTCGAGCGCAGCCGGGCATTGCGGGCCGTCGAGCTTGGCGTAGGCCACCTGGGCGAGAACTTCGTGCAGGAAGCGGAGTCCAAGTTCGGCGGAATTGAGAGGCCGGAGGCGCTGGCCGGGCTCCACTTCATCGGCCATCTCCAGTCCAACAAGGCGCGGCGCGCCGTTGCCCTGTTCGACGCCATCCAGTCGGTGGACAGCGTTCGCCTGCTGTCTCGAATCGACGCCGCGGCCGGGGATGCGGGCCGCGTCATCGACGTCTACGTGCAGGTGAACCTGGCGGGCGAGGCCGCCAAGGAGGGCGCAAGTCCCGACGATGCGAGGACGCTCGCGGCGCAGGCCGCCGCCTGCGAAAACGTGCGGCTGGCAGGGCTGATGGCGGTGCCGCCGCACGCCGCGGAGCCTGAGGATGCGCGGCCGTACTTCAGGATGCTGCGTGAACTGCGGAACGAGGTGTGCCGGACGGTGGACTGCGCGTCGCTTGGCCTTTCGATGGGCATGACTGCGGACTTCGAGGTTGCGGTGGAGGAGGGCGCGACGCTGGTGAGGGTTGGCTCCGCGATATGGGGCGCGCGACCGTAGGGCTGCTCTAGGCAGGCTCCGAAGGCGTCGAGGGCAGGTCGCGGTACAGATCCACCGCCTCCGCAAGTTCAGCAGCCCGCAGGCTGGCCCAGTCGATGCCGTCCGCCGTCTGGCGCACCAGGCCAACCACCATCGCCGCCTGAAGCTGCGCCTGTCCGCCGTCCGCGCCGGCAGCCAGGTTGTACCAGAAGAGCGTCACGCTGTCGGCGCGCCCGTCGTCGAATATGCGGCCGAGGATGGCTATGCTGTAGCTCTGCATGGCGGACTTTGCGGAGCCGGTCGTTGGGTCGAGTCCGTCCACGCGCACGCCGATGACCGGGTCAGTGGCTGAGATGTCGAACTGCGTGCCCAGGTATCGGGCCTGGCCCTGAGCGCCCCACTCCCTGAGCGCCGCGCCGACGCTCTGCTCCAGCCAGGCGCTGTACTCCGCGGTCTCCTCGGTTGTGACGCGGCCGGGGCTGACCGGCGCAGGCTGCGAACCGCCGCCGCCCGCCAAGAGCACCGGCAACGCAAGCGAGGCCACCAGCGAGACGGCAACGACTCCCACCACGACCATCTTGAGAGAGGCGAAACCCCTGCTCTCGGAGCGCGGCTCGTCCATGATAGGACGGTTGGCAAGCTCCTCCACGTCCCTGGGATCAGGGTACTCCCACTCCTCGTATTCGTCTCCGGGGCCGCGTGTGTGTGCTGGCATGGCAACGTGCTCCGCCGCCACATTCTAGGGGAGAACGGGTGAAGGCGCAAATGGCCTAGCCGGGTGCTCGCCCCCTGCTTTCGCAGGGGAGACGGCCGTTGTTTCACCCCGCCCATGCTTCGACAGGCTCAGCACGAACGGTATCGGAGCCGCCCTCCACCACTGTCATTGCTATGAAAGTAGGCGTGCCGGGCGGCTTGCAGGATGAGGCTACCAGTCTCGCAGGCCAGCCACAATTGCGCAAGGTGTCGGCCGCCTACTTTCATCCCCTCACGTGACCTTGGCAAGGCCATAGTGATTTCGAGCGGAGTCGAGAAACCTCGGGCAACCGCGTACCGCAACGCCCCGCCCACTGGATTGCGGCTTCCGCCGCAATGACGGTTGAGGGCGGCGCAGTCCCCCACTGTCATTGCTATGAAAGTAGGCGTGCCGGGCGGCTTGCAAGACCAGTTGACCAGTCTCGCAGGCCAGCCACAATCGCGCAAGGTGTCGGCCGCCTACTTTCATCCCCTCACGTGACCTTGGCAAGGCCATAGTGATTTCGAGCGGAGCGATAGCGGAGTCGAGAAGCCTCGGGCCGCCACTGGCCGCGCTCCGCCCCGCACCCCATACACGACTGCCCCTACCGGAGCGGGGCGCGTAGGATTACCGGACATCCTGGATTCTTCGACTCCGCTACGCTGCGCTCAGAATGACAACGGCCGCCGCGCTTGCGATTCACGCCGCCTGGATTGACAATAGGACACGGCTATCATTCGGCTGAGCGAGGCAGGCCGCGCAAGAGCCTCGCAGGGGGAGGAAACGCATGACCACAAAGGCCAAGACATTCTCGTACCACTGGGGATCGGGCGTGGTTGCCGAGGAGGCTCAGGTGGAAGGCGAGCACCACCTGCCGACCCTCCAGCTGCTCAAGTACACGGATGGCGAGGCGGCCGGGCAGGTCGCCGTTCGGTTCTGCCACTACGGGCACAGTGGAGGCTTCAATCGCTCGCCGCTGCTCATGTCGCCGGACGAGATGTCGGACATGGGCAAGGCGCTACGGGAGACGCCGGAGCTGCTGGAGCTTCTCAGGCGCATGGTGGAAGCAGCGCCCTCCGGCTAGCCGCCGCCTGCCGAGTGGTGGCCTCCGCGCAGCCAGCGATACGTGAGCGCGCCCCCGGCCGCGCCCAGCATTGGCCCGGCCCAGTAGACCCAGTGGCTCGACCACACCCAGCCGGCGAGCGCAGGCCCGAACGACCGCGCCGGGTTCATCGACGCTCCAGACACCGGCCCGGCGAACGTGGACTCCAGCGCAACCGTCATCCCGATTGCCAGCGCGGCCGCATGACCGACTGCCCGCACGTCCGTTGCCACCGCCATTATCACGAACATGAGGATGAATGTCAGCGCTGCCTCCATGCCCAGCGATTGCACGTCGCTGCCGGAGGGCAGCGTCGCGCCCATGTTGCCCACACGCCCGAACAGCAGCAGGTGTCCGCCTCCGGCCGCGGCGGCTCCCGCAAGCTGCGCGGCCCAGTACACCGGCGCCTCCCGCCAGGGGAAGTCGCGCGACAGGGCGAAGCCGAGCGTGACCGCGGGATTGATGTGCGCGCCGGAGACGTGGCCCGTAGAGTAGATCATCGCGGCCACCGCCATGCCTGCGGTGAGGGAGACCCCCAGGTGGCCTATGCCGCCGCCCGTCACGCCGTCGACGATGACTGCGCCCGCGGCCGCAAACACCAGTCCCGCGGTTCCAAGCGCCTCGGCTACGGCTCGGCGCAACAGGTGGTCTCTACCGCCAGCGTCCGGCAAGGGCTAGTACCTGGAGACGTTGATCTCGGTCATCTTGCCGGTGACCATGAATATGACGCGCTCCGCAATGTTGGTGGCGCGGTCGGCGATGCGCTCCAGGTCGTGGGCTACCCACAGCAGGTACGTTGCGCGCTGGATAGTGTTGGTGTCCCGCACCATGAAGAATATCAGTTCCCGGTACACCTGGTCGTAGAGCGCGTCCACGTCGTCGTCGTCCTTGCAGACGGCCAGGGCCGCCACGGTGTCCCTGTGAACCAGGGCGTCCAGGCTGCGCCGCAGCATGTCGGTTGCCATCTCCGACATGCGAGGAAGGTCGATGAGCGGCTTCAGAGGCGGCTCGTCGTCCATCAGGAGGCAGATCTTGGCGATTCCCTCCGCGTAGTCGCCCATGCGCTCCAGCTCCACGGCAATGTGCAGCATGGTTATGATGCTGCGAAGGTCGCCCGCCATAGGCTGCTGCGTGGCTATCAGCTCGATGCACTGCTCCTCGAGCGTGTACCGCTTGCTGTCGATGTAGTCGTCCTCGCGGATGACCTGGCGCGCGGCCTCCGTGTCGCGGCGTTTGAGCGCGTCCAGCGACTTGGCGATGGCCTTCTCAACCATGCTGCCCAGGATGAGCAGGTCGCTCTGGAGCATCCGTAGATGCCTGTCGAAATCCGCTCTGACCATGACTCCACCTCCCTCCGTGCGCGTGTACAACCGCGTCAGCTGAAGCGGCCGGTGATGTAGGCCTCCGTGTGCTCGCTCCTCGGGTTGGTGAACACCTCGCTGGTTGGGCCGTACTCCACCAGGTAGCCGGCCCTGTCCTCGTCCATCATCAGGAAGGCCGTGTGGTGCGAAACGCGGGCCGCCTGCTGCATGTTGTGCGTCACGATGATGATGGTGACCTCCTGCGACAGCTCGCGGATCAGCTCCTCTATCGCCAGCGTGGCCATTGGATCCAGCGCCGAGCACGGCTCGTCCATGAGGATGACCTCCGGCTCCACGGCCAGCGCCCGCGCAATGCACAGCCGTTGCTGCTGGCCGCCGGAGAGCTGGAGGGCGCTGCGCTTCAGCCGGTCCTTCACCTCGTCCCAGAGGGCGGCGCGCCGGAGAGAACGCTCCACGCGCTCGCCGGTGTTGCCGCTGATGCCGTTCACCTTCAGCCCGAACGCCACGTTCTCGTAGATGGATTTGGGAAACGGGTTGGGCTTCTGAAACACCATGCCGATGCGGCTGCGAAGCTCCACGGGATCCACGCCCGCGCCGTAGATGTTCTCGCCCTGGTAGAGCACCTCGCCCGCAACGTTGCCGCCGGGCGTCATCTCGTGCATTCGGTTGAGGCAGCGCACCAGCGTGCTCTTGCCGCAGCCGGACGGCCCGATGATGGCGCTCACCCGCCGGGCGTAGAGCGACAGCGAGACGTCCTTGACGGCGCGGTGATCGCCGTAGTACGCCTGCAAATTGCGTATGTCTATGACCGACTCCGCCGCGGTGTCTCTGGCCGATTCCACCGTCTCCTCCGCCTGTTGAGTCTGGCGCATATTCAAGAATTTCTCCGTTACCATCTGCTTCTCCTAGAGTATACGTTGCGCACAATTATGGCAACCGCGTTCATCATCATCAGCACCGTCAGAAGCAGCACAATGCCCGCCGCGGCGTTCTCCTGGAACGCCGGGAGCGGCCTGCCTATCCAGCTGTAGATCTGCACCGGCAGCACCGTGAACGAGTCGGTGGGCGACGTGGGCACGAACAGCACGGTCGTGAACGCACCGACCACTATCAGCGGCGCCGTCTCGCCTATGGCTCTTGCCAGCGCCAGAATGAAGCCGGTCAGTATGGTCGGCACGGCTGCCGGCAGCACCTGGTGCCAGACGGCCTGCCAGCGCGTGGCGCCCAGCGCCATCGCCGCCTCTCGCATGGAGGGCGGCACAGACCGCAGCCCCTCTCGCGAGGCCACTATGATGATGGGCAGTATCAGCAGCGCAAGCGTGAGCGCCCCTGCCAGGATGCTGCGGCCCAGGCCCATCCCGTACACGAAGACCGCCAGCCCCAGCAGCCCGTACACCACCGAGGGCACGCCCGCAAGGTTGTTGATATTGATCTCGATTACGCGGGTTATCCAGGAGCGCCGGGCGAACTCCTCCAGGTATATGGCAGCGCCCACGCCCGCGATGATGGCGAACAACGCCGTGAACGCCATGACCCACAGCGTGCCGGCCAGCGCGGACTTTGCGCCCGCCTCCTCCGGCTTGTAGGAGGGGTAGCTGTTGATGAAGTCCAGGCCAAGTACGCCGATGCCGTCCCGCGCTACGGTTATCAGCAGCACCGCAAGCACCACCACGCCCAGGAACGACGCCGTCATCGCCAGCGCCACGAACGCCGCGCCGCGGCCTCTGCGAAAGCCGTGGCCCCTGCGCGCCTTCCCGCCCCTGCTTATCGTGATGTTGCGTATCACTCGTATATCTCCCTGAACTTTGCCAGCACAAGCTGAGCCAGCAGGTTGAGCGACAGCGTGAACAGGAACAGCATGAGGCCCACGGCGAAGATGCTCTCGTACTCCACGGTGCCGCGCGGCGTGTCTCCGGTGGCAACCTCCATGATGTACGCCGTCATGGTCTGCATGGCCTCCAGCGGGTTCCACGACAGGTTGGAGACGCCGCCCGCGGCGATGGTGACTATCATCGTCTCGCCGACGGCCCGCGCCAGCGCGAGCAGGGCCGCGGCAACGATGCCGGACAGCGCCGCCGGCACCACTACCTTCACCGACACCTGGAAGCGGTCCGACCCGACCGCGTACGCCCCCTCGCGCAGCGACGTGGGCACGGCGCGCATTGCGTCCTCGCTGAGCGACGCCACCATAGGTATCAGCATCACGCCCATCGCCATAGCCGCGCCCAGCGCGGTGAATATCGTGTCCGTGTTGAACAGCGGTTTGATTATGGACGGGTTGATGAAAGATATGGCGAAGAACCCGAACACCACGGTCGGGATGCCCGCCAGAACCTCCAGTACGGGCTTCACCGTGGAGCGTATGCCCTCGGGCGCGTACTCGCTCAGGTAGATTGCGGTAAGCAGGCCCACCGGAAACGCTATGCCCAGCGCCATGAATGAGATGAGCGCGGTTGCCGAGAGGAGGGGCAGCACGCCGAACTGCTTTATCGAGAAGAGCGGCGTCCACTCCGTGCCGGTCAGGAACTCGACCACCGACACCTCGCGGAAGAAGAGCAGCGCTTCCTCCAGCAGCACCAGCACTATGCCCACGGTCGTCACCACGGACACCAGCGCGCATGTGAACAGGAACGCGAGGATGGGCGCTTCCCGCAGCCTCTGCCGGAGGCGCCGCTTTCTCGCAGACTCGGCGATGGTGTTCGCCAACCTACTGCGTCCTCTCCAGGACATCGCCAATGGGGGTGCCGGCCGGAACGTCCTTGAAGACGGAGCCGGTCGTTCTGCCCTCCAGCCTGTCGAGGGCCCAGGCGTATACGTCCGCAGGCAGCGGCACGTAGCCGACTGCGCTGACCAAGCTGGGCGCTTCCTCGATATAGAACCGCACGAACGCCTCCAGTTCCGGCCTCTCGTCGATGTTGTCCGCTCTCACATAGATGAGGATGGGCCTTGCCAGCGGCAGGTAGTCGCCCGCCTCCACCGTCTCCGCGGAGGGTTCCACGCACTCGCCCGTGGCGGGGTTCACTATCTCCGCGCCCTTCACCAGCTCCTGGTACTGCGCGTAGTACGCCAGCCCAAAGTAGCCGACGCCGCCGCGAGAGCCGTTCACGCCCTGCGCTATAAGGGGGTCTTCCTCGGTTGCCAGGTTCATGTCGCCGCGGTGCGCGCCGCCCTCGTCCATGATGGCCTCGGTGAAGTAGTCGAACGTGCCCGATGCGGTGGTCGGCCCGTACAGGCTCAGGTTCACGTCCGGGAAGGACGAATCCACCTGGTTCCAGTTGGTGATGACTCCTTGCGCCTCCGGCCCGAATATGGTCGCAAGGTGCTCGACGGTCAGGCACCCGGCCCAGTCGTTCTCCGGGCTGACGACCACGGATAGGGCGTCGAACGCCACGGGTATCTCGATGACCTCGATGCCGTTCTCGGCGCAGGTGTCAAGCTCGGACTGCTTTGCCGGCCTGGATGCGTCCCACACGTCGATCTCGCCCGCGCACATGGCGCGGCCGCCCGCGCCCGTGCCGGTGGATCCCACGTTCACCCGCACGTCCGACTCCACGCCCTTGAACTCCACGGCCATTGCCTCACTTATGGGGAAAACCGTGCTGGAGCCTGCCACTGCCACCACGCCGCTCAGGCCGTTCGTCGATGGGTCGGTGGCGCCTGGCGCGGTGGTGGCCGCCGGCTCACCGCCGCACGCGGCCATGACTGCCGCCGCCAGCAGAGCCAACAAGAGGACTCCCGCTAGAGCGCGGAAGCCCGCCAGCCTGGTCTTGAGTGTCCCGATTGCCGGTCTCATCATTCGTTTCTTGAACCTCCGTGCAGTCTATTGACGCTCCGTTAACGGAGCATTAACTCGCCGTTAAGCGACCGTTAAGTGATTGCTGGAGCGGGTCGGGGTAGCAGCGCCACCCGCTCACACCGTCCCCTTACAGATTGAGTCATCGACTACAGGATACACGGCGCAGGTTAACGGGCGGTTAGAGCGGCGTTAAGGCGCGGTTAGGAGTTGGTGAAGGTGTGGCTTGCGCCGCCGCAACCGTCATTGCGGCGAAAGCCGCAATCCAGTCCCCATACTGCCGCGCGCCGCCTCTCCCTATTCCCGCGCACGCGGGAATCCACCAAGCCGACCGTCGCCTTGGTACACGGTCAAGGCCGGCACCACCCTGCCCACTGATTGCGGCTGAACCTGCCCTGAGCGCAGCCGAATGGGCCGCAATGACGGTTGTGGGAGGCGGCCCCGTTCGTGCTGAGCCAGTGGAAGCATGGACAAGGAGACGCGCGCCCACGCCGCCTCCACTCTGGCCGTCATTGCGGCGGAAGCCGCAATCCAGAGGCATTTACGGTGTACCATTGCGGCAGCCGGCTGAGTGGATACCCGCCTGCGCGGGAAGAGGGGGATGACACGCGGCCGTGAGCAGCGCAGCCACGCCCCGCCGCACAACCGCGGCGCGAGTCGATTGTGGAGCGGCGCGTGGCACGCTGGCGGAAGCGGGCCTGGATTGCGGCTTCCGCCGCAATGACGGTTGCGGGAGGCGGCCCCGTTCGTGCTGAGCCGGTCGGAGCATGAACGGGGATACGCCCACCCTAACTCGCTCGCGGCAGCGTGAAGGTGAATGCGCTGCCCTCGCCCTCGCGGCTGTGCACTGTAATCTCGCTGCCGTGCGCCTGCACTATGTGCTTCACAATGGCAAGCCCCAAGCCGGTGCCTCCGCCCTGCCGCGAGCGGTCAACCTTGTAGAACCGCTCGAAGATGTGGGGCAGGTGTCCCTCCGGTATGCCCACGCCGCTGTCTCTCACGCCTACCCGTATCATCTCCTCCTCCGGGTACGCGGACAGCGTCACCCAGCCGCTGCCGGGCGTAAACTTCAGCGCGTTATCCAGCAGGTTGGTCAGCACCTGCCGCAGCCGCTCCTCGTCACCCACCGCGCGGGGCAGCCGCTCCGGCGTGATCACCTCGATTCGCACGTTCTTGTGGTCGGCGCGTTCCTGGAAGCTGCCCTTCACCTCGTCCATGAGCAGCCGCAGGTCGACGGTGTGCAGCGAAAGCAACCCCTGCCGGCTGTCCAGCCGCGCCAGGTCAAGCAGGTCTTCCACCATCCTGCTCATGCGGTCGACCTCCCCGTTGATGCGGCGCACGAAGTCCCTGGCAACCTCCGCGTCGTCGAGCGCGCCGTTGTCCAGCGTCTCCACAATGGCTTTCACGGAGGCCAGCGGGCTGCGCAGCTCGTGCGATACGTTGGTCACGAACTCCCTGCGCGTGGTCTCCACCTGGTGCATACGGGTGAGATCGTGGATGGTCAGCAGCACCCACGTGTCCGCGGCCTCGACGATGGGCGTGGCAATTGCACCGAGATAGCGGGCGGGCTGGTAAAGCTCCACCTCGCCGTGCTGCTGCTGCCCCGTTTCGAGGCACGCGGTCACCAGGCGGTTCAGGTCGAAGTCCCGCACCACCTCAGGGAACCTCATGCCGATTGGCTCCGGCTCTCGCACGCCCAGCATCTCCAGGCCCGCGCTGTTCACCAGCTCCGTCCGCTCCTCCGGGCCGATGAGCGCAACGCCGTCCGCCATCGTCTCCAGCACCGCGGAGAGCTTGTCGCGCTCGCCCGACAGCTCCTGCACCATCTGCCTGAGAGACGAGGCCATGCTGTTGAAGGCGTCCGCGAGGTCTCGCGTCTCGTCCGAGGAGAGCGCCTCTACGCGGTGGTCAAGGTCGCCGAGCGCCACCTGGCGCGCCGCCTCGGTCACGCTGCGCACGGAGCGCGACGTGCGCCGCGCCAGATAGTAGCCCAGCGCAAGCGAGAGCAAAGACACCACCACGGCGGAAATGAGGATGGTGGCGATTATGCGGTTGACGTTTGAGCGGATGGCGGACGTGGGTATGGCAACCCTTGCCACGCCCACAAGCTCCCCCTCCGACGTGATTGGCGCGGCGGTGTACAGAAGCTCCTGCCCCAGAGTGGCGCTGACCCGCGTGCTCCAGCTTGTGCCGCCCAGCAGCGCGTCCCGCACCTCCGGGCGCTGCGACTGGTTCTGTAGCTGCTCCGGCGACTCCCACGTGTCCACGAGCACGTTGCCGTCAAGGTCGATGACCGTGACCCGCGCGTCGATGAGGCTGCCCACGCGCTCGCCCGTCTCGCGCAGGCCGTCCACCTGCGGCTCCCCATCAAAGAACGGCGCCAGGCTCTCCGCCGCCAGCACCGCCTCTCGCTCCAGCCGCTCCTCCAGCCCCGTCACGTACGTGCCGCGCACAAAGCTGACCAGATAGACGCTCACCGCGCCCATTGACACTATGATGAGTACGGTGTAGGAGAGTACGATGCGCCACTGGAGACTGTGCAGTAGGTTCATGCCTCGAACCGGTAGCCGACGCCTCGGATGGTGATGATCTTCCGGGGACTCCCAGGCTCCGCCTCAATCTTCTCCCTCAGCCAGCGCACATGCACGTCCACCGTGCGGCTGTCTCCGATGTAGTCGTAGCCCCACAGCCGTTCGAGAATCTGGTCACGCGTGAAGGCGCGCCCCTTGTTGGACACGAGCAGCGCCAGCAGCTCGAACTCGCGCGGCTTGAGGTCGAGCGGATTGCCGGCCACCTTTGCCGTGTGACCCGTCAGGTCGATTTCGACGTCGCCCGCCCTGAGCACGGTGTTGCCCGCGGCTGCGGCGGCCTCCGCGCCCATGCCGGAGCGGCGCAGCATTGCGCGAACGCGCGCCAGCAGCTCCCTCATGCTGAAGGGCTTGGTCACGTAGTCGTCGGCGCCAAGCTCCAGGCCAACCACCCGGTCGATCTCCTCGCCCTTGGCCGTGAGCATGAGTATGGGCGTGGTGGCCTCGCGGCGCAGGATGCGGCAGACCTCCAGCCCGTCCAGACCGGGGAGCATGACGTCCAGCACTATGACATCCGGCGAGTCCTCTCTTGCAAGCCGCAGGCCGCCCTCGCCGTTCGTTGCGGTGAGCACGGAAAAGCCCTCGCGCTCCAGGCTGTACCGCAGGGCTTCGAGAAGGTTCTCCTCGTCCTCGATGACCAGCACCCTCTGCTCAGGCAAGGCGGCCTCCCCGCGTGGGGTTGGTCGGGGCGACTGGACTTGAACCAGCGACCTCCACGTCCCGAACGTGGCGCGCTTCCGACTGCGCTACGCCCCGACGCCTCTATTATACGCTTACTTTGCGGCGGATTCTACGCCCTCCGCTAAACTCCCCGGCCGCGCCGTGCCGCCGGACGGCTGCGGGAGCGGTATGTCGGCCCCGTACATGTCGTGCAGCACGTCCAGAAACGCCTGCACGCCCGCGCCGTAGTGCTGCGCGCGGCGCACCATGACGGCGGTGGGCAGCGATACGGAGTGGCCCTCCCGCAAGGGCACAACGCTAAGGCTGCCGCGCTCCAATTCGTGGTGGATGCTGCTGCGGGGCAGGAACGATATGCCGATTCCAAGTTCCACCATGTGCTTGGTGGCCTCTATGCTGTCCAGCGTCATCTCCACCCTGGGGGATATGCCCGCCTCCCGGCACACCTGCCCTATCAGCACGAAGTAGGTGGAGTCGCGGTCGTACAGGATTAGCGGCTCGCGGGCCACGTCGTAGATGCTGGCCTCGCCGCTCACGGCGAAGGGATGGTCGGGCGCGGTCACCAGGCAGATGTCTTCGTCGTACAGGTGGATGGTAAGCACGTCCGGGTCGGTGAGAACGCGGCACAGCCCCACCTGCGCCTCCTCGTCCGCCACCATGCGCAGCACGTCGGACGACCGGCCGACGCTGACGTGCACCTTGATTTCGGGGTACTTGCGCCGGAACCTGTCGAGTATGGTGGGCAGCGTGTAGGTGCCGATGGCCCGCGCAGTCGCTATCTGGAGCACGCCGCCGGACGCGCCGCGCGTGGTATCGACAACCTCGCGGCCCTGCCGCAGCGCCTCGATGGCGCGCTCCGTGTACGGGCGAAACGCCCTGCCCATCTCCGTAAGGCGCACGCCGCGCCCCATGCGATGGAACAGCGGCACGCCAAGCTCAACCTCCAGCGCGTGCACTCTCGCGCTCAGCGACGGCTGCGAGAGGTACAGCGCCTCCGCCGCCCGCCGAAAGCTGCCGCGCTCCGCAGCCGCCAGAAACGCCTCAAGCTGCGCCAACTCCATCTCGTCTACCTCCGGGGCCGACCGGCCCAAGCCTCTCGTTCGGTCTCGCCCACCTCGCGGCTCAGCGATAGGCAACTTCTATCACCGCTATAGGAAAGGCTGCTCTTGTATTATATCTCATGGAGGCTATACTGGTACAGAGGCAGAGAACAGCCAATTGTTCAGCAATCACGGGAAAGCAACAGGGATAAGGAGGCAGGACATGAACAACGGCCATCGGGACTTCGACCAGCAGGTGCGCGAGCTGGAAGATAGCTGGGCAAACGACCCGCGCTGGAGGGGCGTGAAGCGTGACTACACGGCGCAGGACGTGGTGAAACTGCGCGGCAGCGTGCAGATCGAGCACACGCTGGCAAGGCGCGGCGCCGAGCGCCTGTGGCGAGACCTCACCAGCGGCGACGGATTCGTGCGGACATTCGGCGCGCTGACGGGCGCGCAGGCCGTGAACATGGTCAAGGGCGGACTCAAGGCCCTCTACCTCAGCGGCTGGCAGGTGGCCGGAGACGCCAACCTGGCCTCCCAGACCTACCCGGACCAGAGCCTCTATCCCTCCAACAGCGTTCCCGCCGTAGTGAAGCGGCTCAACAACGCTCTCATGCGCGCCGACCAGATCCAGTGCCTGAACGGCAGCACGGACATCGACTACTTCGTGCCCATCGTGGCGGACGCCGAGGCCGGATTCGGCGGCGCCATCCACGCCTTCGAGCTGATGCGCTGGATGATCGAGGCGGGCGCGGCCGGCGTCCACTACGAGGACCAGTTGTCCTCCGCCAAGAAGTGCGGCCACATGGGCGGCAAGGTGCTTATTCCCTCCAACATGTTCGTCCACACCCTGAACGCCGCACGGCTCGCCGCCGACGTTCTGGACGTGCCGACCATCCTCTGCGCCCGCACGGACGCCCGCAGCGCCACGCTGCTGACCAGCGACATCGACGAGCGCGACGCAGCGTTCTCCACCGGCGAGCGCACGCCGGAGGGCTTCTACGTGGTGCAGGACGGCTTCGAGGCCGCCGTGGCACGCGGGCTGGCCTACGCCCCCTACGCCGACCTGCTGTGGTGCGAGACCTCCGACCCCGACCTGGACGAGGCCATCGCCTTCGCCGAGCGCATCCGCGCCGAGAACCCGGACATGATGCTGGCCTACAACTGCTCGCCCTCCTTCAACTGGAAGAGCCACCTGGACGACGCCACCATCGCCAAGTTCCAGAACGAGCTGGGCAAGGCGGGCTACAAGTTCCAGTTCATCACGCTGGCGGGCTGGCACATGATCAACCTCAACGCCTTCGAGCTTGCCAAGGCCTACAGCACGGAGGGTATGCCCGCCTACGTGCGGATACAGGAGCAGGAGTTCGCCCGCGAGGCGGACGGCTACACCGCCACCAAGCACCAGGCGGAGGTTGGCGCAGGCTACTTCGACGAGGTGCTGCTGAGCGTGAGCGAGGATCTGGGCGCCACGGCCGCGCTGGCCGGCTCCACGGAGGCGGCCCAGTTCTAGGCCCCGGCAGCCGCAACGACGGTTCGAATGAGTGGGCGCCGGCCGCAGTGCGGCCGGCGCCCCTTTTCGCGCGGGTGGACAGGCTCTGCGCGAGCGTCAGCCGCAGGGGCGGTTCGTGAACCGCTCAGGGAGAGCGGATTGGGGCCGTTCATGCTGAGCGTGTCGAAGCATTCGAGCGGGCGATAGCGTGGGCCGAAGAGCGCCCTGCGGGGTATGGCGGCGTCACGGGCTTCTGCAATGGACGCTCTTCTACGAGAGACGCGGCTGCACTGCCCGCTTGCAATCCACGCAACGCTGCATTAGCATTCTAGCTAGGAGGACGAACCGCGATGAAATCAAGCGTAAGAGCCAGATACGCCAACGGCGTCCTGACGCCATTGGAGCCGCTGGGGTTGGAAGAGGGTGCTGAGGTGACGGTGTCGCTGCAGGACAGCATTGGCGAGGCGTCTGCGCCCAATCAGGAATCGGCCTCCGCAACCAATGACGGTGACGTCGTCTCCCAAGGCAAGTCCATTTACGACCGGAAGATACGCCACGACGTGGAGGAATCGAGCCGGGGTGAGTTCGCCGTAATCGACATCAACACCGAAGACTACGAAATCGATCCCAGCCATGCCATTGCTAGCCGCCGCTTGGCGGAGCGTCACCCCGACGCTATTACCTACACGGTCCGCATCGGCAGCCGCACGACTTACAGGGCGGGGCTCCGGACTTGGGGCCTCAGCTAGTGATCACGGGGACGGTCACCAAGGATCTGGACATACTGGTCACGCTTGAAGTTGCTGACGGCAACGGGGTGTTCGTGCCGCTGGAAATCGTGCTGGACACGGGCTTCAATGGCGACCTCTCACTGCCCGCGCAAGTTATTCGCAGCCTCGGCCTGACCTATCGGGGCCGGATAACCTGCACCTTGGCAACCGGCGAAGAGGCGGCCTTGTCCAACTACGACGGCGTGGCACTCTGGCACGGGCAACAGCGCGACGTTGCGGTCATTGAAACAGGCGGCGAGGCGCTGCTTGGCATGGCCTTGCTCATGGGAAGCAGGATCACCATCGACGCAAGGATGGGCGGCGAAGCCCTGATTGAGGAGAACCCGCCGACGGGGTGAGCGCGCGATCATTGCTCACGGCTCATCTCCAACGCCAAGTATCGCTCTTCAAAGCGCGAGATCCACTGTCCAGCTAGGGACTTCCAGGCCGATACCACTTTGGCCAAGTCGAAAGATGAGAACGTAGCCGCGTCGCGCAAGAGATTACGATACCCCGCTATCGCATCTCGACAGTAGCGATCCTCAGGGTGATACACAACCGTCAAGCTGCCTTCTGCGTACTTCGATATGGGCTGTCGCAGCATTGACCATGCGAGCAGATGGTCGCGCCATAGTTGATTGTGCTTCCGTTTAGCGACTTCCTTGCCGGCATCGGGTTGCCAGGGACTATCAGGCGTCATCCAACGCCGATACTCTTGCTTGTCATAGACTTTGTCAGAGAACGGCTCGCTCAACTTCGTTTCGATTCCGATGAATCCGGTCTGGTCATTTTGGGTTTCGTACTCGATGAACGCATCGAATGCCGTGAGATCGCGATCGCCCAAGTACTCGGCCGACGGTGTCGGCGCCCATTCGAAGTGTACGCCGGTCACACGCGCGATGTGCTTTCCCCATAGGGCACGCACTAGCGTCGTTGCAAGTTCGAGATCGCCGGCAAGCTCACCGAACAGATTGAAGCACATCGGTTGACTTGACAGCATGTTTCGCATCAGCCGAAAGGGCTCTACCACTCCCGTGCCTTCGGCGACCCGTTGCTTGACTTGGTCAAATATGCCTGGTGTCAGGAAGTTGAGTCCATCCGCCGCAGCATGCTCAGACAGCATGTTCCCGAAGTAGGTGTGAGAATGTCGGAAGGGCCCGGTACCGTACGGTACCATTAGCACACGAGCCCTGTACCAACTCTGATGCCAACGCATCCGCCTCGCGAAATTTTTATCGCTCTTCGATTGGGGCCCAATGTCAAATCCTTCGCCTTGCGTTTCACTAGTCACAGCGCACCTTCTTGTAGCTACGAGAGTGTCATCTAGGATATCCGACATTTGGAGAGCGGAGTGTTTCTAGGGCATCCCAATCGGGATAGTAGCACAACACTCGCAACGTTCTCTTTGGTAAACCAGGCACGTTCCTTCATGCAGTGCGCTTCTAGGCGTCACACGACAATCCACCTTGCCTTGCCCGCGGTGATGTTGCAGGCATATGCCTCCCCCCCTTACCCCACCACCACGTTCACCAGCCGGCCGGGCACGTACACCACCTGCCGCACCTCCGAGCCGTCCAGGTACGGGCGCACCCGCGCGCTCTCCAGCGCAAGCTGCCGCGCCTCCGATTCCTCAATCGAAGCGGGCGCCTGTATGCGGTCTCGCACGCGGCCGTTCACCTGCACCACCAGCGTGATCTCCTCGTCACGCGCCAGCTCCTCGTCCCACGAGGGCATCAGCCGGTTGTGAATGCTGTACGGCCTCCCCGTCCGCTCCCACAGCTCCTCAGTCACGTGCGGAGCGATGGGCGCGAGCAGCAGCAGCAGCTTCTCCACCGCGTCCTGCCAGCTTCCTGAGTCGATGCCGCCCTCGTCCCATGCGCGGCTCATGTGGTTCGTCATCTCCATCATCGCGGCAAGCGCAGTGTTGAACTTGAACCGCTCCAGGTCGCCGGTGACCTTCTTCACGGTCTTGTGCGTGGTGCGAACCAGCTCCCGCGCCGCCTCATTGTCTGCGGGCTGCGAGTCGAGCGCCGAGGCGTCCCTCTGCGCGATGTCCCACACGCGGTTGATCCAGCGCGCCATGCCGTTGATGCCGGAGTCCGACCAGTCGCCGCCCTGGTCCCACGGCCCCAGGAACATCAGGTACGTGCGCACCACGTCCGCGCCCAGGTCTCGCACGTACGGGTCGGGCGTGATCACGTTGCCGCGGGACTTGCTCATCTTCTGGTGGTCGGCAATGATGATGCCCTGGTTGAACAACCGCAGGTACGGCTCGTCGAATTTCACCAGGCCCAGGTCGCGCAGCGCCTTGTTGAAGAAGCGGGAGTAGAGCAGGTGCATCACCGCGTGCTCCGCGCCGCCCGTGTACTGGTCGACGGGCAGCCAATGCCCGGCCGCCTCCGGGTCGAAGGGGCCGCGGTCGTAGCCGGGACTGGCGTATCGCAGGTGGTACCACGACGAATCGACGAACGTGTCCATCGTGTCCGTCTCGCGGGTGGCGGGCGCGCCGCACTGCGGGCAGGGCGCGTGCAGGAACCCATCGTGGTAGCGCAGCGGCGACTCGCCCGTGGGCCGGAACTCCGCGTCCTCCGGCAGCAGCACGGGCAGCTCGTCTTCCGGCACGGGCACCACGCCGCAGCCGTCGCAGTAGAGCACGGGTATGGGCGTGCCCCAGTAACGCTGCCGGGATATGAGCCAGTCCCGCAGCCGGTACGACACCGTGCGCCGTCCCCAGCCGTTGGCCTCGACGTGGTCGGCGATGCGCTCCTTGCCCTCGCTCGCGGGCAGCCCGTCGAACGGGCCGGAGTTCACCTGCGCGCCGTCCTCCACGTACGCCTCGGCAAGCTCCGCGCCGTCCCAGCCCGGCGGCGCGATGACCACGCGCACGTCCAGGCCGTACTTGCGGGCGAACTCGAAGTCTCGCTGGTCGTGCGCGGGAACGCCCATGACGATGCCCGTGCCATACGTGAGCAGCACGTAGTCCGCCACGTAGATGGGCACGCGGTCGCCGTTGAGTCGGTTGACGGCGTATGCGCCCGTGAACACGCCGGACTTCTCGCGCTCGGTGGACAGCCGCTCCACCTCTGACTGGCGGCGCGCCTCCTCCACGTAAGCCTCCACCTCCGCGCGCCGGTCGTCTGTGGTCAGCCCAGCGACGAGCGGGTGCTCCGGCGCGATGACCACGAACGTCACGCCGTAGATGGTATCGATTCGAGTCGTGAACGTCCGGATCTCCGTCTCCTCCAACCTGTGCTCTGAGATGTCGAAGCTGATCTCCACGCCCACGCTGCGCCCGATCCAGTTAGTCTGCATGGTCTTGATGCGCTCCGGCCAATCGACCAGGCCGGAGAAGTCCAGCAGCTCCTCGGCGTAGCGGGTGATGGCAAAGAACCACTGCTCCAGGTCGCGGCGGCTAACCGAGGCTTCGCACCTTTCGCACTTGCCGTCCACCACCTGCTCATTGGCGAGCACGGTCTGGCATGACGGGCACCAGTTGGCGGGCGCGTTGGCGCGGTACGCCAGCCCCGCCTTCAGGAACCGGAGGAATATCCACTGGTTCCAGCGATAGTACTCCGGCAGCGCGCAGATTATCTCCCGATCCCAGTCGTAGACAGAGCCGATGGAGCGCAGCTGCCGCCTCATGTTCTCGACGTTGTTCATCGTCCACGTGTGCGGGTGGATGCCCTGCTTGATTGCGGCGTTCTCCGCCGGCAGGCCGAACGAGTCGAAGCCCATCGGGTGGATGACGTTGTAGCCCTGCATACGGCGAAAGCGCGCGTGCGCGTCGGAGGGGGCCATGGCGTACCAGTGGCCTATGTGGAGGTCGCCGGAGGTGTACGGGTACATGGTAAGCTCGTACCACTTGGGACGCGGGTCGTCGTCGAGGACGCTGTATAGGCCGTCCTGCTGCCAACGGGCCTGCCACTTGGCGTCAAGCTCTTGCGGGTCGTACCGCCGCTCCGGTGTGCGCATGGACATTTTCGATACTCCGTAGAAGGCTTGCGCCATTATAGGGTTTCGACAGAAGCGCCGCAACGAGACGGCGCTGCTCCTCGCGGTTGACACGGCGCGCCCTGCAAGCTAGCCTATGGGCGTACACAAACGCCCGGAGGCGCCCCATGATCATCGTGAAGAAACTGACCGCCCTGTATCTCATACTGCTTGGCCTTGTAGTGGGCGGCCACTTCATCGCCACGCAGCTATACGACCCCACGCTGGAAGGCACAGCGCTGGAAGTCTGGCGAATACTCGACCCGCTCATGATTGTGGGAGTGGCGATTGCGATGCTGTCGGCGCTGTTCCGCAAGCTGGAGGACGGCGACGGCGCCTACACGATGGGCGTCAGCCGCGAGTACCTGGAGGCCAACTTTGCCTTCTACGCCTCCACAGCGTTGCTGCTCCTGCTCACGTGGAACTGGCTGGGCTTCCAGTTCTCGGAGCCGCAGAATGACTTGCCGTGGCTCTGGCTCATCGTCGACGCAGTGGTGCCGCTGGTTGTGCTCTCTGCCGGCTTCCGCATGATGCGCGGCGAGGACTAGTCCGCGCAGCCGTCATGTCCCTGATAATTCTGGAGGCCTTCGGTCAGCTCTCCAGAAGGAGGAGTCCGCTCAGCAGGCACTCAAATTCCGAGGAGGATCTCTACAGCGTCTTCCATGCGCGGGCAGAACTGATGGGTTGGTCCACCAGTTCCGCAGGCACTCCGCTATACTGGGGAATGAACGAAGCGGAGTTGACCGCCGGGACTGACGACCCCCGGATCGGATGGGTGCAGGTTGGGCCGGAGACCTTTGAAGTGGATTCCCCCGGCGACTTCCAACCGGCCGAACCTCCGCGGGAGCCGTATGTCGGCGTTCGCTACGCAGACCGCGGTGGCCACTGGCGTGCCATTGAGCCGGCGACGTTCCTACTGCCGTTGACCGAGTGCCTGGTCGATGCCCTGGGCCGCTTTGGGGATGTCTCGTTGACCGGGTTCCAGGTGATGGTAAACTACATCTATCCGAGGGCGGCAGCAAGAGAAGTCACCCCTATGTCCGGGCTCAACTGGTTTAACGTCAGCCCGGAGCCCCCATCGCAGGCTCTCATCTCATTCGACCAGGGCTTTCTCGGAGGGCAAAGCGAGGCCAGGTTGGAGCGAGTCCTAAGCAGCAAGAATTTCAGAGCGTTCAAGTTCGGACCGCTGCTGGCCGTGCCGGACGCCCTCGCGGTCAGGGCGCCAGCCGAGTATCCGATTAGCTCAGTCACACCGGCGCGTTCCGGCCTCGGCCTGTCGGTTACGCTGCCTGAGTGGACTGCGAGCGCCGCAGGGTGGGCGTTGGCAGAGGTCATCAACACGGCGCTCGGCATTGCCCCCGATGTCAGACACTTCACGCTTCGATTGTCGCGCGTGGACTGACCTCAAGCCCGGTACTCGCAGGAATGCAGGCCCGCCAAGGCGGTTCCTCCGGCTCGCCACGAGCGGGGATGTCGGCCTCGACTGTGTAGCGGACGAAGTGCGGCCGAGTAGATGCCCGCCTGCGCGGGCATGGGGTGTCCGCGGCTCCCCACTCTCGCCTCCGGCGGGAGTCCATCCCGCATACGCCCTGCTCAGGTATTGCGCAGCAATACCCCCGCAACTCCTTTACAAGGCAACCGGCTGAAAGTAGAATTGAACGCAGGGCGGAAGTTTGACACAAACTTCACAATCGCCTATAGTCTACACTTTACCGAGACCCTTCGCGGGGGAAGCGCGCGCATGACAGCAGAGAGGGAAGAGGCCCGGGAGTACGTCCTGGGCATGGTGCGCGAGCACGACGTCAAGTTCATTCGGCTCTGGTTCACCGACATCCTGGGCGCGCTAAAGGGGTTCGCCATCACCGCACAGGAGCTGCCGGAGGCGCTGGAGCGCGGGGTCGGCTTCGACGGGTCGTCAATCGAGGGGTTTGCACGCATAGACGAAAGCGACATGGTTGCCATGCCTGACCCGACCACGTTCCGGATCCTGCCCTGGCGCCCGCGCCAGAACGCCGTGGCGCGAATGTTCTGCGACATCCTCACGCCGCAGTGGCAGCCCTTTGAGGGTGACCCGCGCCACGTTCTCAAGCGCAACCTGGAGCAAGCCTCCGCCCTTGGCTACACCTACTACGTGGGCCCGGAGCTGGAGTACTTCTACTTTCGCAGCTCGGAAGGCACGGACGTGCTCGACGAGGGCGGCTACTTCGACCAGACGCCGCTCGACCTCGCCACGGAGCTGCGCCGCGAGACGGTGCTCACGCTGGAGGAGATGGGCATTGCCGTGGAGTTCAGCCACCACGAGGCCGCCACAAGCCAGCACGAAATCGACCTGCGCTACTCGGACGCCCTCACGATGGCCGACAACGTGATGACGCAGCGGCTCGTAATCAAAGAGGTCGCCATGCGAAACGGCCTCTACGCAACCTTCATGCCCAAGCCAATCGCCAACGTGAACGGCAGCGGGATGCACGTTAACCAGTCGCTCTTCAAGGGCGAGACCAACGCCTTCTACGACGCCGAAAGCGGCTCCCACCTCTCGCCGCTCGCGCTGTCGTTCGTGGCCGGGCTTATGCACCACGCGCCCGCGATAACGGCCGTCACCAACCAGTGGGTCAACTCCTACAAGCGGCTCATAGTCGGCTACGAGGCGCCGGTCTACATCTCCTGGGCCAGCGTGAACCGCTCAGACCTGATCCGCGTCCCCGCCTACAAGGAGGGCCGCGAGGACTCCGTGCGAATCGAGTACCGCGCGCCGGATCCCGCCTGCAACCCCTACCTCGCGTTCGCCGTCATGCTCGCCGCCGGCCTGGACGGCGCGGAGCGCGGACTGCCCGCGCCTGACCCCGTCGAGGAAAACGTCTTCGGCATGACGAACGAGGAGCGCCAGCGCAGGGGCATCGAAACGCTGCCCGGCAGCCTCCGCGAGGCCATCCTCCTCACGGAGAGCAGCGACCTGGTGCGCCGCACGCTGGGCGACCACGTGTTCAACAGCTTCATACGCAACAAGAAGATCGAGTGGAGCCAGTACCAGGCGCAGGTGACCAACTACGAACTCAAGAGATACCTGCCGATTCTGTAGCCGAGGAGTCAGTCCGTTGCAGACCATCATGCCCCCACTGCCACAACGCGCCCAGGGCCTGTACGACCCCAGGTTTGAGCGCGACGCCTGCGGCGTTGGCCTCGTTGCCAACGTAAGCGGCCTCAAGTCCCATGACGTGCTGGAGAAGGGACTCGAGGTGCTGGAGAACCTGGCCCACCGCGGGGCCTGCGGCTGCGACCCGCTCACCGGAGACGGCGCGGGCGCGCTGATACAACTGCCGCACGACTTCTTCCGCGACAGGTGCGCGGAGCTGGGAATCGACCTGCCCGCGCCGGGCGAGTACGGCGTGGGCATGGTGTTCCTGCCGCCGGACGCCGAGCGCCGCCATGCCTGCGAACTGCTGGTGCAGCAGGCAATCGAGGCGGAGGGGCAGCGGCTCCTGGGCTGGCGGGACGTGCCCGTGGACGCATCCGCCATCGGCGAGATTGCGCGGGAGTCGCAGCCGTTCATCCGGCAGGTGTTCGTGGGCCGCGGCCCCGGCACGGCCGACGAGGCACACTTTGAGCGCAAGCTGTACGTCATCCGCAAGGTGGTGGAGCGCGCGATAGAGGCCGCGGACGAGGAGTCCCGCCGCCACTTCTACGTGCCCAGCCTGTCCTGCAACCGCATCGTCTACAAGGGGCTGCTCATGGGCACGCAGTTGCGCGGCTTCTACCCCGACTTGGGTGACCCCGCCGTGGCGAGCGCGTTCGCAATGGTTCACGCCCGCTTCAGCACCAACACCCTTGGCTCCTGGAGGCTGGCGCACCCGTACCGCCTCATCTGCCACAACGGCGAGATAAACACGCTCCGCGGCAACATCAACTGGATGACCGCGCGCCAAGCCATGTTCTCCTCGCCGCTGTTCGGCGACGATATGGAGAAGCTGTTTCCCGTCATCACGCCGAACGCCAGCGACACCGCCTGCTTCGACAACACGCTGGAGCTGCTGCTGGCAACGGGCCGCTCCCTGCCGCACGCGCTGATGATGATGATACCGGAGGCCACCGGCGAGCGCGTGGACATGTCGCAGGAGAAGCGCGACTTCTACGAGTACCACTCCTGCCTGATGGAGCCGTGGGACGGCCCCGCACTCATCGCCGCTACGGACGGCAAGAGCATAGGCATTGTGCTGGACCGCAACGGGCTGCGGCCGTTCCGCTACCTGGTCACCAAGTCGGACATGCTGGTGATGGCCTCAGAGGTGGGCGTGCTGGACGTGCCGCCGGAGGACGTCCGCTTCAAGGAGCGGATACACCCCGGCCGGATGTTCCTGCTGGACACGGAGGAGGCGCGCATCATCGGCGATGAGGAGCTTAAGGAGACGCTTTCGCAGCGCAAGCCCTACCACCAGTGGCTTGCCGACAACCGCGTAGAGCTGGACGCGCTGCCGGAAGCGCCCCCGCCTCCGCGCGTGGGCCTCGACTCGCTTGCCAGCCTCAAGCGCGCCTTCGGCTACACGCTGGAAGACCTGCAAATGCTCATGGAGCCGATGGCCGTGACCGGCGCTGAGCCGGTCGGCTCGATGGGCAACGACGCGCCGCTTGCCGTCCTCTCCGACAGGCCGCAGCTGCTGTTCAACTACTTCAAGCAGCTGTTCGCGCAGGTGTCCAACCCGCCGCTGGACGCGATACGCGAGGAGCTTGTGACCTCGCTGGAGGCGTTCATCGGCTCCGAGCAGAACCTGTTCGAGGAGACGCCGGAGCACTGCCACCAGTTGAAGCTCAGGGAGCCGATACTCACTGTCGCGGAGCTAGAGAAGCTGCGGAACGTGTCGGTTGGGCGGCTCCGCGCGACCACCTGCTCCATGCTGTTCGACACGGGCGAAGGCCCCGGCGCGCTGGAGCGCGCCGTCGAGCGGCTGTGCCGGGAGGCGCAGGCGGCCGTGGAGGCCGGCAGCTCAATCATCGTGCTGTCGGACCGGGGCGTGGACAGCCGCTACGCGCCCATTCCCAGCCTGCTCGCCACGGCAGCAGTACACCACCACCTGATACGCGAGGGCGTACGCACCAGGGTTGGCCTTGTGGTGGAGTCGGGCGAGCCGCGGGAGATCATGCACTTCTCGCTGCTCATCGGGTACGGCGCGGGCGCGGTATGCCCCTACCTGGCATACGAGACCATCCACGAGATCGCAGAGCGGGAGGTGCCGCCGCTGCCCGTGGACGCCTACACCGCCGAAAAGAACTTCATCAAGGCGGTGAACAAGGGCGTGCTCAAGGTGATGTCCAAGATGGGCATTTCCACCGTGCAGAGCTACCGCGGCGCGCAGATATTCGAGGCCGTGGGCCTCAACGGCGACTTCATCGACCGCTACTTCACATGGACGGCCTCGCGCATCGGCGGGATAGGCGCGGACGCAATCGAGGAGGAGACACGCAGTCGCCACGCCTACGGCTACGCCGGCGGCCGCGTGGCGGGCGAGCCGGAGATAGACCCCGGCGGCGCCTACTACTGGCGGCGCGACGGCGAGTACCACATGTACAACCCGGAGACCATCTCGCTGTTGCAGCACGCCACCGGCAGCAACGACTACGCAACCTACAAGCAGTTCGCAGCCCTGATAGACCAGCGGGAGCGGCAGCTGTCCACGCTGCGCGGCCTGCTGGACTTCAAGACGCCGGAGCAGGCGATACCCATAGACGAGGTAGAACCGGCAATCGAGATCGTCAAGCGGTTTGCCACCGGCGCAATCTCGCTGGGCGCAATCAGCCGCGAGGCGCACGAGACGCTCGCCATCGCAACCAACCGCATCGGCGCAAAGAGCAACACCGGCGAGGGCGGCGAGGACTATCGTCGCTTCACGCCGGACGCCAACGGCGACTCCCGCGCCAGCGCGATCAAACAGGTGGCCTCCGGCCGCTTCGGCGTGACCACCAACTACCTGGTGAACGCAACAGACCTGCAAATCAAGATGGCGCAGGGTTCCAAGCCCGGCGAGGGCGGCCAGCTCCCCGGCCACAAGGTGGACGACTACATCGGCTGGATACGGCACACCACGCCCGGCGTGGAGCTGATCTCGCCGCCGCCTCACCACGACATCTACTCTATCGAGGATCTGGCGCAGCTCATCCACGACCTGAAGAACGTCAACCCGGAGGCCAGGGTTCACGTGAAGCTGGTGGCGGAGGTTGGCGTGGGCATCATCGCCGCGGGCGTGTCCAAGGGCCACGGCGACGTGGTGCTCATCAGCGGCGACAGCGGCGGCACCGGCGCATCGCCGGAGTCGTCAATCAAGCACGCGGGCCTGCCGTGGGAGCTTGGCCTTGCGGAGACGCACCAGGTGCTGCTGATGAACGACCTGCGCGGCCGCATCGTCGTGCAGTCGGACGGCCAGCTGAAGACGGGGCGGGACGTGGCTGTCGCCTGCCTGCTGGGCGCGGAGGAGTTCGGATTCGCCACTGCGCCGCTCATCACGCTGGGCTGCATCATGCTGCGCAAGTGCCACCTGAACACGTGCTCCGTGGGCATTGCCACGCAGAACCCGGAGCTTCGCAGGCGGTTCGCGGGCCAGCCGGAGGCGGTGATCAACTACTTCTTCTTCGTGGCGGAGCACCTGCGGGAGATCATGGCGCAGACGGGGTTCCGCACCGTGAACGAGATGGTGGGCCGCATGGACAGGCTGGAGCCGGGCCGGGCCATCGAGCACTGGAAGGCGCGCGGCCTGGACATAACGCCCATGCTGCACCTGCCGGACGTGCCGGACAGCGTGGCAACCTACTGCTGCCAGGCGCAGGATCACGGCCTAGAGCTCGCGCTCGACCACACGCTGATAGAGCTGGCGCGGCCCGCGCTGGAGAATGCGGAGCCTGTCGAGATCCAGTTGCCCATCCGCAACTCCAACCGCGTTGTTGCTACAATGCTCAGCGGCGAGGTCGCCAAGCGGTACGGCGAGGACGGCCTGCCGGACGACACAATCCGCGTCGGCTTCAAGGGTTCCGCGGGGCAGAGCTTCGGCGCGTTCCAGGCAAGGGGAATCTCGCTCACGCTGGAGGGTGACGCCAACGACTACTTCTCCAAGGGCATCTCCGGCGGCCGCGTGGCCGTGTATCCCCCGGTGGCGTCAACCTTTGTGCCGGAGGAGAACATCATCGTGGGCAACGTGGCGTTGTACGGCGCAACGGGCGGCCGCGCCTTCATCCGCGGCATGGCGGGCGAGCGGTTCGCCGTGCGAAACAGCGGCGCGCAGGCGGTGGTGGAGGGCGTGGGCGACCACGGCTGCGAGTACATGACCGGCGGCCGCGTGGTGGTGCTTGGGCCTACGGGGCGCAACTTTGCCGCGGGCATGAGCGGCGGCATCGCCTATGTGCTGGACGAGGACGGCGGCTTCCCGGCTCGCTGCAACCTGGACATGGTGGCGCTGGAGCCGGTGGTCGGCGAGGAGGACCGGTCGATACTGCGCGGCCTCATCGAGGAGCACCTGGCGCTCACGGGCAGCGCCAACGCCCGCCGCGTGCTGGACGGCTGGGGTGAGATGGTGAATCGCTTCGTCAAGGTCTACCCGAACGACTTCAGGCGGGTTGTGGAGGAGCGCAGGGCGCTTGGCCTTCCCGCCGAAGGTGCGCCAGTTGGGTAAGCCGACCGGTTTCATCGAGTTTGCAAGACGGCCTCCCCCGCGCCGGGACGTGCGCGAGCGGCTGAAGGACTCCCGCGAGTTCTACCTGGACTGGTCGGAGCAGGAAGCCCGCGACCAGGGCGCGCGCTGCATGAACTGCGCCGTCCCCTTCTGCCACACCGGCTGCCCGCTTGGCAACCTGATACCGGAGTGGAACGACCTGGTCTACCGCGGCGACTGGCACGGCGCGCTCGCACGGCTGCACACCACCAACAACTTCCCGGAGTTCACGGGGCGAATCTGCCCCGCGCCCTGCGAGCCGGCCTGCGTCCTCTCCATCAACGAGCATCCCGTCACCATCGAGTACATCGAGAAGGCGATTGCAGACCGCGGCTACCGTGAGGGCTGGATCAAGCCGGAGCCGCCCGCGCAACGCACGGGCAAGCGCGTTGCGGTAGTCGGCTCCGGGCCGGCGGGCATGGCCGCCGCGCAGCAGCTCAACCGCGCCGGCCACTTGGTGACGCTCTACGAGCGGGACGAGTCCATCGGCGGCCTGCTGCGCCTGGGCATCCCCGACTTCAAGCTGGAGAAGCAGGTGGTGCAGCGCCGCGTGGACATCATGGCCGCGGAGGGCGTCCGCTTCGAGACGGGCGTCAACGTTGGCTACGATCTTACGGCGGCCGACCTTCGCAGCGGCTTCGACGCCGTGTGCCTGACCATCGGCGCAGGCGCCGCCCGCGAGCTGCCCGTGCCGGGCCGCGACCTGGACGGCGTCCACCTGGCGATGGAGTACCTGACGCAGCAGAACCGGCGAATCGCCGGGCGCAGCTACAGCGAGCAGGACACCATCACGGCGGAGGGCAAGCGCGTCATCATCCTGGGCGGCGGCGACACGGGCGCGGACTGCCTGGGCACGGCGCATCGGCAGGGCGCGGAGGTGGTCTACCAGCTGGAGCTTCTGCCTCAGCCGCCGGAGCATCGCCGCTCGAGCAACCCGTGGCCGCAGTGGCCGCTGATTCTTCGCACGTCGGCCGCCCACGAGGAGGGCGGCATCCGCGATTACAACGTGATGACCAAGAGTCTGAGCGGGCGCAACGGACGGCTGGAGGCGCTGAACGCGGTGCGCGTGGAGTGGGGGCCGCCGGACGAGACGGGCCGGCCCACGATGCGCGAGGTGGAGGGCAGCGAGTTCTCGGTGGGCGTTGACCTGCTGCTGCTGGCGATGGGGTTCGTGAGCCCGGAGCGCCCGGGCATCGTGACCGACTTGGGCGTGGAGCTTGACGGCCGCGGCAACATTGCGACGAACGCGGAGCGGATGTCGAGCGTGCCGGGCGTGTTCGCGGCTGGCGACAGCGTGCGAGGCGCGTCGCTGGTGGTGTGGGCGATAGCAGAGGGCCGCCAAGCCGCGCACGGCATAGACAAGTACCTCATGGGCCACAGCAGCCTGCCGAGCGTAAGAGTGTAGGGGGGGGCTTAGCCCCACTTGGGGGAGTCCGGCCCAGGCCAGTGCTCAGCTATCAGCTTAGCCATTTCCGCGCTCCGGGACGTGATTGATTCCTCGTCCCAAGCAGACTGATCCCTCAGTTCGCGGTTCATGTTCATCACGCTGTGGGTCAGAAGCGCGTCTCGCTTGTCTTTCCAAGCAGCGTTCGACAATGATGAGTTGAGCTTCCGCGTCACCAAGGTGAGATTCCCGATGGTGTGAATAATCTCATTCCGCTTTTGAGCGGCCAGTTCCCTTTCCGGCGCGTCTGCGATGGTCCAGTTCTGGCCCCAACTGACGGGCATCAGGTGCTCAATCGTTAGATTCTTTGGCACGTCCGGTTGCTCGGCCTTCTCCGAGCGCCTCTGGCTCTCTATCCCTTCAAGCACTATGCGCAACCTGCCCCGCGTAAGCAGCCTGTACAGGGGCAAAGTCATCAATGAGCTGGCAACCCCATCGTCAGATAGCCACACTCTGGAGTACGCTGTCTGTTCCTTCAGGAAATCCCGCACAACTCTGTCAGCCTCGTCTAGACCACTGTTTAGCAACCTCGAAGCAAGTTCTATAGTCAGACGGTTGTAGTCCTTCGCAGTCTGTCGGCATACCATACGACGCACCAGATAGCTCTCTAATGCGCGGAAAGCGCCGATCCTCTTGTCGTGCTCAGCAGACAACAGAAGCAACAAGACAGGCGTGAAGACTCCCACTTGCATCACATCCATTCGGTAGTAGAACTGCTCTTCTTCGGGAGAGCGAAGCCCCATCTCGAAATTTTGGTAGTTGACCAAGTCTTTCCTGACATCTGACATCAGGGCATCAACGGGCACGACATCCGCACATCTGCGGAACACGTCGAACACTCTCGACGGCGGTACTTCCGGTGTAGGAATTTCTGAACTCGTGCGCATAATGAGCCAGTAATTCAAGAGCATATCCAGTCTTGGGCGGAATAACCGTCCCTGTCTGACTTCACGTCTCCACCACGCGGTGTCCAGACCTTCCCACACGCCCAGCCCCTTCGGCGACTGAGCCAGAACGTAGTTCTTGATAAGGTCCGATTGCTCAAGCGGTGTTCCCCGAGCGTTCAAGGTCTCAAAGATTACGTTGGGTTCATCTCGAAAATCAAGGTCAATGACGACCATTTGGAGCAGAGTTGTTACAACAGTCTCCAGAGCGTCAACTCTATCACCCACCGAGCCTGCGGTATCGTCAAGCCATTTGCTGACTTGTTGCTGAAAGAACTCGTGTGCCTGGACAATGAGAGATTCTTCGAAGTCGTTGATTGCCAGGCCGTTGTCCATGGCGTGCCTGAACGCATCTCTATCGGTTCGGGTTGGCCATAGCTTAAAGACGTGGTGGCTTCCGTCCTCCACAAGATCCGGGTCATTTGTGACCAGCTTCGACAAACGCGTTGCGGGCGGCCTAAGGTGCCGCTCTTCGCAAATCACCTGAATCGCATCCAACAGGAGCTGGAGTGTGGTTACTCTCTGCTGCCCATCTATAACCTCTCGCTGCTCAATATACTTGGCTGGTGTGGGAACCTGTTGCAGAACAACCGCTCCGAGGAAGTGTGGCTTTGTTTGCTGCTGAGCCTTGACATCATCGTTGTCAAATCGCTCCAGTTGCTCCAAGTACTCCTCGGCCACATCACGCACATCGCTCCAGAGAGGCTCCCACTGGCGTTCATGAGTCCACACGTAAGGACGCTGAAACTCCGGTATGATGTACCGGATGTCCCTTTGGAATAAGGCCTTGGGAGTCAGAATGTTGGTATCCATATTGGGCCTCTTTGCGTCCCTTAGTTTGCCGGACTAACGCAAGCTGAATTGTATCATTGAACCGAACGTATACCAAGAGGAATTGTTCCGAGGCTGCAGTCGATTTTCCCTATTACCCACCCAAACCGGGCGATGTCGCACGCGCGTTTGCCTTGACATATTGTAACATTTGTGATATAATATTAGTTTCCTCAGTGTTGGAAGCCGACAATACATCGAGACAGAAGGGAGTAGCGCATCTTGAGAGACCGACTGTTTGAAGAGTTTGACCTGACTAACCACGCGCAGTTGCGAAACCAACAACGGGGCATCAGCCCCCTTGCGCTTTCCCTGGTCTTGCGTTTTGGTAAGCGTAAGCGGACTAGGGATGGGTTCAGCTACGCTATGGACCGCAAGGGTCGCCTCCGGGCCAAGGAAGCCCTGGGTACTGAGGCTGACATACAAGTTTTGGACAAGCTCGACTTCTATATTGTGGTGGCACGAGACGGCGAGTCCGTGATTACGGCAGCCCCTAGGCTCAGGCGGCACAGGAACAACTAGCGTCCGCCGCGCCCCCCCTACGAAGGCCGGAACACCGGCAGGCTAATCTCGTCCGTGCGGTCTTCCCACGCGAGTTCTACGGCCATGCCGATGCGGATCGTCTTCGCCGGGTTCGCGGGGTCGGCCTCCACGCCCACCAGGTTGGTGGGCATACGGCAGCCCTCCTCCAGGTCCACCATCGCCACCACGAACGGCACGTCCTCCGCCCAGCCGCGATGCGGCGGCCTCACCACGATGCCGAACGTGTGCAGCGTGCCCCGGCCTGAGCACTGAATCCACTCCGTGTTGCGAGAGAAGCAGTCCGGGCAGATGTCCCGCGGGTAGAAGTAGGTTACCGGGCAGTCGTTGCAGCGGCGCACCCACAGCTCGTGCTGGTGGCACTTGTCCCAGTAGAACTGCGTCTCCGGCGTGGGCGCAGGGAGCGGCTTTGTCGCTGGGCGTTGCTGTGTCATGTCTCCTCCCGGTAGCGGTCAATCAGTCCCGTGCGAGAATCACGGTGCCGCCCGACGAAAGCGAGCCGCCCGTCCCGTGGCACATGGCGATGCGGCAGTCCTGAACCTGTCGAGCGCTGGCCTCGCCCCATAGCTGCCGCGCCGCCTCGATGACCAGGAAAATGCCGTATGCGCCGGGGTGCGTGTACGAGAGGCCGCCGCCGGACGTGTTCATGGGGAAGTCGCCGCCGGGCGCGGCGCGCTGCCCGCGCAGGAAGTCGGCGGCCTCGCCGCGGCCGCAGAAGCCCAGGCTCTCCAGCGTCAGCATCACCGTGTACGTGAACGAGTCGTATATCATCGCCAGATCGAAGTCGTCGTGCGTGACGCCGGCCATCTTGAAGGCTGCCGGGCCGGTCTCCCGCGCTATGAGCGACGTGAGGCTGGGCATCTGGCTGATCATGCCGTGGTCGTGGCCCTCGCCCGCGCCCAGGATCCAGAGTGGCGGCTTCTTCAGGTCGCGGGCGCGCTCCGGCGTGGTGACGATGTATGCGCCGCCGGCATCGGTGACCAGGCAGCAGTCGAGCAGGTGGAACGGCCAGCATATCCAGCGCGAGGCGTGGTAGTCGTCGAACGACATGGTTAGCGGTATCTCCGCCTTGGGGTCGTGAATGAGCGCGCGGGGGTTGAGCGCGGCCCACTTGCGGGTCGCCACGGCCACCTCGGACATGGCCTCGCGGCACCGCTCCTCGCCGAACTCGTGCATGTAGCGGGCGCAGGCCATGGCGTAGTTGATGGGCGCGCCCATGAAGCCGTAGGGCGTCTCGAACTGGCCGCCGGGCGAGCTTGGCCCGCCGCCCTCGGCCGCGCCCCCGCCGAAGAAGCGGCGCGAGTGGCCCGCGTTGCCGTGAACGACCAGCGCGACCTCGCAGTAGCCCGCGGCGATGGCGGCCAGGGCGTGGCCTGCGTGAATCACGAACGAGGAGCCGCCGACCTGGGTGCTGTCGGTGAAGCGCGGGTGGATGCCCATGTGCTCCGCCAGGCCAAGCGTGTTGCCGCCGGCGAAGATGGCGTCAACGTCCGCCTTGCGGAGGCCGGCGTCCTCCAGGGCGTTCCAGGCGGCCTCTGTGGATAGCTGGAGGTCGGACTTGCGATTCTCCAGGTAGCCGAGCTCGTCCGACTCCGCCGCGCCCACGATGGCCGCCGCTCTGCTGATGCTCGCCACGCCTGCACCTCCGGGAGATTCGAGTGGAGCGGGCCGCGCCCGGCAGGCGGCGCCTGCTGTCGTCCCTGAGACGATGATAGAGAGTCGGCGGCGGTTTGTCCAGCGCTGCGGGCATACTTCAGGGGCGCGGTGGGCGAGGCGGAGTCATTGCCGCCGCTCGCGCAGTCTATTGGGATGTGGTAAAGTGAGAGTCTAACCCGGCTCCGGGTTCGCATTGGTGGAGAGGGAAGCGGCTTGATGAATCAATTTGCGGCGCAGTTGCGGTTCTGCCCCTTGGCCACGCTTGCCTTCGCGGTTGGGCTTCTCATTGTGGGTACAGCCTGTGCCAGACCGGCAGACGTTGCGACTGTCCCCTCAACTGCGCCTACGATAATCCGCGAGCCTCCGCCGCCAACGTCTACCCCCGTGCCCACCCCCACTACAACGCCAACTCAAGCACTGTCCACGCCTGCCCCCACGACAATGTACGCTGCAGAACCGCCCAGGGCCGATGGCGCGGCCTCTCCACCTGTGGAAGCGCGCATCTATGATTCCGACGTGGTGGTCCGGGCAACCCTATTGCCGGGAGAAAGCTATCCGGTGCGCTTCAAGGTAATCGAGTATCTCAAGGGCACGGGGCCAGCGGAGATCACGGTGAACGCCCAGAGGTATGGCAAAGACGGCCACGAGGCGGCGCTCTTTCTGAGCCGGACAAGTCCAGGCGAGTCCGGAGCTTCTAGCAGTGAATTCGTCTTCACGGAAGCGCACTTTCGTAAGCCGGGCGGCCATACCGTAGACTCCTTGGATCCGGCATGGCTGCCTGCAACGACGCCTACCGGTGCTTCCGCCAACGCGAGCGACACTGTGTACATAACAGACTCAGGGGTTGCCACCGGCGGCTCCCAGGAGACCATCTCCCTTTCCGCCCTTAAGGCCAAGATTGCGTGGATAGAGGGGGGAGAGAACGTCGGAGGGTATGACGAATGCCTCAATCGCGCGATTGGCTATCTGGAGAACCTGCGGGACTACGAAGCCTATTACGGGCGATCGAGGCCAATTAATGAGACTACGGAGCCACTGAATTCAGGCGTGGGCGCGGGGAGAGTCTTGCACGAGTACGGCCCCTACCGTGAAGCTGGATACAGCCTCATCTGGCTTACTGGCCAGGATGCCGACCTCTTCACCGCGGAGATTGTCGACGACAACAAGAGCTCCACTGACGGATATAAGGAGCGCGTTGCAACCGTCCGTCCACTGCCCGCAGGGGTGTACAGGTTCAGGGATCATGGGATCCTGTACCACTACATACCGTGCGGCTTCAATCCCAAAGAGGGCACGGGCCAACTGGACTGGACGGTCACCGTCACCGCACCCGCCGGTACGCTGCACGAGCTGTTCTTCGACCCGGTGACGGTGGGTTCCGCCGTTGCCGCGGACGCCACCAACGGCACGCTGAAGCCAACTGCGTTCACGGGCGCGGGCGGCGCGTCGGCCGCTATCGGGCGGATAGCGTATGAGTCTGGTCAAGTGAAGATCAAGGTTACGCCGGTCACTGCGCTTGCGTCTCAGGTGTTGGAGGTGATAGAGCTGGACGGAACGGGGTCGCTGTCGTTGAGCGTCTCCGCCGCCACGGTTGACGCCGCGAACAACACGCTTAGCTGGACGGTGTCGTCTGCGCCGTGGCACAACGGTGACAAGCTGATGGTGCGGATACGCAAGGCCGAGGAGTGACACGGCTATGGGCGTGCTCAGCGCTAAACATATCCATACGGCCCTTCTCACGCTGGGGCTTGTGGCGTTGCTGGCCGCCTTTGCCCTCTCTGCGGGCTGCACTGCCGACGCTGAGCAGCCGCCGAGCGGCAGTCTTGGCAGCGGGCCTGACTATTATGGCCCGGCTACGCTTGAGGAGCGGATAGCCGGGGCAGACGCCATAATCCGGGCTCGGTTGCTCTTGGTTACCGCGGTGTCGGAGCAGCTGGCAGGCCAGACAGGCTATTTCGCCGCCCTGGACTACAAGTTCCAAGTGGTGGAGTACTTGAGCGGGAGCGGCTCCGGCGAGCTTGTGGGAGTAGTCCATGACGCGTCAAGAAGTTATGGGACAGCGGCGGGCGCCATTGGGGCTGCCAAGACTCTCAAAGAAGGCCGAGACACGCAGTGGGATGACCGCGAGGCGATTGTGTTTCTCATCGACGAACATCCTGGATTGCCAAGCAGTTATCATGCGGATCGCTACCGGTTGGGAAGCCACTATGCTGGCGAAGACTATTATACAATTGCCAGCCGAGATCATAAGCGGTGGCTACCGGCATCGGCCGGTGGCGCATCGGGTACCGGTGGGGCATCAGGCAGCGGGGAGCAGAGCTTTTTGCTGGACAAGCCTCTGCCTGCTTCCGGCGGTGCCTCAGGAGAGTCGGGCCAGTCCGAGCCGGCTCCTACAATCACTCTGGCCGACATGAAGGCCAAGATTGCGGCGTTCAACCAAGAGGTTACAGCGGGCGGGGGCTCTGAGGCGTACAAGGATTGCCTCTACCTCAAGCTCAAGTGGGAGCGGGAAGTCCTGTATCGGAAAGAGAGACGCGGGGGCAACTATTTCCGCGTTCGCTACGATGAATCCATATCCTCTGGGATGGCTGCTGAGACCCTGGCCCACATATCAGTGGATGCGTCTTTCGCGCTTAGTGAGGAAGGGCCAACCGCCCCCACCGACGACTCCTGGGGAGAATACTGGGTCGTGGGCAGGGATGGGGGCCTGTTTCAAACCCGATGGCCAGGCGAGGCGGTAACGGCGCGCCCACTGCCCGCGGGAGTGTATCGGTTCTACTGGGTCTATCTGCCGCCTCAAGGTGTCATCTGCAACGCGATGCCTGAGGACGAGTTGAAGAGGCTTGAGGTGTTTGTCACCGTCACCGCGCCCACCGGCACACTGCACGAGCTGTTCTTCGACCCGGTGACGGTGGGCAACTCAGTCGCCGCGGACGCCACAAACGGCACACTCAAGCCAACCGCGTTCACGGGCGCGGGCGGCGCATCGGCTGCCATAGGCCGGATAGCGTATGAGTCCGGCCAGGTGAAGATCAAGGTCACGCCGGTCACTGCGCTGACGTCGCAGGTGGTGGAGGTGATAGAGCTGGACGGCGCCGGGTCGCTGTCGTTGCGCGTAGCCAACGCCACGGTTGACACCGCTAACAACACGCTGAGCTGGTCGGTGTCTTCTCAGCCGTGGAACAACGGTGACAAGCTGATGGTGCGCATCCACGATGGCTCGGCGGCCGCGCCTGCGCCAGTGCATTAGCGCCCGCCCTTCGACAGGCTCAGGGTGAGCGGTTTACGAACCGCCTCTACGGCGGAGATTCGCGCCGCCTACCCGGAGCGGCGCGTAGGGGCGTCCCTCGTGGGAGCCTTGGCTCGCGCCCGTTCGTGTGAGCTTGTCGAAGCATGGACGTGAGGAGACCGCGACTGCCTTCCATCCGCCTGCCCTTCAACAGGCTCAGGGCGAACGGGCTAAGGCGGCGGCTGGCATCTGCGGGCGGTTCACGAACCGCCCCTGCGGCCGGGATGCTCGCGCGCCTCCCTACACCTCTATCGCGTCCACTATGCGCTGGCCCATCTCGCTGGTGCTGAGCGCGCCGCCCGCGCCCTCCTCCGCAATGTCCTGCGTGCGGTATCCCTGTTGCAGCACTCGCTCCACCGCCTGCTCCACCGCGGCGCCCGCGGCGGACAAGCCCAGCGAGTAGCGGAGCATGAAAGCGACGCTCAGGATGGTGGCGATGGGGTTGGCCTTGCCCTGCCCGGCGATGTCCGGCGCGCTGCCGTGTATCGGCTCGTACAGGCCGAGCGCGGGGCGGCCCTCCTCTCGCGGGATTCCCGCGAGGCTGGCGGACGGCAGCATACCCAGCGAACCGGCCAGGATGGCCGCCTCGTCCGTGAGGATGTCGCCGAACATGTTCTCCGCGACCAGCACGTCGAACCGCGCGGGCGTGCGTACCAGCGCCATCGCGCACGAGTCGACCAGCATGTGCTCCAGCTCCACGTCCGGGTACTCGCGGCCAAGCTCGATGGCGATCTCGCGCCACAGCCGCGAGCTCTCCAGCACGTTGGCCTTGTCCACGGACGTGAGCTTGCCGCGGCGGCGGCGCGCCGACTCGAAGCCCACGCGCAGCGCCCGCTCGATCTCGCCCTCGGTGTAGCGCAGCGTGTCTACGCCGCGGCGGCCGCGGGAGGTCTGCCACCGCTTCTTCGGCTTCGCAAAGTAGAGGCCGCCCGTCAGCTCTCGAATGACCAGGATGTCCACGCCCTCCAGGACGGACGGCTTGATGGAACTGGAGTTGATGAGCGCGGGGAACACCTTGACGGGCCGCAGGTTGGCGAACAGGCCGAGTTCCTTGCGCAGGCCCAGGATGGCGTCCTCCGGGCGATGCGGCGCAAGCGGATTGTCCCACTTGGGGCCGCCGACCGCGCCGAAGAGCACGGCGTGGCTGCGGCGCGCCAGGTTGAGCGCGGCTGCGGGCAACGGAGCGCCAACCTCGTCTATGGCGATTCCGCCGACAAGCTCGGTCTCCACGTTGAAGGTCGCATCCGTGAGCTGTTCCACGCGCCGGAGCACCTTCACGCCCTCCGCGATGGTCTCCGGCCCAACGCCGTCGCCCGGCAGCAGAGCAATGTTGAACTGCATGGCTGTCGTCCGCCTTTCTCTGTGTGTCGCGGGGCTTACCCCACGCTCCTCTTGGCCTCTTGCCAGAGGGACTCCTTCTCATCCATGCTCAGGTCGGCGAAGTCCACGCCGCGCTCCGAGCACAGCTTCTCCATGTGGACGAACCGCATCTTGAAGCGGCCGTTGGCGCCTCGAAGGGCGTCCTCCATGCGTATGCCGAGCCAACGGCCGGAGTTCACCAGCGAGAACAGCACGTCCCCCATCTCGGCCTCGCGCTCGGCGTCGCTTTCGGCTGCGTCCAGCTCTCGCACCTCCTCCTCAACCTTGGGGAGCACGTCGTCCGCGCGGTCCCAGTCGAACCCGGCCAGCGACGCTCGATCCTGGAGCAGTTGCGCCTGAGCCAGCGCGGGCAGGCTGGCCGGCGCCTCGCCCAGCCGCGACGCCGACTCGCCGCGCTCCCGCCGCTTGATTCGCTCCCACTCAGCCTTCACCTGCTCCGGCGTTGCAGCCTCGCCCTCGCCGAACACGTGCGGGTGCCTGCGCTCCAGCTTGTCGGTGACGGCGGTGAACACGTCCTCCGCGGTGAACGCGCCGGCCTCCTGCGCAAGGCGGATGTGAAACGCCACCTGCGCCAGTATGTCGCCGAGCTCCTCCATCATGCCCTTGGAGTCGCCTGCGTCGATGGCCTCCATCAGCTCGTAGCACTCCTCCAGCAGGTAGCGTTTCAGCGTTTGGTGCGTCTGCTCCCTGTCCCAGGGGCAGCCGCCGGGGGCGAGCAGCCGCGCGACCACGCCGTCCAGCGACTGGTAGGTGCCGGTCTGTGCGCCTGTCTCGTTCATTCGTGTAAGCCTTTCAGAGGGCTGCGATTGCAATTCGAATGCAGGCCGATTCGCCGCCTGCCCTGGGTGGATTATAGGCAAGCCGCGCTTGCGGGGCAAGGGATGGCGAAATCGTTGGCGTGAGGTAGTGTCAAGTATTGTGTGTAGATTGAGAGAGGGGCTTCACCTTCCAGTTGGTGTTGAGATGGCTGATGACTCCGAAGATAATCCTTTCTACGCTGTCTGAGTTCTGGAAGCAACTCATGGGTCGCGTCCTCCGGCGCACTTCTCTGAAGGTCCTTTCGATGGCGTTGGTGGTGCGCACCTTCTTCCAGAGGGGTTGAGGGCATTCCAGGAAGGGCAGGAGTTCTTCCAGGTCATCCTCAATGCACCGGACAGCGTTGGGTGAGGCGCTCCGCCAGCGAGCAGCCCACTGGCGGAAGCGCAGAACGGCCTCGCGGCGAGTGTGGGCCTGGTAAATGGTCTTGGCCTGGGCCAAGCAGGCTTCTTGATGCCTGCGTGGCAGCTTGGCAGCCACGTTGCGCATCTTGTGGGCCCAGCAGCGCTGCCTGGGTACGAAGGGGTAGACCATGTCGAGGGCGCGGTGCAGACCGGCGCACCCGTCAGTGCTGACCATTTGGAGCCTGTCTCCCTTGAGTCCCCGTTGGTAGAGGCTGTCCAGGAAGGCAGTCCACATGGCCTCACTCTCCGATGAGGCCTGGCGGAAGTCGATGAGCTCACGGACGCCGCCGTGGGTGACGCCGTAGGCGCACAGAACCACCCGGCGCTTCAGTTCGACCGCGCCCTTGACCTTGAGCACGATCCCGTCCAGGAGCAGGTATCTGTATCGGTCGTCGAGCTGCCTGCTGTGGAAGCGCTGCACCTCTGCGTCCAGGCTACGGCATATGCGGGACACAGTCTGGGCGCTAACCCCCTCACCCAGCAATGGCTGGACTACCTCTCGCACTCTCCGGGCGCTCACCCCGGCCAAGAACATCTTGCGTACCATCTGATTGACCTGAGACTGCCGACGCTGGTATCTGGGCAGCACCCGCGGACGATACTGCCCGTCCCTATCTCGAGGGATCCGTATTCGCTCTATCGGGCCAAACTCGGTGAGCAGACCCCGGTACCGGTACCCGTTTCGGTAGCCCCGCCTGACTTCCGTTCGCCGGTACTTGGCCGCGTGGAGTTGCTCTATCAACTCAGCTTCCATCGCTTCTTCCATTAGAGTCTTGACCACGGCTAACGTCCGAGGTTTGATCTCGTCCCACCAATCCTCTTCTTCCTTGACTGCGGACCACCTATCCTCTATTGTCAGTTCTGTCAGGTCTTTGACCTGTGCCACGGGCGTGTCCTCCTCTCAGTGGGTTTGCTTCACCCAGAAGGATACGCCCTTTCTCCCTTTTACACACTCCACGTTACACTACCTTGGCGCCATTGCCCATTGACAGGCTGAATCACCTGTGCTATGTTGCCCGCGCACATTCGTTCGCGGAGGGTTTACTCATGGCAAAGAAGGGTCTCAGCAATCGGCAGCAGCGCATCCTGGAGTTCATCCGGGAGTTCGGCGAGGAGCGGAGCTATCCGCCAACGGTGCGTGACATTCAGCAGGCTTGCGAGGTAAGCTCCACCTCCGTGGTGGACTACAACCTGCGGATCCTGGAGCGGCTGGGCCTCATCCGCCGCGACCGCGAGGTGTCGCGCGGGATCGAGTTGCTGGTGGGCGGCCGGAGGCGCGGGCGCTTGCCCGTGCTCGGCTACATCGCAGCCGGCGAGCCGTCGCCGGTGCCTACGCAGGAGTCGTGGGCCGACTTCGAGGCGATAGACGAGGTTGACGTGCCGCCGGGCATGGTGGGCGAGATGCCCGCGGACGCCTACGCGCTGCGCGTGAAGGGCACGTCCATGATCGACGCCCTGGTGGACGACGGCGACGTGGTCATCGTGCGGCCGGTGGACGCAGTGAAGAACGGCGACATGGTGGTGGCGTGGCTCCAGACGGAGAAGGAGGTCACGCTCAAGCGCTTCTACAACGAGGGCGAGCGCGTGCGGCTTCAGCCTGCCAACTCCACGATGGAGCCGATCTACGTGGACCCGGAGAACCTGGAGGTCCAGGGCAAGGTGGTGGCCGTCCTGCGCAGCACACTGTAGTGGGGGAGTGGGGGGAGGCGCAGGTGCCCCGTTTGTGCTGAGCTTGTCAAAGCGCGGGCGGGGGCGCGATCTCAGTTCCCGCCGAGAAGCGACTCCGCTTCCTCCACAAACTCCCGCACGCGGCCAAGGCTGAAGGCAACCCTGGCCGTATCCATCCAACCCTCATAAAAGTTGGAGTGCAGGGTGTTGGCCGCATGGAACCCGTATCGTAGTGTCCTGCTCTGAGTCTCGTCCTCCAGTCTGCCCATGATGGCAAAGAGGAGTCGATGGCTGCCGTGTGCCCAGCCACGTTGGGCTGCGACGGCCTTCAGGATTTGCGCGGCTGCCCCCCATCCCTTCTCAGCGGCCTGAAGCAGGTCTCCGGCGTCAAGTTCAGCGAAAGCTTGCTCCAGGAATATCCTGCTCCGCTCTCGGTATGTTTCGTAACCCTGCAAGGTTTACTCTCCAGCCAACAGTTGCCCGGCTCGCTCGGATTGTAGCGCTGCCCGGGGTAGCTTGTGAGTGACCGGTTTGCTCAGGCGAGAAGGTGGAGCGCGTCCAACTGCTGCGGGAGTCGAGATTGCTTGAAGGGACACGGCTGAACCCCGGCGCGTCGCCCTCGCCGACTCTGTGCTCATCCGACTGACCCTGCACCGGGTCAGCGTGTCTTGAGCAAGGACTCTGTGGAATCCACGAACTCTTGCACGTCGCCGAGGCTCCACTTTATCAAGGCTCTATCCAGCCAGCCCTCTGAGAATATGGTGAGCAGGAGGATGGCCGCGCCCAAGCCGTCCAGTAGTTCCTCGCGTTGTTCCTCGCTTGCCAGACTGCACACAATGCCGAACAGTTGCTGTTGGCTGTCGTGCTCCCATCCGCGCTCCTCCGCGACGGCCCTCAGCATTTGCGCGGCCGCTGCCCATCCCTTCTCGGACGCCTGGCTCAGGTCGCCCGCCTCAAACTCGACGAACGCCTGCTCCAGATAGGCCCTGCCTTGCTCCCGGTATGTTGCAGTGCTCTGCACGACTCACGCTCCCGTTGCGACTGTCTCTCCTGCTCGAATTCTAGCACAGTGACCGGCCGGGAGTCACCCGTCGACCAGCCCCCAACCCGCCGCTCCATTCGCTGAAGCCCCCCCACACCCCGCGTTTGCCCTGCCGCCCGCGCCGTGGTAGTATGGCGGCTGTTTTCCATGCGGCAGCGCCGACGCGCTCGCTACGCATTCCCGCTAAGGGCTGCCAGGGCCTTGACCAGTTCCTTGGCGTCTTCTATGCCTTCTCGCACCGAGTCCTCATCAAGGACTGCCTGATAGAAGTTGGCGTGAAGGGCCTCAACTGACCTCAGGAGCCTCCGATAGTAGGGCGCGTCTGTCGGATCCCAACTGAAGATTTCTCGGGCATTGTCAATCAGGTGGTTGTGTGAGCCTAGAGGCCAGCCTCGCTGGCGGGCTATGGCGTTCACGTAGTGAGAAACGGCGCCCCATGCCTTCTCGGATGCCTGGAGCAGTTCTCCCCTGCGAAATTCGTCGTCAGCGTGCTCCAGGAACTGATTGCTGATAGACAGGTGTTGTTCAGCCGTGGCCACTATCATTCCCCTGCGTAAGCCTTGGGTTCCGTGTACTCGATGAGAGAGAACTGCCCCTCAACGTCCACGAACCGTATCGTTGTCTCCACGCCGAACACGTCGATCAGGTGGAGCGGCTCCCCTATTGCAAATCGTACGGCAGGCGTTGCGAGCTGTCCGTTGATGGCGATGTTGTTGGCGTAGACATACCCGTCTTTGTGCGGACTCAGCCGTCCCTCTACCCCCGGGATGAATCCGGCGCTCTTGGTGAAGAGCAGGGCCCTTCTCTCGTCTTGGGACGGCTCCAACCTGAGTGGAACGAGCTCTTCAGGCGAAGGCTCGATAGTGTCCTTGAACGGCAGATGACCTGCCGCCGCTGCCAGAACCTTCACGGGCTGGTCCGTGCGATAGAGGCTGAACCGGCAATGCCCGTCTTGGCTGCTTATGCCGGTCAGGTATGTGCCGTTGGGATAGGCTACCAGAACCACCGCCCCCTTTACGGGCGTACCTTCACCGGACGTAACCAGGAAATCCAAGTTGTTCATGTCCTCTCCCGTACCTAAAGCCGGCCTGCGCTGCTCCTGAGCTTCATTATACAACATGCAACTGCTCATCCTGCCAGCAAGAATTGCACGGCTGGCGGCCGCGAGTCACCCGTGCTATCACCCCAACCCGCCGCTCAACTCGCTGAAGCCCCGCACCCCGCGTTTGCCCTGCCGCCCGCGCCGTGGTACTATGGCGGCGCGGCATTCAACCCGCAGTCGATACACCGGGAGAGAGCAGTGGCTAGAGGAAAGACCTACTGGATGGTGGCCAGCTCCCTCGAGAACTTTCACATCACCCGAGAACGAGATTTCACGCTCCAGGGCATGATGTCCCGCCAGCGCCGCAAGGCCCAGCGCATGGAGCCGGGCGACAGGCTGGTCTTCTACATCACCGGCGTGCAGGTTTTCGGCGCAACGGCCACCATCACCTCAAAGTGTTCGGAAGACCACGAGCCCATCTGGAAGAGCGACGGCAAGGCGGACGATTTCCCTTGGCGGGTCAACATTCGGGCCGAGTTCGCCCTTGAGGACGAGCAGTTCCTGGACGCACGGCAGATCGGCCCTCGCATGGAGTACGTGCGCCGGTGGCCGCCGGAGTTGTGGCCCCTGGCGTTCCAGGGCAACCTTCACATCCTGCCCAAGGCGGACTTCGAGATGCTGGAGCAGGAGATGCGGAAGGTGACCTCTCGCTGGGCGCAGCGGCGCGTGGCGCAGAACGGCTACTAGCCGCGATCAGGCTCGACGCCCTCCGGGTAGAAGTCGCTTGCGTATAGGGCCTCGAAGCGCGATAGCGTGTCCGCGTCCAGCGGCGGCAAGTCCCCCGCCGCGGCGAACTCGCGCAGCCGCTCCGCCGAGGTGACCGCCGGCAGCGCAGCCGCCACGCGCCCGTCCGCCAGCACGAATTGAAGCGCAACTTGCCCGATTGCAGCCTCCGTCTCGCGCGTCAGGAAGTCCAGAGTCCGCAGCTTGCGCAGGCCGTCCAGCAGTCGCTCATCCGCGCCGGGATATGCTGCTTGGGTGTCGTAAGCGCCGTCCAGCAGGCCGGAGGCGTGGGGTGCGCGGCACAGGAGCGCGGGCGCGTCCGGTTCGCCAGCGGTTGCGAACGCCCTCGCGTGCTCCTGCCACAGCACGTTGTGCGCCACCTGCAACGCGGCGATGCGCCGCTCCCGCACGGCCGCCGCGCCCTCGTCCAACCGCTCCGCGTCGGAGGCCACGGCCACGCCCCAGCAGCGCACCTTGCCCTCCCGCGCCAGCGCCTCCATCGTCTCAAGCATCTCGTCCGACTCCAGCGCGTCCCAGGGCGGGAAGTGGAGATGCAGCAGGTCGATATGGTCGGACTTCAAGCGTCGCAGGCACTGCTCACAGGCGCGGCGCAGGTAGTCGGCGGAGAAGTTTTGACCTGGCGCGGCGTCCGGCTCCAAGGACGGGAGCGAGTAGAAGTCGAAGCCGACCTTGGTTGCGATGACGAAACGGCTGCGGCCCCTGCCGAGCGCGCGGGCGAGCAGCTCCTCGCCGTAGCCGCGGCCGTGGACATCCGCCGTGTCGAAGAGCGTGACGCCCAGGTCGATGGCCTCACTGAGCAGCGCCAGGCTCTCGCGCTCGTCGCGGCGGCCCGTCTCCGGCGCGCTGAGCGGCCACAGGTCGAGGCCGATGGCGGAGACCTCAATGCCGGTGTCTGCGATGGCGCGGTATTGCATGGCGATTGGTCTGTGCGTCGCATTATAGCGGGACATGGGCGAGCGCGTTAGTCCGTTCGCATTGAGCGTGTAGAACGGCGAGGCCAACGGGCCCAAGTGTTCCGTTCCTGTTGAACAGTTCAACTCTTCTCGAGTGAGATTCAAGGCAAGTGCATGGGTGCGCGCGGCCCCTTGCACCTATGGCCCCCCTCATCCCCTTCGCCCTTCAAACTACCAGACATTTTGCTTCGCCAAAAATGAGGCGTCTTCCCGGGCCGTCTCAGTCGAGAGCCAGTTTGCCCCGTCGGAAGTTAGCAGCACGGGAGCGATGCGCGCCAGCAGATCAGGGCTGTTCACATGCTGCCGCACGTTCGACTCTGGCATTAGGCCCAAGGTAGCTACCAGCCAGTCTGGGACTGGACTCTGAGTACCAGCCGCGGCGACAAGCATTTGCAGGGCCCTATCAGAGCCGATTGTGCGCATAGCCAATGAGGCAGCCGGGGCCCGGCGATGATCTCCAGAGACGAGAATGCCCACTAGGGCCTCCAAGACATGGGTTGGAGCGTCGGCACCAAATGCACAAATCGCATGAATGGCAACACCTTCATCCACATCATCTATGAAGGGAAGGAGATCCTCGTAGGACGCAAGGCCAGCCTTGCCCAGTCCCCAAACTGCGGCTTGACGAATCTCATCTCCTCCAAAGCGCGGATCGCTAGCGACCCGCCTGAGTTGATCCCGGGCAAATCCGTTGCCGAGCTCTGTCAATATGAATACGGCTTCCATGCGCAACTCTGGAAGTCCTTCGTTGTTCCAAATGTAGCTGGACAATTTAGACTGGGCGTATTGCGAACCCAGTGCTGTGCCTGTACCAGCGGCTTCCAAGGCTACGCGCTGGTCCCCTTCCCGACGGATGAGGCTCTCTATGGCACTCACGGCTTCAACTCCGGCTACTTGTCGATATCGAAGGGCCTTGACCGCCGCATACCTATCGACGCCGCTTACTGCGGTCAGATCTTCCAACGGGTCATATTTGAGGGACGAATAGTTGGACAGATCAGCTAACGCTGGCGGAACTCCTGCCAAGATTGTGACTTTTGCATCGAATTCGTCGCCCGGGTGAAAATAGGCAGCCCTGCCGCGTAGCGTATACGTTTGTTTCCGTGCTGATTGTTCACTAGTGGCGTGCATTTGGACCACTAGTCGATTGGAGTCGACGCTCAACACAGTGCCGTCTCTCGTGGGTACTGTGGCAGGCCACGTTCGGTCCCGCTCTGCCCCTTCAGAAGAGGACTTGGGCGGGCCAAGTTGTGATTGATCGACCGAGTCGCGCAGCGAACCCACAGTAAAGTAGTTGGCAAAGTTGGCTGGTCGCAGCCCATCCTCTGACTGGGAGCAGAGAATTACCGCGACGATGTCTTTGTCTCGCAGGCCGGCATCCCACACCCGGTCCGGATTCGATGGCGTGTCACTCATGCGAATCTTCAGGTCAGTTTTCGCACGAGCTTCGACACGCATCCCGGTTTTTGCACATAGCAGGTCGGGGAGCCTAAGGCGTTTGACTTTCGTAGCCCAAATCTTGTTCGACGCGCAATAGCGCTCCAACTCAATTGGTTCAAAGCCCTTGTCGCGGAGGTCCTGGATGATGCGTTGTACGCCGACAGCACCAATGCTCAGGTACCGAAGAAAGCTCGCGTCAGCTTTGAAGGCCATTAGTCGGCTCCGTCAGGGACAGGGTTGAGAAGATCCTGGGCACTGACCTCAAGGCTCTGAGCAATCTTGAAGAGGTTCTCAAGGGAAACGTTACGCTGGCCTCGCTCCACTGAGCTTATGTAGGTTCGATGCAAGCCTGCCCGGTCCGCGAGTTCCTCTTGGGAAAGCCCAGCCGACAGTCGGTGATGCCTTAGATTGTGTGCCAAAATCTGCCTAGGCCCTAGCATTTCCTGCTCCGATACCCCATTAGACTATTGCCTTGAGGTTAGAGCGGTGTTACACTTACGTCTACAGACTATACGTCACACATCTGGCATCGCCCTGAGGAAGTTACACCAATGACCAGAACTGTCGAGAGTCTCCCCGATAGCATTGAAGTGGCGCGGAACGACCCACTCTACAACTGCCACAGCTATCTGACAAAGGTACCCATTGATGCTATTGTGCCGTTCATTGATGTCTTCACACAGCCTGGGGAAACCGTTGCCGACTTCTTTGCCGGGTCAGGTATGACGGGGCTTGCAGCGTTAACCTTGGGACGGAATGCTAGGCTAAGTGACATTTCTGTGCTTGGCCAACACATTGCAGATGGCTACTTGGTAGAAGTCGACGACTCCGCATTCCGCCGCGTCGGAGGCGAGGTGGTCGAAGTAGCACGGCGCGCCGTAGATAATCTCTATCACACACTGCGGGCTTCAGATGGGTCAACTGTCGACTTTGTCCGAACCGTCTGGTCGTTCACATACATCTGCCCGTCATGTCAGAATAGGCTCATCTATTTCGAGCAGATGAACGAAACGAATAGGCCACCCTCTCATTGCCCAACCTGCGATAGGCCATTCATTAGAAGGAATTGGCCGAGATCTAGCGATGAGCCAGTACAAGTTGTGGTGGTGGGCAACAACGGCAAGCAGGAATTTCAGGCCATCTCTGGATTTGATCTACAGCGGATTGCAGATGCCAAGAGAGACTCACGTCTCAAAGAAGTTCCTTCACAGACGATAGAGCCAGAGCGTGAGATGTACAGCCGGTCAGGACTGGCAAAGTCCGGACTCACCGAGACCAAGAAGTTCTTCTCCCAACGCAACGCAATTGCACTACTGGAACTCTGGACTGCAATCAACCAAGTTGAAGACGCATCTTCGAAGCAGAAGCTTCGATTCTGCTTTACGGCGATCCTGCCGCGCGCATCAATGCGATATCAGTGGGGTGCCAAACGGCCACTGAATTCTCAGAATCAGACCTATTACATAGCACCCGTCTACTATGAGTGGAACGTGTTCGACCTATTCCGCCGGAAACTCGGTGCCGCAAGAAAAGCCGCCGCTTATCTGGCAGAACGGGTGAATGGGCTGACACCGGCTAGGAATGCCAAGGTGACATATGATATTGCCTCAGCCGACAGTCTGGCTCACTTGAAGAATGAGTCTATCGAATACGTCTTTACCGACCCTCCATTTGGCAGCAACATCTTCTACAGTGACATGAACCTGTTCCAAGAGGCTTGGTTAGGTAAGGTAACAGACCAGTCCTCAGAGGCTGTCATACACACTACTGGCAAAAGGGTGGCCCATTCAGCACAAAGATACGAGGACATCCTTAGGGACGCATTTCGAGAAGGCTGGAGAGTCCTGAAGCCCGGCGGACACATGTCTGTGGTCTTCGGAAACAGCAAAGGTCGCGTTTGGGGCTCTGTTCAGCGGGCGTTACGGGAGATTGGCTTTGACCCCAGTCCGGTCCATGTAGCAATCCTCGACAAAGGCCAACGCTCGGTGAAGGGACTAAACTCTGGAACCGAGGGCGTAGTGACGGCTGACTTGATCCTAACTGTGCGCAAACCACTCAGAGGTAGTCTTCTCAACCGACAGTACCATCTACCGTTAGACGGTACCAGAGACATTGTTGCCAGGATAGTCGACGAGATTAGCTTGGAGACCACCCCGAACCCGAGCCATGTGTATGCGCGTGTCATCCGGGAAGCAATTCGCAATGGCATAGTCTTGGACAATCTACATTTCAGGGATGTCCTTCTCGCCCTGCGAAACAAAGGTTTCCGTGTAGATGGCAAGACTGGAATGCTCGTAAGGCTCTAGGCTACTGGCTGACAACTGCCAGCGGACACGCTCATTCGCCCCTTCATTGACAAGCGCGCCCGCGGGCGATAATCTGCCATGTATCGGACGCGGGGCTGCGCTCCGCACGCGGGAGGTCAAGATGCCGATCAACAGCATGATATGCCCAAGGTGCCGCTCCACTCTCACCGTCGAGCGATTCAAGGGCATTGAGGTGGACCGCTGCTCCGCCTGCAAGGGCATGTGGCTGGAGTACGAGGAGTTGGACCGGCTCGAAGACCGGGAACTGGACGACGACGAGCTGAAGGGTTCGATGATGTTTCGCTCATTCGTGGGGGAGCTACACTGCCCAACGTGCGACGGCGGGATGCAGATGTTCCACTACCGCGCCTTCAACCTGGAGCTGGACTTCTGCCCCAATGAGCACGGCTTCTGGCTGGACAGCGGCGAGGAGAAGCGCGTGCTGGACATTATGAAGCAGCGCGAGAAGGACATGAAGCGCGCCCAGGACGCGGAGGCGGAGTGGGCCGGGATGCTCCGGCGGTTCAAGTCCAAGTCGTTCGGCGACCGCATGAAGGGCCTGTTCCGATAGCGGCAAGCCCATGCGAATGACCTCATTCTTCGGCAAGACGCTGCGGGAGGAGCCCGCAGAAGCCGAAACGCCCAGCCATCGCCTGCTGCTCAAGGCCGGCATGATCCGGCAGGTGGCGTCCGGCGTGTACACCTACATGCCGCTCGCGTGGCGCTCGCTTCGCAAGATCGAGGGCATCATCCGGCAGGAGATGGACGCCGCGGGCTGCCACGAGATTCGAATGCCCGCGCTCCACCCCCTCGAACTGTGGGAGTCCACGGGCCGCGCCGATACGATGGGCCAGACGCTCTTTCGCCTGGGAGACCGCCGCGAACGCTCGCTGGTCATGGCCCCCACGCACGAGGAGGTGGTCACGCAGACGGTCAAGGCCAACGTCCACAGCTATCGCGACCTGCCTCAGATCCTCTACCAGATCCAGACCAAGTTCCGCGACGAGCCGCGCCCGCGCGGCGGCCTCATCCGCGTGCGCGAGTTCGACATGAAGGACGCCTACAGCTTCGACGCCGACGAGGCGGGGCTGGACCGCAGCTACGAGGCGATGGTGCAGGCCTACCGCAACATCTACCGCCGCTGCGGCCTGCCCGCAGTGATGGCCGAGGCTGACAGCGGCGCAATCGGCGGCAAGGACTCGCACGAGTTCCTGCTGCCCGCCGAGAGCGGAGAAGACCTGCTGATCCACTGCTCCGCCTGTGACTACGCGGCCAACGCGGAGCGCGCCGAAAGCGTGAAGCCGCCGCTGGCCCCGGAGGAGCCGCTGCCGCTGGAGGAGATACACACGCCCGGCATGAAGACCATCGACGACCTGGGCGTTCACCTGGGCATACCCGCGCCCAAGACGCTCAAGGCGGTGTTCTACGCCAGCGACGGCGAGGTGGTGTTCGTCACCATCCGCGGCGACCTGGAGGTGAACGAGATCAAGCTGACGCGCCTCCTCGGCTGCCGCGAGCTGCGCCTGGCCTCGCCGGAGGAGGTAGAGCGCGCGGGACTGGTGGCCGGCTCGGCGTCGTCCATTGGGCTGGAGGGCATACGCTCCATCGCAGACGACTCCATTCAGACCGGCGCCAACTTCGTGGTCGGCGCCAACCGGCCGGACTACCACCTGCGAAACGCCTGCTACCCGCGCGACTTCCGGCCGGACGTGATCGCGGACATCGCTATGGCGCAGGCCGGCCACGGCTGCCGGCGGTGCGCCGCGCCGCTCCAGTCCGGCCGCGCCATCGAGGTGGGCCACGTGTTCAAGCTGGGCACCTTCTACAGCGAGTCGCTGGAGGCCACCTACCTGGACAGGGACGGCGCGCAGAAGCCCATCATCATGGGGTGCTACGGCATAGGCGTGGGGAGGCTGCTGGCGGCGGCCATAGAGCAGAACAACGACGAGCGGGGCATCGTGTTCCCGGCGTCGATTGCCCCTTACCAGGTGTACCTGGCGGCGCTCAACGTGGACGACCCGGAGGTAATGCAGGCAGCCGGCGACCTGTATCGACAGCTATCGGAAGCGGGCTTCGAGACGCTGTACGACGACCGCGAGGAGTCGGCGGGCGTGAAGTTCAACGACGCCGACCTGCTGGGGCTGCCGGTGCGGGTGGTGGTCGGCCCCCGCGGGCTGCGCGAGGGCGCGGCGGAGGTGCGCCGCCGCGATGAGGCGCATGGCCGCGCCGTCACGCTGGACGGCGTAGCGGATGCCGTGCGGGAGGCGTTGTGGGGAAAGTAGCGGCCGCAGGGCGCCGCCGTTCGTACTTCGACAGGCTCAGCACGAACGGGAGGCAGTCCGCTCACCCTTAGCTTGTCGAAGGGCTGGCGGATGATACCTTCGTCAAGCGCATCATGGGTATCATTAGCGCGGCGCGTATACTCCCGCCACAGGAGGCGCAAGTCGTGACAACCCCGCTAGGCGAACGGCTGATGGACGTGTACCGGCATCTGCTGGCGCGCTACGGGCCGCAGGACTGGTGGCCAGGCGACTCCGCGTTCGAGGTCATCCTCGGCGCCATCCTCACGCAGTCCGCGGCGTGGACGGGCGTTGAACGCGCGCTCGCCAACCTCAAAGCCGCGGGCGTCTTCTCGCCCGCCGCGCTCCGTGCCGTCCCCATCGACGATCTGGCAACGCTCATCCGCCCCTCGGTCTACTTCAACGCCAAGGCGCGCAAGCTCAAGGCGTTCGTCGAGCACCTCGGCGAACGCTACGCCGACGACCTAGACGCGATGTTCGGGCAGGACGCGGAGACGCTGCGAGCGGAGCTGCTGTCCATCCACGGCATCGGCGAGGAGACGGCGGACGACATCATCCTGTACGCCGCAGGCAAGCCGGTGTTCGTCATGGACGCCTACACGCAGCGCATCATGGGCCGGATGGGGATCGCTCCGCCGGTGGAACGATACGGGGCGTACCAGTCGATGTTCATGGACAACCTGCCGCGTGACGCGGGCCTGTTCAACGAGTACCACGCGCTGCTGGATCGGCACGGCGTCGAGGCGTGCCGCAAGCGATCGCCGCTGTGCGAGTCGTGCTGCCTGCTGGCGGTGTGCGCCACGGGCGCGGCGGCCACCGCATCCGTCATCCCCGCGAAAGCGGAGGTCTAGGGCGTGTTCACACTACGGGATGGTTTGCGGCATGACGCGCGCATGGAACTTGCAGAAGCGCAGCGCCTACGCATAGCCGTTCAACGCGGCAACGTGCGCATCTCGAATCGCCAGGTCCTCAACGCCATCTTGTACGTCGACGAGCGAGGCTTTCCCGGCGGCTGGAGAGACTCCGGCGCATCTTCTCTCGATTCGACAAGCTGGACGCCCTCTTCCCGGGGTTCATCCTCTCAGCGCTCATCTACCCTGCCTTGCAGGAAGTGTAAACTCGTCCTGGCGCGCGAGCGGCGCGATTGATAATCGATAGCGCATTGGGTAGAATCGGCTGAAAGGCGTAGGGCCGTTAGCTCAGTTGGTAAGAGCTCCGGACTTTTAATCCGGGAGTCCAGGGTTCGAATCCCTGACGGCCCACCAGACTTGATAAGATCAAGAACCTTCACGCTGGAGGTTCCAGAGAAGTCGTCATCTGTGCATGAGGTTGAAGGCCGCTGCCGCCATTGACCGCATCGCTGAAGGGTCACGCCTTGCTGAGCTTGATTGTTCCTACCTCTCCCCTTCCGCGCCCCGTGTAGTAGTCGCCCTCAAGCCCTGTGCCGGTGAGATATAGAGTTGCCGTACCACGGTGCATCTCCATTGTGCCTGGAGCATTCGACTTGGGCTCGTTCACGTACTGGTAGGACAGCTCGGGATTGGGAAGGTCAGAGGTCCTCAGGCTGGCCGCGATGCTCCGTGAGCGAGAATGTTCACTTTCCAGACTGACAATTATCTTTGACCATCGCTGCGAGATGACGACGGAAACCGAGTGGGCGCTGCCACCCTGGCCGTATGAGGATTTGACCTCACCGACCCACTTCCCGTTGAGATCGGGAAGTTGAACAAGGTTGAGCTTTCTGAACAGACCGAGCTTCCACACGCAGCGGTCGAACAACCAGTACAGGCCTGAGTAAAGCCCCGCAAATGAGGGTACGCTCAACCACCACTGCGGGTCGAAGTCGATGACATCCAGCACGATGTGAAAGAGCCAAACCATCAGGATACTGGCGGCAGCGAGCGCTATCACCACTTTATCATGGCCCTCTACCTCGTAGGAGTGCATTCGAGGAGACTACCTCCAGTTGTTCCACAGAGATGCCAGCCCATTCGCAAATGCCTTTGCGTCCTCCACTGACCACTGTTCAGACGATGGACCGGACAGCCACTGCTGACCATTCTGGCAGATGAGCCAATCGAGGTCGTTCTGAACCACCCAGTTGACGATTGAGCGGTAGGTTTCCCGGAAGCTGTACTGAAACGCTGAGTCTGGCGCATTGTAGACGAGGCACTCGACAAAGTAGGACGGAGCAAGGTCAGGGCTGATCCTGCCAGTGGACACCAAGCGATTCCGGGCATTCTTGAACATCCTCACAGTTCGTTTGTACCGGTCCCAGGTGCGTGCGCTCTTGACGGCGCCGTTCTTGTAGTGCTCTTTGGGGTAGTTGACGATCCAGCGCTTGTCACGCAGAGCCAAAAAGGTGACGCCTTCCACGTACGATGAGTAGCTGGTGTACCTCCGATGCTGCTTGCAGACTAGGCAGTCCATCAGTCCAACCCTTCAAGCCATCCGTGCCAGGCTGGATCTGACGCAGGAGCAGCTCGCCGAGAGGCTCGGCGTGTCGTTTGCCACCGTGAACCGGTGGGAGGGCGGCGTGACCATGCCGCAAAAGGCGGCCCAGACAGCCATCGCCGCGCTTGCTGTCGAGGCGGGCATCGACGCCGCTGAGCCAGCCGTTGATGAGGCAGAGTCCGCTGCCCGCGTGACCCGTCGGCGCTCCCGCCGGCAGGCCGTCGTTCCCACCACCAAGGACATGGAGCAGATGCTGTGGGGCGCCGCCTGCTCAATCAGAGGCGAAAAGGACGCGTCCAAGTTCAAGGACTACCTGCTGCCGCTCCTTTTCCTCAAGCGCCTCTCCGACGTGTTCGACGACGAGATCGAGCGGCTGGCACAGGAGTTTGGGGACCGGGCAATCGCGCAGGAGATCGCGGAGAGTGACCACGACCTGCTGCGCTTCTACCTGCCGCCGGAGGCCCGCTGGGGCGTGGTCAACGGCCGGGAGCCGCACGACTGGCCCCTCGACGCGCAGGGCCGCAGCGCCCGCCCCCGCGACGTCGGCGAGCGCCTGACCCTGGCCGTGCGCGCCGTCGTGCGTTACAATCCCACGCTCTCCGGCGTCATCGACCTGGTGGACTTCGCATCGGAGCGCAACGGCGAGCGCGACCTCAACCCGGCCCGGCTCGCCTCCGTCGTCGAGACCTTCTCCGACCCCCGCTATCGCCTGGGGCTGGCCGACGTTCAGCCCGACTTCCTGGGCCGCGCCTACGAGTACCTGCTCCGAAAGTTCGCCGAGGGCTCCGGCCAGAGCGCGGGCGAGTTCTTCACCCCCACCGAGGTCGGCTTCCTCATGGCTCACATCATGCGCCCCCGGCCCGGCGAGACGTGCCACGACTACGCCTGCGGCTCGGCGGGACTGCTCATCAAGCTCCAGCTAGTGGCTCGCGAGACTGACCCCACCAGCCGCGTCCCTCTCAGGCTCTACGGGCAGGAGCTGCAGGCCGACAGCTACGCCGTCGCCCACATGAACGCCATCATCCACGACATGGAGGTCCGGATAGAGCGCGGCGACACCATGATCAACCCCAAGTTCAAGGACGCCGCAGGCCGCATCACGGGCCACGACGTCGTGGTCGCCAATCCCATGTGGAACCAGGACTTCAACCAGGGCGTTTTCGAAAACGACCCGTTCGACCGCTTCCGCACCGCCGGGGGCGTCACCACCGGCAAGGGCGATTGGGCCTGGCTCCAGCACACCCTGTCCTGCCTGAACGACCGAGGGCGGGCTGCCGTGGTGCTGGACACCGGCGCGGTGACTCGCGGCTCCGGCAGCAAGAACGAGGACAGGGAGCGCAACATCCGAAGGTGGTTTGTGGAGCGTGACCTGGTGGATGGCGTGATCCTTCTGCCGGACAACCTCTTCTACAACACCAGCGCCGCCGGCGTCATCGTCGTGCTGTCCCGGCGCAAGCCGGAGGCGCGCAGGGGCAGGATTGTGCTCGTCAACGCCAGCCGTCGCGTGCGCAAAGGCCGCCCCAAGAACTATATTCCTGAGGAGCACGTCCGCCCGATAGCGGCGATGTTCCTGAATGGCGAGCCGGTGGAGGGCGAAGTGGCCGTCATCACGCGGGAGCAGGCAGCGGAAGCCGACTACAACCTCAGCCCGAGTCGATGGGTGGGGCAGGCGGCGAGCGTTGATGGGGCTTCCATGTCCGACCTGGTTGCCGAACTCCATAGACTTTCTGCCGAGATACAAGCATCAGATAAACAGCTCTTCTCGGCGCTGGAGCTGCTCCGTTGAAGCTATCCGTTGTATCAGCGAAACTCGGCGATCCGAGCGTGGCCTCCGTGATTCTTGGACAGTCGCCCCCCTCGTCAGCCTATAATGAGAATGGAGAGGGACTGCCGTTCTTTCAGGGCAGGGCGGATTTCCAGCGACTCCATCCAATCCCACGTGTCTGGTGCACGGAAAGTCAGAAGTTTGCGGAGCCAGGAGACATATTGGTTTCTGTCCGAGCTCCGGATGGTGATGTCAATGTTGCATCGGAGCGTTGCGGAATAGCAAGGGGACTGGCCGCTGTTCGCCCAGGACCGGATGGCGACCCGTGGTTCCTGTACTTTGCTATGCTCTACTCCAAGCCTACACTGGAAGCTAGAGCCACAGGCTCCACATTTGACAGTGTCAACAGGAACACGCTGAACGACCTGGATATACCGTTCTTCGACATGGTGACCCAGACGGCAATTGGAGGGTTTCTGCGCTCACTAGTCTATCGGATTGAACAAGAGGATGAGGCTGTTCGGGCGGCCCAAACCCTCAAGCGCGCCGCCATGCGCACGCTGTTCACCCGCGGGCTGCGCGGCGAGGCGCAGAAGGAAACGGAGATTGGGCCGGTGCCGGAGAGTTGGGAGTTGAAGGCTATATGCGACCTGTTTGAGATTGGACAGGGGTTGTCTTTGAAAGGCAATCTGGCGACCGACGGTCAGGGAATGCCCTTTCTCCGAACGTCGAATGTATATTGGGGTGAAATGGATTTAGGAACAGTCAGCCGAATGCGGCTAGTAGGCGATGCGCCACCCGAAAAGCTCCTCCGCAAAGGTGATTTGCTTGTATGTGAAGGGGGTGAAATCGGTCGTGCTGCTGTATGGGATGGCGAGATTGAGGGATGTCTATACCAGAACCATTTGCACCGTCTCCGCCCAATGGAATCTACCCAAACGAACCCTCTATTCGCTATGGCGTGGCTGGAAGAAGGGTTCAAGTACCGCAATGCCTACGAGGGCGCAGGAAACCGCACGACGATTCCCAATCTTTCACGCTCCCGGCTAGCAGGGCTTTCTGTTCCCCATCCAACTGTAGATGAACAGCGCGAGATAGTTGCCATTCTTGGTGCAATAGACGGCAAGATAGACCTACACCGCCGCAAGCGCGCCGTGCTGGAGGAGCTGTTCAAGGCGCTGCTGCATAAGCTGATGACGGGGGAGGTGCGCGTGGGGGAGTTGGATGTCTCCAAGTTATTCAGCGTTCGAAAGAGGTGGAGCTATGGCTAGCAGGAGGCCTTTGTCGAAGTTTCAGTGGCGGGATAAACTTGGCGAGATGTGGACTGTGCAGTTCACTAGGAGCCCGATAGGTTTTTCCGCCGAAGAAACCTGCGGAACAAGGCTTCGTGCGGGCGTAATGCAAGTGCAGGCTCTCAGTACTGAGAACGCCAAACTACCCATTGTTCGCCTGAACGATATACAGGTCGACACCCAGTTTGAGAACCGCGGCATGGGTTCGATGTTGGTGAGGGAAGCCCTCGAAATATGCAAGCGGCTGGGCCATGTGGGCATGTATGGAACTCTCAGCATTGTAGACAGCGACCACTTTGACAAGCTCAAGCACTTCTATGAACAGCTGGGGTTCTCTGTCGTCTTCTATAAGCCTGGAGACCCTAACTATAGACATTCTAGCGTTGGCAAGATTGAGATAATGTTCGACAATGTCGAGGAAAGTCGCAGATGAGTTTTGGGAGTGTACTGACGCTGACGTTAGGCCTCCCGCGCTAGTCGGAAACGGGACAGGAGGTAACTCAGCATGGCAACGCCAAGCGGATCTGTTTGCGAGCCTTGCACCGAGGCGGTCATAGAGGCCGCCATGATGGTGGGCGAGGACTACCATGACGAGGAACGCGTGGCTATACTGGCTCGCACCAGTGGCGGAGACATCTTCCCCCACGAGTGCGATGCGGAGGATGATGAGGACGTGGAATGTCATTGCGGTTGCCAGCGCAACTAGGCAAGAGTGAGATATGCGTACAGCGCCTGACCACATCACAACCTTGGCCTCCGGCGGCGAGACTGAGACGCTGGAGTTCAAGGAGACAACCGGGACGCGGGATGCGCGGGCAGGGCGCCGTTGGCTGTGACTAAGCTCACGTGGAGGAGGAAATGAACTCAGAAGTATCCGTACCCAAGGACGCCCTCGCCGCATTCTGCAGGGAGCGCGGCGTCAAGCGGTTGTCTGTGTTCGGCTCGGCACTGCGGGAGGACTTTGGGCCCGATAGCGACGTGGACGTGCTGGTGGAGTTCGAGGAAGGCCGGACGCCGGGACTGTTCGGCTTTTCCGCCATGGAGTCGGAACTGTCCGCGATGTTTGGCAGGTACGTTGACCTGGTGACTCGCGCAGAATTGGAAGACAGCCGGAACTACATCCGCCGCAAGGCTATCCTTGCATCAACCGAGGTGATCTATGAAGCGTGACGACGCCTATTTGCTTGATATGCTGCTGGCGTCGCGGGACGCGGTAGAGTTTCGCGGGCCGGATCACCTATTCGCAGTTCGAGAATAGTCGTCTGCATCAGAACGCTATCCTGAAGGCAGTGGAGATTGCTGGAGAAGATGCGTCCCGCGTGAGTTCCGGCACGAGAGAAAGCCAGACAGACATTCCATGGGGGCAGATAGTCGGTATGCGCAATCGCTTGGTTCATGCCTATTTCGACGTTGACATAGGTCTGGTCTGGCGGACTGTTCAAGAAGACCTGCCGGCCCTGATATCACAACTCGAACGCATAGTGCCACCGGATTCCACATCCCATAGCGCCGAACACCAGCCATGACTGAATTCAACATCACAGAAGCAACCGCCGTCCAGTTCCCCATGATACGCCACGCGGCGGAGATGGGCTGGACGCCCGTGCAGCCGGTGGCCGCCCTTGCCATGCGCGGCGGAGAGTCCGGGCTGCTGTTTCGCGGCGAGGTCGAAGGGGCGCTCCGCCGGTTCAACCCCTGGATGACGGACGGCGCCATCCGCTCAGTGGTCGAGAACCTCCTGGCGCTCCCCCCGACTATCGAGGGCAACCGCCGGATGCTGGCCTGGCTGCGGGGCGAGCGGCAGTGGTACGACGAGGCGGAACAGCGCCACCGGCAGGTCAGGCTGGTTGACTACGATGACACGTCGGCCAACGTCCTGCAAGTGACCTGGGAGTGGCGTCTCAAGCCTCCCGCCAGAAAGGGCAACCGTGCAGACGTGATGTTCGTGGTCAACGGCGTACCCGTCGCCATCGTCGAGCACAAGAATCCCACGGACGCCGACGCCATCGAGCGGGGCGTCACGCAGCTGCGCCGCTACGAGATCGAGACCCCCGAACTGATGGGCGCGGCGCAGCTCTTCAATGTGACACACCTGCTCGACTACTGGTACGGCGTCACCTGGAACCTGTCCCGCCGCTACATGGCCCGGTGGAAGGAATCCCGGGAGGAGAGCTACCGATTCGCCGTCCAGTCCTTCTTCGAGCCGACCGACTTCCTGCGCACGCTGCAGGACTGGATTCTCTTCTACGTCGAGGACGGCGAGACGCGCAAGACCGTGCTGCGGCAGCACCAACGCCGAGCCGTGGACCGCATCGTCGAGCGTTGCGCCGAGCCGATGAAACGCCGGGGCCTCGTCTGGCACACCCAGGGAGCGGGCAAGACCTTCACGCTGCTCACCGCCGCCCGCCTGGTCCTGGAGGCCAGGGAGAAGTTCGGCAACCCCACGGTGGTCGTCGTGGTGGACCGCACAGAGCTGGAGGGCCAGCTTGCGGGCTGGGTCGAGCGGCTGCTGGGCGAGATGCAGCAGCAGGACATCGCTGTCTGGCGCGCCGGCTCAAAGGAAGCGCTGCGGGAGCTGCTCGCTGCCGACAGTAGAGGGCTGATCATCTCGATGATTCACAAATTCGAGGGTATCGAGAAGGACGCGAACGCGCGCGACAACATCTACGTGTTCATCGACGAGGCGCACCGCTCCGTCGCCAGGGAGCTTGGCACGTACCTCATGGCCGCGCTGCCCAACTCCACCATCATCGGCTTCACGGGCACGCCCATCGCACGAACGGAGCATGGGGAGGGCACCTTCAAGATATTCGGGGCCGTCGATGACCAAGGCTACCTGGACAAGTACTCGATAGCCGAGTCCATCGAGGACGAGACGACGCTGCCCATCCGGCACATGATGGCGCCCAGCGAGATGACGGTGCCCGCGGCCCAACTTGACCGCGAGTTCTTCGCCCTGGCCGAGATGGAGGGCGTCACCGATGTCGACGAGCTCAACCGAGCGCTTGACCGGGCTGTGGGATTGAGCGCCTTCCTGACCGCCGACGACCGGATTGAGAAGGTCGCGGCATTCGTGGCGCAGCACTTCCAGGAGAACGTGCTGCCGCTGGGCTACAAAGCGTTCCTGGTGGGCGTAAACAGGGAAGCCTGCGCCAAGTACAAGAGAGCATTAGACAGGCTGCTGCCGCCAGAGTGGATCGTGCCGGTGTATTCGGAGAATACTAACGACGTTGTAGAAAGGCCCCTCGTCGCCGAGTTTCAGATTTCGGAGGAGCGGGAGAAAGACGTTCGCCTGATGTTCAAGAAGGCGAGCGAGGCCCCGAAGCTGCTCATCGTCACCGACAAGCTGCTGACCGGCTTCGACGCCCCGTTGCTGTACTGCATGTACCTGGACAAGCCGATGCGCGACCACGTCCTCTTGCAGGCGATTGCGCGAGTGAACCGGCCGTACGTGGATGCGTCAGGCATCGGCAAGCCTATCGGACTCGTCGTGGACTTCGTGGGCGTGTTGCGCGAACTGAAGAAGGCGTTGCAGTTCGACTCTTCCGACGTGAGCGGCGTGATCGAGGACCTTGACCTGCTGATGCAGGACTTCCAGGACAAGATTGCCCAGGCGAAGGCAAGGGTCTTTTCATTATTGTGGTGGGGATAGTCCGAACGCGTCGGCTAGAGAGCTGGGGTTCCAGGCGTTCTCCCTGAAGGCGCGGGCTATGTTTTCAGCGCCCAACAGCCTGAGGATGTTGATGGCAGCGTTCCTTACAGTCGCCATTGCCTGTGGCGCTGCTCCGGTCCGTACCCGGCATCCATCCTCTCCCATACTCACGCCCCTCACGTAGTGGACGCGGTTCTCTATGCCCCAGTGTCCGCGTATGAGGCTGAGGAGCTTGTCGGCGGAGGTGTCAGGCCCCAGGCTGGTGATAGCGTACCGCACCTGCCTGGCCTCCCTGCCTCTGAGCCATCGGCGACTCTCCAACTTGATGACCTGCCTGTGCCCCGGCCAGTCCAGGTAACCTGCAAGAGCACAGGTGGCCCATAGTCTGCGCACCTCCCACCGGTCTCCATGCCTGTCCTCAGTCTCCGTATACGCATATGGCTCTCCCGACACCGGCCGACTGAAGCACAACTCTATGTCCTCGTACAGGCTCTTCTGATTGCTCTTGACTATCACCACGTAATCCCCTCCATCCTCCACCACTCGCCGGCACAGATGCCGCTGGCAGTACAGGGCGTCTCCGGTCAACACCCTGCCTCTCATGCTCACCATGTCCAGCAGGGCGTTCGCCATGCTCAACTCCGACTCCTGCTTCTCTCCTATGACCCCCCTTTTTGTCCCACCACCAGCGATAGCCGGTGGCTGTATAGCGATACCAGTCTGACTCCAGGAACCTCATCCCCTTGTATCCCTCTCAGCGCCTTGCCATCTATCGCTATTGCCTCCTGTTCCTCTCCCAACATGGACACGAAACACTCGCCAAGCGCACGCTCAAACTCATCCACGTCCAGCCTCTTGAACACCTTGTGCAACGTGGATACAGACGGCGTCTTCTCTCGCGTGAAGCCCAACGCCTTGAGCATCGCCGAGTCCTGCGTCCGGCCCCATTGGGCGATGGCATACAGACTACGGGCGCCACAGGCCATCGCCAATACCGACAGCGCCAATATCGCGCCCAACCGATGACGACGACCATGTCTGGACCGGGGATCAGGCACCTGCTCCAGCGCTTCCAGTAGGCCTGCGCCTAATCCTTCTGCCATAATGCCTTACTCTAATACCTCACCACAATAATGAAAAGACCCTAGGGGATTGACCGAAACCTTTGTGCACGCGGCATGGTTAGGGTATAATGCCAGGACTCCATCGGCGCGGCAAAAGGAGCACGATAGCCGTGGGCACGTTTGTAGCAAGAGTTCAGGTCAGCAGAGGCAAGAACAGCCCGTTTGAGGCAGTCGATGCGCTGGTGGATACCGGCGCAACCTACTCGATGTTTCCCGCCCAACTCTTGCGAAGCTTGGGAGTGGAACCTCTCGAAGAGACGGAATTCACCCTGGCGGACGGAACCAGAAAGCCCTTCCAGTTGGGAGAGGTGCGGTTGCGTATCGGGTCTGCCGAGCGCCCCAGCATCGCAATCTTCGGGCCGGAGGGCCGCTCAATCCTGGGCGCCGTTTCCTTGCAGGAGTTCGGGTTGATTGCCGATACGACGCATCATCGCTTAGCTCCTGCCCCTGAGTTGACTCTCTAACGGGTAACCGCCATGAGCAGTCCGTTGCCCCTGCTGCGGCTCCGCAATGTCGCTCTGCAACCGCCCGCGCGGGGATTGACCCGCCCCCGCCATTGATACTACAATCCATTCGCGCAACCTACGTTGCCCCATTGGAAGGGAGAGCTTGAGCAAGGTGACCTTTCCGCCAGGGGTGGAGGCGGCCGGAGACTGGGACATGCCGCAGGAAAGTTGCGGCGTGGTCGGCGTATACGCACCCGGCGAGGACGTGGGGCGCATCGCCTTCTTTGGCCTGTTCGCCCTCCAGCACCGCGGGCAGGAGAGCGCCGGCATCGCCGTAAGCAACGGCGAGTCCATCCGCAACAGCACGGCAATGGGCCTGGTGGCGCAGGCCTTCCGCGAGGAAGACCTCCAGCGACTCACAGGCCACATCGCCATAGGCCACACCCGATACTCCACCGCAGGCTCCAGCATCCTCTGCAACGCGCAGCCCATACTCGCCAGCGGCCCCTACGGCGAGATGGCTCTGGGCCACAACGGAAACGTGGTAAACGCCCTGCCGCTGCGCAAGGAGCTAGAGGAGTGGGGCTGCCGCTTCACCTCCACGTCCGACTCCGAGATCGTGGCGCAGTTGCTCGCCAACGCGCCCGGCCGAGACTGGTCGGAGCGCGTGCAGTACCTCATGCGCCGCGTGCAGGGCGCGTACTCCCTGGTTGTCCTGACAAAGGAGTCGCTCATAGCCATTCGAGACCCCCTCGGCGTGCGCCCCCTGTGCGTGGGCAAGATGAACGGCGGCTGGATAGTGGCCTCCGAAAGCTGCGCCCTCGACCACCTGGGCGCGACGCTGGTCCGAGAGGTCGATCCCGGCGAGGCCATCATCGTCGACGACCGGGGCATGAGGACGCTCTACCGCGGCGGCGAGCGGCGCCGCGCCTTCTGCGTATTTGAGTACATCTACTTCGCCCGGCCCGACAGCGTCCTTAGCGGCCGCCTCACCTACTCGCTGCGGCAGGAGATGGGGTCGCAGCTTGCTCGGGAGCATCCCGTGGACGCCGACGTGGTCATCGGCGTGCCCGACTCCGCAACCGCGGCCGCCGTGGGCTACGCGCGAGAGGCAGGCATCCCGTACAACGAGGGTCTGCTCAAGAACCGCTACGTTGGGCGCACCTTCATCGAGCCCGACCAGCGCGTCCGCGACCTGGGCGTGCAGCTCAAGTTCAACACCCTGCCGGAGGTTCTGAGCGGCAGGCGCGTTGTGGTGGTGGACGACAGCATCGTGCGGGGCACCACTACGCCCCACGTGGTGCGCCTGGTGCGGCGGGCAGGCGCAACCGAGGTGCATCTGCGCGTCTGCGCTCCGCCCATTCGTCACCCCTGCCAGCTTGGCGTGGACATGGCCTCCTACCGCGAGCTGATAGCCGCCAACAAGAGCGTGGAGGAGATCCGGCAGTTCGTGGGAGCGGACTCGCTCGGCTACCTGAGCGTGGACGGGCTGCTCGACACAGTGGGCGGCGACTCCGATTCGCACTGCGCGGGCTGCTTCACCGGCAACCACCCCATACCCGTCCAGCTGGAGATGGGCAAGCTGTCGCTCGAAGTCCCGGCCCTGCGGTGAGGCGCAATGGCGGGTGAGACCTACCTGGCCGCCGGGGTCAACCAGGCAGCCGCCCGCAGCGCAAAGCAGGCCATAGCTGCGCTGGCGCGCAACACGCACGACCACAACGTCATCGGCGGCGTGGGCTTCTTTGGCGGCCTGTACCGGCTCCAGGGCTATCAACGGCCCGTCCTCGTATCCAGCACCGACTCGCCCGGCACCAAGCTCAGGCTGGCAACCCTCACCGGCCGCTTCGAGAGCGTGGGCATCGACGTGGTGAACCACTGCGTAAACGACGTGTTCACGTCCGGCGCAAGGCCGCTCTTCTTCCTGGACTACCTTGGCGTGGGTCGGCTTCACGCGGAGCGGGCCGAGGCGCTGGTGCGCGGCGTAGCGGAGGCGTGCCGCGCGGTGGGCTGCGCCCTGATTGGCGGCGAGACCGCGGAGCTGCCCGGCATATACCCGGAGGACGGCTTCGACCTCGCGGGTTTCGCGGTGGGCGTGGTAGAGGAGGACGAGATTCTGGACGGCTCTTCAATCGCCGCGGGCGACCTGCTGCTGGTCGTGCCCTCCAACGGCCTGCACACCAACGGCTACTCACTGGCGCGCAGGGTGTTCGGCGTGGACGACAACCCCGCCGTGCTGGAGCGCGAATCGCCTGAGCTTGGCGTCACCCTGGGAGAGGCGCTGATGGAGCCGCATCGCTGCTACTATCCGCTGCTGGAGCCTGTCCTGCCGCTCATAAAGGGCATGGCGCACATAACGGGCGGCGGCCTGCCGGAGAACGTGCCCCGCATACTGCCGGCCGGCCTCGGCGCGCGCTTCGACACGTCCGCGTGGCAAGTCCCGCCAATCTTCTCGCTCATCCGCGAGGCGGGCAACGTTGACAACGACGAAATGTTCCGCGTGTTCAACATGGGCGTGGGCATGGTTCTGGCCTGCTCGCCGGAGCGCGTGGACGAGGTTCGCCGCCTGGCGCCGGAGGCCGTCGTGGCCGGCGAGGTTACGGCGGGCGAGGGCGTAACCCTGGACTGACTACACTGCGACACAAGGGAGGTGGCCCATGAAGGCCCTGCTCAGCGTATTCGACAAGCTCGGTGTTGTGAAATTTGCGCGAGACCTGCACAAGGCAGGCGCTGAACTCATCAGCACGGGCGGCACCCATCAGACGCTCGCGGACGCAGGCTTGCCCGTCCAGCAGGTCTCCGAATTCACCGGCTCGCCGGAGATCCTGGGAGGCCGCGTCAAGACGCTCCATCCCGCCATCCACGGCGGCATCCTGGCCCGGCGCGACAACCCCGGCCACGTTTCGGAGCTGGCCGACCTCAGCATGGAGACCATAGACGTGGTGGCCGTCAACCTGTACCCGTTCGCCGCCACCATCAAACGGCCCGGCGTCACGCTGGACGATGCGCTCGAGAACATCGACATCGGCGGCCCCACGATGATACGGGCGGCGGCCAAGAACTTCCCGTTCGTGGCCGTGGTGGTCGATCCCTTCGACTACACTTGGGTCGCGGAGAAGCTGGCCGGCGACGGCCTGACGACCGAGGAGCGGCTGCGACTCGCGCACAAGGCGTTCCAGCACGTCGCCTACTACGACACGCTCATATCGTCGTACCTGCGCAGCGAGGATCCGAATGGCGCGTTCCCGCAGGAGCTCACGCTGGCATACCGCAAGGTGCAGCCGCTGCGCTACGGCGAGAACCCCCACCAGCGGGGCGCGCTCTACAAGGAGCCGATTGTGAGCATCGCCAGCCTGGCCACAGGCGCGCAGGCGTTGGGCCAGGAGCCTTCGCTGTGCAACGTGTACGACATGTCGGCGGCGCTGGAGAGCGTGCGCGACTTCCAAGACAGGCCCGCGGCGGTGGTCATAAAGCACGCCACGCCCAGCGGCTTCGCGTTCGGCGCAACGACGGCCGAGGCGCTGGAGAAGGCCATCCACGCGGACGCAACCTCGGCGTTCGGCGGCATCATCGGCCTGAACCGGCCCGTGGACGTGGAGACGGCGCAGGTGGTGGCGCGCTTCCGCGAGCTTGAGTCGTCCAACATAGACGCCATCGTCGCTCCCGGCGCGGAGGAGGAGGCCGTAGCCATCCTGCGCAGGACTCGCAGGCGCATGGTGCTCTACACGGTGGACGCGCTGGGGCCTCTGCCGGCAGGCAGCGTGAACGTGAAGCAGGTGCCGGGCGGGCTGCTGTACCAGCAGGCCAACACCGCGCCCATAGACCGGGAGGCGTGGCGAACGGTCACGCGCGTCCAGCCCACGCCGGAGCAGCTGCGCGGCATGGAGGACGCCTGGCTGCTGATGCGGCACATACGCTCCAACACCATCATGGTCTGGGACGAGACCGCGGGGGTGACGCTGGGCATAGGGAGCGGCCAGGTGAGCCGCGTCGGGTCGGCGCGCCTGGCGCTGGAGCAGGCGGGCGAGCGCGCACGCGGCGCGATACTGGCGTCTGATTCGTTCTTCCCGTTCCAGGACTGCGTGGAGCTGGCCGCGAACTGCGGCATAGCGGCTATAGTGCAGCAGGGCGGCTCGATAAACGATCAGGCGTCGATAGACGCCGCGGACGCGGCGGGCCTGGCGATGGTTCTCACCGGAGAGCGCGCCTTCTGGCACTAGGGCGTGTTCACACAGTCCGTTCAGCACGAACGGAGCGAATGGCGCGCCACCGTCTTTCCTGCGAAAGCAGACCTTTGCGCAACTCGCCTGGCGGCCACCAAAACCTCTTCCCCCTTGAGGGGGAAGATTGAGATGGGGGTGAACCGTGCGTAGGCGGTCGGCCCGAACGCCCCCATCCTAACCTTCCCCCGCAGACGGGGGAAGGGACATGTGGTTACGCAAAGGTCTCCGAAAGCAGGAATCCAGCGCCCTGAGGGGCGTGGTGGGCCGTTGCCTTGCACCCCCTTTGACAAGCTCTGGGTGAACGGCCAGTGCGTTTCCCAGGCAATCAATCGCTCCACCACACATAGACAGAGACCGCCTCGGAGGACGGTCTCGACCCCACCGGCGAAGCGATAGGGGTGATGCAAGCAAAGCGCCACGAAGCGGCTGCGGGTATCAACTGCCCGTGGCTGCTGCCCAGGGCCTTTCGATTATCTGTCTAAGCTGGCAAGACCGTCATGCCGGCGAAGGCCAGAGTCCAGAAGATGCTGGCGTTAAGGAACGCTGGCGGCAACAAGACGTTCCTGGATTCCAGATCACACTCGGTATGACGGAAACAATAGAGAGGCCCTGGGCGCTACCAACGCTATTGACTGGCGCGGTATTCGATGGTAGACTCCCCCCTTGAACGATACTCTACGCCGTGCTTCGCGTGGGGTGTGACTACTCGGCTCGGAAGGTCCTATCCGGGGTTCTGGGCATCGATTCATCGGTCGATTGAACGACCCAGACATGACCCAGGAGGATCCCCGGTTTGAGTGATAAGAGCCTTGTATGCAGAGAGTGCGGGACCGACTTCCTGTTCACCGAGGGCGAGCAGGACTTCTACCAGAAGCGCGGACTTCTCAACGAACCAAGCCGTTGCTCGGAGTGTAGAGCGGCGCGTCGGCGCTCACGCAGCGCCGAGGATGGCGCGCCCCGCGTGATGCACGCCATTGTGTGCGCCTCCTGCGGTTGCGACGCAGAAGTGCCGTTCCAGCCGAGGCTGGGCCGGCCGGTCTACTGCAACGCCTGCTTCTCCGCCGAACGCGCCATGCGCTAGCGGCCGCATAGCCCGTTCGTGTTGAGCTTGCCGAAGTACGGACGGGCTCACGCGCCCCTCAGCGCCTGCGAGGCAGACCCTTCGACAAGCTTCGGCGCGCGGGGATCCTAATCCGTTCACGCTGAGCTTGTAGAAGCATGGACGGGGGAGACACGCGCCTCCCGCCCCACGCCCGCGAAAGCGGGCGTCCACCTAGCCGACTGCCGGGCTTGGCACACAGCAGGGGCGAACGCCGCATCTCCTGGAATGCGGCTGAGTTTACCCTGAGCGCAGCCGAACGGGCCGCAATGACGGTGGGGGCGGCGGCCGCCATCCCGCCCGCCCTTCGACAGGCTCAGGGTGAGCGGACACAGGATCCCGTACATGCTGAGGTTGTCGAAGCATGGACGGGGGAGACACGCGCCCACCACCACCCTACGCCCGCGAAATCGGGCGTCCACCTAGCCGACTGCCGGGCTGGCACGCAGCAGGGGCGAACGCCGCATCTCCTGGATTGCGGCTGAGTTTACCCTGAGCGCAGCCGAATGGGCCGCAATGACGGTGGAGGCGGCCGCCATCCCGCCCGCCCTTCGACAAGCTCAGGGCGAGCGGACACAGGATCCCGTTCACGCTGAGCCAGTCGCAGCATGGACGGGGGAGACACGCGCCTCCCGCCCCACGCCCGCTTTCGCGGGCGTCCACCTAGCCGACTGCCGGGCTTGGCACACGGTAGAGGCGAACGCCTCATCTCCTGGATTGCGGCTGAGTTTACCCTGAGCGCAGCCGAATGGGCCGCAATGACGGTGGGGGCGGCGGCCGCGCGGCATGGACTGCCTCGCACGTCGAAGGTGTCCCTGTGGATGCCCGCCTCCGCGGGCATGGGGGGGCGGCGGCCGCCATCCCGCCCGCCCTTCGACAGGCTCAGGGTGAGCGGATACAACAACCGTCGCCCCTGCGAAAGCAGGGGGCTAGCACCCGGTGGTGTGGGGGGATGGATTGCGGCTTTCGCCGCAATGACGGATGGGGTGTGTAGCCCCGTTCACGCTGAGCTTGTAGAAGGATGGACTGGGGCAGACCAGGGATGTCGTTCGTCCGCCCGCCCTTCGACAGGCTCAGGACGAGCGGATACAACACGCAGCCCTTCGACAGGCTCAGGGCGAGCGGGCGGTGTTGGGGGCGGCCGCCATCCCCACCACCGCAACCGGCTGAAACTGCCTATGGACACTGCGCCGTGAAAGGGTATAATAGGAGACTGGGACTATGTTCATTGCGCTGCTCGTGCACGAGTCGCCGGCAATGGACTCGAGAGGAACAGACACCACGGCGCCATGCAAATCCTGCTACGGCTTATTCGGTATGCCCTGAAGTACAAGTTCAGGCTGATACTGGCCTACACGTCCACCATAGGCGTGACCGCGTTCGCCCTGGCAATTCCCCGCGTGTTCGGCACTGCCGTGGACGAGGTCATGGCATCCGGCGAGTTCCGCCAGCTGCTCTTGTTCTCACTGATTATCCTGGCGCTCAGCGTCGGGCGCGGCATTGCCGCCTACGGCCAGCAGTACCTCGGCGAGTCGCTGGGCCAGCGCGTCGCCTACGACATGCGCAACGCCTACTACGAGAAGCTCCAGCGCCTCAGCTTCGCCTTCCACGACAACCAGCGTTCGGGAGACCTGATGTCGCGCGCCACCGCAGACGTGGAGGGCGTGCGCATGTTCATCCAGGGCGGCGTCGTTCGGGGCGGCTACATGGTGCTGCTCATCCTGGGCGTAAGCGTCATTCTGGTGGTTTCCAGCTGGAAGCTTGCACTGATGAGCCTGGTGTTCGTGCCGTTCATCATCCTGCGAACGTCCACCATCATGCTTGCCATGCGCCGCAACTGGCTGGCGGAGCGCACGGAGATGGGACACCTGAACACGGTGCTACAGGAGAACCTTGCCGGCCAGCGCGTGGTCAAGGCCTTTGCGGCTGAGGAGCTGGAGGGTGAGAAGTTCAGCTTCCGCGCCGGCGAGGTTGCCAAGTACGGGTTCAACGCCGAGCGGCTCCAGGCAGTCACAACCTCCCTCAACAATTTTTTCTTCCTGGGCGGCACCGGCGTCATACTCTGGTTCGGCGGGAGGCAGGTGGCGGAGGGCAGCATGTCCGCGGGAGAGCTCGTGTCATTCCTGCTCTACATGGGCCTGCTCGCCATTCCGGTCCGCATGACCGCATGGATAGTCAACAGCTTCTCCCGCGCAATGTCCTCCGGCGAACGCATCTACTACGTGCTCGACGCGGAGTCGCCCGTCAGCGAGAAGCCCAACGCCATCGAACTGCCGCGGATCAGGGGCGACGTGCGCTTCGAAAGCGTGTCGTTCGGCTACGATGAGTCAACGCCGGTGCTCAAGGACGTGAACATCGAGGTGCCAAGCGCCAAGGTGCTTGCCATCCTGGGCGCGCCCGGCAGCGGCAAGTCCACCATCGTTCACCTCATCCCGCGCTTCTACGACGTCACCGGCGGGCGAATCACGGTCGACGGCATGGACGTGCGGGATGTCACGCTGGCCTCGCTGAGACACAACGTGGGCATTGTTCAGCAGGACGTGTTCATCTTCACCTCCACCATACGCGCCAACATCGCCTACGGCGCAGTGAACGCCTCGGAGGAGGACGTGGTGCAGGCCTCCAAGCTGGCGCAGCTACACGACTTCATCGAGTCGCTGCCGGACGGCTACGACACCTACGTGGGCGAGCGCGGCGTCACACTCTCCGGCGGACAGCGACAACGACTCGCCATCGCCCGAACGTTGCTGCTGGATCCGCCCATCCTCATCCTGGACGACTCCACCTCCAGCGTGGACACCCAGACCGAACATCTCATTCGGCAGGCGCTGATAACGGTGATGCAGGGCAGGACAACCTTCGTCATTGCCCATCGCCTGAGCAGCGTCAGGAACGCCGACAGCATAATGGTGATGAAGGAAGGTCAGGTGGTGCAGCAAGGCACCCACGAGGAGCTATTGAACGTCTCCGGCCCGTACCAGGAGATCTACGAGTTGCAACTCCGCCCGCAGGAGCCGGAGGTCAACGGCCACCAGGAGGAGGCGGTGAAAGCCATCACCGGCGGCGAGTCCGCCGCCGTTGAGTCAGTCCGCAGGCCGCGCTCAGCCGAAGGGGAGGCCCAGCCATGATGGGGAGCTGGAACCGCAACCTGCCTGGGTTTGACGAGGTGCGCCGCATACGCGGGCGGCTCAGCCTGGTGCTGGAGGACACGGAGTTCGGCAAGGCGTACGACCAGGGCGTGGTTCTGCGACTGCTGGCCTACGTGCGCCCGCACTGGAAGCTGGCCACGTTCAGCATGGCGATGATGCTGCTGTACATCGGCACGCAGATAGCTGTACCGTTGCTGGTGGGTCTGGCCGTCCGAGACTATATCGAAGCCGAGGGCCTCTCGGTGGCGGAGAGGCTCGCGGGGCTGAATGAGATTGGCCTTATGTTCGCGGTGGTGGTCGTGCTGAACCTGGTGGGGAACTTCCTGCACCTTCGCGGCCTGGCGCGGGTCAACGTAGCCATCCTCTACAAGCTGCGAACCGACATGCACGCGCACCTGCAGAAGCAGTCCACGCTCTTCTTCGACCACAACGAGGTGGGCCGCCTGATGAGCCGCGTCCAGAACGACACGATGGCGCTCCAGGAGTTCATGACCGTCTTCGTGGTGGGCTTTGCAGAGATCCTGAGCCTGGTGGTTATCATCATCGTAATGCTCGCCATGAACGCCGAGCTGGCGCTGATCTGCTTCACGGTCATTCCCGTTTTCGTGGTCATCATGATCTTCTGGCAGAGGCGGGCGCGGCGGGCCTTCATGCGCATCCGCTACGCCATCGCCGGCGTGAACGCCAGCCTCCAGGAGAGCATCACCGGCGTGCGCGTGACGCAGAGCATGAACCGCCAGGAAATCAACCTGCACCGCTTCGACCAGCTGAACGGCGACCATCTTGACGCGAACCTCAAGGCCATACGCCTGACAGCCGGCCTCATGCCATCCGTCGAGGTGCTCACTGCGCTGGCGTTCGGACTGCTGATTGTAGTCGGCGGCAGCAGGGTACACGGAGGCACGGTCGAGCTGGGCGCCATGGTGGCCTTCGCCCTGTACGTGCAGCGCTTCTTCGAGCCGATTCGCGCGTTGGTCATGCAGTACGCCATGATGCAGCGCGCCATGACCGCGGGGATGCGCATATTCGAGCTGCTGGACGTGAAGCCGGAGCTGGTGGACGCGCCGGACGCCGTCGACCTGCCGCCCATTGAGGGCCGGGTGCGGTTTGACGAGGTGAGCTTCAGCTACGTGCCGGACGTGCAGGTGCTCAATAAGGTGTCGCTGGAGATCCCGCCGGGCGAGACGCTGGCGATCGTGGGGCCGACCGGCGCGGGCAAGACCACCATCGTCGCGCTGGTCTCGCGCTTCTACGACGTCACGGGCGGCAGCATCACCGTAGACGGCTACGATCTTCGGGACGTGACGCGCGCCTCGCTCGCGCGGCAGATGAGCCTTGTCTTGCAGGAGCCGTTCCTCTACTCAGCCACGGTGGCGGAGAACATCAGGTTTGCGCGTAGGGAGGCCACGCAGGCGGACATAGAGCGGGCCACCCGCGCGCTGGGCGCGCACGAGTTTATCATGCGGCTGTCTCAGGGTTACGAGACCGTCCTGCACGAGCGGGGCAGCAACCTTAGCCTGGGACAGCGACAGCTTATCGCCTTTGCGCGCGCGCTGGTCGCAGACCCGCGCATCCTCATCCTTGACGAGGCCACCGCCAACGTTGACAGCTACACGGAACGCCTGATACAGGACGCGCTCAAGGAGCTGCTCAGGGGGCGCACTGCCATCATCATCGCCCACCGCCTGTCGACCATTCAGGACGCAGACCAGATTCTGGTCCTCCAGCAGGGGCAGATAGCAGAGCTGGGGAAGCACAACGACCTGCTGGCCAGGGGCGGCCTGTACGCACGCCTCTACGCCATGAACTTCCAAGACGAGGACGAGGAGCCTGCTGCCGCGCCCCTGGAAGGCCGCCGGGCTGCCACGTAGCGGCCGCTCTCAATCGTGGGGCGGTTGGTGAATCGCGCGAGGGCGGGCGTGGGGGACGTATGGCGGCGTCACGGGCGCCCACAATATCTCCATTCGTGCTGAGCTTGTCGAAGCATGAGCGGGGAGGCGCATCGCCCACCGCCGCGCCCGGGGCGCTAGATTCCCGCGTGCGCGGGAATGACGGTGGTCGTAGGAGCGGTTCGCGAACCTTCCGAACACCGTCACCCATGCAGCGAATCGCCTGCGGCGCCACACTCCATTGTCATTTCGAGCCCATTCGGCTGCGCTCAGGGCAGGCTACCCGCAGCGGAGTCGAGAAACCTCGGGCGTGTGTGTGCCGCGGCGGGTCTTGAAACGGCAGCGAGTGTCGGCTACGGGCGGGGCGGGGCACAGCGGCGGACGCCTTAGATTCTTCGACTCCGCTCCGCTGCGCTCAGAATGACAGCGTAAGTTGGCTGCCCCCGTCCATGCTTCGACAAGCTCAGCACGAACGGGCATACTTTGTCCGTGCGCCCTGAGCTTGTCGAAGGGCGGCCACCTACAACTGTCATTTGGAGCGGAGTCGAGAAACCTCGGGCGTGTATGCGCCGCGGCGGGTCTTGAAACGGCAGCGAGTGTCGGCTACGGGCGGGGCGGGGCACGGCGGATGCCTTAGATTCTTCGACTACGCTGCGCTGCGCTCAGAATGACAGCGCAAGTTGGCTGCCCCCGCTCATGCTTCGACAAGCTCAGCACGAACGGGGCTACTGTGTCCGCTCCGCCCACAGCCGCGCCACAGTCTCGCGGATGAGCGCGGGCGCAAAGCCGCGACGTTGCAGCCGTCCCCACAGCCGCTTGCGGAACGTGTCGTAGTCTGCGCTCGCCAGCGATGGCAGCCAGCGCAGGCCGGCGCGGTAGGCGTTCTCGGCGTCGTCCAGCGGCTCAACGGACTCCTGCGCGACCTCCCGCTCGACTCCTTTGGCCTGCAGCTCCCTGCGAATCATCGCGGCGCTGCGCGGCCGGTGGTCTGCCCGGCTTCGGCTCCACGCGCTTGCAAAGGCAGCGTCGTCCAGCAGGGCCAGCTCGCGGAGCCGCTCCAGCGCGTGCTCCACGGCGTGGGCGTCGTAGGCGCGTTCCAGGCGGCGGCGCACCTCGCGTTCGCTGCGAGGGCGGGACGAGAGGTAGCGCAGCGCGGTTGCAACCGCCCTTTCGCCGGCGCTTTCCTGTCGGGCATTCACGGGCGGATCGCGGCGGCGAAACGGCGAGCGTCTACTCCGACTCTTCTGCCGTCATGGCCGCGGATGGCCGTTCGACCGTCATAGTAGACCTGATCTGCTGCTCAACCTCGGCGGAAACTTCCTCGTGGAGGGACAGGAACTCCTTGGCGGACTCGCGGCCCTGACCCAGGCGCAGGTCCCCGTAGGAGTAGAACGAGCCGGACTTGGTGATGGCGCCGCTCATGGCGCCCAAGTCCAGGATGTCGCCCTCCTTGCTGATGCCCTTGTTGAACATGATGTCGAACTCGGCGACACGGAAGGGCGGCGCCACCTTGTTTTTGACCACGCGAGCCTTCACCCGCGTGCCGATCACCTGCGAGCCGTTCTTGATGGAGTCTATGCGCCGCAGGTCTATGCGAACGGAGCTGTAGAACTTGAGCGCGCGGCCGCCGGGGGTCACCTCCGGGTTGCCGAACACCACGCCTATCTTCTCCCTCAACTGGTTGATGAAGATTACCACGGTGTGGGAGCGGTTGATGGCGGCCGCCAGCTTGCGCAGGGCCTGGGACATGATGCGCGCCTGCAAGCCCATGTGGGAGTCTCCCATGTCGCCCTCAAGCTCTGCCCTGGGCACCAGCGCCGCCACGCTGTCGACCACCACCACGTCCAGCGCGCCGCTTCGCACCAGGTACTCGGCTATCTCCAGCGCCTGCTCCGCGGTGTCCGGCTGCGAGACCAGCAGTTCGTTCAGGTTGACGCCAAGGTTGCTGGCGTAGGCTGGATCCAGCGCGTTCTCCGCGTCTATGTAGGCCGACGTTCCTCCCAACCTCTGCGCCTCGGCCATGATGTGGTGGGCCAGCGTGGACTTACCCGCCGACTCCGCTCCGAATATCTCCGTGACCCGCCCGCGCGGCACGCCTCCCACGCCCAGCGCAACGTCCAGCGAGAGGGAGCCGGTGGGTATGGCCTCAACGGCAAGCCTCTCCCCGGCCTCTCCCAGCTTCATTATGCTGCCCTTGCCAACCTGCCGCTCAATCTGGCTAAGCGCCAACTCCAGGGCCTTCTCACGTTCTGTGACCATGCGCAATATCCTCCGGCTCAACTCTTGGGGCGTGGCTGCATGATAGCACGGGAGCGCACGTATGGACAAGGGAGCGATTTCAGCCCATACTTGGGCGATACGGCCGTCCCGACCATCCCGCTTTGCCACGTGCGAATATGATGAGGTACGCAGCCATACCGGCAGCGCTCGCAGCGATTGTGGCGATTGCGGCCTGCGACAACCCGCACACGGCCGCTCCGGCCGATACGCACACGCCTCCTACCGCGACGATCGCCGCGCCAACGCCCACTCTCGCGCCCACGTTCACGCCGCCGCCCGAAAGCACAGCCACTCCCCGGCCAGCAGGCTCGCCCGTGCCGACTCCGCCTACCGCTACGCCAACCGCCGAACCATCGCCCACGGCTCCGCCTCCGCGCCCAACTCCTACCACTCAGGCAACGCCGCCGGCCACGCCCGGCTCAACGCCCGACCCGACTCAAGTCGCAACGCCGACCGGCACCCCAACGCCGGAGCCTACGCCGGACATGACTACGCTGCTCATGGACGCGCCCGACCGGGATGTCTACGCGCTCATGCGGCGGCTGCGGCCGGACGTGGAACTGCCGCCGACCTCCTCGCCAAGCCCTGAGCCGACTCCTTACGAGGTCGGCCGCACGGACACCTTCTGGGTGGCGGACGTGGAGGAGGGGAGCGCGTACCAGGTGGACGCTGAACTTCTCTACGTGAGCGAATACGCATACTGGTACTTCCAGGATGGATACCAGCCGCGTACGCGCGACCTGGAGGCCGCCGCCCTCGTCTTCGACACTGCCATCTATCCCACCGTCACCACCACGTTCGGCTCTGAGTGGCTGCCCGGCATCGACAACGACCCGCGTCTCACCATCCTTCACACGCCGCTGGCGGGCGTCGCCGCCTACTTCAGCTCCGCCAACGAGTACCCTGCGTCAGTCTCCCCGTACAGCAACGAGCGGGAGATGATCTACGTGGGCGCGCGGACGTACGTGGGCACGCCTCAGTACCTCGGCCTGCTGGCCCACGAGCTTCAACACCTTGTCCACTGGGCATCCGACTCCACCGAGGAGACCTGGCTAAACGAGGGTCTCTCGGAGGTTGCCAAGAACCTGGCGGACTACGGCTTCACGTTCGTCAGGTTCTTCTTGGAGGCCCCGGGGACTCAGCTGACCACGTGGCCTGCCGGGGGCGAGTCCACGCTGCCCTACTACGGCGCAGCCACGCTGTTCGTGGAGTACCTGGCGCAGCGCTACGGCGGCCACGAGAACCTGGGCGCGCTCGTGGCGCAGGCTGAGGACGGCAGGGAGAGCGTCACTGCGTACCTCCAGTCGCTGGACTACGCGGCCACGTTCCGCGACGTGTTCCGTGACTGGCTGGTTGCAAACTACCTGGACGCATTCGAGCCGGAAGAAAGGTACGCCTATGACGATCTGGTCGTGAGCGTCCGGCCGTCTACCATCGTCAGCGACTACGGCGAGTTAAGCCGAACCGCGCCCCAGTACGCAGGCGACTACCTGGAGATACGCCTTGCGAGCGGCGACGCGCTGCTCTCTTTCCAGGGCGGCGCCACGACTCCGATCCTGCCAGCGTCGGCGCACAGCGGCGACTACTGCTGGTGGGGCAACCGCGGCGACTCGATAAACTCGACGTTGACCACCGCCGTAGACCTTTCGCAGGTTGAAACGGCCACGCTCAACTTCTGGACCTGGTACGCCATCGAGGAGTCGTGGGACTACGCCTACGTGGAGGCGTCCACGGACGGCGGGGAGACGTGGAGCGTGCTGGAGGGCGGGCTGGCCTCGCCGGAGAGCGACTTGGGGATTGGCTTCGGGCCCGGGTACACGGGCCGCAGCGACGGCTGGCAGCAGGAGACCATCGACCTGTCGCCGTACGCAGGCGGGGAGGCGCTGCTGCGGTTCGAGTACGTGACCGATGAGGCCGTGAACGACATCGGCGTCTGCATCGACGACGTGTCCATACCGGAGATCGGGTTCATGGACGACGCGGAGGAGCCCGGAGCGTGGGAGGCGATGGGCTTCGTGCGGACGGACAACGCGGCGCCGCAGGAGTACCTGGTGCAGGTCATAGAGCTGGGCGATGAGACGCGGGTCAGGCAAATGGCGATAGACGCGGACGGGCAGGGCGAGCTTGTGCTGAGCGGGTTCGGGGACGGACTGGAGAAGGTGATTGTGATTGTCGCGCCCGTTGCGCCCAAGACCACGCAGCCGTCCGAGTACACGCTATCCGTGGAGCCGTTAGCGCCTTACTAGCGGTTGAACACGAACCAGGCGATGCCGCCGGCCACCGCGGCCGCGGCCAGCAGCGGTACGCCGCACGTGACGAACGCGGCGAGAGCGCGCAACAACGCCAGCAGCCGCAGCGGCAGGCGCAGAATCAACAGCAGGAGCCGGAACAGGGCGAGCACGGGCGGTGGCTAGTCGGACAGCTTCAGGTGCTCCTTGAGGGCATCCACCGCCTCGTGGGAGCCGAACACGGTTGTCAGCTTGCCGTTGACGCGTACGCGCCGCTTGGCAATCAGTCCCTTCTTGTGGAGCAGGTAGAGTGACCAGCTGAGCGAGGACCGCTTCAGACGGGGGAAGATTCGCAGCAGCCCCTCATCGCTGTTGTCGAACACCTCGTCCGGGCGGCGGTTCAGCTCCTCCAGCAGCATGGCCTGTAGCGGCGGGAGTCCCTCCTCTGTGGGGCCTGTGCTGGTCATAATCTGCGAAATCTTCATTGTTTACTCTCCCGTGCATGCAAGCGCTTGTGAGAGTTTATCAGGTATGTCAAGCGTTGTTGAGCGAATTGGGAGGGGGGCTACACCTCCCCCATGCCCGCGGAGGCGGGCATCCACTCGACTGCCTTAGATGTGCGCCACAGTCCTCGCGGGCGGCGCATTGCCCACCGCGGCGCCGGGGGGCTAGATTCCCGCGTGCGCGGGAATAGGTAGTTGGGTGGGCGGCTCGCTTGCCCTTCGACAGGCTCAGGGCGAGCGGATACAGTAACCCCTTTCGTGGTGAGCTTGTCGAAGCAGGGCGGGCGGGCGGTAGGGGATGGCCTACGCCTGCCAACTGCCTAGCGATCCGCGACCTCCTCCTGTCATTCTGAGCGCAGCGGAGCGGAGTCGAAGAATCTAGGGCGTCCGCCGCTGTACCACACCCCGCGCCCACCGACGAGAGCCGCTGGCATAAGGCGCGCCGCGGTGCATGGCCACCCTGGATTGCGGCTGAGCCTGCCCCCGTATCGTAGTACGGGGCAGGCTCTGAGCGCAGCCGAATGGGCCGCAATGACGGTGGGATGAGGTGGCGCTGTCCTCGACGGTGTGTGAGGGTGGTGGTGGTCGAGTAGTTTCCCGCCTGCGCGGGAATAGGGAGAAGGACGCTCCGCTCATGGTGAGCCTGTCAAACCGGAGCGGGGGAGACCGCAACCGCCGCCATCCGCCCGCCCTTCGACAGGCTCAGGGTGAGCGGATACAGTACTCCGTCCTTGCTGAGCTTGTCGAAGCAGGAACGGGGTAATTGTGTGGTGGAGCATCGCTAAAGAGTCACCGCAAGGGCCGCCTTACGCGTTGACAACCATCGAGGGTTGATGATATACGGTGTGAGAGAGGATCTTGCATGGCTGAGTTGTCCGGCGTTCACAGAGCTACTTCCACCATCGCTGCGGATTCAGGGAACGCGTATCTGATTCCGGCTGGGAGTTCGTGGGGTGCCCCAGCCTGGGAGTTATTCGTTGATCTTCAAGTGGCGTTGGAACGCTCCGGGTCGGCAGGGTTGGTCGTTGTATGTCCGTCCGTACGGGAATACGGCATTGGCCCGACCATCGAGGAGGCCATAGAGGACTTGCTGACGTCTCTGAGCGACTATTGCGAGTCCCTGGAGTCCCGCGAGTCCAGGCTGGCGGAGGCGGAGGCAAACGACCTGGCGGAACTGCGCCGCATCATGCGGCGGCAGGCTGTCCCGTAACGTGGACTTCCGGCCCCTGCAACGGTGTTTGAGTAGCAAGCTGGGAGCGGTAGAGGACAGGCGCTCCCATCACGTATTCCATTGGCTGGCCATTGAAGGGGCCGAGCACCGAATCGCGAAATTCTCACATTCGAGCCGCGGTAGAGTATCGGATTTCATTGTCGCCGACACCGCGCAACGGCTGAAGCTGAGCCGCCGGGAGCTGGATGAGCTAGTGGAATGTACGCTGACCGCTGCGGATTTCCTTGAGCTTTGGGCGTTTCGGTAGCCCACTCAAACGCATTGTCGGTGCCCGCTCACCACCCCATGCCCGCGGAGGCGGGCATCCACCTGGGCACCTTAGGGCGTGCGCCTCAGTTCTCGCTGGCGGCGTATCGCTCTCATGGATTCCCGTCGTAGTTTCCCATGAGCGTAGCCGAAGGGCTGGAAAAGGGAGTGAGTCACCCCGTTCGTGGTGAGCTTGTCGACGCAGGGCGGGCGGGCGGTAGGGGATGGCCTACGCCTGCCAACTGCCTAGCGATCCGCGACCACCTCCACCTGTCATTCTGAGCGCAGCGGAGCGGAGTCGAAGAATCTAGGCCGTCCGCAGCTGTACCACACCCCGCGCCCCACCGACGCGAGCCGCTGGCATAGGGCGCGCCGCGGTACATGGCCACCCTGGATTGCGGCTGAGCCTGCCCCGGTATCGTAGTACGGGGCAGGCTCTGAGCGCAGCCGAATGGGCCGCAATGACGGTGGGATGAGGTGGAACTGGCCTCGACGGTGTGTGAGGGTGGCGGTGGTCGAGTAGTTTCCCGCCTGCGCGGGAATAGGGAGAAGGTCGCTCCGCTCGTGGTGAGCCTGTCAAACCGGAGCGGGGGAGACCGCAACCGCCGCCATCCGCCAGCCCTTCGACAGGCTCAGGGTGAGCGGGCACAGTACTCCGTTCGTGCTGAGCTTGCCGAAGCATGAGCGGGGCGTGAGGAGAGGGCCGCCTATCCTACCACCAGATCTTGTTCTCCACGCTGGACTGTAGCTCCGCAAAGTCGCGTGTCCACAGCGACGTGCTCAGGTACTTCCAGCCGCCGTCCGCCAGCAAGCACACGATGTTCCCGCGCTCCATCCGCTCCGCCAGCCGCGCCGCGCAGCACACCACGGAGCCGGACGATATGCCCGCAAATATGCCCTCGCGCTGCATAAGCTCTCGCGTGAACCGGAACGCCTCGCTGCTCTCAACCATTATGCGGCTGTCCAGCAGCGAGAGGTCGAGTATGGGCGGGATGAACCCCTCCTCCAGGCTGCGCAGGCCCTGTATCACGTCGTCCGGGTGCGGCACCACCGCCACAATGCGAATCGCGGGGTTGTACTCCTTCAGCCTGCGGCCCACGCCCATGAGCGTGCCGCCCGTGCCAAGCCCTGCCACAAACACGTCGATCTCCGGCATGTCCTCGATGATCTCGCGGCCAGTGGTCTCGTAGTGCGCCCTGGGGTTGGCCTCGTTGCCGTACTGGTAGGGCATGAAGTAGGTGGGATCCTCGGCCGCCATCTGCTCGGCGACCACGATTGCCCCGTTGGTGCCCAGCGCCCCGTCGCTGAACACGATCTCCGCGCCGTACGCCTGGAGAAGCTGCGCGCGCTCCGCGCTCACGTTCTCCGGCATGACCACCTTGATGCGGTAGCCCTTGCGCCGGGCGATGAACGCCAGAGCGATGCCCGTGTTGCCGCTGGTAGGCTCCAGTATCGTCCTGTCGTGCGTGAGCGAGCCGTCAGCCTCCGCCCGCTCGATCATGTACTTTGCGATGCGGTCCTTGAGGCTGCCGGTGGGGTTCTGCCCCTCCAGCTTGGCGAACATGCGAACGCCGGGGTTGGGACTCATGCGGTCGATTTCCACCAGCGGCGTACCGCCGATGGTGGATAGGATGTCGCGCGTGCTCATAGGTTGCCGATAGCCTGTCCCGCTGGCCTGCCCTCGCCGCCTAGCCGACGGCCGCGGTCGCCGGCAGGCCGCAGAAGACCTCGTAGTCGATGAGCTCGTCGATGGTGGGGTTGTCGCCGCAGAGCGGGCACTGCTTGTTGCGCCGCAGCTTCACCGTGCGGAACTCCATGCTCAGCGCGTCTACCAGAAGCAGCCGGCCCACCAGAGGCTCGCCCTGGCCGAGAATGAGCTTGATGGTCTCGGTGGCCTGGATGCTGCCCACCATGCCGGGCAGCGCGCCGAGCACGCCCGCCTCCGCGCAGCTTGGCACAGCGCCCGGCGGCGGCGGCGTGGGGAACAGGCAGCGATAGCAGCCGTTGCCCGGCACGAACACGCTGGCCTGCCCGTCGAACAGCAGGATGCTGCCGTCCACCAGAGGCTTGCCGCACAGGTAGGATGCGTCGTTCACCAGGTAGCGGGCCGGGAAGTTGTCCGCGCCGTTCACCACAATGTCGTACTGGGAGACAATCTCCATTGCGTTCTCGGAGGTCAGGGGCGCTTCGTGGCTCACCACGTTCACGCCGGAGTTGTACTCCCTCAGCGTCTCCTGCGCGGAGACCACCTTGGGCCGGCCCACGTCGTGCTCGTGGTGGAGTATCTGGCGCTGTAGGTTGCTCATGTCGACCACGTCGAAGTCGACGATGCCAAGCGTGCCTACGCCCGCAAGTCCCAGGTAGAGCGAGACGGGTGAGCCAAGCCCGCCTGCTCCGACGATGAGCACCCGGGCTTCCAGCAGCTTCCTCTGCCCTACGCTGCCCACCTGGGGCATGATGATGTGCCGACTGTACCGCTTTACCTGCTCAGGCGTGAGCGCTGCCGTCTGTGTCATTGTCATTGGTCAACCCCTCCTGGCTGTGGCGGAGGCCGCGGGAAGATTCCGGCCCCGCTACTCTAGTTTACAACAAAGATGCCCTGCGTTCCACACCGTCCATCCGTTACGCTGGCGGCGGTCTGCGAGGGCGGAACGCTGTCGCCTAGATCTGGTACATCCCCCGCCCGTGGATGCGCTGCTGCCGGTTCGCCAGGTCTGCGATGGTGGTGGAACTCAGCACGCTGTGTACGGCGTCCTCCACGGAGCGCCACACGTCCCGCTGGGCGCAGCCGGGGGAGAGCGAGCACTCATCCGGCTCCGTAATGCAGCCGAGAGGCGCCGCGCCCCCTTCGAGGCCGTCCATCACCATGCCGATGCTTATCTCGTCCGGCGGCCTGGCGAGCACGTGGCCGCCCTGCGGCCCGCGCCGGCTGCGGATGAACCCGAACTTGCCCAGAGTGGTCAGCAGGTGTTCCAGGTACGGCTCCGGTATGTTCTGGCGGTCCGCTATCTCCACGGTCTGCACGGAGCCGTCCCCGTGCCTCTGCGCCAGCTCCACCAGCGCCCTTACGCCGTAGTCCACCTTCATCGGCACGCGCATACCGCCACCTCCTCGTTGCGTCCGTTGCCGGATTATAGCGCTTGTGCTTGTTCAGCTTCAAGTGCGGTTGTATGATGTGTGGGGATGGAAGGAGACGTGCAATGTCCACTGTGACCGAGACCACACCCATAGAGCCGCACTGGGCGCACAGCGAACGGCTCATGCGACACGCTTTTGAGCAGCTTGCCATTGGCGACCGAATCCAGGCTAGCGAGAAAGCATGGGGTGCGATGGCGCACACGCTCAAGGCCATTGCCGATGAGCGAAAGATGGCCTACGAGCGGCACACTCAGGCTTGGGACGTTGTGAACGCCGTCCTGGAGGGTGTCGCCGACCCCACGCGGCGGCAACTCATCAGGGGCGGATTCGCCATGGCTGAGAACCTTCACCGCAACTTCTACGAGGATGTCCACCGGAGGGAGCGTCTTGATAATGAACTGGAGCAGGTGCAAGGCACCTTAGCCCTGCTGCACGCGGAGCACGACCTCTGGCGGGCGCGGCGCGCCTGAGGCGCGTCCGCAAAGGGCGATGGGGGTGGAGCCAAGGCAGGCCGGCCAACGGCCCGGCTAGCCGGTGAGCCGCCCGCGCATCCCCCCTACGGCAACACTATGGTATCGTACATGCTCTGGCCCAGTTCAGGGTACTCCAGGTTCCGCAGGCCCGTCCTGGCTTCAATCGTGTCTCTAATCTTCTCGCGGATGGCATCGGGGTACTGGGGAGTTACCGAGTCCATGTATGCGAAAATCTCTTCGCCTTCCATTTCCACTAGTTTCAGGAACAGCTCGTACAGCGATGCGCCGGACAGACGGCCTTTGTTCTCGAACTCCGTCCTCAGGTGCGACAGATCCGGATCGTACAGCATAGCCGTCCAGATCAACAGCCTGCCGCGGTCGTAGACATCATGGATGGAGACTGTGGATCTGGGGAGCTTAAGAGCGGACTCCGCAATAAGCGCAGCTGGTGACACCGGGAAATACCAGCCTTCCGGCAGCGCGGAAGCCTCCACGCCGGTATGCTCCTCTAGTATCCTGAAGTTGGCGGCCTCGAACGCCATAGCAATGGCCTCCACGAACGCCCTCCAGTTGAGTGCCTCAACCCGCGTTGGCACACTGTCAGACCAACCCCAGCCCTTCCCGGGGGTGAGTATTTCGTGCAGACCATGACCCACCTCGTGAAATACGGTGCCAAGAGCTTGCGGAAGTATGTTATCCGCGTTCACGAACATGTGAATGCCGTCATCCTTCTCCCGACAGCACCAGCCCAGCGCCGCTTTGCCTCTTGGATAGCCCTCCTCGTCCGAAGCCTGCCAGTAGTCCTCCGTGGACAGGATGCGCACGCGGTAGCCTTCCTGCGTCACCGAGCGGCCGGTCAGGTGGTAGTACGTGTTCTCCAGCAGCTCCATCAGCAGGGGAGAGCCATCGTTGTGCACAGGCCCGTCCGGGCCGTAGGTGGTCGAGAAGGTCTGACGCACGGGCCTGACCGTTCTGTCCAGCAGAGCCTTCAACTCCTCCGGCGAAAGCGGCTGGAACGGGATGGGCGTTGCAGTCGGTGTAGGCGTGGGCGTGGCGGTAGGCGTAGGCGTGGGAGTAGGCGTCGGTGTTGGGGTGGCGGTCGGCGTAGGCGTGGGCGTGGGTGTCGTCGTCGGAGTGGGCGTGCGAGTGGGAGTCGGCGTTGGGACGGCCGTAGGAACAGGCGTGGCGGTTGGCGTAGGGGCGACTGTCGGCGTGGGGCGCGCGGTAGGCGTCGTGGCTGCCGTGGGCGTAGGGACAGGCGTAGGTGACGGCGGCGGCGCGACCGTGGACGTGGGCCGCGCGGTTGGAGTATTTGCCTCCGTGGGCGTAGGAGGCGCGGTTCGGGCTGCCGTGGGAAGCGCGGTTGGCGCGGGAATGGGCGATGGCGCGGCGGCCGCGCATCCGGCCAGCAGCACACTCGCAGCGAGCGCCGCGCCCAGCAACGCAAGGCGCGCCGCGGAAACGGCGCGCCGCAGCCCTATCGAGCGCCGAGTAGTGCGAATCTTGCCGGGTATGTCCATCGCCATGTTCAGCTACCAGCCGTCTTGGTGGCGGCCAGGATGATGCGGCCGGGGCGGCCCTTGACCCCGTACTCGTCGCCGTAGTCGGAGCGGGTTTCGTCGGTGTCCGGCAGCTCCAGCAGGGCGTCGATGCGGAACCCGGCCCTTGCCACCGCCGTAATCGTGCTGCCGAGGGTGTGCAGCCATTCGACTGTGGTCAGGGCGTCTCCGGCGGGGTTCCAGGTCTCGCCGGGGCCGGCGCCCTCATCGTCCAGAAAGAACGGGCCCTCATCAAAGTACGACTCCTGCACCGCTTCCCCCTCCTCCACTTGCTGCACGTAGTGGGAGACGGGGTGACCGCCGTTCAGGAGAAAGCGACCGCCCGGCTTGAGCGCGCGCCACGCGCTGCGAAACCAGCCATCCAGATCGCCTATCCACGCCTGCACCCACGCGGAGAACACGACGTCGAACTCACCCCGCAGCAGCTCATCGGGCAGCCGCAGCAGGTCGGCCTGGACGAGGCGACACTCCACGCCCAGCCTCTCGGCGTTGCGCCGCGCCGCTTCAAGCTGCACCGGCGAGTTGTCGACACCAGTCACGATTGCGCCCGCTCGCGCCCACTCCAGCATCTCCGCGCCGTCGCCGCAGCCCATGTCCAGGAGACGCTTGCCGCGTATGTCGCCCACAAGCTCCAGGTTTTCGGCGTAGAGGAACCGCCTGCCCGCAAGGATGGCCGCGGCGGAGTCGGGCCGAATGTTCACCAGGCCCGCGTCCCGCTGCCGGCGGAAGGAGTCCCACGCCGTGCGGTTCAGGTCTGCGGCCCGGTCTGTTGTGGAGGCCACGACTACCCCTCGCTAAAGTTGGACTCAAACTTGAAGTCCAGCAGCTTCTCGCGATCCACCCTCTTGCTGATGTTCAGCATCTCCACTCCCACCACGCGATTCTCCGAGTTTAAGTCCAGGACGACTCCCGGCTGCACCTCCTCCGAATCCACAATCGCCGATTCATCCAGCCTCAGGTACAGGGTATCGGACTCCTCATCCAGCTTGAGCTTCATGGCGCTTCACAACCCGTACTCCGCCCACTTGCCGTCCACCAGCGCGCGCACCTCGTCCGACATGACGATGTCCGGCGGCCACTCCCGCCGCCGGCCGTCCATCGGCCCCTTGGCAGTCGCGTCCAGGCCGACCTTGCTGCCGAACCGCGCAGTCGGCGAGGCGTGATCCAGGTCGTCGACGGGGCCGGCGGCGATGGTGATGTCGCGGGAGGCGTCCAGGTTGTTCGTCACGCGCCAAGCCACCTCCGACACGTCCTGCACGTTCACGAAGTCGTCCACCACGATTATCGCCTTCGCCAGCATCATCAAGCCCAGCCCCCACAGCGCGTACATCACCTTCTGCGCCTGGCCTGGGTACTCCTTCTTGATGGACACGATGACCAGGTTGTGGAACACGCCCTCCGCAGGCATGTTCACGTCCACGATCTCCGGCAGCACCATCTGCATCACGGGCAGGAACAGCCGCTCCGTGGCCTTGCCCATGTAGAAGTCCTCCTGCACGGGCCGGCCCACCAGCGTCGTGGGGTAGATGGGGTTGCTGCGGCGAGTGATGGCGGTCAGGTGGAACACCGGGTAGTAGTCCGCGGGCGAGTAGTAGCCCGTGTGGTCGCCGAACGGCCCCTCGATGCGCGTCTCGCCGGGTGTAACGTAGCCCTCAAGCACAAACTCCGAGTGCGCCGGCACCTCCAGGTCAACCGTGGCGCACTTCACGATCTCGACGCCCTCCTCGCGGATGACTCCCGCGATAGCCAACTCGTCCAGCCCCGGCGGCAGCGGCGCAGACCCCGACCACAGCGTAGTCGGGTCGCCGCCCAGCGCGACTGCCACGTCCAGGCGTTCGCGGCCCATGCCCTGCGCCGCCCGCTCGTGGTGTGTGCCCACCTTGTGCGTCTGCCAGTGCATCCCCGCGGTCTGGCCGTCGTAGACCTGCATCCGGTAGGTGCCCACGTTGCGCGCGCCGGTCTCAGGGTCGCGCGTTATCACCAGCGGCAGGGTGATGTAGCGGCCGGCGTCCTCCGGCCAGCACTTGAGGACGGGCAGCGAGTTGAGGTTGGCGTCGCGGCCGGTGAGCACCACCTCCTGGCAGGGCGCGTTCCGCACCGTCTTGGGCTGTGTGCCCGCAATCTTCGCCAGGTCGATGAGCGTGCGCGCCTTGTTCACCAGGCCCTTGGGCGGCCCCTGCGTGAGCGCGAGCAGCTTGCGGACGCGGTCGCCAAGCTCGTCGAGCCGCTCGACGCCCAGCGCCCACGCGATGCGGTTCATGGAGCCGTAAGTGTTGGTGAGCACGGGCACGTCAAAGCCCTCCACGTTCTCGAAGAGGAGCGCCGGGCCGCCCCGCTTGACCACGCGCTCGTTGATCTCGGTGATCTCCAGGTCGCGGCTGACCGGCGCCTTGATGCGCGCCAGCTCGCCCCGCTCCTCCAGAAACGTGATGAACTCTCGAATGTCCCTGAACTTCATTGCTTCTCCTTCAGCACGCCCTCCGCGCTGATGCTGCGCAGCAACAGGCCGCGCAGCCCGTCCAGCGCAGCCTCCAGCGGCTCCGGCTGCCCGGTGTACAGCCACCGCACAATCACCTCGTTCACTGCGCCCATCCACACGTAGGCGGTAAGCTCCGTGTCCACGGGAGGAATAGATCCCTCCTCAACCGCCTCGTCCAGGTGCGCACGGATGGCGTCTGCGAACAGGGAGTGGATGGACAGCAGCCGCTCGTCGAACGCGCGGCCCAGTCCCACGCCGCCCACGAGCAGTATCTTGGCGAGGCTGCGATGGCGCGTGAAGGTGCGGAATACGGTGTCCAGCGCCGCCGTCACCTTGGGCAGCGCCCCGCTCTCCCGGCCGATGGCCTCCTCCGTGGAGCGGGCCAGCGCCGCGATTAGCCTGTCCACCAGAGCGAAGAATATCTCCTGCTTGCTGGGAAAGTGGAAGTAGAAGGAGCCCTTGGACGACCTGGACGCGCGAACGATGTCGTCCACGGCGGCGCCGTGATAGCCCTTCTCGGAGAAGACCTCTTCGGCGGCGTCCAGGATGCGCTGCCGGGTTGCTTCCTTGCCCTGGCGCGCCGGCCTCAACTGCGACTCGGTGACATCCACGCTCACCTCCGGACCGACCGGTCGGTCTGGAGTCTAGCGGTGGCGCGAGCGCGAGTCAATACGCACGTACGGAGCAGGCAGTGTGGTTCAGCGCGCGCGTGGCGTGTGCATGGCGCCGCTGGTGATGGGCTCGTTGAGGTAAACGTCTCCGTTGCGAATCTTGATGTTGAAGCCGCAGTCCGGATTAGTGCAGACCCAGGCTTTGTAGTGGATTGGCGCCCCCTGGCTGCCGAAGTCCGAAAGAGGCACCAGGTCGCCATCGCTGCACTTCTTGCACTGGGGTATGATCAGGTTCTCCACGTAAGCCTCCTCCCTGCCGGATCGAAAGTTTGAGAAGTATATCACGAACGGTTTGCGGCGGCAAGCGGAGCGAACGGCCCGTTCAACCTGTTTCCCCCTGAACCGACCATCCCTTGAACGGGAACGAGACTACGACCGCCTGCGGCCGCGCACAGTCTCTGGACAACCATACACCGGCCGCGTATATTGGGGAGCGCTACCAAAAAGCCCGGTCTCATCAAACCAAGAAGCCTCTCACACGTACTGGACCAGTACACGCGTTTGTCAGGATGGAGCATGATTAAGCCTCTAGCGCTTGTGGCGGCTCTTCTGCTGGTGGTTGCGTGCAGTGGCGCGGCCACGTCCACCCCGCAGCCGACGGCAACCCCCAAGCCTACGCCCACTCCGGCGCCGACAGCAACGCCGACTCCCACTGCCACGCCGCTGCCGCCGGCGGAAGATGTCGAGCGGCTCCGAGACCTTGGCGACCCTCGCTTGGCAGACATCAGTCAAACGATGGAGGCCGTTGAGTCGGTCTGGACGGTCTATTTCCATAGTGAGGACTGGCTGACCCCTGGAAGAAACACTCTCATCAACGACGTGTTCGAACTCCTCAATCTGGAGAACATCGCTACCCACGACGGGTATCAGGAAATCAGCCCGGAGGCTGTGGTCGAACTTGAACCCGACATCATCGTTGCGGACTCCATAGAAAGCATAGTCGAAAACCCCGATTTGTCAGGCCTGCACATGGTTATGGACCCCGACCATATCCCACATCACATCTTCGTATTGAGCGACGACCTCTCCTTCAGCTTCGACAACCCTCGGTTTATGAAAGCCGTCCAGGCATTGGCCTCTTTTACCCACCCAGCGGCTTTTCCTGAGGAAGACAAAGAGGAGGAGGAAGCAGAAGGACATACCCATGAAGATGGGGCGACGCACTCACATTAGCGATCAGGAACATCCATGAGACAGCCGGCGGGGGTAGATTGCTATGAAAATAGGCCGACTCAGGCACGCGATTGTGTCGCTGCGGCAAAAGCGCGGGGGATACGCGGCCGACATTTTCATTGGCTTATCTGGCGCTGGCAAGCAGCATGGGAATTCCCGTGTGCGGAGACCTTGCGTAACCCCATGTCCCTTCCCCCGTCTGCGGGGGAAGGTTAGGATGGGGGCGTTCGGGCCGACCGCCTACGCACGGTTCACCCCCATCTCAATCTTCCCCCTCAAGGGGGAAGAGGTTTTGGCGGCCGCCAGTCGAGTTGCGCAAAGGTCTCCGTGCGCGGCAATTGGGGAGACGTAACCCCGTTCGCGGTGAGCCTGTCGAAGGGTGGGCGCGGATGGCTTATGCCCGCTCGTGGTGAGCCTGTCGAAGGGTGGGCGCGGATGGCTTATGCCCGCTCGTGGTGAGCCTGTCGAACCACCTTGGCGGGCCGGCGTCCGCCCTCAACCGTCATTGCGGCCCATTCGGCTGCGCTCAGAGCCTGCCCCGTACCCCGATACGGGGGCAGGCTCAGCCGCAATCGGGGGGGGTGAGTTGCTGGCGGCCTCGACAGCGCGCCAGGGAACCAGCGCTTACGGTCATTCGGATGCCAGGGCCACCTCGGCGCAATGATACTCGGGCCGGCTGTATTGCTACTGCGTATCAATAAGCGGGCGTTCTGCGGGAATCAGTGATATTGACACGAGCGCAGATATATGATACCTTATCTCGCTTTACGGCAATTGCGTTAGCAAGCAATAAACCGAAAGGAAGGGCACATGAGCAAACAGAACAAGGGACAGTGGCGGGACAAGGCGCCGGCAAGGTCGCGACTTCACGAAGTCGCAATCGTGGGCGCAGGGGCGGCCGGGCTCGGGTGCGCGGTTGCCCTCAAGGAGTTCGGCGTCGAAGACACAATCATCCTCGATCGCCATGAGGTCGGCGCTTCATTCCGGCGGTGGCCGCAAGAGATGCGGTTCATCACGCCGTCGTTCACCTCGAACGCGTTTGGGATGCTCGACCTCAATGCGATAGTCCCCCGCACGTCGCCCGCCTTCACTCTCGACCGCGAACACCCCAGCGGAGCCCTCTACGCGAAGTACCTCGACAACGTCGCAAAACACTTCGAACTCCGGGTGAAGTCCGGCGTCGACGTCTGCGGCGTCGCAGTCGAGGACAACGGCACGTTCACGCTCACGACATCCGGCCGGCCGGTGCGCGCGCGACACCTCATCTGGGCGGCCGGGGAGTTTCAGTACCCGAACCGCAATTCGTTCGCTGGCTCAGAGTGCTGCTGCCACTCGTCCGATGTCAGCACGTGGCAGGATTTGGAGGGTGACCGCTTCACGGTGATCGGCGGCTACGAGAGCGCCGCAGACGCGGCCATCTCGTTGGTGCAGCTGGGGAAGAACGTGACCGTGCTGGCGCGGTATGCCACGTGGAAGAGAGAAGACCCGGACCCCAGCGTCTCCCTCTCCCCGTACTCCCGCGAGCGGCTGGAATGGGCCGACTCCACAGGCTCCTTGAACCTCATCGACAGCGTCGACATCACGTCTGTGCGCGAGGACGGTGAAGCGTGGGTCGTACAGGCCTCGGACGGCCGCGAGTGGGCGAGCGAAACACGCCCTATTCTGGCAACCGGCTTCAAGGGTTCCCTTAGCCGCCTGGACGGCCTGATTGAGTACAATGAGGACGGCGCACCCGTCGTCACGGAAGAGGCCGACGAATCCACGCTGGTGCCTGGCCTGTTCATCTCCGGCCCCATACTCGAGCACCGGGGCGTGAACTTCTGCTTCATCTACAAGTTCCGCCAGCGCTTCGCCATCGTAGCCGATGCAATCGCGCAGCGCCTCGGAATGGACACCACGGAAGCCGTCGCGGAACACCGAGCGGCGGGCATGTACCTGGACGACCTCTCCTGCTGCGCGGAGTCCTGTGCGTGCTGACCGACGTGGCAACGATGCCGCGGCTCCTGATGCCGCGCCGTTCCTCGGACGAGCGAGCGATGGCAAGTCCGCTCCGGTTCGAGCGGAGTGGCGAGGCGAGCCGCGGCGCGGGATCCTCGACCACGCGGTCGCAGGGCCCGCGGCAGCGGCCGTTCTACTGATCCTGCCAGCCCTGCTTGCCGTGCTCGGCGCGAATCAGGCCGCCGCCTGGCTTGACCCGCTGGCCGTGGCGGGCACGACACCCCTGGCCGAGAGGGCGGAGGGCTGGCCGGGGCCGCTCGCGGCTGTGCTTGCCGGTGACTACGGACTTCTCACTATGGGGCCGCTGCTGTTCGTGTGGGCAGTCCCCACGGTGCTGGTCTACTCGCTGCTGATAAGCGTCTACAAGGCGAGCGGCCTCGCCGACTGCATCGGTACGGCGCTCCACCCACTGCTGCGGCCGGTCGGCCTGCACGGGCGCGACGTGACGCGAGTGCTGATGGGCTTCGGCTGCAACGTCCCGGCCGTCGTCTCAACGCGCTCTTGCTCCGCCTGCACCCGGCCCACGACCGTCGGCGCGATCGCCTTCGGGTCCGCCTGCTCGTACCAACTCGGCGCGACGCTCGCGGTGTTTGCCGCCGCCGACAAGAGCAGTCTCGTAGTGCCGTACCTGGCGCTTCTCGTCGGGGCCACGCTAGTCTACACCCGCCTCATCAGTCAGCCGGACGCGCGGTCTAAGCTCAACGCACTGATACTGGAACAGTACGCCTTCCTCACCCGGCCGTCTCTTTCGGCTGTTGGCGCGGAGACGAGAGAGACCGTTTGGGCGTTCTTCCGCACGTCCCTCCCTATCTTCTTCACAATCGCCATGATTGCCTCACTACTGGACTGGTCGGGAGCGCTCGACGCAGCGGGTGGCTTGCTGGGGCCGGCGATGGCCGTGTTCGCGCTGCCCGCGGAGGCGGCAATGCCGACCGTGCTCGCCGCTGTCCGCAAGGACGGCATACTACTCCTGGCAGAGGCCGGCACCGTCGCTTCCTTGGGCGCGGCTCAGCTGCTCATTGCGACATTTCTCGCCGGAACAGTGCTGCCATGCCTGGTCACCGCAATCACGATTGGGCGCGAGCTTGGGCTGCGGTTCGCGGGCGGGCTAGTCGTGAAGCAGTCCGCCTTTGCGGTGGCTGTCGCCGCCGCCGTCGGCTGGGCCTCAGCCGCGTTCGGCGGGTAACGACTTACGTCATTCTGTACGCCGCAGCGCATGGGGATTCAGCGGCCCGGCGACCATCGCGGAATGAGGCCGGCGTTTCTCGTAACACCGCATTCTCGAAGGAATTGAGCGGGCGTGGCGCTTCCGCTGGTGGTATAATCGTCTCGCGGCGGTACACACCATGAGCGCACACGCATACGACATAGCCATCATCGGCGGAGGCATCGTTGGCCTGGCAACCGCCCTCCAGCTATCCAGGCTCCACCCTGAGCAGCGAGCGGTGGTGCTGGAGAAGGAGGCCGCCATCGCCACGCACCAGACGGGCCACAACAGCGGCGTCATCCACTCCGGCATCTACTACCGCCCCGGCTCGCTCAAGGCGCGGAACTGCGTGGAGGGAGGCCGCGCGCTCATGGCGTTCTGCGACGAGAACGGCATCGACTACGAGCTGTGCGGCAAGGTGATAGTTGCCACGGACGAGCGCGAGCTGGCCGCGCTCGACGAGCTGCACCGGCGCGGCACGGCCAACGGCGTCCCAGGCCTCCGTATGATCGGCCCTGAGGAACTGCGCGAGATCGAGCCGTATGCCAACGGCATCCGCGCGCTCCACTCGCCGAACACCGGCATCATCGACTTCGCGCAGGTGGCCGCCGCGTACGCCAACCGCTTCCGCGACAACGGCGGCGACGTGCTCACCGGCGCGCGCGTCGCGTCGATTCGCCGCGCGGACGGCCTCGTGTATCTGGAGACTGCCAGAGGCGCGATCGCCGCTCGCAACGTCATCAACTGCGCCGGCCTCTACTCGGACGCAGTCGCGCGGATGATGGGCGTGGAGCAGGACGTTCGCATCGTGCCGTTCCGCGGCGAGTACTACATGCTGGCCCCGGAGGCCGAGCACATGGTGAAAGGGCTGATCTATCCCGTGCCCAACCCGGAGTTTCCCTTCCTGGGCGTACACTTCACCCGCACCGTCCACGGCGAGGTGGAGGCAGGCCCCAACGCGGTGCTTGCCTTTGCCCGCGAAGGCTACCGCATGACGCGCGTCAGCCCAAAGGAGATGCTGGGCACGCTGGGCTACCGCGGCTTCTGGAGCATGTCCGCCCGCTACTGGAAGATGGGCATGTTGGAGATGTACCGCTCGCTCAGCAAGGGGGCGTTCGTGAAGTCGCTACAGAAGCTGGTGCCGGAGATTCGCGACGAACACCTGGTGCGAGGGAACGCCGGCGTCCGCGCGCAGGAGGTGGAGCGCAACGGCCAGCTCACGGACGACTTCCACGTGACCGAGACGCCGAACGCCGTCCACGTGCGGAATGCGCCATCGCCGGGCGCAACCGCCTCGCTTGCGATAGGGCGTGACGTCGTGGCCGCGGCCGCCAAGGCATTCGGGCTGGGGTAGCCTCCGCCTCCCCCGCTCACGCTTCGACCAGCTCAGCACGAACGGGGGAGGCGAGTCGCGGCCTCACCCTATTCCCGCGCAAGCTGGAATCCACTCGACCGCCACCGCCCTCACACACCGTTGAGGTCAGTGCGACCTCATCCCCCCTGGATTGCGGCTTCCGCCACAATGACGGTGGTGGTAGACGGCCTCTTTCCCCGCTCGTCCTGAGCGTTTCGAAGGGCGGGCGGATGGACGACGGTCATGGGTGTGCCACCCGTCCATGCTTCGACTAGCTCACCATGAGCGGGAACGGAGCCTCCCTCCACCACTGTCATTGCTATGAAAGTAGGCGTGCCAAGTGGCTAGAAGGACGAGATAACCAGTCTCGCAGGCAGGCCAAAATCGCCCTGGTGTCGGCCGCCTACTTTCATCCCCTCACGTGACCTTGGCAAGGCCATAGTGATTTCGAGTGGAGCACAGCGGAGTCGAGAAACCTCGGGCAACCCGCACTCCACAAACAGCCGCCCGCAGAGGCAGCGCGCCTCCTTGGGTGTGGGGCGCCGCGGCCCGCACCCTTCCGTTCATACATGCTTCGACAGGCTCAGCACGAACGGACTAAGGACCCGTGCGCCGCACGCGCAGGCGCACCGTGCGGCACACGCCCCCAAGGTGTATCATGTCAAGCGCCATGAGAACGGGAATCGCAGGGAAGTACGAGCGCGCGGGGTCGCAGGCGTGACCATCGGCGAGGGAGCGCTGCTGCTCATTCGCTGGTGCCACGCCATGGCGGCCGTGACGTGGGTGGGCGGCACGCTGTTCTACGTGCTGGCGCTGCGCCCCCGCGGAACCGACGCCGAGCCGCGCGGCCCCGCGCTCAGCCCGGAAGCGCTCGCGCGATTCCGCGGCGTGGTGGACACCGCAATCGCCGTCCTGGTCATCACGGGCGCAGTCATGCTGTTCGACCGCCTCAGCGAGCCGACCACGCCTCCCGCCTACACCGTGGCGGCCGCGGTGAAGGTCAGCCTTGCGGTCGTCATGTTCGTCATTGCGCGGCGCAGGTGGCGTCGGCCCGCGGCCGCAGAGCAGCGGCCGGCCGGCGGCGGCGTCCGCTCGCTCGCAAGGTATCTGACCTCCGGCGTCAACCTGACCATCATCCTGGGCATCACCGTCATCTTCCTGTCCGACCTCCTGGCCTTCATCTACCAGCAGGGATTGACAGGCAGATAGCGGGGGGGCAATATAGACGATGGCCGGACCACAGCCCAAAGGGAGCGCCGACACATGAAGAAAGAGCTTCTGGACATCCTGGCCTGCCCCACGTGCAAGAGCCCTTTTACCCTCAAGGTTGAGGAGGAGAACGAGGTTGAGGTGGTGAGTGGCACCCTGGAGTGCGAAGGCTGCCCGGAAACCTACCCCATAGAAGACACCATCCCCAACCTGCTTCCGCCCAACCTGCGCGACTAGAGCGGGCTGGCGGGCGACTACCGGCGAAGCAGCGGCCCCACCAGCTTCACACCTTCGCGCTCCGAGAGCGGCAGCCGCTCCAGCAACTCCCGCATCGACGCGCCCAGCACGGGGTGAGCCACGTCCGGCGCGATCTCCGCCAGCGGTGCGAGCGCGAACGCCCTCTCGCTCAGGCGCGGGTGAGGCACGCGCAGGTCGGGCGTCTCGACTACGCGGTCGCCGTACAGCAGTACGTCCACGTCGATCACTCGCGGGCCGTAGCGAAAGGTGGGCTGCCTGCCAAGCTGCCGCTCCACGTCCTGCGCCGCCGCAAGCAGTTCGTGCGGCGACAGCGCCGAATCGACACGGCAGGCCGCGTTGAGGAACGAGGGCTGGTCGGCGTAGCCCCACGGCTGCGTCTCGTACACGGACGACACGACGACAGCCCCGATACGCCGCTCCAGCAGCGACACGGCGCGCCCCAGGTTCTGCGCCCGGTCGCCGAGGTTCGACCCCAGGCCGAGGTAGGCTTCTACGGTCGTCACGCGCCGCCCGCCGGAGCCGTCCAGCCGCGCACGATGGCGTCGCTCATTCGGGACACGCGCGTCATCTCCCTCACGTCGTGAACGCGAACGATGTCCGCGCCGCCGGCAATGGCGAGCGCCACAGTGGCCGCCGTGCCCTCCAGCCGCTCCTCAACCGGCAGGCCAAGCACCAGCCCGATTGTGGACTTGCGAGACGAGCCAACCAGCAGCGGCCGACCAAGCGACCTCAGCTCCGATAGCCTCCGCAGCAGCTCCAGGTTGTGCTCCGCCGTCTTGCCGAATCCCAGGCCGGGGTCAAGGATGACGTTCTCCGGCGGAACGCCGGCTTCAAGCGCCGCGTCCATGCTTGCGCGCAGGCTCTCGAGCACGTCCGGCAGCAGGTCTTCGTAGGCCGTGCCGTGCTGGTTGTGCATGAGCACGATGGGCGCGCCCTCGCGGGCGGCCAGTCCTGCCAGCGCGGGGTCGCGCTTCAGGCCCCATACGTCGTTGATCATGGATGCGCCCGCGGCCAGCGCCTCCCTCGCCACCTCGTGCTTCCAGGTGTCCACGCTGATCGGCACGTGCAGGCGTGAGGCCAGCAGCCGTATGACGGGCACGACGCGTCGAATCTCCTCGTCCGCGTCCACGGGAGTGTGGCCGGGGCGCGTGGACTCGCCGCCCACGTCTATGATGTCCGCGCCCTCCGCCTGGAAGCGCGCGGCCTGCTCCAGCGCGGCGTCGGCGTCGTAGGCCAGGCCGTCGCCGGAGAACGAGTCCGGCGTGACGTTGACGATGCCCATGACGTACGTGCGGCTGCCCCACTCCAGCGTGAGGGGGCCGCAGCGCGTGGCGGCGGGCGCGGGCGGAGTCGTCACGGGCGGCTCCCCGCGGCGGAGACACTTGTATAACCCGCTTGGCGGTCGCCAAGACCCTCTTCCCCCTTAAGGGGGAAGATTGAGATGGGGGTGAACCGTGCGTAGACGATGGGCTTGATTGCCCCCATCCTAACCTTCCCCCGCAGACGGGGGAAGGGACATGGGGTTACGCAGAAGCCTGCGGCGCGGGGTTCGCGCAGCGGACGGGATTGAAGCATCGCCCCGTTAGGGCTAGAATTGAACGCAGGCCGCCCGTGCGGCGCAGGTGAGACTATGCGACTTTCCAATACACTCTCTCGAAGCGTGGAGTCCGTTCAGCCCCTTGAACCGGGGTTGGTGCGGATGTACAGCTGCGGCCCCACGGTATATCGCCACGCGCACATTGGCAACCTGCGCACCTACCTCATGGCCGACTGGATTCGCCGCGGGCTGGAGGCGCAAGGGCTGCGCGTTGTCCACGTAAAGAATATAACCGATGTTGGACACATGCGCCAGGAAATGCTGGAGCGCGGCGAGGACAAGGTCATCGCCTCCGCGCTGGCGGAGGGCAAGACGCCCGCGCAGATAGCGGACTTCTACGCCGAGGCGTTCCACAGGGACGAGGCCAGGCTGGGCATTCTGCCCGCAACCCACTTCCCGCGCGCCACCGACCACGTCTATGAGATGCTGCAAATCACCGAGCGGCTGCTGGAGCGGGGCTACGCCTACGAGGTCGAGGGCAACGTCTACTTCGCCGTTTCGAGCTTCCCGGACTACGGCCGGCTGTCCGGCAACACGGGCGGCGACCTGCTCGAAGGCGTGAGGGCGGAGGCCGACCCGCTCAAGCGCGACCCGCGCGACTTTACGCTGTGGAAGGCGGCGGAGCCGGGCAGGCTGCTGTTCTGGCCCAGCCCGTGGGGCAACGGCTTCCCCGGCTGGCACATCGAGTGCTCCGCCATGTCCACCAAATACCTGGGCGAGCGGCTGGACATCCACACCGGCGGCGTGGACAACGTGTTCCCCCACCACGAGGGCGAACGCGCGCAGAGCGAGGGCGCGTTCGGCGGGCCGTTCGTGCGGACGTGGGTTCACGGCCAGCACCTGCTCGCGGACGGCGTGAAGATGTCCAAATCCTCCGCGAACGACTACACGCTGGAAGACCTCGAAAGCCGCGGCTTCGATCCGATGGCCTATCGCTACCTCTGCCTCACGGTGCGCTACCGCTCACGCCTCAACTTCACCTTCTCCGCGCTCCGCGCCGCCCAGCGCGGCCTCCAACGCCTGCGAAACCGCGTGTGGGAGTGGTCGGCCTCAACGGACGGCGTAGGCGGCGACCCGGACGCGGAGCAGTGGCGGCGCGCCTTCCTCGACCGCGTGAACGACGACCTCGACATGCCCGGCGCGCTGGCCCTGACGTGGGCTATGGCCCGCTCCGGCCTGCCCGGCCGCGACAAGCTGTCGCTTGCGCTGGAGTTCGACGGCATACTGGGGCTTGGCCTCGCGGGCACGGTGGAGTCGTGGAGCGTGCCGGACGGCGTGCGGGAGGCGCAGGCGCGGCGTTCGGAGCTGCGGGCGCGGCAGGAGTACGCGGAGGCGGACGCGGTGAGGCTAAGCCTGCGCGAGGACGGTTACGTCCTGGAGGACGCTGCAAGCGGGACGCGCGCCCGGCCCAAGTCGGCGTTGGAGAGGCGTGGGGAACGCTGGCCGGAGGTGTCGTCGTCGCGTGAGGTGGCGTCGCTGCTGGGCGAGCCGGACGGGCCGCGGTTCTCCGTGGGCATCGTGGCGGGCAACTATCTCGGAGACGTGCGGCGGTGCGTCGAAAGCGTGCTGACGCTGGGCGAGCAGCACGCGCTGGAGGTGGTGGTGGTGGACAACGGCTCTACGGACGGCGCGGCGGAGTGGCTGGAGGCAAAGGCGCAGCAGGACTCGCGCGTGAGGGTGATCCACGCCGACCACGTGCTGGGCGAGGCGGCGGCGAAGAACGTCCTGCTGAAACAGAGCCTCGGAACCTGTGTCGTGCTGATGGACACGTCCATCGAGGCCACGGGCGACTTCCTGTCGCCGCTGGCCGATGCGCTGGCGGACGAGCGCGTGGGCGCGGCCGGCCCGTGGGGTCTGCGCACGCCCGACCTGCGCCACTTCGAGGAGATTGACGCTGGGCGGGCGGACGCGATCCAGGCGTACTGCTTCGCGTTCCGCAGGGCGCTGGTTCCTGAGGTAGACCTGATGCGGGAGAGCTTCCGCTTCTACCGCAACCTGGACCTGGAGTACAGCTTCTGCTTTCTGGAAAAGGGCTATCGCCTGACGGCGTTGTCCTCGCTGCCGCTGGTGCGCCACGAGCACCGGGCGTGGGCTGCGCTCTCGGAGGAGGAGCGCGAGGAGATGAGCCAGGTCAACTACCGCCGCTTCCTGAAGCGCTGGGGCCGCCGCCGTGAGCTGCTGGTCTCCGCGAGCGAGGGGGAGTAGCTACCAGCGGCCAGCCTGCTTTCCAGCGGCGGGAGACCATTGCGTAACTCGCGTCCGAGGCGCGTGTTGGTGTCATTCTGAGCGCAGCGAAGAATCCAGGACATTCATGTAGTACCGGCCCGATGCGCGCGGGGCCAGTCCCGTTCCGGGGGTGGGATGTGTGAAGCTCACAGAGGCTTTGGATTCTTCGACTCCGCTACGCTGCGCTCAGAATGACAGTGGGAGCGCGCTACCCGCTGGACAAAGCTGTCGTTTCGGAGATGTCTCCGCCGGCGCCCGCCCCCAGCGCGGCCGGCTCAACCTCCACCATCCGACGGCCAAGCTGCGCGCCGAAGTGGTGAACCAGCCGCTCCGCCACAGCGTCCATGTCCGCGGGCGCGCCCAGCAGCCTCGCAATGCTGCCGACCGCCGCGCCCGGCATCCCGCACGGCACGATGTGCCGGAAGTACGACAAGTCCGTGTTCACGTTCAGCGCGAAGCCGTGAGTCGATATGCCGCGGCTAATCCGCACGCCCACGGCCGCCACCTTCTCGTCGTTGACCCACACGCCGACCAGGTCAGGGCGTCTTTCGGCCGCCAGGCCAAAGTCGTTGAGCGTCAGGATGACCACCTCCTCCAGAGCGCACACGTAGTCGCGCGGCCCGCCGAGCGGACGCACGTCCACGATGGGGTAGCCCACAATCTGGCCGGGGCCGTGGTAGGTGACCAGCCCGCCCCTGTCGACGTGGACGATGCTCGCGCCCAGCCGCGCCAGCGTCGCGTCGTTCGCCAGCACGTCGTCGACCACGGCGCGGCGGCCCAGCGTGTACGTGTGCGGATGCTCCAGCAGCAGCAGCGAGTCCTGTATCTCGCCAGCGCCCCTGCGGCGAGCCGCGTCACGCTGAACGTCCCACGCCTTGGCGTAGTCCGTCACTCCCAGCCGGGAGTAGAGACAGGTCTGCATGGCGAAGGGGCCTGCTTCCGCGCTGGATACTCCCGCGGGGCGCGCCGAATCTGCTACACGCCTTGCAGGAAGTAGAAGGTGGGCTCGTCCGAGACGCCGGCGGCCTGCATGGCCTCGCGCGTGGCGTCGGAGGCGGCGAACTGGCGCGCCCGCTCCAGCTCGTCCCACTCCATGAGGATCAGCACTTCCCAGGGGTCGTCGCCGCTGCGGAAGACTTGCGGCTCCCCCTCCTGGCCGGCGGCCTGCCGGTCGGCGGCCTGCTCGTTGAACACCGGCCGCCACTTGGCGTAGCTCTCCACCTTATGTCTTATCAGCAAGTGTGCCAAGGCGAGTCACCTCCCGTTCAGTCGTTCGAGTATGCGCTGCGAGGGCGAAGCGCGCCCGCGCTCTGTGCGCCTCGATTATGCAACAAGGCGCGTGGCGGGGCAAGCGCGGAGGCGGGCGTGGTCTACCCGTTCCGGTTCGACAGGCTCACCATGAGCGGGATACTGTGTCCGTTCATCCTGAGCTTGTCGAAGGGCGGGCAGGTGGATGGCGCGCACGGGGCAAGGGCGACCAACAAGGGATCGCCCCTACGTGAGGGGTGCAGGCAAATCTATTACGCTCACCCTGAGCATGTCCAAGGGCGGGCGGATGGCCGGCGCCCGCAGCCTACCCGCTCTGGTTCGACAGGCTCACCACGAGCGGGAGCGCGGGTGTTGGGGGTACAGTTCCAGTATCAGGGCTATCTCATCGATTACTTCGCTCAACACTGGAAACTGGAAACGCGTCAGTTTCTCATAGCCGGTCTGGTTCCCGGTTCGTGGGTTGAAGACTCTGTGATGATAGTCCTCGTCACGCTCATGGACGTTGTGGTATCGCAGTATCGGACTTTCGCGCCGTCCGCGGCCGCGAGGAATCCATGCAACGTATCTGTACCTTACCCCGCGGACTCGACGCGCGCCGCGGACGAATTGCACCTCAAGAATCTTGTCTACCTCCAGAACGACGTCCTGTTGGCAGAATACCAGCCCTCGTACCACGATCAGGCCGGATTGGTGCTCCTCATAGGCGATAGTGTCAGGCTTGCCGGGGTCTACGAAAGGGTGGTCAGCGAGACGCTTTTCGTGGATGAGCTTGTAGGACTCCCAGCTGTTCCATCCGTGCGGGTCTTGTCGTCTAGTAATTCCAGCGCGTGATAGTCGAACATCCATCTTAGCTTGTCCGCAGTCTCCCGTTCCATACCGTCTGAGAGCGCCGCCAGCATCTCCCGGGAGTGCATTTCGTAGCGTCTCTCATATCTGGCGACGCGATCCTTCAGCAACCTCTTCATTCTCTTGTCTTGCGTAAGAGAGTGAATCTCCATTTCGCTCCTCTGTAGCGCCGGATTCGAATCGAAACGCTTCGGCGACAACCACGTTCTTCTCGCTTCCATTATGCAACAAGTCACTGGGCGGGGCAAGCGCGCGGGGCTCCCTCGCGGCTACTTCTCCAGGAACATGGTCACGTACTCCGCATCGACTTGCGGCATGGCGAGACCGAACCCGGCAATCGCCCGGGTGAAGTTGCTGACGTCGTAGGCGCTGGTATCGATCAGGTAGCCCTCCACGGAGTCCAACGAGCGGGCCAGAACCGACAGCTCCAGGTCGCCGTCGCGGTCGGCGGCGGCCTGCAACCGGGACTTCCACACCGGCAGCGGCATTAGCTCGGTTACGAGTCCGCGGCTCATCATACAGTCGAATACCTCGCTCGCCGGGACAGGGCGTTGCTGCACCACGTTGTACACGCTGCCGAAGCTGCCGGGGTTGTCGGCTATGCCGGCGATGGCGGAGACCAGGAAGTCCACGGGGGTCATCTCGAAGCTCCAGCCCGGGGCCAGAGGCGCGCTGCCCAGGCGCGCGCACGCCCTGATTATCAGCGAAAGGAAGTCGTTGGGGTTGCCCGCGCTCGTGCTGCTGTGGTGTCCGATGTTGCCGGGCCGGTAGAGGCAGACCGGCAGACCGCGGGACACGGCGGCCCACACCAGGCGTTCCGCCACCCACTTGGACTGGTTGTAGCCTCCCTCCACCCGGTCGACGAACCCGTCTATCTCGCAGTTCTCCGGGTAGGGGCTGTCGTCTCCGCCGGGGAATACGCCGTTGGACGATATGTAGTGCATCGCCTTGGGCGTGTCGGCGCAGGCGAACCGGAGCGCCTCCAGCGTGCCGCCGACGGTGTGCGGCTTGGCCGCGGAGTAGGGGTACACGTAGTTGACGGAAGCGGCGCAGTGGAATATCAGGTCTATCTTCTCTGCCAGATCGTGGTAGCGGTCGCTATCCAGCCCCATGCGTGGCAGCGTGAGGTCACCGGGAACGGGAACGATCCGGTCGGCCTCGGACTGGCCGGGCAGGCCGTAGAACGCGAGCGTCTTCAGCACACGGTCGAGGGGACTCGCCTGACCGGAGTTCCGATCCCGCACCAGGCAGTAGAACCGGGTGTCCGGCGGCGTGGAGCGCAGCAGCTTGTCCAGCAGGAACGCGCCCAGGAACCCGGTTGCGCCGGTGACCAGGACGGATGACGCCTGGCTCAGGAGCGTTGTCCTCGCCTTGCCGTTCGGAGAGATCTCCGGATCCAGAATCGAGTCCTCAGCCAGCGTACTGCTGGACGTGCCGTTCGGCGCTCTGTTCTCCAGGAACGCAGCCAGCTCGCTGATGGTCGGATGCTCGTAGACCTCTGCGCCGCTTAGTTCAATGCCGAACGTCTCCTCGATGCCCAGCGTCAGCGCCATGCCCGTCATGGAGTGGCCGCCAAGGTCAAAGAAGTTCCAGTCGTCCTCCAGCGCACCGCCGTCTATCTCCAGCGCCTCCGCCCAGAGCTGCCTAAGGGCGTTTCGCTTCTCCTCCGCGTCCGCGGACTCCGACAGCGCAACGCGCCCCTCGCCGGCCTGCGCGCCGTTGCTCAGCGCGGGCAGCGCCTTGCGGTCCAGCTTGCCGGTCTGCTGGTTTATCGGAAGCGCCTCCAGCTCGATGAAGCGGCTGGGCACCGAGTAGACCGGCAGATGACGCTCCAGCAGGGCGCGCAGATCCTTGCTCGTACCGCTGCGGGCGTCCACCCGCCAGGTTGCCTGCGGGCCGCGCACCACGTAGGCCGCCAGCCTCTTGCTGGTTTCGTCCACGGCTTCGGCCACCACCGCCGCATCCGCCGCCTCGCACCGGCTGCGCAGCGTCTCCTCGATCGCGCTCATGTACACGGTGTAGCCGCGGATCTTCACCATCGAGTCCGTCCGGCCGATGATTGTGGTCATGCCGTCCGCGCCGACTTCCGCCAGGTCGCCCGTGGCGTAGAACCGCTCGCCGTTCCAGGATATGAAGCTGCGAGTGTTCAGGTCGGGCCGCTTCAGGTAGCCGCGGGCCAGTCCCCGGCCTCCTATCATCAGCTCGCCCACGCCGCTTTCCTCTAGGTCGTCCTCGCCCTCCGGGCGCACGCGCAGCGTCACTCCGTCCATCGCAACGCCGACCGGGCAGGCTTCAATCCCGTCCAGGCGCATGTCGGTCAGGTCTATGGTGCACACGTCGTGGGTCTCGCTGATGCTGTAGGTGTTGAACACGCGGGCAGAGGCGGGCAGAACGTCCAGCGCCATCTTCAGCAGGCTGACCGGGAACACCTCGCCGTTCAGCCAGACCACGCGCAGTGAGGATAGCTGATCCCGCAATGCTTCACGGCCCGCCGAGTTCAGCACGCCTTGCAGCAGCGATGGCGTGAAGAGTATCTCCGTAAGCCCGTTATCGGAGATGAACCTGGCAAGGGCGCGCGGGACGAACACGACATCGTCCGGAATCACGTGTACCGTGCCTCCCCTCAACAGGGGGCGCAGGAACTCCCAGGGGAAGAAGATGTTGCAGCCGACCCTGTCGCCAACGGCGTAGTCGCTGAACTTGTACCTGGCGAAGTAGGAGGAGACCACGGAACCGCCGCTCAGCATCACGCCCTTGGGCTCCCCGGTTGTGCCGGACGTGAAGGGCATGAAGGCCAGATCTTCAGCGGCGACGCGCGCGCAGTTGTCCCCGGCGCCCGTCTCCGACCAGGGCCGGCCGTCGTCCAGCGGCAGCGCGAGCGTCCCGTCGACCCGCGGCAGGCCGGAGAGATGTCGCTTCATGGTGAGGACGACCTTGGGTTGCGCCTGCGACAGTATCGCTCGCAGCTGGGTCTCCGGCGAGTCCAGGGCTATGGGCATGAAGGCGCCGCCGGCCTTCAGGGTGGCGATGGCCGCGAGAATGAACTCCGGGCACGTGTCCATGAATATGCCCACCGGATCATCGGTGGAGACGCCGCGCTCCCGGAGCCAGGCTGCCAGCGCGCCCGCCGACCTGTCCAGTTCGGCGTAGGACATCCGCTCATCGCCGGATACGATGGCCGTGGCATCCGGGGTTCTGGCCGCTTGAGCCTCAAAGAGCCGGTGCAGGCTGCTCACTTCTGAAGTCATCTCGTCAACCTCGGGAAGGGCGAAACGCACCGCGCGGGATACCGCACGGGCTTGCAGAGAAGCAAGAGTCGATTCTACTAGAGTTGCGGGGCAAAGTAAACGCATGGGCGGCGCGCGGGCCTACGGCATGGGCAATCCGCTTCCCGCTCTAGTGAGACTGTCGAACCAGAGTTGGGTGGGGGCCGCCACCTACTCCAGCGCACCTTGCCCCGCACCGCGATACAGGAGCGGCAGTCCCCGCTGTCCGGCGTTAGAGCCGCGTGAATAGGGCGATTAAGCCGCCGACCGTGGTCACCCAGGCGCCCGCGAAGGCCAGAATTATGGTGTTGCGGAGGTTGTTTATGTCAGAGCGGAGGGACTCTTGGCCGCGCTCCAATTTAGTCAGCCGCTCATTCATCTCCGAGCGCAGGTCGCCCAGGCGCTCGTTGACCTGCTCGTAGGCGCCTTCAAGCCGGCTTAGGCGTTCTTCCGTCGTGGGAGTCTGCGTAGTCATAGCTTCACTCAATTGGATTGTACCACGCCCGCGTTACGCCCGCAACAGGCGCGTGTCCATGCTTCGACAGGCTCAGCACGAACGGGCTGGGGCCACCCCCTATCCAGCGCAGCCTGCCCCGTACCACGATACGGGGGCGGGAGTCGACGGTGGCCCGCGCTAGAGCCGCGTGAATAGGGCGATCAAGCCGCCGACCGTGGTCACCCAGGCGCCCGCGAAGGCCAGCAGTATGGTGTTGCGCAGGGAGCTTATATCCGCGCGGAGGGCCTCTTGACCACGCTCCAGATTATTCAGCCGCTCATTCATGTCCCCCAAGCGTTCGTTGACTTGCTCGTAGGCGCCTTCCAGGCGGCTGAGGCGTTCTTCCGTTGCGGGAGTCTGCGTAGTCATGGCTTCACTCCCGCGGACTGTACCACGCCTGAGTCACACCCGCAACAGGCGCGGAGATACGTGGCTGAGTTCGACTGTCCATGCTTCGACAGGCTCAGCACGAACGGGAAACGCATCGCCCGGCCGCTGGCGCGCCGTGTGTGCGCGTGGTATCCTCAGTGGCGGAATCGGCGCACAGCCGCGGTTGCTTCGCAGATGATATACGACTTCCACACGCACACCTACCTGAGCGACGGCGTCCTCTCTCCCATCGAGCTGGTGAGGAGGGCGCACGCGCGCGGCTACGGCGTGATTGCGGTGACCGACCACGTGGGCATCCACGACCAGGCGCGCGTGCTGGATACGCTGCTGCAGGAGTGCCGCCGCGCAAGCGAGGAGTGGGGCATCACTGCGCTGCCCGGCGTGGAGATTACCCACGTGCCCAAGGGACTCATCGGCGAGGCGGCCAGGCGGGCCCGCGACCACGGCGCGCAGATCGTCATCGTGCACGGCGAGACGCTGGTGGAGCCGGTGGAGCCGGGCAGCAACCTGGCCGCGCTCCGGTCGCCGGACGTGGACGTGCTGGCGCATCCCGGTATGCTCTCCGCGGAGGAGGCTGCGCTGGCGGCGGAGCACGGGGTGTTCCTGGAGCTTTCGGCGCGCCGAGGCCACTCGCTGACCAACGGGCGCGTGGCGGCGATGGGGCTGGCGCACGGCGCGCGGCTACTGGTGGACTCGGACGCGCACGCGCCGGAGGACCTGCTGACGGCGGCGATGGCGCGCGGGATTGCGCTGGGCGCAGGGCTGTCAGAGTCGCACGCGTTGGAGGCGCTGGAGAGGAACCCGCAGCGTCTGCTGCGCGGGCGCGGGTTGGAGTAGGGGCACAGGTAGGGGTGATTGACCGTTCGTGCTGAGCTTGTCAAAGCAGGGACGTGGTGGCGGCAACTGTCGTCCATCCACTTGCCCTTCGACAGGCTCAGGCCTGCCCCTGCGAAGGCAGGGGGCGAGCGGGAGAAAAATGCCGCGCCCGCGCGCAGCCCCAAATCCGCATTGCTCGGGGGGTTGCGTAGAGCGGGCTCAGGTGGTATACTCCGCACGTACACATTGATTGCACAAAGCAACGAATAGGAATCGGTGGGCGGCCCCCGCCTGCGCAAGCGGCTATCTCTTGATGGAGAGACGGGGCCGTGGCGCACAGGCTTCGTTGGGTCGCCGGGGAGACATCGGCAATGACAGGACCGCGTAGACGGTCGCAAGGCGAGCAGGACGAGAGCGCAGGCGGCGTGCGCCCTGACCTGGGCAGGTACGTGTCGTCGCTGGCGAACGCGGTGTACAAGGGCATTGGCGCGGAGGTGGCGCGCTACGACCTTTCGCCGCTGGACATCCAGCTGCTGATGATCTGCATGGAGATGAACGAGTGCGCGGCCACGCAGCTTGCGCAGCTCTTGCCGGTGGACGCCTCCCGCATCAGCCGCTTGGTGACCGGCCTTGCCGACCGCGGCCTGCTGCGCCGCAGGCGGTTGCGGCGTGACCGTCGCATAGTGATGCTGCGTCTCTCGCCGCGGGGCCAGGAGCTGACGGTTCAGGTGACGGAGCACATGCAGTCGTACTACGCACGGCTGACGCAGGGGCTGAACGAGCGCGAGATGCGCGCGTTTGCGACAACCGCGATGAAGATCTCGGCGAACTACGCGGCGATGGTTGAGGCTGAAGAGCCTTCTGACTAGGGCTTGCCCGCCAGCGCCTCCCCGAACGCCAGTCCGCAGACCGCGCCCGGGTGGGTGACCCATCGCTCGTAGGCCACCCTGATGCTGTCGACCAGCTCGCGGGAGGCAGCGCCGTACTTGATTGCGGCCTCGGTGATCTCCGGCGCCAGGAACCAGTTGTTCGCCACGCCGTGGATGAAGACCACGTCCGCGGGGGTTGAGTAGATGTCGAACGACGATGTCACTCGGATGTTGGTGAAGCCCGCCTCCGCGAACCGCTCCTTGAGCTCTTTGCCCATCTGCGGGTGGCCGTCGTCGGCCTCGACCAGGTCCTGGAACATGTCCCAGGCGTAACGCAGCACGCCGAAGTCGGGCTGCGAGAAGCACGAGTCGCTGATCATCTCGCGGCAGCCGATGACACCGCCGGGCTTGAGCACGCGCTTGACCTCCCGCAGGACTTCGGCGGTGTCCGGCACGTGCATGAGTACGTTGTGGCAGTGGGCGGCATCGAAGAAGTTGTCCTCGAAGGGCAACTCCGTTACGTCGGCCACGTGGAAGATGGCGTTGTCCACGCCGGCGGCCCTGGCGACGGACCGGGCGATTTCGACCTGGGACTCCTCCATGTCCACGCCGTGCATCTCGCCGGGGGCGACGCGCTTGGCGAGACCTACGGAGATGGTGCCTGGGCCGGATCCGAAGTCCAGGACGCGGAAGCCAGGTCTGAGAGATGGCAGGAAGTAGGAGGCGTTGTTTTCCGCGGTGAAGCGTCTAAAGGACTCGACGATCTCAGGGCTGAAGCCCATCGTATAGTCTGGTGTGGCGGACTCGGACTGTTCTAGAGACATATCACCCCTCCACGCGGTGTCGCTTCGGGCATTGTATACGAAACGCGAGAGATGGGCAAACGGAGGGGGCTGTTCCCGTTCGTGCTGAGCCTGCCCCCGCTCCCGCTCATAGCCTGCCCCGTACTTGATACGGGGGTGAGCCTGTCGAACCAGAGCGGGGAGACCACAACCGCCGGTCATCCGCCCGCCCTTCGACAGGCTCAGGACGAGCGGGATACGGTATGCCCTCTACCACCACCGTCATTGAGGCCCATTCGGCTGCGCTCAGAGCTTGCCCCGTACCCCGATACGGGGGCAGGCTCAGCCGCAATCCAGGGGGCGGGGTAACGCCAGCCTCAACGTGGCACCAGCGCGGCAATAGGTTGTGTGGATTGCTATGAAAACAGGCTGTCTCAGGCACGAGATTGTGTCGCTGCGGCAGAGGCGCGGAGGAGGCGCGGCCGACATTTTCATTGGCTTATCTGGCGCTGGCAAGCGGCAGGGGAATTCCCGCGTGCGCGGGAATCTGTAGGGAGATTGCGGCGGCCTTTCTTTCTCCCTACTCCCGCGGAAGCGGGAGTCCACAGGGACGAGACTGGGGACCCCGTGCCGCCGTGCAGCAAGCCGGCACCCGGTCGGGTAGATTCCCGCTTTCGCGGGAATGGGGAGGGGCGCCGCCCCCCATCACCCCACGGACTCGCGCGCCTTCTCCAGGTCGTAGGCGGCGACCACCAGCCGCGACTGCGTGCCCATGTACACCATGTCTATGTTCACGCCAGCGTCGGCTATGCGCCGCGCTACCTTGCCCAGCTCGCCGGGGCTGTCCTCCATGTCCACCGTCAGCACCTCCCGCACCTGCACCACCTGGATGCCTGCGGCCTCCAGCGCGCCGCGAGCCGTCTCCGCGTCCTGCACCAGCACGTGCAGCTGCGTCTTGATGCCGGACGTGAACGAGCAGTAGCCGTCTATGTTGATGCCGGCCTTGCCCAGCGACTCGCCAACGCCGGCTAGCGCGCCCGGCAGGTCGTCTATCAGAACGGTGATGTCATGAGCCATTATGGTCTCCTTTCCTGTGCGGCTCTAACGCCGCCTGTCGGTTGCGGTTTACCCGGGCGTCCTTGCCTCCGCGATCTCAGGGCGCGATGGTATTCGCGCCCATGTACGGACGCAGTACCTCCGGCACGCTGATGGAGCCGTCCTCCCGCTGGTACGTCTCCATGATGGCGATAAGCACCCTGGGGAGCGCCAGGCCGGAGCCGTTCAGGGTATGCACCAGCCGCGGCCGCGCGGCCGCCTGCGGCCTGTAGCGTATGTTGGCGCGCCTGGCCTGGAAGTCCGTGCAGTTTGAGCAGGAGCTGACCTCCAGCCACTCCTGGCAGCCCGGCGCCCACATCTCCAGGTCGTACGACTCCGCGGAGGGGAAGCCCATGTCTCCGGCGCACAGCCGCACCAGTCGATGGGGAATGTCCAGCCGGCGGCACACGTCCTGCGCGTCCTCGAGCAGCTTGGCGAGCTCGTCGCCGGACGACTCCGGCTCCACCAGCTTGTACAGCTCCACCTTGTCGAACTGGTGGACGCGCTTGATGCCGCGCGTGTCCTTGCCCGCGGCGGCCTTCTCGCGGCGGAAGGACGGCGTATGCGACACGTAGTACAACGGGAGCGAACTCGCCTCCAGTATCTCGTCGCGGTGGAGGCCGGTCAGCGGCACCTCCGCCGTGGGTATCAGCCACAGGTCGTCCTCTTCGTCGTGGTACAGGTTGTCGGCGAACTTTGGCAGATTGCCGCTGCCGTACATGGTCTCCCTTCGCACCATGTAGGGCACGTAGACCTCACGATAGCCGTGCTCCTGAACGTGCAGGTCTATCATCCAGGCGATGAGCGCGCGCTGGAGCCTTGCGCCCGCGCCCGCGAGGGCGAAGAAGCGCGAGCCGGAGAGCTTTGCGCCGCGCGGCAGGTCGATGATGCCCAGCCGCTCGCCGAGCTCCCAGTGGGGCAGCGGCGTGAAGTCGTAGGCGCGCGGCTCACCCCACGAGCCGACCACCGTGTTGGCAGTCTCGTCCGCGCCGTCCGGCACGCCGGGCAGGGGCAGGTTGGGCAGCGCGGCAAGTTCCGCCTCCAGGCCCGCTTCGACCTCCTTCACGCGCTCCTCCAGGCTGCGGATCCGGTCTCCGGCGCGGCGCATCTCCTCGACTAAGCCGGCCGGCCTCTCCGACGCGCGGCCAATCTCGCGGCTCACGCGGTTGCGCTCGGCGCGCAGGCCCTCCAGCTCCGTCAGAAGCGTGCGCCTCTCCGCGTCCAGGGCGGCGATTGTGTCCAACGGCGCGGCCTCGCCCCTGCGCTCCAGCGCCTCCCGAACCGCGTCCGGGCTGCTGCGTACAAGCTCTATGCTCAGCATATCGCGGCTACCTCTCCTTCAACTGCGGGAACAGGACTACCTCGCGTATGGACGGCTTGCCGGTCAGCAGCATGACAAGCCTGTCTATGCCCATGCCCAAGCCGCCCGTGGGCGGCATCCCGTGCTCCAGCGCCAGCAGGAAGTCCTCGTCCAGGCGGTCCGTGTCCTCCTCCGCATTCGTGGCTCTGCGCAGCTCCTCCTGCTCCATAAAGCGGCTGCGCTGCTCGTCCGGGTCGTTCAGTTCGGTGAACGAGTTGGCTATCTCCATGCCCCCGGCGAACCCCTCGAACCGCTCCACGAGCGACGGTTCGCCGGGCTTGCTCTTTGCGAGCGGCGACATCTCTACGGGGTAGTCGATCAGGAACGTTGGCTGCACCAACTGAGGCTCCACTCCGGTGGACACCAGCTTGTCGATGAGGCGGCCGCGGCTGCTGCGTCCCTCCACGTGTATGCCGCGCGCGCTCATCGCCCCTGCGAGCGATGCAGCGTCCGGGTACTGCTGGAAGTCGATGCCCGTGCAGCGCAGCGTCTCCTCTCGCAGGCCGACCCGCCGCCACGGCGGCGTGAAGTCTATCGTAGTCTCCCCGAAGGGGACTGCGGCTGTCCCCAGCGCCTCCATCGCCACGCTCGACACCATCTGCTCAACCATCTCCATCACATCATTGTAGTCGGCGTAGGCCTCGTAGCTCTCCAGCAGCGTGAACTCCGGGTTGTGGTCCTGGTCTATGCCCTCGTTGCGGAACACGCGGCCGATCTCAAACACCTTGTCCATGCCGCCGATGATGAGGCGCTTGAGATACAGCTCCGTTGCGATGCGGAGGTACAGGTCGCGGTCTAGGGCGTTGTGGTGTGTGGCGAACGGCTGGGCCATCGCGCCGGCGGCCACTGGCACCAGCACCGGCGTCTCGACCTCGATGAAGCCGCGGCCTTCCAGGAAGCGGCGCACAGCGCCAACGATCTGGCTGCGCAGCCGGAAGCCGTGGCGAACCTCCGGGCTTGCCATCAGATCCAGATACCGCTGCCGATGGCGCGTCTCTACGTCTGAAAGCCCGTGCCACTTCTCCGGCGGCGGCCTCATGGCCTTTGCCAGGATGGACAGTTCCGCCGCCTCCAGCGTGACCTCGCCGGTGCGAGTGAGAAAGAGCGGCCCGCGCGCGCCCAGGAAGTCGCCGAGGTCGAGCGCGCGCGCCAGCTCGTACTCGTCCTGAAGGATGTCGCGGCGCAGGTGAACCTGCACGTCTCCCGTGCTGTCCTGGACGTTCAGGAACGTCGCCCTGCCCATGCCGCGCAGCGAGGTCACGCGCCCCGCAAGCGAAACGGCCTCCGTGCGGGCCTGCGACCCGTCGGCGCGCTCCCGCGCGCGGAAACATTCGACCGCGTCCCGGATGGTGTGGGTGCGGCGGTAGGCGTTGGGGAATGGGTCTGTGCCTCTGTCTCTCAGGCGTCGCAGCTTCTCGCGACGGCTGAGCAGGAGGTCTCCGCCTTGTCCGGCCATGGCGCGTGGTGTATCCCGCCTTACGGCTAGCTGATGCTCGATATAGTGAGTGTGATGGCGCCTGCGGGGGTGTTGACCAACACCTCATCGCCGACGCGCTTGTTGAGGAGGGCCTTGCCCACGGGCGACTCGTTTGAGATGCGGCCGCTCGCGGGGTCGGCCTCCGGGCTGCCCACGATGGTGTACTCCTCCTCGCCGCCGTTCTGGTTCAGCAGCGTGACGCGGCCGCCCATCTGCACCTCGCCGGACAGCGCGCCGTCTTCGCCGATGATGATCGCGCCGCTGGTGATGCGCTCCAGCGTGAGGATGCGCCCCTCAACGAAGGCCTGCTCGTTCTTGGAGTCGTCGTATTCGGCGTTGTCCACCGTGCCGCCGAGCTCCGTGGCCTTCTGGATGCGGTCGGCCACCTGCTGACGGCGAACTGTGCGGAGCTCGTCAAGCTCCGCCTCCAGTCGGGCCAGTCCTTCCCTTGTGAGGTAGCTCTCTCTCCCTGGCACGGCGCCCCTCCGCAACGCAAAAATGAGAGAGGAACCGCTGGGGCTCCCCTCAACTGGCTGCTATTGTAAGGCCCGCGCGGGCGGCTGTAAAGCGGCGCGTAGCGGGTGTTGGCGCTGAGCCTTCCGTTCCCGCTCATGGTGAGCCTGTCGAACCAGAGCGGGGAGACCACGGTCGTTGGCCATCCGCCCGCCCTTCGACTGGCTCAGGACGAGCGGATGTCTCCACCGTTGTCGTTCTGAGCGCAGCGAAGCGGAGTCGAAGAACCTAAAGCATCTCTCCTGCGTACACTTCCCGCCCCACAATCGACTTTAGCCGCCGTGGGGTGGCGGGGTGAGGCATGACAGCGACATGCCCGAGGATTCTCGACTGCGCTCCGCGTAGTCTATTCTGAGCGCAGCCGAATGGGCTCGAATCGACAGTGGGGGTAGGCGGCCCAAGCCACGACCCCCATTCCCGCGCAGCCGGGCATCCACCCAGCCGACTGTCGCCTTGGTACACCGTCGAGGCCGACACCACCCTACCCCTCTGGATTGCGGCTGAAGTCTACCCTGAGCGTAGCCGAATGGGCCGCAATGACGGATAAGGGCGGCCGCCAGCCGGGACTGTGTGGCGCGTCGATGTGTGGTAGGGTGGACGGACGCGCCCGCGCATTGTGCTTCCCGCGCGGCCGCCTGTAGAATGGGCGGCATGACTGATGCGAAAGCTGCGCGGCGAGGGCAGCCATGACCCGCGTCACGGAGCGCCTGCCCAGCGGCGGGCCGGTGTTCATCTGCGACTTCTCGCCGCCGCGGGGGCCGGATCCGGCACTGCTCGACGGCGCGCTTGCGCTGGACGCCGACTTCCTGTCCGTCGCCTACAGCCCCGGCCGATCCGTCCGCGCCGACTCCGCCATGACCGCCCACGCCATCCGACAGCGATTCGGCAGGCCGGTGGTGTTCACCGTCGCCACGCGGGACATGAATCGGCTGGCGGCGCAGACGCACCTGCTGGGCGCGGCGCTGCTGGGCCTGGAGAACGTCATCGTGGTTGCAGGCGACCGGCCGACGGCCTCCGGCAACCGGGCGGGCCGCCTCTCGGACGGCTTCCGAACCACGGAGCTTATCGCGGCCATAAAGGACATGAATCGCGGCGCAGACTACCGCGGGCTGCGCCTGCGGTCGCCCACGGCGTTCTGCGTGGGCGCGGTGGCTGACCCGGGCATGGACGCGGCCGCGGAGGCCGCGCTGGCGCATCGCAAGGTGGAGGCGGGCGCGGACTTCATCATCACGCAGCCGGTCTTCGAACCGGAGCGCGTGGAGGCGTTCCTGGACTGCTACCGGGACGCAGCCGGCGAGGATCTGCCGTGCCCGCTGTTCGTGGGCTTGCAGGCGCCCGCGCAGGGCGGCGTCACCTTCAGCGATATGCCGGAGGAGGTGCGCCGGCAGTTGGACGCCGGGCGGCCTGGCGAGGACATCGCAATCGAGCTGGCGATGCGGCTCATGACCTCCGGGCACAATCGCTTCTACCTGCTGCCTCCCGGACTGCGAGGCGGCCGCCGCGACTACGCGGCGGCGCAGCGAGTGATGAACGCCTGCCGCGGGGGATGACGGTTGGGCCACCGCTCTCCCCCTCTGAGCGGGGCACAACCCCGTTCGTGCCGAGCCTGTCGAAGCATGAGCGGACGGAGGCCGCCTCCCTCTGTGGACAATACAGGCGTTACTCAAAGGTCTCTTTTCGCAGGAATGACGGAGGGGACGGGCGTGTGCTACACTGCGATATGTGCGCGGGCATTACCGCCCCCTCTGTCGCGGTGCAATAGTGAACTGGCTTGACATAGCCATCATCATCCTGCTGGGCGTCTGCATTCTGCTGGGCTGGAAGTCGGGGCTTATCGGCGCCGCCTTCACCGCGGGAGGCGCGGCCGCGGGCGTCTTCCTGGCGGGCCGCTTCAGCGACGACGTCTCGGACATGTTCACCGACTCGGTGTCCAGCGACACGCTGGCAACCGTCATCGCGTACGTGGCGATACTCACCGTAGTGTTCGTGTTGGCGCAGGTGCTCCGCAGCGTGTTCACGTTCTCGGTCAAGGGATCCATGAAGGTGTTTTCGGTGGCGTGGGTCGACAACCTGGGCGGCGCAGCCCTTGGCCTCGTGCTGGGGCTGGCGATGTCCGGCGCGCTCATCGCCACGATGGCACGACTGGCGACCCACCTGCCCATCCACGGCTCCGTGGAGGACATCGAATTGGCGGCCGTGGCCCGAACCGACATCCAGTCCGCGCTCAACGACTCCCTGCTGGACTCGACGCTAACGCCGGGTTTCCTGGCGATGCGCGGCACCCTCCCCGCAAGCGCGCTGGGCTTCATGCCCGACGACTACGCCGCCGCGCTGGACATCCTGGAGGCGCAAATTGAAGACGATAGCCGGGAGGGGTCTTGAACGGCACAACCTCCATCGGCGCGCCCGTGCTCGTCCTGAACCAGAACTACCAGCCGCTGAACGTGTGCACGGTGCGCCGCGCCATCGTGCTGCTGGACGTGGGCAAGGCGGAGCTGCTGGAGGACGGCCGCGGCCAGGTGCGCACAACCGTCGCAGCCTTCCCCATCCCGTCCGTGATCCGGCTGATGTACCTGATACGCAGGCCGATGCTGCGCCGCCGCCTCTCCCGCCGAGAAGTGTTCCTGCGCGACAACTACACGTGCCTGTACTGCGGCCGCGAGACGCGCCAGCTGACCCTTGACCACGTGATGCCGCGCTACCGCGGCGGCGCGCACACGTGGGAGAACGTGGTCAGCGCCTGCATTGCCTGCAACCATCGCAAGGCGGGGCGCACGCCGCAGGAGGCGGGGATGCAGCTTCCCCGCGAGATATTGCCGCCAAAGCCCAACCCCTACGCCATCTTCGCCCACGGGCCCATCCGCGACGAGTGGATCAAGTTCGTGCCGTGGCTCAGCGAGCTGCGGCCGGGCGCGGGCGGCAACGCCGCGTCCTCCTCAGCTACTCCGGATCCGCCCGCCTGAGCGCCACCCCGAACGGCCCGCGCGCCTCGCTGTATACCACCTGCTCCGGCGCAATCACCACCTGCGCCCTCTCCTCTCCGCGCTCCGTCTCCACCACCACCCAGTCCAGCAGCGACACGTCCACTTCGCCCGCGTCCACGTAGCGCACCCTGCGCTCGGACGGGAGCCTGACGCCAATCAACTCTGCCACTTGCTTCACCTCTCTTTTAGGTCTCGCCGCCAATGCCTGTTCCCCGTTGAGGAGACCTTTGCGTAACCACCTGTCCCTTCCCCCTTGAGCAGACCTTTGCGTACCCACGTGTCCCTTCCCCCGTCTGCGGGGGAAGGTTAGGATGGGGGCAATTCCCCCAATCGTGCGTGGACTATCCGGGCCATCGACCCCATCCACCTGCTTTCGCAGGGGCAGGCTCTAACCTTCTCTCGCGGACGCGGGAAGGCCGCTGCGGGGCAACCCCAGCGTCATCACCTCCAGCGCAAGCCGTGGGTTCACGTTGGCCTCCAGATGGCCGACGGCCTCCCGCACGCGAGCGATGGCCTCCACCGCCTGCGACGACGTGACCCACTCCGCGTGGCGGCGCAGCCCCTCCAGCGCAGGCGTGTTCGAGACCAGCGACTCGCCGCCCTCCTTCAACGCCAGCAGGTCGCGCCACCAGCCTAACGCCGTCCTGAGCCGCAGCAACGCCTTCTCTCGATCTCTGCCGTACAGGCCGGCCGTCTCCTCCGCGTAAGCGAACCGACCCTCCAACCCGGCGTCCAGCAGCGAGGCCGTTCGCTCAAGCTCCTCTGCGTACTCATCCAGCATTTCCGGTCGCTCCGCGGCCTCCAGCGCCCAGCCGATGCTGCCGCCGGACAGCCGCGCCAGCGCCTCGGCATCCTCTCGCGCGACGCCGCGGGCGCGGCCAAGCTCCTCCACGACGGCCTCCACCGGCAGCCGGCCAAGCTCCACTCGCTGGCAGCGCGATAGGATGGTGGGCAGAACGGCGTCCGCCTGCGTGACCGCGAGCAGCAGCAACACCGACTCCGGCGGCTCCTCCAGCAGCTTCAGCAGGGCGTTGGACGCCTCCGAACTGAGGGTGGACGCGTCCGGGAAGATGAACACGCGGCGGCGCCCTTCGAAGGGCTTGAGCGCGGCGGAGCGCTGCACCTCCCGCACCTGGTCTATACCGACCTCTCGCCGCGTGGCCGACTGCGCGGAGGCCAGGTCAACGCTCTGCACGTCCGGGTGCTGCCCGGCGGCGATGCGCCGGCACTGGGGGCACTCGCCGCAGGGCCTATCGCCCGCGGCCGCCAGGCAGTTCACGCCCTGCGCCAGCGCCATTGCCAACGTGGTCTTGCCCACACGCGGCGGCCCGACGAACAGGTAGGCGTGGGACAGCATCTCCTTCTCCAGACTCCTGGAGAGGAGCGAAACGGCCTCATCGTGTCCGGCGATTTGCCACATGATAGGGTGATGGGCGCGAGCGCGTTCAGTCGACGTCGTGCCGCATGAGGTCGTCGTACGTCTCGCGGCGGCGGATGAGCCTTGCGCGGCCGTCCTTCACCATGACGATGGCGGGCCGGGGCACCAGGTTGTAGTTGCTTGCCATTGCGGGGGCGTAGGCGCCGGACGCAGGCACGGCCAGCACGTCTCCCGGCTCCAGCCGCGGGATGAGCACGTCACGCAGCAGCACGTCGCCGGACTCGCAGAACCTTCCGGCCACGGATACGGCCTCCCACTCCTCCTCAACCATCTTGTTGGCGATGACCGCCTCGTACTGCGCCTGGTAGAGCGCGGGGCGGATGTTGTCGCCCATGCCTCCGTCCACCGACACGTACCGCCGCACGCCGGGCACGTCCTTCACCGCGCCCGCGCTGTACAGCGCAACGCCCGCGCGCCCGACGATGGCGCGGCCCGGCTCGACGACCAGGTGCGGGCCTCCCTGCGCGGGCAGCGGCGCGGCAATGGCCTCCGCGTATGCCGCAACCGGCGGCGGCTCCTGGTCTTTAGTGTAGGCTATGGCAAACCCGCCGCCGGGGCTGATCTCCGCAAGCGGCAGCCCCACCTCCGCCGCGAACGCCAGCGTGACCTCAATCGCGCGGGTGTACGGCTCCAGCTCGAAGATGGGCGAGCCGAGATGGAAGTGAAGCCCCACGAGGTTTACGCTGCTCTCGCCGGCGGCGCGGGACACGGCCGCAGCCGCGTCCCCCGTCTGAATGGCGAACCCGAACTTGCTGTCCAGCACGCCCGTGGTGGTGTAGGCGTGGGTGTGCGGATCCACGCCCGGCGACACGCGCAGCATGACATCCTGCGCCACGCCGCGCTCGGATGCCAGCTCCGCGAGCAGCGACAGCTCGTGGAAGTTGTCGACCACCACGCGGCCGATGCCGCAGTCGAGCGCCATCGCCAGTTCGTCGCGGCTCTTGTTGCTGCCGTGGAAGTAGACGCGCTCCGGCGGGAAGCCGGCGCGGAGGGCAACCGCAAGCTCGCCGCCGGACACCACGTCCAGCCCCAGGCCCTCCTCGTGGAGCAGCCGGGCCAGCGCAACGTTGATGAACGCCTTGCAGGCGTAGATGACCGAGCTGTCCGGGTAGCGGGCGCGGAAGCCGTCCACGAAGTCCCGGCACATGCCGCGCAGTGTGTCCTCGTCGAACACGTAGAGCGGCGTACCGAACTCGGCGGCCAGTTCCACGGCGTCGCAGCCGCCCAGCGACAGCCTGCCGCGGGCGTCCACGGCGGCGGTGTACGGGAACAGGTTGGCGTTGGGAAAGCTCAATGCGCTATCCTCCCTCAATGCCTCTTCCCCGTTGAGGGGGAAGGCTGAAATGGTGATGATCCGCCAAATCCTCTTCCCCCTTTAGGGGGAAGGCTGAGATGGTGGTGAGCCGCCAAATCCTCTTCCCCCTTGAGGGGGAAGATCGAGATGGGAGTGACCGACAAAACCTCTTCCCCCTTGAGGGGGAAGGTTGAGATGGGGGTGACCGACAAAACCTCTTCCCCCTTGAGGGGGAAGGTTGAGATGGGGGTGAGCGGTGCGCGGCACTGACTGCTTGCGGTCACTGAGGCCCTCCCACGCAGACCTCCTCCTCCGTGACGGCTTCCCCCTCGATGCGGAAGGCGCGGATGGGCGGGTTGTCACGCTGAAGGAGCGAGATGAGGATGTAGTACGCCTCCGGCCACGTGGCGAGCCTCACGTCCGTGGCGGACGGGTACGCCTCCGAGTGGGTGTGCGAGTGGTAGATGGCGATGATCTCCCAGCCCTTGTCGTCTATCTCGCGGTAGACCTGGAACAGCTCCTTGGGATCCATGCGATAGCGGTACGGGCTGGCCTCCACGTTGACCATGCGGTACAGGTGATGAACCTCGCCGCCCTTGCCCGCGAGGATGCCGCAGCACTCGTTGGGGTCGTCCTCCAGGGCGTGGGCCACCATCTGTTGGGCGTACTGTTGGTCAAGGCGCAACATGGCTATGCCCCATTGTAGCCGCTGGAGCGCTTGGTTGACTATACCCACTCCGGCCCTGCTACAATGGCTGTGAATTCGAACCCCACCTCTCCCCCATCCTCGTGATGGCAGCGAGGACTCAAAATGAGTGAAGTGGGTTGGAACGATTGGAGAACGCTCCTGGTAGTCTCCCCCTGAAGATATGCGCATGAGGCAACGTTGGCAACCCTGTTGCACACATTGAGAGGGGCAATAGCCATTGCCGTGTTGCTGGCGGCGGCGCTTCTGGCAGGCTGCCAATCCGGAGAGCCGGAGCCGACCGAAACGCCCATTGTTGTCACGGCATGGGACCTTGCCGCCGAATGGCTGACGAATCGGGAGCGCTTCGATGCACAATACAAGGGCCGCCCCGTCACGGTTGAGGGGCAGGCAGAGACCGTAGTCAGCGGGTTCGTTTTGGTGTGGGCCTCCCCGCTGCTGCTGCGGCACGCGCCTGCTGATACCATATACAGCGGGACGATTGTGCTGAGGGCCGGCGGCAACAAGGAAAGCGGCTTCCGCTATGCAGCCCTTGTCGGCGCTACCCGGGAACAGAAGATGCAACTAACCGCAGGGGACTTCATCAGAGCCGACTGCCGCGTGATTGACGGCAAGCACTACGCGGAGTGGCCCATCACCGTGGTTGGCCTTTCGCACTGCGTGTTGGTCAACTAAACCGCGACCGCCGCTGCGCGACGCAAGTGTACAATGAGGACACGGGGTAGGCGGGCTCTCAGGCCATTGGCGCAGAGTCACGGAAGCGAGGTGGTGGCTCAGTGAACGTCCTCCCCTCCTTCTCCGCCAGCTCCCTGCGCTGGTTCCACGCCGACCAAGCCTCCCGAACTTTCATCCGAATTTCCTCGCGGCCCTGCGCGAGTCCCTCGGCGTAGCCCTCCGCGAACCCTACTGCATACCCGTCCCAGTACCTTTTCCGCTTCCAAATGTCAGCAAGCATGGCACTCAGGCCCTTGGCGCAGAATCCCGTGAATCAGGCGGCGGCTCAGTGAACGTCCGCCCCTCCTTCTCCGCCGACTCCCTGCGCCAGTTCCACTCAACCCACTCTCTGTGGGCAACGTCGCGCCCGTCCCAGTACCTTTTCCGCTTCCAAATGTCAGCAAGCATGGCACTCAGTCCCTTGGCGCAGAATCCCGTGAATCAGGCGGAGGCTCAGTGAACGGCCGCCCATCCTTCTCCGCCAGTTCCCTGCGCTGATTCCACTCAACCCACATCCTTCTTTCGTCTGCGCGCCCTTCTACGTGCCCTTCCGCGCGCCCCTCTGCGCGCCCATCCTCAAATCTCTTCTGCTTCCACCGTTCAGCTAGCATGGTCGCACCCTCAACAATCACGTATGTTTCCGTTGCGAGTATGACAATCAGGGACTCGCCGCGCCCCAGGATGTTCCCGATGGTATCGTTGACGCTATCGGTGTCATTGAGCCATACCTCATAGGCCACGAGTCCGATAAGACTCAGCGTGGCTTGAATGGCAAAGAGCGAGAGGAACCACGCTGCCCACGCCCCCTCTCGGTACGGAGTTTGCATGTCCTCCTTGCTCGGTCTACCGCAATGGACTTCTTGATTATAGTGCCCCCACGCTTGACAGTCTAACGCGCCCATTGAGTCCGGCAGCCCCCGCCATCGCCGCCCTCACCCCATCCCCCGCTCCGCGCTGGGTCGGCGGAACGCCGCGTACACGCCCGCCAGCACCAGCGCGCCGCCCGCAACGCTGGTCGGAGGCGGCGCCTCGCCGAGCACCAGCCACGCCAGCAACGTCGCGCCCACCGGCTCCGCCATCACCGCCACGGCAACCAGCGTCGCGCTCAGGTGGCCCAACGCCCAGTTGAGCGAGGAGTGTCCGAACACCTGCGGCCCCAGCCCGATGAGCGCCAGCATCGCCCACGTGCGCGCGTCGAAGCCGGTCATGGCCGTGCCGGTCGCCGCCGCGGCCGCCAGCAGCGCGAGAGCCGCCGCGGGGTACACGATGGCGATGTAGCTCACGTTCGACATCTGCCTGCGCACGCCCCTGCCGATGAGGAAGTAGGCCGCCGCTCCCACTGCGCCAAGCAGCGCAAGCGCGTCGCCGAACAGCTCGCGGTCGCCAGCGGCGCGGTCGCCCAGCGCAAGCACCGCGCTGCCCGCCACGCCCAGCGCGATGCCGCCCGCCACGCCAGCCGTCAGCCTCTCGCGGTAGGCCACGCGGGACACGGCCGCTATCAGCAGCGGGCTCGTAGTCACCAGCACCACCGAACTGGCTACGGACGTGTGCTCCAGCGAGGCGATCCAGGCGGCGAAGTGGACGGCCAACGCGAGCCCGGACGCCGCGCACCACGCCGCCTGCCCGGCAGTCACCGAGCGCAGGCCGGGCCGGTCAAGCGCCGCCGCCCACGGCACGACCACCACGCCCGCCAGCGCAAGGCGGTACGCGGCTATCGCGAGCGCGGGCGCGTCTGCCAGGCGTATGAGCACGGCCGCGCAGGACACGACGGCCACGCCCGCCGCTACCACTCCGTATAGAAGCGTGGGGCGCACGTGCGAGGCGATCTGCGGCGGGCTGCGCTAGCCCCGGCCTCCGTCCGACTTCAGCGCGCGGCTCACGCCCCCGAACCGCAGCCGGAACAGCCCCTTCAGGTCGTCAACGGCCGTCTTGACGACGCGGACGCGCGTGTCCGGGTCGTCCACCCAGCGCACGGGGATGTCCTTGATTCGATAGCCGCCCTTCTCGGCGAGAATGAGCAACTCCGAGTCGAAGAACCAGCCCTGGTCGAGCACCCTGGGCACCAACTGCCGCGCCGCCGCGCTGCTGATGGCCTTGAACCCGCACTGCGCGTCGGAGAAGCGCGTGAAGAACGTCCCCTTGATGATCAGGTTGTAGGAGCGGGAAGTAATCTCGCGCTTGAGCGTGCGCTTGCTCACGCTTGAGCCGCTCATCAGGCGCGAGCCTACGGCCAGGTCATAGCCCTCCTCGCCGATGGCGCGCACCATTGGCGGGAAGGACGCCAGGTCGGTCGAAAGGTCAACGTCCATGTACGTCAGGATGTCGGCGTCGCTCTCCAGCCACGCCTTGCGAAGCGCGCGGCCCCGGCCTCGAATCTCCAGCCGGCTCCACGCCACGCGCTGCGGGTCCTGCTGTGCCAACGACTCCGCAATCTCCGGCGTGCGATCCGTCGAGCCGTTGTCCGCAACCACAATGCGATACGGGTAAGGCGATGCGTCCTCCAGGAAACGCAGGAGCGCGTCCACGCAGACGGGCAGCGCCCGCTCCTCGTTCAGGACGGGGATCACTACGTCTACTCTGGGAGGCATGGCGCAATCCTCCGGGGCAGGTTCGAGAGTCGTGCGACATTATACCACCTGCCGAGCGACCGCGCGTTCATGCTTCGACATGCTCAGCATGAACGGGATTGAATCCGCTCACCCTGAGCCTGTCGAAGGGCGTGCGGACAACCGGCAACCGTGTTCAACCGTCCATGCTTCGACAGGCTCACCACGAGCGGGATCTATTGCCCGCTCGCCCTGAGCTTGTCGAAGGGCGTGCGGAGAACCGGCAACCGTGTTCATCCGCTCATGGTTCGACAGGCTCACCACGAGCGGAATCTATTGCCCGCTCGCCCTGAGCCTGTCAAAGGGCGAGCGGAGAACCGGCAACCGTGTTCATCCGCTCTGGTTCGACAGGCTCACCATGAGCGGGTTGATAATGCCCGCTCGCCCTGAGCTTGTCGAAGGGTGGGCGGACGCAAGCCCTTGCATCGCCTACAGCCCGAAGATCCTCACCAGCGCGGGAATCGACCACGCGCCCGCCAGCGACACCAGCAGGAACTTGACCGTCTTACCCACCCAGCACGCGGCGGCGAATCGCAGCGGCGGATACCGGAGCGACCCGGCGGCAAAGCCGGCCACGTCGAAGAACGGGTTGGGCGTGGCTGCCATCGCAAAGATTGTCAGTGTGCCGTGCCTCCGCACCCAGCCCTCCACTCGCCCGTACCATCGGCTGCGCTCCATCCTCTCGCCGACTGCCGTGTGCGCGGACGCTCCGGCTGCGTAGCCCGCCATCTCGCCTATCGTGGAGCCGGTGGATCCCGCCAGCGCGACCAGGGCCGGGTTGAGCGCCGCGGCCGCTCCGAACGCAACTGCCAGACCCGGCAGCGGAAGCACGAACGTACCGCTTGCCAGGATGTTGGCAGCCAGCACGCCCGCGTACCCCAGGCCCTGGAGGTCTCGGACGTCGCCTGCGAAGAACAGCGCGTATGCGGTGATTGAAGCAATCGGCAGCAGCGCGACGATGCTCCACAGCCAGCGGCCCCGGGGCGATGCGGGCGGCTGCGCCACTCCCAGCGCGCCCCCACAGGCGAGGCAGGCGGATACCCCGGCCGTGTTGGCGTGCTCGCAGTTGGGACACGCGGCCCCATCAGCCATTGATGGCGTTGTACTCAAATGCCTGAGTCCTCTCTCCCTGCTCCGGGCTGGCGGCGGTTGCACCCCGCCACACGATACGCCTTGCGCTACGCAGTCTTAGGGGTGTCCGCGCCGGGACGCGATGCCGTGTGCCTTCCGACTCCCGAGCGCTCGCCCACCAGCTCCGCCAGCGACGTCGCGCCCTCTCGTACCATGCGCTCCAGCAGGTAGCGTTTGATGCCCTTCATCAGCCGCGGCCCCTCGTAGACGAAGCCGGTGTACAGCTGGAGCGTGTCTGCCCCGGCCCTCAGCGCACGCAGCGCGTCCTCGCCGGAGGATATGCCGCCGCAGCCGTTTATCACAAGCTCGTTCCCCGCGTGGCGGCGTATCTCGTCCACCATGCGCAGCGTGTGGGGCAGCAGCGGCCTGCCGCTCAGCCCGCCCCGTCCCACGGCAAGCCGCGCATCCTCCACGGGGTGTGTGTTCGCCGCGGTCACGCCCTCGACGCCGTTGTCGAGGCACACGTCAACCATTCGCAGCACGCCGGTACGCGCGTCGTCATCGAAATACGGCGGCAGCTTCAGGAACAACGGCCCGCGCCTCAGCGGCCGCAGCGCGGACAGCAGCTCGCCCAGCCGTGCGGGATCCTGGAACACGCGCACGCCCTGCGTGTTCGGCGAGCTGACGTTCAACTCGACCGCGGCGGTCAACGGGGCCAGGCGGCGGTAGCACGCCGCGAACTCCTCGACGGTGAGGCCGGCGATGCTGGCGAACACGGGAATCTCGGTTGGGCGTTGCTCCAGCCTGCGCGCCGCCTCCTCCAGCCCGCGGCTGGGGAAGCCGAGCGAGTTCACCAGCGCGCCGTCGCGTGGGTTGCGCACTATCCTTGGCCGCGGGTTGCCCGGCCTTGGCTCCGCCGTAACCGTTCCTCCCACCAGGTAGCCGAATCCCAGTCCGGCCAGGCGGCCCAGCATGAGGCAGTCCTTGTCGTATCCGGCGGCAAGGCCGATGGGGTTCGGCAGGCGGATGCCCGCAACCTCGGTGTTGAGCCGCGGATCATCCAGGCGTGAGATGGCGCGCCAGAGCGGGCTTGCGCAAAGCATGGCCTCGGCGAGACGCTGCGCCCTCTCCGGGGGCAGCCTGAACAGGAGGGGCCGTACCAGACGAGTGTAGACGCTCAATCCTCTACCTCCCATCTTGCACTCAGTTATAGCACGGGCGGCCGCCTCCCGCAATCCCCGCCGCGGCGGTTTGTCCCATCGCCGCGCCAATGGTATAGTGCCAACGCATTCCGAAACTGAAGGGGGCTGCCGTTGCTTGGCTTCCTGGGCGGCACCGGGCCGGAGGGCATGGGGCTGGCGCTGCGGCTTGGACTGGCGGGCGAGCCGGTGTTCATCGGCTCGCGCGACACGACCCGCGCCTTCGCTGTGGCAGCGAGACTGCGCGGCCAGGGCGTGACCGCGGAAGCGCTCGGCGGCCTCAACGAGGAGGCTGCGGAGCGCGCCGACACGGTCGTCATCGCCGTGCCGTTCGAAGCGCAGCGCCTCGTCCTGGAGCCGCTGCGGGAACGGCTACACGGTAAGACCGTCGTGGACACCGCGGTCGCGCTCACCCGCTCCGGCGGCCGCTTCGACCTGCTGCACGTGGACGAGGGTTCCGCGGCGTTGCAGGCGCAGGCAATCCTGCCCGAAAGCAGCGTTGTCGCCGCATTCCAGACGATCAGCGCGCGTGACCTGCTGGACGCAGCCCGCAGCGTGGAGGGCGACGTGGTGGTGTGCGCGGACGACGACACAGCCCGGCGGCGGGTGATGTCGCTGGTCGAGCGGATCCCCGCGCTGCGCGCCGTGGACGGCGGCGGCCTCGCAAGCTCGCGCTACGTGGAGGCCATCACGCCTCTGCTGCTGAACATCAACCGGCTGTACCGGGCCAGGGCCGCCATCCGCATTGTGGGGATCTGAGGCCCCAAAATCTCCCACTCCCGCGAACGCGGGAGTCCACAGGGGCGAGACGCGCCCTTGGCCTCAACCGTGCAGCAACGCAGATCTGGGTTTCGTGGATTGCCGCCTGCGCGGGAATAGGGATTGGCAAGCGCGGGCGTACTGAGCCTGTGAAAGCGTGGAGGGAGAGGCCGCAGCCGCCAACCAACACTGTCATCCCGAGCGGAGCGGAGCGAATATGGAGCGCAGTCGATGGCTCTACGGCATTCCGCTTGTCACAACCGCCCTCCCAGGGATACTCGCGCTGCCGTGGGGACGGTGTGAACGATGGCGCAATGCCTGAGGTTTCTCGACTCCGCTATGCTCCGCTCGAAACGACACCCTTCTGCGGCCACCCTCCCCGTTCGTGCTGAGCTTGTCGACGCATGAGCGGGATACCTCCGTCCTCGCACACAGCAGGGGCCGGCGCCTCTCACTGGATTGCGGCTTGCGCCGCAATGGCGGCGAGAGTGGGCAGCCGCCAACCACCACCGTCATTCCTGCGAAAGGAGGAATCTAGCACCCCGGCGGGGAGACCGCTCGCGCTCCGTTCACCCTTCGACAGGCTCAGGGCGAACGCGGCTCCGACACCCGCACGGTGCCGTCCGGCGCAGGCTCCAGCAGCGACCGGAAGTCGTAGCCGCGCTGGCGCAGCTTCTCGCCGCCTCCCTGCTGCCGGTCAAGCGCCACCATCACCATCGCCACGCTGCACCCCGCGGCCTCGACGGCCTCTATGGCCGAAATGAGCGAGCCGCCGGACGTGCACACGTCGTCCACGATGAGCACGCGGCTGCCCGGCCTCAGGCCTCCCTCCACCTGCTGCTCAGTGCCGTGCGCCTTGGCCTCCGACCTGACGAAGAAGGCAGGCACGGGCGCGCCTTCCATTCGGCTGGTCAGCGCAACGGCGGTAGCGATCGGGATTGCGGCCATCGCAGGCCCGCCCACGGCGGTCACTTCGCCCCCCTCAATGGCCTGGAAGAACGCCCGCCCCAGCCAGTACGCGCCCTCCGGGTGCAGGCTCACCAGCCGCCCGTCGAAATAGTAGCTGCTCTTTGCGCCCGAAGAAAGGGTGAACTCCCCGTACTTGAGCGCGCCCACCTCCTCAGAGATCTCCAACACCTTGCGGGCCGCTTCATCGCTCACGCTAGACCTCCTGATACAGTCCGTTTTCGTAGACGTACTCCTCAACTGCGCGCGGCACCCAGTGCGAGATTGGCAGCCCGCGAGCCACTCGCCGGCGCACCTCAGCCGCGCTTATGCCGATGCCAGGGCCGTGCACCACCGCCACGCTGTCGGAAGCGCCGGGGCGGATCCGGTCCACCGTGGCAGGGTCGAACTCGCGGTGGCCCGGCCGCGACACCACCGCCAGGCTGCACAGATCGAAGATGCGCTCCGGCCTGTTCCACCTGTGCAGTCCCTCCAGCGCGTCCATGCCAAGGATGAAGTGGAGGCTGTCGGCAGCGTCCATGCCCCCCCGCAGCTCCTCCAGCGTGTCCGCGGTGTAAGACGGCCCCGGACGCTCGACCTCCACGGCCGACACGGCGAAGCGGTCGCAGCCCTCCACGGCCAGCCGCGTCATCGCCAGCCGATGCCGTCCATCCGTGACCCGCGTTCCCGCCTTCAGCCACGGCTGCCCGGCCGGCACGAACAACACCGAGTCCAGGCCCGCCTCAACCGCGGCCTCCTGTGCGATGATGAGGTGGCCCACGTGGATAGGGTCGAACGTGCCCCCGAACACTCCCAGCTTCACGCTACTTCCACTCCAGTTCCCAGCCGTCTATCCGCACGGTCGCTCCCGCGCGTGCGCCTGCGCGCTCCAGGGCGCGGACAACGCCCATGCGCCGCAGCTCGCCCCACAGTTGCAGCTGCACCAGCCTGTCGTCGAGGTTGACGCGGCGGGCGATGCGCTCCGCTCGGTCGGCGCGCACCACGAACGCGTCACCGTCGCGCTCCACGACTACGCGCTCGCGGGCGGGCCGCGGTGTCAGCACGGGCGTGGGAAGCGGCTCCGGCGCGGGCGGGGCCTGCTCGCTCAACTCCTGCTCTACGCGCGCCAGCAGCTCGCCGATGCCCACCTCACCCGCGGCTGAGACGTAGCTCGGCCGGATCCCCCGTGCCCGCAGCGCGGTGTCAAGCTCCGTGCGGCGGATCTGCGCCTCCGGTACGTCCATCTTGTTCACTGCCACAATCTCACGCTTGGCGGCGAGTTGTTCGTCGTACAGGCGCACCTCCTCGCGTATGCGCCTGTAGTCGGCGAGCGGGTCGTCTGCTGTGCCGTCCAGGAGATGAACGATCGTGGTAACCCGTCCCGCGTGGCGCAGGAAGTCGGAGCCGAGGCCGACACCGCGGTGCGCGCCTTCCAGCAGGCCCGGTATTTCGACTAGGACGAAGTCACGGGATTGACCCTCTACGACACCAAGCACCGGCTCCAGCGTAGTGAAGGGGAACGCGGCTACATCAGGACGCGCGCGGGTGCAGGCACGCAACAGAGAGGACTTGCCGACGCTGGGCATCCCCATGATTGCCACGTCCGCGATGAGTTGCAGTTCAAGCTCCAGAGTCATATCCTCAGTCTCCTCGCCAGCCTCAGCCAAGAGGGGCGCGCGGTTCTGCGCGTGCGAGAATCGCGCGTTCCCCTTCCCGCCACGACCACCACGCGCCACAACCGCGGCTGCGCCAAGCTCAGCGAGGTCAGCCAGCAGATGATGGCTTCCATCATCCTGGCAGCGTCTCACTAATGTTCCAGTCGGTACGCTGATGACGTGATCCTCGCCGTGACGCCCACTCTTGTTGCCGCCGCGCCCGTCGCTTCCGCTCTGAGCCGCAAAGCGTTGTCGAGAGCGGAAGTTTCGCAGCAGATGATGCCCGTCCTGCGCGCGCACTAAGATGTTGCCGCCACTGCCGCCGTCTCCACCGTCGGGGCCGCCACGAGGCACATACTTCTCCCTGCGGAAGCTCACTACGCCTGCGCCTCCATTTCCGGCTCTAACAACTATGGTTACTGTATCTATCATCGGCCAAGTACTTCCCTATCTATGTAAGAGGGTTAACCGCAATAATAGCGCAAAGTGGAGCTAATGGAAATTGAGGCGTGGGAGCTTGCCTTGGTTGTGCTTGTAGTGACCCTGCGCAGGTTTCGATTGGGCGTGAAGGATGTAGTGGAAAGTGAAACGTGAAGGGAAAACTGCTCGTCAGGGGTTGTCTTGGGCACTACGGCAGCGTCTCGCAGATGGCGCGTATCTGGAGGTCAAGAGTCGAGTCGGACTGACGATCCTTCTGTATCTTCACCCAAGCCTGGCGAATTGACGGGTGCTCGCGGTTACCCACCATCTCGCCAATGGCCTTGAGCGGCAACTGTGCTCTCTCCCGCAGGAGGTAGATTGCCACTTGGCGCGCCAACGCGACTTTCCGGTCTCGCCGCTTGCTGACGACTGCCTGCACCTCTACGGCGTAGTAGTTGCAGACCAGCGTGAGGAGCGCATCGGGCGATGGAGGCGGCTCAGGGGGCGCGGCCAGCATGTCACCCAAGGCTCGGCGCGCCACGTCAAGGTCGATGGTGCAGCCAGTCAGGTCTGCGTAGGCGATCACCCGGTTCAGCGCGCCCTCCATCTCGCGGACGCTGCCCGCGAACCGCTCCGCCAGCACGTCGAAGACCTCCACGGGGACGGCACTGCTCATTTCCTGCGCCTTGAGCTCCAATATGGCCCGGCGAGTCTCCTGCGCCGGCAACTGGATGTCCGCGCTCAGGCCCCACTGGAGCCGGGAACGTATGCGGTCCTCGATTGGCGACAGCGCGGATGTCGGCCGGTCACAGGCCAGCACGATCTGGCGGTTAGCGTTGTGCAGGTCGTTGAAGGTGTGGAAGAAGCTCTCCTGGACGGTCTCCTTGCCTCGGAGGAACTGGATGTCGTCCATCAGCAGCACATCCACGGAGCGGTACTTCTCACGGAACTCCCGCGTCCGCTTCGTCTGTATCGAGGAGATGAAGTCGTTGGTGAACTGCTCGGAGCTGACGTACAGGCAGGACAGCCCCCTGCTGGCCGATGCGTGGCCGATGCCGTGCAGCAGGTGCGTCTTGCCCAGGCCCACGCCGCCGTAGAGGAACAGGGGGTTGTAGGCCATGCCGGGCCTCGACGACACCGCGACCGCCGCGGCATAGGCAAGCTGGTTGGACTCGCCGACCACGAACGAGTCGAGCGTGTAGCGCGGGTTGAGCGCGCAGTCGCCGCGCAGTCGCGCGGGAGGCCGCTCGTCGGCCTGCGAATCGTAGCCGTCGCCGCCGTAGGACTGCGCGGCACTGCGGCCAGAACCGACACCCGGCCCGGGCGGCATCCCCGGGACCTGGAAGTGCACGGTAGAGGGGCGGCCTGCGATCTGCGAGAGCGTGGCCTCGACGAGGGCCGACATCCGTTGCTCCAGCCAGCGCGCCGCGAAAGTCGACGGCGTCGACACCACCATCCGGCCGTCGTCGAAAGAGACGCCGGTGGTGTCGCGGAGCCAGGTCGCAAAGCTGGGCCGGCTGACCTGCAGTTCCAGCCGGCCCAGGACGGCCTCCCAAAGGGTGCGGGGACTCGGTTGGCTCAACGCTGCTGTTGTTCTCCTCTGCGCGGCCGCGGGCGAGCGCGGCAAAGCTGCGACGGGCGGGGATAGACAGCGCCGCAAGGCGCAGAAGAGACGCCCGGAGGGCCGGGCGGCGTGAGTCCGCGATGCGGTTGGCAGATGAGGCCGGGGCATAGCATCGGCGGCCACAGCCAATATAGCAGGGCGGTAGATTGGAGGGTGCAAGAGGAGTTCGGGGGGATTTTTCGGAGACTTTCGGGGGCTTTTGCTTGGGGCGGGCCATCGCCCTGGAATCGCCCGCTCGGGGGGGCTGCTTCACCCTCAAGGTGGGTGAGGTTCGGCCGCCTCCAAGCGAGTTGTGCACTGTCTCTCTGCGGGGGAGTGGGGACGTGGGAGCGCGGCACTCTCCCTTCGCGCAGCTTGTGCCAACGCCTGCTGCTTGCAAGGCGCGCCCCGTTCGGCTAACATACCGTCATGGCTACCCAGGGCGATACTCCAAGGCGAATCGGCGCGCAGGAGCAGTTCGGCAGGCAGGCCCACCACTACGCCACCAGCATGGGCCACAGCTCCGGCGAGAGCCTGCAAGTGGTGAGCGAGTGGGCGTCCAGGGCGCGCTACGCCCGCGCCGTAGACGTGGCTACAGGCACGGGATTTACCGCCTTCGCCATCGCGCCCTTCGCCGACAGCGTCACCGCATCGGACCTCACGCCCCAGATGATCGCCGAGACGCGCAAGCTGGCCGCACAGCGCGGCATCGAGAACGTGGGCTATGCGCTTGCGGCCGCGGAGAACCTGCCTTTTGCCGACGCCTCGCTTGACCTTCTGACGTGCCGCATTGCGCCGCACCACTTCGTGGACATGGCTAAGGCGATCTCGGAGTGGCGCCGTGTGCTGGCCCCGGGCGCCGTCCTAATCCTTGCGGACACCTGCTCGCCGGAGGACGCTCCAACCTCCGTCTGGATGAACGACGTTGAGGAGCGCCGCGATCCCAGCCACGTCAGCAACCTGTCGCCGTCCGGCTGGCTGAAGGCGCTGGAGGAGAACGGCCTGCACCCCACGGACTCCACCATGACGGACGTGCCCCACGACTTTGACGACTGGGTGCGGCGCTCCGGCACGCCCGCGGACGTGGTCGAGGGCCTGCGCCGCGACTTCCTGAACGCGCCGCCCGGAGCGGTCGAGGCGTTCGAAATCCGGCAGGACGAGTCCGGCGCCATCAGCTTCAAGTGGAGCTGCGTTGTGGTCAGGGCCATCCGCGCAGGCGGCGACGAGGCGGCCGGCAATGACGCTCGCCAGGCGTGACTCCCGCGTCTCGCCGCGCCCACGAAACGTATGAGGACATCCTCGCCTCCTACCTTCGATGAGGAAGCCGCCCTCCATCGCATCGGCTACAGACTCGTGGCCGGCGTGGACGAGGCCGGCCGCGGACCGCTCGCCGGCCCTGTGGTCGCCGGCGCAGTGGTCATCCCCCACGACTTGCGCGCCCCGTGGCTCTCCCGCGTTCGGGACAGCAAGCAGCTCAGCGCGAGAGCGCGGGCCGCGGTCTTCGCGGCCGTTCGGGAGTCCGGCGTGGACTGGGCCTCAGGCGCGGTGTCGAATGAGGACGTGGACAGGCTGGGCATTGCGGCGGCCACCCGCGAGGCCATGCTGAAGGCCGTGGGCAGGCTGCGCTCCCGGCCGGACTTCGTGCTCGTGGACGGGCTGCCGGTGGACCAGGACGGGCTGCCGTTCAAGGCGCTTGTCGGCGGAGACCGGCGCTGTCTGTCCATCGCCGCCGCGTCCATAGTCGCCAAGGTCACGCGAGACGCCATCATGCTGGAGGAGCACGCGCGGCATCCGGCCTACGGCTTCGACGCGAACAAGGGCTACCCGACGCGCGCGCACCTGGAGCAGCTGCGACACCTGGGGCCGTGCCCGATTCACCGGCGCAGCTTTGCGCCCGTCCAAGCAGCGATGGCGCAGGCAGCGGACGTCGTTGACGCCGGGCCCGCGGGCGGCAGCAGGATACGCCGGGGCGCGATGGGCGAGCGGGCCGCGCGCGGCTACCTGGAGCGTGACGGACTCGCGGTGCTGGACGCCAACTACCGTTGCCCGTTCGGCGAGGTGGACATCGTGGCGCTGGACGGCGATACGGTCGTGTTCGTGGAGGTGCGCACGCGGAGCGGCCGCAGCTTCGGCTCGCCTGAGGAGTCGATAACCGCGGGCAAGGCGCGCAGGCTGATCGCCACGGCGCAGTCGTACCTCCAGTCCAGGGATGGGCTGCCGCAGCACTGGCGCATAGACCTAGTGGCGGTTGACGTGGACTCGCGGGGGCGCATAGCCAGGATAGAGCGCACGGAGAACGCGGTTACGGGCGGCCCCGGCGATTAGCCGCGGCGTGTTTACCGCGGGCGCATCGTGTGCTAGAATCGCGCACTGTCAGGGAGTACGCGCTATGCCCATCTACGAGTACCGTTGCGAAAGCTGCCAGCGCAGGTTCTCCATGCTCAACCGCAGCTTTTCCGAGATCAAGGAGCCTGTCTGCACCCACTGCGGCGCAGCCGGAGGAAAGCGCCTGGTGTCGCAGGTGCGGGTCATTAGAAGCCCCAACGAGTTCATGGGCGGGATGCCGTCCTGGGATACCATGAACGACTTCAACGAGGACGACCCTCGCAGCGTGGCCGACATGCTCAGGCGCATGAAGGACGACACCGGCCAGGCAATCGGCCCGGAGGGCGAGGAGCTGCTCGCCCGGCTGGACGCCGGCGAGATGGTCAACACCGACGAGGTCGAGGACTTCGAGCTGGGCCTGTAGGCCCACAGTCCAGAGTTGAACCGCATGAGGGACGCAGCCAGAAGCGAGGCCGCACGGGGAGTCCGCGGGCTGTACGTCATCGTGGACGCGCAGGCCGCAGGCGGCAGGGATTTGGTGGAGGTCTCGCAGGCCGCGCTTCGCGGCGGCGCCCGCGTCATCCAGCTTCGCGACAAGCTCCACGACAAGGGCGACGTTCTGCCGATTGCGCGCCGCATCCGCGACCTGTGCGACCGGCACGAAGCCGTCTTCATCGTGAACGACCACGCCGACCTGGCCGCGGCCTGCGACGCCCACGGCCTGCACCTGGGCCAGCACGACCTGCCGGTCGCGGAGGCGCGGGCCGTCCTGAAGCCGTACCAGATCATCGGCACGTCAAACGCCCTGGTGGAGGAAGCGGCAGAGTCCGAGAGTCAGGGCGCGGACTATCTGGCGGTGGGCGCAATCTTCCCAACCGACACCAAGGAACGCACGAGACCGGCCGGGTTGGTCACGCTTGCGGAGGTGAAGGCGCGGGCGGCCGCGCCGGTGGTCGCCATAGGCGGCATAAACCTTGGCAACGTGGCGGAGGTGATGCGCGCGGGCGCGGACGCCGCGTGCGTCATCTCGGCAGTCGTTGGCGCGGCGGATCCGGAGGCCGCGGCGCGGCTGCTGACGGCCGCGATGGAGGCGGGGTGACGGGTAGTCTTGTGATTGCCGTCCGCCGCCCCTTAGCGCCAAGCCCCGCGCAAGAACGCGAAGCCCACAGACTGCGGTAGTGAAATTCGCGAGCACGGCGGTTTCGATTCCCTTATGCGGCCGTCAACCTGATAGTAGCCATCCGTCTCAACGCCGGCTTGAACAAGCAGCGCCTTTCTCGGCCTGCCCTCGGCTCTTGCCGATGCCCGCCTATCCCCGTCCGCTTCGTATGTTCGCCGTTGCCAGCCTCATGCCGCGAGCTTTTGAGCCTCATTCCCCCTGCATTTACGCAAGGGATTGACAAGCCGTCCCGGAAGAATCGCAAGATGTTGACATTGCAGGTTAGAGGCAATACAATGCAGGTCAAATCCTTTGGAGGCCATGCCGCCGGGCGCACATTCGCCGTAGCCCTCTGCGATGGAATCTCCGGTCAAACTCATGGATACCATAGCCGGCCTGATGTGGTTCACCCCGCTGTTGTCAATCCTGGCGGTGGCTCTGTGCCTGTTCGTGCTGAGTCCGGGCAAGGAGTCGCCGAACAAGCCACACGCGCGGTCACGTCAAGGAATCGCCAGACGGCGACGACAGGGCTGAACTGTGCGGCTCTCCGGGCCGTTCACGTCCGCGCTCGGCCTGCCGCGCCGCCTCAGCTCGCGTATGGCCTGTCCGTCACGGACGGCTCCCGCGCCAACTCCCGCCTTATGGACGCAACCCAGTCTGCGTCAAGGCCCAACGCCTGCGACACCGCGCCGTCAATCTGGTGGCGCACCGGGTCTTCGTTCATGCGCGGGAAGGGCAGCAGGGCGTCTTCGGCCAGCGAATCGTACCAGCTGTTGAGCAGCGCGAGCTGCTCGTCGTCCAGATCGTTCAGGTTGGGCACAGGCAGCGCCCGCAGCGTGTCCAGCGAGAAGGAAGGGTATGAGGGCTTCCGGTTGTCCCGCCCGCCCAACAAGGCAAGTATGCCTGGAGTGGAGTTCAGGTACAGGCACATCGCCTTGGCCCACTGTGGAGCGCTCAAGCGGCATGGCGTCCAGATGGAGCCCAGAGCGCGCTCCGGCAGCATTACCGCGCCGACCTTGGCCAGTGGCAGCCAGAGCCGGTGAGGCAGCATCAGATCGCTGCGCTGTTCCCAATAGGTTTCCGCAAGGCGGCGCAGTCGGTCACTGTCTTTGGGTTCGATGTAGACATCCGGCTCGGCGCGCATCGCCTGGATGACCTGAGTCTTGTGGAACCACAACGCCCGGCGGCCGGAGCGGTTGGGCATTAGCGAGTGCACGAATGCGTCCCTGATGCGCTGCCCGGCCGGGCCAATCGCCGCGACGTCGCTCAACGGCACAAACGGGATTGAGCCTGCGCCGGACTCGCTGAGCGTCTGATAGGCCTCCACCAGGAACGGCGAGAGGAAGTTGACGGCGTTCCAATCGCCCTGCTCTATGCGGCTCGCGTCCACGCGCTGAATGGTGAAATCGCGGGCAACCCACTCACCATTTCCGATTCTTGCCAGCGTGCCCAGCGCATCAACCGGCGTGACCGGGTTCCGCGCAAGGTTGATGACGCGCGTAGGCGGCTTGGGGGCGTCGCCGTTCCAACGCCGGCAGACCAGCAAGATCTCGCCTATGCTGGTGCTCTCCGAGAAGAAGATGCGGGTTGGATCGTGAGAGCTTACGATGGTGTCCACGTGGAACCGCTCGGCCAGGAACCTGCGCAGGGCCAGGTTGCCGGGAGCCGTGGGCACTACCGACGGCAGCACGAGCGCCAGCGTGCCGGTGTCCGTCTTGAGCAGGCTATCCGCCAGCACAGTGAAGGCGCCCCCGGACGAGTGCAGCCGCGCCGCCGCCCGCGTCGGGTCGATGGGTTGGCCCAGCCGCTCATACCAGAGCAGGGACGGGTCGTCGCCCAGAACCTCTTTCTCGCGCTCCTTGATGAGCAGCTCATCCTCGCGGCTGAACTGGTTGTGGCGCAGGCTGTCGCGGGTGAATGGCGGGTTCATAATCACCACGTCCATTGAAGGCGGCTGCTCCGCCAGGCCATCCCCGCCGTCAACCTGCCTGGTGGCGGAGGGCCATCCGGCGAGCCTCGGCTGGCCGTGGAGAAAGTCCAGCGAACCAAGGTAGGCCACGCCATCATACACGCCCAGCAGTGTCCGATGGATGTTCATCCGTCTGAAGCTGGTAGCGGGGGACAACATGCCCAGGGTGCTGGCCGCCATGTGGGTCGCGCTGAGATTCACGTCGAAGCCATAGAGCACGTCCTCCAGCAGGTGCAGGCCAAGATACTCGTCGTCCTCGGCGTTTATCGGGCCGGCTGCCAGGCGCAGGTCTCGAATGCGCTCCGCGGCGGCCATCAGCAGCGTGCCGGTGCCGCAGGCGGGATCGCAGATGCGGAGTGATGCGATGAAGTTCGGATCAGACCAGTCGCCATCGTCTGTGCGCAAGGCCAGGCCGGCGAGCAGCACGGCCGCGGACGTGGAGGTGTAGAAAGAGCCGTCGTAGCGGGCGGTATCGAGCACGCGGTGGAAGATGCGGCCGAGCAGGTCGTGACGCAGGCCGCTAACCATCTCCGATACCCGGGCGACCACTCCCGCAATGCTCCTCACGGCCTGTCCAGTGTCCGGGTCCATAGACAACGCCGACAGCGCCGTTCGCCCCGTCTCGAACACTGGCCGATAGTCCACCGCCAGAATCGCCAGCCACGCCTCGCGGAAGGCAGCGATCACGGCGTTCTCCTCCGCGCACGCCAACGGGCTTGCGGGCGGCCACTCCCCGGCGTAGTCATCGGGGCGGTCATGCGGCAGGTACGGCTGCACGCGATGATGAAACAGCATGGCCGTAGCCACAACCAGCAGCGCTCGCTTGGCGGCGACGAAGTACCCGTTGGTCTGCTGGTCTTGCTGCCTGGTTGCGGGGAGATCCAGCGCCTGCGCCAGGGCGCGCCTCACGGGAGGTTTCAGACCTTGCACCACTTGATCCAAGCCATCCGAAAGCCGCTGCGCCGCGATGTCCGCGCCGCTGAGCGAGCTGGGGGCCTGGAGCACTGCCTGGACAAGCTGCGACAGGCTGCCGGTCGACCATTCTCCGGCGGGTTCGCCCGGCTTGGTTCGGAGGATCCACGTGAGCGTAGCGTCCTCCAGGTCGCTCTCCGTTACGCCTGTTGGATAGCAGACGGCGAATACGATGGTTGCCAACCCCTGCCTTAGGCGAGCGTCAGCGTCCCGGATGGCCTGCGCTCTCCGGTGGTAGCCTGTTTCCGCCTCAAGCGGTATGCGCAAGCCGTCCACGTCCGCCACCACGTCCACGCGCCGCCGGCCCCGCCGTGCCTCGAAGTCAGCCCTTATGCCTCTCTCTTCCAGGCTCTTGGCTAGAGCGCGATTCTGGAACTCCTCTAGCTTGTTCATTCGCTCCCGATTGTCCTCTCGACTGACCGGCGGACGCTCACACCCGCCGCCGCCTGAATCATAGCACAAACAATCCGCATTGGGGCGTTTATCAGACCTTATGGACGCACTCACTTGTGCCCGTTGCCGCGCAGCAGCACGACCACCGAGGCCGCGGTGGTGGCTCCTGTGAGCGTGGTGGTTAGCAGCCAACCCAGCCAGCCGACCGCTTGATCATCCCCTGCGGCGGGTGTCGCAGTCGGCGCCAGGAATGCCACAGCAGCCGCGGTTGGCGTGGAAGGCGGGTACAGGACGAACTCACTCCCCGACGGGGTCGGTATGGCGGACGGAGTAGGCAAGGGCGCGGGAGTCGGCAGCTCACCCAGCGGCTCGGCGGCCGGCGTTGGCGTCGGCAACAGCCTGAAGATCAGCATGGGATGCGGCGTCGGCGCGGGAGCCGGTGTGGGGGTAGGCGTGGCAGTCGGCAAGGGCAGCGGCTTCGCCACGGTGATGAGGAAGGACAGGCTCGCGCGGTGGCCGCGTGAGTCCGTGACGCTGTAGGTGAACCGCCGCGGCTCCGCGGCGACGGTGGGCGCGCCGGTGATGGCAAGCTCACGCGAGTTGAAGCTCAGGCCGTCCGGCAGCGCGGGCGTCAGCTCGTAGCGGAGGCTGCCGTCGTCAGGCGCGGCGCCGGGCAGCCGGACAACGCCGATGTCTCTGCCGACGGTGAATGTCATGTCGCCAACTGCCGCATCACCGAAGCCCAGCGTCACTTGTTGGGCCAGTCTTGGCGTATAGGCAACGGTGGTTGTCGGCGGCTCTGCGGGAGGATCGTCGTCCGCGACCTCAACGTGCGCCGTCGTCACATCGCCAAGTCGGTACAGCGGCTGCGCGCGGATTGCCACGCTGATGCGGGCGCGCGGGTCAGGGAGATCGTCGTCCATTGTCGGCAGCACAAGTATCGCCAGCGTGTCTCCGGGCAGGATGAACACGTCACGCTGCCCGTCCTCGATGCCGTATGCCTCTCCGCCAGTCACGTCCATGACTATTGCGATGGCCCTGTCCGGCGCAGGCGCGGCGTAGACCCGGAAGCTGGCAACCTGGCCCTCCATGACCGAGGCGACCTCCGCCTCTATGGTGACGACTGGAAGGGCCGAAGCCGTCGCGCCCGCAGTGTCTGACGCTCCCTCCGCGCCTGCCGCTTCCCCTGCGCCCGCCGAGACCTCCGCCCGGACGCGCACCCTTACGGCGGCAGGCTCCGAGTCAACATCCTCCGAGTCCGTCACAACCAGCGTGAACGCCAGATCCACGCTCGCTGTGAGCTGTACGGGGGTCTCGAACCGCGGCCTCGCGGTGTGCGCCCGCCGCAAGTCAACCGGCGGCCCTGCCGTCTGCGTCCATGCGTAGGTCAGCGTGTGCCCCTCCGGGTCTGCGCTTGCCGTCCCGTCCAGCGTCACGACAGCGCCTTCCTGCACGCTCACATCCGCGCCTGCGCTGGCCGTAGGCGGGTCGTTGACCGCTGCGACTGCGAGGGTGAAGCGCGCCTCCGCGGAACGCTGCGAGTCGCCGCCGTCCGTAGCAGTGACGACGATGACGAGCGTAGTTGAGGCTGCGCTTTCGCGTGGCGTGCCGGTCAGGCGGCGCGTGGCGGGATCGAACGAGAGCCAGTCCGGCAGGTCTGCGACTGTTCCATCGGGCGAGACCATCCCCGCCGCGTACACGACCGACTCCCGGTCCGCACCGCCGAACGCCGGCACTTCCAGATCGAACGGCACGTCCTCAGTCGCCGCTTGGGGAGGGATCGAGAGGGCGATTGGAGGCGGGTTCGTTGGCGGCGCCGGGGTCTCAGTAGGTGGTGGATCGGTGGGCGGCGGCTCTGTGGGCGGAGCCGGAGACTGATTCGCGGCGGGTTCAACGCTTAGCGTGAACGCGGCCGACGCGGTTAGCGAGCCGTCCGATACGGAGACGACAATCTCGTGCTCTGCTACGTCTGCCGGCAGCGGCCTGCCGCTGAACGTTCGAGTGTCTTCGTCGAACCGCAGCCACCTGGGCAGGGGATTCCCTCCTTCGCCTTGGGCTGCGGCATAGTCGAGGGTGTCGCCATCCGGGTCTCGGGCCGCTGGCACGGTATATGCGAACGCTGCGCCAACGTACGCAGTCTGATCCTCGACCGACGGCGCGCCCGGCCGGTCGTTGACCGCAACAACGCTGAGCTTGAACGACGCTGTGGCCGTCTCTGACGGCTCGCCGTCGTCGGTTGCGGTCACAACCACGGTGAGCGCGGCGGGTGTGTCGGCCTCCAGGGGCGTGCCTGAAAGCGTGCGCTTTCCGGCGTTGAAGCTGAGCCACGCCGGGAGCGCGGCGCCATCGGCAAGCGTTGCGCCGTAGGTGACACTGTGGCCCTCAGGGTCGGTTGATGGGTTGAGTTGGAAGCTGAACGGCTCGTCCTCGGTGGCTGTCTTGTCCTGCACGGAAGGCGCCGCAGGCGGGTCGTTGACCGGCGTGACGGTGAGAGTCACGGTCGCAGTGTCCGTGGCCGCGCCGTCGCTCACCGTATAGGAGAAGCTGCCCCAATCGACCTCAGCGCCGCCGTGAGAGTAGGTGACAGCGCTCCCGTCCTGGGACAGGGAGACGCCGCCGTAGACCGAATCGCCCACGCTCGTTATCGTGAGCGTCTGGCCGTCCGGATCCGAATCGTTGGCGAGGAGGGTTGCGGCTGTGATCGCTACGCTGCTCCCTTCCGCCACGACCGCCGTGTCGTCGACGGCCACGGGCGCGCCGTTGGATGCGCCCACCGTCAGCTTGAAGTCGGCCGCGGATGCCCGCGCCGGTGCGCCGTCGTCCGTTGCCGTAACGCGTATCGTATGAGCTTTCGGGGCGTCGCCCTGCCCCGGCGTGCCGCTGAGCGTGCGGCTGGAGGCGTTGAACGTGAGCCATGACGGGAGCTCGCCGCTGGGCGCCAGTGTCGCCGTGTAGGTGATGGCGCCGCCCTCCGGATCCGTGACGACTTCGAAGGTGTAGCTGAACCACTTCGACACCGTTGCGACCTGATCCGTGAGCGATGGCGCGTAGGGGGCGTCGTTCACCTCCGGGACGCTCAGCGTGAATGACGCCGACGAGGATTGCGCCGGGCTGCCGTTGTCCGTGGCGGTGATTCTTATGGTGTGCTCGAACGGGGTGTCGGCCTCCAGGGGCGTGCCCGTAAACGTGCGATTGGACTCGCTGAAGTTCAGCCATGCGGGCAGCGCGGAGCCGTCGGCGAGTGAGGCGGAGTAGGAGACGGCGTCGCCGTCCGGGTCGGTGAACTCCGGCGCCTCGTAGCTGAACGCCTCATCCTCCGTCGCAGTCTGGTCGGCCAGCGAGGGCGCTTGGGGCGCGCGGTTAGGCGGCAGCCCCACGGTCAAGGTGAAATCTCCCTTGCCCATTGCTCCTGAGCCGTCCGTAACCCACACATGTATGTCATAGTCGCCAACGTGGCCGTTTCCGGGCGTGCCGCTGAACGTGCGCGAGTCCCCGTCGAAGCTCAACCAGCTTGGCAGGGGGTTGAAGTTTGCCCCGTAAAACGCCTCGTATGTGAGATCGTCGTCGTCCGGGTCGTCCACCTCAGGCACTTGATAACTGAATGCCGTGTCAGCCGTTGCCGTCTGGTCCGTGAGTGTCAGCGCTCCCGGCGCATCATTCACTGCCGTCACGGTGACGGACACCGTGCCCGTAGCGGTAGCCGACCCATCGCTGAGCGTGTATGTGAAGCTGCCCGTGCTGGTCTCGCTGCCGTCGTGCGTGTATGTCACTGTGGCCTTGTCCGCGGACAGCGCCACCGCGCCGTTCACCGCGCCGCCGACAACTGTGACGCTGAGCGTATCGCCGTCCGGGTCTGAGTCGTTCGACAGCAGGGTTGAGGCCGCGATGGCAACACTGCCGCCCTCTGCGACGGTTGCCGTGTCGTTGACTGCCACGGGTGCGTCATTGACCGCCGTCACTGTGACCGACACCGTGCCGGTTGCCGTAGCCGACCCATCGCTGAGCGTGTAGGTGAAGCTGCCGGTGGTGGTCTCGCTGCCGTCATGCGTGTAGGTCACCGCGGCCTTGTCCGCGGAGAGCGCAACCGTGCCGTTGACTGCGCCGCCGACTGCCGTGACGCTGAGCGTGTCGCCGTCCGGGTCTGAGTCGTTCGACAGCAAGGTTGAGGCTGCGATCGCCACGCTGCCGCCCTCTGCGACGGCTCCCGTGTCGTTGACTGCCACGGGCGCATCATTCACCGCCGTCACGGTGACGGACACCGTGCCCGTAGCGGTAGCCGTCCCATCGCTGAGCGTGTAGGTGAAGCTGCCTATAGAGGTCTCGCCGCCGTCGTGGGTGTAGGTGACCGTGGCCTTGTCCGCGGACAGTGCCACCGTGCCATTCACCGCGCTGCCGACAGCCGTGACGCTGAGCGTATCGCCGTCCGGGTCGCTGTCGTTCGACAGCAGGGTTGAGGACTTGATCGCCACGCTGCCGCCCTCCGCGACCGTTGCAGTGTCGTTGACTGCCACGGGCGGATCGTTCACCGCCGTCACGGTGACGGAAACGGTGCCCGTAGCCGCAGTCGTCCCATCGCTCACGGAGTAGGTGAAGCTGCCCGTAGTCGTCTCACTGCCGTCGTGGGTGTAGGTCACCGTAGCCTTGTCCGCGGACAGCGCAACCGTGCCATTGACCGGGCTGCTGACCGCCGTGACGCTGAGCGTATCGCCGTCCGCGTCCGTGTCGTTCGCCAGCAGTGTTGAGGATGTGATGGCTACGCTGCCGCCCTCCGTGACGGTTGCCGTGTCACTCCCCGCCACAGGCGCATCATTCACCGCCGTCACGGTGACGGACACAGTGCCGGTCGCGGTAGCCGTCCCATCGCTCAGCGTGTAGGTGAAGCTCCCGGTGGTGGTCTCGCCGCCGTCGTGCGTGTAGGTCACGGTGGCCTTGTCCGCGGAGAGCGACACCGCGCCATTGACCGCGCCGCCGACAGCCGTGACGCTGAGCGTATCGCCGTCCGGGTCGCTGTCGTTCGACAGCAGGGTTGAGGACGTGATCGCCACGCTGCCGCCCTCCGACACCGTCGCCGAGTCGTTGACCGCCACGGGCGCGTCATTCACCGCCGTCACGGTGACCGATACCGTGCCCCTTGCCGTAGCCGTCCCGTCGCTCACGGTGTAGGTGAAGCTGCCCGTAGTCGTCTCGCCGCCGTCATGGGAGTAGGTGACGGTGGCCTTGTCCTGGGACAGCGCCACCGTGCCGTTCACCGCGCCGGCGACTGCCGTGACGCTGAGCGTGTCGCCGTCCGGGTCTGAGTCGTTGGACAGCAGGGTTGAGGCCGCGAGTGCCACGCTGCCGCCCTCTGCGACGGTTGCCGTGTCGCTGCCTGCCACGGGGGCGTCATTCACTGCCGTCACGGTGAGCGACACCTTGCCCGTAGCCGTAGCCGTCCCGTCGCTCAAGGTGTAGGTGAAGCTGCCCGTTGTGGTCTCCGAGCCGTCATGCGCGTAGGTGACGGTTGCCTTGTCCGCGGACAGCGCCACCGCGCCATTCACTGCGCCGCCGACAGCCGTGACGCTGAGCGTATCGCCGTCCGGGTCGCTGTCGTTCGACAGCAGGGTTGAGGACTTGATTGCTACGCTGCCGCCCTCCGCTACGGTCGCCGTGTCGTTGACCGCCACGGGCGCATCATTCACTGCCGTCACGGTGACCGACACCGTGCCGGTTGCGGTAGCCGTCCCATCGCTGAGCGTGTAAGTGAAGCTGCCGGTGGTTGTCTCGCCGCCGTCATGCGTGTAGGTCACGGTGGCTTTATCGTTCGACAGTGACACGGTGCCATTGACCGCGCCGTCGACAGCCGTGACGCTGAGCGTATCGCCGTCCGGGTCACTGTCGTTTGACAGCAGGGTTGAGGCCGCGATGGCAACACTGCCGCCCTCCGACACCGTCGCCGAGTCGTTGACCGCCACGGGCGCGTCATTCACCGCCGTCACGGTGACCGATACCGTGCCCCTTGCCGTAGCCGTCCCGTCGCTCACGGTGTAGGTGAAGCTGCCCGTAGTCGTCTCGCCGCCGTCATGGGAGTAGGTGACGGTGGCCTTGTCCTGGGACAGCGCCACCGTGCCGTTCACCGCGCCGGCGACCGCCGTGACGCTGAGCGTATCGCCGTCCGGGTCGCTGTCGTTTGACAGCAGGGTTGAGGACGTGATCGCCACGCTGCCGCCCTCTGCGACGGTCGCCGTGTCGTTGCCTGCTACGGGGGGATCATTTACTGCCGTCACGGTGACCGAGACCGTGCCCGTAGCCGTAGCCGTCCCGTCGCTCACGGTGTAGGTGAAGCTGCCGGTGGTCGTCTCGCCGCCGTCATGGGTGTAGGTCACCGTAGCCTTGTCCGCGGAGAGCGCAACCGTGCCATTCACCGCGCCGCCGACTGCTGTGACGCTGAGCTTGTCGCCGTCTGCGTCGCTGTCGTTCGACAGTAGCGTTGAGGCCGTGATTGCCACACTGCCGCCCTCTGCGACGGTTGCCGTGTCGCTGCCTGCCACGGGGGGATCGTTCACCGCCGTCACGCTCACCGACACCGTGCCCGTAGCCGCAGCCGTCCCATCACTCACGGTGTAGGTGAAACTGCCAGACGCCGCCTCGCCGCCGTCGTGGGTGTAGGTCACCGTAGCCTTGTCCGCGGAGAGCGACACCGTGCCGTTCACCGCGCTGCCGACAGCCGTGACGCTGAGCGTGTCGCTGTCTGGGTCACTGTCGTTGACGAGGAGTGTTGCGGATGCGATCGCCACGCTGCCGCCCTCTGCGACGGTGGCTGTGTCGTTGACTGCCACGGGCGCATCGTTCACCGCCGACACGGTGACGGACACCGTGCCGGCTGCGGTAGCCGTCCCGTCGCTCACGGAGTAGGTGAAGCTGCCCGTAGTCGTCTCGCCGCTATCATGCGCGTAGGTCACGGTGGCCTTATCGTTCGACAGTGACACGGTGCCATTGACCGCGCCGCCGACAGCCGTGACGCTGAGCGTATCGCCTTCCGGGTCTGAGTCGTTCGACACCAGGGTTGAGGCCGCGATGTCCACGCTGCCGCCCTCAGCGACGGTTGCCGTGTCGTTGACTGCCAGCGGCGGATCATTCACCGCCGTCACGGTTAACGAGACGGTGCCAGTAGCCGTAGCCGTCCCATCGCTGAGCGTATAGGTGAAGCTGCCGGATGTGGTCTCACCGCCGTCATGCGTGTACGCCACCGTAGCCTTGTCCGCGGAGAGCGCAACCGTGCCATTGACCGCGCCGCCGGCCGCCGTGACGCTGAGCGTATCGCCGTCTGCGTCGCTGTCGTTCGACAGCAGGGTTGAGGCCGCGAGTGCCACGCTGCCGCCCTCTGCGACGGTGGCCGTGTCGTTGACTGCCACGGGCGCATCGTTCACCGCCGTCACGGTGACCGACACCGTGCCCGTAGCGGTAGCCGTGCCATCGCTGAGCGTGTAGGTGAAGCTGCCGGTGGTTGTCTCGCCGCCGTCGTGCGTGTAGGTCACCGTGGCCTTGTCCGCAGAGAGCGACACAGTGCCGTTGACGGCACTGGCGACAGCCGTGACGCTGAGCGTATCGCCGTCCGGGTCTGAGTCGTTCGACAGCAGGGTCGAGGCCGCGATGTTCACGCTGCCGCCTTCTGCGACAGTAGCCGTGTCGTTGACTGCTGCGGGCGCGTCATTCACCGCCGTCACGGTGACCGACACCGTGCCCGTAGCCGCAGCCGTCCCATCACTCACGGTGTAGGTGAAACTGCCAGACGCCGCCTCGCCGCCGTCGTGGGTGTAGGTCACCGTAGCCTTGTCCGCGGAGAGCGCAACCGTACCGTTCACCGCGCTGCCGACAGCCGTGACGCTGAGCGTATCGCCGTCTGCGTCCGAATCGTTCGACAGCAGAGTTGAGGCCGCGATTGCCAGGCTGCCGCCCTCTGCGACGGTAGCCGTGTCGTTGACTGCCACAGGCGCGCGGTTCTGAGGCAGCTGGACCGTCAGCGTGAACTTGCCCTTCCTGGTTGCAGTGCCGTCCGTCACCGTCACCATGATGTCGTAGTCGGCCACGTGCGCGTTCCGAGGCGTGCCGCTGAACGTTCGCGTTGCTCCGTCGAAGCTCAGCCAGTCCGGCAGAGGATTGAAGCCCTCGCCCTGGAATGCCGAATACGTGAGATCATCGTCGTCCGGGTCTGTTACGGCCGGCACCTGGTAGCTGAAGGCCGTGCCCGCCGTTGCCGTCTGGTCCGTGAGCGACGGATTGCCCGGCGGATCGTTCACCTCCGCCACGGTCAGCTTGAAGGTGGCGCTGGCGGATCCCGGAGGGGATCCGTCGTCCGTGGCGGTAATGCGAATGGTGTGCGTGTCCGGTGTGTCGGCCTCCAGGGGCGTGCCGCTAAACGTTCGAGTAGCCGCGGCAAAGCTGAGCCAGGCGGGAAGCGCGCCTCCGCCATCCAGCGCCGCGGAGTAGGTCACCGTGTCCCCGTCCGGCTCGCTGAACGCAGGCGCCGCGTAGCTGAACGCCTCATCCTCCGTCGCGGTCTGGTCGGTCAGCGTAGGCGCGGTTGGCGGGGGGTTCGACGGCTTCTCGACCACGCTCAGATCGAAGTCCGCCCAGCTTGTCAGGCTCCCGTCAGTCACGGTGACGCGAATGTCGTACACGTCGATGTGGACGGCGCGTTGCTTGCCCGTGAAGGTGCGCGTGGCGGAATCGAACTTGAGCCAGCTGGGCAGGGGGTTGTAGCCCGCGCCCTGAAACGCGTCGTAGGTCAGCTCGTCGCCGTCCGGGTCGGTGACCTCCGGCACCTGGTATTTGAACTTCACGCCCGCATAGGCGGTCTGGTCGGAGACGCTGGGCTTTGGAGGCCGCTGATTGCTTTCGGGCGAAGGCGAGTCAAACGACGATGCGTCATCGCCCTCGCTGGTGTACGTTGCGCCGTGGTTGGGCGCCTGTTCCTGGGCGCGCGTCTCCCCAGCCGGACTCAGCACGAAGGAGCAAAGAGCCAAGGCCGCGATCGACAAGAGTGGCGCGAGCCACAGAAGGCCGCTTACGATAGCCATTGGGTGGGCCGGAGAACGCGTCGGATGAGCGCTCGCCGGCAGGGCTCACCGGCATCCTGCCCGATTGTCAGGGAGGCTCATCCAACCCCCGCGCCTCCACCACACATCTCACCAACGCCCGGCCATGTACTTCCTCTCGTTTGGCGCAAGTGGCGGCCGTGTCCTCCGACTCCTACGTCCCGGCCCCTCCGACGGGGACGTCGTGCTACGGGAGTTGGCTGGGTGAAGGTGGATGATCTGCCGACGCGGGGTGCGCGCCGGCGGCGTTGTCGGTCTCATCTATCGCTGCTCTCGTGTCAGGTGGCGCATGACTCTATAACGCAATTTAATTGCGGCCCACATTTTGCGATAGAGACGGGTAGTTTGTCAACCCATTGAGTAAAAGCCGTTTCCGACTCAAAATTGCAGGCCGCAGAAGGCTGCGGATTAGGGTGCATCCGCGGCGAGGAGGCCCCGATGGGCGGACGGCTCACGTCCCCGTTCGTGCTGAGCTTGTCTAAGCATGGACGGGCGGCCGCCTACAGTTGTCATTGCTATGAAAGTAGGCGTGCCAAGTGGCTAGAAGGACGAGATAACCAGTCTCGCAGGCAGGCCAAAATCGCCCTGGTGTCGGCCGCCTACTTTCATCCCCTCACGTGACCTTGGCAAGGCCATAGTGATTTCGAGCGGAGTCGAGACACCTCTGGCAACCGCGCACCGCAGTGCCCCACCCGCTGGATTGCGGCTGAGCCTGCCCTGAGCGTAGCCGAATGGGCCGCACGCGGGGGCGTGGCGGGGCAACCGTCGCCCTCGCGAACGCAGGGGCCTAGCGCCCGGCGGGGTGGAATCGGGGCGTCGCTCACCACGGGCACACCACCCGGTGATAGAGTCCTGCTTTCGGAGACCTTTGCACAACCCGCCTGGCGACCACCAAAACCTCTTCCCCCTTGAGGGGGAAGATTGAGATGGGGGTGAACCGTGCGTAGGCGGTCGGCCTGAACGCTCCCATCCCCTGCTTTCGCAGGGGCAAGCTCTAACCTTCCCCCGCAGACGGGGGAAGGGACGTGTGGTTACACAAAGGTCTCCTTTCGCAGGAGTGACGGTTGCGGTGGGCGGGCCGCCCGCGCCGCCGCTACACGCGCAGGTCTCGGCGCGTGAAGCCTGCGAGCGAAGCGCCCAGGCACACGACCGCCACCAGCAGCAGCGCGCCCGCATACGCCGGGTTCAGCCCGTGCATCAGCGGCGAATCGCCGTTGTAGTAGTGGAACGGCGAGAGCCATCGCGCCGGCTCCATCACGTCAGTCAACAGGCTCAGGGCGTTCAGCACCCAGCCGGCCGCCACCACAGAGGCCGCTATCGCAATGCTCAGCCCGTGCCGCCCCGTCATTGCGCCCACGGCGAACGCCACCGACCCGAACGCCTGGCCCAGCAGCGCCAGGCTGAGGCACATCTCGCCCAGCCGCATCAGCGCAATGTCCATGCCCACCGCGCGCGAGCCCACCGCCAGCACCAGCCAGATGAACGCCGAAAGCGCAATGACGGACGTGGACATGGCGTTGTACTTCTCCAGCACAAGCCTGCTGCGCGTGACGGGCAGCGCAAGCAGCATCTCCATTGTGCCGGCGCGCTCCTCGCCGGCGATTGCGCCGCCGCCCCGGCCTATGGCGAACACCGCAATCAGAATCGGCAGCATGAACCCGAACAGCTCCGCGTTCAGGTAGCCCGCGGGCGTGCCGAAGTTGTCGAAGTCGGACGCGCCGAACATAGCCATCAGGCCTTCCGGGTACTGCTCCACAATCTCCTGCAAGCCCTCTATCCCCTCTATGCTCGGATAGAAGCCCACCATCAGCGCAACCAGCGCGCCCGCGCCCAGGCACCACCACGCCAGCGACCTGCGCTGGTCTCGCATAGTCTTGAGGAACACGCTGCTGAGCATACCGCCCCTCACCGACGACGCTGCGGCCCCGCCTCGCAATACGTGTTGGGTGCTCATGGTTCGCCCTCCTCTCCCACGCCGTAGTACGCCAGGAACGCCTCCTCCAGGCTCGGCTCGCGGGTGGTCACGTTGACGATCTCATAGCGGGCCGCGGCCTTGAACAACTGCGCCAGCGACCCCTCGATGTCGCAGCGCAGGAAGCCGCCCGCCACGCTCATGTTGCGAACGCCGGCCAGCCCCTCGAAGTCGCCCGGCGCCACTTCGCCGCCGAACTCGATTTCGATGCTCCGCACGCGCCTGCCCCGCAGCGTAGCCACGTCCTCCACGGCGACGAGGCGACCCTCCCGTATGATTGCCACGCGCGTGCATATCTCCTCAACCTCCGGCAGCACGTGGGACGAAAGGAACACCGTCCGGCCCTCGTCGCGTGTCTCCAGCAACAGGCTCTTGAACTCCTCCTGCACCAGCGGATCGAGGCCCTGGGTCGGCTCGTCTAGCACCAGCGCCTCCGGCTTGTGCATGAACGCCTGGATGATCACGACCTTGCGGCGGTTGCCGTGCGAAAGCGTGTCGATGCGGCGGGACAGGTCGCAGGAGAGGCGCTCCGCGAGCCGGTCGACCTCCCGCCAGTCGACGCCCCCGCGCAGGCTGGCCGCGTGGGTCAGGTACTCGCGCCCCGTCAGGCCGCCGTACAGCCCCGGATCGCTGGGCACGTAGCCGATGCGCCTACGCAGCGCCACCGAGTCCGCCTGCGCGTCCAGCCCCAGCACCTTCAGCGAGCCGCTTGTGGGCCGTATGAGGTCAAGCAGTATGCGAATGGTGGTGCTCTTGCCCGCGCCGTTGGGGCCGAGATACCCAAAGACCTCGCCGGGCATAACCTCCAGGTCAACGTCTATCACGCCGCGGTGCGCGCCGTAGAACTTGGTGAGCTTCTCCAGGCGGATTGCGGGTTCCATCACGCCCCCGCCTGCGGCCGCCCTGGCCTGAACCGCATGGCAGACCATACCTCGTCCAGCGACACCTGCCTCACGCCGCGCAGCCCCTCGCGTATGAGCATGTTCCACAGCACGTCGCGGTTGAGGTCGGTGCCAAGCTGGCCCGCCTTGGGGTACGCGATGTAGGCGATGGCGTCGCGGCGGGCGGCCTCGACGAACGGCGCGGCGTGAACCTCGACCTCCGCGGCGTTCCGCACGAATACGAGCGACACGTCCGCCTGTTCGCCGTCGTCAACGCGGCGTGCCGTCTCCGGCAGTTCCAGCGCGAATCCGTCCGGCGCGTTTCCCACCCTCACGGCAGAGCCCGGCTTGATTTGGAGCTTTGCGGCAATGTCCATAATGCTTCTCTTGTCGTCACAAGTATACATCATGGAGAGATGCACAAGGGAGGGGTTAGTAGGGGGCAAGGTCTCGTTGGACATTGCACACTTGCCCTTGGAGACCCTTGCGTAACTCTTGCTCACCAACAATCCGATATCATGCTGAGTCCTTTGACTACGCTCAGAGCGCAGCCGAATGGGTTCAGAATGACATTTGGAGCGGTTCCTCTGTGGACAATGCAGGTGTTACGCAAAGGTCTCCCCTTGCAAGACTGCGTGGATTTGGCTATTTTCCTGATACGCACGACCATAACTGCGCAGAGTCTTGCCGAAATGGAACGCGGGGTAGGAGGCGAGATTGAGGTCGCCACCATAACCCGCGTTGACGGCTTCAACTGGATTCAGAGGAAGGAGCTACATGGAGAGAGAAGAGCCTAACGGTGAGGGTCAGTTGCTTCCCAAGCCTGCGGCGCCTTGGACTGTGGAGAACGCTCCCCCGCCGCCAGGTGAGGGCGGCATAGAATCGCCATACGACGAGGTACAGGAAGCGCGCTTGAAGAAACTGGCAGAGAGCAGAACTCCCGAAGCTATACAGCGGGACTTGGAGAGGCGGCGACGCAAGATCCAGGAAAGGCGGGCCGGACTCAGGCGCCGCGGGGTCCAGCCTGGCGCTGCCGGCGTCAGGCGGTAGTGCGCCAACCAGCTCGATTGGACGCAGCTCGAAGGGCGCCAGTTCCAGGACTGGCGCCCTATTGCTTCTGTTCTGCAATTCACTTCTCCATCCCCCAATGCACAAGACGTGACTTACCGTGATATAATGGCGCGCATTGAAGGGGCCGGCGGGCCGCGCAACTCCCCACATTCCCCGCCCGCGCGCCCACAACGGCGGAGCAAGGAGGCAGCGATGGCAGAGGTTTTCGAGGGACTAAAGGTTGTGGATTTCACGGACGGGATGCTGGGCGCGGTGACCACCATGGTGCTTTCCGACTTTGGGGCCGAGGTGGTCAAGGTGGAGCCGCCCGGCGGTCACCGGTCGCGCAGCATTCCCGCGGCCAGACAGTGGAACCGCGGCAAAAAGAGCGTGACGCTGGATCTGGAGACCGCGGAGGACAGGGACAAGGCGAAGCGGCTGTCGCTCCAGTCGGACGTGGTGATAGAGAGCTTCACGCCCGGCGAAACAAGCCGCATGGGCCTGGACTACGAGACGCTCAGCGCGCAGCGGCCCGACCTGGTCTACGTCTCCCTGACCGGCTGGGGGCCCAAAGGCCCCTACGCGCACTACAAGCCCTACGAGGGCGCGGTGGCTGCCAAGATAGGCCGGATGATGGTGTTCTCCGGCCAGGCCAACCGGCCGGGGCCGCACTACGCCGCGGTGCAGACGGCGCACCACGCCGCCAACATGGGCGCCGTGCGCGGCATCATCGCCGCGCTGCACGTGCGCGACAAGACGGGCCAGGGCCAGAAGGTGGAAACCAGCCTCATGCAGACCATGAACCTCTACGAGTTCATCGACCTGGTCTTCTGGCAGATGATGGTGCGCTTCCCGGACGTGTTCACTGAGCATCCGTGGCTGCGCGGCTACCCCACGCTGGCCTACATCCCGGTCCGCACCAAGGACGGCGAGTGGATACAGATGGCGAACACGGTGCAGCGCCTCTTCGTGGCAATGATACACGACATCGGCCTGGGCCACATCTTCGAAGACCCGCGGTTCGAGAAGGCGCCCGTGCTCCTGCCGGAGGATCGCGAGGAGCTTCGCATGATAATGCTCGCCCGCTTCCAGGAGCAGACTCTGGAGGAGTGGATGGACCTGTTCGTGAACAAGACGCGGGACGTGGCCGCAGAGCCGTACCGCACGTCCGAGCAGGGCATGACCCACCCGCAGATGATCCACAACGGCCACGTGCGGGACGTGGAGGATCCCGTGGTGGGCATGATGAAGCAGCTAGGCCCCATTTCGCTCATGTCGGACACGCCCGGCAGGATACAGGGGCCTTCGCCTCTGCCCGGCCAGCACACGGAGGAGGTTCTGGCGTCGCTGAACGGCAGCAGCAACGGCCACAGCGCCAACGGCTACGGCTCCGAGCCGCTGCCGCGATACCCGTTGGAGGACATCACGGTGCTCGACCTGGCGACGGTCATAGCCGGGCCGCTGGGCTGCGCGCTGCTGGGCGAGATGGGCGCACGCGTCATCCGCATTGAGCCGCCCGGAGGCGACCTGCTGCGGGGCATGTCGCTGGGCGTGACGGCCAACAAGACGATGGCCGGATCCGAGGACGTGTGCCTTGACCTGAGCACGGAGGAGGGCCGCGAGATAGTCCACAAGCTGGTCGCCAAGGCCGACATCCTGGTGCACAACATGCGCCCCGGCGCGCCGGAGCGCGTGGGCATCGGCTTTGAGCAGCTGCACGAGATCAACCCGCAGCTCGTGTACGTCTACGCCGGCGGCTACGGCCCCACCGGGCCGCACTCGCACCGCCCGTCCATGCACCCCATACCGGGCGCAGTGTGCGGCGGCGTGGTGACGCAGATGGGCAGGGGCGCAATCCCGCCCGCCGACCAGGAGATGACGCTGGAGGAGATCAAGGAGACCTCCCGCCGGTTCGGGCGCGCCAACGAGGGCAATCCCGACCCCAACTCCTCGATGGCCGTGTCCGTGGCCGCGCTGCTGGGCCTCCACGCCCGCAAGCGCACCGGCAAGGGCCAGTACGTCACCTCGTCGATGATACAGGCCAACGCCTACGCCAACGCCGACGACTTCTTCTGGTACGAGGGCAAGCCCGGTCGGCCACTGCCCGACGCCGACGGCTACGGCCTCCACGCCCTCTACCGCCTGTACGAGGCGGAGAAGGGCTGGGTGTTCCTGGCCGCGCCGTGGGAGGAGGAGTGGCAGGCGCTATGCGAGACCGTCGAGCGGACTGACCTGCTGGCCGACGCCAGGTTCGCTACGCCGGAGGCGCGCCGCGAGAACGACGACGCGCTGGTGGCGGAGCTGTCCGGCGTGTTCGCCGCCTGCGAGGCGACGGAGTGGGAGAAGCTGCTCATTCCGGCGGGCGTCACCTGCGTCCGAGCGGAGGACTCCGGGCCGTACCAGTTCCACATGGAAGACCCGCACGTGCAGGAGAACGGCTACCTCTCGGAGGTGGAGTCGCTGCGGTTCGGCAAGTTCTGGCGGTACAGCCCCATAGTGCGGTTCTCGCACACCACGCCCAAGGCGGGCGCGGGCCCGCTGCGGGGCCAGCACAACGACTCGGTGCTCACGGAGTTGGGCTACACCGAGGATGAGATACGAGACCTGGGCGAGCGGCGCGTCATCGCCGCCGAGACCGTATAGAATCGGAAAGAGCGGGGCAGGCTACGGCGAAACTGTAACAATTTCGATTGCAGCCTGCCCTTGCCCAAAGCCGCGGGAAGATACCGCCACTTGACACAAGAGTCGCTCTGTGGTAGACTCCCGCAATCGGTAGCCGACCCGACCAAATCGCGGTAAATCGCTGCCATGGAGGGGAAATGTTACGGAAAACGTTGTACATGAGAAGCCTGATCGCAATGCTGCTCGGCGCTGTGATGGTGGCTGCGGTGGCGTGTGGGGAGGATCCCACCGCTACGCCTCAGCCCACCAACACGCCTGTACCGCCGACGGCAACACCTGTGCCCACGCCCACGGAGGCGGCGATGGAGGCCACGGCGGTGGTGCCCACCGAGGCGCCCGTGCCGGACTCCCAGACCAACCTGGGCCTGAGCGCGCAGGCCGTCATGGATCACCCCAACTTCAAGGCGGAGTGGGGCGAGCCGCAGTACGGCGGCACCATCAGAATGCGCACCAACGTGCCCGTAAGGACCGGCTCCCCGTACCGGGGCAGCGGCAATAGCCATTACACCGGCAACCAGATGACATTCCGCGACACGCTGGTCATGGTAGACCCGTGGATCGGCTGGTCCGGCGGCATCCAGGGCAATGTAGCGGAAAGCTGGGAGGTCTCGGACGACCAGCTCACCTACACGTTCTACCTCCGCGAGGGCATCATGTTCCACGAGAAGACCGATGCCCATCAGGTGGACATGCCCGGCTTCGGCCAGGAGTTGGTGTGCGAGGACGTTGCCTCCCACATGAACTTCATCGGCTCCGACCGCTACTGGGACGAGGGCGGCTCGCTCTCCTCGCTGGTTCCCGGCGGTACGACCTGGAGCTGCCCGGACGGGCCTGAGGGCTACACCGCGCAGGCAGTGCTGGACAGCGGCATCCCCTTCCCCGGGATCCTGAACCTGCTGAGCATGCCGGGCGTGTACGGCGTCACCAACAAGGACTGGCTCGACTGGTCCCTGGAGACCCTGGACGTCCAGGAGATCCGCACGTACCCCGAGTACACAATCCACCTGGGCACCGGGCCTTTCATGCCCGGCGACCTCTCTCCCGAAGTGGTAGCACAGGGCACCAGAAACCCCAACTACTGGAAGGAAGGACTGCCCTTCCTGGATGTCTTCGAGTACCACACCATAGCCGACCCGGCCACGGCCTTCGCCAGCTTCTCCACGGGGAAGATCGACCTCATGGGCCACGGCAGCGGCTCCCCTTATCCCGCACAGGTGGAGCAGGCAAACCGCGACTTCCCTGAGTTGGGATTCGCTCCCAACCACTACTTCGGCGGCAGGGCCGTCGGTTTCAACACCGAGAAGCCCCCGTTCGATGACGTGCGGGTGCGCCGTGCGGTGAACCTGGTCATGGACAGGGATGCCTGGAAGGAATTCCAGAACATCCCCGGCACCGACCTCTACGCCGGTTACATTCCGGCCGGCTTCTTCAACGCCGAGGGCCGGGCATTCGACCCGATGGGCCACTCGGTTGAGGAGATCCTGACCTGGGACGGCTGGCGACAGCCCAAGGACGACGACATCGCTCTGGCGGTAAGCATCATGGACGAGATCTACGGCCCCGGTGAGAGGCCAGGCCCGTTCAAGTGCCTGTCCAGGGCGGACGACACGTCCACCAACGCCTGCCTGTTCATGGGTGGAACCATCCAGGAGCACCTGGGCCTTGAGCTCAGCCTGGACACCTACGACCCGGCCACCCTCTCCTCGCAGCTCAACGCATGCCAGCACACCTTCGCGGTGACCGTCATGCCCGGCTGGGAAGGCACGCCCGACCCGTACCTGCGATACAGGACGTACCACTCCGAGTTGAGGGGCGCAAGGTCCTGCATGGGCGGCGTGGAACCGGACGTGCAGTCGAGACTCAACAACCTGGTCAACGAGTTCCTGGTGGAGCTTGACTACACCAAGCGGACTGAGATCAGCAAGGAAATCGAGTCCATCATGTACAACGAGTACATCCCGGCGGCTCCAATGGAGTGGCAGGTGCTGTTCACCGGCTACCAGCCGTGGGTGAAGGGGTTTGACATACTGCCGGACCAGTCCGTGCACACGTCTCACCTCAAGATCCACCAGCGCACCTGGGTTGCCAGGTAGGACTCAGGAATAGACGCAGCATCGAAGGGACGGCGGCTCAGGCCCCGTCCCTTCGATGCCCGCACAGCACGGGCATGGGCCAGTCGCCCACGCCCCCTTATCGCAGCCCAGCTACCTCTCCGGCGCCCGGAACGTGGAGACACCCCACCGGGATAGCTGCCTAATCCGCAGGGAGGGTTAGAAGTGACACAGTACATAATCAGGCGTATCCTTCAGGGATTCCTGGCTGTCTTCGTTGTGAGCGTTATCATCTTCCTGCTCATCCGCGTTGCGCCCGGCGACGTGGCCCTCATGGTCATCTCCCAGGGCGAAGAGGACTTCAACAGGGAGGACGTTGACCCCATCGTCCTGGAGCGGGTGCAGCGCCTGCTGGGACTTGACCGGCCCCTGTACATGCAGTACCTGGTATGGGCGCGTGACATGGTGACCCTCAACTGGGAGGCGTCCTTCTACACCTCCAAGCCAATCATGGAAGAGTTCACGGAGCGAGCGCCCGTGACGCTCCAGTTGGGCATATACAGCGTGCTGCTGTCCGTGATAATCGGCCTGCCCATAGGCATATTGATGGCGCTCAAACAGGACGGGTGGATGGACTACGTGGGGCGCATAGTCTCGCTCGCCGGACTGTCCATGCCGAACTTCTGGCTCGCCACGCTGCTGATAGCAGGGGGAGTGTACTTCTTCGACTGGTCGCCCAGGTTGCAGTTCGAGCATCCGTGGGAGAACCTGGCGGGCAACATCAGCATCCTCTTCTGGCCTGCCATGATAGGCGGATTCGCCTCTGCGGCCACCAAGGCCCGCATGATGCGCTCCACCATGCTTGAAGTGCTGAGGCAGGACTACGTCAGGACGGCTCACGCCAAGGGCCTGCGCTACTCCGTCGTGGTGTACCGGCACGCACTGAAGAACGCAATGTTGCCGGTGGTGACCATCATCGGAATCTCCGCGGCGGTGATCATCGGCGGCTCCGTGATAACGGAGACCATATTCCAGTTGCCGGGCATCGGCATCTACGTGGTTCGCGGCATGAACCAGCGCGACTTCCCGGTCGTGCAGAGCATGGTGTGCATAATCGCCGCGTGGATAATCTTCGTCAACCTGGCAGTAGACGTTACATACGCCTGGCTGGACCCCCGGATCCGATACTAGCCCGGCACAGGAGGCGGAACAGTGATTGACGCAGCCAGAGCATCACAGTCAGGCGTGGCTCCCAGGCTCCGCGGCGCACTCAAGACGACGACGACGTTCTTCAGGCGCAAGCCCTTGGGGGCCATTGGGGGTTCTATCATCTTCGGGATGGTGTTGGTCGCCATCTTCGCTCCCATCGTGACCTTCTACGAGCCCACCCGAACCAGCTTCGGCAACGACCTCCAGTCGCCATCCCTGACGCACTGGATGGGCACCGACACGTGGGGCCGCGACGTGTGGACGCGCATCGCCTACGGCGCCCGCATCTCCCTGTACGTGGGCCTGCTGTCCGTTGCCACCGGCTCTCTCGGCGGGGCGTTGATCGGCCTGGTGAGCGCCTATTACGGCGGCAAGGTGGACGCCGTCATACAGCGCATCATGGACTCCCTGATGGCGATTCCCACGCTCATCCTTGCCCTTGCCATCATGTCTGCGCTCGGCCAGAGCCTCAACAACGTGGTGCTTGCAATCGCCATACCTCAGATACCGCGGGCCAATCGCGTCGTGCGCTCTCAGGCGCTGGCCGTCAAGGAGACGGAGTTCGTGCTTGCGGCGCGCGCCATCGGCTCGTCCGACATGCGGATCATCCTTCAGCACGTCATGCCCCAGTGCGTGGCGCCGTGGCTCATCATCGCCACCGCCGGCTTGGGCACCGCCATCATCGCTGAGGCCGGCCTCAGCTTCCTGGGCCTGGGCGTGCCGGAGCCTTCGCCCTCCTGGGGCAGTATGCTCACCGGCCGCGTGCGCAACTACTACGCAGTCGCCCCCTGGCTTGCCGTCTGGCCCGGCTTGGCAATCTCGGTTGCAGTCTACGGCTTCAACCTCTTCGGCGACGCCCTGCGGGACGTGCTCGATCCCCGGCTCAGAGGCACCTAGAGTCCCACAGCCCTGACGCGCGCGCCTGAAACGGGCTCCCGCTCGTTGGGAGTATAGGAGGCTGCAATGGCGGGTCCGTGCAGTGGCTACACAGTTCTGGACTTCAGCTTCGGGATGCCGGGCGCGCTGACCACCGCCGTCCTCGCCGACTTCGGCGCGGAGGTGGTGAAGATCGAGCCTCCGTCCGGCGATCCCTACCGCGGCGAAGGCAACTGGCTTGCCTGGAACCGCGGCAAGAAGAGCGTCACAATCGACCTGGACACCGCCGAAGGCCGCGAGCAGGCGCAGGCGTTGGCGCGCAGGGCGGATGTCGTTGTCGAGAGCTTCCGGCCGGGCGTCAGCGCCGCCAAGGGCATCGACTACGACACTCTCTCCGCCGCCAACCCCATGCTGGTCTACTGCTCCATCACCGGCTTCGGGCAGAAGGGGCCTCTGAGCGGCTACAAGGACTACGAGGGCGTAATCGCCGCCAAGAGCGGGCGAATGTCCACGTGGGGCGGCCAGATGGATCGCTCCGGCCCGGTGTACGCAGCCGTCCGCACCGCCACGTGGGCGAGCAGCCAGGGCGCGGTGCGCGGCATCCTGGGCGCGCTCCGCGTTAGAGACCGCATCGGCCGCGGCCAGTGGGTGCAGACCAGCGTCCTACAGGGCATGATCCCGTACTACGGCGGCCGGCCTCTGTCCATCCACTTCAGCCGGAGAGACCCGGAGCGGTTCCCGTCCGCGGGCCAGGGGCCGCAGACGCTCCCCACGCTCGAGTACATCCCCGTCCGCACCAAGGACGGACGCTGGCTCCAGCACGCCAACAACCGCCAGGGGCCGCGGCTGCTGCCCGCGCACCTGCGCGCCATCGGCCTGGGCTGGGTGCTGGAAGACGAACGATACAAGAACGTCTTTGCCCTGCCTGAGGATCGCCGCGAGGAGCTGCGCGAGCTGATCCTGGAGCGGATGCAGGAGAAGACGGTCGACGAGTGGATGGAGATATACGTGGAGGATGGCGACATCGCCGCGGAGCCGTACCTGTACACGGTTGAGGGCATGAAGCACGACCAGTTCCTCCACAACAAGCACGTGGTGGACATCGACGACCCGCGAGTTGGGCCGATGAAGGTTGTCGGCCTGGTGGCCGACCTGTCGGAGACGCCCGGCGAGGTGGGCGGCCCTGCGCCGTACCTCGGCGAGCACACGGCTGACGTGCTGGCAGAGGTCGAGGAGCGCGTGCCCACGCCCGCGGGCGCAAGCAACGGCCACGACAACGGACACGCGCCCGCCTACCTGCTGGACGGCGTAACCGTGCTGGACTTCTCGACCGTCATTGCCGGGCCGTACGGCGCATCCATGATCGCAGACCTGGGCGCACGCGTCATCAAGGTGGACGCCACGCCCGGCCGCGCGCCGGCGACAAGGCCCGGCGGCGTCCAGAACCTCATGACCATGCGAACCTACGCAGGCAAGGAGTGCATCCGCGTAGACCTCCAGACGGAGGAGGGCCGCGAGCTAATCCACAAGCTGGTGGCGCGGGCGGACGTGCTGCTGCACAACTTCCGCCCCGGCGTTCCGACCCGCCTCGGCATAGACTACGAGACGTGCCGGAGCATCAACCCGCGGATGGTTCACGTCTACGTGGGTGCGTACGGCGCAACCGGCCCGCACAGCCGGAGGCCGGGCGCGCACCCGGTGCCCGGCGCGCTGTTCGGGGGCGCGCTGAGGCAGGCGGGCAAGGCCATGCCCCCGCCTACCTACCAGCCCATGACGATGGACGAGATCAAGGACACCTCCCGCCGCATGATGCGCGCCAACGAGGGCAACCCGGATCCCAACTCCTCGCAGGCAGTGGGGACGGCAATCATGCTCGGACTGCTGGCGAGGGAGCGAACGGGCCAGGGGCAGGCCATTCAGGCCACGATGATGTGCGCCAACGCCTGGGCCAACCACGACGAAGCCTACGACTACCAGGGCCGGCCGCCCTACGCCGTGCCGGACGCGGACTGCTACGGCCTCAACGCCCTCTATCGCCTGTACCAGGCAAGCGAGGGCTGGGTGTTCCTCGCCTGCCCGTTCGAGGAGGAGTGGCAGGCGCTGTGCAACGCCATCGAGCGGGCTGACCTGATCGGCGATCCGCGGTTCGCGCCGGCGGCCCGCGCGTCCCACGACGATGAGCTGGTCGAGCAGCTGGCGGCGGTGTTCGCCACGCGCACAGCCGCGGAGTGGGAGGAGTCGCTGGCCGCGGTGGACGTGGCCTGCGTCCGAGTCTCCAACAGCGACGACGATGAGGAGTTCTACCTGGACAGCCCCCACTCGCTGGAGAACGGCTTTGCGGTGCACACGGAATCGGACAGCCCCAGGTTCGGCGGCTACATGCGACCCGGCGGCATCGTTCACTTGTCGGAGACGCCCGGGCGGTATCGCTCGGCGCCGTACCCCGGCGAGCACACGCAGGCCGTGATGCTGGAGCTTGGCTACGGCGATCAGGAGATCGAGTCGTACATGGAGCGCGGCATCGTGCACTGGGAGGAAGCCACCCCCTGGTTCACGGACTGACCGCCGCGCATAGATCCAGGAAACCTAACAGTCCGCTAAGGAGGTAAGGAATGCCCAAGACCATCCCGGTAGCCGATGAGTTGGACAAGCCGTTCTGGGACGGCGTGAACGAGAAGAAGCTGGTGTTGCAGTACTGCACGGCCTGCGAAAGGCTCCAGTACCCCATAAAGGCAAACTGCGTGCATTGCGATACCAAGGATCCCCTGGACTGGAAAGAGGTTGAGGGGAAGGGCCACATCCTGGAGACGCTGGTTGTCCACGACACCCGCGTGGTGCGCCTGAAGGGGGACGTGCCCTTCAACGTCTCCATAATCTCGCTGGACGAGGATCCGTCGATCAACTTCCTGGCAAACCTGCCCGGCACGCCGGTCACCGAGGCGCCGCAGGGCGCGGCCGTGGAAGTGGTGTTCGAGGAGCTGGAGCCGGGCCGGTTCATCCACGACTGGAAGGTGGTCGAGTAGCCGCGGACACTCATCCGGCGGCGAATCGGCTCGACGTACTACCTGAACCTGAGCAAGGAGGAAGCAATGACTAGCAGCGCGGGAGGATTCCCAAGATACGCAGAGGGAATGGGCCTCTGGGAGCACCGGGGCAAGGTGGCCGTAGTTGGCTACGGGTACTCCGACATTGACCGCCGCTGGGACGGCGTGAGCATGGACAGGACACTGGGCGCCTTTCAGCTTGCCGCCATGCAGAACGCCATCGCGGACGCGGGACTGACGGCCGCGGACATCGACGGCTTCATGTGCAGCGAGGCGATGGCCGGCGACTCGTGGGCGCAGGAGGATCGCGGCGACCCGCGCCCCTACTTCGACCCGCCCTACGACTCCGAGGACGGCCTGAGCCTCACCTCCGCCGACTGGCTCATCGCGGGCATGGAGCGCGAGGGCACGCCCCTCTCCAACCTCCAGTACATCGACCGCAACCAGCTTGCCATCGGGCAGGAGACCGGCAAGGCCGCGCAGGCAGTCGGTGACGGCCAGGCCAACGTCCTGCTGATGACCTACAACATGGGCAACGTGCCCGGCAGGTACAAGCTGGAGGAAGGCATCTACTCGGAGGGAGGCCGCAAGTGGTCGGCGCCGTGGGGCTGGATGACCTCCGCCATGATGCAGCACGCCTTCGTCTTCATGCAGTACTGCACCAAGTACGGCGGCAGCCACGACGACCTGGCCCCCTTCGTGCTCAACCAGCGCAGGAACGGCCTGCTCACCCCCTGGGGCTACTACGCGCAGCACGAGCCGTACCAGATCACGCTGGAGGACTACCTCACGCAGCGCTACATCTGCTGGCCCAACGGCCTGCTCGACTCCGACCGGCCGGTCAACCACGCCTTCGCCATGATCTTCACCACGGCGGAGCGCGCCAGGGACATGAAGCAGAAGCCCATCTACGTCCTGAGCCACGTCCAGGCCAGCCATCCCACCCGCTCCACAATGGCAACGCTGGAAGACCACGAGGAGTGGACCGACAGTCTGGCCCGCAGGCTGTACGAGGGCGCAGGCGCGAAGCCGGAAGACCTGGACATCTTCAACCCGTACGACGGCTTTGCCCTGTTCACGCAGAGCTACCTGGAGGGCTTCCAGTGGCACGGCGTGAAGCGCGGCGAGTCGTTCGACTTCTACGCCGGCGACATCCGCGTGGAGGGGCCGCATCCCTTCAACTCCAGCGGCGGCAACTTGGGCTGCGGGCGCACCCGCACCGCCATGTACACGGACAGCATCGAGCAGCTCCGCGGCACCGCTGGCGCGCGCCAGGTGAACGTTCGCGCGGAGACCGCCGCGATGGGCCAGGTGACGCCCGGAGGCAATGGCCACATCTTCCTGAGCGTACACCCGGAGATCTAAGCCCGATACGGCATGGCCCGGCAGGCTGCGGCTTGCCGGGCCGCGCCCACACCACCACAGCCACGGAGGACACCGCTTGGAGCAGACTACACCCCCAACGTCCGGCGAGGACGGCGCAGCCGGCCCCTCCGAAGGCCGCCCCGTCGGCCTGATCAGCTTTGACATAGACGGCACGCTCACAACGGGCCACGGCCCCGGCCCAATCACCAGGGAGATGGTGGAGCGCGCCAAGGAGTGGGGCTACATCATCGGCAGCTGCTCCGACAGGCCCGTGGGCGACCAGAAGAACATGTGGGCAACGTGGGGCATCGAGGTCGAGTTCACGGTGCTCAAGCACATGCTGGAGAGCGTCAAGTCGCGCTTCGAGGCCGACTCCTACGTCCACATCGGCGATACGGACGTGGACATGCACTTTGCGCGGGTGTCGGGCTTCGACTTCCTCCAGGTGCAGACGATGGATCCTGAGCCGTGGATGGTCAGCCCGGAGGACGGTCAGGTCCACTGGGGGCCGGAGGGCAGAACGCGATAGCGCACGTCCGCCCCCCGCACGGCGCTCCGGCCGCAGGGGCAGGCTGCAATCGGAGAACACCCGTTGACCAGGCTCATCGCCTTTGACATAGACAACGTGCTGGAGGTATCCGCAGAGCCGGGGCCCGTTACGCTGGGCATGGTGAGGCGCGCCAGAGAAATGGGCTACGTGGTGGGTAGCTGCTCAGACATACCGGTGTCCCAGCAGCAGGCAATGTGGGAGAGGCACGGCGTACCTGTGGACTTTACGGTGCTCAAGCACAGGTTGGATGAGCTCAAACCGCGGTTCCAGGCTGACGAGTGCTACCTCGTCAGTCCCAGGGACACCGGCGACTACTCGCGCATTTATGGCTTCACATTCCTGCCCGTTTACGACATGGGCAACCATCCGTGGATTCCAGACGAGAACGAGAGGACGCCTTAGACAGTCCGACATCGCCATCCGCACACCGCAAGGGCGCCGGCAATCGCAGCCGGCAGCTCACACAGCCACAGGAGGTATACCATGACGCAGCCGCTGGATAACATCGTCGTACTCGACTTCACCACGGGGCGGGCCGGTTCGGTCGCCACCATGATACTCTCGGACTTCGGCGCAGAGGTCATCAAGGTGGAGCCGCCGGAGGGCGACCCGTACCGGCAGTTCCCGCAGAGCCTGCTGTGGAACCGCGGCAAGAAGTCCGTTGTGCTGGATCTGAACACGCCGGAGGGCAAGGCGCGGGCGCGCGGGCTGCTGATGCAGGCGGACGTGGTGGTGGAGAGCTTCCGCCCCGGCGAGGCGGACGCGCTGGGCATCGGCTATGACGAGGTCAGCGCGCAGCGGCCCGACCTGGTCTACTGCTCCATAACCGCTTTCGGGCCCAAGGGGCCATACGCCCACTACAAGCCCTACGACGGCGTCGTTGCCGCCAAGGTGGGGCGCTTCTCAGTGTTCGCGGGCCAGTCCAAGCGGCCCGGCCCGCACTACGCCGCCGTCCAGGTCGCCAACCACGGCACGGCAATGGCCGCGGTACGCGGCATCCTGTCCGCGCTCATCGTGCGGGAGAAGACGGGCGTGGGCCAGCACGTGGAGACCAGCCTCATGCAGGGCATCAGCCCGTTCGACGTGAACAACTGGCTGGTGTGGCAGATGATGATCAAGTTCCCGGACCGCTTCCAGGACGACCCGCAGTCCGACCCCAACCGCCAGCCCGGCGTGGGCTACCAGCCCGTCCGCACCAGGGACGGCCAGTGGATCCAGATGGCGAACATCATCGTCCGCCTGTTCCGCGAGTCGCTGGTGGTCATGGGCCTGGGCGATGTCCTCAACGACCCGCGCTTCGCACGCGCCCCCACGCTCATGCCGGAGGAGCGCGAGGAGCTGCGCGCTATGGTGCTCAGCAGGGCGCTTGAGAAGACCGCAGACGAGTGGATGGACGTGTTCGTGAACCAGACGGCGAACGTGGCCGCGGAGACGTTCCTGACAACGCAGCAGGGCATGGATCACCCGCAGATAGTCCACAACCGCCACGTGGTGGACGTGGACGACCCGACTGTCGGCCCGATGCGGCAGGTGGGCGTGCTGGTGCGCCTGGACGAGACGCCGGGCAGCGTGAAGGGTCCCGCGCCCACGCTCGGGCAGCACACCGATGAGGCGCTGGGACTGTTGGAGGCCGCCCCCGCCGTGCGCGGCGCAACCAACGGCGCGGCCGTGGATCTCCCGGCCAACCCGCTCAACGGCTACACCGTCCTCGACCTTTCCACCGTCATCGCCGGGCCGCTCTCTACGTCGCTCAACTACGAGCTGGGCGCACGCGTCATCCGCATCGAGACGCTTGAGGGCGACACCATGCGCCGCAACTTCGACGGGCTCGGCGCAAACCGCACGCAGGCGGGCGCGGAGAACATCTCCATCAACCTACAGACGCCGGAGGGCAAGGAGATATTCGACAGGCTTGCCGCCAAGGTGGACATTCTGGTTCACAACATGAGGCCGGGCGCGCCGGAGCGCCTGGGCATCGGCTACGAGCAGGTGAAGCAGATCAACCCCGGCATCGTGTACGTGTACGCGGGCGGCTACGGCGATACCGGCCCGCACTCGCACCGGCCCGCCATGCACCCAATCGGCGGCGCCGTTACCGGCGGCGTAATGCACCAGATGGGCAAGATAGACATGCCGCCGGCAGACCAGACCATGACAATCGAAGAGATACAGGAGTTCGCCCGCCGGCTGGGACGCGCCAACGAGACGAACCCCGACCCCAACTCCTCGATGGTCATCTCCACGGGCGCGCTGCTGGGCCTCTGCGCCCGCGAGCGGCACGGCGGGGGCGGCCAGTACGTCCTCTCGACCATGATAGGCGCAAACGCCTACGCCAACCTGGACGACTTCTTCGCCTACGACGGCAAGCCGGAGCGACTGCTGCCGGACGCAGACGGCCACGGCCCCCACGCCCTCTATCGCCTCTACCAGGCGCGGCGCGGCTGGGTGTTTCTGGCCTGCCTGTTCGAGGAGGAGTGGCAGACGCTTTGCCGCACGATTGGCCTCGACGACCTGCTCAGCGACCCGCGCTTTGCGACCGCCGACGCCCGCCTGGAGAACGACGACGCGCTGATCGAGCGGTTGCAGGAGACGTTCGCCACGCGCAACCCCGCGGAGTGGGAGGAACTGCTCATCGCCGAGGACGTGGCGTGCGTCGAGGTGGAGGAGAGCGGGATGTTCAACTTCTACTCCCAGGACCCGCACGTGGCGGAAAACGAGTTCGTCCGGCCCGCGGAGAGCCTGCGGATAGGCAGCTACTGGCGTTACGGCCCTGTGGTCAACCTGTCGCGCACGCCCAGCAGGGTCGGCTCCGGCCCGCTGCGGGGCCAGCACACGCGCAGCATACTGGCTGAGCTTGGCTACTCCGAGGCTGAGATAGACGAGCTGTACGCGAAGCAGGTGGTCGGCTCTGAGGAGCCCACCAAGTGGGACGAGGAGGCCGGGCACTAGGCCGTTTGAGGGTTGACCCGCAGTCCGCACCACTCAAATGGTTCGACAGGCTCACCACGAGCGGTGCAGGATGCGGCGCGTAGCGCAAGGTCAGCCTGAGCGTTCCAAAGGTCGACTAATCGGAGGCGTCATGACGGCTTCAGCAGATGCACAGCCGGATGGCACGGCTGACGGCAGGCGGATGGAGGAGGCCGGTGCTCCGCGCGACCACGGCCAGACGCTTCGTGAAGGCCGGCCTGAGACTGCGTATGCCGGCACCCTGGCAACAGCCGAGACGGAGTTCCGGCGGCTAACGGCTGAGTGGAAGCGGGAAACGGCCCACCTTTCTTCACCGGACCTGATAGCGGAGCATCGCGCGTATCAGGAAATCATCGGCATGGGCAAATACGCCATACCTCTGATCCTGCACGACTTGGGGCAGACGAAGGCGCAATGGTTCTTGGCACTCCGCTCCATTGCGCGTGAGTCTCCTGTAGAGCCGAAGGATCGCGGCGACGTTGACGCCATGACGAACGCCTGGCTGGACTGGGGTAGGAAGTACCGGTACATCGACTAGGTTTCCAGTTTCGGTAGTATGACGTCTCACCTCAGCAGCCTCTTCCCGGCTCTACGCGACTTCAGGGTTACGAGCTCTCAGGACATTGGCTATAACTGCGTCGCTTGGGCTGCTGGCGCTGACACCCGTTGGTGGTGGCCCAACGCCGATAGCTACTGGCCGCCGGAAGTGCCACGGGAGAATAGCGTCTCGGCCTTCATCCAAGCATTTGGCACGTTGGGATACGAGCCGTGCGGCGACGGTAAATTGGAAGAAGGCTTCGAGAAGGTCGCAATCTACCGGGTTTCAACTGGCATCGGACACGTGGCTCGTCAGCTTCCAACGGGTCGCTGGACCAGCAAAATCGGACAACTTGAGGACATTGAACACGCTAGCCCGGCTGAACTTGAGGGCATCGAATACGGCACGGTGGTTCAGTTCCTGCGTCGGGCAATCGGAGAACCTCCGGGGGTATCCACTGACTAGACGAACCGAGGGCGGGCATCTGGTCGCCTGCTTTCTCGAACAATTCCAGCCGCCCAACTGCCCTGCCCGGCGTTGTCCATGCCCCGCACAGGCAGGAATCCATACCTGGCCAGGGCAATAGGCCCGCGCCCCTGCAAGCCCCCGCGATGCCTCCAAGAATCCACCAGAAAATTGGGCAAAAATCCCTTGGAAAAAGGTTGCACATGCACAGGATGTATGCTATATTCCTTGCCGTAGACACCACGGCAGTGGACAACAAAGGCCAACGGCAACGCAAGGAGACGGGACATGGCTACCCAGCAGACAACCTTGAATGACTGGCGAGCGCAGCACACCGGCGGTCTCGCGGTCGAGGATAACCCGGCGGGCCACGGCCTCCGGACGAATGCAGACGAGCACAACACGAGAGGTGGGAGCATGAGGACTCGGCCATCGTTTCTCGTATCGTGGCAGGCCCGGCTGGCCGGCGGGCTCCTGACGGTCATTCTCGCTGCGCTGTTCGCCTTCCCCGCCCTTGCGCAGCAGCTGCCCGGCGTCGGCGACATCTCCGTAACCCGTGCGGGCGACTCTCTCACCGCCACGTGGCCCGCGGTCAACGGCGCAACCCACTACCACGTGACGTACAGCTCCGATAACGGCGCAACCTGGTCGCTGGCGTACCTCAACCACGGCTTCACCAGCATCACCATCAACGACCTCGACAGTTCCAAGACGTACATCGTTGCCACGCGTGCGGGCAACGCGAACGGTTGGAGCGGCTGGACACACTCTGCGCCCGCCGCGCCATAGCAGCCAAGCTCAGCATCAGTCACTGCCCTGCTCATTCGGCGAACCATGAGCAGGGCAGCGCGCGTCAATCAGGTTGCCGGCCACGCCGGGACGGTGCGCGAACCGCCCATACGGCGGCCGCCGCTCCCGTTCGTGCTGAGCCTGTCTAAGCATGGACAAGGATCCCCCTAGTAACTGACTCTCCCCCGGCAGCCGGAGCACGACCGGGCCGTGACCCTGTTCCACTCGCCGCAGGCCGGGCAGGTGATGCCGCGCGCTCGCATCTTCGCGCTCACGTGGCCCGCCAGCGCCAAGGCCGCAAAGGCGGTCAACGCCACGGCCGCGACGCCGGGCACCCACGACGAGAGGTCGGTTTGCAGCCACAGGAAGTATGCTAGGAATACCAGCGCGAACGTGCCAGCCAGGCACAGCAACGCCGCAGGCCAGTGACGCTTCAGGTGCCAAGGGGTCGCCAACAGGCCGCCTATAGTCACGAACGACAGCAGGCTGAACATGGCAAAATCCTGAAAGTCGATAATGGAGAGGGTGCCAGAAGGCTCCCGATATCTGAACGCCCCGACTATCTCCGTGGCCGCGAGGAGCGAGAGGTAGGCCAGAATCTCTTTCGGGGTGGAATCGTCCGCTTCGGTTGTTCTCGGTAAAGCGCCTCTGACGAGGGCCCAGATTCCCATGGCTATGAGCACAGGCCAAGCTAGAATGCTGCTCCAAGTCAGGAAGCTGTCGACAGTCCCCAAAGAGCCCACAAGGAACGCGGCTGCCGTGGCGGCAATAACAAATACTATGCCTTGAAATAGAAGAGCCTCTTCCGCAAGATTCCCCTGTGCGAGCCTAAGCCCCCACAGGGTCATGGACATGGATAGTCCCAAGGCAACGGCCCAGAAGTCAAAGTTCGACAGCAACGCACCCGCCTTGCCTACCAGTGAGAAGTCGGCTGGTCTGAACGGCCCCACCGCGTAGGGCGTCCAACTCCCATCCGGTGCGCCCACCAGTACGCCCATAACTCCCATGGCAGCCACCACGTTGCCGCTGCCTTCATCGTAGGCAATTTCACGCGGGATGGTAGCCAGCCTTGCCTCATCAAGGTGTTCGGTGGCCTGTTCCTGCACCCAGACGTTCCCTGCCTGCCTGAGGTATACGGTCGAATAGACCGTTTGAGCGCTCCCCGAGTCGCCCGCGTGCAGAATCTCCGATCCGTCAAGGGCAAAGCTGCCTCTCGGTGTCTCGGTGATATTGCCGCCCCAAGTAACACTCTGCAGGTCTCCTGCATTGTAAGCCCACGTCAAACCGCCATCCTCGCTACGATAAAAGCACTCGCCGCTTGCGTATTCGCTCGCGCAGACTGCGCCATCCTCGGAGATACCCACGCTGACGATTCCATGATCCGGCTCAGGGAGGGTAGTAGCGACACTGGCCAGCGCCGCGGCACCGGCAACCAGCAGGCTCAAGCGCAGGCGCAGCGCCTCCCGGCTGAGGGCGGGCCTCTGCCACACCCAGGCGGCCGCGCCCACGCCGAACGGGATGACGAGCGAGTCCGTGGCATCGAGAGGCGTCTGTCCCATGCCGCCGGACACCAGGGAGATGCCCCAGAGAATCCAGTGGTGCACCGGCTCGAACGTGTTGAAAGCCGCGTACAGCACGGGCAGCCCAACGTACGCGCTGAGGAGCGCCGCCCGCGCCGCGACGGCGCTGCCTCGCGTGAAGAACGAGAGGAGAAACGCCAGCAAAGGCAATGCGAATATCACCCATGCCAGGTCGCTGAGCTTGCCCGTGACCCAGGCGTTGGGCCAGATGGCCTTGAACACCACGTCGTTGAGCAGCAGCGTTGCCAGCGCAGCGACGGTTGCCGGGTGAGTGAGGGCGGAGGCGCAACGAACCCGGAACTCCGCGCCGTCCACACGGAGCAGACCTGCAACGTACCGCCTCGCACGGCTGCCTGCGTGTCCCATGCTCCCGTTCTTCCCTCCAGTGAGTGCGTCCGCCAGAGGATCGTTCAATGCATTATACGCCGCCGGGGCGCGTTTGGATTGAGGGCCCGTTCGCGCTGAGGCTTGTCTAAGCATGGATGGGGAGACCGCCACAATCACCCGTCTCCCTATTCCCGCGGAGGCGGGAATTCCTATGGCGCTTGCCGGCGCCAGATAAGCCAATGAAAATGTCGGCCGCGTCTCCTCTGTACCTTTGCCACAGCGACACAATCTCGTGCCTGAATCGACCTATTTTCATAGCAATCCACTCAGCCGACTGTCCGGCCGGCACGCGATTGGGACCGAGGGCTAGTCTTGTCCCTCTGGACGCCCGCCTGCGCGGGCGTGGGGAAATGGAGCCCGCGAGCGTTGACCGCTCGCAGCGCGGCGGTCATAATTGGGACAGTGGATGAGCCATGCTTGACCAAGGTGACGGCCGGGTGCAATGCGCCGCCGAAGCCATGAGAGGCCGCGCGGCTTTAGCTGAGCAGTGGGAGACGTGCAGCTTGCGGATTATTCCGGGTAAGGGCGCCCTGTTGACAGTCCTCTTCGGATTGGGACTGTACCTCCTGCTGAGGCTCTTCAAGGTCGCCTTCGATAGTGCGGTGTCTCTCTTGGGAATAGACTTTGGAGATGGGTTCGCTCTGGGAATTATTCAGGCGTTCCTGCTCAGCGCGGCAATCGACGCTGTGTTCATGGTAGCGGCCGTGGCCACCGGGAAATACGTTCTGACGCGGATGGTGGCGGGCGAGGAGTTACAGCAGGACGACGCGGCAAGCATACCACGAATGTTGGCCTTGAGCTTCGGATTGGTGGGATTGAGGCACGTGGCCTTCTTCCTGTTCATTGTCCTGACCGATTCGGCGTTCGTGCAGTCCGTGGGTGACGAAGCTGCAAATCGATTGATCGAGTTGGCAGCGATCGCCTTTCATGCGGGTTCTATGATAGTGGGTGTAGCCTTGGGAAGGTACTTGCTGGGACGCAAGAGCAGGAAATGGGCCTGACTCCTGCATCAGTCCCGGAGTTCCGCCCGCGCTCCAGTTCCAGAGTCTGCCGATCTGCCCGCTCGTGGTGAGCCTGTCGAACCATGAGCGGATGAACACGCGAGCGGAGCCTCCCCTCGCCATTCGACAAGCTCAGGGCGAACGGACACCGTATCCCGTTCGCGCTGAGCTTGTCGAAGCGCCAGCCCCCGCGCGCGTTGACCGCTCGCTGCGTTGCGCCCATAATGGAGAGTGGGGGTGAGCCATGCTCGATGCGGGCGGAAAGCGCAGCGCACTTGCCGGCAGGCGGCGAGAGTCGGGCGCGGCCGCTGCGCGGACAGCCGGGTCTGCGCTGCGGCTTGTCCTGGTGGCGTTGTCGCTGATCGCGCTTGCCCTGGGAGTCACCGGCGCGGCTATGGGCCAGTCCCGCCACTACGTCTACGCCGAGATCGAAGAGGTCATCAACCCCACCGTGGCCGGCTACCTAGAGCGCGCCGTCGAGCAGGCCGCGGAGGGCGACGCCGCGCTCATAGTCGTGCGGCTGGACACGCCCGGCGGCTTCCTGGACTCCACCCGCGACATGGTGACCGCCCTCCTGGAGTCCGACGTGCCCTCCGTGGTCTATGTTGCGCCCGGCGGGGCGCACGCGGCGTCCGCGGGCACCTTCATCACCGCCGCGGCCAACGTGGCAGTCATGGCTCACGGCACCAACATCGGCGCCGCAAGCCCCGTGGGCAGCGGCGGCGAAGAGCTGCCGGAGACCATCAAGAGCAAGGCGACCGAGGATGCCGCAGCGCTCATACGCGATGTCGCCGAGCAGCGGGGGCGTAACGTGGAAGCCCTGGAGGCGACCGTGCTCGAGGCTGCCGCCTACAGCTCGCAGGAAGCCGTGGATCTGGGCGTGGTGGACTTCGCCGCGGACGACCTGGACGACCTGCTCGACCAGCTTCACGGTATGAGCGTGGAGACGCCCGGCGGCGCCGTGACGCTGGACACGGAAGGGCTGGAGCAGCGCAGCCTGGGGATGACGCTCACGGAGCGCGTAGTCCTGTTCCTGTCCAACCCCAACGTCTACTTCATCCTGATCACGCTTGGCGGGCTTGGCCTGGTTATCGAGCTGTTCAACCCCGGCATGATCATACCCGGCGCGGTGGGCGTCATGTGCCTGCTGCTGGCGTTCGCCGCCGCGGGCAACCTGCCCATCAACTGGGTTGGGTTCGCGTTCCTGGCCCTTGCGCTGCTGCTGTTGTTCCTGGAGTTGCAGGTGGCCGGAGTCGGCATTCTGGGCGTGGGCGCGGTGGTGAGCTTCGTCATTGGCGGGCTGCTGCTGTTCAACCCGTCCGGCGCTCCCTCGCCCACGCTGCCGGGGTTCAGCGTGAACCTGTGGGTGGTGCTGTCGACTGCGGTGTTGCTGCTCGGCGGGGGCGGCTGGCTCGTCGGCTCCATGCTGCGGTCGCGGGACGACACGAACGTCCCGGTCGCCGAGAGCGTGGTCGGGCAGACGGGCACTGTGGTTCTGGAGCTTTCGCCCAGGGGCACGGTGCGCCTCACAAGCGAGGTGTGGAGCGCAGTGGCCGACGACTACCAGGAGATAGGCGCCGGCGAGCGCGTGCGCGTGGTAGGCATGGAGGGGCTGTCCCTCCGCGTGTCCAGGCTGAACGAATAAGACTACAGGAGGTAAGACATGGTATTCTGGCGAATCGTGAGACAGTACGAGCGCATGGTGGTGCTGCGATGGGGCAGGTTCCTGGACGTGCGAGGCCCCGGCCTGCGGCTGGTGATCCCGTTCGTTGACCAGCCATACAAGGTTGACCTGCGGGAGCAGGTGGACAGGGTGCCCACGCAGAAGTACATCACCTCCGACAACGTGGTGGTGGACATGGACTTCGTGATCTACTACCGCGTACTGGCGGACGGCGAAGAGGTGCGGAAGGCCGTCATGGAGATCGAGAACTACCGCGTGGCTACCATCAACCTGTCGTTCGCCACGCTGAGGGCCGTCATCGGAGCGACCACGCTTTCGGAGGCGCTGTCCGAGCGCGAGCGGATCCGCGACCAGCTCCAGGTACGCATGGACGAGGTGACCGGCCGCTGGGGCATCAAGGTCAGCCAGGTCGAGATCAACGAGATAGACCCGCCGCCGGGGGTGAAGGCCGCAATGGAGCGGGAGAAGTCCGCCGCGGCCATCAAGACGGCCGAGATCACCGAGTCGGAAGGTTCCAGGCAGGCCGCCATCAACATCGCGGAGGGCGAGAAGCAGGCGGCCATCCTGCGCGCGGAGGGATCGCGGCAGTCGGAGATACTGACCGCGGAGGGCGACCAGCAGGCCGCCATTCTGCGCGCGGACGGCTTCAGCACGGCGCTGGATCGCATCAACTCGGTGGCGCAGGATGCGGACGCCCGCACGATGAGCCTCCAGTACTTCGATACGCTGAACAAGCTGGGAGGCAGCCCTGCCACCAAGTTCATATTCCCGATGGAGTTCACGAGTATGCTCCAGTCGTTCGTGAGCTCCGCCGCGTCGCGCGGCAACGGCGGGGATGGCGCAGACGGCGCGCGCAGCGGCTAGCTGATCTCACCCCGCGAGGAGCCGGCCGCGTAGCCGGACAGCAGCTCCGCCAGCGCGCGATGCTCCGGCCGCGCCAGCGACGGGTCCGCCCGCAGCAGCGCCGCGGCCTCCTGACGCGCCAGCGACAGCAGGTCCTGGTCGGACAGGCGCGCCATGCGCAGGTCGGGCAGGCCGCTCTGGCGCGTGCCGAAGTAGTCGCCGGGGCCGCGGAAGCGCAGGTCTTCCTCGGCGACGGCGAAGCCGTCCGCAACGCGCTCCAGCACCTCCAGCCGCTCCTTCGCCTCCGCCGATGGGTAGTCCGACATGAGCATACAGTAGCTGGCGTGCTCGCCGCGGCCCACGCGGCCGCGGAACTGGTGAAGCTGGGCCAGCCCGAAACGGTCAGCCCCGTCTATGAGGATGACGCTGGCGTTGCGGTTGTCTATGCCCACCTCCACTACGGGCGTGGACACCAGCACGTCCAGTTCGCCGCGCTGGAAGCGGCCCATCACGTCCTCCTTCTCGCGGAGCGGCATCCGCCCGTGCAGCAGGCCGAGCGTCAGGTCGGGGAGCGCCTCCGTGGACAGCCGATGGAACTCAGTTGTGGCGGCGCGAGTCTGCATGGCATCCGACTCCTCGATGAGCGGGCAGACCACGAACGCCTGCCTGCCAAGCGCAACCTGCCTGCGCACGAACTCGTATGCGTCGAGGCGACGCTCCGGCGGCACGCTGCGCGTGCGCACGGGCCGCCGCCCCGGCGGCAGCTCGTCGAGTATCGACAGGTCAAGGTCGCCGTACAGCGTGAGCGCCAGCGAGCGGGGTATGGGCGTGGCGGACATGACCAGCAGGTGCGGCGTCTCGCCCTTGCTGCGCAGCGAGGCGCGCTGCATCACGCCAAAGCGGTGCTGCTCGTCCACAACGGCCAGGCCAAGCCGCGGCATCTCAGCTTCCTGCTGTAGCAGCGCGTGCGTGCCCACCACCACGTCCAGCGCGCCCTGCGCCATCATGGCCTGCACGTCCCGCTTCTGCCTGCGCGGCTGGCTGCCCAGCAGCAGCCCCAGCGACACCGGCCGCGGCAGCGGCGGCAGCCGGAAGGTGAGGACGGCATCGCCTGCGCCGCCATCGGACTCGCCCGACGCGCCAAGCAGGTCGGCGACGGTGCGGAAGTGCTGCTGCGCCAGTATCTCCGTGGGCGCCATGAACGCGCCCTGCCTGTCGTTGGCTACGGCGGACAGCAGAGCGGCGAGCGCAACCACGGTCTTGCCGCTGCCCACGTCGCCCTGGAGCAGGCGGCTCATGGGACGCTCCTTCTCCATGTCGGACAGTACCTCATCCAAAGACCTGGTCTGTGCGGCCGTGAGCGAGAAGGGCAGGCGCGAAAAGAGGGCGTCCAGGACGCCGGAGTCGCGGCCCAGCGGCGGCGCGCCCCCGCTCTCGCGCCACTCCCGGCGGCGCGAGAACACGAACAGCTGCATCATAAACAGCTCGTCGAAGGCCAAGCGGCGGCGCGCCTCGGCCTGGCTCTCGGCGTCGTGCGGGTAGTGCGCCTGCCTCACCGCCTGCGAAAGCGGCAGCAGCCCGGCGCGCTGCCGCATCGCATCCGGCAGCGGGTCGACTAGCAAGTGTCCCCAGCCGTCCAGCGCGGTTCTGACCAGCCGCCGGAGGTTGCGCGGCGTAAGCCCCTGCGTGAGCGGGTAGACGGGCACCAGGCCGCCGGTGTGGATCATGTTCTCGTCGCCCTGGAGAGGCTCGTACTCCGGCGATTGCATGGTGGGCGCGTCGCGGAACAGCGTCACCTTGCCGCTGAGGGCAAGGCGCGTGCCCGGCTTGAACTGGCGGGCAAGGAACGGCTGGTTGAACCACACCACGCGCAGGTTGCCGGTGTCGTCTCCCACCACCGCCTCCGTGGCGCGCATCCGACCGCCGAGCATGGTCTCGCGCGCCTCCCAGACGGAGACGGCGACCGTGTGCTCAGAGTCGATCTGCAGGTCTGCGACGCTGCACATCGCGCCGTAGTCGTTGTGGCGGCGCGGGAACAGGTAGAGCATGTCCCGCACGGTGGACACGCCCAGCTTCTTGAGCCTTGTGGCGATGGCAGGCGTCACGCGCGGCAGAGCCTCGACTGAGGACGTGAGCGAGAGTTCATCCTCCTTGTTGCGCGGGCGTTCCTGCGACTCACCGCCGGCTGCGCGCTTGCGAGAGGCGGCGGAGCGCCGGGTTGCGGGAGGCGCCGGTGTTGCGCTCGATTGGCGCGGGGGCGCGGAGCGGCGGGAGGCAGGCGCCGCGGGCGCGCCGTCATCGCCGCCGATCAGCGTCATCGCCTCGTCCAGCCAGCGGCTGCGCTGCTCCGCGGACAGGGCCGCGTAGCCCCGCCGCGGGACGGGAATGGGCGGCTGCTCGGACAGCCGCTCCGACCACCGCGCCAGGAAGCGGTCCAGGCCGCCGATGACCGCGGTGTCGCGGCAGCCCTTCTGCCTCTCCAGCGTCAGGATCTTCCTGAGCGCGGCCAGTTCGGCGTCAGGCATGGCGCTCGGCCGCTACTCGCGCGTCAGCAGCGCAACGCCCAGCACCTGCGGCCCAAGGTAGGTGCCCACCACGGGGCCAAGCTGGCTGACGAACACGTCTCCCGTGGGGTGCAGAGGGCGCAGCCTGTCGGCAAGCGCGCGCGCCTCGTCGGGCGTGGTGGTGTAGGCCACGGCCAGGTCTGCGAGCGGCGCGTGCTCGTTCGCCAGGTCGTACAGGCGTTGCGTGCCCTTGGCGCGGTTGCGCGCCCGCTCCAGCGGGTGCACCTCGCCGTCACGAACGGTCAGCAGCGGCTTGATGTGCAGCAGCGAACCCATGAACGCCTGCGCCTTGCCGATGCGCCCGCCCTTCTCCAGGTATCGGAGAGTGTCCAGCAGCCCGAAGAAGCGAGCGCGAGGTATCGAGTCACGCGTGGCGCTCACCACTGCGTCCACGTCGCCGCCCGCCTGCGCGGCGCGGGCCGCCGCGATGGCAACCATCGCCAGCCCCAGCGATCCCTGCATTGAGTCCACCGTCTCTACGCGAGCGCCGTCCCCAATCTCCTGCTTTGCCTGGTCGGCGGAGTTCAGCGTGCCGCTCAGCTTCCCCGATATGTGGACGGACACGATGCCGTCCGCGTCCTCGCTGAGCGCGCGGTACGTCTCCAGGAATTCGCCCACGGAGGGCTGCGACGTGGTGGGCAGCGTTTCGCTGGCAACCAGCCTGGTGTAGAACTGGTCTGCGGTGATGTCCACGCCGTCCTTGTAGAGCTGCGAGCCGAAGTGGACGTTGAGCGGGACTACGGTTATGCCAAGCTCCTCTGCTAGGGCCGGCGGGAGGTCTGCGGTGCTGTCTGTGACGACTCTGACGGACATTAGGCTGCTCCTTTACTCGATGGATAGGATGTAATTGTAGTGGGGCTGGCCTCCGAATACCACCTCCACGTCCAGGCCGGGGAACCGCTCTTGCAGGGCGTCTCCGGCCTCCTCCGCCTCCTCCTCCTGCGTGTCCGCGCCCCAGAACAGCGTGGCGATTGTGCCCGGCTCAGGCTGCGCCATGCTCACCAGCTCCTCTAGGACGGCGGATGCGTCGTCGCCGGACGTGACCATTTGGCGTTCCAGCAGCCCCATGAACTGCCCCTCGGCTACGCGGACGCCGCCAAGCTCGGCGTCGCGCTGCGCCGGGCCGACGGCCGCCGACACAACCCCCTCGATAGCGGCGGACATGGCGTTCACGTTGTCCTCAAACGCCTCAAACTCGTTGAAGGCCAGAAGCGCGGCCACGCCCTGCGGTATGCTGGCGGTGGGCACGACCGCCGCCTCGCGCTCGGCGAGCGAGCGGGCCTGCTCCGCCGCAGCCACGATGTTTGGGTTGTTGGGCAGCACGATGACGCGCTCGCCGCCGGCCTTTTCGATGGCGTCCAGGATCTGCTGGGTGCTGGGGTTCATGGTGTCGCCTCCGGAGAGCACAAGAGCGGCGCCGTTGTCGATGAACACGTCCGCGAGGCCATCGCCGGAAGCGATTGCAACGACCGCGATGGGGTGTAGCTGCCGCTGTGGCCTGCTTGTTGCGACGAGCCGCCGCCGCTGCTCGTCCATGTTCTCGATGCTCACCTGCCCCAGCGTGCCCAGAGCCGCGCCGCAGCTTATCGCGGGGCCGGGGTCTTCGGCGTGCACGTGTACCCGTACGAGCGCGCCGCCGCCTATCACCACGGTCGAGGACGCCACCGCCTCCATCACCCCGCGGACGTAGTCCGCGGACAGGTCCTCGCCCTCGATGACGAACTGCGTGCAGTAGCCGTAGATTTCGTCCTCCGTGCTGTCGATGAAGGCGGCGCTGATGGCCTGTGCGCCCGGTGCGGCGCCGTCAAGCTGCGGCGCTGGAAACTCGATCTGCGGAGGCTCCTCGCCGCGCAGACCCGCCATTGCGCCCTCCATTATCACGGCAAGCCCAAGGCCGCCCGCGTCCACCACGCCCGCCTCTCGCAGCAAGGGCAGCAGCGTGGGCGTGCGAGACACGGACTCGCGGGCGGCGGCGCAGGCGGCCTCCCACGTGGCTGCCACGTCCGCGCCGGCATCGGCGGCCCGCTGGGCGGCGTCCGCCAGGTCTCGCGCGACCGTGAGCATCGTGCCCTCTACGGGCTTGCCGACCGCGCTGTAGGCGGCGGTTGAAGCCTCTCCAAGAGCGGAGGCCAGGTCGCGGCCGTCCCATCGCTCCTTGCCCTCCAGGCCGCCGGCCAGGCCGCGCAGGAACTGCGCCAGGATGACGCCGCTGTTGCCGCGCGAGCCGCGCAGGGCTGCGTCCGACATGGCGGCGAGCATGGCCGCGGACGGCCCGGAGGCGTGGGCGGCTGCGCCCTCCTCCAGCGCCTTCATGGTCAGGAACATGTTGATGCCCGTGTCGCCGTCCGGCACGGGAAACACGTTCAGGGCGTTGATGTCTTCGACGCGGGACTCCAGCGCCATCCTGCCGTGCGTCAGGATTCGCTGCAAGCCGGGGACGTCCAGGTACGCCGTAGCCGAATCTATGACCATGTCCATGCGCTCTTGCCGGGGCTGGGCATTGCCAAACTCGCCGTCATCTGCTAATGTTGGCCCTTGGATTGTACTTAATCACTGCGGGTACGTCAAAGCGGTCGACAACGGCGCGCCCGCGCTGCGAGTGAACTGAAATGGCAAAGTGCGAGTTGTGCGGCAAGGCGGGCAAGTCCGGGCATAACGTCAGCCACTCCAAGCGGAGGACGAAGACCCGCTTCATGCCCAACATCCAGCGGGCGACCATAGCGGTGGGCGGCCGGCTCCGCAGGCTGTCGCTGTGCACGCGGTGCCTGCGCACCAGCAGCAAGATGCCCCGCGTAGCGTAGGCGAGCGTACCGCTCACCCCCTGCTTCCGCAGGGGCAAGCTCTGAGCTTGTCTAAGGGCGTGCCGGTTGACGGTTAGACCAAGAGAGCTTGGAACGCGGCGTGTTCCATTCCGTCCCTTGGGACGACGTTGGTTAGTCCGTGGTCTTTGCGCTTTACCTGGCTGTTGGGGATCTCCACCCACAATCTGGACGGGTAATTCCTCAACGGGTCGGTGGCACTAGTGAAGTAAACGCCTATCTGCCTGTTGCGGTTGAAATAGAGGTGGGCTCGCAAACTCGGGTGCCGCAGCAGTCGGCCGTTGTTGGGGCCTGGGTCGCTGACATCAAAGCCGAGCCCTTCGAATAGACGGATGTAAGCCTCTGCGTCCATAGAGTTTCTCCTTACGATAGGCGTTTCCAAATGGCGCGCTTCATTGTAGCATGGGAGTCACAGCCGCTCCACACGCCAGTATTTCGGAGGACGCATCTTGACCACCGCCTCAACCGGCAACGCCGCCCTGGACTCGATAGTCGCTAGCCTGCACGAGGCTCAGCAGGCCCACCTCTGCCGCACCAGCGCGCAGGCGCGGTGGATGGCGGAGGCGCACGGCGTAGACGTGGAGCGCACCTGCCTGGCCGCCTACGCACACGACATCGCGCGGCTGATGCCGGAGGCGGAGTTGCTGGAGCGCGCCGCCGCGTACGGCATTGCGGTGCATCCGGTGGAGCGGGCCACGCCGGTGCTGCTGCACGGGCCGGTTGGCTCGGAGATACTGCGCCGCGAGTGCGGAATCCACGACCCGGAGATACGCGAGGCGGTCTGGTGGCACACCACGTTTAACCGCGGCCTGGGGCCTATCGCGGCCATCGCGTTCCTGGCCGACAAGCTAGACCCGGCAAAGGCGGAGCGATACCCGTACCGCGACCGCATCGCGCGGCTCGCGGAGCATGACCTGGGCGCGGCCGCGCTGGCCTTCATCCACGAGGAGCTTGTGGCCGCGCTGCGGGATGGCCGGCAGATCCACCCGGCGTACATAGAGGCGCGCAACGAGCTGCTGGCGGCCCGTTCGCTCTGAGCCTGCCCAAGAGTCCCCTGAGCAAGTGGAAGGGCGGGCGGATGGCCGACGGTGGCGGTCTCCCCGCTCATGGTTCGATAGGCTCAGCACGAACGGGAGAGGCCCGCGCCTTGACACGCGCACGGCCGCAGGCGTAGGATGACACCCTACGCCGAGGTAGCTCAGGTGGTAGAGCACGGCACTGAAAATGCCGGTGTCGCCAGTTCGACTCTGGCCCTCGGCACAGCGTCAGCCGTTGGCGCAGTCGGCGTCCGCAGCGAGCGGAAGTGGCTCAGTGGTAGAGCATCTCCTTGCCAAGGAGAGGGTCGTGGGTTCGAATCCCATCTTCCGCTCCAATCTCCCCATACAGGAGGGAATCATGTTCAATTTTGGATTCGATGAGGGAAGGACCCGCAAGAAGATCGGAGATCGCGAAAAGCAGGCGCTGTTCACTGAGCAGAAGGGCAAGTGCATGTACTGTGGCATCAAGCGCCTCATTCACGAGTTTGACATCGACCACAAGAGTCCTCACTCCAGAGGTGGAAGCGACAAGCTAGCTAACCTTCAACTGCTTTGCAGGACGTGCAATACCCGAAAGGGGGCAAGGACGGACGGGGAGTTCAGAAAGGTCTATTCTGACATTTTGGCGCCCGCACGTCAGGCTAAGGGGCCTCCCGTGAAAGTCATCCCGCAGTCGGCGTTTGAGGCTGTCCAGAAAGCAGTCACTGCAAAGAAGGCGAGGCAGCGCAAGAGCAACGCAGATTCGATTTGGGGGTGGTGAGCGTGGAAGAGAGACTCACCATCTTGGAGACAGAGTTCCGCACGGAGCTGAGACACCTAGTCACCAAAGAAGACCTCAAGGCGCTAGAAATGCGCATGTATGCAGCGATAGTGACGACCAATGTCGCAATACTATCCGCCATGATAGCTGTCGTGCGCCTCTGGCAGTAGAGAGAGAGGAGAGGGTTCGAATCCCATCTTCCGCTCCCCCCCCCGTGTGCGAGTAACGCCATGATGGAGGCGGCTCTACGCGGGCGAGGATTTCTTCGGTATTGTGGTGGGGATAGCGCCAACGCGTAGGCTGGAGAGCTGGGGTTCCGGGAGTCATCCCTGCAGGCATGGGATATGTTTCGAGCGCCCGCCCAAACTCGTTCGCGTCCAGGCTCTTGAACACCTTGTGGGGCGTGGACACCGATGGGGTCTTCTCTCTGGTGAACCCACAATGCCTTCAGCATCGCCGAATCCTGTGTCCTGCCCCATTGGGCGATGGCGTGCAGGCTGCGGGCGCCGCGTGCCATTGCGCATACCAATAACACCAAGATCGCATTCAGCGCTTGGCGACGACCATGTCTGGAGGCGCCTGCTCCAGCACTTCAAGCAGGCATTCGCCTAACGCTTCTACCATCGTGTCTACCCTAACGCCTTTGCACATTATCGAAAGGACACTGGGAGTTGAGAATAAATCGTGAGTGGCGTCTGCTGTGCTTCTAGCTCGCCCCGCCTGGGATTGACGTGCTTTGACACAAGTCCGGCTTGTTGAGAGACTGCCTTCGTGCTCTTGTGAACAGTGGGCTTCCGTTGGTGGTGTATACGGTACCCCGAGGGCCGTCAACCAGCTCCTTATTCTTGAAGTCTCTACCCAATGCGATGTCATTCGAGTAGAGAAGCCGTGCTCTGCTGATCTGCGCCAGAGCAATTATATGGGGATCATTTGACCTGCACTTGCCAGTGCTCGCTATGAGGATAGTCGTTGCTCTCACCTTCTCTTCATTGACAACCTTTACCCTTCCGGCTAACGCGGCCTCCTTTGCCCACTTCCTGAACCAATCATACTGGTAGAGCTCATTGCGTAGCTGACCGCCAACTACCAGGCGTCCCTTCCCAGTATTGAGCCATTGCAGGAACTTCTCCCCGGCTTCCGGTCGATTAGAGCCGAAAACTTCATTCGCTACATTGGAGTCAATAATGGCGCACAAAGCTCACAATCCCAATGAACGCTGTGTCTCTCTCATGAAGAACGCGCGGTAGCTGTCGGGCGCGCCCACAATGTTGCCTTCTTCGTCGATTCCCAATGAATGTATACGAACGTCAAAGTCAACGCGCTCGAAGAACAGGATAGACACATCACTCGGCTTCAGACCTCCAACGCCATCCCTGACATCCATGCGCACACGATCGAGCAGGTGGTCGCTATGTGTTTCAACAATCAACTGACGCCTTGGCTCAGCAACTTGGCAGAACAAGCTGCCAAGCGCAGCCTGGGCTGTTGGATGAAGGTGAACTTCCGGCTGTTGAAACAAGAACATCGGCGGTGCATCCGAACGCAACAGTTCTGTGACTATGGGTAGAACCTGACTCACGCCGTATCCCATGTCACTCAAGTTACGTGAGCTTCCTTTGAGCCGCTTCCCTGCTTTTCTGATCTGTATCTGAAATGGGTCGCTGCCTCTGCCAAGGGCCCTTATTGATATTTCGTCAAATAGACCTGCCGCTTTGCCGAAATCTTCAAGTCCCTTCACTAGGGCCTTCCAGCCTTCTCTGTCCTGAAAGAATAGGTTAGCAAGGTACATTGGGACATTGTCCCCTTCCGGATCGGGCGTGGGACGCGAAGGGTCATAGGTACGCCTAGGCTTGGAGCGCACCGGTGCACTAGCGAACGGTCGCGAATCGAAAGCAAATCGTTCGAAGCCAATTCGTGACAAAGCCTCCAAGAGTTTCCTTTCCTCAGAACCAAGGGCTTCGCTTCCTGAAAGTGGCTTGAATCCGCCATCTTCACCACGACTACTCTCGAAGACTGACATCCCTATTAGGAAGAAAGGGGGCGGAAATCCTTCCTCTTGCATTGTAAGCCGTTCAAAATTCTCAGGGGCTTGTCTCTCCCAAGCGCCCCCGTCCGTGCCAAAGATTACCTTGTAGGGTGGGGCCGTCGGCATGTGCTGCTCGACCCACACAATCCCAACCGTGTAGCGAACGATGGCCGGAAACGGCGCTGTCCCTCTTCGCTCAAAAGTAACGTCAAATCGAAGCGAGGGCAACTCTTCCTTATCCACAAAATCCGCTTCCTCAATCCAGTTCTTGGACTCGAATCCTGCTTCGAAAGTTTCAGGCTGGCCATTCTTGCCACTTCCGTTGTAGATTATCTCGTCAAAGCTCCCCAAATCGTAGGGGGCTTCCTTAAAGTCAGGGACTCTATAGGCCGAGGCATCTACAAGAGCACGAATCATTGCCATGAAGGATGTCTTTCCGGTGCTGTTCTCCCCCACGAGCAGGGTTAGCGGCGCCAAGCGCGCCGTATGCTCGCCCCGAAAACACCGGAAATTCTTGAGCGTAATCTGATCCATGTCAACGTCCTAGCCTCGACTGAGGCTCTGCAAGCCGCACGCAATCGACGGGGATTGCAGTCAATGGCTGGAATGATACAGCCCAAGCAAAGCGTTTGCAAGGCGATAGGTTTTGGCCCAAGAGGCCCGAGATGTCTAGTGCCGATGGCGATAAGACTCGCTCACCCCCCCCCCCCAAGTCGGGGTGGGCGGATTTGAACCGCCGACCTCCTGGTCCCAAACCAGGCGCGCTGCCGCTGCGCTACACCCCGTGACTCCATCATAGGTTAGCCCATTCGCACGGTCAAGCACACGGGCGTACCCTGGCGGCATCGCGCGGTCAAGCACGCGGGCGTGCCGCACACGCCAATCGCCCATAGCGCGTTCGTGCTGGCGGGGCGTGGTATAATGTGTGCCTGAGCGCGTTCGACGCCTGCGCCGAGCGCACGCCGCGCACTCGCACACGCCATAGCGCGGTCATTCTGACAGAGCAAGGAGGAAGGAGATGAGCACATGGTAAATCACTGGTGGTATCGCTTGGCGGGAACGCCTCTCGCCGGGCTGGGCGGGTGGTGGCTGGGAACGCTCGCGGCCGACATGGCGAACAGCGAGTGGGCGGCAATGTCGAGCGTAGCAGGCGCGGCCACGGGGGCGCTCATCGGACTAGTCATCTCTCCATATCTCGTCCCCGTTCTGCTGCTGCCGTTCGTCCCAATCGGCAGGGCGTTCTCCAACGTACCGATAACCACGCTCGCGTCCGGCACGGCCGGCCTGATGGTGGGCCTCACCATCGCTGCGCTGCTCTCGGTGGCGCTCTCGCGGCTCCCCGACTGGCCCGGCGTGGCCGTGCCCATCGCGCTGACGGCCGTGCTCGGAGCCGCGGGCCTGGCCGTGGGCGTCTCGCGTGAGCGCGAGGTATTTCAACTGCTGCCGGAGCGCACGCGCCGGAGCGAGGCCGCGGGCCGGAGCGTCCCAAGCGCCCGCATCCTCATGGACACCAGCGCCATCATCGACGGCAGGGTCGCCGACATCACCAAGACCGGCTTCGTGCAGGGCACTATGGTCATCCCCCGGTTCATCCTGGACGAGCTTAGGCACGTGGCCGACTCCAGCGACTCGCTGAAGCGCACCCGCGGCCGCCGCGGCCTGGAGATGCTCAACAAGCTGCGAAAGGAGGCGGAAGTCCCCATCCAGATCATGGACGTGGACTTTCACGATGGCTCGGAGGTGGACGACAAGCTGGTCAGGCTTGCCAAGAACCTCAACGCGCAGATTATGACCACCGACTTCAACCTCAACCGGGTCGCAGAGCTGCAAGGCGTCCGCGTCCTCAACGTCAACGAGCTGACCAACGCCCTCAAGCCAGTGGCGCTGCCCGGCGAGGAGATGATGGTTCGCATCATCCAGGAGGGCAAGGAGTCGGGCCAGGGCGTGGGCTTCCTGGACGACGGCACGATGGTTGTGGTGGAAGGCGGCAGGAGGCACATCAACTCCCACCAGAACGTGTCGATAACGCGCGTCCTCCAGACTCCCGCCGGGCGCATAATCTTCGCGCAGCCGCAGGCGGGCTAGCCGTGGCCCAGGATCGCGCCGCGTATCCCGCGGGCTGTGACGATGCCCGCGCGGGCGTGGTCATCGTCGCCGCAGGCAGCGGCCGGCGCATGGCCGGCGCAGACGGCCTGCCGGTCGACAAGATGTTCCTGCCATTGCTGGGCAGGCCCCTGCTCGCGCACACCGTCGCTGCGTTCGAGGCTTGCCCGCAGGCTGCCGAGGTTGTCCTCGTTATGGGCGAACACAACCTGGAGCTTGGCCGCGATCTGGCCGCGCGAGAGGGCTGGCGCAAGGTGCAGCACGTGTGCCTGGGAGGCGAACGCAGGCAGGACTCCGTGAAGGCGGGACTGGACAGGCTCCACGACTGCGACTGGATCATGGTACACGATGGCGCGCGGCCATGCGTGACTCCGGATCTCGTTGAGGCCGGACTCGCCTGTGCGCGGGAGACCGGCGCGGCGATACCCGGCGTCCCGCTCAGCGACACCGTGAAGCGGCTGGACGGCGGCGGCCGCGTCGTGGAGACGCCGCCAAGGGAGCAACTGCGGGCCGTGCAGACGCCGCAGGTATTCCGCGCAGACCTGCTCCGCCAAGCCTACGGCCTCGATCTGAACTCCGTCACCGATGACGCATCGCTGGTAGAGCGGTTGGGACACACGGTTAGCGTGTTCCCCGGCTCGCCGGAGAACCTGAAGGTGACAACGCAGGTTGACCTGCTGCTGGCTGAGGCCATACTGTCCGGCCGCGCCGCCGCGGCCCAGCCCGCGCATCCCGCGCCGCGAGGCCGCGCTTGACCATCCGAACCGGCTTTGGGCTGGACGCTCACCGGCTGGAGCCCGGCCTGCCTCTGTGGCTCGGCGGAGTGCGCATCGAATACGAGGCCGGGCTGGCGGGCCACAGCGACGGCGACACCCTGATTCACGCCATCGTGGACGCAATGCTGGGCGCGGCCGCCCTCGGAGACATCGGCTCGCACTTCCCGTCTAGCGACCCGCAGTATCGCGGCGCGGCCAGCGTCATCTTCCTCGAACACGCCGCGCGGCTGCTGGCGCGGCAAGGGTGGCGTGTGGTGAACCTCGATGCTACAATAGTCGCCGAACGCCCAAGGCTGGCCCCATACGCCGCAGCCATGCGCGAGACCATCGCAGGCTGCCTGGGCATCGCCATCGAGCAGGTGAACGTGAAGAGCACCACCACGGACGGCATGGGATTCCCAGGGCGCGGCGAGGGCATCGCAGCCCTGGCCGTCGCAACAATCGAGGACAGCGCATGAAGCTATACGACACGCTCTCCGGCGAGAAACGGGACTTTACGCCTCGCACGGGGGAGGTCACCATGTACGTCTGCGGCCCCAACCTGTACGGCCCCTGCCACGTGGGCCACGCTCTATCCTACCTGTTCTTCGACGTGCTGCGCCGCTACCTGGAGTACAGCGGCCACGCGGTGCGCCACGTGCAGAACTTCACCGACATTGAGGACCGCATCATCCAGGTGGCGCAGGAGGGAAGCGCCACCATCGGCGAGCTTGCCGAGCACTACATCGCCCGCTTCCTGGAGGAGATGGACGCGCTGGGCGTGAAGCCCGCGCACCACTACCCGCGCGCCACGGAGTACATCGGCCGCATGACCGAGATCATCAGCGACCTCATCGAACGGGGCCACGCCTACGAAATCGAGGGCGACGTCTACTTCCGCGTGCGCGGCTTCAAGAGCTACGGCCGCCTCTCCCGGCGCCCGATGGAGGAGATGCGCGCAGGCTCCCGCATTGAGATAGACCCGCGCAAGGAAGACCCCATGGACTTTGCCCTTTGGAAGGCGTCCCGCGAGGGCGAACCATCGTGGCCTACGCCATGGGGGCACGGCCGCCCCGGCTGGCACATCGAGTGCACCGCCATGTCGCTCAGCCTGCTGGGCGAGCAGATAGACATTCACGGCGGCGGCCAGGATGTCATCTTCCCGCACCACGAGAACGAGATAGCCCAGTCGGAGACGTACACCGGCCTGTCGCCGTTCGTGAGCTTCTGGGTTCACAACGGCCTGTTGCGCCTCACGGAGGACGACGCCGAGAAGATGTCGCGGCACGTGGGCAACTTCATAAGCTGCCGCGACGCCCTCGCCCGCCACAGCCCAGACACGCTCCGCCTGTACTTCTTCTCGTCTCACTACCGCAGCCCGCTCACCTTCTCCGAGGAGGGCGTGGCCGCCGCCGACCGCGCGCTGGAGCGCCTTCGCAACGCCCTGCGACCCGGCCGCGAGGATGGCGCGGGCGAGAGCGTTGACGCAGACACGTTCCGAGCCCGCTTCACCGCCGCGATGGACGACGACCTCAACACGCCTCAGGCCGTCGCCGCCCTGTTCGACCTGGCGCGCGAGATCAACCGCGGCAGAGAGGCAGGCCGCTCCGTGAGCGCGGCGCAGGACGCTCTGCGAGAGCTGGCGGACGTGCTGGGCATGACGCTGGCGGAACCGGCGGGCGATGGCCGCAGCGACGCCCAACCCTTCATCGACCTGCTGGTGGAGACGCGCGACCGGCTCCGCGCAGAGCGCAACTACTCGCTGGGCGACTCCATACGCGCCCGCCTGGATGAGCTGGGCGTGACGCTGGAAGATACGCCGGACGGCGCCAAGTGGCGATTCAAGAGCGGGCGGTAGGGCGCGCCAGAGCGTACGGCTCGCCATGAACGTTACACCCCAAGCCACCGCGCCCGCCCTTGAATCGGCGGTAGAAGCCATCGGCGGCATCGTTGGGCCGGAGCACGTCCTCACTGACGACCGCTCTCTCGCCTACTACTCCGCGGACGCGCTCGGCCGCTGGCGCGGCGGCCCGCCCGACCCGAACGCGCCGCGAGTGTTCGCAGTGGTGCGCCCCGGCTCCACCGCGCAGGTTGCGGAGATACTGAGGCTGGCAAACCGCGAGAGTTTTGCCGTTGTGCCGTTCGGCGGCGGGACTGGCGTGGCCGGCGCAATCACGCCGCTGCGGGGCGGCGTTGCCGTGGACATGCGCCGCATGAACCGCGTGCTGAGCGTGGACGCGGCGAGCCGCACGGCGACCGCGCAGGCGGGCGTAGTGCTCGGCGACCTGAATGATACGCTGGCCCGTGACGGCCTCATGCTGGGCCACGATCCCTACTCCGTGCCAATTGCCACCATCGGCGGCGCAATCTCCACCAACGGAGTCGGATACCGCGCCGCCAAGTACGGCTCGATGGGCGAGCAGGTTCTTGGCCTGGAGGTCGTGCTGCCTACCGGCGACGTCATACGCACCCGCGCCGTGCCCAAGACCTCGGCGGGGCCGTCGCTGCACCCGCTGTTCATCGGCGCGGAGGGCGTGTTCGGCGTCATCACGGAGGCCACAGTCCGCGTGTTCCGCGAGCCGGAGGCGCGCGAGTTCCGCGCCTACGACTTCCCGTCGTTCGTGGCCGGCTACGAAGCCATGCTGGAGATGTTCTCGATTGGCCTGCGCCCCGCCCTCATCGACTTGACCGAGGAGCCGGACGCATCGCGGGACGGCGCGCAGGGGAATCAACCGCCCTACAAGACCTGGCTCTACCTGGTGTTCGAGGGGTACGCGGAGGAGGTGGGGGCGCAGTCCGCCCGCGCCGCCCGGATATGCGCCGCCTGCCGCGGCAGCGACCTTGGCCCGGAGCCGGCGCGCGACTACTGGGTCACTCGCCACGACTCGGCGTACCGCTACAAGGAGCGGTTCGTGGACGCCCCCATGCAGGAGCGCCCCGCAAGCCGCGGCTGGCCTCGCACCAGCGCCTACCCGCACGTAGCAATCCCCGCCTCGCGCGTGCCGGAGTACCGCCGCCGCTGCCGGGAGATAGCCGACCGCGCCGGCCTGCTCATCCGCGAGTACGCGCTGTGGACTCAGCCGGAGCTGTTCTCCGTTGCGGTTGTGGATGTCGGCGCGGAGGAGAACGGCGCGCCCAGCCTGCTCAACGAGGCGGTCGACGAGATACTGGCTCTGGCGCACGACATGGGCGGGTCGATGGAGTACGTGCACGGCGTAGGCACTCGGCTGTCGCACCTGATGGGCCGCGAGCTTGGCGAGTCGATGCACACGCTCCGCGCGCTGAAGCGCGCGCTTGACCCGCACGGCGTGATGAACCCCGGCAAGCTGGGGCTTTAGGAGGCTTGCATGAGTTCGATGGTGCAGAGGGCGGCGGCCGCGCTCATCATCGGGGGCGTTCTGACGCTGGTGGGCTACGGCGCATACTCCATGCTCAAGGCTATGTTCGAGTCGGAGGAGGTGCCGCTTGCCGTCAGCATCGCCGTAACCGCCGTCGTCGTGGGATTTGCGATACTGCTGCTGTACGTTGCCGTGGACAGGATTCGCGCGAGCAGGAGCGAGTCGTTCGAGGAGGTTGACTGATGATACTGGTGACAACCGATGAGATCGAGGGCGAGAGCATCGAGCGGGTGCTGGGGCTGGTGAGGGGGAACACAGTCCGCGCCCGGCACCTGGGCAAGGACATCATGGCCGGGCTGCGAGGCGTGGTGGGCGGCGAGATTGCGGAGTACACGCGGCTGCTCTCCGAGTCTCGGCAGATGGCGGTGAGCCGCATGACGCAGCAGGCGGAGGAGCTGGGCGCGGACGCGATCGTTGGCGTGCGGTTCATGACGTCGGCCATAATGGGCGGCGCGTCGGAGATACTGGTGTACGGCACGGCCGTTGCGCTGGCGAGTCGGGCTGAGGCGGCCGAGTAGCCAAGCTTCCGCGTCCGCTCACACCCTGCTTTCGCAGTGGCAAGCTCAGGGCGAACGGACACAGGGTACCCGATCGCGCTAAGCATGTCGAAGCACGGGCGGGGCTGTTCGATTACTGGAGAGAGCACGGATGCTGCCTGGTCATCCACTACCTGCCTTCCGCAGGAGGTGGTATGATTGCACACATCCGCAATCCATACGAGGGCGATCATGAGAATCTCCGAGAGAGGCCAGATTACCATCCCGAAGTACCTGAGAGATCGCTTCGGGATGAACCGTGACGTAGAGGTAGAAATCACTCCGACAGACGGCGGGCTGCTGATTCGCAAGCGGGCGGCAGAGCTTCATCCCGTGGACAGGGTCGCAGGCATCCTGGACAGCGCGGACTTCGACATAGACGAATACTTGGAGGAAGTGCGGGGAAGGTGGTAACGGCCGTCGATACGAGTGTCCTCCTGGACCTATTCAGGACGAACTCGCCATTTCACTCCCGGTCCCGTGAATGGCTGAGGCGCGCCTATAACCGAGGTGCGGTAATCGTCTGCGATCTGGTGTACGCGGAGCTGGTTCCGGCTTTCCCAATTCGAGCCTCGTTGGATGCCGCGCTCCGTGAAATGGGCGTGGCGCTGTCTCCAATCGACTCGTCAATCGCCTACGAGGCAGGTCTCCGGTGGAAGCAGTACCGATTGGCCGGAGGCCCGCGGGAGAGGATCATGACCGACTTCCTGATAGGGGCACACGCAGTCGCGACATCCGATTCATTCCTTACGCGGGATCGCGGGGTCTATTCCACATACTTTCCAGAGCTGCGGGGCCTGGAGTCCCCATAGCTGCGGCTTGCCAAGCGGCCGTACGCGTGGCATTGACGGAAAGCCCCCGCTTGCCGCATACCGACCTTCATGCCCCAACATCCGCATAAGGAGCGGGATATGGCGCGTCTGGACGTGCGGCTCGATGCTGAGCGGCATCGTTGGCTGGAGGAGTTTGTCGAGGAGAGAGGCGCGCCCATCTCCGAGGTGGTGCGACGCCTGATAGACTACGCCCATCAGGACCTTGTTCTAGTTCGCCGAAAGCAGGCGGTTGAGCCACTGAAAGGGCTGAGCGTGGAATACTCGCCCGACCCGGACACCCTGTCACGTGATCCGGAGGCCGCCCAAGAGCTCGGCGGTCTTCATTGACGGCAACGTTTCAGTCTACGCCGCTGGCGGAGACCACACCCACCCAAGGCCACGGTAGCGGTCAGCCATCGCCCACCGATTCGCGCTGAAATGAGACGCCCTTAAGCTACGGAGCACAGCGGCATTGTAGGCAGTCCCTGCGCTGCCCCTCGCGCTAGCCCTCTACCACCCCGCCGCCACCACCACCGGCTCCCCCACGCCCACGCCCAGCGACTGCGCCGCGCTTCCCCCACGCGCCGCTATCTCCAGGCAGCCGCCGCTGCCGACAATCGCCAGCAGCTCACCGCCTTCCTCGTAGGAGAGGCTGATGCCGCGGATGCGGCGGCCCGCAACCGACACCTCCACGTCTCGCCCGGCAACCGCCTCGCCCTCGATAGTCGTGACCAGGTTGCCGAACCTGTCCACATGGACAACGTGCCCCGCAAGCTCGCCCCCGTGCCGGCGCGGGTGCGGAACGGCAAGCACGGTCATGGACGACAGCGGTTCGCCCACCTCATGCGGCGCAACGCCGAGCGACAGGTGAGCCGCTACGGGCGCGAACACGTCTCGCCCGTGGAACGTGTGGCTCACAGGCTTGCGCCACAGCGCATCATTCGAAAGGCGGTAGGCCGCGCACCCTGCGGGCACGGGCATTGCCACGCTGTGCAGGAAGCCTGCGCCGGCGATGGCCTCCTCGTACTCCGGCGCTTCCCTGACCGCGTAGGTGAGCAGGCCGTTGTCCGGCGCCAGGAAGCGGCCGTCCGGCGTCACCAGCAGCAAGGCGTTGCGGTCGGTGCCCACGCCCGGATCCACCACAGCTACGTGCACCGCGTCCGGGGCGAACACCCGAAACGCGCGGCCAAGCGCGAACGCGCCCTCCGCCACGGCCTGCGGCGCGACCTCGTGCGTGACGTCTACGATGGCGGCCTGCGGGGCCAGCGCCAGAATCGCCGCCTTCATCTCCGCGACGTAGGTGTCGCGCGTCCCGAAGTCGGTGAGGAGCGTGATCAAGCTACGGCCTCGGACACGAGCGGCGGCGTTCAGAACAGGAACGGCGGCCGCACTGCGCTGAAGATGGCGAGCAGCGTGAATACGACACCAAGCGCGATGGTGAGCTGGAACAGCGTCTTCTCAATGCCCCGGCGCGTGCGGAAAGACGCCTCCGCCGTGCCAAAGAATCCCGAACCCTGCCCCCTGACCTGGATCAGGATGATGCCCACCAGCAGGATGGAAACCAGTATTGTTGCGACCTGAAAGAATGCGTCCACTAGCTCTTGGCTCCGGCCTTTAGTTTCTCCTCCAGGAGTCTTGTTGCGGAGGCGGGGTTGGCCCGGCCCCGCGTCTCCTTCATCACCTGGCCCAGCAGGAACTTGATGGCGGTCTCCTTGCCGCCCAGGTAGTCCTGCACGGCTTGCTCGTTGCCCTGCACCACCAGCTCCACGGCGTCGCTGAGCTGGGAGTCGTCGTTCATCTGCGTCAGCCCCCGCTCCTCTGCGATGGCTCGCGCGGCGCGGCCGGACGCGAACATCTCCTCGAACACCGCCTTGGCCGCCGGCCCGCTTATGACGCCGGAGTCGATGAGGTCGGTGAAGTCGCGCAGTCCCTTGGGCGTGACCCTGGCATCCTCCAGCCGGACGCCGGAGGCGTTGAGCAGCCCGGCCATGTCGCCCATCATCCAGTTGGCGATTGCCTTGGCCTTGGCGGGCAGCGCCGCGGCGCTCGACTGTCCGGCTTGCAGGCTCTCCTCGAAGTAGTCCGCCGTGGGCTTCGAGGCCGTCAGCAGGCCCGCGTCGTACGCCGAAAGGCCGAACTCGCTCACGAACCGGTCGCGGCGAGCGCCGGGAAGCTCCGGCAGGCGCGCCATGACCTCCTCAACCCACTCCCGGCTGACCGACAGAGGCGGAAGATCCGGCTCCGGGAAGTAGCGGTAGTCGTGGGCGAACTCCTTGGTGCGCTGAGGCATCGTCACGCCGCGCTCCTCAACCCAGCCGCGCGTCTCCTGCACCACGCGGCCGCCATCCTCCACCACCTGCGTCTGTCGCTCCACCTCGTACTCCAGGGCGCGGTAGACGGCGCGCAGGCTGTTCATGTTCTTGATCTCCGTGCGAGTGAACAGTTCGTCGCTGCCCGCGGGGCGAATGCTCACGTTGGCGTCGCACCGGAAGCTGCCGTCCTCCATGTTGCCTGTGGAGACGCCGAGGTACTGGAGGATGGAGCGCAGGTTCATCAGGTACTGCCGCGCCTCCTCCGGCGAGCGGATGTCCGGCTCGCTCACCGTCTCCATTAGCGGAACGCCGGAGCGGTTCACGTCAACCAGGCTGTAGCCGTCGCCGCCGGGTTCCTGGCGGTGCTGGAGCTTGGCGACATCCTCCTCCAGGTGCACCCGCGCAATGCCGATGCGCTTGCGCTCGCCGTCCACGTCTATGGCGAGCCAGCCGCCGGATGCGATGGGTTCGTCGTACTGGGAGATCTGGTAGCCCTTCATCAGGTCGGGGTAGGGGTAGTTCTTGCGATGGAACTGGGTCGCCTGCGCGATGTTGGCGTTGAGCGCGAGGCCGGTCATAATGACGCACTCCACGGCGCGGCGATTGATGACGGGCAGCACGCCGGGCAGCGCCAGGCAGACGGGACAGACTACTGTGTTGGGCTCGCCCTGCACGTACTCGGCGGGGCAGGCGCAGAACATCTTGCTGCGGGTGAGGAGCTGCGCGTGCACCTCCAGCCCGATGACCGTCTCGTATGTTGCGCCGTTGACCATAGCCTGATGCAGCCCTTCGCTTGTGAGTCGGCGAGAGTATAGCAGGACGCCACGCGGCGGGCAAGGAAGCGGCGTTGCGGCCGCACGGCGAACGGGAGGCCGGGACTGTGGCGCATGTCCAGAGGTGGCAGCCGCGCCGCGTAGGGACGTCCCTTGGAACTCGCTACGCCTTCGCCTGTATGAGAACGTGCCCGCCATCCTCAACGTCGATGTTGAGGTTGTGCCTGTGCAACAAAGACATGCCAATCAGAGGTGTAGTATTTGAGGCATAGGCAACTACCTCTCTTGGCTGGCCATCCCACAGAACCGTTACACCATAGACCTCGAGTGTTGTTTCGCTGCCGTCTGCCAGGATCACTTGGTTGACACCTCTGAAGCCTAATCCCAGCTCTGTCACAATCGCCGACGGCAGGGTGAGGAAGCGGGTGAAGCCGGTGTCCACCACTGCGTTAACGTCCAGGGCTTGTCCTTCCGGACCTCGTAGCGGAAGGGCTACTACAGCCTCATGCGCTGCGTTCACACTCCCCCGTATCACTCGGCCCTCCGCAGAGCGCCGCCTCCGATGCTGGCTACCGCCCTGTAACCCACGCGAAGCAGCCAGACATTGATAGCGTCCGGACACTCAGCCCGCAGGCTGTCCGATGCGGCAAGCTCACTTTCGGCGACGGCCCAGCGCCCGCTGTCCACGTCAATGGCAACGTACTTTCCGTCGTGTCCGGTTTCCACCTGCGCCTTGACATCCCGTAGGTATATCTCATCCCCGAGACGGGCCGTCTCTTCCTTGGGTCTGCGCCGGCGGGCCGGTGTCTTTGCGTGCGTCATTGGGGCTCCCTTCCAAGGGCGTTCAACTGCTCCATTCTACCGCGCCGTGACCGTGGCGGACAACAAGAAAGGCCGGACTGGAATCCCGCGCGCCGCTCACCCTCCGCCTCGCTCAGCGCTAACGGGCTACTGTATCCGTTCACCCTGAGCCTGTCGAAGGGCGCGCCTCTACCCCGCGCTTATCGCGTCCTGGCGGCGGGCGGCCACCGACTGCGTCAGCCTGTCCATGATGATCGCCAGGAACACGATGGCAAGCCCCGCGATTGCCCCGTTGCCCGGCTGGTTCTTCTGCAACGCTCGCAGCACGTCATCGCCAAGGCCGCCGGCGGCGACCATGCTGGCAATCGTCACCATTGCCAGCGCCATCATCGTCGTCTGGTTGATGCCGGCCATGATGGTGGGCAGCGCCATCGGTATCTGCACGGTGGTCAGAAGCTGCCACGGCGAGGCTCCGAACGAACGGGACGCCTCCACGGTTGCCGCGGACACCTGGCGAATGCCCAGGTTGGTCAGGCGAATCACCGGCGGCACGGCGTAGATGATGGTGGCGAAGATTCCCGCAGGCTTGCCAAGCCCGAAGAACAGGATGCCCGGCAGCAGGTAGACGAAGCTCGGCATGGTCTGCATTCCGTCCAGGATGGGGCGCATCACGTAGTCCGCCATACGGCTGCGGGCGGCCAGTATGCCTAGCGGCAGCCCAATCGACACCGCGATTACCACCGCCACGGCCATGAGCGCGACCGTGTCCATCATGTTCGCCCACAGATCCATGAACCCAACGTAGAGCAGGGCGAGAGTCGTGAAGGCTGTCAGCGCCCATCGGCCAACGGCGTAGGAAAGCAGCGCCAGGCCCACGACCACCGCCGGCCACGGCGTCCACTTCAACACTCGCTCGATCCTGACCAGCGCATAGGACACCACGTTGCTCAGCCCGTCGAACAGCCACGCGCCGCCCGTGGTAATGCTGTCGACCACGTCGTCTATGGTGTTTGCGGTGACGTCCCGGACTGTGCGCTCCAGGGTGACCCCGCTGGAGTCGTCGGTGGAAACGGTGGTTGGGAAATCCATTCCGGGCCCCCAGGCCAGAACGCTGACCAGGAACACGACTGCCACAAGCGCCAGTCCAAGCACCCAGGGGCGTGTGAGCGGGTTCGGCGCCCGCTCCGGCTTTTGCGCCTGTGTTTCGCTGCTGCCGGCTCGCTCCACTTGCTCATTTGCCATGACGGAACTCCTAAGCGTTTTCGGAAATGCTTGCCAGCAGAACGCCGCGGGGAACCTCCCCCAGCAGACTGCCGTTCTCTCCCACCACCGCAATCGGAAACTCCGTTTGGGCGGACTTTGACACAATGTCCTCTATCAGGTCTTCGGGGTGCGCGGTTACCGGCTCGATGACCTCCGCGCCCACCATCGACTCCGCGTGCTGCGAGACCAGGCTGCTGGCTATCTGGCGCGTGAGGATGCCGCGCAGCGTGAAGTTGCGCGCAATCAGGAACACCGAGTCGATGCCGTGGTTCAGCATGGCGTGCAGCGCAACGCGGGGGTTCTGCCTCTCGTACACCACCACGTCCGGCTCCCGCATTATGGCCTTGGTGCGGATTATCTTGGCCCTGGACACGTCACGCACGAACTCGATCACGTAGTCGTCGCTGGGAAGCATCACGATCTCCTCCGGCGAACCCTCCTGGATGATCTCGCCGTCTCGCATGATGGCAATGCGGTCGCCCAGCTTCAGCGCCTCGTTCAGGTCGTGCGTGATGAACACGATAGTCTTGTGCAGGTTGTTCTGGAGCGTGATGAGCTGGTCCTGCATCTCCCTGCGAATGAGGGGATCCAGGCCGCTGAACGGCTCGTCCATGAGGATGACGCCGGAGTCCATCACCAGCGCCCTTGCCAGCCCGACGCGCTGCTGCATTCCGCCGCTCATTTCGTGCGGGAAGTAGCCCTCCCAGCCCTTCAGCCCGACAAGCTCGATTGCCTCCTCGGCCGCCCTGTAACGCTCCGCCTTGTCCAGGCCGCGTATCTTCAGCCCGTACGCTACATTGTCCAGCACGTTGCGGTGAGGCAGCAGGGCGTAGTGCTGGAAGACCATCGCAATGCGGGTGCGGCGAAACTGCATCAGCTCTTGCGGCGTGAACTTGCAGATGTCCTCGCCGTCGAAGCGTATCTCGCCGCTGGTCGCCTCCACCAGCCGGATGAGGCAGCGCACCAGCGTGGACTTGCCGCTGCCGGACAGACCCATGACGACGAATATCTGGCCTGTGTCCACCTGGAAGGACACGTCCCGCAGGCCGACCACCAGGCCCAGAGCCTCCTGGATCTCCGCGCGGCTTGCGGAGGCGTACTCCGGCCCAAACACCCTGTTCGGCCTGTCGCCAAAGACCTTCCACAGGCCCTCGACCTCCAGCAGTCGGCTTGATGAGCTCATGTTCTCACACCCCCCATCGTAGTCCGGTTCGCTGTTCGCCCTATAGTTGTACCACAAATCGCCGTAATTGGATACGACAGGGCCGCGTCACGCGGCGCGCTGGCAACTGAGGCGAGTTAGTGGTAATATGGGCGGGTGCGTGTCCTGTCGAGGACAAGTTCGAGATTGAGCGGAGGAGAGAATCGATGAAAGCGAAATCCATGATCTTTGCGTTGATGGCGAGTCTGCTGCTTACGCTGGCCTTGGCCTGCGAAACAGAGGTGGAGGTAACCAGGGAAGTGGAAGTTACCCGCCAAGTGGAAGTGGAGGTGGAAGTGCAGGTTACCGCAGAGCCGCAGGTATCCACGGCCCCCAAGGAGACGATAGTCTTCAGCGACCTGAACTGGACTAGCGCGCAGGTGCAGAATCGCGTTGCGCAGTACATCGTGGACAAGGGCTACGGCTACCCGACGGACGTGGTCTTCGGGGCAACGCTGCCCCTGTTCCAGGGTCTTCGCAACGGCGACTCGCACGTGACGATGGAGATATGGCTGCCCAACCAGGACGAGGCCTGGATGGAGGCTCAGGCCAATGGCGAGGTGGTCTCCGTGGGCGAGAGCCTGGGCAAGGACTGGCAGTCGGCGTTCGTCATTCCGGCGTACCTCCAGGAGCAGTACCCGGACCTGGACAGCGTGGACGACCTGAAGGACGACCAGTTCAAGGCGCTGTTCGCCACCGCGGAGAGCGACGGCAAGGCGCGCCTGGTGTCCTGCGTCATCGGCTGGGCCTGCGAGGAAGTCAACGCCAAGCAGGTTGAAGGATACGGCCTGGTCGACCACGTGCACGTGGTGAACCCCGGCGACGGCGCAGCCGCCAACGCCGACCTGTACGGCGCATACGAGAAGCAGGAACCCTGGCTCGGCTACCAGTGGGGCACCAACGACCCGGCCCTGATTCTGGACCTGGTGCGGCTTGAGGAGCCCGCCTACACCGACGAGTGCTGGTTCACCACCAAGGCGTGCGCCTACGAGGACGCCACAATCCTGATTGCCGTGCATCCGGACATGACCACCGATGCGCCGGACGTGGTTGCCATGCTGCGCAAGTGGGACTTCAACATCGGCATCTACAAGGAAGTGGCCGCCTGGCAGAACGAGAACCAGGACGCCGACGCCAACGACGCCGCTCTCTGGTGGCTGACCAACAACACCGGCACGTGGAGCTCCTGGGTCACGACCGAGGCGGCGGAAGCCATCTCGGCGGCGCTCGCAGCCAACGAGACCCCGGAAGGCTGGCCGGAGGGCTAAGCCTGGATTCATTCACCGCCTGCTTTCGCAGGGACAGGCTCTGAGCCTGTCGGAGGGTGAGCGGGCGCGATCGTATCGCCACGCTTAGGCAGTGATGGGATGCAGGGCCGGGCGCGCACTGCACCCGGCCCTGCCGCGTGTCAGCCCGTTCGTGCTGAGTGTGTCGAAGCATGGACGGGGCCGTCCACAGGCGCCCACCTCCACCCCATGCCCGCGAAAGCGGGCATCCACTCGGGGCCGGGTTCCGGCTTGCTGCACTGTGGCGAGGGATCCCCGGACTTGTTCCGGTGGACTCCTGCTTTCGCGGGAGTAGGGGGGGTATCCCAGTTCGTGCTGTGCCAGTCCAAGGGCGAGCGGGTCTGAGGCCGCCAACCAGAACTGTCATTCCGAGCGGGGCCGAACGCAGTGAGGCGCAGTCGAGGAATCTAAGGCTATCGCCTGCCTTCACGCCCCGCCCGGCAATCGACTCGCGCCGCCCTTGGGCAGGGCGCGTGTACGACGGCGATGGCCCGAGGTTTCTCTACTGCGCTGTCGCTCCGCTCGAAGTGACAGGGAAGGAGGCCGCTCGCAGCGACGGTCGCCCTTTCTGCTCCAGGGCGGGCACAAGGCCAGCCGCCTACGCGCTCTGCTCAGCGGCGGCCAGGGCGGCGTCTACGTCGTCCACGATGTTCATGAGCTTGTCGAAGCCGATGATTTCGAACACGCGCATGATGTACGGCTGGAGGGCGCAGAGGTAGAGGCTGCGGTTCCGGCGCTTCAACTCCTGCCACACGTGCAGAAACACCCACAGGCCGGACGTGCTCAGGTAGCTGATGCCGGACACGTCTATGATTACGTCGCAGTCGGTGCCGGCCATTGCGCTCATGGCTTGGCCCTCGAACGCATCAGCGTTCAGCACGTTGACGCGGCCGCGAGCCTGCAACAGGCACGCACGGCCTCTGAACCCGACAAACTCAACCATCATGGGGCGCGGCCTTTCGTGATTGGCGTTCAGTGTTTGGCATCCTCAGTATAGGCGAGGATGCCGCAGCGCGCAACAGGAGCGCGGGCTCGCCCCCCGCGCTACTCCACCTCGGCGTGGGTGAACAGCCAGCGCCCATCGAACTGCTCATAGATGAACACCATCTTCACCGACCCGCCGGGGAAGCGCGCTCTGTGCCTGACCTCCCACCTGCCGGGCGCAATCTCCGTGGGCGGGGACGTCTCCTCCGCCTCAAAGGTGGCGCCGCGGGCCTGGAATGGCTGCATGTTCGATCGGAGCGCAGCCTCCTGCTCCTGCCAGTAGCTTTCCTCGTAGAAGGCCCTCAGCCCCTCCAGGTCGTAGGCGTTGTAGACCTCCCACATCTCCATACTCCGCGCGCTCAGGTGCGCCGCAAGGTCTGCGGGGTCGGCGAAGGGCGAGGCTGCGTCGCCGGGCGCGTCCTCACTCGTGGGTGTCGGCTCCGGCTGTGGCGTGTCGGTGGGCGATGGAGTGGGCGCAGGCGTAGGAGTAGGAGTCGGTGTAGGCTCCGCCTGGCACGCGCCCATCACGAGCGACAGCGCCAGGACTGCCGCCAACGCCATTGTCCACCGTAGCATACCGAAGCCTCCGTGCATCACTTATCGGCGGGCGAGGGCCGGCCCTCACCGCCGCCTACTCGATCCAGAAGTGAGGATTCCATGCAATCTCCCAGAGGTAGCCATCCGAGTCGGCAAAGTAGCCGGAGTAGCCGCCCCAGAAGGCGTCTTGCGCCGGCTTGACCAGCGTGGCGCCCGCGTTCACCGCAACGCCCAGCAGAGCGTCCACCTCTTCCCTGGAGCGGACGTTGTGGGCGAGGGTGACGCCGGAGAACCCGCTGCCCTGCGTGTCGATGCCGGCGTCAGCTGCCAGCGATTCTCGCGGGTACAGCGACAGCCAGGCGCCCCGGTTCTTGAAGAACGCGATGGATTCGGTGTTTTCGTCAAGAAGAGGCAGGCCCAGCCCGTCACGGTAGAACTTCACCGCGCGGGGCAAATCTGACACGCCCAGAGTGATGATGCTGATGCGCGGCTCCATGAGAGTTCCTTTCTCATCCACGAATGTTTGCGATTGCTGGCGAAGGAGGCTAACTCCCGCCGTCGCCCGGGACGGAGCTCGCCCATTCCCCAACGCGGGCGGGATCGAGCCTGTCGATTCCCGTCAACCGATCGAAGTCGGCGTCGGCCGAGATGATGCGGCTGGCTCCGAGACGCTGCATCACCGCCGCGTGCACCAGGTCCCGGGCGCTCACGTCAGGGTGGCGGTAGGCCAACCGCGATGCGGAAAGAACGTCCTCCGTAAGGACGGGTTCGATCCGGCCGTCCATAACCTCGGCGAACGCGTGAAGGACTGTTCGGCCCAGCGTCCAGCGCCCCAAGGCCAGGTAGCGGTGCATCAACTCCTGGAGAACCTCGGAGTCGGTTACGAACGGCTGAGGCACCAGGGCCGCCATGCGGAGGACCCGAGAGCATGGCTCCTTGTAAGGGTGTTCTCCGCCGGCGGCGTAGACGGGAACGTTGGCGTCAATGAAGACCGCCGGGCTCATGGGCGGCCTCCAGCTCGCGTGACAGGGTGTCCGGGTCGGGCGGATCTTCCACGTTCAGCCCGATCAGTCGCTCAATGGCCTGCTTCCGGCGAACGCGAACGATGTCCTCGTAAGCGTCGTCTATCAGGCATCGCACCACTGCGGAGATGGGCACGCCTCTCTCCTCGACGAGCTCCTCCAGCCGACGCCGACGCTCGTCATCCAGCCGTACGTCCAGACGCGCCATGTCCTGCTCCTTGTGCGGATGGTGGTGTACGGAGTTCAGTATGCGGCAGGCGAGGCGCCTGTGTCAATGCGCGGAGGGGTGGCGGAACGCGCGGTCTGGTAAGCCGGACACCGCGTGACCGAGCAGTATTGCCGCGACAAGGGCCGATAGGAGGGCGCTCTGTCAAACCGGTGAGCTGAGAAGCTAGCTAGCGCGTCGCCTCCAGAATTGCTTTTCGCAATCTGCTCTCGCGCTCTCTAATGAATCCTTCGAAGTCATCTGCCTTGAGCTTGTCGATGGAACAGAAATGAGAACTAAAGAGATCGACAGTGCTGGGACCTTGAGCGTTTTCAATTGCAGGTATGTACGCTGACGGTGGGTTTTTTCCGATTCTTCTGTTGGTTTCACTGTCAATAAGCGTTCGGTTGAGGATGTGGTCACCGTATCCCTGCGGATGCCCCTGCTGTTCTCCGCTCAGGTATGCATCAGGAAAGATGTGGTGATCATCGATATTCTGGCCGCGCATAGACTCACTGGTAATCTCATTCCCCTTGTGAAAGTCCCGCGGCCTATTGCGGAGAACCAGTCCCATGAGCCCGCGGTACAGAGCACGTTGCCTAAAGGTAATATCTCGAAGGTCCTCTATGGTGTCGGTGCGAAAGTTCGATATTGTTACTGGGAGCGTCCCTCCGCTTAGCCACCCTCTCAACTCGCCAAAGTCTCTTGCAGCTTGACTGTTAGGAGGATTATCGTATGTCTGGGCCAACACTGAACACCAGTACCATCGTACCAACTTCTTTCGATTGGCTCCTATATTTGGGCCTGATACTGATGCAGTGTTTGCGAGTACCGCAGCCATTGGGATGGGGATTGCTGCGTAAGGCAGCCATTTCGGAGCGATGACACCACAATCGTCGCGTAGGATTTCCAAGGCGCTGGCGTAACCCTCTACTATAGCTGGCCACCACTCCCGAAATGAGTCGCCACTAAGCGAAAGAACCTCTCCACGTTTGCAGCCGGGTGTCTGTCGAGAGCACAGGCTCAACGCTTGAAGCAAGTAGTACGGATCAACCTCCATATCGACCAGTATCGGATGATCTTGCCCAGCCTTGGTCCACTCATCACGTAGATTTATCCCCCGCGGCCAGAATCTCGCGGTGAGCAAGTCAAATGCAGTCAACTTCACGCCAGTCCGATTCAACGTCTCGAAGATCGTGCATACAGCTTCAATATCAGTGCCTTCAGACAAGGTCACAACGGGAAACTGGTAATTGCTAATCGTCTTCATCCAAGTATTCTCAATCCGTTCGAGCTCGTCAATCATGGCAAATGCAGCTGATGGATTATCAGGATGCCGCGTGCGGGAGACTCTATTCTTCCAATTGCTAAATCGTTCTTCCCCTTCGCCTCTGAGCACTGAGAGAGGAAGAATTAGATCCTCAGCCTGGCTGTCGATGGTCGTGTATCTCCGTGCTTGAGGTCGATGCGACTTCAACGAAATGACACACTCGTCGAACTCTTCACCATCAAGTAGTTTTTGCAGATTGAGAAAATAGCGAAACTGCCCCACTCCATAGAAGGCCTGATAGAGTGAAGTCAAGCGTTGTTGACCATCCAAGACGAGATAGGTGGGTTGCTGGACTTGTTGTGGAGTAACGCCTTGAAATTCTCTAAAGGAGAAGAGGTTCTTGGTGTTGCGTATTCTAAGGATGCTGCCTGCGGGGAATCCTTTGGCAATGGAGATGATCAATTCTCTTGTGGCACTAGAATCCCAAACGAAGTCCCGTTGGAAGTCCGGCAATACGGCATCCGCATTGTGAATCTGGCTGAGAAGCTCGGTAAGGTTCCTTGGGTTTGTGTCTTCAAACATGGTGTGTTTCCTCTTTCTTGAAAGATTAGTGAGCGTCGTCTATTGCCTGAGCCATTATACTCCATCCGGTGGCCTCCTCCTGTTACCTGGTGGGCCCGGCAGGGATCGAACCTGCGACCAATCGGTTATGAGCCGACCGCTCTACCACTGAGCTACAGGCCCCACTCCAAGATAAGGCGCGCCATCCCACGTGTCAAGAAACGCGCCCGCCGCTCGACAGCGCCTCCATCACACGGTCCAGCAGCCGATGACCAACCTCGTACTTCGACAGCAGCGGCAGCGCATCCTCGCGCCCGTCCCGGCCTATGATGGTGACCCGGTTCGTGTCCACGTTGAAGCCGCTGTCCTCCTGCGTGATGTCGTTCGCCGCGATCAGCGCCAGCCCCTTCGACTCCAGCTTGGCGCGGGCGTTGTCCAGCAGGTTCTCGCTCTCCGCGGCGAAGCCCACGCGCAGCACGCCCGCTGGCACCTCCACGAAGAAGTCCGCGTTCTTGACCAGGCGCAGCGACAGCCCGTCCTCGCCGCTCTCGCCCTTCTTGATCTTCTGCGGAGCGACCTCCGCCGGCCGGTAGTCGCTCACCGCGGCCGCCATGATGAGCGCGTCCGCGCCCTCGCAGGCGGCCAGCGCCGCCTCGCGCATATCCGCCACCGTGCTCACGCGCCGCACGTCCACGCACGCCGGATCCGGCAGTGACGCGGGCGCAGTCACAAGCGTCACGCGCGCGCCGCGGTCACGCGCCGCCTCTGCGATGGCATAGCCCATCTTGCCGGACGAGCGGTTGGTTATCACGCGCACAGGGTCTATCGGCTCCTGGGTGCCGCCCGCGCTGACCACGATGGCGCGCCCCGCCATGTCGCCGTGGCGGCCCAGTACGGCGCGCAGCGAGTCCACGATGAACGCCGGCTCCGACATGCGCCCCATGCCTCGCAGGCCGGACGCCAGCCGCCCAGACTCCGGCCCGATGATGGTTGCGCCGCGCCGCCGCAGCGTCTCCAGGTTCTCCTGCGTGGCCGGGTTCTCGAACATCCAGCCGTCCATCGCGGGCGCGATCACCAGCGGCGCCGCCGATGCAAGCGCGGTGGTGGTCAGCGCATCGTCCGCGAAGCCGTGCGCCAGCTTTGCGATGACGTGCGCCGTGGCAGGCGCAACCAGCACCACGTCCGCCTCGTGCGCCATCGCGATGTGGTTCACCGCCTGCTCCGAGTCCGCGTCGAACAGGTCTGTGACAACCGGCCGGTGCGTGAGGCTGCGAAACGTGAGAGGCGTCACGAAGTTGGACGCGCCGTGCGTCAGTATCACGTCCACGAGCGCGCCCGCCTGCGTCAGCTTGCTCGCCAGGTCAGCGGCCTTGTAGCAGGCGATGCTGCCCGTGACGCCCAGCACAACCTTTGCGTCCACTAGCGGGTTACTCATTCGCACTGCCTCCCGAAGCCCTCGGCGACTCCGCGTTGAGCTTGTGGATGATTCGCAGGCCGATGAGAGTGAGGTCTAGGTTGACGACATCGAATATCGAAGTCTCCCTGTGCACGAGCGACGCCATCCCGCCGGTCGCCACGACGCGCGTGTTTTCGCCCATCTCGCGCTTGAAGCGGCCCACCATCGCCTCCACCATGCCCACGTGCCCGTACAGAATGCCGGACTGTATGGCGGTTGCGGTGTTGCGCCCGATGGCCGTCTTTGGGGCGACAAGCTCCACGCGGCGCAGCTGGGACGTGCGCTGGTAGAGCGCCTCCGCGGTGAGGTTGATGCCGGAAGCTATCGCGCCGCCGAGGTAGTCGCCGTCGCCGGAGATGGCGTCGAACACCGTGGCCGTGCCAAAGTCGACGACTATCACCGGGCCGCCGTACAGCCCGAACGCGGCGGCTGCGTCCGCCACGCGGTCGGCGCCCACGTCGCGCGGGTTCTCGTACAGGATGCGCACCCCCGTCCTGGCGCCGGGGCCGACCACCAGCGGCGGGCAGCCGAAGTACGCCGCGCCCAGCTCCTCGAACACCTGCGTCAGCGGCGGCACCACGCTGCAAATGGCAATGCTTTCGATCTCCTCAGGCTGCACGCCCTTGAGCGGCAGCAGGCTGCGTATGAGTAGTGCGTACTCGTCCGGCAGCTTGTGGGTATCCGTTGCCATGCGCCACGTGGCCGCAAGCGTCTCATCGCGAAAGACGCCCATAGTGACGTTGGTGTTGCCTATGTCGATAGCCAGCAGCATGGTCACGCTCCCCTGCGTGGATTATAGGCAACGCGGCCTTGCGCTTCAACTGCGCCGGCGAATTGGCCCGCCATCCTCCCTCAGCGGACGCGATGGTACGCGCCTACAGGCCGTTCGCCCACCCGTCCAGCAGGCCGTTGCGCACTGCCCAAACCACCAGCTCCTGCTTCGATTCGATGCCGAGCTTATCCTGTACGCCGTAGATAGCGTTTCGGACAGTCACGGGCCGGATGCCCCTGACGTCGGCAATCTTGGCGTAGGACAGCCCCTGCGCAAACAGCGCAACAATCTCACGCTCTCGCGCCGTAAGCCTGCTGAGCCCAGGCGCCCTCTTCTGTGGGTCTTCTGCGCGGATCTCCGCAAACACACGTTTAATCGCATTGGCAGGTATGCAGTACTCGCCATCCGCAACGTTGCGGACGGTACGCAGCAGTTTTTCCATACCGGTGATCTTCTGGAGATAGCCCATCGCGCCCGCGGCTACGGCCTCAATTACGGCGTCCTCTTCCGTTGCCGCCGTGAGTATCAGCACTCTTGTGTCCTGGAGCGTCTCAGTGACCTCCCGACAGGCGTCTATGCCGTTCTTGAGAGGCATCATTACATCCATGACAATCACGTCGGGTCTGAGCTCCTGGGCCAACGCCACCGCTGCCGCGCCGTCTGCCGCCTCCCCCACCACCACAAAGTCGCCGGACCGTTGCAGCGCCTCGCGCAGCCCATCCCTCATGATCTCGTGGTCATCCACGAGCAGCACCGTGGCCTGCGTTGCCGGCGCCAAGCTACGAGTCTCCCTTCTCAGCGTCGTACGAAATGACGCAGGTTACGGTCGTGCCTCGTCCCGACTTGCCCGGGCCTGCTTCAAGGCGGCCTCCCATCCGCTCGGCGTGAGCTCTCATGTTCCGGAAGCCGTGGCCACGGTCGGCATAGCCTTCGGGGAGGCCAACGCCGTCGTCCGACACGGACATTCGGAGGCCATTATCCTCAAAGTCCAGTGAGATAGTGACCTTCCCGGCGTACGCGTGGCGAAATGCGTTTGTCATGGCGTTGTGGGCAATTGAGAAGAACAACCCCCGTGTAACAGCGGGAAGCGGCGGCTCTCTGCCCGACTGGACCAGCTCCGCAGGAATCGACGTGACCGTGGCGAACGCGGAGGCGTGGGATCTCAACACGCGGTTCAACTCCCGCCCCTCAAATATGGGCCCTGTGTCTATCGGATGCCTCAGTTCCCAGATCGTCAATTTCGACAGCGCATGAATGGCTGACAGCTTGGCAAGAAGCTCCTCGCGCTTTTCGCCCTGCGTGGCCTCCGCCAGTTCATGGGCGGTCTCGACGCCCAGCCCGATGATGTAGGCGGACTGGGCGACAGTGTCATGAATGGTCTGGGAAAGCTCTATGCGCTCCCGTTGAAGCTCCCTTTCTCGCTCCACTGCCTCTCTCCTTCTAATCCGCTCGAACCTGGATACCAGGTTGACCGCGGCGACAACCGCGTACATAACTGCGATCCTGGTGAATAGTACCTTCTCCTCTTTGATATCGAATTCGACTCCGGGTTCCAGAAGCAGGCTCAAAGCCGAGTATGCAACCGCGACCATGGTGATCCAGGCAAAGCTGAGCCTGAAGGACGTGAACACCACGGCGAACATGGCCAAAGCGGGGTAGTACAGCACGAAGAAGGTGTTCTGAAAACCGCTGCCAGAGATCACAATGCCCGACGTTATTATGAACACGTCCATCGCGCTGAGAGCGAAGGCCCAGCGCCACGTCACCGGCCGATTCGACTGGATGCGGTAGTGGACGTAGGCGTTGAAGCCCAGCGCCAACACGGCGAACAACATGGTGGGCATATACGCGGGGTGCGCAAAGTTGGGCCGGTAGTTGAACTGCAACAGCCAGGCTGTCAGGAGAAACCATCGCACCCATACCGAAATCCTGACTCCGTAAAGCAGGTCGTCCAGACCGGTCCGCAAGAAACCTGCGCCGCCATCGCGTTGCGTAGTCAGCGGATTCAAGTCCCTACTCCCACGGCTTGCCTCTCTACGTGCCGGCAAGATTCAGAGGCACCCACCGAGACAGGTACAAAGGTACCTCCCGCGTATAGGTACATTCTAACCTTGCGGCAGGCAAATTGAAAGGGCAATATCAGGAGGATGAGAGCCGAGTCGGACTAACTTGAGAGTAGCGAGGACGACAATGTTGAGGCATACGACGGTTCTACTAACCTCGGCTGCGATACTTCTTGCTGTCCTCGCCGGGTGCGCTGAGGCGCCGCCAACGCCAACATCCCCGCCTGCCAACACACCCGCGCCGACAAGCACGCCGGCGCCTACCAACACGCCCGTGCCTACGAATACACCGACGCCCGTCCCTACTGCCACTCCAACACCGGCCCCGACACCCACACCCACGCCGGCTCCGACGCCCACACCCACGCCCACACCTACGCCGGAGCCGCCCGGCGCCAATATCGCAGAATTCGATATTGGGAGCGACACGGTTTGGCAAGAGGTGTTCGACGCACTCACGGCATCCGAGCAAACGTGCATCAGCGGCGCGCTCGGGGATAAACTGGAGTCGTCTCTGCGGCAGCTTGTGGCGAGCGAGGAAGAGACGGCGAAATGGGAAGCATCTATATTCTCATGCCTGGCTCCGGAAACTGCCCGCGCCGTATACCTGGGCGGCGTACTCCTTGCAATAAAGGATGGCGGTGTGGACCTGAGCGAGTCTGAAGCGTCCTGTCTGCGGGAGTTGCTGGCTGACGAAGACGCGGCTGCACTGGTCGCTGACCCCGCTGCGGCAATCGAGATCAGCTATGCCATGATCCCTTGCGTTCCGGCCCTGCTGCTGGACGAAGGCATTGAGTTGAGCGAAGACGAGGCATCCTGTCTGCGGGTGGCGTTCGCCGACATAGACGAGGACTTCACTGATGCGGAGTTTGCGGAGGCTCTGTCGGAATGTGGCGTCGATGACCACGCCTCCTCGATTGAGGGAGCAACCGCCACAACGGTCGGAGAGCTAACCCATGGCGCGCTGGACTACAATGGAGACACTGACCTCTTCGCGTTTGACGCGGAGGAAGGCGTGCTCTACCAGATAGACGTGAGGCTAGGTACGTTGCCGGACTCGGCGCTGACGCTGTATGACTCCGAGGAGTGGCAACTGGCCTACAATGACGATCATGGGGATTCCCGGGGGTCGCGCATACTGTGGGAAGCTCCAACCGCGGGGGAGTACTACGCTGAGGTGGACGGCTACGATACAGGCAGCTACACGCTGACGGTGGCGGTCTCCGACATTGTTGACGACTACGCCAACTCGATTGAGGGGGCCACTGCTGCGACGGTGGGAGCGGCCATCCAAGGCGCGCTGGACTACGAAGGAGACATCGACGTCTTCGCGTTTGAGGCTGAGGAGGGTGTGCTCTACCAGATAGACGCGGAGCTGGGAACGCTGCCGGACTTGTGGCTGTCTCTGCATGACTCCGAGAAGTGGGGATTGGACTACAACTACGACTACTCCGATCAGGACTTCCAAGGGTCGCGCATATTGTGGACTGCTCCGAGTTCGGGGGAGTTCTATGCCCAGGTGGACGGCTACGATACAGGCAGCTACACGCTGACGGTGTCGGTTTCCGACATAGTCGATGACCACGCCAACTCGTTTGGGGCCGCCACTGCCGGAACTGTCGGAGCGGCTATCCAGGGCGCGCTGGACTACAATGGAGACATTGACCTCTTCGTGATTGACGCGGAGGTGGGAGTGCTCTACCAGATAGACGTGGAGCTGGGAAATCTGCCGGACTCGTGGCTGGTTGTGTATGACTCCGAGGAGTTCGAGGTCGCATTCAACGACGACAGCGAGGACTCCCCCGCGTCGCGCATTCTCGGGAAAGTTCCCGCCGCCGGCCAGTACTACCTTGAGGTGGGCGGCTACGGCACAGGCAGCTACACGCTGACGGTGTCGGTTTCCGACATTGTTGATGACCACGCCGACTACCTGGCGGAGAGGGTTGCGCCCGTGACGGTCGATGAGCCTGTGCAGGGTGCGCTGGAGTACGAGGGCGACATAGACTCCTTCCTGTTGGAGGCGGAGGAGGGCGTACTCTACCGGATAGACGTAGAACTGGGAACGCTGCCAGACTCCGCGCTGGGGCTGTATGACTCCGAGGAGTTTGAGTTGGCCTACAACGACGACCGCGAGGATTCTCTGGCGTCCCGAATCGAATGGGAAGCTCCGGCCTCCGGCGAGTACTACGTTGTGGTGGGCGGATTCGGCACGGGCAGCTACACGCTGACGGTGACGGCTTTGGAATCGTCCATGACCTAAGGGGAACTGGATGAGAGTCACAAGCGCGAACACATAACTGACTACCGCGCTCGCGTGGTCGAGTCAGGCAAGAAGGGAAATGCGGGATGACTTTGGGTGAATCAATTAAGACGCGCTTCGAGAAAGCGGCAGAGTCATTTGATGCGTCGGCGCTCAATCGAATCTGAAGGACAGGAATGATGGAAACGTCGAAGTCATCTCTAGTTCTGCTGTCCGTGGCTACGATACTTCTTGCGGTACTCGCCGGCTGCGCCGACGCGCCGGCGCCTACGGCAACGGACGCACTGGAGCCAATGGCGACAACCGCGCCAACGTCTACGGCTCCTGCCGCGCCTATGCCGACTGCTACAGCCACACCTGAGCCAACAGCCATTACCACGCCTTCACCCGTTCCCACACCAACAGCGGCGCCCACATCTACACCAACACCAACGCCCACTCCCACGCCTACGCCCACGCCGACACCTACGCCAACGCCTACGGGTTCAATCGCTACCGACAGAGCCGCTCTGGTGGCGCTGTACAATGCCGCAGGCGGCGAGCACTGGGGAGAGGACTACGCAAACTGGCTGAGCGACAGGCCCCTGGGTGAGTGGCACGGAGTGACGACTTACGGTAGTGGACGCGTTATGGATTTGAAAATCTTCATACGGGAACCACAGGGCAAACTCCCGTCGACCTTGCCTGCGGGAGCTTTCGACGGTCTTTCCGAATTGTTTAGTCTGACAATATCGGGAATGCCTCTTGAGGAGCTTCACCCTGACGTATTCGAGGGACTGAGCCGGCTTAGGAACTTGCAGATTAGCTCCTCCCAGCTGAAGAGGTTGCCGGATGGAGTGTTCGACAGCCTGGGAAACCTCGAAGGTTTGTTCATTGCCTACAACCCCCTGTCCGAGCTGCCAAGTAATGCGTTCTCTAGTATGTCAAGCCTTCGCATTTTGTCTTTGGATAGTAATCGGTTGACCCGGCTGCCAACCGGCGTGTTCGACGGGCTCTCTCAACTTGAACAACTGTGGATGAGGGGCAACGGACTGACCGCGATTCCGGACGGGACATTCGACGAACTCTCTCAGCTTGAGGTACTTTGGTTTGATCAGAACCGGATCGCCGAATTGCCTGAGGACACATTCAAGGGACTTGCCAGTCTGAGGATACTCGACCTGGACGATAACCAAATCTCTGAGCTGCCGGAGGGTATCTTCAGCGGTCTGACAGACCTTGCTGATCTATCCATGCTGAACAACCCCGGAGCTCCATTCGCCCTTGAGATCGACCTGCTGCGCTCCGATGGATCCGACAGATTGGGTCCCGGCCCTGCCGAAGTGAGAGCGATTCTGCGGGAAGGGGCGCCATTCCCGATAAGCGTTCCCTTACTGGTCGCCGGGGGATCCTCCAATACTCACCGGCTGAACATAGCCGCAGGAGATACTGCCAGCGGCACGGCGATGATCACGCCGGCCGGGGATAATCAACCGGCGTACGCCTGGGTCGAGAGCGTCCCGCAGTTCCCGGGCGGATTTCTGGGCTTAGAGCTTCGCGTCGGCGATGCTCTTGTTCTGTTTGCCAACGCGGAAAACGACTGGCCTGAGACTGCGGGAGGCACAACACACCATATCCTGCAAATGGACGGAAGCAGCCCCGCCATAGACGTGAAGCAGAGATTCTCTGATCCGGACGAGGATGAGTTGTCATTCACGGTTTCATCGGATAAGAGCGTGGTGGCCGCGAGCGTATTGGGGAGTGTGCTGACCCTGGCGCCCGTGTCCCCGGGGGATGTATACGTCAAGGTGACTGCCACGGATCCCGGCGGCCTGAGCGCGTCCTTGGAGTTCCCCGTCACGGTTCTTCCAGCCCCGGACAGCGACTCGTTCAACATTTCCCTAGTCTTCGTTACTCAATTCACAGCGCAGCAGACCACCCTGATCCGTGACGCCGCTGCTCGCTGGGAGCAGATCATTGGTGGCGACTTGCCCAACGTACCCGCGCTCGCCTTCGAGTTTTGCGGATTATCGGCTCAGTTCACGCTACATGGCGAAATCGACGATCTCCTGGTATTCGTCGAGAACGCTCCCGTCAGCGGGGGAAAGGCATACGCAGGTGTATGCCCAGGCCAAAATCGCGATGGATCCCTCTTGCCATTCAATTCTTTCATGGTGTTTGACATGGGCACGACTGCCACGCCTGAGTTTGAGTCCACTGCGCTCCATGAATTGGGACATACCTTGGGCATTGGAACCATATGGGAAGATAAAGGCTTGTTGAAATCGGAGGGCAATGAAGTATACTTCACCGGCCCGCTGGCGATAGAGGCGTACAGGGCGGCAGGAGGAAGCGCGCCGGCGTCGAAGGGGGTGCCTGTGTCCCCGGTGGATCAGGGACATTGGTACTTCTCCGATGACCATTATGGCGACGTCATGGAAGCCAATGCTAGCCTGCTAGTCAGCGCCATTACCATCCAGTCGCTGGCCGACCTGGGCTACGTCGTTGACCTCAGCCAGGCTGACCCGTACCGATTGGACGAGTGAGTCTCTGCCGCCCCAAAGATGGCTGCGCCCGTAGCGATTATAGTCATCTGCCCGCTCAGGGCCTGCCTCGTACCACGCTACGGGCATGAGCGGGCAACAGATAGCCCTATTCCCCCAGCCGGCGCATGGCCGCGGGCAGAAGCGGCAGCAGGTCGCCTGCCAGCGCGCCCGCGTCGCCCATCGACTGCCGCGCCTGCTCGCCCGCCGCGCCGTGCAGGTGGACGCCGCACGCGGCCGCGTCGAATGGCGTGAGCCCCTGCGCGATCAGACCCGCAATCACGCCCGCGAGCACGTCTCCCGTGCCCGCCGTTGCCAGCGCGGGATTGGCGAACGGGCTGACTCGCACCGCACCATCCGGCGACGCCACGACGGTGTACGCGCCCTTAAGCGTCACCGTCACGCCCCACTGCGCCGCGTACCGCTCCGCCACGCCGATGCGGTCGGCGTTAACCTCAGCCGTGGACAGCCCCGTGAGCCGCGACATCTCGCCGGGGTGTGGCGTCACGACGGTCGGCGCGTGCAGCTGCGCCCACCACTCCGGCAGCGCGGACAGGATGTTCAGCGCGTCCGCGTCCAGCACGAGGGGCGCGCCGGGGTAGCGATGCGTCAGCAGCGTCTGCCGCACCAGCCTGTCCGCGTCGCGCGAGCGGCCGAGGCCGCAGCCAATCAGCATCACATCGCAGCCGCGCGCCTCCGCCAGCAGCGTCTCCGGCGCATCGCTCGACAGCGCGCCGTCCTCCTCCGGCAGCGGCAGGCAGGTGGTCTCGATAAGCCTGGGCGAGACGGATCGCAGCACGCTATCGGGCGCGGCCAGCGTGACCAGCCCCGCGCCCGCGCGGGCGGCGCCCATGCACGCCAGGTACGCCGCGCCGCCGTACCGCTCCGAGCCGGCCACAACCAACGCCCTGCCGGAAGCGCCCTTGTGTGCGTCCGGCGCCCGCCGCGGCAGTGTTCCGCGTACCCACTCCGGCGCGATGATCTCCCGCGCCGACGCCGCCTCCGCGAGGCGCGCTGGTATGCCGATGTCCGCCACCTCCAGCCGACCCGCGAGCGCCGCGCCGGGCATCGACACGTGGCCTACCTTGGGCAGGCCGAGCGCCAGCGTTACGTCCGCCTTAGGGCAGAGCGGGTCCGCAACACCGGTGTCGGCGTGCAGGCCGGTAGGCAGGTCGACCGCGAGCAGCAGCAGTTCGGGCCGGTCGGCCTGCGCCTGCGCGAGCCGTTCGAGGACAGCGGCAAGCGGCCCCTCGATTGGGCGGCTGCGCCCCGTGCCCAGCAGCGCGTCCACGACCAGCCGGGCGTCTACGAGCAGCTCGGCCAGCGTCGAGAGGCCGGGATCATCGGCGGCGGAGTGCAGCGTGACGCCGGTTTCGAAGAACGCCTCCAGCGTGTCGTCGTAGTCCGGCCGCGGCAGGGCGACGTATGCCGTGACGGGGTGGCCCCACTCGCCGAGGATTCGCGCGGCAACCAGGCCGTCGCCGCCGTTGTTGCCCGGCCCCACCAGCACGAGCACGCCTGCGTCGCCGGGAGGCGCGCCTGCTTCGGCCAGGATGTCGTGCGCCGCGCTCGCGATGGCAATGCCGGCCCGCTCCATGAGCGCGTCGGCGGTGACGCCCTCGTGCTCGCAGCGCGCCTCCAGCAGGCGCATCTCCTCAGCCGTGACTATCTTCATCGACGTCCATCACCACGGAGGCCACGGCATAGTCGCGGGAGTGCGACAGGCTGATTGCCACGTGTGTCACGCCGATGCGCTCCGCGCGTGCGAGGCCGCGGTTGTGGAGCGCGATCTGCGGCGGCCGCCCCCTGCGCCGCGTGACCTCGATGTCACGCCAGCCGACGCCGCGAACGCCGGTGCCCAGCGCCTTCATCACGGCCTCCTTGGCAGCGAACCGCGCGGCGAGCTGGGGGATGCGGCCGCGGCAGTACGCCTGCTCTCCCGGCGTGTAGATGCGGTCCAGGAACGCCTGCCCGTACCGGTCGAGCACGGCCTTCACGCGCCACAGCTCCACGATGTCCACGCCAACGCTAAGCGCCAACTGCGCCCTCCGACGGCCCCGTTGGATTGCGGGCGGCGCGGGCCGCCCTGCTACGGATTATATTCGTGGGGCTGCGTGCGTGTCCACGGCTGCTTACACCCTCCCCATGCCCGCGGAGGCGGGCATCCACTCTGCCGACTTCAGACGTGCTCAACAGTCATGGCTGCCTGCTACACTCATTCGTCACTGCGGCGAAAACCGCAGCCCAGCGGCGGGCGCGGGGGGACTGGATTGCGGCTGAGTTTACGCTGAGCGTAGCCGAAGGGCCGCAATGACGGATGGCGTGGCGGCCGCCCTTCCATGCTTCGACTAGCTCAGCACGAACGGCCATAGAGCCCGCTCGTCCTGAGCCTGTCGAGGGGCGGGCCGCCGCCAATCTCCGTTCAGTCCGGCGGCCGTCCACGACCCATCAGGCCGGAACGGCCGCCCAACATGGTCAAGATTGAGGTTTCTCTTGCTGGATCTGTATCAGATTGCCGCACGTATCGTCGAATATGGCGGTGATGACAGGCCCAAGGTCCGTTGGCGGCTGTACGAATCGCACGCCTTTCGCCGTGAGTCGCTCGTGTTCGGCCTGAACGTCGTCGACGGCGAAGGACGTACTGGGGATGCCGTCCTCCACCAGCGCATTCACGAACGGGCGCACTGCGGGATGCGCATCAGGCTCAAGCAGCAACTCCGTCCCCTCCGGAGCTTCCTCGGACACGACAGTGATCCAGGCGAACTCCCCCAGGGGTATGTTGTGCTTCAGCCGAAAGCCAAGCGTTTCCGTGTAGAAGCGCAGCGCCTTCTGCTGGTCGTTTACGAAGACACCAGCCAGGTTGATTCTCATTCTTCAGTTCCCCCTTCGTCTGTTGGGTACGGCCAACGCTCCGCGATGGCCTTCAGCGGACTGCCCTCGAACCAATGGAGCTTCGACCTCCCCTCGCGCCTCGTGCGAATCAGCCCGGCAGCCTCCAGGACGTCCAAGTGCTGCGCGATCGCCTGCCGTGACGAGTTGACGCCGTGCTTCATGGTCAGGCGTGCGCAGATCTCGAAGAGCGTCTGGCCCGACCGCTCGACGAGTTCATCCAGGATGGCTCGCCTGGTTGGGTCGGCGATCGCGCGATACACGTCCACAGGCGCAGTATATGCAAGCGCCCGCTTGCATGTCAAGTGTTCAACTTCACACCCATCCATGCTTCGACAAGCTCAGCACGAACGGGAAACTGTGGCCCGCTCGCCCTGTGCTAGTAAGGGTGTGAGTCGGGCGTGCGAGGGCGTACAGACACCGTAAGTGGTGACTCACAAGCGTTCGCTGTGCTATCATTTGCCAAAATCTGGATTCAATGGTCGGGAGTGTGAGCAATGCAGAGGGCCACAACGTACCGAGAGATGAGCCGGGTCTTTCTTAAGCAGGCGTTTGCTGAGCTTGAAGCGGGCGACCTGCAACAGGCATCGGAGAAGGGTTGGGGCGCAGCCGCGCAGATGCTGAAGGCCGTTGCAGACGAGCGCGGATGGGAGCACGACGACCAAAGGCTGCTATACGTCGTCGTGGACAGGCTGGCCGCCGAGACAGGAAACGAGGCCATCAGCCGTGGATTCGGATCAGCCAGCGCGCTGCACGGCAACTTCTACGAGGGCGTGATGAGGCAAGGATTGATTTCAGACTATCTCAATCACGTGCGGGCGTTCGTGGACGCCGCGGAAGGGCTGCTGAACGGCCGCTGAATATGGGAGATGCGCGATGCCCGGCCCAGACGGAATCATTCTCGGATTCGACCCCGGCGGCAAGGGAAACTTTGGGTGGAGCGTATGCGTAACAAGAGACGGCCAGCTGCAAAAGCCCGTCCAGACCTGTGTAGCCAATGATGCCCTGTCAGCGTTGCGAGCAGTTGAGAAGTTTCTGAGGACTGACGACACTGCGAAACACCTACGCGTTCTCGCCGCGGGTATAGATGCTCCCATGTTCTGGAGCGAGAAAGGCGACCGAAAAGTTGATGGCTGCCTCCGAGATGCCCTAGGGTGCACCAATTTCAAGGCGTCGCGGGGTGGAACTGTGCAAGCAGTCAACAGCCTACGGGGAGCCGCTGTGGTGCAAGGTGTGTTGCTAGGCAAGCATCTCATGGAATGTTGGGGCACGATTCTCATTACGGAATCTCACCCAAGAGTGTTGCGTCACTTGCTGGACTGGAATCGGCAGCGAGATTTGATGAAGCGACTAACCGGAGACTTGCACTGCTATAGGCAATACGGAAATAAGTGCGTATGCGGATGCCAACTAGAGTCCGGCAATGTCAAGCATTCGCCGGAAGATCCGGGGGACCACAAATTGGACGCTACGCTCGCCGCCATCTCAGCGTGGGCGATGGTTCACGAGCCGGACGGGTGGGAAGATCTGTACATCCGGGAACCTCAACCCATTCAGCCGTTCAATACGCCGGTAGCCTACTGGATGCCCAAGCTGCAAGAAACCCAGCACAGCTAGCGGGGGTCACGGCGCTTGCTGGCCTTGGAACCGACTCTTGAGAGTCGTCGCCGCAGGCATGCCCAGGCGTTCGATGATGAGCTGCCCGATGGTCATGCCAGGCCGCAGAACGCAACGAAACGGCCCGACGTTGGAGATCTCCAGCCGAAGCTGCCCCTGAAATGTCGCGTGCACCGTGGGAGCAGTCTGGTGAATGGCGACACCCAGCCTGGCAAATGAACTTCTGCCCTCCACGCGAGCGGAGAATTCGTTGGATAGGGAAATGGACTCCAGTGTGTATGCCAACACGAATGCTCCTGGTTCAAGACGGAACGCCTCTCCGGCATTCAAGTTTGTGGTTTCACCAAAACGCCGAAGACCCTGCTCTATTCCCGTGACGGCTTCCGGGTCAACCTCTACCACAAATCCGGTAGGGTCGGGCGGAAAGGTTGTGAACGTAGAACCCAAACGCAGGTCAATGGAGGACGGGCTAATGTTGTCTACCGGTATCGGAGGGTCAAAGGCGATCTGTCCTTGCTCAATGGCTTCCCGGATTTCTACGTCACTTAGCACCATGGCTATTCCGTCTCCAGCGGCACAATCCGCCCTTGGTCTGCCGGCGGCACCCGGAGCCGGGCTCCGGTTGTCAAGGTCTCTGACGGAATGCCCATAATGAAGTCATCGCCGTCTTCGGCTATGATCTCCGCCGCCAGCAGCTTCCTTTCGCAATCCACGTATCCCATCGGCAAGAATGCAATGAGAAGCTCGCCATTGAGTCTGATGTGGACGCTAATCTCATTGAGGTGTCGAAAGGGGTGGCCCTCAATTTTGATTTCCTCGCAGGGGAACCACACTTGCTTTGGGGAATCGTAAAACACCACCTTGCTCATTTCCAAACCGGACGCCTCCTTGTGAGTTGAGGTGTGCGCTTATTTGTGCTACATGCACCAATGCCATTCTATTCGGCATTCGACGGTACTTCAAGAGTGGCAGAGGCGTATTTCGGGCAGTTTATGCCACGATGCCGCGTACGCCCTATCGATGGGAGAGAGGAAATCGCCCAGCCCCGCCGCCGTTGTTGCGCGCGCGGGCCTGTGCTAAGATTCCACCGCAAGCCATTCGCCGCGCCGCAAGGAGGCCCATGACCGCGGTCGTCATCGACGGGAACGCCATCGCGCAGGAGATCCGCGCCGAGGCCGCGCAGGCCGCCGCCGACTTCCAGTCGCGCCACGGCTTCGCGCCTGGCCTCGCGGTCGTGCTCATCGGCGATAATCCTGCGTCTGCGGTGTACGTCCGCAACAAGAATCGCGCCTGCCGCGAGGCCGGCATCAACGCTGAGACCATCAACCTGCCGGGTGACACCCCTCAGGCTGAGATCATCGCCGCGGTGCGGAAGCTCAACGACGACCCCGCCGTGCATGGAATACTCGTGCAGCTGCCGTTGCCTTCGCAAGTGGACGAGCGCGCCGTCATCCTGTCGCTGGATCCGGACAAGGACGTGGACGGCCTGCACCCCGTGAACGTGGGCCGGCTGGTGCAGGGTGAGCCGCTGTTCGTGCCGTGTACGCCGTGGGGAATCCAGGAGATGCTGGTGCGCAGCGGCCACAGCCCGGAGGGGAAGCACGTGGTGGTGTGCGGTCGCAGTGACATTGTGGGCAAGCCCGTTGCGATGCTACTGTTGCAGAAGCAGGCGGGCGCCAACGCCACCGTGACCATGTGCCACACGGGCACGGCAGACCTGGCGGCGGTGACTCGCACGGCGGACGTGCTGGTGGTGGCGATTGGGCGGGCGGAGGCGGTGACAGCGGACATGGTGAGCGATGGCGCGGTGGTGATAGACGTGGGCATCAACCGCGTGGAGGATGCCACGCGGCGGAGCGGCTATCGGCTGGTCGGAGACGTCGAGTTCGGAGGCGTGTCGGAGAAGGCGGCGGCGATAACGCCGGTGCCGGGCGGCGTCGGCCCGATGACGGTTGCCATGCTCCTGAAGAACACGCTGCGGGCGGCGGAACGATCGCTGAAGGACGGCTGAGCCGTTCGTATGGTTAGACAAGCTCAGCTTGTACAGCCGGGGTACCCGCCGCCACCGTTGTCATTCCGAGCGGAGCCGAACGATAGTGAGGCGTAGTCGAGGAATCTCAGGCATCCGTAGGCCGCCGCGTAGCGCCCACGGAGCCGCGTTGCTCTGAGGGGCGGGGCGTGTACACTGGCAGGAGGCTTTGGATTCTTCGACTCCGCTACGCTGCGCTCAGAATGACAAGGGGAGGCGGGTGGTGGGCGATGCCTCCCCTCGCCCCGCCGGGTGCTAGGCCCCCGCGTTCGCGAGGGCGACGGGGACGTGGGCGGTTCACGAACCGTCCCTGCGGGACACGCGGCGGCAGGCTGTCCGCCCACCCTTCGACAGGCTCAGGGTGAGCGGGTCGTGTTTCGTCATTCCTGCGTGCGCGGGAATGACGGCGGCCGAGGCTTCTTCCTCCGTTCGTGCTGAGCCTGTCGAAGTACGAGCGGGCAATTGAGGCGTGAAGGGATACGAACGGCATGACCGGACTGGACACCTTGGGAAGATTGCTGATGCTGCTGGGAGGCGCGCTGCTCCTTCTTGGGGTTGCGCTCGCGCTGGCACCCAAGCTGCCGTTCGTCGGGCGGCTGCCGGGAGACCTGGCGTTGCGCCGGGGTGAAGTCACGGTCTACGTCCCAATTGCGACCATGCTGCTCGTTAGCCTGGGCCTGACCATCGTCCTGAACGCCATTGCGCGGCTGTTCCGGGGCTGACGCCGTGCGCACCGACGACTTCGACTACCACCTGCCGCGCGAGCTCATCGCGCAGACGCCCGCGGAGCCGCGCGACCACTCCCGCCTGATGACGCTCGACCGCCGCACCGGCGAGACTGAGCACCGCCTCTTCTACGAGATCGGCCGATACCTGCGGCCCGGCGACCTGCTGGCGCTCAACGACAGCCGCGTGATACCCGCCCGCCTCCGCGGCCGCAGGCTCGGCTCCGGCGGCGCCGTCGAGGCGCTGCTGCTGCACCGCGAGGGCGATGGACTGTGGCGGGCGCTGGTGCGCCCCGGCCGCCGCCTGCGCCCGGGCGCGCGGTTCGAGGTTGACGGCACGGAGTGCGAGGTGGTGGCGGACGCGGACGGAGGCTCGCGGCTGATTCACCTCTCCGACGAGAGCGTCATCCGCCGCGCGGGCGAGATGCCGCTGCCGCCGTACATCCAGACGCCACTCGCAGACCCCGAACGCTACCAGACCGTGTACGCCAGGGCGGAGGGCAGCGCGGCCGCTCCCACGGCCGGCCTGCACTTCACGCCGCGCCTGCTGGAGTCTCTGGCGCGCGATGGCGTGCGTTTCGCCCGCGTGACGCTGCACGTGGGGCTGGACACCTTCCGGCCAGTGACCGCGGACACGCCGGAGAAGCACAAGCTCCACTCGGAGTGGTTCGAGGTGTCCGATGAGGCGGCGCGCGAGGTAAGCCTGGCACGCGCGGAAGGTCGGCGTGTGATAGCAGTCGGCACCACCGGCGTCCGCGTGCTGGAGCAGGCGGCGCTGCTGACCCAGGGAGACGGCGGCGCGCTGTCGCCGGTGTCCGGCTGGGCGCACCTGTTCATCCTGCCGGGGCATCGCTTCCGGCTGGTCGACGGGCTGGTAACCAACTTCCACCTGCCGCGCTCCACGCTGCTCATGCTGGTGAGCGCGTTCGCCGCGGCGGACGCGGAGCCGGACGCGGGGCGCAGGCTCATTCTAGCCGCCTACCGCGAGGCCATCGGGCTGGGCTACCGGCTGTTCAGCTTTGGGGATTGCATGATGATTCTCTAGTGGTATCGTGGTATCATAGAGATGGCCCGTCCCCCTTGCGCTCTACGGGTCTACCCAAAACAAGAGGAGGCAACAATGTGGAACTCCATGCAGACGGATAGCTTTGCCGGACAGACCAGCGAGGTGGTCACCCTCAAGGGGTACAACGGCGACGAATTGAAGGCGTACGTGTCGAAGCCGGACGGCTCCGGGCCGTTTCCGGGCGTAGTGCTGGCGCACCACATGCCCGGCTGGGACGAGTTCTACCGCGAGACGGCGCGGCGGTTCGCCGACCACGGCTACCTCGCCATCAGCCCGAACCTGTACAGCCGGTTCGGCGAGGGCGACCCCCCGGACGTGGCGGCCAAGGTGCGCAGCGAGGGCGGCGTGCCCGACGACCACGTCATGGCCGACCTCGAGGCTGCGTTGCAGTACCTCAAGGCCCTGCCCAGCTCCAACGGCAAGGCGGCTGTGATGGGCCACTGCTCCGGCGGGCGGCACTCGTACCTGGCGGCCTGCCGGGTGCAGGGCTTCAGCGCCATAGTGGACTGCTGGGGCGGCAACGTGATACAGGCGGCGGACCGCCTCACTCCGGCGCAGCCCGTGTCCCCGATCGAGTACACCGCCGACCTCTCGTGCCCCATCCTGGGCATCTTCGGCAACGAGGACCAGAGCCCCACGGCGGAGCAGGTCGATCAGCACGAGGAGGAGCTCAAGAAGCACGGCAAGGAGTACGAGTTCCTTCGCTACGACGGCGCAGGCCACGGCTTCTGGTACTACGACCGGCCGGCGTACCGCCAGGAGCAGGCGATGGACTCCTGGAACAAGACGTTTGAGTTCCTGGCCAGGCATCTGTCCTGAGCCGGAGCAGGGAGGAGCGCGACATGTGCACGATGATTGTCGAGAAGGCTGCCGTGACGGGCAGCGGCAAGGGGCCCAAGGGTTGGTTCGAGCTTAGTGAGGCCAACGTCTCCTTCGACCACCCGCAGAATGCCCAGCTTGACCATGCGCTGAACATCGACTTCGTGAACCACGAGCTTGGCCTGGACAAGCGGGTGGCAGTGGAGATGTCGGCGGCATCGGCGCGGCGGCTCATTGTAGCGATCGAAGAGGCGCTGCGGCGCGGTGCGGAGGAGGAGGGGCTGGACACGCGCTAGGCAGCGCGGCATTCGGCAGCAAGCGAGAGGGCCGGGCGCGCCCGCGCCCGGCCATCTGTCTTTGGGGGCGCGCCCGTTCGCCCTGAGCCTGTCGAAGGTTGGGCAGAGGCTGGCCGCAGGCAACTCGCGGAATTGACGCGCGCGTCTCCCGCCGATACAATCGACAGAGCACAGCGCGACGGGCGCGCCCGCGGGGATATAGCTCAACTGGGAGAGCGCGGCGTTCGCATCGCCGAGGTTGGGGGTTCGAGCCCCCCTATCTCCACCATGACGTACCGATTTGCGAACTCCGCCGTTCAGGGCGATTTTGGCGGGGTTCGCGAGTCTCCCGCTCAGCCGCACACCGCGGCGACGCGTTTGCCCTGCGGCCGGGGCGTGGTACACTTACCCACATGCACGCGCCCAACGCAGCCACCAACACAACCGATGACCTGTACGCAGTCCTGAAGTCCCGCTTTGGGTACGACAGCTTCCGCGAACAGCAGGAAGAGATAATCGGCAATGTGCTGGCCGGGGGCGATGGCCTCGTGCTCATGCCCACGGGAGGCGGCAAGTCGCTGTGCTACCAGTTGCCCGCGCTGCTGCTGGACGGCCTCACGCTTGTCGTCTCGCCTCTCATCTCTCTGATGAAGGACCAGGTTGACGCGCTCAACGACAACGGCGTCGCAGCGCGGTTCGTCAACAGCTCGCTGCCCGCCGCGGAAATCGAGCGCGTGCAGTCGAGTGCGCTCGCCGGGCGGGTCAAGCTGCTCTACGTTGCGCCGGAGCGGCTGGCGCTTCCCGCGTTCAGGCGCTTCCTCGCCGGGCTCAACCTCAGCCTTATCGCCATCGACGAGGCGCACTGCATCTCCGAATGGGGGCACGAGTTCAGGCCCGACTACCGCAACCTCCGCCAGTTGCGAGACGACTTTCCGGCCGTGCCCGTCATCGCCTTGACCGCAACCGCCACCGAGCGCGTGCGGCGGGACATCGTAGCCGAACTCGGACTGCGGGGCGGGCGCGTGTTCCTCACCGGCTTCAATCGCCCCAACCTCACCTACTCAGTGCGCGCCAAGGACAGGACGTGGGCGCAACTGACGTACCTGCTGGACGACAGGCGCGGCCAGTCTACCATCGTATACTGCTTCTCGCGGCAGGAGACGGAAGAGCTGGCTCGCTTCCTGAACGACCGCGGCCTGCCCGCTCGCCCCTACCACGCCGGGCTGGACGCAGAGACGCGCCGCCGCAACCAGGACGACTTCATACGCGACAGGGTCAGCGTCATCGTGGCAACAATCGCCTTTGGCATGGGCATCGACAAGCCGGACGTGCGGCTGGTGGTTCACTACGGCCTGCCCCGCTCGGTCGAGGGGTACTATCAAGAGACGGGGCGCGCGGGCAGGGACGGCCTGCCAAGCGACTGCGTGCTATTCTTCTCCTACGCGGACAAGGCCAGGCAAGAGTACTTCATCAACCGCATCGAGGACGAGGCGGAGCGGCGCAACGCTCGCGAGAAGCTGGCGCGAATGGTGGAGTTGGCGCAGCTTCCCACCTGCCGCCGCAGATTCATGCTGGCGTACTTCGGCGAGCAGTGGACGGAGGAGCGGTGCGGAGGCTGCGACGTTTGCCTGGATTCCGGCGGCAGCTTCGACGCCACGGAGGTCGCGCAGAAGATACTCTCGGCGGTGATACGCACCGGCCAGCGGTTCGGCGCGCACCACGTCGCGCAAGTGCTGACCGGCAGCCGCGAGAGGCGATTGTTGGAGCTTGGACACGACAAGCTGAGCGTGTACGGCATTGCGCGGGACGTGAGCCGGGAGCAGCTACGGGAGATTATCGGGCAGCTTCAGGCGAAGGGGCTGCTTGAGCGGGCGGAAAGCGAGTTTCCCATCCTGCGGGTCTCGGACGCGGGGCAGGCGTTCCTTCGAGAGAGGCGGACGCTGCGGCTGCGGCGCCCGCAGACCGCCGACGCCGGCGGCCGCGCTGCGGCGCAGCCGGCCGCCGGCTACGACGAGGGCCTGTTCGAGGAGTTGAGGGCCGTCCGGCGGCGGCTGTCGGAGGCTCGCAACGTGCCTCCCTACGTGGTGTTCGCGGACGCATCGCTGCGGCACATGGCCGCCGTCGCGCCTCGCAACATGGCGGAGTTCATGGACGTGCACGGCGTGGGCGGCGTGAAGGCGGAGCAGTACGGCAAGACGTTCCTGGAGGCCATCGAACGCTACGCGGTGGAGCACGGCCTGCGGCCCAAGGGGGACGGGCGTGAAACCGAGCGGGACTCAGCCCGACAGCGCGCTCGCGGCGCCACCTACGAGGAGACCAAGCGACTGCTGTCCGAGGGACTGACGGTTGCGGAGATAGCGGAGCGCAGGGGCCTGTCGGCGGGGTCGGTCATCGGGCACGTGGAGCGCATGGCGGGCCAAGCCGAGGCCCTGGACGTAGCGCACGTTGCGCCCGCCGGCGAGCGGCTGCGCGAGATCGAGAAGGCGTTTCACGTCTGCGGCAGCGCGTACCTGAGGCCGGTCTGGGAGTTTCTGGGCGACGGGTTCACTTACGAGGAGCTGAGGCTGGCCCGCGTCCACCTGCGACAGGAAGGCAGGCTGCCACCCGAATAGGGGTGAGGCGGGTCCAGAGCTTGGGCCGCCACGGAGCTCCGGCCTCGCCTTGCATACTTTCCGACTCGCCCGGTACAATGCTGCTAGACAGTCCAGCCTGAGGAGGGCGTTATGGCGTGGGCCTTGCAGGACGCCAAGAATCGCTTTAGCGCGGTGGTAGACGCCGCGCTTGGCGGGGAGCCGCAAACCGTCACGCGCAGGGGCGTTCCCGCCGTCGTGGTGGTTGCGGTGGAGGAGTACGAGCGACTTTGCCGCGAACGTGCGGAGGGCCGCCCGAACTTCGTCGAGCACCTGCGCGCCATCCCCAAGGGAGGGCCGGACGACCTGTTCGAACGCGCCCCTTTGCAGCTCCGCGTCACGGAGTTGTGATGTATCTCCTGGACACCGATGTTGTCTCCGCCTTGCGTCGGCCGGAGCGTCACCCTGCCGCAATCTCCTGGCTGGAGGCTCAGTCTCCGTCCGCGGTGTACCTCAGCGTGGTGACGCTTGGGGAACTGGAGCGCGGGATTGCACGGCAGGTCACGCGAGACCCCGACTTTGCCCGCGATCTTGCACAGTGGTGCCAGGGCATCCAGGCATGGTTTGCGGATCGCATCCTGCCTGTGGACGCCGCCACGGCGCGCCGATGGGGCCGGCTCTCCGCCTCCATCAGCGACCGGGACGTTGACCTGCTCATCGCCGCAACCGCCATTGAGCGCGGCCTGACCGTTGTCACGCACAACGTGCGCCACTTTGCGCCGACGGGCGTTCCAGTCCTTGATCCATTCTCCGCGGAGGCCGCGAACGCATGACGCCCCTGGCGGGCCGCGGCTCGGCCGCCGCAGCCGCGGTTGTGTTGATTGTCCGCGGCGTCCGCGAGTATCATGGCAAGAGTCGCAGGATGCGTTGAAGGCGGGGGATGCCACCACATGCCCATCGAGAATCGAGAGGACGCGGTTGAGGTAGAGAGCCACGTCGCGCGGATCTTCAGCGCGCCTGCGGCCGGGCGCGGCGCGGCCGTCCGCTCGCTGTTCGTGGAGGCGCTGGACTTTCAGCCGGCAACCGGCCGGGTGGATCTCGGCGCCGCGCCGGACAGCGTCGACCTGCCCGCATCCGCGGAGCGTGTCGCGCATCTGGACGGCGTGCAAGTCGTGTACGTTGCGCTGGACACGCCGCAGACCGACCGAGTGCGCAAGGCAGAGGCGGCCGCCGCCGCTGATCTCATATCGCGGCAACTGAGCGGCGACCTGCTGCTGGTTGTCACCAACACATCCGCAACCCAGCTTCACCTGGTATACCCCAGCTTTGCGGGCGTGAGGTCGGCCCTGCGCCGCATGGTGGTGGAGCGTGACCTGCCTCGCCGAACCGCCGTACAGCAGGTCTCCAACATCTACTGGCGGCATCGGGACACGGGCAGCATCGGCCTGGCCCTCGACCAGGCATTCGACGTTGAGCCGGTCACCAGGCAGTTCTTCTCCGAGTACGAGCGCGTCTTCCGTGCGGTCGAGCGCGGCGTAGACGGCTTTGGCGGCGACGCCGAGGCGAAGCGGCGGTTCGTCCAGACCCTCTTCAACCGGCTCATGTTCGTCTACTTCCTGTCACGCAAGGGCTGGCTCACCTTTCAGGGCGAAAGGGACTACCTCAACGCCCTGTGGCAGGACTACCTGGCCGCGGACGACGAGGACAAAAACTTCTACGTGGACAGGCTGCGGCTCCTGTTCTTTGCCGGGCTGAACAACTACGACTCCCAGAATCTCACGGCAGAGCCGGAAGCGCAAAGGCTCATCGGAAACGTGCCGTTCCTCAACGGCGGCCTGTTCGACATGGCGGAGTCGGACGGGCGCACGGGCGTAACCGTGCCGGACGAGGCCATCGCGTCCATCCTCAACGACCTGTTCGACCGCTTCAACTTCACCGTGATGGAGTCCACGCCCTTTGACGTGGAGGTGGCCGTAGACCCGGAGATGCTGGGCAAGGTGTTTGAGGAGTTGGTGACGGGCCGCCACGAGTCGGGCGCGTACTACACGCCGCGCCCCGTCGTCTCCTTCATGTGCCGCGAGGCGCTCAAGGGCTACCTGGCCGGGCAGGACACAGGCGTCCCGCCGGAGGCCGTCGCACGCTTCGTCGACGAGCGCGACACGTCCGGCATCTCGACCGTGGCGGCGGCCCGCAGGGTGGCGGACTCGCTGGCCCAGGTCGCCGTAGTCGATCCCGCCTGCGGCTCCGGCGCATACCTGCTGGGCATGATGCAGGAACTGGTGGAGCTTCAGACCGCGCTGTTCAACGTGGGCGTGGACGCCAAGGGCCTCTACGAACTCAAGCTGGACGTCATTGAGCGCAACCTGTACGGCGTGGACGTGGACGACTTTGCGGTGAACATCGCCATGCTGCGCCTGTGGCTCTCCCTGGCAATCGACTACGAGGGCGAAACGCCGCCTCCCCTGCCCAACCTGGACTTCAAGGCGCTGTGCGGCGACAGCCTGCTGGGCCCCGACCCCGGCGCAGAGAGCTACGGCGACCTGTTCCGGCACAGGGCGGAGAGCGCGGCGGCACGGCTTGCAGAGCTGAAGGCCCGGCACATGGCGGCCACCACCGGCAAGGACGCGCTCAGGCAGGAGATCGAGGGCGTTCAGGACGAGCTGCGGGAAGCGCTGGCCGACTCGCCCGCGCCCGCCCGGGCAATCGACTGGCGAGTCCACTTTGCGGAGGTGTTCGCCACCCGCGGCGGTTTTGACATTGCCATTGCCAATCCGCCGTACGTGCAGCTCCAGGGCAATCAAGGACTGCTGGCAGACGTGTACAGGAACGCCGGCTACACCACCTTTGCCCGCACGGGAGACGTGTACCAGCTCTTCTACGAGCGAGGCTGCCAGATGCTCAAGCCTGCCAACGGCCTGCTCGTGTACATCACCTCAAACAGTTGGCTCAAGGCGGAGTACGGCAAGTCCACCCGCAGGTATTTTGCCCTGAACCACACGCCCCTGCGGCTGCTGGAGATAGGCAAGGACGTGTTCCAGTCGGCGATAGTGGACTCCGGCGTCATGCTGCTGCGCACGGGCGGGACCGCCGGGGTCTTTCCCGCCGTTGACATGGACCGACTGGCGGACAAGTCGATTCCGCCTGCCGAAAACCTGTGGGGCCGCGTGCGTCCAGACGGCGATGCTCCATGGAGCGTGCTGTCTGCGCCGGAGCAAAGCGCGCTGGACAAGATGCGGGCTGTGGGCACGCCGCTGGCCGAGTGGGACGTGAGGATAAATCGCGGTATCACCACCGGTCTCAACGATGCGTTCGTTATAGACACAGAAACCAAGGACAATCTAGTCGCTAAAGACCCCAAGTCCGCCCAAATCATCAAGCCTCTACTGCGCGGGCGAGACATTCGGCGCTACCGGGCACGCTGGGCGGGCAAGTGGCTGATATATTCTCATGCGGGCATCAACATCGACACATTCCCTGCCATCAAATCTCACCTACTTCCTTACGAAACGACACTGAGAAAGCGGAGAGGCGGGGCAAGGAAAGATAAGAGCGGCAAACTCGTTATTCCATATGCCTGGTATGAGTTGCAGGCCGACTATTTTAGCTCCGGAGCATACAAGGAGTTCGCAAAGGAGAAGCTGTTTTGGATGGATATGTCCCCAGAAGCCAGATTCACCTACTCCAATGAAGACACGTTTTGCAACGACAAGGGGTATGTTCTGACAGGTGACTCCCTGAAGTACCTCTGCGCGGTCCTGAACAGTTCCCTGGTCACTTGGATGATGAAGGCTTTGGCGCTCACAACCGGGATGGGCCTTATGCAATGGAAGAGATTCGTGGTAGAGCGCATCCCCATCCCCAAGCTGGCCGCGGATGAGCAGCGTCCGTTCGTAGCACTGGTAGACCACATCCTGGCCGCCAAGGACGCGGATCCGGCGGCGGACACGTCGGCGCTGGAGCGCGAGATAGACCGGCTGGTGTATGACCTGTACGGCCTGACGGATTCGGAGCGTGCGGCGGTTGGGGGGTGATGGGCATGCCGCAGAACAGCCGTTGCATATCTCCCGCGCCTTAGTGTATACTAGCGTCAAATCACAATGCCCGCGCTTGCCGTGAGGCGTGAGGGATAGGGAGGCATGGATATGACCAACAACAGCAATGAAGCAGGCCTTTGGGTACTAGGCCTGATAGTCATGGGTATAGTGGTGGTTCTGGGAGTCTCAAGCGGAGCTCTCCCGTGGGCCATAGCGATTAGCGGGCTGGCCGCTGTAGCGACCTACCTGGTAACGCGGGAGTGGAGTTGGGCCATCTCCTGGGGTTTTGCAAGTTTCATGGGAGTGCTGTTGTTGGGTGCCATGTCGTTGCTGAGCCCGGGTTGGTATCGGCCCCTCCTTGGGTAAGCCTGCCTTAGACAGCGCAGGGCAACAAGCTAAGGCTTGCGCTTTGTGCTAGAATAGTGCCCCGCGATGGCGTTTCCGGGAAACCGTGAAGGCGGATAGGAGGATAGCAGGCAGATGACCCTCGTGCCGCTCAACCTTGTTCAGGAGCAGTTGTCGCTGTCCTACGTGCAGGCTGTCACGTACCGCGCAGGGTGGAACTTGAGCGTGCCCCGGGTCGATCACCGCGGAATAGACGGAACCCTGGAGGCTCCGGTGAAGGGCATGAGCAAAGTGGACTTTCAGCTCAAGTCAACCACCGTATTCGAGACACAGGGCGAATATCTGGTGTACGACCTGAGGGTGGAGAACTACAACCAGCTTGTTGCCCAGGATGATGTGCCCCGCATCCTGATTCTCTTTGTGATGCCCAATGATCCCGACGAGTGGCTATCCTGCTCGGCGGAAGAGTTGTGCCTCAGGCATTGCGCTTACTGGGTCTCACTGATGGGGGAAACCCGCTCTACCAACGCGTCCACCCACAGGGTACACGTCCCGTTGGCTAACCTGTTCCATCCGGACACCCTGCAAACCATGTTCGACCACGTGTCTCACTAGCGGAGGTTGCCATGGACGTACTGATCACAGACTCAAACGCCTTGAGGCGCGTCACTCCGGTTCTGCTAAGCGCTTACCTGAGCGTGCAGGGCTGGACTCGCCAGGAAACTTGGAAAGGGCGCATAGTGATCTGGTCCAAAGAGGCGGACGACGTCGCCGCGGAACTTCTGGTTTCCCTCAGGGAACAGTCGGACGCCTACGCCGTTCGGACTGCGGAGGCGATAGCTGCTCTTGCCCAGTTTGAGGAGCGGTCTCAACTGGACGTGTACTACGACCTGCTGGGGGCCGGATCTGACGTAATTCGATTGCGGCCGATGACCGGGGAAGCACGGAATGGCTGGTCGCTCAACGACAGCGTGAACTTGATTGGGCAAGCGAAAGACCTTCTACAGGCGGCAGCGCGGGCTGCTGAAAGCCCCGGGCGTCCCGTATACCACGGCAGATTGTCCGCAGATGTCCAGGACTACTTGCGGCAGCTGCGACCGCTTCCAGGCTACGAGCTTGGGCAAGAGTTGACGATCCACTCACCGGTCCCGGCCGACTATGACAGGCAGACGGACATGGGCGACGCATTGTGGCAACCGTTCCCCCGCAAAGTCACGTATGCACTCAACCAGGGACTGGTGGAAATCGCCCAGACTGCTGAAGCAGTGATGGCAGGGGAGAGCATCGACTCATTTGAGGCTGTGGCCGGGCAACCATTGAACGCAAATCTGTGCGAGGCTGTAGCCGCATTGGCCCGCCAGGGCACGGGCGTGGAAGTGAGCTTGGCCTGGGCCCCTGTGAGACCCTCGGAGGTGTCCGCCGGCAGACATATTTTCGCGGAAAGCTTCGCGGAGATTCTGGGGCAGGGTGCGGAACTCCTGAGGCAGAAGCACCCGTTCTTGGACGTGGTGATTCACGGCGAAATTGTCAGGCTGGACAGGCAGTCTCACGAGGACTTTGACGGGAAAGCCGTTGTGCTTGCAGAGGTTGACGAAAGGCCAACCGCACTGGCAGTTCAATTTGACACCGGCGACCGAGACGAGGTGTTGCGGGCGTTTCGCGATAACCTCCAGATTCGAGTGAACGGCAACATTCATCGTCAGGGACGCCGTCCTCAATTGAGAGAACCATCCGACTTTGTTGTGTTGGGGTGATTCCGGCCGCTGCATCAGGCCATCGGGGAAGGCCCTGATGCTCGCAAGCGCGAAAGCCGCCACCCCCCCCTCGCCGCGCGTGGTAGAATGATGGTGAACGCTCATGGTTGACAGCAGGGCATCCGTAGAACAGGGCATCATGGAAAAGATCCGATCGCGGGGGACGCACGTTGCCCGCGGGGACGATTCATTTGACGCGGCCGGGTGCGTCGGCGCCATTCGGGGTTCTGCACTGGCGCGCTGGTGCATGTCGCAGGGGGAAGCCATGCCCATCCCCCAGCTCAGCGCGTCGGAGCAACGTGACCTTGCTCGGCTGGTTGCCGAGATCCAAGCCGCTAAGGCAGCCGACCCGTCCGCGGACACGGAGCCGCTGGAGTGGGAGATAGACCGGCTGCTGTACAACCACTACGGGCTGACTGAGGAGGAGGACACGGCCATCGAGCGCAGTCTTGGCCTCATCCACCAAACGGACGAGGAGGAGGACGCGGCCTTGGCCCGGATGATGAAGGAGGCCCTGCGTGACCCGGAGAACGTCGCCGACAAAGCCAGCGAGGAAGAGTTCCAGGAGATAATGAGGAGCTGGCGCAGTGAAGCTGGAGATTAGGCCCAGCTTCAACCGGGACCTTGGCCGCATACAACGAACGGACCTACGCCGGAGACTGACCCGCAAGTTGGAAGAGTTGGAGTCGGCGTCTCGCCTGACGGAAGTAACCGGCGTCTTGAGGATGGAAGGCAGCGACAATCTCTATCGAGTTCGGATAGGCGACCACAGGCTGTTGATGGAGATAGAGGGTGAGGTTGTGACTCTGGTGAGGTTCGGGCACAGACGGGATGTCTACCGCGGGTTGAGACTGAGGTAGCGGTGATACGCCGCCCCGCGTGGTAGAATGAGCGCAGTACGGTTGCGCAAGGGACAACAGGAAGGAACAGTCCATGATTGCAAACGTGAGAGCCAGATACGCCAACGGCGTCCTCACGCCGCTGGAGCCTCTCGACCTGGAGGAGGGCGCGGAGGTGGTAGTGTCGGTGGGGGAAGCGCAGTCGCCGAAGCAAGGGCTGGCCGCCATAGCGGAGTTGGTGAAAGAACTGCACAAGAGCATTCCAGCGGACGCCTGGGACAACCTGCCCAGTGACGGCGCCAAAAACTACAAGCACTACCTCTACGGCCATCCCAAAGCAGAAGACCGATGAACGTGATCTTCGCGGACGCAGGCTATTGGATCGCGCTTTGGAACCCCAGAGACGCGCTGCACCGGCAGGCGCTGGCCTTCGCTGACCGCGTGGGCGCTACGGCAGTTGTCACTACTCGATTGGTGTTGGTTGAGGCGCTTGACTTCATGGCAGGGGTTGGCGAGTTCCGACGAGGGTTCGCGGCGCAGATGGTGCAAGCGCTGGAGAAAGACCCCTCTGTCGAGATCATCCCACTGTCCGACACTCACTTCCACACTGCCCTGGAAAGGTACGCTTCCAGGAGTGACCAGAGGTGGAGCCTCACGGACTGCGCGAGCTTCATTGTCATGGAGGAGCGCGGCATCACCGAGGCGCTGGCCTTCGACCGCGACTTTGAGCAGGCCGGCTTCGTCGCCCTGCTGAGAGATGGCCCTGCATGACGGCAACCATATGCTCCACTACCGGGGCAGCGATTTGAACATCCTGCACGCCAACACAGACCCAACGCTGCTGGCACGCCTCAAGGAGATGCTGGGCAGCCACGCACAGACGAGAGGATGATAGACTACAGCCGGATCGTCTAGCGCCCAACTATAACGAGTTGAACCTATCTAACCCGAACAAACGCCAGGTCTGAGGCTTATGCCCAACTCAGAAGCCGCGCCGCCGCGCGCGTGGTAGAATGAGCGCAGTACGGCAGCGCAAGGGACGACAGGAAAGGACAGGCCATGATTGCATACGTGAGAGCCAGATACGCCAACGGCGTCCTCACGCCGCTGGAGCCTCTCGACCTGGAGGAGGGCGCGGAGGTGGTAGTGTCGGTGGAGGGCGAGCCTGCGGGGGCTAATGGGAAAGAGTCCATCGATACTCACCGGCAATCGTTCGAGGAGCGTATCAGGATAACACAGTCGGCTGCGGGAGGCTGGAAGGGCAGCCAGGACCCGGAGGAGTTGAAGCGGAATATCTATGACGCCAGGCTTGCCGGATCCCGGGAGCCTGTGGAACCGTAGTTGACCTATGCGCTATCTGGTGGACACTGACTGGGCCATTGACTATATGCACGGTGTCTCGCTACTGGTCAGCCGACTCAACAGACTGCTTCCTGACGGCGTTGGCCTGAGCGTCATATCCTTGGCGGAACTCTATGACGGCGTGCTTGGTTCTCGTAATCCCCAGAGCGATGAGCAGGCGCTGAGAAGATTTCTGGCATCAGTAGAGGCGCTGCCACTGGATGAATCAACCTGCCGTGTGTTTGCTGAAGAGCGCCGCAGGTTGAGAGCAGCCGGCGCTCTCATAAGCGACCTGGACTTGCTTATCGGCTCCACCGCAATCCGGCACAACCTCACTCTTCTCACGAACAACCGCAGGCACTTTGGGCGGATGGCAAACCTGAGCATAGTACCGGTCTAACCCATGAACATCCTGCACGCCAACACCGACCCCTCGCTGCTGACCCGCCTCAAGGAGATGCTGGGCAGCTCCGCCCGCGCCGACATCGCCGTCGGCTACTTCTTCATCGGCGGCTTCGGCGCCGTGGCCGACGACCTGGCGCGGCTGGACAAGGCGCGCATCCTGGTGGGTCGCACAGACCGGCAGGCGCTGGAAGAGGTGGCGCTGGGCCTTCAGCAGAACCAGGCCCTGCGCGCCCGCCTGGACGCAGACGCCCTGGTGCGCCGCAGCGAGCGAGGCGAGATTGCGCGGGACGCCGTCGCACACGTCGCGGAGGGCGTGGCCTCGCTGCCGCAAGAGCGAGACACGGAGGCATCCGTCGCCACGCTGCGGGACCTGGTGGCCCTGGGCAAGGTGGAGGTGAGAGCCTACCTGCGAAGCCCTCTCCATGCCAAGGCTTACCTCTGCTGGTACGACAACCACGCCGAACCCGGGGCGGCGGTGGTCGGCTCGTCCAACCTCACGCTGGCGGGGTTCACCGGCAACACGGAGCTCAACGTGCGAGTTACCGGAGACGCGGAGATGGAGGCGCTGCGCGAGTGGTTCGATGCGCTTTGGAAAGACTCGGAGGACGTGAGCGGCGCGCTGGTTGCGGAGCTGGAACGCTCGTGGGCGCTGGCCAGGACGCCGCCGTACCACGTCTACCTCAAGGCGCTCTACGAACTCTACTACACGGACGTAGGAGCCGGGCAGCTGGCCGTCCCGCCGCGAGACCAACAGCTTGCCAACTTCCAGCTGCACGCCGTGGAACGCGGGCTGTCGATGATAGAGGCCCACGGCGGCTGCTACATCGGCGACGTGGTTGGGTTGGGCAAGACGTTCATAGGCGCGGAACTGCTGCACCAGCTCCGCATGAGATACCCGAACGAGGGGCCGCCTCTCATCCTCTGCCCCGCCGGGCTGAAGCCCATGTGGGAGGCGTTCAACGAGCGGTTCGCCCTCGGCGCGGCGGTGGTCTCCCACAGCATGATCGCCGCGCCCGCCGGGGAAGAGTTCGACGAGGAGCTTGGGCGGTACGTCTACGCGGCGCAGCCGGGCCGCGGCATCGACCTGGAGCAGACGTACCCCAACCGCGGGCCGGTGCTGGTTGACGAGGCGCACAACTTCCGCAACGTCAATCGACGCTCCCGCGGCCTCATCGACTACCTGGATTCTGGCGACCACAAGGTGGTCCTGATGAGCGCCACGCCGCAGAACCTCGGGCCAATGGACATCTACCGCCAGCTTCGGCTGTTCCTCCACGATACGGAGCACGGCCTGAACATTGAGCCGGTCAGCCTGGAGTCCTACTTCCACAATGCCCAACTGTGGCTGGCGTACCGCGCCGAGTACGAGAACTACGAAGCGGAGTACAGCGCGTGGCAGGCTTCCGGGTCGGCGGGCGCGCCCCCATTGCCACCAAGCAAGCCGAGCGTGCCCAAGGCGGAGATAGACCAGGCGCTGATGCCGGTGTTCATACGCCGCCGCCGGAAGGACATACGAGACCTGTACGGAGACACGGCGCTGGTGGACGGCAAGCCGGTGCGCTTCCCGGAGCCGGTTCTCGACAACGTGGAGTATCGCCTGGACAAGGTGTACGCGAAGGCCGGGCCGCTGGACGAGCTGCAGGCCCTGCTGCGTGAGCACAAGGCGGCGCGGTACCACGCCACCGAGTACATCAAAGAGGAGGCCAAGTCCAAGCCAGAGTACCGCGACCTGTTCCGTGCAGGGGACAGGATCGCTCGGCTGATGGGCGTGCTCCTGTTGAAGCGGCTGGAGTCCAGCATCGAGGCCTTTCGCTCTACGCTGCGCTCCCTGATGACCAGCAACCGGAACTTCCGGGAGGCGCTGGATGCCGGATTCGTCCCCATCGGCAGCACTGCGACGCGGCTGTTGGGTGGGCAGTCGTTTGACGTAGATGACCTGCTGGAGGTTCTCCGGCAGGAGGAGCAGCGTCGGCAGCAGGCGGGCACGGCGCGCGACAAGCTGGTCCACAGCGGCGCCGACTTCGATGCCGACAGGTGGACGCTGGACCTGGATGCAGACTACCACGTGCTCAAGGACATACTTGAGCGCGTCGCGGACATCGGGCCGGAGGACGATGACAAACTGCGCGCGCTACGGGACTTCCTGGCCCGGCCGGAGGTGCAGGCGGGCAAGGCGCTCATCTTCTCCGAAGCCGAGACGACGGTGGAGTACCTCTACAGGGAGTTGAATCCCGATGGGCGACAGACGGAAATCGCGCGTCTGACCGGCGGCACAAGCCACGACGCCGAAAGGATCGTGAAGCGGTTCGCTCCAACGTGGAACCTTTCGGAGCGGGAGGCCATGCCCGGCCCTGAAATTCGCGTACTGCTGGCTACGGACATCGTATCCGAGGGCCAGAACCTGCAAGACTGCGCCTGCGTACTCAACTACGACCTGCACTGGAACCCCGTGCGCCTCATCCAGCGGTTCGGGCGCGTCGACCGCATTGGCACGGAGCACGCGGTGATCAACCTCCACAACATGTGGCCCGACGTTGCGGTGGACGAGGAGTTGTCGCTCACGGAAAGACTGCACCGGCGCATACAGTCGTTCCACAACCTCATCGGGTTGGACAGCAAGCTGCTGTCGGACGCCGAACGGCTGAACGCAAGCGCGATGTACCGCATCTACGATGGCAAAGCCCTGCCTGATATGGACGACGGGCTGGACGAAGTGGCCGCGAACCAGCGAGCCATAACCCTGCTCCAGCGCATCCAGGAAAGTGATCCGCACCTGTGGAACACGATTACCGAGCTGCCAGACGGCATTCGGTCGGCGTTGTCGGCGCGCACGGAGCATCCCGCGCCGTCGAATGGGAGCTACGCTCAGAACGTGTTGCGTATAGATGGCTCGCAGGCGCCGCTAATGACGCCTGCGCGGATGGCGCCTGCATCCTCGCCGTTTGACGATCCAAGGCAAGGTGAGACGCTGGTACTCCTCAGCGCAGGAGGCGTTAGAAGCTGCTACGCAGTCGGCAGTGACCTGGAACCCCGCGCCATCAGCCCGGCGCAACTTATCGCGGCGGCTGAGTGTGGCCCGGACACGGCCATTCAGCCGCTGCCCACAGACACGAATGAGCGCGTCATGGCTGCGTTTGCAGCGTTCAGCACGGACTTCCAGAGACGGCTGGGCCGGGCCAGAAGGCCGCGCGATACAAGGTCGCGCCGTTACGTCTCGCGCCACCTCGGCATCGCCATGCGCGAGGCCCATGAGGACGCGGGGCTGCTGAAACGCATCGAAACGCTGAGGCGGATATTCCTGGGGGATGTCTCGCCACAGGTTGAAAACGCCTTGGGCGAGATTAGGAATCTGAGGCTCGAGGGCTCCGTACTCGTGACCCGCCTTGAGGCTCTGCGGGAACGCCATCGCCTCAATCCGCCTGACGACACCGACCGGCCGCGGCCTCCGGAACCGCAGGTCATCCGCATCGTCTGTTCGGATGGGATTGTGTGAGAGTGTGGGCGACAATGCGCCTTCACAGCCTCGCTCTCATCTCAAACGCTGTTCTGCCTACTGTCAACTTAGACCTACCGCGTTTCACTCTTGCGCTCCCTCAGGCTGGCCGCCCGCCTCCCTCCGCCCGCGATAGCCGCGCGCACCCTCACCGTCATTGTGGCCCTTCGACTGCGCTCAGAGCCTGCACCGTACTACGATACGGGGGTAGGCTTCAGCCGCAGACCAAGGCGTTGGCCCTTGCCGCACCCGTTCGTGCTGAGCATGTCGAAGCATGAACGGGGCGGCCCTCGCCTGGATTGATACGAAAATGGGCCGACTCAGGCACGCGATTGTGTTGCTGAGGCTAAGGCGCGGCGGAGACGCGGCCGACATTTTCATTAGCTTATCTGGGCTGGCAAGCGGCAGGGGAAATCCCGCTTCCGCGGGAGTCGGGAAGGGGCGCGCGTGTGCAGGCGGCCGCACTAGGCCTCTATGCGATCCCTCCTGCCTATTAGCGCAACATCACACCAAAAGGGCGGGGCGGGGGCAAGGGGGGGCAGTACTAATCTCGGACAACACTCTGCCGCCTGACATTGAGTTTAGCGACGGTCCACCGTGCTCATAGGGAAACTACTTGCTCTAGCTTGCCGAACACTGGATGCTCACTACCCGCGGTTGACATTGATGCTACCTCGCCTTCCTTCCAATCGTCGGGTAGCAGCATCTCGGTCGAGAAGAACATAGCTTCCCTACCGCGGCGTCTGTCTTGAGCACTGTAGGAAAGCTCAAACGACATGCGCCTGTGGCCCGGGAAAAGTTCGTAGCGAACTGCCGCTTCGTAGTCGTAGGTCACAATCCAAGGTTGTGGGATGTGACGAATCGCGTTTGACAGTTTCCGGTGATCGTCCAAAGCATAGTTGTTCAAGTACAAGGCATTACCCAGATCGATATATGGCGGATCGTAGAATGCCAAGACATTCAAGCCCAGGCCGGCAACAATCTCATTTGTGAAGTCTAGAGCGTCTTTCCTATAGAGATGAATTCTGTCACGGTACTCACTAACGCGCCTAATCCTGCGAATCAGTTCTCCTTTAGTGAAACGGGAATCCAGCTTCCACCTGCCTGTCTGTTTCTGGCCTCCAATTACACCGCCACTAATGATGCCCGAACGGTTAGTCCGATTTAGAAAGAACGTCGCAAATCCCAGATCCGACAAGTCAACGGTATCGCTGTTCTTGAAAATCTGCCTCTGCCGGTACCACTCGTCCATGGTGACAGCAGTCGACTCAATCCTGTTACAGAGCCCATCCGTGTCGTTGAGTACACAATGCCAAAAGGCGAAGACTGGTCGACTCAAGTCGTTTATGTGGATGCTGGATGCGTAATCATCGTAGAGCAACGCCAGAGCAAGTGATGCACCACCTGCGCATGGTTCAACATATTGAATATTCCTTAGGTCATTGACCTCAAGCAGTCGACGAACAAACGGGAGTAGTCGACGCTTGCCGCCAGGATAGCGTAATGGAGTGTTGAATGTCATGGGCCTATACTACAACATCGAGGTGAGATTGGCCATATCCTCCTTCACGGTGCCCAGACGGCACTGACGAAAGGTTGGAGGTCGTTCCAATGGGAGCGCAGTTCGGCGGGAACCGGTGATAAGTGCTGATTGTGCACCCACTGGTGCATCAAGGTCACCGACGGTCCGAAGAAAGAGTTACGGGCGGCGGCGCGCCTCACGGGTGCAGCCTGTGCCTTGCTAAGCAGTCGGCTCTCGGTAAGGTGGTCCGCAACAGTCTTCAGCTTTTCGCTCAAGTGCGTTCGCTCACTAACTGCGATTCCTTCCCGCTGCAGGTACGAGTCCACGCTCAATTCAATGAAGACGCGAAACAGGACGGCGACCGCGTTGGGCATTCTGTCAAGATTGAGCAACCTCAACTCCCTTTCAATGTCGTGAGTCCTTGGGTCGGTCACGTTAAGCGCACATGCTTCTGGAATCAGCCGATTCCTAGGTCTCTCTTGTGGCCGATTCACTGTAGGTTGCCCCACAGCGTCCTGAGCAGAATCGGGTCGCAGGGTAGTACCTTTCCCAGGGGCGGCTGTTCGGCTCACCACAAGGTGGGCCGGAAAACGGTCTGCAAATTCCAAACGCTGTTGCTTCGTGTATACGTCGGTTACACCAAGGCGTCCCTCGCCGATTTCCGTTACGACGTGCGTGAGTGCTCTCGCAACATCGTCTAGCATACCCACTGCGTAGAGGTTCTGGCTTGCATAATCCAAACCCAGTTTCGGCCGGATGTCTGGCGAGCCGAGAATGCGAGTTAACGTCGTCGGCGCTGTGTCCCGACGCTGCTCCGGGCTGATGTTCCCCCGTTGCTCCAGAAAGTCCAAAACTTGAGTGGCTAGGTTCGGTTGACCTCCAGTGCGCGTCCGAAATCTGTCCGTTTCGTCGGAACCCCACTGAACTGGTCCAGCCCCTCCTTGCTCTCCTGTGTTGCGCAATTCAATCCAATGGTTCGCATCATCGCGCTCATCGAACACAACACATTGGAGTTCATTAATCGGAGAGTCCCCATAGGAAACCGCCATTTGTTGTATTGCACGTTGCACCCCGGGGGCAACAACTCCGTTTATCAAGTTGGGACTCTCAAGAACCCGCAGAGCCGTTAGCCTTCGATTTCCATCCAGTACGACGTACCGTGATTCGTCCACTCCAAAAGGCACGACGATCATTAGATCGCTTGGGTTCAACCCATAGTCCACAATATCCTTGGCTATGCTTTGAAGCTTGCGTCCTTGGACTGCCGCTAGGGCTCGTATCGCCTCATCCTGCCCGTGGGTTTCCTGAGCAAGGCGCGGGTTAAGTTCGTCTATAAGGAGGCTCGCAACAGGCACCGTCAAGAGGTCCGGCATATCTCGATTTGCTCCTTTCGCATTCGCGCAGCGCAACAGATCGGGCTCTAAGCGACTTGCTCAAAATAGGAGTGCAGAATTGATTCTCTCACAAATATCCAAGCGTGAAAAGCCCTCGTGTAGCTTGAGCCAGGTACGGGAGTTCTCGGAGGCTTTCTGTGTCCCTATCGGCGTTAGCCTGATATGCCCCCCACCTACCCCCCCGCTCACCACACCAGCACGCGCCGCGCAGCCTCTATCGCGTCTACCAGCGGCGCGGGGTACACGCCAATCGCAATGATGCCCGCCAGCATCGCGCCCAGGACGCCGCGGTTCAGCGCCGACACCGGCACCGGCGTCTCGTCCTCCGCCGCCTCCATGTACATCTGCCTCATCACCATCATGTAGTAGTACAGCGATATGACGCTGTTCGTTATCGCCAGCGCAACCAGCCACAGAAGGCCGCCCTGCGCCGCCGCCGTGAACAGGTAGAACTTGGTCGTGAACCCGGCGAAGAACGGCAGACCCGCCAGCGAGAACAGCGACACCGTCAGCACCATCGCCACGAACGGCGACCGCTTCGCCAGCCCCGCAAAGTCGCGGATGCCCTCCCTGCCCGTCGCGTTGAAGAACACTATGATGCACAGGAACGCGGCCAGGCTCGTCACCGCGTAGCCCGCCAGGTGGAATATCACGCCCGTCGCCGCCTCCGGCGACATGGCCGCCACGCCCATCAGCAGGTAGCCCACCTGCCCCACGCTCGAATACGCCAGCATCCGCTTGACGTTCGACTGCGCCAGCGCAACCAGGTTCCCCACCGTCATCGACAGCGCGGCCAGCACAACCAGCACGATTTGCCAGTCGTCGAACGCCGGCATGAATGCCTGCGTGAACAGCCTCAGTATCAGCGCGAACGCCGCCGCCTTGGATCCCACCGCCAGGTACGCCGTGACCGGCGTGGGCGCGCCCTCGTACACGTCCGGCGCCCACATGTGGAACGGCACGGCCGCCACCTTGAACCCCAGCCCGGCGATGATCAGCGCCAGGCCTACCAGCACAGCCGGGTTCAGCGGCGCGTCCGCGGCCAGAAGCGCGGCGTTGATCTCGTCGAAGCGCGTAGTGCCGAGTATCCCGTACACCTGGCTTATCCCGTACAGCAGCAGCGCAGAGGCGAACGCGCCAAGCAGGATGTACTTCACGCCCGCCTCGCTGGGCCTCAGCCCGTGCCTCCCGTACGAAACCAGCACGTACAGGCTGAAGCTCAGCAGCTCCAGCGAGATGTAGGCCGTCAGCAGCTCACCGGACGCCGCCATCAGCATCATCGCCAGCACGGAGAACAGCAGTATGCCGTAGTACTCGCCGGGGCGGCTCAGGTGACGGCGCACGTACTCCACCGAGGTCAGCACGACCAGAACGCCCAGCACCAGGAAGAACGCCTTGAAGAACAGCGAGTAGTCGTCGATGAGGAACAGGCCGTCGTAGAGCTGCTCGTCCTTGCCCCAGAGATACCACAGAGCCAGCGCCAGCACCGCCAGCAGCCCGGCGATGCTCAGCGCGGGCAGGTAGCCCTTCCGCTCCCTGGGCAGGAACAGGTCCACGCCCAGCACGGCGAACGCCGCCCCCGTCAGCGAGAACTCCGGCGCAAACAGCCACCAGTTCATTGCAGACCCGCCACGCGCGCCAGGATTGGGGCCACGCCGCTGTCGATCATGTCGATCCACGGCTTCGGATACAGCCCGACTATCACCAGGAAGAAGACCAGCGTCGCCGCCGAGAACCCCTCGAGACGCGTTGCGTCCCTGAGGCTGCCGCCGTCCGGCAGAGGCTCCCACCGCGGGTCAAGCTGCCCAAAGAACACCTTTGCCAGCAGCCGCAGGATGTACACGGCCGTCAAGGCCGCGCCCACCACGCCAAGCACGCCCAGGAGCGGATAGTCGCGGAACACGCCGATGAACACCATCACCTCCGCCACGAACCCGCTCAGCCCCGGCAGCCCAAGCGAGGTGAGGCCGGCCACGGCGAAGAACGCCGCCACCACCCCCATTCGCTTGGTCAGCCCCTCCAGCCGGCCTATGTCCCGGTCGTGCGTCTGGTCGTATATCACGCCCACCAAGGCGAAGAAGAGCGCCGTCATTATGCCGTGCGAGAACATCTGGAGCACCGCGCCGCTCACTCCGATCGCGTTCAGCGTGGCAAAGCCCATGAGCACGTAGCCCATGTGGCTCACGCTGGAGTAGCCGATGACGTACTTCAGGTCGCGCTGGCCCATCGCCGACACCGCGCCGTACACCACGTTTATCGTGCCAAGGATGATTAGCACCGGCATCCAGTCGTCCGCGCCCTGCGGCATCAGGTCTATGCCCACGCGGATGATGCCGTACGCGCCCAGCTTCATCAGCACGCCCGCGTGCAGCATACTCACCGCCGTGGGCGCGGCCACGTGGCCGTCCGGCGACCACGTGTGGAACGGCCACAGGCCGGCCAGCACCCCGAACCCGATCATGAACAGCGGGAAGAACACGCGCTGGAACTCCACCGAGAAGGTCACGTCCCGCAGCTCCACCAGCGAGAAGCTGCCTATGCCCGCGTCCACGTACACCGCCATCAGCCCCACCCATACCAGTATGCTGCCCGCCACCAGGTACAGCATCAGCTTCATCGCCCCGTACTCCTTGGGGCGCAGGAAGCTGCCGAAGTCGCTGCTGCTGCCCCACACGCCAATCAGCAGGTACATCGGCATGACGGCCAGCTCGTAGAAGAAGAAGAAGAAGAACAGGTCGAGCGAGACGAACACGCCGTACACGCCCGCAACCAGCAGGAAGAACAGCACGAAGAACTCCTTGGCCCGCTCGCCGATGTTGAACGATATGAGCACGCCCGTCAGTCCCACTATGCCGGTGAGCAGCAGCATGGGCACCGATATGCCGTCCACGCCCAGCGAGAAGGTGATGCCCAGCGAGTCCAGCCACGGCACCTCGCGGGTAAGCTGGAAGCCGCCCGCCTTGTGGTCGTAGACCAGGAACACGTAGGCCGTCAGCGCCATGAGCACGGCGGCCACCGCCGCGGACGTCAGGCGTATGTGTTGCAGCCTGTGGCCGGGCAGGAACGCCAGCACGACGCCCCACAGGAACGGGACGCCCACAAGCGCCATCAGCACGTATGAGTCCAGCGTTTCCACTCTAGCCTGCCAGCCTCGCTATCTCGCTCACGATGTGTTCCTGTCCCTCACAGCCTCGGCAGCGCAAGCCACCATATCAGCGCCACCAACACGCTCCCAATCGCCATGCCAAGCGCGTAGTTGTACACCTTGCCCGTCTGGAGCAGCTTCAGCGCCAGCCCGGACAGCATCACGGAGCGGCCCGTCCCGTTCACGCCCGTGTCGTTCACCACCACGCGGTCGAACAGTGCCATGAAGTTTGCGACTGCCAGCGCCACGCGGTCGATCACCCACTGGTACACCTCATCGACGTAGAACTTGTTGACAACCAGCGTGTGCAGGACGGAGAACTGCGCTTGCAGCCTGGCGGGTATGGGATGCCGTTCGTAGACCGGCTCGCCCGCCTGCCGGGCGGCCCGCCGCTGCCTGCGTGACTCGGCGGGCGCCTCCGTGCCGCTGCCCCACATCGCCCATCCCGCGCCGAACCCCACCACCGCCAGCGCAACCGACGCCGCCATAACCCCGGCGTTCACCTTGTAGGGATGCGGCTCATCGTGGAACAGCCAGCCGCCAAGCCCCTCGAACCCCGGCCACCACCCGCCCACGGCCAGCAGGCCCGTGCCCGCGGCCAGCGCCGCCAGAAGCACGAGCGGCAGCGTCATCACTCGCGGCGACTCGTGGGCGTGTTCGTTCTCCGGCTTGAGGTCGCCCAGCACCACCACGAACAGCAGTCTCGCCATGTACAGCGAGCTGAGAAGCGCCACCAGCAGCGTCAGGACGTAGAACACCGCTCCGCGGTCGTGCAGGACTGCCACCAGGATCTCGTCCTTGCTGAAGAAGCCGCCAAGCAGCGGTATGCCGCCCAGCGACAGCGCTCCTATGGCAAACGTGACGGCCGTGACTGGCATGACCCGCCACAGGCCGCCCATCTGGCGTATGTCTCGCGCGCCCTCCGGCCGCTCCGCGTTCTCCGTGCCGTGCGATATGCTGCCCGCGCCCAGGAAAAGCAGCGCCTTGGCGAATGCGTGCGCCACCATGTGCAGCATCGCCGCCGTCAACCCAAAGCAGCCCAGCGTGAGCATCATCAGCCCAAGGTGGCTCACGGTGGAGTAGGCCAGAACGCGCTTGAGGTCGGTCATCACAAGCGCCATCGCTGCCGTGAGCAGGGCAGTCCCCAGGCCAATCACCGTGATGGTCAGCATGGCGGTGTCGGACGTGACGAACATCGGGTAGAGGCGCGCCACAAGGAACACGCCCGCCACGACCATCGTGGCCGCGTGTATGAGCGCGCTGACCGGCGTGGGGCCTTCCATTGCGTCCGGCAGCCAGACGTGCAACGGGAACTGCGCCGACTTGCCCATCGCGCCCATGAAGATCAGGAGAGACGCAACGGTGAGCGTGCCGGAGTCTATGCCCCCCTGCTCTATGACGTGGAAGATGGCGGATATGTCGAACGTGCCCGTCTCGTTGAACAGAATCAGGATGCCGATGAGCAGGCCCACGTCGCCTATGCGCGTGGTCACAAACGCCTTCTTGGCCGCCTCCGCCGCCGACCGCCTCTCGTACCAGAAGCCTATCAGCAGGTAGGAGCACACGCCCACAAGCTCCCACGCTATGTATATGAGCAGCAGGTTGTCGGCCAGCGAGAGCGCCAGCATGGACGCGGCAAAGAGGGAGTGGACGGCGAAGTACCAGCCGAGAGCCGGTTCGCCCCGCATGTAGCCGAGCGAGTACACCTGCACCATGAGCGCAACGAACGTCACGAGGCCGAGCATCACCACCGACAGCTCGTCTATTATCATGCCCACTGCGAATACGCTCTCGCCCACGGTGAACCACTCGGTCGAGAACACGCCTCCGCCGGAGTCCAGGAACTCCAGCAGCACGTACCAGAACAGTCCGAACGACGCCAGGATGGCGATAAGCGAGGGCCCCACGCCCTTCGACGGCAGGTATCGCCCAAACACCGCGATTAGCAGGAATGCGGCTGCGCACGCGGCCGGCGCCAGCCATGCAAGCTCCACCCCGGAGGTCGTCATCGTATCCGTCCTGCTTGAAGAAGCATAGTCTGGTGGATGGCTACCCCTTCATTAGGTCCACTTCGTCCACGTCCACGGAACCGCGGTCACGGAACAGCCGCAGGATGATCGCCATTGCCAGGCCAACCTCCGCGGCCGCCACGGTTATCACGAATATCGCTATGATCTGCCCGGTCGTCTCAGCGCGTGCGCCGTAGGCGGCGTAGGCAATCAGGTTCACGTTCACCGCATTCAGCATCAGCTCCAGCGCCAGCAGCACCAGCACCGCGCTGCGCCGCGCAAGCACGCCGTACACGCCTATCGAGAACAGGGCCGCGCCCAGAAGCTGGAAGTGAAGCAGGCTCACTCTTCCTCCTCCTCACGCTCCCGCGCTATGACGATTGCGCCGATGAGCGCAACCAGCAGCACAAGCGAGGCGACCTCGAACGGCACGGCCCAGTCGGCGAACAGGCTGTCACCCAGCTTGCTGAAGCTCACGCTGCGCCGCGTGGTCTCGTCCGGCGCGCCGTTTATCAGCGCATACGCCAGCAGCGCGAACACGCCTACGGACGTGAGCAGCGCCAGCGGCCACTGCGGGTTGTCGCGCATGGCCCGGAACTCCTGGGCGCGGGTGAGCATGATGACGAACAACGCCACTATGGTTATCGCGCCGCCGTATATGAGCACCTGCACCAGCGCGAGGAACTCCGCCAGCAGCAGCAGGTACAGCCCGGCCACTGCCACAAGCGACACCAGCAGCAGGAGCGCGGCGTACACCACGTTCCGCGAGACCACCACGCCCACTGCGCCCGCAAGGCACATTGCGCTCAGCGCGTAGAAGACCACGACGGTCAGGTTCAACTCTCGGCCTCCGCCTTGGCTTCCTCTGCCGCCGCCTCCTTGGCCGGCCGCCAGCCCGTCTCCTGCTGGTAGGCCCAGCCCATCTCCAGCAGCTTGCCCAGGTCGCTGCGATTGCCGTTGCGGGCGTACTTGCTCAGTTCGTGCTCGTGACTCATCTCGATTGCGTCGAAGTTGCACACGTCCACGCATATCCCGCACACGATGCACCGCCCAAGGTTGATCTCGAAGGTGTCCACTATCTTGCGGCGCGAGCTTGTGCCGTCCGCGTGGAGCGGGTTGTCCTTCATCACCGCCGTCATGCACTGCGTGGGGCAGTACCGCACGCACACCATGCAGCCGGTGCAGTACGGCTCCTCCACCTTTTCGTCCCACATGAGGACGGGGAAGCCCATGTACCTATCCTCGATGGGCTTGTGCTCCTTGGGGTACTGGTATGTGACGGGCTTCCTGATCATGGTCGCAAACGTGACCAGCAGCCCCTTGAGGTTACCCAGCATGGCCTGCCTCCGAGGATGGGTTGTAGATTCGCACGGTGACCTCCGGCCTGGGGGCCGTGCGCATGGCCTTGCTCAGGCCCCACACCGCGGCCGCCAGCACCGCAACCGACATGAGGCTGAGGCTCCACGCCGGCCAGCCGTAGAACAGGTACGCGCCAGTCATAAGGATGTTTACGAACGCCAGCGGCACCAAAACCTTCCACCCCAGCGACATTAGCTGGTCGATTCGCAGGCGGGGGTACGTGCCGCGTATCCAGAAGATTACCAGAACCACCAAGTACGTCTTGGCGAGGAACACGCCCAGGCTGATGATCGGGTTGCCGCCGGGCAGGCCGGGGAACAGCCAGCCGCCCAGGAACAGCAGCGCAGTCAGCGCGGCAATGGCGAAGGTGTTGATGTACTCCGCCAGGAAGAAGACCGACCAGTGCGCGCCGCTGTACTCCACGAACGGCCCGCCCACGACCTCCGACTCCGCCGGGTGGATGTCGAACGGCGTGCGCCCAAGCTCAGCCAGCCCGGCGATGAGGAAGATGACCAGCCCCAGCGGCTGTATCAGCGCGTAGACCCATACGTCCTGCGCGTTCACCACCTCGACAAGGTTCATGGACTGCGCCAGCATCGCCACGCCCAGCACGGCCAGTATGAGCGGTATCTCGTAGCTCACAAGCTGCGCGGCGGCGCGGAACCCGCCCAGCACGGCGTACTTGTTGGAGGATGCCCAGCCCGCGGCGACCAGCCCCACTATCGAAAGCACGGAGAAGGCTATGATGTAGAACAGGCCAAGATCCAGGTTGCGTATCACCAGATCCTTGGCAACCGGTATGGTCACCCATATCATCAGCGTGGGCACGAACACCACAAGCGGCGCAACCCAGTAGACCACCCTGTCCACCCACGACGACAGCAGGTCTTCCTTGGACATGAGCTTGATGGCGTCCGCCACCGGCTGCAACAGCCCGAACGGGCCGACGCGCATCGGGCCCATCCGCATCTGTATGCGGCCCAGGAACTTGCGCTCCACCCACACCAGCGACAGCACCACCACGGACAGCGCGGTCAGCAGTGTGAGGGACAACGCCACAAGCAGCGCAACGTCAAGCAGCATTACCTGTCCACCTCGCTGTTCAACTTAGATCTCCACCGGGCCTTGGGCTTTGTCGTTGCGCTCATCGTAGTACATTAGGCCGAACCTGGCACCTCCACGGCGCAGGTTCCCCAAAGTCCGCTCCTTGTTCTGGCCCGCGTACGCGGCTTCCCCCTGGATGACCACGAGTATGTTCGTGTGGTTCGGATTATCAAGGCTCATGGCCTTGAACTTCCCCGATATTTTAGCCTCTTCCCCTTTCTTGAAGTTATCGTAATTCATCTTGACTTCAATGCCAACAGACTCACTTGTCCCATCCACAAAGAGATCAACTCTACTACGGGACGCTGACGGAGTCTTGTATTCCGGCGTGATGACGCATTGCTTAAGCCGAGAGCGAAGCAGGCTATACAGTTGTCCCACAAAGTCACCCTCGCAAGGGAAGGTACAGCCCACGCTTGAACCGTGTTCGTACTCATAATTCCGCCACAGGAAGCCGTGATAGGGGTCTCTTCTGCTCTTGCCGTAGAGGTCAAGTGCAGCCTTGATGCACTCTGCAACACGCACCGCCAAGCGGCCTTGACCTTCATCCTCAGCCCTGCGGCTACTGCGCTTTGCGCGGCCGACCGGAAACTCGTATCTGTCAAGGACCTCGATGTTCGTTCCACGCGGTTGACGTTTCGAGGCGATCCCCCTAGCGGCCTCTCTATCAACTTGGGGGGTATTCGCAGAAGCGATATAGAGCATCGGCACTTGGCTCTTGTAGCCCTCAAACTTCTTTATCTCGCTGTCCAAGTCAGCCGCAGTTAGGGATTTCTTCAGTTCGACTACAGCCCTTGTCTTGTAGTTGAACGGATTTTCGGACGTTGGGTCGCATATTAGCAAGTCTGCCTTCTTGAGCTGACCTGCAAGCCCGTTTATCGGGCTCGCCTCCGCGTGCAACATGCACGTTCGCGATCCGGGCAACCTGGCTCCAAGCTTATGCCCGCCGACCTTCATGCCGTGCAGTTGATGAAAGAGCTCGTACTTGAATGCCGCTTCTGACTCAAAGAGCCTCCCACCTGAGTAAGTGCGCGACAGCGCCTGCCTCAGGACTCCGTCGAACTCCTCTATGTCAACCTTGAAACCTGCCGTGCTCATAACACTTCTCCCAGGACTGGAGCCTACCTGTCCACCTCGCCAAGCACTATGTCCAGCGAGCCGAGTATCACCACCGCGTCCGCAACGTAGGTGTTCAGCAGCAGCTCCTTGATCGCCATGAGGTTGCAGAAGGACGGCGGACGCACCTTCACGCGGTACGGCCTGTCTGCGCCGTTGCTCACCAGGTACACGCCAATCTCGCCGCGGGGGTTCTCGCCGCGCACGTACACCTCGCCCTGAGGCGGGCGCAGCACCAGGCGCGTGGGCGTGATGGTTGGGCCGTCCGGCATGGAAGCCAGCGCCTGCTCGATGATGCCGAGCGACTGCCGCATCTCCTCCACGCGCACGTAGAAGCGGTCCCAGGAGTCGCCGCGCTCGCCTATGGGAATGCCAAAGTCGAACCGGTCGTAGATGGAATATGGCGCGTCCTTGCGGACGTCCATGGGCACGCCGGAGGCGCGCAGCGTGGGGCCGCTTGCGCCGTAGGCGATAGCCATCTTCGAATCGATCACGCCTATGCCCTTGGTGCGGGCCAGGAATATCTCGCTGAAGCTCAGGAGGCGGTCGGCCTCGTCAATGCCCTGGCGCAGCTCAGCGATGAGCGCGGTCATGCGCTGCCGGAAGTCGTCCGGCACGTCTGACTTTACGCCGCCGATGCGTATGTAGTTGTGCATCATGCGCGCGCCCGTCACCGCCTCGAACATGGACTGTATCTTCTCCCGGTCGCGGAAGGCGTACATGATGGGCGTCATTGCGCCTGCGTCAATGCCGAACGTGCCGAAGAACAGCAGGTGGCTGGCAACGCGGTTCAGTTCGCACAGAATGACGCGTATGTGCTCGGCGCGCTCCGGCACCTCCAGCGTCATCAGCTTCTCCACGGCGCGGCAGAAGGCCATCTCGTTGTTGAGGTTGCTGATGTAGTCCAGCCGGTCGAACAGCGTGACTATCTGGGCGTAAATCTCGCCCTCGCACAGCTTCTCGGAGCCGCGGTGCAGGTAGCCGATGTGCGGCTCCACGTCCACGATGCGCTCGCCGTCCACCATCAGCACCATGCGGAACACGCCGTGAGTGCTGGGGTGCTGCGGCCCCATGTTCACCAGCATCTGGACGGTGTCCAGCTGCCCCTCCGACTGGGTTTCCACGCTCACGTCTACCACTCCGTGTACTCCGGCATCTGGAAGCTCCTGCGGCCGGGGTAGCCCTCGAACCCCTCGTACAGCAGCAACGGCGCGAGGTTGGGGTGCCCAGCGAACGTCACGCCGAACAGGTCGTGGCCCTCTCGCTCGTACCAGTCCGCGCCAATCCACACGGAGGTCACCGTCGGCACGACGGGTTCGTCCGGCGAGAGGTTGGCCTTGAGAACCATCATGTGCTTGTTGGAGGTGCTGTAGAGGTGGTAGACCACCTGAAGATGCTCCTCGTAGTCCACCACGCATAGGCAGGTGAGGTAGTCGAACCGGCACTCCGGCGAGTCCCTGAGCGCGAGGCAGGCATCCGCTACGTCGGCCGGCTGCACGGTGGCCGTCACAAGGTCGACGGCGGCGGCCAACTCTGGACTGAACCGCGCCAGGACCTCCGGGAGCAGTCGTTCCAGGGCCGCACCCTTTTCGTCCAGGGCAACGGCGGCCTGGGGGGCGCTGTGGCCGGGTCTATGCCTTTCTACCACGCTCCCTGGCGTCCTGCATGATTTTGTCTTGCAGCTTGAGGATGCCGTCTATCAGGGCCTCCGGCCTGGGCGGGCATCCGGGCACGTAGACGTCCACGGGTATGATGTGGTCAACCCCCATCACCACGGAGTAGGAGCGGTAGTAGGGGCCGCCGTTGGTGGCGCAGCTTCCCATCGCGATCACCCACTTGGGCTCCGGCATCTGCTCGTACAGGATCTTGATCGGCTCGGCCATCTTCTTGACCACGGTGCCCGCCACGATCATCACGTCCGACTGCCTGGCGGAGGGCCAGGTGACTATGCCGAACCGGTCGAGGTCGTGGTGCGCCATGTAGGTGCTCATCATCTCGATGGCGCAACAGGCCAGCCCGAACGTCATGGGCCACAGCGAGGACTTGCGGGCCAGCGCGATGAGCTGCTCCGACTTGGCCGTGATGACGCCGGGCGCGGCGCGGTTCAGCAGGCTTCGAGGCTCCTGGTTGCCCTGTCCCAGTGTTATTTCCACTGGAGCACCCCCTTCTTCCAACTATAGATGATGCCGAAGAAGAGTATGGCGATGAACAGCAGCATCTCGTAGAACACGGCGTCTATGCTGGTGAGGAACACCACGGCCCAGGGAAACAGGAACACGGCCTCCACGTCGAAGATGAGGAACAGGATGGCGAAGATGTAGTAGCGCATGTGAAGCTGCGACCAGGAGTATGGCGCGGGCGGGATGCCGCACTCGTAGGGCATGTCCTTGATGGGCGTGCGCTTCTTGGGGGAGAGGACGAACGAGGCGGCGAACATGATCGCCATGCCCACAAAGCCCACAATTCCCGCAATCACCACGGCGGTGTAGTCGAGGGCAAAGCCTTCAGGCGCCAACTGGTCCTCCAGACCGGCGGCCTGCGCTCGGCCGCCGCGATGGGGCTTGCAGACTCAGGCTAGGATATATCACTGGCGGCGTGCTGTCAAATGGGCGAGTTGGGGGCGGGCGGCAACGCCCTTCAAACTTCGACAAGCTCAGCACGAACGGGCATGAAATCCGCTCACCCCCTGCCTTCGCGGGGGCAGGCTCAGCCGGAGCGGGAGAACGTTGTCACGCAGTTACCTCAACACGTTGCGGGTCATCTATGGGAACAGGACGACCGCTCGCCTTCAGATTGAACGCCGATGGTGAAGCTATACGTGTCTTCCATGCCAACCCCCTATGCGAGTAAGGGTGCAGGGCCGCCGCTTGCCACGGCAACGCACTGCCACTTTACATGGATGGTCAACCCCACTCGGATGCGCGACATGGGGCGGCGTTCTAGGCGGGCGATGGGCTATAGTCCGGCCAATCTACGGGAGGCTCAACCCGCTGCCTTTTGCGAGTCGCGCCATGATTGAAGCGGCTCCCCGCGGGTGAGAACGGCGTGTTTTGTCAAATGACTTGCGCGCCCTTCAGTGCTATAATGCCGCAGCCCGCGGGCACACTGGAGCACGGAAGGAGGGCCGTCCCGCGTGGAGGCGCTCATCGCAGGCGCGGCGCGCCTTGGAATCCGCCTCGACGAGGCGCAGGCGATGCAATTCCGGCGGTACTACCGGGAGCTGGCGGAGTGGAACTCACGCATCAACCTGACGAGCATCGCAGGCTGCGAGGACGTGCAGTCGAAGCACTTCCTGGACTCTCTATCGGTGTTGCAGGCCATCCCCAGGGACGCACTGGACGGCGGCGCACTGGCCGACGTGGGCAGCGGCGCGGGCTTCCCCGGCCTGCCGCTCAAGATCGCCAATCCCGGCCTGCGCGTGACGCTCGTGGAGTCGATAGGCAAGAAGGCGGCGTTCCTGCGCCACGCGGCCTGCGCGCTGGGACTGGACGGCGTGGACATCCTGAGCGAGCGCGCGGAGACGCTGGCGCATCGGCCGCGCCTGCGGGAGGCGTTTGACGTGGTGACGGCCCGCGCCGTGGCCGAGATGGGCGCGCTGGCGGAGCTGACGCTGCCGCTGTGCCGCATCGGGGGCAGGGTGATCGCGCAGAAGAGCCGGGACGTGGACGACGAACTCGCCCGCGCGGAGCGGGCAATCGCCGTCATGGGCGGCCGCGTCGAGGACGTCGTGCCCGTGGACATCGGCGAGATCGGCGAGTCGCGTCGCCTGGTAGTGCTGGCGAAGATCTCGCCGACGCCGCCGGCCTACCCGCGGCGGCCGGGTATGCCCGCCAAGAGGCCGCTCTGACCGCGCGCAACTGAGGAGGCAAGACGATTCCTGAGGCGAACCGGCCGCCGGACAACGGAGGGCAGCACATATCGCTGCGGGGGCGCGTGCTGTCGCTGCCGACCCTGGTGTCGTTCGGCGTGGCGGCGGCCTTCCTGGCGCTGCTCGCAGTCCGGTTCGACGTGAGCTGGGCGGACACGTGGGAGAAGCTGAGGGCCAGCGACCTGCGGCTGTACGCCGCCGCGTTCGCCTCGTACTACGTCGGCTTCATCCTGCGGGGGCTGCGATGGCGCATCATGCTGAGCAGCTCGCGCATCGACGAGGAGTCGCCGGGCGAGCTGCCGTCCGTGCTGGCGTGCTCGCAGTACATCTTCCTGGGCTGGTTCGCCAACACCATCACGTGGTTTCGCCTGGGGGACGCCTACCGCGCATACGTGTTCACCGAGGACACCGGGCACAGCTTCTCGCGTGCGATGGGAACGATACTGGCGGAGCGCGTGCTGGACGTTGTGACGATATTCGTGCTGCTGGCGGTGGCGGCGCTGGCCCTCTCGTGGGTGGGAGACCTGCACGGGACGGCGCTGTTCCTGGGCATTGCCTCGCTGCTGGTGCTGGTGGGCGTGACCGGTATGCTGGTGATGAGGCGATTCGGGATGCGACTGGCCCGCCTGCTGCCCGCCCGCTTTCGGGAGGCGTACGTGCGCTTTCACCAGGGCGCGATGGGCAGCTTCCGGCAGATGCCGCTGCTGTTGTTCATAAGCGTGCTCACGTGGCTCACGGAAGTGGGCAGGCTGTTCTTCGTGATCCAGTCGCTGGACCTGACGGGCACGGCCAGCTTCTCGCTTGTGGTGTTCGTGACGCTTGCCAACGCCATCCTGACCACTGTGCCGATAACCCCCGGCGGGCTGGGCATCGTGGAGCCGGGAATCGTGGGGCTGCTGACGCTGAGCCTGGCGCGCAGCGAGGCGGTGTCCGTGGCGCTGCTGGACCGCTCGATAAGCTACCTGAGCATCGTGGTACTGGGCGGCGTGGTGTTCCTGATTCGGCAGGCGGTGCGCGCCAGGCGGCTGGCATCCGCCGGCACGGCGCGGGAGTGAGGGGGGAGGTAGAGTACCCGTCTGTCCTGAGCATGGACGGAGGGCGAACGGGTTAGCTAGCCCAAACACGCGGAGAAGTGATTGTCATGCTATACGCTTCGTCCCCGGCTCTGACTCTCCGCACAAGGAAAGTCCCCAGGAGGTGACTCTTTTGCGTTTCGGTAATGGCCTCGAGGTCGCTCTCGAATACGCCCAGCACGGCGCCATCCTTTATTGCGAGGACCTTGCCGTTGTATTTCGCGACAAGCTCATCCTGATTGGCTCGGAAAAACTCCACTTCTTTCCTCAGGGGACTCGAGGGTGTCACAGCGCGCCTCTTATCTCCGGGGACACGTTCTTCCCCGCTCCAGCCGAATGGATCCAGATACCAGGTAGCACAGGTGTGAAGTCCCCCTTAGCTGTATTCTAACACACCTACGGCTATGCGCCAATTTGTGTCCGCTCGCCCTCCGCCGGATTGCCGCGCCTGCCTGCGGGCGGTTCACGAACCGCCCCTACACCCCACGCCCCGCGCGCGCGTTGACTTTGCGCGGCGCGGCTGGTTATCATCCAATCGCAATGGCAGAAGCGGAGGGAGTCGGACAGGCGAGCGGCCGGGCTGCGGTCAGGGGAGTCATCTCCTCCATGCGCCCGCGCCAGTGGACCAAGAACCTAATCATATACTTCGCCCTGTTCTTCACCGTCGACCAGGCATGGAGCCTGAGCGACCCGGCAGAGGCGTACCGCACGTTCGCGCTCGTCACGGCGGCCGCCGCCATCTTCTGCCTGATTACCAGCGCCGTCTACCTGGTCAACGACGTGCTGGACGCCGAGCGAGACAGGCATCACCCGAAGAAGCAGCATCGCCCCATCGCCGCGGGCGTGGTGTCGCCGGCGGCCGCCGTGGCGGTGGCCGTGACGCTCGTAGTCGCTGGGGCTGTCCTCGCCGTGCTGCTGGAGCCGGTGTTCGCGCTGGTCGCGGCGGTGTATCTGGCGGTCAACGCGGCCTACTCGCTGTGCCTGAAGCGGATGGTGATTCTGGACGTGATGGCGATAAGCTCCGGCTTCGTGCTGCGGGCAGTGGCGGGCGCGGTCGTGCTGGACGTGGCGATCTCGCCGTGGCTGTACGTGTGCACGTCGCTGGGCGCGCTGTTCCTTGGATTCGCCAAGCGACTCAACGAGGTGGAGCTTGCGGGGGAAAGAGCATCGCTTCAGCGGCAGAGCCTGGAGGTCTACACGCCCCGGCTGCTGGAGCAGCTCATTGCGATAGTCGCGCCGGCGACGCTGGTCTCCTACGTGCTCTACACGTTCACCGCCGAGAACCTGCCCGACAACAACGCAATGCTGCTCACCATTCCGTTTGTGATGTACGGGCTGTTCCGCTACCTGTACCTGGTACACCACAAGAACCTTGGCGAAAGCCCGGAGCAGATCCTGCTGACGGACGCGCCGCTGCTGGTGAACATTCTGCTGTGGCTTGCGACGGCGTCGGTGGTGCTGGTGGCGTACCGGTAGGGGTGTCGTCCATCCGCCCGCCCTTCGACACGCTCAGCGCTACGGAATGATGACCCGTTCACGCTTCGACAGGCTCAGCACGAACGGACGTACGCGGCTTCCAATGCCTTGACAACACGGGCGCAGGCGATATAATGCGCTACAACATGGCCTTCCGAACCTCGCTCCGAGCCGTCATCGCCCCGATTGCTGCGCTCATTCTTGCGGTTGCGCTGGTTGTTGCGTGCTCGCCGGATCCCACGCCCACGCCAACCCCCACCGCAACGCCGGTTCCAACCCCTACGCCCACTCCCACGCCAACGCCTACCCCTACACCCACGCCGGAGCCTACGCCTACGCCGGTGCCTGAGATGCCGTCCGAGATCTCGCTTGACGAGAATACCACGGCAGGCGATCTCATCGCCTTTGTGAGTGAGGAGGAAGTCGCCTGCTTGATCGCCCAGGTAGGCCCGGAGGCGCTGGCGGCAATGCAGTCAGTCCCATTGGTCATGCTGGAGGACGAGATCGGATTGCTCGCCTCCTGCATCTCGCCGGAGCTGTTCGCAATGGTGTCTGAGGCCATGATGGGTCTCATGGGCGGCCCGGAGCTCAGCCCTGACAGCGCCGCCTGCGTCGCTGACTTCTACGCCGAGCAAGGCACAACGCCCCCGGACGGCAGCGACGTGGCCGCAGAGCTCGCGTACACCTTCGGATACCTGATGTGCCTGACTGACGAGGAGGCTATGGCGATCTCCGGCGGAGACGACAGCGCCCCGCTTCCGTCCCAGCTGAAGTGCCTGACCTCCCAGATGGACGAGGAGACCCTCTTCCTCCTGCTGGCCAGCGTGGAAGACATTTTCACGGGCAACGCGTCGCCGGAGGTCATGCAGGCAATGCAGGAAGTGCAGATCGCTTCCGTGGCCTGCGACGTAGACCTCTTCTCCCTGGCCGGGTAACCCGGCGAGGCGCGCCTCGCCTCTGTCCACCGGCCCGCGGATACGGCCCCGCACGTTCCCTTACTCTATCGCAGTCTACGCATGGAGGCGCATCATGGCTCAGGAGTTCGGACAGGGAGACTTTCGCTACACCTACGTTGAGGGCTGGCCCACGCTGCCCGCGGGCATGACATTCGTGGAGTGCCCGGGCGTGGCGGTGGACTCGCAGGACAGGGTGTTCGTGCTGACCCGCGGCGAGCATCCTATCATCGTATTCGACAGGGACGGCGCGTTCCTGCGCACGTTCGGCGAGGGCTGGTTCAGCAACCGCACGCACGGCCTCTACATCGCACACGACGACTCGCTGCTGGTGGCGGACGACGGCCTGCACACCATCCAGAAGTTCAGCGCGGACGGGGAGAAGCTGATGGAGATAGGCGAGCGCAACCACCCCGCGCCCAGGTGGAGCGGCCAGCCCTTCAACCGGCCAACCTCCGCCGCCATCATGCCCAGCAACGGAGACGTCTACGTCTCGGACGGCTACGGCAACTCACGCATCCACGCGTTCACCGCCAACGGGGAGTACCGCTTCTCCTGGGGAGAGCCGGGCATAGACGCCGGGCAGTTCATCCGGCCGCACAACATTGCCATAGACGCCGACGACCGCGTGTACGTGGTGGACAGGGAGGCGCACCGCATCCAGATCTTCACGCCCACCGGCGAGTTCATCACCATGTGGAGCAACATACACCGCCCGGACTCGATGGTGCTGTGGCAGGATCACATCTACATTGGGGAGCTGAACGGCATGGGCGGCGTGGACGACGCGCCCGGCCTGGGCCACCGCGTGGGCGTGTACACGCTCGGAGGCGAGTTGGTGTGCCGCTTCGGTGACAAGGAGGAGGGCGAGGGCGCGGGCCAGTTCATCGCGCCTCACGGCATCGCTGTGGACTCGCGCGGCGACATCTACGTCTCGGAGGTCTCGTACACCATCCGCGGTTCGCACATGGATCCGCCGCGGGAGCTGCGTAGCCTGTCCAAGTACAGCCGCGTGTGATGGGGCCACACCCCATGCCCGCGCAGGCGGGCGTCCACTCGACCACCTTTCGACGCTCGACGCGTCCACGGCTGGCGGCCCCCTCGACCGTCATTGCGGCGGAAGCCGCAATCCAGGCAGCGCGGCTTTAGCCGCAATTGTGTTCCAGCCAGCCAGTCGGTCGAATGGATGCCCGCTTTCGCGGGCAAGGGGTGGAGGCGGGAGCGCGGCGGCTCCCCTCCGTTCAACCTGAACCTGTCGAAGGGCGGGCGCGGCGCTACCCCCGCCCAATGTACGGCATCTTCGTTGCCATGATGGTCATGAACTGCACGTTGGCGTCCAGCGGCAGGTTAGCCATGAACAGCGCCGACTCCGCCACGTGCTCCACGTCGAACGTTGGCTCCACCGCCACCGCGCCGTGAGCCTGCGGCACTCCGCTCTCCATTCGCCGCGTCAGGTCGGTCAGGGCGTTGCCTATGTCTATCTGGCTGCAGGCGATGTTGTACCGCCGCCCGTCCAGCGAGAGGGAGCGGGTCAGGCCGGTCATGCCGTGCTTGGCGGCGGTGTACGGAGCGGAGTTGGGTCTTGGCACGTGGGCGGAGATGGAGCCGTTGTTGATGATTCGCCCGCCCATCGGCTCCTGCGCCTTCATCAGCTTCACGGCTTCCTGCGCGCACAGGAACGCTCCGGTCAGGCTGGTATCGAGGACAGCCCGCCACTGGTCGTAGGTCAGGTCTTCGAACGGGACGGGCGGCGCGCCGGTTCCGGCGTTGTTGAACAGCACGTCCAGCCGCCCGAACGCCGCGTGCGTACGTGCAAATAGCGAGCGAACGGCTTGCGGCTCCCGTACGTCGGTCGGCACGGCCAACGCGCGCGAACTGTGCTCTCCCGCTGCCTCCAGCGTCGCCTGCAACGCCTCCGCGCGTCGGCCCGCCAGCGCAACCGAGTAGCCGTCTCGCAGCAGCGCCAGCGCCACGCTCCGCCCGATGCCGGAGCCTGCGCCGGTTACAATCGCAACTTTGCCGTTGGAGTCCATGTCTGCGATACCTCCTTAACTGTGGTATGCGTTGGGCGAACGCCATCCCCCCGCGGGCGGTTCCCGAACCGCCGCTACGGGTGGCCGTCGCGGCGCCGCCTCGTGGATTGAGGCTTTCGCCGCAATTACGGTTGGGGGCGGCGGCCCAAGCCCCTCAGGACTCCCCCTCATGGCGGCGGTACACGGCCTCTATTGCCAGATCCATCTCGTCCGCCCAGTTCTGCACCATGGAGCGCAGCCGCATGTTCTGGTACGCGCCCCAGACCGTCATTGCGGGCGGCACCACCAGTATGGCTACGAGCAGCGAGTAGGCGATGGTGATGGCCGCCGTGAAGCCGAACTGCTGCGAGGCCGCCAGCGGCGATGCGACCAGCACGCCCAGGCCGAGCGCAGTGGTCAGCGCAGACCCCAGCAGCGCCGAACCGGTGGTGCGCAGCGTTCGGACAGCCGCCCGCTCAGGGTTGCGTTCCGCGGCGTACTCCTCGCGGTAGCGGTGGATGACGTGTATCGTGTAGTCGACCCCTATGCCTATGGAGAGCGCGGTGATGATGGAGGTGATGAGCGTGTAGGGTATGCCAAGCAGCGCCATGGTGCCCAGCACGGAAACGAGCACCAGGATTATCGGGCCTACGGCAATCAACGCCAGCGCGGGCTGGCGCAGCGTCACCCAGAAGAACAGGGCCAGCACTGCAAGGGCGACGACGATGGTGGCGCTTATCGCCTCTGTCTGCCGCTCCGTGATTGCGTCCGTCACGGTGACCGAGATGATGGTCTCCGATGTCGCCGTCACGTCTCCGTCGTCGCCCAGCCACAGCTCCTCGATGTCCGCCTGCAACGTCTTGGTGAGCGCGGCCACGCCCACAATCGCCGGAAACTCAACCAGGATTATGTCTATGTCGTCCGGGTTGTTGACCAGCACCCGCTCCACCGCCGGATCCATCGCCTCCATCCTGTCCAGGAACTCCTGCATCAGCGCCTGATCCAGCAGCACGTCGGCCGTGGCCTCCCGAAAGAGCGCTTCCAGGCCCGGATCGTACTTGTCGCCCGGCTCGCCGCTGTCTTCTATCCAGTCGTGCAAGAGCAGGACGTAGGATGCCTGCACCGGCCCGGCCGCTGCGTCCGGCCTTCGCGCCTCGTCGGCAAAGGCGTCAGTCAGGTCTTCCAGGTTCAGCAGGGTGCGGGTCTCGGTTGCCTCCGCCTTGATGATGACGCTGGTAATCTCCGTGGAGCCGCCTACGGCTGTGTCCAGCGTGTCCATGTCCGCCATCAGGTCGCTGCCCTTGGGCAGGATGTCGCGTATGCTGAACTCCGACTCCAGGTCGGTGGCGAAGTAGCCGAGCGTAGCCGTTACCAGCAGCACGGCAACCAGGTACGGAGCCGGCCGACGCGTGACACCGCGGCCGAGCGTCTCCGCGATGCCGCCAACTCCGGGCAGCGCGTTCGCAATCAGGCGCGGCGGGCCCAGCCTGCCTCTGGCCTCGCGGCGGCGGTCGATGATCACCCGGCCGGCCGGTAGAAGCGTCAGCATGACCATGAGGCTGAGTCCCACGCCCAAGCCGGCGTTCACGCCGAAGTCGCCGACGATGCCGATAGGCGAGAAGAGGCTTGCCAGCAGGCTGACGATTGTGGTCGCGGCGGCCAGGATTAGCGGGACTGTGACGATGCGCAGTCCGCTGCGGGCAGCCTCCAGCGCCGTTCCACCGGCGAGACGCTGCTCGCGATAGTGCGACACTATCTGGATTGCGTAGTCCACCGTGAGGCCGATGATGATCACAGGCGTCAAGGATGTCAGAGAGTTGGGCGAGCCGGTGAGGCCAAGGCCGTTGGGGCCAAGCCAGCCCTCTATGCCCACTGTGGCCGTGATTGCCAGCATCAGCCCAAAGAGGGTGAGCAGCAGGTCGGCAATGCTGCGCATGAAAAGTAGCAGCAGCGCGGCGATGAGCAGGAACGCCAGGCCAATCAGAGGCGCCATTCCTTCCTCTGTGGCCTTCTTGTACCCGTCCTCCACTATCGTTGTGGAGATGACGCTAACCCGCAGCGGCCCCTGATCCTCTGCCGCAAGCTCCCCGATGCGCCGCTCCGCCTCCGCCACACTCTCGTCGCCGGTGTTCCGCAGGCGGACAACCGCTATGGCTATCTCCGTGCCGTCCGCGTCCGTGCCGGTGAGCGCGTCCAGCGCGGCGCGCAGCTCCGGCGGGCCGGGCGCGGCGTCCACCGCTGCGCGGGTGACAGACTCGAAGCTGTCCACCTGGAGGAGCGCCTGCACCAGGAACGTGGGCGCGGCCACCGGGTTGTCTTGCGCAAGCAGCTCCCCCACAGCCGGGTCGGTGACGACCCTATCGAGCAGCGCTTCCATTTGCGAGAGGCCGCCCGGCGAGATGGCGTCACCGCGGAATATGATCGTGACGACTCTCCCCGCGCCGTGCTCGCCAAAATACTCCTCGACCTCCGCGAGCGCGATGTCCACGGGGCCGCCCTCCGGCAGCGTCTCCGCAGTCGAGGGAAGCGGAGCGCGGATGCTCGCCCCCGCGCCCAGCCCAAAGACCACCAGGAGCAGCGCGAGCAGCGTCAGGTAGGGCCGCGCGGTGACCAGCCTGCTGAAGCCGTCGAGAATCGCGTTCACCGGGGGCGCGCTCCAATCTCACGCATGAGCGGAGTCCTCTCGCGCGTGTGACCGACACCCATTCGCCCTGCTCGATTCGCTATCGCTTCACCTCTTGTGGAGTGTTTGGAACGGGCGCGGCGGAGGTCGGCTGCGGAGCGGGATAGAACTGGCGGCAGTACCTGCGGAAGGGCATGATGTCGCCGTCCAGCCGGAAAAGACGCGGCCGTGAGCGGTACTTCTTTCGGCCCCAGATTACCACGTCCTTCTTGATGTCCTTGATCTGGTGTGACACGACGAACTTGTTCATTATGGGCGCGCGCAACCCCAGCGGCAGGAAGCCGATGCCTGCGATGAAGCGCTTGGGGCCGCGTATGTCCCGGATCTGCGACAGAATGGACAGGTCTATCAGCGTGCCGTCCACGGGCGTGGCAAGCACCCACAGGCGCATGTCCATGCCTATGCTGTGCTCGCGAATGTCTACCTGCGAGATGCCCAGCCCGTATACGCGCGTGACCGCGGAGATGTCGAATCTCATGTTGAACAGGCCAAAAATCTTCTTGACGGAGGTGAAGTCGAAGCTGCTCACCAGCAGATGGCCGTCTATGGCGAGGGAAGCGCTGCGTGTCACTCCCCCAAAGCCGTGGACGTAGTTGAGATGGGAGAAGTCGACGGCGTTTTCCGTTGTCTCCTGCGGGTGGCCGGCAAAGCGCAGCCTTCTGAACTCCGCGGAGTTCCAGCCCTCGGTCTCTGCCGGAGCGTCCGGCATGGGCCATTGCGGCTCGCGCCCGTCCATTCCCCACCAGGCGAACACCAACCCCATCATCTCGCCGGTCTGGAACACGCGCAGCCGCGCGGTGGGCGGCGGGTCGCCGTAGGGGGTGTTCACGCACTGGCCTGACGTGTCGTACTCAAAGCCGTGGAACGGGCAGACCAGCCTGTCGTACACTACGCGCCCGCCCACGTCCGGGCAGAGCGATGCGCCCAGGTGCGGGCAGAACGCCTCGGCCAGGCAGATGCGGCCGTCTGAGTCGATCCAGGCAATGACCTTCTCGCCCATCCACTCCCCTGAGTACAGCCCCGCCTCCTGTATCGCCCGGCGGGGCGCAACGAGATACCAACCCTCAGGGAACGGCGAGGGCAGAGGCGTATCGGCAAGCTCAACGCGTGGAATCGTCATGGCTCACTCATCCGCCGCCAGCCCGCGGCCCATTTCGGCGATTGCTGGGGAGTAAGGTTGGTGGCTGTCACAAGCCCGCTCATTCGACCAAACGTGAAGGTTGGCCTCACTATATCGCCTAAGGCTGCGATTGGTCAAGGTGAGGCATAGGCGCGCCGCTCTCGTCCATGCCTCGACAAGCTCAGCACGAAGGGCGTCACTGTGTCCGCTCGTCCTGAGCCTGTCGAAGGGCGGGCGGATGGCCGGAGGCTGCCGCCAACCGTCATTCCGTCATTGCGGCGAAAGCCGCAATCCATCCCCTCCACCGGGGCGCTAGCCCCTTTCGTCCGCAGGGGTGCCGGTCGTTGTTTCCCACGTCCACGCACGACATGCCCAGCACGAACGGGGCTACTGTGTCCGCTCTCCCCCTGCTTTCACAGGGGCGCTCTCAGGCTGAGCGGGCTGAGGCCGCCGCCCTCGCCGCCGCTGCCACCGGCGGGACGGCCAGCAGCACAAGCGCGGCCGCCGCAAGGAACGGAAAGCCCGCAAGGTCGCTCGGCAGCTCCGCCAGCCTGCCGCTGCCGGCTGCGCCCACCACCACGCCCAGCGAGTAGACCGCGTAGAAGATGCCGAACGCCGTCCCGCGTCGCTCCGGCCCCGTCGCAGCCGTGGCCATGGCGGCGGAGGCCGGAAACACCAGCCCATAACCCAGCCCGAACACCGCCATGCCGCCGAGTATGGCCGCGTACGACTCCGATACGCCGAGCGCCGCCAGCCCTCCAACCACCACCAGCAGGCCAACCACCATCGGCAGCACGCGGCCGTAGCGGTCGCCGGAGCGGCTGACGGGACTTGCCATCACCAGCATGGCTACCAGCGCGTAGGCGGCGAAACCGTAGCCGGTTCTGGCCGCGGACTCGCCAAGGTCCTCGATCACCATTGGCAGGTGAGTCACCAGCGCGCCCACGCCTACGGATATGGCAAAGGCTGCGCCGCACGCCGACCACAGCGCAGACTTTCGCCAGGGCCGCCCCTGCGCAGCCGCCGTAGCGGACTGCCGCGGTGAGCGCGAGATTGCCCGGTCGCCGTGCGTCGCCAGGACGAACACGGCCAGCGCCGCGAGCAGTATGGCGGCGTCGACGAGGAAGACGGCGGTTGTGCCGTACTCGTCTCGCAGGATGCCGGCCGCGGGCGGGCCGACCAGCGCCGCCATCGCGATGAGCGCGCCGGTGAAGCCCATCGCCTGCCCGCGCCTGTCGTCCGGTGCGCTGTCGCCGATGATGGAGAACGCGCCGGGAGCAAGAACTGCCGCGCCCAGGCCGTGAATCGCACGGGCGGCCATGAGCTGCCCCGGCGACTGGACAACCGAGTACGCCAGCACCGCCGCAGCCGAAACGGCCATGCCCATCAACATGGGGCCGCGCCTGCCAAGCCTGTCGAGCAGCGGGCCCGCGCCCAGGTTGCCGAACAGGTTGGTGAAGGAGTAGGCCGCCACGGCTATGCCTGCGACCGCAGCCGATGCGCCAAGCGACTCGGCGTAGGGCGCGATGGTGGGGAACTGCATGAACAGGTCAAGGAACACGGCGAGCACTACGAACCGCGCCGCCCACGTGACGCGCCGCGCTCCGCTCCGGCTGTTGGCTGTGATCGCTTCCATCGTTCCGTGCGTGTTCCGGCCGAGGCCGCGCGCCTTGAGGCGCGGCGGCGTTGGGCTGCGTGATGCGCCGCTCATTGTAGCACGGCTGGGGCTGTGGCGAGAGCGGGGATGCGGGCGGCCGCACCGTCCGCCCTTCGACAGGCTCAGGGTGAGCGGGCAATGTCAACCCGCTCATAGCCTGCCCCGTACTTGATACGGGGGTGAGCTTGTCGAACCAGGGCGGGACTACCACAGTCACCACCCATCTCTGCCCGCTCAGCCCCTACGGGGCCAGGCCCTTCGCAGGCTCAGAGGGTGAGCGGGCGATCTCTGCCCGCTCGTGGTGAGCTTGTCGAACCAGAGCGGGTAGACCACAGTCACCACCCATCTCTGCCCGCTCAGCCCCTACGGGGCCAGGCCCTTCGCAGGCTCAGAGGGTGAGCGGGCGATCTCTGCCCGCTCGTGGTGAGCTTGTCGAACCAGAGCGGGTAGACCACAGTCACCACCCATCTCTGCCCGCTCAGCCCCTACGGGGCCAGGCCCTTCGACAGGCTCAGGGTGAGCGGGCGATCTCTGCCCGCTCGTGGTGAGCTTGTCGAACCAGGGCGGGACTACCACAGTCACCACCCATCTCTGCCCGCTCAGCCGCTACGGGGCCAGGCCCTTCGACAGGCTCAGGGTGAGCGGATGCTGTAGCTCCGTTCGTGCTGAGCTTGTCGAAGCATGGACGGAGCGTGGGTTGTGGCCTCCCCCGCGTGCCTGCCATCGCCCGCCAGTCCTTGACAGTCCGCCGTGGCATTTCCTATACTGAGCGCTGAATTGGGCAGTCCGACCGTGAGCCTGCCACACCGCAATCAAGCAGCCAAAAGCACAGGACGCAAGGAGGTACTGAAAGGTGGCGCGTACGTTTCAACCGCTTGGAGACCGCGTGATTGTCAAGCCCGTTGAGCGGGAAGAGGTCTCCGCAGGGGGCATTGTGCTCCCGGATTCCGCACAGGAGAAGCCCCAGGAGGGCGAAGTAGTGGCCGTGGGGCCGGGCCGCGCCGGCGAGGACGGCAAGCGTATCGCAATGGAGGCCCAGGTCGGCGACATCGTCATCTACTCCAAGTACGCCGGCAGCGAGCTCAAGGAGGAAGGCCAGGACTACCTTGTACTGCGCGAGAGCGACATTCTGGCCAAGGTATCCTAGCCACAACCCGTTGAACCCAGGAGGTATGAATCGAAATGGCAAAGCAGTTGGTATTCTCGGAAGAGGCCCGCAAGTCCCTGAAGGCCGGCGCTGACAAGCTGGCGGAGACTGTCAAGGTTACTCTGGGGCCGCGCGGGCGCAACGTGATCCTGGACAAGTCGTTCGGGGCGCCGCTGGTGTGCAGCGACGGCGTGACCATCGCCAAGGAGATCTCGCTGGAGGACCCGTTCGAGAACATGGGCGCGCAGCTCATCAAAGAGGCGGCCAGCAAGACCAATGACGTCGCCGGTGACGGCACCACCACTGCCACGGTGCTGGCCCAGGCCATCATCCAGGAAGGCTTCAAGAACGTGACCGCCGGCGCAGACCCCATGTCCATCAAGCGCGGCCTGGAGAAGGCCGTAGCGGCCGTGCGTGACGAGATCAGGTCGATGTCCCGGCCAGTGGAGGGCAAGGACCAGATCGCACAGGTGGCGTCGCTGTCCGCCCACGAAGAGGCCATCGGCGAGCTCATCGCGGAGGTCATGGAGAAGGTGGGCAAGGACGGCGTCATCACCGTCGAGGAGTCCCGAGGCCTCCAGTACGAGCAGGAGTACGTGGAGGGGATGCAGTTCGACCGAGGCTACATCAGCCCGTACTTCATCACCAACACGGAGCGCATGGAAGCCGCCATCGACGACCCCTACATCCTCATCACGGACCGGAAGGTGTCCGCGGTGTCGGACATGCTGCCGGCGCTGGAGAACGCGCTGAAGGTGACCAAGAACGTGGTCATCATCGCGGAGGACGTGGAGGGCGAGGCGCTGGCAACCCTGGTGGTGAACAAGCTCCGCGGCACGCTCAGCCCGCTGTCCGTGAAGGCGCCTGGCTTCGGCGACAGGCGCAAGGCCATGCTGGAAGACATGGCAATCCTCACGGGCGCCAACATCATCAGCGAGGAGACGGGCCGCAAGTTCGACTCCGTAACGGTGGAAGACCTGGGGCGGGCCCGCCGCGTGGTAGCCACCAAGGAGGAGACGACGATTGTGGGCGGCTCCGGCTCTGACGACGACATCCAGTCCCGCATCAACTCCATCAAGAGCCAGATCGAGGAGTCCACGTCCGACTACGACCGGGAGAAGCTGCAAGAGCGGATGGCCAAGCTGGCCGGCGGAGTCGCCATCATCAAGGTTGGCGCCGCCACGGAGATCGAGCTGAAGGAGAAGAAGGCCAGGGTTGAGGACGCGCTCTCGGCCACCCGCGCAGCCGTTGAGGAGGGCATTGTGCCGGGCGGCGGCGTGGCGCTGATTCGTGCGCTTGACGCCATCTCCAACCTGGAGTTGGCCGGAGACGAGGCCACGGGCGCGCGCATCCTTCAGAAGTCGCTGGAGTACCCCATCCGCCTCATCGCCGAGAACTCCGGCTACGAGGGTTCCGTGATCCTCAACAAGGTGCGCGAGGGCGAGGGCGACTGGGGCTTCGACGCGGACTCGGAGGAGTACACGAACCTGATGGAGCACGGCATCATCGACCCGGCGAAGGTGACGCGCGCGGCGGTGGAGAACGGCGCCAGCGTTGCGACGATGATCCTGACCACGGAGTCCATGGTGAGCGACGTGCCGGAGAAGACGCCCGCGCCTCCCATGCCCCCGATGGACTACTAGGAGCGACTCGAAGGGTAGCTCCGGCTACGCAGGCAAGCGCAAGAGAGGGACGCTCAGATGAGCGTCCCTCTCCGCGTTTGGGGGGCTTGCTCGCCCTTCGACAAGCTCAGCACGAACTGGGGGTACAATCCGCTCGCCCTGAGCTTGTCGAAGGGTGGGCGGATGGGTGGAAGCCGTAGTCTACCCGTCCATGCTTCGACAGGCTCCGCACGAACGGCGCTTGCCCCCTCTCATTCCCTTTTGCGGCCGCTTCTGCGAGAATAGGGGCGCGCCGACGCAAATCCACTCACGGACGTTCGAGCATGCCAAACCGCCTGATACACGAGACCAGCCCCTACCTGCTGCAACACGCCCACAACCCCGTCGACTGGCATCCCTGGGGTGAGGAGGCGCTGGCCCGCGCCCGCGCCGAGGACAGGCCCATCTTCCTCAGCATCGGCTACTCCGCCTGCCACTGGTGCCACGTCATGGAGCGCGAGTCGTTCGAGAACCCGGACATCGCCGCGCTGATGAACGCCAACTTCGTCAACGTGAAGGTGGACCGCGAGGAACGCCCCGACATCGACTCCATCTACATGGGCGCAGTCCAGTCGCTCACCGGCCGCGGCGGCTGGCCCCTCTCCATGTTCCTCACGCCCGCCGGCGAGCCGTTCTACGGCGGCACCTACTTCCCGCCCGACGACCGCCACGGAATGCCCGGCTTCCCGCGCGTCCTGGCCGCCATTGCGGAGGCGTACAGGACGCGACGCGGCGACGTGGCAAGCTCCGCCGCGCAGATCACGGCATCCATGCGCAGCATGGGCCAGGCAATCGCCGACTACACGCCGCTGTCGCGCGACACGATGACGCAGGCTTATGTGCGGCTGCGCAACGGCTTCGACGACGAGCACGGCGGCTTCGGCACGGCGCCCAAGTTCCCGCAGCCAATGGCGCTCGACTTCCTGCTCCGGCATCACGCCGCCACGGGAGACGCCCGCGCGATCGAGATGGTAGAGTTGACGCTCACCCGCATGGCGCGCGGCGGCATATACGACCAGCTGGGCGGCGGCTTCCATCGCTACTCCACCGACCCGTTCTGGCTCGTCCCGCACTTCGAGAAGATGCTCTACGACAACGCCCTGCTCAGCCGCCTCTACCTCCACGCACACCAGGCCACCGGCAACCCCTTCTACGCCCGCATCGCGCAGGAGACCATCGACTACGTGCTGCGCGAGATGACCGACCCGCTCGGCGGCTTCTACTCCGCGCAGGACGCCGACAGCGAGGGCGAGGAGGGGCGGTTCTTCGTGTGGACGCCCGGCGAGATTGACGGAGCGCTGGGCCGCGAGGACGGCGCAGCGTTTCGGGCGCGCTACGGCGTCACCCACGAGGGCAACTTCGAGGGGCGCAACATCCTGCACCTGCCCGCAGGCAACGGTGAGGCCGCGTCCGAAGCGGACGGCGTTATCGAGCGGGGCAGGCGGCTCCTGCTGGACGCTCGCAGTCGCCGCGTTCCGCCCGCAACCGACACCAAGGTTCTCACGGCGTGGAACGGCCTGATGCTGCGCAGCATCGCCCTCGCCGCCTCCGTGCTCCACAGGCCGGACTACCTGCGCGCCGCTGCCGCAAACGCCTCGTTCCTCCTGTCGAACATGAAGCGAGGCGGGCGGCTCCTGCGCACCTACCGGGACGGCCAGGCCAGGCTCAACGCCTACCTGGAGGACTACGCAATGCTCGCCGATGGCCTCATCGCCCTGTACGAGGCCACGTTCGACCGCAGATGGCTGGACGAGGCGGGCGACCTGGCGCGGCAGATGCTCGACCTGTTCTGGGAAGAGCGCGAGGCCAGGTTCTACGACACGGGCATTGACCATGAGACGCTCATCGTGCGCCCGCGTGACATCACCGACAACGCGATGCCGTCGGGCGGTTCTGCCGCCGCGGACGTGCTGCTGCGCCTGAGCGTGCTCACCGACGAGCCTGCCTACGCCCGCACGGCCGCGGCCGCGTTGCGGTCGGTGCAGCCGTACATGGAGCGCGTGCCGGAGGGGTTCGGCAACTGGCTGGGCGCGCTGAACTTTCACCTGTCCTCGCCGCACGAGATCGCCATCGTCGGCCCGCTGCACGACGCGGGCACGCAAGCGCTCCTCGACGCCGTGCACGCGCGCTACCTGCCGAACCGCGTCATCGCCGGCTTCGACCCGTCGGACGGCGCATCACACGACGACCTGCCTCTGCTGGAGGACAAGGTTGCGCAGGGCGGCCGGCCCACGGCCTACGTGTGTCATAGCTACGTGTGCCAGCAGCCGGTTACGGACGCAGGCGAGCTTGCGGAGCAGCTTGACGCTCCGAGCGGCCCCGGCGGCGCGATGGATCCAGGCGGCTTGGGGCCGGTGACGCTGTTGCCGGGGTAGAGGGCGGACACCGTCATCGTCATTGCGGCGAAAGCCGCAATCCAGGGCGGATCACACCCACGTTCCACCCAACACTCCGCAAGAAGAGGAGACGCGGCATGAACAAAGTTCAGGGAATCGGCGGATTCTTCTTTCGGGCAAAAGATCCGGACGGACTTGCGAGGTGGTACCATGACCACCTTGGCATCAATCCTGCTCCGACCAACATGGAGATGGCGCCTTGGGTGACCGAGGCCGGGGTGACTGTCTTCTCACCCTTTGCTGCTGACACCGACTACTTCGCAGCGGACAAGACATTCATGCTGAATTTCCGCGTGGCCGACTTGGACGCGATGGTCACACAGCTGAGATCCGCGGGCATCGAGGTCAGCCACGAAAGCGAGATGGAGGGCATAGGCCGCTTCGCCCGCATACATGACCCCGAAGGAAACGCGATTGAACTCTGGGAACCCGCGTCGTGAAGTGGAATTGAGCGGACGACTCTCGGCGGGGTCGTGGGAGCCGTCATTGCGGCGGAAGCCGCAATCCAGTCCGGCACCTGCTCATGCCACGTCCCATAGTGTACGGTCACCATCCCCGTCATTGCGGCGGAAGCCGCAATCCAGAGCAGTCTGACGGCAATAACAAGCGCCAAGAGCGCCGGGCCCCACCGTCATTGCGGCGTGCGCCCCGCCATCATTGCGGCGGAAGCTGCAATCCAGTCCAGTCGAGCGGCAGCAACCCTCGCCCGGAGCGCGTCCACCGTCGCCGTCATTGCGGCGGAAGGCCTGCCCCGTACCGCGATACGGGGCCGCAATCCACGCCAGTGTCTTGCTCATATCACGCCCTCATACAAGTCCCGCCATGAAGGGTTGCTTGCCTCGATCAATGCGAGCTTCCACGCTCGTTTCCACTCCTTCAGATCCCTCTCCCGCGCGATTGCGCTCAGCATATCCGCATAGCTTTCGTACCAAACCAGGGTGTGGATGCCGTAACGCTTAGTGAATCCCTCTGCAATGTCGCTCTTGTGCTGCCAGACCCGCTGAGCGAGATTGGATGTTGTCCCGATGTACAGCGTGCCGTTGCGTTCGCTAGCCATAACGTAAACGCAGGGCTGCTTCATTTGCGTGACCTCTGGATTGCGGCTTCCGCCGCAATGACGGGGTAGTGTCGTCCCCTTTGCGCATCATGTAGCCGGGCGGGCTGCGCCGCGCGCGGGACGTGGGCGGATTCAGACCTGTCACGCTGCTGTCGGAGTAGAGAGGCCTGCCACCCCAGCCGTCATTGCGGCGGAAGCCGCAATCCACACTGGCATCCCGCTCATATCACGTCCTCATACCAGTGCCGACATGAAGGGTTGCTCCCTGCCATCAACTCAAGTTTCCACGGCGGGCCTCTGACCACGTCGCGGTTGAAGAGGGCTACGGATCGAGAGCTGAGCCGAGCACCTTGTACTTCCGGTCGGCGGTACGCTCTGCCGCCGGCAGAACCTCCACGACCACCCTGGAGAGTCCCACGACCTCGCCGTCGGAGTCGAAGCTGTAGTTCTCTCCGATGGCGCCGCTCCAGGTGATGGCGTACATGCAGTCGCGGAAGCCGTCCGCGTCCTGGTCGTCGTTCGTCTTCTTGAGGCACTCGGCTGCGATGTACACGTCGTCGTAGGCCGACCCCAGGTGCCACGGCAGCGTCACGTAGTCGTACCGCTCCCGAAAGTCCGCCAGCACCTCTTGCCCCTTCTCGTTGTCCGGGTCAAGGTCTGCCGTGATGGCCTTCATGCCGTCCGCAGCCGCCCCCGCTATTTCCAGGGCGGTTGTTCCTACGGAGATGGTCTCAGCGTAGATGGGGCCTTCGAAGCCCAGCTCCCGCGTCTGCTTGATGATGGTTCCGGCCGCGAACTCGGACTGGGGCGCTACGTGCAACGCGTCCGGATCCTCTGCGAAGAGCTTGGTGAGCTGGCTTCTGAAGTCCGTAACGTCCGGCGCAAACTGCTCCGCGGCTACGACTGCCCCGCCGCGCGTCTCGAATTGAGCGACAGAGGTGCGGCGGACGCCCTCGGCGTAGTCGGTGCTCTCGGTGATGGTCGCGAGCGTGCGGACGCCGTCGGCCCACAGGACGTTCCCCGTGACTATGCCTACCTGCACGTCGCTGATCTGTGTGCGGAAGATGTAGTCGCCGGCATTTGCGATGTCCGGGTTGCTGGCAAGGCCGGAGAACAGGATCACGCCATCGGCCTCCGCGTGCGGAGCAACGCCAAGCATGGCGCCGCTGCACGATGTGCCCAGGATGATCTTCACGCCCTCGACATCGGTCAGCTTGTTGTAGGCGGTTATTGCGTCGCTGGCGTTGCAGCGAGAGTCCTCGACTACGAGTTCCAGCCTTCGGCCGTTGACTCCGCCGGCTGCGTTAATCTCGTCCGCGGCCATCTGCTTGGCCTGGTTGGCGACCGTGCCGTAGGTCTCGCCCGCGCCTGTCAGCGATTCCATCACCCCGATCCTGAAGACCTTTTCGTCCTCTCCGCAGGCCGGCGCCGCCACAGCCAGGACGACCATCGAACCGAGTAGGATTGCCAGTTGTTTCAACGACCTCATCTTACCTCTCCCAAGCCGTCCACAAGCCCGAACCGGGCGCGGCGGTTGCCATACTACCACTTCACCGCCCCACTGTCGAATGGCTGCGGGTGGATTCTGCTGGGCCGGCGGCGTGTGCCGGGGGGCCGGTGAGGGTGTTGCCTGGGTAGGGGGGGGCGTGGAGTCTATGCATCAATGTCCAAACAACACATAACGTGATGGTACCTATTGGCAGTCGGACTAAGGACGGGAATTAGGGAACAGATTCCCGGTCCAACTATCTAGCCAATAGCAAACCGTTTGATCAAATGGCATCTCGCGAGGTGCGGCCAATTCAGGTCATGCCCCTCCATCATTCAATGATGCAATTCGTTCTACATTCAAATAAGTACCCCCTCCCAATAGAATGCTCTCCACTTGCTCTGTGGTCGCCCTTGCTTCGCGCCACAACACGTACAGCTCCGCCAAGGCACTGACAGTCATCAATGAATAGGGCTTTACTTCGCGACTGATAGCTGGGGCTTCATTGATGGCTTCTTGCACGAAGTCTGGGCGGCCAATGACGAGGCAACCAAATAGCGGACTATACCTCGCTGAAGCTCCCAGTATTTCCCTTGGTTTGGTAAGGCGGATGTTCCCGCCCGAGGCAGTGATTGACACGACTAAGTTGCCCTCTCCGGGAATCGACAAATAGCCATCCGGTTCCCCATGGCGTTGATTAGTGATCGGAATATATTGCCATCTGACTAGTCCTGACTTGAAAATGTCTCTAACCCTATTTTCGAGATCAGCCCCTTCTGCATCATAAAGGCTTCTGACCAGCGTTGCATCCCAGCCGATCGCCTTTAGCCGTTCAATTTGCTGGTACATAACACGATGTTGCAAGCGAGCATAGTTCTCTATGATGGATGCCTTTAGAGAACGAGCTAGCTCGGAGGACATCGGAAGAGACTGGTCGGTAGCCTCCAATACGGTGTCCAAATCTGTCAATCCGCGTTCGCTCATTTGCATCAGTATGCCTCTGTTTAGGCCTGGAACTGGAAGTTCAGCTAGGCTTATGCACTCAGGTGGAACGCCATAGAGCAGTCGCTGGCTTAATGCATCCAGGCCATTGGCGAAGTCATCGGAGGCACCCAAAAGCGGAGCCGCATCCTTAGCGGCATCCAGGACCCACGATGCCGTTCTTGCCACCCCTCTCAGTACGCCGCCTCGAACTCTAAACTCCCGTTCAATATCGCGTGTGCTTTTGCCAGAAATCCACTCATGTGCGCTTAATGCGACCTTAGCCGTGCGCCCGCGGCGGTACGGGTCAATCGCTTGCCGCCAGAGGGACATTACGCCCTGCGACACCCCTTTTTCTTTGATAAACTGCTCCAAGGCTGCCTGCCATTGCGACGCCTCTGCACCCGACAATGGAAATCTTGACTGGAAGACTGCATCGGTAAGGGCGACTGCAATGAGAGCGTCTTCGTCGGCAATGCTGGCATCAGTAGCTTCTTGGCTGATCCAGTTAACGATAAGTCGGAAGTCCGAAACCGAAATTCCTTTCGCCGCACAGACTGAACCAAGCCGTGTGACAACTAGTTTTTCCTCGGCTTGTTCTACGAGTCCTGCTTGTGCCAAGCGTTCCACTTGCTTGGGGATGCGAGACTCAAGGGCTTGTCTAGAGGCTTGTCCGGGTTTCAGCGTATACCACCAAAAAGTCTCCCGCAAGAAAGAGGCTAAGTCTGTCACACCAGATGACACGCCTGACGCAATCAAATTTAGCAATAGGTCGTCGAGTTCACTCTCACCTAGCCGGGACACCAGTCGTTCGACAGTCCCTTTGATGTATTGACCTTCGTACCGGTCGCGAAGGAAGGGTGAGGGTGCCATCAAGATAGCTCTGCCATACGCTTCCCCGTAACGAAGGCGGCCAGCCCTGCCCCCCATGTTTTTGAATTCAGCTACCGTTATCGGAACATTTGACCATCCCGCACTGGTTCTGCGGGGATGAGTCGGCGGTTCCACAATAACGTCAGTCGCCGGTAGATTAACTCCCATCGCAAGAGTGCTGGTGGCACAGACAAGCCGGATGTGACCATCTCTAAAGTGCCGTTCCACCAACAGGCGCTCCTCCAAAAGCATATCTCCATTGTGCATCGCCATGCCGTGGAGAAGGGACTCCGAGAGTCGCTCCCGTATGTCAGTTGCCTCCAGCGACCCTAGGCCTGCCAGTGCTTCTGTAGCGGCAGGAGCGGCGACTCCGCTACCTATCAGTTCTTCCAAGCGCGCGAATGTGGCATCGGGTGTATCAGTGAAAACTAGTATCTGGTCCCCTCGCTGTAGCAGGTGAGCACATAGAGATGTCAATGTAAGGTCTTCCTTCTTAGTGCAATCGCAGAGCTTCTCAGATCTCCTGGCACCCGTATTCCACTCCCGATAAGCGAAAATAAAGTCATTGCTTACGACTCCTTCACGGAGTTCAACTGGTCGCTCCGTATGGGCCAAGAGTTTGCAGCGTAGCCAAGTATCGAAGGCTCCTGTGTTCTCAGCTACAGCCGACAGGCCAATAATTCGTGGCCTATTGGCTACTCTGCGGATCTTCGTAAGTAGTATCTCGAGGCGAGCACCCCTAGTATCAGCAGATATCATCTGGCACTCGTCGACAACGATCAATGTGAGTGAGTCGAGCACAGCTGGCTTCGCCACCGATAGGTTGAGAAGTTTCTCGAAGACAACAACGGCCAAATCGAAGTTGCCTGCCAGTAAATCGTCATCGTATTCCCTGTGGTCTCCGGTGCTAATGATTACCCTAATGCCATACTCCTTGTAGCGTTCTCTAAACTCATTGTATTTTTCCTCTGCAACAGCCCGAAGTGGCACGAGGTAAATCACTCGCCCACCTTTGTATGCCTCGTGGAACGCTCCTAATTCTCCTACAAAGGTCTTTCCCGATGACGTAGGTGCCGATACCAAGAGATTGCCACCCCCGAATAGACTGTAGGTTGTGATGGCTTCTTCTTGAATGGGCAATAGATGATCCCCTACAGCCTTTCGCCATATCTCAATGACGGTCGAGGGAATACCATATTCTTCGAGAGCTTCCATTTGCATGTGGACCATTGTCTTCCCTTGACACGAATAGTCAACTATACAATGCACGATAACCCTGAAACGCCTCTAGTGTCAATGACTCAACGCGAAACCTGCCCTGTCAGAACACTTGGCTGTGTAGACTAGAAGGTCCTTTTAATGTCTGCAGGAGTCGCGGTACCAAGTGCCACTGAGTCCTCACACTCGCGTTGGCAAGACCGTTCTTTCTACTACGCACATTGGTGGGCCTTACCTAAGCACAATCGGTTGGCCTGCTCCAAGGAGGTCTAACGAACTCGGACTCCCAAGGGAGTTATCATCTGTCAAACCGCCTGAAGCCGGACAGTCACCCCAGCAACACGCGGATCTGTCCGGGTCTCATGCCCCCTACCCCCCCTACCCCTGCTCCGCGGCCACCAGCTCCACCTCCTCCATCAGCGCGGTGAGCATATCCGACTCCTCAACCACCCTGGACTTGACCCCCTTGCGGAAGATCACCGCTCGGCCTACGCCCGCGGCAATGCCCACGTCCGCGTCCTTCGCCTCGCCGGGGCCGTTCACCTCGCAGCCCATCACCGCAACCTTCACGTTGTAGTCCTTCGACTTCAGCAGGTCGTCCACCGTGTTCGCCAGCTTGATCACGTCCACGTCCGCGCGCCCGCACGATGGACACGCCACCAGCGTCGTGCCCTTCTCGCGCAGGTTCAGCGACTTCAGGATCTCGTAGCCCGCTGCCACCTCCTCCTTCGAGTCCGCGCTCAGCGACACGCGAATCGTGTCGCCGATGCCCTCGTACAGCAGGTAGCCGAGGCCGATGGCGCTGCGTATCGAACCCGCCGTGGCCGTGCCCGCCTCCGTAATGCCCAGGTGCAGCGGATACGGCACCATGTACGCCAGCTGCCGGTACGCCTCGACCGTGGTGGGCACGTCGAACGCCTTGAGCGAGATTTTGATCAGGTCGAAGTCCAGGTCCTCCAGGACGGCGATCTCCCACAGCGCGGTCGCAACCATATGGTCGACCACCGTGAATTCGCCCTCCTCCGCCTCGCCGGCCTTGGCCAGCTTGTTCACGCCGTCCGCGTGCCGGCTCAGCCCGCGGAAGCGGCCTATCTGACCCACCGGCGGCAGGCTGCCGAAGTTCACGCCTATGCGAATCGGAATCTGCCGCTCCTTGGCGGCGCGCACCACCGCCTCCACCTTGTCCCGGTCGCGGATGTTGCCGGGGTTGAGTCGAAGCCCGTCCACGCCGGACGCAATCGCCTCAAGCGCGAGCTGGTAGTGGAAGTGTATGTCCGCGATGACGGGAATCCGCACCCGCTTCTTGATCTCTCGCAGAGCCTGCGCCGCCTCCATGTCCGGCACCGCCGGCCGGATGATGTCGCAGCCCACGTCCTCCAGCTCCCTGATCTGGCGGACGGTGGCTTTCACGTCTCGCGTGTCGGTCTTGGTCATGGACTGGACGGTGATGGGGGCGTTGCCTCCCACGGTGACGTCGCCAACCTGTATTGCCTTGGATACGCGCCTGGGCATGATGTGTACCCGCCTTTGCTCTGGGTGTGTGCCTACAGTCTACCCCAAACCTGGCCTGAGCGTCTACCCTATGGCGAAAGCGCGCCGAACGCGGTACAATGCGACAGCGTCATCGGACGCAGGCGTGCGAGCCGCAAGGGCGGCGCCAACACCTCCATTCTGAGGAGACTCGACGTGAACGGACTGATTGCGATTCTGCTGCCTCTTGGAGCAGGCATAGTGGTTGCCACGCTGATGATTGGCCTTGGGTCGATGTTCCTGGCCGCCGGGCACAACGGCACAATCGTGCTTGGCCTGGCGATAATCGTGCTCGTCCCGCTTGCCGGCTGGCTGGTTGCCCGCGCCGTCGGCGCCAGCGAGGGGTGAGGCGCTCCACCTTTCGAGCGACACCCCTGCCCGCACTATTGCATGGTAGCAAGGCGTTGCGTCTGTTTCGCCGTTTCCACTTGAACAAATATGCGCTTCCGTGCTATCCTGTTGTCCGTGGAGAGGCGAGCCTGACAAGATTTGGGGGTGAGTCCAATGGCAGCGGAAACTCCAACCTATGTGGCAATCTTCGAGGAACCGATACCCGAAGATATAGTCAAGCGGGCGGAAGAAGTGGTTGATCCTGGGAACGTGTATCGTCTGTCCGACACTGTACTGCTGTTGAGGCTTGGTGAGGAGTCCACCGAGAACCTGGGCAACGTGCTGAAACTGAGCGAGCAGGCGACTACCGGCGTGGTCTTCCGGCTGAACGGCTCGTACACCGGCTATCACTATGAGGCGCTCTGGGATTGGCTGAAGGTGGGGCAATGAGCGAAAACGAGGGCGATCGACGTTACGTGAACTTTCAGGTAGAGCAAATCGACGACGTGCGGACGAGAGTGGCCCGCCTTGAAGGCAGGACTGAGAATTTTGCCACCAAGACGGACTTGGCGGAACTCAAGGCTCAGATTCGCGGTGACCTTGTCAGAGTTGTCCTCAGCGTAGCCGGTCTTTTGGTCGTCGCCTTGGGAGCGTTCGCCGCAATTGTGCAGCTATTGAGTTGACCGCGGCGTTCGGTATAGGAAACGACTGCCGGGAATGAATTGTCATGGCAAACCCCAACTTTGTGGATAAGACCATCTGGACGGGCGACAACCTGCACATCCTGCGCGGGATGAACAGCGAGTGCGTTGACCTGATCTACCTGGATCCGCCCTTCAACTCCAACCAGAACTTCGCCGCGCCCATCGGCAGCAGGGCGGCGGGCGCAGCCTTCAAGGACACCTGGACGCTGGATGACCTGGACGTGGCCTGGATGGGCCTCATTGCCGACGAGCAGCCCGCGATTGCCAACCTGCTTCACACCGCAAGCCTGACCCACGGCAAGGGTATGCAGTCTTACCTTACCATGATGGCCGTCCGCCTGCTGGAGATGAATCGCGTCCTAAAGCCCACAGGCAGTATCTATCTGCACTGTGACCCAACTGCGGGCCACTATCTCAAGCTCTTGATGGACTCGGTTTTCGGGGCTCGACTATTCAAGGCCGACATCAACTGGAAGAGGACGCCTTCACATGGGGACTCTCGCACATTTGGCAATGTAAGCGACAGAATACTGTTCTACAGCACGGGCCACATCAATGCGGATTCCGTTCGTACGCCCCTATCTCCCGAGTACGTCAAGAGCCACTACAGTTACTCAGACGAACGAGGACGCTATCGAGCAGACAATCTAACTGGGCCAGGCTTATCGGCGGGCGAGAGCGGGAGCTCTTGGCATGGTTACAACCCCGCGGACATTGGGCGATGCTGGTCGGTTCCTAAAACCGGCAAATACGCAAGCTGGATTGATCACACGATTATTCCGGGCTTTACGCATTTGGACAGTGTATTGGCGCGATTAGATGCCCTAGAACAGGCTGATATGCTCATTCACACTCCGAAAGGGTCTGTGCCACAACTAAAGCGATACTTGGTCGCCAATCCGGGACAAGTGCCAAGCAACAACTGGACAGATATTCCACCCATCAACTCGCAAGCCAAAGAACGCACAGGCTACCCAACACAAAAGCCGTTGGCGCTGCTCGAACGCATCATCAAGGCGTCCTCCAACGAGGGCGACATGGTGCTTGACCCGTTCTGCGGGTGCGCCACCGCCTGCGTCGCCGCGGAGAACCTCGGCCGCAAGTGGGTTGGCATAGACATTTCTCCCAAGGCTGTGGAACTGGTTAACATGCGCCTCAGCAGGTCAATGGGCGGCCTCTTCCACAACCGGCTAGTCACCGCCCGCACCGACGTCCCGCGTCGGACAGACATCGAGAAGCCGATAGACTACCGCCAGAACAAGCACGTACTCTACGGGCAGCAAGAGGGGCTTTGCACGGGCTGCAAGAACTGGTTCTATTTCCGAAACTTCACCGTCGACCACGTGGTGCCGCGCAGCAGGGGAGGCACAGACCACATCGACAACCTTCAGCTGCTTTGCGGCGCCTGCAACTCCATCAAAGGCGACCGGCCGCAGGAGTACCTGCTGGCGCGCCTGCGTGAAATGGCGGTGACGGTGTGAACAACCTTGCAAGCCTAGAGGTAGTCTTGACTGTTGGCGCTATCTGTGCTGTGGCTGGCCTAATTGTCAGCGGGCTGTTGAAGAATTGGAGGCCGTATTGGCTCGCATTTGGCATTGCTCAGTTGTACTCGGTTGTAGTTTCGGTCGCGTCCGGTTGAAGGCACTATCCATCTAATGCAGAATCCGGTAGCGATGTCGCCCCAGCCCCCGCCCTTGCCGCCCCGCCCTCATGCGGTATACTGTGCGCCGCGAGGGGCGGCGCTAGTCGCAAGGCTGCGCTTGACCTCGTGAACCCGGCAAGGCCGCAAAGGAGGGCGTCATGCCTGTAGAGCATCTGACAGAGGCGATGGAGCGGATAGCGCCGCGGTCGCTGGAACCTGAGTGGTTGGGCAGCGGGTATGGGGGCGGAGCGGTTGCGGAGGGGCCGGTGTGGTGGAGGGAGGGGGGCTACCTCCTGTTCAGCGACATCGGCAGCAACCAGAGGCTGAAGTGGGCGCCCGGCGAAGGCGTCACCGTGTTCCAGGAACCCACCAACAACGCAAACGGCCTCACCCGTGATCCGCAAGGGAGGCTGATTGCCTGCGAACACGGAGCGCGCCGCGTGACCCGCCAGGAACTCGATGGCAGCGTCACGGTCGTGGCCAACAACTATCAGGGCAGGCGGCTGAACCGCCCCAACGACGCGGTGGTCAAGTCCGACGGCAGCGTCTACTTCAGCGACCCGGGAGCGCCCGAGCCGAACCTGGACCTGGACTTCGCCGGGTTGTACCGCGTTTCGCCGGACCTGGGGACGCTGACCCTGCTGGTTCGGGACTTTGTCATGCCCAACGGACTGGCCTTCTCGCCGGACGAAAGCGTTCTGTACGTCAACGACTCCCGCCGCGGGCATATACGGGCATTCGACGTCCTGCCCAACGGCGCTCTTGCCCTGTGGACAGACCGCGTGTTCGCGGATCTGAGAGGCGAGCGTCCCGGCGTGCCTGACGGAATGAAGGTTGACGTCGAGGGCAACGTGTATTGCGGCGGCTCAGGCGGTATATGGGTCTTCGACTCCTCAGCCAACCACCTGGGCATCATAGACCACGGGGAGTCGGCTACAACCAACATAGCTTGGGGAGACGACGACTGGCGAACCCTGTACTTCACCACTCGCGATAGCCTGGGAAGGATCCGGCTGGGCATACCGGGCATACCCGTGCCCTCGCCCTGAGAGGGAAGGGCCACCACCCCGTGCCCACGCGCCTCCTCCGCAGCGCCTCCACGCCCCCTACCGACGCGACGCGCAACGCCTCCGCGTCCACCGGCTGTTTGTCTCGTTGCGCGGATGGGGTATACTGAACGGGACGAGGTGTGCAATGAGCATGAAACTTAAAGACTACAGACGGCAAGGCCAGATCTTCCTGACGCAGGCTTGGGAGGAGTTGGAGCGCGGAGACCTGCGGCAGGCGTCGGAGAAGGGCTGGGGCGCGGTTGACCAACTGGTGAAGGCTTTGGCTTTAGCCAGGAACGTCGAACTGCGTCGCTATCGTGACATGCTCGTATTCTTCTATGGCACGGTTTCGGAAATCGGCGATTTCACCATGCAGCAACAGTTCGCCAGCGCCGAGAAGCTGAGTCGCAACTCTCTCGACGATGTCATGAATCACTTCACCGTGAACGATGCGCTGGGACAGGCGCAGGAGCTTGTGGCAAAGCTCAATGCCCTGCTGGAGTCGGAGAACGGGCGGCGCGGCGATGGACTTGAAGGGGCCTGAGTCTCCCTAATCCACCCGCCGTCTCCGCAGCACGTCCTCGTCAAGCTCCACGCCCAGGCCGGGGCCTGTCGGCGGCGTGATGTAGCCGTTCTCGAACCGGATTGGCTCCTTGAAGATCGTCTCGTGGAGCGGCCCCATGTTCGCCTCCTGAATCAGGAAGTTGGGGCAGCACACGTCAAGCTGCACTGCGGCCGCCGCGGCAATCGGCCCGCACGCCATGTGCGGCGCAATCATCGCGTAGTGCGCCTCCGCAATCGCCGCGATCTTCTTCGACTCCAGGATGCCGCCGCACTGCCCAACGTCAAGCTGGATGATCTGCGCGGCCTGCTTCTCGATAAGCTGCGCGAACTCGTACTTGGTCACCAGCCGCTCGCCGCTCGCGATGGGGATGCTGGTGTGCGCTGCGACGCGCGCCATCTCGTCCACGTTCTCCGGCGGCACCGGCTCCTCGAACCAGAACGGGTGGAACTCCTCCATAGCCTGCGCCACGCGTATCGCGCTGTACGTGGTGAGCTGGCCGTGCGTGCCGATTCCCACCTCCATGCGGTCGCCCACGGCGTCGCGGATGCTCTTGAAGATGCGGCGGGCAATGTTGATCTCGGCCAGCGAGATGTCGCGCGGCAACGGGTACAGCGGCGGGAACGGGTCGAGCTTGCACGCCCCGTTGCCCTCCTCGACTAGGCGCAGCGCGATCTCGCCCGCCGCCTCCGGGTTCGCCACGAATCCGCCCTCCGGCGGCGGCATGTAGGCGTAGGCGCGCAGCCTGTCGTGATACCGGCCGCCCAGCAGGTTGTAGATGGGCTGGCCGGCGGCCTTGCCGATGATGTCCCAGCAGGCAATCTCCACCGCGCTCAGGGCGGGCGTGGCGTGCAGGCTGGGGTGGCGGAAGTCGTGGCGGGAGCCGTACACGCGCTGCCAGATGCCCTCCACGTTGAACGGGTCCTCGCCGATGATGAACTGCCGGCCCATCTCTTCCAGCAGGGCAATTTGCGACTTCATCTCCTGCACGGGGAAGTCGCGGCCCGCGCCGGAGAAGGTGTTGCCGGTGATGCGCTCACCGAGGCCGACGATGCCCTCGTCCGTGACCAGCTCGACGAACAGCAGGTAGCGACCGCCGCGATACGGCGGCTCGTTCTCCACGACTATGGTGTTGAGCTCAGTGATTTTCACGTGGGGCCTCCTTGGATAGCAGAATTGCTGCGGTCTCTCAGGCACGAAACGAGCTGCGAGGTGCCGCGGGGAGATTCGTTTCGGTGGGCACGACAGTGACCGTCGGCGGCTATGGGACGAAGGCCGCTCCCTATCCGGCGTTGGCGCCGTCCAGGACACCTTCAATCTGAAGCGCCAAGACGCTCACTTTGTCGAGGTAGCCTCTCAACGAGGCCCCATCAAGCCAACCCTCGTAGAAGTTGGCGTGCAGCGACTCTGCCACGGCGAATCCGAGACTAATCTCAACGCTGTCCGTTTCCTCGGTGAGCTTGGAGACGGCAAGCCTCAACTGCCTGTGGCGCGAGTGCTCCCAGCCCCTCTCTTCGGCCACCGCCTTGACCATCTGCGCGGCTGCGCCCCAGCCCTTTTCTGAGGCTTGGAGCAGGTCGCCGGCGTCAAGCTCCACAAACGCCTGCGACAGAAATGTCTTGCTCCGACTTACGTGAACGCGTGTCTGTTCCTGCATTCCGGGCCTCCCGGTCAGATTGTCCCACACGTCACGGCCTTGGTCAACGGCTCCGTAGTCTCAACGGCGGCAACGGATAGCGCACGGGTTCACGGATCCGCGGTGGTCAGCGGAAGGCGCAGGTTCGCTTGCAGCCATTAACGGCTGCAATACCCGGAAGGCCGCTCCCTATCCAGCGTTGGCACCGTCCAGGGTTCCTTCGAGCTGACGCACTAACATGCCCACGCTTTCGAGGTAGTCCTTCAGCGTGGCCTCATCCAGCCAACCCTCTTCGCAATTGACTTGCAGAGCTTCCGCAAGTGCAAATCTACGCCCTGTCTCCAGGCTGTCCGTTTCCTCGATGAGTTTGGCGACGGCAAGCCTCAACTGCCTGTGGCGCGAGTGCCCCCAGCCCCTCTCTTCGGCCACCGCCTTGACTATCTGCGCGGCTGCGCCCCAGCCCTTTTCTGAGGCTTGGAGCAGGTCACCTGCGTCAAGCTCCTTAAACGCTTGCGACAGAAATCTCTTGCTGCGATTTACGTGAACGCGTGTCTGATCCTGCATTCCGTGCCTCCCGGTCAGATTGTCCCATAGGTAAAGGTGTTGGTCAACGGCTCCGCAGTCTCAACGGCGGCAAGGGATAGCGTACGGGTTCGCGGGGCCGCGTCGGGCGCTGGAGGCGGAGTGGTGCCGAAGGCCGGATTCGAACCGGCACGGGGCTTTCACCCCAACGGTTTTTGAGACCGCCGCGTCTACCGTTCCGCCACTTCGGCTTGCGTGGGATTATACACCGGCGTTTGGGTCAATGCCCAAGACTGCTAAATTCTCCGGTGGCAGGTCAAGTACCCCTCTTTGCTACAGGGTACACCTGATGATTGGGATCCCACCATAGCAGTGCGTAGATGTTCTCTTGCTTGATGCACCAAAACCTGCGTTCACCCGTAACTCGAAACGACCACAGCTCAACCTGGTCATCCAGCCGGAGCTCCTGAAGCCTATCCTTGGCTTCCCTGGACAGGACGGACACTGAGAAATTGTGATTGCTGCCCGCCCTCCTAAGCTCCGATGGGTTCATCCTCTCGAACGCGCTCAGCCGCTCCCGCACGGAGTCCCAATCCGCGTTGCTGATTGCAGCCCAGGAGAATGGGCCTCCAAGGTCACTGCTGCTGAATCGCCATGCAAGGTAGCGGCCTTCAATGACAGCGGCCCCCGGCAGTCCGGGGCGCTTGGCAACGCTTACCGAAGCCGATTGCCTCGGTCGCTTAGGCCTCTTCGGCACTGTGAAGCCCGCCGTAGTATTCGGCCATGCTGTCGAGTGGTATCACGGCGCTGCCGCGCTCTCCCATCGTCAGGTTCTCGCGATGGCGCGCCTCACGCCAAGGCCGCTCCTTGAGAGTCAACCCGCTCAGCCAGGCGGCCGACTTGCCGCCGTAGAAGTCCAGCACGGCGTCTACGGTCTCTCGCTGGTCTACGTCAAGTCTCGACGCGTTGCCCTTCTTCGCGGCGGCTATGTAGAACCGCCCGCGATGGTGGGCGTACAGGTCGGGGACGGCGGGCCCGTTCGCCCAAGCCTCTATGCGTTCCCCAAACAGGGGCGCGTCATCCCAAACGAGCGCCCACGCCTGCGAGTAGTAGCACAGCTTTTGCAGCTTCCACGTGGACATCCTGCCGCGCCTGTCCAGGATGTACGCGGCAACGTCCATCACGCTTACTTGACCGTTCATTGCCTTTCTCCCAAGTGTGCTGTGCGGTCAGACCTATGGGCACGTCTTCCTGCGCCGACTGCTCTTGTACATCACTCCGAATCGGAGAGGGCGACGCATTTCCCCCCCCACTAACCCGCCAGCCCGTCCGCGACGGTCTTCAACGCGGCGGCCGCGCTCGCCCGCACCATGCCCACGTCCGAGCCTAGCTGGCACATCATGAAGCCCTGCTTCATGCGGCGCACCGCCTCGTCCGGCCCCAAGCCGTGGTGGCACGGCACCAGGCCGGTGGCGCGCGCCACGTCCACCACTCGCTGGCAGGCCGCCGCGTGCGCGGGGTCCGCCTCCGTGGTCGGCCCGGGCGGGATGCCCAGCGACACCGCCAGGTCGGACGGGCCGATGTAGAAGCCGTCGATGCCCGGCGCCTTCGCGATCTCCTCCAGGTTGTCCACCGCCTGCTTGGTCTCGATCATCACCAGCACGATTATCTCGTCGTTGGCGTGGCGGCCGTAGTCCGCGCCGGCGTAGAGCGTGGCCCGGTTGGGGCCAAGGCTGCGATACCCCAGCGGCGGATAGCGGCAGGCGCCGCCCGCCTGCACCGCCTCCTCGTAGGTGTTCACCAGCGGCACGATGATGCCGTAGGCCCCGGCGTCCAGCACGGACTGGATCTCCCGCGCGTCGTTCCAGGCCACGCGCACGATGGGCACGGTGTCCGTGGTGGATATGGCTTGCAGGCAGGCGATGGCCCTGTCGGCCGTCACGCCCATGCCGTGTTGCATGTCGATGATGACAGCGTCGTAGCCGGCGTTCGCCATCGCCTCCGCGATGTACGGGTCGCCGGAGGCGAGCCAGCCCGCGGTTGCCGGCCGGCCCTCCCTCCACATGGCCTTGATCTTGTTGGGTCGCATGGCTCCTCCTCAGGCGGCGATTTCACGCGCGGGATCGGCGAGCGCGTGGGAGCCGCGCTAGCCGCCGCCAAAACCTCTTCCCCCTTGAGGGGGAAGATTGAGATGGGGGTGAACCGCGCGTGAGTGTCTGGCCTGATTGCCCCCATCCCCTGCTTTCGCAGGGGCAAGCTCTAACCTTCCCACGCAGACGGGGGAAGGGACATCGGGTTACGCCAAGGTCTCCTTTCGCAGGAACGACGGTTGCTTGCAGACTCCCTAGTACTGGCGCACCTGGCGAGAGCGGCCGCCCATGTTGCCGTAGGAGACGTCCTGGTCGAGGACAACGTCAAGCAGCGCAGCCTTGCCGGAGCCGAACGCCCGCTCCAGCGCAGGCCGGATCTGCTCCGGATCCTCCACGCGCTCGCCGTAGCCGCCGAACCCCTGCATGATCAGGTCGTAGCGCGTATCCTGCGACAACCACGTGCCGATGGCCCGGCCCGTCCTGCGGATGACGCCCTGCGTGGTCTGGTTCCAAGCGCCGTTGTTGCCCACGATGCCCACAACCGGCAGGTTGAAGCGCACGAAGCTCTCCATGTCCATGCCGTTGAGGCCGAACGCGCCGTCCCCGAACACGATGCACACCTGCTTGCCCGGCCTCGCCAGCTGCGCCGCCGCGGCGAACCCGGTGCCGGGGCCAAGGCACCCGAACTGGCCCGGATCCAGCCAGTGGCCCGGCCTGTTGATGCCCAGCACGCGAGCCGCAAACGTCACTGTGTCCCCGCCGTCGCCCACCACTGTGGCGTCGTAGTCCAGGAAGTCCCGCAGCTCCTTCATCAGCCGCATGGGGTGGATGGGCGTCTGCGTGCTGTTCAGCATCTCCTGGTCGGGCTCCTTCAGCGCCTTGTCCTCGGTCATCACCTCCTCCAGCCACTCCCGGCCGGGCGAGCGGTAGCCCATCGACCGCAGTTCGTCCATCGTCATCCGGAGCGCGGCCTTCACGTCTCCCACCACGCCAATGTCTATGTGGCGGTTCTTGCCCACCTCTTCGCCGTCCATCATCATCTGCATGATGGTGGCATCCTTGTTGAACAGCACGTCACGCCCAAAGCTCAGGCGGAAGTCCACGGGCGTGCCGATGAGCAGGATGGCGTCCGAGTTGACGAGGGCGTAGCGCCGGCCGGTGCTGCCCAGGTTGGGGTGGTCGGAGGGAATGGAGCCGCGCCCCATCGAGTTCAGAAACACGGGCGCGTCGATCATCTCGACGAACTCGCGCAGCTCGTCCCAGGCCTTGGACCACCAGATGTCGCTGCCCGCGACGATGGCCGGATGCTTCGAGTTCTTGAGCGCCTGCGCGATCTTGCGCACGTACTCCGGGTCGGGGTAGGCGCGGGCCTCCGTGCGGTAGCCGGTGGGCAGTACCAGCTCGTCCTCCTCTATGCGCCCGTTGACGATGTCGGTTGGAATCTCCAGGTAGACGGGACCCGGCTTGCCGCTGGTGGCTTGACGGAAGGCGGTCGCCACGAAGTCGGGGATCCGCTTCGTCTCTTGTGCCTGCTGCGACCACTTGGTGATCGACGACATGAGCGCCACGCCGTCGAACTCCTGGAGGCTGCTCATCAGCCGCTCGCGCACGGCGGAGTTGCCGCCGATGACGATCATGGGGCTGTTGGCTTGGTAGGCGTTGGCGACGGCGGTTATGGTGCCGGTGACGCCGGGGCCGGCGGTGACGATTGCCACGCCGGGCTTGCCCGTCACCTTCGCCCAGCCCTCCGCGGCGTGGGCCGCGGCCTGCTCGTGCCGGAAGTCGATGACCTTGATGCCGTTGTCCTCGCAACCCTCGTAAAGGGTGTAGATGTGCCCGCCGTTGAGCGTGAAGACGTACTCAACGCCCTCCTGCTTCAGGGCACGACCGAAGGCTTCTCCACCGCTAATCTCTGCCATGCGAACCTCCTTCTCGGTCCTTCAAATGCTAGTCCTTTGCGCGCTTGCCGGACAACCGTTGGGCATGACGACAAGGCGTCTGTAGGGCGTGTGTCCGGCAACTCCAAGCCTACAAACCAGCCCGTACCGTGTCAAGCCTTTGGGGGTGGCTCGCGGACACGGTATCCCGTTCGCGCTGAGCGTGCCGAAGGGTGGGCGGAGGTGTCACGGGTGACCAAAAAGGTCGCCCCTGCGGCGTCCTGGCGCACCGACTTGCCACCAGCCTATTCCCGCGCAGGCGGGAATTCCCATGCCGCTTGCCAGCGCCAGATAAGCCAATGAAAGTGTCGTCCGAGTCTCCTACGCGCCTTTGCCGCGGCGCCGCCATCTCGTGTCTGCATCGGCCTGTTTTCGTAGCAATCCAGGGGCGTGGGGGGCGGCCGCCCAGGACTGTGGCGCACATCAAAAGGTGGTCGCGTGGACGCCCCGCCTGCGCGGGCGTAGGGTATGCAAGGCTGCCCCAGCCCGCTCGTCCTGAGCACAGTAGAAGGGACAGCTCCGGCCTACGCCGGCGAGAAGGCCGCCACCTCGTCCAGCCTCTGCGACATGCGATCCTCGGCGGTCTCCAGGTCGTACTGGCTTTGCAGCCCCATCCAGAACAATGCCGAGTTGCCGAAGAACCGCGACAGCAGCAGCGCAGTCTCGGCAGTGATGGCACGCCTGCCGTTGACGATGGAGTGAATCCGGCGCGCGTCCACTCCGATTGCCTTGGCTAGCCGGTACTGGGTGACCTTCATCGGGAGGAGGAACTCCTCGCTGAGGATCTCCCCTGGGTGAACGGGTGCAAGCTTCATCTCATGGTACGCTGTCTCGCGGGTCATGGTGGCCTCTCTTCCTAACTCGGTGCTCAATGGTAATCGACGATCTCCACCTGATAGGCGTCGCCTGCGTCCCAGACAAAGCAGATGCGCCACTGATCGTTTATGCGAATGCTGTACTGCCCGCTCCGTTCTCCTGCGAGCGCTTCCAGCCGGTTGCCCGGAGGAGTTCTAAGGTCGTTCAGGTTAGCAGCGTTGTTCAGCATCATCAATTTGCGTTGTGCCCGGCGTTGAATGTCCTCGTGGAACCTGCCGACACGTCGGCGAGAAGCTACGTCCTGGGTATCCCTATCCCTGAAGCTCCTTATCACACCCCAATAATAGTACCATGCACCATTAAGGTCAACCGGGGTGCTTCGCGTCCCCGACCATTCGCCGGTTTGACGGGCGTGATACCCCAATCTCGTACGGGGCACTCCACTGAGACTTCAGTTAGGGTCTCTACCGGCGGGAGGTGGTGTCGCGCTGGGAGTTATCTGATTCGACCAGCTTGGGGAAGCGTCCCTCCCGCGGGTCAAGCGGGTCTGGCAAGAGCCATCCGCGTTCATCACGTAGATGCCCGTTCCGTTACTGGTTGACTTGTACGCAATCTGGCGACCGTCCGGTGACCAGCTTGGGCTATCGTCGTATTCGTCGTTGGCGGTCAGACGGATCTCGCCCGAACCGTCCGCGTTCATCACGTAAATCTCAAAGTCCCCGCCTCGACTCGAAGCGAACGCAATTTGGCTTCCGTCCGGAGACCAGCTTGGGTGACGTTCCGTCGCATCGTGCTCGGTCAGGCGAGTCTGATCGGAGCCATCCGCGTTCATCACGTATATGTCAGCATTCCCGCCACGGACCGACTGGAACACGATGCGGCGACCGTCCGGCGACCAGCTCGGGCTGGTGTTGTACGTCTCGTTGTCGGTCAGGCGGGTCTGCCCGGAACCGTCCGCGTTCATTAGGTATATGTTGCGGATGAGCTTATCGTCGTACGGGTCGAGATCCTCACGAGCCGATGAGAACGCAATTCGGAGACCGTCCGGCGACCAGCTCGGCTGCCGCTCGTCTACAGGGTTGCCGCTTAGTTGCGAGTGGCCGAAACCGTCCGCGTTTATCACGTTTATCGCCCATCTCCCTTCACCGGCACGGTGCGAACTGAACGCAACGCGCAGGCCGTCCGGCGACCAGCTTGGGTTCTCGTCCCACGACCAACTTTCGGTCAATCTGGTCTGGCCCGAACCGTCCGCGTTCATCACCCAAATGTCGGTGATAACATTGTGGTCTGAAGGGTCTGGATCCGCACGGTCCGAGCTGTACGCGATGCGGGAATGCGCTTGTGAGGAGACGGTGCATTCTGTTGCGGTGGGCCGCGGTGTAACCGTGGGTCTTGGCGTGTCAGTGTTCGGGATGGGAGGAACGGTCTGAGTCGCCGCAGGCGGCGGGCTTGTGGCGGTAGCCGTAGGGGCGGGAGGGGTACGCACGGGCGTAGGCGAAGGCTCCGCGCCGCAGGCCACAGCCGCCGGGAGCGTCAGGGCTATTGCCGCCATCGTGGTCAGGCGTTTGATTCTCAACGTGGGCATTCTTGCTTGATGGTGATTGAGGGCGAGTTGAGCCATTATACTCCACGACGAGGCTCAGGTATGGGTTGTGCACGGGAAAGAGAAGGTTGTAAACTCCCTCAGTAGCGCAAAACCAATAGAGACTCAGCAGCACTCACGCGCTTCACCTGCGTAGAACTCCCGACTGGAGCAAACGAGATGACAACGGACTCAGTACTGAACAGACTCTACAGTGCCTTCCCCCGAAACTTCCGTGAGGTAGCCACCGCGAGATATTGGACATTCAACTTCGGACATGGAGCGACAATCTACGTCCCATTCTCCGACCCTGACCGCGCTCACATCACGCTGTCGTAATTGCATAACGCCCGATTTCCCAATAGCGACAGGCTGAGAGCATTCGCCGAGAATCAGAATGTTCACATACACGAGGCAAAGAAAGAGTACTGGATCCGCTCGCAGCACATTGACAGGGTCATAGCGATTCTGCGTGGCGAGTAGCCCCCCCTCTACCCCATGTCCAGGCTGATGTCCAGCGCGCGCACGGAGTGCGTCAGCGCGCCCACCGAGATTAGGTCTACGCCCGTCTCCGCCACCGCGCGCACGGTGTCCAGCGTCACGCCGCCCGACGCCTCCAGCAGCGCGCGGCCGTCCGCAATCGACACGGCGCGGCGCATGTCGTCCGGCGTCATGTTGTCCAGCAGCACCGCGTCCGCGCCCGCCTCGACGGCTTCGGCCGCCTCTTCCACCGTCTCCACCTCGATCTCCACCAGCAGCGTGTGCGGCGAGCGCGCCCGCGCCATCGCCACAATCTCCGCAAGCCCAAGCCCCCGCGCGCGCAGCGCGGCGATGTGGTTGTCCTTGATGAGAATGCCGTCCGCCAGGTTGTAGCGGTGGTTGTGGCCTCCGCCCGCTCGCACGGCGTACTTCTCCAGCTGCCTCAGGCCGGGCACCGTCTTGCGCGTGTCGATGATGCGCGCCTTCGTGCCTTCCACCGCCTTCACGTAGGCGGCCGTGGCCGTGGCGATGCCGCTGAGCCGTTGCAGGAAGTTGAGCGCCACCCGCTCCGCCTTCAGTATGCCCGCCACGCTGCCCTCGATGTCCGCGACCACGTCGCCGGGCGACACCGCCGAGCCGTCCGCCACGCGAACGCGCCCGGCCGTCGACGGGTCCACCTGGCGGAACACCTCCAGGGCGACTTCCAGGCCGGCCACCACGCCATGCGCCTTCACCACGACAGCCGCCTGCCCGTGCGCGTCCGGCGGGATGAGCGAGTCCGTGGTGACGTCGCCGTGGCCCAGGTCTTCCGCCAACGCCCGCCCCACAATGTCCCGAACCGAGGATGTGATTTGCAGCATGGTGGTGGATATTCTCCTGTCAGCGATAGGCTTCCCGCCTCGGGCGAACGGCATGGATTGTCACTTCCCGAACCCGATCATCTATAGTATACAGAATCCTGTAATCCCCAACTCGCAAACTGTACTCATCCCGTCCACTAAGCTTCTGGGAGCCATGCTGTCGGGGATTATCGCCCAGAGTGTAAGTCCTGTTGCTGATTCGTTCATACTCTCTCGATGAGAGTCGGGACAGTTCTCTCCGAGCCGAGCGCAAGAACACGACTCGATATGTCATCCTACCAATGAGGCTTTTTCTAGTCTAGCCATGACTTCCTCGAGTGGGCAAGAGGGCTCACCCTCTCGGTCTCTTATGATGGCAATGTCCAACACGTCCGCGCGCAGATAAGGATAGTCCAGCAGCCGCGAGGCAACCAGTCTCTTTTCGGCATCCGAAAAGGTCTCAAGCGCCATCAGAAAGACCGTCGCTCTGTGCTCCCTGCCGCTAACCTTCATTGGCGCCCCTTTCAGCCAAGCCACTCTCAGGCGGGCGGGCAAGCTCTGCCTCGCACTCGCGAACGCCCCCCAACTCCAGCACCGCTTCCCGGAGCTGCGGGTCATCAAGAAGGCGAGACGCTACGAATTGCTTCTCAATCTTGGGCAGAGAGTCGAACGCTCTCAAGAAGACCTCCGCCCGATTCTCTTCGCCGCTCATTTGCGCCTCCCGTCTCATGCAGTACAGCCGTCATTGTACCACGCGACGCAGGCTGGCGCAGCGTCATCAGCGATAGGCCTCGCGCCGGTGCGCAACCGCGTACACGGTGATCACGGCGTTCCTGTCATCAATGGTGAAGAAGGCTCTGTAGTCGCCCACGCGAAGCCGATACCCCTCTTGCCCCCTGAGCTTCCTGACGTTCCTGTTTCTCGGATCGTTCCTCAGGATGTCAAGTCTTCGCTCAATGCGGTTGTGCACCTGAGGCGGTAGCCCATCAAGGTCAGACTCCGCGGCCCTGGTGACGCTGAGGCGATACCTCACTTCACCCGGATCCTCTGATTCCTCTCTGCCAGGTACTCCTCGAATGGACGCGACTCATCCCCCTGTCGCTCCTTCATCAGCGCGATGTCCAGCACCTCTTCCAGGAGGTCAGGAGATTCCAGGATCTTGGTGATTACAGCCTCTCTGTCGGCTTTGGAGAGAGAATACAACGCGGTCAGATACACCTCCGCCCTGCTCTCCCTTCCGTTCTCGGACGCTCCCTTGCTCATTTGCGCCTCCTGTCCCATGCGGTACGGCCGCCATTGTACCACGCGACGCAGGCCGGCGCAGTGTCGCGACGCGCACGGTCACAGGCCGAACTCTTGCCTCGCCTCATCGGGGACTATCACGGTCCCGTCCTGCTTTACGTCTACGCCATGACCATATCGAAGCAGGTAAGTGGGGTTCGCGTCCTCCATCCAGTAGAAGGCTTCATGGCGGGAATTGATGGCCGCCCAGGTCGCGTAGAGCCTCTGCCCCTCGACCGGCGGGTCAAGCAGGAATCTCAGCACGGTATCCTCCGTGGCCGGAAACGGCTTGAGCATCCGCTCGTTGCACCAAGCCTCGAAGGTGGGCCAGTGCTCCGCTGACTGCTCCAGAAACATCTGTTGAAACGGATCGTCCGGATGCACCCTCCAATCAACGGGGAATCCGTGCTCGTCAAGCTCCGGCGGAGGCGGCCGCCGGCCACGCCTGAGCACGTTGCGAGTGAAGGCGCTCCGGGCGTTGTTGAAGAGTGCCACCGCCATCTGCGGGATGGTGACCCTGTGCAGGGTAGGATCGGCGCCCCACGGCGCATAGCCGGAACCATCGTCAAGCGTAAGGTACTCGCCATCGCTCCTGTGCCTGCGCCACGGAGATTCCGGCTCCTTGGGACTGCGGCGTAAGAGATTGAACATGGCTTGCCCCAATCAAGTGGGTTCGATAGCCTGCGCGGTCTCCGCAGGGCTGGGATCCTGCGGGGCGGGACGACGCGGAAGCGCATAGAGCAGCCTGGCTATTGTTCCAGCTCAGAGGCCGCCATTGTACCACGCGACGCAGGCCGGCGCAGTGTCGCCACGCGCACGGTCACAGGCCGAACTCTTGCCTCGCCTCATCGGGGACTATCACGGTCCCGTCCTGCTTTACGTCTACGCCATGACCATATCGAAGCAGGTAAGTGGGGTTCGCGTCCTCCATCCAGTAGAAGGCTTCATGGCGCAAATCAATTGCCTCCCAGGTCGCGTAGAGCCTCTGCCCTTCGACCGGTGGGTCGAGCAGGAATCTCAGCACGGTATCCTCCGTGGCCGGAAACGGCTTGAGCGTCCGCTCGTTGCACCACGCCTCGAAGGTGGGCCAGTGCTCAGCAGACTGAGATAGAAGCATCTGTTGAATCGGATCTTCCGGATGAACCCTCCAATCGACGGGTAGTCCGTGCTCGTCAAGCTCCGGCGGAGGCGGCCGCCGGCCACGCCTGAGCACGTTGCGAGTGAAGGCGCTCCGGGCGTTGTTGAAGAGTGCCACCGCCATCTGCGGGATGGTCGCCCTGTGCCGTGCGGGGTTGCCGCCCGGCGGCGCATAGCTGGCAGCGTCGACAGGTGTGAGGTACTCAGAGTAGCCCCCGTACCTGCGCCACGGAGGTTCCGGCTCCTTGGGACTGCGGCGGAAGAGCTTGAACATGTCTTGCCCCAATCCAGTTGGTTCGATAGCCTGGCGGCCTCCGCAGGGCTGGGATCCTGCGGGGCGGGACGACGCGGAAGCGCATAGAGCAGCCTGGCGACTGTTCCAGCTCAGAGCCCGGCGCTGTCCTCCGACTGCCGTTCCAACCGACGCGCGGTAGCGGCCAAGCGTACCTCTACGTCGGCAATCACCGCAGCGAGGTCTTCCTTGGAGAGAGCCGTGTCGGCAATCTTAGGTTCAATGCCCAGCTTGGTCATGGCCTCATCAAGCCTCTGCCATGTTTCGGATAGCGTCATGACCGGCCTTTCGGCAATTTCGTCCGGCACGGCCGACCGGCCTAGATGCTTCCAAAGCGCACGCTCGGCCTGCCTTAGACTCTCCTCAATCGTCATTGCTTAACCTCGACTGTCCGCATATCTGCGGCGCAGCAAACTATTCTGATAGGTCCGCCAGACCGCCTCATGAGCGTTCTAGGACAACGTCGCTCCGGCTCAGAGCCCGGCGCCGTCGCCGGAACGAGGGTCAAGCCACCCCTTGACAGTGGACATGTCGGTTTCCAAGTTCGTGAGCCTTGCCTCTACCCTCTCGAATCCAGCCGAAACGAGCCGTAACCCAGCCTCGGTTCGGACATCTGACGCATCCATCCTGGATTCGAGCCGATCAAGACGTTGGGGTACGCCGCTTACCGCAGTCGTTAGTTCCTCGATTTCGGTTCGGACATCTGACGCATCCATCCTGGATTCGAGCCGATCAAGACGTTGGGGTACGCCGCTTACCGCAGTCGTTAGTTCCTCGATTTCGGTTCGGACATCTGACGCATCCATCCTGGATTCGAGCCGATCAAGACGTTGGGGTACGCCGCTTACCGCAGTCGTTAGTTCCTCGATTTCGGTGCGGACATCTGACGCATCCATCCTGGATTCGAGCCGATCAAGACGCTGGGGTACGCCGCCTACCGCAGTAGTTAGTTCCTCGATTGCGGTAACAAGGCGCTCAAACAATTCAGCGTGCAGCGCGACCAGAGCCTCCAGGTTCGTCACTCTCTCTTCAATCGTCATGGCGTACGCCCCTACACCTCTTGAAGCATACGCTCCAGCGATATGCGGGCGTAGTGCGCCGTCTCGTCGTCAACCGTGATGCGGTTGATGACCTCGCCGTCAAGCAGCCGCTCCATCGACCACAGCAGGTACGCCGGGTGCGTCCTGTACATCGTCGAGCAAGGGCACACCACCGAGTCAAGGCAGAACACCAGCTTGTCCGGGTTCTCCAGCGCCAGCCGGTTCACCAGGCTTATCTCCGTGCCAACGGCCCACTTGCTGCCCGAAGGCGCCTCGTTGATCGTCTTGATGATGAACTCCGTCGAGCCATCGCAGTCGGCGAGCTCCACGACCTCTTTGACGCACTCAGGGTGCACCACCACGTTGATGTCCGGGTACGCCGCCCTGGCCTTGTTTATCTGCGCCACGCTGAACCGCGTGTGCACGGAGCAGTGGCCCATCCACAGCACGGCCTTGGCCCGCCTCAGCTCCTCCGGCGTGTGCCCGCCCAGGGGCTTGAAGGGGTTCCACACCACCATCTCCTCTACGGGGATGCCCAGCTTTAGGCCGGTGTTGCGGCCCAGGTGCTGGTCCGGGAAGAAGACCACGCGCTCGCCGCGCTCGAAGGCCCAGCGCATCACCGCGGGCGCGTTGGAAGACGTGCACACGATGCCGTTGTTTCGCCCGCACAGCGCCTTGATGGCCGCGGTGGAGTTCATGTACGTGATTGGTATGATGCCGCCCTCGCCGAGCGTCTCCGTGAGGTCGTCCCAGCAGTCCAGCACGTCGTCCGTGCGGGCCATGTCCGCCATTGAGCAGCCCGCCGTGATGTTGGGCAGGATGACCTGCTGGTGCGGCGCGCTGAGTATGTCCGCCGTCTCCGCCATGAAGTGGACGCCGCAGAAGACTATGAACTCCGCCTGCGGCTGCGCCGCCGCCTGCTGTGACAGCTTGAGCGAGTCGCCGCGGAAGTCGGCGAACTGGATTATCTCGTCGCGCTGGTAGTGGTGGCCCAGCACCACGAGGCGATCCGCCAGTATGTCCCTGGCGTATCGAATGCGGCGCGTCAGCTCCTCGCCGCCCATGTGGTGGTACTCGGCGGGTATGCTCTGCCAGCTGACCACCGCGGCGAACTCCTCCGCCAGCGGTTTCACGTCCAGCGTTTCGTCGGTACGGCAGAACGCCGACTGCTCGACCTCCGTCAGAGGAATGTATGGTACCTTCTCAGTGGTAGGCATGGCTCACCTCGCGCCGCTCAAGACTTGCTCCGCAACCGCGCCCCTGAGCGACCAGGGGCCGGCACTCTCGATTCTCACGTCCACGGTCTCCCCCGTTACGTCCTCGTTGTGGGGGAAGTATACCAGTTTATTGCTGCGTGTGCGTCCCTGCCACCCGTCACGGCTGCGGCCCTCTGCCAGCACAGCCTCCACGCGGCCCTCCAGCCCTGCGTTGATGCCGGCGGCGATGCCCTCCTGGAGCCGCTCGATGGCCTGCACGCGCGCGCGCTTCACGTCCTGGGGCACGTCGTCCGCCATGCGGCGATGCGCGATGGTGCCCTCGCGGTCGGAGTAGGCCGCCACGTGCACCTTGTCGAACCGCACGTCACGGATGAGGTCGAGCGTGGAGCGGAACTCGTCGTCCGTCTCGCCGGGGAAGCCGACGATGACGTCCGTGCTCATGGACACGCCGGGGATGGACTCGCGGATGCGGTCCACCAGCCGGCGGTAGTCGTCCGAGGCGTAGTTGCGGCGCATGTCGTGGAGCACGCGGTCGTCGCCCGCCTGGAACGGCAGGTTGACGTGCTCGCACACCTTGGGCAGTCCGGCAACCGCCCGGATGATGCGGTCGCTCATGTAGTTGGGGTGCGAGGTGAGGAAGCGGATGCGCTCCAGGCCGTCAACGGCGTGGATGGCGTCGAACAGGTCGGCCAGGTCGGGCTTGTCCGGCAGGTCGTGGCCGTATGCGTCGACGGTCTGGCCGAGCAGCGTGACCTCGCGGACGCCGCGGCGCACGAGCAGCTCGACCTCGCGGGTCACGTCCTCCACGGGGCGGCTCTTCTGCCGGCCGCGGCGGTAGGGGATGATGCAGAACGTGCAGAACTCGTCGCAGCCGTGGATGACCGGCACGTGCGTTGCGACGCGCGGCCGGGCGGGCGCGAGGTCTCGCAGGCAGCCGTCCACGTCCACGCCAAGGCGGCCGCCGATGAGGTCGATGAGCGGCTCGTACTGCTGCGGGCGCATGAACACGTCCACGTAGGGGAAGCGCTCCTGTAGCTTCGCCGAGCTCGGCCCGACCATGCAGCCCATGAGCGCGAGGATGCGGTTGGAGCCTGCGCGCTTGACGGGCTTGAGCGAGGTGACCATGCCGACGACCTTGTCCTCGGCGGACTGGCGCACCACGCAGCTGTTGAGCACGATGACGTCGGCGTCCTGCGGGCGTGCCGACTCGCGCAGGCCCAAGCCCTCCAGGGCGCCGGCGAGCCGCTCGGAGTCGGCTGTGTTCATCTGGCAGCCGATGGTCCAGATATGGTAGCTGGAGGGGTTCAACTGCGTCTGTGGCATGGTGCGCATACCCCGTTTGGCGGAGGGAATGGGATTCGAACCCATGAGAGAGCTTTCGCCCCCTAACCGCTTAGCAGGCGGCCGCACTAGGCCTCTATGCGATCCCTCCTGCCTATTAACGCAACATCATACCAAAATGGAGGGGCGGGGGCAAGGGGGGGGGTGTGACGCCAAACTCCCCATCTGATACAAGAATGCGACCGCGCTCGTCGCTCCACTCACTTGAAGATGAACGTACCGCGTGTGGTATACTCCAGAACAATAGAGTGACGTGGATCGAGCGAACCGCAAGGATGCCATGACCGACGAGGACAAACGTCTGCTTCGTAACCCTCTACACCGCGCTACCCTCTATATGACTCAAGATGGGAAGTGTGCCCAGTGCGAGGGAGAATTGGGCGACGACTGGGAAGCGGATCACAGAGTGCCGTGGGCACTGGTACAACGAACGAATCTGGCAGAGATGCAGGCACTCTGTAAGCAATGTCACAAGAGGAAGGGGATGACGGTGAACCTACAGGGCTTTGACTATCAACGAAACATCTTGCGCCCTGGGCAGAGACGGGCTATCGATGTGATCTTGGGGCACCGGCGCGCTGAACAGCAGTTCACGTCGATTCAACTGGTGGCGCGGTATGGCAAAAGCGATACCATCAGGCTGAGTGCCGTGGAAATGGCGAATTTGGGTTTGATCGCCCACGCCTTAATTATCACGCCCTTTGACTTCCTCAGGGAGCAGATGTTGGCAGAGCCTATCCTCCGGGCAAGCGCCCAACGCTACGGGTTTCACAGGGCGATGTACGGTCAGGTGCACACCATAGACGGGGTAACGCCGATACGTCCGGCGCGGTTTGATGGGCGTATCCTTTCGTCGATAACGACCCCCAAGGCGGCGCGGCCCGATAACCTGGCCATGCTCACGAGTTTGGCGAGACGGTCGCTGAACGGGCCGCAAGGCCCTGGATTGCCTTGGGCGGTCTACTTGGATGAGGCACACATGGCAGGCGAGGGTAAGGCCTGGGGTGAGATCGTTCCCGCGTTCGAGGAGGCGGGCGCGTACGTCATAGTGCTGACGGGAACGCCCTTCCGCAATGACGGCTCTCCGATTCCCGGTTTCGAGCGCAGATTGGTGGAGTGGACAGACAGGAATGGGCTACCGAGAGTCGGCTGGGAACACATCGCCGACGTTGCTGTTACCTACGCCGATGCGTTGCAGGAGACACCGCCGCCAGTCGCATTCATTGCGTATCAGCCCTTCGGAATCGCCGGAGACCTCATCGACCGAGACACGGGAGAAATCCGATACACCACTCTCGACGACCTAGAAGACGACCAAATCCGGGCAGCGTATTTGCCGGCACTCAGTGACCCCAACATCATTGCAGTGCCCTTGCGCTTCATGGTGCATGAACTGAAGAATCGCCGTGCTGAACCGGGCCAGGACGGGACGCAAGGGGTTGTGTTTATTGGAAGCGATGCAGAAGGCGTTAGTGACGACGAGGTAAAGCAGGGTGACACGGTTGAGGCAATGTTGCGCCAGCTAGCACCGGATCTGCGCGTGGAGCAGATTCACCAGAAGCGCAGGGATGGACGGGACACGGTCGCGCTGCTGCAAGAGTTTCAGAAAGGCGGCATCGCAATCGCCATCGTGAAGCAGATGGGCACTGTCGGGATGGACATCCCCTCGCTCAAGGTGATGACAGACCTGGGCAACACAAGAGCGCACGCGAGCATGGAGCAGCGGATTATGCGGGGCGCGACCCGTTGGGACGTAGGAGGATTTGTGGTGAGCGAGGCGTTGTACATTGCCCCAGACGACCGGATCACGCGAGAGCTTGTGGAAACCATTCTTCAGGGGAAGGCGACAGTTAAGCCTGTCCTGTCAGGCATTGGCAACGGGGGCGGCGGGGGGCCAAGGCTTCCTGCCGAGTTTGTCGCGGACAGAGTGATCCTAGACGGCAAGATGCTAGACCCAACGATGGAAACGGCGCCAGTTAAATACGCGGATGCAGCGGATGATTTCCGGGCGCGATTCCCTGGAACCGTGAACCTCCCCAAAGTGCCCCTGACGCAGTTCATTGCGGATTGGGTAGGTCGCCCTCAGTCGGACGGAGACCCAGCCCCTGTAGTCGAAGTGCGCCCGCAAAGTGCCCCACAAGGTGAGGAATTCCCTGACGGCAATCTCACTCACGCGCTCATGCGCCGACGAAAGCACTTGGACACGCTCATCAGAGATAAGGCCAATAAGGAGTTCCGGCGCCTATACGGCCACCCGTACAAGAGGGGTGATAAGCAAGACATCCAGAGGTACGGCGTGGTGAAGGGGGCGTTCCAGAACAGCATCTACAGGAAGCTGGACTTGCCGGATGGTACAAGCGCCGAGAATATCGACGACATCGCCACCCTGGACCGGATCATCAAAGCGGTGCAGGACACATAGGAGGACGCGATGGTGTTTGCAGAGGAGCAGACGCAAGCGGGAGCCACTGGGCTACGGGCTAGCAAGGAACCTGGCGATCCTACGTGGTGCTGGCAGACCATCAGCTACCTCCAGCGCATCTGGGAGAGTCTTGCCCTCGACTATGAGAACTACATGACCACGTGGAACGAAGCCGAGGAGCACAAGGTCTGGGAGAAGGTTCCCTACGACAATCCCTTTGGCACCAAGGAGGAGATGTTGCGGCAGCTCGCCATCGGCGACGACAGGCAGGCACAGCGGCGGATCTCCGTTCAGCCCATTGCAAAGAGGGTTCGTCTACTGACGCACGGCGGGGATAGGCATAGTGATGGCTTCAAGGTGACTGGCGGTAACCTTGAAACACCTACTAGAGGAAATGCCAGGGACTACCTGTTGTACCGTCTCTTCCAAGACTACTACCCGGTGTTCGAGCGTTGGGAGCGAGGGGAGTTCAGGAGCGTCAAGGCGGCGGCGCGGGAGGCAGGGATTGTAGACGCAGTGCCCACCCCCGTTCGCAGGGTTGCGCTCGGCGCTGACATTGGCCGCCTGGCCTCCGCTCTTAGCGACCACTATTCCCCCGACCAGTTCGCCGAACTGAACCGCCGGATGCTCCAGCTACGCCGGCAAGCCAGGCGGCACTGACCGCCTCAGCCGCTCTTCGCGCTAGCTGACCGGCCTGATACGATGCCCAGGGTAGTCCAACTACCCTCATGGGGGCCTCCTTGTGTTAAATCTCACCTCAAGGATGGCCCCTCACTCTTGTTTTGGCTAGTCTCACATGTTTCTGAACGGGAATAGGGGGGAAACTCCCGACGGATTGCACTATAGCGGTACCATGGCTTGGTGTCGACGGTCAGTGCCGGAAGGCTAGCGAATATCAAGTTTCGAAAATGGCAGAGCACGCCTTCAACACATTAATGAAGCGTCTATAAGACGCAGGATTCAAGCAGCAATTTGTTGAAGCTGCGCTATTGCCTGACTGGTGGGAAGAGTCCCATTCAAAAGATCCCGCTATCCTACCGGAAATCGAGTTTCGAATAGCCAGCTTTTTCGACACACCCCTAAAGAACGTAATGAACGCCGAATCTCCCCTAGTTCCACCCTCTTATGGCAGCGACAGCCGCTCGGTGACGGCCTCATCGTGCTTAAGTGGGACGAGCGGCCGGCAGTCGACGCCGCGGGCAGCAGGTACCCCGGGGCGGCGTTCAGCAGGGCCACGGCCAGCCTTGCCTCGCCGCCGTACATATCAAACAGTCCGTCCAGCCGCACGTAGGCCGTCCCCAGCTCGCCCGCCTCTACGCGGTCGCTCACGCCCTGGAGCGACACGAGCGCCTGCCGGAACACGCTTCGGTAGGCCGGCTCGTCCGCCTCGACCACTGCGTCACCGGGCCGGAGCGAAAGCGCCTCCTCGAGCGTCATGCCGGCTGAGGCGCCGGACGCGCCGGGCAGAGCGTCGAGCACGACTGCGCGGCCGCGCTCGCGGTCTACGATGACGGCTGGCGCGTTGCGCAGGTAGGGCCGGCGTTGCATCTCTACCTTGGCGCGCAGATGAGTGACCAGGAAACAGGCAACTCGCAAGCGGTCTCCTCGTGCAACTTCCTTGCAGGTATGAAAGGGCTATACGTCAGTATGGGAATAGTACAAGAAGGTATGTTCGCAGGAAGCGGGCAAACGGCACGGCGCGGGCTTCTGTGTTGCGCTTTTGGGGAGGAAGATAGCAAGCGCGCTTGCTCAGGGAGCGGCGGGCGTGGGCATTGGCGGCGGCGTGACAGTGGGAGTAGAAGCAGGCGCCGGCGCCGTGATGACATTCGTCTCGCCAAAGCCGGAGAACGTGATCTCCGTGACTACGGTGGAGGATCCATCGCTAACCCCGGTGGTGTCAGCGCCGGGCGGCAGCGTGACGGTGCGCCGGCCGTGTGTTGGCACGCCTTCCGAGGATGCCCAAAACTCCGTTTTCACAACCTCACCGTCGGCTCCTGTCTGAGTGTAGTAGATATGAACGTTGCCTTGTGCTAGCGCTGAGAATCCCCCTGACGTGCCCTCTCCAGATGGGTAACAGGGCAGCGCACGGTCAATCGCAATGCCGGGACTATACACGTCCCAGGCCCCGTACTCTGTAGGGCCGGCCTCGCCCGTCACGCGGGTGTAGAGCACCCCGTCCTTGAATATCTGCTCCATCTTGCCGTCGATGTTGCCTTGGTGGTCGAGCCAGGTATTGACGACGTGGGTATCGCCGCCGGCGTAGCGTTCCTCAGTGCGCAGCGACCCTTCAGAAGTTGGCGTAATGCCGACCGCATCGTAGTGGTTCTGCGTCATCACGGTACAGGCGCGTTCCGCGGATTCCTTCGCCGAGAGGTCGGCGGCTTCCCAAGGTTCGAGCCGCATGAATCCCAAGACAGCCAACACCAGGATGGCGGCGGCGACTGCAACCCATGCGCTAACCCTGACCATGCGCTTCTCCCTCTTGCGGCCCAGGCCGGATCCCGAAACCCGATGCGATGTGTGGTTGCGGTACACATCAGTATACCCGTTTCGGGGCGCGCCTGCTCAGCGAGCGGCGGGCGGCGTGGGACACGTTGCCGTCAGTGCGCCATTTGGGGCTGTCCTTTCGCCCCATTCGGCTGCGTAGTCCGTGCCGTTCCCGTAGGCACTGACGCGGAACACGTACCAGGTCTCGCAGGCGAGGCCATCCACCGTGTGGATGCTCGTAGCGATTGAGTCGTCGTACAGAACCCAGTCCGTCCACGTGCCTGGAGTGACGGGCAGATACTCCACCCTGTACTTTGCGGCGTCGGGCACAGCATCCCAGCTGAGCGGGACGCTGTACTCGGTTGGCGTTCCTGGCGTAAGATTGGCAGGCACAGGCGGGCAGTACAGGATGCTCAAAGAGCTAAGGTCTTTGGTCGTCACGTCTTTGAGGGTTGCGGGGATACAGCCGGCGAAGGAGTTGCCCGCAAGCCTGACTTCTACCAGATCCGGCAACCAACCCATTTCCGCAGGTATCCGCCCGGCCAAGGAATTGCCGCTCAGATCCAAGTGAGTCAGCTCGAACAGCTTGCCGAGTTCCGCCGGGACGCTTCCCGATAGTTCCTTGCCGGGCAGGGCCAGTCCGGTAACACGGGCGGGCGTTCCGCTGGTAGTCACGCCGCCCCAGTCCGGCAGTGAAACGTCCGCGCTCCAGTTCAACGCCCCCGTGCCTCGCAGGGAGTCTTTCGCCGCCAGCAGCGCCTCGCAGTCGTTCACCAGCCCGCGGTTGCTCCCGGGGTTCGTTACGGCTGTGCCGTTGTCACAGGCGTACACGGCGGGAGGCTGCGCCGGTGGGCCGGCCGGGTGGTCGTAGGCGCCAACGGCAGTGAAGTACTGGCGGAGTTGATGCACGTCCGCTATCAGCATGGGATAGTTGGAGTCTGCCGCTATACGCCCTCCGTATTCTGCGACGCGGGCCTGGTTTGCCGCGGTCACCGCTTGACCGAGCGCGAGCAAACTGACTTCCAGGGTGGAGCGGTGGATCTCGTAGTCTTCGGGCAAGTAGTGCCTCCACAAGTCTCTTTCCGGATGGACGGCGACTACCGTGCCATCCTCCAGCCGTTGCACGTCCCAGATTACGAAGACCTGCCAGACTTCGGTGTCCAGGCTGGAAGTAGGCCCAAGAAATAGGACGACTTCCCTACCGTAAATCACACTGAGATACTCAGTGGACTCCAGTAGCTGCCTAAAGTCCTCCTTCTCCTCACGCTCAGTCTGAAGCGCCTCGAATGTACTATCGTCAGGGCCAATCTCCCAGTACGTGTACCAGTATCTCTGGACGGTCAATGCGGATGGCCCCTTTCCCAGGATGTAGTCCCCCACCTTGACGTTGACATAGCAGTCGAAGGAGAGGGCGTACTCTACGAGGTCATATTCGTCATGGCTCCGATACGACTGAGGCCTATATGGGTTGTCAGCCGTGCAGCGCACTGTGTTCGGAAGATACGTGCCTCGCAGGACAATGTGCGACTCAAACCCAGGGAACGATTCAAGCAATTCGCGCACGCTTGTTACCCCGTCATCGCGATGCGGTGGGTGTATGTGCACTGGCCCGGTGATGGAATACTGTTCGGCATCCGGCGCACACGGATCCACGGAGGAGCCGGCTACCGGCGTGCATGGCGGTATCTCCTCTGTCAGGTAGCCGGTGTACGGAGAAATTGTGGGTGTAGGCGCGATGGTCGGTGTCGCCGCGCCGTCACACGCCGCGAGCAGCAGCGCAACCACCACAGCCGCGGCAACCATCGCGCGAGGATACATCAGTCACAGTATACCCGTTTCAGCGCGCGAGCGCTCAGGGAGCGGGGGGCGGCGTGGGGGAAGCCCACGCCCATTCGTCCGCTTGTAGCAGCGTGGGAAACCTGCTAAGATACCTTGACGCGTGGCGCAGGGCCCCAACGGGCCAGGCTCGCGCAGACTACGGTTCAAGAGGTAAACGGCTGTGTCCAAGATCAACGTGGCAATCATAGGGGCGGGCAACTGCGCCTCCTCACTCGTGCAGGGAGTTTACAAGTACCAGGAGGCCGACGAGGACGCCTTCATCCCCGGCCTCATGCACCCCGTACTCGGCGGCTACCACATCTCCGACATCAACTTCGTCGCCGCATTCGACATCGACCGCAACAAGGTGGGCAAGGACCTCTCGCAGGCCATCTTCACGCCGCCCAACAACACCGTGCAGTTCGCAGAAGTCCCCTTCATGAACGTGCCCGTGGAGCGCGGCATGACCCACGACGGCCTCGGCAAGTACCTCAAGCAGGTCATCGTCAAGGACGCAAGCTCCACCGCCGACATAGTCGGCATCCTCAAGGAGCGAGACACGCACGTGGTCATCAACTACCTGCCCGTGGGCAGCGAGCAGGCCACCAAGTGGTACGTGGAGCAGGTGCTGGCGGCCGGCTGCGGCTTCATCAACTGCATACCCGTGTTTATCGGGCGGGAGGACTACTGGCAGCGGCGGTTCGAGGAGAAGGGGCTGCCCATCATCGGCGACGACATCAAGTCGCAGCTTGGCGCAACCATCACGCACCGCGTGCTCACCCGGCTGATGCGCGAGCGCGGCATCAAGCTGGAGCGCACCTACCAGCTCAACTTCGGCGGCAACACCGACTTCTACAACATGCTGGAGCGCGACCGCCTGGAGTCCAAGAAGATCTCCAAGACCAACTCCGTGACCTCGCAGCTTGACTACGACCTGGGGCCGGACAACGTCCACGTTGGCCCCAGCGACTACGTGCCGTGGCTGGCTGACCGGAAGTGGTGCCACATCCGCATGGAGGGGCGCACCTTCGGAGACGTGCCCATCAACCTGGAGCTGAAGCTGGAGGTGTGGGACAGCCCCAACTCCGCAGGCGTGGTGGTGGACGCGATTCGCTGCTGCAAGCTGGCGCTGGACAGAGGCATAAGCGGCACCCTCAAGGGGCCGGCGGCCTACTTCATGAAGTCTCCCCCAATCCAGTACTCCGACGAAGAGGCGCGCCGGATGGTGGAGAGCTTCATAGACGGCGACTAGCGCGGCAAGGGGCCTGGCCGCAGGCCAAGGGGCAAGCTACATGAAGATTGGCCTTGTCTCGCCATACGACTACGCGTACCCCGGCGGCGTGATGGCTCACATCTTCCACCTGAGCCGGCACCTCGTCGCCGCCGGGCACGAGATCAAGATCATCGCCCCGCTCACCAGCCCGCCCGACATCCTGGACAAGGGCTTCATTCGCCTGGGCCGTTCCTTCTCCGTCCCCACCGGCGGCTCCGTGGCGCGCATATCGCTGTCCGTGTGGCTGGAGCCGCGCATCAAGCGCCTGCTGGCGGAGGAGCAGTTCGACGTCATTCACCTGCACGAGCCGCTTGCGCCCGTCATACCGCTGTTCATCCTGCGCCTGTCGGACACCGTGAACGTGGGCACGTTCCACGCCTTCCACGGCAGCGGCCGGGTGTACCGGGCAAGCAAGTACATGCTCAGGCGCTACCACGAAAGGCTGGACGGGCGAATCGCCGTTTCGATGCCCGCGCTGAGCATGGTGAGCCGCCACTTCCCGGACGAATACCGCGTGATCCCCAACGGCATCGAGTTCAGCCGGTTCGCCAATCCGGCGCGGCCCCTCAACGACTTTCGGGACGGCAAGCTGAACATCCTCTTCGTGGGTCGCCTGGAGAAGCGCAAGGGGCTGAAGTACCTGCTGGGCGCGTACAGCAGGCTGAAGTGGAGATACCCCAACACGCGCCTGATAGTGGTGGGGCCCGGCAACCCGGAGCCGGAGGTGTTCCGCTTCATTGCGGAGCGCAACCTGGAGGACGTGGTGCTGGTGGGCGGCGTGTCCTACGAGGACCTGCCGCGCTACTACCAGGCCGCCGACATATTCTGCTCGCCCGCCACCGGAAAGGAGAGCTTCGGCATAGTGCTGCTGGAAGCTATGGCGTCCGGCAAGCCCATCGTCGCCACAAGCATCGAGGGGTATTCGTCCGTGATGTCGCACGGCGAGGAGGGGCTGCTTGCGCCGCCCCGCAGCGAGGAGGCCCTTCAAGCCGCGCTGGAGACCCTCATCGCCGATCCCGCCATGCGAGAGGAGATGGGCAGCCGAGGCGCCGCCAAGGCGCCGCGCTACGACTGGGAACAGGTCACGGCACAGATAATCGACTACTACACCTACCTGCTGGAGCGGCGGAGCGCGAGCCGCCCTGCGGACTTGCCGGAGCCGCGGGAAGGCGCAATCCTCCCCTGAGCGATATGCCTACGTGGCAGGACTACAGGACTCGCGCCCGCCGGGTCTCCACGCGCTACCTCGAGGAGCCGCTTGCCCGCGCGCTGACGGTCATCGGCCTCACGCCCAACCGTGTCACGATCCTTGGCCTGCTCATCAGCGCGGGCTGCGCTTACCTGCTCAGCCAGGGCATGTTCCTTGCGGGCGGAGGCGTGCTCATCCTTGCCGGCGTGATGGACATGGTGGACGGCGCGCTGGCGCGGCAGTCCGGCACGGCCTCGCCCCGCGGCGCGCTCATGGACTCCGTCATCGACCGCGTGGCGGAGGCGACGGTGTTCCTTGGCCTGCTGGTGTACAACCTGGAACCCGTGGCCGCCGCCGAAATCGTGCTCATCAATGTATCGCTGGTCGGCTCTTTCATGGTCAGCTACCTGCGCGCCCGCGGCGAGGGCCTCGGCGTCGACTGCCGCGTCGGCGTGATGACGCGGCCGGAGCGCGTGGTCGCGCTGGCGGTCGGCCTCCTGATAGGCCAGGTGACGATTGCGCTGGCGGTCATTGCCGTCCTGTCCGTCTTCACGGCCCTGCACAGGTTCTGGCACATACACCGGGAGCTGGGCGGTAAGTAGGGCATGGAGCAAGGGAGGCGCGGAGTCTTCTTTGGCTGGTGGATCGTCCTGGCGGCGTTCCTGGTGCTCACCTTCACCAGCATGACGGGCTCGTACGGCCTGAGCCTGTTCTACAAGCGGCTGATCGACAACTTCGGCTGGGGGCGCACCGCGCTTGCGGGCGCGATCTCGCTTTCGCGGCTGGAGGCCGGGTTCCTGGGCGGCATCGAGGGGTTCCTGGTCGACAGGTTCGGGCCGCGCATAATGATAGTGCTGGGCGTGATTCTGACCAGCATTGGCATGATGATGCTTTCGCAGGTCCAATCGCTGCTGGCGTTCTACCTGATATTTATACTGCTGGTTACCGTGGGGCGAAGCCTGAGCTCCATGATCGCAATCGACACCACCGTTGCCAACTGGTTCATTCGGCGGCGCGGCACGGCGTTCGGGTTGCTGCGCTCCGCGGTGGCGGTTGGAGCCGCGGGCGTGATAGTGGTGGCCTGGTTCATCGACCTGTACGGCTGGAGGATGGCGTTCGTGGCGTCCGGCGTGGGAACGCTGCTGGTGGGCATACCGGCGGCGCTGGTCATGCGGCACAGGCCGGAGCAGTACGGGATGCTGCCTGACGGCCGCCCACCGGAGCAGCCGCGGGCGCAGCCCTCATCGGCCGCGCCGTCCGGCGCCTCCGCAGGAGCGGAGGCCGGAGCTTCGACCGGAGGCGAAGCTCCGCAACGGACGACTGCGTCGCCCGTTGCGCCGGACGGCGCGCACGGCAGCGAGGCGCAAGAACCAGCCGCCGAGGAGGACATCGGCATGACGGTGGGCGAGGCGCTGCGGTCTCGCCCCTTCTGGGCGTTGTCGTTCGGCTTTGCCATCCGCCTTATGGTGACGGGCGCGGCCACGCTTCACGCCATCCCACTCGTGGAGGACATGGGCCACTCCAGGGCGACTGCGGCGGCGGTGCTGGGCAGCATGGGCATGGTAAGCATCATCGGCAGGCTGGGCGGCGGCTTCCTGAACGACATCCTGGGCACCAAGACGGTCAACGTGGGGAGTGTGTGTACGCTCGCCCTGTCCTGCCTCATCATTGCCTACGCGCGGGAGTTGTGGCACGTGTGGCTGTTCGTCGCGCTCTACGCGCCGTCCTACGGCTGCTCCGCCGCCACGATGCCGGCGATAAAGGGCGACTACTTCGGGCGGCGATCGTTCGGCTCGATACTGGGGCTGAGCGGGATGGTGCAGGTGTGCGGCTCGATGCTAGGCCCGGTGTACGCCGCCTTCGTGTTCGAGACCACGGGCAGCTACCGACTCGCCTTCCTCAGCTTCGCGGTGCTGCTGATGGCTGCCGCCGCGCTGTTTGTGTCGCTGCGGCGGCCGCGGTACAGGTGATGGGGGGGGCGATTTAGAACTGCCCCTCCGCCTAGTCATCTGAGAACGCACGCACGTCCTGCACCAGCGTCATGACCTCTCGGATGCACCTACCGGGTGTCTTGCCGCTGGTCTTGCACACCTCGTTCGTTGCCATTCGTTCATCGCCCATTGTTTATGTCTGAACGATAGTGATGGTAGTGTCAAGGATTGTGTGTAGATTGAGAGAGGGGCTTCACCTTCCAGTTGGTGTTGAGATGGCTGATGACTCCGAAGATAATCCTTTCTACGCTGTCTGAGTTCTGGAAGCAACTCATGGGTCGCGTCCTCCGGCGCACTTCTCTGAAGGTCCTTTCGATGGCGTTGGTGGTGCGCACCTTCTTCCAGTGGGGTTGAGGGCATTCCAGGAAGGGCAGGAGTTCTTCCAGGTCGTCCTCAATGCACCGGACAGCGTTGGGTGAGGCGCTCCGCCAGCGAGCAGCCCACTGGCGGAAGCGCAGAACGGCCTCGCGGCGAGTGTGGGCCTGGTAAATGGTCTTGGCCTGGGCCAAGCAGGCTTCTTGATGCCTGCGTGGCAGCTTGGCAGCCACGTTGCGCATCTTGTGGGCCCAGCAGCGCTGCCTGGGTACGAAGGGGTAGACCATGTCGAGGGCGCGGTGCAGACCGGCGCACCCGTCAGTGCTGACCATTTGGAGCCTGTCTCCCTTGAGTCCCCGTTGGTAGAGGCTGTCCAGGAAGGCAGTCCACATGGCCTCACTCTCCGATGAGGCCTGGCGGAAGTCGATGAGCTCACGGACGCCGCCGTGGGTGACGCCGTAGGCGCACAGAACCACCCGGCGCTTCAGTTCGACCGCGCCCTTGACCTTGAGCACGATCCCGTCCAGGAGCAGGTATCTGTATCGGTCGTCGAGCTGCCTGCTGTGGAAGCGCTGCACCTCTGCGTCCAGGCTACGGCATATGCGGGACACAGTCTGGGCGCTAACCCCCTCACCCAGCAATGGCTGGACTACCTCTCGCACTCTCCGGGCGCTCACCCCGGCCAAGAACATCTTGCGTACCATCTGATTGACCTGAGACTGCCGACGCTGGTATCTGGGCAGCACCCGCGGACGATACTGCCCGTCCCTATCTCGAGGGATCCGTATCCGCTCTATCGGGCCAAACTCGGTGAGCAGACCCCGGTACCGGTACCCGTTTCGGTAGCCCCGCCTGACTTCCGTTCGCCGGTACTTGGCCGCGTGGAGTTGCTCTATCAACTCAGCTTCCATCGCTTCTTCCATTAGAGTCTTGACCACGGCTAACGTCCGAGGTTTAATCTCGTCCCACCAATCCTCTTCTTCCTTGACTGCGGACCACCTATCCTCTATTGTCAGTTCTGTCAGGTCTTTGACCTGTGCCACGGGCGTGTCCTCCTCTCAGTGGGTTTGCTTCACCCAGAAGGATACGCCCTTTCTCCCTTTTACACACTCCACGTTACACTACCGATAGTGATTGGCCGATTGTCTATATGCGCCACATATGCTATAATCATTCGCGACTTGGGGAAGTCAACTGCTCTCTAGGGGCTTGGATCGCCACGCCCCCTACAGGCGAGAGCAGCCATGGGTGCTTCCCCAAGTCACACCAAGCTGGCCTAAAGGGGGCATCTCATGCTAGGATTCTGGTTCGGGTTTGAAGGAAGGATCGACCGAGGGCAGTATTTCTTAGCCTCAGTAGCGTTGGCCCTGGTCTATGTCATCGGAGTGATGACAGTCGATGCGTTAGTCTTCACAACACCCTTGGCTATCTGGTCTGGTTTGGCGATAAAAGCCAAAAGGTGGCATGACCTTGGCAGGTCAGGATGGTGGAGTCTGACCCTGCTCATCCCTGTCGTAGGACTCATAACCCACTTATCCCTATGCTTCGTACCCGGAAAAAGCAGACATGCTCGGCTCACGCAGATGAACGTAAGTGGGCCACCTGCCAGATTCCCAACAGAAGAGACTCGTTATTGAGACTGAGCCTTCTTTCAGGCCAAATCAGAGCACAAGAAGCATCCAAGAAGCCAAGAGCAGGCTGCCTGAGGTAGTTTCAGGAGACCTCAACTCTAAGAACAGACCATTTCCACCCAGAAACCACAGAACATGTGCGCTGGCAATGACTAATGTGCCCCCATCGTCAGGCGTGAATGTATGCGTTGTATCAATAACGATTGCGTAATCTGCGATATAATCCCGTCTATATTCGGAGCTACATACTTGACTACGCAACATGAATGAAGACAATGTGCGAAGAGCGACTCGGAGGGCGCGGCGCCGTCCATGTCGATAAAGAGGCTTCTATAGGTAGGAGACGACCATGGACTGGGACAGCGGGATTGACAGAATCGCTCGCGCTCTAGGGCGAATTCCTTGGGAAGTATGGCATGTAGACCGCGCCAAGCTACTTGAGAGACCTGCATTTAAGGATATTGGTGACACGTCGGATCGCTATCCACCAAGTGCTTTTATAACATTGATGGCGATGGCTGGTCTAAATGACTACCAGACCGAAGACAAAGCTGAGATTGGCTATTGGCCGCCGCTATGGAAACAGGTGACATCCAAAAACGTACCCCACGATATTTCTGAGCTAGAGGGCATTCTGAGACCTCTATACGGCGAGATGATAACTTACCGTGGAAAGGATGCACGGGAGAAGGAGAGACAACGGAAAATCCATGTAAAACGCCTTCAGACTTTCCTAAAAGCCAACAGTTCTCTCGCGCAAGAACTGTGGAGTATGCAGCCTGATCAGGTAGCGGTAGACCTGCCTAAATTGTGGAGAAGGTTTGCAACAACAATGGATCAGGGTCCCTACGCGAAGACCATTGCTTACGCCCCCAAAACCATTGGTAATGCCCTGCATATTCTGGGCCTCGACAGCTTCGATTACACGGGCATTCCTATCCCGTCAGATTATCGCTTAGGCAATTTGACGCCTCAACTAAAACAGAGTAGGTTTACCAATGATACCCCGTCGAAAATCCAAGAATTTTGGGCTGATGTCCTAAGTATAATGCAGCAGTTAGAGGGTCGGATTTCAACCTATCACCTAGACAACTTTCTCTGGCCTTATGAAGGAGCACATGACAAACTCAGTTGGCTAGAAGAATCCCCAGGAATCGATGAGGCGTTGAGTAGACAGATTGTAGATGCCTTCAAAGCTATTGAAGAAGTTAGGCCTCGCTAGTGCCTCCCACTCTATGGCATCTTAGGGGTTAGAACAGCCTACCCCTCCCGCCCCACGCGGGACAGCAGATACGCCTCCAGCAGGGGGTTCAGGTCGCCGTCCAGCACGGCGGCGGTGTCCGAGGTCTCGTAGCCGCTGCGGTGATCCTTCACCATGCGGTACGGGTGCAGCACGTAGCTCCGTATCTGGCTGCCCCACTCGGCGGAAACGTGTTCGCCCTTCAGCCGCGCCTGCTCCTCCGCCCTGCGCTTCGTCTCAAGCTCCATCAGGCGCGCCCGCAGCACCTTCATGGCGTACTCGCGGTTCTGGAACTGTGAGCGTTCGTTCTGGCAGCTTACGACGATGCCGGTGGGCAGATGGGTTATGCGAACGGCGGTCGCGTTCTTCTGCACGGCCTGCCCGCCGTGGCCGCTGGCGCGGAACACGTCGACCCGCAGGTCGTCCGGGCTGATGTCCACGTCCACGCGGTCCTCCGCCTCCGGCAGCGCCTCCACCAGCGCGAACGAGGTGTGGCGCATGTGCGCCGAGTCGAACGGCGAGAGGCGCACAAGCCGGTGAACGCCGCGGTCGGCCTTGAGGTAGCCGTAGGCGTACCGGCCGGACACATTGACGTATGCGCTCTTGATTCCCGCCTCGTCGCCATGCGAGACGTCCATGATGCTGCCGGAGTAGCCCTCGCGCTCGGCCCAGCGCAGGTACATCCGCAGCAGCATCTGCGCCCAGTCCTGCGACTCCGTGCCGCCTGCGCCGGCGTGGATCGCCAGGATCGCGTCCCGCTCGTCGTGCTCGTCGGAGAGGATGAGCCTGAACTCCCGCGAGCCAAGCTCCTTCGATATGGAGTCCGCCTCTGCGAGCAGCGTCTCCTCCAGCGAGGCGTCGCCCTCCTCCAGCGCCAACGCCAGCAGTTCCTGCGCCTGCGATGCGCGGACGCCGAGCGACTGCCACGTCTCCGTCACCTGCTTCAGGTCGGCCAGGCGTATCATGGCGGCCTGCGCCGACTGCGGGTTGTCCCAGAACTGCGGCTCGGAGGCCGCTGCCTCCAGCCGCGCTATCTCCGACTCCTTGCCGGCTACGTCAAAGGCGCACCATGTTTCGAGCGATGCGCTCGTGCAGTTCCTGGAAGCGGCCTCTAAGGTCTTGCATGGCTGGTCGTCTTCCTCCGTAGTTCTTGTTCGAGCCTGCCGGCGCGCCTACGCGCCCGCGCCCACCGGGGCGATGCGTCCCGCGGCGGCAAGGTGCGCCAGCCGCGTCGGCTCCAGCATACGATACCCCTTGCAGCAGGCGAGCGTCAACTCCACCGCCCGCTCCAGGCTCACTCGGTGCCCCACCGACACATAGATCGGGTTCGCCGATGAGCGCGTTCGCACGGCCGCGCCGATCACCTCGCCGCGGTCGACAAGCGGCACGTGCGACCCATGCTGAGGCTCAGGGGGGCCGTCCGGCTTGCCGCAGAGTATCGACTTGGCGCAGCCGATGGTGGGCGTGTCGGTCAGCAGCCCCACGTGGCAGGCCAGGCCGAACCGCCGCGGATGCGCCAGTCCATGCCCGTCGACGAGTATCGCGTCCGGCGCCTGCGACAGCATTGCCAGCGCGCCCAGCACGAGCGGCGCTTCCCGAAACGATAGCAGGCCGGGCACGTACGGAAACGCGGGCCTGCCGCGGTGCAGCCGCGCCTCGACGATGCGGAGCGACGGCAGCTCCAGCAGCACGGCGGCGGCCGCGGCCTCGCCGCTGGCGTCCGGCGGCGACAGATCTACGCCTGCAACGAAGCGTGGCGCAGCCGCAACGCCGTCCCGCGCGATCACGCGGGCGGCCAACTCTCGCTGGATGCCGGCGGCAGCGCGCGCGCCCACGTCCCACCTGTGCAGCGACTGGATGTTCACGGTGGGAGTATAGCAGGCGCGCGGGGGCGGCGGGCAGCCACTTGGAATCGTAGACAAATTTGGTAGAATAGCGCCATCTTGATGGCAGAAGGTACGCCTGCAAGGATAACCCGCTAGGGAGTAGACGCATAATGGCCGCGCCCAACTTTCAGAGCCGCACCCTGTACCGCGGGGATAATCTGCCCTTTCTCCGCGGCATGAACTCGGAGTCCGTTCACCTCATCGCCACGGATCCGCCATTCAAGAAGGGCCGGGACTTCCACGCGACACCCAACAGCTTGGCGGCTGGTGCCAAGTTTCAAGATCGCTGGAGTTGGGCGGACGATGTTGAAGGGGAGTGGGTTGACCAAATCACCGACGATTGGCCCAACGTAATGCAAGTTATCAATGGGGCAAGGCAAAGCCATGGCGACGATATGGGCGCGTTCCTATGCTTTATGGGAGTCCGACTTCTGGAGATGCGGAGGGTCTTGCGTAACGATGGCAGCATCTATCTCCACTGTGATCCCACGGCCAGCCACTATCTGAAACAACTTATGGATGCGATTTTTGGCAAGCGCAATTTCAGGAATGAGATTGTCTGGTGCTACAATGTGGGCGGTAAGGGAAAGCTGCGCTGGGCAACGAAACATGACATACTACTCTTTTTCACGAAGACCCAAAAGTACACTTTCGATGGCAAGGCGGCTGGCATATCACGAGACACAGGTACAAAAAGCCTTGGTGGAAAGATAGGCGTTGACGAAGAAGGCCGATCTTACCAAGACAAACTTGTGAAGGCTACCAACAAATACTATCGGTACTACCTTGACGAAGCCAAGATCCCTGAAGATTGGTGGACAGACATTAACTCTCTGCAATCAGGTGTCAAAGAACGCACTGGATACCCGACCCAAAAGCCCCTAGCCTTGTACGAGCGTATCATCAAAGCCAGCAGCAATGAAGGTGACATGGTACTCGACCCGTTTGCTGGTTGTGCGACCACATGTGTCGCGGCTGAACGCTTGGGCCGGCAGTGGGTGGGCGTGGACATTTGGGAAGGTGCTTATGACGTGGTAGTCCGTAGGCTCAATGATAGCCGCCAATTGCTGACCGACATTCCGCCTAGCGTATCGCTGGAAACAACTCTGCCAGTGCGCACAGACGACGGCATGGAGGCCGCCCCGTTCATTCAGGTGACTGAGCACTACGCGGAGCCAAGAGGCCCGCGCATGAGCCGGGCTGAGATGTACGAGTTCCTGCTGGCTCAGCACGGGCAGCGTTGCCAGGGGTGCGACAGGGTGTTCGATGACCCGCGCTACCTGGAACTTGACCACAACACGCCGCGCTCTGACGGCGGGCTGAACCACATCACCAACCGCGTGCTGCTTTGCGGGCCGTGCAACCGGGCCAAGAGCAACACGTACACCCTGTCCGGCCTGAGGCGTCTGAATCGAGCGAACGGTTGGATGGCAAGGTGAGAGAAATGCGCGTCGGACCGATTTACAGCGATGAGGACTACGAAGAGGCGCTGGCTCGCATCTCAGACCTGTTGGATGAACTCTCAGGCCCCGATGAACAGGTTGACGACCCCGATCATCCCGGCAGGATAGAGCTTGAAGCGCTGACTGACCTTGTGGAGGTCTATGAGTCCAGGACTGTGGACATGGGCTTCCCAACCGCAGTTCAGGCCATTGAGTTTCGCATGGATCAGGCGGGACTCACCCGCCGGGATCCGGCTCCATTCAGTGATCAAAGCCAACTTTCGCCTTAACAGCGAGCCTTGCCGCCCGCGTTATTCAAGCAAAACGCCGTTTGCTTTAATAATGGAATCCTTGTGAAAGGACTCCTTAACAACCCCACCGCGCTTGCCCGTCCGCGCCCCACGCTGTAGACTACCCTCATAGACTGCGAGCTGCCGTTCGTGGGTGCGGAACCGAGCCTGGAGGAGGCGCAAGATGAATGAGAAGAAAGCGCCAAAGCCATTCAACGGTTTGCAGGGATTGAGTGAGGAGGAGGTGCTGGAAATCATCGGTGACCCGCGGGAGATAGCCAGAGCCTCGGAGTTGTTCCGCAAGTCCATTGATGCCCTGCTGTCCCAGGAGTCCATGCTGATGAAGCGTTATCCGCAAGAGTGGGTGGCGTTTTATGACGGCCGCCTCAGGGCGCACGCCAAGTCACTCGACGCTGTCCTTGAGATGCTTGACGCAAAGGGACTGCCTAGAAGCACGACTCTCGTTTGGTTCCTTGAGACTGAGCCGAGAATACTGATCGTTTAGCCATGTTGCAGGGCCGGTTCGCAGTCTCAACGGGTATGCCCTACGTTTGGGGCCGCCTGACGCTGCCCGGCTTGGGCGTCTCGACTGATCTCTGGCTACTCTTGGACACCGGCGCTGATCGAACCACGTTGCTCCCATTTGACAGCACCAGACTTGGCATCGACTTCTCAAGGCTCCCCGGTGAGATTGAGCGGTACACTGCCAGCGTTGGAGGTCGCTCCAGGAGCAAGACGTTGCCGGCGGTTCTGGCCTTCACCGATTCAGACCTCAGCGTCTATGCGTACAGCATCTTCCTGTCCATTCTGGAGCCGCACGAAGGCATAGACGAAATACCCTCATTGCTCGGGCGGGACGTGCTGTATCGTTGGGACATGAGATACGCCTACCCCTCTCGGCGGCTCACCTTCGAAGTCGTCAGCGCCGACTACGTGTATCCCGTGAACCCCGGCTGAACCCAGCCGCACAAGGCGGCTTCAGCAACGGCCTCAATCCTTTTGCCCGCTCGTGGTGAGCCTGTCGAACCATTTGAGCGGGGAGACCACAACCGTCGTCCCTCCGCCCGCCCTTCTACAGGCTCAGGACGAGCGGATACGGTACGCCGCCAGCCTCGTTCGCGGTGAGCCTGTCGAACCGTCTGAGCGGGGAGACCACAACCGTCGTCCCTCCGCCGCCCTTCGACAGGCTCAGGACGAGCGGATACGGTACGCCGCCAGCCCCGCTCGTGGTGAGCCTGTCGAACCGTCTGAGCGGGGAGACCACAACCGTCGTCCCTCCGCCCGCCCTTCGACAGGCTCAGGACGAGCGGATACGGTACGCCGCCAGCCTCGCTCGTCCTGAGCGTGAACATCCCCTTGCCCGCTCGCGCCTCACGCTGTAGACTACCCATCTACCAGCATCGACTACAACGCCGCTCAACAACGCCATGACCACTCAACACGCACACGCAGACACCGAACTCGCCGCGCTGCGGGAGCGGATGCGACACTCCGCATCGCACGTCATGGCAGACGCCGTGACGCGCCTCTTCCCGGACGCCAAGCTGGGCATCGGCCCGCCAACCGCGGACGGCTTCTACTACGACTTCCAGGTGTCCAGGCCATTCACGCCGGAGGACCTGGAGGCCATCGACGCCCACGTCCGCGATACCATCGCTCTCGACCTGCCGTTCGAGCGCGAGGAGCTCAGCCGCGAGGAGGCGCTGCGCATGTTCGCGGAGCAACCCTTCAAGCTGGAGATCATCGAGGAGCTGCCGGAGGGCGAGGCCATCAGCATCTACCGCCACGGCGACTTCACCGACCTGTGCCAGGGGCCGCACGTGGCGTCCACGGGGCAGGTGAGCGCCTACAAGCTGCTGAACGTGGCCGGGGCGTACTGGCGCGGCGACGAGCATCGCCCCATGCTCCAGCGCATCTACGGCACCGCGTTCGAGTCCGCGGACGCGCTGGACGACCACCTGGCGCGCATCGAAGAGGCGCTGCGACGCGACCATCGCAGGCTCGCCCGCGAGCTCGACCTGCTGTCGTTCCACGAGGAGTACGGGCCGGGGCTGGCCTTCTGGCACCCGAAGGGCGGCCGCATCCGGTCGATCATCGAGGACTTCTGGCGCAGGGAGCACTACCGCGCCGGCTACGAGCTCGTCTACTCGCCGCACGTTGGCAAGTCCACGCTGTGGGAGACCAGCGGCCACCTGGACTTCTACGCCGAGAACATGTACTCGCCCATGGACGTGGACGGCCAGGACTACTACGTGAAGCCCATGAACTGCCCGTTCCACATCCAGATATACAAGTCCTCTCTCAGGAGCTACCGGGAGTTGCCCATGCGCCTCGGCGAGCTTGGCACGGTCTACCGCTACGAGCGCTCCGGCGTGCTGCACGGCCTGCTGCGCGTGCGCGGCTTCACGCAGGACGACGCCCACATCTTCTGCCGCCCCGACCAGGTGCGCGCGGAGCTGGAGGGCTGCGTCGACTTCATGCGCTTCTTCCTGAGCGCGTTCGGCTTCGACGACTTCCGCGTCTACCTGTCCACCCGGAACGAGAGAGGCAAGTTCGCCGGCTCCGAGGCCGACTGGGACATGGCGACCGAGGCGCTGCGAGACGTGATCCGCTCCCGCGGCCTGCCGTACGAGGAGGACGAGGGCGGCGCAGTGTTCTACGGGCCGAAGATAGACGTGAAGATGGTCGATGCGCTGGGCCGTGAGTGGCAGTGCACCACGATACAGTTCGACTTCAACCTGCCGGAGCGGTTCGACGTGACCTACGTGGCGGAGGACGGCCGCGAGCACCGGCCCTTCATGGTCCACCGTGCGCTGCTTGGCTCGATGGAGCGGTTCTTCGGCGTGCTGATCGAGCACTACGCGGGCGCGTTCCCGGTGTGGCTTGCGCCCGTGCAGGCGGTGGTCATACCCATTGCAGACCGGCACGTGGACTACGCGCAGGCGGTGGCGCAGCGGCTGCGTGAGGCTGACGTCCGCGTTGAGGTGGACGACCGCTCTGAGCGGATGAACGCGAAGATTCGACACGCGCAGCTTCAGAAGACGCCGTACATGCTCATCGTCGGCGACAAGGAGGCGGATGCCGACACGGCCTCCGTGCGCCTCCGCGACGGCACTGACCTCGGCGCAACGCCCGTGACCGATACCGCAGCCATGATACGCGCGGCCATAGACGCGCGGGGGTAGCGCCGCGCTTGCCGAGCGGCGGCCTCTGCCGTATCATTGCGCCATGCTGCCAAGGAGCTTTGGGAAATGGTGGTTCTGGGTCGCATTCCCTACGGGGTTTGCCACCGGAGTCGCCTTCGAGTGGTGGGTGGGAGTGCTGACCTTCTGGGTTCTTCTGGTCGCCCCACACCTGCTGTACGCGCTCTATCGACGATTGACCAGATGAATCCGGCATCGGCCCGGCCTTCATCTGTGAACCCGCGCACGCATCGACCATCGGAGGTTCGCACTACTTGACCCACTTCGTCGAGGTCTCCTATGACGACTCGCACGGCTCCCGCGAGCTGGATCCGGCTCTGGAGGACCTGGCCGGCCGATACTACGGCGGCGCCTCCGCCCGCGGCGCCCGCGGCGAGCGGCGCAGCCTGGAGTTCCTGTTCCCGCACTTCGAGCAGGCTTCCGGCTTCAGCGCGGACGTGCGTCTGTACCTGCCTGCCGTCACCATAGACCGCGTGGCGTGAGGGGCCTAGCTATGGAGCCATACGAGTTCATTAGCAAGTGGCGAGCTTCCACCCTGACGGAACGCTCAGCATCGCAGCAACACTTCCTCGACCTCTGCGAGTTGCTTGGCGAACCCAAGCCCGCAGATGTCGACCCTACGGGCGAGTGGTACTGCTTTGAGCGGGGCGCTCGCAAGGACACTGGCGGTGAAGGTTGGGCCGATGTCTGGAAGCGCCATCACTTTGCCTGGGAGTACAAGGGGAAGCGGAGAGACCTAGACGCTGCATTCGAGCAGCTCCGGCAGTATGCTCTCGCATTGGAGAACCCGCCGCTGCTGATCGTCTCCGACATGCAGCGGTTCCGCATCCGCACCAACTGGACGAACAGCGTCAGCAGAACTTACGAATTCGACCTGGACGACCTTGGCGACGCGGCGACGCGCGAACTGCTCAAGTGGGCGTTCTCAGACCCCGATCGGCTGCGGCCTGGTGAGTCCCGGCAAGCGCTAACCGAACAGGCGGCGCAGTCCTTCGCGACGGTCGCGCAGGCGTTAAGGGAGCGCGGACACGACCCTCTAGCAGTTGCTCTCTTTGTCAACCGGCTAGTCTTCTGCATGTTCGCTGACGACGTGGGCCTGCTGCCCGGCCACATGTTCACTCGTATGTTGGAGCAAGCGCAACGCACACCGGAGCAATTCGCCGACCTTGCCGGCGATCTCTTCCGCGTCATGGCCTCAGGGGGCCGGGTCGGCTTCGAGACGGTCGACTGGTTCAATGGAGGCATGTTCGATGATGACACGGCGCTGCCGCTGGAGAGAGCCGACATCGACACCGTGCTGGCGGCCTCGAACCTCGATTGGTCGGAGGTTGACCCGTCAATCCTCGGCACGCTGTTCGAGCGCGGGCTCGATCCCAGCAAGCGCGCCCAGCTCGGTGCGCACTATACCGACCGCGACAAGATCATGATGCTCGTCGAGCCGGTGGTGATCCGCCCGTTGCTCGCGGAATGGGCCTCGGAGAAGGCAGAGATCACTGCCGAGCTGAGACGTGCGGACGCCGCTAAATCACCCTACACACGCAGGTCACGGCGTAACTCCGCCGAGCGCCGGTATCGGACGTTCCTCGACCGGTTGCGGGCGTTCACAGTGCTCGATCCGGCGTGCGGCTCCGGCAACTTCCTGTACCTGGCCCTACAGTCCCTCAAGGATTTGGAGCACCGCGTGCAGGTCGAGGCAGAGGCGCTCGGTTTCCCTAGAGCGTTCCCAGAGATAGGCCCGGCCAATGTGAAGGGTATAGAGATCAATCCCTACGCCGCCGAACTGGCCCGTGTGTCGGTGTGGATTGGCGAGATTCAATGGATGAGGCGCAACGGTTTCTCGGAGGCGCGCGATCCCATCCTGAAGCCGCTAGACACCATTGAGTGCCGCGACGCGATCCTGACACCTGACAACACAGAGCCGGTCTGGCCGGACGCGGACGTGGTGATTGGCAATCCACCGTTTCTGGGCAATCGGCGAATGCGCCGAGAGTTGGGGGATGCCGATGCCGACGCGTTGCCCGCAGTGTACGCCGATTGGGTAGGCGGCAGACCGGATCTCGTGTGTTACTGGTTCGCAAAGGCAGGGAGGCTCGTTGAAGAAGGTCACGTGAAACGCGTTGGCCTTGTGGCTACAAACTCCATCCGCGGCGGCACTAACCGGCGTGTACTGGACCGCATTCTGGAGCACGGCACCATCTTTGAAGCGTGGTCAGATGAGCCGTGGGTCGTGGATGGAGATGCTGACGTCAGGGTTTCGTTGATCTGTTTCGCTAGCAGTGACGATGGTTTGACTACCCGCCTCAATGGCAAAGACACCTCACGAATTAACGCTGATTTGACGGCAGGCCAACTCGACCTGACGCAGGCCGCCCCATTAGGAACAAATGTGGGCGTGGCTTTTCAGGGCGACATCAAGCGTGGGCCGTTTGATATCCCCGGCAACCTGGCGCGTGCATGGCTCCATTTGCCTACGAACCCGAACAATAGGACGAACGCTGACGTTCTGAAGCCGTGGGTAAACGGGAAGGATCTGACCAGGCGCTCGCAAGGAAAGTGGATCATCGACTTTGGCGACGAAATGGACGAAGCTGACGCCGCGCTTTACGAAGCGCCATTCACATACGCTCTTGAGCATGTCAGACCGCCTCGGCAACAGAACCGTGAGCAGTCGAGCCGCGAGTTCTGGTTCCGGCATTGGAACCCTCGGCCTGCAATGTGGGCAGCACTCGACGGCCTGTCGCGCTACATCGTAACGCCTCGCGTTGCCAAACACCGCCTGTTCGTTTGGCTCAATGCAAGCGTCTGTCCCGACTCGGCAACTATAGCTATAGCTCGCGATGACGACACGACGTTTGGCATCCTGCACAGCAGATTCCATGAGATATGGTCGCTGCGGCTCGGTACTTGGCTCGGTAAGGGCAATGATCCGCGCTACACGCCTACAACCACCTTCGAGACTTTCCCGTTCCCGCTTGACCTCGGGCCGAATATCCCGGCCGCCGAGTACGCCAACGACCCACGATCTATCGTCATCGCCGCGGCCGCCCGGCGGCTCGTGGATCTGCGTGATCGCTGGCTCAACCCTCCCGAATGGGTCGAGTGGGTAGACGAGCCGGTTCAGGGCTACCCTAAGCGCCCCGTTCCTCGCAACGATGAAGCGGCGAAGGAGCTCAACAAACGCACGTTAACGAATCTGTACAACGCTCGCCCTCAGTGGCTCGCCGACGCACACGCAGCCCTTGACGCCGCTGTGGCCGCCGCGTACGGTTGGTCTGCGGACATCTCGGACGACGACGTTCTCCGCGGGCTACTGGCACTCAATGGCGGCGCGGCTTAGCCGCGTTACCCGTCACCATGAACCGCTTGGCGTGAGGGGCTTCCGCTCAGGCCCTTCCACCAGCTCAAAGCCTGCCCCTGCGAAGGCAGGGGGCGAACTGGGATTCAGCCTGGGTTCACGGGATACACGTAGTCTGCGCTGACTACCGAGAATGTGAGGCGCCGAAAGGGGTAGGCGTATCTGATGTCCCACTGATTCAGCACGTCCCGCCCAAGCAAGGAGGGTATTTCATCAATGCTTTCGTGCGGCTCCAGAATGGACAGGTAGATGCTGTACGCGTAGACATTGCGGTCTGGGTCGGTGAATGCCAAGTACGCCGGCAACGTCTTGCTCCTGGAGCGACCTCCAACGCCGGCGGTGTACTGCTTTATCTCTCCGGGGAGCTTCGAGAAATCAATGCCAAGTGAGTCGCTGTCGGATGGGAACAAGGTGGTCCGGTCAGCGCCGGTATCCAGCAGGAACCCAATCTCAGCCATTAGGCCCAAGCCGGGCAGCATCAAGCGACCCTCAACGCGGGGCCTGCCTGTTAGACCCTCAAAGCGACCGTGCAACATGGCTACTCTATCAGCGGTTGCGGCTCAGTCTTCGCGAGCCAAAGGAACGTTTGGGCTCGAGGCAGCCCCTTTGCGTCAACCTCCTCGAGGACAGCCTTCCTTGACTTGCCATGCGCCCTGACGCGGCCATTGTAGACGGCCAACCACTCATCCGGGTAGCGTTCCACCAGCTTCGAATAGTGATCCGACACAAGGCGAGTCGACTTCTGGAACACCTTCAGGGATCTGTTGATTTCCCGCGGGTCTCCGATCAGTTCCAGCACCTCCTCCTTGCTCAACCCCTGCAGGCCGTTGAATGGCTTTGGCGTTTCATTCTCATCCATCTCGTGTACCCTCCCTGCCCAACTCCGCCGCCACGAACGGCGTCTTGCGGTCTATGCGGTTAGTCTACAGCGTGAGGCGCAAGCGGGCAAGCGCGTGGGGGGGGGACAGTGGCGGCCGCGTTGCGGCTAACGAGCGGTGACGAGGCTGACCCGTTCGGGCGTGGCGGCCTCCGTTCAGTGTGAGCACGTCGAAACATCAGACCCTTCAACCGGCCCTGAGACTGCCCCTGCGTGAGCATGGGGCGAGCAGGCACCCCCCGCCCTTCCCCCCATCCCCGCGCGGGTTGTATACTGAGGCCAATGAGCGGCTTGGAGGGAACGGCTTGAGGGTTGAGGCGCGCTTCTTCGCGTTGTATCGAGAGAGGGCGGGCACGTCCCGCGTGGACGTGGAGCTGCCGGAGGGCGCCACGCCCGCGCAGCTTCTCGAACGACTGCGCAACGACTACCCCTCGCTGCCGGCGGCGACTCCCGTGCTCATCGCCGTCAACTCCGAGTACGTGAGCGAGGAGGCAGTCCTGCAAGACGGCGACGAGGTCGCATTCATTCCGCCCGTCAGCGGAGGAGAGAGATGATACGCATCACACCCGACGTTCTCGACCCGCAGGAGGTCACGCAGCTCGTGCGCAAGCCGTCCAACGGCGCAGTGGTCACCTTCCTGGGCACCACCCGCGACCTGTTCGAGGGGCGGGACGTGGACTACCTGGAGTACGAGGCGTACCAGCCGATGGCCGAGAACATGCTGCGCCAGATTGTCGATGAGATCCGCGAGCGGTGGGGCATCGAGGACGTGGCAATCGCCCACCGCGTGGGCCGGGTGGACGTGGGCGAGATAAGCCTGGTGGTGGCAATCGGTTCGCCCCATCGCAAGGAGGCGCTGGAGGCGTCCGCGTACATGATTGACCGCATCAAGGCGATAGCGCCCATCTGGAAGAAAGAGGTCTTCCAGGGCGGGGAGGTCTGGGTGGGCAGCCAGAGCGAATCGGCGGCGACGCGGCCGCAGGCGTAGCGAGTCCTAGCCCGTCACCGCGCCCAGCAGCGCGTCCCAATCGGCGTGGCGTGACATGAGTTCGCGGAACTGCTCGTGCTTCATCGGGTGGTCGAACTGCGTCCGCTCTTGCAGGGACTCCAGCGCGGCGGCGGTCTCCAGCGTATCGGTGTCCACCTGGATCAGGGGCACCTCTTCCTCGCCCGCCTCGTAACTCACGTACTGGATGGGCGGATGCCCGCCCGTCAGCACAATGCAGGCAGTGGGCGTCCTCAGCGCGGCCATCTGGAGGTCCGGCCGGTTGCCCCGCACAATGACGGCCTTGTTGTCGAACTGCTGGAAGTAGAGCACGCCCCAGTCCAGAACCATCCCGCCGATGATGTAACGCTCGACGAAGTTGTCGCGCTTCTCCTCCCAGTCCAGGAAGCGGCCTCCCAAGTGGTCGGCGATCTGGCCCGCCGTCACGCCCAGCAGCCGCCTGTCCTCCGGGATCGCGGCCAGCACCTTCACGTTCTGCGACTCGATTCGCGGCGCAAGCTGCCCGCCGACCTCGCGCGACTTGTATCGGGTCACTCCGTTGACGACCACGCCCGCCAGCCGCTCGCCGAAGAGCTGCCTCGCGGCCCTGGCCTCATCTAAGCCCAGGCCGTCGCGATAGGCGATTACGACGATCACGCTCGCGTCCATCTCGCTCGCCAGGCGGGCGGAAGCCTCGCCGGCTGCGCCATCCAGGCCGCTCAGCCCCTCGACGACTGCCGCGTCTGCGCCGGCGGTTGCCTCGGCGTAGGCGCTCATGGCGCGGGCGACGTCCGGCTCTGCGCCATCGCTCACGACCGTGGGCCACGTCGCGCCGGGTGCGCTCGCGCCCGCGGCGGCTGCGAGGATGGCGGCGTCAGGGTCGGAATCACCATCGTTGGCGGGCGAGTAGAACGGCTTGAAGACAGCCACGCGGCGGCCGTCCTGTCGCAGGCGCTGGGCCAGTGTGGCGCTCAGGGCGGTCTTGCCCGCCCGCGGCGTATCGGATGCAACGTAGAGTGTCGGCATGGCGGTCGCTCGGCTGCCTCCTTCCGCAATCGACTATCGGATGTAACCGCAGTGGATTATAGCACAGCATGGCGCGCCAGGTGTACCCGCGGCAAGCGCGATGGAATCGCGTCTTTGCAAGTTCAAGAGATTGACCCTGAGAGCGAGGCGGCATAGAATTGGGTTGAAGTCTGCGCTGCCAGAGGAGAGCATAGATGTACTCAAGCGTGATCGGCAAGATAGAGAAGGCCAAGAGGTACGCAGAGGAGAAGGGCCGGGTAACCTTCCAGAGCTTTGTGGCCGACTTCAAGGGCGAGAACGACGATCACCGGCTGGAGTACTGCGACGGAATCTTCAAGTGCACCTGCGACTTCTTCGCAGTCCGCGGGTTTTGCAGCCACTCAATGGCGTTGCAGAACATCCTGGAGGGGATGCTGGCCGCGCCGGTGGCGCCGCAGGCGTAGGGGGCCTACGAGCGGCGTGGGGGAGAGGTAGCTACTATGTCTTCATTTCCGGACGCCAGTTCATCCGACGGTGAAGCCATGCCCGACCAGCATGGCGCGGAACTCCGTGAGCCGCAGTTCACGTTCCGCAACATCGGCCCGATAACCCATGCCGAACTGTCCCTGGGCGGCCTGACCGTCATTGCCGGCCGCAACAACACTGGCAAGACGTACCTGGTATATACGCTGTACGGGTTCCTGAAGGCTTACAGGCAGAGAGTGCCGCATTGGCTGGGAGTCCCGCTAGAACTCACGGGCATTTCTGCTGTGGCACAGGAAATCACTAGGCAGTTGTTGGACTCGGGATATGTCACTTACCCCTTGGCCCACGAGGGCTTCTTGAGGCTCCGAAATGCCGCAATTAGTCAAGTTGCCCATTCATTTTCCAAGGACGATCTAGCTAGCGTTTTCAGTTCGCCTTCGGAAGCATTCCAAGATGCCTCCCTTGACGTTTGGCTTCCTCCTCCAACTCAGCCCTGGTCTATGGAGGCAACGTTTGATCTTACAGGTGGAGGAATGCTTGCTCTTCGCTATGACAGAAGAGAGATTGCCGCCTCTCTTGGCGACTTGCGCATTAAGCACACTCCTTTAGAAGTAGAGCACTATGTCGCTCTGTTCTTCACGGAGCTCCTACTGGATGACCTCCCCTTCTCGCCGTTTATTCTGTCTGCCGAGCGATTCGGAATCTCGCTCTTCCATCGCGAGTTGGACTTTACCAAGAACCAGGTCGTAGATCTGTTGCAGAAAATGGCGGTTCAGAAGGACATTGAACGTGACTGGCCTTACTTGCTGATTGACAGTTCGACCAGCAGATACGCGTTGCCCATAAAGGACAACATCGACTACACGAGAAGCATACCGGATCTCAAGGAGCGGAGAAGCGCGCTCTACGAGGACAAGATGTTCGACGAGGTCAAGGGGATGATGGGCGACTATTATAGCAATGCGGATGGAGACATCCGCTTCGTGTCCAAGGCTCGCAGAGGGCGGAAGTTCAACATACCGCTACACCTGGCCTCATCCTCAGTTCGAGGGCTGTCCGACCTGTATTTCTTCTTGCGGCACGTTGCCCGGAAAGACCAGTTGCTCATTATCGATGAGCCGGAGAGCCACCTGGATACCACCAACCAGAGGGAGATGGCCCGGCTCCTGGCGCGGTTCGTGCGCGCCGGCATCAAGGTTCTGATAACCACGCACAGCGACTACATCATCAAGGAGTTCAACAACCTCATCATGCTGGGCAGCCAGTTCGAGAACCGGGAAAGCGTTGCCAAGCGGCTAGGGTATTCCGCTGACGAGTACCTGCCCCAGGAGTCCGTGAGGGCGTACGTGGCCGAAAAGAACACCTTGACGCGCTGCGCAGTAGACCGATTCGGCATGGACATGCCCGTGTTTGACAAATCTATCGACAAGATCAACCGCGTAGCCAATGAGCTGAGCTCTCGCGTCGAGGAAATTGACTAGGAACGGCGCGTCCCTGAGTGCTACCATGGCCCGCATCTTGCAGGATGGGGTACTCAGCTTCCCGAGCTCGGACGGCAGTATCGTTCTCAGTGAGCCAGAAGCAAGTATGGAAGTCGCAATTTCCAGTTCGCCAAGATCCCTGGTTGCGGTTCATGTGGGAACGCTTGGTCACTTAGGCCATCTCAAGGACGGGGAGTGGAACAAGAGGTGTGACTACCTTCTTGTTGCGGAGTCCGATGGCAAGGCGCAGGTGTGCCTTGTGGAACTCAAGACAACGCTGACCAATGAGCAGTTACCGCGTGAACAGTTGCTACGGTCTAAGCCGATTCTGGATTACCTGCGGTCTGCTTGTGAGATTGAGCATGGAATCCGAAGATGGCCTTCCGGACTCACCGTCAAATACAACTTGATCGCCACGAAGCGGAGTAAGAAGCTGGACAAGCAGAAGGTCAGACCCGCGCTGAGCGATGAGCCTGAGAGGGAATCTTACAAGAACATTAAGGTTCAAAAGTTCGTAGGGGAAAGGATACCGTTCTCCAAGCTGGTCTGATTCACCCCCCCCTCATCCCCCCACGTCCCGCCTTACGCGCAGCCAGTACGCCTCAAACAGCCGCAGCGTCAGCGGGCCGGGCGCGCCGGCGCGCAGCCGCGCGCCGTCCACGGACGCAACCGCCGCCGGCCCCTGCACCACGTTCGACATCAAGGCCTCGTCCGCCGCGGCCACGTCCGCAGGCGTGAGCGACCGCTCCTCGCAGGCCACGCCCATACGCGCGGCCTCCTCCATCAGCGTGAGCCTGGATATGCCGGGCAGCGCGCCGTCCCCCACCGGCGGCGTCACCAGTGCGCCGCGCACCACCGCGAACAGGTTGCTGGACGTCGCGCCCGTCACGAAGCCGCGCGTGTTGACCATCAGCGCGTCGTCCGCGCCGGCGCGCTGCGCCTCCAGCCGCGCCACCACGCCGTCCACGTACGACAGCGACTTCACGCGCGACAGCGGCGAGCGGTCGTTGCGCGCCACGCTAGAGGTTGCGAGCGTCCGCGCAGGCGGCGGTGTCGCTGGCGGCCCAGCCCACGGCGAGACACGCACGACCACGCTCGGCTCGGGGGAGGCCGGCGCGTTCAGGCCGCGTCCCACGTCCACACCCCGGCTCAGCGTGAGCCGCACCACCGACAGCGGCAGGCCGCGGCGCCTCAGGCATTCCTCGACTATAGCCGCCAGGTAGCCCGCGTCCGGCTTGGGCAGTTGGAGCAGGTCTGCGCCGCTGCGCATCCGCGCCAGGTGGTCGTCCATGCGGAACACGCGGGTTCCCGCGGCCACCATCGTCTCGAACAGGCCGTCCGCAAGGGTGAACCCGCGGTCGAGCGGCGAGATCGCGGCCTCTCGCTCGGTCACGAACGCCCCGTTCACGTACATAAGCGCGTCGTCGTCAGCCATCGCGCTCCAGCGCGGCGCGCAGCCCCCGCGCCTTGTGCAGCGTCTCCTCGTACTCGGCCGCAGGCTCAGAGTCGGCGACGATGCCGCCGCCCGCCTGAAGGTACGCCTGCCCGCCCGCGAGCGTCAGCGTGCGAATCGCAATGCTGGTGCCCATGTCGCCGGTGAACGACACGTAGCCGATTGCGCCGCAGTAGATGCCGCGACGCACCGGCTCCAGCTCCTCGATTATCTCCATCGCCCGCACCTTGGGCGCGCCCGTCACGGAGCCGCCTGGAAAGCACGCGCGCAGCAGGTCGATGGCATCCGCGCCCTCGCGCACCTCGCCCGTGACGGTGGACACCAGGTGCAGCACCGTCGGGTGTTGTTCCACCGCGAACAGGCTGGGTGCTTCCACCGACCCGATGCGGCAGACGCGGCCGATGTCGCTGCGTATCAGATCCACGATCATCACGTTCTCGGCGCGCTCCTTCTCGCTTGCCAGCAGCTCCGCGGCCAGAGCGGCCGTCTCCTCGTCCGTTGCGCCCACGGGCCGCGTGCCCTTGATGGGGCGCACCCGCACACGGCCATCGTCCAACCGCAGGAACTCCTCCGGCGACGCGCTCAACGCCTGCGCCTCCGGGAAGCCGAGGTACGCGGCGAACGGCGCGGGGTTGGCCGCGCGGAGGCGCAGGTACAGCGACCACGGGTCGCCCGCGTACGGCGACGCGAAACGCTGCGACAGGTTCACCTGGTAGGCGTCTCCCGCGGCCAGGTACGCCTTCACACGCTCCACGGCCGCCATGTACGACTCGCGGGTGAAGTTGGAGCGCAGGTCGGCCGCGGCGGCCGGGGCAGCCGCGGGACGCGCGTCGCTCGGCAGCGAGGCCAGCCGCGCCGCCACGTCCGCCGCCCGCGCCTCCGCGCGCCGCTGCGAGCCGTGCGGCAGGCCGGTGGAGATGAGGTACGACATGCCGGTATCGCCATCGTGCGCCAGCGTCCAGTCGTAGAAGCCGACGTACAACTCCGGCAGGCCCACGTCGTCCTCGGCCAGCGATGGCAGCCTCTCCAGGTGACGGCCCAGGTCATAGCCCCAATAGCCGATGACGCCGCCCTGATACGGCGGCAGGCCCGGTCGTCCCTCGACGCGGTAGTCGCGGATAAGCTGCTGGAGCACGGCCCACGGGTCGCCCTCCGACTCCTCGGTGACGCCGTAACGCAGCAGCGACACGCGACGCCCGCGGCTCCGCACGACCAGGAACGGGTCCGCCGAAAGATACGAGAACCGGCTGCCGGGCGCGCCGGGCATCGCGCCGTCCAACAGCACGGGGAACGGCATGTCCAGGAAGCGGGGCATGAGCCGCACGGGATGCGGCAGCGAGCGATACGCGCGGCTGAGCGGCATCGCTCCGAGGGTTGTGGCCTGCTGTGCGTTCATGTGGGAGCCTTATTCAGATTCTGCCGCGCCACTACTCAAACCCGGTACGGATATTCTTGACGCGGTGATTCTGACCGTATAGTGAAATACCTCGTTGAGGAAATCCGCCCAATACTCCGTATCCTCTGCAAGCCTGTCCAGCATGAACACCTTGCTCACGCCCAGCCTGTCCAGGCGCTCCTGCATTTCTGAGGTGACGATTCCCGCGATGAGTATGTTCACGCAATTGGGAGGCGTTGCCTCAAAACTCTTCTGTATTGCGCCCAGCCTTTCGAGCGCGCCCGCGGGATCCTTGCCGCCCTTCACCTCGATAGTGGCAATTACTCTTGGCTCGCCGCTCACGATGTGGGTAAACTCAATGTCGGGTTCATAGCCGTAGCGCATGGAATAGCCGTCCGGCAACTCAAACTGCGTCTGTTCCGCATTTCGTCGGGTTATCAGTTGCCGGCTGTCCAGCCAATCCCTGATCCTGGTTTTGACAAGCTTCTCAGCGTCCTGGCCTATGAGGTTGCGCACCGTGCCATCCAGCCCAATGCCCATGTTGGCAATAATGTTCCTGTATCCGTTTTCGAGCGTCCACCCGGTAGAACCCTCGATTATGGACGATATAACTGCGTTATAGAGCCGCGCCACGCGTACGGCGTGTTCTTCCCTTACCGGAGCCGTTCGTGTGCCGTCCTCCCAGGAGTCCACGCCGACCGCTAACTCCGAGACGCGCTTTCGGGGCAGCAACGCGATACCCCTGTAGTACGCAGATACGCGCGGGTGTTGTCGCAGCAACAAAGGATGCGCGAAGACCAGCTTGGGGTCAAGGCCGGAAGAAGTAACGTGATCCCACGCTTCCTGACTAATCATGTGCTCGTCCAGAGGCGCGAAAGTTAGTTCATCGGGGAAACCGGCAACCAACTCCCGCAGGGAGAGGTCTGTCCTCTGCCGGATGCGCTGCGCGATTACCGCCGAGCGTCTCTTGGCGTCATCCAGCTTGGCCATTGCCACGCACCCACTTGTACACGCACTTCCTGAGTTCCCGCCGCCCGAAGCGTCCCATCTGCTGGCTGGAGTTCCCCTTGCCGCGAGGCAGCGCCCAGATGCGCTCGCACACAAACCCAGATTGCTCGGCGTAGTCCGACAGGATCAGGTCAACGGGCGTCTCTTCGCCGTGGTATTGCACGTTGTCATTCACCATGTAGACCGCGCCGCCCGGCCGCACAATGCGGGCCAACTCGGCGATGATCACCGCCATCTCAAGAAAGTACCCCTCTATCAGGCGGATGACGTGGGGATTGCTCAACTCACTCTTCCGCTCCATGAGAATGGACAGAACCTCGTGGACGGCCCCCTGTTCCTCGTACATCCCGATTGCATTGCCTATCAGGGGAGAATCGCCGTACTGAACCCGCAGGAGTTCCCGCTTGGACTTGTTCTCGACCGTGGCGGACAGCATACTCTGGCGCAGGGCGTTGAAGGCGTCCTGATCGAATCCGAGCCACGCAAGCTCCAGGGCGTATGTCCGGGTGTAGTCGTACCGGTTCGCGTAGGGCGGAGAGGTTACGACCATGTCGAACGAGCCGTCAGGCAGCAGGCGCAGGCGTTCCAGGCTTGAACCGGTGATGAAGTCGGGCTGTCCCTTCCCGTACCGCTGCTTGAGAGGCTCGAGGTCTTCGGCCATCTCGCCCAGGCGAGAATCAAGAGCCAAAGGGAAAGGCAGAATCCGCCCCTTGTTCACCCGCGCCCTCAGTTCCCGTCCAGACCTATAGTCCCATCTAAGGTACTGGCCGTCCTTCCGCGTATAGCTCACGGACTCCAACACGCTCATGCAGGCGAAGTCCAGCATGGCTTGAGTGTCCTGGTCGTCCACTGCGGCGATGAACTCCCGCGCCCTTGCAAGCTCCGTTTCCGTCTCCGCGGGAAAGGCGGCCTCTGTGATTCTGACGTGGCGAAACGCGTGCTCCCGGCCGGGATTGTCGCCGAACCGGAGATGCTCGAGCAGAGCCGAGGCAGCCTTGCGGAAGGCACCCGGCTGCAGGCCGTTGGCCGCGTGGGCGATGGCGTTGCCCGTCAGAACTCCAACGGGGATTATCTCAATGCCCGTAGCCTCCAAACCCCTGCCGGCCGCGATGAGCGGAGTTGTTCCGATACCGGAGAAGGGGTCGAGAACGGAGCGGGGCTGAGCGTCTGCCATCAACCGCTCCACCAATTCCTTTGAGAACCCCTCCTTGTACTTCATCCAGCGGAATCCCGGGGCGCGGCGATTCCCCTGGTAGGACACCGCCTTCCGCGTCAGTGACGGGTTGACGGACAGGCGGCCCTCAAAGCGTTTGTGGAGGGCAAGGCGCGCGTCAACGCTGCCGCCGTTGGGGGACTCGATGGCCGCCGCGAGCGCGCTTGCCACCGAGATCGCAGGCGTTAGCTGTCCGGAAAATCCCGGAAGCAGTGGGCCGCCTTCCGGCGACATCTTCGTCAACTCCCCCGTCATGATCATGGCGCGTGCACGGTCCCGGGCCCTCACGCTCTGGCCTAGACCTCCCCCTTCTCGGTCAGGTAGTGCTCCGCGTCTATGGCGGCCATGCAGCCCGTGCCCGCCGCGGTCACTGCCTGGCGGTACACCCAGTCCTGCACGTCGCCGCCGGCGAATACGCCGGGCACGCTGGTCTTGGTGCCGTCGTGCGTGACGATGTAGCCGTTCTCGTTGATGTCCAGCTGGCCCAGGAACGGCTCCGTGTTCGGCTTGTGGCCTATCGCCATGAACACGCCGTCGATGGGGCGCGTGGTCTCCTCGCCGGTCTTGACGTTGCGAAGCCGGACGGACTTCACCTCGCCCTCGTCCACGCCGTTGATCTCCTCCAGCGTGGTGTCCCAGATGAAGTCTATCTTGGGGTTGTTGAAGGCGCGCTCCTGCATGATGCGGGATGCGCGGAGCTGGTCTCGCCGGTGCACCACGTGAACCTTGGAGGCGAACTTGGTGAGGAAGGTGGACTCCTCCATCGCCGTGTCGCCGCCGCCGACCACGATGAGTTCCTTGTCGCGGAAGAAGAAGCCGTCGCAGGTGGCGCAGGCGGAGACGCCGCGGCCCATCAGCTCGGACTCGCCCGGCACGCCCAGCAGCCGCGCCGTTGCGCCGGACGATATGATGACGGCCTTCGCGTGGAAGCTGTCCTCGTCGTCGACGTCGATGCGGACGGGGCGGCTGGAGAAGTCCACGGAGGTGACGCTGCCGGTGACGTAGCGTGCGCCGAACCGCTCGGCCTGCTCCCTGAACTTGAACATGAGGTCCGGGCCCATGACGCCCTCCGGGAAGCCGGGGTAGTTCTCCACGTCCGTGGTGATGGTGAGCTGGCCGCCGGGCGTCGCGCCGTCGATGACGAGCGGGCGCAGGTCTGCCCTGGCGGCGTAGAGCGCGGCGGTGTCGCCGGCCGGCCCTGAGCCGATGATGATTACGTTCTCAACGTGGTTGTCCGTCATGGCGAGTCTCCTTGCATCAATTCCCTTAAGAGTCGACTATCGTACCTGCTACATTGTAACCCAAATCACCGTGGCCATTCTCTATCGCAAATACCAGATTGCCCCACTAATTTAGGAAAATGTGCTCCCTGTGGTACGCCAAGAACTCTTCCCCAATGCCAAACTTGCTAGGCTTGCGAATCGGCTTGCCTTCGTACAGTGCTATGGCAGCCCTAAAGAAGACATCTTCACTGTGAGTATGGTGCTTGGACACTCGGACTGTCAAATCATCGTTGATGGTGATGAGGCCGGAATCGAAGGCGCGGTCGTGCAAGGCGGACAAGGCTAGGCCATTCTTGGGGTTTAGCCTGTTGCCCTTGTCGGTGCGCCAAGGCACGATATGGCTCGCAACCAACAAGGCCGGTATGGACAGTCCAGTGATGCAGCATCGTTCCTCATATGCGCCAAGCACTGCGTCACGAAAGAAGCTCTGACCTATGCGTACGGTAGCCTGGACTGTCTTGTCTTCCCCGAAACGCCCCACGGGGAGATCCTCAGCCGGCGTAGCCACTTCAGCATAGCGTCCTTCAGCCTCCAGTATCGCCGTCTGGCACTCCACAGCAAAGTTGGCTGAGTCGGCTGTCATTTCCTGCCACATTTCCCTATCGGCGGCAGAGGCGCTCCTAAGTCCCACACGCCCTGAGGACGTAATGGTAGGGTCAAGGCTCGCAATGTTGGTCAGCTTCATTGCGAGAGCTGAAGGCGAACGCCCGATGGCTTCGGCCAGCTTGATGACCTCTGGGTTGCTTCTGTGCAACCTGCCGAATGGCAAGCGGCAATAGAGAGCGAATGCCACCAGCAACTGCCATCGCGTCCATTGTACTCTCTGAGAAATCACAGCCTCTCTGAGCTAACTGACAGTCAGTTAGCGGGAATTTCGAACAACTCCGCGGCATCAGGCCCGAGGGCCCACCAAGGCGCCAGCCCCCAAGTTTCGGCAGAGTTCTCCCAGAAGCACAGGTACTTCTCGTCTATCTCACCGCGTACGTTGTCTCTGGGAGACGTTAAGCCCCACGAGAGTTCGGTAGTCAGTATGACAGTTTCGTCTGGGCCAAGATGCGCCAGAGCGGTATAGTCGTAGCGATAGCTCTCAACTTCCGCCCGAGTCTGCGACAGGATTGCTTGCAGGCGGTAGTTCGAACCCGACAATTGCTCTGGCGGAACGACAATCGCTCCGTACGGCTGCGGGCGTAGCGCAAGACCAACCCTTGCTGCCTTTGCCTTATCCTTGGACATGTTGATGTAGAGTATGCCCTTTTCGTTGAAGCCATACTTGGCTTGGTAGAACGTCTGCTCAGCCCAAGGAAGGCTGCTCCAGTGACGGACAACAGACCTTACACCGACAATGTCCCCGGTATCGTCGTCCAGTTCAACGATCCATCCTAGCTCCATTAGTTCCGCTAAGGTCAATTCGTGAAGTGTGTTGGGCATACCTTATCCCCTTTCGGCCCCCGCTCCCTCACCCCCTGTACCGGTAGCGCCCGCCCACGCGGTCCTTGTTCAGGCGGCGCTTCAGGTGCAGCCCCTCCAGTATGAACTCCATCCCGGACGCGATGAAGCCGTGCGTCTCGTCCACGCCCAGCCGGCGCAGCGGCTCGTCGAAGCCCTCCATCTCCGCCAGCAGCGTCACGTACTCCGACGACGGCCGGTCGCCGCCCGTCTCCACCACCAGCCCCTCCTCGAATCCGAGCACGATGTCCTCCAGCTCGTCCGCGTCCAGGTAACGGCCGAACACGTTGAGCACGGCCCGCTTGGTCAGGTCTTCAAGGATGCGCCCCTCGCGGCCGTCCTCCAGCGTCTCCAGCTCAATCTTGCCCATCGTGGAGGGGATGATTGCTGCAAGGTCGCTGATGCGGGGCACCACCTTGTCCTCCCGCCTGTGCAGGCTGCGCCGATAGGCGTTGCTTATCAGGCTCTCGTAGTTGGCGATGGACACGCGGACGCTCACGCCGGAGCGTTGGTTGATCTCGCCGCTGCGGCGCGCCAGGCTGGTGATCTCGGCGATGACCTCCTTCATGTAGCGGGGAACCAGCGTCCTGCCCTCCATGTCCGGGAAGCTGGAGGACTCCTGCTCCATGATGCGGATCTCATCCTCAGGCCGCCGCGGGTAGTGCGTGCGAATCTGCGCGCCGTAGCGATCCTTCAGCGGCGTGATGATGCGGCCGCGGTTGGTGTAGTCCTCCGGGTTTGCGCTGGCGACCAGGTAGACGTCCAGCGGCAGCCGGATGCGGTAGCCCTTGATCTGCACGTCCTTCTCCTCCATGAGGTTGAACAGGCCAACCTGGATGCGCTCCGCCAGGTCGGGCAGCTCGTTGATGGAGAAGATGCCGCGGTTGGTGCGCGGTATCAGGCCGTAGTGGATGGTCAGCTCGTCCGAGAGGTAGCGGCCTTCCGCCACCTTGATGGGGTCAACCTCGCCGATGAGGTCTGCGACCGCGATGTCCGGCGTCGCCAGCTTCTCCGCGTAGCGGTCATCGCGCGCCAGCCATGCGATGGGCAGGTCGTCGCCCATCTCGGCCGCGCGGTCGTTGCAGGCGCGGCAGATGAGCGCGAAGGGGTTGCAGTTGATCTCGCAGCCTGCCGCGCAGGGGATCTCTTCGTCCAGCAGGCCGACAAGCGCGCGGATTAGCCGTGACTTGGCCTGCCCGCGCTCGCCCAGCAGGATGATGTCCTGCCCCGCAAGAATGGCGTTCTCCACCTCCGGGATGACGGTGTCCTGGTAGCCGACGATGCCGGGAAACAGCTCTTCCCCCGCCGTTATCCTGGCTATGAGGTTGCGCCGCATCTCCTCCCGAACGCTGACAACGCGGTAGCCTGTGGCTTTCAGTTCGCCTAGAGTAGTTGGCCTTTCGGTGGATGTCATAGCCGTATCCCCGTCCTGCTGAGCGCTTGTGGATTGCCCCTATAATACCATAGCTGCCACGGTCGGCGCGAGCGGCGCGATCCCAAATCCCTTCCCCCGCTGACGGGGGAAGGCTAGAGCCTGCCGAAGGGCGAGCGAACCGCCCAACCACTACCCCCTATGCCCGCGGAAGCGGGCATCCACTCGACCACCTTCGCGACCTATTGCGCGGCAGTTCTGGCAATACGGTGCATCGCGCGGATGGATTCCCGCCTCCGCGGGAATGGGGGAAAGGACGGGTATGTCGGCGCCTCCGTCCATGCTTCGACAAGCTCAGCGCGAGCGGGGACGGTATCTCCCAACCGTCGCCCCTGCGAAAGCAGGGGTCTAGCACCCGGCGGGGGGAGGGGCGTGCGCCGGCGAGTCGTCACCCCGCCACACCCCGGGGTGATAGATTCCCGCGTCCGCGGGTATGACGGATTAGGTCGCCCCACCGTCGTTCCTGCCCTTCGGCTACGCTCAGGGTAGACTCGCAGGAACCTGGCACCCGGCGGGGAGAGGGGGATGGATTGCGGCTTCCGCCGCAATGACGGTTGGCTGTGTTGGGGGCCCCCAAAGGTGTAGGATGGCGAACCGTGGCCGAGTGGACACCCGCTCTCGCGGGCGTAGGGAGATGCGGCGGCGGCCTTGTTTGCGCTGGACGGCTGCCCCATAATGGCAGGCCAAGGAGGACGACATGGCCGGCATGGACGACCTGTGCATTGCGATGGACGTGGGCGGCACCCGCACCAGGGTGGCCCTGGTGGACCGCTCCGGCGGCGTCGTGCTGAGGGAGTCGGTGGAGACGCAGGCGGTGGCCGGAACCGCGGAGGCGCTGGAGCGAATGTCGTCCATCATTGCGCGGCTGCTCGCTCGCGCCGGCGGTCGTAGGCCGTTGGGCATCGGCGCTGCGCTGGCTGGCCCGGTCGATCCGGTGACGGGCACGCTCTACGCTCCGCCCAACCTGCCGGGCTGGGACGGCTTCTCGCCGGGGGCCGCGCTGGAGCCTCGGTTCGGGCTGCCGGTTTGGGCGGCGAACGACGCCACGCTCGGCGCAGTCGGCGAGCACGCGTACGGCGCAGGCCGCGGCGTGGACAACCTGGTCTACCTGACCGTGAGCACGGGCATAGGCGGCGGCGTCATTGCGGACGGCAGCCCTCTGCTGGGCGCGCGGGGCTACGCAGCGGAGCTGGGCCACGTGGTCATCGACCGCAACGGGCCGCCGTGCTCGTGCGGCGGCCGCGGCTGCCTGGAGTCGCTGGCGTCCGGCACGGCGACGGCCCGCTTTGCGCGGGAAGGGCTGGAGCGCGGCGAGGGCGGCCTGCTGCGCGAGATGGCGGGCGGCGACCCGTCCCGCGTGAACTCGGCGATGGTGATGGAGGCCGCGGGCAGGGGCGACGCGCTGGCCGCGGGCATCGTGCATCGGTTCGTGGAGGATCTGGCGCTTGGCTTGGCGAATCTGATGCACGTCTTCGACCCGGATCTCATCGTGCTGGGCGGCGGCGTGAGCCGCAGCTTCGACGACTATGCGGACGCGCTGCTGGCTGCGACTCGCCGCTACACGATGGCAAACCTGCGCGACAAGGTGAACGTCAAGCCGACTGCGTTGGGAGACGACGCGCCCCTGCTGGGGGCGGCGCGCCTGGCGTTTCAGCGGGCCGGACGCGGCGGGTGAGCGTCTGAGGCGAATGTCCGCTCGCCGGCGTCGAGGTTGTCCAGCGCTTCCTGAGCGGCGTCGGCCGCCAGGTCGTCCGCGGACTTGATGCAGCGCAGCAGGGCTTTGCGGGCCAGGCTGCCGCCGATGTTGCCCACGGCGGCAATGGCCGACACCTGCGTCTGGTGGTCGTCGTCCTCGAACAGGGGTATGAGGTGCGGCACCGCCGGCTCCTCGCCAAGCTCGCCGCAGGCGTTGGACGCCTCGAATCGCATGGCCGCGTCCGCGTTCTGAAGCTCCGACAGGATGATGGGCAGCCAGCGCGCGTCGCAGCTCTTGCCCATTGCGTACACCGCGCTGTAGCGCATACCCTTCACGGGGCTGTTGTAGGCGTCACGAATGACCTTCTGCACGTCATCGGTGTTGAAGGGCGCAACGGCCTCCATTGCCCTGCGCCTGACCGACAGGCTCTCATCGCCGTTGAGCACGGCCTGCATGAGACGCTGCTTTATGCGCTCGCCGTCCTTATGGAGCATCTTGCCGGTCTGCGAAAGGAGGGCGAACTTGCCGAGCGCCGCGGCTGCGCCTGCCCTCACCTCATCTGAGGGATCCTGCGACAGCAGCGCGGTCAGTGGAGCAACCAGCGTCCGGTCGTCGCACTCCCACAGGCCCTCGATTGCCTTGGCGCGCACCTCCGGGCTTTCGTCGGCCAGGCAGTGGCGAAACAGGTCGCTGAAGTCCGCCTCCAGGCTCTCCTCGGACAGGTCGATGAGCCGTGCGAGCACGTCCCGCCGCCGCTCGTCGCCGATGTCGCGCCAGACGGACGCCACCGTCCGCAGGTCTTCCGCGGTCAGGTTGGAGAGCTGCATGAGGCCCGCGTTGCGCAGCGGCTGGCCGTCGTCTGCCAGCGTCTCGAGGTACTGCTCCAGGTTCTCTTGCATTCTCACTCCGCTTCACCCGATGGCCCGGTGATGCTGCCGGATGCGTCGGCCGGTCCACCGCCGACTTCAACCCCAATTCTAGACGGTGCTTGCGGGCTGGTCAACCTGCGCGGGACGGGCCGACGACTTGACAAGTCCGTCCCCTGCCGTAGTACAATAGTGCTCAATGGTCGGGCGGGGCAAAGGACAAGGCTAGAGGAGCGCTTCCGGTGCACGGGGAAGGGAGCGAAGGAGATCTACAATAGCATGGTACGCCAAGTGACCAACGCGGGACGCAGGATTGTGGTCGCAACCTGAATGCCGATAGGGGAGCCTAGATGTTACGCGGGGTAGACTTGTTTTGCGGAGTTGGGGGGCTTAGCGCCGGGCTACAGGCCGCGGGCATTGAAATAGCCGCGGCCTACGATGATTGGCCTTTGGCTGTTGAGACCTATAACCGGAATCTTCCCAGCCATGCGGAAAGACTAGACCTTAGGGACATAGACAAGGCAGCGCGCGCGGTCGCCTTCCACACCCCCGACATCATCGTGGGGGGCCCTCCGTGTCAAGACTTCTCCACGGCAGGGAATCGTGTAGAAGGCCAACACGCCGACCTCACCGTAGTCTTCGCGCAAATCGTCGCGAGATGCGCACCCAAGATTGTGCTGATGGAGAATGTCCCAAGAATCAAGGGAAGCGCGGCATACGCGTCCATGCTGGACTTCTTGGAGGAGCAGGGGTATAAGTTTACTGACGTGATCCTGGATGCCAGTCGGTGCGGGGTTCCGCAAATCCGCAAGAGGCTATTTTCGCTGGGTACGCTGGAGGGAGAAGACACTTGTACAGCATTCCGATCTTGGGCCATGCGCTCCAAGTCTCCCCACAGACTCACAATAAAGGAGTACATGGGTGACGAGATAGATGTGGAGTATTACTACCGGCACCCCCGCAACTACTCGCGCCGAGCCGTCTTCACTGTTCACGAGCCCTCACCCACCATTCGAGGCGTCAACCGCCCTGTTCCACCGAACTATGTCCGCAACCACTTGGACAGCGCGCCCCCGAGCGAGGTGCGTCCATTGTATTCTTGGGAACGTAGTCGGATACAGACTTTTCCAATGGAATGGCGGTGGCCCGCCGGTAACCGCAATGCAGTAACTGAAATGCTGATAGGCAATGCTGTTCCCGTAAGCCTGGCCAAGTTCGTTGGTGAAGGTCTGCTCCATGCAATCAAGTAGCCCGTCGCTCTACGGCTTGACCCGGCAGAACTCCAGCCGCACAGGGAAAGCCCTGTGGGGGAAGAATCAGTTCAACTCAACGTTTCCCGTTGCTCTATCCTTGTTCATGCGGGACGAGGGCGTCAAACCGGTTGCAGTGACGGTGCAGGACAACAAGATTGTCGCAAGAGAAGGCATATGGTCTATGCAGGACGTGGTCGGTGACAGAGGTTCAAACCCGTACTTCCACTTTGAGAAGGTGTTTGAGCCATATCGGGCGTTCTCGAGAAACGTGGTTGAGAAGATAGATTTGGTGGTTGCACTGAATCAAGTCGATTCCATCCCCCTGGAGATTAAGTTGACGGTAGTTCCCGATAGTGCCACCGCATCCAGGGACGAGAGGGAATGGGCCCCTGAGATGGTGATTCGCCCGGTCAGTTCAGCTTACGCCATGATGGGCATTGCCCGGAGTCTGTCGGCTTCCGGGCTGGAGCACACCAAGCGGTCTGTGATTGGGGAATTGAGGCCGGCATACAACGCGGTGTCCGGCTGGGAAAACGTATCCGAGGTTCTGAACAATGCGGAGAGATTGCGGGATGGTCTGTCTAACGCCCTCGCGATAGCCAAGAGCGTGGAGAGTCCATTCCTGGTACAGCCGATCTGGAGGACTGAGGGCCAGTCCTTAAGGTTCAAGGAACAGTGTTTTGACGTATTCGTCTGGTCAGATGTTGCCGTGATGCAGATTCCCGTGGACTTGTGCGCCGAACTCGAAGGAACCGGGGTCTCTCGCTACCTGAGGGAGGTCACACGCCACGTTCGCGCTCTGTACGACCTGTTGGTTGCAGAGGACTTTGACTACCAGGCGACTTATGGCGGAATGCCGCTGGGCAACCAGACGGACAAATCGTTCGCACTTCCGGGCCGAATTACCAAGGAATACCTTTCGCATCCGCGGTTGCTGACCCCTCACTTCGGACGAGACACATTGCACCAGATAGTCTTGAACGGCGGCGAAATGGAACTTCGGCCGGAGAGACGGTTTGACGCGGCGGTCGCGGGGCACATGATGTAGGTTGCCTGAATCTTGTTGAATCGCTGGCGCACAAACACCCGCATTCGTCAATCCCTCACCCCTCCGCACCCGCGGCCACGCCCTTTCGAGTGAACAGGTTACGCCGCGGGAACGAGATCGCGGGGGCGGGCGGCGAAAGCGGCGCCTTGGTGCTGCGCACTGAGCGGTGCGCAGCAAACGAGGGTGGAATGAGCCATGTCGTCCTTCTTTGTACACCCCCCCACCCCCCCGCCCGTATGCTATAATCCCCCCGCAGGCTTAGGGCAGGCCACCGCAGCGATCGCGCGCAGGCCCGGTCAGAGACTTGTCATGGCTCGATATGATTGCAGAGCGAATCCCGCCAGCCAAGGGCGCTAGCGCATCGGCTATTGCGCTGGCGCTGCTCCTGCTGGCCGCGGCGTGCGGCACGCACATCGGCGCAGGCGGCGGCTCGGAGAAGGTGGACTTCCAGGCGGAGGACGGCGTGCAGCTTTCGGGCCACGTCTTCGGCGAGGGCGGCGTCGGCGTCGTGTTGAGCCACATGAGGCAGGCGGACCAGGAGAGCTGGTGGCCGTTCGCTCGAATCCTGCGTGACCGGGGCTACCAGGCGCTGGCCTTTGACTTCCGGGGCTACCGCGACTCGCAGGGGGAGGTCGACATCAACACGCTGGACAAGGACGTGGAGGCTGCGGTAGAGGCGCTGCGGAGCCGCGGGGCGTCGCGCGTGTTTCTGGTCGGCGCGAGCATGGGCGGCACCGCCTCGCTGAAGGTGGCGGCCCGCGCGGAAGTGGCGGGCGTGGTGACGCTGTCCGCGCCGCCGCTCATCGAAGACCTTGACGTGCGGGAAGACCTGCGCGAGATCGGGGCCCCCAAGATGTTCCTGGCCTCCAGGGATGACGGCTTCTACTCCAGAAGCGCGTCGCTGCTCGACCAGGGATCGAACGACCCCAAGGAGATGCACCTGCTGGACGGCGCAGCCCACGGCACGGACATGCTCTACGGCGACTCCGGGCCGCGTGCGCAGGCGTTGATACTGGAGTTCCTGGGGAGGCCGGAGTGACGCAGGCAAGAGTGGTCATAGTGGACTACGGCGCGGGCAACCTGCGCAGCGTGGCGAAGGCAATCGAGAAGCTGGGCCGAACGCCGCTCGTGACGGGCAGCCCGGTCGACGTCCGGCGCGCGGAAGCGGTCATCTTCCCCGGCCAGGGCGCATCGGAGTCGGCGATGACCGCGCTGCACGAGCGCGGGCTGGTGGAGCCGTTGCGCGAGGTGATCGCCCGCGGCGTGCCGTTCTTCGGCGTGTGCCTGGGGCTGCAACTGCTGCTGGACGCCTCCGAGGAGGGGCCGTCGCCGTGCCTGGGCGTCGTGCCCGGCCGCGTTCGGCTGCTGCCGGAGCAGGTGAAGCGTCCGCACATGGGCTGGAACCGCGTCGAACTCCACCGCGATCACCCGGTGTTTCGAGGCGTGGAGAGCGGCTCCTACTTCTACTTCGTCCACAGCTACTACGCCGACCCGCAGGACGAGTCGCTGGCGTTGGGCGCCACGGAATACGGCCTGCGGTTTTGCAGCGTGCTGGCCCGCGGCAACCTGGTGGCAACCCAGTTCCACCCGGAGAAGAGCGGCGCACTGGGCCTGCGCCTGTACGAAGCCTTCCTCAAGCACGTGGTGGAGGCGTAGCGTGGAGGTCATACCCGCAATCGACCTGCGTGACGGCAAGTGCGTCCGCCTGTACCAGGGCGACTACAACCGGGAGACTGTGTTCTCCGACGACCCCGCGAGCGTTGCGCTGGATTGGCAGGAGTCGGGCGCGGCCCGCATCCACGTGGTTGACCTGGACGGCGCGGCAACCGGAGCGCTCGCCAACCTGGAGGCGCTGCGCCGCATCTGCCGGGCGGTGCGCGTGCCCGTCCAGGCGGGCGGCGGCATACGCGACGTGGACTCCGCAACGCGCGTCATGGACGCGGGGGCGCAGCGCATCATACTAGGCACGGCCGCCGTTAAGGAGCCGTCGCTGGTCGAGCGGGCGTGCAGCCGGTTCGGCGCGGAGGCCGTGGCGGTCGGCGTGGACGCACGGGACGGCATGGCGGCTGTCCGCGGATGGCGCGAGACGACCGGCGTCTCCGCGCTCGACCTCATGCGCAGCATGGCCGACCTGGGCGTGCGGCGGTTCGTCTACACCGACATTTCGCGGGACGGCACGCTGACCTCGCCCAACTTCGAGGCCATCGAGGACGTAGCGGCGCGCTGCGACGCCGCGCTGGTCGTGTCGGGCGGTGTGGCATCGTCGGAGCACGTGGCGCGGCTGGCCGCGATGGGCGTGGAGGGCGTCATCATCGGCAGAGCGTTGTACACGGGAGACGTGGCCCTGAAAGAGGCCATATCCAGGGCGCAGTCCGCAGCAATCCAGCGATGAGGTGAAGCCATGAAGGTGAGAAAAGCCGTGATACCCGCCGCCGGGCTGGGCACTCGATTCCTGCCGCTCACCAAGGCGGTGCCCAAGGAACTGCTGCCGCTGGTGGACCGGGCGGCGATGCACTACGTGGTGGAGGAGGCGGCCGCCGCCGGAATCGAGCAGGTGATTGTGGTGACGGCGCGCGGCAAGGAGGCCATCGCCGACTACTTCGATAGACACGCGGAACTTGAGAGCGTGCTTGAGGCGCGCGGCGACGCCGTCCACCTGGCGCAGGTGAGGCGCACGCACGAGATGGCGCACATGACGTACGTTCGGCAGCCGGAGCAGCTTGGGCTGGGCCACGCGGTGGCGTGCGCAGCGGGCGAAGTGGGCGATGAGCCGTTCGCCGTGCTGCTGCCGGACGACGTGATCGCCGCGGAGCCGGGCGCGCTGGCGCAACTGCTGGAAGTGTACGAGCGTCATGAGGCGTCGGTGATCGCCGTAGAGGAGGTGGACGGCCCGGCCATCCAGAGCTACGGCGTGATAGAGCCGGAGCCGGTCTCGGACGGGGTGTACCGCGTGTTGGGGACGGTGGAGAAGCCCGCGCCGGCGGATGCGCCGTCCAACCTGGGCATAGTGGGGCGGTACGTGCTGACGCCGCGCATTTTCGAGGCGCTGGCCCAGGTCAAGGCCGGCGCAATCGGCGAGCTACAGCTTACGGACGGCCTCGCCATCCTGCTGAGCGACGAGGACGTGTACGCCCAGCGCCTCCGCGGCGCGCGCTACGACGTGGGCAACCCGATGGGGCTGCTGCGTGCGTCGGTAGAGCTTGCGCTGCGCCGTGAGGACACCGGGCCGGCGTTCGGGGAGTTCCTGCGGCGGCTGGTGTCCCGCACTCCCTGAGCCTGTCGAAGGGCGGGTGGATGGACGGCGGCCGCCGACGTAACCCCCTATGCCCGCGGAAGCGGGCATCCACTCGACCAACTGTCGGTGTGCGCCGCAGTCCAGGAGGCGGCCAATCCCAACGGTCGCCCCTGCGGAAGCAGGGGCCTAGCACCCGGTGGGGAGGCAGGCGGCGCATTGCCCACCGCCGCGCCCCGGGGCGCTAGATTACCGCTTTCGCGGGAATGACGGTGTTGGTTTACGGACTACTGTGTCCGCTCGCCCTGAGCTTGTCGATGAGCGAGCGGCTTTCAATCGTCAGGGGCGTAAGGTTGCAATCATCCGCCCCTAAAGGTTGCAATTGTCCGCCCCTAAAGGTTGCAATCATCCGCCCCCAAAGGTTGCAATCATCCGCCCCCAAAGGTTGCAATTGGACGGAGTGAAAGGTTACAATCAGCCATACCTAGCGGTAACCCTTAGACCACTTTCACGGGCCGTGGCCGCTGGGGGTGAACGGGCGGGGAGCGGCAGTAGTCCCCGAAATGATGTCAACTGTCTAGCCTATGGCGGCCGCCACAGCGAAGCGCGAGGGCCTCGAGATTGACCTATATTTGTGGAGTACCAGCCCGTGAGGAACTACAATGAGACTGACGCATGTGCGAGTGCAGAACTATCGCTGTGTTCGTGACACAGGGTGGTTTGAGGTCGAAAAGGCCAAGACGATTCTGGTGGGGCCGAACGAGGCCGGCAAGACTGCCGTGCTTGAGGCACTCCAGCAGATCAATCGTCCCAGTGGAGTGAAAGGGTTCGACCCTCTTCGGGACTACCCACGTAAGCTCTACAATGCAGACATTCAGTCAGTCAGGCTAGATCCAAGCACAATCCCTGTCGCGTCCGCGAAGTTCGCGCTCGAGGGGGACGACCTCGCTGAGCTGCCGGATGGATTCGGTGCCACTGGATACCGTTGCACGAGATACCTCAACAACAGGTTCACGCACACGCTCGAAGGTGGCCCGGAGAGTGCCGTGTTCAGCGAGGAGATTCGGAAGGACCTCCAGCGACTCGCCATCCATATCGCCAATCGAGTCGCAACAGACCAAGAGAACGACGAGCCTGGGCTAAGCGCGGATATCGACGAAATCATCCGCGACTGGCATGTTGGGACGACCACGATATCCGGCGACCGTGCCTCTGAGTTGCGGAGTTGGCTGGATTCGGCCACCCAATTCATCGACGAGAACGATGCAACAGAGGATCAACGCCACACTCGCCTTCGCGAGTACACACGGATAGCCGAGGAGCGTGACGCGGCCGTAAAGAAACTCAAGAGTCGGCTGCCGGTGTTCATCTACTTCAACAACTACTTCCGCGTTCGTCCTAGTCTCCACCTGCGCCGCTTTGCTGATCGCGTCGAGCAGAACCTTCTAGACGATGACCGCTATGACTATGGAAACCTCTGCCTGCTCAAATTGCTCGGCTTTGAAGCCCGCGAACTAGCGGATCTCGGAGACGCTCCTGAACCTGGAGACGATCAAGACGATCAAGAAGCATTCGAGCGATACCGTAGCCAACTCGACGAGCGCGGTATCAAGCTGAATGCCGCCAGCGTTCGCCTTACCGACGAAATCCGCTCAATCTGGAACCCCGACCAGACTCGAGCCGAGGCTGACACCGTGCTGATACAAGCCGACGGCCAGTACCTCAAGGTTGTAGTCCAAGACGAACTTGGTGTCCAGATCGAAGTCGACCAGCGGTCCGCAGGGTTTCAGTGGCTCGTGTCATTTTTCGTTGTCTTCTTTGCCGAAGCCAAAGGTGCTCACGCCAATGCCATCCTTCTGCTGGACGAGCCGGGGCTGAGCCTTCATGGCCTCAAGCAGCGCGAATTCCGCCAGACAATCTCGCGGCTCGCCGAAGGAAACCAGACCCTTTACACGACTCACTCACCTTTCTTGGTCGGACCCGATGAACTTGATTTAGTGCGCGTGGTGGAGATGACCGACAGGGACGAAGGCACCAAGGTGCATAGCAGCGTCACTGCCAGCGACCCGGCAGCCCTTCTGCCCTTGCAGGAAGCCCTTGGGTACGATCTTGCTCAGAGCCTGTTCGCCCAGCAGCGCAACCTAGTTCTGGAAGGCCTCACCGACTTCTGGTATTTCGAGGCCACCGCGCAGTTGTTGCGCGACTCCAACCTTGCCGACCTCAATGAGAAGATTGCGCTTCTCCCTGCGAGCACTGCCGGGAAGGTTGTGTACTTCGCTACCATCCTCCATGCCAATAACCTTAAGGTGGCCGCCCTGCTGGATTCCGACAACGCAGGGGATCAAGCTGCAAAACAGGAGACACTGGTCCACACTCTCGGGAACAGGAACATTATCCGCACTGGTGAATTTAGCCTAGGCACAATCACTAAGCCGGAGATTGAAGATCTCCTTCGCGATACTCTTGTTGCCATGGCCAAGTCCGAACTTGGTTGGGATGTCACGAAAACGGTCACCAAGCAACCCCAGCGACCGATTGTCGATATTTTCACATCTGAGATACGCGACTTCTCCAAGTACCGTCTTGCCAAGGCTTTCCTTCGCTGGACGCGTGAGCACAGTGCCACAGACCTTACAGAAGACGAACGCAACTCATGGGTAGAGCTTGTGAAGCGAGTGAATCGCGCTCTCAAATAGGACATTTCACGCTGAACACCTTGCCGAGAGCGCTGAGCGCCTCCCTCCCAACCGTTGACTCCCCCTCCCGCCTGCGCTATACTCCCACCCAAGACACAACAGCATAGGGCCAGAGGGGAGCTTGGTGAGCCAGGCTGAGAGGCCCCGACGTATCGGGGCGACCCTGAGCACCTGATCTGGGTAATGCCAGCGGAGGGAGAGTGCCGGACCACGCATTGTCTTTGATTGGTCGCCTGCCAGCATCGGGCGACCTTTCGTTTCCACACCGGCCACCAGTGCGATGACCGCAGAGTCGCCGCGCGCGTCTACAGACGCCGCTTCGCCGCCCAAAATCGAGCTGGACGGCATCGGGCAGGACTTTGCCCTGCGCGGCGTCGCGTTCCCCGTCCTGCGCGACGTCAACCTGCGCGTCCACCGCGGCGAGTTCGTCAGCGTCATCGGCCCCAGCGGCTGCGGCAAGAGCACGCTGCTCAACCTCATCGCCGGGCTGGAGCAGCCCACCCGCGGCCGCATCCTCATGGACGGACGACAGGCCGCGGGCCGGCCCGGCACGGTCGGCTACATGCACCAGAAGGACCTGCTGCTCCCCTGGCGCAGCGTGCTCGACAACGCAGTCCTTGGGCCGGAGATTCGGGGAACGCCGCGGGCAGAGGCCGGACGCAGGGCGATGGAGCTGATCCGGCCGTTCGGCCTGGAGGGATTCGAGAAGAGCTACCCCGCGCAGCTATCCGGCGGGATGCGCCAGCGCGTGGCCTTCCTCCGCACCGTGCTCGCCGACCGCGACGTCATCCTGCTGGACGAGCCGTTCGGCGCGCTGGACGCGCTCACCAGGGCCGGTATGCAGGAGTGGCTGCTGGGGCTGTGGGAGTCGTGGAGCAAGACCGTTGTCATGGTCACGCACGACGTGGAGGAGGCGGCGCTCCTGTCCGACAGGGTCTACGTGCTCACGCCGCGCCCAGGCAGGGTGAAGGCCGCGTTCACCGTCGACCTACCGCGCCCGCGCCGGTACGAGATGGTCACCGACGGGGCGTTCGTGGAGATCAAGGCGCGTGCGCTGGCAGCCCTGCGCGAGGACGACTCTTTCGCGGGGCTAGCCTCCGGCGCATCGCGTGCGGAGGGCGAGCGATGAGCGGCGACTCCGCGGCCACGCTGCAGGAGGCGGCGCAGGTGTCAGACGCACCGGCGCGGGACGTTGCCGAACGAGGCCGCGCCGCCGCGCTGCGGTGGGGGCTGCCGGCGCTTGTCGTGGCGGGCGCGCTCGCCGCGTGGGAGGCGGGCGTGCGCCTGCTCGACGTGGAGCGGTGGCTGCTGCCGCCGCCGTCCGCCATCGGCGCGGAGTTGCTGGCGAGCCGTGACCTGCTGCTGCGGCACACCTGGGTCACGCTGGGCGAGGTGCTGCTTGGCTTCGCGCTGGCAATCATGGTTGGCGTGGCGCTGGCGGGCGTCATCGCCTACTCCCGCCTGGTCGAGCGCGCCGTTTATCCCTTCGTGATCGCCTCGCAGACGGTGCCGGTCATAGTCATCGCGCCGCTGCTTCTGATATGGATTGGCTACGGCATCTGGCCCAAGGTGATAGTCGTCGTGCTGCTCTCGTTCTTCCCGATAGTGGTCAACACCGTGGACGGCCTCAAGTCCGCCGACCCCGACCTGCTGCGGATGATGCGCACGCTGGGCGCGAACAGGTGGCAGTTGTTCGTCAAGGTGCAGGCGCCGTCTTGCCTGCCGTTCCTGTTCTCCGGCCTGCGCGTCGCCATCGCGCTGAGCGTGATTGGCGCAGTGGTGGGCGAGTGGGTGGGCGCGAGCGCGGGCCTCGGCTACCTGATGACCCGCTCCGCGCCGCAGTTCCTGACCGACAGGGTGTTCGCTGCGATGTTCATACTGGCCGTGATGGGCGTGACGCTGTTTCTGCTGGTTGCGCTGGCGGAGCGTTACGCCGTGCCGTGGCACAGGAAGACTCGCCGGGGCGATGCGCCGGGCGACAGTTCAACATGGAGGTAGAGCGTTGAAATCGAGACTTGGCAAGCGTCTGTTGATTGCGGGATCGATGCTGGCGGCCGCGCTGCTGGCGGCGGCCTGCGGCGAAGCGGAACCGACCGCCACAACCGCGCCAACCGCCACGCCCACGCCTGAAGTGGTGAGCGTGTCCCTGGCGCTCGACTGGTACCCCAACTCCAACCACGCGGGCTTCTACGTGGCGCAGGACAAGGGCTACTACAGCGACGAGGGGCTGGACGTGGACATAGTGGTGCCCGCCAACCCGGAGGACGTGCTCAAGACTGTTGGCGCAGGCCGCGACGACTTCGGCGTGAGTTATCAGGCCGAGGTGCTCCTGGCACGGGGCGAGGGCGTGCCCGCCAAGGCCATCGCCGCGATGGTGCAGCACCCGCTCAACTCCATCATGGTGCTGGAGGATTCCGGCATCGAGCGGCCGCGCGACCTGGTTGGCCGCAACGTGGGCGTGACAGGAATCCCGTTCGAGGAGTCGTTGTTCCTGTCGATGCTACGGCACGACGGAGCCGACGTCGATGACGTGACTCTCGTCAACGTGGGCTATGACCTGGGCCCGTCGCTCATCGGCGGGAAGGTGGACGCCATAGTCGGCGCGTACTGGACTCACGAGTCGATAGCGATGGAGAAGCAGGGCTACCCCGTAGGCGTGCTGCGCATGGAGGAGTGGGGCGTGCCCGACTTCTACGAGCTGGTGCTTGTGGCGGGCGAAAGCCTGCTGAGCGAGTCCCCGGACGTGGCGAAGCGGTTCCTGCGCGCAACCGCCAAGGGCTACGCAGACGCCATCGCCGACCCGCAGGCGGCGGTGGACATCCTCGTCGAGGCCAACCCGGAGATCGACAGCGACCTGGAGTCGCAGGGCATCGGGCTGCTGGCCCCGCTGTGGGAGGAGGCGGGCGCGCCGTTCGGCAGCCAGACGGCAGAGCGGTGGGAGAGCCTGGCGCAGTGGATGAAGTCTGAGGGCCTGCTGGGGCAGGACGTGGTAGCCGCGGACGCCTTCACGAGCGAGTATCAGCCGTAGGGCGCGTGGTGCAGCCGTTCGACGGCAGGCAAGGGAGATACGCGATGGCAGAGTGGGTTTGGGTCCCGATTGTGGTCGTGGCGCTCGCGGGGTTGTACCTGCTGAAGTTGCGCGCCGACGCCAGGAGGGAGATCGGCTGGCTCCGGCCTACCCACCAAGACAGGATCCGGGAGGACGACGCCGGCCCGCTGGAGCTGACGGTCATCGACTGGATCATCGAATACCACGCCGCCAACAACAACTTCCCGACCTGGGAGGCCATCATGGAGCACTCTGAGAGAATTGACCCCGCCGGGACGGGCGTAGACCTGCCGACGGCTATGGCCTGCTACCGGTCGGCCAAGGACAGGATGGCGGGCGATTCGTGACAGGCGGCCAATAGCAGCTAAAGGAGCGTCGCAATGAAGAGGGCATTGACCATCGCAGGCTCCGACTCCGGGGGAGGCGCAGGCATCCAGGCCGACCTCAAGACGTTCGCCGCGCTCGGCGTGTACGGCTCGTCTGCGCTCACCGCGGTCACGGCGCAGAACACGCTGGGCGTGACCGCAGTCGTAGAACTTTCGCCGGACGTGGTGGCCGCGCAGATAGACGCCGTGATGTCCGACATTGGCGCGGACGCAGTCAAGACGGGAATGCTCGCCAACTCAGACATCATCCGCACGGTGTCCGAGAAGGTTCGCGAGCACGCATTCGACAACCTTGTCGTGGATCCCGTGATGGTGGCCAAGGGCGGCGACCGTCTGCTGCGCGAGGAGGCGGTGGACGCGCTGCGAAACCTGCTGCTGCCGCTTGCCGCGGTGGTCACGCCCAACCTGCCGGAAGCAAGCGTGCTGGTGGGCCGCAGCGTTGAATCGCTTGAGGACGCACGGCGCGCGGCCCGCGACATCGTGGACATGGGGGCGCGCAGCGTGGTGGTCAAGGGCGGCCACCTACAGGGCGACGCCATCGACGTATTCTACGATGGCGCGCAGTTCCGCGAGCTGGCCGCGCCCCGCATCGAGACCACCAGCACGCACGGGACAGGCTGCACTTTTGCGTCCGCGATAGCGGCTGGGCTGGCGCAGGGCATGGGCATGGAGGACGCAGTTGCGCGGGCAAAGGAGTACGTCACGGAGGCGATTCGGAGCGCGTTTCCGTTGGGCGGCGGCCATGGGCCTCTACACCACTTCCACGCGGTTTGGTGACCACCCGCAACCCGGAAGCCCTTGCGTAGCCCCGCGTTCCTTACCCCGCGGACGGAGACTCTTGCACAACTCGCCTTGATGGCCCCCATCCTAACCTTCCCCCGCAGACGGGGGAAGGGAGATTTGGGTCGCGCGATGGTCGCCCGCCGCCCGGACGAATACTCACTCCAACGGCGGCGCCGTAATCTCCACGTCCGCGTTGAAGTTGGACAGCCCGATAATGCGAACCACGTTGTCGGCGTCGCCATCCACAACCGGGCCGCGGAAGACCACGCGCCGCAGGTAGGAGTCGTCGACGCCGATCCACACCTCCGTGTCCACCGTCAGGCCGGGGGCAACCGTGCTCAGGAGCGGCGCGAGCGATTCGGACGGCAGCCTGCCCGTTATGCGATGCGCGGCCGCGCCTTCCAGCGTATCCTGCCCCGCCAGCGCAGGCTCCGCCAGGTCTCGCATGATAGAGTCGATGCCCGTAGCCGGGTCGAACAGGGCCAGTGGATTCACGCCCGCGTCTTGAATCTCCCATGCCTGCGTGATGGGGTTCGTCATGTAGGTCACGCCGTCCGCCGCCACAAGCTCCACCGCCACGAAGAAGCCGGAGAAGGTTGCGCCTATCGCAAGGCTGAGGCCGTCCGGCTTGACCACGTCACCCTCCACGTCCGCGATGTCCAGCCCTATGCCAACGGGCGTGCTTCCGTTCTCGTGGGCCAGGCTGAAGCGAAAGGACTCCAGCGCCGCCATTCGCTCCCCGGACGTTTCCAGAATGGACGGCGCGCTCGGCGGAGGCGTGGGGCTGGGCGTGGGCGTGGCGGTGGGTTCGGCGGACGCGCAGGCCGCCGCGGCGACGGCCGCGAGCAGGAGCAATGCGGCTCCGCAGGCTATGGTTCGCAGGCGTATCGACATGGGCAACACGATGCCAGTATACCAGAGGGGACGGGCGCGCGGGGTTCCGTCCGCCCTTCGACAAGCTCAGGACGAGCGGGGGAAACTCGCTCTATTCCCGCGCAGGCGGAAATTCCCATGCCGCTTGCCAGCGCCAGATAAGCGGACGAGAATGTCGGCCGCGTCTCCTCCGCGCTTTTGCCTCAGGACACCATCTCGTGCCTGAATCGGCCTATTTTCATAGCAAACCAGGAGAGCGATTCGCCGCTCGGGCGGGACTGCCGAGCGAGTCCAAGGGGGCCGCGTGGATGCCCGCTTCCGCGGGCATAGTGAGGCGTCACGCTGTTCGTGCTGAGCCTGTCGAAGAATGGATGGGGAAACGTGCGCCTTTCGCAGACCGCCTATAATCGGCTAGAATGTGGAGAGCGGAAACCACATCGGGAGGCTTGCACTATGGGAACCTTCACCTGGCCGATTCGAATAACCGGCATGGACGGCGCGCGCAGTGTGGAAGTCGAGGCGATGGTTGACACCGGCGCCCTGTACACGATGCTACCCACTCGCACGCTGCGCGGCCTCGGCGTGGAGCCTACCGATAGCCGCGCCTTCCTCATTGCGGACGGCAGCCGCGTGTCGTTGGACATCGGGGAAGCGCGAGTCACGATTGACGGCAAGAGCGTCGCGACAATCGTGGCCTTCGGCCTCGACAACGCGCCGCCGGTGCTTGGAGCCTACACACTGGAGGGCTTTGGACTGGCCGTCGATCCCGCTTCGCGAAGGCTGATCCCCGCAGTCCAGGTCATGCTTTAGCCGCGAGGTTCAGCCCCGTTCATTCGTCCGCCCTTCGACAAGCTGAGGACGAGCGGGGGAACCTCTCTCTATTCCCGCGCAGGCGGAAATTCCTATGCCGCTTGCCAGCGCCAGACAAGCGGACGAGAATGTCGGCCGCGTCTCCTCCGCGCCTTTGCCGCAGGACACCATCTCGTGCCTGAATCGGCCTATTTTCATAGCAAACCAGGAGAGCGATTCGCCGCTCGGGCGGGACTGCCGAGCGAGTCCAAGGGGGCCGCGTGGATGCCCGCTTTCGCGGGCATAGGGAGGTGTCATGCGTTCGTGCTGAGTCTGTCGAAGCATGGACGGGGAGTCTCTTTCCCCCATGCCCGCGCTGGCGGGCAATCCACTCAACCGACTGCCTGCCTGGTACACCGTCGAGGCCGACCACCCCACCCCACTGGATTGCGGCTGAGCCTGTCCCCGTATCGTGGTACGGGGCAGGCTCTGAGCGCAGCCGAATGGGCCGCAATGACGGCTGAGGGCGGCGATTGTCCGCCTGCCCTTCGACAGGCTCAGGACGAGCGGGTGGATAGACAGCCGCCTGGCACATCGCGCGCGGGCGGTTCGCGAACCACCCCTACGGCGGCCATCCCCCAGAACCGCCCGCGTACAGTAGACGACTTGCAGCCATCACGCTATACTATCGTTGGCCGCCGTTCCAACCGGCCGCAGGGGGAGTGCAATGGCAGACGTTCAGCCGTTCAGGGGCATACGATACACCACCGACCAGGGCGATGATCTGTCGCGCCTGCTGTGCCCGCCTTACGACATCATCTCCCCGGCCCTCCAGCGCGAACTTCACGACTCCGACCCTCACAACGCCATCCGCCTGGAGTTTGGGCTGGACTCGCCCGGCGACTCCGGCGACTCCAACCGCTACACCCGCGCAGCCGAACTGCTGAACGAGTGGCTGTCAAACGGCGTGCTCTCCCTGGATGAACGGCCGGTCTTCTACCTGATGCGTGAGGACTTCCCCCACCGCGGCGTTCGACGGCAGCGCCACTCCATCATCGCACGCGTGCGCCTGGAAGAGCTCACCGCCGAGGTCATTCTCCCCCACGAGCGCACCTCGCCCGCGCCCAAGAGAGACCGCCACGCGCTCCTCACCGCAACCCAGGCCAACCTCAGCCCCATCATGTCCGTGTACCGAGACCGCACCGGCAGCGTCATCCGCCTGATCAACACCGTGGTTGACCGCGCTCCCATCGCGGAGGCGCGCCACGAGGACGCGTACATCACGCTGTGGAGCATTCACGACGAGGCCGAGACATCCGCAATTACCGCGGCCTTGGAGGACGCTCCTATCTACCTCGCGGACGGCCACCACCGATACGAGACCGCGCTCCAGTACCGCGACGAGCTGCGCAAGGCAGGCGCAACGGATGGCGCGCACGACTACGTGATGATGTCCCTGCTCGAAATCACCATGCCCGGCCTCCTCATGCTCCCGTACCATCGGTTGCTGCGCGGGCTGTCCGAGGAGCAGACCGCCGACCTGTGGCGGCGCGTGGAAGACAATTTTGTGGTGCAGCCCGTCGACCCGCAAGGGCGAGACGTAGGCGCCTACATAGAGGAGAGGCTGGTAGAAATGGAGCCGGGCAGCCTCACGTTCGGGCTGATCTCGAGCGACGGCCCGTCCGGCTACCTGCTCACGGTGAAGGATCAGCCGCCGCCCTCCTCGCCGTCGCTGGCGCGATGTGTCACCTGGATTGTGGGCCACAGGCTGCTCACGCCCCTGCTCGCCTCCGAGCCGGAAGCCGTGGACAGAGGCAACCTCCTCTACACTCACGACCCGCTTGAGGTGTCGCACTGCGTAGCGCAGGGAGACTACCAGTTCGGGATGGTGCTGCCGCACATGCCGCTAGACCTGTTCGAGCAGGTCGTGCTGTCCGGCGGTCGAATGCCCATAAAGTCCACCTACTTCTGCCCCAAGCTGCCCACGGGGGTTGTCATCAACCGCCTCACGTGAAGCGGCGAGCGTACGCCCAATTTCAGCGGCGCGCCGCGCAGCCAACCACGCCGGCAGGGCATTCGCAGCCATGACCGACACCCACGCAGCAGAGAGGGCGAGCCGCCTCCGCACGGAGATCGAACGCCACAACCGGCTCTACTACGTCCTCGACCAACCTGAGATTTCCGACGCCGACTACGACCTGCTCATGCGGGAGCTCCGCGATCTGGAGGAGCGGTTCCCTGAGCTGGTGACGCCGGACTCGCCCACGCACAGGGTGGGCGGGCCGCCCGCCGAGGGGTTCGCGGAGATTCAGCATCCCGTGCCCATGCTCAGCCTCTCCAACGCCTTCGACGGCGACGAACTGCGGGCGTGGCACAGGCGCGCAACCGCGCTCCTGGACGGCGCGGAGTTTGACACGGTGTGCGAGTTGAAGATCGACGGGCTGGCCGTTGCGCTCACCTACCGGGACGGCGTGCTCGTTCACGGCGCAACCCGCGGGGACGGCTACCGCGGCGAGGATGTCACGCGCAACCTGCGCACCATCCGCTCCATACCGCTCTCCGTGCCCGAAACGGCGCCCCGCCTGTTCGAGGTGCGCGGCGAGGTGTACTTCCCGCGCTCCCACTTCGACAGGCTCAACGAGGAACGGGCCGCCCAGGGACTGCCCACCTACGCCAACCCGCGCAACACCGCCGCCGGATCGCTGCGCCAGCTTGACTCCCGCATAACGGCTCAGCGGCCGCTGGACATATTCGTCTACAGCCTGGGCTACGCAGAGGGCGCAGACATGCCGGACAACCACTGGGACACGCTGAAACTGCTGGAGTCGCTGGGCTTCCGGGTCAGCGAGCACAACGCCGTCTGCCGCGCCATCGAGGAGGTAGAGGACTACTACCGGCGATGGCTGGACGGCATCGGGGGGCTGGACTACGCAGCCGACGGCGTGGTGGTGAAGGTGAACAGCCTTCGATACCAGGACGCGCTCGGTTTCGTGGGCCGTGAGCCGCGATGGGCCACGGCGTACAAGTTCCCCGCAACTCAGGTGGTGACACGCCTGCTGGACATTCGCGTCAACGTCGGGCGCACGGGCAGCCTGAACCCCTACGCCGTGCTGGATCCGGTTGACGTGAACGGCGCAATGGTGAAGCTGGCTACGCTCCACAACGAGGACGACATCCGGCGCAAGGACATTCGCATCGGCGACTGGGTGGTGGTGGAGCGCGCAGGGGAGGTTATCCCGCAGGTGGTCGGCCCCGTCGCTGAGCGGCGCACCGGCGAGGAGCGCGAGTTCTCGATGCCGGCCCTGTGCCCCGATTGCGAAACGCCGGTGGTACGCGTGGAAGGCGAGGCCATGACGCGCTGCCCCAACGCCGCCTGCCCTGCCCAGCTTTTCGAGCTGCTCAAGCACTTCGTGTCCCGCGGCGCAATGGACGTGGAGGGCATGGGCGAGATGCTTTGCCGTTCCCTGCTGGACGCTGGCCTGGTTCGCAGCATCGCAGACGTGTACGCCATCACGAAGGAAGACCTGGTGAAGCTTGAGCGCATGGCCGACAAGAGCGCGGACAACGTCATGGCCGCAATCGAGCGCAGCAAGGAACGCCCAATCTCCCGCGTGCTGTTCGCGCTGGGCATAACGCACGTGGGGTCGGAGATGGCGGAGACGCTGGTGGGGCGCTACCGCAACCTGTGGACGCTGTCCCGCGCCACGGAGCAGCAGCTTTCGGAGATTGACGGCGTGGGGCCGAGAATCGCGGAGAGCATCGCCAGCCACTTTCGGATTGAGGCCAACCGGCAGATACTGCGCAACCTGCAACGCGCAGGCGTGAAGCTCGTCGACGATTCGCCGCGGGAGCCTGTCGAGCGGCCGCTTGCGGGCGTGCAGTTCGTGGTCACCGGGCGGCTGGACAGCATGACGCGGTCGCAGGCGGAGGCGCGCATCAAGGAGCTGGGCGGCTCCGTGGGCGGCAGCGTCAGCCGCAAGACGGCGTACCTGGTGGCGGGCGAGGACGCAGGCTCCAAGCTGGAGCAGGCAAGGAAGCTGGGCACCGCGCTCCTTGACGAGGAGAAGTTTCTGGCACTGATAAGCAAGGCCTGACCCGTCATGCGCGCCAACTCCACATACACCGGGGCCGCCGCGCCATGAGGCTCATCGTTGGGCTGGGCAACCCCGGCCGCTCCTACGAACGCTCCCGGCACAACGTCGGCTTCCTGTGCGTAGACGGGCTGAGCAGCCGCGCAGGCATCCCCTTCACGCAGCGGCGCAAAGGCGTCATGCTGGGGCAGGGAGAGGTTGAGGGCGGCGCCCTTGTGCTCGCCAAGCCGCGCACCTACATGAACCGCAGCGGCGACGCCCTGGCCTACCTGAGGACGCGGTTCGGCCTGGCCCTGCAAGACGTGCTCATCATCTACGACGACATGGACCTGCCGATGGGAAGGCTTAGAATCCGCGCGGCCGGAAGCGCAGGCGGCCATCGCGGTATGCAGTCGATCATCGACGCGCTTGGCAGCCGGGAAGTGCCGCGTATGCGAATCGGCATCGGCCGCCCACTGCCGGACTCCGGCGGCGTGGAGCACGTGCTCGGCGACTTCACGCGGGCGGAACGGCCCGCCCTTCGCGACGCCCTGTCCACGGCCCAGGACGCCGCCCTGGACGTAATCGCCCACGGCCTGGAGTGGGCAATGAACCACTACAACTAGCGCGGAGGCAATAGCCATGTTCGACTCACACGACTACGCCGGCCTGCCTGACCTGCACGCCATGCTGCGCCTGGTGTCCGCGGCGTGGAAGCACGATTGGCCGCGCAACCGCTTCCACGTGGGAGACGTGTGGTGGCTGCTGGGCCACGGCCGCGAGGAGACGCCCGACCAGCCAAACCCCTCGATCCGGTTGTGGACTGGCGCAGACGGCGCGCCGGTGGGGTTCGCGCTGCTGGACGGCCCCGGCTCCGGCGACGTGCTCGTACACCCCGACGACCGCGAGCGCGGCGTTGAGGAGGATATGCTGGCGTGGCTGGAGGAGCGTCACCGGCGGGAGGCCGCCCCCCGCGGCGGCGCGTCCACGCTGGAGACCGGCGGCTACGGCAACCCCCACTGGCAGGGGCTGCTAGAGGCGCGGGGCTTCCGCCTAGACGACAGCGTTCAGGGAACGTCGCACTACTGGCGCTCGCTGGACTCGCTGCCGCCGAGCGCGCCGCCGGATGGGTTCGTGGTGCGGGAAGTGGCAGGCGAGCACGAGGCCACCGCGCGCACGATGGCGCAGCGCGAGGCGTTCGCCAACCTGGACTTCGACATGCCGGGCCGCCCGGCTGGGCGCAGGGCGCCGCAGGCGGACGACGCCATGATCGCACTGCGCACACGGGTCTACGCCAACGTCATGCGGCTGGAGGGTTACCGCCGCGAGCTTGACATTGTGGTGGCGGCCGCGAACGGAGATGTCGCGGCGTGCTGCACCTGCTGGCTGGACGAGGACAACCGCGTCGGCGAGTTCGAGCCGGTGGGCTGCCACCCGGACTACCGGAAACGCGGCCTCACCCGCGCTGCCATGCTGGAGGGGATGCGGCGGCTGCGCTCGCTGGGCGCGGAGGCCGCGGTGGTGAGCACTCACCCGCTAAACGCGCCTGCCATGCGCCTGTACGAGTCGTGCGGGTTCACTGCCGTCTTTTACGACCCGCTCTACCGCAAGACGTACGCGGGGTAGGGGGGCGCCTCAGCGCGGAGACGCCGCCCCGCGCGGCTCACCATCGCCAGCGGCGGCTGCCAAGAACCTCTTCCCCCTTGAGGGGGAAGATTGAGATGGGGGTGAAGCGCTGGTGGATTGCTTTATTCCCCCCATCCTAACCTTCCCCCGCAGACGGGGGAAGGGACATGTGGTCGCCCCCTAGCGGCCGCACCGCTCAGGCCTCAGCCGCCGCCCCGCGCGACTCCCCCGCATCCGCGGCAGCCGCGGGCTGATTCGCGCTCTCTGCCGCGCCCGCAATCTCGCGCTCCACGCGCCGCACCGACGATGCCGCAAGCAGTATCACAAGCAACAGCCCGGTCGAGATCAGCCCCATCGTCGCCGTTGCCGTGTCCGCGCCCCACCGCTCGGCGGCCGCGCCAAGCATCACCATGCCCGCCGGGCCGATTCCCACCGCAATCATGCGTATGCTCAGCACTCGCCCCCTGATGTGGTCGGGCGAGATCACCTGAACAAGGGTAAAGTTGCTGGTCATGAATATCTGGAACAGGTAGCCCACAATCAGCGCCAACGCCAGCGACAGCAGGTAGATCTTGGACACGGCGAACAGCGCCAGGAATATGCCCAGGAACACGCCGCCCGCCAGCATGAGCAGCTTCATTTGCCGGGGGCTGCTGAACGCCGCCACGGAGATCGAGCCTGCAATCGCTCCCGCGCCGCCCATCGCGCCCAGCCAGCCCAGGCCGCTCTCGCCCACGTCCAGAATGTCGCGTGCGAACACCGGCAGCAGCGTCTGGTACGGCATGGCGAACACGGTGGTGACCGTGCCCATCAGCATCAGCCCGATGAGCACGCTGCTGCGCCGCACGTAGCCCATCCCTTGCGCTATGCTGCCGAACACCGATGCCTGCTGCACGTGCCCGTCCTCCGGTCTTTCCGGCCTGGGCAGCCGCAGCATGAGAAGCAGCCCCAGCGCGGGCGCCAGCACCACGCAGGCCACCGCGAACGGAAACCCCATGCCGAAGGCGGCCAGCAGGTAGCCGGCCAACGCAGGCCCCACAAGCTGCGCCGAGCTGAATATCGTGGTGAAGAGAGCGACGCCGCTCGCCAAGTCTTGCCGGCTCACCAGGTTGCCGACCGACGCCGCCCTCGCCGGCATCCCCAGCGAGAACCCCACGCCGTGCAGCGCGGTGAGCGCGAACACGTGCCACACCTCGACCACGTCGGCGAGTATGAGAATCGCCAGCGCCAGCACGATGACGAAGTTGAACACGTCGCTGACGATGAGCACGACCTTACGGTTCGCCCTGTCGGCAATGGCGCCGCCGAACACGGAGAAGGCGAGCATGGGCGCCATGCCGATTGCGTTGACGGCCGTGACCATGAACGAGGAGTCGGTCAGGTCCAGCACCAGCCAGCCGCGCGCGATCATGGTCATGAAGAAGGAGGTGATGGAGACCAGCGAGGCGGCCCAGAAGATTCGGAATTGGGCGTAGGAGAAGGCGCGCAGCGGCCCCAGCCGCGGCGCATGGCGGCTCTCGTCAATCTCAGGCTGGGCGCCGTCGGCGCTGATGACTACCTCCGCGATATCCAGGCGGCCGCCCCTGCCGGGCGCGGCGCGGGCAACACTCGCGCAAGTATACGCCCATCGGGAGGCGCACGCCAGCAGGAGATCCAGCTTCGGCAAGCTCAGCACGAACGGACTCAAATCCGATCACGCCTGCTTTCGCAGGGGCAGGCTCTTAGCCTGTCGAAGGGCGGGCGGAGGGATCATGCCGCGGTTGCGCCTGTGCGTGGCCTCTGGTATATTGAGGACGCGTGGGGCTGTGGCTCAGTCGGGAGAGCGCCTCAATGGCATTGAGGAGGTCGGGGGTTCGACTCCCCCCAGCTCCACCGTTCCACCCGCGGCGGCCGTCCGAGGGTGACGGTGAGGCGCCCGTAGCAGAGACGCATCAAGCGGGAGGCGCGGGCGAAGGGAGTTCAGCCCCTCCTTGACACTCGCAGACGCCAAGTGTGGTTGCTCAGCGCCGCAGCGCTGGAACGCCGTCCGCGATGCGCTGAGCGTCCCACGGTCGCAGCGCCCTTGCGGGCGCATCGCGATCGTCCGGCTAGAATCGCCTCGCCTGACGCTCAGGCAGCTTCGGCTTTCGAGACACAAGGATCATGCCGGCGCCAAGGAAGTTGAAGATCGCCAATCCCATGAACGCCACGGAATAGCTCCCCAGGGTGTCGAACAGATAGCCCGCCGCGATTGGAGCGCCCACCATCGCAAAGTTCATTGGGACCTGTGAGACGCCCAGGATGGTTGCGAAGTTTCTTCTGCCGAAGAAGTCCCCTCGTATCGCGGTGAGCAGCGGGACGCGTGCGCCAAGGCCTATGCCATACAGAACAGCGAAGAGGTAGGCGCCGGAGAACGTCGAGATGGTCGCTGCGACCACCATTCCCAGTCCCTGAATGGTCGCGGAAACGAAGATCAACGGCTGCTTCGGCAGACGGTCGCCCAGGAAGCCCGCTGCAACCTGGCTGATGGCGCCTGCGACTCCATACGTGAGGACGACAGTCCCCGCCTGCGGCAGCGACATGCCAATGTCGGTCATGGCGGGAACGATGTGTACGGCTATGGTCACGGACGCAATCGCAGAGAACCCGTGAGCCGCCGTAATTCCCCAGAAGGCCATTGTCCTCACAGCCTCCCCCACCGTGAAGTCCACCTCCGCGTCCTGTTCGGCCCTTGCCCGGCTCTCGACTGCCCTGGCGGCGGAGTCTCCGTCGGGAAGCTGGCCGTAGTCCTCGGGACGGTCGCGCACCAGGGCGGCAATGGGGATCGCGGCCAGCCACACGCCTATGCCAAGCATCAGCGCGAGAGCCCTCCAGCCGTACACGTCCATGGCCCTCCCCACCAACGGCGCAAGCAGAGCTCCCAGGTTGATGCCCAACATGCCTATGGCCATCGCCTTGGTGCGGTGCCTGTGGAACCAGTTGTTTATGGCCGCGATTAGGGGAAAGAAGCCGCCGAATCCCGCGCCTGCGAAGATCACCAGAAACGTGATGTAGTAGCCCAGAACCCCTTGAACCATGCTGAAGCCAATGAAGCCGGCGCCGAGTATTCCAAGTCCAAGAATGATCATGCGGCGGCTTCCAAGGCGGTCGGTGAGATACCCCTCGATGGGGCCCAGAATCGCGCCCTCTACGCGGCTCAGCGAGAATGGAACCGAAAGGACGGCGCGGCTCCACCCGAAGTTTCGCTCCAGGGCGACAAAGAAGAAGCCCAGCCCCTGAAAGATTGGCGTGATGATGGACGTGAGGGTAATGACGGTGAGACCCACCAGCCACCAGCCGTAGAATACCTGGTTGGGCCACTTCAATCGTGAGTTCAACATACCCCCTGCTTCCGGGTGCTGTAGCCGGCGAAACGTGGCGGCCGAAGGGGTCTCGATCGTTCCATCATGGCAGTCTCCTTGCAGTTGCCCCCTCACTTTAGTTTCCCAAAGCCCGCATGTCAAAAGCCAATGCGCGGAGAGGGTCGCTTCGCAGGTTTGAGGCGACAACGCGACGCCTGAGCATGTCAAAGGGCGGGCGGATGAACGACGATTGCGGCCCCCCGCTCTGGTTCGATTGGCTCACCATGAGCGGGGGCGTAAGCCCCGGCGACCGTAGGGGCGGTTCGTGAACCGCCCGATTGAGATACGCTGTGCGGCCCGCCGCCCCGCCGGGTGATAGATTCCTGCTTCCGCAGGAATGACGGTAAAGCGGGCGGGGCGGCGGGCGCAAAGCGGCGCGACGCATCGCCCCGTTCATGCTGCGACAAGCTCAGCACGAACGGAGCTCGCAACCGCGCCCGATGTTGTGCAGCGGCGGATCCGGTCTCAGCCGGACTGGGAGTCCAGGAACTCGATTACCTGGGCCAGGTTCTGCATCTCGCACTGCTCCGGCTCGAACTTGATCTGGAACTCCTCCTGGATCACCCGCGCAAACGCGACCAGTTCCATGGATGTCACGCCCGCTTCCATCAGACTCGAGTTCAGGTCCAGGTCCGCGCTCAGCGGTTGGCCGCCCACCTCCAGGTTCTCGCTAATCAGCCTTCTCAGTCGCTCCTCGGTAGTCGCCATGATGCAATTCCTCCTGTCGAATGTGTTCGCTTGATGCCGTTCGTGTGTCCGCGGTCATGCGGGGCAAGGTTCCAGTTCGATAGCCGACTCCCTTCTCGTGCCGGATCAGATCCAGTGCCGCCTGCGCTGGAAGGGGTAGGTTGGCAGCGAGATGCGCCGTCGCTCCTCTCCAGTGAACAACCCGCGGAATGAAATGTCAAGTCCCGCCTCATACGCCTGCGCGGCAGCCTCCACGGAGCCGACCGGATTGTCCTCCGAGCTGTCGACCGACGCGGGCTCCAGTGGAGGAGCGTCGTCGTCTACGTCTGCCTCCGCGATGGACGACAGCCCATCGCGCAGCGACTGGATGTCACGGAACAGCACGGCGCGGCGGTGCGGGAAGTGGCTGCGGCCGACGGACGCCGTCCATGCCATGTCCGCAAGCACGGCCGCCGAACCTGCGCCGTCACTCAGCGCCTCCGAGCGCTCATCCAGCCACGCCTGATACCGCGCGGCCAGGTCTCTGAGCGCGCCCGGCGTCTTGCCGGAGAGCGGCAGGAGCCGCGTAACGCGCTCGCTCGACTCCGCGGACGGCTGGGCGGCTTCCTGCGCCGGCGCGGGAACCGGCGTGGGCGCGCCTGCCGCAACCCGTACGCCGTCGCCGGACTCGGTTGCGCCCGCCGTGAGGCCGTAGCCCTCCAGCACCACGTGTGCGTTGGCGCCCGATATGCCGAACGCGCTCACCGCGGCGCGCGGCGGAGCGGACGGCCTGGCAGGCCACGTCACCGGTTCGGCGGCGATGCGCACGGGCAGCCCGTCCCAGTCAATCTCCGGGTTCGGGTCGTCGAAGTGCAGGTGCCGCGGGATCGTGCCGTGCTGGATTGCCAGCGCAGCCTTCACAACTCCGGCGATTCCCGCGGCCGCCTCCAGGTGTCCCATGTTGGACTTGACCGTGCCGACGATAAGCGGATCGCCGCTCTCCCGCCCGCGGCCGTACACCGCGCCCACGGCCCGCATCTCGATTGCGTCACCCATCACTGAGCCGACCGCGTGGGCCTCCAGGTAGTCCACGTCCGCGCCTGACAGGTTGGCCTCCGCAAGCGCCTCCTCCATCACGCGTTCCTGCGCGGAGCCGTTCGGCACCGTCAGGCCCGCGCTTGCGCCGCTCTGGTTCACGGCGGAGCCTCGAATCACGCCCCAGATGCGGTCGCCGTCCGCCTCGGCGTCGCTCAGCCGCTTCAGCACGATGACGCCGCAGCCCTCGCCGCGCACGTATCCGTCCGCAGACGCGCCGAACGGTCTGCTGCGCCCAGACCTCGACAGCATACCCACCTCTGTCATGAAGTCGGTGACCGCCTGCGACAGAACCAGGTGGACGCCGCCGGCGAGGGCCACGTTGACCTCGCCCCTGCGCAGACTGACCGCCGCCTGATGTATCGCCGCGAGGGACGATGCGCACGCCATGTCCACGGGCAGAGCCGGGCCTTCCACGCCAAGCGCGAACGCCACGCGGCCGACCGTGACGCTTGGCGTTGTGCCCAGGTAGCTGCCCGCCTTGCCCGCGGCCTCCATGAGGTCTCGATACTCGCTTCCGGTCACGCCCACGAACACCCCCGTGCGGCTGCCTCGCAGAGAGTCCGGCGCAATCCCCGCGTCCTCCAGCGCCTCCCACGACGTCTCCAGCAGCAGGCGTTGCTGCGGATCCATGATGCGCGCCTCCACGGGCGCGATGCGGAAGAAGCGGGAGTCGAACCACTCTACGCCGTCGATGAACGCGCCGGGCAGTCTCAGGCCATTCATCAGCTCCGCGTTCGGGCGGCCGTCGGTCACGGCATCTACGCCTGCGTCCAGCATCCGCCAATACTCGGCGAGGTTCGCGGCCTGTGGCAAGCGGCAGGCCATGCCGACTATCGCAATGCCGTCGTTCGCAGCATCCGCGGCGGCGGGTTTCGCGGGCGATGCGGCCGCCGCAGGCGCGGGCGCCGCCTGCCGCCCGACTCCCGCGCCCGCCAGCTCCTCAGACAGGTGCTGCGACAGCGCGGCTATGTCCGGGTGGTCGAACACGGCGGTGTTGGAGACAGTGTACTCGCCCGCGAATGCGCGGTTGAGCCGGTTCCTGAACTCCACCGCCATCAGCGAGTCCATCCCCAACTCAAAGAACCCGATCGACTGAGCCGGCGCGCTCGGCAGCCTCATCACCGCCTGTAGCTCTCGCTGGAGGAACGCCGACAGCACGCCTTGCGTGTCGATGGGCGTGGGCGCGCCAAGCTGGGAGAGCAGGTCTTCCGCCGCTTCGCCCGCCTCCGCGGCCGCGCCATCCGACACCGACAGCAACTCTTCGATGAACGGCGGGTTCTCCGCCTGCCCCTCCGCGTACCTCTGCCAGTCCACCGCAGCCACCATGCAGCCCGTCACGTCCTGAAGCGTCAGCCGCTCGAATGCCTCGAGGCCCTGCCGCGGCGTGAACCAGCCCGTGCCGCCTGCGCCCAGCCGCTCCTCGATCCGGCCGCGCTGCTCCGCCGCCTCGCCGATGTCCGACCACGCGCCCCACGCAATCGCCTGCCCCGGCAGCCCAATGGCGCGGCGATGCGCCGCAAGCTGGTCGAGGAACACGTTGGCGGCGGCGTGGTTGGCCTGACCGGGGTTGCCCATGATTCCCGCCGCGCTGGAGAACAGCACGAACATGTCCAGGTCTCGGTTCATGGTTGCCCTGTGCAGATGCCACGCGCCGATGACCTTGGGCCACGCCACGAGCCGGAAGCCGTCCCACGTCTGGTTGGTGAGCGCGGCGTCCGACAACACGCCCACGCAGTGAATCACGCCCGCAAGCGGCGGCAGCGAGTTGTCCATTCGCGCCAGCATTGCGTCCACGGCTGCGGAGTCGGTCACATCCGCCAACTCCACCTCCACCCTCACGCCGCGCTCTCGCAGGGCGGCTATCGCCTCCACCGCCTCCGGGTCGGGGTCTCTGCGGCCGTTCAGCACGATTGCGCCCGCGCCCAGGTCGGCCAGTCGTTCAGCAAGCGCGCACCCAAGGCCGCCGAGTCCGCCCGTGATGAGATACGTGCCGTCATCCCGCAGCCGCCCCGTCTGGAGCGCGGACTTGGCGAACACCAGCTTGCCGATGTGCCGCGCGGCCTGCATGAACTTGAACGCCGCGCCCGGCTCGCTCATTGACCATCTGCTGTGCAGGATGGGCCGAAGTTCGCCCGCCGCCACGCGCTCCATGACCGACGTGAGCGCCTCGCCGAGGCGGCCCGGCTCCTGCTTCTTCATCCTGTCGACCTCTATGACGTGGTATGCCACGTCCGGGCGCGCCGCGGCAATCTCCTCCCGGCTGAGTATGTCGCGCCTGCCAAGCTCCACGAACCGGCCGCCCCTGGCCAGGCAGGACAGGCTCGCCTCGATGAAGCCCTCGCCCGTGAGGCTGTTCACGACCACGTGAACGCCCTCGCCGCCGGTGGCCGCGAGTATCCGTTCGCCGAACGCGGTGCTGCGGCTGTCGAACACGTGCCGGATGCCCAACGAACGCAGGAACGCCTGCTTGGGCGCGCTGGCCGTGGCGAACACCTCCGCGCCCGCGGCATGGGCCATCTGGATCGCGGCGAGTCCCACGCCGCCGGAGCCCGCGTGTATGAGCGCTAGCTCGCCCGCCTTGAGGCCCGCCAGCCCAAACGACAGCTCGGCCGTCACGAACACCGTGGGCATGGTGGCGAGCGCAGTCGTGGGGACGCCCGGTGGCGCGGCCACCACCATCTCCTCCGTGATCACGGCTTCCGAGGCCAGCGTGCCGAATCCCAGCGCAACCACGCGGTCGCCGACCGACACGCGGGAGACCTCCGCGCCCACCTCGACTACGCGGCCGCAAAGCTCATCGCCCAGTAGCGAGTCCGGCGGCATGAGGCCAAGCGCGAGCAGCACGTCCGAGAAGTTCAGCCCCGCAGCCTCAGGCGCAATGCGAACCTCACGCGGCCCCAGCGAGCGCGGCCGCAGGTCGAGCGCGTGCAGCCCGTCCAGCGAGCCGCCCGCATCGTGTTGCAGCATCCAGGGCGCGTCGGTGGGAAGCGACAGGCGCTCCGCGGCGGCGTCTGCGCGCACGAGGCGCGCCACGCGGCGGCCGCCCAGCCGATGGGCGACGTGCGTCTCGGAGTCCGGGTACATCAGCTCGTTTGCCAGCGCGGACGCAGGCGCTTCCCGCTCCGGATCCAGGTCTATCATCCTTGGCCGGAGGTGCGGCGCCTCACGCGCCACCACTCTGCCGAGTCCCCACAGCAGCGCTCCGGCCAGCTCGCCCTTGCGCTCGCGCTCCACAACCTGCCCGCCGCGCGTTACGAACCACACGCCCAACTCCGGCGTGACGTCGGCATCGGCGATGGCCTGCGCCAGCGCGAGCGCGCTCCCGCCGATCCTCTGCGCGTCCTCGGCAAGCTCCGCGGTTGTGGCATCCTCTCCGCGGCCGCTCAGCCCGGCCAGGTGCACCACGCCCCTCAACGGCGCGCCGTCCGGCAGCGACTCCAGCAGGGCCCGCCAGGACTCGCGATCCTCGATTGCGACGGGCCGCCTGACCACGGCCGCTTCCTCCGCGGACGGCTCGCCGCTCGCGCTCGCGCCCGAACCAGCAAGCACTACCGTCTGGTTGCGCCCCGCCAACTCACGCGCAAGGTCGTCGGCCGCTCCGGCCTCGTCGGCTGCCAGCAGCCAGACGCCGGCGGCCTCCTGCACCTTGACGGGGCCGCGTGCCAGAATCACCCCGCGGTCAGGCCGGGCCGCGGCGTCCGACTCGTCCGGGCCCAGCACGCCCGTCTCGCCGAATCCCGCGTCCGCGAACGCCTGCCGCCACACGTCCGGGCTGGCGAGGGCGTGGTGAGGGCGGTAGTCGTCGGCGAACCGCCACCAGCCGTCCAACTGCCCGAACGTCAGGTCTAGCCATCCCTGGCCGCGCAGGTTCTCCAGCATCACAAGCTGGCCGGACGGCGCGAGAAGCTGCCGGCAATGCCCAAGCGTCTCACTCAGGTAGCGCGTTGCGTGCAGCACGTTGGACGCAATCAGCAGGTCGTAGCCGTGAGGCGTGTAGCCCTGCTCAATCGGATCCTTCTCGATGTCCAGAACGCGGTACTGGATCGAGTTCTCATTGCCTCCAAAGCGTGACTCCGCCTCCGAAAAGAAGCCCGCGGAGATGTCGGTGTACACGTACTCGAACCGACCGGGCGGAAGCTCCGGCAGGACTGAGGCGGTGGCGGAGCCGGTGCCTGCCCCCACCTCCAGCACGCGCAGACTGCGACCCGCGGGGAGAGCGGTAAGCAGCGCGGCGATTGCGTCACCCAGCATACGGTTGGCTGCGCGGGCCACGGGCGCCTTAAGGTACAGGTCAGCCGCGGTGGGTTCGCCGCTGCTGAACAGCAGCGTGAGCGGGTCTGCCTTGCCGGTCAGCGCGTCCGGCAGGGCCGCCGCGCTCCGCCTGAACAGTCCGACCTCGTTGGAGCCGTGCAGGTATCGCGCGGCCATCCACTCCGCGAACTCCTCTGCGTCGGGCGGCATGACATCGGGCAGGCGGCCGCCTGAGCCAACCCTTACCACGAACTCATCGCCCGCCTCATCCACAACCCCGGCCCGTGCTAGCAGCTCGAACAGCCTGCGGAACAGCCGCCTGTGCTCGTCCAGAACGCCAAGCTGCTGCCGCAGGGCCTCCGGCGCAACCGTATCGCCCTCGTTGCGAGTCCAGCCCAGCCGCTCCGGCGCAGCAAGCGCGTACGTCCACGACAGCCGTTCCAAGTCGTTCAGCAGGCCGGCGCGTTCCTCCGCGCCCACGCCCTCGTCGGATAGGTAGCGCGTGAAGGGCTGCGCGGCCGCCGCGACGCTCGCGGGGCCGGACAGGAAGTCCGCGGGCTTCAAGCCGCCCTCCAGCGGCGAGTCCCGCCAGACTATCTCGTACAGCAGATCCTGTATGCCCTCAGTTGCCGATAGCAGGGCGGCGCGTGTGGCGCGCTTCACCGCATACCCGGTGATTCCGCCTATCTCGACGCCGTCCGGTGTCAAGATCGACAGGTCGCCGACCAGCGTCTCCCTGGTCTCCGCGCCCTCGCCCGCCCGGTCTCGCAGCAGGACGCGGCACACCAGCCGCTCCGGCAGGCCGTCCGACAGCCACATCCGTTCCCACCCGAACGGCAGGTACGTCTCGCCGTCCTCCGCGCCGGTGGAACGCCACGCCGCGGAGAACGCCTGGAAGCATCCGTCCAGCAGGAGCGGGTGCAAGTCCACGCCGCCCTTGTCGACGGCCTCCGGCAGCGCGATCTCGCCCACGGCCTCGCCGCCGCCGGCCCAGAGCGCCTGGAGCGTGCGGAACGACGGGCCCAGTCCGATGTTGGACTCGATACGTGCGCGGTAGAAGCCGGGCACGTCCTGCGGTGTCAGTCCGGCCTTGACGGCTTCAACGTCGATGCGGCTCGCCGCGCCGCGTGCTGCGGCGCTCAGGGACACGCCCGCCTCTGCGTGAAGCGTCCAGCCGCCCTCGCCGTCGCCCCGGCTGAAGATCTCCAGCTTGCGCGGCCTGCCGCCGCCCGTCTCCGCGCTGTTCAGCACAGCCTGTATGCGCCTACCGGCTCGCGCTCCATCGCCATCCTCGTTGGCCTGGGCGAAGACCATCGCGGTCTGCAATTGCAGGTCTTCAACCTCGACCGCGGCCGCGCCCTCGTTCAGCGCAACGGCCGCCGCCATCGCTCCGTACAGCGCGCCGGGCATGATCACTCGCTCGTAGACGCGGTGGTCGGCGAGCCACGCCGGATCTGAGGGCGACATCTCGGACTCGAACGACACCTCACCGCGGGGCGACTCGTGCCTGGCTCCAAGGAGCGGATGGCCGTCCGCGGCGCGGCTGCGCCGCTTCTCGTCCACCCAGTAGCGTTCGCGCTGGAACGGATACCCCGGCAGGTCTATCCTGCGCCGCGCCTCACCTGCGAACAGCCCGCCGAACGAGACCGCAAGGCCCGCCTCGTACCCGGCGGCCACCGCCCGAAGGAACGAGTCCTCGGACACCGCGGCGGCGTCATCGTTGCGGGGGCGCGTCATGCTCTGGAGCGTCGCCGGAACGGCGGGCGGCTGCGGCAGGTCGACGGGGCCGGGCCACACCAGCCCCACCAGCGGCCCGAGGATCGCGTTCGGCCCAACCTCTATCGTCAGGTCAACGCCTAGCTCCGCCAGCGTGCCAACGCCGCGGCGGAACTGCACGGCGCTGCGCGCATGGCTGCGCCAGTAGTCGGCGTCCAGCGTCTCGCCCTGCTCCAGCGCGCGGCCCGTCACGTTGCTGACCAACGCCACGGACGGCAGCGATACGGCAACGCTATCGTATGCAAGTCCCAGGGGTTCCAGCGCAGGCTCCACCAGTACGCTGTGGAACGCCTGGGCGGTGTTCAGCGGTCTTACCCGGACCTCCTCAGACTCGAAGCGTTCTCCAATGGCCTGCACCGCCGCGGTGGGGCCGCTTATAACCTGGTGAACGCCGTTGTCCACGGATATGTTCACGTCCGCGCAGTTTGACGAGGCGTTGTACGCGTCGATCGCCTCCTGGACGCGCGCCGGGGCCGCGAACACCGCCGACATCGAACCCGCCTCCGGCACCGAGCCAAGGGCCGCTCCGCGCCTCATCACGAAACGCAGGCCGTCCTCCGGCCCGAACACGCCGGCGGCCTGCGCTGCGGCAAGCTCGCCAAGGCTGTGCCCGATCACCACGTCCGGCCGCACGCCCACGCTGTCCCACAGAGCGGTGAGCGCGCACTCCAGCGCGTAGATGGCGGGCTGAGTCCAGTACGTGTCGTTCAGATCGCCTTCCGCGCCGGGGTTGCCGAACATCACGTCCAGCAGCGACTTGCCGCGCTCCTCCCGCACGATGCGCTCGCACCTGTTAAGCGCGGCGCGGAAGACCGGCTCCGTCTCGTAGAGCGTCCTGCCCATGCCGACCCACTGGCTGCCCTGGCCCGTGTAGACGAAAGCGATCCTGGACGGCCGCTCGCGTGCAGCTCCCTTGCCGCCCTCCGCGATGGCTTCCAGTCCGTCCCTGAGCGACTGCGCGTCCCTGAACACAACACCCGCCCGGTGCGAGAAGTGGCTCCGCCCGACTCCCGCAGTCCATGCCATGTCCGCGAGCGGCGCGTCTCCCGCCGCGTCCGCGCTCCCCGCCTGCGTATCGCGCTCATCCAGCCAGGCGAGGTAGCGTCCGGCCAGTTCTTGCAGCGCCGACTCTGACTTGCCGGACAGCGGCAGCAGCCTTGCGGGGCGGGCCGCCGTTTCGTCTTCGGTGGCCGCGCCGTCAGTGTCGTCCGCGGCCGTGACCGCCACGCGGTGAGGCGAGCCGGACGGAAGCCGCAGGCGGCTGGCGTCGGTCGATGTGTCGGCGGGCGCGCCGTAGCTCTCGACGATGATGTGCGCGTTGGTGCCTGACCAGCCGTAACCGCTCACGCCTGCCAGTCGGGGGCGGCCGTTCGGTTCGGGCCACGCCGTGGAACCGTCTGCCACGCGTATGGGCAGGCTGTCCCAGTCGATTGCAGGAGACGGGTTGCGGAAGTTGAGGTGCTTGGGAATCATGCCCTGGTGCATCGCCAGAATGACCTTGATGATCGAGGCGGCGCCTGCGGCCGACTCCAGGTGCCCGAAGTTGGTCTTGACCGAGCCGATGTAGAGCGGGCTGCCGTCCTGCCGTTCCGCCCCGAACACCGATGCGATGGCCTGAAGCTCAAGCGGATCTCCAACCGGCGTGCCGGTTCCGTGAGTCTCCACGTAGTCGATCTGAGCCGCCGTAACGCCGGCGCGGCGCAGCGCCTCCCTGATGACGGATGACTGCGCCTCGCCGTTCGGCACCGTGAGGCCCTGGCTCGCGCCGTCCTGGTTGAGCGCGGAGCCGCGAATCACGCCCCAGATGCGGTCGCCGTCCGCCTCGGCGTCGCTGAGCCGCTTGAGCACCAGGAGGCCGCAGCCTTCGCCGCGCACGTATCCGTTGGCCGCGGCGTCGAACGTCTTGCAGCTGCCGTCCGGGGAGAGCATACCCGCGCCGGCTCGCGCCTCCATGACGTTGCCGGAGAGCATCGCGGTCACGCCCCCGGCAAGCGCGACGTCCGCCTCGTCCTGGCGCAGCGCGGTCGCCGCCTGGTGCACCGCCACGAGCGACGAGGAGCAGGCGGTGTCAACAGAAATCGCCGGGCCGTGCAGGCCGAGCACGTATGCCACGCGGCCTATAGCGGTGTTCTGCGAGGTGCCGGTGGCGGCGTACAGGCTGGCCGCGGGGCCGCCGCGGTTGCCTATGCCGCCGAGTAGCTCCCGGTAGTCGCTGTGGGTGATTCCGCCGAACACGCCGGTGCGGCTGCCGCGCAGCGATTCGGGGTCAATGCCTGCGTCCTCCAGCGCCCTCCAACTCACCTCCAGCATGAGCCGTTGCTGCGGGTCGAGATACTGCGCCTCAAGCGGCGAGATGCGGAAGAACGCGGGATCAAACTTGTCGATGTCGTCTACGAACGCGCCGAATCGGCTGGCCGGGTTCTGCGGCTGGAAGTCGGCGAATATCTGCCCGATGCGGCCCGCGCCGGAGGACGGCTCGCCCTCCGTTACGGCGCTTCTGCCCTCTGCAAGCAGCGTCCAGTACGCCTGCAGCCCGTCCGAGCCGGGGAAGCGGCACGCCATGCCTACTATGGCTATTGGCTCCGAGACAATCGAACCTGTGCGCCCGCTCATCCGGTCTTCCTCACCTGGCCCCGTACTTACGCACTTCCCCAAAACGCGTCGTACGCAGCCTCCGAAAGTGTCTCCGACTCTGCCCTCGACTATAGCACAGTCAGGCGTGCAGTTGGAATAGCGTGAGCGCCAGCCGCACCTGCCGCGCCTCAGCCTCCCGTCACGCGTCGGATGAACTCGCGCGTGGCGGCCGCGCACTCCTCGGGCCTCTCCAGTTGAAGCAGGTGCGTAGCGTCCGGCAGGAAGTCGTAGTCCACGCCGTACACGTCGCTGAGGTCCATGGCGGGCAGATAGGAGTGGGGCAGCGTGGGATCGGCCCCCAGCACCTTGACCGGGCACCGGAACGAACCAAAGTCCACGGCTACGGCGAAAATCCTCGCGTAGTCCATGATCTTGGCCTCGTACTCGCGTGGGCATCTAAGTTCGAATCCCTCGCCGTTCTCACTCTCTCGGAGGATCGTCTCCGCCACAAGCTCGCAGACGCCCGGCAGGACTTTCCTGAAGGCGGGGGTGAACGGCAGGAACTCCGCAAACTCGCTCCTGGACTTGAACCTGTCGGTCCTGCGCCTGGTCAAAGCGGCGGCGCGGTAAAGCGCAGCCTCGAACTCCTCATGGCTATGACTGTCTCCGGCCCTGTAGACCGGCGGATCCAGCAGCAAGAGGGCCGCGTACCCGCTGCCCATCGCGGGCGAGAGCAGCGAAATCAGGCCGGATACGGAGTGGTACACGCCTATCTTTGGCTTGCCGCCGTAGTGTCGGTCTATCTCCTCGACGATGCGGTCGTGGTCGCTGACCAGCGTTGGCACGTTGTGGCCGGCAAGCGGGCCGACGTCGTTCCAGCCGTGATTCCGCATGTCATAGAGTATCAGGTCGAAGTCGTCCGCCAGCAGCGACCAGAAGGGATAGTACAGGTCTATGGCAAGGCCGTTGCCGTGGCTCAGCGCCAAGCGCGGGCCGTCCGGGTTGCCGTGCCTCCTCAGGGTTGTCACGGCGCCGTCCTCCAGCCGCACCTCGTGCGTGGATAGCGGCTGCGGCACCGACCACAGCCCATCCGGTGTAGATGTCATCTCCTGTGTTGCCTCAATGGACGATTCACTGTGATATTACACCGTTCCTCACGCCCATGCCAGTATCAGGACGCTACGCCGAAGCGACTTCGTGCGCCACCGCCGCCGCGAAGTCGTCCGTGCCCAGGTCTTCCAGCCGCCACGCTGTCCCCGGCGTCTGGCGCAGACTGAACACGCCTCCGGATTCGCCGCGGCGCATCGCAGGCGGGACCTCCAGCTCCGACATGCTCATGGAGATTCCCAAGCCGACGGCCTTGATGACTGCTTCTTTGATCGTCCAGAGCCGCAGGAACCCGCGCAGCTTCACCCCGTCGTCCGAGGCGGCGAGCTCCGCCCGCTCGTCCGGGGTAAGCGCGGCCTGCATCAGTCCGTCCAGGCCCTTGCGTGCGACGCGCTCCTCCACGTCCACGCCAAGCCGTCCGTCCGGGGCAATGGCGATCAGGCCGTGGGCGCCGCTGTGGCTCACGTTGAAACTGACGGGCGCGATCTCCCCGCGCAAGGCCGCGAACGGCTTGCCGAACTCGAACGCGCCGATGGTGAGCCGCGCGTTGTCGCAGCCCAGCCGGTCGCGGAGAAGGGCGCGGAGGGTGGCGCGGCACAGCGCGAACCGGCGGCGGGGGCCGGCGTAGAGGAAGCGGCTACAGCGCAGGCGCTCCTCGTCGCTCAGCCACGCCGCGGCTTCCGCCTCTCTGCCCGCGTCCGGGCGCAGGTCTACGTGCAGGACGGTTACGCCGTCCACCTCCTTGAACGGAGTGCAACAGGTGTTGGTTGTGGCGGAAATCATGCGAGTTGGAGAGCGACCCTTTCGGTAGGTTGGCTTGCTTCTTCGGGTTCGCCGGGTTTCGCCGCGAACCCAAACGGAGTATACAACGACAGCGCGGTTGGTGGAATCGCGGCGCAAGCTCCCCCTACTCCCGCGCACGCGGGAGTCCACTCAACCGACTGCCGCCTTGTTACACCGTCCAGGTCAACGCAGCACCCCCGGATTGCGGCTGAGCCTGCCCCCGTATCGGGGTACGGGGCAGGCTCTGAGCGCAGCCGAATGGGCCGCAATGACGGTTGAGGGCATGACGCCGGCCTCGCTTTGCTCCGTGGCCTTGACAATCACCATGACGCGCATCGGTAGCGCCTCCCTCTGCCTGATGGCTTCATGCTAGTCCAACGAGCGGCCGCGGGCAACCCGGTAGTGTCAAGTATTGTGTGTAGATTGAGAGAGGGGCTTCACCTTCCAGTTGGTGTTGAGATGGCTGATGACTCCGAAGATAATCCTTTCTACGCTGTCTGAGTTCTGGAAGCAACTCATGGGTCGCGTCCTCCGGCGCACTTCTCTGAAGGTCCTTTCGATGGCGTTGGTGGTGCGCACCTTCTTCCAGAGGGGTTGAGGGCATTCCAGGAAGGGCAGGAGTTCTTCCAGGTCATCCTCAATGCACCGGACAGCGTTGGGTGAGGCGCTCCGCCAGCGAGCAGCCCACTGGCGGAAGCGCAGAACGGCCTCGCGGCGAGTGTGGGCCTGGTAAATGGTCTTGGCCTGGGCCAAGCAGGCTTCTTGATGCCTGCGTGGCAGCTTGGCAGCCACGTTGCGCATCTTGTGGGCCCAGCAGCGCTGCCTGGGTACGAAGGGGTAGACCATGTCGAGGGCGCGGTGCAGACCGGCGCACCCGTCAGTGCTGACCATTTGGAGCCTGTCTCCCTTGAGTCCCCGTTGGTAGAGGCTGTCCAGGAAGGCAGTCCACATGGCCTCACTCTCCGATGAGGCCTGGCGGAAGTCGATGAGCTCACGGACGCCGCCGTGGGTGACGCCGTAGGCGCACAGAACCACCCGGCGCTTCAGTTCGACCGCGCCCTTGACCTTGAGCACGATCCCGTCCAGGAGCAGGTATCTGTATCGGTCGTCGAGCTGCCTGCTGTGGAAGCGCTGCACCTCTGCGTCCAGGCTACGGCATATGCGGGACACAGTCTGGGCGCTAACCCCCTCACCCAGCAATGGCTGGACTACCTCTCGCACTCTCCGGGCGCTCACCCCGGCCAAGAACATCTTGCGTACCATCTGATTGACCTGAGACTGCCGACGCTGGTATCTGGGCAGCACCCGCGGACGATACTGCCCGTCCCTATCTCGAGGGATCCGTATTCGCTCTATCGGGCCAAACTCGGTGAGCAGACCCCGGTACCGGTACCCGTTTCGGTAGCCCCGCCTGACTTCCGTTCGCCGGTACTTGGCCGCGTGGAGTTGCTCTATCAACTCAGCTTCCATCGCTTCTTCCATTAGAGTCTTGACCACGGCTAACGTCCGAGGTTTGATCTCGTCCCACCAATCCTCTTCTTCCTTGACTGCGGACCACCTATCCTCTATTGTCAGTTCTGTCAGGTCTTTGACCTGTGCCACGGGCGTGTCCTCCTCTCAGTGGGTTTGCTTCACCCAGAAGGATACGCCCTTTCTCCCTTTTACACACTCCACGTTACACTACCGGGCAACCCGCTTTCTTGACACTGCGCTTTGCGCCCACTTATGATAGGCAGCGCGGCGCCGGGGAAGCCGTGCGGAGCGGCGGCCTGCGCCTTGTCCGCTCCAACGGGCCATTAGCTCAGGTGGTTAGAGCGCGGTCCTGATAAGACCGAGGTCCCTGGTTCGAATCCAGGATGGCCCACCACCTAGACAGAATCAAGAATCCATAGGTTGACATCGGTTGACTCACTTGGCTGCCAAGCTCACTTCACTCCTCTTGCTGCTGCTTGCAGCCACCCTCGCATGCAGCAGCGGCGAGCCGACCCAGGAAGCCATGAAGTCCGAGGTGGCTTCAGCCCTCGACGCCCTCGCAGTGGAGCTGGCGGCGGAGCGACCAGCCGATGCCACCGCATACGAGGCGCGCCTGCGCGCCTACCTGGACGCCAACCCTGCGTTCTACGGCAGCGCAGCGGCGTTGCTGGACAGTGACGGCATGGTCACCGCCAGCCCATACGTCTATCGCACCGCAGACGGCTACGTCACCCTGGATCTTGCCGTCTCATCCTACAACATCCAGTCGCAGGACTGGGTTACGGCGCCGCTGGCCGCCAACGCGGGCGTCTGGACAGACCCGTACTTCGATGAGGGAGGCGGCGAGATCTGGATGATAACCCGCTCGGTGCCGGTACGCGATGCCGGCGGTGTCTTCGCCATCGTCACCACCGACCTGCCCGTGGAAGCCCCCGCCCAATGACTCAGCCGCGAAGGGCAAACCGAAGCCTGAGCCGTGGGCAACTGACCCGGTGGGCGTGGCTGATCGCGGTTGTCCTCGCGGCCGGCTTGCTGATTCCGCCATCGGGCGCGCTGGCGCAGGAGACCGCATCGGCCGAGTTCAGCTTCAACTTCGAGAATGACATCGAGGGGTGGACTGTCGGATTCGCAGACCTGCCCGTCAACCACGACCAGTCGATCTACAATCTCGACTCCGGCCATCGCCGGCTCCCGGACGGACTTGAAGGCAGCGGCGTCTACCTCCAGGGGCACAACCGCAGCGACGACCTGTTCATGTTCCTGAAGAGGCAGGTCGACGGGCTGCGGCCGAACGCAGCGTATGCGGTGTCCGCATCCCTGGATCTGGCGACCAACGTCCCTACGGCCGCGTTCGGCATCGGCGGCTCGCCCGGCGAAAGCGTCTACGTGAAGGCGGGGGCGTCCACCATCGAACCCGTAGCCGTAGAGGGCGATGACGGTCACCTGCGAATGAACGTTGATAAGGGCAACCAGTCTACCGGCGGCAGGGCGGCGATTGTCCTGGGCAACGTGTCCCACCCGGACGTGATGCAGGGGGAGTACCGCATCAAGACCCTCGACAACGCGGGCCGGCCCCTGACGGTGAATGCGGACAGCGACGGCCGGGTCTGGCTGCTGGTCGGCACCGACTCAGGATTCGAGGGACGGAGCGCCCTCTACTACGCCCGCATCTCCTACACGCTGAACGCTCTGGAGCTGCCGGTTGTCGGCGGCCTCGCCCCTACCGGATGGGCATTGGCGCTGATGGCCGGAGCGGGCGCAGCCCTGGTGGGTCTGGGGCTGCTTCCGCTGCGGCGGCGGGCGTAACTTAACCCGACCACTTCAGAATGAACAAAGCCAACTGTCCCTGGCAACCGGGTACGCAGATCCTCCAACAGGATCTGTGGGGCGATCAACTCTTGACTGCAAGACCTGTGACTGTCGTGGAGGACAGAGCGCATTGCCTGACCCTCTACACTCACGCAAACGCCCCGTATCGCTCCGCCGCCACTCGCAACCGGCGCTTGATGCCAGCGCACGAACGAATAGACCTCTGGGAAAGGCCCATTCAGACGCCACTGGAGGAGCGGGTCTCCGGCCCGTATCACGTCCTGACCCTCACGCCTCCAGGGTCATGGCATTCGGTATGGCTCTTCTGGAATCTGGAATGGCGAGTCCATCGCTGGTTCGTCAACCTGCAATCGCCCATTCGCCGGACATCCAAGGGGATTGTGGTTCGGGACCATATCCTTGACATCAGAGTCGAGCCGGATCTCTCGTGGTCGTGGAAGGACAGGGACGAGTTTGACGAGCTGGTGAGGCGCGGCTGGTTCACGGATGAGGAACGCGCGTCGATTCTGGCTGAGGCAGAGAAGATGGCGCGCATCGTCACTGAGAAAGGCCCGCCATTCGCGGCCGGCTGGGAGAGCTGGCGACCTGACCCGTCGTGGCCCGTGCCGGCTGTGCCGGACGGCTGGGATCTGCTGCCAGTGGAGGTTCCCACCCGGTGAAGTTCGCGCCAGAACAGCCCGGAGCCGTGGCTACAGCGAGTCCACCGCGGCCTGTGCGCAGATCTCGTCTTGCTCGCCCGTGCCCCCGCCGACCCCGCACGCCCCCTCCACGATGCCATCCCGGATGACGGGTATCGCTCCCTGGCCCGGGATCATGCTACTGCCGGAAGCTGCGATGATGCCCCGGATGGTCGGGTGGTCGGCGCGCTCCTGGAGCAAGCCGCTGGCCCTGCCGAATCCGACAGACGCGGTTGCCTTGCCCTGGGATCCGTAAACACTGGCCCAAATGGCCCCGTCCATCCGGGCGAAGGAGATCAGCCTTCCGCCCGGGTCGCACACAGCCACGCTTATCTTGATTCCCAACTCATTCGCTTTCGCTATAGCGGCTTCGCACAGCTTGTTCGATTCGTCCAGGGTCAGCGCCATGTCGGTTTCCTCCACGGTAGTTGGTAGCAAGCATGTTACATCAGGGGCTAAGGGTTCACAAGGAGAGAAGGTTGCGCCTCTCCACCACGACGGGCGGACTCCACGGACTCATCCTACCTTTCCGGCTCATTGAGGCCGCCGGCTACGGGCGTGAAAGCCGCGGTCGGCCTTGCAAGATAATTCGTGAGTTACCTATACTCCACCAGGCACACGTACACTTCAACGCAAGGGAGACAAGCCGCCAGTGATACTACTGGACACAGACGTGATCATCCCCCATACCCGCGGCGAATGTTCGGGAGGCGCTCAGTGACCTGTTCTAATGCGCGCCGATTCAACGCCGATTCCAGGTCAGGCCGCTAGTTGGACGCTTGGCAGTCACTCCGCACGCCCGGCGAGCACATCGAGATTGTGGAGTACCGCGCCGACTGGCCGCGTGTCTTCGAGCGCGAGGCCGCGGCCATCCTGGCGGCGTGCCGGCCTCTCATCGCAGAGGTGCACCACATCGGCAGCACGTCCGTGCCGGGGCTGGCGGCTAAGCCCATTCTGGACGTTCTGCCGGTTGCCGCAGGCCAAGCGGACGCCGCCGAAGCTGTATCGCGCATGACCGCGCTGGGCTACCGTTACCGCGGGGAGAACGGCATTGCCGGACGCTTCTACTTCGACAGGGTCGTCGATGGACGCACGGTTATGCACGTCCACGTGTTTCCCGCGGGCCATCCCGAAATCCGGCGGCATCTGGCCTTCCGCGACTACCTCAGGACGAACCCTGACATCGCCCGCGAGTACGAACGGCTGAAGCGGGAACTCGCAACGCGATACAGGGACGACCGCCGCGCCTACACCGACGCGAAGGCCGCCTTCATCACGCGCGTCATTGAGGCAGCTATGCGGGAAGCCGGGTGACGCAGGGGTGCGGCTGGCCGACTCAACTCGCTCAGTGTCCGTCAGGCGGCCCGGTTCCACTCCTACCGAGCCACCGGCGCCATCTTCGATCGCCTCATCGCGCCGTCCCGGGTGAGCAAAGGGACGTTGTGCACAAGGCTGGTGGCTGCGATAATCTCGTCCGCTGGGTCTCCTCTGAAATCCAGGCGGGTTGAGGCTCGCGCAACCGCTAAGTCGATCGGCCACACGTGAAGCCGGCTCAGGACGCGCGCGACCTCGCGGTCGTCCAGGTCCATTTCCACTCTGCCTAGCTGAACGAGCTTGGCCAGCTCCCATAGCACGATTGCCGAAACTGACCACCTGTTGCCGGTCAGCAGGGCTTCCTCGCCTGGCCGGAGGGTGCCGCTCAACGCATGGATGAGGATGTGCGTGTCAAGATTGAGCATCCGCATCCCAGCGCAGGCCCGTCGAGTAGATGTCGCCTCTGACCTTGATCTTGTGACGCAGGCTGCCGATCAGCTCGGAGTCCTGTCGCTCGAACGGGAGCACGCGCGCCACCGGCTTGCCGTGCTTGGTGATTACCAGCCCGTCCGCGTCCAGGTTGTCCAGCAACGCCAGGCACTGCTCCTTAAACTTCGCAGCCCCGATACTCTTCATTCGCTCGTACCCCTGCCGTATGTAGACGCATTATATGACTGGCCGCAAAGTATGTCCATACGCGGTTGCGCCAGCGCCGGAGACGGCCGTCCACGCCGCTGGATGGCCTGACCCAGCGTTGCATCTCACCTCAGGCCGCTGAAACACGGGCGAATCACCCCGGCCCCCCTCGCGTGGTGGTATAATCTACGCGCGGCCGAGCGACTCCGGCGGCCGCTGATACCGAATCAGAAGGAGACCGAGTGAACACGCTCAAGACCGGGTTCCTGTTGATCGTCATGTCGTCGCTGCTGGTGATGGCGGGCTACTTCCTGGGAGGCCCTACGGGCATGGCTATCGCCCTGGCCTTGTCGCTGGGAATGAACTTCATGGCCTACTGGCACAGCGACAAGCTCGCGCTCAAGATGGCGGGCGCCAAAGAGGTGACGCCGCAGGAATCGCCAATCCTACACTCCATCGTCGAGGAGCAGGCGATGCTCAGCGGCCTGCCCAAGCCGCGCGTCTACCTGATTCAGAACGACTCCCCCAACGCCTTCGCCACAGGCAGGAGCCCGCAGCGCGCGGCCGTGGCGGCCACCACGGGCATCATGCGCATCCTCAGGCGCGATGAGCTTGCCGCCGTCATGGCCCACGAGATGGCGCACGTGGGCAACCGCGACACGCTGATAATGACGGTGGCCGCGTCCGTTGCGGGCGCCATCACCTTCCTGGCGATGATGGCCCGCTTCTCGATGCTGTTCGGCGGCTTCAGGCGAGAGGGCGGCGGGCACGGCGCGATGATCGGGTTGGTAGGTATGCTGGTGGTGGCGATTCTGCTGCCGCTGGCAGCGATGCTCGTGCGCTCCGCCATCTCACGCGCCCGCGAGTATCAGGCCGACGCCACCGGCGCCCGCAACTGCCGCAACCCGTTGGCGCTGGCGAACGCGCTGGAGAAGCTGGAGGCCGGGTCACACCGCCGACCTATGCAGGTGAACGAGGCGGTCTCTCACCTGTTCATCGTGAACCCGCTCAGAGGCATAACGGCCTCGCTGTTCTCCACGCACCCGCCAATACGCGACCGCGTCGCACGGCTGCGGCAGATGCGGGACTAGCGTATTGGCGGCCACGTCCCGTTCGTGCTGAGCCTGTCGAAGCATGAGTGGGGCATTCCTGATGGAAGCAGAGCACATTGCATAACTCCGCAAATGAAGGAAAGAAGCTGCGCGGAACCATGAGGCAGCCATGCACCGAGATATGGCTTGTCTATCCCCGCGTGTGTGGGGAAACTCTAAGGGCTGGCGGCTGATCATTGCCTCGCAAACGACCGTAATCTGGCGAGGAATGGCTTGACTTCCGAAGCATGAACGGCCGGAACCGGGCCTGGTGGTGGAGTAGGGGGCTCGAACCCCCAACCTCGGCGATGCGAACGCCGCGCTCTCCCAGTTGAGCGATATCCCCGCGGGCGCGCCCGTCGCGCTGTGTGCTGTCGATTGTATCGGCGAGAGGCGCGCGCTTCAATTCGCCGGACTGCGTGCGGCCGACCGTCGCAGGCCTGGTCGGTGGTCGGCATTGAATCGACGCGCATCAGAACAATTCACTGAGCGCCTCACGGACATCCAGTGCACGTATCGGAGAGCTATCGTAGTCGCGGACGTTCCGCGTCACTATGTGGCGAGCTCCGCAGGCGCGAGCCGCGGCGACCTGCATAGCGTCCTCGAAGTCCGCCATAGGCAAACCGGCAGCATAGCGGATGGAGTCCGTATTGGTCTCTGCGACGTCCACAAAGCGAGTCAGCTCGACGATGAAGTTGCGAACGCTCACGCCTCCGAGCGCCGGAGCCACAATGTAGTAGAGGTTGGACACGGTGTGCCACGCGATGAACGCAGCCTCCGCGCCGCGCTCGATCCGGTCCAGGAGTTCCGCGGCCGAGTCGGAGTGCGGTTGCCTGTCCAGGGCGACGTCTATGATCACGTCGGTGTCCAGAAGCATCATTGGAGGTACTTCCGGGCCAGGGCATCGTAGCGCTGGTCTCCCTCACGCTCCGCCGCGCGAAACTTGCCGCGCCAGCGCGAAGAGAAGGATGGCGTGTCTTCGCCTGTTATCGCTCTCAAAGACTGCTCGACCAGTGACGAAAGCGAAACGCCGCGAGTGCGGGCGTACCGCTTCGCCATTGGAAGCAGCTCAGCGTCCACGGTGATAGTGAGCTTCTGCTTCATCGCGGCTTGTCTCTCCTCAGCGCAGTATACGTATGCCAAGTAGAGTATACGTGGAGGACAGCTGCTCTTTCAAGGCCAACCTTGGCCCCAGCGCCTATGCTCACCCGGGACAGCGCGATGCGGCATTCGACGGTCGTGCCGCTGGCGGGGTAGGTCGGATGCCACGGCGCGACTGTAGGCGCTTAGCCCTCGTGCCCCCTCTTAGTGGGTTTCAAAGTCGTTGTATTGGGGAGCAGTGCACATATCGTTGATCGCGTAAGTCTCAAAGAGAGTCTGCTCCAGTTGGTCGGTGATCTCGACAGCTTGGAAGGTCATAGCTCGCACTCTCTCCCGTTGCTGCCGATATTCATCTCGGTGAGCTCTTTCAATGTCCTCAGCTCTGCCTTCCGGGTTATTCAGTGCCTGCCTGAGTAACTTGAATGCGAATGTTGCCGAATATCGGTCTGAACTGTCTGCCCCGTGCTCTCTAATGCGGTTGCGCATGTTATTGGAACGCCCCACGTATATCGGATGGCTATTCTCGTAAAGCACATACACACCCTTGTGAGGCGCATCGCCGTACTCGTCCCAGCGCCGTTCTTCACTCCCCTTGAGCTGGTCCATGAGCGGCTTCATCCTGTCTATGGCTTCCCAAAACATTGTGTCCACGTTATATGTTCCTTTGCCCACCGCCCCCCCCTAGAACCGGCCCGCCAGCTGGAAGTACTTGCCCTCCGTCTTGATGGCCGGCGCAATCACCATCTCCGCCTGCTGCATCTCGCCGATGGTCACCGCGCCGCACATGCCCATCGCAGCCCGCAGCGCGCCCGCCAGGTTCTGCGTGCCGTCCGTCATCGAGGTGGGGCCGTACAGGATCTGCTCCAGCGGCCCCTTCGTCCCGACGTTTATGCGAGTACCCCGCGGCAGCGCCGGGTGGAAGCTCGCCATGCCCCAATTGTAGCCCATGCCGGGCGCCTCCTCCGCCTGCGCAAACGTGGTGCCAAGCATCACCGCGTCCGCGCCGCTTGCTATCGCCTTGCAGATGTCGCCGCCCGTGCGCATTCCCCCGTCCGTGATGATGGGGACGTAGCGACCCGTGCGATGGAAGTACTCCTCCCGCGCCGCCGCGCAGTCGAGCGTGGCGGTGACCTGAGGCACGCCTATGCCCTCGACCTCGCGAGTCGTGCATATCGCGCCAGGCCCGACGCCTACCAGCACGCCGTGGATGCCCGTCTCCATCAGCTCCAGCGTTGCCCCGTAGCTGACCGTGTTGCCCACCACCACCGGCGCGCGCACCTGCCGGCACAGGTCGTAGAGGTCAAGTCCCTGCTCGCTCTTGGAGACGTGCCGCGCCGTGGTGACCGTGGACTGGACGAACAGGATGTCGGCGCCGGCCTCCACCGCAATCGGCGAGAGGCTCTTGGTGTTGGCGGGCGTGAGCGAGACGGCGCAGGCCACACCCTCTCGCTTGATCTCCTCCACGCGCTCGCCTATCAGGTTCTCCTTGATCGGCGTGGAGTATATCTTCTGGAGCAGCGGCGTCGCCTCCGACTGGGGGGCCTCGATGATGTGCTGTATGACGGCTTCCGCGTCGTCGTAGCGGGTGTAGATGCCCTCCAGGTTGAGGACGGCGAGGCCGCCCATCTTGCCCAGGCAGGCGGCGAATTTGGGCGACGCCACGGCGTCAAGCGAGGAGGCCAGGAATGGGATGTCGAATGTGAAATCGCCCAGCGAGAAGTTGAGCTGGGTCTGGTCCGGGTTCACGGTCACGCTTCCCGGGACAATGGCAACCTCATCGAAGCCGTAGGATCTGCGGAGCTCTTTGAGGTGAGGAATCTCCACGGCGCATCTCCCGGTGAATGTGATTGGTGTGGTTGCGAATATACCACCGCGCCCGCGCGCAAGTCAATCGAAACGGAGGCGCGTTTGCGGCGAAAGCGGCGCGCCCTGCCCCGCTAACGTTAGCGGGCAGGACGGAGGCCTCCGCGTTCAACCGTCATTGCGGCCCATTCGGCTGCGCTCAGAGCAAGCCCCGTACCACGATTCGAGGGCAGACTCAGCCGCAATCCAGGGGGTGGGTGTGTAGACTGGCGGATGCTTTAGATTCTTCGACTGCGCTCCGCTCCGCTCAGAATGACAACTGTTGGCGTCCGCTCTGGTTCGACAGGCTCAGCACGAACGGCCATAGGAGGCGGCCTCCCCACCCTCAGCCTGGGCCGTCCTCCGGGTAGAGCAGCGTGTTCGGGTAGTAGTCGTTCCAGGCGAACCAGAACGAGTAGTTGGACGGTATCGGCTCCAGCGCCGCGCCCTCCAGCTCCCCCTCGATTGCCTCGCCGGTGAGCATCAGCCAGACGCTTCCGGTCTGGTCGTCCGTCATGGTAGGGCCGCCGGCAACCGCCTCGTCGGTGGGTTGGAACGTGAGCGACCGGCCATCCACCACGCGGCTGAACACGCCTCCCGTGGCCGCCCGAGTCTCAAACGTCACTACCAGATCGCGGCCCGCGAACGTGTCGTTCACCACGGGCGTGTCGTTGAGGTCTCCAAAGGGGTACGCCTTCGCCTGCCCGTCCAGTACGAGGCCAACCACGAATTCCTTGAGGTACAGTCGGTCGTCGACGTTGGACTCGCCGATGACGCCCGCCCCGCTCGTCTCGTAGTAGTACTCGTAGTTGTCCGTGCGGTAGAAGCCCCGCTTGTCCAGCACGAGCGAGTCGGGGTGAAGCTCTTTCCATCGCAGCCAGGTGGTGTGCAGGGCAGGCACAATCTCCAGCCGCGTGCCCTCCAGTTCGCCGGAGATTGCGTCGCCCGTGAAGTGGCTCCACAGCGACTCGGTCTGGTGGTCGTACATGACCAGCGCGTTCATCACCAGCTTGCCGGACACGCCGAACGTGTAGGTCTCATCCTCTATCTGGCGAGCATAGACTATGCTCGAGTAGCAGAGCGGTCACCAAGTTACCGCGATGGGTTTGCCCCCTACGATGTCGTTGACGATTTCGTGGCTGCTGAGCATGTAGATGGGATAGGCGCGGTGCTCGCCACCGATGGACACGCCGATGACCTGCTCCGTGTCGATCATCTGCTGGTTCGCCCACTCCACGTCTACCAGGCGCGGCTCCAGGATGGCCTTGATTGCGTCGTAGGGGAGCAGGGTTATGACATCCTCCGGGCCCGGCCTGAAGTCAGGATCCTCCTCGGTGGCCGCGGGGGACTCGCCTTGCGATGCGGCCGTGGAGGTTGGCAGTGGCGTAACGGCGTCCGCCCCGCCAAACGCGGGCAGCGGCGTGACGGTGGGCAGGTCTCCGACGGCGGTGGTAGTCGGCGCGGGCGTTATCGTGGCCGCGGGTGAGTCGCCGGGCGCGGCCGTCTCGACCGGAAGGTCGCACGCGGCGGCCAGAAACGCGGCCGTGAGGATGGCTGCTACGGGCAGGGTTGGTCTCACTCCGCGCTTACCTCCGAGACGGCCGCGATTGACGCGGCAGGGATTCCGCGGCGGCGTCCAGCCGCCTCAATCCTTGCGGTCGATTTCCGCTCGTGCTGAGCCTGTCGAAGCACAGGGGCGAGGCGCCTCGCCCTAGATCCGGCTGAAGCCGCTGCCCGGCCGCTCCGGGTCCACGCCCGTGCCCTTCGCGTCCGTTATCCAGCCGAACTCGCTGAGTATCTGCTGGCTGTACGTGACGCGCCCCGCCACCTTGTCGATAGGCTCCGTGGCGAGCAGCAGCGCGGCCATCGCCATCGTCTCCGGCGACTCCGTGGTGTTCGGGTCCACCGCAGTCCTGCCCTGCGCGAACATGGAGCCCACCGTGGGCACGAACTGCGAGGGCGAGAAGGCGGCCACGGTGACACCGTACTGGTACACCTCCGCCGCGAGTCCCTGCGTGAGCCGCTCCAGCGCCGCCTTCTGCGTGCCGTAGGTGGAGCTGCCGCCGGGGCTGTCGTACGGGCCGCGGCCCGGCCCGGCGGCCGCGCCGGACGAGATGTTGACGATGCTGCCGCCGCCGCGCTCGATCATGTCCTTCAGCACAAGCTGGCTGAGCACGAAAGGGCCGTGGACGTTCACCGCCCACGTGCGCATCCACCGGTTGAGCGGGTAGTCCTTGGTAGCCACGGCGTACAGGAGCGCGGCGTTGTTCACCAGCACGTCCACGGGGCCGTATGCCTGGTGGGTCGCCTCAACGAGGGCTTCACACTGCTCAGGCTCGGAGATGTTGGAGGCAACCGCCGTTGCCTCGCCGCCTGCGTCGCGGATGGCCTCGACTGTCGTCTCCAGCGAACCGGCCAACTGGTGGTCGCCCTCGCGCAGCGTGCGAGCAGCGCACACAACCTTGCCGCCCTCCGCGGCGAACAGCTTGGCGATGGACTCGCCTATGCCCCTGCTGGCGCCCGTTACGATGACCACCTTCCCGTCCAGCTTGCCCATGCTGCGCTCCTTTGCGTTCGAGTGTGAGTTGACTGCGGTACGGAGACACGCCGCGCCGCGGGCGGGCTATCGGCGTGACACCCCGATGCGGCAACCGTGACAGTGCGATTATAGCGCGCCGCGGCGATGGACGCTATCGCTGCGCGGAGCTGCCGCGGCTCCGCGGCGCGGCCAGCGACGAGAGCAGCCTGCGAACCGCCCACGCAACGTCATCGACGGCCGCCTCGAACGGAGCGGCGTTGGCCTTCGAGGGCATCCGGCAGCCGTACACTTTTCGCACGAACTGGAGCGACGCCGCCCTAATGTCGTCCTCGGTCGCCGGCCCGTGCAGGCCCCTGAGAGTCTTGATGCTGCGGCACATTGCGCGGCCTCCTTGGCGCGGGTTGTCGCTGACACTATATCCTTGCCACGCCTGCGGGGGAAGGGCGAAGACGGCCGCCCTACAACCCGCTCATAGCCTGCCCCGTACTTGATACGGGGGTGAGCCTGTCGAACCAGAGCGAATTAGCACGCCCGTTAGCCCGCTCAGCCCCTGCGGGGCAGACCCTTCGACAACCTCAGAGTGAGCGGGAGCCTAATCCGTTCGGGCTGAGCTTGCTGAAGCATGGACGGAGAATCGTGTTGCGCCAGCCCGGCTACCCCTGCCTCAGCAGCGCAACGAATCCCGCCTGCTCGAAGTCGCGGTCGTAGGCCAGCGCCTCCGTGATGCCGCGTTCCTCCATCGCAAGGAAGCTCGCGCAGTCCGTGAGGCTCCACCGCTGGTCGCTCCGGGACGCGAACCGCTCCATCGCCTCCCTGAACTGCACATCCGACTGCGGGATGATCTCCACGTGGGGGTTGTCCTCCAGCCCTCGAATCATCTGCACGGCCTGGACTCGAGGACGCTCGCCCCCTCGCGACACGTAGTTGAGCACTTCAGCAACTACCATCTGAGTCGTTATGATTCTCGACTGTCCCAATGTGGACGCTGCTGCCGCTGCCCGTTCGTGCAACGGGTCTCGGCTGTCCAGGTTTGCGATGAAGTAGCCGGCATCGGCAAAGACCGCGTCCATTAGTCTTCAACCCTGGGATGGCCGTACAGGTAGTGCTTGTAGTTCTTGGCGCCGTCCGTAGGCATGTTGTCCCACGCGTCCGGCGGAGCGGAGTTCCTGATCCTCTCGAACATCTCCAGGATCGACTCACCCGCATTGGTCTGCGGCGATGCGCTGTCCGAAACGGCCGCCGCCGCGCCGTCGGACGCGGCCCCGTCCGATGCGGCGGCCTCCCCGTCGACGGTCAGCGTGACCTCCGCGCCCTCGTCCAGGTGGAGTGGCTCCAGCGGCGTGAGGACGCCGTCTGCGAATCTGGCTCTTACGATGGCTCTCATGGCACGTCCTCCTTGCTCGGAATGCTAATGCACCAGGGCCGCAAGTTCAAGGGCCAAGCGTGGCGTGGCGGCTGCCCCGGCCCGCTCCGGTTAGACAGGCTCACCCCCGTATCAAGTACGGGGCAGACTATGAGCGGGGTGAGGCAGCAGGCCGTCACTCGCTCCCCCAAGCCCGCGAAAGCGGGCATCCACTCGACTACTTGCGGAGGTGCGCGGCAATACCCGCGGGCGGCCGTCCTCCCGCCGCCACTGCGGCCCGTTCGGCTACGCTCAGGGTAGACTACAGCCGCAATCCAGAAGGGCGGCGCAGGGACTCTTTCCCCACCGTCTTTCCTGCGAAAGCAGGAATCCAGCACCCGGCGGGGAGGGGGCTAGACCCCCGCTTTCGCGGGGGTGACGAATGTGGTAGCGGGCGGCCTCGTTCAGCCGTCATTGCGGCTAATTCGGCTGCGCTCAGGGCAGGCTCAGCCGCAATCCAGATGGGCGGCGTGGTGTCGACCTCAACGGTATACTTGGGCGGCAGTCGGTTGGGTGGATGCCCGCTTTCGCGGGCATAGTGGGCGGCGGGCCGACGGCATTGGTCTCCCCCGCTCATAGCCTGCCCCGTACTTGATACGGGGGTGAGCCTGTCGAACCAGAGCGGGGAGATTATGCCCGTTCACCCCCGTCGAAGCACGGGCGGATTGCATCGCCTTCCCTACTCAGCGCGGCGGACGGCGTGGCCGCCGAACTGGTTGCGCATCGCCGCCAGCAGCCTCGCGCCGAACGGCTGCTCCTGACGGGAGCGGAATCGCGCCTGCAACGCCAGGCTGATCACCGGCGTGGGCACGCTCAGCTCCACGCCCTCCTGAACCGTCCATCGCCCCTCGCCGGAGTCCTCCACGTACGCCTGGATCGACTCCAGCCGCGGGTCGTCCTCCAGCGCGGCCGCCGTCAGGTCCAGCAGCCAGGAGCGAACAACGCTGCCGTACCGCCAGATCTGCGACACCTGCGCCAGGTCAAGCTCGAAGTCAGGCTTGGCCTGCATCAGCTCGAAGCCCTCCGCGTACGCCTGCATCAGGCCGTACTCGATTCCGTTGTGAACCATCTTCACGAAGTGGCCCGCGCCCGCCGGGCCGACTCGCCCGTAGCCCCTGTCCGGCGCGGGCGCAAGAGACTGGAAGATCGGTTCCAGCCGCCGGTACGCGGCCTCGTCGCCGCCCACCATCAGGCTGTAGCCGCCCTCGAGTCCCCACACGCCGCCGCTGGTGCCCGCATCGAGGAACGCCAGCCCGCGAGAGGCCAGCGACTCGGCGCGGCGCATACTGTCCTTGTAGTTGGAGTTGCCCCCGTCTATCAGGGCGTCGCCCGGCAAAAGCAGCTCCGCGAGAGTGTCAACCGTGGACTCCGTGGCCTCGCCGGCGGGAACCATGACCCACACCGCGCGGGGCTGCGCGAGCCGCTCGACCAGCTCAGCAAGCGAGTCGGCGCCGTCCGCGCCCTGCTCGCTGAGAGCGCGCACCGCCTCGGCCTGCGGGTCGTAGGCCACAACGCGATGGCCTGCGCGCAGCAGGCGCAGCGTCATGTTGCCGCCCATGCGGCCCAGACCCACCATGCCAAGATCCATAGCTCGCTCCTTGTCCTTTCGGGTGCGGGCGGGCCGCGCTCAGGCGCGCACCATCGACTCCGAGGCCATCGCCCCAACGCTCGATTCGTCGATTGACGGCAGGCGAACCCTGGCTACGCGCCTGCCAAGCGACTGCAACGCCCGCAGGTCGCCGAGTGCCTGCGCCTCGGCCAGCGTGCCGAATGAGTACGGCTCGCCGGGCACGGGCGCGTCCTCCGCGGAATCATCTGTGAGCAGCAGGAACAGTCCTGTATCAGGGCCGCCCTTGTGAACCTGCCCCGTGGAGTGGAGGTAGCGCGGGCCGTAGCCCAGCGTGGTGGCAATGCGGCATCGCTCCGCCACGGCTCGCCGCAGGCCGGAGAGAGCGGCATCCGTATCCGGCGTCTGGCGCACGTAGGCCAGGATCGCGAGGTAGTCGCCGGGCCGTGCAGTGTCCAGCAGTCCCGCGAGCGAGCCGGGCGCGTCCACGTCCGGCAGCCTGCCGAGCCGAGCGAACTCGCTGAGCGCGAGCAATGTCTGGTCCTTGGCCTGCTGCACGTTGGGCTGATCGAACGGGTGGACGCCCAGCATTGCGCCTGCGATGGCCGTTGCAAGCTCCCACCGGAAGAACTCCGCGCCCAGGTCGTACCGGTCACGCAGCGCAAGCCGCACGACGGGACGGCCCGCCGCCTCGATTGCGGCGACAGAGGCGTCCGCGGCGGCGTTGTCGTCACCGTCCAGCCGCAGGTACGTGAACTGCCGGTCGTCGCCGTAGCAGCCGGGGTCGAGAAGCGGCTCACCCTCCACAGGCACGATGCCGCGGCCCTCCTTGCCCAGGCTCTCCGCGACCAATTGCTCCGCCCACAGCCCGAACGCCGCGATGGACGGCGAGGCGATCAGCGTGAGCTTGTCCCGCCCCCGGAGCGCGTGGCCTGCCATTGCTGCGCCGAGGAGCGCGGCGGGGTTCTCACGCACCGGCGCGGACGGGCCGCAGGCGTGCATCATCGCAACGGCGCGATCCAGCAGCGCGCCAACGTCCAGGCCCATGAGCGCGGCCGGCGTCAGCCCGAAGTACGACAGCACTGAGTACCGCCCGCCGATGTCGGCGGGGTTCAGGAAGGCGCGCCGGAATCCCTGCTCGCGGGCCATCGACTCAAGAGGTGTGCCTGCGTCCGTGATCGCGAAGAAGCGGCGGCCAGCGTCCTCTGCGCCCACGGCTGCCTCGACAAGGGCGCGGAAGTGGGCGTACAGCGCGAGCGGCTCCGTGGTTGTGCCGGACTTGGAAGACACGGAGAAGAGGGTCGAGGCCGGGTCAATCTCGCGCGTGGCGGCCTCAACCGCCTCCGGCACGGTGGTATCCAGCACGATGAGTTGCGGGAAGCCGGGCGCGCTTCCGAACGTCCGGCTGAGCGCCTCCGGCCCCAGGCTGCTGCCTCCCATGCCAAGCAGCACGACGTGGCGCACACCCTCGCGACGCGCCTCCTCCGCAAAGGCCAACAGGTCTGGAAGGTGCTGCCTCATGGCGTGGGCCACCTCCAGCCAGCCCAGCCGGTCGGCTATCTCCGTGGGGTAGGGCTTCCACGCGGTGTGATCCCTGGCCCAGATGCGCGCGAGCACGTCCAGCCGCTCCAGGTCTGCGAGGGCCTGCTCCGTCATGGTCGGACTGTCTCGGCGGGGGAGCGTTCCAGCAGGGCGGCCCGCTTCGCTTCCACGTTGGCTAGCAGTTGCTCGAACGAGTCGGCGAACGCCTTGACGCCATCGGCCAGCAGCTTGTCCGTCACGGCGTCCACGTCTACGCCTGCCGCTGCCAGCGCGGCGAGCGTCTGCTCTGCGCCTGCGTCGTCTTCGTCGATCGTTCGCCGCGGGTCACCGTGGTCGATGAACGCGGTTAGCGTGGCCGGGGGCATGGTGTTGACGGTGTCCAGGCCAATCAGGTTGTCGACGTAGAGCAGGTCGCTGTAGGCGGGGTTCTTGGTACTGGTGCTGGCCCACAGCGGCCGCTGGACGCGCGCTCCCATTGCCCGCAGCGCGGCGAACCTCTCGCCGCCGAACGCCTCGCGGAACGACCGATACGCCATCCTTGCGTTGGCGATGGCCGCGCGGCCCATCAACTCGCCGGCGGCGCCGTCTCTCTCCACCAGCAGTGCATCGACCGCGGTGTCAACGCGGCTCACGAAGAACGAGGCCACGGACGACACGCGGCTCAGGTCGCCGCCGGCCGCGGCCAGGTCCTCCAGGCCGGAGACGTAGGCGTCCATAACCCGGTGGTGCGCCTCCAGCGAGAAGATGAGAGTCACGTTGACGTTGACCCCGCTGCCGATGAGCCTGCGTATGGCGGGGACACCCTCCGGCGTGGCGGGCACCTTTATCATTGCGTTGGGCCTGTCCAGCGCGGCGAACAGGCGCAACGCCTCCGCAACCGTGCCTTCGGTGTCGTGGGCCAGCGTTGGGCTGACCTCCAGGCAGGCGAAGCCGTCCGCGCCGCCGGATGCGTCGTAGGCTGGGCGCAGCAGGTCGGCCGCGCATCGGATGTCCTCGAAGGCCAGCCGTTCGTAGCATCCCTTAGCGTCCAGCCCCTCAGCCGCGAGCGCGGCGAGCGAGTCGTCGTATATCGCGCCGGCGGTGATGGCCTTCTCGAATATGGTCGGGTTGGAGGTGAGGCCGGTGACGCCCATGCCCACCAGGTCGGCGATCTCCCCGGACTCCAGCAGGTCGCGGCTGATGTTGTCGTACCAGACGGACTGCCCCAGGCGTTGCATCTCGCGTAGCCGTTCCATTGCTATCCTCCCGCGGTTGGCGTCAGGTTGGAATCGAGAGCCGACCGCTCCAGGGCGATTACCTTGCCCAGGCGGCGGCGGTACTTCTCCTCGTCGATGAACTCGGCGGTGAGGAATGCGGTGACGAGCGTGCGGGCGAGCACTTCGCCCACGACGCGGGCGCCCAGGCAGAGGACGTTCATGTCGTCGTGCTCCACGCCCTGGCTGGCGGAGTAGATGTCGTGGCAGATTGACGCGCGGGCGCCGGGCACCTTGTTGGCGGCGATTGAGCCGCCGACGCCGCTGCCGCACACGATGATGCCGCGCTGCGCCCGGCCGGACACCACCGCCTGCGCCACGGCCTGCGAGAAGTCGGGGTAGTCGTCCAAGGGGTCCAGCGAGAACGCGCCCACGTCCACAACGTCGTATCCCTGCTCGGTCAGCCAGGACAGCAGGCCGGACTTCAACTCGTAGCCGGCGTGATCGGCTCCCAGCGCCACGCTAATGCTCATGGATGCAACCCCCCAGCAGTATTCGAGGCTTGGCCCGCGACACATTGTACTATACAACGGCAATGGCGTGGGACTGCAAGAGGCGGGGATTTCGTTCGTGGTGAGCTTGTCGAAGCATGGACGGGGATACCGCGCGCCTCCCTCCGCCACTCGTTAGAAATTGGCGTGTTGACATGTCCGCATTTGTGGTAAAATACTCCACGGAGGGAGGCGCAGGGCGTCCCCACACGAATAGCTCAGGAGGTAGTATGCTTGACTACAAGCCCAACATAGTCCTGTCAACGCAGGAGTTCAAGGTTGTGGGCAGCCGACCCATTCGGCACGACGGCTACGACAAGGTGACAGGCCGCGCCCGGTACGCCGCCGACATCACCCTGCCGGGTATGCTGCACGCCAAGGTGCTGCGCAGCCCGCACGCCCACGCCAGGATCAAGAAGATCGACGCCAGCAAGGCGCTCGAACTGCCCGGCGTCATGGCCGTGATGACCGCCGACGACCTGCCGGACCTCTCGGCCAGGGCTGCGGACCAGGAGGAAGGCTCCATCGCCAACCTCGGCTTCCGCACCCGCAACGTCATGGCGCGCGAGAAGGCGCTCTACCGCGGCCACGCGGTCGCAGCCGTCGCCGCCACCAGCGCGCACCTGGCAGAGGAAGCGCTGTCGCTCATCGACGTGGAGTACGAGGTGCTTGAGCCGGTGCTGACGTCGCTGGACGCCATGAAGGACGACGCCCCCATCCTGCACGAGATGCTCACCACAAGGGCCACCTCAGGCGGCCCCGGCGGCCTGGGCGACGAGGAGCCGGAGAAGGGCACCAACGTAGCCGCGCACTTCGAGTTCCGCGTAGGCGACATCGACAAGGGCTTCGAGGAGGCCGACCTGGTGGTGGAGCGCGACTTCCACACCAAGCGCGTGCACCAGGGCTACATCGAGCCGCACTCCGCTACCGCCATGTGGGGCACGGACGGCTACGTCACCATCTGGACCAGCACCCAGCAGCTCTTTGGCGCCCGCGAGGACGCCTCCCGGCTGCTCGGCCTTCCCACGTCCAAGGTGAAGGTCATTCCGATGGAGATTGGCGGCGGATTCGGAGGCAAGGGAACCAACTATCTGCCCGCGCTGGTGGCCACGCTCTCCCGCAAGACCGGCCGCCCCGTCAAGGCAGCCATGAGCCGGATCGAGGTGTTCGTGGGCAGCGGCCCCACCTCCAGCTCCGACATCACCGTCAAGATCGGCGTGAACAAGGAGGGCCGCATCACGGCCGCCGAGGCGCACCTGATCTACGAGGCGGGCGCATTCCCCGGCTCGTCCGTGGGCGGCGGCGCTCGCTGCATGTTCTCGCCGTACGACATCCCCAACGGCTACATCGAGGCGTTTGACGTGCTGACGAACACGCAGAAGGTGGCGGCCTACCGCGCGCCGGGCGCGCCGATGGGCGCGTTCGCCGTTGAGCAGATCCTGGACGAAATCGCCCAGAAGCTGGACGTGGATCCCATGGATCTGCGCCTGCTCAACGCCGCCAAGGAGGGCACCCGCCAGGTGACCGGCCCGGTGTTCGGCAAGATTGGCTGCGTTGAGACGTTCGAGGCCGCCAAGCAGCACCCCCACTACTCCGCGCCGCTCACCGGCCCCAACCAGGGCCGCGGCGTGGCTGCCGGCTTCTGGGGCAACGGCTCCGGCCCGGCAAGCGCGCTGGCAACCGTGAACGCGGACGGCACGGTCGCCCTGGTCGCGGGCGCGCCCGACATCGGCGGCACCCGCGTGGTCATGGCGATGCACCTGGCCGAGACGCTGGGCATCTCCGCCGAGGACGTGCGCCCCTCCATCGGTGACACCGAGTCCATCGGCTTCAGCACGGGCGCGGGCGGCAGCAGCGTGGCGCAGAAGGTGGGCACCGCCTGCCACCTGGCCGCGCTGGACATCAAGCAGCAGATGGTGGAGCGGGCGGCCAAGATCTGGGACGTGCCCGTTGAGGAGGTCGAGTACGAGGACGGCGTGATCCAGAGCGCAACCGACTCCGAGCTGCGCCTCACCTTCAAGGACCTCGCCTCTCGGCTGAACGCCACCGGCGGCCCCATCTCCGGCAGGGCAAACCTGAACCCGGGCGGCGCCGGCGCGTGCTTCGCCATCAACATCGCAGACGTTGAGGTTGACCCGGAGACGGGCAAGGTGGACGTGATCCGCTTCACGTGCATACAGGACGTGGGCAAGGCCATCCACCCCAGCTACGTTGAGGGCCAGGTGCAGGGCGGCGCCGTGCAGGGCATCGGCTGGGCGCTGAACGAGGAGTACTACTACAACGACGAGGGCAACATGGTGAACTCCAGCTTCCTGGACTACCGGATGCCCATCAGCCTGGACCTGCCGATGATCGACACCGTGCTGGTCGAGGTTGCCAACCCCGGCCATCCGTACGGCGTGCGCGGCGTGGGCGAGGTGTCGCTGGTGCCTCCGATGGCAGCCGTAGCCAACGCCATCAACAACGCCGTGGGCGTTCGCATGAACAGCCTGCCCATGTCGCCCGGCCGCGTCATGGAGGCGCTGTGGGCCAACGGCAGCGCCAACGGAGGGTCGTAGAGATGCCGGAAGTGTGGATGTCGCCAAGGATGCAGAGGCTCGTCGGCAAGGAGCGCGTGTGGGTGGACGGGGCCACCATTCGCCAGGTGGTGAACAACCTGGACAAGGAGTACCCCGGCGTCAAGGACGAGCTGTGCGAGGACGGTGAGTTGAACCCGGGCATTGCCGCGATTGTGGACGGCGAGACGTCCAACCTGGGGATGCTGGAGCGGGTCAAGGAGAACAGCGAGATCCACTTCATCCCGGCGATGTCGGGCGGCTGAGGCCGCCGCGCGGCATCGCGTGCAGGCCCGGCAGCCTGCAACGACGGAGGATCCAAGAGAGGGGGGCAGCCGTACGGCTGCCCCCCTCTCGCGCGGTGGGCGTGGGCTGCGCGCCTCCCGCCCGTTCGTGCTGAGCTTGTCGAAGCACTGACGAGGCCGCCGACAGACGCCCATCAACCCCTATTCCCGCGGAGGCGGGAATCCACCCAAGCGACTGTAGCCTTCGTACACCCTCGAGGCCGACTCCACCACGCCTCCTGGATTGCGGCTTCCGCCGCAATGACGGATGAGGGAGGCCGCTCGGCCGGGACTACCGCGCATGTCCGCAGGTGGATGGGTGAATGCCCGCTTCCGCGGGCATGGGGAATTGGCGGCGGCCGCCGTCCATCCGCTCACCCTTCGACAGGCTCAGAGCTTGCCCCTGCGAAAGCAGGGGGTGAGCGGGCTGAGTACGGCCGCCCCACGGCCTCCCTCACCCTTACAGCATGATGAGATTGGCAGGAACTAGCCTCTGCGAGGACGGGTCAACGGCCAGCGCCAGCCCCTCCAGCGTGTAGGCCCCTAGCACAGGCGGCGCGTTGTCCTCGCCGAACGCCACAATCGTCACCTCGCTCTCGCCGTCTATCGTGGCCCAAGCCCTGCCGTACTCCATGACCACGCGGCTGCCGTCCGCAATCAGGAAGCTGCGGCTGCCGATTGGTCGGACTCCCAGATTCCGCAGCATACGAGCCGGCAGCATAGTATAGAAGGCGCCGGTGTCGACAGTGGCTTCCAGGTCCAGACTTCGCCCGCCATCCATACCGGTTATGCGTATCGGCCACTTGAACGTGCCCATCGAGGGTTCCACCTCAATTGTGGTTTGTGCGCCTACATTCTAGCGGATTGCGTACTGCTGGAAAAGGCTCGCCGCCCCGCCCCCCCCCAACCCGCCCCGTTTACAGCCGCCGCCGTTAGTGATAATCTCCAAGGTATCCCCCGCGCGCCAGTACCACGAAATACGGACACAAGGACCCGAAAGCCGCCCCATAATGCGAAAGGTCTTCTACGGATGGTATATCGTAGCCGCAAGCGTTGGTCTCAACTTCTACCTCTCGATAGTCTTCTTTCAGGGCTTCCAGGTGTTCTTCCTGCCCATCCTTCACGAGTTCGGTTGGAGCCGCGCGCTCACCTCCGGCGCGTTCTCGCTGCGGCAACTGGAGTCCGGCCTGCTCGCGCCGTTCATCGGCTTCCTGGTGGACAAGTGGGGGCCCAGGTCTGTGATACTGGCGGGCGTCCTGCTGGGCGCGGCGGGCATGATAATGATGGGCTTCATCAACTCGCTGTGGACGTTCTACGCCGCCTTCCTGCTGGCCTCGCTGGGCACCAGCGGCTCGTCGCACGGCGTGTCCTGGTCGGTGGCAGTCGCCAACTGGTTCGACAGGCTCCGCGGCCGCGCGCTCGGCATCGCCATGATGGGCCCCGTCGTGGGAGGCCCGTTCGTAGTGGTGGTGGCGGTCCTCAACGATTTCATGGGCTGGCGCTCGGCGCTCATCCTGCTGGGCATCGGCCTGCTTGTTGTGGGCATACCGCTGTCCATGGTCGCCCGTTCCCGGCCGGAGCGGTACGGCCTGCTGCCGGACGGCGACGTGCAGCGCAGGCCGGACGACTCCCAGGCCGCGTCGCTGCTGTCGTCGCCGCAGGGCGCATCCGAGGGCATGACGGTGTCGCAGGCCGTTGCCACCCGCGAGTTCTGGCTGCTCATGGTGCTGTTCGCCTCCATGTTCATGGGCATAAGCGGGCTTATGGTGCACCTGATACCCATGCTGGAGGACATGGGCTACTCCTCCGCGCAGGCCGCGGCCATCCTGGGGATCATGTTCCTGCTCAGCGGCATCGGACGCGCGGGCGCGGGCTTCCTCGCGGACACGCTGGACTTCGTGACGGTGATGGGCGGCCTGATAGCGTTCCAGGTAGTCGGGCTGCTGCTGTTGGGCTTCATGGGCCCCGGCCAGCTGTGGCTGGTTGGCCTGTTCCTGCTTCTGTTCGGGATAGGGTTTGGCGGCACCATACCCCTGCGTCCCTTCCTGATGATGCGGATCTTCGGGCCGCGCTCGTTCGGCGCGCTACAGGGGCTTGTGCAGGGCGGGGCGATAGGCGCGGGCATGGTCGGGCCGGTGTTCTACGGCTGGGTGTTCGATACGCGAGGCGCCTACGACCTTGCCATCTACGCGTCTATCGCGACCATCCTCATCACGCTGCCCCTGCTGGCCTTCCTGCGAAGGCCGCGCACGCCGGCTTGGAGCACTCATTGACGACGACCCTGCACCGCAGCAACTCCTGCTACAGCACAACGGCTGCCGCGCCGCCGGCGGCAAGGGAGGTGTGACATGGCGAATGACGAAGCCAACGACAACGTCCTGGTGGACGCGCAGCGACTCGAACGGTTCGTGTTCACCGTCTTCTCCGCGCTGGGCCTCAGCGAGTCCAACGCCCGCGACGCCGCGGACGTGCTGGTGAAGTCGGACGTGTACGGCATCGAGTCGCACGGCGTGCCGCGCCTTGCGGGCTACGTGAACCGGCTCAGGACGGGCGCCGCGGAGGCCAACCCGGAGGTGGTGGTAGTCCACGAGCTGCCATCGACCGCGCTGGTGGACGGCGCAAACGGCGTCGGCATGGTGGTGGGCAAGCGGGCGATGGAGCTTGCCATACGCAAGGCGGAGGCAACCGGCGCGGGATTCGTGTCGGTGCGAAACAGCTCCCACTACGGCATAGCCGGCTACTACGCCCGCATGGCGCTGGAGCACGACATGATCGGCTTCAGCATGACCAACGTGGGCAGCGGCGGCTCCACGCCGCCCACGGGAGGCCGCACCGGCTTCTTCGGCACGAACCCCATCGCCGTGGCCGCGCCCACCGGCACGCCGCCCGCGTTCGTCATGGACTTTGCGACCACCGTGGTCGCCTCCGGCAAGCTCCAGATCGCGCAGCGGCGGGGCCATGAGGTGCCGCTCGGCTGGATCGTCGACAGCGAGGGCAACCCGTCCACAAACCCCGCCGACAGGCACGGCGGCGGCCACATCCTACCCCTGGGCGGCACGCGGGAGACCAGCGGGCACAAGGGCTACGGCCTGCTGCTGCTGGTGGACATCCTGTCCGGTGTGCTTTCGGGCGCGGCAGTCGGGGCCACAGCAACCAAGCTCACCGCGGAGGGCGCGCGGGCCGAGCAGACTCGATCCGTCGGCGCAGGCTCCAACACGGGCCACTTCTTTGGCGCGCTGCGCGTGGACGGCTTCCGCCCCCTCGACGAGTTCAAGGCGCAGATGGACGAGATGATGAGCGTCATACGCAGCGCCGAGAGGCTGCCGGGCTGGGAGCGCATCTTCGTTCACGGCGAGCCGGAGTGGGAGGCAGAGCGCGACCGGCTGGAGAACGGCATCCCGCTTGACCGGCCCACCTACGACTCGCTGGTGACGGTCTCGCAGGAGCTCGGCATACCCCTGGACGTGGAGCGATAGAGACGCAGCGGCGGTAACAGGCCGCCGCGGACATGAAGGAGGACAACATGAAGCTGGTTCTATTCGGCGAGGACTTTCGGCTGGGCATACTCGCGGGCGACTCGGTGATTGACGCCTCATCGGTTGCGGAGGCAGTTCCCCACAACACGCCGCAGGAGCTTATGAGCGGCGTCATCGCGGACTTCGACCGGCATCGCGGCGCGCTGGAGCGTCTTGCCGCCGATGGGGCGCGCGTGCCCGTCGGCAATGTGCGCCTGCGCGCGCCTCTGCCGCGCCCGCCGCGGCTGGTGTGCATGGCCGTCAACTACCTGGAGCACGACGACCAGGTGGAGCCTGCGCCCATCAACGCCTTCAACAAGTCGTCCGGCAGCGTTATCGGCGACGGCGACACCGTAGTGCTGCCGAGCGCGCAGGCCACGGTGTTCGAGCACGAGGCCGAGCTTGGCCTGGTCATCGGCAAGCGCGCCAGCGCAATCAGCGCGGCGGACGCCTACGACTACGTGTTCGGCTACGTCAACTTCATAGACGTGTCCTGCCGGGGGATCGGCCCTGCGGGCCGCGACAGCTTCTTCATCGGCAAGTCGTGGGACACGTTCGGCCCGATGGGGCCGGCCATCGTCACCGCGGACAAGGTGGCGGACCCGCTCAACCTGCCGGTGCGCCTCAGCGTTCAGGGCACGCTGCGCCAGGACTACAGCACGCGCAGCATGGGCCACAAGATACCGGAGCTGCTGGAGTGGGTCACGTGGATAACCGCGCTGGAGCCGGGCGACGTGGTGGCGTGCGGGACGCATCACCTCGGCCTGGGGCCGCTCCAGGACGGCGACGTGGTTGAGATGGAGATCTCCGACTTCGGCAAGCTGACCGTCAACGTGACCGATGCGCTGAAGCGGTCGTGGCCGCGTGAGACGCGCGCGGAGCGCGAGGCGCGGGAGGGGCGGTAGGGGAGACAGTATCCCGCTCATAGCCTGCCCCGTACTGGATACGGGGGCGAGTCTGTCGAAGCATGAAGGGCACGCCTCTCTCCCTATTCCCGCGGAGGGAGACCCTTGCACAACTCGCTTGGCGGCCACCAAAACCTCTTCCCCCTTGAGGGGGAAGATTGAGATGGGGGTGAACCGTGCGTAGGCGGTCGGCCTGAACGCCCCCATCCTAACCTTCCCCCGCAGTCGGGGGAAGGGACAAGAGGTTACTCAAAGGTCTCCGGAGGCGGGAATCCACCCAGCCGGCTGCCTCCGTAGTTCACCTTCAAGGCTGTCACCACCCCACCTCTCTGGATTGCGGCTTCCGCCGCAATGACGGTTGGGGGCGGCCGCCGTCCACTCTCCCGCCTTTCGACGCGCTCAGGGACTGCCCCTGCGAAAGCAGGGGGTGAGCGGAGGCAATAGCCTACCCTCCGTCATTGCGGCGGAAGCCGCAATCCAGTCCCCAAGGCTGTTCGCGAACCGCCCCTACGATGCGGCGGCCGGGGATGCGCTGCTCAGCCGCCGGACGCCTTCACCGCGCGGCGGTGGCGGAACAGCCCCGGCTCCACGAACGCGCTCGGCGAGGAGGCTGCCTCGTCTATCACCTCCAGCACGGAGACGATGGCAGGGCTGCTGAGCAGACCCGCTCGCTTCTCCGGCGTGTCCGCCAGCGGCTCGTAGCCTTCCACCGATGCGTTCGCCTCGTCCAGGATCTCCGCCACACGCACCACCGCGCGCTCGATGTCGTCCTGGCTTATCACCTCGTGCAGCCTCCAGTTCGCAAGCACCGTGCTGTCGATCCGCTCGGTGGCGCGATCCTTCATCTCCTCCACGCCGTCAAAGTTTGGCACGCCGCTGCACCCGATGCCCCGGTTGACCCACGGCTCCGCGTAGGCCATCATGCTGTGGACGTAGCGCAGCACCAGGCTGTCCTTCACCTCCGGGTTGGAGAGCTTGGATGCGTCCAGCACGGGGAAGGTCAGCAGCGTGTCCCTGCCGATGTTCAGGGCGGGCGCATCCTCCATTGCGCTCTGCACCTCGTCCACGTCCACCATGTGGTAGTGCATGGAGTGGAGGTCGCTGGGGTAGGGCGCGGGCACCCACGCCGTGTTGCCGCCCGTGCGGGGATGGTTTATCTTCACCCGCAGCATCTCCTCCATCGCCCGGTTCCGCACCTGCATCCCCTTGCCTATCTTGCCCTGCTTGTGAATGCCGGTCTGAATGCCAACGTCAACGTTGTGACGCTCGTAGTTGGTGTTGAAGGCGGCCTGCGTGAGGTCGTCCCGCACGTCCACGGGGCCGGCGTGCATCTGCGCCCGTATCTGCGCTCCGGTGCGGTCCAGGAAGCCTGTGTTGATGAAGAACGCTCGGCTCTGCGAAGCGCGGAGGGCGTCCGCAAGCTGGAGCGTCATGCCCAGCTCCTCGTTCATTATGCCGATGAGGATTGTGCCGGAGGCCAGGCCCAGCCGCTCCTCGATTGCCGCAAACAGGCGCACCTGCTCCGCGACCTCCTCCGCGGTCTGGAGCTTGGGCGTGACCTGGTACACGAACCCTCTGCTGCTGTTCGGCCCGCGGACTGGCATCTTGCCGCTGCCCTGCGCCGCTGCCCTGTCCTCACCGTTGGAGCCTTTGTCGAAGGCGGTTGCCATGAGCGTGGTGAGCAGCAGGCCGACCATTCGCTCCGAAACCTCTTCGCCGTTGAGCGTGACGGCGTTGGTGTACATATGCAAAGACACGTTGCGGACCGACATGAGGCAGGTGCCCTTCAAGGTCTGCGCGTTGCCGTCCGGGTCGGTCATGGTGCGGTCTGAGTTGATGGTCTTGAGGTTGCCGCGGGAGCCGTAGGCCTGCAGGTCTCCGCGGATGATGCCGAGATAGTTGCGCAGGGCCGCGGTCTGGTCTTCCGCGTCCACGACGGTCACGGCATCCTCGAAGTCGATGATGTTGGTCAGCGCGGACTCCACGACGAGATCGCGGAACTGGCCGTTGACGGGATCGACCGCGCCGCCCTCGTAGAGCTGGATCTGGATGCGTAGGCCGTTGTCCGCGAGGTAGAAGTCGCCGAGCTGCCCGTCCTCGCCAAGGTTGAACCCGACGAAAAGGCCGGGCTGCTGGAGGCGCGCCTCTCGCTCGTCCCGCGTGTGCGCCACCAACTCATACCGGCCGCCCGCGCCGCGAGCCACGGAGTAGCGCGTCACGTCATCGAACCGGACGCCGCCCGCCCACTGCGCCACGTGCTCATCGAGGAAGGCGTTGGTCTCCTCGACGACCATCCGCAGCCTGGCGGGACGCTGGGCGTCGCGGTCGATCTCCGGGTGAACGTCGCTCAGGAAGTAGGCGTCGTACAGGCTGCCCCAGCGAGCGTTGGCGCCGCCCACCGCCATGCTGGCGTTGGTGACGGGCGTGACCAGCTCCGGGCCGTTCAAGTCCATCTCCGCGTCCAACTGCGGAGTGGTCATCTTGAAGTCCACGGCGCCGCTCGGCTGAAGGTATCCGATGTCCACCAGGAACCGCTCCAGGTCTGCCGCGTCCTGCGCGGCGGACTCCGGCGTGGGCTGCCAGCCGCCGCCGCGCTTCTCGCGGTAGTAGTCGTCGATTCTGCGCTGGACTTCCTCGCGCCGGGCCAGAAGCTCGCGGTTGCGTGGATCGAACTGTTCGACCAGGTCGCCGAGGATGCGGAACACCTCGTCGGCGGTGCGCCCGGCGCCCTCCGCAACCTCGTCCCGTACGAACTCGTACAGGCTATCGTGTACCTGAAGCGTGCCGCCGGAGTCAAGACTTACCTGTGCCATGCGTCACTCCTTTGCGAGTGGGTAAATGGGGTATCGATTGCAACGCCGGGCCGATGGGCGCGGCACTGCCTGAATGGGCTTGCGCGCGTGGGACATTATCGCCCATTGCGCGATAGGCGGCAATGGGTTGCGGAAGGCGGAGTCCCGCCGCAACGCTAGATGGGCGAACCAGTGATGCCCTGCATTCCGCGCAGGAGCCACAGCTCGCCCACGTGGCTGAACCCGTGGGTCAGCACGTTCTCCATGAGCACCTGAACGGCCGGACGCTCGCCCATCGGCCGCACGGTGAAGATGCGTTCCAGGTCTGCGTCCGAGACGGAGGCCAGGTAGTCGGCGGAGGACTGCCAGACGGCGCGCATGTAGGGCAGGAACTCCTCCATGGACGGCAACCGAACGGCGGCCGCCTCCTCCGCGCTCATGCCGGTTCCCTGCGCCACGCGCTCCAGCCCGAACAGCTCGTGCCAGCCATCCTCCAGCCACACGGGCGGCCTGCGCTCCTGGAGCACAAAGCGCACCAGGTTGTCCTCCGTGCGCACGTAGTGCCACAGCGCGAAGGCGGCGTGGTTGCCGCCGCCCGGCGGCTGCCAGTGAAGCTGCTCCGGTGTCAGGTCTGTGACGGCGGTTTCCAGGGCCTCGTGCAGGCGCTGCAGGTGGGAACCGATGAGCTCTACGATAGCCATGAATGCACCTCTACAGGGTTGTTGCGGGCTGGACTCTCGCAGTATGAAGGCGCGCCCCGCAAGAGTCAATGGCGGGGGGGGGGGGCTCGCGCCCGAATGGAAGCGGGCGGATTGTGGTAAGATGTACCGGTAGGCCGCTTTCAATCATCCATTTGCCCGCGGAGGATCGACTTCCGCCGATGAAGCGGGAACCTGAGGCGGTGAAAGTGAGGCTGCGACTGCATGACCGCGATGCGGGAACAATTGACGGAACTGGACGGGGCGCGCACCGCGCCGCTCTACACTATCCCTGAGGCGGCACGGCTGGCCCGCGTGTCGCCGGGTACTGTGAGAAGCTGGCTTTTTGGCGCGGAGACCGGCGAATCGCTGTTTCAGGCGCAACCGGCCCTGATGGTGTCGTTCCTTCAACTCATCGAGGTAGTGGTTGCCGCAGCTTTCCGCAGGGCGGAAAGGGTGTCTTTGGCCCGCTTGAAGAATGCCCACCACAACGCAAAGCGTGAGATGGGCCTTGACTACCCGTTTGCCTTTGAGCAGCTTGAAGTTGTGGGAGGCCACGTTGTGCGGATTCTCCACGCCAAACAGCCGGGCGCCAACCATCAGGCGATAGACGAACCCTCCTCGTGGACGTTGCCGGATCCGGTAGCCTGCGTTGGGCGGCAAATCGGGTACGAGGGCGAGCTTGCGGCGCGATGGTACCCGGTGGGCGACGAGATTCCCATCGTCATCGACCCGCGCGTGACCGCCGGAGTTCCCACAATCCAGGACAGGGGCGTTTCCGTGCACGCCATCCGCAAGCGATATCTGGCGGGGCAAGATATGGCGTTCATCGCTCGGGACTTTCGGCTGGACGTGAACGTTGTGGAATGCGCCGTGCGGTTCGGGGAGCAGGTCGAGGCTTGATTCTGCTGTGCGACGAGGACGTCGGCACGGGCATTCCGCACGCGCTGGAAGACGTCGGATACCGTGCTCACGCCCTCGTGAGCATCGGCCTGGGCGGCAGGCCCGACACGGAATGGCTGCGAATTGCCGGGCTTCGAGGCTGGTTGGTCTTCAGCCACAACAAGAAGATGCTTGCGGCAGAACACGAGAAGCGGGCAATCATCGACCACAAGGTGGGGATTGTGTTCCTCACGACAGGAGAGGAGAGAACCGCCGACCAGCTCAGGATGCTGCTGAACAGGTGGCCCGCCCTGGAGTTGCTGGACGCTGCAACGCCTCGGCCGTTTGCGCGTTTCATCCGCCCCAACGGGCGGATGTCGGACACACACAGGTATCGGGGCATGGCGCTTTCCATACCCTAGCGAGCGTCCCAAGCCTGACGGCCCGCGCCCCCGCCTATTCCCCCTCCAGCGCCTTGCGGATCTGCTCGCCCTCGCGGCGCCAGAAGCCGAACAGGATGCCCAGGTCGGTGCCCACCGAGAAGTGACGCACGCCCATGTCCAGGTACTCCTTCGCCTGGTCTGCCGTGCCGATCTCCGCGCGCGGCTGCACGCCCATCCGCAGCGCAGTCTCGAACACCCGGCGGCGGGCAGCGTCAACCTCCGGGTGGCTCGGCTCGCCGGGGCGGCCGATGTTCATCGAGAAGTCGGCTGGGCCCCACTGCACCATGTCCACGCCCGGCTCGCTCAGAATCTCCTCCAGGCTGTCCAGCGCGCCCTTCTTCTCGATCATGAACGCCAGCACCGTATCGGCGATCAGCCCCACGTACTCAGGCGTTCCGCCGTAGCCCATGTAGGTGTTGCGCCGCGTGGCGACCCCGTAGCGGCCGCCGTGGTCGGGGTGGTCCGGCCTCACGGACTTGATGGCCTCGCGCACGTCCTCGATGCCGCGGGCGTCGGTGAACAGCACGCTGCCGAAGCCTGCGCCTATGCCGCGCTGCGCCAGGTACGCCTCGTGGCTCTGGTCGATCTTGATCATGCTGCCCATGCCGTACAGCTCCGCGGCGCGGCACAGGTTGTCGAGGTCGTGCAGGTCGAACGAGCCGTACTCCGCCACGAACTCCACGTAGTCGTACAGGCCCGTGTGGCCGAGAGCCTCGACCGCGGCCGGCCAGACGCTGAGGACGTGGGTGCTGAGGGTGGGTTCGCCCGCCGCCAGCTTCTCTCTTAGCACGTTTTGCTTTGGCATATACGCCTCCTCATCTATAAACGTCCGGGTTGGCGCAGTTGGGGAGCAGCCTGCCCTCCAGCCCGGCAGCCAGGTTGTCGATTGCCATGTTGGCCATGCGCAGCCGCGTTGCCACGCTTGCGCTCGCGATGTGCGGCGTGACGATCGCGTTGGGCAGCGACAGCAATTCGTCCCGCGCGTCTATCGGCTCCACGGCGGTTACGTCCAGCGCAGCCATCGCCGGCCGCCCCTGCCGCAGCGCCTCCACGAGCGCGTCTTGGTCTACCACGCCGCCGCGCGCCGTGTTCACCAGGATGGCCGTGTCCTTCATCAGCGCAAGCTCGCGCGCGCCTATCACGCCGCGCGTCTCCTCCGTCAGCGGCACGTGCAGCGACACGAAATCGGACTCGCGGAGCAGCCGGTCCAGCGAAACGGACTCGGCGCGTATGTCCTCCGGCGCAATCGCGCTCGACCGCCGGGTGTAGAGCACGCGCATGTCGAAACCCTGCGCGCGGCGGGCAACCGCACGCCCAATCGCCCCGAACCCCACGATGCCCAGCGTTGCGCCGTACAGGTCGCGGCCCAGCAGCACGCTCGGCCCCCACGTCTGCCACTCGCCCGCACGCACGTAGGCGTTCGCCTCAACTATTCGCCGCGCCGCCGCCGTGAGCAGCGCAAACGCAAAGTCCGCCGTGGTCTCCGTGAGCACGCCCGGCGTGTTGCCCACCGGAATGCCGCGCGCCGTGGCCGCCGCCACGTCCACGTTGTCCGTGCCCACCGCCATGTTGCTGACGACGCGCAGCCCCGGCGCAGCCTCCAGCAGCGTAGCGTCGATGCGGTCGGTCAGCAGGCACAGGATGCCGTCCGCCTGGGCGGCGCGCGCCCGCAGGCTTTCGTAGTCCGGCGGCATGTCGCTGTCCCACAGATCGACACGAAAGCGAGCGTTCAGGCGATCCATCGCCTCCTGCTGCAAGCGTCGCGTGACGAACACGCGCGGCGTATCAGACGACATTGACCCTCTCCCCGATTAGCGCGGCGACCGCGCGGGCCGCAGTCTCCTCGATGCGTGCCGGTGCATCTGCCGCGCCGTTCCGCGAGGGCGGCAGTTCGAACACCGCGTCGATGCCGAGCGATGCGGCGGCGTCTGCGCTCAGCGCATCGCTGCCGACGATGGCTGCCACCCGCGGCCGCCCGCGCTCCCGCGCCAGCGCGGCCACCCCGCTAACGCCCTTGCCGGCGCGCGTCTGCGCGTCCAGCCGACCTTCGCCCGTGAGCGCCAGGTCTGCGCCCGCCAGCGTGTCCGCAAGGTGCACGGCCCTGCTCACCACCTCGAATCCCGGCCTGAGCGATGCGACGCAGAACGCCATCAGGCCCGCGCCAAGCCCGCCGGCCGCGCCCGCGCCGGGCGTGTCCAGCGCTCGCAGTCCCATCTGCGCCTCGACCACCTCCGCGAACCGCCGAAGCGCAGCGTCCAGCAGCTCTACCTGCGCCGGGCTTGCGCCCTTCTGCGGCCCGAACACGGCGGCCGCGCCGTTCGGCCCGCAGAGCGGGTTTGTGACGTCGCAGAGCGCAGTGACGGACGCGGCAGACAGCGCGGGGTGCGCGCCGGTTGCGTCCATCGAGTGCAGGCGCGCGAGCGCGGCGCCGCCCGGCGGCAGGTCGCGGCCGCGGTCGTCCAGCGCGCGGATGCCCAGGGCTTGCGCCATGCCCACGCCCGCGTCGTTGGTGGCGGAGTCGCCGAGGCCGACCAGGATGCGGCGAAAGCCGCCGTCCAGCGCGGCGCGTATGAGGTCGCCTGTGCCGCGGGTGGTCGTGACGGCCGGATCGCGCTCGGACGGCGCGAGGAGCGCGAGGCCGGATGCGGCCGCAGTCTCGATGACGGCAGTCTCGCCATCGCCCAGCGCGCCCCAGCGCGCGTTCATCGCACGGCCCAGCGGGTCGACGGCCGCGGACGTGACCCAGCGGCCGCCGGTGGCGGTCACCAGCGCGTCGACCGTGCCGCCGCCGCCGTCCGCGATGGGGACGACGGACACGCAGGCATCCGGCGCGGCGCGCAACACGCCTCGGCGCATGGCCTCGGCCGCATCGGCCGCGGACGCCGTGCCCTTGAACGCCTGCGGAGCTACTACGATCTTCATTGCGCCTCGCGATTGGGGTTCGCGTGTGTTGGCGGACGCGGCCATTGTAGCGCATAGGCAGCCGCGCGGTCGAGCGGGGGGAGTCCACGCCGGCAACGCGTGTTGACGCAGGTGGTATGATTCACTCGCCTACTCCATTCCGACCATAGGAGCGGGAGAGATGCGATACATCGAACTGACGATGACCGTGGTAGAGGAAGACGGCCAGTTCGTGTCCGTGTGTCAAGAACTGGGCACGGCATCCTGCGGCGACACCCCGGAAGACGCACTCGCCAACCTTCAAGAGGCAGTCAACCTGCACCTTGCAGGACTGGATGAGGTGGGGTCTACGGAGCGAGTATTCCGAGAGCGCGGGATCGTTGTCCACGAGGAAGCGGACGCTTCGGAGTCCGCGCGCTTCGTGGGGACGGCAAGAGTGCCTGTGGGGTAAACTTTGCCAGCGCAATACAGCAGGCTGCCCCTATGCTCCAGCGATCAGGTGGTCGCCGCGCTGTTGCGCCTGGGCTGCTATGAGGGCAGAGCCAAGGCTGGCAGCCATCGCCTCTTTCACAGAGTCGTGGACGGCAGAACGGAGACTGCCCCCGTCGTGCTCGGCAGGCGTGAAATGCCTCGCGGTACGCTAGCCAGCATCCTCAAGGCGCTTCGCATAAGCGACAAAGAGTTCCGAGACGCTCTGCGCTAGGGGCTTGCGGCGGGCGGCGCGCCCCACGCCCGCCTTGCCGTTCGCAGTTCGGAATGTTATGATTCTGCCATCCACCCCGGTTGCGCGACTCCGGCAAGCGCTGATTCGCGGGCCGGCGCACCACTCATGGGAGCGAAATGCGGCTCGACCTGCCACGGTACCACTGCGTCCTGTTCCAGATTTCCAGCTTCTTCGCCATTCCTGCTGAGACGGACGCCAACGTGCTGGAGTTGATGGACAGCACGCACAGCCAGGAGTACGAGGACGAGGACGGCAACGCAACCGGCAGGAGACTTGCGGTATTCGGAACGCGTAGCAGGATCCGCGGCGTGGCGCACCGGATCGAGGGCACGCTGACCAGGGATGAAGATCCTTCCGGCGTCGCGGTAGGCTTGTCGCTGCGAAGCTCCACCCTGGACGAGGACATAGAACCTCCGCCCAGGTCATACGCGCCGGTTGCCCGGCTGATTGACGCGGCCCCGCGGCTGTTCGGCAGGATCAACGTCACCTGCAAAGCGCTGTTCCAGTACGACCGGGACAAGGGGTACAGAACTGCCATACCATTCCCGTATCCGCTCATGCTTCCGGACCCGTTCTTCGGAGTCACGCACCTAGAGTCCGCATCGTTCAGCCGCCGCGGAGAGGACGGAATCGAACACAAGGTTTCGGTGTTCCCAGACGAAGACGCCAACACCTTCTGGCATACGGTTGACCTTCCTTGGGAAATGGAACTGGACATGAATTCGCTCCGGGCACTGATGGGAGAGGTTGCCTTCCTCTCCTCACAACTGCTGGCGCTGCCGCGGGAGGGGCTGCGTGGCGACTAAGACACGAGCCGGGAGACGAGCTCCGCGTGATTCGGCGGGCATATCGCCGAACTGGCATCCCGTGGGCCTTAGTCCGGCAGCGCGGCACAGGCTTCACGGCCAATTGACCGTGTCCGAGTTCCACAGCTCATTCCCTGGGCTGACCCGTGAGGTCTCTAGGCCAGCATTGGCGTCTTTCCTCGTGTTGCACTTCAGTCCGCAGAGCAATCACTTCCCGGCTCCGCGGCTGTCCGTCGCAACCGCGTCACACGCAGCGCCGCCGGCTCCGAGACAGGCGCGCTGTTGGCAAAGATGGGGTTCGTGCGGTAGGATGGCAGCAGAGCGATGCCGTCCGTTTTGAGAGAAGGGGCGTTCCGGTTCTTCTTCTATGCGAGCGATAGGGGCGAACCGCCGCACATTCACGTCGAACGCGATAGCCGGGTCGCCAAGTTCTGGCTAGACCCGGTCAGGCTGCAACGGACAGGCGGATTGAGGCGTCACGAGATACGGCAGATTGAGAGAATAGTTGAGCGAAACCAAACAGCGCTCCTGGAGGCTTGGTATGAACGTTTCAACTCTTGAGGTAAGCGTTCCTGAAGCGGAAGACATAACCCTGACCGACGACACCCTGACCGCCGAGCTTTCGGATGGCCGGAGCATATCCGTGCCGCTGTCGTGGTATCCCAGGCTGGTTCACGCTACGCCGGAGGAGCGCAACAACTGGCGGCTGATTGGGCCAGGCGAGGGCATCCACTGGCCCGACCTGGACGAGGACATCAGCGTCGAGATGCTTCTGGGAGGCTGGCCCTCGGGCGAAAGTCAAGAGTCGCTCAAGCAGTGGCTGGAGGCCAAGCAGGCAGGGCGCGGCCTTACGCTGTACGAACTGACGACCCAAGGAGAGGCAAAGGAAGCCACGTAGGTGAACGGAAGCTTCGCAATTGGAAGCGCGCTCTTTCTCGGCGGGCTTAGTGGTAGCCGACTTGCGGGTGCCGCCAAGTACGTTGCGCAACCTGGCGGAGCATAGACGTACCCCCAAAGCTGAACGAGTGCAAACGCCCGGGGGAGCCGGCCCGACGTACACTTGATCATCATCTTGCATACTGTATCGAGCGTCGGCGCAGGATGGGAGATAGCGTCATTCGCGGGCGTGCCGGAGATCAAGGCCAAGACTGCGATTTTCTTCCCCAGCCAGCTTTACCGGCCAAACGCGAGTTTGCCCGCCAATACTGTCCGCGATTACTCTTGCAAACTGCCCTACACCGAAGAACACTTCGGAGACTGCCAACTTGTTGACGAATGCCTGTGGTGGGCCCGGAGCGGAGTGTCGGGCGACTGGCCCGGCTTGGCGCCATTCGAGCTATGACCTGGGATGCCTGCACCGCCGCCGCCCGCGCTTCGACAGGCTCAGGACTAGCGGGCAGGCATCGCGGCTGGCTGCGCGGGCCGACTTTGCAACCCGCGGTTTACTACCCGCGCAACCTGTGCTATAATCCCGCCGAGTAGAGAAGAGAATAGAGAAAGGCCACAGCCATAGATGCCGGAGACAGAGACCAAGCAGGACCTCATCAGGGAGTACCAGACCAGGGAAGGTGACACCGGCTCCACAGGTGTGCAGATTGCCATCCTGACGCAGCGGATCAACCACCTGAGCGGCCACCTGAGGGCGCACCGCAAAGACTACCACTGTCTCCGTGGACTGCTCAAGTTGGTGGGCAAGCGTCGGCGCCTCCTACGCTACCTCTTGAAGGAAGACAGCTCCCGCTACCTGGAGATCACCTCCAGTCTTGGCATTCGCAGATAGCGCCCGCGCCTTGGGCGCTCTTTCTTTGTTCTCCCCATGATGCTCAGAAAACATGAGGAGGATAGGCACACCTTGATTCACACAAGCACCCAGGAGATCGCCGGCCGCTCGCTCACAATCGAGACCGGCAAGCTGGCCACACAGGCCGGCGGCTCCGTGACAGTCCGATATGGAGACACCATCCTGCTGGTCACGGCCTGCGCCGCGCCCAATGCCAGGGAGGGCGTAGACTTCCTGCCGCTGACCATCGACTACGAAGAGCGGCTCTACGCCGCGGGCAAGATTCCCGGCAGCTTCTTCCGCAGAGAGGGCCGCCCCACGGAGGTGGCAACCCTCGCCGCCCGCCTCACCGACCGGCCGCTGCGCCCCCTCTTTCCCAAGGGCTTCCACAACGAGATTCAGGTCATCGTGACCGTCCTGTCCGCGGACAGGGAGAACGACCCCGACGTGCTCGGCATCATCGGCGCATCGTCCGCCCTGTGCCTGTCCGAGATACCGTTCGACGGCCCGGTGGCCGCCACGCGGCTCGGCTACGTGGACGGCCAACTCGTCGTCAACCCGACATTCGCTGAGCTGGAGAGCAGCAAGCTGGACCTGGTGGTGGCTGGCACCGCCGAGGCCATCGCAATGGTGGAGGCCGGCGCCAACGAGGTGCCGGAGGAAGTCATCATCAGCGCAGTCAAGCTGGGCCAGGAGGTCAACCAGGAGATCATCGGGATGCAGCGGCAGCTCATAGCCCAGGCCGCCAAGCCCAAGATGACCATCAACCTCGATCCGCCGGCGGACGACGCCGTGGTGGAGAAGGTGGCCTCGCTGGTGGACGGCCGCCTGCGCGCCGCTATCTTCTCCGGCAGGGAGAAGGGCGAGCGCGACGGCACGCTGGACGAGCTGGGCCGCGAGACGGCCGCGCAGCTCGCGGAGGAACACCCCTCGCAGGCCGTGCGCGCCGCGTTCGAGGCGCTGCTCAAGCGAGAGGTACGCACCGGCATAGTCCACCGCGGCCTTCGCCCGGACGGCCGCGCCACCAAGCAGATTCGCCCCATCACCTGCGAGACCTCCATACTGCCGCGCACGCACGGCTCCGGCCTGTTCACCCGCGGCCAGACCCAGATCCTCACCATCGCCACGCTCGGCTCCATGTCGGAGAACCAGAAGCTGGACACCATCAACCCGGAGGAGTCCAAGCGGTACATGCACCACTACAACTTCCCGCCCTACTCCGTGGGAGAGGTCCGGCGAGTGGGCGGCCCCGGCCGCAGAGAGGTAGGCCACGGCGCCCTCGCAGAGCGCGCCCTGCTGCCCGTCGTGCCCGGCGAGGAGGAGTTCCCCTACACCATCCGCCTGGTATCCGAGTCGCTCGGCTCCAACGGCAGCACGTCGATGGCAAGCGTCTGCGGCAGCACCCTGGCCCTCATGGACGCCGGCGTGCCGCTCAGGGCGCCCGTTGCAGGCGTGGCTATGGGCCTGGTGATGATGGAGGACGGCGGCTACGTCATCCTGACCGACATTCAGGGCGTGGAGGACGCCCTGGGCGACATGGACTTCAAGGTGGCGGGCACCGCACAGGGCATCACCGCCCTTCAGATGGACATCAAGGTGAAGGGCATCACCTACGGCATAATGGAGGAGGCGCTGGCCCAGGCGCGCGAGGCGCGTATGTTCGTGCTGGAGCGCATCACCGACACGCTCTCCGCGCCGCGAGAGGATCTGAGCCCCTACGCGCCGCGTATGCTCAGGCTCTCGATACCCGTCGAGAAGATCGGCGCGGTGATAGGCCCCGGCGGCAAGACCATCCGCTCCATCATCGAGGAGACGGGCACCACCATCAACGTGGACAACGACGGCAAGGTGACCATCGGCTCCACCAGCCAGGACGCGGCCAAGAGGGCCGTCGAGCGCATAGAGCTGCTCACCAAGGAGGCAGAGGTCGGCGGCATCTACACCGGCAAGGTGGTGCGCCTGATGAACTTCGGCGCGTTCGTCGAGATACTTCCGGGCAAGGACGGCCTGGTTCACATCAGCGAACTGTCCACGGAGCACGTTGACTCCGTTGAGGACGTGGTGAGCATCGGCGACGAGATAACCGTCATGGTCAGGGAGATCGACTCTATGGGCCGAATCAACCTGTCCCGCCGCGCCCTGCTCCAGGACGGAGGCGCAGACGGCCAGCCGGCCGCTCCCGCGCGCGTCGCAGACTCCAGGCCGCCGCGATTCGACAGGCCGCGCCGCGACAACGACCGCGGAGGCAGGGGCCGCGACCGCGATCGCGGGCCGCGCGGCTCCGGGCCGAACAACAACTCGCAGGGAGGCCGACGCCCGCCGTTCAGGCCGTCACGCTAGGACGGCGGCCGCCCAACCAACAGGTGAGGTGCATGAGATGGCGCCGATAACGGTTCTCGTCCACGGTGTGATGGGCAAGATGGGCAGGGAGGTGCTGGCGGCCGTGTGCCGCGAGCCGGACTTGGAGCCGGTGGCGGGCGTGGACTCCGCCGCTACCGATGGCAGCCTTGCGTTGCCGGACGGCTCCGGCGGTCTGCCCGTCTCCGCTGACCTGGAGGCCGTGCTGGAAGCCCACAGGCCGCAGGTGATGGTGGACTTCACCAACGCGGAGGCGTCGCTGGCTGCCTGCCGGGCGGCGGCCGCCCGCGGCGTCAACCTGGTCGTTGGTACCACGGGCTACGCCGATGAGTCGATTCGCGAGCTGGACGCGCTGGCCCGCGAGCACGACGTGGGCGCGTTCCTCGCGCCCAACTTTGCCATAGGCGCGGCGCTGCTGATTAGCCTGGTCAAGGGCCTGGGCCGCTACTTCGACTACGTGGACATCGTAGAGGCGCATCACGAGGCGAAGATCGACTCTCCGTCCGGCACTGCGATCGCGCTGGCGCGCAACCTGCGCGAGGGCCGCGACGGCGACTTCACGAGGCCGGCGCCGGAGAAGGAGCCGGTGGAGGGCACGCGCGGCGGCGAGTCGGGAGGCGTCTCGATTCACAGCATGAGGATGCCGGGCAGGATGGCACACCACGAGGTGGTGCTGGCTACGCAGGGGCAGACGCTCAGCCTCCGCCACGACACGATAAACCGGGAGTGCTACATGCCGGGCGTGACGCTGGCAATCCGCGAGGTGGTGAAGACGCGCGGCCTGACGGTGGGCCTGGACAAGCTGCTTGGGCTGTAGGCGGCCTCTGCCCGCTCGTCCTGAGCTTGTCGAAGGGCGGGCATCCACTCGACCACCTTTCGACGCTCAACGCTTCCACGTCTGGCGGCCGCCCTCAACCGTCGTTGCGGCCCATTCGGCTGCGCTCAGGGTAGACTTCAGCCGCAACCCAGGGGGCGACGCTGGCCTTTACGGTGTGCCAGGGCAGCAGTCGGTTGGTTGGATTGCTATGAAAATAGGCCGATTCAGGCACGAGATTGTGTCACTGCGGCAAAGGTACGGATGAGACGCGGCCGACATTTCCATTGGCCTATCCGGCGCTGGCAAGCGGCAGAGGAATTCCCGCCACCGCATCGGGTACGGGGCAAGCTGCGCGGAAACAGGGAAGGCCTCTCCGCCCATGCCTCGACAAGCTCAGCAGGAATGGAAGGCCCCCCACGCTTGACTAGCGCGCTTGCCAGGGGCAAAATGAGACATCCCCGCAGAAGAGGCCGGCCCGCACTATGCGCCGCAGCGTTCTGGACGCCATAGGCAACACCCCGTTGGTGGCATTGAAGCGCCTGCCGAGCGAAGGTTCGGCGGCGGTGCTCTGCAAGCTGGAGAGCAGCAATCCCACGGGCAGCGTCAAGGACCGCACCGCCCTGGCGATGGTGCGAGACGCGGAGGAGTCCGGCAGGCTGCGCCCCGGCTGCACGCTGGTCGAGGCGACGGGCGGCAACGCCGGCATCTCGCTGGCGATGGTGGCCGCGGCGATGGGCTATCGCGTCGTCATTGCCATGCCGGAGGGCGTGCCCCCGGAGAGGCGCCGCCTGCTGGCGCACCTGGGCGCTGAGCTGCTGATGACCTCGCCGCTGGACGGCATGTCGGGAGCCATGCGCGCCGTGGAGAGGCTGGCCCGCGAGGACTCGTCGTACGTCTGGCTCAACCAGTTCGCCAACCCCGCCAACCCGCGAGCGCACCGGGAGACCACGGCGCGCGAAGTCCTGCGAGACGCCACCGGCAGCGTGGACGCATTCGTGGCGGGCGTGGGCACCGGAGGCACCCTCGCGGGCGTTGGCGGCGCGCTCAAGGAGCATCGCCCGGATACGCTCGTTGTTGCAGTAGAGCCTGCGGCTTCGCCCGTCCTGAGCGGCGGCGAGGCGGGCAATCACGCCATACCCGGCCTTGGCCCGGACTTCCTGCCGCCGCTGCTGGATCTCTCGCTCATTGACGAGGTCATAGCGGTAACCGACCGGGAGGCGCTGTCGATGACGGCCCGCCTCGCGAGGGAGGAGGGGCTGCCGGTGGGCGTGTCGTCGGGCGCGAACGTAGCGGCTGCGCTCCAGATAGCCGAAAGGCTGGGAGCGGGGCGCGTGGTGGTGACCATCCTGCCGGACGGCGGCGAGCGGTACGTGTAGGGGCGGCTACTGTGCTATCATGGTAGCGCCCGCGGCGGGTAGCTTCACGGAAAGGACAAGTCACGTGCAGGGTGAGCAGATTCGGCTGACCGGCCTCGCGCACTGCGCCGGTTGAGCCTCCAAGTTCAGTCCTGAGGACCTGGCGCAGGTTCTGCGCCGGCTGCCGACCTTCGACGACCCCAACCTGTTGGTTGGGATAGGCACGCGTGACGACGCCGCGGTCTATCGCCTGCGGGACGACCTGGCGATAGTGCAGACCGTCGACCTCTTTCCGCCCATCGTCGACGACCCGTGGCAATTCGGCGCAATCGCCGCGGCCAACGCCTTCAGCGACGTGTACGCGATGGGAGGCAAGCCGCTGCTGGCGCTGAACCTGGTGTGTTTCCCCATAGACCTGCCTATGGACATCCTCGGCGAGATATTGAAGGGCGGCGCGGCCAAGGCGGAGGAGGCCGGCGTCCTGATTGTGGGCGGCCACACGCTGGACGATCAGGAGCCCAAGTACGGCATGTCGGTGACGGGCACCGTGAAGCCGGGCGAGCAGGTCGGCAACCACACGGCCCGCCCCGGCGATCTGCTCGTGCTCACCAAGCCGCTGGGCACGGGCATCATCACCACGGCGGGCAAGCAGGGCGTGGCGAGCGACGCCGTGCTCGAACGGGCGATTGCGGTAATGAGCGCCCTCAACCGCGACGCCTCCGAGGCCATGATGGAGGTAGGCGTGAACGCCTGCACCGACGTCACCGGGTTCGGACTGCTGGGGCACCTGAAGTCGATGGCGGAGGCGTCCGGCGTTACCGCGCGGGTGCGCGCGTCGGCTGTGCCGCTGATCGATGGGACGTGGGAGCTTGTATGCGGCGGCATCGCGCCGGGCGGCACGCACCGGAACCTGAGCTCCGTGAACGCCGCGGCGGACTGGCGCCCCTCGCTGAGCGACGAGATGAAGCTCGTCCTGTGCGACGCCCAGACCTCCGGCGGGCTGCTCATGTCCGTGCCACCCGACAGGCTGACCGCGCTCACCGCCGCGCTGGAGCTGAAGGGTGTAAGCGAATCCGCCGTCATCGGTGAGATGGCTGAGCGCGGGCCGCACGCAATCGAGGCGCTCCCGTAGGAGCTTCCAGAGACTATGAGACCTTTGCACAACTCGCTTGGCGGCTACCAAAACCTCTTCCCCCTCGAGGGGGAAGATTGAGATGGGGGTGAACCTTGCATGTTCGGTCTGCCAGAACGCCCCCATCCCCACATCAAGTGTGGGGCAGGCTCTAACCTTCCCCCGCAGACGGGGGAAGGGACAGTGGTTTCGCAACGGTTTCCGACAATCTTGCATGGAGTGAGTGAATTGAGCACTGCTGACAGCGTGACCATAGTAGACCTGATTCGCAACGGCACCATGTCGTCGCGCATGGCGGCGGTGCTGTGGGCCGCCGTGGACGCCCGCCTGTCGATAGTGGTGGTGGCGATACCGCGGCTGGCGGGCAAGACCACCGTCGGCAACGCCATTCTTTCGCTGCTGCCGCCGGACGTGCCGGTGCACCGGCTGCTCGGCGACCCGGCGCAGGTGGACACGCTAAAGGAGGCCGCCACGGGCGGCTACCTGGTGGTGCCGGAGTTCAGCAAGGGGCCGGTGCAGGGCTACATCTGGGGCGAGCCCGTGCGCCGCGTGTTCGACGCCATGACGGTTGGCTACTCGCTGGAAACGTCCATGCACGCGCCGAGCGTGGAGGACGCCATGCGCGACATCTGCGTCGAGAACGGCGTCTCGGACGAGGCAGCCTCGCGCATCGACCTGATGCTTTACATCCTGCGGTTCGGCGAGGACGACGACACCTTCTGGCGGCGCGTGTCGGATGTCCGCGAGATCGACCGCGTGCGGGACGGCAAGCCGGAGGGTCGGCAGCTGTTCAGTTGGGTGGAGTCGGAAGACCGGTTCGAGGAGGTGGAGGAGCCGGACTTCCTGCGCGGCGCGGAGGCGGAGCTTGAGCGGCGCGTCGCCATGCTGGAGGAGCTTGCGGCGTCGGGTCGCAGGTCGCCGGAGGACGTGGCGCGCATGGCGCGGGAGTACGCGACGGGCTAGAACTCGTCGCGGAAGCCTGCGCGTTCGCCTATGACGGTCTGGACGGTGCGTACGAAGCTGCCGCTTCCCCAGTAGACGAGCCGCCACTTGGCGGACTCTTCCCTGGACATGCCGCTGGCGTTTATCTGGTAGTATGCCTCACGCCCTATTGCCCCGTACACGAGCGCGCCGATGCCCGCCAGCATGGCGGGTATGGACGTGATGAAGCCGTAGGAGGACATGACGGCGCCGCCCACTATCAGCAGCGTGCCGGCCACCATCATCTTGTGCCTTGGCAACCTGACCACGTCCACGGAGGTCACGCGGGCGTAGGGCAGCTCCCACATCTCCTCTCGCCCCTCTACCTCCAGGTAGAGGATGATGCGCTGAGATGTGGCATAGTACGGGTGATGGTCCGAGATCAGCGTCTCCCCGTATCTGAGCCGACTCTTGATGTTCATTGTCATGCGTGTACTCCGCCGTTCAACGGGCCGCGCGAGTTGGCGGGCAACCGTGCGACACCATACTTTACAGCGTAGGCGCCCGCTAGTCAAAGCCGCAAGGGCGTTGCCCATTCTCTCCGGCCGTTCGTCCTGAGCCTGTTGAAGGGCAAGCGGACGGCCGAACGCACACCCACACTGCCATTTCGAGCGGAGCGCAGCGGAGTCGAGAAACCTGGGCCGCCGCCGTCCACACCCCGGCCCGACGGCGGCGCGAGTCGATTACGGGGCGCGGCGGGGCGCAACGGCGCAGGTCCTAGATTCTTCGACTTCGCTGCGCTCCGCTCAGAATGACAACTGTGAATGACAGACGATCGTGGTCTCCCCGCTCATGCCTGGACATGCTCAGCACGAGCAAGAACAGTGGGCAGCCTGCCACATCCCTACGCCCGCGAAGGCGGGCGTCCACTCGGCCACGGTTGAGTGGGCGCGGCAGTGCCGGCTGGCGGCCGCCCTCGACCGTCATTGCGGCGGAAGCCGCAATCCAGATGGGAAGGGTGGTATCGGCCTCGACTGTGACCCAAGGCTCAGGTCGGTTGGGTAGATTCCCGCCTGCGCGGGAATAGGAAACAGGCAGGCGCGGCGGATGGGCGGGCCGCGGCCCGGTGGCGTTCGCGCCCTGCATGTGTTACGATTCGCGGGTACAGTCGAGCGGGTGTAGCTCAGTGGTAGAGCTCTTGCTTCCCAAGCAAGTTGTCGTGGGTTCGATCCCCATCACCCGCTCCACCCACGCCGGTTGACCGCCTGAAACGCGCGGGGCGGTTCGCGAACCGCCCGCCCTCTGCGCCTGAGCAGGCGCGGCGCGTCACCTGACGCGAACGTCCGTTTACGCTATACTTGCATCAACTGGGACTCCCGGTGACGGACTCGTTTTGGGATGGCTGAGATGGCATCCAGGCTCCGTATATTTCTCTTGACATGCGTACTCGCCGCGGCGCTTCCGGCACTGCTGGCCTGCGCTGGTGAGGCGGACGATACCCCTCCTGTGGACGAGCCGCGAGCGACTCCTACACACATCACGGCTGCGACGCCAACGCTGACGTCGACATCCACACCGGCGCCGACGCTGGCGCAAGCGCCGACTCCGACGCCGACGCGGGCGCGAGCGCCAACACCGACACCGACGCCGACGCGGGCGCAAGCGCCAACACTCACACCTACGCCGACGAGAGCACAGGCACCGACACCGACGCCCACACCCGCGCCTGCGGAGTCTACCGCGCCGTGGGCGATCGTCTCCGTCACCGCCGGGCGCTTCCATACCTGCGGGTTGAAGGCGGACGGCTCCGTGGCCTGCTGGGGCTATGACAGCGAGGGCCAATCCACGCCGCCTGAGGGGAAGTTCACCTCCGTCAGCGCCGGGGACGATCACGCCTGCGGGTTGAGGGCGGACGGCTCCGTTGCCTGCTGGGGCTGGGATGCAAAAGGTCAGTCCTCACCGCCTGAGGGGACATTCACGTCCGTCAGCGCAGGGGCCTACCATGCGTGCGGGTTGACTACGGACGGCGCTGTGGCCTGTTGGGGCGATGACGAGAGTGGCCAGTCCTCACCGCCTGAGGGGACATTCACGTCCGTCAGCGCAGGGGGCTACCATACGTGCGGGTTGACCTCGGACGGCGCTGTGGCCTGCTGGGGCAGTGATAGAGAGGGCCAATCCTCGCCGCCGGTCGGAGAGCTGGCATCCGTAAGCGCCGGTGGCAGCCACACCTGCGGTGTGAAGACAGACGGCTCCGTGGCCTGCTGGGGTTGGGATGCCATTGTCTCAGCCGTGCCGGAGGGGAAGTTCACCACCGTAAGCGCCGGTGGTCATTTCGCCTGCGGGGTCAAAGTGGACGGCGGCGTCTACTGCTGGGGCTCCGACTACTACGGCCGGGCCTCGCCTCCGGATGATGAGTTTGTATCGGTCAGTGCGGGGGGTGGTCACACCTGCGGGGTGAAGACGGATGGCTCCGTGGCCTGCTGGGGCCTTGACTACTATGGTGATAACTTGCCGTCGGAGGGGAAGTTCACGCAGTACACCCTTGGGGAAATTCTCGCCTGCGGGTTGAGGATGGACGGCTCCGTTGCCTGTTGGGGTTGGGACACGTACGGCCAGTCTTCGCCGCCGGAGGGGGTGTTCCTCTCCGTGAGCACCGGGGACGACCACTCCTGCGGAGTGAGAGCGGACGGCTCAGTTGTCTGCTGGGGCAATGACTTCGACGGCAAGGCCACGCCGCCGGAGGGAGACTTCACTTCCGTCAGCGCCGGCATGTATCACACCTGCGGGGTGAAGGCGGACAACTCCATTGCCTGCTGGGGCAGCAACGTCAATCCCGATCCACGCCAAAACTTCTATGCAGGCCAGTCCCTGCCGCCGGAGGGGGAATTCACCTCCGTCGCCGCCGGTGGGTTCCACAGCTGCGGGGTGAAGACGGACGGCTTCGTGGTCTGCTGGGGTTTCGACGACAGCGCGCCATCGGAGGGGGATTTCATCTCCGTCAGCGCCGGCATTTGGCACACCTGCGGGGTGAGGGCAGACGGCTCCGTGGCCTGCTGGGGCAACGACTGGTTTGACCTGCCCGCGCCGCCGGAGGGGAACTTCGTCTCTGTAAGCGCCGGTGGCGCCCATACCTGCGGGGTAAGGGCCGACGGCTCCGTAGCCTGCTGGGGCTGGAACGCATATGGCCAGTCCACGCCGCCGGAGGGGAAGTTCGCATCCGTAGAGGGTGGGGAAGACCACACCTGCGGGTTGAGGCTTGACGGTTCCGTTGCCTGCTGGGGCCTGGGCTTCCAGAACCGGCCCCTGCCGCAGGGAGTCGCCTGGGTTGAGGCGGGATCCCGGTCAGATCAAATTCCCACGGCGACACGCGCGCCTACACAGATACCAACGGCAACACCCGTACCGTGGACAATCATCTCCGTAAGCGCCGGGGTATTCCACTCGTGCGGGGTGAAGGTGGACGGTCACGTAGTCTGCTGGGGCGATGACGACGAAGGCAAATCCACGCTCCCTGAAGGGGAATTCTTGTCCGTCAGTGCCGGGCACAAGCACTCCTGCGGAGTGAGAGTGGACGGCTCCGTTGCCTGCTGGGGTTCAAACGAGGACTGGAATGGCAACCAGGCGGGCCAAGCCACGCCGCCGGGTGGGGAATTTGTAGACGTCAGCGCCGGCGGCTACCACTCGTGCGGGTTGAAGTCGAACGGCACCGTGGCTTGCTGGGGCCATGACGACCACGGCCGTTACACGCCGCCGGAGGGGGTGTTCACATCGATCAGCGCCGGTTGGTTGCATACCTGCGGGGTAAGGGCAGACGGCTCCGTCGCCTGCTGGGGTTCTGATGAACATGGCCGGTCCACTCCGCCTGCGGGTGAGTTTGCGTCCGTGAGCGCCGGAGCCCATCACACCTGCGGGTTGAGAGTGGACGGCTCCGTTGCCTGCTGGGGCTCAAACGAGGACTGGAATGGAGACTCGGTAGGCCAGTCCACGCCGCCGGAGGATGAGTTCATGTCCGTTAGCGCCGGCTCTTACCACACCTGCGGGGTTAGGACGGAAGGCTCCCTGGCCTGCTGGGGCTATGGCGGCCATGGCCTGTCGACGACGCCGACAGGGGAGTTTGCCTCCATCAGCGCCGGTTCTTGGCACACTTGCGGGGTTAGGACCGACGGCTCCCTGGCCTGCTGGGGCGATGGCTGGTTTGACCTGCCCGCGCCGACGCCTAGAACCGCGCCCACGGCGACGCCCACACCAAAGCCCGCGCCTACACCGATTCTTACAGCAACGCCTGCTCGCGCGCCTACGCCCACCCATTGGGCGTTCATCTCCGTGAGCGCCGGGGATTGGCACACCTGCGGAGTGACTAAGGAAGGCTCCGTGGCCTGCTGGGGCCAGAACGAAAACTACCAGTCTACGCCGCCGGAGGGAGAGTTCGCCTCCGTGAGCGCCGGTGGTTACCACACCTGCGGGGTGATGGCCGACGGCTCCGTTGCCTGCTGGGGCCAGGACAGAGAAGGCCAGTCCACGCCGCCGGAGGGGAAGTTCAGGTACGTAAGCGCTGGCGTCTACCACACCTGCGGGGTGAGGATGGACGGCTCCGTTGCCTGCTGGGGCCAGGACGGCGAAGGCCAGTCCACGCCGCCGGAGGGCGCGTTCGAATCGGTCACCGCTGGGAGGGAGCACACCTGCGGCGTGAGGACGGACGGCTCTGTTGCCTGCTGGGGTTCCAACGAGGACCTGAACGGAGACCTAGTAGGCCAGTCCACGCCGCCGGAGGGGAAATTCACCTCCGTGAGCGTCGGTGTCTACCACACCTGCGGGCTGAGGACGGATAGCTCCGTTGCCTGCTGGGGCGATGATTGGTCTGGCCAGTCCACGCCGCCCGCGGGTAAGTTCGCCTCCGTAAGCGCCGGAGCACATCACACCTGCGGGGTGAAGGCGGATGCCTCCGTTGTCTGCTGGGGCTGGAACGAATACGAGCAGTCTGCGCCCCCGGAGGGCGAGCTCGCTCTCGTCAGCGCCGGACGCTTCCACACCTGCGGGCTGAGGCCGGACGGCTCCGTGGCCTGTTGGGGCTGGAACGTAACTGACCAGGCGCCGCAGCCGGCGTGGGTTTTCGCATCCATCAGCGCAGGCAATAGCCACAACTGCGGGTTGAGACAGGACGCTTCCGTGGTCTGCTGGGGCTGGAACAATGAAGGCCAGGCCACGTCCCCGGATGGTGCGTTCGCCTGGGTGAGCGCGGGGGGTTACCACTCCTGCGGGGTGATGGTGGATGGCGCAGCGTTCTGTTGGGGCGATGACGACTACGGCCAGTCCACACCGACGGAGGATGAGTTCGTGTCCGTCAGCGCCGGTCTTCGGCACAATTGCGGGGTGAGGACGAACGGATCAGTGGGCTGCTGGGGACTGGATCACGAGGGCCAGTCCACGCCGCCGGAGGGGGAGTTCGTCTCCGTCAGCGCCGGAGACTTTCACACCTGTGGGTTAAAGGTGGGCGGCTCGGTAGCTTGCTGGGGGCTGGACGACCACGGCAGGGCCTCGCCGCCGGAGGGGGAATTCTCCTCCGTGAGCGCCGGCGGTTACCACACCTGCGGGGTGAGGGTGGACGGCACCGTGGCCTGCTGGGGCTGGGACGATTACGGTGCGTCCACGCCGCCGGATGGGAAATTCACCTCCGTGAGCGCCGGTAGTAGCCACACTTGCGGGTTGAGAACGAACGGGGCCGTGGACTGCTGGGGTTGGGACTTATATGGCCAGTCCTCGCCGCCGGAAGGGAAATTTGCCACCGTCAGCGCAGGTGGCGTCCACGCCTGCGCGTTGAGGGCGGACGGTGTCGCGGTCTGCTGGGGCGCGGGGCATAAGACAGTCACTTTCGGCTGAATGGGAGTAGACTGCCGGGCGTGGCGGCCTTCCGGCATCCGTAATCCCGCCGCTCAAGCTTCGACTGGCTCAGCACCAACGGCGTGTTTGTGTCCGCTCATCCTGAGCTTGTCTAAGGGAGAGCGGAGGAATGGCAGCCGCGGTCTCCCCGTTCATGCTTCGACTGGCTCGGCGCAACGGGGAGATTGTGACCCTCGCGCAACATTGCCCTAGCCGTGTCTAACTGCTACCATTGAGGCGCAAAGACTCGCCATCCCAATCGCCTTGGCGGAAGGAGTGATGAATTGACCACGAATCGAGACTGGTGGCCGGAACAGCTTAGCCTCAAGCCCCTTCGCCAGAATTCGCCCGCGTCCGACCCGATGGGCGACGGCTTCGACTACGCGGAGGAACTCAAGAGCCTGGACGTGGACGCCCTGAGACGAGACATCGAGGAGGTTATGACCACCTCGCAGGACTGGTGGCCCGCCGACTACGGCCACTACGGGCCGCTCTTCATCCGCATGACGTGGCACGCCGCGGGCACGTACCGCATCAGCGACGGCCGCGGCGGGGGCGGCTCCGGCTACCAGCGCTATGCCCCCCTCAACAGCTGGCCCGACAACGCAAACCTGGACAAGGCGCGGCGCCTGCTCTGGCCCGTCAAGCAGAAGTACGGCCGCAAGGTGTCGTGGGCCGACCTGATCATCTTCGCGGGCAACTGCGCCCTGGAGTCGATGGGCTTCAGGACTTTCGGTTTCGCCTTCGGCAGGCCGGACGTGTGGGAGGCCGACGAGACGTACTGGGGAGCCGAGAGCACGTGGCTCGCCGACGAACGCCACGAAGACGACGGCGAGCTCCAGGGCCCACTCGGCGCAGACCACATGGGCCTCATCTACGTGAACCCGGAGGGGCCGAACGGCAACCCGGACCCTGTGGCCGCCGCCAGGTTCATCCGCCAGACGTTCAGCCGCATGGCGATGAACGATGAGGAGACCGTCGCGCTCATTGCAGGCGGGCACACGTTCGGCAAGGCGCACGGCGCAGTCGCCGAGTCGTTCGTCGGGCCTGACCCGGAGGGCGCAGCCATCGAGCAGCAGGGCCTCGGCTGGCAGAACAGCGCGGGCAGCGGCAAGGCGGGCGACACGTTCACCAGCGGCCTGGAGGGCGCGTGGACGAGCAATCCCGTCCAGTGGGACAACAGCTTCGTCGAGAACCTGCACAACTACGAGTGGGAGTTGACCAGGAGCCCAGCCGGCAAGTGGCAGTACGCCCCCAAGGACGCCGCCGCGGTTGCCACCGTGCCGGACGCCCACGACCCATCGCGCAAGCACGCCCCCATGATGCTCACCACAGACCTGTCGCTGACGGCGGATCCGGCGTACGCGGCCATCACCCGGCGCTTCCTGGACAGCCCGGCAGACCTGGAGGACTCATTTGCCAGGGCGTGGTTCAAGCTGCTCCATCGTGATATGGGGCCTCGCAGCCGGTACATCGGCCCGCTCGTGCCCGCCGAGCCACTGCTGTGGCAGGATCCAGTGCCGGACGTAGACCACGAGCTTATCAACGACCGGGATGTTGAAGACCTGAAGGCGAAAGTCCTGGCATCCGGGCTCTCGGTGCGGCAGCTAGTCTCGGCGGCCTGGGCGTCGGCGGCGACGTTCCGCGGAACCGACAAGCGAGGCGGCGCGAACGGGGCGCGCGTTCGCCTGGAGCCTCAGCGCGGCTGGGAAGCGAACGACCCGGCGGAGCTGAGCGCCACGCTGGACTCGCTGGAGCGGATCCGGGCGGAGTTCAACGGCGCGCAAGCGGGCGGCAAGCGCGTATCGCTCGCAGACCTGATCGTGTTGGCGGGGTGCGCCAGCGTGGAGCAGGCCGCGCGCAACGCAGGGCATGACGTGCGCGTGGCGTTTGCGCCGGGGCGCACGGACGCATCGCAGGAGTGGACGGACGCGGAGTCGTTCGCCGTGCTGGAGCCGACCGCGGACGGGTTCCGCAACTACGCCGCAGACGGAAACGGCGGCAGCGCGGAGGCGCTGGTGGAGCGAGCGTTCATGCTCACGCTGACGCCGCCGGAGATGACCGCGCTGGTCGGCGGGATGCGCGCGCTGGGCGCGAACTCCGGGCAGTCGCAGCGCGGAGCGCTCACCAATCGGCCGGGCGCGCTGACCAACGACTTCTTCGTGAACCTGCTGGACATGGATACGGAGTGGCAGCCGTCCGCAGGCGCGGACGGCGTGTTCGAGGGGCGAGACCGCCGGACGGGCGAGGCCAGGTGGACGGCAACGCGGGTTGACCTGGTGTTCGGCTCGCAGTCCGAGCTGCGGGCGCTTGCGGAGCGGTACGCCAGCGACGATGCGGAGTCGGAGTTCGTGCGGGATTTTGCCGCTGCCTGGGCCAAGGTGATGAACCTGGACCGCTTCGACCTGGGGTGATGAGGGGGGGCACGGGTACCACCGTTCGTTCTGAGCGTGTCGAAGCATGAGCGGGAGATGCAGCGTTCCAGGCCGCTCCTGAAACGCCGCCGCGCCCTCCAGAGTAACCGATACCAGACGCGGCAACGGGCCAGCCCCAGCCTCGCCCTGGTATGCGTCTCTGCGACCGGCCTGGCGGTGACGGCTCTGTGGTCGTATCGCTGCAAGTAGATGCGCAAGGTGTAGGGGGGGAGGGGGGCGGCGCCTCCTTTCCATTGCGGGCGCTTACGCGGTGTGCTTTAATGGCCGCGCCATGACCAACGCGCTCTACTACGGCGACAACCTGGAGATCCTGCGGGAGCACGTGCCGGACGAGTCTGTGGATCTGGTCTACCTGGACCCGCCCTTCAACTCCAACGCCTCCTACAACGTGCTGTTCCGCGAGCGCACGGGCGAGGAGTCGCCGGCGCAAATCAAGACGTTCACCGACACCTGGGAGTGGACGCAGGAGTCGCAGCGCACCTTCGAGCAGGAGATCAGGCTGAACCCCGGCCGCGCCCGCCAACGTGCGCGAGATGATCAACGCATTCCGGCAGTTCATAGGCAGCAACGCCATGATGGCCTACCTGGTGATGATGACGCCGCGGCTGGTTGAGCTGCGCCGCGTGCTCAAGCCCACCGGCTCCATCTACCTCCACTGCGACCCCACTGCCAGCCACTATCTCAAGCTGTTGATGGACGGCGTGTTTGGAAGAGAGAATTTTCGTAGCGAGATTACTTGGAGACGGACGACCAGTCACAATGACGCAGTCAGGAACTATGGAGCACTTGGGGACTCAATTCTCTTCTACTCGAGAGCGGACAACTTCTTGTTCAATGTTCAACACGCCTCTTACTCTCAAGAGCACCTTCAGAAAATCTACAAGTACACTGACGAAGACGGCAGACGATATGGTACGGACAACATGAGGAGTCCGGGCCCGAGACCAAACTTGACCTATGACTACAAGGGATATAAGCCTCATCCCAATGGCTGGACTGTGTCGCTGGAAAGAATGAAGCAACTAGACGCTGAGGGACGCCTTCACTTTCCAAAGAGCAAACAAGGCCGAATACGAAGGAAGGTCTATTTGGACGAAATGCCCGGCGTTCCCATAGGCAACATATGGGATGACATCAGGCCAATTTCCTCTCACGCAAAAGAGCGCCTCGGTTATCCCACGCAGAAGCCGCTGGCCCTGCTGGAGCGCATCATCTCAGCGTCGTCTAACGAGGGTGACGTGGTGCTGGATCCCTTTTGCGGCTGCGGCACTGCCATCGCCGCGGCGCACAAGCTCAACCGCAACTGGATCGGCATAGACATCACACACCTGGCCGTCGCCCTGATGAAGAACCGGCTCAAGACCGCGTTCAACATCGTGCCCGGCCAGGACTATCGCGTAGTCGGCGAGCCGGTCGACACCGGCAGCGCCCGCGCCCTTGCGGAGCAGGACCGCTTCCAGTTCCAGTTCTGGGCCATGTCGCTGCTGGAGGCGTTCCCCCGCGATCAAGACAAGAAGGGCGCGGACAGGGGCATCGACGGCGTGGTCTACTTCATCGACGGGCCGCGGCGCGCGGTGAACAAGGCGATTGTGCAGGTCAAGAGTGGCCGGGTGTCCTCGCCGCTGATACGCGACCTGGTTGGCACTGTGGAGCGCGAGAAGGCTGCGATGGGGTTGTTCATCACGCTGGAGGAGCCGACGCGGGACATGAGGACGGAGGCGGTCAGCGCGGGGTTCTATCATTCGGAACTGTGGCAGGAGGACTACCCGCGGATCCAGATTCGCACCGTCGGGGAGTTGCTGGACGGCAACGCGTTCGATATGCCGCGGCATCCGCAGCATTATCAGGCGGCGGAGCGCATCACGCGCCCCGCGGGCGAGCAGGGCCGGCTGGGGTAGGCGGCGGGGGGCGTGTCATTCTGAGCGCAGCGAAGAATCCAAGGCTATTGAGCGCCACACCGGATGTGGGGTCTGGCGCAATGCTGATCCGTTGGGCGCGGCTGTGACGGCATCGGCAGGCCTTAGATTCTTCGACTCCGCTGCGCTCCGCTCAGAATGACAATTGGAGGTGGCGCCGCAGGCGATTCGTTGCATGGGCGACGGCATCGGGCGGTTGACGAACCGCCCCTACGGCACAGTAACCCGTTCGTCCTGAGCTTGCCGAAGGGCAAGCGCGCGGTGCGTAGGGGCGTCCCTTGTGGGTGCTCTGGCCTCCTCCGCCACCCCACCGGGTGATAGATTCCTGCTTCCGCAGGAATGACGGATTAGTCCCGCGTCGCCGCGGGTGATTCACGAACCGCCCCTACGGCACAGTAACCCGTTCGTGCTGAGCTTGTCCACGCATGGACGGGGGCTTGCCAAAATCACACGTCCTTTGCAAAACTGGAGCGCATAGTAGCCTGGACGTTGGGCATCGTTGCGCCATTGTCCTCCCGCACCCATGCCTGATACTATAGAGAACGCCGCCGCGGTCGTGGTCAAGGCTCGAAAGTCGGTGGTCAGGAATTAGAGGATTTAGCCAGCGATGGGTATGTTCAAGGTGATGAAGGTCGCACATCCTCTTGCGGACGCTGCCGGGGACGTTACGGCCCTGGTGGATACCGGAGCGGTCTACTCCGTGATCCCGGACGCCGTCTTGCGGTCGCTCAACATAGAGCCAACGGAAGAAATGGAATTCACGCTGGCCGATGACACTTCCCGCGTCTACGGAGTTGGCGAAGCGCGCTTCGGCATCGACGACAGAGAGCGGACAACCCCCGTGATATTCGGGCCGGAGAACACCTGCATCCTGGGTGCAGTAACGCTTCAGAGCTTTGGCCTGGTTCCTGACACGACACATCACCGTCTAATCCCTGCAAGGCTCTTGCTGGTAGGCGTACGGCAAGGTATGATTGTTCCAGGCATACCCGCGTCAGAGAGCCGGGCGAAAGTCCAGCCACTCGGTACCACGTAACGCGCGGACTCAGGATTGGAGCGGGCTTCTGTACCCTGTGCGGGTTGCCCCTTATGCAGAGGAGGTGAAACGTGGCAACAATTGAAGAACGGGTTGCTCGGCTCGAAGGCGCGTATGAGCACATGGCCAGCAAGGCAGACCTGGTCGGCTTGCGAGGCAACGTTCAAATGCTGTCGCAGCACGTATCGAGCATGAATGACATCATACGTGAGATGATTCAGCGACTGGACGACTTGGAGGATGGCTCCTCGCGCCGACCCATAGGGTTCGGCAATTAGTGGCAACTTCACATTCGAAAGAGGCCGGCTTTGCGCCCCTGTCCAAGCTGCGCCTGCTCCTGGTCTCGATTCGCTTCGAGCACACCGTCTTCGCGCTGCCGTTCGCATACCTGGGCATGGCGCTGGCCGCGGACGGCCTGCCCACGCTCGGGCAGTTCGTGTGGATCACGGTGGCGATGGCCTCCGCGCGCACTCTGGCGATGTCCGCCAACCGCATAATCGACCGACACATAGACGCCCGAAACCCGCGCACCGCCTCGCGGCCGCTGCCGTCCGGCGCGCTTAAGCTGTGGGAGATGCGAGCGATGGCGCTCGTGTCGCTCGCCGTGTTCCTGGCGTCGGCGGCCATGCTGAACACGCTCGCGCTGATGCTTGCGCCCGTCGCGGCCGTCGTAGTCGTCGGCTACTCGTACACCAAGCGGTTCACGTGGACATCTCACTTCGTGCTTGGGTGGGCGGACGGCATAGCGCCCGCGGGCGGCTGGATAGCGGTGACCGGCTCGCTGAGCTGGGAGCCGGTTCTCATGGCGTTCGCCGTGGCGACCTGGATAGGCGGGTTCGATATGCTGTACGCCTGCCAGGACTACGACTTTGACAGGCAGACCGGCCTCCACTCGATACCGCAGAAGTGGGGCATTGCGGCGGCGCTGTGGTGGGCCAAGGCGATGCACGCGCTCACGGCCGCCTCGCTGCTGGCGATTGGCCCGTGGATGGGGCTTGGCTGGCCGTTCTACGTGGGCTGGGCGATAGCCGCGGGGCTGCTGGTCTACGAGCACAGGCTGGTATCGCCGACAGACCTGTCCAGGCTGAACCTGGCGTTCTTCAGCGTGAACGGCTACATTGCCGTAATCGTGTTCGCGTTCACGTTTGCATCAATCTACGTCTAGCGGTATGGTGATGGTGACATGGATCCGGTGATAGTGGGCATCTCAGGGGCGAGCGGCTCCGCAATGGCGGAGCGCACTATCGACGCGCTGCTGGATCGCGGAGCGCCCGTCATCGCCACCTGCACCAACGCGGCGCGAATGGTGTGGCAGGAGGAGATGGAGGCTCCGTTCGCGGCCGCGGTTGCGCGCTGGCAGGAGTCGCCCAACTTCACCTACCACCCCATCGGCGACCTCAAGGCGCCCATCGCCAGCGGCACCACGCGCACGTCCGGCATGGTGGTCGTGCCGTGCAGCGTCGGCACGCTTGCGGCCATCGCGCACGGGCTGTCGTCCAACCTGTTGCAGCGCGCCGCGGACGTGTGCCTGAAGGAGCGGCGCCGCCTCGTGGTCGTGCCGCGCGAGACGCCCCTTTCGCCCGTGCACCTGGAGAACATGCTGGCGCTGTCGCGGCTGGGCGTGACGGTGCTGCCGCCGGAGCCTGCGTTCTACCTGCGGCCGCGCTCGGTGGATGACGTAGTCGAGTACGTGGTGGCGAAGGCTCTGGAGGCTCTGGGGCTGGACGGCTTCATGGGCGACGAGTTGCGATACCAGCGGCGGAGCGACTAGGAGCAGGCGAATGGTGCAGCTGAAGGGTGACGACAAGGCTCGCTACGTGGCCTCGATGTTCGACGGCATCTCGGGCCGGTACGACCTGATGAACACGGTGATGACGGGCGGGATGCACCACCTGTGGCGTTGGCGCACCACGGCCGTGGCCGGCCGCGCGGGCTCCGGCGAGGCGCTGGACATTGCCACCGGCACAGGCGACATGGCGTGGGAGCTGGCGGACAGGCCGTCGGTGTCGCGCGTCATTGGCCTGGACTTTGCGCCGCGTATGCTGGCCCGCGCCCGCGCCAAGACTCGCCGGCACGTGGGCGAGTCGCCGCGCGTGCACTGGGTACGCGGAGACGCGCTCAACCTGCCGTTCGCGGACGGCCGCTTCCGCAGCATCACCTGCGGGTTCGGCCTGCGCAACTTCTCCGACCTGGACGCCGCGCTGCGCGAGATGGCGCGCGTCACCGCGCCCGGCGGCCGCGTGGTCATCCTGGAGATCGTGCCCGTCACGGGCAATGACGGGCTTAGCCGCCTGTTCAAGTGGTACTTCCACCGCGCCGTGCCGTGGCTGGGGTCGCTCATAGGCGGCAGCCGGGAGGCGTACACCTACCTGCCGGACTCCGTGCAGCGATACGTGACGGCGGAGGAGCTGGCGGGCATGATGGAGGACGCCGGCCTGCAGGGCGTCGAGTTTCGGACGATGGGGCTTGGCACGGTTGCCATCCACGCAGGCGAGAAGCCGCGCAGGGAGTCGAGAGGGCATGAGCACGACTGAGCGTCTGCGGGACAGGTTCGGCTACCTGTGGGAGCGGCTGTTCGCGCACCCGTTCGTGGCGGGCCTGGGAGACGGCAGCCTGGACGTCGACCGGTTCCTGTTCTACATGAAGCAGGACTACTACTTCCTGGCGCAGTACGCTCGAATGTTGGCGCTGGCCGCGGCCAAGGCGCCGGACCTGGAGGGCGTGAGCCGCTTCTCCGCGCTGCTGGGCGAGACGCTGAACACTGAGATGGAGTTGCACCGCTCCTACTGCCGCAGGCTGGGCGTGACGCCTGAGGAGCTTGCCGCGGTGCGCCCCGCGCCGGTCACGCTGGCCTACACCGACTACCTGCTGCGCGTGGCATACGAGGGCACGCTCACTGACGTCATCGCCAACCTGCTGCCGTGCCAGTGGGGCTACTACGAGACAGGGCTGCACCTGGCCCGCACAGGCGACACCTCCGAGGCGAACCCGTACGGGGAGTGGATCCGGATGTACTCGGAGCCGGAGTTCGGCGCGTTCGTGGAGTGGCTGCGTGAGCTGCTGGACTCGCTTACGGAGCACGCGGGCGAGGCGGAGATGCGGCGGCTGGAGAATCACTTCCTCACCGCCACCCGCTACGAGTACCTGTTCTGGGAGATGTCGTACTACGCGCAGGACTGGCCGGTGTAGGCCGCACCTCCCGTTCGTGCTGAGCCTGTCGAAGCATGGGGGCGGCATAAGGCGCCTCCCCACTGAATTGCGGCTGAGCCTGCCCTGAGCGCAGCCGAATGGGCCGCAATGACGGTTGAGTGATGCAGTCTCCGTTTGTGCTGTGCCTGCCGAAGCAGGGACGGCTACCACAACCGTCGCCCCTGCGAAAGGAGATTCTTTCATAACTGCTGCTCACCAACATTCCGATGTCGTTCTGAGCGCAGCGAAGAATCCAAGGCAGTCTATTGGATACAGCGTAGCTTTGCCAGCATTTGCTTTGGATTCTTCACTTCGCTCCGCTTCGTTCAGAATGACATTTGGAGCGCTTCCTCTGTGGACAATACAGGCGTTACGCAAAGGTCTCCGAAAGCAGAGGGCTAGCGCCCCGGCGGTGCGCGGAGGATGGATTGCGGCTTCCGCCGCAATGACGGTTGAGGGCGGCAGTCTCCGTTCGCGCTGAGCCTGCCGAAGCAGGGACGGGTATAGCGCACACGCCGTCGCCCCGCTGGATTGCGGCTGAGCCTGCCCTGAGCGCAGCCGAATGGGCCGCAATGACGGTTGAGTGAGGCAGTCTCAGTTCGTGCTGAGCTTGTCGAAGCAGGGACGAGTATAGCGCACAAGCCGTCGCCCCTGCGAAAGCAGGGGGTGGCGCGTTCGGAGCATACGCGTTGACACCCCATAGCCCATCTGGTAGTCTTCACCTACCCCCAACTTCAAGGGCAGCATGATACTTGTCACGGGCGCCACCGGTTTCGTTGGAAGGAGCGTGGTCAAGGCGCTGCGAACCCGCGGCAGGGATGTGCGTTGCCTGGTTCGCAGTCCTGCCAGGGCGCGCCGCATCTCCGACTACGGCGTGGAACTGGCGCGCGGCGACGTGACCGACCCCGAAAGCGTGGCGCGGGCGATGGTCGGCGTAGACGCGGTGGTGCACCTGGTAGCCATCATCCGCGAGCGCGGCAAGCGCACCTTCGACCTGGTGAACCGGCAGGCCACGGAGACCGTGGCGCGAGAGGCTCGCTTGGCGGGCGTGAAGCACGTCGTGCACGTAAGCGCGATAGGCGCGCAGGATAACCCCGCCTACTCGTATCTGCACTCCAAGTGGCAGGGCGAGCAGGCGATACTGAGCGGCGGCGCGCCCTACACCATCCTGCGGCCTTCCATCCTGTTCGGCGAGGGAGATGAGTTCATCAACACCCTGGCGGGCATGGTGAAAGCGCTCCCGATAGTGCCGGTGGCAGGAACCGGCCGGGCGCTGCTCCAGCCCATATCCGTTGAGGAGGTTGGCGCAATCGTGGCGGAGGTGGCCGGCAACCCGCGGTTCACCGGCCGCACGATAGAGCTCGGCGGCCCCCAGCGCCTGAGCTACGACGAGATCGTTGACGTGGTCAAGCGCACGCTGGGCGTCCGGCGGCTGAAGGTACACATACCGCTTTCGCTGATATTCCCGGCCATTCGCATTATGGAGTTGGTGATCCCCAACCCGCCTGCAACCACGAACCAGTTGCGTATGCTCGCACTCGACAACGTGACCGACCAGCCGCCCGTTGAGAGCGTGTTCAGGATCAAGCCGCGCACCCTGGAGGGCAACGTGGGCTACGTGCGCAGCATATCGTACCTGGAGGCGCTGAGGATCGCGCTCGGCTTCATGCCGGGCCGCATCAGGGGTGGGTAGGGAGACACGATGCGATACGCCGAGGCCATAGAGCGCATCATGGGCATGGTGGACTACGAACGTCCCGCCACCATTCCGGGCGGCCGCGCCCGCTACGACCTGGAGCGCATCGGCGCGCTGCTGGAGGCGCTGGGCAATCCCCATTTGGGCATTCCCACCGTGCACGTCGCCGGCACAAAGGGCAAGGGCAGCGTCACGGCGATGGCCGCGTCGATGCTGGAGGCGGTGGGCTACTCGACCGGGCTGTTCACCTCGCCGCACCTGCACACCTTCCGCGAGCGCATACGCGTTGGCGGCCGACCTATCCCGGAGGACGAGTTCGCGTGGCTCGTCGAGGAGTTGTGGCCCGCCGTCGAGGAGATGCGGCTGAGCGGCCACGGCCGCGTGACGGTGTTCGAGTTGCTCACGGCAATGGCGTTCTGCTGCTTCCGCGAGCGCGGCGTCGACGCGCAGGTCATCGAGGTTGGCCTGGGCGGCCGGCTGGACTCGACCAACGTAGTGCAGCCCCTCGCCTGCGGCATCACCTCGCTCGGCCTCGACCACACGGAGGTGCTGGGCGACACGCTGGCGGAGATCGCCGCGGAGAAGGCGGGCATCATCAAGCGCGGCGTACCCGTGGTGTGCGCGCCGCAGCGGCCGGAGGCCCTGCGAGTGGTGCGGGACGCCTGCGAGGCGCAGCAGTCCTGCCTGACCCTGGGCGGCGAGGACGTTCGCTGGTCGCTGGAGAGCGCGACGCTGGACGGGCAGTCGTTCACGCTGGAGACGCCGCGCGGAACGCACCGACTGGCGATTCCCCTGCTTGGCGCGCACCAGCTGGAGAACGCCGCGGTGGCCGTGGGTCTCGTCGAGGCGCTCGCGGACAGCGGCCTGCACGTGGGCCGCGAGGCGGTCGAGGAGGGGTTGCGCCGCGTGGAGTGGCCCTGCCGGCTGGAGGTACTGCGCCGCTCGCCCCTGCTCATCGCGGACGGCGCGCACAACCCGCACTCCGCCGCGCGCCTCGTGGAGGCCGTGCGCTCGCTCGTGCCCGGCCGCCGCCTCACGCTGGTCGTCGGCGTGTCGCGCAACAAGGACGTGGACGGCGTGGCCTATGAGTTGAGCCGGCTTTCGCCCGCGGAGGTTGTCGCCACGCGATCCCGCCATCCGAGATCCGCGCAGCCGGAGCTGCTGGCGCGGGAGTTCGAGGCTTACGGCGCAGCCGCCCGCACAGCCGACTCGGTCGCTGAGGCGGTGGACGAGGCTACGGCCGCAGCGGCCGGGGACGACGTGGTGCTGGTGACCGGCTCGCTGTTCGTGGCCGCGGAGGCCAGGGAGCACGCGCTGGGCATCGTGCCGGAGCTATACCCTGTATTCGATATGCTCGCCGCGCCTGCGCCGCGCGGGATGTGAGCGGGCGCGCCATTCTTCAGACGAGAGGTTTGCGATGAACACGGACAGAGTTAGAGTTGTGGTGACGGGCATGGGCGCGGTCACGCCCCTGGGCCCTTCGGTTGAGCAGTTCTGGGACGGGCTGGTGGCTGGCCGTTCCGGCATCGCCCCCATCACGCTGTGCGACACCACCCACTATCCAACGCGCATTGCGGGCGAGATCCCCGACTTCCAGCCTGAGCAGTACGTGAGCCCGCGCGAGGCTCGCCGCATGGCGCGCTTCAGCCTGGTGTCGCTGGCCGCAGCGTACCAGGCCATCGAGGACGCATCGCTCGACCCGGCCCGCGAAGACGAGGAGCGCATCGGCGTGGTGCTGGGCAACGGCGCGGGCGGCCTCTCCACCACGCAGGACGCCTGCGCTGACATGAGCGGCAAGGGCGCAATGCGCATCAACCCGTTCTTCATACCCATGATGCTGCCCAACATGGCGGCGGCAAACGTGGCCCGGCTCGTCGGGGCGAAGGGGTACAACTCGACCGTGGTCACGGCCTGCGCGGCGTCCAACCAGGCCATCGGCGAGGCGGCCGAGGCGATTAGACGCGGCGCGGTGGACGTTGCGCTGGCGGGCGGCTCCGAGGCCAGCATCAGCGAGATCGGTCTGTCCGGCTTCTGCATTCTCAAGGCGTTGAGCACGCACAACGAGGAGCCGGAGAAGGCGAGCCGCCCGTTCGACGCCAACCGGGACGGCTTTGTGCCGGCGGAGGGCGCGGGCATCCTCATCCTGGAGAGCCTGGAGCACGCGCTGGAGCGCGGCGCGCCCATCCTGGCGGAGATTGCGGGCTACGGCGCATCCTGCGACGCCTTTCACGCCGTGCAGCCGGACGAGAACGGCGAGGGCGCGGAGCGGGCGATGCGCTGGGCGCTGGCGAACGCGGGCGTCTCCACGGACGAGGTGGACTACATCAACGCGCACGGCACGTCAACGCCGCTCAACGACGCGGTGGAGACGATGGCGATCAAGTCGCTCTTCGGCGAGAGGGCGTACCGCGTGCCCGTAAGCTCCACCAAGTCGATGATCGGCCACGCGCTGGGAGGCGCGGGCGCGCTGGAGGCGGTGGCGTGCGTCAAGACTATCCTGGACGGCGTGATACATCCGACGGTGAACCAGGAGACGCCGGACCCGGCCTGCGACCTGGACTACGTGCCGAACGTGGCGCGGCGGCAGCAGGTGGACATTGCGCTCTCGAACAGCTTTGGGTTCGGGGGCCAGAACACGTGCATAGTGCTGCGCCGGTTTGAGGGGTAGGGAGATAGTCTCCCCATGCCCGCGGAGGCGAGCATCCACAGGGACAAGACTCGCCCGCGGCATCTACGGTGTTCATGGGCGACAGTCGGTTGTGTAGATTCCCGCCTCCGCGGGAATAGGGGATTCCCACCCCGTTCATGTTTCGACTAGCTCAGCACGAACAGGAGACTGTGTCCGCTCACCTTGAGCCTGTCGAAGGGCGGGCGGCGCCGTAGGGGCGGTTCGCGGGAGCCTGTCTCAGAAGTCCCCGCGCGCGGTATCGCGCGAAATGGTGTGGACTAATATCGCAGCAATGCAGGGATAAGCCGAACGCAATACATAAGGCATACCCGCGAGCACAACGATATTCGACTCGAGGATTTCAATGTCAACCCGCGCGTCAGACTTATGAGACTAACTCCGCGAACCGCCCACGGGGCGCGGCGCGGCGGCTCTTTAGAGAGGAGGCACAAGCATGAAGCTGCACTACTACCCGGAGACCGATAGCCTGTACGTCGAGTTCAAGGCGACGCCGGGCGCGGAGACGATAGAGGTTGTATCGGGGTTGAACGTTGACATTGACGCCGACGGTGAAGTGGTCGGCTTTGACATCGACCGGGCGTCTCGGCGGCTGGATCTGCACACGCTTGAAACCGAGGCTCTGCCCCTGCGCAGCGTGAAGGCGGGTTAGCTGTCTTGCCGCCCGCCCGACCCTGCGGCAGGCTCAGGGAGAGCGGGGGATGCCGCCTACGCTTGGGCGGCTGCCTGCGTCCTGAACGGCGCGACGCGGATGCTGTCCTCACGCTGGCGGGCCTGCGCCAGATCGTAGGCGGTCTGGCGAGTGAGCCAGAAATCCGCGCTGGACCATCCGGCCTTTTCAAGCCGAATCGCCATCTCTGCCGAGATGGCCGCGTGGCCGTTCAACACCCGCGAAAGGGTGTGGCGAGCAACGCCCAGGCCCTCCGCAGCTTCCGTGACGCTGAGTCCCAGAGGTTCCAGGCAGTTCTCTCTGATGCTGCGGCCGGGGTGGGCAGGATACTTCATGGGCATGGTCTCTTCCCTCACTCTAGTGATAGTCAACCAGATCCACGTCTTGGACGTGACCACTCTCAAACCGGAACGTGATCCGCCAATTCGCCGATATCCAGATGCTCCAATATCCCCTCAAGTCGCCCCTGAGTGGATGCAGCCTGTATCCCGGCAAGTCCATGTCGCCCGGCGCGCTGGCGGAGTCAAGGTCTGACAAAGCAGTGGTGACCCGATTCAGTTGGCGAACTCCAATCCCGCTGCGATCGCCTCGCTCATAGAGCCGCCTCAGTCCCCGATGGCGAAATGACAGGATCACGCGTCTAGCATACCGTGTACCGCTACACGTTGCAACACTCGGCGCGCTCTTTCCCTGCACGTTCGCGCTGAGCCAGTCAAAGCGCGAACTGGCAGGGGTCGCGCTCCCCCGCGCCACGACCACCCACCCCCAAATTCGCCGTCCTCACGTATTGACAAGCCGATTCATATTTGATATGGTATCTCGCTTTACAAGGTGCAATCGCCACAAAGATAGAGCAAATAGCGAGATAAGGTATCACTATGAGGGATGGGACACTGCCCACAAGCCTGATGGCGTCACTGGAGTACCGGGGCTACAGGGCCACTGCGCCCAGGAAGGCGATAGCCGACCTCCTGGAGCAGAAGCATGACGGCTTCACAGTCGAGGCGATCAGTGAAGAACTGCCTTCCGTGAGCAGGGCTACGGTGTACCGGAACATCAAGCTCTTTGTCGATGCGGGAGTGGTCTGCAAGCTTACCCTGATGAACGGATCACACGTGTACAGCGTCGCCCGTCTTGGTCACCACCACCACTACGTGTGCGTCGAATGCGGCGCAGTAAAGGAGTTCAGGGCAGCAGCCGTAGAGCGGATGGTCAGGTCCATTGCAACCGACCTTCCGGGGCAGGTCGTAGGCCACCGAGTCGAGTTGTACGTGTCCTGTGATCGTTGTCCGGTCGGGGATGCAGGGTAGAAGGCCATGTTCCCACCTACGGAGGTTCGCCGCAACGGTTCGCGGCCTGATACATAGTCGCACCACTGCGCGTGCGCCGGGCAAGGCGTCTCAAATTGAATACAGCCACACAAGAACAGAAGGAGAACCATTGATGCAACTGATACAACATCGCAACAGCTACCTGGGGCGCTTGGCGAAGACTCTGGCCTTGGGCCTTGCCCTGTTGGCCGTGACGATCCTGGGCGCCTGTACAAGCGACGACCCCGAACCGGCAACCCAAGCGCCTCAGCCAACCGCCACGCCTACCAGCGCCCCGGCTCCCGCTACGCCAACCCCCACAGAAGCGCCCTCCAGGCCGCCCACGCAGGTGGTGGCAACCACCAACTTTGTGGCCGACTGGGCCAGGGTGGTTGGCGGCGACAGAGTCGACGTCTTCAGCCTGCATGAGCCTGGCGGAGACCCGCACAACATCGTGCCGGGAGCCGGCGATGTCGCCAAGGTGGCCGACGCAGACGTTGTGCTTTCCGTCGGCCTTGGCCTTGAGGCCGTCTGGCTGGGAGACCTCATCAACAACGCCAGCGCAGATCCATCGCGGGTAGTCGAGCTTGGCGAGATTGTAGATCCCCTGGAGTTCTCCGGGGAAGACGCCCACCACGATGAGCACATGGATGGGCACATGGGCGAGGGCGGCGAGCACGCGGATGAACACGGTGAGGCGCTACACGGGCGTCTGCTCATTGGCGATGGGGACGAGGGGAAGCTCTCGGTCATAGACCTGGAGACCGGCGAGGTTGACCAGGGCCACTTTGACCTGGGATCGCGGGCGGGCCGTATATACGCCACCAAGAGCGGACGCTACGCCCTGGCCGTCTCCTCAGATGCCAACACTGCGCACGTGTTCGACGGCGGCATATACATGGAGCCGCACGGAGACCACTTCGACCTAGTCGAGAGTGACATTCGCAAGCTCCCCATCGACCTGAGCGGAGACCGTCCCGTGCACATGTACGTGGGCGGCGAGTGGGCCTCGATCTACTACGACGGCTCCGGCGACTTTGCGCTGATCAACGAGCACGAGCTTGAGGAGGAGGGAGACTCCTACGTGCCGGTCAAGATGAACGCCGGCGCCCACCACGGCGCCGTGGTGCCGCTGGAAGGCGACCTGTTCGCCGTGACCATTCAGCACCCGGACTATGCCCAGAGTCCCGAAGATTACCGGCTGCCCATCGGCGCCGAGATCTGGGACCTGGACGGCAACGTCCTCCACCGCGCCGAAGGCTGCCCCGATCTCCACGGCGACGCGGGCAACGGCCACGCGGCCGTGTTCGGATGCACCGGCGGAGCGCTGATGGTGGAAGCGCACGACGGCGACTACGAGGACGCCTTCATTCCGGCTCCGGCCGGATCGCCGGACGACTTCCGGCTCACGTCCGTGTGGGGCTACTACGGCCTGGACCACTTCTTCGCCCTGGGCTCCGCGGTGGGTCTGTACATCGTGGAGCCGGAAGAGGGGGAGATGGAGCAGCTCATCCCCGCAACGGAAGACCTGCGCCCAATCCAGGCCCAGCTTGGCCTTGGCGGTGAGACGCTGCTGGTGGTCATGAGCGACGGCGAGCTTCGGATGTACGACGCCCACGACGGAGACCTGCTGGCGTCCAAGAGCGACTTCCTGACGACACCTGTGGAGGCCGGGTTCTGGGCGCGGCCTCACCTGGCCGTTGCGCCCGGCGCAATCTTCATCACGGACTCGGTCGGCGGCGAGGTGCTGCAACTGGACGACCACGACCTGGAGGTGGTCGGGCATTGGGACGTGGCCGGAACGCCCACCAAGATCGCTTTCGTGGGTATCCTGGGCGAGGCAGAAGGCCATGACGAGCATGGTCACGAAGGCCACGGCGAACACGAAGGGGAAGGTCACAGCGAGGAAGAAGGTCACGACGAGCACGGCCATGAAGGGCACGACCACGGCCCCCTGGATCCCCACTTCTGGTTCGATCCGAATCGGGTCAAGATCGCAGTCAACGAAATAGCAGCCCGGCTCTCGGCGCTGGACCCTCAGGGCGCCAGCTCCTACTATCGGAACGCGGCGGACTACGCAGCGCAGCTTGACGAGCTGCACTCGTGGACTCAGGAGCAGGTCAGCGCGGTGGCGCCGGAGCGCAGGCTGCTGGTCACGTCCCACGACACCTTCGCCTACTTCGCAGAGATCTACGGGTTTGAGGTCATCGGCGCCCTCATCCCCTCACTGGCGCCGGACGTGGAACCCTCCGCGGAGCACATTGCGGGAGTGGTGGAGGTGATCCGGGAGCACAACGCGCCGGCCGTGTTCAGCGAGACGACAGTCAGCGGAAAGCTGCCGGAGGCCGTGGCAATGGAGACCGGAGCAGCGTTCGCCCAACTCTATGCGGACTCGCTGGGCGAGGAGGGCAGCGGCGCAGACACGTACCTCACCATGGTGCGGACGAACGTGGAGCGCATCGTTGAGGCGTTGCGGTGAGCTCCCCACCAAGCTAACGCAGGGCGAGCATGTAGCCCGGGGGCGTGTCTGCTCACAATGAGCGCACAGCCCCCGGGCAACGTGCATAGCGGAGCGTCTCGGACGGCATAGACGGAGACTGAGGCGCCCCCAAAGCGTTGGGGAAGTCGCTGAAGAAACAGGCGCAGGAAAACAAACAGCAAGGAGGCGAAATGGAAGAGCTGACGGCCTATTCGGTAAAGCTGCGGAAGATGGTGACCATCAAGGACCCGGAGGTGGTGACTCTGAAGAACGGACGGCTGGCTGTCCGTGGCGTAGCGGCGGAGGATCCGTCAAGCAAGGTCATCAGGATCATAAACGCCGAGCAGGCGGAGAAGATTCGGTCGCTCGGCTGATCGGGGCCGCCGCAGGCTAGACAAGAACGGTATCGCGGCCCTGGCCCTGGACTTCCAGGGCCAGGGTTGCGGTAGGGAGTTGTGCGAGTAACTGACGCAGCGCACGAGAGAGTTGCACCTGCCGCGCCCGCGGCGGTGACGTGCGCCCGGCGGGCGCGCCTCGCCGGCGTGCACCGACGGCTCCGCGCACCACTTGGCCGCCTACCCAGGCCGCATTATGCGGGGCCACCGTGTCCGGTCTCTTGCCTCTCTGTGCGTGACGCTCTCCAGTGGTGTCTCAGATTCGTGTCCAATAAGGCTCAGCAATCCGCATTTTGGGCACCAAGCAAGATAGACATTCCAACCCCAGATGCGTTGGAGCACTGGTACCGGCTCATCTTGACAGCATTGTTCTGTTGTACTCACTGGTCTCTCCCCTTTCACATTCGTTTCCTCACACCATCAGCCCGGCACCAGGCGGCCGCGCCTGACCGCCGCGTACCGAAGGCTCCGCAACCTGCTACCCTCGCTCGTAGCGCTCCAGAGCCTCATGCAGCTGTTCGAATGTCCAGCATCTAAGGAACACATACCGTTGTCCCGCGCTAAAGCTGAAGCCGAACTCTGCCAGTACATTGAATCCTTTGACCCTTGGGTCGGGAACTATTTCGAAATATCTGGAGCCTGGGCCCTCTAGTATGGCCATTGTTTACACTCCCTTCGCAATTCGAACCGCGTTTGGCCGCAAGTATAGCGCGTAGCATTCCTGTTCGCAACCCCATCACACCACCAGCCCCGCGCCCGCCGGCCGCGCCTTGCCGCCGTGTACCAAACTAGGCCCGAAGTGCCTCGTCGTAGGCCTGTCGCCAAACCTCCAGGGCTGCGTTATACGCAGCTACCGCCGCATTTACCGCCGCCCTAAGGCGCTCTACTTCAGGAAATGCTGCGCGGTCGCAAATGTAGACGCCATCATCACCACGCTCGCAGTGCCTGTCCCTTAACGCAACGTACAACGCCAGAGCCTCCTCGTACTCCCTATCTCGCTCCCTCAGCGCAGCAGTGGCCGAGTTCACCTTTTCCCTCAATGCCCTGTTGGCGGGGGTGTCGTTAGCGTTCTTGTGGATTTCGAGCAAGAGGCCATCCACGTCTGCATGAAGGATTGGACACGGATCCGGCCTAAGGTTATTGTCGCCTTGAGCGGTATACTCCTGATCCTCGCCACTTCCTGAGATTGCGATGACTCTATGGGCTATGTGGCCGTCCATACACACTGCCGTGAAGCTGATGATGGACTCCACCTCTACGTCGGAAGGCTCAGGATCAGCCAACCAGGTGGCCGTATCCAGGCACGTGATGGTTGGTTCCATGCTCCCCGTACAGTAGAACCACGTGAGGAAAGTTCGACCCTGTCTCGGCTCTTGCTGCTTTACGCCTCCGCCAGAATCAGGTGTAGGCAGAAGCTCGTCCAGAGAGGGATCGCGCGGCGTAGGCGTGGGAGTAGGAGGAAGCAGCCAAGGCTGTCCAGAGCCTCCAACGATTATCGCTATGCTCTCTTCTCTCTTGTTGCCGTCCTCGTCTACCCAGTAGTAGGTAAGCACAGTTTTCCCAGGGTCGATTACCTTGCCGCTCAGCCGACACTCTTCGTGGCTGAACTCCAGGAACCTGGGAAAGCTGCCCGAATATGCGCAAAGGGCCCCTGAAACTCTCGGAGAGCCGATGGGAAACCAGATGTCAATGGTTGTTCCCCACTCCAACCGATAAAGATCTTGCAGTGGGATGTCTCGGGGATCGGGCGTGGGCGTTGGAGTGGGATAAGGGGTATAGGTAGGGGTAGGAATCCTGGTTGGTGTAGGAACCGGCGTAGCTGTTGGAATTGCCGTAGGCGTTGAAGTGGGTGTGGGGACGGGAGTAGGCGTAGGGGTTGCAGTGGGCGTGGGCACCTCAGTCGCAGTTGGCGTAGGCCGGGGTGTAGATGTAGGCCAAGGCACAGAAGTAGGATGAGGAGTAGCAGAGGGTTGTGGGGTATGCGTTGGCTGGACAGTCACTACTCGTTCCGTGGGCCGCGGCCACGTAAAGGTAGGCGCGGGCTCCTGAGCGCACGCCGCCGATACCAGGCAAAGCCCTACGAGCGCGATTGCTGCCGGCAGCCGTCTCAATGTCCTGATAACTCGTTCCATCTACTTCACGCTTCGTTCCGGCTTGGCGCTTCTGACAACGTTGACAGATGTCGGCACGTTTGCTAGATTCACATCACCACCCCAGCGATCGCATCGCTGGCCTGACGCTCCCCGCAAGGGGGGCGTTTATTTTTGCGCTTCAACGTCTTGAAGCATAATGTAGTCAGTTCAACGCCGGCTCATCTATCCAGTCCATCTCATCGGCGCCGTGGAACAGACCCCAAAGATCCTCCGGCGGCTCCAAGCCCCGGTCGCCGCGGCCTGCCTCCAGCCGGTCGCGGGCGGCGGCGCGTAGCCACGCGCTTAGCGACATTCCCTCTCGCTGCGCCTGGTCGGCGTAGCGCGCACGATCCTCGTCTGGAATCACAAGCTGCACCCTTGCCATGTTGTCGCTCCATCATCCGTCAAGTGTGTGCAGCGACTCTACACAACGCCCGTTTGAGCGTCAAGTGTGGGGTAACCCCGTTCGTGCTGAGCTGTCGAAGTGCTGACGGGTCTTTGGCCCGTTGACAGCAGGGCAGCCGTTGCCTAGACTACGCGCCGATGGGCAGAGGGCGAAGCCGATGCGCCGCCACCCGCGGGGGCGCGTTCGACCCTCGACGCCGGGGTTGCGCCACGTTCACGTACGCGGAGGTCGTCAGGCCATGCTGAGAGGCCCGCTGGCAGCGCTCATCGTCATCGCATTGCTGGCGTGCTCCAACGGCGCACAGCCCGCCGAGACCCCGCAGGACGTGCAGCAGTCGCCCGCGCCAACGGCGACATCCGCGCCGCCGACCGAGACGGCCGCCCCATCGCCCACGCCTGAACCGACGGCTGAACCGACGCCAATCCCCACTGCGACCGCGACGCCCGCGCCCGCGGACACGCCCGCGCCGGCCGCCACGCCGGATCAATCGCCAACCGACACCGCCGCGCCGGATCCATCGCCGACTCCCGCGCCATCGCCAACTCCATCGGCTGCGCCTGAGCCAACGCCTACGCCCACGGCCGCGCCGGAGCCTTCGCCGACTCCAACGGCCACCCCGGAGCCTACGCCAACCCCAACGTCAACTCCGACTCCAACACCTACGCCAACGCCTACCCCCACGACCACGCCAACCCCCGCCCCAAGCGAGTGCGAGGACATTCTCACCGGGGCGTACGTGCCAGAGGAGGTCATGACGGACGAGGAACTGATGCAATGCCTCAACGAGGAGCTTCAATAGCAGGCAAGGGAGAGCACAATGGCAAGACGAATCACGATGGGCCTGGCGTTGACGCTCGCGCTGGCGCTGACCGCGGCGTGCGACCAATCGGACACGGAGATGGAACGCTGGGCGAGGAAGTTCACGCAGCCCGCCATTCAGGTGACGGCAACGGAGCTGTACAGGGAGTACACGCGCGACGATTACGCGGCGGCGGAACGCTACTCAGGCCGCAGGCTGCGCGTGACTGGCGTGGTCTACGAGGTGCGGGACGACTTCCACTTTGAGCCGTTGGTGGAGCTGGACGTGGGCAAGTCGGAGTGGGACATTGGCCTGACGGCGCACTTCGCGGAGCGGCACCGCACGGAAGTGGAGTCGTGGGAGCGCGGAGATGAGATCGCGCTGGTCTGCTACAACCCGCTGATGGAGTTCGGCAACTACGACCCGGAGAGCGTCACGCCGCTGCGGATGTGCCAGCCGCTGGAGTAAGCGGGCGCGCTACTCAACTGCGGCGACGCCGGCCGCAGCCGCCAGCGTCTCATCGAAGGTCTTGATCTCGCTGACGCCTCGACGCTGGCAGCTTGCCAGGTGGCACAGGTCGCGGGCTTGCAGGGCTGGGTATGACTACTATTCGAACGCAAAGAGCTCTGCGGTAGGCACGTCCAAGGCCTTGGCTATCGCTCGAATGTTCCTCAGAGACGGGTTGCGCAGACCCCTTTCGATGCCGGAGAGGTAGGTCACGTGAACTCCGGCGCGATGGGCTACCTCTTCTTGAGTAGAACCACGCCGCGCCCGTAGATGGCGTACGTTCCGGCCGAAGGCAGTCAGATAAGCGTCCACTTGACAAGGACGCTACCAGCACTTAGACTATGCGTCCATAGACTATAAGTCCAGCTGGGTAGTTGCCCACCTAGAGAATCTATGCCAAACATCCTTCAGAAACCAAGAGTAGGTGTCCGTGGGGTCGTGCTGGGCGGGTTGCTGGCGGTGCTCGTCGCCTTCTCTGCAACTGCTTGCGAAGGTGATGATCAGCAAAGTCAGTCAAGTCCAACGTCCGAGTTAGCGCCAACTTCCACCGCAACGCCAATGCCAACGCCCACTCCCGCTCCTACGGCTACGGCAGAGCCAACGCCTACTCCGACAGCTACAGCACAGCCTACTCCTATTCCAACGGACACGGCTCAGCCTGAGCCCACTCCAACCGCAACGCCAATGCCCACGCCTACCCCTACGGCGACCATAGTTCCGACGTCCACCCCCACAGCTACTCCGGAGCCTACCCCCACTCCAACCGCAACGCCAATACCCACGCCTACCCCTACGGCAACGGCAGTACCTACCGCCACTCCCACAGCGACGCCAGAACCTACCGCTACTTCCACCTCCTCTTCGAACGATTGTGACGAGGTTTTGACCAGGGGGTACTCACTAGAGGACATTATGACGAACGAAGAACTGATGCGATGCGTCAGGGAACAGTTCCAGTAGCCCTAAAGGGAGATGTATCAATGAACAGACGAATCACGGTTTCCTTGGTGATAGTATTGGCACTAGCGCTCACCGTTGCGTGCGATGCCTCCGATACAAAGATGGAACGCTGGGCAGAGAAGTTCACCCAACCGGCCGTAGAGGTGACTGCTGAACAACTCTATCGTGAGTTCTCAAGAGACGATGAGACAGCAACCGCGCAATACTCAGGGCGGAGGCTGCGCATCACAGGAGCAGTGTTTGAGGTTCGGGAAGACGACGACTTCGAACCGGTCGTGGAGTTCAACGTTGGGCAGGATGAATGGAGCTTCACAAGTTTGGTGGCGCACTTCGCCGAGCGGCATCGCACTAAAGTGGAGTCATGGCAGCAGGGTGACATGATCCAAGTAGTCTGCTACATTCCGGTGGAGGAGTTCGGCACCTTGGACTTTGAGAGCGTGACGCCGCTGCGGATGTGCCAGCCGCTGGAGTAGGGGGGCGCGTCAGTTCGTTGCGGGGTCGCCAGCCGCAGCCGCCAGCGTCTCATCGAAGGTCTTGATCTCGCTGACGCCTCGACGCTGGCAGCTTGCCAGGTAGCACAGGTCGCGGGCTTGCAGGGCTGGGTATTGGTCGTGGAGCTGCCTCGCCAGGATCACGTCCGCGGCCTCCAAGGGCCACACATCGACTGTTGAGCTGGCGACAAGTGCCATAGCTTCATCAAGTGCCGCCAACCGTCCAGTGTGCAGGTAGACATGCACCAAGTCCTGCAACACCTCCGCCGAAGTGCATAACGGCGTTCCGGTTCGTTTGGCTTCCTCAAAGAAGTCGCGAGCAGTCTCCTGGAGAGGGTGAGGGAGTCCCACCGTGTACATGAAGACATTGGTGTCTACGAATATCACGTCCCGGACTGTCCCCTTGCCCGGCCTTGATTTATCACGCGTAGGTGCTCGCTCCAGTCCGGTTCCCGACCAGGGTTCGGCCCGTGCATCTCGTCAACCTTGCGGAAGAACTCCCTGAGATCCTCCACCGATTCGGAGCGCTTGGCATTCAGTGCGGCTTCGGCCTTAGCGCTCGGAGCCACTGCTATCTGCCGGGTTTCTAAAGTCGGCGGCAGTCCCTCCTCCACGCGGGCTTCCATGCAGAGCGCGATGGCCTCACGGATGTTGGAGAGAGCCTGCTCCCTGGAGTCTCCCTGGCTGACACAGCCGGGTATGGCCGGACACTCCACTTTCCAGACACCATCCTCATCGCGGTCTATCGTAACCTCTAGCTTCATCATTTCAACTCCGCGTCCAATAGTCTCGCCCGCCCTTGATTTATCACGCGCAGGTGCTCGCTCCAGTCCGGTTCCCGCCCAGGGTTCGGCCCGTGCATCTCGTCAACCTTGCGGAAGAACTCCCAGAGCTCCTCCACCGACCTGCGGGGTTTGATGCCCAGCACTGCTTCGGCCTGAGGGCCGGGCGTCACATCTATCTGCTGTGTCTCGATGGTGAGCGGCAGTCCTTCTTCGGCGCGGACTTCCATGCAGAGCGCGATGGCCTCACGGATGTTGGCGATGGCCTGCTCCTTAGTGTCTCCCTGGCTGACACAGCCAGGTATGGCCGGACACTCCACTATCCAGACACCATCCTCATCGCGGTCTATCGTTACCTCTAGCTTCATCGGGTCAGCCCTCCGTTCAACGCCTCACCGGGCGAACACATAAAGTATAGCACAACCTCACCTCAACGCAGAGCGCAGCGCGCTCGCCCTGAGCGGGGGAGAAGGCAACTGCCGACAAAGGCTTGCTCATTGCGCTGGATTCCCCCACCATGCCAATTATGCCCCAAGATGCTTCCTGGGTTCCCTCCGGCGAGCCGCGTTTAAGGCCTTAAGTTATCGCTGTTGTTGAAACTGCCCGCCGTATCCCTCCAGTGCAGGTAATCCCACGTGCTCCAGAATCAGTTGGGCGATTTTCATACCTGCGTTGAGCCGTATAGGAAATGGCCCAACGTTGTTCATCTCAAGGTAGAGTCTCCCCTCGAATCCAGCCATCACGGTTGGAGCGGTAACGTGCACGGACAGGCCAAGACGCGCCAGAGAACTCTTTCCCTCAATACGAGCTGCGAGGTGCAGAGGCAGTTTGATGGATTCCAAGGTCTTGCCAATCACCAAGCGATGCGGCTCCATAATGTGATGGGTGTCCGGCGACAGTGTCCTGCTCTCTCCATGGCGCGTCAGGATGTCCATGACGTTAATCCCTTCATCGGAGGGATCAATGGAAACACCTGCCACACGTTCCGGGAGAACAAGCAACTCCTCGTGCAGCAAGAGGTCAACAGCGGAACTTCCGATACGTTCCGTATCGTCGACAGGCGGTTCAAAAATCAGGCGCTTGGCATCTATCTCGGCCTGAATTTCAACATCTGACAGGGCCATACCCCATCTCCCTATCTGTTAGCTGCTCCTGGCTATCATCATCAGGTTGCTTTCCGACGAAAAGAACCTGGTCTGCCCGAAGTTGGTTGGAGGAAAGGACACGAAAATCTTTCCGTCTCGCTCACCCAGGAAAGCCGCCCTTACCGTCCGGCTTTCTTCGTCGACTATGGAAAGCGGAACAAACGCAGACTTCAGTTGGTCTCCCAAACGAAACCACACCTGCGCCTCCTGCGGTGTCTGGAAGGGATCTTTAGCGAGCTTCTCGTAAGAAAGTTCGGCTAGCACAGGTTTCGCGTACAAGCGCAGTGGCTCAGGTCCAAGCTTTCCCCTCAACATTTTTCTCCCTCACTTTTCGGCGCGAAATGCTCGCGATCCTCGTACGAAACCACCAATTGAACCCTGACCATGTTGGCTCCCCACGGATGAGTCCCTGGTGTGCAACGACTTTACACACCGTCCGCCAGGCCGTCAAGCAATGCCCCCGTCACCCCAACGCGACGCGCAACGCGCGCGCCAGCGGCTCCTCCTGCCCCGGCAGCAAGGTGCGCGGGTCGATGACCACCCTGCCGTCCTCGATGCGTGCGACCACGGGAGGGGCACCCGCGCGCAACCGCGCGGCGAGGGCCTGCGCGCCGCCCGCGTCGATCGCGAGCAGCCACGTGGGCAGTGTCTCGCCGGGCAGGCTGCCGCCGCCGACTGTCGACAGGCCGCGCTCGACGCGGCCGCAGCCCGCGGCCTCCCGCAGTCGATGGGCCGCCGCCTCCAGTACATCGAGCGGCGCGGCGATCATCCGCCATACCGGTATAGCCTCCACGGCCTCGCCCTTCAGGTAGTGGATGAGCGTTGCGGTGAGCGCCGCAAGGCTGAGCTTGTCGATTCGCATGGCGCGCGCGAGCGGGTGACTCGCCAGCCGCGACACCGCCTCACGCTTCCCAACGATGATGCCCGCCTGCGGGCCGCCCAGCAGCTTGTCGCCGGAGAAGCAGGCGAGATCCACGCCCGCGCTAACGCTCTCCTGCGCCATCGGCTCGTGCGCCAGCCCGAATCGAGTGGTCTCCAGCAGGCAGCCGCTGCCCAGGTCATGGATCACGGGCACGCCGTGGCGCGCGCCCATCTCCGCCAGCTCGCCGGTGGCCGCCTCCTGCGTGAAGCCGGTGATGACAAAGTTGCTGGAGTGCACCTTGAGGAGCGCGCCGGTGTCGGCGCAGATGGCGTCCTCGTAGTCGGCGGCGTAGGTGCGGTTGGTGGTGCCTACCTCCCGCAGGACGGCGCCGCTGCGGCTCAGCACGTCCGGTATGCGGAACCCGCCGCCGATCTCGACGGCCTCGCCGCGGGACACGATGACCTCCCGGCCGTGCGCGATGGCCGCCAGCGCGAGCAGCACGGCGGAGGCGTTGTTGTTGACGACCAGCGCGGCCTCCGCGCCCGTCAGGCGGCCCAGGATGCTCGACACGTGGGCTTGGCGAGAGCCGCGGACGCCGTCGTCAAGGTCAAGCTCCAGGTTCGAGTATGAGGCAGCGGCGCGGGCGACGGCCTCGGCGGCTGCGTCGCTGAGGGGCGCGCGGCCAAGGTTGGTGTGCAGCACGACGCCCGTTGCGTTGATGACGGGCACAGGCGCGGGGGCCAGGAGCGCGGCGGCCGCGGCGCATACGTCATCGACCAGCGAGTCGAGTGGCGGCGGCGCGATGTTGTCAGCCACGCCGCGGCGGGCCGCCTCCAACCGCTCGCGCGCCAGGTCGGCAACCGTATCGTGCGAGAGCTCAGCCGTCAGGGCGCGCAGCCGCTCGTCGGACAACAGCCTGTCGACGCTCGGAATGCGCCTGTAGCCGGTGGACATGGGTTGGCGCGGCGGCCGCCTAGCTCCCGGCGGCGGCCCGCCGCTCGTCCTCGGACTCGCGGGCCAGGGCCAGGATCTCCTCGGGCGTGAAGAAGGTGCGGCGCTGGTTCACCAGCGTGTCGCTTTCGCGGTCGTATGCGCCGTCGTAGGCTTCCTGGATGCGGTCGTAGACGTACTTCACGGCGCGGCTGACGGTGGAGTAGCCGCCCTCCTGCCCGGTCTCCGCCTTGACCTGGCTGTTGAGCACCGAGACGATGCCGTCCATGCCGGAGAGCGCGCCGATGCGGTGCAGCTCGACCGCCTCGTCGCCCACCATGCCCGCGTCGAACGGCAGGTAGATCGGCCCGCCGTCCGCCTCGTCGGAGCGGCGCAGCCCGGTCTGGTGTATGCCAGCCTGCGTGGAGAACACCTCGCCGATGATCGGCTGCTTGGGCGGTATCGTGCACACCTCGCTTGCGATCAGGTCCCTGATGCGAGCGACCACGTCCAGCTTGAAGCCGGGATCGCCGTACTCGCGGATGTAGCTTGCCATCACCTGCTCCAGCGCAGTGTTGCCGGTGCGCTCGCCCAGGCCGGCGAATGCGACGTTCACGCGGCGGCAGCCGTAGCGCAGGGCCGCCATGCTGTTGGCAGTTGCCATGCCAAAGTCGTTGTGGCCGTGGAATTCGAGCTCCGCGCCGGTCTCCTGCACCAGTGTTGAGATGAGGCGCGGGATGCCCACGGGCAGCGGCGCGTACGGGTCGGGAGAGCCCCAGCCGATGGTGTCGCAGATGCGGAACTTGGCCCAGTTGTCGGTCTCGCGGAGCACGCGCTGCATGAAGGGTATGACGAAGCCGAATATGTCGGCCTTGGTGGTGTCCTCCAGGTGGATGCGCGGGCGTATGCCGTTCTCGCAGGCTGTGAGGATGGGCGCGAGGTACTTCTCGGCGGCGTCTGCCTTGCTGCGGTGCTTCAGCTTGTCGAAGATGTGGTGGTCGGAGCTGGAGGCGAGCATACCCGTTTCCTTGATGGAGCCTCGCGACACGTCAACCAGGTCACGGATGTCCTTGGGGATGGCGCGCGTCCAGGTGGTGACCTGCGGGAACTCGTACTCACGCTCCAGCAGGCGCTCCAGCGTCCATAGGTCGCGCTGCTGGTAGATGAACACCTCGATCTGCTCGATGGCACCGGCGCCGTTGTCCAGTTCGTGCAGCAGGTCGAAGTAGCGCAGGCGCGCGTCCACCGGAAACAGAGCGAAGTGCGGGTCTTGCGCGCCGTCTCGCAGCGTGGTGTCGGTGATGAGCTTGGGGTGCGTCTTGTCCGTGACAGGCGGAATGGGCGCGGGATCGCGTTCCATTGGCAGGGGTGGGAACCTGCCCTGGTAGTTGAAGTAGCGTATCTCCGGGTCTATGTGATGCTCCGCCATAACTTCCTCCTCCCGCGTGGCGCCGTTGCGCGGCGACAGATGCCGCCTAGTCTTCCTCCAGCGTGGAGGTGTCTCCTTCCGGCAGGCCAAGCTCGCGCGCCTTGAGCAGCCGCCGCATGATCTTGCCGCTGCGCGTCTTGGGCAGCGAGTCCACTATCTCGATCTCCCGGGGCGCTACCGCCGCCGAGAGCTTCTGCCGCGCGAATCCCATGATCTCGTTCCGCAGCCGGTCGCTCGGCTCCTGCCCCTCGTGCAGCGACACGAACGCCTTGACCACCTCCATCGCCACCGGGTCCGGCTTGCCAATGACGCCCGCCTCCGCGACGGCCGGGTGCTCGATGAGCGCACTCTCAACCTCGAACGGCCCAACCAGGTGACCCGCCGTGTTGATCACGTCGTCCGCGCGGCCCACGAACCAGAAGTACCCGTCCGAGTCCATCCGGGCGCGGTCGCCGGTGATGTACCAGCCGTTCTTGAACTTGGAGTCGTACATCTCCTGGTTGCGCCAGTAGGCGCGGAACATGGAGGGCCAGCCGGGCTGCACCGCCAGGTCGCCTTCTTCGCCCGGCTCCACCTCGTTGCCGTTCTCGTCCACTATGGCTACGCGGATGCCGGGGATAGGCCGGCCCATAGAGCCGGGGCGTATGTCCTGGAACGGGTAGTTGGCGACGAGTATCGCCCCCGTCTCCGTCTGCCACCAGTTGTCGTGGAACGGCTGGTTGTTGATGACCTTCTCGCCCCAGACAACCGCTTCCGGGTTCAGAGGCTCGCCCACGGAGCAGGTGTGGCGCAGCGTGGAGAGATCGTACCGGCCCGGTATGTCGTCGCCGGCCTTCATCAGCATACGGATGGCCGTTGGCGCGGTGTACCACACGGTGACGCCGTACTTCTGGATCACTTGGTACCACGCGCTGGCGCGGAAGCCGCCCTCGTAGATGACCTGGCTCACGCCGTTCGTCCACGGCGCGGACATGCCGTAGGACGTGCCGGTGACCCAGCCGGGATCCGCCGTGCACCAGTAGACGTCGTCCTCGTGTAGGTCCAGCGCCCACCTTCCGGTTGCCATGTGCTGGAGGGCTGCCAGGTGAGCGTGCACCGCGCCCTTGGGCTTGCCCGTGGTGCCGGAGGTGTAGTGCATTATGGAGTAGTCCTCCTCCGTGGTGGGCACGATGTCGAAGTCGGGCGAAGCTGAAGCCATCGCCTCCTCGTAGCTGATGTCGCCTGGCGCGAGCGGCTCCTGTGAGCGGCCGTTCTTGTTGACGACGATGACGTGCTTCAGGTCAGGCAGGTCGCCGAGGATGTGCGCTATGCGGCCTCGCAGCTCCGGCGTGACCACCAGCGCCTTTGCGCCGCTGTCCTCCAGCCGGTCACGCACGGGGTCCGGCCCGAACGCGGAGAATAGCGGGCCTGCTATGGCCCCCGCCTTCAGGATGCCGAAGAAGGCCACGTAAAGCTCCGGCACGCGCCCCATGAAGATGAACACCCTGTCACCCTTCTCGATTCCGAGGCCGCGCAGGACGTTGGCAAAGCGGTTGGTGAGGTCTCGCATCTGGGCGAAGGTGTACTGCTCCTCCTCGCCGCCTGCGCCCTCCCAGTACATGGCGACCTTGTCACCGCGGCGGGCGGCGTGCCGGTCGATGGCCTCGTGCGCCAGGTTCAGGCCGCCGCCGGGCAGGCCGTCGAGTTCCTGCCGCAGCTGATGCCAGGAGAAGGACTCGCGCATCGAGTCGTAGCGGTCCAGGTTGGGACGAACGTTGAAGTCGTCCAGTCCGGGCTTGACGATGACGGGATAGTCCATGCTGCCTCCTTGCGCTGGAAGACGGGACTTGCGTGTCTCTCTATATTAGCCCAAAGCTGGCGTGCGACACAATCCCTTGCGGGCGAGGGGGCCGAATTAGTCCGTTCTCCCTTTCTTGTTGTCCGCCGCTGCCCCGGCGCGGTAGAATGGAGCGTAGCTGAACCACCTTGGAAGGGAGCGCCAATGACGCACACAGACACACCTGCGCGACCGCGCCGCCCCCGCGAAGAGGCAGCGCGCCTCGGCAGGGAGATATACGAGCGGGACATCCTGCCCCAGGTCGAAGCCGAACACCTTGGAGAATACGTTGCTGTCGACGTTGAGACTGGGGAATGGGCGATAGCTGATAGTGAGAGCGGCGTGGTGGACCGTCTGAGAGCGCAGCGCCCAGGCGCCATAGACGTCCTGGTCGAGCGGGTCGGGTACCGGGCGATTCGCAGCTTCGGGGCCGGCTCTCTGAGGAAGAGGGAATGATCGAAGGGTCGGTGAGCGCCGCCCGTGAAGCGGTAGTGACCCTTTCCTTGCAGGGCTCGGAGGGGCGGACTCGCGACATTGAGGCCGTCATCGATACCGGCTACACCGGCGCCCTGACATTGCCGATTTCCGTGGTTGAAGACCTGGAGTTGTCGTTCTCACACATGGGATGGGCATTCCTGGCAAACGACGATGTTGTTAGCTTTGACGTTCATGACGTTACTGTACTCTGGGATGGTCAGCCGAGACAGGTCAAGGCCGACGCGACGGGCAGCATCCCGCTCGTAGGAATGCTGTTGCTCGACAGGCACAACCTGAGCATAGAGGTCGAGATCGGTGGCCGCGTCGTCATAGAGGCGAGGGCGTAGCAGTTGAGGCGGAGGCGCTTCCTAGCTCGCACGGCAGCCCGCTCATATGGTTCGACAGGCTCACCATGAGCGGGTTGTGTGGGCGGTTCACGAACCGCGCGCCTACTCCCCCGCGCTCAGCCCAAGCTGGCCCGCCACAGGCTTCAGGGCGTCCACCACGAACTCGATCAGGGCGTCCAGCTCAACGCCCAGATCCGCCGCGCCCTGCACCAGGTCGTCGCGGCTCACGTTGCGGGCGAACGCCTTGTCCTTCATCTTGCGGCGCACCGCCCGCGCGTCCGTGTCGGCCAGGCTCTTGCTCGGCCTCACGAGAGCGACGGCGGTCACGAAGCCCGACAGCTCGTCGACGGCGAACAACGCCTTCTCCATCAGGCTCTCGCGTGCAACGCCGGTGTGGTTGCCGTGCGACAACACGGCGCGCACGATGACCTCCGGGTAGCCGCGCTCACGCAGTATCGCCGCGCCGAACTCCGGGTGCTGGTCGTCCGAGGGGCAGGCGTCCCAATCGAAATCGTGAAGCATACCGGCGATGCCCCACGTCTCCTCGTCCTCGCCCACGCTGCGGGCGTAGGCGCGCATCGACGCCTCGACCGCTACGCAGTGCCTGAGCAGCCTCTCCGACTGCGCGAACTCCTGCACAAGCGCCCATGCGGTGTCTCTATCCATGTCATCCTCCTTTCAGAGACCTATGAGTAACCAATGACCAAGCCCAACTGTAATGTCATTCTTGTACATGCCATCTAATTCGCTGACGGATTTGGGAGATTTTGGATGGCTTGGAAGGGGGTTATGCCGTTGAGTCCCTGGTGTGGCCGCACCGTGTTGTAGTACAGGAGGTACTCCACCAGCTCGTTCTTCAGCTCATCGACCGACTCGAAGGTGGTCTCGTCCAGCATGTCTTCGTTGAGCGTGCGCCAGAACCGCTCCACCTTGCCGTTGGTCTGGGGCCTGTATGGGCGTGTGTAGCGGTGGGTGATGCCCAGTTCCTGGAGCATCCTCTCGAAGGGGTGGCGGTCCTTCTTGCCGTGTGAGGCTACCTCCGGGCCGTTGTCGGTGAGGATGGCTTCGAAGCGCAGCCCGTACTCCACGTTCAGCAGGTTGAGGATCTTGAGGGAGGCGAACATCACGCTGAGGCTCTTGACGTCGTCCACCACCTCGGCCCAGGCCAGGCGCGTACAGGCGTCCACGATGCACACCAGGTAGTAGCGCTGCTTGGCGCCTACGATGATGTCCTTGCTCAGGTGGTGGCAGTCCAGGTGGCCCAACTCTCCGGCTCTGGTCTTGATGATCCGCCTCCGGGACCGACGAATGGGCTTGGTCAGCCGGTTGAGTCCGTGACGCCTGCTGATGGCGTAGATGGTGGAGGGCGCAGGCGTGCGGGACTTCAGCGTCTCCTTGAGTATCGCATATATCTCGTAGCGGCTGCTACCCTGCCTCCTGAGCTCCAGCGCCTTCTGCTCGATGAACGGCAACGTGCGCCGGCTCTTCCACTTGGGGCCGCGCCGCCTGGGTGTCAGCGACTCATTGCTCCCGTCCTGGCGGAAGCGGTTGTAGTACTTGGCGAAGGTCTGCCGGTTGGTGCCGTGCGCCTCGTAGAATTCGTAGGCGTACCGGAAGCGGGGATGCTTCTTGGCCTTCACCAGTTCGTACTCCCGGATCAGGAACCGCCACGTCCGGTAGTAGCTCCGATCAAGGGTCTTATCATCGCTGTTGTCTCTCATCATCGCCTCCAGATATGTCGTTGACTTCTATACCATTCCGTCACCGAATTATCTGGCATCTACAATTCTGAGCGCAGCGAAGAATCCCGGACACGCCAATTAGAGCGACGTGGCTTTGCTACCAGACGCTTTGGATTCTTCACTCCGCTGCGCTCCGTTCAGAATGACATCTGACTGCGCGAACTCCTGCACAAGCGCCCATGCGGTTTCTCTTTCCATGCCGTCCTCCTTTCGTAGACCTATGAGCAACCAATGACCAAGCCCAACTGTAATGTCATACTGAGCGCAGCGAAGAATCCCGGACACTCCAACTAGAGCGACGTGGCTTTGCTACCAGACGCTTTGGATTCTTCACTCCGCTGCGCTCCGTTCAGAATGACATCTGACAGCGCGAACTCCTGCACAAGCGCCCATGCGGTTTCTCTTTCCATGCCGTCCTCCTTTCGTAGACCTATGAGTAACCAATGACCAAGCCCAACTGAAATGTCATTCTGAGCGCAGCGAAGAATCCCGGACACTCCAATTAGAGCGACGTGGCTTTGCTACCAGACGCTTTGGATTCTTCACTCCGCTGCGCTCCGTTCAGAATGACAGTCGACGCGCCTCTTCCATGCCACAGCACAGCCATGCAATGGTCGGTCTGCACCCAGAGCGCGTCTCACTCAGCGGTGGCCTCATCGGACGCAGCCTCCTCCTTAGGGTCGCACTTGCGCGCGGTGGTGATGAACCCCGTGTGCGCGATCATGCGGTGCGCCGGCCTGACGCTGCGCCTCGTCACCGACCACGGCCGCGTGAGCACCTCCACAGTCTCCATCATCTCGAAGTTCGGGTTCTCCGCCAACGCCTCGTATAGCTGGTACACCTGGAGAATCGTGGGCAGGTAGCCCAGGAAGATGCCGCCCGGCGTGAGCGACCGGGCCGCGTGGGGCACCACGTGCCACGGCTCCGGCACGTCCAGCACAATGCGGTCCAGCCCCGTTTCCTCGACACCCTCGTACACGTCCTTCAGCCTCACCTCCAGGTTGGCCGTGTTCGGGACGAGCGTGCGGACGTTGGCCGTCGCTCCCTCGACAAGCTCCGGCCTGATCTCGTAGGTGGTGACGCTGCCGTGCTCGCCGACAGCCCGCAGCAGCGCGATGGTGAGCGCGCCGGAACCGAGTCCCGCCTCCAGCACACGCGCGCCGGGGAACACGTCCGCGTGCATTAGGATGGCGCCCAGATCCTTGGCGTAGATGACCTGCGTCTGGTGCGGCATCTCCTCCACAAAGTCGCCGAGCGTGGGCGAGAAGGCCAGCAGCACGTGCCCCGTGGTGGTGTTCAGGCGCGCGCCCTGGCTGCGGCCTATCAGGGCGTCGTGGTCGATTGCGCCCACGTGCGTGTGGAACGACTTGCCGGCCTCGAGCGATATGAGGTATCGCCGGCCGCGCCTGTCCACCAGCAGGGCCGGATCGCCCTCGGCGAACGGGCGCCGGCCGGCCGAGCGGTCATCGTCGTCCAGGCTTGCCATGCGTGAGTGCCGCGGAGTCGGCTACAGCCGATCCAGCTCCTCCAGTATCTCCCTGGGGTCGGGCAAGCCCTGCGTGTAGACCTTCTTGAAGCGGATGACGCCCTCTTTGTCGATGATGATGACGGCGCGCATGGTGACGCCCCGCTCCTCGTTGTAGATGCCGAACAACTGCGACACGTGGCCCTTGGGGTGGAAGTCCGCCAGAAGCGGGTAGGGCAGGTTGCCCAGCCCCGTGGCGAATGCCCTCTGCGTCGGCGCGCTGTCTACGCTCATGCCCAGAACCTGGGCATCCTTCTCCTCGAACCGGCGGTTCTCCAGCCGGAACCCGGAGCACTGGTGCGTTCAACCGCCTGTGAAGGACATGACGTGGGTCTGCAAGACCACGTGCTTCTGTCCGAGGTACTGGCTCAGGGTGACGTCCTCGCCCGCGTGGGAGCGGAGGGTGAAATCGGGCGCCTTGTCTCCAACTTCTGCCGCCATGCTGGACCTCCTGACGTTGATGCCCCCATTATACCCGAACGGCCCGCCGCTTGCGATGAGGGGGGGGCGAGCGGTCATCGACCGCCGTTCGGGTGGTTCGTGAACCGCCCGGGCGCAGCGAGGGATCACGACGAGCAGTCGAGCAGGCCGCTGTAGGTGGTGGGTGGTGTCATTCTGAGCGCAGCGTAGCGGAGTCGAAGAATCCAAGGCATCCGCCGGCGTGCGCGCCCCGCCCTCCAATCGACTCGAACCGCCTGCGCATGGCGTGCCAGGGCGCACGGCCACCCTGGATTGCGGCTGAAGTCTACCCTGAGCGCAGCCGAATGGGCCGCAATGACGGTTGGGGTTTGCGGCCCGCCTTCCGCACGCTCAGGGCGAACCGAAATACCACGCCCCGCTCGCGCTTCGACAGTCTCAGCATGGCGCGGAAACACCCCGCCCCGCTCACGCTAGGCTTGTCGATTCGCGTGGGCGGGGCGGTATGCTTTGGCCGCAATCAAGCGGAAGGTCAGGTGGAGGCGCGCTCGCTGCGCGGATCCTTCGCCAAGCCCTGAGAAGTGCGGTCGATGATTATCGCCAGTATCACGATTCCCAGGCCGGCGAGCAGTCCCTTGCCCAGCTCCAGCTGCGATATGCCGTCGAACACGGCGGTTCCCAGCCCCGGCGCGCCTACCAGCGCCGCGATCACCACCATCGCAAGCGCCATCATGATCGTCTGGTTCACGCCCGCCATGATGGTCGGCCTTGCCAGCGGCAGCTGTATCTTCACCAGAAGCTGCCACGGCGTGGTGCCGAACGCCCTGGCCGCCTCTATCAGCTCCGGCGACACCAGGCGTATGCCCAGGTTGGTGAGCCTCATGGCCGGAGGTATCGCGTAGATCATGGTTGCCATCACCGCGGGCGCCTTGCCGATGCCCAGGAAGTAGATGGCTGGTATCAGGTACACGAACGCCGGCATCACCTGCATCAGGTCAAGAACCGGACGCATTGTTCCCTGGAACCTGTCGCTCTTGGACATGACAATGCCCAAGGGTACGGCTACCGCCACGGACATTACGGTTGCGGTGCCCACCACGGCGACCGTGCGCATTGCGTCGTCCCATAGGTCGAATACCATGATGCCCACCAGTCCCACCACCGACATCAGGGCTATGCGAGCGCCGGTGATCTTCCAGGCTATCAGGGCGGTGCAGCCTATGGTGAGCCACCAGGGCAGCGCTATGAGGCCCCTCTCCAGGGGAACGAGGATCTTGTTGATGCCGTTCCTGAGCGACTGGAAGAAGTCTCGCCACTCCGCCACCATCCAGTCAACCCTGTCGTCCAGCCAGTTGTCCAGTCCGCCGGGGCGGACCTCCAGGCCCAGGACGTTCACGGACAACGGCTTCACAATCGCCTCGCGCTCGTTGATCGACACCTCCTGGCCGGGAGCGCGGAACGGGAACGAGTCGGCCGGGCCCATGACTGCGACCAGGGTGAATAGTGTCACCACCAGGGCCAGGGCCGTCCGCCACGGCCAGGAGTCCAGCGACTTCAGGGTGTGCCACACGATTGTCCCCATTACGACGATGAAGAGCCAGAGAAAGAACCGCGGGAAGAAGGTGGTTATGGTTGGGCCGTCCATGTGAGTCCACAGGTCCCAGATGATGTAGGCCGCTGCGGCCGCCAGGCCGAATCGAATCGCCCATTGCCTCAGGGGCGCAAGGCCGCTCCACTCTCGGACTTGGGCTATACTACGAGGAGCATCCATGACATCCTCCTTACTCCGTCTTTCCGGGCCGCCCCGGTGTACGGATTGCGTCTGGGTTCACTCTTGCGTTCTCAGCGCACAACGCTTTCGCGGTTGCCGTTAGCCGGCTGGCGGTTTCCGGCCAGGCTGGTCAACAGGTTGGTTCTGGGTATCTCGCCCAGCAGCCTGCCGTCCTCGTCCACAACGGTAACGGGTAGCTCCGTGGCGGCCGCCAAGGGTATGAGGTCGTCGATGGAGGTATCCGGCGACACTCGCGGGCTCGCAGTGGCGCTGCGGAAGTCCAGGTCTTGCAGACGCTGCACGCCGCGCCCTGCGGCCTCGGCGGCCCGCTCCGCCGTGACCACGCCGATGAAGCCGCCCGCGGCGTCCACCACCGATGCGGCTCCGGCCCCTGCGCTGCGCATGGCGTCCAGCGCAGTGGCGGGCGACTGCGTTGCAAGCGCCCTCACCGCCGGCTCCTGCATGATGCTGGCGGCGCCCATGAGCCGCGTCTTGGACACGTCACGTATGAAGTCCTCCACGTAGGCGTCGGCCGGCCTCTCCACAATGTCTTCCGGCGTGCCCATCTGGATGATCATGCCGTCCCGCATGATGGCAATGCGGCTGCCCAGCTTCAACGCCTCGTCCAGGTCGTGGGTGATGAAGATGATGGTCTTCTGAATGCGCTGCTGGAGGTTGATAAGCTCGTCCTGCATCTCCCGTCGGATGAGCGGGTCGAGGGCGCTGAACGGCTCGTCCATGAGGAGTATCTCCGGGTCTACGGTCAGGGCGCGGGCGAGGCCGACGCGCTGCTGCATCCCGCCGCTTAGCTCCGTGGCAAAGGCGTTCTCCCAGCCCTTGAGTCCCACGACCTCCAGCGACTGCCGGGCGCGCTCGTGGCGGTCTCGCTTGCTCATGCCCTGCACTTCCAGGCCCCACGCGGCGTTGTCGATTATGGAGCGATGGGGCAGCAGCCCGAAGTGCTGGAACACCATTGCGGACTTGCGGCGTCGGAACTGGGTGAGCTGCTTGTCGTTGTAGCTGAGCACGTCTTCGCCGTCAATCCAGATCTGGCCAGCCGTCGGCTCGATCAGGCGAATGAGGCAGCGTATGAGCGTGGACTTGCCGCTGCCGGACAGGCCCATGACCACGAAGGTTTCGCCAAGGCCGACGTCAAAGCTCACGTCCTGGAGCGCGACCACGCACCCCAGTTCCGCCTGGATGTCCGCCTTGGACCAACCCTGGTGCTCCGGTGTCATGGCCCGCTCCGGGTCGGGCCCGAACACCTTCCAGAGGTTGTTCACCGAGATGCGAATCCCGGTGACGTCTGCCGAGAGGGTGGCTGCGCTCCTTTGCAGCTCGTTCTCCGTGCTCATAAGCGACCTCCTACCAGGTTTCCAGGATTGACGCGCCCTGCATTGTGGCCGTCCATCCGCTCTGTCGCTCCCTGCGACGCCCGAAACCGGTATTCCTGGTGGATCTGCGCCTCCCCGTGGCGGCTGCCCTGGCTATGCTGCCGCCGGCCGCCGAGAGGCAGTATGGAGGGAGAGTCACGCAGTTGCTGCGACTCCTCCCATGAATATGCGCCACATCTCGGCGCGTCTCTCTGCCAGCCTGGGCAGGTAGCTGTTGAGCGCCCAGAGGGTGGCCGTGCTCTGCACCAGCCCCAGAAAGGCCGTGGCCGCCGCCTGAACGTCCACGTCCGGCCTTATGCTGCCCTCGCGCTTGCCTTCTTCCAGCACCTCTTGCAGGAATGCCAGATAGTGGGTAAGCATCAGTGCCACGCGGCTATTGAGGCCGATGCCGTCGAAGCCGGTGGCCTCCGCGATAATGATGAATGAGACTGCGCCGCGGCCCTCCACGCCGCTAAGGTGGGCCTCCAGGATGCGCTCCAGGTTCTCCATTGCGGGCGCGCCGTCAACGAGCGCCTCGCGGAGCGTGCCCATCAGGCTCTCCTCGATGTCGTCTATGAGGAGCGTCAGGATCTCACGCTTGCTCTGGAAGTGGCGGTAGATCGCGCCTTCGGTTACGCCCACGGCTTCGGCGATGGCGTCGATGGTGAGGCTCTCCATGCCGGTGGACGTGATGAGGTCGCGCGCGGCGTCTATGATCTGGCGCCTGCGTATGCGCGTACTCTGTCTCTCTATGCGTATAGTCATGCGGAAATGCAAGTAAGCGTTTGCTTACAAGATACCTGCCTGCGCTGCGCTTGTCAACCCCTTGGCGGCGGTGCGGCCCATTCCGCCCGCCCTTTGACAGGCTCCGCACGAGCGAGTTGCTTCTGCCCGCTCACCCCCTGGGCAAGCTCTGAGCGTGTCGAAGGGCTAGCGGCCTTCCGCGCGCGCCTTGCCCCCGCACGCAATTGCGTCCATAATGCGGGGCAGTACCAGCCGCAGCCGGGAGGTGTGTCATGCGAATTGCCCTGATTGGACAGGCGGCATTCGGCGAGGCCGTCTACAGGCGCCTCCTTGAGCAGGGCGAGGACATCGTGGCCGTGTTCTACGAGCGGGAGGGCGACCCGCTCCACAACCTCGCCGTCGAGCAGGGAGCGCCCACGCACCCCACGCTCAGCCTGCGCAACCGAGACTTCATGCAGACTTACGCAGACCTGGGCGTGGAGTTGAACGTGCTCGCGTTCGTGACCGTTATCATACCGGAGCGAGCACTGAACCTGCCGCCGCACGGCTCCATCCAGTACCACCCATCGCTGCTGCCGCTGCACCGCGGGCGCAGCGCCATCAACTGGGCCATCATCAACGGCGAGACGGAGACGGGCGTGACCATCTTCTGGGTCGACCGGGGCATCGACACCGGCCCGGTATTACTCCAGAAGCCTGCGCCGATTTCGCCGACCGACACCTTGGCCTCGCTCTACCGCAGCCACCTATTCCCGCAGGGCGTGGACGGCCTGGCAGAGGCCGTGGCGATGGTGCGCGAGGGCACTGCGCCGCGCATACCGCAGGACGAGGCAGCCTCCACCTACGAGCCGCCGTGCGAGGGACGGCTGGCCGAGATCCAGTGGTTCAGGCCGGCGCAGCAGGTGTACGACCACGTCCGCGGCTGCGACCCGCAGCCCGGCGCGTCGTCGACGCTGCGGGGGGAGACGATACGCATCTCGGACGCGGAGCTTGGCGAGCGGACGGGCGCGGCCATGTACGGCGAGGTACTGTCGGTGGACGATTCGGGCGTGCGGGTCGCGCTCAACGGCGGCACGCTGCTGGTGCGCCGTATGCGCCGCGAGGGCGAGCGGGCCGCAGCGGCCGCGGAGGCTGCGGCGGCCATCGGGCTGGAGGTTGGAGAGCGGCTGGGGACGTAGGGTAGGGGGAAGCCACAACCGTCTTTCCTGCGAAAGCAGGAATCTAGCACCCGGAGGGGTGATGGGCGGCGGCGCTCCGCGAGGTAGCTAAGCCCGTATGAGTTCTGAGTGCCTTAGATTCTTCGACTCCGCTGCGCTCCGCTCAGAACGACAGTTTAGGCTGTCACACAAACCCGTTCGTGCTGAGCCAGTCGAAGCATGGACGCGCGGCCAACCACAACCGTCTTTCCTGCGAAAGCAGGAATCTAGCACCCGGAGGGGTGATGGGCGGCGGCGCTCCGCGAGGTAGCTAAGCCCGTATGAGTTCTGAGTGCCTTAGATTCTTCGACTCCGCTGCGCTCCGCTCAGAACGACAGTTTAGGCTGTCACACAAACCCGTTCGTGCTGAGCCAGTCGAAGCATGAACCGGCAACCAATCACAACCGTCATTCCTGCGAAAGCAGGAATCCAGCGCCCGGCGGGGGGAGGGGGGGGCGGTGCTCCGCGAGGCAGCGAAGCACCTACGAGGGCTGAGTGCCCTGGATTCTTCGACTCCGCTGCGCTCTGCTCAGAATGACAGCCCCCCCCTCACCCCGCCGGCTGCGGTTGCTCAATCGCGTTGTAGCACGCCACCAGGTGGCCCGGCGCAACCTCCGCAAGCTGCGGCCTCACGCTCAGGCGGCACTCGTTGGTGGCCTTGGAGCACCTGGTCATGTACGGGCACTGGTCAGGCAGGTCTATCGAGTCCGGCGGCGAGCCGGGTATCGGACGCAGCTTCTTGTTCGGCTCGTCGATGCGCGTTATCGACTGGAGCAATCCCCACGTGTACGGGTGCAACGGCGACTCGAATATCGTCTGCGTGTCGCCGTATTCCACCACGGAGCCGGCGTACATGATCGCGATCTCGTCCGCCATCTGCGCTATCACGCCCATGTTGTGCGTAATCAGGATGATTGCCGAGTGGTGCTCGCTGCGTATCCGCTTGAGGCGCGCCAGCACGTCCGCCTGCGTGGTGGTGTCAAGGTTGGACGTTGGCTCGTCGGCGATGAGTATCCTGGGCCGCCACGCCGTAGCCATGGCGATCATGGCGCGCTGCGCCTGCCCGCCGCTGAGCTGGAACGGGTACTGGCGGAACACGTTGTCCGGCAGGTTCAGCTCCCCTAGCAGGGCGAAGGTGCGCTCCGTGGCCTCCACAATGGACATGGGGCTGTGGGCAAGCAGTATCTCCGAGATCTGCTTGCCGATGGTCTCGATGGGGTTGAGCGCGCCCCTGGGGTCCTGGAATATCATGGCGATGGAGCTGCCCCGCACGCGGAGCATCTCCTCCTCGTCCAGCGTCAGCAGGTCACGATTCTGGAAGTGGACGGCGCCCTGCACCACTCGCCCCGGGTAGGGTATCAGCCGCAGCAGCGAGAGCGCGGTCACCGACTTGCCGGAGCCGCTCTCGCCGACGATGCCCAGTGTGCTGTCCGCCTTGACCGAGAGGTTGACGCCGTTGGCGGCCTTCACCACGCCGTCGCGGGAGTAGAAGTAGGTGTGGAGATCCTCGATGCGTAGGATCTCCTCCTTGTCAACTGACCTGATGGCGGCGTCTGCGTTCAACGACTCTCCCCACGTCGCGGCCGGCTGTCGAAAGAGTACCACAGCGCCGCTGTGATTGCGAGAGTGAGAGGGGGCTGGCGGCCAAAACCTCTTACCCCTTGAGTGGGAAGCCAAACCCTCTTCCCCCGTCTGTGGGGGAAGACTGAGATGGGAGCCAGCCCGTCGGCTAATTTGAAGCGGTTGGCAGCAGCGGCACTTCCAGCGCCGCCTCCGCGCCAAGAGCCTTCAGGGCGTCGTTGATGCGGCCGGCGGAGGTGCCGTGCCGTGGATCCAGCATTCGGCGCACAACCCTGTCGTGTACGCCAAGGCGTTTGGCCAGGGCGACCCGGCTGAGGCCGCTTGCACGAAACGCCATCACAAGGGCCGCCTTGGCCGCCATGTCGATGGGAAGGGCTACCAGGCGTTCACCCGGGAGCGGCGGGCTGGGCGCAGGTATGGATTCTCCGCGGTTGATGCAGCCTGCGATAGCCTCCTCCAGTGCGTCCTCAGCTTCGGACAAAGCCTCCGCCTCGTCCTCGCCGGACGTGTGGCACCAGGGCACGTCCCGAAACGAGACCACGATTTCACCCTCGCTATGGCGCTCCAGCCGCGCCGGGTAGATAAACTTCATGCGACACCTCTAGCGGAAGTCCGCTCTCTCCAGTCCCAAGTCCCGTGGGCTACCGCCGCATCGGGCGGCTGTTGCGAGGCGGATCCTCCGGCAGCACCGACCACACCAGCGCAATCACCCAGCAGATAGCCGTCCAGCCGAGCAGCAGGTTGAGCAGGAAAACTGCGAGGACGGCGCGCTTCTTGCGAATCACGGCCACGATTGTCGGCAGAAAGTAGAAGCCGAAACCTACTGCGGCTCCCAGCGCGACCAGCGCCATCCCAACCAGTTGCTCCATGATGTATCGCTCCTATCGCCGGCGCAGAGGCGGCCGCCGGGCGGCCGGGCTAGACTTGCTCTAATGGCTGAGGATGATCCTGTTCTGGTACAGCGTGATATGAAGCTCACCTATGAAGTCCATGCCCAGTATCACGTCGAAGTTTCTGGGTCGGTAAGGAAGGCCGGCAAGGCTAAGCTGTTGGCCCATTCGGGATCGTTGCGGCGAGGAGGAAACGGCCTCGGCATAACCGGTTGGAATGTCTACCCTGGCGTGGTACAGGTAGGTGTCAAATGCCTCGCCCGACGCTACCCCTATAGCGAATGGCGCGACGGGCACAAGTCCCAGGTCGTCCACAACCTGCGGGGAAAGAGCCGACCTCTGCGCTCCGGTATCTAGGAGAGCGGAGTAGAGGTGCGCCTGTTGTCCCGCCCCAAGCGACACTTCAACGTCGATGATGATTTGCCGGTCGATGACATCTTGCGCTAAGGACGGCATGGCTAATCTGCGGGACTCAGGAGATGATATACCGGAAGACCTTGGAACCCCAATTCGATGGGCTTCACGCCCACCTCATGCAGACTGAAACGTCCCAGGCCGTACTTCTCGCAGCCGATCTGATAGGCGTCGCCAAAGTTGTTGTAGATCCCTGCCACAGCCCCGTCGTGGAGCAAGACGGTTCGGCCCCAATGCTCCTGCTCAAGTTCAGGCCGCAAGGTCTCGTAAGCTGCCTGGTTCTTCTTCAGCTCGGCAATCACTTCCGGGGAATGCACTGCTCTACTCCTAGCCGCCGCCGCGTGTGCTGTTCCAGTACGATGATACCACACCTGCGGGCATCATGCCTTGGGGCTACCCCGTAATGGCGCGGCGCAGAGCCAGCCGCGGCTAAACGCCGTCCTCCTTGCACCAAGCCAGATACTCGTCTTTGGATATGCGAAACTCTTTCCTGAGCGATTCCACGTCGGCCGCCTCGCAGGTTGCAACGGGATAGGCCCCGCTGTTGACCACGCTACCGTCCAGAAGGCCGACCGAATCGGCGTACTCGATTCTGGCAATGTAGCCCTTGTATTCCATCATGGCATAACTGGCACACGGGGGGAGTTTGGAGCGGAAGATGGGATTCGAACCCACGACCCTCTCTCTACTGCCAGAGGCGCACGACAGCTATCATGGCGGATAGTATTGCGACATTGGTGGTCACTATCGCTGCGTACATGCGCATTTCCAGCGCCTTGAGGTCTTCTTTGGTGACCAGGTGTCTCAACTCCGTGCGGAACTCTGTCTCCAGGATGGTGAGTCTCTCCTCCACGTTTGCGTTTGCCATAGCGCCCTTCTACGTTTCCTTGCCGGCGGTACGGTCCTCAGAGACAACGTTGCCTGCGCAGCCTCAGCCCGTACCGGCGTGACGTATGCCTGGCAATGCAGGCGTTTTGAGAACTTATTCACTTCTCCTACTGCTCGTCCGTGTCTTATTGTTGCACGGTAACCCGCTGCACTTCAAGACAGCCTGGTGTCTGCCTAGAGAATTCGGCAAACCTTCGAGAGTCTCTCATCGCGCACCTCAGTAAGGCACAGAAACAGGGGGGGAATTTGGAGCGGAAGATGGGATTCGAACCCACGACCCTCTCCTTGGCAAGGAGATGCTCTACCACTGAGCCACTTCCGCTCGCTTCGGACAGCCTTTGCGCCGATGGCTTAGGCCGTGCCGAGGGTCAGAGTCGAACTGGCGACACCGGCATTTTCAGTGCCGTGCTCTACCGCCTGAGCTACCTCGGCGTAGGGTATCGTCCTACGCCTGCGGCCGTGCGCACGCCCCTACTGCGCCGCCACAAAATAGTTCAGCATCCAGCCTATGCCGAACTTGTCCCTGCACGATGCGAAGTACGATCCCCAGAACATATCCTGCGGCTCCATGTCCACACTCCCCCCATCGGACAGCCTGGCGAACAACCTGTCCAGCTCCTCTCGGCTCCCCGGCGCGTGCGAAATCGACACATTGTTGCCAATCTCCCGCGGCGGCCCGAACGCAGACGGCACATCGCTGCCCATCAGCATACTGCTTCCGATGGGCATAGACACGTGCATCACTAGCTCCTTCTCCGACTCAGGTATGGGCATGTCCGCCGGCCCATCGCGCATCGTCTGGAATATGGCGAACTCCCCGCCGAACACGGAGCGATAGAAGTCGAACGCCTCTCGGCAGTTCCCATTGAAGTGCAGGTACGGGTCCAGGCTCATGATAGCCCCCTCATGCGCGGTGTGATCAGAGCATAGGACAGCAATACCGCGCAGTCAACCCGCCGGGGCCTCTCCCCTGGCCCGCTACCCCTGAGCTTGCCCCGCACTTGATGCGGGGGGTGGCTGGCACGTGTTCCCGGTCGTGCTGCGCCAGTCGAAGAATGAACGGGTCTTGGCCCTGCCAAACAGCGCGCCAAATAGCGTGTCAAATAGCGCGCCAACTACTTGACGCGAATGGCGCACTGTCGCTAGAATGCAGGCGTAAGTAGTGCCTGCATATCCCACTGAGCCAAACGTCAAATAGCGTGTCAAACAGTGTGTCAAATAGCGTGCCAAACAAGGAAAATGAGGCATGAACGCGCGGAGGTTCTGGGAGGAATTCCGGTTCGACTATCGCCTGGAGGCCGCCCGCCTGAGCAACACGCTGATCAACATCGAGGCGCTTCGGCTGTCCGCCAACAGCCTGATTCTGGCGCCTGAGTGGAGGGAAGGGCTGGACAGGCTCAACCGCGTTCGAGCCGCTCACGGCAGCACCGCCTTGGAGGGCAACCCTCTCTCGGAGACTGAGGCGGCCAACGAGATAGACTTGGCCGACCGTCAGGCGGAAGCGCCATCGGGCCGGCTGTCCCGCGAGCAGGCGCAGATCAGGAACGCCTCCCGCGCGCAGGACTGGGTGAAGGTGCGATTCACGCCCGGCTCTGCGCCCGTCAGCCTTAGCGACATTCTTACCATGCACCGCGAGATGACTAGCGGCTCGGACGAGGACGGCAGTATCCCGGGCGCCTTCCGTGCGCGGTCCGTCCAGGTGGGTTCGCCGGAGCTGGGCGGCGTACACCTGGGCGCGCCGCACGAGACGCTCGCCGAGAAGATGGAAGACCTGATAGCCTTCGTGAATTCCCGCCGCGTGCAGAGCGAGCACCCGGTCATTCAGGCGTTGCTGGCCCACTTCTTCCTGGTCACCATACACCCGTTCGGCGACGGCAACGGCCGTGTGTCGCGGCTGCTGGAGTCAGGGATTCTGTTCCGGCACGGCTACAACGTTCACGGATTCTACGGCCTGTCCAACTTCTTCTATCGCAACGGCGACCGGTACAAGACTCTGCTCCAGCAGGCAAGGCGTTTGCCGGACCGCTTAGACCTCACGGAATTCGTGGAGTTTGGCGTGAGTGGGTTCGCGGAGGAGCTTCAGGGCATCAACAACTTCATCAAGGCCAAGGTCAACCGGGTCATGTACCGGCAGATGCTAACGGCCAGCTACAACGCGAGGGTCAGCGAGAGGCGGCGGCGGCTGAACCAGCGAGAGCACGGGCTGTTGCTGCATCTGTTGGAAGAAACGGAGCCGACCGACCCCTTCTCCGATAGCCTGTCGCGTAGTGTTTCGCTGGAGGAGCTTATGCGAACCGGATACATACGCGGGGCCTACGCCTCGGTGACGACGCGCACGTTGGCCAGGGAGCTTAGCAGACTGGCCGGCATGGGGTTCCTTACGCTGGCACGCGACGAGTCCGGGCAGCTATCGTTTGCGGTGAACTTCGAAGCAATTGGCCGGTACGGCATGGCCTAGCGCCGCTCTTGGGCCTGCGCAGCAGATCCCTTGAGTCAGGCCGCTTCAGAGGCCCGCCCCGCCAAACTCAGAAAGTCGGCAGCTCCTGTCTGTACGCCAGTTTCACCACACCGTCCCCATACACGTGGGAGTCCACAAGCCTCAGCTCCGTAGGGGCGCCACCTTCCCCGAACAGTTGGATGCCCGCGCCAAGGAGCACGGGCATCACGTAGATCTCGTACACGTCCACCGCGCCGATTGCACGGAATGCGCTTATGGTCTTGGGCCCGCCCAGGAGCCAGATGTCGCCTTTCAGGCGCATGTCCAGCAGGCGCTGGATGAGCGAGTCCGCGCCGTCCGGCCAGGCGACGGTCCGCGGAGGAGGATCGTCAATCGGGCGCGAGGTGAGCACGTAGGTGTCGATGCCGGAGTACGGCCAGGGGCCGAACCCCAAGACCTGGTCGTAGGTCGTGCGGCCAATGACGATAGCAGCTATCTGCCGGAGGAACTTATCGTAGCCGTAGCCTTCCGGGTCGCCGAAGGCGTCCAGCCACTCCACGCCTCCATCCGCGGTAGCCACAAAACCGTCAACGCTTGCCGCGATGTACACGCGGAACATCACCGGAGGCATGGTTTCCTGCACGCCAGAGCGGATAGCATCGTGGAAGAGGCTGCCCCTTCGGACAGCCGCGCCCGCCCGCGCCTACCGCTTGGTGTACTGCGGCGCGCGTCTGGCGCGCTTGAGGCCGTACTTCTTGCTCTCCTTGATCCGCGAGTCGCGGGTCAGGAGGCCGCGCTGCTTGAGCGCGGGCCGCAGCGTCTCGTCTGCCCGCAGCAGCGCGCGAGCGATGCCGTGGCGCAGCGCGCCCGCCTGGCTCACCACGCCGCCGCCGTGGATCTTCACAACCACGCCGTACCGACCCTGGCTCTCGGTTACCCGCAGCGGCTCCGTGATGGTAGTCCGCCACGCAGGCAGGGGAAAGAAGTCCTCCAGGGTCTTGTCGTTCACGGTGAACCCGCCGCCTCCGGGGTACAGCCTGACCTCCGCCACCGCGGTCTTGCGCTTGCCCGTTCCGTAGTAGTACTGCTGCTCTTGCTGCTCCGTCATGGCGGCTCTCTATCTCTTTTCTTCTTGGTTGGTATCCGATTCGGCGACGGGCGTTTCCGCGGCCTCGGCCGCCTCGACCTCTGCGGCCAGCTCCGCGGCCTCAACCTCCGCCGACGCGTCTGTCCGCTCGCTTCCTTCGACAGGCTCAGGACGAGCGGATTCGGTGGTGTCCTCCGCCGCCACAACCTCCGCCGATGCTTCCGCTGCCTCAACCTCTGCGGCCAGCTCCGCCGCCTCAACCTCAGCCGATGCGTCTGTCCGCTCGCTTCCTTCGACAGGCTCAGGACGAGCGGATTCGGTTGTGTCCTCCGCGGCCTCAACCTCTGAGGCCGGCTCCGCCGCCTCGACTTCCTGCACCTCTACCTCCGCGGCCGTCTCGTCGGTCGTTTCTGCCACCGGCGCATCTTCGATCATCTCTACGGCCGCCGTATCGTCCCGCGCAACGGGCGCTGCCACGGTTTCCTCGTCCGCAAGGTCCCTGACCTGCGCGCCGTGCGGGTGTGTTTCGCCCGCGTAGACCCTCAGCCGCCGCAGCATTCGACGCCCCAGCGTGTTCTTGGGCAACATTCCTCGCACCGCCTCGCGGATGACCCTGTCCGGGTAGCTGTCCAGCACCTTGGACAGCGGAGTTTCCCGCAGCGCGCCGGGGTAGTGGCTGTGCCTGCGGTACATCTTCTGCTCCGTCTTGGCGCCCGTCACCTTCACGCGCGCCGCGTTTACGACTATGACGTAGTCGCCCGTGAGCACGTGGCGGGCGTAGGTGGGCTTGTGCTTCCCCTGAAGCAGCACGCTGACTTCCGTAGCCAGCCGTCCCAGCACCACGTCCGTTGCGTCGAACACGTGCCAGCGCGACTCCACGTCTGCGGGCCTGGTCGAGTATGTCTTGACGATCTTCATTGCGCCCTTGCCTCCAGCAACTCGGCCTCCCGCTCATTCGCGGCGTTCTGCGACCGGAACAGCGGCGATAGGTAGTTCACTCTCATCAGCGTCAGCCCCGCGGCGGGCAGCGTATGCTCCGCGGCCCCCAGCCTGCCGCATTCCGCCAGCGACCGGAAGCCGTCCACGTCCATCCTGCCAAGGCCGACCTCCAGCAGCGCGCCCGCGGTACGGCGCACTTGCTGCCTGAGGAAGCCGTTTGCCTCCACGTCCAGGAGAACCAGCTCGCCCCTGCGCGACACGCTGCACCGGAACACGATTCGCCGTGCGCCTGCGCGGCCCTGCGGCATAGACGCTGCGAATGGCGCAAAGTCCATCTCGCCCTCCAGCAGCGAGGCCGCCCTGTCCATGACCTCCGCGTCCAGCGGCTGCCGGACGTGATGGACTAGCCCGCGCAGCACCGGCGAGGGCGCGGGGCTGCTCAGGATGCGGTATCGGTACTCCCTGCTCACGGCCCGCCTCCGCGGGTCGAAGTCCGGGCCGACCTCGACGACCTCGCGCACGGCGACATCATCGGGCAGGTGGTGGTTGAGCGCCTGCCGGAACACGTCCGGCGCGTGGCTCGACCGCGTATCGAATGCGGCCACCTGCCCAAGCGCGTGCACGCCTGCGTCCGTGCGGCCCGCGCCGCGGACGCGAGCGGCCTCGCCGGTGAGGCGCTGCACCGCGTCCTCCAGCGTAGACTGCACGCTGCGAGCGTTGCGCTGCGCCTGGAAGCCGTGGAACGCGCGGCCGTCGTACTCCACCAGCATTGCCAGCCGTCGGGCCTTGCCCCGTTCGAGAGCGTTGCTCATTCCACAAGCTCCAGCAGCGCCATCGATGCGCCGTCTCCCTTGCGCGGCTCCAGCTTGATAAGCCTGGTGTAGCCGCCCTGTCGCTCCGCGTACCGCTCCGCCAGCTCGTCGAACACCTTGCGCACCATGCGCTCGTCCGTGACGAACGTGAGCGCCTGTCGGCGGTGGCTCAACGACTGCTTCTTGCCCATTGTGATGACCTTCTCCACCAGGCCCTGCACCTCTTTGGCCTTGGCCTCCGTGGTGCGTATGCGCTCGTGGCGGATGAGGTCCGTCACCTGGGTGCGGAACATCAACATGCGCTGGCCCGTGGGCCGGCTGAGCTTTCTTCCCGATACTCCGTGTCTCATACTCCCTCTACCGCGGCGGCCTCTACCCCGGCCTCGTAATCCTGCTCCCCGTCCTCCGGCTCGACTGCGTCGGGCGGCGTTTCGTCGTCGGAGTCGCCCGAGTCGACGGCCTGCGCCTCCTCGTCCTTGAGGAAGCCCATCACCCGTAGCCTGGCCTTCAGTTCGTCCAGGGACTTGGCGCCAAAATTGCGAATCTTGAGAAGCTCCGCCTCCTCTATGCCCAGCACCTGACCCACCTTGTTGATGTTGCTGCGCTTGAGGCAGTTGAGCGTGCGGGAGGAGAGGTCGAGCTTCTCTATGGGCGTGTTGTACTGCTCCATTGGCATGGTGGCAGCGAAGGATGGGCGGTCTGCGGAGCCTTCGCCCGCCTTGTCCGCGTTTGCAAACAGGAAGAACTTCTCCATGAGCAGGTCTGCGCCCTTCTTCACGGCTTCCACGGGGCTGACGGTGCCGTCCGTCCACACGTCCATGACCAGCCGCTCAAAGTTGGTGGCCTGGCCCACGCGTGTGCTCTCCACCACGTAGTTGACCTTGCGCACGGGGCTGAATATGGCGTCCACGGGCAGCACGCCGATGGCAAGCCCCTCGGTGCGGCCCGCGGGAACGTACCCCTTGCCCTGCTCCACGTTGAACTCGATCGACAGCCTCCCCTCCTCGGACTCCATCGTGGCGATGTGAAGCTCCGGGTTGACGATCTCGAAGTCTGCGGGCACGCTGATGTCGCCCGCGGTGATCGGCCCCTCGCGTGCGATGTCCAGGCGCAGCTTGCCGGGGCGGTCCGCCAGCGACTTCAGGCGAATCGCCTTGACGTTGACCAGCAGCTCCGTCACGTCCTCCTTCACGTGGGGAATGGTGGAGAACTCGTGGAGGACTCCTTCCAGCTTTACCCAGGTCACCGCGGCGCCGGGTATGGAGGTGAGGAGCGCCCTGCGCATGGGGTTGCCCAGGGTGATCCCGTAGCCCGGCTCCAGCGGTTCCACGGAGAACTTCCCGTAGCTGTCCTGGGTCTCCAGCACCCGGATTTCCGGCGTTGGAGATTCGTCCAGAATCACTCCTATGTAAACCATGTGAATGTCTCCTCCGCGCTATCTGGAGTAGTGCTCTACCACCAGCCTGACGTCAATGCCTGTGTCTATCTCGTTCGGTTCCGGGGCGGAGACCACGCGGCCGGCCATGTGCTCCGGGTCAAGGCTCAGCCAGCTCGGAAGCGGCCGCCGCGGTATGTCCTCCGACATCTGGGCGTATATGCCCGTCTCCCTGCTGGACTCCTTCCAGTTCACCACGTCGTCCACCTTCACGCGGTAGGACGGTATGTTCACCCTGCGGCCGTTCACCATAATGTGGCCGTGCCTGACCAGCTGCCTGGCCTGGTTGCGCGAGTCGGCGAAGTTGAGCCGGTACGCCACGTTGTCCAGCCGCTCCTCCAGCAGTTGGAGCAGGTGGAGGCCGGTCATGCCGGGGCGGCGCTGCGCCTCCGCAAAGTACTTGCGGAACTGCTTCTCCATGACGCCGTAGATCTGGCGCGCCTTCTGCTTCTCGCGGAGCTGCACGCCCCAGTCGGACGTGCGGCGCCTGCGTAGCGTCTGGCTGCCGGGGGGCTTCCTGCGCTTGTCCACCGCGCACCTGGGCGTGTAGCAGCGCTCCCCCTTTAGAAACAGCTTCACCCCGGCCCGGCGGCAAAGCCTGCATACGGCGTCCGTGTATCTTGCCATGTTCTCTCCCCCAAGCTCCTTGCGAACCCTGCCGGCGCGGCCTTCGCGCTGCCGCCGTTCCGGCGCGGGCGTCGTTCGGCTCCTAGACCCTCCTGCCCTTGGGAGGCCTGCAGCCGTTGTGCGGTATGGGCGTAACGTCCCTTATGGTAGTGATGTATAGTCCTGCGCTCTGCAACGAGCGGATTGCCACCTCTCTGCCGGAGCCAGGCCCCTTGACGAAGACCTCTACCTGCCGGAGGCCGTGCTCCATTGCGCGCCGCGCCGCGGCCTCCGCCGCGCGCTGCGCCGAGAACGCGGTGCCCTTGCGCGAGCCTCGAAAGCCGGCCGCGCCGGAACTGCCCCACGCAAGCACGTTGCCCTGCAAGTCCGTGAGGCTGACGATGGTGTTGTTGAAGGTGGACTGGATGAACACCTTGCCCTGGGGCACGAACTTCCGCTCCCGCCTTCTTGTCCTGGGTCTGCGTCTGCTGGTCATAGCCTCTTGCTACCTCCTGGTTCCGGCGCGCCTGCGTCCGGCGACGGTCTTGCGCGCGCCGCGCTTGGTGCGGGCGTTGGTCCTGGTGCGCTGTCCGCGCACCGGCAGGCCGCGGCGGTGGCGCAGGCCCCGGTACGAGCCGATGTCTATGAGCCGGCGGATGTTGCCGTTGACCTCACGGCGCAGGTCGCCTTCCACCTGGTACTCGCGGTCAATGGTCTCGCGGATGCGAGCCAGTTCGTCGTCGCTCAGGTCGCGCACGCGCGGGTTGCCCGTCACGCCCGCCTTGGTCACCACCTCGCCCGCGATGCGGGGGCCAATGCCGTATATGCGGCGCAGCGAGTAGTCCAGCCGCTGTCCGTCCGGTATGTCTATTCCGGCAACCCTGGCCATGCTTCTCCCTCGCTTCCTATCCCTGTCTCTGCCTGTGCTTGGGATTCTCGCAGATAACCCTGACGATCCGCTCCCTGCGGATCACCTTGCACTTGTCGCATCTTGCCTTCACGGAGGCTCTGACCTTCATTGCATCCCCTCATTCACTTGAACCGGTACGTTATCCGGCCACGCGTCAGGTCGTACGGCGAAAGCTCCACCAGCACCCTGTCGCCCGGCAGCACCCGGATGAAGTGTACCCTTATCTTGCCGGAGGCATGGGCCAGTATCCGATGGCCGTTTGCCAGGTCTACCCAAAACATGGCGTTGGGCAGAGACTGGGCCACCGTTCCTTCCACCTCCAGGCCCGGCTTCTTAGGCATGTTCTCTAAGCCCGCCTTCCGGTTTGCGCGCAGGTTGAATTCCCATTATAGCCGAGTCAGCACCTCCGCATCACCATCCGTGATGAGCAGCGTCTTCTCGAAGTGGGCGGACAGCTTGCCGTCTGCCGTCACCACAGTCCAGTTGTCGTCCAGCACCCGCGTCTGCCAGCCGCCGATGTTGACCATCGGCTCGATGGCGATGACCATGCCCTTGCGCAGCAGCGTGCCTGTGCCCGGCTCGCCGTAGTTGGGCACCTGCGGCTCCTCGTGCAGCGCGCGGCCGATGCCGTGGCCCACGTACTCGCGCACTATGGAGTAGCCCTTGCCCTCCACGAACGATTGCACGGCCCAGCCCACGTCTCCCGTGCGTGCGCCGTGGCGGGCGGCGGCTATGCCGCGATCCAGCGCCTCACGCGTCACGTCCATCAGATCCTGGCACTCCTGGGAAATGCTGCCGACTCCCGCCGTAAACGCGGAGTCGCCGTGGAAACCCTCCACTATGGCGCCGCAGTCCAGGCTGATGATGTCCCCGTCCTGCAAGACCCTGTCTCCCGGTATGCCGTGGACAATCTCCTCGTTTATGGACGCGCAGACTGTGCGCGGGAAGCCCAGGTAGCCCAGGAACCCTGGCTTTGCGCCCTGCGCGCGTATCTCCGCGGACGCAATGTCGTCAAGGTCCGCGGTGGTAATGCCCGGACGGATCGCTTTCGCCATTGCGTCAAGCGCCTTCGCCACAACCCAGCCCGCCTTGCGCATGGACTCGATCTCCCGCGGCGACTTCAACGTGATGCCGCGCTGCGCGGTGGTTGGGCCTGAGAACAGCAACTCTCTTTCGGTGTTCATGCGTCTATCCTACGAGACCGCCTTCAACAACAGTTCTCGCACCTCGTCTATGGTGCCCTCGCCGTCCACCTCCACGAAGCCGCTGTCCTCGCCATAGTACTCTATCAGCGGCGCAGTCTGCTCTGCGAACACGCGGATGCGCTGGCTGACGGCCTCCGGGGCGTCGTCCTCGCGCTGGTAGAGCTCGCCGTCACAGTCGTCGCACTCGCCCGGCTTGGGAGGCGGCGAGTTCTTCTCGTGGAACGGCTTCTGGCACTTGCGGCATATCCAGCGGCCGCCCAGCCGGAGTACCAGTTCCTTCTCTGCAACTCGGATGTTCACCACGCGGTCGATGGCTTCGCCCCGCCCTTCGAGCGCGGCCTTCAGCGCGCGGGCCTGCGCCACGGTGCGCGGGAATCCGTCCAGAACGTAGCCCTCGCTTGCGTCCGGCCTCCCTATGCGCTCCAGTATCATGCCGATTATCAGGCCGTCCGGCACAAGCAGCCCCTGCTGCATGTAGGCGCGGGCCGTGTTGCCCAGGTCGGTGTTCCTATCCTGGTGGTCGCGCAGGAGGTCGCCGGAGGAGACGTGGACTATGCCCAGCGAGTCCGACATGGTCTTGGCCTGTGTGCCCTTGCCCGCGCCCGGCGGGCCCAGCAGTACGATTCGCATGACGCCCTTCCCTACCTGATGAATCCTTCGTAGTTTCGCATGAGCAACTGCGCCTCCAGCTGCCTCATGGTGTCCAGCGCCACGCCGACCATGATCAGCAGGCTGATGGACGGCAATTGCAAGGCGCGGATGTTGGTTGCCAGCGTGGCGATGAAGGGTATCACGGCAACCAGACCCAGGAAGAGCGCGCCTCCCCACGTGACCCGCACGATGATGCGGTTCAGGTACTCCTCCGTGGATCGCCCCGGCCTAATGCCCGGTATGAACCCGCCGTTGCGTTGCAGGCTCTCCGCCAGGTTCTGCTGCCGGAACACGATGAGCGCGTAGAAGAAGGTGAACGCCACCACCAGCAGGAAGCTGAAGAAGTAGTAGAAGAACCCAGTGGGGTCGAACAGGCGCTGCACGAAGTCGGCGGCGCGGCTCATGAACGCCGTGCTGGTGGGGTCGATGAAGTAGCTGGCGACCACGCCCGGGAATATCATTATCGAGAAGGCGAATATGAGCGGTATCATCCCCGCCGAGTTCACCTTGATGGGCAGGTGGGTCGCCCCGCCCGACCGGTACATCTGCCCGCGGCGGAACACCGCCCGGCCGTACTGGACGGGTATGCGCCGCTCCGCCTCCGTGAAGATCACTATCAGGTATATCATCAGCGTTCCGATGACCACCAGCAGGCCGAGGCCGGCCAGGTTGTCCCGCTCCAGGAAGCCCTGGCCGATGATCTGCGGCAGCGTGGCGACTATGCCCGCGAATATGATGATGGAGATGCCGTTGCCTATGCCCTTCTCGGTTATCAGCTCGCCAATCCAGACCAGGAAGACGGAACCCGCCGTCATGGTGATGATGATGGACATGGTGGGCAGCAGGTTCTCGCCGGAAGTGCCGATGCCGCTGATTGCGCCGCCCTGCTGGAGCAACGTCAACTGCCCGAAGGCCTGGAGCGCGGCGATGGGCACCATGAAGTAGTGCGTAAGCTGGTTGATGCGCTGTCGGCCCGCCTCGCCCTCGCGGCTTAGCTCCTTGAGCTGCGGGAACACGGGCACCATGAGCTGCATGATGATGGACGCGGTGATGTACGGGAACACGCCCAGCGCAACCACGCTGAGGCTCCGCAGCGCGCCGCCGCTGAACACGTCCAGGAACCCGAACAGTTCGTTCTGGCGGAAGAAGTCGGCCAACGCCTCCCTCTCCACGCCGGGGACGGGCACCTGTGCCAGGAAGCGGAATATGACCAGCATGGCGAACACGAACAGGAGCCGAGCGCGCAGCTCCGGCACCTTCATTGCGTCCACCACTGCCTGGAGCAGCCGGGGAGTCCCCGACTCTGTCCTGGCGGCCTGTCTCATCATGTCGTTATCTCCATTGCCACGCCGCCCGCGGCCTCTATCTTGCGCCGCGCCTCGTTCGAGAAGCGGTGCGCGGACACCGTGAGCGCGCGGTCGATTTCGCCGCGGCCCAGCACCTTCACGGGCGCGCCGCGGCCTCTTACCAGCCTTGCCTCGCGCATGGACTGAGGCGTGACATCCGCCTCGTGTTCGAAGCGTGCCGCCAGCTCGTCAACGTTGACGGTGGCGTACTCGACGCGGAAGATGTTGGTGAAGCCGCGCTGTGTGGGCAGCCGCTTCATCAGGGGCAACTGTCCGCCCTCGAAGCTGGGGCGCACACCGCCGCCGGAGCGGGACTTCTGGCCCTTCATGCCGCGGCCGGAGTATGTGCCGTTGCTTGCGTTGCCGCGGCCTATCCGCTTCCGCGGGCGTCGGGCGCCTTTGGGCGCTCTAAGCTGGTCCAGTCTCATTCTTCCTCCCGGCTTACCTGCACCAGGTGCCTGACCTTGTGCACCATGCCCATCACCACAGGGCTGTCCTCGCGCTCAACCTCATGGTTGAGGCGGCGCAACCCCAGGGCGCGGATGACCCGCCCCTGCTCCTTGGGGTAGCCAATGGCGCTCTTCTTCCACTTGATTCGTATCTTGCTCACGATGCAATTCCTCGTCGTTTGGCCTGCGGGCGTCACTCCGCCGGCAGCGGCTCGCCCTTTCGCAGCGCCCTCTCCCTGTCCGGATCCTTCAGCCGCGTCAGCCCGTCTATGGTGGCCCGAACCACGTTGATTGCGTTTGCGCTGCCCAAGGACTTGGTGAGGATGTCGCGGATGCCCGCCGACTCCACCACGGCCCGAACGGCCCCGCCCGCGATGACGCCCGTGCCGGAGGGCGCGGGCTTGAGCAGCACGGAGGAGGCGCAGTGGTTTGCCATTATCTGGTGCGGTATGGTGGTGCCCTTCAGTGGCACTCGAACCAGGTTCTTGCGGGCGATTGTTGCGCCCTTGCGCACAGCATCCGGCACAGCGTACGCCTTGCCCAGGCCCATGCCCACCTGGCCCTCGCCGTCTCCCACGACGACCATCACGCTGAACCCGCGGCGCCTGCCGCCCTTTACCACTTTTGTCACGCGGCGAATCTTCACCACCCGCTCCGTTAGTTGCGGCTCGGATGGGTCTACGCGCCCGCGCTGATCGAACGATAGCGTCATCAGAACTCCAGTCCGGCCTCTCGCGCGGCCTCGGCAAACGCCTTGACCCGGCCGTGGTACTTGTAGCCGCCCTTGTCAAACACCACCTGCCCTATGCCTCTCTCCTGCGCCCTGCGCGCGAGCAGCGCGCCGACCATCGTGGACACGGACGACTTGGGCTGCGAGTCCCTGCCGGCCCGTATCTCCGCGTCCAGGCTGGAGGCGGCCGCGAGCGTGCGCCCCTGCGAGTCGTCTATGACCTGCGCGTAGATGTGGTTCAGGCTGCGGAACAGGGCAAGGCGCGGCCTGTTGGCCGTGCCCTCAATCCTTCGCCTGGTCCGCCTGTGGCGGACTACGCGCATACCCCTGGAGTTCCTGGCTACTGCCATGACTATGCCCTTCTCCCCGCGGCCTTGCCCGGCTTGAGGCGCACCCTCTCGCCGGCGTATCGAATCCCCTTGCCCGTGTAGGCGTTGGGGCGGCGCACCCGCCTTATGCGTGCCGCCATCTCTCCCACCGCCTGCTTGTCCACGCCGTCAACGTGTATGCGGTTGTTGCCCTCCACCACAAGCTCCACGCCCGGCAGCGGCGCAATCTCAACCGTGTGGCTGTAGCCCACCTGGAGGACGATGCCGTCCCCGGCCTGCTGCACGCGGTAGCCCGCGCCCACAAGCTCCAGTGAGCGGCGGAAGCCCTCGCTTACGCCTGTGACCATGTTCGCCAGCAGAGCGCCGGTGAGGCCGTGGAGCGCGCGATGCTCGCGCTCGTCTGAGGGGCGCGTCACCTTCAGCACGTCCCCATCCTGGAGCACGGCCATGTCCGGGTGGAATGAACGCGTGAGCGTGCCGCGGCTGCCAGCGACCACCACGGTGGCGCCGTCTATGTCCACCTTCACGTCCGAAGGTATGGGTATTGGCCTGTTTCCTACTCTCGACATATCTCTACCATAGATAACAGATGAACTCGCCGCCGATGCCGCGGCGTCTGGCCTCTGAGCCGGTCATCACGCCCTGGGACGTGGATATGACGGCCACGCCCATGCCTCCGTAGATGCGGGGAATCTCCTGCGCGCCCACGTACTTGCGGAGGCCCGGCTTGCTCACGCGCTTGAGGCCGGACAGCACCGGCTCCTTCCTGTCGCGGTACTTGAGGCGGAGTCGCAGCGTTCGCTGGATGCCGCTGCGCAGGATCTCGAAGTCCTCGATGAACCCCTCTTCCTTCATTATGCGCGCCAGCGCAACCTTGGCGTTGGAGCCGGGCACCATCACGATGTCCTTCCGCACCAGCGTTGCGTTGCGAATCCTGGTCAGCATGTCCGCTATGGGGTCTGTGAGGTTCATGGGGCTACCAGCTTGCCTTTCTGATTCCCGTAATCTCGCCGCGCAGAGCCAGCGTGCGGAAGCATATCCTGCACAGCCCAAAGTGGCGGATGTAGGCCCGCGGCCTGCCGCAGAGGTTGCACCTGTTGTGCTGCCTCACGGCGTACTTCTTGGGCTTGCGCCACTTGGCTAACTGAGATGTCTTTGCCAACTCTTTCCTTCCTTGGGCCTTGGGCCTTCCTTAGCACGGCGGCCTACGCGCTGCCGTCTCCTCCCTGTGCCGCCTGCTCGCGCGTGAAGGGCATTCCCATCAGGTCAAGCAGCCGCATGGCCTCACGGTCGGTGCCTGCCGTGGTCACTATGGACACCTGGAGGCTGCGAATCCGGTCTATCTGGCCGTAGTCTATCTCCGGGAAGATCACCTGCTCGCGGATGCCCAGCGAGTAGTTGCCGCGCCCGTCGAACGCCCTGCGCGATACGCCGCGAAAGTCCCGGATGCGAGGCAGCGCGGCGTTCACCAGCCTGTCCATGAACTCGTACATGCGGTTGCCCCTCAGCGTCACCGCCACGCCAATAGGGTCGCCCTCTCGCAGCTTGAAGCCGGAGATCGACCGCTTGGCGCGCGTGACCACGGGCTTCTGCCCCGTGATGAGCGACAGATCCCTCGTGACGCTCTCCATGGCGCGCGGGTTGGTCTTGGTCTCGCCGAGACCGACGTTGAGCACCACCTTTTCCAGCCGTGGTATCTGCATCACGTTTCCGTATCCGAACTCCTGTTGGAGCGTATCCTTCACGCCGGAGCGGTATCGCTCCAGCAGGCGGGGCATCCGCCTGACCGGCGCAGCGGCTTCCGGTTCCGGCGACTCTTCGGCCGGGGCCGCTTCCGGCTCTGCTGCCGGTTCCGCCGGGGCCTCTGCGGCCGCCGCGGTCCTGCGTCTTGGCGCGCGAGCGCGCCGCGGAGCGGGCGCGGCCTCAGCCGCCGGAGCCTCTGCGGCCGGCGCGGCCTCTACGGCCGTTTCCGCAGCCGGAGCCTCCGCCGTGGCGGAAGCTGCCTCAGCCTCAGGCGCGGCCTCAGCCGCGGGTTTCGCGGCTGCGCGCGGCTGTCGGGCGCGCGTCCTGCGCGGCGGCGCGGGCGCGGCTTCCTCAGCGGCCGGCGCTTCGGCCTGAGCGGCTTCCTCGGCTGCCGGGGCCTCTGCCTGCGCGGCCCTGGGCCGCCTGGCCCGCGGCCTGCGGGCAGGCGCCTCCGTGGACGCGGCGGCCGCCTCCGGCTCAGGCGCGGCGGCGTTGTCCGCCGTCGTCTCCGCGGACTCGGTGGCCTCCGGGGCCGTTTCGTCCTCTAGTCTATCACTTCCCCGCATGAGTTGCACACTCTAACCTTCCTGTTGTCCTCCACGAACCTGTGGGCCACGCGAACGGCGCGGTCGCAGTGGGAGCAAACCAGCATCACCTTGGAGGCCTGGATCGGCGCTTCCTGCTGTACTATGCCGGTCTGCCGCACGTTGGGGCGCGGGCGCACGTGCCGCTTGATCATGTTTGCGCCTTCCACAACCACCATGTCCTGCTTGGGCAGCACGTTCTGCACCTTGCCGCGCTTGCCCTTCTCCTTGCCTGCGATCACCTGCACCGTGTCCTCTCGCCGCAGCTTCATCACAGCACCTCCGGAGCAAGGGAGACGATGCGCATGAAAGCCTTGTCCCTCAGCTCGCGGGCCACGGGGCCGAATATGCGAGTGCCGCGGGGGTTCAGGCTCTCCGTGAGCACCACCGCCGCGTTCTCGTCGAAGCGTATGTAGGAGCCGTCCGGCCTCCTGTGCGGGGCAGCCGTGCGCACGACTACGGCGCGAACGACCTCGCCCTTCTTGACGGCCGCGGCCGGCACCGCCTCTTTGACTGAGGCCACGATGACGTCGCCCACGCGGGCGTAACGCCTGCGCGTGCCGCCGGGCACGTTGATGCACATTACCACCTTGGCCCCGGAGTTGTCGGCCACGGTGAGGCGTGAGAACACCTGGATCATGGCCGCGCCTCCTGTTCGGTCTCGCTCGTGGACTCCGCGCCCCCGGGCGCTTCCTCGTCCGAGGCCGTTTCTGCTTCTTCAGCCGCCGAATCGACTGTGTCCGCGGTCTCCGCGCTTTCTCCGGCCGCCGCGTCAACTGCGTCCGCGGCCGCCTCGGTTTCTGCTTCTACGGCCGCCGCATCAACTGTGTCCACGGCCGCCTCGGATTCGTCTGCGACCTCATCGGCCGCCGCCTCGACTGCGACTGCGGCATCGTCCGCCTGGTCGTCTGCGGCGGTCTCCATCTCCGGCATGTCCTGGAGCTTGACGCCCGCGGCGGCGTCCCCGGCGGTGATGACGCTAGTGACCCGCCACCGCTTGGTGCGCGACAGGGGCCGCGTCTCCATGATGTTCACCATGTCGCCCATCTTGCACACGTTTTCCTCGTCGTGGGCGTGGAACTTGGTAATGCGCTTGACCGACTTTCCGTACAGCCGGTGCATCTGCCGCCACTCCACGGCGACCACAACCGTCTTGTCCATCCTGTCGCTGACCACCCGGCCAACTCTGGTCTTTCTGCGTCCTCTCATCGCCATCTCACTTCTCCCTGACCCCGCGCTGCCGCATGACCGTCTTGAGCTGAGCGATGGTCTTGCGAGCGTTTCGAAGCTCCTGCGGGTTGTTGAGCTGGCGCGTGCTCAGGCGAAAGCGCACGTTCATAAGCTGACGGTATGCGCCGTCCAGCTCCGAGTGGAGCTGGTCGTCCGTGAGCGCCCTGATCGTCGAGATTTCCATTACGCCTCATCCTGCCCTGATTCCTGCTGGCCGTTGCCCTTAACCAGCATGGTCGTGCTGACGGGCAGCTTCTGCGAGGCCAGTCGCAGGGCCTCTTTCGCCATCTCTTCGCGTATGCCTGCCACCTCGAAGAGGATGCGGCCGGGGCGCACCACGGCGACCCATCGGTCCACGTTGCCCTTGCCGCTGCCCATGCGGGTTTCCGCAGGCTTGGAGGTAACCGGCTTGTCCGGGAACACGCGTATCCACACCTGCCCGCCGCGGCGGAAGTGGCGCGTTATGGCGCGCCGGGCCGCCTCTATCTGGCGGGCTGTGACCCACGCCGCGGAGGTGGCCTGGAGACCGAAGTCGCCAAACGTCACCTCGTTGCCCGTCTGGGCAGAGCCGCTGCGACGGCCTCTATGCACTTTCCGAAACTTGGTTCTCTTCGGTTGCAGCATCCTGCGTCTCCTCCTGGCCTCCCACGGTGACCTCTATCAGGCGCATCTCCTCAGCGTCCGGCTCCGGCTCGACCTCCTTGGGCTCCGGCAGCACGTCACCCAGGTAGACCCACACCTTCACGCCAATGCGCCCCATTGTGGTGCGCGCCTCCGCCAGGCCGTAGTCGATGTTGGCGCGGAGGGTGTGCAGGGGCACTCGGCCCTGCATCACCTTTTCCCGTCGTGCGATCTCCACGCCGCCAAGCCGGCCGCTGCATATCACCTTGATGCCCAGCGCGCCGGCCTGCATGGCCCGCGTGACCGACTGGTGCATGGCGCGCCGGAACGCCACCCTGCGCCCAAGCTGTTCCGCAATGCTGATTGCGACTAGCTGAGCGTCAAGCTCCGGCTGGCGAACCTCCTGTACGTTCAGCCGCGCCCGCTTGTGCGAAAGCTCCTCTACGGCGCGGCGCACGGCCTCCACGCGCTGCCCGCCGCGGCCGATGACGATGCCGGGCCTGGCCGAGTAGATTGTGACCTCCAGCTCCTGCGGGCCGCGCTTAAGCTCAACCCTGGATATGCCGGCCTCAGGCAGCCGCGAGAATATGGCGCCGCGGATTTTGAGGTCTTCCTGGAGCAGGTCGCGGTACTGGCCCGGCCGGGCCGCGTACCACTTGGACTGCCAGTCCTTTATCACGCCCAGGCGGAAGCCAACGGGATGGGTCTTCTGTCCCACTAGTTCACCTCCTCCTCTACCCAGACGGTCACGTGGCTCGTTCGCTTGAGGATGCGGCTGGCCCTGCCCCGCGACCTTGCGCGGAAGCGGCGCATGGTTGCGCCGGGGTCTGCGTGGATAGCCACTATGCGGAGATCCTCCTGCGACATGTAGTTGTTGTTCTCCGCGTTGTTGGCCGCGGACTTCACCGCCTTGGCAACGTGGCGCGCCGCGGGCGTAGGCATGAAGGCCAGCGTCTGCAGGGCGCGCTCGACCTTCTCCCCCCGCACGGCGTCAATCGCCCTGCGAATCTTCTTAGGGGAGACCGTTATGTTCTTTGCCACCGCTCTAACCGCCATTGCCCGCCTCTACCTTCTCACCTGCGTGGTGCGCTCCGACTTGGAGGAGTGGCCCCGGAACGTGCGCGTGGGCGCAAACTCGCCCAGCCGGTGGCCCACCATGTTCTCCGTGACGAACACCGGGATGAACCTGCGCCCGTCGTGGACGGCAATGGTCATGCCCACCATGTCCGGCATGATCATGGACGCCCTTGCCCACGTCCTGATGACGGTCTTGATCCCGCTCCGCTGGAGGGACTCCACCTTCTTCATCAGCTTGGGGTGAACGTACGGCCCCTTCTTGATAGACCTGGACATGTCCGGCTCCTACCTCCTGCGCCTCACTATCATGCTGCTGTCCTTGCTGCGCCGCCGCGTTCTGCGTCCCAGCGCCGGCTTGCCCCACGGCGTCTTTGGCCCAGGCATACCGATGCCGGAGCGGCCCTCGCCGCCGCCGTGCGGGTGATCGCTGGGGTTCATCGCCGCGCCCCGCACCTGCGGCCTGCGCCCGATGTGGCGGTTCCGGCCCGCCTTGCCCAGCTTGGTGTTCTTGTGGTCTACGTTGCCCACCTGTCCCAGCGTTGCCGCGCACTCCGGGTTCAGCCTGCGGACCTCGCCGGAGGGCAGCCGGAGCAGCACGTGGCTCTCCTCGCGGGCGAGCACCTGCGCGGACGTGCCCGCGCCTCTAACCAGCTTGCCGCCGCCGCCGGGGCGCATCTCTACGTTGTGGACTGCGCTGCCGGAGGGTATCAGTCGGAGCGGCAGGGCGTTGCCCACGGCGATGGCCGCGTTGGGGCCTGCCTGGATGGTCGCGCCGACGCGCAGGCCGTTGGGCGCAAGGCAGTACCGCTTGTCGCCGTCTGCGTAGTGTATCAGGGCGATGCGAGCCGAGCGGTTGGGGTCGTACTCGATTGCCGCGACGCGGCCGGGCACGCCCGCCTTGTCGCGCTTGAAGTCGATGATGCGCAGCCTGCGCTTGGAGCCGCCGCCGCGGTGCCGCACGGTGAGGCGGCCCTGGCTGTTCCTGCCGCCCTTCTTGCGAAGGGGTTGCAGCAGCGAGCGTTCCGGCTTCTTGCGCGTAATCTCATCGAACGACGGCAGCACTACGCCGCGCCGGCCCGGTGAGGTTGGCTTTGGGTTCTTCAGTGGCATATCATGCGCCCTCGAATAGCTGAATCCTGTCACCGGCCTTTAGGCTCACCACCGCCTTCTTCCAGGAAGGCCGCCGGGTGAGTCGCCTGCCGAACCGCTTCCGCTTGCCCTTGACCACGATCATGTTGACATCCGACACGCTGACGCTGAACGAACGCTCCACGGCGGCCTTGACCTGCGCCTTGTTGGCGCGCGGGTCAACCTCGAACGCGTACTTGTTCTGTCCGTCCTGCAAGATGGTGCTCTTTTCCGTGATGAGCGGCCTGCGGAGGACCTCGAAGACGTGGAGTGTCATGTCGTCACGCCTCCCGCTCCGGCTGGGGCTGCGGGTCGTCCGCGGCTTCCGCCTCCGCCGTATCCTCTGCAACCGCCGCGTCCTCGGCCGCCTCGTCAGCATCTACCGACGATTCCACTTCCGCGGTGTCCTCGGCGACCGTCTCATCCTGGGCTTCTGCCTCTGCTGAATCCTCGACTGCGGCTTCTGCCTCTGTCGCTTCCTCAGCTTCTGCTGCGACTTCCGCGACTGGCGCATCCTCAGCCGCCGCCGAGTCCTCGACTACTTCCGCTGCCGGCGTGTCCAGCGCCCACAGCGACTCTGCGCGGCGCACCGCCTCCTCCGTCATCACCACGCGATCGTGGTTCAGCAGGTCGAGGGGGTTGAGCTGCGGCGCGGGCAGCGTCTTCACGCGCTCCAGGTTACGGGCGGAGAGTATCACGTCCTTCTGAGGGGCCAGCGTCACAATCAGCGCGGGCGAGGATACGCCCAGGTTGGCGAGCAGCCGCACCATCTCCCTGGTCTTGGACTGCTCCAGCCGTATGTCCTTCACTATGAGCAGCTTCTCCTCGCGCGCCTTCTGCGAGAGGATGCAGCGTATGGCGCCGCGGTTCATCTTCTTGGGTATGCGCTGCGAATAGTCCCGCGGGTGCGGCCCGAACACCACGCCGCCGCCGCGCCACTGCGGCGAGCGCGTGCTGCCCTGCCTTGCGCGGCCGGTGTGCTTCTGCCGCCACGGCTTGGCGCCGCCGCCGGACACCATAGAGCGGGTCTTGGTGGAGGCCGTGCCCTGACGGGCGTTCGCCATGTGAGACACCGCCACCTGGTGCACCAGCGCGTGGTTCATGGGCACGCCGAACAGCCCATCGCTGACCTCGATGGCGTCCAGCGCCCGGCCTGTGGCGTCGCACATCGGCATACGCATGGCTACCGCTTCCTCCCGGACTCTCGTATCAGCACCATGCCGTTCCGGGCACCGGGCACTGCGCCCCTCACCATGACCAGGTTGCGCTCCGCGTCCACGTGCACAACCCGCAGGTTGGTGGCGGTAACCCTGCGATTGCCCATGTGCCCGGCCATGCGTGTGCCCTTCCACACCCTGCCGGGCGAAGTGCCCGCGCCAACCGAGCCGGGCGCCCTGCCCCTGTCCGATTGGCCGTGCGTCTTGGGGCCGCCTCCAAAGTTGTGTCGCTTCATGCCGCCGGCAAACCCCTTGCCCTTGGACGTGCCCACCACGTCGACCACGTCGCCGGGCTGGAAGATGCTCGCGTCTATCCGTTGGCCCACCTGTGCGTCTCCCAGGTCTTCCGTGCGTAGCTCGCGCAGGTGGCGCATGGGGGCGATTCGCCGCAGGTGTCCCGCCTCCGGCTCGTTGAGCTTGCGCGACTCCTCGTAGCCGATCTGCACGGCCTGGTAGCCGTTGCGCTGCCGGGTCTTCACCTGCGTCACCACGCAGGGGCCTGCCTCCAGCACGCTGACGGCCTCCACCACGCCGTCCTCCATGAACAGGCGGGTCATGCCCTGCTTGCGTCCCAGTATGCCTTTCATTCCTCTGCTCAGCCTCTACGTCTTGATTGCGATGTCCACGCCCGCCGGCACGCTCAGCCGGGTGAGGGCGTCGATGGTCTTGGGGCTGGGATCCAGTATGTCTATGAGCCGCTTGTGGGAGCGCAGTTCGAAGTGCTCCCGCGAGTCCTTGTCTATGTGCGGCGAGCGAATCACGCAGAACCGCTTGATTGACGTGGGCATGGGCACAGGCCCGGCCACGCCCGCGCCGGTGCGCTCCGCCGCCTCTACAATCTGGGCCGCGGACACGTCCAGCACCTTGTGGTCGAACGCCCTGAGCACTATGCGTATCTTCTGCTGAGGCACCTGTTCCCCCTTACGCCTTCACAAGCTCCTGCGCCACGTTCTGCGGCACCTCTTCGTAGTGGTCGAACTGCATGGACTGGCTCGCCCGCCCCTGCGTCAGAGAGCGGAGCGAGGTTATGTACCCGAACGTCTCCGCTAGCGGCACGAGCGCCCGCACAATCTGGACGCTCTCCTGCCCCTCGATGCTGCGTATGCGAGAGCGGCGGCCGCCCAGGTCGCTGAGCACCTCGCCCAGGAACTCGCCGGGCGTCACCACCTCTATCTCCATGACCGGCTCCAGCAGCACGGGCCCGCCCCGCTTCACGCCCTCCTTCACTGCCATTGAACCCGCCATCTTGAACGCGATCTCGGAGGAGTCTACAGGGTGATAGCTTCCGTCCACAAGCGTCACCTTCACGTCCACGATGGGGTATCCCGCCATCACGCCGGTCTCCAGCGCCTCCCGCACGCCCTTCTCCACCGCGGGGAAGTATTCGCGGGGGATGGCGGCGCCCACGATGCGACTCTCGAACTGGACGCCCTGGTTGCGCTCCAGCGGCTCGATCTCCAGCCACACGTGGCCGTACTGGCCGTGGCCGCCCGTCTGGCGCACGAACCGCCCCTCCGCGCGGGAGGGACGAGTGATTGCCTCGCGGTAGGAGACGCGCGGCCTGCCGATGTTGGCTGCCACCTGGAACTCGCGGCGCAGCCGCTCCACCAGCACCTCCAGGTGCAGCTCGCCCATGCCGGCCATGATGGTCTGGCCCGTCTCGTCGTCAACGCTGGTGCGGAACGTGGGGTCTTCATCGGACAGCTTGATTAGCGAGTCGATGAGCTTGTCCTGATCCATCCTGGATCTCGGCTCGATGGCAACGGACACCACCGGCTCCGGGAAGCGTATCGACTCCAGCACAACGGGCGACCCCTCCGTACAGATGGTGTCGCCCGTAAAAGTGTTCTTCAGTCCCACCGCGGCCGCAATGTTTCCGGCGGATACTACTTCCGTCTCCTCGCGGCGGTTGGCGTGCATACTGAGCACACGGCCCAGTCGCTCACGCATACCCTTGGTGGAGTTGTACACGGATGCGCCGGACTTGGCGCTGCCGGAGTATACGCGCAGGTACACCAGCCGCCCCACGTGGGGGTCGGTCATCACCTTGAAGGCGAGGGCGGAAAACGGGGCCGACTCGTCGGCTTCCACGGTGAGCGCTTCGCCGGATGCGGGGCGTATGCCTTCGAGCGCGGGCACGTCCAGCGGCGACGGCAGGTAGTAGCATATCGCGTCCATCATCGCCTGTATGCCCTTGTTGCGCAGCGCGCTGCCGCACAGCACGGGCACCAGCGCGTTGCTGATGGTGGCTCGCCTGAGCGCCGCCCGGATCTCCTCCGTACGGATGGGTTCCTCGTCCAGGTACTTGCTGAGGAGAATGTCGTCGGTCTCGGCCACTTTTTCGACCAAGCGGTCCCGGTAGTTGCGAACCTCTTCCGCCATCTCCTGCGGCACCGGCGACTCCTCAGGCACGTAGCCGCCGTTCTCCGGGAACATCCATGCGGTCTCCTCAACCAGGTCAACCACGCCGCGGAACGAGTCTTCCTCGCCCACGGGTAGCTGGACGGCCACGGGGTTTGTCTTGAAGCGGTGCGCGATCATGTCGACGGTTCGCTGGAAGCCTGCGCCCACCCTGTCCATCTTGTTGATGAAGCAGATGCGGGGCACGCGGTAGCGGTCGGCCTGCCGCCACACGGTCTCGGACTGCGGCTGGACGCCGGCCACGGCGTCGAACACCACCACGCCGCCGTCCAGGACGCGCAGGCTGCGCTCCACCTCCGCGGTGAAGTCCACGTGGCCCGGCGTGTCGATGATGTTGATGCGGTGGTCGCGCCACTCGCAGGTTGTGGCCGCGGCGGTGATGGTGATTCCGCGCTCGCGTTCCTGGGACATCCAGTCCATGACGGTGGTGCCCTGGTCAACGTCGCCCATCTTGTAGGTGCGCCCGGAAAAGAACAAAGCCCTCTCCGTGACGGTGGTCTTGCCGGCGTCAATGTGCGCAATAAAGCCTATATTCCGTATGCGTTCCACGGGAAATCTCTCCAGACCGGATTTGGCCGGCCGCGCTAACGGCCGACCGGGGTTGCCCTCACCACCGGTAGTGTACAAAGGCCCTGTTGGCTTCTGCCATGCGATGGGTTTCCTCTCTCCTTCTCACTGCTGCTCCCTGCCCCCGGGAAGCCTCTTGTAGCTCCAAGGCCAGCCTCTCCGCCATGGGACGGCCCGTCCTGGCGCGGCTTGCCCTCAGAAGCCAACGCATGGCCAGGGAAAGTTGCCTGTTGCTCCTGACCTCTATGGGTACCTGATACGTTGCGCCACCCACGCGCCGGGGCTTCACCTCCAGCTGCGGCGTGGCGTTCCTGAGCGCCTGGTTGAAGGTCTCCATCGGGTCTCTGGAGTTCTCCTTCTGCACCAGGTCAAGCGCATCGTAGACTATCCTCTGCGCCACCGACTTCTTGCCCCGCGTCATGACCCTGTTGATGAAGCCCGCAAGGTACACGCTGTTGTACTTTGGGTCGGGGGCAATCTCCCTTCTGGTGGCGCGTCTGCGGCGGGTCATGGCTCTACCTTCCCGGCCTCTGCGACCGCTTTGCGCCGTACTTGCTGCGGCCTCGCTTGCGGTCCGCAACGCCGGTGCAGTCCAGCGCGCCCCTGACGATGTGATACCGCACGCCGGGGAGGTCCTTCACCCTGCCGCCGCGAATGAGCACGACTGAGTGCTCCTGGAGCGTGTGGCCTTCGCCCGGGATGTAGGCGGTGACCTCCATGCCGTTGGCAAGGCGCACGCGGCCCACCTTGCGCAGCGCGGAGTTGGGCTTCTTGGGCGTGACCGTGCGCACCTGCACGCAGACGCCCCGCTTCTGCGGGGAGCCGCCCGTGCGCGTTACGCGGTTCTTCAGCGAGTTGAAGCCATAGCGAAGCGCCGGGGCCTTGGTCTTCTTGACCACCTTGACCCTTGGCTTCCTCACCAGCTGGTTTACTGTTGGCACTGCTTTACGCTCCTGAAACGCCTGCATAGACGCTCTGGGCCGTCCATGAGCGCCAACTAATGACTTTATCGCCGTCCGGGGGATTTGTCAACCTCTGCGATTGGGTTTGTCAGGATTTATTCGCTATTGTGCAGAGGTGTTGAAGCAAGACCTTATGGTAGAAGGATTTGAGGCACGCCTGTTGGAAGCTCTGGAGCAGGCGTCTGTTTCCCGGTCCAGACATGGTCGTCGTCATGAGTTGGGCGCGGTTTTGACGCTGTCGGTATTGGAGATGGCCTGTGTCCCCCGAAGTCTGTACGCCATAGCCCAATGGGGCCGGACGCAGGACTCGGCGATGCAGAAGGCGTTGGGGTTCACGCGAGAGAAGATCCCACCGGTGTCCACGTTGCACAAGGTATTCAGAGGCATGGACGTGGATGAGTTTGAGCGGACACTTGAAACATAGCCCATGCCTTGAGGGAGATTGCCTGGATCCCATGCTCTCCAGCCGACGCGTTCGGCCTATCCCTACCGCAATAACGAAAAGACCATGACGGACACCCCTCCCGTTGTGGCCTGCCGTCACGCGGTGTATGCTTCACTGCGGCGGCCGCTCCGGCGGCGCGCCTGCGGCCCAAACGCCCCATCGAACCGGAGATGCCTGCTAATGCAAACCGACACCCCGCGAGGCTCATTCCTGGAAGTGCTGCTGGCCTTCCTGCGCCTCGGCCTGACCTCGTTTGGCGGGCCGGTGGCGCACCTCGGCTACTTCCGGCAGGAGTTCGTGGAGCGCCGCAAGTGGCTGGACGAGCGCACCTACTCGGACGTGGTTGCGCTCTGCCAGTTCCTGCCCGGCCCGGCGAGCAGCCAGGTGGGGATCTCACTGGGCATTCGCAGGGCGGGGCTGCTCGGCGGGCTGGCGGCGTGGCTCGGCTTCACCCTGCCGTCGGCAGCCGTCCTGATCCTGTTCGCGTACGGCGTCACGGCGGTCGGAGACGTTGCCGAAACCGGCTGGCTGCGCGGCCTCAAGATCGCGGCGGTCGCCGTCGTCGCTCTGGCCGTGTGGGGCATGGCGCGCAACCTCATACCGGACAAGCCCAGGGCCACGCTCGCCATCGCCGCAGCAATCGCCATGCTGGCCTGGCCGACCGCGCTGGGGCAGGTTGTCGCCATCGCCATTGCGGGGGCGATAGGCTGGCGGCTGCTGCGAGAGGAGCGTCCAGACGGCGAGCCTGCGCAGCGATTCCCCGTGGGGCGAGTCGTGGCAGTGGGTTCGCTTGTGACGTTCTTCGTGCTGCTGGCGGGACTGCCCGCGCTCGCTCAGGCTGTGCCGGACGAGCGGCTCGACAAGTTCGACAGCTTCTATAGAGCCGGCTCGCTGGTGTTCGGCGGGGGCCACGTGGTGCTGCCTCTGCTCCAGACCCAGGTTGTACCGCCCGGCTGGGTGGACAACGAGGAGTTCATCGCCGGCTACGGAGCGGCGCAGGCCGTGCCCGGCCCGCTCTTCACCTTCTCCGCCTACCTTGGCACGGTAGCCTACAAGGACAGCGGCGCTCCCTGGCTGGGCGGGCTGTTCACGCTGGCGGCCATCTACGTGCCATCGTTTCTGCTGGTTATGGGCGCAATGCCCTTCTGGGAGCGTCTGCGAAGCCTGAGCGGCTTCCGAGGCGCAAGCCGCGGCATCGGCGCGGCGGTGGTGGGACTGCTGGTCGCCGCGCTGTACGACCCCGTGTGGGTCAGCGCCATCCACACGGCGGAGGACTTCGGGCTTGCGCTGGCGGCGTTTGGGCTGCTGGCGTTCTGGAAGGCGCCGCCGTGGCTGGTGGTCGCGCTGTCGGCCGCGGGCGGCCAGGCGCTCTCAATGCTGTAATACTACGCCCCCCGTAGCGTCCTACTGCCTGCGCTCTCCTTCTGCTATACTTTCGCATCATGCCTGCTCCAGCCCTAGTCTCGGCTCAGTAGAAGGTCTATGCCTCACCACTGGCGCAGGCGTAGGATACACAGTCCAGGATCGAGGCTCACGCGCGGACTACACCGACATCGCGGCATAGTCGTCTGGCTTGCCTTCATCGGCCTGGGCAGTGCGGTGTTTTTCTTCCAATCAGCCATCTCAGACCTTCGTGAGAGGTTCTTCCCTACGCCGGATCCCGTGGTGCGAGTCATCTATGCCACTCCCGCGGACAGAGAGTTTGACCCAGCGTATGCTCAAGCAGTGGAAGACTCCACCTATGAGGTTCAGCACTGGTTTTCCGACAAGCTCGGCGGGTACTCCTTCATGTTGGAGCCTCCCGTCCCGCAGCACTGCACACTCGACAACCCAGGAGACCACTACGCTCGAGCGCACGGGTGGGAAAGGATATTGAAAGACCTGCAGCACTGCGTTCCCGTTGAACACTTCTCAAACCGGTATGTTTGGGCGATCTTTGCTGACGTGCCCTACGACTGTGAACACTCGACATTGGGAAGTGGCGGGGACGGAGTTCTCATCCACCATGCAGAGGACCTAAAGGGACTTGTCAGCGCGGAGCCGCACTCCGTGTGCGGGTTTACGGGTCCTCCTGGAAACAGTGCAGGCTTCGCCCACGAATTGGGACACGCCTTCGGGTTGCCACATCCTCCGGGGTGCGACGATGGGTCGGAGACGTGCGACACAGACAACCGCCTGAACATCATGTGGACAGGCTGGGCCTACGGACTCTCCGAAGCCTACCTATCGGACGCTGGCATGGACGCAATACGGGCCTCGCCGTTCTTCCAATACCAATTGGGTGAGTAGGCCGGGCCGCACCACTGCTTCAGTTGACAATGTTCCCGCGGCGCTCTCAATGCTGTAACAGTACGCCCCCGTAGCGTCCTACTGCCCGCCCTATCCTTCTGCTATACTCTCGCATCATGCCCTCACACAGCTCGATCAGCCAACCCGCCCACTCAATCAAGACCGCGCCCGGACAGCGAACGGCGTACGGTAACATGGCTTGGTCACGGGTGCTATTCTGGCTGCTCCCCAGGCGCCTCCGTTCATCGTGGACGCTGCTCGCAGTCTCCGCGTTCGGCATCCTCACCGCCGTCACGCTCATGGCCGTAGGCGCGCTCTACTCGCAGGCGTTGGCCGAGGGCGGGCTGCGACACACGCTCGCGCTAGCCTCCCGCGTGGCGATGAACGCGCAGGTGTCGGTGCAGAATCGCCCGCTCGGCCCCGCGGACTACGACGAGCTGCGCGGCAGAGTCGAACCCGTGCTCGACGAAAGCCTGGGACACCTGATCCGCGACGTGGCGCGCTCCGGCCGCGCGCAGGCCAACCTGCCGCTCACGCTCACCGAGGACGCGCGGCCGCCGAGCCTTGGCGGGCGAGCGGGCCAGCCCTTCTTCCTGACCGGCTTCCGCGAGCATACGCAGCTTGTGGATGGCCGCTGGCCGGAGGCCGCGCCCGTGTTCCACGACTCCGGCATCCACCTTGAAACTGTCGTGGGCCGCGATACCGCAACCAACATGGGCTTCGAGGTGGGCCAGCACGTGTACCTGGTGCCATTCGCCGCCGACCCAACGGAGCGCGTCCGGTTCACCATCGTCGGCACCGTCGAGCCGATAGACCCCGCGGCGGAGTACTGGCTGACCTGGGACACCTACTACTTCACCACGCAGGACAGGGAACCGTGGACAGTTGCCCCCCTCTACCTGTCGGAAAACCACTACTTCAACGCGCTGGGCGCGCGATACTCCTCGCTTCTGGGCGACTACTGGTGGTTCCTGTACCTGGACACCTCCGAGCTCACCGCGGACACCGCCGGCCCAACCGGCGACGCTGTCATTGCGCTGGAGAAGCAGCTTACCCTGATGTACCCCCGCTCGCTTGTGTTGAGCCTGCTGCCGCTCACCATAGACGACTACCGCCGGGAGCTTACGCTGGCCCGCGTGCCGCTGTTTCTGTTCCTCTCGCTGGTGGTTGCGGTCGTGCTGTACTTCCTCGTGCTGGTGCTGGGGCTTATGGCGCGCACCCAGAGCGACACGGCCAACGTGCTGCGGAGCCGCGGCGCAAGCATGGCGCAGGTCAGCGGCCTGTTCGCGCTGGGCGAGGGAATCGTGGTGGCGGCGTCCCTTGTGATTGGGCCGCTGATCGCGCTGGCAATCGTGCGGCTGCTGCTCGTTCGCACGATAGACCCGGCGGGCGCGGGCGGCCCCGTGCCGGTGCAGCTTTCGCCTGAGGCGTTCCTGATGGGCGCGCTCGGCGGCCTGCTTAGCCTGGGCGCGCTGGTAGCGTCCGGCGTGGGACAGGCGCGATTGGGCATCGTCGAGTTCCTGCGGGTGCGTTCCCGGCCCGCCTCCGTGCCTCTGCTGCACAGGTACTACGTGGACGTGCTGGTTGTGGCGGTGGTTGCGCTGGTATGGTGGCAGGTGGAGCAGCGCGGCGGGTTCGTGCAGCGCGAGCTTGCGGGCGGCGCGCTGGAGCAGGTGGACCTGAGCATGTTGCTGGGCCCCGTTCTCGCGCTGCTTGCCGTGGCCTTCCTGATACCCCGGCTGCTGCCTTGGCTGCTGCGCGGGCTGGCGTGGGTCGGCGGGCTTGTTGCGCCTGCGTGGATCGCGCTCACGCTTACGCGGATGGCGCGAGACCCGCTTCCGCACGGCTCGCTGGTCATAGTGATCATGATGGTAGCCGCGCTGGGCGTGTTCGGCGCCACCTTCCAGTCAACGCTGGTACGCAGCCAGTCCGAGCAGGCCGGCTTCCGCGTGGGCGGCGACCTTGTGATACGCGGCGCAGCCCTTGACGATGAATCGCTGAGCGAGATAGCGGCTCTGCCCGGCGTGAGCGCGGTCAGCCCGGTGTCCAGCGAGGTGGGCGTGCTCGTGCGCGTAGACCCGGCGACCCTGCCGGCCACGGCCTGGCGCAGGGACAACGGGGACGACGCGGGCCTGGCGGCAGGCAGCGCGCTGCTTATGAGCCCGGGCGAGGCCACGCCCGGCGCGGCCCTGCCGGAGGATGCGGAGACGATTGGCGTGTGGGTGCGCGTGGACGAGATGGATCCGTCGCAGATGACTCGCACACAGCGCATCGGCGCGCGCGTGGTCGACCGCGCCGGAGCATACAGCGACCTGCGCCTAGGCGAGCTGCCCACCGGCGGCGCGTCCGATGATTGGACGTTCATGGAGGCGGCGCTCCCGTTGGAGCAGGCCGCGCCTCCGTTCAGGTTGGTATCCGTCTACACCACGCGGAACTTCAGCGGCTCGCTGGGCGGCGTGCAGCCCGGCGGCATCAGCCTGGACGACGTGACCGCCCGCGGGCCGTCCACCCCGCCGGAGGGCGTAGTGATCGAAGGATTCGAGCAGGCGCCGGGACAGGACGTGTGGGCGGCGCTGCCAAGCCTCGACTCCAACTTCGACAGGGTGCAGCGCAGCCGCGACTCCGCGCGCAGCGGCGGCATGGGCTTGACGTTCGCCTGGCGGGACTCCATCGGGCCGTCTCCCAGGGGCATACTCGCGCCCGTCGGCTCACTCCCGATGCCCGCTATCGGCGGCCCCGCCTTCGAGGTCGGGCAGAGGCCGCGCGTGCAGTCCGAGAACCTGCTCATACCCGTTGAGGTAATACACGTCATCGACCGGTTCCCGACCATCGAGGATCCCGGCGTACCCTTCCTGCTGGTCAACATCGCCGACTACCAAAGCTACGTTGCCCACATGCCCGGCTCGCAACCGCCCGCGCCGCCAACGGAGGCATGGGCCGCTCTCAACGACTCCGTGGCGCGCAGCAGCACGGCGTACGCGGTGAGGCAGATTGAGGGCGTTTCCTCCGTGGAGGACAGAGAGGCCGCGGTGGAGCTGGCGCGGCGCAACCCCCTTGCGGGCGGCGGCTGGAACGGCCTGACCATCCTGAGCATGGCCGCGCTGACCATAGCGGCGGCGGTGGCTCTTGGCGTTCACTCCGTGGTGGCAGTGCAGGCGGGGCGCATAGACCTGACGCTGAGCGAAGCGCTTGGCCTCACGCGGCTGGAGGCTCTGCTTTCGCTGGTATTGGAGCGCGTGATGGTGGCGGCAATCGGCGCGGCGATTGGCAGCGGCGCAGGGCTGTGGCTCAGCCGATGGGTGCTGGGCTTCCTGGACGTCACATCGGACGGAAGCCCGGTCGTCCCGCCGATGATTGTCATCACCAGCGGCGCGCTGGCTGCGCTGGTCTACGCCTGCCTGGCGGCCGCGCTCGCCACGGCCATCCTGGTCACGATTGCGTCCATGCGCCGTCTCAACGCCGCGGACGTGCTGAGGACGGGGGCGTAGCATATGGCCGGGATAGTGTCGCTGCTGAGACTGGCGTACCTGATGGCGTTCCGCAGGATCGCCACCGGCTGGCGGATGGAGGCCGTCCTGTTCCTCAGCATGATGCTGGCCGTGTCGCTGATGGCGAGCGGAGTCATATTCTCCAACCTGCTGGAGGAAGCTGCGCTTCGCCGGTCGCTGGACAGCCTCCCGCCGAACGAGATGCACGTTTCCGCACGCACCTACGGCGCGCTGGAGGAGCCGTCCGCGGTCGCGCGCCAAGACACCCACTACGTGCGGGGCCTTGCAGTCGTGGAGCGAGAAGTCGGCGAGCCGTTCTCCGCCTACGTCCAGGAGGAGACGCACCTGTTCCAGACCCTCTCCTTCTTCTTCACCGGCCGCCCGGATCTGGAGCTGAACGACAACGTGCGCCCGCGAGGCAAGGTTAGCTACGTGGACGGCCTGTTCACGGAGCGCGCGGAGATCGTGGCGGGCAGGTGGCCCTACGCGGACGGCGGCTCCGTGGACGCTGGCGCACCCCTGGAGGTTGCGCTAGACGCGGCCGGCGGAGAGATGCTGCAACTGGCCCCCGGCGACGAGATACAGGCGTACCTGGCGGTGGACGGCTCGCCGGAGGAGTCGATGCGCGTGAGGGTTGTCGGGCTGTTCAGCCGCCTGGAGCCGGACGGCGAGTTCTGGTACGGCATGAGGCGCACCTTCAGCCACACCGAGGACGGCGTGCCCATCGTGCCGCTCTTCACCACGCAGGACGCCATCCTGGAGCACGTGGCGCGTCACTATCCGGCGTCCTACGCGGACGTGCGCTGGTTCTTCATACTGGACAGGCAATCCATAAGGGCCGGAGACGTGGACTCCGTTCGCAGCACGATAGCGCAGGTGAAGTCGCGCCTGCCCCGTAGCCTGGAGAACACCTCCGCCGCCATCGACCTTGACGATGCGCTGAGCGACTTCCAGGAGCAGGTGTTGCTTTCGCGGATACCGCTCTACCTCATGGTCTCGCTGACTACGGGCATACTCATATACTACCTGGCGTTGATCTCCGGGCTTGTGGTGAAGTCCAGGGAGCGCGAGACGGCGATACTGAAGAGCCGCGGCGTCACCACGCCGCAGCTGGGGCTGTTTGCGCTGGCGGAAGGCGCGATGCTGGCCGCCCCCGCGATCGCGTTTGGCCCCGTGCTGGCGCTCGCCATCTCACGCGCGCTGGGCAGGGTGTTCGTGGAGGCCGGGCTGGACAGCGGCCCCATCCCCGTCACGCTGCCCTCGCAGGCGTTCATCCTTGGCGCCGCCGGGGCCGTGCTGGCGGCCGCCGTGCTTGCCGCGGCCACGGTGATGGCGTCGCGGCAGGGCATGGTGGAGTTTCGCCGGAGGGGCGCAAGGCCGCCCAGAGCGCCCTTCATCCATCGCAGCTACCTAGACCTGCTCGCGCTCGCGCTCATCGGGCTGCTATGGTGGCAGATACAGGCACGGGGTTCGTTTCTTGTGCGCTCCGTGGGCGCGGACGAGCTGGAGGTTGACGTCTCCCTGCTGCTTGGGCCAGTGCTGGGTCTGGTTGCGCTTGGCCTGCTGGTCATGCGCCTGTTTCCCCTGGCGGTCAGCGTGACGGCCCGCGCCGCGGAGACGGTGGGGCCTGTGTGGCTGGTGCAGGGTTTGCGCCGCGTGTCGAGAGACCCCATCCTGCCCGGCTCGCTGGTTGTGCTGCTCATGCTCACCACGGCCCTGGGCGTGATGGGCAGCACCTTCAGCTCTACCATCGAGCAAAACCAGCGAGACCGCGCCCTCTACGACGCCGGCGCAGACCTCCGCATCCAGCACGGAGTCGGCAGGGCGCCGGTGTCCACGCTGGGCATGTCCAACCTTGTGCAGCGGCTCGACGGCGTGGAGACCATCTCTGAGGCGCTTAGAGCCACCGGCACTCTCTCCACCGGCGCATTCGACCAGACGCCGGTGTCCATCATGGCGGTCGATACCGAGAGCTTCGCAGACGTGGCGTGGTACAGGGACGACTTCACCGACGCCGCCACGCTGTCCTCGCTGACCCAGGCCATCAGCATCGACCCCGAAGTCTCCATCCTGAGCGACGGCATCCCGCTGCCGCTCTACTCAACCTCAATTTGGCTGTGGGTGAATCCGGGCACCACGAACCCCAACTCCATCCTGGTGGCGCGCGTCCGGGACGACTCAGGCTACTACTTCGACGCGCCGTTTGGCACGATGGACTTCGAGGAGTGGGAACTTGACTCCAAGGGCTGGGTGAGGCTGGACGCCGACCTCTTCCCGCCCACTCGCCGAAGCGCGTTGAGGGGACGCCCGCTCCGCATAGACGACAACGGCTGGCTGGAGTTCGTAGGCTCCACGCCGCCGTTCACCTTGATTTCGGTGCGCGTCATCCCCCGCTCCACCCAGCAGCAGCATCCGGGCGCAATCTTCCTTGGCGACATGGCCGTTGGGTCGGAGCTGTTCGGCGAGGAACCGCTGGGCGACTACCGCGACTTCCTGAGCGACTGGCACGTGGTTGAAGACTACGACGTTCCGGGCCTATACGCCCTGGAGGCCAGCGCCGGAGTGGCGCGGCCGGGCAGCGACGGGTCTGCCGCCATGAGCTGGATACCCGGCGGCCTGGGGCTGCCAACCCTGCGCGTGGGCAAGCCTGAGCCGCCCATACCGGCGGTGGTCAGCCGGGAGGCGCTGGAGGTCGCGGGCGTGGGACTTGGAGACGTGTTTGCAGTCGGCACCATAGAGGCCACGGTGCCGGTACAAGCGGTGGCGATCGCGGACTACTTCCCAACGCTGGATCCGCGGGACGGGCCGTTCGTGGTCGTGGATCTTCGCACGTTCAACCACTACACCAACCTGCACGGCCCCGGCCTCTCCGGCGGCAGCAACGAGATGTGGACGCGCCTGGACCCGCTGGATGCGGACGCGGAAGAGGTCGTCGGCCTCGTTCAGGGTTTAGGGATAGACACCGGCGGCGTGTTCGTATCCGCCGACCTGGAGGAGCAGCGAGTGGAACAGCCGCTGGTCAGCGCGGGATGGGGCGGGCTGCTGATCCTCATGTTCCTTGCACTGGCCCTGGCGAGCGCCTCCGGCGTGATGCTCTACTCCTACACCGACGCGCGAGACCGCAGCACGGAGTTCGCGCTGCTGCGCACGTTGGGGTTCTCCCGAATGCAGCTGCACGGCGTGGTGTGGTTCAACCTGATACTGGTTGCGCTGTGCGGCGTCGGCCTTGGCACGTGGGCGGGCCAGCAGATAGCCGCAAGCGTGCTGCCCATCCTGGAGATTGCGGAGGAGGGCCAAAGGGTGACGCCGCCGATGTCGCTGCGAATCAACTGGGGCGTGCTGCTGGGCACGTACGCAGTGCTGGCGGTGGTGGCCGCGGTCACGGTGGCGTGGCTGGCGGTGGTGACCGCGCGGCTTGAGTTGCAGCGTGCGCTTCGCATAGGCGAGGGTTGACCACGGGCGCGCGATGGGGTATAGAGTTGCGGAAGGAGCGCTCGATGGATGACCGATGGAGACGACCCGAAGACCGCGGCCCAGGCGCGGCCGCCCGGCCGGCCGCGGGCGCGGCGAGCGCGCAGGCTGAGCCGTACATCGAGTGCCGAGACCTGTTCAAGATCTTCAAGCGGGCTGAGCTTGAGGTGGTGGCCCTGCGCGGCCTGGACATGGACGTGCTGCCGGGCGAGATGGCGGCCATTGTGGGGGCGAGCGGGAGCGGCAAGAGCACGCTGCTCAACATCCTGTCGGGGCTGGACAGGCCGTCCGCGGGGCAGGTGCGAGTGGGCAGCCGCGACCTGCTGAACATATCCGACCAGGAACTGGTGCAGTACCGGCGGCTGGAGGTCGGCTTCGTCTGGCAGGCAACGGCGCGCAACCTGGTGCCCTACCTGTCCGCAAGGGACAACGTGGAGCTGCCGCAGGCCATCGCAGGAGTCGGCTTGGCGGCGCGGCGGAAGCGCAGCCTCGAGCTGCTGGCGGTGCTCGGCCTCGAGGACAAGGCCGACCGCAGGATTCACCAGCTATCCGGCGGCGAACAGCAACGGCTGGCGATTGCAGTCGGCATGGCGAACAACCCGCCGCTCCTCCTCGCAGACGAGCCAACCGGCGAGCTTGACACGCAGACGGCGATCCAGGTCTTCCGGCTGCTGCAAGAGGTCAACCGCATCTACGGCGTGACGGTCGTGATGGTGACGCACTATCCGGGCGTGGCAGAGCACGTAGACCGCGTGCTCCACATACGGGACGGCCGCATAAGCTCCGAAAGCCGCGCGGGCGTGGACGCGCCCGGCGGAGACGGCGCTGCTCACGAGGAGTACCTGGTGGTGGACAGGGTGGGCCGCCTTCAGCTTCCGCAGGAGTACGTGGACAGGCTGCGCTTCCGCGGGCTGGCCAGGGCGGACATTGCGGGCGAGCAGGTCAACATCAGGCCCGCGTCCGGCGGCAGAACTGAGGACGGCGGCCCGCGGCGTGAGTCTTCCGAGACAGGCCATTCGAGCGAGGCAGCGCCTTGAGACCCGCGGCCTCGCGGGAAGGCGCGGCGCAGGGCAGGGCGGGCAGGCCGCTCATATCCGTGCGCGGGCTTGTGCGGTCGTTCGGCTCAGGCGACGCCGAGGTCACCGCGGTCGACGGCATCGACCTTGACGTGTACGGGCAGGAGTTCCTTGCGGTGACCGGACGCTCCGGCTCCGGCAAGACCACCCTGCTCAACATCATGGCGGGGCTGGACAGGCCCACGGCGGGCAGCGTGCTGCTGGACGGGCTGAGCCTGCCGGAGCTGCGCGAGTCGGAGCTTGTGGAGCTTCGCAGGCGGCTCATCGGCTTCGTGTTCCAGTCGTTCGGGCTGATGCCTCTGCTGTCGGCGCAAGAGAACGTGGAGCTGCCGCTGCACGTCGGCGGCGTGGGCTGGCGGGAGCGTAGGCGGCGAGCGGCGGAGGCGCTGGACACGGTGGGGCTTGGCCCGCGGGCGCGGCACCGCCCGTACGAGATGTCGGGCGGTGAGCAGCAGCGGGTGGCGATTGCGCGGGCGCTGGTGACCGGCCCGGCGGTGATATTCGCCGACGAACCCACGGGCGAACTGGACAGCGCAACCGCCATGTCGATTATCGACATACTGCGGGACACGGCCAGCCATCGACAAGTGACGGTGGTGGTAGCCACGCACGACCTCACTCTGGCGCGTGTCGCCGACAGGCGGCTGCACCTGGTGGACGGCCGCCTTGACGAGTTGGGCGGCGGCACGGCGGAGTGAAGGCCGTTCATGCTGAGCCTGTAGAAGGGCGGGCGGATGGCATCCGCTTCTTGTCTGTCATTGCTATGAAAGTAGGCGTGCCAAGTGGCTAGAAGGACGAGATAACCAGTCTCGCGGGCAGGCCAAAATCGCCCTGGTGTCGGCCGCCTACTTTCATCCCCTCACGTGACCTTGGCAGGGCCATAGTGATTTCGAGCGGAGCGAAGCGGAGTCGAGAAACCTAAGGCATGTATGAGCCGCGGCGCGTCTCGAAACGGCGGCGCGTTCCGCCGGCGGGCAGGGCGGGGCACAACCTCGCAGGCGCTGGATTCTTCGACTCCGCTTCGCTGCGCTCAGAATGACAACTGCGCAGGTAGCCTGCTCGCCCTGAGCTTGTCGAAGGGCGGCCCGCCAACCCCAATCCCCTATGCCCGCGCAGGCGGGCATCCACTCTGCCACCTTTGGACGTGCGTGGCAGCCTTCGCGGGCCGCCACCCTTCCCGCTGGATTGCGGCTTTCGCCGCAATGACGGAGAATCACGCCCTCAGCCGTCACTGCGGCCCATTCGGCTGCGCTCAGAGCCTGCCCCGTACCCCGATACGGGGGTAGACTTCAGCCGGAGCCCAGCAGCGGGGCGGGGGCTGGCCGTCCATGCTCCAACACGCTCAGCATGTACGGGACTGCGGGGTGGCCGTCACACTTGGGCCAGCCGCTCGGCATCCAATATGAAGTCCGAGGTCTCATTGACCAGGAGGCCAATCTCCGCCGGGTTGTAATGACCGTGATAGAAGCACTCGCCGTGGAGAATTTCCTGGCGCCCGTAATAGCGGTCTCGAAGTCCCTTCAGTGACGGGTCTCTGTCACTCATATAGAGGTCCCGCAGCCTGTGGCTGGCGTCTGTGGACTTTCCTGGCTCCTGGCCGGTGCGCGCAAGGACAAGAGCCTCCGTGGCGCGCATCGTTGCGCACCACGCCTTCTCCGCCGCGTCCCGGATGTCCCCGGCGGCAAGGCGCTCGAGGGCGGCGTCCCGCATGAGGCGGGCATCCTCGAATACTTGGGCGGCGTTGGCTTCAACGGTGGTCATCGGCTTATCCTGGCTGTTGGGCCAGGCGCTCAGCGTCACGTATGAAGTCCGAGGTCTCGCGGATAAGCTGTTCAGTCACCACTGGTTGGCAGTAGTCGTGGTAGAAGCGCTCGTCGTGGAGTATCCCCTGACGTTCGAGATAGCTGCGCCGCAGCTCCCGCAGCGATTGGTCGCTCTCAGAGATGGCTTTCAGTCGACGGCCTGCGGCGGTGGACGTTCCGGGCTCCTGCCCCGTGCGAGCAAGCACAAGAGCCTCCGTGGCTCGCATCGTTGCGCACCAGGCCTTCTCCGCCGCGTCCCGGACGTTTCCGGCGGCAAGACGCTCAAGGGCGGCGTCCCGCATGACGCGGGCATCCACGAATATGCGGGCTGCGCTGGCTTCAACGGTGGTCATGGGCTTCTCCGGGTTGCTGGGCCAAGCGTTCAGCGTCATATATGAAGTCCGAGGTCTCGCCGAGAAGGCGTTCCGTGACTACTGGCTGGCAGGAGTCGTGGTAGAAGCACTCGCCGTGAAGCACATCTTGACGTTCCAAGTAACTGCGCCGCAGCTCCCGCAGTGATTGGTCGTTCGTGGACATGGCATGCAGCCGCCGGCCAGCAGCGGTAGACGTTCCGGGCTCCTCTCCCGTGCGGGCTAGAACTAACGCTTCTGTGGCGCGGACTGTGGCGCACCACGCCTTCTCCGCCGCGTCCCGGACGTCTCCGGCGGCAAGACGCTCAAGGGCGGCGTCCCGCATGACGCGGGCATCTTCGAATATGCGGGCTGCGTTGGCTTCAACGGTGGTCATCGGCTTATCCTGGCCGCATTATATCACGAACGGGAAGGGCGCGTCGCGGCGGCCTCCATGCCTGTCACCCCCCTATGCCCGCGCAGGCGGGCATCCACTCTGCCACCTTTGGACGTGCGTGGCAGCCTTCGCGGGCCGCCACCCTCAGCCGTCACTGCGGCGAAAGCCGCAATCCATCCCCCGCGCCCGCCGGGTGCTAGCCCTCTGCTTTCGCAGGGGAGACGGTAATTGTTGCCCCCGCTCGTCCTGAGCCTGTCGAACCATGAGCGGATGGAGGCAACGGCCGTCGTCCGCCTGCCCTACGACACGCTCAGCACGAGCGGAGACGGGGCACGGCATTGCCGTATGCGGCCGCCCGCCAAACGCGCTATAATGCCCGCACGGGCCTACGCCGTATCTCAGCAGGAGGGGTGACAGCATGAACGTTACGGAGACCATCGCAAGCATCCTGAAATCGGAGGGCGTTGAGTGGATGGCGTGCTTCCCTTCCAACCCCCTCATCGAGGCAGTCGCTAAGGAGGGCATACGCCCCATCTCCTTCCGCCACGAGCGCGGCGCAGTCATGGCGGCAGACGGCTTCAGCCGCATGAACGACCGCAAGCGATTCGGCGTGGTGGCCGTGCAGGACCAGGCGGGCGCGGAGAACGCGATGGGCGGCGTCAGCCAGGCGTTCGCCGACAACGTGCCAATCCTGGTGCTGCCCCGCGGCTCCGGCCTGGAGCGCACCGCCGTCCGCCCCTACTTCTCGGCGTTCAAGACCTACGAACCCATCGCCAAGCACTGCGAGGTCATCACGCGCCCGGACATGGTGGGCGCGGTGATGCGCCGGGCGTTTCACGCGCTGCGCAACGGCCGCCCCGGCCCGGTGGTGGTGGAGATGCCCGCGGACGTGTGCGACCAGCAGGTGCCGGAGGAGGCAACGCCGTACCACTCGCCCGGCGTATACGTGCAGTCGCCGGCCGCCTCAGACGTGAAGGACGCGGTGGGCGCGCTGCTCGACTCCGCCCGCCCCGTCATCTGGGCGGGCATGGGCGTGCTGTTGGGCGGCGCGACGGCTGAACTGCGCGAGTTCGCAGAGCTTACCGAGATTCCCGTCTACACCACCATGCCGGGCAAGTCCGCATTCGACGAGCGGCACCCGCTCGCCCTCGGCGGCGGCAGCGGCTCCACCACTCGCGCAGCCAGGCAGTGGCTCCAGGAGTCGGACACCCTCTTCGCCATCGGCTCCAGCATGACCCGCACGGGCTACGGCCAGCCGATCCCGCCCGGCAAGACCATCATCCACAGCGTAGGCAGCATCGAGGACATCAACAAGGACTTCCCCGTGGACATCGCCCTGCCCGGCGACGCCAGGGCCACCCTGCGGGCGATGATAGACGAGGTGAAGTCGCGGCTCGGCGAGCACGGCCGCAAGGGCGAGACCGGCGCGCCGGAGCAGATCGCAGCCGTGCGGGAGGAGTGGCTGAACGCGTGGATGCCCGTCCTGACCGACGACGAAGAGCCGATCAACCCCTACCGCGTGATATGGGAGTTGAACCGCAACCTTGACCTGGAGAACAGCGTGGTCACACACGACGCCGGCTCTCCGCGTGACATGATGGTGCCGTTCCTCACCGCCACCGCGCCGCACACCTACGTTGGCTGGGGCAAGTCGACGCACCTGGGCTACGGCATCCCCCTGATGATAGGCGTGAAGTTGGCGTACCCTGACCGCTTCTGCCTGAATTACATGGGCGACGCCGCGTTCGGCATGTCCGGCCTGGACATCGAGACGGCGGCGAGGTCGGGCGTTGCCATCACCACGCTGGTGCTCAACAACGGCGGCATGGCAACCTACCCCGGCGGCTTTCCCACGGCGCGCCTGACGTACGGCGTGTCGCACATGTACGGCGACTACGCCAAGATTGCCGAGGGCATGGGCGCGGTGGGCATCACCGTGGTCAAGCCCTCGGAGCTTGGGCCAGCCATCCTGCGAGCGAGGGAGCTGAACGCCGAGGGCAAGACGGTGCTGCTCGACGTACACACCAAGTTCGAGGACAGGCGATCCCCGCGAGACCTTTAGGCGAGCGGGCCGCGCTCCGCTAACGAGATTCGCACGCGGCGGCGAGCAAGGAGGCGTACGATGACGACCGACTTCGTGACCATGCAGGAGATCATCCTGGCGGCCAGGCACAACCTGAACCAGGGCACGTGGGGCTACCTGTCCGGCGGCTCTGAGTCCGAGACCACGCTGCGCCGAAACCGCCACGCCTTCGACCGGCTGGCCTTCCGCCCAAGGGTGCTGGTGGATGTGTCCAACATCGACACGTCCGGCAGCCTGCTCGGGCATGACCTGCGGATCCCGTTGCTGCTCGCGCCCATCGGGTCGCAGCAGGTGTTCTTCGCGGAGGGCGGCGCGGCGGCCACCAGGGCCGCGGACGAGTTCGGCGTCCTGGATGTGATAAGCTCCGTGACTGAGCCAAGCCTGGAGGAGATCGCGCAGACGGCGGGCAACCCCAAGGTCTACCAGCTCTACCTGCACGGCGATTGGGACTGGATCAAAGAGATGATCGCTCGAATCCGGGAGGCGGGCTACGCGGCCCTGTGCATCACCGTGGACACGGCGCGGCCCAGCCGCAGGGATCGGACGCTGCTGGCGCGTTGGACGCCGCGGGCCAACTTCCTTGGCGCAGGCTCGCCCAGCCTCAGCAGGCATCAGGTGTCCGGCGGCAGACAGGGCGGCCACGCGTCACGGACGACGTGGGAGACCATAGACAGGATCAAGGAGGAGTGGGGCGGGCCGCTCATGCTCAAGGGCATCGGCGCCGCGGAGGACGCGGCGATGGCGGTGGAGCACGGCGCAGACGTGATCTGGGTATCGAACCACGGCGGCCGCCAGCTCGACCACGGGCTGGCGACGATGGACGTGCTGCCGGAGGTGGCGGAGGCCGTGGGCGGCAGAGCAGAGATTGTGCTGGACGGAGGCATCCAGCGCGGCAGCGACGTTATGAAGGCCATCGCGCTTGGGGCCACGGCCACGGCTGTCGGCAAGCTCCAGTGCTGGGGGCTGGCGGCCGGCGGGACTCCGGGTCTGGTGCGCGCGCTGGAGATACTGGAGGACGAGATCATCTCGTCGATGGGGCTGCTGGGCGTGACATCCATGTCGCAGCTTTCGCCCGCGTACGTGCGGCAGGCGGAGGCTGTCACCGCCCCGCACGAGATGAGCTCCTGGGTGAACATGCCGGGCGGTCGAGCGCTGTAGGCGGCGGGCAGCCTCTCCCCTATTCCCGCGCAGGCGAGAATCCATGAGACCGATTCGCCTCCCGCGAGTCCCGCCGCGCACGCCCAAAGGTGGCCGAATGGATGCCCGCTTCCGCGGGCATAGGGTGGCGGTCTCCCTGTCCATGCTTCGACAAGCTCAGGACGAACGGCAACAATGGGCAGCCGTAGGGGCGGTTCGCGGAGCCTGTCTCAAAAGTCTCCACGCGTGGAATCTCGCGAATTAACGGGGACTAATACCGCAGCATTGTAATGTCTCACTGAACGCGAAACAGAGACAAGTTCAGCAAGAGTAACGATATTCGATTCGAGGAATTCGATGTCAACGCGTTCGTCAGACTTATGAGACTAACTCCGTGAACCGCCCACGGGCAAGCGGATTGCCTACGGTCTCGGCCGCCCCGCTCTGGTTCGACAGGCTCACCATGAGCGGGAGCTTACTGTCCGCTCACCCTGAGCCTGTCGAAGGGCGAGCGGGTGGCTGGTCACCCCCCGCGTCCGGCGCGCCCTCTCGCATGAACACGTTGCGCGCCGGGAACGAGATCTCGATCCCCTCCTCCTCGTAGCGCGCGAACACCGCCTTCACGAACGCGTGCTTCACCGTCCACGACTCCAGGTAGCCCTCGGCTCGCATCACCACCCAGAAGTTGATGTTGGAGTCGCCGAAGTTCTCGTACCACACCGACGGCTCGTAGTCGCGCACCGCGCCCGGCGTGTCTCGCAGCACCTGCCTCGCCGCCTCCACCGTCACGCGCTCCACGTGCGCCAGGTCGCTGAAGTAGCTCACGCCTATCAGCATGTAGACCGACATCTCCTCGTAAGGGTAGTTGAAGTTGGTCATTATGCTGTCCGCCAGCCGGGAGTTGGGGACGAACACGATGTTGTTCGACAGCAGGCGAACGCGCGTGGTGCGCCAGCCGATGTTGTCGATTGCGCCCACCATGCCGCCCTCCAGCTCCACGTAGTCGCCGACTCGAATCGAACCGTCGGTCGTGGCGCTCAGGCCGGCGAACAGGTTGGTCAGCGTGCCCTGGAGCGCGAGCGCCACGGCCAGCCCGCCGATGCCGAGGCCCGCCACCAGCGGCGCAATCGATATGCCCAGCTGGTCCAGCACGATGAGCGCGCCCATCGCAAGCGTGACCGCGGCCGCCATCTGAGTCGCCATCGGCGTCACCGACTCCACCACCCGATCCTGGCCCGTGCGCTCTCCCACGCGGCCAAGCGCCCATCGGATGGCGTCGTCCTGCACGCGTATGCCCCCGTACATCACAACGACTATGCCGAGTATGACGAACCCGCTTGTGACTATGTTGCGGTACTCGAGCAGCGCGGGCTGCCACCGCAGGCCAACGAACACGCCGACAAGGATGATCAGGAGCGACAGCGCCCCGTCAATGTCGTCGATCAGGTTGGCACGGAGGGAGATTGTTTCTCGGCGGCGCAGCCTTCGCTTGACCCTGCGCGTCACAAACCGCGCCACGAGTGAGACGATGAGTCCTGTCAGCAGAGCCGACCCCAGGAACGCCAGGTCGCCCAGGGTCACGCCCTCCAGAACAACTCTGTCCATGCTGCGTCTCCTTCCGGCCCGCGCCGCGCGGCTTGCGTACGGAAGCAATGGTAGCCCCGCAGCCCAAGCGGGTCAATCCTGCGACCGGCCGGCTGGCGGTGCGATATAATGCGCGCAGTACCCCAAGAACACTGAATCGGGAGACGAAACCATGCCCAGGACGATGCGGCCTGCGTTCCTCGTTGCGCTGGCCGCGGCTGCGGCCGCGACCGGCGTCGCGCTGGCCGTCGACCGCTTTGCGTGGGAGGTGGAGCTTTCGCAGTGGCTCCAGTCATTCAGCCTCGGCCCGCTCGACTTCCTGCGCGGCCTGCTGTTCTGGATGGGCGTTCGGGGCGTTGCGGGCGCCGCGTTGCTGGCTGTGTGCGCCGCGCTGTGGCTGCGGCGATGGCGGCTGGAGTCGGCGTTCGTGGCATTGACGCTGGCGCCGGACCTGCTGAACCTGGCGCTGAAGGAGGTCATCGGGCGGCCGCGGCCCACAGACGACCTGGTAGACGTGACGATTGGCTGGGGCGGCATCCAGGGGTCGGGCTTCCCCAGCGGCCACGCGGTGCACGCGGTGGTGTTCTACGGCCTGCTGCTGTACCTGGCGCATCGACACGCGCCGGGCAGGCCGCCGGTGCGGGCGTTCGCAGTGGCCGTGGCCGCGTACGTGCTGGCGACTGGGCCGTGGCTGCTGTACGAGGGTCGGCACTGGCTGCTGGACGTGCTGGGCGGCTACGCGTACGGTGCAGTCTACCTGCTGTCGCTCATCTGGGCGTACGAGCGGGCGCTGGCCCGCCTCCGCGCTGGCGGGGGCGGCCGGCTGGCGCGGGTGCTGGGTGGGAGGAATCACTGCCATTGACAAAGGAAGCTCAGCAATGCACCATAGAACCGCTACAATCGCGAGTTCACGAGGCATACGTGAAACTGTGCACAACGTACGTGAGCCGAACACAGGAGAGGGGGCCTCGCGCCCCCTTGCTCGGCTCGTGTGCGGACTCGGCGATTGTAGCAAGTTGCCCAACCCCACCTCCTGCAAGGGGGCTCCACATGCTCAATCGGATCGTGGCCTACACTGCTCTTCTGTTCTTCCTCTTGATGCTGACAGCTTGCACCCCTTCGCAACCGAACGGTGAGTCGCCGTCGTCTGCGACCCCGTCACCGACCGCAGCACCCAACCCAGTCACCTCTACCTCTACGTCAGAACCCACCCGAACCCCGACGCCCCCTCCTACGCAAACCGCCATGCCCACACTTACTCCGACGCCAGTACCAACCTGGACGCCTGTGCCGACCTGGACACCTGAACCCACATGGACTCCAGTCCCGACTGCGACGCCTAAGCCAACACCCACACCGACACCAACCGCTACGCCCACGCCTACGCCTGTTCCAACACCTACACCAACTGCCACAGCCGTACCAACACTGACTCCTACGCCAGTAGCGTGGCAATCCTATGACAACCTCATCTACGGTTACAGCATCAAGGTGCCGATGGACTGGTCAATTGATGCCAGTGATGCGAGTTTTGTTGCATTCGATAGCGCAGATGGTTTCGCTGGCGTGACGGTGGAAGCCTACAGCTATCAGGCTGATCTGGAGAATTGGGTTGCCCAGACCCTTAGATATGCGGAAAGTGTCTACGCGTGGCAATATGAACTATTCTCAGAGACTACAGACCGAGATTTCGATGGAACCGGAACCGCCTTCATCATCTACCGCGGCCAGGCATCCCAGTGGTACTGCGTTGAACACGTCAAGATTCTAATTGTTGTACTCTCTTCAGGAAGTTATTCGGTGACTTCAGTCCTAGGCGAGGTAGCGGCGTTGGATTACGCTGACATAGAAAAAGCTATCCTGTTTGAACATCTTGAGATTGACTGGTTCAATCGGTTGCCGCGGTAGCCCCCGCTCTCCACTTCCAGTCGTCCACTTTCGCAGGCAAGTTGAAGGAACGCGGGAGAGATGATATCCGTGAAAGGAACGCGCGTGGCATACGCCCGCAACTTGCCTCCGTGCCGGCGAGGGCGGCCGGCTGGCGCTGGCATTGGTGGGGGGGGTAAAGGCATGAATCATTCGCCTGTCTGGCCCTATCAAGGTTTGACTTAAGGAAGCCGCATCCTAGCCAAATCCCTAAAGAACTTCGCGAAATCACTCAGTGTTTTCTTGGCCCCTGGAGCTGGACCATCCGGGTCAAAGTGCATAATGTCATTGCGGATTAGCCTTACGGACTCTAGCCGTTCAATAAACACCTCGCGTGCGACATTCAGTTCCAGTCTTGACCAATGTTGGGGATTCTCAAGTAAGCGGCGATAATTTCCAAATGTCAGGTCATCCGGCCCTACAGCTCCAGGATCATCACTGACATCACCAAGCGCGTCTCTAACTTCCTCATCTGTGAATTTCCCGCGAATCATCATCCGCAGGTGCCTTTCAATTTCCGCAATAGCTAGGAAAGGCCCTGCAAGATCCAGGAACTGACTAGCTAGGTCGCTAGCCGTCACAATGCCGGTGATTGCTCCGTTGGTTCCCTTGACCAAGACATAGCCATTCTTCGCAATGCCCTCGGCGGCATCAAGTAGTGGAGCATCAATCCCAATTTCCTCTGCGACATCCATACAGTCTTTGACCAACCTGCAATTCTTCCCCATCGCGATTCTGAGGCCAATTGATTCCCAACTTATGATTCCCTTAAGGCTTCGCTTGCCTTCCATCACCGGAAGCTGGGAAAAGTCATTAATTTGCATCTTGGTCGTCGCGACATTGAGATCTTCGTGGGGGGTCACTGACGTTGGTTCCCTGTTTGCTGCCTCCAAAATCCCAACGCGGACTGTTGGGTCGTCCATTTCCTGGGTAGACTCAGCATCTCCAGGATGAAGGCTGGAAATAGAAATACTGCTCTCTATGTAGCAATACTCAAAGTCGGGAGTCGTATGGAGGCCGAACCGCTCCAGCTTTCTCCGAATAAGTGTGACTGCGAACCTACCGCGCCGTTCGTAGCCAAACCAACTCAACAGCCGCCGCAAGGGCACGACTTCAGGCTTGGGCTTCAGGCCCTGATCAGCCTCCCTTTTGAGACGGCTGGCTATCTCGGCAATTGGGTCTGTGTATTGAGTTGTGATCTCAGCATTCTCTTCCATCTCCGTGAAGTCTCCCTCTTGCGCTAGACATATTCTTGGTGCGGGAACGTAAGGCTAGCTCGAAATTGACGCCTGCCAAGCGAACCGCCACTTTGTTGAGCTATGAGAAGGGCTTGGCGTTACCACCTTTGCCTTCGCCTCGCCTTGCTGGCCGCCGGATCTGCCAAACGGGTTCATGCGGCCAAACACCACGTCACACCTCCAACTGCGGACTCACCCGCCCCCACCCCTCCGGTGCCCCCGTATGCCGTCCTCCAGCGCAGCCCATGCCAGCAGCGCGCACTTGATGCGGATCGGGAAGTTCTTGACGCCCGCCAGCGCCTCCACCTCGCCCAGCCTGTCCGACTCCTCAGCCGTGGGGTTGCGGCCCTGCATCATGTCGCGGAACAGGAAGTAGAGCGCCTCCGCGTCGTCCAGGCTCTTGCCCTTGATCGCTTCCGTGAGCATGGACGCCGACGCCTGGCTGATGGAGCAGCCCGTCCCGCGGAAGCTCACGCCGTCGACCACGTCGCCGTCAAGGCTCATGCGCAGGTAGACCTCGTCGCCGCAGAAGGGGTTGACGCCCTCCGACACGATGTCCGCGTCCGCAAGCTCCGCCTGGTTGCGCGGGCTGCGGTAGTGGTCGAGGATAATCTCGCGGTAGAGGTCGTCAACGTCGGAGAAGTCGAAGCTCTGCATGGCTGTGTTGCGGGTGTGGCGTCCTACGTCCTGGCGCGAGCGCCGGTGAAGTACCGGATGGACTCCCGGACGGCGGCCACCAGCAGGTCCACCTCTTCCTCCGTGTTGTAGACGTAGAAGCTGGCGCGGGCGGTTGCGGGCACGGCCAGCCTGCCCATCAGGGGCATGGCGCAGTGGTGGCCCGTGCGAATGGCGATGCCCTCGCGGTCAAGCATGGTGCCGAGATCGTGGGGGTGTACGGCCTCCGAGTAGAACGACACGATGCCGCCCCTCCGCGCCACGTCGCGCGGCCCGTACACGCGCACCTCCTCCGACTCCTCCAGCTCGCGGAAGGCGTTGAGCGCGTACTGCGTGATGGCGACCTCGTGCTCGCGGACGTTGTCCATGCCAAGCGACTCCAGGTAGTCGATGGCCGCGCCCAGCGCAATCGTGTCGGCGATGTTGGGCGTGCCCGCCTCGAAGCGCATGGGCAGGTCGTTCCACGTGGCGCGGTCGTCCCACACCTGCAGCACCATCTCGCCGCCGTGCAGGAACGGCTCCATGTCCTCCAGCACGTCCTGCTTGACGTACAGCACGCCTATGCCCGTTGGCCCAAGCATCTTGTGGCCGGAGAAGGCAAGGAAGTCGCAGTCCAGGTCGGCCACGTCCGTCTTGAGGTGAGGCACGCTCTGCGCGCCGTCGATGAGCACGCGGGCGCCCACGCGGTGCGCGGCCTGCGTCAGTTCCTTCACGGGATTGATGGTGCCCAGCACGTTCGACATGTGGTTCAGCGTGAGCAGCCTGGTGCGAGGCGTGAGCAGTCCGTCGAGGTCGGACAGGTCGAGCGTCTGCTCGTGGGTGAGCGGGATGAACCGGAGCGTTGCGCCGCGCTCCCGTGCGACCTGCTGCCAGGGCACAAGGTTGCTGTGATGCTCCATGTGCGTCGTGAGTATTTCGTCGTCGGGGCCGAGGTTGCTGCGCGCCCAGGTCTGCGCCACCAGGTTGATGGCCTCGGTGGTGTTGCGCAAGAGCACCACGCCGGTGGTGGACGGCGCGCCGATGAAGGCGGCGCACTTGCGGCGGGCCTCCTCGTATCGGTCGGTGGCCTCCATGCTCAGGGCGTGGACGCCGCGGTGGATGTTGGAGTTGTAGCGTTCGTAGTACTCGACAAGCGCGCGGATGACCTGCGCGGGCTTCTGCGAGGTGGCGGCGTTGTCCAGGTAGACCAGCGGCTTGCCGTACACCTCACGGGAGAGGATGGGGAAGTCCTTGCGTATTGCGTTTACGTCCAGCATGGCTCTCCTCCCGCGCCTACCCCACGTCCCCCAGCCACTCCCGCAGCGTGGCTGCCACCAGCCCGTCCAACTGCGAGCGCAGCGTCTCGTTGGCGACGCCCTCTATGACCTCGCTGAGGAACGCGCGGGTCAGCAGGCCGCGCGCCGTCCGCTCGTCGATGCCGCGGCTGCGCAGGTAGAACAGCGCCATAGGGTCCATCTGGCCGCACGCCGCGCCGTGGCCGCACTTCACGTCGTCGCAGTAGATCCAGAACGCCGGCTTGGTGTCCGCCTCCGCCTGGTCGGACAGCAGCAGGTTCTTGTCCACCTGGTTGGCGTTCACCTTCACCGCGCCCTCTCGCACGATGATGCTGCCGTGAAAGACCGACCGCGACCTGCCGTCCAGGATGCCCTTGTACAGCTCGCGGCTGGTGGTGTACGGCTTGGCGTGGTCGATGATGACCTGGTTGTCCACGTGCTGGCGGCCCGTCACCATGTAGAACCCCGTAAGCGAGCACGAGCAGTCCTGGGCGAGCGTCAGCAGGTTCAGGTTGTTGCGCGTCAGCCTGCCGCCCACGTCCACGTTGACCGACGAGAACCAGCTGTCGCGCTCCAGCGCAACGTGGGTGTTTGTGACGTGGTACGCCTGCTCGCTCTGACGCTGCACCTTGTAGTAGTCCAGCCGGGCCGCCGCGCCCACCACAATCTCAGTCACCGCGTTGGTGAGGCGTTCGCCCGCGGACAGGCTGGCGTAGGACTCCAGCACAGAGGCGCTGCTTTCCCGGTCGGCGACGATGAGCGCTCGTGGGTGGTCAACCGTCTCTTCGCCGTCGTCCGTGGAGAGGAACAACAGTCGTATCGGAGCCTCGACCTGTGCGCCGCGGGCCACGTGCAGGAATGCGCCATCGTGCAGGAAGGCTGTGTTGAGCGCGGCGAACGCGTTGTCGCGGTACTCCGCGAAGCGCGCCAGGTGAGGCTGAACCAGCTCCGGCGTTGAGCGCATGGCCTCCGCCAGGCTGGCGGCTGTGACCCCGCTCGGCAGCGCATCGACGCTCGATAGCGCATCGCTGTAGCGGCCGTTCACGAACACAAGCTGCGGCCACGATGGACCGCCGAGCGCGGTGTTCGCCACGGCCTCCGCGTCGACGCGCGGGGCCGTGCCGGCCGGGCCGAAGCGCACGGGCACGCGTGCGATGGGCGTAACGTCCGTGTACTTCCACTCCTCGTTGCCGCGGCGAGCAGTGGGAAAGCCAAGCTCGCGGAACGCGTCGAGCGCGTCCCTCCGCAGTTCCCTGGCCCACGCGGGGTCTTGCGACGCGCCGTTGCTCTCGAAGGACGCGGAGGCCGCCAGGTACGCCTCCTCCTGGGTTGCGGTGCGCTGTGTCATGGCGCTCAGCCGGAGGCCGTGATGGCTTCCGCCGACCTCCCCAGGTGGTCGTAGCCGCGGGACTCCACCTCCAGGGCAAGCTCCTTGCCGCCCGACCTGACGATGCGCCCGTCTATGAGCACGTGAACCCTGTCCGGCACAACGTAGTTGAGGATGCGCTGGTAGTGGGTCACGAGGATGACGGCGTTGTCCGGCCGCCGCAGCTGGTTGATGCCCGCGGCGACAATGCGAAGGGCGTCCACGTCCAGGCCGGAGTCCGGCTCGTCCAGGATGGACAGTTTCGGCTCGAATACGGCCATCTGGAGCACCTCGTTGCGCTTCTTCTCGCCGCCGGAGAAGCCCTCGTTGACGGCGCGCTTGGTGAGGTTGCGGTCCATCTCCACCACGTCCACGCGCTCGTTGAGCAGCCGGTCGAACTTCAGCACGTCGAACTCGTCCATGCCCTTGCTCTTGCGAATGGCGTTGAAGCCGGCGCGCATGAAGTGGTCGAGTCGCACGCCCGGCACCTCGATGGGGTGCTGGAAGCAGAGGAAGATGCCGGCCCGCGCCCTGTCCTCGGGCAGCGCGCCCAGCAGGCTCTCGCCCTCGAATAGCACGTCTCCGGAGGTGACGGCGAATGACGGGTTGCCGGCGAGGACGTTGGCGAGCGTGCTCTTGCCGGAGCCGTTGGGCCCCATGATGGCGTGAACCTCGCCCGCGCTGACGCTCAGGTCTACGCCCTTGAGAATCTCAACGTCGCCAATGGCGGCGTGAAGGTCGGTAATCTGGAGCATTGGCGGAGCCTCCTGTGTTCGCCTGTGATGGTCGTCCCGCCGGGCGCTAGCCCACGGTGCCTTCGAGGTTCATGTCCAGCAGCCGCGTGGCCTCCACGGCGAACTCCAGCGGCAGCTGCTTGAAGACCTCTTTGCAGAAGCCGTTGATGATGAGGGAGTGGGCCTCCTCGATGGAGATGCCCCGCTGGTTGCAGTAGAAGAGCTGGTCTTCGCTCACCTTGGAGGTGAACGCCTCGTGCTCCAGGTGAGCGGAGTTGTTGCGAACCTCCACGTAGGGCGTGGTGTGCGCGCCGCACTGGTCGCCCAGCAGCAGCGAGTCGCACTGCGTGAAGTTCCACGCGTTGTCCGCCTTTGGCATGACGCGCACCAGGCCGCGGTAGGTGTTCTGGGCGTGGCCTGCGGAGATGCCCTTGGCGATGATGGTGCTGCGCGTGTTCTTGCCCATGTGGATCATCTTGGTGCCGGTGTCGGCCTGCTGGTACGCCTTGGTGAGCGCCACGGAGTAGAACTCGCCGATGGAGTTGTCGCCTTGCAGGATAACGCTGGGGTACTTCCAGGTGATGGCGGAGCCGGTCTCAACCTGCGTCCAGGAGATCTTGGAGTTGCGGCCCTCGCACTTGCCCCGCTTGGTGACGAAGTTGTAGATGCCGCCCTTGCCCTGCTCGTCGCCGGGGTACCAGTTCTGGATGGTGGAGTACTTGATCTCGGCGTTATCGAGCGTGATCAGCTCCACCACGGCGGCGTGAAGCTGGTTCTCGTCGCGCATGGGAGCGCTGCACCCCTCCAGGTAGCTGACGTAGCTGCCCTCGTCGGCGATGATGAGCGTCCGCTCGAACTGCCCCGACCCCTCGCTGTTGATGCGGAAGTAGGTGGTCAGCTCCATCGGGCAGCGCACGCCCGTGGGAATGTAGCAGAACGAGCCGTCCGAGAAGACGGCAGCGTTGAGCGCGGCGTAGAAGTTGTCCGTGTACGGCACCACCGAGCCGATGTACTTCCGCACAAGCTCCGGGTGCTCCTGCACGGCCTCCGACATGGAGCAGAAGATGATTCCGTGCTTCGAGAGCTCCTCCTTGAAGGTTGTCGTGATGGACACGCTGTCGAATACTGCGTCCACGGCCACGCCTGCCAGCCGCTTCTGCTCCTGCAACGGAATGCCCAGCTTCTCGTAGGTCTTCAGGATCTCCGGGTCAACCTCGTCCAAGCTGGCAAGCTCCGGCTTGGCCTTGGGCGCGGAGTAGTAGATGATGTCCTGGAAGTCCACGGGCGGGTGGTAGATGTTGGCCCAGCCGGGCAGCCGCTCCCCGTCCAGCAGCGACAGGAAATGGCGGTACGCCTTCATCCGCCATTCGAGCATCCAGTCCGGCTCGTTCTTCTTGGCGGATATGAAGCGGATGGTGTCCTCGTTCAGCCCCGGAGGCGCTGACTCCTGCTCGACGTCTGTGACGAAGCCGTACTTGTACTCCTGCCTGGCAACGTCCTTGACGACCTGGTTTGTGGTGGTCAAATCCTCACTCCCTCCCGCGCCTCTCCGCCGAAGTTCTGTTGCTGCTGCTGCGGCTAGACGCTTCTGCCAACGATTCCGTCCGGGAAGCCCTGCGGCTGCGCCGGACAATTGTCGACCTTAACGGTCGACAATTATGCTAGCACAGGGCGGTGCGTGGGTCAATAGAGGCGGCGCAGGCGTGGGCCCGTCTATGATTAGACAGGCTCAGCACGAACGGGGCGAGCCGTAGGGAGAGGCTCCATGAACCGCCCGAACACCGTCGCCCGCGCAGCGATTCGCCTACGGCTCCACACCCCCACTGTCATTGCTATGAAAGTAGGCGTGCCGGGCGGCTTGCAAGACCAGTTGACCAGTCTCGCAGGCCAGCCACAATCGCGCAAGGTGTCGGCCGCCTACTTTCATCCCCTCACGTGACCTTGGCAAGGCCATAGTGATTTCGAACGGAGCGCAGCGGAGTCGAGAAACCTCGGGCCGCCGCTGGTCATGCCCCCCCAATTGCCCGCGCGCCTGCCTGCGTGATATAGTCCAGGTGTGGCGCGGATGGCGCGGAGGCGTCGCAGAGCGGAGGCGCAAACATGGAGGCGGCAACACAGGATCGACTCGACGGCCTGCTCAGGCAGCTCCAGGAGCACAGCAGCCGGCAAGTCGGCTACCCCACCAACCAGGACTTCGACTACTCGCCGTTGCTGCCGTTCCTCACGCTCAGCGCCAACAACGTCGGAGACCCGTTCCACGACAGCAACTACCGCGTCAACACCCACGAGATAGAGCGCGAGGTGATAGACGCCTTCGCAGACCTCATGCGCCTGGAGCGGGAGCGCGCATGGGGCTACGTCACCTCCGGCGGCACGGAGGGCAACATGTACGGCCTGTACATGGGGCGAGAACTCTTCCCGGACGGCGTGGTCTACTTCTCCCAGGACACTCACTACAGCGTGGTGAAGATCCTGCGGCTGCTCAAGGCGCGCAGCATCATGATCAAGAGCCAGCCCAGCGGCGAAATCGACTACGACGACCTGTACGAGACCATACGCATCAACCGCGACAGCCCCGTCATCTTCATGGCGAACATCGGCACCACCATGAAGGGCGCAATCGACGACGTGAGCCGTGTGCGGGCCATCCTCAGCGACCTGGCCGTCACCAACCGCTACGTCCACGCAGACGCAGCGCTCAGCGGCATGATCCTGCCGTTCGTGGACGAGCCGCAGCCCTACGGCTTCGACGAGGGAATCGACAGCGTGGCGATAAGCGGCCACAAGATGATCGGCTCGCCGCTGCCGTGCGGTATCGCGCTCACCAAGCGGGAGTACGTGGCGCGCGTCGCCCGCTCCATCGAGTACGTGGGCGTGCTGGACACCACGCTATCCGGCTCGCGCAGCGCGTTCGCCCCGCTTGTCATCTGGTACGCTCTCCAGAAGCACGGGCTGGACGGCTACCGGGCCATCGTGCAGCGTTGCCTGGACACCGCCGAGTACGCCGTCAACCGCTTCCTGGACGCGGGCATACCGGCGTGGCGCAACCGCAACTCCGTCACCGTGGTCATTCGCAGGCCGTCGCCGGAGGTGGTGCGCAGGTGGCAGATGGCGCCGTTCGAGGACATCGCGCACCTGCTGACCATGCCGCAGGTAACGCGGGAGAAGATCGACGCGGTAGTCGACGACTGCGTCAGGGAAGCATCCAGAAACGAACAGGGGACGTGAACGCATGAACAGAATCATCGTAATGGCGAAGAACGAGGTGGGCGCCATCGCCGACATCAGCCGCGCGCTGGCGGACAGCAGCATCAACATCGAGACCATCAGCACCGACCCGCTGGGCGACAACGGCGCAATATCGGTGACCACGGACGACAACGACGGCGCGCTGCTGGCGCTCACCAACGCGGGATTCAAGACCGTCTCCGACGAGTCGCTGCTGGTGCGCCTGAGGGACGAGCCGGGCGCGCTGGCAAAGGTGGCGGAACGGCTGAAGCTGGCGGGCATCAACATCCAGAGCCTTCAGATAGTGGACCGGCGAGAGGACTTTACGACTGTCGCCATCGTGACCGACGACCGCGCCGCAGCCGAGGGGCTGATGGACAGGGACTCCATAGTCTAGGCGGCGGCCGAAGTCGCAGAACAATCGAGAGGAGATATGGCATTGCAGGACAACACACCCGAACAGAGCTACACGATGGGATACAGCGAGGAGTTTCAGCAACTGCTGCGCCGGCGCAGCGCGCCCACTCACGCCGCGTACCTACTGCCGCGCCTCTCGCCCGGCATGAGGCTGCTGGACTTTGGCTGCGGCCCCGGCAGCATATCGCTGGGGCTGGCCCGCGCCGTGGAGCCGGGCGAGCTTCACGGCGTGGACGTGGAGGAATCGCAGATCAACATGGCGCGGGCCGCCGCGCAGGCGGGCGGGCACGCCAACGCCGAGTTCCACGTGGGCGACGTAACCTCGCTCCCGTTCGAGGACAACTACTTTGACGCAGCCCACTGCCACGCTGTCCTGATGCACGTGCCGGACACACGCGCCGCCCTGGCGGAGGTCATGCGCGTGCTGAAGCCGGGCGGCGTGCTCGGCTGCCGCGAGATGTTCGTAACCTCCTCGTTCCTGGAGCCGGGCGAGGAAGAGACGCGGGGCGCGTGGAACACCTTTGGGATGCTGCTACAGGCCAACGGCGGCCATCCGCAGATGGGCAAGGAGCTCAAGAACGCGCTGCGAGAGGCCGGCTTTGCCGACATCCGGGTCTCCGGGGCCTTCGACTCTTTCAGCAGCGATGAAGACGTGGCGTTCCTGCGCAACTTCATCGACGACTGGTTCTACTCGCCGCGGGTCATCGAGGCGGCGGTGCAGTTCGGCGTGGCGACGCGCGAGCAGTTCGCGGAGTGGCGCGCAGGGCTGGACGCGTGGCGGGCGCATCCCGGCGCGTTCGGCGGTATCGCCTTCGGGGAGGCGCTGGCCGCAAAGCCGTAGGTGCGCGTGCGGCGCCCTCCCCATTCCCGCGCAGGCGGGAGTCCACCTGGCCGAGACTCGGCCGGGGTCTCGACTGCGCTGCAACACAGAACGCGGCCGCGTAGATTCCCGCGTGCGTAGATCATTGCGTAGCTGCCAAATCCCTTCCCCCGTCTGCGGGGGAAGGTTAGGATGGGGGCAATTCCCTCAATCGTCTACGCACGATTCACCCCCATCTCAATCTTCCCCCTCAAGGGGGAAGAGGTTTTGGAAGCCGCCAAGCGAGTTATGCAAAGGTCTCCGTGCGCGGGAATAGGAGGTGATGGGCGGTTGTGGATACGCTTCCGTTCATGCTTCGGCACGCTCAGCACGAACGGAACTCAGGGGCGCACGTCACCCTGCGCCGGGGAACAGCGCCGCAAGCTGCGCCTTGCGGTATGCGAAAATCTTGCGCAGTTCGCCCGCCACGAACAGCCGATTGACCGGCGCGCCGCCCAGAACGCCGTAGTCCACGTGGTCGGTAACAAGCGTGCCGTCCGGCGTCTCCTCGAACGTGTGCCGGTGTATCCAGTATCGGTACGGGCCGCGGCGCTGCTCGTCGCAGAACGAGTAGGGCGGCTGCCACTCCGTAATCTCGCTGCGCCAGGTGAGCGGCAGCCCGCGCAGCCGTATCCGGTACTCGATTATCGCGCCCACCGTCATTTCGATTGGCAGCGGCGAGAGAATCGTGAACCCAAGCCAGGGAGGCGTGAGCAGGTTCAGGTTCTCGGCCGCGGCAAAGAACCGGAATACCTCCTCGATGGGGTAGCCTCGCAAAAGCTGTTCCTGGTGAATCTGAAATGCCATTGCGTCCTGCGTCTCCGCGGGGACGCGTCTTGGCGCTTACCCGCTCCGCACACTATACCACGCGGCTTTCCAGCAGCGCCCCGTCGGCGCGGTGCGGGCGGGTATCCGGTTGGCTTTCATGGAGCGAAACCAAGGGCAATCGCGATTAACAGGCGCGTGTGCTATACTAAGGCTTGATTCCGTTACAACGGTGTGACTCATTGACCGAGTATCTGGCACGAATAAGCGCAAGGAAACCCCTGCTGACCATCGCCTTGTGGGTGCTGGTGGCGCTGGTAGGCGGCGCGTTGAGCGCGCGCTTTCTCGACAGCGGCACCACTACGGAGCTGCGCCTGAGCAGCAGTGCTGAGTCGGAGCAGGCCGCCCTGCGGCTTGAGGAGAGGCTCAGAGGCCCCAGGCCCATCATCGAGACGGTCCTGGTTCGCTCGGACTCGCTGACCGTGGACGATGACGCCTTCCGGGAGAAGGTGGAGTCCATCTTCGCTGAGATTATCGCACTTGGCGAGGATCAAGTGTCGCAGGGGCAGCACTACTACCAGCAGAACAACCGGCTGCTGGTGTCCGAGGACCAGCGAACCACGATCATCCCCTTGCAGATGGCCGGCGACCTGAAGCAGGCCGAAGGCAACGTAGAGCACATTCTGGAAATAGTGGAGGAGGCGGACGGGGCCGCCGAGTTCGACGTGTTCATCGTCGGGAACGCCAGCATCTCCGTAGAGAATGCTGAGCTGGCCCGCCACGACCTGGAGCAGGGCGAGCGGGTGGGCATACCCGTGGCGCTCCTCATACTGGTTGCGCTGTTCGGCGCAATCGTGGCGGCGCTGCTGCCCGTTGGGCTGGCCTTCATCTGCATTCTGGCGGCGCTGGGACTGGCCGCGCTCATAGGCCAGGCATTCCAGCTGGTGTTCTTCGTGACCCTGTTCATCACCATGATCGGCTTGGCGGTGGGCATCGACTACTCGCTGATCATCGTGTCCCGCTTCCGGGACGAGATGGCCCGCGGACTGGACAAGCACGCGGCAACCGAGAGAGCAGGCGCAACGGCGGGCCGCACGGTGCTGTTCAGCGGCATGACCGTAGTGATCGCGCTGTGCGGGATGTTCCTGGTGCCGTTCCTGTTCTTCCAGTCGCTGGCTATCGGCGCAATTCTCGTTGTCGTGATAGCAATGGTGGCTACGCTCACCCTTCTGCCCGCCATGCTGGCCCTGCTGGGCAATCGCATCAACCTGCTCTCCGTGCCGTTCTTTGGGAGGGCCAAGCCGCAGACTGAAGGCGAGCCGGAGCACGGATTCTGGGAGATAGTCACCCACAACGTGATGGCCTGGCCCGTCGTGAGCGTGCTGGCCGTTGGCATTCCAATGCTCATTGCCACCTACTTCTACTTCGACATCAACACCGGCATCAACGGGGTGGACGCGCTGCCGGAGGGCGCGCAGACCAGGGAGGCTTTCTTCGTCATCGAGGAGAATTTTTCCTTTGGGCTGGTGAACCCCACGGAGGTTGTGGTGGACGGGGACGTGACTAGCGAGGAAGTGAAGGCGGCGATGAACGCGCTTGCCATCGCGCTGGTGGGAGACCCGGCGTATCAGGTCTTGCCGCCCGACCCTCTGAACAACCCGTTCGTGCTGTGGACGTTCAACGACGCCGGCGACCTTGCGTTGCTGACGGTGATACTCCACGGCGAGCCGAGCAGCCAGCCCGCGGTGGACGCGGTGAACCGGCTCCGCGACGTGCATATCCCCGCCGCTTTCGGCGGGACGGATGCGGAGGTCTTCGTTGGCGGCGTCACCGCCATCACCGCAGACGTGTTCGACATAACCGACAGGTACACGCCCATCGTCTTCGCGTTCGTGCTCGGCTTCAGCTTCATCGTGCTGATGCTGGTCTTTCGCTCCATCGTCATTCCCATCAAGGCCGTTGCCATGAACCTGCTTTCGGTTGGCACGGCCTACGGCCTGCTGGTGCTGGTGTTCCAGAAGAACGTGGGCAGGGAGCTGCTGGGCTTCCAGCACGCAGAGGCGATAGACGTGTGGATACCCCTGTTCCTGTTCTCGATACTATTCGGGCTGTCCATGGACTACCACGTGTTCCTGCTGAGCCGCATACGTGAACGGTACGACCAGACGGGCAACAACGCGGAGGCCGTGGCCTACGGGCTGCGCTCCACCGCCGGGCTGATAACGGGCGCGGCGCTGATCATGGTGGCGGTGTTCGGCGCGTTTGCGTCCGGGGAGACCATCATCAACCAGCAGGTGGGCTTTGGGCTGTCGGTGGCGGTGTTCCTGGACGCAACGCTGGTGCGCTCCGTTCTCGTACCTGCTACAATGGAGATGCTGGGGGCGCGGAACTGGTATCTGCCGCCGTTCCTCCGCTGGTTGCCGGACCTGAGGGTGGAGCCGGCTGAGGAAGAGTAGAGGAGCGCCCGGTTGCACGCGGCCAAGGGCAGACAAATGCAAGTCCCAACCGACTACGCCAAGGGCTACGAGTTGGCCCGCGCTCTGGATCCCGTCAGAGCCGACAGGTACATCGAGCACACCCTGATTGGCGACCCGGAGGCGGACGCCGTAATCGAAGAGCTCTGGCGCCACACGGAGCACGCCCCTTTCGAGCTGATAGAGGCGTGCATGGAGGGCGACGAGGAGGGGATGCGAAACGCTCCGCCGCTGCTCAGGGCGTTCTTCGAAAAGCTGGACACGCCTCCGCCCTGGGTCGACCACGAGGCGCTTGACCCCGGCGTGCGGATGTTCCACCGCAACTCCAACCTGATACTGGCGGCGTTCGTGGGCGGGACGCTGGTCGAGGGGTTTGCCACCAACATCGCCAAGTCGTTCTTCATCACGGGGCGCGTGCGAGACAGGGGCGTTCGTCGCCTGCGGCAGAACAACCGCCACCTGATCGAGATATTCATGCCCCACGGATTGGACAGGGAGGGGGACGGCTGGAAGCTGTCCGTGCGGGTGAGGCTGGTTCACGCCCAGATCAGGCGGCTGCTGAGCGAGTCCGGGGAGTGGGACCGGGAGGCGTGGGGAATGCCGATAAGCGCGGCCCACGTGGGCTTTGCCGCCACGGCGTTCTCAGCCCGGCTGCTGATACACATGAAGCGGCTGGGCGCAGTGTACAATGACATGGAGCGCAGGAGCTTCATGGACGCGTGGCGGTACACCGGACACCTTATGGGCATCCCGGAAGCCATGCTCTTTCGGGACGAGGCCGACGCGCTGGAGCTGTTTCGGATTGGCCTGGTGTGCGAACCGACCCCGGCAATGGAGTCCGTCTCGATGGCAAGCTCGCTCATCAACTCCGCGCCGCTGATAGTCGGCATAGAAGACCCGAAGGAGCGGCGCAGTCTGGCGCAGTACGTGTTCCGTGCGTCGCGCGCGCTCATCGGCCACAAGATGGCCGACTCGCTGGAATATCCCCACAGCTCGTCATGGGGCTTCCTGCTGCTCTTCAGGTTGCAGCAGCGCTACCAGAGACTGCGGGCCAAGCTGGCTACTGCCACCTCCAGCGACAGCAACTTCACGCGGTTCACCTCGCTGCTTCAGGCCTCCGCGTTCGACGAGGCCGGCATAAGCTACCGGCTGCCCGACCACGTTTACGCTGAGGAGTCCAGCAACTGGTGAGGGAGGCCGCGGGCCGCGCCGTTCTTTTCCTCCATTCCCGCGCAAGGAGACCTTTGCGTAACCTCAAGTCCCTTCCCCCGTCTGGAGACCTTTGCGTAACGCCTGCATTGTCCACAGAGGATGCGCTCCAAGTGTCATTCTGAACGAAGCGGAGCGAAGTGAAGAATCCAAAGCAAATGCTGGCAAAGCTACGCTGTATCCAATAAACTGCCTTGGATTCTTCGCTGTGCTCAGAACGACATCGGAATGTTGGTGAGCAGTAGTTATGCAAGAATCTCCGTCTGCGGGAATCCGTCCCCATGCGTCTCGGCGGTTGAGTGGACTCACGCTTTCGCTGGAGTGGGGGGGCGCCCGTTGCCGCTTGCCCTTCGACTGGCTCAGCGCCAGCTGGATATTGTCTCCCGCTCGTGGTGAGCCTGTCGAACCATGAGCGGAATACCACGAAGCGCGCGCCTACTCCACACGCTCCAGTCCTGCGTAGCCGTACAGCAGCCGCTTGATGCCGGAACTGCCCTTGAAGGCCACCGTGACCTCGTGGTCGCTGCCGGACGGCACGCAGCTTACGACAATTCCATCGCCGAAGCGGGCGTGACGGACTCGCTGGCCTGCGCGCAGCGGCGGCTCGCCCAACTCCGCCGTCGCGCCGCCGCGGGCGGCAGCACCCGCGCCGAGCGGCGTAGTCGTCACCGCGCTGCGTCGTCCCGCCATCGCCAGCGAGGACACCAGCTTCTGCGGCACGTCCGACAGGAAGCGCGACGGCCTGCTTGCGCCGTACGCGCCCCGAAAGTCGCGGCGGAAGGCTCGCGTCAGGTAGAGCCGCTGCTTGGCCCTGGTCATGCCCACGTAGAACAGCCTGCGCTCCTCCTCCATCTGGTCCGGGTCGTCGTATGAGCGCATGTGCGGCAGCATCCCCTCCTCCAGCCCAACGATGAACACGACCGGGAACTCCAGCCCCTTGGCCTGGTGCAGCGTGATTAGCGTGATTGCGTCCTGCCCCTCCTCCAGCGCATCCACGTCCGATACCAGTGTCGCGCCCTCCAGAAAGGCGGCCAGCCGCTCGGGCGGATCCATGGGCGGCAGCTCGCGGGCCGTTGCCCTCAGCTCTGCGATGTTCTCCAGCCGCTCAAGTCCCTGCTCGCCCTCCGCCTTCAGGTTCTCGCGGTATCCGGTGCGCTCCAGCACGGCGTCGATCAGTTCCTCGACGGAGAGGCCGGCCGCGGAGTCGATGAGCGCGTTGACCACGTAAAGGAAGCGCGCGATTGCGCGGTTCGGGCGCGCCGAGCGGTCGCGGCCCGGCTGCGCCTGCTGCTCGGCGTCGGCCATGAACTGGGCGGCGGCGTAGACGGGGATGCCCTGTAGCCGCGCCTCGTGCACCAGCTGCTCCACCGTGCGCTGCCCGATGCCCCTGGGCGGCACGTTGATGATGCGCAGCAGGCTCACGTCGTCGTAGGGGTTCTGGGCCACCCGCAGGTATGCGATGACATCCTTCACCTCTCGCCGCTGGTAGAAGCGCACGCCGCCGATTAGCCGGTACGGAATCTTCCGCGCCAGGCAGCCGTCCTCCAAAGCGCGGGACTGCGCGTTGACGCGGTACATGACGGCGCAATCGCCCAGGCTGTGCCCCGCGTCCTTGCGCAGCCGCTCGATCTCGCCGAGCACCTGCTGCGCCTCCTCCTCCGCGTTGTACGCCTCGCCGACAAGGACGGGTTCGCCGCGGCCGTTGTTGGTGGTGAGCGGCCTGCCGATTCGCCGCTCGTTCGCGGAGATGACGCCCACCGCGGCGTCCAGGATGGTTGACGTGGAGCGGTAGTTCTCCCCCAGCGTGACCACGCGAGCGTCCGGGTAGTCGCGCTGGAAGGACAGGATGTTGCGCACGTCCGCGTTGCGCCAGGAGTAGATGGCCTGGTCTGGGTCGCCGACCACGCAGATGTTTCGATGCCCGCCCGCAAGCTGCCGCGCAATTGCGTACTGGGCCACGTTGGTGTCCTGGAACTCGTCTACGAGCAGATACTCGTAGCGGTTGCGGTACTTGTCCAGCGCCTGAGCGTTGTCCCGAAACAGCGCGTACGCCCGCAGCAGCAGGTCGTCGAAGTCCAGGGCGTTGCTGCGCCGGAGCACGTCCTGGTACTGGCGATACACCCGGCTCACGGCCTCCTCGACATAGCCGGATCGGGCGGCGGCGTAGGCTTCCGGCTCGATGAGGCCGCTCTTGGCGGCGGAGATGGCGGAGAGGAGAGAGCGGGGCGCGAACCGCTTGGGGTCCATCTCCAGAATCTCCATCGACTGCTTCACCGCTTCCAGTTGGTCTTCCTGGTCGTAGATGACGAACGAGCTTTCGAGGCCGGCGTGCAGCGCCTCGCGGCGGAGTATCTGCGCGCACAGGGCGTGGAACGTGGAGACGGTGAACTCGCGGCGGTAGGGCCACATGCCGGGCAGCAGCGGCGAGCCGGTGTCGTGTTCGCTCTTGCCGAAGAGGCGCTCGCGCATCTCGCGCGCGGCCTTGTTGGTGAAGGTGACGGCGGCCACGCTGCGAGGGCTGACGCCGTGCGACACGATAAGGTGAGCGATGCGGTGCGTGATGACGCGCGTCTTGCCGCTGCCCGGCCCGGCAAGGATGAGCAGCGGCCCGTTCACGGCCTCGACGGCCTCGCGCTGCGCGGGGTTGAGGTCTGCCAGCAGGTCGGTTGCCACGTGGGGATTATACACCCGCGGAACTTACACCGCTCGGCGTGTGTTGCTGACCGTTGGGGCGGTTCGCGAACCGCCCGAACACTGCGCCGCGGCCGCGGATGGGGTATACTGGTGTCGACCGTTCACATCGGAGGGAGGCGTGATGGCTATAGTCAAGCGCATAGTGTGCCTGGCAAACTCGCGCAAGATGCAGGGGAGCTGTATCGTTGGCCTCGAGCAGCTAGAGGGAGGCACTATTGGCTCCTGGGTGAGGCCGGTTAGCGCACGCGAGCACGAAGAGGTGTCGTTTGATGAGCGACGCCTTGAGAGTGGTGAGGAGCCCAGTGTTCTGGACATCATTGACGTGTCGGTTCTTGAAGCCCTCCCCAAGTTCTACCAGACCGAAAACTGGCTGCTGGATCCTACCAGTAGATGGCGGCTGGTGGGACGAGTGGACCCCGCCCGCTTGTCGGGACTTGTCGAGCCGCTAGCCCCCCTTTGGATCAATGGTCACTCCAGCAACGAGGGCACGAACGACCGTATTCCGGTGGCTGATGCTGAAGCGTTGCGCAATTCCGTGCGCCTTATCCGGGTGGCGCGAGCGGTGATGAGGGTGACCGAGAACCAGAACCGGCGGAGGTTGCGTTTGTTCTTTCGCCACGCAGGTGGTGAGTATGGGTTGCGCCCCACAGACCCCGAATACGAGGATCGGTATCTGAGTCGTGAAGTAGGGGAATACGAGATTGGAGAATGCTACCTTACCATAAGCCTCGGCGAACCGTTCGCAGCTTTCGAAGGTGCGCCAATCTATGTCTACAAGCTCATCGCCGCCATAATCGAGACCGCAGAGATACGGAGCACGCGTTGACCGCCACCCAGCGCCCCATCCTCACCATCGGGCACTCCAACCATGCGCCGGACGCGTTCCTGTCGCTGCTGCGGCTGCACGACGTGCGCGAGGTCATCGACGTGCGGTCGTCGCCGTACAGCCGGTGGACGCCGCACTTCAGCTACGTGCCGCTCGAAGCGATGCTGGAGGGCGCAGGCATCGCCTACGCCTTCTTGGGCGCGGGGCTTGGCGGCAGACCCAACGACCGCTCGTGCTACGACTCGGACGGCCGCGTGCTCTACGACCGCCTGGCGGAGACCGACTTGTTTCAGGACGGCATATCCTACGTGCTGCGCCACGCTGATGAACACCGCGTGGCGTTGATGTGCAGCGAGAAGGAGCCGCTGGAGTGCCACCGCGGGCTACTCATCGCCAGGCGGCTTGCGGACTGCGGCGCGGCCGTGGCGCACGTACTGTCCGACGGTACGCTGGAGCCGCACACGGACGCGATGGATCGGCTGCTGGACGGCCTGAAGCTGCCGCGCCACGGCGATATGTTCCGCACCCGCGAGGAGGTGATCGGCGATGCGCTGAGTCGGCAGTCGCGGCGCGTGGCCTACGCGGGCGGCGGCGCGCCTCCACCGTCGCCGGACGATTGGGAGGCTGCGCCGTGAGGCTGTATACCATCGGATTCACGAAGAAGTCGGCGGAGGACTTCTTCGAGCTGCTGTCGGCGTCCGGCGCGGCGCGGCTGGTGGACGTGAGGCTCAACAACGTGTCGCAGCTTGCGGGCTTCGCCAAGCGCGGCGACCTGGAGTACCTGGTCGGCAGGCTGTGCGGGATGGCGTACGTGCACCTGCCGGAGCTTGCGCCCACGCCGGAGCTGCTGGCCGACTACCGCAAGAAGCGCATCGACTGGCCTGCGTACGAGGGCAGGTTCCGGGCGTTGATGGAGGAGCGGCGCATCGAGGAGCGCGGGCTGCGAGAGACGCTGGACGGCGGCTGCCTGCTGTGCAGCGAGCACGCGCCGCATCGGTGCCACCGGCGGTTGGTGGCGGAGTACCTGTCCCACAAGTGGGGCGACGTGGAGATCGTGCATCTGACGTAGGGATGGCCGCAATTCCACTCACCCTGAGCGTGTCGAAGGACGGGCGGGTGGCCGACGGTCTTGATCTCCCCGCTCTGGTTCGACAAGCTCACCCCCGTATCAAGTACGGGGCAGGCTATGAGCGGGCGTGGGGTGGAGGGCCGACCACAACTCCCTATGCCCGCGGAGGCGGGCATCCACTCTGTCACCTGCGGACGCGCGCCGCAGTTCTGGCAGGGCTGCGAATCGCTCCCCTTGATACGCGCTTTCGCGGGAATAAGGGAGGTGCGGCCCTTTCACGCTTAGACAGACTCAGCACGAACGGCAGTTCTATGCCCGCCGCTCTTGTTGACAGCCGCCGCGCCAGACATTACATTACACGGGCGCGTCGCCGGGGCAGCCCGGAACGCAATTGGCGCGCGGAGGGCCCAGTGCCAATCTACGAGTACCAGTGCGTTAGCTGCGACCATCGCTTCGAGTTGAAGCAGGGCTTCGACGCCGAGTCGACTTCGCCGTGCCCTGTCTGCGAGTCGCAATCCCGCCGCGTGTTCCACATCCCGGCCGTCATCTACAAGGGCAGCGGCTTCTACACCACGGACTACGCCCGCAAGGGCCAGCCCATCTCGGACGGCGGCGACTCTGGTGACAAGAGCTCCTCCGCGCCGGCGGAGAAGGAGACCTCCGCCAAGGAGGACTAGCCGGAAGGAGGCCGCGTATGCGCGCCCTGGTGCAGCGGGTGGCCGGCGCATCGGTCAGCGTGGAGGGCGGCGAAGGGCAGGCGCGCATCGGCGGCGGGCTGGTGGTGTTCGTGGGCGTGGCCCGCGAGGACGATGAGGCGGACGCCCGCTACGTGGTCGAGAAGGTCGCCAACCTCCGCATATTCGAGGACGAGGACGGGCGGTTCAACGTGTCCACGCTGGACGCGTCGGCGGAACTGCTGGTGGTGAGCCAGTTCACGCTTTACGCCGACGTGAGGCGCGGGCGGCGGCCGTCGTTCACCGACGCGGCGCCGCCGGAGGACGCGCAGCCGCTGTTCGAGCGGACGGTGGAGCTGTTCCGCGAGACGGGCCTGCGCGTGGAGACGGGTCGATTCCAGGCGCGCATGATGGTAGAGCTGCGCAACGACGGCCCCGTCACGCTGATGATTGACAGCGCGGAGAGGCAGCGGCCGCGTAGGGGGTAAGGGGGTGGCGATCAGCCCACCGTGAGCCTGAGCTTGACATCCGACTGGTAGGCCAGTTGGTCTACCTCAATGTGGTAAGGCGGCGCAAACAGACGCAGCAACCTGCTAGCCACTGCGCACGCCTCCTTGCGGTCCTCCACGAACGGAAGGGCCTCGATCTCGGTCAGCGTAATGTGTGCGTTGCTCAGTAGAAGGGCTTGAGCAATCTTGGTGGAGACTGCAAACCTGTCAACCATTGCTCCCTTCCTCTCTGGGCCGACTGTGCGGCCCCCTGCCAACCGGCCCAACTTGAAGGCCGTCCTGGATGCCGGGTGTCAACTGCTCTAGTTTTTCCTGCAACTCTCGGTCGCGTTGAGCCGAACGCAATTCGGCCATCTTTCGGGTCAGCCTGTGCAAGTCCCAGATTAGCTTCAGTTGTTCTCCGGAAGGTCGTTCAACCTTTAGCCCCAGAGCAAGCGCCTCGTCAAAGTTGATGCAGAAACCGTGATCCGCGTAGCCCTCAACAAGGCTCTCGGCTACCCTTGCCGCCGATTCGAGTTCATCACTGAGCATACGTGACTCCAAGAGCTTCTTTGCATATTGCTTTCCTACCTCCAGGGACTTCTTGAAGCTGCCTAGCGTGATGGGAAACTGTAGGCGTTGCAGCAATCCCTCAGCTAAATCCCTGTTGCCTTGACTAAACTCGTTTCGGATTAGTTCGAGAGTTGATTCAACGTGTAGAGGCGAGAAGCTCTCCACTCTTTGTTCCAATGGATTGACCTGAGTGATCTGTGGATCGAGTGGTCCGAGTTCCGCCACAGGAGTCATGACTATGGTGTCCCCACCACACACTAACAGGGTTGCCGCGCTCTTGGCCCAACGCGGTACAACGTACGTCAAGCGTTGTGCGCCGTAGTTGCGGAATAGCAACGCCAGATTATACGCTGCGTCAATGTCACCGCCACTTGAGTCTACGACTACTACCAACCTCCCGTTTGGGGTAGTCGAGCCAAATCGCTGCTGGAGCTCGTCGAAAACCTTGTCGACGGTTTGAGGAGTGATGTGGTCATCAGGCAACAGAAAGGGGAAGGATTCTGCTTCGTCGCCGTGAGTCCTGGCAAGGTCTTGAAGCAGAGTTCCGATTCTCTTTTCTATCCCTCGAATGGAGCGGGGTGTGCTTTCGCGGGGCAACGTGCACCTCTTATGTCCTGATAGGCAGGTGTACATCCTCTGCTATCATCATAACATCTCGCGCAAGCAGTTCTCAATAGCGGTGTTTCGAGGCGCAACCGAACATATCTGGAACCTCCTGACAACGACACAGGCCGCGGCGAGGGTATGGGGCCTCCCCGCCGCTTGACATACGCGCTGCGTGTGCTAGACTAACGCAGCCAAGAACAGGCGAGAATCGAGCCAAAGGCTGGGACGGAGAGGAGTAGGAGGCACGCCCCCACCAAGCGAGTCTGGTACGGTGGAAGCAGACGTGGCAGGCCCCTCCGAACGTAGCTCCTGAGCCGCCGGAAGAAAGCCCCCATAGACGGGGCGACTAGAACCGGCCGGGTTCGCCCCCCGTTATCGAGGGCAGGGCGTGATGGCGCCCGCAGAGCGTCCCGACTCGCGTCGGGGAATAAGGGTGGTACCGCGGGAATCGTTCCCGTCCCTTGGGGCGGGAACTTTATTTTTGCTCGAACGGGCCCACGGAGGTACGAGACATGAAGCTGACGGGCGGACAGATAGTTTGCGAAAGCCTGCTGATGGAGGGGGTGGACGTGGTGTTCGGCATCCCGGGCGGCGCCATACTGCCGCTCTACGGGACGTTCTCCCAGTATCCGCAGCTGCGCCACATCCTCACGCGCCACGAAGAGGGCGCGTCCATGGCAGCCGACGCCTACGCAAGGATCACCGGCAAGGTGGGCGTGTGCATGGCAACCTCCGGCCCCGGCGCAACCAACCTCGTGACCGGCATCGCCACGGCGCAGATGGACTCTGTGCCGCTGGTGGCAATCACCGGCCAGGTTGCGCGGCCGGCAATCGGCAAGGACGCCTTCCAGGAGACCGACGTCACCGGCATCACGCTGCCCGTCACCAAGCACAACTACCTCGTGATGAGCGCGGATGAGATCGCCCCCGCAATCAAGGAGGCCTTCTACATCGCCAACACCGGCAGGCCCGGCCCCGTGCTCGTGGACATCCCCAGGGACGTGTTCCAGGAGACGGCGGAGTTCATCTACCCTGAGACGGTCGACCTGCCAGGCTACAAGCCCGTCATGGACGGCCACCCCTCGCAGGTGCGCCGCGCCGCGCAGCTCATCAACGAGGCGAAGCGGCCGCTCATCCTCGCGGGCCACGGTGTCATCATCTCCAGGGCGTATCGTGAGCTTCAGGAGATGGCCGAAAAGGCGCAGATACCAGTCATCACGACGCTGCTGGGCCGCAGCGCCTTCCCGGACGCGCACGTGCTGTTCGTGGGGATGCCGGGGATGCACGGTGTGGCCTACGCCAGCCTGGCCATAGACGAGGCGGACCTGGTCATCGGCCTGGGGATGCGCTTCGACGACCGGATTGTGGGCCGCGTGAGCGACTTCGCCCCCAACGCCAAGGTCATCCACGTGGACGTAGACCCTGCGGAGATAGGCAAGAACGTACACACGGACGTGCCGGTGGTCGGCGACCTGGCGCGCGTGCTCAGGCAGCTCAACCCGCTGGTGGAGCAGACGACCCGCGTGGAGTGGCTCCAGCGCATGGACCAGCTCAAGAAGGATCATCCATCCCTGCGCATCCGCGACACCAACAAGCTGCTGCCGCAGCAGGTTGTCCACGACCTGTGCGAGGTCACGGACGGCAACGCCATAGTGGTGACGGGCGTGGGGCAGCACCAGATGTGGGCGGCGCAGCACTACGCGTGCCGCGAGGCCAATTCGTTCATCACGTCCGGCGGCCTCGGCTCGATGGGCTACGAAGTGCCCGCGGCGATGGGCGCGCAGGTGGCCCGGCCGGATCGCACGGTCTGGTCGATCTGCGGCGACGGCGGCTTCCAGATGACCATGAGCGAGCTGGCAACCATCGCCGAGAACAACCTGCCGGTGAAGTTCGCCATCTTCAACAACGGCTACCTGGGCATGGTGCGCCAGTGGCAGGAGTTCTTCTACCGCAAGGACTACTACGCCACGCACTACACCGGCAACCCGGACTTTGTGAAGCTGGCGGACGCTTTCGGCATCAAGGGCATACGCGTGACGGAGCGGTCGCAGTCGCTGGACGCAATCCGTGAGGCGATGGCCCATCCGGGGCCTGTGGTGGTCGATTTCGTGGTGGAGGAGGAGGAGAACGTCTACCCGATGATTCCGGCGGGCATGTCCACGGCGGAGCTTCTGGAGGAGCCGCACATGGAGGAGGCGAGATGGTAGACCAGGAGCAGCACACCATAGTTGCGCTGGTGCAGGACAAGCCCGGCGTGCTCAACCGCGTGGCGAGCATGTTCCGCCGCCGCGGGTTCAACATATCCAGCCTCGCCGTGGGACGCAGCGAGACCATCGGCTTCTCGCGCATGACCTTCGTGGTGGACGGAGACTTGGCGACCGTCGACCAGGTGACCAAGCAGTTGTACAAGCTGATAGACGTGGTCAAGGTGTCCGACATCTCCGAGGAGGACGTGGTGCTGCGCGAGCTTGCGCTGATCAAGGTGCGAACCACGCCGTCCACGCGCCCGGAGATACTGCAACTGGCGGAGATATTCCGCTCCAGCATTGTGGACGTGTCCTCGGACTCCATCATACTGGAGGTGACGGGAGACGTGGAGAAGGTGGACTCGCTCATACGCATCCTGAGGCCGTTCGGCATTCGGGAGGTCATGCGGACCGGGCGAGTGGGGCTGATGCGCGGTATGTCCAAGTCGCTTGCGCTGGAGGCCGCCGGGCGTCCGGGCCGGCCCGTCGGGCGGGGCGGCGCGGTGTAGCTTCCGTCCCGTCAATCGAATCCCGAACCCTGCCGCCCAACTTACAGCAAAGGAGCCAACGATCATGGCCACCATCTACTACGAGAACGAAGCTGACCTCTCACTGCTGGACGGCAAGACCGTTGGCGTAGTCGGCTACGGCAGCCAGGGACACGCCCACGCGCTCAGCCTGAAGGACAGCGGCGTGGATGTCGTCGTCGGGCTGTACGAGGGCAGCTCCAGTTGGGCCAAGGCCGAGGATGCCGGCCTGCGCGTCGCCACCGTGCCGGACGTGGCGCAGCAGGCGGACATGACCATGATGCTGGTGCCGGATCACCTCCAGGCCAGGATCTACCGTGAGTCGATCCAGCCGCACCTCCAGGCAGGCAAGACGCTCATGTTCGCCCACGGCTTCAACATCCACTACGGCCAGATTGCGCCGCCCCCGGAGGTGGACGTGACGATGGTTGCGCCCAAGGCGCCCGGCCATCGCATGAGGGAGATCTTCACTCTCGGCTCCGGCGTGCCCGGCCTGCTTGCCATTCACCAGGACGCCTCCGGCCGTGCCAGGGAGATGGGCCTGGCCTACGCCAAGGGCATCGGCTGCACCCGCGCCGGCGTGCTGGAGACCACGTTCAAGGAGGAGACGGAGACCGACCTGTTCGGCGAGCAGACCATCCTCTGCGGCGGTGTCAGCGCCCTCATAAAGGCGGGGTTCGAGACGCTCGTAGAGGCCGGCTACCAGCCGGAGTCCGCCTACTTCGAGTGCCTGCACGAACTGAAGCTCATCGTCGACCTCATCTACCAGGGCGGCCTGGGCTACATGCGCTACTCCGTCAGCGACACGGCGGAATACGGCGACTACAGCCGCGGCCCCCGCGTGGTTGACGACCACGTTAAGGAGAACATGAAGCGCATCCTGGAGGACATCCAGAACGGCTCGTTTGCCCGCGAGTGGATTGCGGAGAACGACGAGGGCCGGCCGCGCTTCAACGTGATGCGCCAGCAGGACGCCGACCACCCCATCGAGAGCGTGGGCAAAGAGCTGCGCGGCCTCATGGGTTTCCTGAACAGAGCAGACTAGCCAGACAAGTCGAAAAGGAGGCGCAAATGGCGCGCGGAGACGCAGAGCGAATTCGAGAGTACCTGGTACAGTTGGTGGACGAGGCGCGCAGTGAAGGCAGGACGGAGATTTCCGTCCGCGCCGGAGACGTGCGGAGCGCGCTGGGCGTGGATGACGCCAATGTCTCGCAGGTGCTGAAGGGCAGGAAGTTCCCGGCCCAGGCAAGCGTGAGGCATCTGACCGACAGGATGACCGGGCCGCCAAGCGGAGCGGGCGGCAACCTAACGTGCCACTTTGAGATCATGGCGCCGGGCTCCGTCGCGCTTGCACCGGTCAGGCGCGCAGGCCGAAGGGCAGCCCGCGGAAGGCGCGCCGCTGCTCCGGCTACGCCACAGCGCGCATCCGGCGCGCCAGGCGACGACGTGCGGGAACGGCTGGTCAGGCTCGAGGCGCTTGTGGAGTCTCTCGTGCGGGAGAGCGGCGACGCCAGGGCGGACATTCGCTCGCTCCACTCACGGATAGACAGCCTGCGCGATTCCAAGTGAGGGGAGAGTCCGGCGCGCCAGTCGAGAGCATCGTACCTCTCCGTTCGGCCTGAGCTTGTCTAAGGCCCGATAGTGGTTCGACAGGCTCACCACGAACGGACACCGAAATGACGGTGGGCTTCCTCAGAAGCGCATAGTCTGGTATAATGTCGCCGCTCATGCGCAGCAACACCTTCGACTCAGAGGTATCAAGCGTGGTTCGCCACAAGGGACGGCTCATGGCAGGGGTCGTCTCGGCGGACCGCGTTGTCCTTTAGCCCCCTCAAGCAGCTTCCCAACCGGAAACCGAAGCAGCGACGCGGGCCATGCTCCGTTCACCGGATGCCCCGGTGCGCGTACAAGCGCAGCCGACAGCCGCGATGCATGGGAGCGGCCCCGAACCAGTCAAAGGAGCAGCCAAGCAATGCCTGAGGACAGGGTTACCATATTCGATACCACGCTGCGAGACGGCGAACAGGCCGCCGGCGCAGCCATGACGCTCGAGGAGAAGGTGGAGATTGCCAGGCAGCTGGAGCGGCTGCGGGTAGACGTAATCGAGGCGGGGTTCGCCGCCAGTTCACCCGGCGACTTCCTGGCGGTGCAGACCATCGCCGCTGAGATTCGCAGCCCGATAATCGCCTCCCTGGCCCACGCAAACCTCGCCGCCGTAGACCGCGCGGGCGAGGCCCTGCGCGGCGCGGAGAGGCCGCGCATCCACGTGTTCCTCTCCAGTTCCGACATCCACATCATGCACCAGCTCCGCAAGAACCGCGAAGAGGTCATGGAGATGGCCGTGGCGGCCGTGGAGCGCGCCAAGAGCTACTACGACGACATAGAGTTCTCGCCGATGGACGCCACGCGCACGGAGCCGGAGTACCTGTACACGCTCCTGGAGGCCACAATCAACGCCGGCGCAACCACGGTCAACATCCCCGACACCGTCGGCTACATCATACCGGAGGAGTTCGCGCGCCTGCTGGTGGGCATCCGCGAGAACGTGCCCAACATCGGCAAGGCGGTCATGTCCGTCCACTGCCACAACGACCTGGGCCTTGCCGTTGCCAACAGCCTGGCCGCCGTGAAGGTGGGCGTGCGGCAGGTCGAGGGGTGCATCAACGGAATCGGCGAGAGGGCCGGCAACGCCTCGCTGGAGGAGGTCATCATGTCGCTGGCGACGCGCAGCGACTACTTCGGCGCAGGCGTGGGAGTCGACACGACCCAGCTCTACCGCACCAGCCGCCTGGTGAGCGACATAACCGGCTTCTCCGTCCAGCCCAACAAGGCCATCGTGGGGCAGAACGCCTTTCGGCACGCCTCCGGCATACACCAGGACGGCGTAATCAAAGAGCGCGCCACCTACGAGATCATGGATCCGCAGGCCATCGGCATCCCCAGCAGCAGCCTGGTGCTGGGCAAGCTGAGCGGCCGCGCCGGCCTCCGCGCCCGCCTGGAGGAGCTGGGCTACCACCTCTCGCAGGAAGACCTTGACCGTGCCTTCCAGGACTTCAAGGAGCTGGCGGACCGCAAGCGCGAGGTCACGGACAGAGACCTTGAGGCGCTGATGAGCGACCGACGCCGCGTGGATGAGGAGATGTACCGGCTCGACCACGTGCAGGTGTCCTGCGGCGACCACGAGATACCCACCGCCACCGTGCGGCTGATTGCGCCGGACGGCCGTGCGCTCACCGACGCCGCCACCGGCACCGGCCCCGTCGACGCCGTGTATCTGGCTATCAACCGCATCCTGCGCGTCTCCAACACGCTCAAGGAGTTCTCCATCGGCGCGGTCACCGAGGGCACGGACGCCATCGGAGACGCCACTATTCGCATCGAGAAGGGCGGCAAGGTGTACACCGGGCGCGGCTCCTCCACGGACATCATCGTGGCGGCCGCCAAGGCGTACGTCAACGCCCTCAACAAGCTGATGACCATAGAGGGAGCGCCGGAGGAGGAGCCCGCGGTGTCCGCCGCACGCGCCTGACCGCCCGCGCCCGGCTCACAGAACGCAACGCCACAACAGCATCACCGGAGGAACGCAGACATGCCCAAGACCATGTTCGAGAAGATATGGGACGCTCACGTAGTCCACGACGAGCCGGGACAGGCCGCCATCATCTACGTGGACTTGCACCTGGTTCACGAGGTCACCTCGCCGCAGGCGTTCGACGGGCTGCGAATGGCGGGGCGAAAGGTGCGCCGCCCGGACCTCACGGTATGCACCGCCGACCACAACGTGCCCACCTCCGACCGTTCCCTGCCCATCGCGGACGAGACCTCGCGCAGGCAGGTAGAGGCGCTGACCAACAACTGCAACGAGTTCGGCCTCACCCTCTACGACATGAACAGCCCCGGCCAGGGCATCGTACACGTCATCGGGCCGGAGCAGGGCTACACGCAGCCCGGCAAGACCATCGTGTGCGGAGACAGCCACACCGCCACGCACGGCGCGTTCGGCGCGTTCGCAATGGCAATCGGCACCACCCAGATCGAGCAGGTGCTCAGCACGCAGTGCCTGGCTCTTGCACGGCCCAAGACGATGGAGGTGCGCGTGGACGGCGAGCTGCCCACGGGCGTCACGGCCAAGGACGTTATCCTGGGCATCATCGGACGCATAGGCGTTGACGGCGGCATAGGCCACGCCATCGAGTACACCGGTGAGGCCATACGCAGCCTGTCGATGGAGGGTCGCATGACGGTGTGCAACATGTCGATCGAGGCGGGCGCGCGCACGGGCATGGTTGCGCCGGACGACGTGACGTTCGAGTACGTGAAGGGCAGGACGTTCGCGCCGCAGGGCGAGGCGTTCGAGGCGGCGGTGGAGCGGTGGCGCGGCCTCGCCTCCGACCCGGACGCCGTCTACGATCGCGTGGTGCAGATAGATGCCGCCAGCCTGGTGCCGTACGTGACGTGGGGCACCAACCCCGGCATGGTCGCGCCCGTCACGGGCCGCGTTCCGAATCCTGCGTCCATGGACTCCGACAGGGAGCGCGCAGCCGCGGAGCGGGCGCTGACGTACATGGGACTGGAGGCGGACACGGCCATCCAGGACATTCGGCTGAACAACGTGTTCATCGGATCGTGCACCAACTCACGCATAGAGGACCTGCGGGCTGCCGCCGCGGTCGTGAGGGGTCGCAAGGCGCATTCGGACGTGTACGCGATGGTGGTGCCCGGCTCCACGGCCATCAAGGTGCAGGCGGAAGCCGAGGGGCTGGATCGGGTCTTCAAGGACGCGGGCCTGGACTGGCGAGAGGCGGGCTGCTCGATGTGCCTGGGCATGAACCCGGACATACTCCAGCCGGGGCAGCGATGCGCCTCCACGTCCAACCGCAACTTCGAGGGGCGGCAGGGCCCCGGCGGCCGCACGCACCTGGTCAGCCCGCAGATGGCCGCCGCCGCCGCCATCGCCGGCCACTTCGTGGACATCCGCGAGTGGGAAATGCGGGCGTAGGCGCGGGGGCATCATTGCGGCGGAAGGAGACCTAAGCGCACCTGGTATTCCTTCCCCCGTCCTCGGGGGAAGGTTAGCGCCTGCCCCTGCGAAAGCAGGGGATGGGGGCAATTCTGACGGTTTACCCCCATCTCAATCTTCCCCCGAGGACGTGGGAAGAGGCTTTGTGGCTGCCAAGCGAATCGTGCAAGGTTATACGATAGCGGGAATACCTGGCGCGCCCCACATCCCAAAACAGAAGGGAGAACAACATGGAACCATTCAACAAGCTGAACGGCGTAGTAGCAGCCCTGGACCGGGAGAACGTGGATACCGACCAGATAATCCCCGCTGTCTACCTGAAGCGCATCGAGCGGACGGGCTTCGGGCCGTTCCTGTTCTCGGCGTGGCGCTTCCTGCCGGACGGCCAGCCCAACCCGGACTTCGAGCTGAACATTCCCGGCTACCGCGGCGCAACAGTCCTGGTTACCGGCCGCAACTTCGGCAGCGGCTCCTCGCGTGAGCACGCGCCCTGGGCGCTGCTGGACTACGGCTTCCGCGTCATCATTGCGCCCAGCTTCGCCGAGATCTTCCACAAGAACTGCTTCGATAACGGCATCGTGCCCGTGCACCTGCCGGAGGAGCAGGTCAACCTCATCATGATCAAGGCCAAGGAGGAGCCGGGCTACCGCCTCACGGTTGACCTGGAGACCTGCCTGCTGACGGACGACGACGGCCTGTCGATTCCCTTTGTGGTGCACAACGACCCGCAGACGCACGAGTTCCGGCGCAACTGCCTGCTGAACGGCCTGGACGACATTGGACTGACGCTCCAGCACGAGGACAAGATCACTGCGTACGAGGAGCGCAACATCCCGCGGCCCGTGGGATAGGCCGCGCCGCGCCTGCTACGGCGGAACTTGCGCGACTCGCTTGCCAGCCGCCAAACCTCTTCCCCCTTGAGGGGGAAGATTGAGATGGGGGTGAGTTGTGCGTAGACCACTGGGGGAATTGCCCCCATCCTAACCTTCCCCCGCAGACGGGGGAAGGGACTTGGGCTTACGCAAGTCCCCCCTGCGGTGAAAGCTAGCGCGCCTACAGGCCCCAGCCGGGCGGCAGGTAGAAGACTCTGTCCATGAGGCGGCGTTCCGTCTCCTCGACCAGCGTGTCCGCCAGCGACGCCCCGTAGCCGCCAAGCAGCCGCGCTCTCAGCGGCCGGCGCGCCCGCACGTACTGGGGCCGCTCCGGCACGGGCAGGCCCGCCAGCGCGGCCGCAACCTCGATGGCGCGATCCAGGTCGCCCAGCTCGTCCACCAGGCCAAGCTCCAGCGCGCGGCTGCCCGTGAACACCTCGCCGGTTGCGCGCTCGCGGGTCTCTTCCGGCGTCATGCCACGCGCCGCAGCCACCTTTGCCACAAACGACTCGTACAGCTCGTCCACCAGCGCCTGCATCCGCGCCTCTTCCTCAGGCGTGGGTTCGCGGTAGAACGCGCCCATGTCCTTCATCGGCGCGCTCTTGCTCACGGATACGGACACGCCCACTCGCTCCAGCAGCGACTGGAGCACGGGGCGCGCCGATATGACGCCGATTGAGCCGACCAGCGCGCCGGGCATGGCGACCACGCGGTGGGCGGCGCAACTTGCCATGTAGCCGCCGGACGCGCCAATTCCGCCGACGAAGGCCACGACTGGCCGGGTGGCCGCGATCTTGGAGAGGCTCATGTGGATGTACTCGGACTCCATAGCCGAGCCGCCCGGCGAGTCGATGTCCACGACCAAGCCGCGTATGGCGCGGTTGCGGCGGATGTCGTCGAAGATGCGGCCGTAGACGGCCCTGCGCACGGAGCCTCCAATCACGCCGAAAAGCTCTACGACTGCTATGCGTCCACGGCGGCGGACAAGTATCACGGCGTTCCCCCTTTCGCTGCCGGCGCGCGGCCTCGCGCCGCGTGCCGGCCGGCAGCCACAATTCTAACCGCTATGGCGCGGCGGGACAACGCCCTCTTTCACGCCGTATCCTGAGGCAACACGCGCTATTGACATCGCCTGCGCTTGTATGTAGACTTAGTATCATCCTGCGCAAGCTCAAGGCGCGCAGCGGCGCGATTTATTGATACAAAATACCATGAACCAGACTCAGACTCACCGCCCTGACCTCATGGCCGTGCTGGAAGACCAGGGCTACAGGGTAACAGCCCCGCGCCAGACAATCGTCCGGTTGCTGGAGCGCAAGCAGGAGGGGTTCACGGCGGAGGAGATCATCGCCGAGCTCCCGGATGTCGGCCGCGCCACTGTCTACCGCACAATCAAGTTGCTGCTGCGGGCCGGAGTGGTCTGCAAGCTCGCCAACATGGACGGCGCGCCGATGTACAGCCTCTCCCGCGCAGAGCACCACCACCACACGGTCTGCGTAGCGTGCGGCTCCGTTGGCGAGTTCCGGGCTGCCACCGTCGAGCGTCTGCTGCGCGGCCTCGCCGATGACATACCGGGCCAGATCCTCGGTCACCGAATCGAGTTCTACATCACCTGCGACACGTGCTTGCCGGCCGCCGCCAGCTGAACGCCCTCACGTCAGCCGAGCGAGTGAAAGCAAGCCAGCGCACGTAATGATACTGCATATCAATGCCGCGGAGTACAGGGCCATGCGGGCCCGGCTCCACGCTTGGAACAACACCGCCGGAGGAGAAATATGAATCGGAAGACAATTCTACGCGGCCCCAACAGGGCCTCCTGGGGGATGATGGCAAAGGTGTGGGCATTGGCGCTCGCCCTGGCAGCGATTGCGGTCTTTGGCGCATGCAGCGAAGATCCAACGCCGACAAGCCCGCCCACGCCAACCTCCGCGCCTGCAACGGCTGCGCCAACCGACACTCCTGAGCCTACCGCGACGCCGGGGCCGTCGCTTGAGGTGGTGACCACCTCCAACATTCTGGCCGACTGGGTGGCTAACATTGGCGGCGGCCACGTGAAGGTCACCAGCCTGCTGGCGGCCGGCGCAGACCCGCACACCTACCAGCCCGGCGCCCGCGACGTAGCCTCCATTGCCGACGCAGACCTGGTGCTGAGCATTGGCCTGGGACTGGAGGGCGCATGGCTCCACGAACTGATCGAGAACGCTGCTCGTGACGAATCGGCCGTCGTTGACTTCGACGAGACCATCGATCCCATTGAGTTCGGCGAGACTCACATAGAGGACGTGGAACTGCTGGAAGATCTAAGCCACGTGGTGCACGAGGTTGAGGAGGGCGAGATCTCCGCGGAAGAGGGACTGGCGGAGATCAAGGAGGTGGTGGAGGCGTTCGAGGCCGCTGAGGAAGGCCACGAGGAGGAAGGCGAGGAGGAGGACCACGAAGAGGGTGAGGAGAAGGAAGGCGAGGAAGAAGAGCATCACGGCGAGGAAGAGGAAGTCGTCGAGATGGTGCTTGCGCTCATCACAGCCGTTGAGCAGGGCCAGATGGACGCGGAAGAGGCCATAGAGGAAATCGAGCACCTCACCGAGGAGGGCGAGGAAGAGCACGATGACCACGGCCACGGCGTCTACGACCCGCACTTCTGGTTCGACCCGCTGCGCGTGAAGCTGGCGGTGGACGACATCGCCTCCCGCCTTTCGGCCCTGGATCCCGACAACGCGAGCGTCTACTTCGAGAACGCCTCGGAGTACGGGGAGATGCTTGACGAGCTGCACGAGTGGATACTTGTGCAGGTGGAAGCAGTGCCGGAGGAGCGCAGGCTGCTGGTGACCTCCCACGACAGCTTCGGCTACTTCGCAGACCTGTACGGCTTCGAAATCGTGGGCGTGGTGCTGTCCATTACAACGGACGTTGAGCCATCCGCGGAGGACATGATCAAGCTGGTGGAGGATGTGCAGAAGCAGGGGGTGCCCGCGGTGTTCGGCGAGACCACGGTGAGCGAGAGACTGGCGCAGACCGTGGCCGAGGAGTCGGGCGTGAAGCTTGTCCGGCTGTACTCCGGCTCGCTTGGGCCTGAGGGCAGCGACGGCGAGACGTACCTGGACATGTTCCGCGCCAACGTTGAGCGCATCGTGGAGGCGCTGAAGTAACGCTCGCTGTCGTGCGGGGCGCGAGCCGCGGTTGACGGCGCGCCGGCCTGTCACTAGAATCGCCCTTGGCCGGCGCGCTGCCAACACCGCAGCAGAGAAAGGACGTCCCGCATGAAGATTGGCCTCATTGCCGATACGCAGATCCCCTCCGCAGAGCTTTCGCCGAACGTGAAAGTAGCTTTCGAAGGGGTCGCTCTCATACTCCACGCCGGGGACATCCTGGTGCCCGCCTGCCTGGACTACCTGGAGGAGATCGCGCCTGTGCTGGCCGTGGAGACGGGCGCAGAGCGGCAGTTTGCGGGCGACGCTCGGGTGGCCGAACACCACCGCGTGGTGGAGGCGGAAGGCCACGCCATCGGCGTTGTACATGAGCTGTCCATCCCCCACATCATCGCGCTGGAGGTGCTGCCCGGCGTGATTGGCAGCAGGTTCCCCGCGGACGCCTCGCTGCCGGATGCGCTGGCGCAGGTGTTCGGCGCGAGGGTAGACGTGGTGGTGTGCGGCTTCTCACACGTCAGCTTCATGGAGGAGCACCAGGGCGTTCTCATCATCAACCCCGGCTCCGCAACGTGGCCCAACCAGCGCGTGATGCCGGGCACGGTTGCCGTCCTGGAGCTTGAGGGGGACAGGCGAGAGGCGCGCATCATAGACCTGGCAGCGATGGGGTAGCGGGCAGCATCTCCTATGCCCGCGGAAGCGGGCAGCCACTCGGCCACCTTTGGACGAGCGCTACAGCCTTGGCTGGCTGCTCCCCGTTCATGCTTCGACAGGTTCACCATGAGCGGCTTGACATTGCCCGCTCACCCTGAGCCTGTCGAAGGGCCTGGCCCCGCAGGGCTGAGCGGGCATATATGGGTGGCGACTGCGGCAGTCCCGCTCTGGTTCGACAAGCTCACCATGAGCGGGTCGTCAGCCCCCTAGAACTCAATCCCGCGCTGCGCCACGATGCCCCGCTCCTCGAATGGGTGCTTGACCAGACGCATCTCGGTGACGAGGTCGGCGCAGTCGATGAGCTCCTGCGGCGCGTAGCGGCCCGTGATGATGACGTGCAGCGTGTCCGGCCGCCGCCTCAGCGCGTCAACCACCTCCTCTACGGGCACCCAGCCGTAGTGCATGGCGTAGGTGAATTCGTCTAGGACGATGATGTCCTCATCGCCCCTGAGGATGGCCTCCCGGCTGCGGCGCCACTGCTCCACCGCCAGCGCAGCCGTGCGATCCATGTCTTTCGACAGCCAGGTGAAGCCGTCACCAAGCGACTCGATGGGGATGCCCAGCCGCTCCGCTGCCCGGTGCTCCCCGAACCGCGCGCCCGTGTTCTTGATGAACTGGAACACCCGGACGTTGAAGTCTCGACCCCACGCGCGAAACACCACGCCCAGCGCGGCCGTGGTCTTGCCCTTGCCATCGCCGGTGTTGACGATGACCAGTCCGTGGCGAACTCGGCGGCCCACCTCTCGGTCGCTCTGCTCCCCGTTAGGTTCCTGGCTCATGCACTGCCTCCTGCAATGTTCGCTGCCCGGACGTCCCGCGGCGGCGCGCTCATGACCCGGATACGGTCTTGCGGGTGAACGCGGGCACGTCACTCGAGTTCATTTCCGAGATGCCTGCCACGCCTATGACGCTTAGGCGTGGAATGGTCACGCTCGCTGCTCCTCATCAAGGGAATGGAGTGGGACGGTGGTCTGCCGAGGCGATTATATTCGCGATTGCGCCGCGAGCGGAAGGGCTGGGCGTAGTCGCCTTCTACTCAGTCCGTCCGAGCTGAGCTTGTCGAAGCACGAAGGGGGCGCGTACGCCCTCGCAGCCGCCGGGTTCGGAAATGCGGCTTTACAGCGCACCACGATGCGACTATAATGTGGCCGCGTGGGCCGCAGGCAGGCGAAGCGGCCTCGCAGGGCTACTACACCGCGAGGAGGTGACGCCATGGACGAGAACACCAGCAGGCTGGAGATCACATACTGCGTTGCCTGAGGCTACCTGCCGCAGGCCGCTTGGATAGCGACCGAGTTCTTCAGCGAGTTTGGCAGCAAGCTTGCCATCACCCTCACACCTGTAGGCGACGGCAGGCTTGAAGTGTACCACGACGGCGAGACGCTCTTCGACCGCAACGCCAACGGCGGAGCGTACCCCTCCCTCACCGAGGTTCGCGAGATGCGAACGGCAGTCCGCAACAAGCTGGCGGTGCCCGTAGGCTAGCGAGCCCACCCAACCAGGGGTTCAATCGCAGAGCGGGGGCGGCGACCCGAAAGGGTCCCGCCCCCTTTGCGTTGGTGAAGGTTCCCGGGGGATGCGCTCCGGCATACGGCCAAGCAAGCGACCGGGCGGCTTCCTGCCCTTGTCGGCTAGCTCCCCGTGTTCAATACTCCGGCCAGGATGACCGCAACACCTATGAGTATCGTTATGGCGGTGCCAGTCCATGTTGCAACTAGTTGAAACTTGGCATTGGCGACGTCGGTCTTCGTGGCTGCGTTATTGACTTTCTCATTCAACCCAGCCACATCCTCCTTCGTCGCCAGGGAAGTCATCTGACCTTCCATCCGCGCAACGCGGTCGCGCACATCCGAGAGTTGCTCAACGTTGAACGTATCGGCCCTGGCGGAACTGTCAGACGCGCTCATGAACCTGATTCTCCCTTGCGACTCGCAACCACTCCCACAGCTTCTCATCGTAGAAGCCGGAGTAAGAGCCATTGAGCTTGAAGACCGCTCCCGTCGAGTCTTCGCCTATGCCAATAAGGTCTCTGATCGTCTTGGGATTGTCGATCGGCGTAAGCATCAGCAGGCAGCAGTCCTTCAACCTGAAAGGCTCACCCTCTGATATTCTGGCAATCGTCTGGAGCATCTCGCCATCTTCGGAGAGCGCCTCGTCGAATACGACCATGTAGAGGTACATGATTCCCCCTGACTCGAAGTCTCCCGTGTCGGTTCTTCTCTCTGTTTGGGGAGTCCAGTCTACTACCTGAGCAAGAGGATTGACAACCCATTGAATTCGGTCAGCCTAACCCTCCCCGCTGCACACCGCACGCACCGTCGCCTCCGCCAGTTCGTCCGGCACGTCCGGGCGCACCACCGCCCGGCCTATGCCCTCCAGCAGCACCCAGTTTATTCGCCGGCCGGCCGTCTTCTTGTCCATCTTCATAGCCGCCAGCACCGCGTCTGCGTCCACGCCGGGCGCGGCCACCGGCAGCCCGAAGCCCCGCAGCACGCGCACGTATCGCTCGACCTCATCGCCCGGCAGCAGGCCCATGCTCCGCGCAATCTCACCCACCGCGGCCATGCCAACCGAGACCGCCTCGCCGTGCAGCAGCGATTCGTACTCCGTGGCGGCCTCCAGCCCGTGGCCTATGGTGTGGCCGTAGTTGAGCAGCGTGCGGCGGCCCAGCGTCTCCCGCTCGTCCTCCTGCACGATTTGGCCTTTGATTGCCATGCTGCGGCGCACGACTTCCTCCGTAATCTCCGGCTCCAGGTCCAGCAGGTCTTCCACGCGCTCCTCAAACAGCCGATAGAGCGACGGGTCGAGTATGAGGCCGTGCTTGATGGCCTCGGCCCAGCCGGACGCCAGCTCCCGCGCCGACTGCGACCGTAGCGTAGCCAGGTCTGCCGACACCATGCGCGGCTGGTAAAACGCGCCCACCAGGTTCTTGCCTGCGGGCAGGTTCACCGCCGTCTTGCCGCCGATTGAGGCGTCGACCATTGAGGCGAGCGACGTTGGCGCCTGCACCACCGCGACGCCGCGCAGGAACGTGGCAGCCGCGAACCCCGCCAGGTCGCCGACCATGCCGCCGCCCAGCGCAACTATCGTGCTGCCGCGCTCGCAGTGATGCGACGCCAGCCACTCGTACAGCTCGCCGGCGTTCGCCAGGCTCTTGCTGGCCTCGCCCGCGGGCACGGTATAGAAGTGCGACTCCAGCCCCGCCGCGCTCAGCGACGCCTCCGCGCGGCCCGCGTACAGCCAGGCGACGGTGGAGTCGGTGACGACGAACACGGGGCCGCGCAGGCCCGCCTCGATGATGCGCTCGCCGAGTCGGTCGAGCGCGCCCCACTCCACGTACACGGGGTATGTGGCGGACGGCGCGCGCACCACGAACGCCGGCGCGCCTGAATTCGCGTTACTCATGGTCAACCTCCGTTCTCTCTTGCCACAGTCGCAGCGTCTCGCGGGCCGCCTCGTCCACGCTCAGGCCGTCGGTGTTCAGCGTGAAGTCGGCCAGATCGTAGCGCGCCTGGCGCTCCGCCTTCAGCTCCTGCACACGCTGGATTGGGTCTGCGCCGGTCAGCATCGGCCGCTCCTCCGGCGCGTCGTCGCCCTCGGACGGCTGCGCGGTGAGCCGCGCGACGATGGTCTCCGGCGCGGCGTCCAGGCACACGATGACGCCCGATGCTGCCATTGCCGCGTAGTTGTCGGGATCGACGATGGCGCCGCCGCCGGTCGCAATCACCACGTTCGATTCGGCGCAGGCCAAGGCGACGGCCTCCTTCTCCAGGTATCGAAAGGCCGCCTCGCCGTCCTCCTCGAAAATCTCCGCGACGGACTTGCCGGAGACGCGCACGATCTCTTCGTCCGTGTCCCACAGCTCCCAGCCCTGAAGCTCCGCCAGAGCGCGGCCCACGCTGGACTTGCCCGTGCCTGAGAACCCCGTTAGTATTATGTTGCCGCTCATTCCTGTGTCCCAATGCTCCGTACGGAGAGTGTAGCGCAAAAGCGGGGGAATAGGTAGTCATGACGAGGCGCCGACTGAGCGCCGTTCGACTTGCGGTTGGGGCGGGCGCTGCGGCGCTTATCGCCCTTGCTCTCGCCGCCTGCCTGGACGAGAGCGACATCGCGCTGGAGCGGCGGGTGCGTGAGCTACAGGCCGGGCCGTGTCCGGTGTCGCTGGGGCAGTGACGGTCGCGCGCACCTCACCGTCATTGCGGCGGAAGCCGCAATCCAGTGGGCGGGGTGGTGTGCGATACACCGCAGCCCACGCCCCACCAGGTGATAGATTCCTGCTTTCGCAGGAATGACGGAGGAAGGAACTGCGGCGCAGCTACATTCCGGTCGTATGCGGGCAGTTCACCAACAGCCCTTGCGGCCTGCCGGCCGGAGGCGGCCGCGGGCTACGGCAGCCGTGCTATGGCATCCGCGCCGTCCTGGCGCGGATGTGTTCGATGGCGGCCTTGGTGAGGAAACCTGAACGGGACTCGCTTTCCTCGCCGGCCCACCGGTCGATGGTGGCGAGCAGCCTGGAAGGCACGGTAATGTTGACGCGGACGGCCCTGTCCGGGATGGCGTCAATATCCACGTCTAGGAGGCCCCAGACGCCGCCTTGATAGTCCTCGTTGTCAAGGTGCGCCTCAAGCGCAGCGGGTTCGGGGAGCGGTTCCCTGTCGGCCGCCATGCCCTCGATATGCAGGAGAATGGCCTCGTGCGCGTTTGCGAACGCCTCCTCCGGCGTGCGTCCGCCGGAGAAGCACCCAGGAAGGTCGGGGACGGTGACCCCGTAGCTGGTATCGTCCTCGTGGTGAATGACAATGGCGAATCGCATTATCGTTAACCCCAGTCCCGTTAGAGCACTCGTGCAATCTATCTACTTTCTCCGCTTACGCTATGCGCGTCATGCCAGGCTGTCAAGGATCCGGCCCGTAGCCGGTGTCTGTAGGGCAGTGACGCCCACGCGCCCGCCCTTGGACAGGCCAGGACGAGCGGGATACGGTATGCCGCCTACCCTCACCGCCATTGCGGCGGAAGCCGCAATCCAGTGGGCGGGGTGGTGTGCGATGCGCCGCCGTCCACACCCCACCGGGTGATAGATTCCTGCTCTCGCAGCAATGACGGAGGAAGGAACTGCGGCGCAGCTACATTCCGGTCGTACGCGGGCGGCCGTGACTGCCTGCCGCCCGCGCCCTCGCCGAGCCGCCGCCTCGCGCGCAGGCGTGTTGCGTCAAATCAAGGTGTTACCGGGCGGTGGTCGTTGCCTCATAATTGATGTTACCGGGAGGGTGGTGGTTGTCGGGGTGTGGGTCCGCCGCGGCCCACAACTCCTCCAGGGCATTGTTCAGCTGGTTGCGAAGCGACACGGGGTTGAGCGACCGGTATAGTCGCTGGAGGCTGTCCCTCTGCTCATCTGAGAGCGCGTCGAGTTCCAGAAGCCTCTGGTAGGGCGTCCTGGGAGTGTCGAACACCTTGTGCACGCGGGCGCCGTGACGGGTCTTGCGCTGGAGCTTCATGGTAGGAAGGAAGAAGTTGTGGAGGAGGCCGGCCAGCCGGTGGACCTCCTGGAGTCGCTCCAAGGCGACCCGGCTGGAGTAGCGGTCGTAGCCCACGTGCCGTCTCACGGCCGCCCAGTTCTTCTGCTCCACGTGGGCGTTGTCGTTCTTCTTGTAGGGTCGGGAGCGACTCAACTGGATGCCCCGTTCCTGGCAGTAGGAGAAGAGCTTGTGGTTGATGAACTCGCCGCCATTGTCGGCGTGGATGTCTCTTACGGCGAATGGCAGGGCGCGAGCCATCTCGTGCATGGCGGCGGTTACACGATCCTGGCCCTTGCCCCACACCGCCCGGCAGTGCACCCAGCCTGTGGCGATGTCCACGCAGGTCAGAGTGTTCAGGTAGAACCCCTCCGTGCTCTCGCCGCAATGGGCTACCAGGTCGACCTCCAGGAACCCGGGCGGCGGGTCGCCCCACTCGCCGAAGGTGCGGATGGGGATGGCCGCCTTGAGCTGGCTGCCGGACGACTTGCCGCTGGTCCAGGGTCGCCGCAAGCCCCTGACCCTGTAAGGCTTCATCAACCGGTCTATGGTGGATGCGCTCATGCCGTTCAGCTGCTCCACGATGTCTTGAGAGACTACCAACGCCTCCCACGCCTGTAGGCGGGCTGCCAGCTCCCCCATGAAGGGAGCCAGGCGCTTCCCGCACAGCCGGTCGCTCATCTCCCACACCTGGCGCAGCGCCGACACCGCCTCAGGCCCGTACACACTCGGCCGCCCTCGCCCCTTGCGCTTGATCCTCACATCCACGCGGCGAGCCATCAGCCGCGTGGCCGACTTCCTGTGGTAGCCGGTAACGGCCTCTATCTCGTCCAGCAGACTGCCTCGTTCGGCTCGCCCCGCCACTCGATACCTCTCCTGCATCTTCTCTATGTACTCCTTCACGCTGCTCCTTCTCATGCTTCCTCCCGGTAACACGATTTTTGAAGCAACGATACCCCACTCGGTAACATTTATTATGAGGCAACTCGGCAGGTTGACGGCCTGGCGCAGCAGTGGTATGATAGCTGTCCAGTTGCACGCGGCGGCAGCGCAAGCTTCGCTTTCGCCGACCCCAGGACCGAAAGGAGCGGGTATGATTACCATTAGCCCTCTAGCCTCCGAGAAACTGAAAGAGATCCTGGTTGAACAGGGAGAGGAGAGCTCCTCTTTGCGCGTCGTCCTGATGCCAGGCCCGCACGGCGGCGCCCAGTACATGCTGGCGCTGGAAAAGGACGCCAAGAGCGACGACACCGTCGTGCATAGCGGCGGCGTGCAGATCCTCATCGACCCGGACAGCGCGCCCCTCATGGAGGGCGCTGAGATCGACTACATGGACGGGCTGATGCGGAGCGGGTTCATCATCAACAACCCGAACATCCAGACCGGCGGCTGCGCCTGCGGCGGAACCGGCGGCGGCTGCGGCGGTGGTGGCGGAGGGTGCGGCTGCGGAGGAGGCGGCGCCTGCGGGGGCCACTAGTCCGGCCCACCGCATAGCCCGGCGGAGCGGCCAAGACCGCCCGCCGGCGACCTGACGACGATTCCACACATCAACCCGCTGCGCCCTTTCGGGATTCAGCGGGTTCTGTGTGTCCTGCGAAACCGGCAGCCGCGGGAATGCGGAGCCGGTATTGAACGAGCAACGCATTGCGGATATAGTAATGACTCTGCGAAACTCAAACGGGAGGGCGGGTGATTGAATGCGCTAGGTACTCATCTGCTGGTGGAGCTCAAGAGCTGCAACCCTGAGCTCTTGGACGACCTGCCCTTCGTTCGGAACGCGCTCAAGGAAGCGGCGCGGGAGACAGGCGCCACCATCATCGGCGAGTCGTTCCACCAGTTCAGCCCGCAGGGCGTGACCGGCGTGGTCGCCATAGCGGAATCGCACCTTTGCATCCACACGTGGCCGGAGTTCGGCTACGCCGCCGTGGACATCTTCACCTGCGGCGAAGGGTTCAGGCCGCGCGACGCGGCCGCGCTCATCGTGCGCAGCCTGGAGAGCGGCGAACACTCCATCACCGAAATCGAGCGCGGCGTCCTGCCGGAGTTGGCCGGGGCGCCGGCCCGATAGTGCCCTTGAGTTAGACATGGAGCACAGCCCGCGCTCCTGGTTCCAGGAGTACCTGACGCCCAACCTTGTCCAGTACATAGGCGTCCGCGAGCGGCTGTTCGCAGGCAGGACCCGCTACCAGCAGGTGGAGGTGCTGGACACGCTCGACTTTGGGCGGGCGCTGGTGCTGGACGGCAAGACACAGTCGTCAGAGGCCGATGAGTTCGTGTACCACGAGGCGCTGGTGCACCCCGCAATGGTCACGCATCCCAACCCTGAATCCGTGTTCATCGCGGGCGGCGGCGAGGGCGCGACGTTGCGTGAGGCGCTGGCGCACCGCTCGGTCAAGTCGGCGGTGATGGTTGACCTGGACGGCGAGGTCGTCGACATCTGCCGCCGCTTCCTGCCCAACCACCACAGGGGCGCGTTCGACGACCCGCGACTGGAGCTGCATTTCGCAGACGCTCGCAAGTACCTGGAGGACACGCCTCGCGCCTACGACGTCATTCTGATAGACCTGCCGGACCCGCAGGAGGCCGGGCCGGCCGGCGCGCTCTACACGCAGAACTTCTACGACCTGCTGCGGCGCAGGCTCAACCCCGGCGGCGTGGTGGCCGTGCAGTCGGAGCAGCTTATGACGGGCAACCTGGACGCCTTCGCAGCCATCGCAAGCACGCTGCGCAGCGTCTTCCCCGGCGTCTATCCGTACCACGCCATGATACCCTCGTTCTCGTTCGACTGGGGGTTCAACGTGGCGACCCTGGGGCCAAACCCGCTTGCGATGACGGCGGACGAAATCGACCACCGATTGCGCGAGCGCGGCTGCGACTCGCTGCGCTCCTACGACGGGCAGGCGCACGCTGGGATGTTCGCGCTGGCGCGGCACCTGCGTGAGGCGATAGAGTCGGAGACGCGCATCATCACGGAGGATGAGCCTCTGGTGGTGGTGTAGGGGCTGCCGCCAGCCTGCGCTCAGTACATGCGGTATCGCCTGCGACTGCCCCTGCGCCAGCGCCGACGCTTCCTGTCTTCATCTGCCAAGGCCAGCAACATAAGGACTAGAAGGAAGGGACTAGCCAGCGCCGCAAAGGCGTAGATCCCAACCACGATGACTATAAACGCCGCGCCGATTGCAAACACAACGGCTCCCAGAAAGCTCCCCAAAAGTTCCACGATTTCACTTCGGATGGATCGCCTTTCGCCCTGCGCCGGCGCGGCCTTGCACAGTTCATTGACTTCCTTCACCGCGGTCGCAAGTCCGGGGAATTCGACTTTCGTTGGCACTTGAGGCGCAAGGCGGAGATGGGGCAACACCCACTCGGCATCTATGTCACGCGTCCCTCGGCAGGCGGGGAAACTCCGGCAACCCCAGAAAGCGCCCCCGGTTCTCCTGTTCGTCCGGCGAACCATCAAGGTTTCGCATGACGGACAGCTTGGCGCTGCTATCTCGTAGTCTGTGCTCGCTCTCACCATGACCTCTTTGGGCTGTCCGGGCTATCCCGACTTGGGAGGCCACGTCTCCATACCGCGGCGGCGCTCTACTAGGGGAGTATCAGACCGGAACCAGGGATTGAGTCCGGCCGCAGCGGAGGCAGCGTCTCGTGGATCCAGGGAACCAGATCCTCAATGACCTCACGGCTTATCTCGTGTCCCATGTTGTACTCGTGGTATGAGGGGTCGTACCCCTCGATGAGCAGGAAGTCCCGCGAGCTTTCCGCCCTCTCGATGTTGTCGTACGTGCCGTGGGCGATGAAGATGGGCTGAGTGCGCTCCGCGGGCAGCCGCTCCCTCATCCCGTCCTGGTCTCGAATCGAGCAGCTTAGCGCCACCAGCCCCGCGAACAGGTCGGGCCGCCCCAAGCCGCAGCGATACGTCATGCTGCCTCCCTGCGAGAACCCCAGCAGCAGAACCCGGCCAGGCTCGACGCCGTGCCGCTCCATCACCTCCTGGAGCGTGCCGTTCAGCCGGTTCTCGGCGTTGTCCAGTTGCTGCGGGTCGTTGCTGCCCGGCTCCGACCACGCAAAGCCGACCATGCGAGGCTCCAGCTGGACGGTGATGGGCGCGTTGGGGCACACGTAGATGTAGCCCGTCGTGCCGATGACGCGGGAGAGGCTGGCGAGATCGTACATGTTTGCGCCGAAGCCGTGCAGCATGACTATGAGTGGGTACGACAGCGATGGGTCGTAGTCCTGGGGGTAGAGGGTCAGGTAGACCAGGTCATTGCCCTGTACAGTCTCCACCTGCATGGTCTGCGGTGCGTCCATAGATGAGCCTCCTCAGCTCTCCAGCCACTGCACGTCGCCGCACAGGTCGGGCGGGTGGCTGCGGCCGGCGAACACGCGGTAATCTTCCTTCGACGCGCCCAGCACGCCGTCCGCGCCGTGGCCCGGCAGCAAGAGCGTGTCGTCCGGGAGGGTGAAGAGCCTGCCGGTGATGTTCTCGATTATCTGGCGCAGGTTTTCCGGTGTGCGGCTGCGCCCCGGCCCGCCGGGGAACAGTGTGTCGCCGGAGAAGAGGTGGTTGCCCATCACGTAGCACGTGGAGCCGGGGGTGTGGCCTGGCGTGTAGACCGCCCTCAGCTCGATTGAGCCGGCCGAGATCAAGTCGCCGTCCTCGACCAGTCGGCCGGCCGGAATCGGCAGCCGGTCTGCGTCTGCGGCGTGGCAGTGGACTACGGCGCCGGTGGCCTCCGCCATCTCAGCCAGGCTGGCCAGGTGGTCGGCGTGATTGTGAGTGATGAGGATGGCGCGCACGTTGACGCCGGCGGCCTCCTCCAAGACCTGCCCAGGCTCCGCCGGGGCGTCGATGATGACGCCCTCGCCTGTGCGGGTGCACACCAGGAGGTAGGCGTTGTTGTCGAACGGGCCGCAGGAGGTTTTGTAAACGCGGACCTCCCCGTCGGTGAACAGGGGCATTTCGACCTCCCGTCAGTGGGGATAAGGCGGGCCGCCGCGGCCGCCTGCTAGGCGCCGGCCTCAGGCGGCATCGGGTGCAGCTCCCGGTCGAACTCCACCGGCGTGTTGCCCACGAAGATGTCCCACGGCTCGAACCCTTCCACGAACGCCTTGGCCTCCTCTATGGTGGCAAAGCCCTTCTGGGCGCGGCCGGGATCGTATCCGAGAGTTCTGGCGAGGGCGTCGAAGCCGCGTGGCGTGCGGCGGACGCCGCCGACCTCCTCCTGTCGGCCGTCTTCGGCGTCGAGGATGAGGCGTTGGCCTGTCCTGTGCTCTCTCCAGTAGACCTTCATGGCTTGCTCCGATGGGTTGTGGCAACGCACGAATGCGCCCGCCGCCGATTATAGCCGTTGGCGCTCGCTGCGGCAACCGCAGGAGAGCGCGTGCAGGCCGCAGCCGACCGTGACGCACCCGCGCACTTGCGGTATCATGGAGCGGGGGCGGCCGCCAATCGAGCACGGTCTCGCCGCCGCCCGAGAAGCCGCAGAGGAGGCCGCAATGGCATCGCAGGACGAGGCTCGCAGCGAAATCGAGATGTGGGCGCAGGGCGACCCCCTCCGCGAGTGGTACGCCCGCGAGGTGTGGGGCAAGCCCACCGAGGACGATAACGCCCTCTTCGAGATCATGAGTCTCCAGGTGTTCCAGGCCGGCCTGAACTGGCACATGATCCTCACCAAGCGAGACGCCTTCCGCAACGCCTTCCACGGCTGGCGCATAGACGCCGTGGCCGCGATGGAGCCGCCGGACGTGGAGCGGCTGCTCCAGGACGCGGCCATCATCCGCAACCGCATGAAGATCGAGGCGTGCATCTCCAACGCCCGCGTCGTGCAGGAGTTGCAACGCGAGCACGGCGGGTTCTGCAACTGGTTCTATCGAGCGCTGCCCGGCGATGACCTGGCGACACTACAGCGAGAGCTGCGCGGCAGGTTCAAGTTCATGGGGCCGGAGATCGCGCGGATGTGGCTGATGGCCTCCGGCCGCATACCGGACAGTTGATTGAAAGTAGGGGGCTACCCTCCGTTCGCTATAAGTTTGGCGAAGGGCGGGCAGTTCTTCAGCGCCTGTCCCGTACCTGATACAGGGGTGAGCCTGTCGAACCAAAGCGGGCGCCAACAGTTGTCATTCTGAGCGGAGCGCAGCGGAGTCGAAGAATCTATGGCCTCCGCCAGTCTACACACCCACTCCCTGGATTGCGGCTGAAGTCTACCCTGAGCGCAGCCTAACGGGCCGCAATGACGGTTTAGGGCGGCCCTGCTCCAGCCCGCCCTTCGACAAGCTCAGGACGAGCGGGCGGGATAGCCTACTCCCCCGCGCTGAGGGGGAGGTCATCCTAGCGCGCCCCCGCCCGCCCCCCTACACCCTGCGCATCTCCTTGCAGCGGTACGACCACAGCCGTCACCGCCAGGCCGGTCGCAGATGTGCAGGCCAGGGCCAGGCTACAGCCAGGCCTCGCTTCCGCGGCTGGTGTCGGTCACGCCGAAGGGCGCGGCGGCCTTTCAGGAGCGGCTGGGCGTGACGGCGGAGTAGCGAGGTGTCCGATTCGAACCATTGCCTTGCCAAAGATGGTGGGGCTGGACGGAGCCAGGGGTAGCATCGGCTATACGAACGCCAAGGCACCCCCGGCCTGCCGCCTGAAGACACTAGCTCGGCGATACCAAGGCCGCGCCAAAGCATCTTCACCTAACTTATAACCACTTCCCGGACTATCATCGATGCGACTGTTGACAAAAGGGCAAATGCTCCCGATGATTCACTCGAACGGAACAGTTCATAGCCTATGAGACTCGTAGCCTGGAACTGCAACATGGCGCTGCACGGGAAGCTCGACGCGCTGCGCTCCCTGAAGCCGGACGTGGCTATCATCTGCGAGTGCGCGGAGCCGGAGCGGCTCTTGCGGAAGTCCGACCTGTCGGAGGCTGAGGCCGGCGTGGTATGGGTCGGCGACAACCCGAACAAGGGCCTGGCGGCGCTGGCTTTCAACGGCTTCCGCGTGGCCCTGGCGGAGGAGTACGACCCTTCGCTTCACTACATCGCGCCCGTCAAGGTCACGGGGCCGGTTGCGTTCAACCTGCTGGCAGTCTGGGCGCAGAACTTCAGCGGCGGCGTCACGCGGAAGGATCAAGCGGGCCCGCTCCGGTTGGCGCTGGATCGATACAGGGCGTTTCTGACCGCCTCTCCATCGGTCGTCGCCGGTGACTTCAACAACAACGTTTACTGGGACAGGCCGGGCTGGCCGGTAAACCACGCCGACGCCGTCGACATTCTCAGCGGCTACGGCCTTGTCAGCGCCTACCACGAGTCCCGGAACGAACGGCAGGGCAGCGAGAGCGCGCCTACTATCTACTGGCGAGACAGGAGGAAGGACGGGCCGACCTACCACATCGACTACGTGTTCCTGCCTCGTACTTGGAGCCGCAGGATTCGCGAGATGGAGGTCGGTTCATACGAGGACTGGTGCGGCTCCGGCCTCGGCGACCACGTGCCCCTGGTGGTTGATGTTGCGGTGTGAGCGCGCTTGAGGGCGTCGCTTGGCCGCTCATCCTGAGCTTGTCGAAGGGCGGGCGCCCGATACGCCATTCGTTGCGAAAGGGTTGTCCCGACACTAGTGGAGGAGTAAAATCGACTCAGATTCCATTGCGGGCGTGGAAGTGCGCCAACCGAGTGAAGGGGTAGCCCGGAAGGGAGGCCCACGGCATGGGCAACAGCTTGCTGGATGAATTCGAATGGTATCTCGCCAACCAGGACGCCTTGGTTGAGCGATATGACGGGAAGGTCATAGCCATCAAGGACTGCAAGGTTATCGGAGTGTTTGACTCGGAACTTGCCGCGGTCACGGAGACTGGCAAGTCGCACGAGCCGGGCACCTTCATGGTTCAGCGAGTAAGCGAGGGCGACGAGGCATACACGGTGACCATCCTCTCGCACGTGGCGCCGGGCTGATGCGCCCCGCGCGATCTTTCAGTTTCACGGTGGCAAGCCCCGGGCGCGTCAATGTCCTTGAGAGCAAGTGCAGCGTCTCCAAGGCGCGGGATCCTTCCGGCGGCGGCCCGCAGCCCACGACTCTGGAGTTCATAGCCATTTGGGATACGGGAGCTACCAACAGCGTGATCTCAGCCAGGGTAGTAGCGGCGCTTGGGCTGACATCCATAGGTTACCAGAGGGTCAGACACGCCGGCGGAACTCAGAACGTCGAGGCGTTCCTGGTCAACATAGCGCTGCCCAATGCGGTCGAATTCCCTGCGCTTCGCGTGACACAGGGCGAGTTGGGCGCTGCGGACGTGCTGATCGGCATGGACATCATCGGTCACGGCGACTTTGCCGTTACACATCGGGACAATAACACGAAGTTCTCTTTTCGCTTTCCTTCCCTGGCGGACATAGACTTTCTCGCAGAAGACTTGAGAAGGGACGCGCAACTCTGACGAGCCGCCCGAAGCTGGACTTTCGGATAGCTCGATACCGTACACGTAAAACCCGCTCACCCCCGTATCAAGTACGGGGCAGGCTATGAGCGGGGTGAGTATGACCGCTCGTCCTGAGCTTGTCGAAGGGCGGGCGGATGGCCGGCAGTCGTGGCCTCTCCGCTCTGGTTCGACAGGCTCACCCCCGTATCAAGTACGGGGCAGGCTCTGAGCGGGGTCTTGTATCCCCTCACCCCTGCGGCCACGCGCCCTTGCCCAGGAGCGGCACGAACCGGCACGGCCCCAGGCTGCTGGTGGCGTAGCCGCCCTTCTTTCGAGTCACCTTCATCAGCCACTGCTGATCCTGAGACCCGACCGGGATCACCAGCCGGCCGCCAACCGCCAGTTGCTCCATCAGTGACTCGGGCAGCCGGGGCGCAGCCGCCGTGACCACGATGGCGTCGTAGGGCGCGTGCTCAGGCAGGCCGAGCTCGCTGCCCGCCGCGTGCACCTCCACGTTGCAGTAGCCCAGCGATTGCAGCAGGGACGCGGCGCGTTCCGCCAGCGACGGCACGCGCTCGACGGTATAGACCCTGCGCGCCAGCAGCGAGAGGATCGCCGCCTGGTAGCCGCTGCCCGTGCCCAGTTCCAGCACCCGATCACCGGGGCGGACATCCAGCGCGTGCGTCATCAGCGCAACGATGTACGGCTGGGAGATGGTCTGGCCCTCGCCGATGGGCAGCGGGTAGTCCTCGTAGCTCAGGTGTCGGAGCTGGCTGGGGACGAACCGCTCGCGAGGCACGCGCGCCATCGCGTCCAGCGCAACCTTCCACCTGGCCTGCTTGCGGAGGCCCATGAACAGCCTCTCCCTGGCGCGCTCCAGCTCCGTGGTCACACCTGCACCTCCCACTCGAATGTACCATCCGCAACCCCGTGCGGCAACCGCGGCCTATCTCGCGGCGAGTGTGCCGCGCGTCCGTTCGTGTTGCGAACTACACGGAATCGGTGATACACTCACTCACATTCGGCGCAAGCCCCGGCCCACTCACCGCGTATGTTCCCATACGGACTAATAGGCGACATGTCCTCCGCAGCGCTCGTCGGGACCGACGGCTCGATCGACTGGTGTTGCTTCCCGCGCTTCGACTCCCCCAGCGTGTTCGCCGCCATCCTGGACAGGAAGGTGGGAGGCCGCTTCAAGATCGCTCCCGCGGGCGAGGCGCTGGAGACCCGCCAGCAGTACCTGCCCGACACCAACGTCCTGGAGACCACCTTCCGCACGGAGAGCGGCCGCGTGTCCGTCACGGACTTCATGCCCGTGAGTGAGGATGGCAACCCGGAGACGCCGCCGGAGCCCGCGCACGAGATACATCGCCTCGTCACTTGCCTGTACGGGGAGGTTGAGATGCGATGCGAGTTTGAGCCTCGCCACGACTACGGCCGCTCTGTGCCGGACTTTCGCATGTTGCGGGACAACATGGCGGTGGAGGCGCGCGGCGGTCGCCAGACCATGACGCTGCTGGCAAGCGTGCCGCTTACCATCGACGAGGGCGGCGCCCACTCCAACTTCAGGCTCTCGGCCGGGCAGAGCGCGACGCTGGTTCTGGCCTACGGCCACGGCCGCCCTGCGAGCGTGGAGCGAATGCGCACTACCGTGAAGCTGGACGAGACGCGCCACTATTGG